>NZ_VDUY01000003.1 GCF_008039575.1 Zeimonas arvi | reverse complement strand
CTGGGGACTCGATCCCCCTGAAGGGTCGTTCTAGACCAGGACGTTGATAGGCTGGGTGTGGAAGCGCAGTAATGCGTTAAGCTAACCAGTACTAATTGCCCGTGAGGCTTGACCCTATAACTTTGCATGACAAGCAGCGCTTGATCCGCAACGTTGTTCGGTGCAACTCACAACTCTCTTGCGTGTACCCGCACGCAAATCAAGCCGATCGTCACCCACGATCGCTCCGCCTGCCCCAAAACGCAGGCGGCCCAGACAGCAAGACTGTCTCGATAGCTTCTCTCCGAATTGGCACTCGCGTGGCCCCGGGCAACCGGACCACGAGAGCGCAACCAGCCATGCCTGATGACCATAGCGCGGTGGAACCACCCCTTCCCATCCCGAACAGGACCGTGAAACGCCGCAGCGCCGATGATAGTGAGCACCTCGCTCGTGAAAGTAGGACATCGTCAGGCACTCTCAACGCAAAAAAGCCACCCCTCGGGGTGGCTTTTTTGTTTCAACAGCGCGATCGCGCGAACGGCCCTCGCTCGCGCGACTCGGGTCCGGGGCCGGCGGATGGCGCCGGAGACGCGGGCTACTTCGATCTCTTCGCCGGCTTTGACGTCTCGACGCGCCGTGCGACCGTGGAGGCCGGTTCGTCGCCGGCATCGGTCCCGGGCTTGACTGCTGCATAGGGGGGCGTCGTGCCGCGCGCCGCGGCGCGTCGGACGGTTTCGCGCAGCCAGGCATGCCCGGGGCGGGTGGCTCGGCGCCCATGCCAGATGCTGTCGACGTTGACCTTCGGGAGCTGGAAGGGCATCGGCCGAGTCTCGAAGGCGTAGCCCATGCCGGTGGATGCCAGGAAATGTGCGGGCAACACGGTGAGGAGGTTGGAGTTGGCCACCACCATGCCGGCGGTGAAGAACTGATTGACGGTCAGCAGCACGCGCCGACGGCGATTGAGTGCGGCGAGCGCCTCGTCGATGAAACCGAAGGGCCGGCCGGAGAAGCTGACCAGCAGGTGATGGGCGCCGCAATAGGCGTCGAGCGTGAGCTCGCCGGCGGCCAAAGGGTGGTTGCGCCGCATCACGCAGATGTAGTCGCTGCTGTACAGCTGCTCGTTGCCGAACAACCCGACCGTGTCCTCGTGCTCCTCGGCGGCGCCGATCGCGGCGATCGCGGCGGGAAAGTAGCCAATGGCCAGATCGATGTCCTGGGTTTCGAGCAGTTGGCGCGGGTCGCGTGTCGTGAGCGGGAGCACACGCAGGGAGACGCCGGCCGCCTCGCTCTCGATGATGGAGACCATCGACGGCACGAGCAGGGCGGCGGTGGCGTCTGCCATCGCAATGGTGAAGCTGGCGCGGGACTCCGCCGGCACGAACTCGCCGGGGGCGAAGGTGCTTCGCAATTGCGCCAGGGCGTCTCGCACCGCGGGCCACCACTGGCGCGCCGCCGGCGTGGGCTCGACGCCGTGTCCGGCGCGGACCACCAGCTCGTCGTCCAGGGCGTCGCGCAGGCGGCGCAAGGCGTTGCTGACCGCGGGCTGGGTCATCGAGAGCTTGTGGGCGGCGCGGGTCAGGTTGCGCTCCGCCATGATCTCGTCGAAGACCCGGAGCAGGTTCAGGTCGAGCGTTCGGAAGTTCATCGTAATTCCAGCAGGATATTCACAGTGTCAATGAATATCATGCAAAACATCAATTGGAAATATGGCGCCAGATGTCGATAATAGCGTCATACCGCAGCGCAGCATTTCGATCCCCGAAGCGGCCAGACCCACGGACCGATCGAAGCGCAGCCCAGGAATTCGAACGGCGGCCGAGCCGACGTTCACCCAGTGTCTCCTCCTCCACCTCCTTGGTGGATTAAGCCCGGACCCCTCAAACGGTTCGGGCTTTCTTTTTGTGCGCCCGGAATCGGCGCGAGTCGCCTGGTCCGGTCGGCCATGTCCGGTCCGATCGGCTCTTTCCTGTCCGGTCGGCTATAGTCTGCGCTTTCACCGAGGCCAGCAGTCCGAAGGAGACATTCGCGATGACCGCACCCGCGGCGATGAGCCCGCCGGCGCCGCTGTGGCGGCCCACGGCCGACCGGATCGACAAGGCCGGCATCACCCGTTACCTGAAGTGGCTGAAGATCGAGCGTGGACTCGAGTTTCCCGATTACGAGTCGCTGTGGCGCTGGTCGGTCACCGAGATCGAGGCCTTTTGGGACTCGATCCGCGAATTTAGCGGGATGATCCTGCACAGTCCGGCGCGCTGCGTGCTGGCCGAGCGCAGGATGCCCGGCGCGGACTGGTTCCCGGGCGCCACGCTGAACTATGCCGAGCATGCGCTGCTCACCGCCCGCAGCCCCGATGCCGCCGAGCGCGTGGCGATCGTCTTCGAGTCGGAGCTGCGACCGCGCACCGAGATCACCTGGGCGCGACTGGCGGGCGAAGTCGGCGCGCTGACCGAAGCCCTGCGCGAACTCGGGATCCGGCCCGGAGAGCGCTGCGTGGCCTATCTGCCGAACATTCCGCAGGCTGCGGTGGCGGCGCTCGCCACGATCAGCCTGGGCGGCGTCTGGTCGAGTTCCTCGCCCGAGATGGGTCCGGTCAGCGTGCTCGACCGTTTCCGCCAGATCGCGCCAAGGGTGCTCTTCGCGGTCGATGGTTATCGTTACGGCGGCAAGGACTTCGACCGCCGCGACATCGTCCGCGAGCTGGTGGCGCAGCTTCCCAGCGTCGAAGCGGTAGTCTTCGTGCCCTACCTTGATCCCGAGGCACAACTCGATCTCGGGCCGCTTGCCGCCGAAGATGGCGCTCCGCGCACGTTGAGCCTGCGCCGCTACGACGACATCGTGGCCGAGCCGCGCGAGCCGCACTTCGAAGCGGTGCCCTTCTCGCATCCGCTGTGGATCGTCTACTCCTCGGGCACCACCGGCATGCCGAAGCCGATCGTGCACGGGCATGGCGGCACGGTCATCGAATCGCTGAAGGCGGCCGCGCTTCACACCGACATTGGCCCCGACGACCGCTTCTTCTGGTTCACGTCGACGAACTGGATCATGTGGAACTTCTGGTTGTCCACGTTGATGACCGGCGCCACGATGCTGCAGTTCGACGGCAACCCCGGCTATCCGGACCCCACCACGCTGTGGCGGCTCGCGTCGCGCGAGAAGCTGAGCTTCATGGGGATCAGCCCGGCCTTCATCGGCCTGTGCATGAAGGCAGGGCTGAAGCCGCGCGAGCAGTTCGACCTGTCGGCCTTGCGCACGATCGGTTCCACCGGCTCGCCGCTGACCGAGGACGCTTATCGCTGGCTCTACCGGAACGTGGGCGACGACCTGCTGATCGCGTCGATCTCGGGCGGCACCGATCCGGGCACGGCCTTCCTGACCGCCTGCCCGACGCTGCCGATCTATGCCGGCGAGATGCAGTGCCGCTGCCTGGGCTCGGCCGTCTACGCCTGGAGCGACGACGGCAAGCCGCTGCTGGGAGAGGTGGGCGAGCTGGTCTGCACCGAGCCGATGCCCTCGATGCCGCTGTTCTTCTGGGGCGACGATGACGGCCGCCGCTATTTCGAGAGCTACTTCGACACCTTCCCCGGGCCGCCCAACGTCTGGCGGCACGGCGACTGGCTGAAGCTGCTCGAGCGGCCCGAGTCGGTCACCGGTGTGATCTTCGGCCGCTCCGACTCCACGATCAACCGCCACGGCATCCGGATGGGCACCAGCGAGCTGTACCGGGTGGTCGAGGAGTTCGACGAGGTCGCGGACTCGATCGTCATCGACCTCGAGTACCTCGGGCGCGAGTCCTTCCTGGCACTGTTCGTGGTGCTGCGCGAACCCGGCAGCGGCGTGGCCGGGCCCGGTTCGAAGGGGCCGGCGCCGGACGGCGCCACCGCTGCCAGCCGCGATACTGGCGTCTCGGCCGATCTGCGCAAGCGCCTGCTCGACGCGATCCGGACCAAGCTCTCCGCCCGGCACGTGCCCAACGAGGTCTACGCGATTCCCGAGGTGCCGCGCACGATGTCGGGCAAGAAGCTCGAGGTGCCGGTCAAGAAGATCCTGCTCGGCCAGCCGGTGGAGAGGTCGGTCAACAGGGATTCGATGGCGAATCCAGGATCGATCGACTGGTTCGTCGCATTCGGGCAGGCCCGCGCCGGCTGATGGCTGGTTCCGCGGCGGCTCGCGCTTCGCACGCGAGCGTCGGTCATCGCCCGCTCAATGCGCGGGCCGCGGGCGCAGTGCCGGGCCCGCGGCTTCGTGCGATCCGCGGCCGTAGCGCTCGGGTCCCAGCCCCTCCGGGCTGATCTCCGGCCGCTTGCCGGCGATCTGGTCGGCCAGCAGGCTGCCCGAGCCGCAGGCCATGGTCCAGCCCAGGGTGCCGTGGCCGGTGTTCAGCCACAGGTTGCGCTGGGGCGCCCGGCCGACGATCGGCGTGCCGTCGGGCGTCATCGGGCGCAGGCCGGTCCAGAAGCTGGCGGCGGGCAGGTCGCCGGCGCCTGCGAACAGGTCGCCGACCACCATCTCGAGCGTGGCGCGCCGCTTCGGGTTGAGGCCCAGGTCGTAGCCGGCGACCTCGGCCATGCCGCCCACGCGGATCCGGTCGTCGAAGCGGGTGATCGCGATCTTGTAGGTCTCGTCCATCACGGTGGACACCGGCGCGCGGGCGGCGTCGACGATGGGCACGGTCAGCGAGTAGCCCTTGAGCGGATACACCGGCAGCGACAGCCCCAGGCCGAGCGCGAGCCTGCGCGAGAAACTGCCCAGCGCCAGCACGTACTGATCGGCCCGGCGCAGCGCGCCGTCCACGACCACGCCCTCGAGCCGGTCGCCGGCGCCGACCAGCGATTCGACGTTCCGGCCGTACTCGAAGCGCACGCCGGCCGCCTCGCACATCTCGGCCAGCCGCGTGGTGAAGAGCTGGCAGTCGCCGGTCTCGTCGCCGGGCAGGCGCAGCGCGCCGGCCAGCTTGCCGCGCACCCGACCGAGCGCGGGCTCGACGCGGGCGATGCCGTCGGCGTCGAGCAGCTCGAAGGGCACGCCCACTTCCTTCAGCACCTCGATGTCGCGCTGCGCGGCCGCGAGCTGCGAGGCCTTGCGAAACACCTGCAGCGTGCCCTGCTGCCGGCCTTCGTAGGCGATGCCGGTTTCCGCGCGCAGCGCGCGCAGGCAGTCGCGGCTGTACTCGGCCACCCGCAGCATGCGTTCCTTGTTCACCGCGTAGCGCTCGGCGCTGCAGTTGGCCAGCATCTGCGCGAGCCACTGCAGCTGGAACAGCGAGCCGTCGGGCCGCAGCGCCAGGGGCGCGTGCTTCTCGAAAAGCCAGCGCAGGGCTTTCGCGGGAATGCCGGGCGCGGCCCAGGGGGTCGAGTAGCCGGGCGAGATCTGGCCGGCGTTGGCGAAGCTGGTCTCCAGCGCGGCCGCGGGCTGCCGGTCGACGACGGTCACCTGCATCCCGGCCTTGGCCAGGTACCAGGCGGTGGTCACGCCGATCACGCCGCTGCCGAGGATCATCACCTGCATTGCCGACTCCGTGGGTTCGAGCTGCCTGCGCGGGCCCGCCGGGCAAGTCGGGGAGGGCGCCGCATCAACGAAGATTCTGCGGTCGACGCAGCAGGATTTGTTCGCGTATTTCTGGAGCGCACTAGAATTTCTCTGGTCGACAGATTTCAGGCAGGAGATTTTCATGCGTACCCGGATGCAAGCCGTGCGCGACCTCGATCGGATCGATCGCAACATCCTTCGCCATCTGCAGGCCGACGGCCGGATGTCGATGACCGAGCTCGCGGACAGGGTCGGGCTGTCGGTCACGCCCTGCAGCGAGCGCGTGCGGCGGCTGGAGCGCGACGGCTTCATCACCGGCTATCACGCCCGGCTCGATCCGCACGCGCTGGGCCAGCAGTTGCTGGTCTTCGTCGAGATCCGGCTGGCGGCCAAGTCGGGCGCCATCTTCGACGAGTTCCGGCGCGAGGTGCGCAAGCTGCCCTGGGTGCTCGAATGCCACCTGGTGTCGGGTGATTTCGACTACCTGATCAAGGCGCGCATCCCCGGCATGGAGGCCTACCGTAAACTGCTGGGCGACATGCTGCTCGGCCTGCCCGGGGCGCGCGAATCCCGAAGCTACATCGTGATGGAAGAGATCAAGGAAAGCCTGGAGCTGCACCTGCCGGAGCCGGGGGCGAACTCGTGAGCGCCCCCCGCATCGACGTGATCGCGCCCTCCGGCGCGCTGTTGTCGGCGGCGGGCTTCGGGGCGGGCGTCGCGCGGCTCGAGGCGCTGGGCTGCCGGGTGCGCAGCAGGGTGCCGGGCAGCCCCTGGCTGCGCTTCGCGGGTTCCGACGATGCCCGGCTCGCGCAGGTCCACGACGCTGCCCGCGCCGACGACGTGGACCTGGTGATGATCGCGCGCGGCGGCTACGGGCTCTCGCGCCTGCTCGACCGGATCGACTGGCCGCTGGTGGCCCGCTCGGTGGCCCGCGGCGTGCGCTGGGTCGGCTTCAGCGACTTCACCGTGTTCCAGTTGGCGCTGCTGGCCGGAACCGGCGCCGCGAGCTGGGCCGGGCCGGCGGTGTGCGGCGACTTCGGCGCGGGCGAGCCGGAGCCGTACATGCTGGCGCAGTTCGCCGAGCTGCTGCAGGGCCGGGCGCCGGTGGTCGAGTGGGCGGCCGACCCGCGCGCCGGGGACGGCGGCGACGGAGCCGGTGACGGCCTCGGCGCAGCGGGGCCCGGCGCGGCAGGCCTCGTTCTGCCCGCGATGCCTGCCGCGATCGAGGGCACGCTCTGGGGCGGCAACCTGGCGATGCTCGCGAGCCTCGCCGGCACGCCCTGGATGCCTGCCGTCGACGGCGGCATCCTGTTCGTCGAGGACGTTGCCGAGCACCCCTATCGCGTGGAGCGGATGCTGCTGCAGCTGCTGCACGCCGGGGTGCTGGGCCGCCAGAAGGCAATCCTGCTCGGTGCCTTCACCGAGTGGAGACCCGCCCCCCACGACAATGGCTTCGACTTGTCCACGGTGCGCGCGCACCTGGCCGATCGGCTGGGCATCCCGGTGGTCCCGGGCCTGCCCTTCGGGCATGTCCGGCGCCGCGCGGTGCTCGGGGTGGGGCTGCGTTACCGGCTCGAGCGCATGTCGGGGGACGTGGGCGCGGCCGCGTTCAGGCTGTCGGCCGCCTGAGCGGCGCCACGGCGCGAGCGTCTCAGATCCGCCCTTCCTCCACCGCATGGCAGGCCGCCTGGCCGCCGTCGGGGGTGGCGCGCAGCAGCGGCTGCTCGCTGCGGCAGCGCGCGTTCGCATGCGGACAGCGCGGATGGAAGGTGCAGCCCGGCGGCGGACTCAGCGGATTGGGCACCTCGCCGGCCACCGGCGTGCGGGCGCGGCCGGTCATGCCGATGTCGGGGATCGCGTCGAGCAGCATCCGGGTGTAGGGATGCCGCGGCGCCTCGAACAGCGTGCGCTTGGGCGCGAGCTCCACGATGCGGCCCAGGTACATCACGCCGACCCGGTCGGCCACGTGGTGCACCACTGCCAGGTTGTGCGAGATGAAGAGGTACGTGAGCTGGTCCTGCCGCTGCAGCTCGCGCATCAGGTTGAGCACCTGCGCCTGCACCGACACGTCGAGCGCCGAGGTTGGCTCGTCGCAGACCAGGAACTCGGGCTGCGAGGCCAGCGCCCGGGCGATGGAGATGCGCTGCCGTTGCCCGCCCGAGAACTGGTGCGGAAAGCGCGCGGCGTCGGTCGGCGACAGGCCGACGTGCCGAAGCAGCTCGCCGACCCGGGCGTCGATCGCGGCCTCGTCGTCGAGCAGCCGGTGCACGCGGATGGGTTCGGCGATGATCTCCGACACCTTCCAGCGCGGATTCAGGCTGGCGTAGGGATCCTGGAAGATCATCTGGATACGCCGGCGCAGGGCCTGCCCGGAGGGGCCCGACAACTCCGACAGGTCGTGGCCGTCGATCTTCACGCTGCCGCGCGAGGGCTTGTAGAGCCCGACCAGCATCCGGGCCACGGTGGACTTGCCGCAACCGGACTCGCCGACCAGCGCCAGGGTCTCGCCGCGCCGGATCGTGAAGGACACGCCGTCCACCGCGTGCAGCAAGAGCCTGGGCTTGCGTTCGAGCACCCGGTTCAGCCACGGCGCCGACACGTCGAAGACCTTGGCGATGCCGTCGACCTCGACCAGCGGGCGCTCTACGAGCGACTCGGGCGCGCGGGCAGGTTCCTGGCCGGACGGCGTGGCGCCGGCTGCCGCCCGGCTCCGCTCCGCAAGTTTCTCGATCGTGTTCATCGTGCCGTGCTCATGACGGTGGCCTCGTGCAGCCAGCACGCCGCGCGCGAGCTGCCGGTGTCGATCAGCTCGGGCCGCCGCTCTCGGCAGACCGGCATGACCCGCTCGCAGCGCGGATTGAAGGCGCAGCCCGGCGGAATCGCGTTCAGTCGCGGCATCGCGCCGTCGATCTGCGCGAGCCGCGCCTTGTCCTCGCCGATCGACGGGATCGAGCCCATCAGGCCGATCGTGTAGGGATGCTTCGGCCGATGGATCACGTCGGCCACCGGGCCGATCTCGGCGATCCGGCCGGCGTACATGACCGCCACCCGGTCCGCGGTCTCGGCGATCACGCCCATGTCGTGGGTGACCAGCATCACCGCGGTGCCGTGCTCGCGGCACAGCGACTTGAGCAGCGTGATGATCTGAGCCTGGATCGACACATCGAGCGCGGTGGTCGGCTCGTCGGCCACCACCAGCTTGGGCTCGGCGGCCAGCGCCAGCGCGATTACCACCCGCTGGCGCATGCCGCCCGAGAACTGGTGCGGATAGTGGTCGATCCGCGCTTCGGCCGCCGGAATGCCGGTGGACTTCAGCAGGTCGATGGCGCGGGCGCGCGCCTGGGCGGCGGTGAGCGGCAGATGGGTCTGGATCGTCTCGACCAGCTGCCGGCCCACCGTGTAGAGCGGGTTCAGCGAGGTGAGCGGATCCTGGAAGATGGCGCCGATCTCGCGGCCCCGCACCTTGCGCATCTCGGCCGGAGAAAGATTGTCGATGCGGCGCCCCGACAGCAGGACCTCGCCGCCGGCGATGCGGCCGGGCGGCTCCAGCAGGCCGATGATCGCTGCGCCGGTCAGCGACTTGCCGGCCCCCGACTCGCCGACCACGCCCAGGACCTCGCCGGGCGCGATCGAGAACGAGATGTCGTCGAGCGCGAGCAGGGTGCCGCGACGGGTGGGGAACTCCACGCGCAGCTTGCGGACGTCGAGAAGAGCCGTCATCGCAGCTTCGGGTTCAGGGCGTCGCGCAGCCAGTCGCCGAGCAGGTTGACCGACATGCACAGCAGCACCAGCGCCAGGCCGGGGAACATCACCAGCCACCACTCGCCGGAGAAGAGGAAGTTGTTGCCGTTGTTGATCATCGTGCCCAGCGAGGGCGATGTCGGCGGCACGCCCACGCCCAGGAAGGACAGCGTGGCCTCGGTGATGATCGCCTGCGCGACGTTGATCGTGGCGATGACCAGCACCGGCCCGAGCACGTTGGGCAGCACGTGGCGGATCATGATCCGCCAGGGCTTCACGCCGATGACCCGCGCGGCCTGCACGTATTCCTTGCCCTGCTCGACCAGCGTGGAGCCGCGCACCGTGCGCGCGTACTGCACCCAGTTGGCCAGGCCGATCGAGCCGACCAGCACGCCGATCGCGAGCCAGTCGCTGTGCGCGTCGCGTGGCAGCAGCGCGCGGGCCGAGCCGTCGATCAGCAGCGCGATCAGGATGGCCGGAAAAGACAGCTGCACGTCGGCGACCCGCATGATGAAGGCGTCGACCCGGCCGCCCACGTAGCCGGAGAGCAGCCCCAGGCCCACGCCCAGCACCATGGCCACCGCCACCGAAGCCAGGCCCACCAGCAGCGAAATGCGCGAGCCGTACAGGATGGTGGAAAGCACGTCGCGGCCCTGGTCGTCGGTGCCGAGGAAGTAGCGCAGCTGCCCCGCCTCCAGCCAGGCCGGGGGCAGCAGCGAGTCCATCAGCGACAGCGACGCCAGGTCGAAAGGCTGGTGCGGCGCCAGCCACGGCGCGAACAGCGCCCCGACGATCATGATCGCCGCGACGATCGCCGCCCCGACCGCGACCGGGCTGGTACGGAAGCTGTACCAGAGGTCGCCGTCGAGGAAGCGGCGCAGCGCCGAAGGCGCCGCTGCCGTCACTTGATGACGACCCACTTGAACATGTTGAAGTTGTCGGGCAGCTGGACCACCGACACGTTCTTGCGGGCGGCCCAGGCCAGCGCCTGCTGGTGCAGCGGCAGGTGGCCGACATCGTCCGAATGGATCTTGAAGGCCTCGGCGATCATCGCGTTGCGCTTGGCCTCGTCGGTCTCGGACGCGATCTTCGCGGTCAGCTCATCGAGCTTCGGGTTGCTGTAGCTGCCCAGGTTGAACTGGCCCTGGCCGCCTTCGCCCGGCGTGGCCATCAGCGCGTTCAGCGCGTTGTGCGAGTCGTAGGTGCCCGGCGTCCAGCCGAGCATGTAGAACGAGGTGTTGCGCGACAGGATCTTCGGGAAGTAGGTGCCCTTGGTCTCGGCCTCGAGGTTCACCTTCACGTTGATGCGGGCCAGCATGCCGGCCACCGCCTGGCAGATCTCGCTGTCGTTCACGTAGCGGTCGTTCGGGCAGTTCATCTTGACTTCGAAGCCATTGGCGTAGCCGGCGTCGGCCATCAGCTTCCTGGCGGCGTCCACGCTGTAGGGCAGGCGCTTGTTCAGCGCCGGGTCGAAGCCCTTGATGCCGGGCGCCACCATCAGCGCGGTGGGCGTGGCGGCGCCGCGCATGATGCGGGTCTTGATCGCCTCGATGTCGATGGCCTGGTAGAAGGCCTGGCGCACCCGCTGGTCCTTGAACGGGTTCTTGCCCTTCACGTTGGAGAACAGCAGCTCGTCGCGCTTCTGGTCCATGCCCAGGAAGATCGTGCGCAGCTCGGGGCCCTGCATCACGTTCAGGTTCGGGTCGCGCGTCAGGCGGGCGATGTCCTGCACCGGCACCGGCTGCATCATGTCGATCTCGCCCGAGATCAGCGCGGCCACCCGGGTGGCGTCGCTGCCGATGGGGGTGAAGACCACCTCGTCGACGTTGGTCTCGACCTTGTCCCAGTAGTTCAGGTTGCGCACCAGCACCGTGCGCACGCCGGGGTCGCGCGAGCGCAGGCGGAAGGGGCCGGTGCCGTTGGCCTTGAACGAGGCGGCGTTCTCCACCCCCTTGCGCTTGTCGACCGGGCGTTCGGCCTTGTTCTCCTCCGCCCACTTCTTGCTCATGATGTACACGAGCGAGATCACGTCCGGAATGATGGGGAAGGGCGTCTTGGTGATGATGTCGATCGTGTGGCTGTCGATCTTCTTCACCTCGGCGATCGTGTTCGTGTACGAGCGCATGTCCGAGCCTTCGCCGGCGGCACGCGCGAAGGTGAAGACCACGTCGTCGGCGGTGAAGGGCGTGCCGTCGTGGAACTGCACGCCCTTGCGCAGCTCGAAGCGCCAGGTGGTCGGGTTCACCTGCTGCCACTTGGTGGCCAGCGCCGGCACGAGTCCGAGCTTCTTGTCGCGGCCGACCAGCGGCTCGTAGATGTTGCCGGTGAACGAGAGCTGCAGCGACTCGTTCAGCGAATGCGGATCCATCGACAGGGCGTCGCCCTGGTCGGCGATCCGGAAGGTCTTGGCGCCGGCCGCGCCTGCCAGCGCCATCGTGATCGCGAAGGCCAGCGCGCTCTTGCGCAGCATCGATTGTTTCTTGGGCATGGTCGTCTCCTCTCTCTTTCCAGGGTGGTTTGGCGCGCGCTTGGCTCGCCGGTCAGCGATTCGCTCCGATCGGCATCGAGCGCTCGGCCAGCCGCGCGAACAGCGCGGCGCCCAGCGGCAGGATCTCGTCGTTGAAGTCGTATCGGGTATTGTGCAGCAGCCGGCCCGCTTCGGCGCCCCCCTGGCCGATACGGAAATAGGCGCCCGGCCGCACGCGCAGCATGAAGGAAAAGTCCTCGGCGCCCATGCTCGGCTCCAGGTCGGTGACCACGTGGTCCGTGCCGACCAGTTCCTCGGCCACCTGCTGGCCGAACAGTGCCTCGGCGCGGCTGTTGATCGTGGCCGGGTAGATCCGCTCGTAGTCCAGCCGCGCCTGCGCGCCGAAGCCGGCGGCCACCGACGCGGCGAGCGCCGACAGGCGGGCCTCGATCATGTCCTGGGTCTCGGGCTTGAAGGTGCGCACCGTGCCGACGATCTTCGCGGTGCTCGGCATCACGCTCATCGCGCCCAGGTGGCCGGCCTCGATCGCGCACAGGCTGACCACCGCCGAGTCGAGCGGCTTCACGTTGCGCGACACGATGGACTGCGCCGCGGTGATGATGTGCGCGGCCACCAGGACCGGGTCGATGGTCTGGTAGGGGTGCGCGCCGTGGCCGCCACGGCCCTCCACGGTGATCGTGATCCGGTCGGCGGCGGCCATCATCGGGCCGGGCCGCACCGCGATGGTGCCGGGGGGCAGCCCCGGCCAGTTGTGCATCGCGTAGACCGTGTCGCAGGGAAAACGCTCGAACAGTCCGTCGTCGATCATGACCTGCGCGCCGCCGAAGCCCTCTTCGCCCGGCTGGAAGATCAGGTGCACGGTGCCGTCGAAGTCGCGGGTCTTGGCGAGATAGCGGGCCGCGCCCAGCAGCATCGTGGCGTGGCCGTCGTGGCCGCAGCCGTGCATGCAGCCGGTCTTGCGCGAGCGGTGCGCGAAGTCGTTGTCCTCGTGCATCGGCAGCGCGTCGATGTCGGCCCGCAGGCCCACGGTGCGCGCGCTGTGCGTGTCGCGACCGCGGATCACGCCGACCACCCCGGTGCGGCCGATGCCGCGGTGGACCTCGTCCACGCCCCAGCGCGCCAGTTGCCGCGCGATCACCTCGGACGTGAAGTGCTCCTCGAAGCCCAGTTCCGGATTGGCGTGCAGCTCGCGCCGGATGACGGTCAGCTCCCGCTGCCAGGCGCGGATGGCGGCCACCGCGGGGTGGTTGCCCAGCCAGCTTCCCTGGGCTCCGGGCCCGCCGGCGGGCGGGGCGAGGGTCTCTCGGACGTTCATCGGTGCGCGCGCGGCCTCAGTGCGCCGCCGCGGCGCGGTCCATCCGCAGCCGCGGGTCGACGGCGAAATAGAGCAGGTCGACGATCAGGTTGATGATCACGAAGACCAGTGCGATCAGGCACAGGTAGGCGGCCATCACCGGGATGTCGGCCGACTGCACCGCCTGGATGAACAGCAGGCCCATGCCCGGCCACTGGAACACGGTCTCGGTGACGATCGCGAAGGCGATGATCGAGCCCAGCTGCAGGCCGGTGATGGTGATGACCGGCACCAGCGTGTTCTTCAGCGCGTGGCCGAAGTGCACCGCGCGATCGGACAGTCCGCGCGCCCGCGCGAACTTGATGTAGTCGGTGCGCAGCACCTCGAGCATCTCGGCGCGCACCAGCCGCATGATCAGCGTGAGCTGGAACAGGCACAGCGTGATCGCCGGCAGGATCAGGTGCTGCAGGCCCTTGGCGGTGAAGAAGCCCGAGGACCACCAGCCGATCATCACCGTGTCGCCGCGACCGTAGGAGGGGAGCCAGCCCAGGATCACCGCGAAGAGCAGGATCAGGAAGATGCCGATCAGGAAGGTGGGCAGCGACACACCGATCAGCGACACCGCCAGGAACAGGTTGGACAGGAAGCCCTTTCGTCGCAGCGCGGTGTACACGCCCAGCGGGATGCCCACCAGCAGCGCCAGCAGGCCGGCGGCCAGCGACAGCTCCAGCGTGGCCGGGAAGCGCTCCACGATCAGCGTGGAGACCTTGCGGCCCTGCCGGTAGGACAGCCCGAACTCGCCCTGCACCGCATTGCCCAGGAAATGCCCGAACTGCACGTAGAAGGGCTGGTCGAGCCCGAGCGAGCTGCGCAGCTGCTCGCGCTCCGCGGGGGTGGCGTCCTGGCCGACCATGGACAGTACCGGGTCGCCCACGTACTGGAACAGCGAGAAGGCGATGAACGAGACCACCAGCATGACCACGACGGCCTGGAGCAGCCGCCGGACGACGAAGGCGAGCATCGGGTGCGGGATCCCTCTTCGGTGAGTGCGCCGTCCAGCCTGCCGCGGCGGCTCAGCGGGCGGCCAGCCAGCGCTCGGCCAGCCTGACCCAGTAGCTGGCGCCGATGGGGATCAGGTCGTCGTTGAAGTCGTAGTTGGGGTTGTGCAGCACGCAGGGCCCCATGCCGTGGCCGGCCTCGCGGTGGCCGCCTTCGCCGTTGCCGATCACCACGTAGCAGCCGGGCTTCTCGAGCAGGAAGTAGGCGAAGTCCTCGGAGCCCATCGTGGGCTCGAACTCGAGCACGTTGTCGGCGCCGACCACGTCGATCATGACCTCGCGGCAGAAATCGGTCTCCGCCGGGTGGTTGATGGTGGGCGGGTAGTTGCGCACGAACTCGAACTCGACCGTGCAGTCGAAGGCGGCCGCGGTGTGCTCGGCGATGGCCTGCATGCGGCGCTCGACCAGGTCGATGGCCTCGACGGTGAAGGTGCGCAGCGTGCCCTGGATCTCGGCGAAATCGGGCACCACGTTGGTGGCCTCGCCGGCGTGGATCATGGTGACCGACAGCACCGCCGCCTCGACCGGGCGCTTGTTCCGGGTGATGATGGTCTGGAAGCCCTGCACCATCTGGCAGGCCACCGGCACCGGGTCCACGCCGGTGTGCGGCATGGCCGCGTGCGCGCCCTTGCCGTGGATGCGGATGCGGAACTCGTTGGACGAGCCCATGACCGGGCCCGATTTCAACGCGAACTGGCCGGCCTTCAGGCCCGGCCAGTTGTGCATGCCGAACACTGCCTCCATGGGGAACTTCTCGAAGATGCCGTCCTTGATCATCTCGCGGGCGCCGCCGCCGCCTTCCTCGGCCGGCTGGAAGATCAGGTAGACGGTGCCGTCGAAGTTGCGGTGCTTCGAGAAGTGCCGGGCCGCGGCCAGGAGCATGGCGGTGTGGCCGTCGTGGCCGCAGGCGTGCATCTTGCCTTCGTTGCGCGAGGCGTGCGGGAACTTGTTGAACTCGGTCATCGGCAGCGCGTCCATGTCGGCGCGCAGGCCGATGGCCCGGCCCGAGCTGCCGGCCTTGACGATGCCGACCACGCCGGTGCCGCCGAGGCCCCGCACGCAGGGAATGCCCCATTCCTCGAGCCTGGCCGCGACCAGGTCGGCGGTGCGGAACTCCTCGAACTTGAGTTCGGGGTGGGCATGGATGTCGCGCCGCAGGGCGCGGATCTCGGCGTGTTGGGCGATGATCTCTTCGACGAGCTGCATGGCTAGGGTGAAATCCCCGGTCGGCGACCGAAATATGACTGAAAAATGCGTTTTGCTAGCTTAGCATTGAGATTTAGCCGATCGGGCGCCGGCCGGGCGCCTTCTGCGGGAATCGAATGGATACTTCATCGACCGAGACCATCGTCCGCGGCGCCTGCCCGCACGACTGCCCCGACACCTGCGCGCTGCTGGTCACCGTGCGCGACGGCAAGGCGGTGAAGGTGGCCGGCGATCCCGACCACCCCAGCACGCACGGCGCCCTGTGCGCCAAGGTGTCCCGCTATCCCGAGCGCACCTACTCGCCGGACCGCATCCTGACCCCGATGCGGCGGGTCGGCCGCAAGGGCGAGGGGCGCTTCGAGCCCGCCACCTGGGACGAGGCCCTGGCCGACATCACCGCCCGGCTGAAGGCGATCGCCGCCCGCGACCCGCAGCGCATCCTGCCCTACAGCTACGCCGGCACCATGGGCTGGGTGCAGGGCGAGGGCATGGCCAGCCGCTTCTTCCACCGGCTGGGCGCCTCGCAGCTGGACCGGACCATCTGCTCGTCGCCCGGCATGACCGGACTGCAGTACACGCTGGGCGGTGCGGTCGGCATGGACGTCGAGCGCTTCGCCGATTCGGGCCTGATCCTGATCTGGGGGTCGAACTCGATCACCTCGAACCTGCATTTCTGGACCTTCGCGCAGCAGGCCAAGCGTCGCGGCGCCAAGCTGGTGGCGATCGACCCCTACCGCAGCGACACCGCGCTGAAGTGCCACCAGCACGTCGCGTTGATGCCCGGCACCGACGCGGCGCTGGCGCTTGGCATGATGAACGTGCTGATCGCCGAGGATCGGCTCGACCGGGATTACATCGAGCGCTGCACGCTGGGCTTCGAGGCGCTGGCCGAGCGGGCCGCGCAGTACCCGCCGGAGCGGGTCGCGCAGATCTGCGGCATCACCGCCGACGAGGTGATCGGCCTGGCGCGCGACTACGCCACCCTGCGGCCGGCCGCCATCCGCCTGAACTACGGGATGCAGCGCACCCACGGCGGCGCCAACGGGGTGCGCGCGATCGCCTCGCTGCCGGCGCTCACCGGCGCCTGGCGCGACCCGGCCGGCGGCATGCTGCTGAGCGCCAGCCACATGGTGCCGGTCACGCCGTCGAAGCAGGTGCGGCCCGAGCTGATGCCCGGCTGGCCCGGCAAGCCGCCGCGCACCATCAACATGGTGCAGATCGGCGACGCGCTGCTCGAGGCCGACCCGCCCGTCGAGGCGGTGATCGTCTACAACTCCAACCCGGTGGCGGTGGCGCCCGAGTCCGACAAGGTGATCGCCGGCTTCGCGCGCGAGGATCTGTTCACCGTGGTGCTCGAGCACTTCCAGACCGACACCGCCGACTACGCCGACTGGCTGCTGCCGGCCACCACCCAGCTCGAGCACTTCGACGTCCACAAGACCTACGGCCACTGGTACGTGCTGGCCAACAATCCGGCGATCGCGCCGCTCGGGCAGGCGCGACCCAACGCCGACGTGTTCCGCGAGCTGGCCGCGCGAATGGGCTTCGACGAGCCGGCGCTGCGCGCCAGCGACGAGGACATCGTGCGCGACGCCATGGACTGGGACGCGCCGCAGGCCGGCGGCGTTTCGCTCGAGCAGCTCCGGCGCGAGGGCTGGGCCAAGATGCGCCACGCCGACGCGCCCTTCGCGCAAGGCGGTTTCCCCTCGCCGTCGGGGCGTTGCGAGTTCTACAGCCAGCGGCTGGCCGACCAGGGGCTCGACCCGCTGCCCGACTGGGTGCCGCCCTGGGAGTCGGCGATCTCCAACCCCGGGCTGGCCGCGCGCTACCCGCTGGCGCTGATCTCGCCGCCGGCGCGCACCTTCCTGAACTCGACCTTCGTCAACATCCCCGGGCTGCAGGCCCAGGCGAAGGAGCCGGCCGTCGAGATCCACCCCGACGACGCCGCCGCGCGCGGCGTGACCCACGGCGACATGGTCGAGGTGTTCAACGATCGCGGTCGTTTCCTGGCACGGGCCAGTGTCAGCGACCGCGCGCGCCCCGGCGTGCCGGTGGCCTGGGGCATCTGGTGGCACAAGCTCACCCAGGGCGGGCGCAACGTGAACGCGGTCACCAGCCAGGCGCTCACCGACCTGGGGCGCGGCCCGACCTTCTACGACTGCCTGGTCGAGCTGCGCCCGGCGCCGTGATGCGAGCGGGCCTGACGCTGGCGGCCGCGCTGGGCCTTGCGTCGCTTTCCGGCTGCGCCGCCTGGACCGATGGCCCGGCCTACTGGTGGCAGTCCGCTGCCGGCCACCTCGACCTGATCCGGCGGGCCGAGCCGGTCTCGGCCCTGATCGCCGATCCGGCCACCGAGCCGCAGTTGCGCGAGCGGTTGCAACGCGCGCTCGAGATCCGCGACTTCGCCTCGCGCGAGCTGGCCCTGCCCGACAACGACAGCTACACCCGCTACACGGCCATCGACCGGCCCTTCGTGGTCTGGAACGTGTTCGCCGCGCCTCCGTTGTCGCTGAAGTTGCGCCAGTCCTGCTTCCCGGTGGCCGGTTGCGTGGGTTACCGGGGATACTTCTCGCGCGACGACGCCGAGCGCTTCGCCCAGCGCATGCGCGACGAGGGCTTCGAGGCCTTCGTGTCGGGCGTGCCCGCCTATTCCACGCTGGGCTGGTTCGCCGATCCGCTGCTCAGCACCATCGTGAACCGGCACGAGGTCGAGCTGGCGCGGCTGGTCTTCCACGAGCTCGCCCACCAGCGGGTCTACCTCAAGGGCGACTCCACGTTCAACGAGTCCTATGCCACCGCGGTCGAGCGCGCCGGCCTGGAGCGCTGGCTGGACGCGCGCATCGCGAGCGGCGGCGACCCGCGGCTGCGGGATGCCTGGCGCGAGCATTCCGCGCGCCGCGCCGACTTCCTCTCCCTGCTGCGGCGCCATCGCGAGTCGCTCGAGCGCCTGTTCGCGAGCGAGCTTGCCGACGCCGGGAAGCTCGCGGGCCGCGATGCGATCTTTGCCGCGCTGCAGGCCGACTACGCAGTGCTGCGCGAGCGCTGGGGCGGCTTCGCCGGCTATGACCGCTGGTTCGGCCAGCGACTCACTACCGCGCACCTGGCCTCGGTGGCCGCCTACAACGACCTCGTGCCGGCTTTCGAGGCGCTGCTCGCGCGCGAGGCCGGCGACCTGGGCCGCTTCCACCAGGCCGCCGAGGCGCTCGCGCGGCTGCCGGCGGCCGAGCGCATGGAGACGCTCGCGGGGCTGGCCGGGCAGGAGGGCCCCGGGCCCGGTAAGATTGCCTCGAGAACCCCGACCCGATCGGCAAGATGAGAATGGAGACGAAGACAGAGATGGACACCAGGATCGAGCGTTTCTGGCTGAAGAGCTACCCCAGCGCGGTGCCGCACGACGTCGACTGGACCCAGTACTCCTCGCTGGTCCACCTGATCGAGGAAGCCTTCACCAAGTACCGCGACCGCAAGGCCTACGTGGGCCTCGGCAAGGAGATCAGCTTCGGCGAAGTCGACGAGAAGTCGAAGGCGCTCGCGGCCTTCCTGCAGTCCAAGGGCCTGCAGAAGGGCGACCGGGTCGCGATCATGATGCCCAACGTGCTGCAGTACCCGGTGGCGATCGCCGGGGTCCTGCGCGCCGGGCTGGTGGTGGTCAACGTGAACCCGCTGTACACGCCGCGCGAGCTCGAGCACCAGCTCGAGGACTCCGGCGCCAAGGCGATCATCATCCTCGAGAATTTCGCGCACACGCTGCAGCAGATCGTCTCCCACACGCAGGTCAAGGAGGTGGTGCTGGCCTCCATGGGCGACCTGCTCGGCTTCCCCAAGGGCGGGGTGGTCAACTTCGTGGTGCGGCACGTCAAGAAGATGGTGCCGTCCTTCGAGCTCGCGAACGTCACCCGCTTCAACGAGGCGCTCTCCGAGGGGGCGCGCCAGACGCTGCGGCCGGTCCAGATCGGCCAGGAAGACCCGGCCTTCCTGCAGTACACCGGCGGCACCACCGGGGTGTCCAAGGGCGCCACGCTGGTCCACCGCAACGTGATCGCCAACGTGCTGCAGTCCGAGGCCTGGATGCAGCCGGCGGTGCACGACCCGAAGAAGCCCGCGCCGCCCGAGCAGCTGATCACCGTCTGCGCGCTGCCGCTGTATCACATCTTCGCGCTCACGGTCTGCTGCCTGCTGGGCATGCGCACCGGCGGGCTGAACATCCTGATCGTGAATCCGCGCGACCTGCCGGCGCTGATCAAGGAGCTCCGGCCCTACAAGATCAACATGTTCCCGGCGGTCAACACGCTGTACAACGCGCTGGCCCACAACGAGGAGTTCGCCAAGCTCGACTTCTCGGGCCTGCGCGTGTCCAACGGCGGCGGCATGGCGGTGCAGAAGGCGGTGGCCGACCGCTGGCTGCAGGTCACCGGCTGCCCGATCTGCGAGGGCTACGGCCTGTCCGAGACCTCGCCGTCGGCAATCTGCAACCCCACCGACACTGCCGAGTACAGCGGCACCATCGGCCTGCCGCTGCCCTCGACCGAGATCGCCATCCTCGACGACGACGGCAACCTGGTCCCGCTCGGCGAGCGCGGCGAGATCGCGATCCGCGGCCCGCAGGTCATGGCCGGCTACTGGAACCGCCCTGAGGAAACCGCCAAGGTCATGACCGCGGACGGCTTCTTCAAGTCCGGCGACATCGGGGTGATGGACGAGCGCGGCTACGTGAAGATCGTCGACCGCAAGAAGGACATGATCCTGGTCTCGGGCTTCAACGTGTACCCGAACGAGGTCGAAGAGGTGGTGGCCACCCACCCGGGCGTGCTCGAGGTGGCGGCCGTCGGCGTCCCCGACGAGCACTCCGGCGAGGCGGTCAAGATCTTCGTGGTCCGCAAGGACCCGGGGCTCACCGAGCGCGATCTGCTCGGGTTCTGCGCCGAGAACCTCACCGGCTACAAGCGACCCAGGCACGTCGAGTTCCGGGCCGAGCTGCCGAAGACCAATGTGGGCAAGATCCTGCGGCGGGAGCTGCGCGACGAGGCGCTGAAGAAGGCGGCCTGAGCGGGTGGAACGCGGCCTGAGCGGGCGCGAGCGCTGGTCGGTTGGGCGCCCTGGTCGAGAGGCCGGGTGCCCGCCGTTCAGGGGCTGGTTTCGCACTTGGCGCCGAGCGTGAAGCCCAGCGCGTCCATTGCGTTGACGATGTCGGTGCGGGAGAAGTCACCGCCCTGGAACAGCAGGGGCAGGTTCAGGTCGGCCGCCAACGCGTAGGCGAAGAGGTCGCCATAGTTCAGCCTGGCGGGATGGCCAGTTCCCTTGCCGTACCGGATGAATCCATCGCGGAAATGCGTCCGGACGCTGGCTTCATCGACCGGGACGACCTCGATTGCGAAATTCGCAAGGAAGTCGTCGAGCGCCGAGGCACCGTCGGGTCCCGCCCTGGCGATCATGAGAATGGACAGTTCGGCCAGGGTTCCCGCGCTCAGCAAGAGGCGGTCGCAACGCTCCAGGGCATCGAGAAAGGCCGGTCCCGAGGCTTCCTGCTCGAAGATGCAGAAGATCGCCGAGGTGTCCACGACTGCCGCCGGCAGGCGCGTGACGGGCGTCATTTCGGTAGCCCGGACTCGTCGTATTCGATGATGTCGTCGGCGCTTCGCGGGCTCTCGCGGGTGGCTGCAGCGTAGCGCGCGAGAATGTCCCGAACTTCATGGCGTTGCCCTCTTGCCGCCATGGCGCGCTGAGCCAGCGCTTCCTCCAGCAGCACGATCGCCTCCTGGTTCACCGAGCGCCGATGGTTGCGCGCCTCGCGCCCGATCAACTCCTTGATCTCGCGAGGAATCTTCTTGATGAAGAGCTCGGTTTCCATGGTTCGAGGCCCGGGTGGCAGGAATCGGGGGTAGAAACGCCGTGTTGGAGCCGGGGGTTACCGTTATGGTAGACGAATTCAACCGTCCTGCAAGCCCTTGCCCTTTGCTAATTCCCCCGCCGCCTCCACGAACCCGCGCACCCGCTGCCCATAGGTCTCGCCGCCGGCGCGGCTCACGCCCGAGTGCGAGGCGCCCTCGATCTTCAGCAGTTCCCTGAGCCCGCCGCGCACGCCGCTCGCTGCGGCGTGCAGCCGGTCGCTCATTTCGTGCGGCACCACCCGGTCGGCGGTGCCGTGGATGAAAAGCAGCGGCTCGTCCACCGTCTCGATGCGGGCCAGCGAGTCGAAGCGCTGCGTGACCAGCCAGCGCAGGCCAGGCAGCCAGCCCCATCGGGTGCCTGCGGCCAGGTCGACGATGCTGGTGAAGCTCGACTCCACGACCACGCCGGCCAGCGCGTGCTCCGCCTCGATCTCGGCGGCCAGCCGGATCGCCAGCGCCCCGCCCAGGCTGTGACCGTAGACGAAGCGCTTCGCGGGGTCGGGTTGCCGGCGCTTCAATTCCTCGAAGGCGGCCAGCACGTCTTCGAAGGCGCTGTCTTCGGAGGGGAGCATCGGCGTGCTGTCGCCGAAGCCGCGGTAGTCGATCGCCAGCATGTTGAAGCCGAGCTCGTGCCAGCGGCGCAGGCGGAACACGCTGTTGTGCAGGTTCCAGCGCGAGCCGTGCAGGTAGAGCGCGGTCGGCGCCTCGTTCGGCGCCGAATGCGGGGTCGCAGGAGCCGGCAGGTACCAGGCGTGCACGCGGTCGCCGTTGGCCAGCACGATATCGAAGCGCTCGGTGCCCTCCGGCGCCTCGCTGTACCAGCGGGTCTGCGCCTGCCCCACCTGGAAGATGGTCTCCCGCTGCCAGGTGTCGAGGGTGGCGCAGCCGCCGGCGCTTGCCAGCAGCATGAGCGCCGCGCTCAGTGCGCGTGGTGTCATGGCGCGAGATCGAGCCGCGCAGCACATTTGTTCACGCGTCGTCAGTCGACCTTGGCGCCCGAGGCTTTCACGACCTTGGCCCACTTGGCGATCTCGGCCTGGATGTACTTGGCGAACTCCTCGGGCATGTTGCCCACCGGGTTCGCGCCCTGGCCGAGCAGCTTCTCGCGCACGTCGGGCTGGGCCAACGACTTCGCGATCTGCTGCTGCAGCTTGTCCACGATGGGCCTGGGCGTGCCGGCCGGCGCCACGATGCCGAACCAGGAGCTGGCCTCGTAGCCCGGCACGCCGGCCTCGGCGATCGTGGGCACGTCGGGCAGCGCGGGCGCGCGCTTGGCGCTGGTCACCGCCAGGGCGCGCAGCTTGCCCGAGCGGATGTGAGGCATGGCCGAGGGCAGGTTGTCGAACATCAGCTCGACCTGGCCGGCCAGCAGGTCCGCCACCGCAGGCGCGCTGCCGCGATAGGGGATGTGGGTCATGAAGGTGCCGGTCATCGACTTGAACAGCTCCGCCGATAGGTGGATCGAGGTGCCGTTGCCCGACGAGGCGTAGTTCATCTTGCCCGGGTTGGCCTTGAGCAGCGCGATCAGTTCCTTGATGGTGTTCGCCTTCACCGACGGGTGGACCACGACCACGTTGGGCACCTCGGCGGCCAGCGTTACCGGCGCGAAGTCCTTCACCGGATCGAAGGACATCTTGCTGTACAGCGAAGTGTTGATGCCGTGCGTGCCCACGGTGCACACCAGCAGCGTGTAGCCGTCCGGCGCCGCCTTGGCGACCAGTTCCGAGCCGATGTTGCCGCCTGCGCCCGCGCGGTTGTCGACCACCGCCGGAACGTTCCAGGCCTTGTTCAGCTCGGCGGCCACCACGCGGCCCACGATGTCGGTGGTGCCGCCGGCCGGGAAGGGCACGACGAAGCGGATCGCCTTGTTGGGATAGTCCTGCTGGGCGAAGGCGGGCAGCGGCGCCGGCAGTACTGCGGCGCCGGTCGCGGCGGCGGCGCCCAGCGTGAAGCGGCGACGGGAAATGGACGAGGTCATTCGAGGGCTTCCTTTTTGGTATGGAGGAGAACCTTCGATTTTCTCAGAATCGGACAGGCGAAAAAAAAGCGCCGGGTTTCCCCGGCGCTCCTGTCCTGCGTCGACCACCGCCCGGAGGCGGTGGCAACCGGCCGAAGCCGGCTTCGACTTAGAACATGTGGCGGATACCGACCGCGAAGGCCTTCGGATCGGCGTCCGCGCCGGCAGCCGGGACCACCGACTGCGAGTAGCGCAGACCGAACGCGCCGCCGTCTTCGTTCTTCAGCTGGCCATAGGTGGCGTACAGGTTGGTACGCTTGGACAGCGGGTGAACGTAGGCCAGACCGATCGACTTGGCGGACGGATCGGCACCGCCGGCAACGTCCAGATCCTGCTGGATGTACTGAGCCAGGATCTCGCCCGAACCGACCTTCATGCCCGCGCCGATCGCCCAGCCGGTGTGGTCGGGCTGGTTGTCGATTTCGGCGGCGCCGTAGTTCAGGCCGACACGGAACATGCCGAAGTTGTACTGACCGCCGATGCCGTACTGCTGGCCGTCGCCGGCCGGGCCGAAGTCGGTCTGCTGCCAGTAGGCGGCAACGCTCAGCGGGCCGGCGGCGTAGACGCCCGACAGGCCGTACATGTCGCCGACGTTGTTGCCGGTGTAGTCCTCGCCCGCCGCGTACATTGCGCGGACCGTCACGCCACCGAACGAGCCGGTGTAGTGCAGGCCGTTGCTGGCACGGGTGGTGATACCGTAGCCGCCAGCCTGGGCGGTGAAGGTCAGCCAGTTGCCGAACAGGCCATAGCCCATCACGTCACCGACACCACCCGCAAGGAAGCCCGGGGTGTAGTCGCGGCCGAGGCGGACTTCACCCCAGCTGCTGGCCAGACCCACGACAGCGCGACGCTGCCAGAACACGCCGTCGGCGGCACCGGTGTCCCAGTTCACGCCGGCTTCGATGTTGAACGTGGCCTTCAGGCCGCCGCCCAGGTCCTCCGAACCACGCACGCCGAAGCGGCTGGTCGACTGGACGCCCGAGAACACGGTGACCGCGGAATCGGTCGGCGCGTCGGAATCTTGCATACCGATACCGGCGTCGGCGATACCGTACAGCGTGACGTTGGTCTGCGCAGCGGCAGCACCGGCAAATGCGCCCAGCACGGCCAGCGCAAGCAGGGATTTCTTCATTGATCAATCTCCTAGGTTTCTGGAAATCGACGGCCTCCACGCCGCCGCACCCCCCCGGACAGGCCAAAGGCCAACCCCGGACAGAAGTTGGAATCTATTCTCGCCAAATTCCCCGGGCAGGCAAAGAAACCGGGGCCGCGGGCGGCAGGATTCGTGCGAATCCGTTGCGGGGGTGCAACAAAAGCCGGGGCCCCGGTCGGGTGGTGCGGTGGAGACGTGGCGTGGGGCCGGCCGATCAGAACCGGTGCCGGATGCCGACCGCGAAGGCCTGCGAGTCGGTATTCGCCGCGCCGCCCACGCCGAAGCCGGCTGCGCGCAACGCGAAGTCGGCGCCGTTCTCGTTCTTCATCTGGCCGTAGGTGGCGTACAGGTTGGTGCGCCTGGACAGCGGGTGCACGTAGGCGATGCCGAAGGACTTGGCCTCGGGGCTCCCGGCCAGGTCGACTTCCTGCTGGATGTAGTTGAACAGCACCTCGCCCTCGCCGAGCTTCATGCCCAGGCCCAGGCCGAGGGCCTCGTGCTCGATGCTGCCGCCGGCCGGCACCTCGGCGTCGGCCATCCCGTAGTTGAGCGCCACGCGGAAGGCCCCGAACCGGTACTGCGCGCCGATGCCGTATTCGTCGGCGTTGGCGGTGCCGCCGGCGCCGTTGTCGAACTCGCTGGTCTGGTAGTAGGCCTGCACGGTCAGCGGGCCGCCCGAGTAGACGCCGGACAGGCCGACCATGTCGCCGTCGCCCTTGGGCGCGGCCACGCCGTCGGCCTCGCCGGACGCGTACATCGCGCGCAGCGTGAAGCCGCCCCAGTTCGGGCTGGTGTAGTGCAGGCCGTTGCTGGCGCGGCTGGTGATGCCGCCGTTGCTGCCGAAGTCGAGCCAGTTGCCGAACAGGCCCAGGCCCATCACGTCGGTGGTGCCGATCGCCGAATAGCCCGGCGTGTAGTCGCGGCCCAGGCGCACTTCGCCGAAGCCGCCGGCCAGGCCCACGACCGCGCGGCGGCCCCAGAACTGCGAGTTGCTGCTGGCGGCGCCGGTGTCCCAGTTCACGCCGGTCTCGATGTTGAAGGTGGCCTTCAGGCCGCCGCCCAGGTCTTCGGAGCCGCGCACGCCGAAGCGGCTGCTCGACTGCACGCCGGAGAACACGTTCACCGTGTTGTCGGAGCCCGGCTGGTCGATGTCGGCCATGCCGATGCCGACATCGGCGATGCCGTACAAGGTCACGTTGGTCTGCGCCGAAACGGTGCCGGCGAAAGCGCCGAGGACGGCCAGCGCGAGGAGGGATTTCTTCATCTGGAGCTCCTGGAGGAAAGGAAACGAGACCCGGCAATCGATGGCCAAGTCGGAGCTCCAACTTATGTTCGGCACATTTCAATCCGGTGACCGAGTCCTTCCGTTCGATGCGCCGCCTGGGCGGTCGGCGGTATGATGTCGCTACTGCGCAACACATCGGGGCTGTCATGACCGCGAACGCATCGACCGGCTTTCGCCGCGAATCCGCGCTGGACCGCTCGCTCGCCGGGCTGGGGCGGGCCCTGGCCACGCTGGCCGACGCGATTCCCGCCACCCGGCCGAACCCGGCTTCGGCCATCGCCGACGACGGCCCGGCCGATCCGGCCGACCGCCGCCTTTCCGCGGCCTTGATGCGGGTGGACCATGTGGGCGAGGTGTGCGCGCAGGCGCTCTACGAAGGGCAGGCAGCCACCGCCCGCGATCCCCAATTGGTGCGGCAGTTCCGCCAGGCCGCGGGCGAGGAGGGCGACCACCTCGCCTGGACCCGCCAGCGGCTCGACGAACTCGGGGCGCGTCCTTCCTTGCTGAATCCTTTCTGGTACGCGGGCGCTTTCGCGCTGGGCGCGCTGGCCGGCCGCGCCGGCGATCGGATCAGCCTGGGTTTCATGGCCGAGACCGAAAGGCAGGTCGAGGAGCACCTGGCCGGTCACATGGATCGGCTGCCGGCCGACGACAAACGTTCGCGGGCGATCGTCGACCAGATGAAGGAAGACGAGGTGCGCCACGCCGAAGAGGCGATGCGGCTGGGCGGCGCCGGGTTGCCCGTCCCGGTCCGGGGCGCGATGCGCTTGGCGGCGAAGGTGATGACCGGCACCGCGCACTACATATAAGCGATGGGCAGCCGGCGGTGCGACGCCCCGGCTGGCAGGCTCGATCAGTCCTCGACGATTTCCCAGTCGATCGTGATCTCCGCGGTCCTGGCGATCATGGCGGTGGCCGAGCAGTACTTGTCGTGCGAAAGCTTGATGGCCCGCTCGACCAGGTTGGGCTTCAGGTTGCGGCCGCGCACCACGAAGTGGAAGTGGATCCGGGTGAACACCTTGGGGTCGGTGTCGGCGCGCTCCGAGCGCAACTGCACGTCGCAGCCCCGGATGTCCTGGCCGCTCTTGCGCAGGATCAGCACCACGTCGTAGGCGGTGCAGCCGCCGGTGCCCGCCAGCACCAGCTCCATCGGGCGCGGCCCGAGGTTGCGGCCGCCGCCCTCGGGCGCGCCGTCGATCACCACTGCGTGGCCGCTGCCGGTCTCGGCAACGAAGGTCATGCCGCTCGGGCCGGTCCATCTGACCGTGCAATCCATGCTCAGGGCTCCTGGTGGGCGGGTTCGCGGAGCTGGGATTCTAAGGCCGGGGAGGGCGGTGTTCCGATTTTGCTGTGCAACATCCGCGGCGGATTTCGTTTTCCATGAGCGAATCGAACTGTCGTATTGTGGAAAATGCGTATCGAATTCGGTGTATGGCCTGAATCCGCTCGTTCAAGCTATTGATTTTTCTGGATATTTTTCAAGTGCTTGCTTTGTCCTGCTCTCTGGGCTGAATTGCGGCAATGCAACATTTTCTCTTGCGTTGCAGCATCGGCTGCTCTATAGTTCACTCATCGGTCGCCCACGGCGACCCCCGATGTCTCCTCCACCCTCCTCCTTTGGTGGATTAAGCCCGAGCCGAGCGTTCGGGCTTTTTTTTGCCGGTCGCGGGCGCGCAAGCGGGTGTCGCGAAGCGTCGCCGAACGCGGCGCACGCAGCCCTTTGACGTGCTGGCAGGTTCGCCGCTATAATTTAAAGCTTTCCGCCGTCTGGGCGGCTGAATTCGATTCGCAGGGCGAATGTGTTGGTGGCGTCGAGCTTGTGGCGTCATGGTCGTCCGGCGGGTTCCCCGAGAGAGAAGTCATGAAGACGTTTTCCGCCAAGCCGCATGAAGTGAAGCGCGACTGGTTCGTCATCGACGCCAGCGACAAGGTGCTCGGCCGTCTGGCCGCCGAGATCGCGCTGCGCCTTCGCGGCAAGCACAAGCCCGAGTACACGCCGCACGTGGACACCGGCGACTTCATCGTCGTCGTGAACGCCGGCAAGCTGCGCGTCACCGGCGCCAAGAACGAAGACAAGAAGTACTACCGCCACAGCGGCTACCCCGGCGGTATTTCCGAAACCACGTTCGGCAAGATGCAGTCGCGTTTCCCGGGCCGCGCGCTCGAGAAGGCGGTCAAGGGCATGCTGCCGAAGGGCCCGCTCGGCTACGCGATGATCAAGAAGCTCAAGGTCTACGCCGAGCCCACGCATCCGCATACGGCTCAGCAGCCGAAGGTTCTGGAGGTTTGACGCGATGATCGGCGATTACTACTACGGCACCGGCCGCCGCAAGACCTCGGTCGCGCGGGTGTTCATCAAGAAGGGTTCGGGCAAGTTCGTCGTCAACGGCAAGCCGCTCGACGAATACTTCGCCCGCGAGACCGGCCGCATGGTCGTGCGCCAGCCGCTCGAGCTGACCGCCAATCTCGAGGCCTTCGACATCAAGGTCAACGTGCACGGCGGCGGCGAGTCCGGCCAGGCCGGCGCGGTGCGCCACGGTGTCACCCGCGCGCTGATCGACTACGACGAGACCCTCAAGCCTGCGCTGTCGGCGGCCGGTCTGGTCACGCGCGACGCGCGCGAGGTCGAGCGCAAGAAGGTCGGTCTGCACAAGGCGCGACGCCGCAAGCAGTTCTCGAAGCGCTGATCGGAGACTACGGTCTCCGCGGGTCCGGGCGCTTCGTGTTGCGGAAGCGGCCGGCGCCCGGATGGAAAGCCGCCTTGCTTCCGCAGGCGGCTTTTTTCGTTTCCCGGGTGTTTCGTTTGTCGTTCGTTCGTTTCGGGGCGTGGGCAAGGCGCCGGGACTTCGCGGACAATGTTCGGCAAGGCACCGGCGCGCGGTCGGCAACGGTTGAGCCAGAGGATTCAGGGAGTCGGCGATGATCAAGGTCGGAATCGTAGGCGGTACCGGGTACACCGGCGTGGAGCTGCTGCGGCTGCTCGCCCAGCACCCGCAGGTGAAGCTGATGGCCATCACCTCGCGCAAGGAGACCGGCATGCCGGTCGCCGAGATGTACCCGTCGCTGCGCGGCCGCGTGGATCTCGCCTTCACCGACCCGGCCAGCGCGCCGCTCGCCGAGTGCGACCTGGTCTTCTTCGCCACGCCGCACGGGGTGGCCATGGCCCAGGCGCCCGAGCTGCTCGCCGCCGGCGTCAAGATCATCGACCTGGCCGCCGACTTCCGGCTGAAGGACACGGCCGAGTTCGAGCGCTGGTACAAGATGCCGCACAGCTGCCCGCACATCCTGGCCGAGGCGGTCTACGGCCTGCCCGAAGTCAATCGCGACGCGATCCGCAAGGCGCGGGTGATCGGCCTGCCGGGCTGCTACCCCACCTCGGTGCAGCTGGGCTGGCTGCCGGTGCTCGACCCGAAGGCGGTGGCCGCCGCGGGCGGCGACCTCGTCGAGCGCACCACGCTGATTGCCGACTGCAAGTCGGGCGTGTCGGGCGCGGGCCGCAAGGCCGAGGTGCACACGCTGCTGGCCGAGGCCTCGGACAACTTCAAGGCCTATGGCGTGACCGGCCACCGCCATGCGCCGGAGATCGCGCAGGGCCTGGGCGCGATCGCCGGCAAGCCGGTGAGCCTTCAGTTCACGCCCCACCTGGTGCCGATGATCCGGGGCATCCACGCCACGCTCTACGCGCGGCTCACGCCGGCCGGGGCCAGGGTCGACTTCCAGAAGCTCTACGAGGAGCGCTTTGCCGGCGAACCCTTCGTCGACGTGATGCCGGCCGGTTCCACGCCCGAGACCCGCTCGGTGCGGGCCTCCAACATGGTGCGGATCGCGGTGCATCGGCCGGCTGGCAGCGACCTGCTGATCGTGCTGGTGGTCGAGGACAACCTGGTCAAGGGTGCATCGGGGCAGGGCGTGCAGGTGATGAACCTGATGTTCGGCCTGCCGGAAGACATGGGGCTGACCCAGCTGCCGGTGCTGCCCTGACAGGCCGTGTTGCTGCACTGATCCGCGTCGATGACGGGGTTATCCCGTCGTCACCGCAGGGCGTCGCCTCTACAATCCTCGTAATTCACGGAGATCACCGAATGAACGCTGTCGCCGAAATGCCGGCTCCTCTCCTGTTCACCGACAGCGCGGCCGACAAGGTCCGCCAGCTGATCGAGGAAGAGGGCAACGACAACCTGAAGCTGCGCGTGTTCGTGCAGGGCGGCGGCTGCTCGGGCTTCCAGTACGGCTTCACCTTCGACGAAGACACGAACGAAGACGACACCGTCATGCAGAAGAACGGGGTCACCTTGCTGATCGACGCCATGAGCTACCAGTACCTGGTCGGCGCCGAGATCGACTACAAGGAAGACCTCGAAGGCGCCCAGTTCGTGATCAAGAACCCCAACGCCGCCACCACCTGCGGCTGCGGCTCCTCGTTCAGCGCCTGATTTCCTTCGGCATCTGATTCACTTCATCGGCTGACCCGCCCGGTGCCGCTTTCCGCGGCGCCGGCCGGCCACAGCGCGCCCAGCACCCGCGGGCCGCTGGCGCCGGTCACCGACGGCAAGTTGCCCGCCAGGCCAGCCAGGTGCCGGTGGGCCTGCCAGGCGAAGGCCGTGGCTTCCACTGCCTGAGGGTCGATTCCCATGTCGCTGGTGTCCGAGACCATGACGCCCGGCATCCGGGCCGCCAGCCGCCCCATCAGGTCCGCATTGCGCGAGCCGCCCCCGCACACCAGGATTTCCCGGGCGTCGAAAGCCAGGCAGGGCTCGGCCACGGTGACGGCCGTCAGCTCGGCCAGCGTGGCCTGGACGTCCCGCGGGTCGGCGCTCGTGGCGCCCGCCTGGGCGAGCCCGCGGGCCAGCCAGCCCGCCTCGAACAGGTCGCGCCCGGTGCTCTTGGGCGGCGCCGCGCGGAAGTAGGGCTCGCTCAGCAGGCAGGCGAGCAGGGGCGGCAGCACCCGGCCGCCTGCGGCCCAGGCGCCGTCGCGGTCGTAGGGCTGGCCGGTGTGACGCTCGCACCAGAGGTCGAGAAGCGTGTTCGCCGGGCCGGTGTCGAATCCCGCGACCGGCCGGGCCTCGAGGTTTCGGTCCGTCCGGCCCGCACCCGCCTCCAGCAGGCTCACGTTCGCGATGCCGCCCAGGTTGACGACCGCCCGCCTGAGCGTCGGATGGGCGAACACGGTGGCATGGAAGCCCGGTGCCAGCGGGGCGCCTTGGCCGCCGGCCGCGACGTCGGCGCTGCGCAGGTCGGCCACGACGGGGATGCCGGCCAGCTCGGCGAGTCGGGCCGGGTTGAGCAGTTGGATCGTGTAGCCCAGCTCGGGTCGGTGGCGCACCGTCTGGCCGTGGGCGCCGATCGCGGCAACCCGCGCGGGCTCGAGGCCCGCCGCCGCCAGGAGGTCCGCGCTCACCTCGGCGTACAGGCTGGCCAGCGCGTTGGCCGCGAGGGCCGCGCGGGCCAGCTCGTCGGGGCCGGGTTGCTGCAGCGACTGGAGCTGCCCGCGCAAGGCCGGGGGGATCGGCCGCGAGCAGAAGGCCAGGGTGCGCGGCGCGGCGCGGCTCGCGGCCCCGGACCCGTCGGGGGACTCGATCGGGAACTCGACCAGCGCCCCGTCGACGGCGTCGACGCTGGTTCCGGACATCAGTCCGGCGCAGAGCCGGACCGTGGGGCTCACTCGAAGCGGGCAGCCAGCCGGAGCGGGTCGAGCTGCGCCAACTGCACCGAGGTCTGCTCGGCGTGCGCGGCAAAGCGCGCGCGCTCGGCCGGCGACAGCGGCTCGGAGTCGGGCATCGCGACCTTCATCGGGTCCATCTGCTGGCCGTTCACCATGAACTCGTAGTGCAGGTGCGGGCCGGTGGCCCAGCCGGTGGCGCCCACGTAGCCGATGATCTCGCCCTGGTCGACCTTGTCGCCCTTCTTCAGGCCCGAGGCGAAGCCGCGCAGATGCGCGTAGAGCGTCTGCACGCCGTTGCGGTGCTCGAGGATGACCACGTTGCCGTAGCCGCGTTGCTGGCCGGCGAAATCGACCACGCCATTGCCCGATGCGCGCACCGGCGTACCCGAGGGGGCGGCGAAGTCGGTGCCCTTGTGGGCCCGCACGTCGCCGAACACCGGATGCTGGCGGGCATTGGAGAAGCCCGAGCTGACCCGGCTGAACTCGATCGGGCTGCGCAGGAAGCTGCGCTTCATGCTGCGGCCGTCGAAGCCGAAGAACTCGCCCTTGCCGTCGTTTCCGCGCTCGAACCAGAGCGCGTCGTGGCGCTTGCCGTCGTTGATCAGCTGCACCGCCAGCACGCGGGCGCCGACCGGCCCTTCGAGGCTGTCCGCCTCGCGAACGGTTTCGTAGACCACGCGCAGCTCTGCGCCGCGCCGCAGGTCGCGGCGGAAGTCGATCTCGCTGTCGAGGATGTCGGCCACCTTGGAGGCGATCGCATCCGGAACGCCCGCGGCGTCGGTGGCGGCGAACAGCGAGGAATTGATGGTCACCGCCGCCATGGCGGTGTGCCGGTCCAGCGGCACCGGCTCGTCGACCGCCACGAAGGCATCGCCCTGGCGGCGGATCGTCAGGCGGGTCGCGTTCTCCTTGCCGTCGATGACCAGGCTGCCGTAGCGGTACTGCAGCGACTGCACCCGGCCCATGCCGTCGACCTCGGCGGTGACCGAGCGGCCGGCGTAGAGCTGCAGCATGCGGCGGGCCACCGGGTCGCTGGCGGCGAACTTCAGGAACTCGGCGTCGGCCGCGCCCAGCCGCTCGAGCAGCGAGGCAACGGTCTCGCCCCGGCGGATGCGCTCCGTCTGGACGAAGCGGTCGCCAACCTCGGCCACTTCGGGCTCGAGCGAGACCGATTCGACGATGGTTTCGGGGGTGGGGAGCTGGGCTTCGCCGAGGGGCGCGACACCGAAGGCGGTGACGGCTGCGAAGGTGAGCGTGACGGCCACCGCGATGGCGACCTTGTTGAAGCGGGGATCGGTAACTCGGGTCATCTCGTCTGTTCGTTAGAATCCGAACCTCGGTCCGTCGACACAAAACGGCACGTGCGATCCCCGCACCGCTGCCCGGACTCGGCAAAGCGGGAATATTACCGGAATCGATTCGAATTATGGGCGACAAGACCGAGAAAATGGCTCCAGACAGGCAACGCCTGACGACGGACGGCGGCGGGAGCCCGACCGGCAGCACCGGGGCGGCCGGCCACGCCGAGCCCAGCCAGGGCGTGCGCGAGGCACTGGCCGTCACCAGGCGCGGCTGCGACGAGCTCCTGGTCGAGTCCGAATGGGTGGCCAAGCTGGCCCGCAGCGAGGCCGACGGCCGGCCGCTGCGGATCAAGCTGGGTCTCGACCCCACGGCGCCCGACCTGCACCTTGGCCACACGGTCGTGCTGAACAAGATGCGCCAGCTGCAGGACCTCGGCCACACCGTGATCTTCCTGATCGGCGACTTCACCGCGATGATCGGCGACCCGTCCGGTCGCAACGCCACCCGGCCGCCGCTCACCCGCGAGCAGATCGAGCAGAACGCGAAGACCTACTTCGAGCAGGCCGCGCTGGTGCTCGACCGCGACAAGACCGAGATCCGCTACAACTCCGAGTGGTCCGATCCGCTGGGCGCACGCGGGATGATCCAGCTGGCCGCGAAGTACACGGTGGCCCGCATGCTCGAGCGCGACGACTTCACCAAGCGCTTCCGCTCGGGCGTGCCGATCTCGGTCCACGAGCTGCTCTATCCGCTGATGCAGGGTTACGACTCGGTCGCGCTGAAGTCCGACATCGAGCTCGGCGGCACCGACCAGAAGTTCAACCTGCTGGTGGGCCGCGAGCTGCAGCGCGAGTACGGCCAGGAGCCGCAGTGCATCCTGACCATGCCGCTGCTCGAGGGGCTGGACGGCGTCGAGAAGATGTCCAAGTCCAAGGGCAATTACGTCGGGATCACCGAGGCGCCGGCCGAGATGTTCGGCAAGCTGATGTCGATCTCCGACGAGCTGATGTGGAAGTACTTCGAGCTGCTGTCCTTCCGGCCGATGAGCGAGATCGCGGCGCTGCGGACCGAGTGCGGGGCGGGCCGCAACCCGCGCGACGCGAAGGTCATGCTCGGGCAGGAGATCGTCGCGCGCTTCCACTCCAGGGCCGCGGCCGAGCAGGCGCTGGCCGACTTCGAGGCGCGCTTCCGCCAGGGCGCGCTGCCCGAGGACATGCCCGAGGTGAGCCTGTCCGGCGCGCCGCTGGGCGTCGCGCAGCTCCTCAAGCAGGCCGGGCTGGTGTCGTCGACCTCCGACGCGATGCGCAACCTGGAGCAGGGCGGCGTGCGCATCGACGGTCAGCGCATCGAGGACAAGGGGCTGAAGCTCGCGGCCGGAAGCTACGTGGTGCAGGTCGGCAAGCGGCGCTTCGCGCGGGTGACGCTCGCCTGATGCTCGCGCTGATCCAGCGCGTGACCGAGGCCGCGGTGCGGATCGACGGCGTCACCGTCGGGGCGATCGGCCCCGGCCTGCTGGTCTTCTTCTGCGCCGAGCGCGGCGACGCCGAGGCCGATCTCGACCGCTTCGCGCAGCGCCTGCTCAGGCTGCGCTGCTTCGGCGACGAGGCCGGACGGATGAACCGCAGCGTGCAGGACCTCGCCGGCGGCCTGCTGGTGGTCTCGCAGTTCACGCTGGCTGCCGACACCGCCTCGGGAAACCGCCCGGGATTCACCGGCGCGGCAGCGCCCGACGAGGGGAGCAGGCTCTACGAGGCCTTCGTGGCCCGATTGCGCGGCCTGCACCCGGTGGTCGAGACCGGCCGCTTTGGCGCCGACATGAAGGTCTCGCTGGTGAACGACGGTCCGGTCACGCTGTGGCTTCGCAGCCCGGCGCGCGAGGACCGCGCCGACCGAAACCCCTCGCCTTGACTGCCGGGAAGGCCTCGGCCTAGTCTCGGCATCGACTCTTCCCTCCCCCGGAGCATCCCGATGAAACTGGTCAGTGAGTCCTTCGCCGACGGGTCGCCCATCCCCGAGGAATTCGCCTTCTGCAAGATCGACCCGAAGTCCCGCGTCGCGCTGTCGGCCAACCGCAACCCGCACCTGGCCTGGAGCGAGGCGCCGGTGGGCACGCGTTCCTTCGCGATCGTCTGCCACGATCGCGACGTGCCGAGCAGCCCGGAGGATGTCAACCAGGAAGACCGCGAGATCCCGTCCACGCTCAAGCGTGTGGACTTCTTCCACTGGGTGCTGGTCGACCTGCCGGTCACGGTCACCTCGATCGGCGCGGGCGAGTTCTCCGACAAGGTCACGCCCAAGGGCAAGATGGGCCCGGCCGCCCGCCTCGGCGCGCGCCAGGGCATCAACGACTACACCGCCTGGTTCGACAGCGACCCCGACATGTCGGGCGACTACTTCGGCTACGACGGCCCCTGCCCGCCGTGGAACGACTCGCTGGTCCACCACTACGTGTTCACCGTCTACGCGCTCGACGTGGCGCGCCTGCCGCTGATGGGCCGCTTCGGCGGTGCCGACGCGCGCAAGGTGATCGGGCACCACAAGCTCGGCCAGGCGTCCATCACCGGCACCTACACGCTGAACCCGCGGCTGGCCGGCCAATGACGGCGGGCCTCACCACGATCGTCCTGGTTCGCCACGGCGTCACCGACTGGAACCGAGACCGCCGCTTCCAGGGCCAGATCGACATCCCGCTGAACGACGAGGGCCGGCGCCAGGCCGAGCTGACCGGCCGGCGGCTCGCTTCGGACCCCGATCGCGGGCGGATCGCCGCAATCCACACCAGCGACCTGTCGCGGGCCGCGCAGACCGCGGCGCCGATCGCGCGCGCGCTCGGCCTGCCGCTGCATACCGAGCCCCTGCTGCGCGAGCGCAACTACGGCGCCTTCGAGGGACGCACCCACGACGAGCTGGCGCAACAAGAGGCCGAGGCCTGGTCCCGCTGGCGCGCCCGCGAGCCGGATTTCGAGCTGCCGGGCGGCGGCGAGTCGCTGCGCGCTTTCCACGCCCGGGTCGAGCGGACACTGCTCGGGCTGGCCGGGCGCTATCCTTCGGCCACGGTCGTGGCGGTCGCACACGGCGGCGTGCTCGACTGCGCCTTCCGGATCGCGGCCGGGTTGCCGCTCGACTCGCCACGCGGCCACGACCTGCTCAACGCCAGCCTGAACCGGATCGCCTTCGACGGCGAGCGCTTCCACCTGCTCGGCTGGGCCGACGTGGCCCACCTCGAGGACGCGCTCGACGACGTCGAGGCCCGGGGCTGAAGCGGCGGCATCGCCCAGGGCGCGGCCGAGGCCGATCGCGTAAAATCCACCGTTTTGCGTCCTTCCGGACGCTGCATCCGAGGATTTCACGTCATGTTCGACCGCAAGCACGGCATCGCGCAAACCGACCCCGAACTCTGGAACGCGATCCGGCTCGAGGACCAGCGCCAGGAGGCGCACATCGAGCTGATCGCCTCCGAGAACTACGCGAGCCCGGCGGTCATGGCGGCCCAGGGGTCGCAGCTCACCAACAAGTACGCCGAGGGCTACCCCGGCAAGCGCTATTACGGCGGTTGCGAGTTCGTCGACGTCGCCGAGCAGCTGGCCATCGACCGGATCAAGCAACTGTTCGGCGCCGAGTGCGCCAACGTGCAGCCGCACTCGGGCGCGCAGGCCAACGAGGCCGTGTTCCTCGCCTTCCTGAAGCCCGGCGACACCATCATGGGGATGAGCCTGGCCGAAGGCGGCCACCTGACCCACGGCATGGCGCTGAACATGTCGGGCAAGTGGTTCAACGTGGTGTCCTACGGACTCGACGAGAGCGAGGCGATCGACTACGACGCCATGGAGCGCAAGGCGCACGAGCACAAGCCGAAGCTCATCATCGCCGGCGCCTCGGCCTACAGCCTGCGCATCGACTGGGCGCGCTTCGCCAAGGTCGCGAAGGACGTCGGCGCGCTGCTGATGGTCGACATGGCGCACTACTCGGGCCTGATCGCCGGCGGCGTCTACCCGAACCCGGTGCCGCACGCCGACATCGTCACCTCCACCACGCACAAGAGCCTGCGCGGGCCGCGCGGCGGCTTCATCCTGATGCCGCAGCAGCACGAGAAGCCGATCAACTCGGCGATCTTCCCGGGCCTGCAGGGCGGCCCGCTGATGCACGTGATCGCCGCCAAGGCGGTGGCTTTCCGCGAGGCGCTGCAGCCGTCCTTCCGCGACTACGCGAAGCAGGTGGTCGCCAACGCCAACGTGCTGGCGCAGACGCTGACCGAGCGCGGCCTGCGGATCGTGTCCGGCCGCACCGAGTCGCACCTGATGCTGGTCGACCTGCGCGCCAAGAAGATCACCGGCAAGGAAGCCGAGAAGGTGCTGGGCGAGGCCCACATCACCTGCAACAAGAACGCGATCCCCAACGACCCGGAAAAGCCGATGGTCACCAGCGGGATCCGGCTCGGCACGCCGGCGATGACCACCCGCGGCTTCCGCGAGGACGAGGTCGCGCAGGTGGGTCACCTGATCGCCGACGTGCTGGACAATCCGCAGGACGCCGGCAAGCTCGCGCAGATCCGCGAGCAGGTCGGCCAGTTGACCGCCAGGTTCCCGGTCTACGGCGGCTGATGCCCGGCGGCGATGCGCTGCCCGTTCTGCGATCATCCTGACACGCAGGTCATCGAGACCCGCGAGTCCGACGAAGGCGACAGCATCCGCCGTCGCCGGCGCTGCCTGAACTGCGAGAAGCGCTTCACCACCTACGAACGCATCGAGCTGGCCCTGCCGGCGGTGGTCAAGCGCAATGGCACCCGAACCGAGTTCGACCGGCGCAAGCTGCGCGGCTCGATGTCGCTGGCCTTGCGCAAGCGCCCGGTCAGCGCCGAGGCGGTCGACGCCGCGATCCACCGCATCGAGGAAAAGCTGCTGAGCCTGGGCCTGCGCGAAGTGGGCAGCGAGCAGATCGGCGAGCTGGTCATGCGCGAGCTCAAGAAGCTCGACAAGATCGCCTACGTGCGCTTCGCGTCGGTCTACCGGAAGTTCGAGGACGTGGACGAGTTCGCCGAAGCGGTGCTCGAGGTCAGGGCGCGGCGCAAGCGGGGCGAGTGAGTCGCATCCGGCGGGATCAATCCCGCCGGCTGAAACGCGCGGGAATTTCGTCGGCACCCATCATGTCGAAATCGTCCGGGACCTCGATCTCGCCGGCCAGGAAGCCGATTCGCCGAGCCTTGGCAGGCGCCGGCGTATCCAGCGGCACGACCTTCACCAGCGGCTTTCCCGCCTTGGCGATGACGAACGACTCCCCTTCGCGGCCTCGTCGACGAGCCGCGAAAGACGTGCCTTCGCTTCGCGCATATTGAAGGTGCGGGTCAATTCGAGTGGGGGCTCGATTCGTGGCGGTTGCACGTGGCACTGCCGCCGACTACGGGCAAACCAATTCCAGTTGCGGATAGTGGATCCGATAACGCCTGGTGTCCCGCGTCAGTACCGCCATGCCCTCGACGGCAGCGTGGGCGCCGATGTAGAAATCCGGAAGCGGTGAGGTGCGGCTGCCACTGGCACGGCGGTACTGGAGGAACGCCTTGCCGGCGAGGAAGGCAGCGTCCCAGGGCAACTCGAGGCGTGCGAAGGTGTCAGGCGGCAGGGCTTCGTCGATCTGCTCGATGCGCTCGAAGCCGATCGAGACTTCGGCGTAGATGATCGGGTTGATGCACAACGCCGCCTGCGCCGAGCAGGCATCGAGTTGCGCTGCCGACCATTCGTACCAGTGCGGATCGTCGGTGAGTACGTCCAGCAGGACGTTGGCGTCCACCAGCACGCGATTCACGCGCCGCGCGTCAGTTGCATGATTTCGTCCGTGCTCATGCGCGCCGTGGCTCGACCGCGAAGGCGAGCGGCAAGGCTGCCCGTCCGCGCCTTGGGCGAGTGGGTGATGGTGGCCTCCGCTTCACGCAGTGCGGCCTCCCGCACGAAGGCCGCCTCCGGCCCGCCCCGCCATTACCGCTTCGCGCTCCGGATCGCCTCCAGCGTCAGGTTCGGCGTGATCGCCTGCGGGTCCACCTTCAGCTCGATGATCGCCGGGCGCCTGTTCTCGCGCGCGTAGTCGAGCGCCGCCTTGAGCGCCGGCTCGAACTCCTCGGTGCGCGCCACGTGGGCGCCGAAGCCGCCGAAGGCCTCGCCGTACTTCGCGAAATCCGGGTTGGCCAGCGCGGTGCCCAGCACGCGCGCCGGGTACTCGCGCTCCTGGTGCATCCGGATCGTCCCGTACATGCCGTTGTTGAACACGATCACCACCAGCGCGCCATCGTACTGTGCGGCGGTGGCCAGCTCCTGGCCGTTCATCAGGAAATCGCCGTCGCCGGCGAAGCAGACCACGGTGCGATCGGGCGCGGCGATCGCTGCGGCCACCGCCGCCGGCACGCCATAGCCCATCGCGCCCGAAGTGGTCGACAGTTGGGTGCGCAGCCCCGCGTAGCGCCAGAAGCGGTGGGCCCAGGTGGCGAAGTTGCCGGCGCCGTTGGTGATGATCGTGTCGGCAGGGGCCACCCGCTCGAGCGTCTGCACCATCTCCCACAGGTTCAGCGCGGGCGCCTCGGCGGCCTTGTCGCCGGCGGGCGTGTAAATGGGCGGCTGGCGCTGCCAGGCTTCGTACTGCGCACGCGCATCGCCCACGCTGGCCGCCCAGGCGGTGGACTCCACCTTCATTTCGCGCAGCGCGGCGGCGATCTCGGGCATGCCGGAGGCGATCATCAGGTCGGCCTGGTACACCGTGCCCAGCTCGTCGACCCCTGCGTGCACGTGGACCAGCTTCTGCACCGGCCGCGGCACCGCCAGCAGCGTATAGCCCGAGGTGGTCATCTCGCCCAGGCGCGGACCGATGGCGATGACCAGGTCCGATTCCTTCACCCGCGCGGCGAGCTTCGGATTGATGCCGATGCCGACGTCGCCCACGTAGTTGGGATGCCGGTTGTCGAACAGGTCCTGGTAACGGAACGCGCAGGTGACCGGCAGGCGATTGGTCTCGGCGAAGGCGCGGATGTCGTCGCAGGCCTGTCGGGTCCAGCCGGTCCCGCCCAGCATCAGCAGGGGGCGCTGCGCCGCGGCCAGCATGCCCCGGAACGACCCGAGCTGCGCGGGGCCGGGCGATGCGCGCACCGGCGAGTGCGGGCGCGCATCGGCCACCGTGGCCTGCTGCACCAGCATGTCCTCGGGCAGCGCCAGCACCACCGGGCCCATGCGCCCGCTGGTGGCCGCCTGGAAGGCGTGGGCCACGTATTCGGGAATCCGGTCGGCGCGGTCGATCTGCGCGACCCACTTGGCCATCTGGCCGAACATGCGCCGGTAGTCCACCTCCTGGAAGGCCTCGCGGTCCATGAAGTCGGTGCCTACCTGGCCCACGAACACGACCATGGGCACCGAGTCCTGGAAGGCCGCGTGGATGCCGATCGACGCATTGGTGGCGCCCGGGCCGCGGGTCACCATCAGCACGCCGGGCTTGCCGGTGAGCTTCGCGTAGGCGTCGGCCATGAAGGCGGCGCCTCCCTCCTGCCGGCAGATCACGAAGCGGATGCTGTCGCGATGCGGATAGAGGCCGTCGAGCACGGCCAGGTAGCTCTCGCCGGGCACGCCGAACACGGTGTCCACGCCGTGCACGGCAAGGGCGTCGGCAAGGATCTGGCCGCCGGGGCGGGCGATGAGGGCGGGCGTCGCGGTCACTGGGGCTCCTGTGCGCAGCCGGCGCTGCGGTCGATTCGTTGGGGTGTGGCGCGATTCTAGCCCCGGCCGCGAGCGGCGATAATCGGGGACCGACCACGATCCAGGCAGGTCCCCCGCCCCATGTTCACCGAAGCCGATCACCAGCACATGTCGCGCGCGCTCGAGCTGGCGGCGCTCGGCATGTGGACCACGACTCCGAATCCGCGGGTGGGGTGCGTCATCGTCCGCGACCGGCAGGTGGTGGGCGAGGGCTGGCATCGCCGCGCCGGCGAACCGCATGCCGAGGTGCTGGCGCTGGCGCAGGCCAACGGCGCGGCGCGCGGCGCCACCGTGTACCTCACGCTCGAGCCCTGCAGCCACCACGGGCGCACGCCGCCCTGTGTCGACGCGCTGCTCGAGGCCCGCGTCGGGCGCGTGGTCGTGGCCATGGAGGATCCCAATCCGCTGGTCAGCGGCCGCGGCCTTGCCCGACTGCGCGAGGCCGGCGTCGACGTGCGCTGCGGCCTGCTCGAGCAGGAAGCGCGCGAGCTGAACATCGGCTTCGTGTCGCGGATGACCCGCCGGCGCCCCTGGGTCCGGATGAAGATCGCGGCGAGCCTCGACGGCCGCACCGCGCTGCCCGATGGCAGCAGCCAGTGGATCACCGGGGACGCCGCCCGCGACGACGGACACGCCTGGCGGGCGCGGGCCTGCGCGATCCTGACCGGCATCGGCACGGTCAAGGACGACGACCCGCGGCTCACCGTGCGGGCGGTCGACACGCCGCGCCAGCCCCTGCGGGTGCTGGTCGACTCGCGGCTCGAGGTCGATCTGGACGCGAACATCGTGCGCGGCGGCAATCTGCTGGTGGCCTGCGCCCGCGCGATGCCCGGAAAGGCCGGCGAGCTGCGCGACCGGGGCTGCGAAGTGCTGGAGCTGCCCAACGCGCAGGGCAAGGTCGACCTGCCGGCGTTGCTGGCCGAACTGGCCGGGCGCGACATCAACGAACTGCACGTCGAGGCCGGCTATCGCCTGAACGGTTCGCTGCTGCGCGAGGGCTGCGTCGACGAGCTGCTCGTCTACCTCGCGCCCACCTTGCTCGGCAATGCGACCGGGATGGCCGACCTGCTGCCGCCGGACACGCTGGCCGCCGCCCCGCGGCTGTGGCTGCAGGCGGTGGACCGGGTCGGCGACGACGTCCGCCTGCTCGCGCGCCTGCCCGACCGGCTGCCGGTGCGGCCCACGGCGGGCGCGTCCGAGCTGCACCCGGAGTCGCGCGCCGGCGCCGAATGAGCCGGGCGTCGGGGTCGGTTGCCCGGGCGCCTTCGTAACGAAGCATCTCCGCAAGAGGAGGAAACCAGACGTGTTCACCGGAATCGTGGCGGCGGTCGGCCGCATCGAAAGCATCGAGTCGCTGGCCGGCGGCGCCGGGGCGGGCGTGCGGCTCACCGTGCACGCGGGCGCGCTCGACCTGTCCGACGTGGCGATCGGCGACTCCATCGCCATCCAGGGCGCCTGCATGACCGCGGTGCGCATCGACGGTCCGCGCTTCGCGGTGGACGTGTCGCGCGAGAGCCTGTCGAAGACCGTGGGCCTGGATGCCCCCGGCGAGGTCAACCTGGAGAAGGCGCTTCGGCTGGCCGATCGGCTCGGCGGGCACCTGGTCTCGGGCCACGTCGACGGGCTGGGCGAGGTCGCGTGCTTCGAGCCGGTCGGCGAGTCCTGGCTGCTCGCGGTGCGGGCGCCGCGCGAGCTCGGCAAGTACCTCGCCTACAAGGGCTCGATCACCGTCAACGGGGCGAGCCTGACGGTGAACCGGGTGGTGGACGAAGACGGCGAAGCCGGGGGCGCCCTCTTCGAGATCAACCTGATTCCGCATACGATCGAGGCCACCACGCTGAAGTCGCTGAAACCGGGGGCGCGGGTCAATCTCGAGGTCGACCTGATCGCCCGCTACGTCGAACGGATGCTCTCGCAGGATCGACGATGAAGACGCTGACCGATCATCTCGCGCAGTACGCCGACTACCACCGCGACCGGCGCAACGTCGCCACCCACTTCGTGGGCGTGCCGATGATCTTCGTCGCGGTCGCCATCCTGCTGTCGCGGCCTGCGTGGCTGCCGACCGGCTGGCCGCTCGAAGGCCTGCCGCTGTCGCCGGCGGTGGCGGCCACCGCGGCGGCGCTGCTGTTCTGGTTCCGGCTCGATCGCCCGCTGGGCCTGGCCATGCTGGCGGTGTCGCTCGTCTCGCTGTGGATCGGCGCGCAGGCGGCTGCGACGCCCACCGCGGCCTGGCTCGGCTGGGGCGCGGGCCTGTTCGCGATCGGCTGGATCGTCCAGTTCGTCGGCCACTACTGGGAGGGGCGCAAGCCCGCCTTCGTGGACGACCTGGTCGGCCTGCTGGTGGGCCCGCTGTTCCTGGTGGCCGAGGCCGCTTTCGCGCTGGGCCTGCGTCACCCGTTGCGCGACGCGATCGCCGCGCGGCTGGCCGCCGTTCAGAGGCCGGTCACGTTGGCCGACAAGCCCGGCAGGGCGCCGTCGAGCAGCTCGGCAAGCAGCTTGGCGGCGGCCGCCACCTCGCCCTCGTCGAAGTCCACGAACACGCGCGACTGACCGAAGCCAGGGCGGCGCAGCACCACCTTGTCGTCGATCACCACGAAGCCGCGGTCGTAGGCCCGCACCGACGGATCGGTCGGCGAGATCCGCAGCCGCGGCCCATAGAGGCCGAGCAGCGTCATCAGCTGCGGGCAGTGCCGTTCCACGAACCCGGTGTCGTGCGCCACGATGGCCACCGAGGCCTCGCGGCTGCGATCCAGCAGCGCCTTGACCGCGTCGGCGAATGCCTTGCGGTCAAGGCCCCAGAATTCGCCCGAATCGTCGAACAGCTTCAGCGAGCGGCGGCCGCGCGCCAGGCAGCGGTCGAACGCCTCGCGGGCCTCGCGGCGGGTCTCGAGGCGGCGATAGCCCTCGAGGTCGATCGGGTCGATGTCCATCGTGCGGCCAGTATCGAGGCGCCGCCCGGCCCCTTTCCCGTGCGCCCGCCGGACGGCGTCTGCGGCGGCCGGACGGCGTAAAATGCCGCAATGCCACTTGCCACCACCCCCGAGATCATCGCCGAGCTGAAAGCCGGCCGCATGGTCATCCTGGTCGACGAGGAAGATCGCGAGAACGAGGGCGACCTCGTCCTGGCCGCCGACTTCGTCACGCCCGAAGCCATCAACTTCATGGCCCGCTACGGCCGGGGACTGATCTGCCTCACGCTCACCGAGGACCGCTGCCGGCAGCTCAGGCTGCCGCTGATGGTCTCGGCCAACGGCACGGTCCACGGCACCAATTTCACCGTCTCGATCGAGGCGGCCGAGGGCGTCACCACCGGCATCTCGGCGGCCGACCGGTCGCGCACCGTGCAGATGGCGGTCGCGCGCGACGCCAGGCCCGACGACATCGTGCAGCCCGGCCACATCTTCCCGCTCAAGGCCCAGCCCGGCGGCGTGCTGATGCGCGCGGGCCACACCGAGGCGGGTTGCGACCTGGCCCAGCTGGCCGGGCTCACGCCGGCCTCGGTGATCTGCGAGATCCTGAAGGACGACGGCACGATGGCGCGCCTGCCCGACCTGATCGAGTTCGGGCGCGAGCACGGCCTGAAGATCGGCACGATCGCCGACCTGATCCAGTACCGCAACGCCAACGAGAGCCTGGTCGAGCAGCTGTCGCGGCGGCCCATCGACACCCCCTGGGGCGCCTTCGAGCTGGCCGTCTACCGCGACAAGCCGGCCGGCGCGCCGCACCTGGCGCTGGTGCGCGGCCAGATCGCCCCCGACCGCGAGACCCTGGTGCGCGTCCACGAGCCGCTCACCGTCCTCGACCTGATCGACGCCGGCGCCAGCGGGCACTCGTGGCCGCTGGTGCGGGCCATGCGCCGGATCGCCGACGAAGGGGCCGGCGTGATCGTCCTGCTCAATTGTGCCCAGCCGGCCGACGTGCTGTTCGCCGAGCTCGCGGCGGCCGATCCGGCCCCCCGGGATGCCGACGCCGCGTCGCCGAAGCGTCGCGCCGGCAAGGTCGATCTCAGAACCTACGGCATCGGCGCCCAGATCCTCAAGGATCTGGGCGTCGGCCGCATGCGGCTGCTCTCGCAGCCCCGCAAGATGCCCAGCATGGCCGGATTCGACCTCGAAGTGGTCGGCTTCGAGTCCGGCCCACAGGAGAACTGAAAATCATGGAAATCGGAGTGTTCCAGTCGGACCTGGACGGCGCAGGCCTGCGGATCGGAATCGTGCAGGCCCGCTTCAACGAGCCGGTCTGCAACGCCTTGCGCGATGCCTGCCTCGAAGAGCTGGTGGGGCTGGGCGTGGAGTCCGACGACATCTTCGTCTGCACCGTGCCCGGCGCGCTCGAGATCCCGGTGGTGCTGCAGCAGCTCGCGGCCTCGGGCAGCTTCGACGCGCTGATCGCGCTCGGCGCGGTGATTCGCGGCGAGACCTACCACTTCGAGGTGGTGTCGAACGAGAGCGCGGCCGGCGTGAGCCGGGTGGCGCTCGACTTCAACGTGCCGGTCGCCAACGCCATCCTCACCACCGAGAACGACGAGCAGGCCGAGGCCCGCGCCGCCGAGAAGGGCGCCGATGCGGCCCGAGTGGCGGTGGAGATGGCCAACTTGTCGCTGTCGCTGTCCACGCTGTCGGGCGACGAGGATGACGACGACCTCGACGACGACGACCTCGACGACGACCTCGACGACGACCTCGACGAGGAGTTCGAGGACGACGAGGACGACGAGGACGACGAGGACGAAGCCTCGCGCGGCGGCGAGCGCGGCAAGAAGGCGCATTGATGGCCACCGAACGCCCTTCGGCGCGCGCCGGCTCGGGCGGCACGCCGCCCAAGAACGCGCGCCGGCGCTCGCGCGAGCTGGCGATGCAGGGCCTGTACCAGTGGCTGCTGTCGGGCGAGGACGCGGGTGCCATCGAGGCGCACGTGGCGGCCAGCACGCCCGGCTACGAGAAGGCCGACCGCGATTACTTCAAGGCGCTGCTCCACGGCGCGCTCGAGGCCGCGGTCGAGCTCGACGAGGCCATCGCCCCGCACCTCGACCGCAAGACCATCGAGCTGAGCCCGGTCGAGCACGCGGTGCTGCTGCTCGGCGCCTTCGAGCTGCTGCGCATGCCCGAGGTTCCATACCGGGTGGTGATCAACGAGGCGGTCGAGCTGGCCAAGACCTTCGGCGGCACCGACGGTTACAAGTATGTGAACGGCGTGCTCGACCGGGTGGCAACCCGGCTGCGGCCGGTCGAGACCGGCGGGCGGGCGTGAGCCCGAAGCCGCCAGGGAAGAGCGTCGGGCAGGTCGGCGAGTTGTCGAAGCCGGCGGGCGAGCTGGCGGGGCCGCTCGGTGAATTCCAGCTGATCGGCCGCTTCTTCGATCGGGGCCCGGCCAGGAAGGCGCTGCTCGGAATCGGCGACGACTGTGCGCTGCTCGGCGCGCCGGCCTGCGGCGAGGGCCTGGCGATCGCCACCGACATGCTGGTCGGCGGCCGGCACGTCTTCGACGACGTCGAGCCCGAGGCGCTGGGGCACAAGGGGCTGGCGGTCAACCTGTCCGACCTGGCGGCGATGGGCGCGCGGCCGCTCGCCTTCACGCTGGCGCTGGCGCTGCCGCAGGCCGACGAGGCCTGGCTGCGGGGCTTCAGCCGGGGCATGTTCGCGCTGGCCGACCGCTTCGACTGCGAGCTGATCGGCGGCGACACCACGCGCGGGCCGCTCAATGTCTGCATCACGGTGATCGGCCAGGTGCCTGCCGGCTCGGCCCTGCGCCGTGACGGCGCGCAGCCCGGCGACGATCTCTGGGTGTCCGGCGAGCTCGGCGCGGCGGCCTTCGCGGTCGCCGAGCGGCAGGCAGGACGGCCGTTGCCAGCGGACCACCCGGCCCGGGTGCGGCTCGACCGGCCCGAGCCGAGGGTGGCGCTGGGCCTGGCCCTGCGCCACCTGGCCCGTGCCGCGATCGACGTTTCCGACGGGCTGGCCGGCGACCTCGGCCACCTGCTCGAGCGCTCTCGGGTCGGCGCGCGGCTGGTCTGGCCGGCGGTGCCGGTCGCGCCGGCGCTGCGGGGGCTGCCCGGGGCGCGCAGGATGCAGCTCGCGCTGGCGGGGGGCGACGACTACGAACTGCTCTTCGCGGCCGCGCCCGAGAACCGGGTCGCCATCGAGGCGCTGGGCCCGCGGCTCGGGCTGCAGCTGTCCCGCATCGGCGCCTTCGACGCGGGGGACTCGATGCGCCTGGTCGACGAGCGCGATCGGCCGATCGCCTTCGAAGGCCACGGCTTCGACCATTTCGCCTGAACGCGTGAGCAAATCCACTGCGCGGTCCGATCTCGCAGCTGCGATGCCCGCCGTACTCGTCCGTACGGCGGCGCTTCTCGGCGCGACCTCGAACCGCTCGCTACGACGTATTCGCGCATTCTGGCCCTGCGACATGCGGTCCACGGCAAGAAGGGGCGGCGATCTTGGTTGAACAGGCGCCGAGCCCCGCCCCGCGGCCGGTGCGCCCGACCGCGCGCTTCATGCGGGGACGGCTCTCGCACTGGATCGCGCTGGGCTTCGGCAGCGGCCTGTCGCCGGTCGCGCCGGGCACCGTCGGCACGCTCTGGGCCTGGCTGGTCTTCGTGGTGGCCGATCCGCTGCTCTCGCCCGCGCATTGGGCGATCGTGCTGGCGGCCGGCTTCCTGATCGGCATCTGGGCCTGCGAGCGCACCGCGCGCGACCTCGGCGTGGCCGACCACGGCGCGGTGGTCTGGGACGAGATCGTCGCCTTCTGGCTGGTGCTGCTGTTCGCGCCGGGCGGTTTCGGCGCGCAGCTGGCGGCCTTCGTGCTGTTCCGCTTCTTCGATATCGTGAAGCCGCCGCCGATCAGGCATTACGATGCGAAGCTGAAGAACGGCTTCGGCACCATGCTCGACGACCTGATGGCGGCCTTCTGCACGCTGCTGGTGCTGGCCCTGTTCCGCGCCGGCTTCGGTGGCGCAGCGGGCTGAGGTTGGCGGGCCGAGGTCGGCGGGCGGGGCAGGATGCAGGCAATCAGGCGGAGAGGCGGATGACGGAAGCGAAATTGCGCGACGAGGCGCTCGCCGACCTCGAGCACGAGGTCCTCGAGGCGGCGGTGGCGCTGGGGCACGCCCTGCGCGCCCGCGGCTGGACCGTCGCGTGCGCCGAGTCGTGCACCGGCGGCATGGTCTGCCGGGCGCTGACCGAGATCGGCGGCTCGAGCGACTGGTTCGAACGTGGCTTCGTGACCTACAGCAATGCCGCGAAGTCCGACCTGCTGGGCGTGTCGGCCGACACGCTGAAGGCGCATGGCGCGGTCAGCGAGCAGGCGGCCGGCGAGATGGCCGAGGGCGCGCTGGCCCGCAGCCGCGCACAGCTCGCGCTGTCGATCACCGGCATTGCCGGTCCCGGCGGGGCCGTGCCCGGGAAACCGGTGGGCACGGTCTGTTTCGGCTGGTCGGCGCTCGATGTCGAGACGCGGACCGAGACCGTGCAGTTCTCGGGCGATCGTGGCACGGTGCGGGCCCGGGCGGCGTTGCACGCGCTGCGGCGCGCTCGCGAACGCCTGGCCGAGATCGGCGCGGGCGCGGCCTGAATTCCTCGGCTTAGGCCGGAAGACTGATTGTTTATACAGTATCGCTGTGCAATAATCCGGCCATCGATTCCCGAACCGGACGAGGGCCAGCCAAATGGAAAAAGTCATCGACATGAACGACGCCAAATCCCGCACCGAGCGCGGCAAGGCCCTGAGCGCCGCGCTGGCCCAGATCGAAAAGCAGTTCGGCAAGGGCGCGGTCATGAAGTTCTCAGACGCCGAGGTCGAGCGCGACATCCAGGTGGTGTCCACCGGTTCGCTCGGGCTCGACATCGCACTGGGCGTCGGCGGGTTGCCGCGCGGCCGGGTCGTCGAGATCTACGGGCCGGAGTCCTCCGGCAAGACCACGCTCACGCTGCAGGTCATCGCCGAAATGCAGAAGCTGGGCGGCACCTGCGCCTTCATCGACGCCGAGCACGCACTCGACGTGCAGTACGCCTCCAAGCTCGGGGTCCAGCTCGAGGATCTGCTGATCTCGCAGCCCGACACCGGCGAGCAGGCCCTGGAAATCGCCGATGCGCTGGTGCGCTCGGGTTCGGTCGACCTGATCGTCATCGACTCGGTCGCGGCGCTCACCCCAAAGGCCGAGATCGAAGGCGAAATGGGCGATTCGCTGCCCGGCCTGCAGGCTCGTCTCATGTCGCAGGCGCTGCGCAAGCTCACCGGCACGATCAAGCGCACGAACTGTCTGGTCATCTTCATCAACCAGATCCGCATGAAGATCGGGGTCATGTTCGGCAACCCGGAGACCACCACCGGGGGCAACGCGCTCAAGTTCTACTCGTCGGTCCGGTTGGACATCCGGCGCACCGGCTCCATCAAGAAGGGCGACGAGGTCATCGGCAACGAGACCCGCGTCAAGGTGGTCAAGAACAAGGTCGCACCGCCGTTCAAGCAGGCCGAGTTCGACATCCTTTACGGCGAAGGCATCTCGCGTCATGGCGAGATCATCGACCTCGGCGTGGCCTGCAACATCGTCGAGAAGAGCGGCGCCTGGTACAGCTACAAGGGCGAACGCATCGGCCAGGGCAAGGACAACGCCCGCGAGTTCCTGCGCGAGCGTCCGGACATGGCGCTGGAGATCGAGAACCGGGTGCGCGAGCACTTCGGCGTCGCCGGGCGCGGCACGGCCGAGCAGGCGGCCTGAGGGCCTGGCAGGGCAGGCAGGGCCGGGTGGACGCGCCCGATTCCTCCAGACGCAAGCGCTCGCAACTCTCGCTGAAGGGTCGGGCGCTTCGTTTCCTGTCCCGACGCGAGCACAGTCGGCTCGAATTGCAGCGCAAGCTCGCGCCGCATGCCGAATCTCCGGAAGCGCTCGAGAAGGCCCTGGACGAGCTCGAGGCAGCCCGGCTGCTCTCCAATCAGCGCTTTGCCGAGTCGCTGGTCCACCGCAAGGCCGAGCGCTTCGGTTCGGCGGTCATCCGGCACGAGCTTCGTTCGCATGCCCTCGAGCCGGCCCTCGTCGAACGCCAGGTGGCCTCGCTCGAGCAGACCGAGCAGGCACGCGCCCGCGCGCTTTGGGAGCGTCGATTCGGCGAGCCGCCGGACTCGCCGCAGGCCCGGGCACGCCAGATCCGCTTCCTCATGGCTCGTGGTTTCCGAGGCGATGTCGTCCGCCGCGTGGTCGGCGGCCGGGCGGAGTCCGACGATCTCGACTTGCCTGACGATCTCCCCGATCCCTGAGTCCCGCCGCACCGTGCCCCCAGGCTCCCACCGGACCTTCCGGGGCCTGCCTGGGGCGTGGCCAGACCCGGTTGGTGCGGCGCAGCGTGGCGCAGGCTGCGTGCTAAACTCCAAAGCTTTTCCGCCGGGGTTCAATGCCCGGCGATCCCGCGATCCGGCCCCCGGGGCCGGGTCTGCCGAGCGACAACGCCCGAGAATGCCCCTGGCCGAACCGTCAGCGTCCCGCGAGCCGATGCGCACCCCTGTGGTGCGATCCCAGGCTTTTCGCCGCACGCAGGACCGCCGGAATCCCGAGGCTGGGCTTGCCCTTCATTACCCGCAGTGGCGCCGGCCCGCCCAGGCCGGTTCCGTACCCGCAGAAGAAACCCAAGTCTCGATGGGGGAACACTCGTGAAGATCCATGAATACCAGGGCAAGGAGATCCTGAAGAAGTACGGCGTGGCAGTGCCGCGCGGCATTCCGTGCTTCTCGGTCGACGAGGCGGTCAAGGCCGCCGAGACCCTCGGCGGTCCGGTCTGGGTCGTCAAGGCGCAGATCCACGCGGGTGGCCGCGGCAAGGGCGGCGGCGTCAAGCTGGCCCGCTCGGTCGACGAGGTGCGCAAGCTCTCCGGCGAGATCCTCGGCATGCAGCTGGTCACCCACCAGACCGGCCCCGAAGGCCAGAAGGTGCGCCGCCTGCTGATCGAGGAAGGCGCCGACATCAAGAAGGAACTCTATGTCGGACTGGTCGTCGATCGCGTCACGCAGCGCGTTGCACTGATGGCCTCGAGCGAAGGCGGCATGGACATCGAGGAAGTCGCCGAGAGAACGCCCGAACTGCTGCACAAGGTCTTCATCGATCCGGCCAACGGGCTCACCGATGCCGAGTGCGACGGCATCGCCACCAGGATCGGCATCCCGGCCGGGAGCCTGCCCCAGGCCCGCACCGTGCTGCACGGCCTGTACAAGGCCTTCTGGGACACCGACGCCTCGCTCGCCGAGATCAACCCGCTGATCCTGACCGGCGACGGCAAGGTCGTGGCGCTCGACGCCAAGCTCAACTTCGACGCCAACGCGCTGTTCCGCCACCCCGAGATCGTCGAGTTGCGCGACCTCGACGAGGAAGACCCGGCCGAGATCGAGGCCAGCAAGTTCGACCTGGCCTACATCCAGCTCGACGGCAACATCGGCTGCCTGGTCAACGGCGCCGGCCTGGCCATGGCCACCATGGACACCATCAAGCTGTTCGGCGGCGAGCCGGCCAACTTCCTCGACGTGGGCGGCGGCGCCACCACCGAGAAGGTCACCGAGGCCTTCAAGATCATGCTGCGCAATCCGAACCTGAAGGCGATCCTCGTCAACATCTTCGGCGGCATCATGCGCTGCGACGTCATCGCCGAAGGCGTGATCGCGGCGAGCAAGGCGGTGGGCCTGAAGGTTCCGCTGGTCGTGCGCATGAAGGGCACGAACGAACAGCAGGGCAAGAAGATGCTGGCCGAGTCGGGCCTTCCGATCATCGCGGCCGACACCATGGCCGAAGCCGCCCAGAAGGTCGTGGCCGCCGCGGCCGGAAAATGACAACGAGGATCACCCGATGAGCATCCTGATCAACAAGGACACCAAGGTCATCACGCAGGGAATCACCGGCAAGACCGGCCAGTTCCACACGCGGATGTGCCGCGAGTACGCCAACGGCAAAGCCGGCTTCGTGGCGGGCGTGAACCCGAAGAAGGCCGGCGAGGACTTCGAGGGCATCCCGATCTACGCCAGCGTCAAGGAAGCAAAGGCCGAGACCGGTGCCACCGTGTCGGTGATCTACGTGCCGCCGGCGGGCGCCGCCGCCGCCATCCAGGAGGCGGTCGACGCCGAGCTGGACCTGGTGATCTGCATCACCGAGGGCATTCCGGTGCGCGACATGATCGTGGTGCGCGACCGCATGCGCAAGGCGAACAGCAAGACCCTGCTGCTCGGGCCGAACTGCCCCGGCGTCATCACCCCCGACGAGCTCAAGATCGGCATCATGCCCGGTCACATCCACCGCAAGGGGCGCATCGGCGTGGTGTCGCGCTCGGGCACGCTGACCTACGAGGCGGTGGCGCAGCTCACCGAGCTGGGCCTGGGCCAGTCCTCGGCGGTCGGCATCGGCGGCGACCCGATCAACGGTCTCAAGCACATCGACGTCATGCAGATGTTCAACGACGATCCCGACACCGATGCGGTGATCATGATCGGCGAGATCGGCGGGCCCGACGAGGTCAACGCGGCGCGCTGGATCAAGGACAACATGAAGAAGCCGGTGGTCGGCTTCATCGCGGGCGTCACCGCCCCCCCGGGCAAGCGGATGGGCCACGCCGGCGCGCTGATCTCCGGCGGCGCCGACACGGCCGACGCCAAGCTCGAGGTGATGGAAGCCTGCGGCATCAAGGTCACGCGCAATCCGTCCGAGATGGCACGGCTGCTGAAGAGCGTGCTCTGAACGGCGGGGGCAGCGAGCAATGGAATCCGCGATCGAGTTCCTGACCACGCTCCACTGGGGCGCGGTCTTCCAGATCATCCTGATCGACATCCTGCTGGGCGGCGACAACGCGGTCGTGATCGCACTGGCCTGCCGCAACCTGCCGCAGCACCAGAAGATGAAGGGCATCCTCTGGGGCACGGCCGGCGCGATCATCCTTCGGGTGATCCTGATCGCGTTCGCGGTCACCCTGCTGCAGGTGCCTTTCCTCAAGCTGATCGGTGGCGCGCTGCTGATCTGGATCGGCATCAAGCTGGTGGCGCCGGGCGACGAAGACGCCCACGGCAACCTCGAAGGCGGCAGCACGCTGTTCGCGGCGATCAAGACGATCATCATCGCCGACCTGGTCATGAGCTTCGACAACGTGATCGCAATTGCCGGCGCGGCCAACCAGGCCGACCCCGATCACCAGCTCGGGCTGGTGATCTTCGGCCTGCTGGTCAGCATCCCGCTGATCGTCTGGGGCAGCACCCTGGTGCTCAAGCTCATCGAGCGCTATCCGCTGGTGGTCACCGCCGGCGGAGCGCTGCTGGGCTGGATCGCCGGCGGCATGATGATCACCGACCCGGTGGCGGTGGGCCAGATCGGCGAGCCCTCGTCCACGCTCAAGTACGCGGTCTCCGCCGCGGGCGCGCTGCTGGTCGTGGTCTGGGGCATGGCGTTGAATCGGCGCCGCAAGGCGCCTGGCGCCGCGCACTGACCAACGGTTGCGGGCAGCCGCCGCCCGGCGGCAGCCCGCGGCCGTTCATGACAAAGTTCCTGCGGCCCGGTGTCGCCTGCCGGTAGGCTTTGCGGAATCGTCGATTCCCCTCGCCGCAAGCCAGCCGTGTCTGACTCAGGAATGCCAGGATCTTCGCCGCGCGGACTCGTTCCGGCGCTGCGCCTCTATCTCGCCGCCGGCGCGGTCGAGCTGCGCCTGGTTCCGATCGCCGGCAACATGCTGTCGATCGGCCGGCGTCCCTACAACGACGTGCAGCTCGACGACCTCACGGTGAGCGGGGAGCACGCGCTGATCCGCGTGCGCAACGGCGCGGTGGTCGTGCACGACCTGGGCAGCCGCAACGGCACGCTGGTCAACGGCCTGCCCATCCAGCAACGCACCCTGGTCGACGGCGACGTGGTCGACATCGGCATCTACCGTCTGCGCTTCGAGGCGGCCCGCAGCGACGCCTCCGGCGGGGACGCGGCCGGCGCCGAGCCGGACAGCCAGGGCAATCTCGCCCACGCCGGTGCCCCGGACGGCGACGCGCCCACCGGGCTCGCCGGGTCCGCGGGATCGGCCGGCTCCCTGGCCGGATCGGGGGGCGTCGCGACCGGTTCCTCCGGCGCGCCGTCCGGTCTGTCCGACGCATCGGGCCGCCGCGGCGGCCAGCCCGCCTCCGGTCCGTTGGCCGCGGCCGACGCCGATCCGGCGCTGCCGGCCCACGTCGTCTACCTGAGCGGCCCGCAGAGCGGCCATACCCACGCCATCGACCGGGCGATCAGCCGCGTGGGCGGGCTCGCCGGGCAGGTGGCGGTGATCTCCCGGCGCAAGGGCGGCTACTTCATCACCCACCTCGAAGGCCTGACCTTCCCGCAGGTCAACGGCGAGCCGATCGGCCTGACCGCGCACCGGCTGGCCGACGGCGACCTGATCGAGCTGGCCGGCACGATGCTGCGCTTCAGGCTCGGCGCCTGAGCCCTGCGCCCGCGATGACGGCGCTGCAGCGATCCCGCCTGCTCCGAGCCCTGGCCGGGCTCGCGATCGTCACGGTGGCGATCGCGCACGACCTGGGCTGGCGCGCCATACCGACCCTGGCCGCGGTCGACCGCCAGCTCTACGATGGCCGCCAGGCCCTGATCCGGCCCACGCTCGATCCGCGCATCGTGATCGTCGACATCGACGAGCGCAGCCTCGCCGAGGAGGGCCGCTGGCCGTGGCCGCGCGAGCGGGTGGCGCAACTGGTCGACGCGGTCTTCGAAAAGGGCCGCCCGGCGGTCCTGGGCTTCGACACCCTGTTCGCCGAGCCGCAGCGCGAGGGCGACGGCGATCGCCGGCTGGCCGAGTCCCTGCGCAACCGGCCCACCGTGCTCGGCTACTACCTGACCAGCGACCGCGGCGGCCGGCGCACCGGCGTGCTGCCGGCGCAGGCCTTCGAGCGCGAGGCGGCCTCGGCGCTCGGCCTGGAGCTGATCCACACCGACGGCTACGGCAGCAACCTGCCCGAACTGGCCGAAGCGGCCGCCGCGCAGGGCTTCTTCAATTCCTTCATCGGCGCCGGCATCGACATCGACGGCACGGTGCGCGCGCTGCCGCTGCTGGCGGCGCATGGCAACGCGGTCAACGAGTCCTTCGCGCTGGCGGTGCTCCGCCAGTACCTCGGTTCGGCCGCACTGGCTGCCGGCCCCGAAACCCTGCGGGTGCATGGCAAGCGCGCCGACGTGACGATCCCGGTGTCCTTCGGCTATACCGCCATGGTGCCCTTCGCCGGATCTGGCGGGCCGCAGGGCGGGCGCTTCCGCTACCTGTCGGCCTCGGAAGTGCTGGCCGGAAACGTCGACTGGTCCCTGATGCGCGACCGGATCGTGTTGGTGGGCACCAGCGCTCCCGGCCTGACCGACCTGCGGGCCACCCCGGTCAGCGAGGTCTTCCCTGGGGTGGAGGTGCACGCCTCCTTGCTGGCCGGCGCGCTGGACGGCCGCATCAAGCGCCGCCCGGCGGATGCCGGCAGCGCGGGTGCCGCCGCCTCGCTGCTGGTGGGGGGCGGGCTGGCCGTGCTGCTGCCGGCGCTGGGGCCCATCGGCACCGCGCTGGCCTGCCTGCTGGCCCTGCTCACCATCGTGGGCGGCAACGCGATCGCCTATTCGAATCTCGACCTGATCCTGCCGATGGCCGCGCCGGTGGCCTTGGTGCTGGCGCTGGCGGTGTTCAACCTGCTGTTCGGCTATCTGGCCGAAGGCCGGGCGCGCCGCGCGGTGGTGCGGCTGTTCGGCGAGTACCTGTCGCCGGCGCTGGTCGAGCAGATGGCGCGCGACCCGGTGCACTGGCGGATGAAGGAGAGCCGCAACGCCGAGCTCAGCATCCTGTTCGCCGACATCCGCGGCTTCACGCGGATGGCCGAGTCGATGGATCCGGCGGCACTGCGCGACTACCTGAACACGGTGTTCACCGGCCTGACCAACGTGATCCACCGCTACGGCGGGACGGTCGACAAGTACATCGGCGACGCGGTGATGGCCTTCTGGGGCGCGCCGCTGGACGATCCCAGGCACGCCGACCACGCGGTCGACGCCGCGATCGCGATGCAGGAAGAGGCTCGCCGGCTCTCGGTGGACTTCGTGATGCGCGGGCTGCCGCCGCTGGTCATCGGCATCGGCGTGAACACCGGCCTGGCCCGCGTGGGCGACATGGGCTCGGCGGTCCGGCGCACCTACACGGCGCTGGGCGACGCGGTGAACCTGGCCTCGCGCATGGAAAGCTTGACCAAGCGCTACGAGGTGCCGATCATCGTCGGAGAAGCCACGACGCGCGCCGCGCGCGAGCACCGGTTCGACGAACTGCGGCCCGCCAACGTGGACGGGCGCAGCGAGCCGGTGCGAGTCTTCGTGCCGAGCACCGTCGGGGGCGGCCGCCCCGACGCACTGGACCCTCCGACCGTGCCGACGACGGCGGTCGAGGAACGACAACGGCAAAGGTTTGCCTCGGGAGCGCTCCATGAAGGTTCGGGTCCTCGGGTGTAGCGGCGGGATCGGCGCCCGCGCCCGGACGACCTCCTTCCTGGTCGACTCCGACATCCTGCTCGACGCCGGCACCGGCGTCGAAGACCTCACGGTCGAGGAACTGGCCGCGATCGACCACGTGTTCCTCACCCACTCGCACCTGGACCACATCTGCGCGCTGCCGCTGCTGGTGGATTCGGTGGGCGGACTGCGCAAGACCCCGGTCACGGTGCACGCGCTGCCCGAGACCATCGAGGCACTGCGCACCCACATCTTCAACTGGGTGATCTGGCCGGACTTCACCGAGATCCCGCACTACGACCGGCCCTGGATGAAGTTCGCGCCGCTGTCCATCGACCAGACCGTGCAGGTCGGCACCCGCTCGGTGCGCAGCCTGGCCGCCACGCACACCGTGCCGGCGCTGGCCTTCCACGTGCACTCACGCAACGGCTCCTTCGTGTTCTCCGGCGACACCGGCCCGAACGACGAGTTCTGGCGCCAGGTGAACGGCGTGGAAGATCTGCGCTTCCTGATCATCGAGACGGCCTTCGCCAACCGCGACCAGGACCTGGCCACCACCGCCCGGCATCTCTATCCGATCCAGCTCGGCGAGGAACTCGCGAAGCTGCGCCGCGAGCCGCAGGTGCTGATCACGCACCTGAAGCCCAGCGATCGGCTGACGATCGAGCGCGAGATCGAGGCCTGGGCGGGAAGGTTCTCGCCGCGGGTGCTGGAGCGGGGAGAAGTGCTGGAGGTTTGAGCGGCGGGTCCGTGGAAGACCCCGATCGGCACCCCGAAGCGCGGTGACAGCGCCTTCGCCGATCTCGCCGACCGGCGCATCGATCGTGGCGCGCGCCCGACGGCAGTCCTTCCCGACTTCACCGTCATCACGCCGATCAGTTCCCGGAAGGCGAGCCAGGCACGACGCAGCGCCTTGGGATTCGCGGCGGTGATCCGTGTGGCCCTTGCTGTCATCGATGCCTCCCTTTCCGGAGGCCGCAGTCGTAGTCGGCTGCGCTCTAACGGCACTTGATGTCTCCGGTGTCGAACATGGTGATCCGGCCACGCGGCTGCTGCGACCCGTGGTTCGTCGATGGAGGAGGGGCCGCATATCGATCGGCCCGATGAGCGAGTCCGGGCCGGCCGACCCGAGTCCGGAGCGAGTTGCAGACCGCGCTGACGCATTCCGTCACTTCCTGGTGACCGAACACGTCACCTGTCCACCCGAGGAAGCTGACGCGATGCGTCGCTGCGGCCCGCAGCAAGGCCGCGCGCGCCCTCCTGCGCGTGACATTTCTCACGGCCCCGCGCCCCGCAGGCCGTTCGTCGGCCCGCAGCCGCCGCAACCCGAGGTTGGCACAGCCCCTGCACATACCACCACGAGCCGACAGGATCGGCCCGCAACGAGATACTCAACAGGAGCAGATGGAATGATGAAGATGCAGAAAGTGCGCCGTCAGGTGCAAAAGGGTTTCACGCTGATCGAACTGATGATCGTCGTGGCGATCATCGGCATCCTGGCGGCGGTGGCGCTACCTGCTTATCAAGACTACACAGTGCGCGCCCGGGTTTCTGAGCTTGCCATTGCCGCTTCCGCGCAGAAGGCCACCGTCGGTGAGAACATCTCCAATGCTGGTGGGGTCATCGCGGCCACTGGGAACTGTCGGGGTGTGACGAATCTCGCGACCACGACCAAGAATGTCCTCTCCAGTGCCTGCACTGATGCAACTGGCGTTATCGCTGTCACGGGTACGACTGCCGCGAAGGACGTCGTGCTCACCTACACGCCTACCGTGAATGCTGACGGTACGATCACGTGGGCTTGTACTACTCCTGCGGCCAACAACAAGTACGTGCCTGCAGAGTGCCGCAGCTAATGGAGATGAAGATGGGGATCTAGTACTAGGCTATCCCTACACTGTGGAAAGAGGCCGCCTCGGTGGCCTCTTTTCATTGGCGCGCCCGGCACGGGCGCACTCCTGCGGGTGCAAGCCCCGCCGTAAGCTGGTCACTGCGAATGAAGCGAAGGTTACTCTGGTGCGCTATGGTCGGAAGGCTATTCCTCTTAGCTGCACTGATGACTTCTCGACTGCGTTCGGAAGTCGGTCGATTCCCCCAAATACCCCCGTAATCACCGCCACCGCATCCGCCCCCGCCTCGACCGCCCTCCGCGCATTCGAAGCATCCACCCCCCCGATCCCCACCACGTTCCACCCCCGCGCTTTCGCGCGCGTGAGCAGCTCGAGCGGCGCGCGCACCGCCCCCGGCTTCGTGCTCGACCCGAACAGGCTGCCGAAGGCCAGGTTGTCGGCCACCGCCGCATAGCGCTCCGCCCGCTCGAACTCGTCGTAGCAGGACACGCCGATGATCGCGTCGGGCCCGAGCCGCCTGCGCGCTTCGAAGGGGTTGTCGTCGTCACGGCCCAGGTGAACGCCGGCGGCGCCCGAGGCGATCGCCATGTCGACCGAGTCGTTCACGATCAGCGGCACGCCGCGCGAATGGCACACCCTTACCAGCATCCGCGCCTGCCGCAGCCGGGTCTCGGCATCGGCGGTCTTGTTCCGGTACTGCACCGCGCTGGCGCCGCCGGCGATCGCGGCGGCCACTGCTGCGGCCAGCCATTCGTCGTCGTCGGTGTCGGGGGTCAGCGCATAGAGGCCGCGGATCGGCACTTTCGGCGGCGGCGGGGGCAGGGTGTCGTCGGCGCTTGCAGCGGTATCGCCGGCGGCCGCGCCGCCCCTGGATTCTTCAGCCAAGACACACTCCTGTGCGTTCGTCGCAACATCCTCGCCACTGGTCGGTGCCCATCGGTGGCGCTTCGGGGCCGAGGTTACCATCGCCTCACAGGGAAAAAGGGCCTGCGCAGCGGGCGGCCGGCGGCGGAACTCGCCGGCACGCAAGCCCCGCGCGACGGGTCCTGAAGAACGACCATCAGCCAGGAGAAACCAGATGAGCGACGCGCAGAACGCCGGCTTTCGAACGTGGATGTGCCTGATTTGCGGCTGGATCTACAACGAGGAAGACGGTCTGCCCGACGAGGGAATTCCGCCCGGCACGCGCTGGGAGGACATCCCGATGAACTGGACCTGTCCCGAATGCGGCGCCCGCAAGGAGGACTTCGAGATGGTGGAGGTATGAGATGAGCCAAGCGGCCGGCCTGTCGGGCCTGAAGGTGCTGGTGATCGACGACAGCAACACGATCCGCCGCAGCGCCGAGATCTTCCTGAAGCAGGCAGGCTGCGAGGTGCTGCTCGCCGAGGACGGCTTCGATGCGCTCGCCAAGATCGCGGACCACGAGCCCGACCTGATCTTCTGCGACATCCTGATGCCGCGGCTCGACGGCTACCAGACCTGCGCGCTGATCAAGAAGAGCCCGCGCTACCGCGACATTCCTGTGATCATGCTGTCCAGCAAGGACGGCCTGTTCGATCGCGCGCGTGGCCGCATGGTGGGCTCGGACCAGTATCTGACCAAGCCCTTCACCAAGGACACGTTGATCCGCACGGTGGGCGAGCACCTGAATCGAAGCGTGGCCGCTGCGAACTCGGCAGGCAAGAGCGCGGGCGCTTCCGATGCGTCCGAGCCCGGGACGGCGGCAAGTGTCGCGACCGGCATCACGCTGTCGTTCGCAGCCACCGCCTGACCCCGCACGCGTGACCCCGTTCCGCCCGAGCCGACCCGGCACGATCCACCCGAGCCCGCCCGACTTCATGAAGATCCTCGTCGTCGACGACTCGCCCACCGAGCGCTGGTTCCTCACCGACCTGCTGTTGCGCAGTGGCTATCAGGTGGCCACTGCGTCCAGCGGCGAGGAGGCCTTGTCGAAGGTGCGGGTCGAGCGCCCGGGGCTGATCGTGCTCGACGTGGTCATGCCGGGCCGAAACGGTTTCCAGATCACGCGCGACCTGTCCCGCGATCCCGAAACGAAGGGCATCCCGATCATCCTGTGCTCGAGCAAGGATGCCGAGATCGACCGCATCTGGGGCCTGCGCCAGGGCGCGCGCGACTACCTCACCAAGCCGGTTCGCCCCGAGGAACTGCTCCAGCGCGTGGCCGAACTGGCCACCGCCTGAGCGCTGGACGTCAACGACACCACGCCGCCGATGAACGACCGCAAGAAGAACCTTCGCGAATTCCAGGCGCGCCTGTCCGAGCGCCTGCGCCAGGCCGCGTCGGGCGCGGCGCCCACCGCGCGGCTGGGCGTGCAGGTCGGCTCGCGCCGGCTGCTGGTCGAGCTGTCCGAGGCCGGCGAGGTCGTGCCGCTTCCGCAGACGATCGCGCCGGTGCCGCTGACCCGCGACTGGTTCCGCGGCCTGGTGAACCTGCGCGGCTCGCTGTACGCGGTGTCCGACCTGGCGCGATTCGTGGGCGATTCCTTCACGCCGGCCAGCCGCGAGGCGCGGCTGATCGCCTTCGCGCCGCGGCTGGGCCTGAACGCGTCGGTGGTGGTGGCCCGGATGCTGGGGCTGCAGAACGTCGAGACGATGAAGCCGGCCGAAGGCAACGCGGTAGGCGGCGACGACGAGCACGGCAATCCGGCGGTCAGTCGATCCGCCAGCGGCGAGCGCCCCGCCTGGCTCGGCGCCGACTGGATCGACGCCGAAGGCCGCCTGTGGACCGAACTGAGCCTCGCCAGGCTCGCCGTCGACGATCGCTTCATGGCGGTTGCCCGCTGATGCGTCGGATGCGAAGAAGAGACCAAGCATGCTGAAGATGGCCATCAAGCTCCCGGGGTTCAGGCAGTCACGGTCGAACGTACCCGTCGATGCCGCGCCCGACACCGCGCTGATCGAGACCCTGTTGCCCGACGACGGCGGCGAGCCGATCGGCTTCGATTCCCACGACGCCGATGCCGACGACGCGGTGCGGGCCGGCGGCACCCGGCGGCGCAAGCGCTTCACGATCCCCTTCATCGGCCACCTGCCTTTCCAGTCGCAGCTCAAGGTCTGGCTGCCCGTGCTGCTGATGTCGGCGCTGCTCGGCCTGGCCTTCCTGTGGCTCGACGCCCGCCAGGCCACTGACACCGCGCGCTGGACCCAGTGGCTGGGCGATGCGCTGACCCACTCGCAGCGGCTGGCCAAGGCCGCCCCGAACGCGATCGCCGGCAACACCGATGCCTTCCGCCAGCTCGACGAGAGCCGCCAGACCGTGAACCGCTCGCTGCGCCAGCTCGCCGATGCCGGCGTGGCCGCGCCGCTCGGGGCGGACGCGCCCGACGCCGCGGCCCTGCTCGATGGCTGGCGTCCCAGCGACCAGGCGGCCGCCGCGCTGCTGGGTCAGCAGGCCCTGCTGACCTCGCTGGCCGACTTCCGTCAGCAGGTGGCCCGCACCAATCCTCAGCTGCTGGCAGCCACCCAGGTCGTGGCCACCAATCGCCTGCAGGCCGGCGCCTCGGCTCGCGAGGTGGCGATGGCCGGCGAGCTGGTGGCGCTGTCGCAGCGCATCGCCCGCGACGCCGGGGCGCTGGGTATTGCCGACGTGGTCGATGCCGAGGGCCTGCGGCAGGCCGTCAGCTCGCTGCGCCAGCTGTCGGACGCGCTGCTCAACGGCAGCGACCGGATGCGCATCTCTCCTGTGGGCGAGGGCGAGGCGCGGCGCTCGCTGGAGTGGCTGCGCCAGGCGAGCACCGCCACCGAAGCCTCGCTCGCCACGCTGATGACCAATTTCCAGGGCATGCAGCAGGCCCGCGCGGCCGAGCGACGGATCTTCGCGGACAGCGAGCCGGTGCGCGGTCGTCTGGAGTCGCTGCGCGACGCGCTGCGCGCCGGCGGCGGCCTGGCCGCCTGGAGCAAGGTGATCGCGGCGGTGTCGGGCGCGGTGGCGCTGCTGGCGCTGTTCGGCATGTTCCGCGCCTTCCTGTCCGACAGCGAGCAGCGCGCCGAGGAGGCCGAGCGCCAGCGCGCGGTGGCCGAGCGGCTGGAGCAGGAAGCCAAGCGCGCCAACGACCAGAACCAGGGCGCGATCCTGAGGCTGATGAACGAGCTGCAGGAAGTGGCCGACGGCGACCTGACGATCCAGGCCACCGTGTCGGAGGACATCACCGGCGCGATCGCCGATTCGGTCAACTACACGGTCGAGGAGCTGCGCAGCCTGGTGTCTCGGATCAACGCCACCGCCGAGATGGTCGGCGAGGCCTCGTCAAAGGCGCAGATGACGGCGTCCAGCCTGCAGGCGGCCAGCGAGCAGCAGTCGCGCGAGATCCGCGAGACCGGCGAGTCGGTGCTGCGAATGGCCCAGCAGATCAACGAGGTGTCGGCCCGCGCTGCCGAGTCGGCGCAGGTGGCGCGCCACTCGCTGTCGGCGTCCGAGGAAGGCTCGCGCGCGGTGGACAACGCGATCAGCGGCATGAACGGCATCCGCGACCAGATCCAGGAGACGGCCAAGCGGATCAAGCGGCTCGGCGAGTCCTCGCAGGAGGTGGGCGAGATCATCGAGCTGATCTCGGACATCACCGAGCAGACCAACGTGCTCGCGCTCAACGCGGCCATCCAGGCGGCGTCGGCCGGCGAGGCCGGGCGCGGCTTCACGATCGTGGCCGAGGAGGTGCAGCGGCTGGCCGAGCGCTCGGCCGAGGCCACCAAGCAGATCGCCGCGCTGATCCGAACCATCCAGACCGACACGCAGGACGCGGTCGCCGCCATGGAGCGCAGCACCCAGGGCGTGGTCGAGGGCACACGGCTGTCCGACGAGGCCGGCCGCGCGCTCGGCGAGATCGGCCGCGTGTCCAAGCACCTGGCCGAGCTGATCGAGGACTTCTCGAACACCACGTCCAAGCAGGCCGCGTCGGCCGGCACCGTGGCCCAGTCGATCCAGCGCATTCTGCTGGTGACCGAACAGACCAGCGAAGGCACCCTGCAGACGGCGGGCTCCATTCGCCAGCTCTCCGAACTCGCGCAGGAACTGAAGAGCTCGGTGACTCGCTTCAAGGTCGCTTGAGGAAGGCGCCATGAGGAACGCCCAATGAGGGACGAGGTCCAGCAGTTCGACGCGGCGCCCGACTTGTCGGTGCTGTCCTGGTGCGCGTCCGAGATCCGGCAGTCGCTGCAGAACGCGGTCGATGCGCTGCGCCGCCAGCTCGGCGCCGGACCCGACGACGCCTCGGCCTTGCGCGCCGCGCGCACCGGCGTTCACCAGGCGCATGGGGCACTGGCCATCGTCGGCCTGTCGGGCGTGCCGATGATGACCGCCGAGGCCGAGCGCTTCCTCGATGCGGTCGAGACCGGCGCTTTGCCGCTGGACGCGGCCGCCGTCGATACCTTCGCCGGCGCCTGCGGTGCGGTGGCCGAGTACCTGGACCGCCTGCTCGCGGGCGAGTCGCACCAGCCGCTGCATCTCTTCCCCTATTACCGCGACCTGCTCGCCACGCGCGGCGCACAACGCATCCACCCCGCGGATCTCTTCGTGGTGCCGCAGCCCCGGTGCGCCTTCGAGGCGCCCGAGGTCCGTGTGCGCGACTCGGCCACACTGGCTGCCGCGCGAGGCGAGTTCGAGCGCGGTCTGCTGCGGCTGATGCGCGACCCGAAAGACGCGGCTGCGCTGGCGGCGATGCGCGACGCGGTCGAGACGGTCCTGCATTCCGAGCGCGGCGCCAGGCAGGCCGCGTTCTGGCGCGCGGCCCTGGCCTGCTTCGACGCCTGGCGCGATGGCGCGCTGCCGCTCGACGTGCCCGCCAAGCGCCTGCTGGCCCGGATCAACCTGCAGATCCGCCAGACGGTGATCGAGCTGTTGCCGGTCGCCGATCGCCTGCTTGCCGAGACCCTGTTCCTGCTCGCCGGCGCGCGCGAAGGCTCGCCGCTGGTGCGCGAAGTCCGGGAGGCATTCGGGCTGGACGACGCGATCCCCCCCGACTACGAGACCCGGCGCTACGGCGCCTTCGATCCCGCAGCGCTCGATCTCGCGCGCGGTGCACTGGCTGCCGCCAAGCAGGCCTGGGACAGCCTTTCTTCGGGGCCCGTGGCGGCCTCGGCCCGGCTCGAGGCCACCAGGCACTTCGTCGATGCGGTGGCCAGCCTGCCCGCCGCCGGCCTGGCTCGCCTCGCGGCGGGCCTGCTCGATTGCGCGCACGCCGCGGCCTCGCCCGAGCGAGAGACCGACGAGGCGCTGGCGCTCGAAGCGGCCAGCGCGCTGCTCTTCGCCGAGCAGATCTTCGAGCACGGGCTCGCACGCGCCGGTGAGCTGGAGTCGCGAGCCGTCGAACTGGGCGACCGGCTTCACGTGGCGGCCAAGTCGACCGGCGAGCTGCCGCCGCTGCCGGACTGGATGCGTGCGCTCGGACAGGCAGCCCACGAACGGATCACGATGGCGACCTTCGTCGCCGAGTCGCGCGCCACGCTGCAGCAGGTCGAGCAGGCGCTGGACGCTTACTTCCGCGACCAGTCCCAGCATGTCGGACTGGCCGGCGCGGGGCGTCAGCTGCGCCAGATCGGCGGCGCGCTGAAGCTGCTCGGCCATGCGCAGGCGGGCGACGCCGCCGCCGCGGTGGCGGGGCAGGTCGACGCTTTCGCCGAGGCTGCTCGGGCCGAGGCCGCCCGCATCGAAGCCGCTGAGGTCGACGCCGCGCTCGACGCGCCGGCAGAGACCGGTGACGAGCGCGGCGCCGAACCGGCCGCTCCTGTTGCCCGATTCGAGGACGTCGCCGCAAGCCTCGGCGCGCTCGGCTTCTTCGTCGATGGGCTGACCTCGCCCGACCGGGCGGGCATCGGCGTGGCGTTCGATCCGGATACCGGGCGCATCCAGGCCTCGGTCGATGCGGGCATGGACGCGCAGGCCGGCGTCGACGCCCGGCCGAGCGTCGGTGTGAGGAGGACTCACGCGGGCGCGCCGACGGAAACCGCGCGCCCGCCGGCAGAATCCGAAACCGTTGCAGCCACGGCTGCGCCGACGGAAGCCCCCGCATCGGCTGTCGCGGCAATCGCGCCTGCGACCATCGATTCCTCGGCGGCCGGATCCGTGGCTGCCGAATCCGCCGCCGCTCCCGCCCCGGAGTCCGATGCGGCCTCACCCGATCTCGAACTGCTCGAGATCTTCCTCGGCGAAGCGGTCGAGGTGCTCGACGCGATCGACGAGGCGGTCGGTCTTTCGCGGGAGGCCCCGTCCGACCCCGACGCGCTGACCGCGATCCGCCGCGGCTTCCACACGCTCAAGGGCTCGGGCCGGATGGTCGGCCTGACCGACGTGGGCGATGCCGCCTGGTCGATGGAGCGGGTGCTCAACCTGTGGCTGGCCGAGACCCGGCCCGCCGGCCCCGAACTGCACGACCTGATCGAGCTGGTGGCGGCGCTCTTCCGCGGCTGGGTCGGCGTGCTGGCCGATCGGCCGCAGGCCAGGATCGATCCGTCGCCGGTCGTCGATGCCGCCAACGCGGTGCACGATGGCCGTCCGGGCGATGAGGCGCTGGCCGCATTGGTGGCCGCCGGCGCGACACTCGCCGCGGGCTTCGACGATGGCGCCGGAACTGCCGTCGAATCGAGGACCGAGGCCGGCGACGACAGCGCGGCCGACAGTTTTGGTCGTCCGACGCTGGATCTGGACGATGAGTTCGACCTGTCGCAGGTCGCCGCTGTCCCGGCTGACGAAGCTGCGGCTCCGGAAGGACCGCGGGCTGGCGAAGAAGAACAGACTCGCGACGACACCCAGGCTCTCGAAGAACCGGCTGTCGACGACCCTGAGCTCGAGCCGGCCGCGCCGCCGGTGTCGGAAACGCCGCGCGCGGCCGACGAGCCTCTCGAAATCGACGAGCTTCCCGAAGTCGAGGAGCTTCCTGTGGTCGAGGAGCTTCCTGTGGTCGAGGCGCTTCCTGTAGCGGAAGCGCTTCCCGCGGTCGACGAGCCCATCGTCGTTGAGGCGCCGACTGAACTTGCCGAACTCGAATCCAGCGAGATCGCTTCGCCGCCCGCGATCGAGCCGGTGGAGATCGAAGCGGGGGATCTCGCGGCGATCGATATCGATCCGATCGTCGAAGCGGAGCCGGTTGCCGAAGCGGAGCCGGCCGCGGCGGCCGCACCGGCCGTCGAACCCGAGCCCTCCGACGAAGTCCGGATCGGCCCCGTGGCCCTGAGCCGCCCGCTCTACGAGATCTTCCTCGGTGAGGCCGATTCGCTGATCGCGACGCTGCTCGCCGATGCCGATGCCTGGGCCGCCTCGCCGGCACGCGCCGCGACCGATCACGCGCAGCGCGCGGTGCACTCTCTGAAAGGCAGCGCCTCGGTGGTGTCGCTGCGCCCGGTGCAGGCGATGGCCGATCGGCTCGAAGCCTTCCTGCTGAGCCAGCGCGCCAGCGGCCGCGCGATGGCTCCGGAAGACCTCGCGGACTACGGTCGCTGCATCGAGACGATCCAGGCGATGCTCCATCGCTTCGCCGCGGGGCAAATGCCCGGCGACGAGCCGGCCGCGCTCGCGCTGGCCCACCAGCTTGCCGCTCGCTGGGAGGCGCCTCGCCTGGCGCCGCGTCGTGCCGAGCCTGCCGAACCTGCCGAGGCCGGCGAACTCGATGCGGACCTGCTGCCGCTCTTCGTCGAGGAAGCCACCGATATCCTGCCGCAGATCGGCGAGAACCTGCGCGCCTGGCAGTCGCAGCCCGCCGATCGCGCGCTTCAGCAGCTGCTGATGCGCCAGCTTCACACGGTGAAGGGCAGCGCGCGGATGGCCGGCGCCATGGCGCTGGGCCAGCGGGTGCACGAGATGGAAACCCGCGTCGAGGCCGCCAACGGACTCACGGTGGTGCCGCTCGCGCTGATCGACGAGCTGGTGGCCGAGCACGACGAAGTCGTCGAGATGTTCGAGGCGATCCGCGAGCGCGGCGTTGCGGGTCCTGGCGCGGCCGAGCACGTCCAGGCCGTCGAGCCCGCCGCCGGGGTCGATGCCGATGCCGACTTCGCACTCGAGGTTTCGGCCGAGGCGCACGAGGTTCCGGCGGAAGATGACGTCGATGCGGCGCCCATCGCGGCGACGGCCGCGCAAGCCGACCAGCCGGATCTGGCCGCGCGCACTCCGGCCGACGCCGCCTCCGACCGGGCCCCACGCACGGCCGCGCCCGCTTCCGCATCGCGCGAAGTCGCCATGCCTGCCGTGCCCGCGCCCCAGCCGGGCGCCAATGCGCTGGTCCGCGTTCGCGCGGACCTCCTCGACCGGCTGGTCAACGAATCCGGCGAGGTGTCGATCGCGCGCTCGCGGCTGGACAACGAGCTGTCGCAGCTGCGCCAGTCGCTGCAGGACCTCACCGAGAACGTGGGCCGCCTGCGCACGCAGTTGCGCGAGATCGAGATCCAGGCCGAGTCGCAGATCCAGGCGCGCAACGCGCAGCGCCGCGAAAAGGACAGCGACTTCGACCCGCTGGAGTTCGACCGCTTCACCCGCTTCCAGGAGCTGACCCGGATGCTGGCCGAATCGGTCAACGACGTGGCCACCGTCCAGCAGAACGCGATGCGCAGCCTGGATGGCGCCACGCAGGACATGCTGCGCCAGGGCCAGGTGCTGCGCGAGCTCCAGCAGAACCTGATGCGGATGCGGATGGTCCAGTTCGGATCGATCTCAGACCGCCTGTATCGCGTGGTCCGGCAGGCCGCCAAGGAGCTCGGCAAGCGGGTCAGCATGGACGTGCGCGGCGCTTCGGTCGAGGTCGATCGCGGCGTGCTCGAACGCATGGCTGCGCCGATCGAGCACCTGCTGCGCAACGCGGTGGCCCACGGCGTGGAGCCGCCGGCCGCACGGCTGGCTGCGGGCAAGGCCGAGACCGGCGAGATTCGCCTCGAGGTGAGGCAGGAAGGCAACGAGGTCGTGCTGGTCTTCGCCGACGACGGCGGCGGCCTCGATACCGCGCGCATCGTGGCCAAGGCCAGGGAGAACGGTCTGGTCCGCGAGGACCAGACGGTGTCCGAGGCGCAGGCCAGCGAGCTGATCTTCCTGCCGGGCTTCAGCACCGCGGGCACGGTCGACGAGATCAGCGGTCGCGGTGTGGGCCTGGACGTGGTCCGCGCCGAAGTCGCTTCGCTGGGCGGCCGCATCGACATCGAGTCGGCGCACGGCGCCGGGACTCGCTTCATCGTTCACCTGCCGCTCACGCTCGCAATCGCGCAGGTGGTGCTGGTCACCGTGGGGCCGCTCAAGTACGCGATTCCGGCGTCCAGCGTCGAGCAGGTGCTGCAGTACCGGCCGCAGGCGCTCGCCGATGCCTACGCCGCCGGCAACATCGACTGGCAGGGCGCCCGTGTGCCGATGCACTACCTGGGCACGCTGGTCGACGCGCGCGAGCTCAAGCCGGTGGCCCAGCATCAGTCGCCGGTCGTGGTGATCCGCTCCGCCAACCAGCGGCTCGCGATCCACGTGGACTCGGTGAGCCCCACTCAGGAAGTCGTGGTCAAGAACGTCGGGCCGCAGGTGGCGCGGGTGCGCGGCATCGGCGGCGCCACCGTGCTCGGCAACGGCGACATCGTCCTGATCCTGAACGCGGTACGGCTCGCCCAGGCGGTGCTTGGCGACGCCTGGCTGGACCGCGGCGCGGCGGGTCCCAAGGTCGCCGCGCTGGCCGACGTGCCGCCGACCGTGATGGTGGTCGACGACTCGCTGACCGTGCGCAAGGTCACCCAGCGACTGCTGGTCCGCGAAGGCTACGACGTGATGCTCGCCAAGGACGGCGTCGACGCGCTGCGCCAGCTCCAGGATCGCCGTCCCGACGTGATGCTGGTCGACATCGAGATGCCGCGGATGGACGGCTTCGACCTGACGCGCAACCTGCGCGGCGACGAGCGCTACCGCGACATTCCGATCGTGATGATCACCTCGCGAACCGCGGACAAGCATCGGAATTACGCGATGTCCCTGGGCGTGGACGTGTATCTCGGCAAACCGTATCGCGACGACGAGTTGCTGCGCCACGTCGCCGGCTTCACGCGAGGACGCGCGGCGCGCACCGGCTGAGTCGCGCTTCGCACGTCCGCGTGATGATCGGGCGCGCACCGGGATCGAGGCCCTTTGTCGCTGAAGAACGCAGGGTGATCGACGACCCGGATCAGCCTTCCCAGTTCCGGATCGACAGCCCCTCGATGCGCTCGAATTCGCGAAGATTTCGGCTGATCAGCGTGAGCCCCCTGGCGAGAGCCTGTCCTGCGATCAAGATGTCGTATGCCCCGATCGGCGTGCCCCGCTTCTCCAGCGCCGCGCGTGCGGCACCTGCCTGGCGGGCGTCCTCGCGATCGAATTCGAGGGTCTGCAGCTGGATGCCGTCGATGATGGCGAGGTTGCGTGCGACGCGCACGCTCTTGTACGCGCCGTAGAAGAGTTCGTAGACCACGATCGACGACACGCCGATCTCGGCAGGCGCAACGCGCCGCACACGGCGCGTCAGCGCCGGCGCGCTGCCGTTCAACAGGCCGATGACGGCGTTCGTGTCGAGCAGGTAACGGGCCATCGCTGCCGCTCTCCGCTCAGTCGAACAGGCCGTCGAGGTCCGGGCGGTGCTGCTGCCGGGGCTCCTCGTGCGCAGCGCGTGCCGCGTCCTCATCGAGCTTGCCGACCAGGGCGTCCAGCCAGTCCCAGTTCTCCGGTGCGGGTTCCAGGATGACCGCATTCCCGTGGCGCCTGATCCGGACTTCCGCGGTGTCGAAGCGGAACTCCTTTGGCAGCCTGACGGCTTGGGAGCGACCAGTCCAGAAGATCTTGGCGGTGTCCATATCGGCCTCTTTCGATATATCTTTTTGAGATATACCAAATTCGGAGGCAAGCCGCAATGGGTCTGACGACCTATCCCGGAAGCCGTCGCCACGCCGCAGGTCCTAGGTCGACCGGGCTGCGGCAAAGCGCTTCAAAGTGGTCTCGCGGGCGACCGCATGGTCGACGATCGGCATCGGGTAGTCGACGCCGAGCCGCAGGCCGGCTCGCTCCAGTTCGGCCGGCGACGCCATCCACGGCGCGTGGATCGCCTCCTCGGACAGTCCGGCCAGCTGCGGCAGGTAGCGGCGGATGAACTTGCCCTGCGGGTCGAACTTCTGTGACTGCGTGACCGGATTGAAGATCCGGAACCAGGGCTGCGCGTCGCATCCGGTGGAGGCCGCCCACTGCCAGCCGCCGTTGTTGGCGGCCAGGTCGTAGTCGTTGAGCTGCTCGGCGAACCAGCGTTCGCCGCGCCGCCAGTCGATGCCCAGGTCCTTCACCAGGAAGGAGGCCACGATCATCCGCAGCCGGTTGTGCATGTAGCCGCTGCGGCGGATCTGCATGATGGCCGCGTCGACGATCGGATAGCCGGTGCGGCCTTCGCGCCAGGCCTCGAACAGCGCGTCGCCCTCGGCGCCGTCGACCCAGCGGATCGCGTCGTACTCGGGGCGGAAGGCGTGGTCGACCACCTGGGGGTGGTGGTGCAGGATATGGAAGTAGAAGTCGCGCCAGATCAGCTCGTTCAGCCAGGTCGACGCGCCCTCGGCGGCGGCCGGGTCGCCGCGCATCGTCTGCAAGGCCAGCCGCGCTGCCGCGCGGATCGACAGGGTGCCGAATCGCAGGTGCACCGACAGGTAGGAGGGGCCGCGCACCGCGGGGTAGTCGCGGGTGTCGCGATAGCGGCCGATGCGGTCGGCGAAGTCGGCCAGCGCTCGGCGGGCGCCCGATTCGCCCGGCTCGATGCCCAGCTCGGACAGGTTGGTCACCGAGAAGCCCAGCGACTCGAGGGGCAGCAGTCCGAGGGCGGGCGGCGAGGCGGTCCGGCCGCCCTCGCCGGTTCCAGCGCTCCCAGGGGGCGCGAGCCGGCCTCCCAGCCGCACCGGCCGCTCGGCCAGGTCCGCGTCGACCAGCCGCTTCATCCAGGCGTTGCGGTAGGGCGTGAACACCGAAAAGGGCTTGCCCTGGCCGGTCAGCACCTCGCCGCGCTCGAAGACGGCCTGGTCCTTGAAGGTTCGAAGCTCGCGCCCGTCCCGGGCGAGCGCCGCGCGCACTGCCTCGTCGCGAGCGACCGCGGCCGGCTCGTAGTCGTGGTTCGCATACACGGCCGCCACGCCGAGCCGCGCTGCGAGCGCGGGGATCGCCTCGGCCGGGCGACCGTGGAGCACGTGCAGCCCGCCGCCGAGCTCGCGCAGCCGGGCGTCGAGCTCGGCGAGCGAGCGCCAGATGAACTCCACCCGGCGGTCGCGGCGCATTGCGCCGGCGACGCGACCGGGGTCGCCGGATGCCTGGGCCGCGGCCGGCGTCTCCGCCAACGGGCCGGCCTCTTCCTGTCCGGGCAAGGGATCCAGGATGTCCCGATCGAACACGAAGGCGAGGTGGACTTTCGGAAAATCGTCCAGCGCGGCCGATAGCGCGGCGTGGTCGGCAAGGCGCAGATCTCGTCGCAGCCAGACCAGGGCGGCGGGGGCGTCGCGGGGCGGAATGTCCATCGGGCAGGCAGGGTCGGAGAACGGCGGGACAGGGGCGAACGCCGCCCCTGGAAACATCGAGCAGGATACGGGCGAACGGCGCGCGGCTGCCGGATTGTGCCGCTGCCGCCCGCCCCCGTACAATCGATGCATGACTCCCGAGCACGCATCGAGCCTCGCCAACCACTTCCTGATCGCCATGCCCGACATGGCCGATCCGAACTTCGGCGGGGCGGTCGTCTTCCTGGCCGAGCACGGCCCGAAGGGCGCCCTCGGCCTGGTGATCAATCGGCCCACCGATCTCGACCTGGCCACGTTGTTCGAGCGCATCGACCTGAAGCTCGAGCAGGGCGAGCGCGCCCGCGAGCCGGTGTATTACGGCGGACCGGTACAGCGCGACCGTGGCTTCGTGCTGCACCGGCCGGTCGGCCACTGGAACTCCACGGTCACCGTGTCCGAGGAGATCGGCCTCACTTCTTCGAAGGACGTGCTCGAGGCCGTGGCCCAGGGCGAGGGGCCCGAGGGCATGCTGGTCACGCTCGGCTACTCGGGCTGGGGCCCGGGCCAGCTCGAGGACGAGATCGGCCGCAATGCCTGGCTCACCGTGCCGGCCACGCCGGGGCTGATCTTCGACACCCCGGTGGACGAGCGCTTCCTGGGCGCCTTCCAGCTGCTCGGCATCGACCCGACCTTCCTGGCATCTTCCGCCGGGCATGCCTGAGGCCGGGCCGGCCAGCGGCGCCACGTCGGGCGCGCGCGCCGGCCTGCGGTCCGCGCTGCCGCGCGACGCGGTGCTGCTCGGCTTCGACTTCGGTACCCGCCGGATCGGCGTGGCGGTGGGCAACACGCTCACCGAGTCCGCGCGCCCGCTCTGCATCGTGGCGGCCGAGCCGGTCGACGCGCGCTTCGCGAAGCTCGGCGAGCTGATCCGCGATTGGCAGCCGGCGGCGCTGGTGGTCGGGCGCCCGCTGCACGCCGACGGCAATCCCAACGACACCACGCCAAAGTGCGAGCGCTTCGCGCGGCAACTGGGCGGACGCTTCGGGCTGCCGGTGGCGATGGTGGACGAGCGCTATTCGAGCGTGGCGGGCGACGCCGGCGAGCCGGGCAACGACGCCGAAGCCGCCGCCACAATCCTGCGACAATACTTGTCCGGCGGCTGATCCCGGGCGCCGGACCGACTTCGACCGAAACGCCATGAACACCCTCGACGCCGAGGCGATCTACGCCTCGTTGCTGAACGCGCTGCGGCAGGGCATCGCCGGGCGCGACATCGCGCTCATCGGCGTGCACAGCGGCGGCGCCTGGATCGCCGAGCGCCTGCACCGCGACCTGGGCCTGCAGCGGCCCTGCGGCTTCCTGTCCAGCGCCTTCCACCGCGACGACTACGGCCGGCGCGGCCTGCCGGCCGAGATGAAGGCCACCGAGCTGCCCTTCGAGGTGAACGGCGCCGACGTCGTGCTGGTCGACGACATCCTGTTCACCGGGCGCACCGTGCGGGCCTCTCTGAACGAGATCTTCGATTACGGCCGCCCGGCCCGGGTCCAGCTCGCGGTGCTGCTCGATCGGGGCGGGCGCGAGTTGCCGGTGGCCGCCGACTACTGCGGCGCGGTGCACCCCCTGCCGCCCGAGCGCAACTTCGCGCTGTCGCGTCGCGAGGACGGGCGCTTCGACCTGCGAATCGAAGAAGGCGAGGGCTGATCGATGGCGGCGCGTCATCCGCAACTGAACGAGAACGGCGAGCTCAGGCACCTGCTGACGCTGGAAGGCCTGTCTCGCGAAATGCTCCACCACATCCTGGACACCGCGGCGACCTTCGTCGGGGTGTCCGATCGCGACGTGAAGAAGGTGCCGCTGCTGCGCGGCGTGTCGGTCTTCAACCTGTTCTTCGAGAGCTCGACCCGCACGCGCACCACCTTCGAGATCGCGGCCAAGCGGCTGTCGGCCGACGTGGTGAACCTGAACATCACCACCTCGTCCACCAGCAAGGGCGAGTCGCTGCTCGACACCATCGACAACCTGGTGGCGATGCACGCCGACATGTTCGTCGTGCGGCACGCGCAGAGCGGCGCCCCCTTCCTGATCGCCGAGCACGTGAACCGCACCCGCGGTTCCGAGGTGCACGTGATCAATGCCGGCGACGGCCGGCACGCGCACCCCACGCAGGGGCTGCTCGACATGTACACGATCCGCCACTTCAAGCAGGACTTCACCAGGCTGCGGGTGGCGATCGTGGGCGACGTGCTGCACTCGCGGGTGGCGCGCTCCGACATCCACGCGCTGACCACGCTGGGCGTGCCCGAATTGCGCGTGATCGGCCCGCACACGCTGCTGCCGGGCGGCCTGGAGCAGATGGGCGTGCGCGTGTTCACCGACATGCGCGCAGGCCTGCGCGACGTCGACGTGGTGATCATGCTGCGGCTGCAGAACGAGCGGATGCGCGGCGCGCTGCTGCCCTCGGCCCAGGAGTACTTCAAGCACTACGGCCTCACCGAGGAGAAGCTCGCGCTGGCGAAGCCCGATGCGATCGTCATGCACCCGGGCCCGATGAACCGCGGCGTGGAGATCGACTCGGCGGTGGCCGACGGCCCGCAGGCGGTGATCCTCGACCAGGTCACCTTCGGCATCGCGGTGCGGATGGCCGTGATGAGCATCCTGGCCAAGTCGTGAGCGGCGCCGGTCACGCCTTTCGCACGAACGAACCTTCAGCGCCTGAACGGATGAACGCGCCGATGAAACTCTCCATCGTCAACGGCCGGCTGGTCGACCCGGCCAGCGGCCTCGACCTGGCGCCGGGCCCGGCCTCGGTGGTTCACGTGGCCGATGGCCGCATCGCCGCGATCGGCGAAGCGCCGGCCGGCTTCGCGGCCGATCGCACGATCGACGCCTCCGGCTGCATCGTCGCCCCCGGCCTGCTGGATCTCGCCGCGCGGCTGCGCGAGCCGGGCTACGAATACAAGGCCACGCTGGAGTCCGAGATGCAGGCGGCGATCGCCGGCGGCATCACCGGCCTGGCCTGCCCGCCCGACACCGATCCCACGCTCGACGAGCCTGGCCTGGTCGAGATGCTCAAGTACCGCGCCCGCGGGATCGACGGCGCGCGGCTCTACCCGGTGGGTTCGCTGACCACCGGCCTGAAGGGCGAGGTCATCACCGAGATGGCCGAGCTGGCCGAGGCCGGCTGCGTCGGTTTCTCGCAGGCGCTGGCCCCGATCATGGACACACAGGTGCTGATGCGCGCGATGCAGTACGCGCGCACCTACGGCTTCACCGTCTGGCTGCATCCGCAGGATCCGCATCTGGCGCGCGGCGGCGTGGCGCACGCCGGCCCCTACGCGAGCAGGCTGGGCCTGTCCGGCGTGCCGGTGATCGCCGAGACGGTGGCGCTGAACACCATCTTCGACCTGATGCGGGTCACCGGCTGCCGGGTGCACCTGTGCCGGCTGTCGACTGCCGCAGGGCTGGAACTGGTGCGCCGTGCGCGGGACGAGGGCCTGCCGGTGAGCTGCGATGTCGCCGCGCACCACATGCACCTGATCGACCTCGACATCGGCTTCTTCGATGCCAATTGTCGCGTCGATCCCCCGTTCCGCTCGCAGCGCGACCGTGACGCGATCCGCGCCGCGCTGGCCGACGGCACCGTCGATGCGATCTGCTCCGACCACACCCCGGTCGACGACGACGCGAAGCAGCTGCCCTTCGGCGAGGCCGAGCCCGGGGTCACCGGCCTGGAGCTGCTGCTGCCGCTCACCCTGAAATGGGCGCAGGAGGCCGGCGTGCCGCTGGCCACCGCGCTGGCCAAGATCAGCAGCGGACCGGCCGCCGTGCTCGGCGTGCCCGAGGCCACCGGCCGGCTCGAGGCCGGGGGACCGGCCGATCTGTGCGTGCTCGACCCGCGAGAGACCTGGGTCGTGTCGCGCGCCACGCTGCTCAGCCAGGGCGCGCACACGCCCTACGTGGGGCGCGAGCTGGAAGGCCGGGTGCGCCTCACGCTGGTCGGCGGGCGGATCGCCTGGGAACGACCGGCCGGCGCTCGCTCGGCCTGACGCGCGCTCGGCCCTCGATGAATCGCACTGCGCGGGCGCTGCGGATCGCCTGCCGGGCGCCGCTCGCGATCGCGCTGCTGATCGCGGGGCTTGCGATCGTCATTGTCGTTTTCCCGCGGATCGGTTACCCGAAGCGCGACCGGATCGTTGCCGGCTGGTCGCGGCTGCTGCTGCGGGTCTGCGGCGTGCGGCTCACCGAACGGCCTGCGCCGGGCGCGCCGCGGCTGGGCGAACTGCGCGGCGGCACCCTGCTGCTCGCCAACCACATCAACTGGATGGACGTGTTCCTGGTTCTGTCGGTCTGCCCTTCGCACTTCGTGGCCAAGATGGAAGTGTCGCGTTGGCCGGTGGTGGGCGCGCTGGTGGCCGGCGTGGGCACGCTCTTCGTGGAGCGGGGCCGGCGCCGCGCGGTGCACCAGTTGAACGACCGGATCGAGAACATGCTGCGCGCGGAGCGGCGGGTGGCGGTGTTCCCCGAGGGCACCACCAGCGACGGCCAGCGCCTGCTGCAATTCCACGGCAATCTGGTCGAGCCGGCGCTGCAGGTCGGGGCGCCGGTGGTGCCGGTGGGGGTGCGCTACACCGGACTGAACGGGGAGCCCACCGACGCGATGCGCTTCGTGGGCGAGATGACGCTGGGCGAGTCGGTACGGCGCCTGCTCGGCGCGCCGGGCGTGCTGGCGGAGCTGCATCCGTTGCCGCCGGTGATCGGCCGCACGCGGCAGGAAGTCGTGGCCCGGGCGCGCCAGGCGATAGCCGAGCGGCTGGGGCTGCCGCTGGACGACGAGCTGTCGGAGACGCTCAGGAAGGCGCGGGAGGGCGCCTGACTCACCACGGCGCCAACCCCTGCGGGCACTGCACCTGGATCGTCGCCCGGTCGGCCAGGCGCACCGCGGTGAGTTGCCGGCCCCACAGGCAGCCGGTGTCGATCGCCAGCAGGTCGGGCCGGTCGATCAGCCCGAGCGCGGACCAGTGGCCGAACACGATCGGCGCGCCGGCCGTTGCGCGGCCGGGGACTTCGAACCACGGGTAGTGGCCTTCGGGCGCGCCGCCGACGCCCTCCTTGGTGGCGAACTCCATCTCGCCGTCGGCGGTGCAGAAGCGCAGCCGGGTCAGCGCGTTGACGATCACCCGCAGCCGGTCGTGGCCGGTCAGCGAGTCGCTCCAGCGGGCCGGCTGGTTGCCGTACATCTCGCGCAGGAAATCCATCCAGCGCGGACCGGCCATCATCGCGCGCACCTCTTCGGCAAGTGCCAGCGTGCGTTGCACCGACCACTGCGGCAGCACGCCGGCGTGGACCATCAGCCATCCTTGCTCGAAGTGGGCGAGCGGTCGGGAGCGCACCCAGTCGATCAGTACGTCGCGGTCGGGGGCGGCCAGGATGTCGTCCAGCGTGTCGGTGCGGTGGGCCTTGCGGATGCCCGCGGCCACCGCCAGCAGGTGCAGGTCGTGATTGCCGAGCACGGTGACCAGGCGCTCGCCCTGGGCCATCGCCCAGCGCAGGCTGTCGAGCGAGCGCGGGCCGCGGTTGACGATGTCGCCGGTGAGCCACAGGCGGGCGTCGTGGGGGAGCCGGGCTTCGAGCTCGAGCAGGCTGTCGAGGCAGCCCTGCAGGTCGCCGATGGCCCAGGTTTCGGGGGCGGCAGGAATGGTGGCGGGGCGGGTCATGGCGGCGGCATGTCGAAAGCCGAATCTAGCACTGCGCCACACTTGTCCGTCGGCTCGTGTCCACGCCCCACTTTCGGCCTATGCCAATGCCCGGGTCGACAGGTCGGTCCGCCTGACTTATGATCGAAAGGAATTTCCTTACTCGATCGCGCGAGGCGCCGCGACTAGACATGATCACGAGCAAGCTGACCAGCAAGGCCCAGACGACGATTCCTCAGCCAGTGCGCGCGGCACTTCATCTGCAGGAGGGGGACGAGCTGGCCTACGAGATCGTCGACCAGAAGGTGATCCTGACCAAGGTTCGTCGCGGCGGACAGGCCGACGATCCGTTTGCCACTTTCGAGGAATGGCATTCCGAGGCCGACGAGAAAGCCTATGCCGGCCTTTGAGCAGGGCGACGTCGTCAAGGTGCCGTTCCCGTACACGGGCCGTCCGACACGGCAGTCGCGACCGGCATTGGTGATCGCGGCGAGCGACCTCGAGGATGCCCATGGATTGCTGTGGGTGCTGATGATCACGAGCGCCGAGAACCGTGGCTGGCCGGGCGACGTCGAAATAAGGGATGTCGTCACGGCCGGGCTGCCCGCGCCATCGGTCGTGCGAACCGCCAAGATCGCCACGATAGAGGCGGGCGATGCGACCCGTCTGGGCAGGGTTGCGAGCCCTGTCCTGCGCAAGATCGCTGACCGGGTAGCCGCCCAACTCCGCCTCCCGTGAAATCCTCGGCGGCGCCGCCCGCCGAGCCCCCGTAGAATCGCCGCCATGAAGAAGACCCTGCACCTCGTGGCCGGCGCGCGGCCGAATTTCATGAAGATCGCGCCGATCGTGCGCGCGCTCGACGCGCGGCGCGACGCCTTTCGCTACCAGATCGTCCACACCGGCCAGCACTACGACCGGGAGATGAGCGACGTGTTCTTCGAGGAGCTGGGCATTCCCAAGCCCGACTTCCACCTCGAGGCCGGCGGCGGCAGCCACGCCGAGCAGACCGCGAAAATCATGGTCGCCTACGAGAAGATCTGCCAGGCGCAGCGGCCCGACTGCACGCTGGTGGTGGGCGACGTGAACTCCACGCTGGCCTGCTCGATCGTGGCCAAGAAGCTGCAGATCCCGGTGGCGCACGTGGAAGCCGGCCTGCGCAGCGGCGACATGCGGATGCCCGAGGAGGTCAACCGGCTGGTCACCGACTCGATCAGCGACTGGTTCTTCGTGACCGAGCCTTCGGGGCGCGACAACCTGCTGCGCGAGGGCAAGCCGGCCGACCGGGTCTTCTTCGTGGGCCACGTGATGGTCGACAACCTGCTGTACCAGCGCGAGCAACTCGAGCGGGCGGACCGCGGCGGCTTCGAGAGCGAGACGCTCAAGGCCAGGCTGGGCCGCTACGGCGTGGTCACGCTGCACCGGCCGTCGAACGTGGACCACCCCGACACGCTGGCGCCGATCGCCGGCGCGCTGCGCGAGATCTCGGCGAAGCTGCCGCTGGTCTTCCCGGTGCATCCGCGCACCCGCGGCAACCTGGAGAAGTTCGGCCTGGACCTCGGCCCGGGCGTGATCCTGACGAAACCGCTCTCTTACATGGACTTCCTGAACTTGTGGAAGGACGCCAGCCTGATCCTGACCGACAGCGGCGGGCTGCAGGAAGAAACCACCGCGTTGGGCATTCCCTGCCTCACGCTGCGCGAGAACACCGAGCGCCCGGTCACGGTGGACGAAGGCACGAACACGATGGTGGGCTGCGACCCGACGAAGATCGTCGCCGCGGCCGAGGGCGTGCTGGCCGGAAAGGGCAAGGCGGGGCAGCGGCCGCAGTTCTGGGACGGGAAGGCGGCGGAGCGGATCGTGAACGAGTTGTGGGAGCGCTTGCGTTAGCCGGCCTTTCGTCTCGGCTTTCCGGGTCGAACATCCGGGTCGGACATCCGGCCGATGCGGACATGAGTGATCGATGTTAATATGACTATATGGTCATAATTTACTGAGGGCGCCATGAGAACCGTTCCCGTGGTGGAGGTGAAGTCTCACCTGTCGGCCCTGCTGGCCGAAGTCGCGCGCGGCGAGGAGATCGCGATCACCCGGCATGGGCGGGTCGTCGCGCGCCTGGTGCCGGATCGACCCAGGATGGCCGCCGACGCCTTTCGACCGTTCTGGGATGGCGAAGAGATCGACCTCGAGGCGCCGCCCGACGCGCCCGCAGAGCCGGTTGCCTCGCTGGACTGACAGCGTTCTGCACGACTTCCCTGGGCGATGCGCTATCTCCTCGACACGAACACCGTCATCGCGGCGATGAAGGGAAGGCCCGAAGTCCGTGAGCGCCTCGAGCACATCCCGCTTTCGAGCCTGATTCTCTCGCCGATCGTGCTCGGCGAGCTCGAATTCGGGGCCGAGAAGAGCTCGGATCCGGAGCGCAACTACAGCCGCCTGGCGGAGCTTGCCGGCCGTTTGCCGATGGCGGCGCTCGATGCCGCGAGCACCAGGCACTATGCGCGTGTTCGCGCGGCGCTGGAGAGTCAAGGCATGCCGATCGGCGCCAACGACACCTGGATCGCCGCGCATGCCCTGGCCCTCGATGCCGCCGTGGTGACCGACAACGTGGGCGAATTCTCCAGGGTGCCGGGGCTCGCCGTGGAGAACTGGCTTCGCTCCGAGCCCTGACCAAGAGCAAGCTTGAAGACCAAAGGCGTCGAATGTTCGATTTATTGCCGGTGATCCTCTCCGGCGGCTCCGGCACCCGCCTGTGGCCGCTGTCGCGCCATTGACATTCGCCGTCTGCCTCACGCGGCAATGATTGCTCCCGCGAGATCGCAGGGCGTCGCTGATGGCGTGTCCGCGGGCGTTAGGAGGCGGGTGTTGGTGACCGGCGCGACCGGCTTCATCGGTACGGCGCTTGTCCCGGCCCTGCTGGCGCGCGGCTGGCAGGTCCGGGCGGCGGTGCGCTCGCCGGGGCGGACGGCCGCCGGCGACGAGGTGGTCGTCGGTTCCCTAGGCGAGGCATTCGACTGGGCGCCGGCCTTGCACGGCGTGGATCGTGTCGTGCATCTCGCCGCTCGCGTTCACGTGATGCAGGACAGCGCGAGCGACCCGCTTGCCGAGTTCCGTCGCGCGAACGTGGCCGGCACGCTGGCGCTGGCCCGGGCGGCCAGCGATGCCGGCGTGCGCCGCTTCGTGTTCGTGAGCTCGATCAAGGTCAATGGCGAGGGCACGCGCGAGGGCGTCCCTTTCGGCGCCGACGATCCGCCCGCGCCAGTGGACCCCTATGGCGTGTCCAAGCGCGAGGCCGAGGACGCACTGTTCGACATCGGGCGCAGCACCGGCATGGAGGTCGTCGTGGTACGGCCGCCGCTGGTCTACGGCCCGGGCGTCAAGGCGAACTTCGAGGCGATGATGCGCTGGCTGATGCGCGGCGTTCCCTTGCCGCTGGGCGCGATCCGCAATCGACGCACGCTGGTCGGGCTCGACAACCTGGTCGATCTGATCGCCACCTGCCTCGAGCACCCCGCCGCGGCCGGCGAGATCTTCCTTGCCGGCGACGGCGAGGACCTCTCCACGACCGACCTGCTGCGCAGGCTGGCTGCTGCGCTGGGCGCGCGCGCCCGACTGATACCCGTGCCTGCGACGCTGCTGGAGGCGGCCGCGGCGCTGCTCGGCAAGCGCGCGGTCGCCCAGCGGCTGTGCGGAAACCTCCAGGTCGACATCGGCAAGGCGCGTCGTCTGCTCGGCTGGGCGCCGCCGGTTCCGGTCGACGAGGGCCTGCGGCGCACCGCCGCGCATTTCCTCGGGCAGCGGCGATCGTGAGCGGCTGGCCCTTGCTGCTTCTCGCCGGCGTGGTGTCGGCGCTGATGACCGGCCTGGTCCGGCGTTACGCGCTGGCGCGCAGCATCCTCGACGTCCCGAATGCGCGCAGCTCGCACACCGCGCCCACGCCGCGCGGCGGCGGCGTCGCGATCGTGCTGGCCACGCTGGCGGCCCTTCCGGTGCTCGCTGCCGCGGGGTCGCTTCCCTGGGACGCGCTGTGGGCGCTTGCGGGCGCCGGCGGCTTCGTCGCGCTGGTCGGGTTCCTGGACGACCACGGACACATTGCCGCGCGCTGGCGCCTGCTGGCGCACTTCGCCGCGGCGGCCTGGGCGCTGGCCTGGCTGGGCGGCGCGCCGCCGCTGCATCTGTTCGGTTCGGAGATCGATCTCGGCTGGCTCGGCGCGGCGCTCGCGGCGGTCTACCTCGTCTGGCTGCTCAACCTTTACAACTTCATGGACGGCATCGACGGGATCGCGAGCGTGGAGGCGATCGCGGTCGGCGTCGGCGGTGCGCTCCTGTACGCGCTGACCGGGCAACCCGGGCTGGCGATGGCGCCGCTCGCGCTGGCGGCCGCGGCCGGCGGGTTCCTGCTGTGGAACTTCCCGCCGGCGCGCATCTTCATGGGCGACGCCGGCAGCGGCTTCCTCGGCATCGTGCTGGGTGTACTGTCGCTTCAGGCCGCCTGGCAGGCGCCACAGTTGCTCTGGAGCTGGGCGATCCTGCTCGGCGTGTTCGTGGTCGATGCCACGCTGACGCTGCTGCGCCGCCTGCTGCGCGGCGAGAAGGTCTACGAGGCGCACCGCAGTCACGCCTACCAGCACGCTTCGCGCCGATTTGGCCGGCACCTGCCGGTCACGCTGGCCGTGGCGGCCATCGACCTCTTCTGGCTGCTGCCGATCGCACTCTGGGTCGGCGCCGGGGGGCTCGACGGCCTGCTCGGCGTGGTGCTCGCCTACCTGCCGCTCATCACGCTTGCCCTGAAGTTTCGCGCCGGCATGCCCGATTCCAGGGCGGGCTGATCGGCCCGGGTGACGGCCCGGGGCATGGCGTGGTGCCGTTTCCCGGTGACCCCGCAGCGTTCGCCGTAAAATGACTCTCGCCCGAGCCGCACGCTTCGGCCTTTGGCGATTACGGCACCTTCCGCAACGATGAAGACTTCTCATCGCACAAATCTCGTATTTCTGTTCGACCTCGTCGCCCCGGTTTTCGCCTGGGCGGTCGCTTTCCTGTTGCGTTTCAACTTCGAGTGGCCGTACTGGTATCACAGTGTCATCGTGGCCGGTCTGGTCGTCCTGGTTCCCATCCACGCGTTCGCCTGTCTTTGGGCGGGTCTGTATCGTGGTCTGTGGATCTTCGCCAGCCTTCCCGACCTGAAGCGGGTCCTGCGGGCGGTGGCCATGTCGTCGCTCGCGCTCGTTGCGTTCGTCGCCCTGTACCGCGGTGACCTTGCGACGCCGCGTTCCACGATGGTGCTCTACCCGATGTTGCTCGTGGCCTGGATGGCGGGTGGTCGGGTCGTGTACCGGATGTTCAAGGAGCATCGCCTCTACGGCGGCTTGATCGCCCAGGGAAAGCCGGTCGTCATCGTCGGGGCGGGAAGGGGCGGCGCGATGCTGGTTCGCGAGCTCGAGCGCAGCCCCGATTGGCGGGTGGTCGGTCTGGTCGACGACGATCGGAACAAGTGGGGGCGCGAGGTCCTCGGTTGTCCCGTCTTCGGCGGCATCGACAGGTTGCCGCAGGTGATCGAGTCCGAGAAGGCGCGGCACGTCATCCTCGCGATGCCTTCGGCCGCCACCGCGATCAAGCGCCGGGCGGCGGACCTCGCCGTCCAGGCGGGGGCGCATGTATTCACCGCGCCAGGTCTCGAGGACGTGATGTCGGGGCGCGTTGCGATCTCCGCGATACGGCCCCTCGAGATCGACGACCTGCTTGGTCGCGAGGAGGTGGAGATCGACACGGGGCACGTGGGAGCGATGCTGTCCGGGAAGACGGTGCTTGTCACCGGCGCGGGCGGCTCGATCGGCGGCGAGCTCTGTCGCCAGTTGGCCCGCTTCGGAGTCGGCCGCCTGCTGCTGTTCGAGTCCAGCGAATACGCGCTCTACGCCCTGGCCGAATGGTTCTCGGCGAATCTGCCCGGTGTCGAAATCGTCCCGTTGGCGGGGGACGTCAAGGACAGCGAGCGTCTCGAGGAAGTGTTCGCGGTCTATCGGCCGCAGTTGGTCTTCCATGCGGCGGCCTACAAGCATGTGCCGCTGATGGAGGTGCGCAATGCCTGGCAGGCTGCGCGAAACAACGTGCTGGGCACGCTGCGGGTTGCCGAATGCGCTCAGCGCTGGGGCGCTGAGCGTTTCGTGCTGATCTCGACCGACAAGGCCGTCAATCCCACCAACGTCATGGGCGCGACGAAGCGGCTTGCGGAGATGACCTGCCAGGCGCTCCATGCCAGAGGCGGGTCAACGCAGTTCGAGATGGTGCGATTCGGGAACGTGCTCGGGAGCACCGGCAGCGTGATCCCGAAGTTCCAGGCGCAGATCGCGCGGGGTGGGCCTGTCACGGTGACGGATCCGGAGATCACACGCTACTTCATGTCGATACCAGAAGCGGCACAACTCGTGCTACAGGCCGCTTCCATGGGCGAAGGTGGCGAGATCTTCATCCTCGACATGGGGGAGCCGGTGAAGATCGCCGATCTGGCTCGGAACATGATCCGCTTGTCCGGCTACACGGAAGAAGACATCCGCATCGAGTTCCGTGGGCTCAGACCCGGCGAGAAACTCCACGAGGAGTTGCTCGCGGATGCCGAGGCAACCATCGAGACTCCGCACCCAAAGCTCCGGGTGGTGCGCTCGCGACCGGTCGCGGACAACTTTCTCGAGCAACTTCGGGCGTGGCTCGAGCAGAAGGGGCCGGTTTCGGACGAGGCGGTGCGGCTCGCGCTCGTGAACTGGGTACCGGAGTACACGCCGTACGAAGGAAGGCCCGGTTTGCGGGTGGTGGCGGGAACTGCGGTGCAGCCGCCCGGTGCGCGAGGGGCGGCACGCGGCGCTTGAGCGGCTCTGCCGCCGCCGGTCGAAGGCCAGTGCAGCAACCCGATATAATTATCGGTTGCTCATGCTGCGTCGCAGCAAAGATCCAGGATTGCTCATGCCCGAACTCCAACCCGTCATCCTTTCCGGTGGCTCCGGAACGCGTCTCTGGCCTTTGTCGCGGGAGAAGTACCCGAAGCAGTTGCTCGCGATCGGGGAGGAGCTGACCATGCTGCAAGCAACGGCTGTGCGGCTCGCAGGCTTCCAGTCCTCGATCGACGGCGATGCAGCGAAGGTTCGCTCGCCCATCGTGGTGTGCAACGAGGAATACCGCTTCGTGACCGCCGAGCAATTGCGCGCCGCCGGTTGCCACGACGCACGTGTCGTGCTGGAACCCTTCGGGCGCAATACGGCGCCTGCGCTGACGCTCGCGGCGCATGCCTCGCTCGCGGACGGGACCGATCCGATCCTGCTCGTGATGCCTGCCGATCATGCGATCAAGAACGTCAACGCCTTTCACGCGGCCGTGTCGACCGGGATGTCCGTTGCGCTCGACGATGCGATCGTGACATTCGGGATCGTTCCGGACCGGCCCGAGACGGGGTACGGCTACATACAGGCCGGCGGAGCATTCACCAAAGCCGGCCAGGCGTCCGGTGGTGCCGCGGCGCAGGCCCTGCGCCGTTTCGTCGAGAAGCCGGACCTCGAGACGGCCGCGCGATATGTCGAAAGCGGCGAATACCTGTGGAACAGCGGCATTTTCATGATGCGGGCGAGCGTCTGGCTCGACGCGATCCACCGGTTCAATCCGGACATGGCCGATGCCTGCGCACGTGCGATAGGCGAGCGGCATGTCGATCCGGACTTCATCCGAATCGATGCGGAAGCCTTCCGCGCGTCGCCGTCGGATTCGATCGACTATGCGGTGATGGAGAAGCTTTCCGAGGATGCGTCGGGTGCCTTGCGCGGCGTCGTCGTTCCCATGTCGGTCGGCTGGTCCGACGTCGGTGCCTGGGACGCCGTCTGGGAGGTCAGCGACAAGGACGACTCCGGCAACAGCGTGCACGGCGAGGCTTTGCTCGAAGACACCCAGGATACGCTGGTCATGTCGACCAGCCGCCTGGTCGCGTGCCTGGGGCTGAGGGATGCGGTGGTCGTCGAGACACCGGACGCGGTGCTCGTTGCCGACAAGAGCCGGACCCAGCAGATCAAGTCGCTGGTGACGAGGCTGAAGCTCGACGGGCATCCGCATGCCGAGAATCACCGCAAGGTGCATCGCCCTTGGGGCTACTACGACTCGATCGACTCGGGCGAGCGCTTCCAGGTCAAGCGGATCGTCGTGAAGCCGGGTGCCAGCCTGTCGTTGCAGCTTCACCACCATCGGGCCGAGCACTGGGTCGTTGTCAGCGGCACCGCGAAGGTTACGGTCGGCGACCAGGTGGTGATGCTTGCCGAGAACCAGTCCACCTACATCCCGCTCGGCGTCAAGCATCGACTCGAGAATCCCGGCAAGCTCGACCTGGAGATCATCGAGGTGCAATCGGGCAGCTATCTGGGCGAGGACGACATCGTTCGGTTCGACGACGTATATGGCCGCAGCGGCGGCTGAGCGTCCGAACCGCACGCGGACACGGCGATGTCGGCATTGTTGCTGAGCCTATGGCGCTATCGGGGCTTCGTTCTCTCCTCGATTCGAAACGAGTTCGTGACCCGATTCGCGCGGAGCCGCTTGGGCGGATTGTGGATGATCATCCACCCGCTCGCGCAGGTCGCCATCTACGCGCTGATCCTCTCGAACGTTCTCGCGGCGAAGTTGCCCGGCATCGACAACAAGTACGCCTACGCGATCTACCTGATGGCCGGAATGCTCGCGTGGAACCTGTTCGCCGAGATCGTGGGGCGCTGCGTCACGCTCTTCATCGAACAGGGAAACCTGATGAAGAAGATCGTGTTTCCGAGGATTGCACTGCCCGCGATCGTGGTGGGTTCGTCGGTGCTCAACAACGGGATGTTGTTCGTCGCGATGCTGGGCGTCTTCGCGCTGCTGGGACATCCCCCCGGCATCGCGATTCTGTGGTTGCCCCTGCTTGCGATGGTCGTCGTGGCTCTGGCGCTTGGCCTCGGGCTGGTCCTCGGGGTGCTCAACGTATTTATCCGCGATATCGGGCAGGTCGTGCCGATCGTCCTGCAGGTGCTCTTTTGGTTCACCCCGATCGTCTATCCAGTGAACATCATCCCGGAGGCGTACCGGCATCTGTTGGCGTTGAATCCGATGTTTCCGGTCGTGAACGCTTACCAGCAGGCGGTCGTCTACGGCGCCAGGCCGGATCTGGGCGGCTTGGGCGTCATCGCCCTGTTTGCGCTCGGCCTGCTGGGTCTCGGCCTGTTCCTGTTCCGGAAGGCGAGCGGCGAAATGGTGGACGCGCTGTGAGCTTGATGAGCGTGCAAGGTCTTGGCAAGGCCTACCGAAGCTACCGCTCCGAGTGGCAGCGCGTTGCCCGTTGGTTCGGCCTACCGTCGAAGCCCGTTGAGGAGCATTGGGTCCTGCGGGGCGTGAGCTTCGACATCGGGGCCGGTGAGGCTGTCGCCCTGATTGGCCAGAACGGCGCTGGAAAGAGCACCTTGCTCAAGATCATCACGGGCACCTTGCACCCGACGGAAGGCTCGGTCCGGCTCGGCGGCCGGATTGCAGCGATCCTCGAGTTGGGGATGGGCTTCAATCCTGAACTGACCGGGCGCCAGAACGTTCTCCACGCCGCAGGCTTGATGGGCTTCGACGCCCGTCAGATTGCCGCCGCGATGTCAGACATCGAGGCATTCGCCGAGATCGGCGAGTATTTCGAGGAGCCAGTGCGAACCTACTCGAGCGGAATGCAGATGCGCGTTGCGTTCGCGGTCGCAACCGCCTTTCGCCCGGACATCCTGATCGTCGATGAGGCGCTATCCGTCGGCGATGCCTACTTCCAGCACAAGAGCTTCGCGAAGATCCGGGAATTCCAGAAACAGGGCACCACGCTGCTCATTGTCTCGCACGACCGCAACGCAGTGCAGGCCATCTGCGACCGCGCGCTCTTTCTGGAGCGGGGGCGTGTGCTGATGGACGGTGAGCCGGAAGCGGTGATGGATTACTACAATGCCTTGATCGCGGAGCGCGAAGGGGCTTTGTCGACGGTCTCGGTAAGCAAAACTGCCGACGGTCGCACTCAGACCGTGTCAGGGACCGGTGAAGCGAGTGTCGAGTCAGTTGGCCTTTTCGATGCGAATGGGCGCCCTCTCGAGTTCGTCGATGTCGGCCAGCCTGTAGTGCTCCGCGCGCGCGTTGCGGTTCACGCTGACCTTCCATCGCTGGTGTTCGGCTACATGATCAAGGACCGGCTCGGTCAGGCGATCTTCGGCACGAACACTTATCACTTGGGCTTGCCGATCGAGAATCTAAGGCGCGGCGAGCGGTTCGATCTCGCGTTTGCGTTCAAGGCGACGCTGGGCGTCGGTTCGTACTCGGTTGCTACCGGGCTGCACGCCACCGAATCGCACCTGAGCGGCAACTACGAATGGCGTGATCTTTCTCTGGTGTTCAATGTGGCCAACATAAGCAGGGAGACCTTCGTCGGTGTGGCCTGGATTCCGCCCGAACTCGAATTCGAGCGCGATGAAACATGACTGACAGCGGCTTCTATCGCGCCTTTGAAGACCGCCACCGTGGATCACGCGAGCTTATCGCCGGGCGGTTGCGTGCGTACCTGCCGTTCATCCGCGGGCTGATGGAGGCGATTCCTGGGCGAGGGGGGGTCGACCTTGGCTGCGGCCGTGGTGAGTGGCTGGAACTGCTCGCTGCCGAAGGGTTTCCATGTCGCGGCGTCGATCTGGATGAGGGGATGCTCGCCGACTGTCGTGCGCGCGGCCTGCCCGCGGAGCGCGGCGACGCGATCGAGTGGCTGCGTTCTCAGGCCGATGCGAGTCTCGCGATGGTGAGCGCCTTTCATCTTGTCGAACACCTGCCCTTCAACCTGCTGCAGACACTTGTAATCGAGGCGAAGCGGGTCCTCGCCCCGAGCGGTCTGCTGATCCTCGAAACGCCGAACCCGGAGAATCTTGCGGTCGCCACCGAGTGGTTCTATCTCGACCCGACGCATGTCAGGCCGCTCCCACCTTCACTGCTTTCCTTCCTCGCCGAGTTTCAGGGCTTTGTCCGAGTCCGTGTGCTGAGGCTGCAGCACGACCCGGTGCTTATGTCGGCTGACTGGATTGGCGCGCGCGACTTGCTCGAGGGCGCGAGTCCAGACTATGCAGTGATCGCGCAGATAGCCGGCCAAGACCCCGCACTCAAGGCGCTAGATGAGGCATTCGCCGTAGAAGACGGGGTTTCCCGGTCGGCGCTCGCCGATCGCGCCGACTACCTGGTTGGTAAACGGTTTGCCGAAGTCAATAATCGACTCGCTCTCGGCGATGCGCGTGTAGCCGAGCTCGTTCAGCGTATCGCGGCGCTCGAAGCTCCGAACCGGGCGGCTGCGGCTCTGGCCGAGTCACGGGGCCGGGAACTCGAGGCTGTCTACGCTAGCCGCTCGTGGAGGCTGACCGCACCGCTTCGCGCGGTGGGCAGGCGCTTTGGCTGGATTGCGCGGCAAGTCCGCGCGAGCGGTGTCAGAGGTCTGCTGGGTGCCGTGACACGTGCGCTCCTTGCACGCCCGCTGGCTCGTCTTCGCGCCAGCAAGAGGCTTGACCCCCTGGCCGGGAGAATCTTGCGCCGTTTTCCAGGCTTGCGTCCACGTGTCAGAAGAATCCTGTCGCGGTACGGCGTTGGAGCAAGCGGCGCAGCTTTTTCCGGTGCTTTACGCCCAGACCCGGCTTACCCGGGACATGGCTTCGACTCGTCTGAGATGAGCCGCACTGCACGCCGGGTATTTCGTGACCTGAAGATCGCCAACTCGCGGCGAGAGAGATCGCTGGAACATTGATGCGCATCGTCATCGACCTCCAAGGTGCTCAGACCGAGAGTAGATTCCGGGGGATCGGCCGATACAGTCTGTCGCTCGCTCGCGCGGTCGCCCGTAACCGGGGGGATCGTGACGTTCTCGTCGTCTTGAATGGCCTGTTTCCGGAAACCATCGCGCCGATACGCGACGCTTTCGACGGCCTGCTGCCGCGTGACCGCCTCCGCGTCTGGTTCGCTCCGGGCCCGGTACGTGACTCGGATTCCCGAAACAGCTGGAGGCGGGAGGTCGCTGAGCGGGTCAGGGAGTCGTTCATCGCGAGCCTGAAGCCGGATGCCGTCCTGGTTACTAGTCTTTTCGAGGGGTACCTCGACGACGCCGTGACGAGCATTGGAGTTTTCGATCGGAGCGCCCCGACTGTCAGCGTGCTCTACGATCTGATCCCATTGCTCAATCCCTCCGAGTATCTTGACGGCGATCCCTTGTATCGGGATTTCTACCTGAGGAAGATCGAGAGCCTGAAGAGGTCGGCAGGCTGGCTCGGCATATCCAGGTTCGCCACCGAAGAAGGTCGCCAAGCGCTTTCCTTGCCCGGGGACGCAACGTTCGACATCTCGACCGCGTGTGGGCCGGAATTCGCGAGGGTGGATGTGAGTCCCGCGCAGGAGGCGGAACTTCGCGCGCGCTTCGGGATTCCGCGCCGATTCGTGATGTATTCCGGGGGCGCGGACAAGAGGAAGAATCTCCAGCGCCTGATCCGGGGCTATAGCCAGTTGTCGCCCGATCTGCGCGCCACGCATCAGTTGGTCTTGGCCGGAAAGATTGCGGCCGGCGAACTTGCCCAGTTGAAGTCAGTCGCCGCTAAGGCGGGGCTTGCGGAGGGAGAGGTGGTGGCCACCGGGTACGTCACGGACGATGAACTCAGGGCGCTCTACAACCTTTGTGAACTCTTCGTCTTTCCGTCGTGGCACGAGGGTTTCGGACTACCGGCGCTGGAAGCGATGTCCTGCGGTGCGCCAGTGATCGGCGCAAATGCCGCGAGTATTCCCGAGGTGATCGGTCGCCTCGACGCTCTGTTCGATCCGTATTCGGAAGCGGCGATCTGCGAGAAGATCCAGCAGGTCCTCACATCGAAGACTCAACGGGAAGAGCTAGCCGAATGGGGGCTGGTCCAGTGCAGGCAATTTTCGTGGGATTTGACCGCTTCGCGAGCGCTCGGGGCGATCGAGCGGATCGTGGCACAGCATGTTGCGGAGCGGGCTGACCGAGCTGAGGGCAGGCCACGCCTCGCCTATGTGTCGCCCCTGCCGCCGGAAAGGACAGGCATCGCGGATTACAGTTCGGGGCTGCTGCCTGCCCTCGCGCGCCACTACGAAATCGACGTCGTCGTTGCACAGCCGGTCGTCGACGACGAGTGGGTGCGCGGCAACTGCCCCATCCGGACCCCGCAGTGGCTGATGGACAACGCCGATCGTTACGACCGGGTGTTGTATCACTTTGGGAACTCGCCCTTTCATCGTCACATGTTCGACCTGATCGACCGCGTCCCGGGCGCGGTCGTTCTCCACGATTTCTTTCTCAGTTCGTTCAGTCGCTACATGGAGCGGGTAGAGGGCGTCGAAGGGTACTGGACTCGCGAGCTTTACCGGTCGCATGGTTATCGGGCGGTGCTGGATCGATTCCGAAGTGACGACGAGGAAGCGATCGTGGCCAGGTATCCGTGCAACTTCGGCGCGCTCGAGAGTGCGGAAGGCGTCATCGTCCATTCCGAGTACGCAAGGAACCTCGCGGTGGACTGTTACGGGGTCGAGATTGAATTGGACTGGGCCGTCGTGCCCCTGCCGCGCGGCGCGGCCGTGCCCGCGACTCGCACGGGCCTCCGTTCGAGGTTCGGCATTCCAGATTCTGGATTCGTCGTGGCTTCCTTCGGAATCGTAGCCCCCACCAAGCGCACCCTGGAACTCCTGCGGGCCTGGCTGAAGAGCGACTTGTCCGAGCGCGAAGACGGCTATCTCGTCTTCGTTGGGGAGAATGACGGTGGCGCTTACGGTGTGCGGCTGCTCGACGAGGCAAGGAAAAGTCGTGCGGCGGATCGTATCCGCGTGACTGGCTGGGTCAGTGGGGAAGATTTTCACGACTGGCTTCGTTCGGTCGATGTGGCGGTCCAGTTGCGTGCAAGTTCGCGCGGCGAGACATCCGCCGCTGCGCTCGATTGCATGAGTCATGGCATTCCGACGATCGTGAATGCCAACGGATCGATGGCCGAGCTGGACGCGACCGCTGTCGTGATGCTCGACGATGATTTCTCCGAGTCCGATCTGGTGAAGGCGCTCGAGGCCCTGCTGAAGCATCCCGCGACGCGATCCGAGATAGGCGAAAGGGCGCAGGAGGTGATTCGGACGAGACATGCGCCCGATGCATGTGCCGAGCTCTATCGCGCGGCCATCGAGAAGTTCTACCGTCATGGTGCGGCGAAGCGCGCGCGCTTGATTCGCGAGATCACCCGGGTTCCCGGAGCTCCTTCGGGCGATGCCGCATTCAAGGCATTGGCCTCCGCGATTGCCGTCGACCTGCCGGACAGAAAGCCAGCGCGGACCCTCTACCTCGACGTGACGGCGACGGCGAGCACCAAGCTGCGCACCGGGATCGAGCGCGTAGCTCGGTCCTTTGTCGAGGAACTGGTCAAGGACCCTCCGGCAGGTTATCGGGTCGAGCCGGTCCTGCTCGCGAAAGGGGCTGGTGGATGGCGCTATCGCTTCGCGCGGGGCTTCACCCTCGATTTGATCGGTTGCCCTGCGGACTGGGCGGATGACGAGATCATCGAGCCGCGTTCCGGCGATCTTCTGGTCGGCCTGGACATGTCCGGTTCGGCCTTGGTCGAGGCGGCGCGCGAGGGCGTTTACCGACACCTCAGGAACCTCGGAGTCGAACTGAACTTCCTCGTCTTCGACCTGCTGCCGATGAAGTGCCCACAGCATTTTCCGCAGGGCGCTTCCGAGGGGTTCGAAGATTGGCTCGATGCCTTGTGCCGCATCTCGGATCGGCTGGTCTGCATCAGTCGCGCCGTTGCGGACGAGTTGAACGAATGGGTCGCCGGTCGGAACTTGGCACGCGAGGCGCCACCAGAGGTTCGCTGGATTCATCTGGGCGCCGACTTCCACGCGCCGGCACGGGATGGAGGGCTGGCGAATTCAGAGGACGAGGCCTTGGCTGCCACGTCGCGGATGCCGACCTTGCTCATGGTCGGGACGATCGAGCCGCGAAAGGGGCACCTTCAGGTGCTCGCTGCGTTCGAGCACCTGTGGAGTGCAGGCGTCGACCTCGGCTTGCTGATCGTTGGAGCCGAAGGCTGGAGACATCTACCCGACGAGCAGCGCCGAACGATCCCGGCCATCGCATCTAAGCTCCGATGCCATCCTGAATCAGGCAAACGGCTATTCTGGCTGGAAGGCGCGAGCGATGCTTGTCTTGAGCGGGCCTACGCGTCCGCCCAGGCACTCATTGCCGCTTCGGAAGGTGAGGGGTTCGGGCTTCCATTGATCGAGGCTGCGCAGAGAGGGCTGCCGATCATCGCGAGGGACTTGCCGGTTTTCCGCGAGGTGGCAGGCGAGCATGCTTACTACTTCACTGGAGAAATGGGCGAGGGGTTGGCGGAAGCGATTCGTCGCTGGCTGCAACTGCGGGCACGCAACATGCACCCAGTTCCAGCTGGCATGCTGTGGCTGAGCTGGCGAGAGAGCGCGCGCAGCCTGATCGCCGAGCTCGTCGAGGAGCCGTTCGGTGGGAGCCGAACATGCGAGGGGCGCGGCAGTGTCTCCGGCGCATAGGCCCGGCGCCGAGAGAGTGGGGCGTTTGATGGAACGAGTCCGCTCAGGGACGATCGGAAACTCTCAGCAAGGACGCCAGCATCCGTCTTCGTTGGGATCTTTCGGATTGCTTGCGGTCATTCTGCTCACGATCGCCTATTTGGGCTGGCTCTTCCCGGACGGCTTTCTCTTTGGGACGTCCGGCTACTGGGCCGCCGAGAACGAGGACATTACTCAATACATCGCAGGCTTTAATGCCTTCATCCGAGAACCTTGGCATTGGCCGATCCTCCGGATCTCTTCGCTGAACTGGCCCGATGGCACGCTCGCCACCTTCGTGGACATCATCCCGGCATATGCCGTCGTCCTGAAACTTGCTGCGGGGCTCGGATGGATGATCGAGAATCCCTTCGGCGCTTGGGTCGGCCTGTGCTTCGTATTGCAGGCGGTCGGCGCTTGGTGGGTGTTGCGTGAAGCCAAAATCAGGTCATGGGTGGCGCTCGCCGTCCTTTCACTGCTTCTTCTGATGTTCCCGGCACTCGGAGCTAGATTGGGGCACATAAGCCTGATGTCGCACTGGCTCCTTGTATTCGCGCTCGCGATATATGTAAGAGGCTCCCGCTTGGGCAAGACTGCGACTGCTCTCTGGATGGTTCTCGCATTCGCAGCGTTTTATATCAACATCTACATTTTCACGATGGTGGCGGCGATTCTGCTCGCCGATGCGCTGCGGTTTCGAGTGCAGACCGGATGGGCCGGAGTCATGCGAGCGGTACTCGTCCCGCTGTTGGTGGTTGCCGCCAGCCTTCTGGTCACGATGCTTCCACTGCCGACGGGCTCTGGCGGGCGCGAGTGGGGCTTTGGCCACTACTCGATGAATGTACTCTCCCCGTTTTCCGGCGGGCGTTTTTTCGTCTGGCCGAATCCGATTGCCCACGATGGACAAGGAGAGGGTTTCAACTACCTAGGCCTGGGCCTCATCCTGTTGGTCCCCTACGCGCTCCATATCTGTCGAAAGTCTGATCCGGACTTCTTCGCGCGGCATCGGCCGCTCCTGGTGGTATGTCTTGCGGCCACCGTCTATGCCCTGTCAAATCGTGTGTATGTTGGACAGACTCTCATTCTGGAGTGGCAGATTCCGGGTGTCCTGGACAGTCTGGTAAGTCAGTTTCGTGCGTCCGGGCGATACTTCTGGCTTGTCGCTTACGGCTTGGCAGTTTTCGCCGTGGTGACGGTTGCCCGGCACCTGTCGGGCAGGAGTGCGGCAGTGGTACTTCTCATCGTCGCGTTGCTTCAATGGTGGGACCTCTCACCGCGCCATACCTCTGTCAAGGCGCTCGCCTCACGGAGTTCGAAGGCGATCGTCAACCGCGATGCTTGGGACGCGTTCCTCGGTGACCGCGTCGAGACGATTAATTTCTATCCAGTGTTCCGCTGCGGCAACAAGCCAGCATACGATACGCTGTTGCCGATCATGCGGTATGCGGCCGAACGAGGTCTCAATCTGTCGACCGGCTACGTCGCGCGCGCCTCGAAGGACTGCATCGATCCGCGGCAGGGGGTTCCTGGCGCAGGAGACGCCACGATTGCGCACGTGTTCGTCCGCGACGAGTATCCGCAGATGCTGGATGTCGCGCTGCTTTTCGGCGTGCGTGCTGACGTCGACTGCGTGGAAATCGATTTCGCGTTTGTCTGCAGGATCAGGGACTGACATGGACCATGGAAGAACGACAATCTCAGTCGTCGTGCCGTTCTACAACGAGGCCGCCGGCGTCGAGGCCTTCTTCGCGAGGCTGTTCTCAGTTGCTGACGCGATGCCGGACTACGAGTTTGATGTCGTCGCGGTAAACGACGGAAGCACTGACGTCACGCTTGCACGTTTGCTTGAAGCGCGCGAGCGGCACGGCCGCATCCACATTGTCGACCTTTCGCGAAACTTCGGTAAGGAAGCAGCGTTGTCCGCCGGGCTTGATCGTGCCCGAGGCGAAGCGGTGATACCGATCGACTCCGATCTGCAGCACCCGCCCGAGTTGATTCCGGACATGATTCGACGATGGCGTGCTGGGGCCGAGGTGGTGCTTGCCCGGCGCAACGACCGCGTGACTGACGGCCCACTTCAAAAGTTCGCCGCAGGGATGTTCTACCGGATGCACAATGTCATCGCAGAGACGAAGATCCCGCCCGACGTAGGGGACTTCAGGCTGATGTCGCAGGAAGTCGTAGAAGTGCTGCGGGGGATGCCCGAGAACCGTCGATTCATGAAGGGATTGTTCGCCTGGGTCGGCTTCAGGAGTGAGGTCATTCCCTACGACGTCGCTCCGCGTCTTGAGGGTAAGTCACGCTTTAATGTCTGGAAGCTGTGGAACTTCGCCCTTGAGGGAATTACCAGCTTCAGCACGGTGCCGCTTCGGGTCTGGACGTACATTGGCGCGGTGACTTCGCTGCTGGCGCTCGTCTACGCCGCATACATCGTCATTAAGACCATTTTCTTCGGGACTGACCTGCCGGGCTACGCGTCTCTGATGGTTGGGGTGTTGCTGCTTGGAGGCATCCAACTCATCGGCATCGGCGTCCTCGGTGAGTACATCGGACGCATCTATGGGGAGGTCAAGAGGCGGCCGGTCTACGTGGTCCGCAAGGAGTTCACGGTTGAGCGGTGAACGGCCATGGTGGACCGCGCTCATCGGCAGGCAGTTCGTCTTGTTCGGGCTGATCGGCGTGGTGAATACCGGCGTGCATTCAGCAGTCGTCGTCGGACTGGTCGAAGGCGGACTCACGGGGGCAGTCCCAGCGAACGTCGCGGCCTTCTTTCTGGCCAACGTGTTCTCGTTCTTCGCAAATAGCAGGTGCACCTTTCGGGTCGCGCCCTCGCTGACGCTGTACCGGCGCTTCCTGACGGTGTCGCTGACCACGCTCGGACTGACGGTCGTGCTGTCGGGCTTGGCGGAGTGGATGGAATGGCATTACCTGGTCGGGCTGCTTCTGGTGATCGTATTGGGCCCCGCTCTCGCGTTCGTGATGCACAAGACCTACGCCTTCGGTGCGGCGGGCCGGGCGAGAGGCTGATCGTGCGGCCGGTGTGCGACGGTTTGAAAATACGTTGCGGCATCGGCCGGATGGAATAATTCGTTAATCAATCCGGGATCTGAAGGGGCCGAAATGAAAAACGCAATCGTCACCGGCATTACCGGCCAAGACGGTGCCTACCTTGCGCAACTGCTTTTGGAGAAGGGCTATGTCGTCCACGGCACCTACCGCCGGACGAGTTCTGTGAACTTCTGGCGCATCGATGAGCTTGGCATCACGAGCCATCCGAACCTCAAACTGGTCGAGTACGACCTGACGGACCTCTCGGCAAGCATCCGTCTGTTGCAGAGTACGGGCGCCACCGAGGTCTACAACCTCGCCGCGCAGAGCTTCGTCGGCGTTTCGTTCGAACAGCCGATCACGACTGCCGAGATTACCGGCATCGGTGCCGTCAACCTGCTCGAGGCGATCCGGATCGTCAATCCGAAGGTACGCTTCTACCAGGCGTCGACCTCGGAGATGTTCGGGAAGGTTCAGGCGGTCCCGCAGACTGAAACCACGCCCTTTTATCCGCGCAGTCCATACGGCGTGGCCAAGCTCTATGCGCACTGGATGACAGTCAACTACCGGGAAAGCTACGACATCTTCGGTTGCAGCGGCATCCTGTTCAACCACGAGTCGCCGCTGCGCGGCCGTGAGTTCGTCACGCGAAAGATCAGCGACAGCGTGGCGAAGATCAAGCTCGGCAAGCTGGATGTGCTCGAGCTCGGCAATCTCGATGCCAAACGCGACTGGGGCTATGCCAAGGAGTATGTCGAGGGAATGTGGCGAATGCTGCAGGCCGACGAGCCCGACACTTTCGTCCTTGCGACGAACCGTACCGTGCCCGTCCGCGATTTCGTTTCGATGGCATTCAAGGCGGCCGGGATCGACATCGCATGGTCGGGTAGTGGCGAGGCAGAAGAGGGCCGTTGCGCGAAAACCGGCAAGCTCCTGATTGGCGTCAACCCCCGGTTCTATCGCCCGGCCGAGGTCGATCTCTTGATTGGCGACCCCGCAAAGGCGAAACGCGAACTGGGCTGGGAGCCGCAGACGACGCTGGAAGAATTGTGCCGGATGATGGTCGAAGCCGACCTTCGGCGCAATGAGTGCGGCTTCTCCTTCTGAACGGCGCACGGGCATGCGCGCGCTGATCACCGGGATCAAGGGGTTCACCGGCCGCTATGTCGCAGCGGAGCTTCAGGCCGCAGGCTGGGAAGTGTTCGGCATCGGTGCGCATGAGGAGGCCGGTGACACTCTCTACCGGCGGGCGGACCTCGGCGATGTGGCGCGCCTTCGAGAGGTTGTCGCCGAAGCGCAGCCTGATGCTGTCGTTCACCTTGCAGCTGTCGCCTTCGTGGGGCACGGCGATGCGGAATCCTTCTATCGCGTGAATCTCATCGGCACCCGCAATCTGCTCGAGGCCCTGGCTTCGGCTGAGTGTCCGCCCAGCTGCGTATTGTTGGCGAGCAGCGCGAATGTCTACGGAAACGCCACCGAAGGAATGCTTTCGGAGTCCACGCCGGCGAACCCTGCGAACGATTACGCAGTGAGCAAGCTGGCGATGGAGTACATGGCCAACTTGTGGAAGGATCGCTTGCCGATCGTCACCGTACGGCCGTTCAACTACACCGGGGTCGGTCAAGCGGAGAACTTCCTGCTGCCGAAGATCGTCGCGCACTTCAGAAGACGGGCCGAGGTGATCGAACTCGGAAACCTCGATGTGTGGCGCGATTTTTCGGACGTTCGAGCGGTCGCACGCGCCTACCGCCGGCTGATCGAACTGAGGCCAATCGGTCAGACCTTCAACGTCTGTTCGGGGCGCACGCATTCCTTGAGGGATGTGATTGCGATCGCAGAGGGAATAACCGGCCACCGAATCCGCGTCGAGGTCAATCCGGCCTTCGTTCGAAGCAACGAGGTTACGCGGCTCTGCGGTGACCCGTCTCGCCTGATGGCTACCTTGCCAGGCTGGGAGACGCCGCCCTTGGAAGAGACGCTGGGCTGGATGCTCGAGGGCGAGGCTTGAAGGTCATCCTGTCGGTCGATGCGGTGCGCTTTCCGCTTACCGGAATCGGCCGCTACACATGGGAGTTGGCTCGCAATCTTCCGCTGATCGACAGCCCTCCCAACCTCCGACTGTTCTCCGGTGGCCGGTTCATCGATCGATTGCCCAGCGATTCGGGAGCGGGAGCCAGCGCGGCCGCCGGTCGTGGCGCCGGGATTGCGCTGCGACTGCGACGCATGCTGCAGAACAGCACTCTGGCTGTGAGGGCGCACCGATCGCTCCTCTCGATGCGGCAGGCGCGAGCGCTGCGCGGCTCCGAAGACGCCGTCTATCACGGTCCGCAGTTCTATCTGCCGAAGTTCGACGGTCCGAGCGTGGCAACGATCCACGATCTCTCGGTCTACAACTGGGCCGATTGCCATCCTCCTGGCCGCGCCGGCATGATCCGAGGTGAGATCGAGCTGGCTCTCGAGCGGGCCAGCATGCTGATCACGGATTCGGAGTTCACCAGGCGAGAGGTTGCGGATTTCTTCGGGCTGCCGCTGGATCGACTCCGTGCGGTGCCCTTGGCCAGTTCAGAGGCGTTTCGTCCTTATCCGCGTGAGGAACTGGCCCCGACACTTTCGAGACACGGCTTGCAGGCAGGCTCGTACTGCCTGTTTGCAGGCACTATCGAGCCTCGCAAGAACATCGATGCGCTTCTAGACGCCTACGGGACTCTGCCAAAGACGCTGCGGGGGCGCTGGCCCCTCGTGCTCTGCGGCTATGAGGGTTGGCGAAGCGGCCAGCTTCATTCCCGGATCGAACAGGGCAGCCGCCAAGGTTGGCTCAAGTATCTCGGATACGTTGCGGGTGACGATCTGCCGAAAGTCGTCGCCGGGGCCCGCCTGTTCGCGTTTCCTTCGCTGTACGAAGGTTTTGGCCTGCCGGTGCTGGAGGCGATGGCCTCCGGCGTGCCGGTCGTTTGTTCGGACAGTTCCTCCTTGCCTGAAGTGGCCGGCGACGCGGCGGCGATGTGCGCTCCTGAGGACGTCGATGCACTGAAGGACATGCTGACGACTGGGCTCGAGGACGAAGCGTGGCGAGAGGGCGCGCGCGAGAGAGGACTGTCGCGCGCGGCCCAGTTCAGTTGGCGCCGCTGCGCGGAGGAAACCGCCGCCGTCTATCGCGCGATTGCGCGTTGAGTGGATGGCCGATGAAGGTACTGCATGTTTACAGGACTTACTTCCCCGATCCTCCTGGCGGCCTGCAGGAAGCGATCCGGCAGATTTGCCTTGCGACGAAACCCTTCGGCGTGGAAAGCACGATCTTTACGCTGTCGCCGAACCCCCGGCCCGTCGAGATCCGCCGGCCCGAAGCCAGGGTCGTGCGAAGCCGTTCGTGGGTAGCTCCCGCTTCCTGCGACCTCGGTGGCCTGGACGCTTTCGCGACGTTCAGGCGCCTTGCCGAGGAGGCCGACGTCGTTCATTACCTGTTTCCCTGGCCGTTTGCCGATATGCTGCATCGGGTGGTCAGGCATCGCAAACCCTCGGTAATGACCTATATCTCGGACATCGTACGTCAACGGGTCCTGGGGGCGGCATATACACCCCTGATGTGGAGGACGTTGCACGAGATGAGCGCGATCGTTGCGAATGCGCCCTCGTACGCGTCATCGAGTCCCGTTCTTTCCGATGCTTCGGTGGCAGGCAAGCTTCGTGTGATCCCGCTCGGTATCGACGAAAGCTCTTATCCACGTGATGGCGACGACAGCGTTCTTGATCGCCTTCGGTTGGACCGGAATGAGCCATTCTTCCTGTTCATCGGCGTACTCCGCTATTACAAGGGGCTCCGCACGCTCCTGGAGGCCGCGCAGCAGTTGCCGGCCAAAATCGTAATTGCTGGCTCCGGGCCCGAAGGCGACGTGCTCCGTGAACAGGCTCGGCAATCGGCTGGCGCCAGAATCGTGTTTGCGGGACAGGTGAGCGATGAAGAGAAGGTTTCGCTGCTGCAGCACTGCCGGGCCCTCGTCCTCCCGTCTCACCTGCGTTCAGAAGCTTACGGCATGGTCTTGGTCGAGGCGTCGATGTACAGCCGGCCAATGATCTCGTGTGAGATCGGGACGGGCACGTCGTTCGTGAACCAGGACTCCGAGACAGGTTTCGTCGTGCCCCCTGAGTCCCCGGTCAGACTGGCCGACGTGATGCGCCGCCTTCTCGAGGATGAACGGCTCGCGGCACGGATGGGGCTGGCCGCACGAGCACGCTACGAAAAAATGTTCTCCAGAGACGCACTTGGGAGCGCGTATTTCTCGCTCTTTCAGAAAGTACTGGGTGGCGCCCGAGGTGCCTCCGGTCTCCAATGAGCGGTGGGGCACGACACTGCGGGATGTCGTTGTCGATCCACTGATAAGATCGACAGCGCGAGACGACTTGCAGCGGGGGAAGCGATGATCCTCGTCACCGGCGGCGCCGGCTTCATCGGGGCCAATTTCGTCCTCGACTTGATTCGCGAGACCGGCGAGCCGGTCGTCAACCTCGACGCGCTGACCTACGCTGGCAACCTGCAGAATCTGGTGTCGCTACATGACGACGAACGACACGTGTTCGTCCAAGGCGACATCTGCGACCGCGCCCTGATGGACTCCTTGCTCGCCGCGCGAAGGCCGCGCGCGATCGTCCACTTCGCGGCGGAGACGCACGTCGACCGCTCGATCCATGGCCCCGCCGCGTTCATGCGCACCAACATCGACGGTACTTTCACGTTGCTCGAGGCTGCTCGCGCCTACTGGTCGATGTTGCCTGATTCCGCTCAAGACGCATTCCGCTTCCTGCATGTCTCCACCGACGAAGTATTCGGATCGCTGGCACCCGGAGCTCCGCCCTTCACGGAGACGGCGTCTTATGCGCCGAACAATCCCTATGCCGCCTCGAAGGCGGCCTCGGACCATCTGGTGCGCGCCTGGCACCATACCTATGGCTTGCCGGTGCTGACGACTAACTGCTCGAACAATTACGGACCGTACCAGTTCCCCGAGAAGCTGATACCGATGACGATCGCCAACGCGCTTGCTGGAAAGCCGGTGCCGCTGTATGGCGACGGCCTCAACATGCGCGATTGGCTCTATGTCGGCGACCACTGTGCGGCCATTCGCGAGGTACTGGTCCGCGGGCGGCCGGGCGAGACTTACAACATCGGCGGACGCAGCGAGCGCACGAACCTTCAGGTCGTCCGGGCGGTCTGTGCGCTGCTCGACGAGTTGCATCCGGACCGGGCGGGGCGGTACGAGCGGCTGCTCACCTTCGTCGAGGACCGGCCGGGCCACGATCGCCGATACGCGATCGATGCGGGCAAGCTCCAGCGCGAGCTGGGGTGGCGCGCGCGGGAGAGCTTCGAGAGTGGCCTTGCCCGGACTGTGCGCTGGTATCTCGACAACGAAGAATGGGTTCGGGGAGTGCTGTCCGGCGCCTATCGATCTGGCGTCGCGACCGGCTACTCGTCGTGAGGCGCAGCATGAGCGGGGCGGCTGGCCGGAAGGGAATCATCCTGGCGGGCGGAACGGGAACCCGGCTTCATCCGGCCACGCTGGCTGTGTCCAAGCAGTTGCTGCCGGTCTATGACAAGCCGATGGTGTATTACCCGCTGACGGTGCTGATGCTGTCGGGCATTCGCGAGATCCTGCTGATCTCGACGCCGCGGGACCTGCCGATGTTCGAGCGTCTGCTCGGGGACGGAGGACGGTGGGGCCTGCGGCTGGACTATGCGGCGCAGGCGACCCCTGGGGGCATTGCGCAGGCCTTCGCTGTCGGCGCAGATTTCGTCGGAAGCGATCCGTCGGCCTTGGTGCTCGGCGACAACCTTTTCTACGGACACGACCTTGCCGCGCGCTTGCGCGAGGCCGGACTCAGAACCGACGGGGCGACGGTCTTCGCCTATCCCGTCCGGGATCCGCAGCGTTACGGCGTCGTGGAGTTCGATTGGGCGGGGCTGCCGGTCGGTATCGAGGAAAAACCGGGAACTCCGAAGAGTCGCTACGCGGTGACGGGCCTCTATTTCTACGATGCTCGGGTCGTGGAGATTGCCCGCGGGCTGCGGCCGTCTGCCCGGGGCGAGCTGGAGATCACCGACGTCAATCGTGCGTACCTCGAGAATGGACAGCTTCACGTGCAGAAGTTGGGCCGTGGCGATGCCTGGCTCGACACCGGCACGCACGATTCGCTCCTCGAGGCCTCGCAGTTCATCCAGACGATCGAGAAGCGGCAAGGCCTGAAGGTCGCTTGCCCCGAGGAGATCGCCTGGCGGCAGGGCTGGATCGACGACGCGCAGCTGCGCGCGCTGGCGCGTCCGTTGATGCAAAGCGGTTACGGCGAGTACCTGCTGCATCTGCTCGACGAGCGGATATGGTGAGCCTGCAGCAAGGCGATGCCATGAGGGCAATCGAAACCGCGCTGGCCGGCGTTCTGATCATCGAGCCGCGGGTGTTCGACGATGCCCGCGGTTTCTTCTTCGAGAGCTGGAACGAGCGGACTTTTGCACGGGTCACGGGTCTGGATGTTCGCTTCGTGCAGGACAACCATTCCCGGTCGCTCCGCGGTGTGCTGCGCGGGCTGCACTACCAGATCCGCAAGCCGCAGGGACGGCTGGTGCGAGTGGTGCGGGGCGCGATCTTCGATGTGGCGGTCGATCTTCGGCGATCGTCGCCGATGTTCGGTCGCTGGTTCGGGATCGAGCTCACCGAGGACAACCATCGGCAGCTCTGGGTGCCCCCCGGCTTCGGCCATGGCTTCCTGGTGCTGTCCGAGTCGGCCGACGTGCTCTACAAGGCCACCGACTACTACGCCCCGGAGCACGAGCGCTCGCTCCAGTGGAATGACCCGGCGGTGGGCATCGAATGGCCGCTGGGCGGGATCGAACCCGTGCTTTCGGCAAAGGACGCTGCGGGGCTGCTGCTCGCGCAGTGCGAGGTCTACCCATGATCGAAGCAGCTCGCGTGTGCCGGGGCGCACCGGCATGAAGATCCTGCTCACCGGCGCCACCGGCCAGGTCGGCTGGGAACTCGCCCGCAGCCTCCAGCCACTCGGCGAGGTGGTGGCCTGCGATCGCCGTCGCGCAGACCTCTCCGCTCCGGCCTCGCTCGCTGCGCTGGTCGAGTCGGTGGCGCCGCAGGTGATCGTCAATGCCGCGGCCTACACCGCCGTCGACCGCGCCGAGCAGGGTCCGGAGCTCGCCGACACGATCAACGGCGCGGCCCCCGCTGCGCTGGCGGCGGCGGCTCGCCGCGCGGGCGCCTTGTTCGTCCACTACTCGACCGACTACGTCTTCGACGGCAGCGGCGATGCGCCGCGCCGGGAGGACGCCCCGGTGGCGCCGATCAACGCCTACGGCCGCTCCAAGCTCGCGGGCGAGCAGGCGATCGCGCGGGCGGGCAGCGATTGGCTGGTGCTGCGCACCAGCTGGGTCTACGCCTCGCGCGGTTCGAACTTCGTGAAGACCATGCTGCGGCTCGGCGCCGAGCATGAGTCGCTGAAGGTGGTGGCCGACCAGGTCGGTGCGCCGACCTCGGCCAGGCTGATCGCCGACGCCACCGCGCACATCGTCCGGCAGGCGCTGGCGGAGCGCGCACAAGGACGATTCGCCCCGGGGGTCCTGCACCTGTGCGCCGCCGGCGAGACCAGCTGGCACGGCTTCGCGCAGGAAATTTTCGACGGTTGGCGCGCGCTGGCAGGCACGGATTCGCTGAAGGTGCGCGAGTTGGCGCCGATCTCGTCCGCCGAGTACCCGACGCCGGCCGCCCGCCCGCTGAATTCCCGACTCGACTGCTCGAGGCTGCGCGAGCGCTTCGGGATTCTTCCGACGCACTGGCGGGAGGGGCTGCGGCTGGTTCTCGAGGAGATCGCTGGGCAGAGATAAACTGTACAATATGTACAATTTGAAAGTTTCATTCCGATGGAGGCCAGCATGTCGAGCATGCAGGGAATCGAGGCCGCGCGCCGGCGGCTGCCCGAATTGGTCGCCGCTGCGCATCGCGGTGAGACGACCGTGATCACGAAGCATGGGCGGCCCTATGCCGCCCTGGTGCCGCTTGAACAGGCCGAAGACGCTCGACGAAATCCCGCAGCATTGCTGGCGCTCAAAGGTTGCGCGCGCGGGCTGTGGGGCGAGGAGCCGGCCCACACGGTCGATGCCTTGCGCCGGGAGTGGGGCGAGTGATCGACTGGAACGCGGTGCCGGACGAAGCCTTGCTTCTCGTCGACACCGCGCCGCTGATCTATCACCTCGAAAGCGACGAGCGTTTCGGCGCCCGGTTTGCGGGCCTGTTCGAGGCGAGTGCGTCCGGGCGACTGCGGCTTGCGATTTCCACAGTCTCCCTGGCAGAAGTCCTGACCGGCCCGTTTGCGCACGGACGCGATGTCCTGGCCAGGCAGATTGAGAACGCGTTGTGCGAGCATCGGGTCGTGGCGCTGACTCCGGAGATCGCGGTCGAGGCGGCGCGGCTGCGTGCCCGATATCGGCTGAGGCTCCCCGATGCGGTGCAACTCGCCACTACGCTCCAGATCGATGCCTGGGGCCTGGTCACGTACGACCGGGATTTTTCGCGTATCGAGGATGTGAGAATCATCTCCTGAGCGCCCGATTCGTTCCGTTGCGATCGAACCGGGCCTGCCCTCCGTCTCTTCATAAGGTCACAGAGCCGTAATGCCGACCCCCATCTCTCCCTCCATCTTCAAAGCCTACGACATCCGCGGCATCGTCGACCGCACCCTCACCGTCGACGCGGTCCGCGCCATCGGCCTGGCCCTCGGCACGAAGGCCCGCCAGGCTGGTGCCACCGAAGCTGTCATCGGCCGCGACGGCCGCCTCTCCGGCCCGGCGCTCTCGCAGGCGCTCGCCGACGGCTTTCGCGCCGCCGGCGTGAGCGTGGTCGACATCGGCATGGTGCCCACGCCGGTCGTCTACTACGCCACTTTCGAACTCGGCACCGGCACCGGCGTGGCGGTCACCGGCAGCCACAACCCGCCGGACTACAACGGGTTGAAGATGGTGGTGGCCGGCGAGGCGATCTACGGCGATGCGATCCTCGCGCTGCGCGATGCGATCGCGGCCGGCAGCCTGAAAGAAGTCCCACCGGCCGGGCGGGGCGGCTGCCGCACCGTGGACCTCGGCCAGCGCTATCTCGACCGGATCGTGGGCGACGTGAAGCTCGCCCGCCCGATGAAGATCGCGATCGACTGCGGCAACGGCGTGGCCGGCGCGCTCGCGCCGCAGCTGTTCCGCGCGCTGGGCTGCGAGGTCACCGAGCTCTTCTGCGAGGTCGACGGCAACTTCCCGAATCATCATCCCGACCCCGCCCACGTCGAGAACCTGCAGGACCTGATCCGCTGCCTGCGCGAGACCGACGCCGAGATCGGGCTGGCCTTCGACGGCGACGGCGACCGGCTCGGCGTGGTCACGAAGGAGGGCAACATCATCTGGCCCGACCGGCAGATGATGCTGTTCGCGCAGGATGTGCTCTCGCGCAATCCGGGAGCCGAGATCATCTACGACGTGAAGTGCAGCCGAAAGCTCGCCGAGCACATCCGCGCGCACGGCGGCCGGCCCACAATGTGGCGCACCGGCCACTCCCTGGTCAAGGCGAAGCTCAAGGAGTCGGGCGCGCCGCTGGCCGGCGAGATGAGCGGCCACGTCTTCTTCAAGGAGCGCTGGTATGGCTTCGACGACGGGCTCTACACCGGGGCGCGGCTGCTCGAGATCCTGTCGCGCCACGCCGACCCGGGCGCGGTGCTGAACGCGCTGCCGGACTCGCCGGCCACGCCCGAGCTGCAGCTGAAGACCGCGGAGGGCGAGAACTTCACGCTGGTCGAGGCTCTGAAGCGCACCGCGAAGTTCGACGGGGCCACCGAGGTGATCACGATCGACGGCGTGCGGGTCGAGTACCCGGACGGCTTCGGGCTGGCCCGGCCGTCGAACACCACGCCGGTGGTGGTGATCCGCTTCGAGGCCGACACGGCCGAGGCGCTGGCGCGCATCCAGGGGGCGTTCCGGGCGGCAATCCTGGCGGTGAAGCCGGGGGCGGAGTTGCCGTTCTGACCAGCGCGCCTGCCGAGGGTCGGCGCATGGGCCTTGCAGATGGCCCGTGTTACACTTAACTCGTGTAACACGGGTAATGGAGAGTGGGCATGAGCAATCTGACCATCAGTGTCGATGACGAAGTTCTCAAGCGCGCGCGAATCCGCGCGCTCGAGCAGGGCTCGTCGGTCAACGCCGTCCTGCGGGAGCTTCTGGAAGCCTACGCCGGCGTCGGGTCGGTTCAGACCGCGGCGGCCGGCGACCTGATTGCGCAGTCCCTCCGGGCAACGTCCCGGCGCGGCGATCGGACCTGGAGTCGAGACGACCTGCACGAGCGCCGCTGATGCGGGCGTTCTTCGATACAAACGTCCTCGTCTACCTGTTCGACGCCGATGCCCCGCAGAAGCAGGGCGCTGCACGGGCACTGCTCGAGCGCGAGGCGAACGCGGGCCGAGTGACGCTCAGCACCCAGGTGCTGCAAGAGTTCTTCGTTACCGTCACGCGCAAGCTTGACGTGCCGCTGCCCGAGGCCGACGCCGAACGGGCAGTGCGTCGCTTCGCGGAATTCTCTCTGGTTCAGGTCGACGCGCCACTGATCCTGGCCGCCATCGACGCGAGTCGCCGATACCAGTTGTCGTTCTGGGACGCGATGATCGTGCAGGCGGCGTTGCAGGCGGGCGCCTCGGTGCTGTATTCGGAGGACATGCAGGACGGTCGAGCTTTCGAGAGCATGACGGTCCGGAATCCGTTTGCCGCGCTGGCCTCGGAGAGATGAACCTCGCCCTCATCAAGACCAGCTCCATGGGCGACGTGATCCACGCCCTGCCGGTCGTGACCGACATCGTCCGCGCGATGCCCGGCGCCCGGATCGACTGGGTGGTCGAGGAGTCCTTCGCCGAACTGCCGGCGCTGCATCCGTCGGTGAACGCGGTGATCCCGGTCGCGATCCGCCGCTGGCGCAAGTCGCTGTTCGACGCCGCCACCCGGCGCGAGATCGCGGCGGTTCGCGCGCGGCTGCGCGGGGCGCGCTACGACCTGGCGCTCGACCTGCAGGGCCTGGTCAAGAGCGCCTGGGTGGCGCGGATGACCGGCGCGCCCATCGCCGGCTTTTCTCGGCGCTGCGCGCGCGAGCCGCTGGCGGCCCTGGCCTATCGCCGGCGCTTCGACGTCGATCCTTCGCTGCACGCGATCGAGCGCCTGCGCTCGCTGGCGGCGCAGGCGCTCGGCTACCGGGTCGAGGGGCTGCCGGTGTTCTCCCTGTCGCCGCCCGAGGAGCCCGTGCCGGGCCTGCCCGAGCGCCCATATGCCTTGCTGCTGCACGCGACCTCGCGCGCCGAGAAACAGTGGCCCGACGAGCACTGGCGCGCGCTGATCGCGCGGCTCGCGCAGCAGGGGCTGGTCGCGGCGCTGCCCTGGGGGAGCCCGGCCGAACGCGCGCAGGCCGAGAGCCTCGCAGACGCTGCGGCGCCCGCGCTGCGCCCGGTGGTGCTGCCCAAGCTCACGCTGCGCCAGTGCGCGGCCGCGATCGTCCGCGCCAGGCTGGTCGTCGGCGTGGACACCGGCCTCACGCATCTCTCGGCGGCGCTCGACGCACCCACGGTGGCCTTGTTCGCCGCCACGCCGGCGTGGCGCTTCGGCCCCTACTGGACCCCGCGCGCCGAGAGTCTGGGCGAGGACGGCCGCTGGCCGGACCTGGCGTCGGTGCTGCAGGCCGCCGGCAGGGTGCGCGCGGCGCTGCCGGCGGGCCGTCGACCCGATGCGGAGGGCGGGCTTGCCTGAGCGACCGGCCGAGATCCAGCCCCCGCGCGCGATCGAGCGCCTGCACGAGCGCCTCGCCCGCGGGCTCTACTCGCTCGCCTGGCTGCTGGCCACGCCGCTGGCGCTCGTCTATCTGGCGTGGCGCGCGCGCCGGCAGCCGGCCTACCTCGAGCGGATCGGCGAGCGGCTCGGCTTTCATCCGCGCCGCGACGACGAAGCGCCGCTGATCTGGGTCCACGCGGTCTCGGTCGGCGAGACCCGCGCCGCGCAGCCGCTGGTGCGCGCGCTGCTCGAGCGCTATCCCGGTCACAGGCTGTTGCTGACGCACATGACGCCCACCGGCCTGGAGACTGGCCGCGAACTGTTCGGTGCGTTCATGGCGCCGACCGCCGGTACGTCGGATGCGACCTCGCGTGTGGCCCAGGCCCTGCTGCCCTGGGACCAGCCCTTCGCCATCCGGCGCTTCCTGCGCGCCTGGCGGCCGGCCCTGGGCATCGTGGTCGAAACCGAACTGTGGCCGAACCTGGTGGCGGTGTCGCGCGCCGCAGGCGTGCCACTGGCGCTGGTCAATGCGCGGCTCTCCGAGCGCTCGCTGCGCAAGGGCTCGCGCTGGCGCTGGCTGATGCGGCCGGCGCTGGCCGGGCTGGCCGGCGTCTTCGCCCAGACCGAAGCCGATGCGGGCCGGATCCGCGAGCTGGGCCGGACCGACGTGCGCGTGTTCGGCAACATGAAGTTCGACGTGGCCCCCGCGCAGAAGCTCGAGGTGCTCGGCCACGTCTGGCGGCTGGGCCTGCTCGCCGCCGGCGGTGACCTGGCGCACCGGCCGGTGGTGCTCGCGGCCAGCACGCGCGACGGCGAGGAGGCCTTGATCCTCGACGCGTGGCAGGCCTGGCGGGCGCGGCAGGCATCGGACGACGACCCGTCTGTGGTCCGGCCGCGGGCCGCGATGCGCTGGCCGCCGCTGCTGGCGATCGTGCCGCGTCACCCCCAGCGCTTCGACGAGGTGGGCCGCGAGATCGCGAGCCGCGGCCTGCGGATGGTCCGCCGAAGCAGCTGGGGCGGCGCCGAACCGCCCGAAGCCGATCGCGGGGCCGAGGTGGTGCTCGGCGACTCGATGGGCGAGATGTTCGCCTACTACGCGCTGGCCGACGTGGCGATCGTCGGCGGCTCGCTGCTGCCCTTCGGTGGCCAGAACCTGATCGAGGCCTGCGCGGCCGGGGTGCCGGTAGTCGTCGGTCCGCACACCTTCAACTTCGAGGCCGCTGCCGAGCAGGCCATCGCCGAGAACGCGGCGCTGCGCGCGCCGCATGCGGCCGCCGCGCTGCGTGAGGCGCTGGAGATCGTGGCCGACCCGCTGCGGCGGCAGTCGCTCGGCGAGCACGCGCTGGCGTTCGCCGCTCGCCACCGCGGCGCGACGGCGCGCACGGTGGCGGCGCTGGCGCCGCTGATCAGCGGCGAGCGGGAGCGGTAGTCGCGGCCGGGCTGCCGGTCGCGGGGGCGCCGGTCGCCGGCCGGGTGGGCGAGGCAGGCTGCATCGCTCCTGCCGGCTGCGACGCCCCGGTGCGCGTGTCCGGAGGGGGCACCGTCGACGGATCGACCAGCAGCGCGTTCACCGCGCGCAGGTCGTCCTCGGACAGGGTGCCCGCGGTGGACTTGAGCCGCAGGCCGTTGATCAGGACGTCGTAGCGGGCCCGCGCCAGGTCGCGCTGCGTGGTGAAGAGCTGCTGCTGCGCGTTCAGCACGTCGATGTTGATCCGCACGCCCACCTGGTAGCCGAGCAGGTTCGAGTCGAGCGCCAGCCGGCTGGAACGTTCGGCCGCTTCGAGCGCGCGCACCTGCCCGAGCCCGCTGTTGAGCCCCAGGAAGGACTGGCGTGCGCCTTGCTCGGCCGCGCGGCGCGCGGTTTCCAGGTCGGACAGCGCGCGCTCGTGGTTGGCCGCCGCTTCGCGCACCCGGGCGTCGATGCCGCCGCCGGTGTACAGCGGGATGGCCAGCTGCAGGCCCACCGCCGCGTTGTTCGACTGGATGCCGACGAAGTTGGCCTGCGAGTTCCGCGAGTGCGACAGTGAACCCACGACGTCGACGGTCGGGCTCTTCGCATAGCGCTGCCGGTCGATCTCCCGGCGTGCGATCTCGGCGCCGAGCTCGGCCTGCCTGACCTGCCAGGCGTCGCGGCGGGCGCTGTCGAGCCAGTCGCGCTCGCGCGCGGGCTGCGGACCCTGCAGGTCCACGCCGGGGCGCAGCATGTCGAGCTCGCCGGTGGGCCTGCCGACCAGCTGGTCGAGCGCTGCCCGGCGCACCTCGAGCTCGTTCTGCGCGGCGAGCTCCTGCGCGACCGCCAGGTCGAATCGGGCCTGGGCTTCCTGCTGGTCGGTGATCGTGGCCGTGCCGACCTCGAAGTTGCGTTTGGCCGACGCCAGCTGCTCGCTGATCGCGCGTTTCTGCGCCTGGATCGTGGTCACGTTGTCCTGCGCGGCCAGCACGTCGAAGTAGGCCTGTGCCACCCGCACGATCAGCTCCTGCTGCGCCTGAGCGAAGCGGGCTTCGCCCAGCGTGGCCTGCAGCTTGCTCTGCTCGAGCGCCTCCATGTTCTGCAGCCGGTAGAGCGGGTAGCTGAGCTGGATGCCGTAAAACTGGCTGGTGAAGTCGCGCGAGGGCGCGACGTTGGTGTCCGCGAAGCTCCGGCTGACCGACGCGCTGGCGCCGACCTGCGGAAGCAGGCCGGCCTGCGCCTGCGGCACCAGCTCGCGCGTGGCCGCGAGTTGCGCCCGGGCGCTGGCCACCTGCGAGTCGTTGCTCAGTGCGTCGCGCCAGGCCTGCAGGAGGTCGACCGCGAACGCGGGCGCCGACAGCGCCAGGCCGACAGCGGCGGCGCAGGTCCTGAGGAGAAGGGACTGGGTCATCGGGGACTCCGGGACATCCTGGGTATCGGAAGGCATCGCGCCGGCGGCAGCGGCCGGCCGGGTCAGTACCGGGCGCAGGCCGGGTCCACCAGCCTGGCCCAGGCGTCGATGCCGCCGACCAGGTTGTAGACCTCGCGCGCGCCTCGGTGCTCGAGGAACATCGCCACCTGCATGCTGCGCATGCCGTGATGACAGTAGCAGACGATGGGGCGGCCCGCGTCGACCAGCTCGTGCAGCCGCGTGGGGATCTTCTGCATCGGGATGTGCAGGCTGCCGGGGATCCGGCCGACCTGCACCTCCCAGTCTTCGCGAACGTCGAGCACCAGCGGGGTTTTCACCGGCGGATGCTGCGCGCCGGCCGGCGAGTGCTCGTGGGCGCCCGGCGCGTGGAAACCGATGTCGGCGTCGGGCGCGTCCGGCCGGGTGCCTGCCTTCGCCGCCCGGGCAGAATCCGCATTCGCGGCTTCGAGCCAGTTGGCGAGCTGGGCGGGCTGGATCTGGTGCATGGCTCGGGTTCCGGGGTGCGGCGGGTGCGTCAGAAGCGGAAGCTTTCCTTCCGGGGGAACGCAACCAGCGGGGTGGCCACCGTGTCGAACAGGCTCTCGGTGGCGAACTCGCGCTCGCCCACCCGGGTGACCAGCTGCGCCACCATCATCGGCAGCTCGCCGACGATCGCGACCAGCCTGCCGCCCACGTTCAGCTGCTGCAGCAGCGGGTCGGGAAGGAAGGGCACCGACCCCGACAGCAGGATGAGGTCCCAGCGCGACTCGGCAGCCGCCTCGAGGCCGTTGCGCGCCTCGACCGCGGCGCCGGCGACGGCCGCGCGCGACAGGTTCTCGGTTGCGAAGCGGGCGAGCTCGGGGCGGATCTCGCAGCTGACCACGCGACGGGCACGGTGCGCCAGCAGTGCCGCCATGTAGCCGGAGCCGGCGCCGATCTCCAGCACCGTCTCGTGGCGTCGCACCGCGGCGGCCTGCAGCAGCCGGGCCTCGACCTTGGGCGCCAGCATCACTTCGCCGGTGGGCTTGCCATCGATCGTCAGCGGGATCTCCATGTCGGTGAAGGCCAGCAGGCGCCAGGCGGGCGGAACGAAGTCCTCGCGCCGGACGACGAAGAGCAGGTCGAGCACATCCTGGTCGAGCACCTCCCAGGGGCGAATCTGCTGTTCGACCATGTTGAAGCGGGCGAGTTCGATGTCCATCGCAGGTTCCGGAAGATCGTCGAAGAGGGGATAAAGGGGAATTCTAGCCAACGCGCGGCGCCGGGCGGTCGCGCGGGGCCAGCGCGGCGAGCACCGAGCGCAGGTGCGCGTCAAGGAATCGGTCGATCGGCACCTCGAAACCGGGCGGACAGCAGGGCTGGATCGAGCGCTCCCAGATCGCCTTCATGACCAGCGGCGACATCCACAGGTGCACCGTGGCTTCCACGTCGACCTGCGCGAACTCGCCGCGGCCGATCCCTCGCTCGATGATCGCGCGCAGCAGCTTCGCGTTGGGCAGCACGACCTCCTGCTGGAAGAAGAGGGCCAGCTCGGGGAAGTTGCCGGCCTCGCCGACGACCAGCTTGGCGATGCCGGCGAGCTTGGTGGCGCCGAAGCGCGTCCACCAGCCTTCGAAGAACGCGCGCAGCAGTTCCGCGCTGCCCGACTGCCAGGCAGCCACCTCGCGCTCGAAGGACTCGATCAGCGGCACGATGTTCTGCCGGACCACCGCCTTGAACAAGTCCTCCTTGCTGGCGTAGTAGAGGTAGAGCGTGCCCTTGCTGACGCCGGCGCGTGCAGCGACCTCGTCGAGCCGGGTCGCGGCGAAGCCGCGCTCCACGAACAGATCGAGCGCGGCGTCGAGGAGCTCGCCGGGGCGCGCCTCCTTGCGGCGCTCCCAGCGCGGGGAACGGGACGATACGGCAGCCATCGGCGGGTCGGGCGGGCCTAAATGACCATTGGGTCAGCAAATGTTACCGCAGCAGCCTGCCGCGCGTCTCCCCGGCCGCCCGCGCGGGCTGCGTCCGGCGGCGTCCTCCCGCCCGTGCGGGTCCGTTCAGGCCTCGAGCCGCAACTCCGGGCAGAAGTGCAGGGGCTCGCCGCCGTCGATGCGCCCGAACCGATGGGCCTCGCGATTCCAGACCAGGATCTCGGACGAGCCGATGTGATAGACCCAGCCGTGCAGCCGCAGCTTGCCCTTGGCCAGTCGCGCGGCCACCGGGGGGAGCGTGCGCAGGTTGGCCATCTGCGTGAGCACGTGCACCTGGGTCATCGCCTCGGTGCGCTCGCGCTCGGGGAGGTCCGCGAAGTTCTCGGCCACGATCGCCCGCGTGGGCTCGGCCAGCGACAGCCACTGCCGCACCGCCGGCATCTGCTCGAGCGCCTCGGGGTTCATCAGGCCGCGGATCGCGCCGCAGTGCGAATGCCCGCAGACGATGATGTCCTCCACGCCCAGCGCCACCACCGCGAACTCCACCGTGGCCTCGGCGCCGCCCTTGGCCGCGCCATAGGGCGGCACGATGTGCCCGGCGTTGCGCATGATGAACAGGTCGCCGGGGTTCGTGTCGGTGATGAGGAAGGGATTGATCCGCGAGTCGGAGCAGGTGACGAACAGCGCCTTCGGCGCCTGGCCGGCCGCCAGGTTGCCGAAGAACTCGCGTGCCTCGGGCGCGATCGCCTGCTGGAAATGGCTGGCGCCCTCGACGATGTCGCGCAGCGGGTTGATGCCCTCGCAGACGGGGCGCATGCGCATGCCCGTCGGCATGTCACTGCACCAGGGGCGAAGGGCTGTCGCTGGCCAGTCGGTGGAGGTACTGGCGGCAGGCGGTCAGCCAGGCGTCGGTGGCCAGGTCGCGCTCCACCGCCTCGCGGCAGGCCTCGAAGCCCGGCGCCTCGCCCTCGTGGATCTGGTCGACGCGCACGATGTGGAAGCCGAACCGGGTGGCCACCAGCAGCGGCAGCAGGCCCGGTTCGCGCGCTTCGAACACCGCCTGCTCGAACTCGGGCACGGTCTGTCCGCGCTCGAGGGCGCCCAGGCCCCCCCCCTCGGCGCCGCTCGGGCAGTTGGACTCCTCGCGGGCCAGCGCCGCGAAGCGCGCGGGATCGGCGAGCACCTCCTTCAGCCGGCGCTCGGCATGCTCGCGCAGCGCGCCCACCGGCACGCGCGGCGTGACGCCGTACAGCACGTGCGAGACCAGCCGGCGCGCGCCGACGCGGTAGTTCTCGGCGTGCGCATCGAACCAGCGCCGCGCCTCGTGCTCGCCCGGGGTCTTCCAGGGCACCTCGTGCTCGAGGACGCGCAGCAGCAGCGCCCGCTCGGCGTCGGGCGAGGCGAAGACCACGGCGTCCGGGTCGGCGCCGTCTTCCAGCCAGCCGAGCTCGGCGGCGCGGGCGAGCAGCGCGGCGCGGCTCTGCTCGAAGCCTGGCAGGGCGGATTCGTCGGGGTTCATCGTTGCGATTCCTGTAAGGGCGGCGAGCGGAAGGGCGGCCCGGATGGCATCAGCGGGCTGCGCCGCGGCGCCGCACGATCTGGTAGGGACGAGCCACGTAGGCCACCGACGCGAAGCCGCTCCAGACGTGAACCAGGCGCGAGAACGGGAACAGGATGAACAGCGTCATGCCGAAGAACAGGTGGATCTTGTAGATCAGCGGCACGTTCACGATGAAGCCTGCCGCGTCGCCGCGGAAGGTGAGCAGGTGCTGGGCCCAGTGAGACAGCGCCACCATCACGCTGCCGTCGAGGTGCGCCAGCGACGCGACGATGCTGACCAGGCCGAGCAGCAGCGTGACCAGGATCCAGTACAGGACCACGAAGTCCATCGTGCGCGAGTTGGCGCGCACCCGCGGCTCGCTGTGCCGGCGGTGCAGCAGCAGCGCGATGCCGACCAGGCACAGCGTGCCCGCGAAGCCGCCCGCGGCCATCGCGATGATCTGCTTGCCCTGGGTGCTCAGGCCGATCGCGTGGTAGACCTCCTTGGGCGTGAGCAGGCCCACGAAGTGCCCGCCGAACAGCATCAGGATGCCCAGGTGGAACAGGTTGCTGCCCCACCTGAGCTGGCCGCGGCGAAGCATCTCCGAGGAGTCGCTCTTCCACGTGTACTGTTCGCGGTCGAAGCGCACCAGGCTGCCGAGCAGGAAGATGGCCAGCGCGATGTACGGGTAGATGCCGAAGAGGAACTGGTGCAAGCCGCTCATGACTGCGCTCCGGTGGAAAGCCGTTCGGTGGTCTGCTGCGCGGCCCGCGCAGCCGCCGCGCCCTTGCGGTGGATCGTGATCGGCGCCGGCTGGCCCGGCTGGCCGGCCGCCGTGCCGCATGCGCCGGCCTCGCCGCCGAACATCACCGGCTCGTCGGCCCACTCGCGGTCCAGCGCCTCGGTGTCGATCGGCGCGAGCTTCTCGACCACGGGCAGCGGCAGCTCGAGGCCGGCGGCGCCGGCGAGCTCGAGCAGCGCGGCTGGCAGCATCGCGTAGCGGCTGCCGATGCGCGCCAGTCCGTTGCCCAGCTTGCGCAGCACCTCGGCCGTGTCGCGCAGGTCGGCGAGGATCGCCTTCGGTTCCTGGGTGGACAGGTACTCGAGGAAGGCGGGCAGGTAGTCGGGCAGCTCGTCTTCGGACAGGAAGAGCCCGGCGCGCTCGTAGAGCAGCTTCAGGTCGACCATCGCCTGGCCGCGGTCGCGCGACTCGCCGTGCACGTGCTCGAACAGGTACAGCGAGGTCATCCGGCCGCGGTCGAAGGTGGACACCCAGGTCTCGGCCAGCTCGAAGGCGTCGCCGCGCTCGAGGCCCGCCGCGAAATCGGCCAGCCGCTCACGAGTGGCCGAGGAGAGCGCGCGCTCGTCGTCGAGCGCCTGCCGCACCGCGTCGGCCATTCCCTTTCGGTCTGCCTGCGGGTAGTCGAGCAGCGTGCCGATCGCGCGCAGCGTGTAGCGGATCGGTTTCATCTCAGAGGGTCTCCTTGATGGCGATCACCCGCTTGCCCTTGTTGCCGGCAAACAGGCTGCCGGCGGAGGTGCCGTCGGAGCAGCCGTTGCCGAACGAGAAGCCGCAGCCGCCGCGCATGTCGAAGGCGTCTTCGGCGTACTCGCGGTGGGTGGTCGGGATCACGAAGCGGTCCTCGTAGTTGGCGATGGCCAGGATCCGGTACATGTCGTCGATCTGGGCGGCGCTCATGCCGACCTTGTCCAGCAGGTCGCCGGCGTGCCGGCCTTCGACGGTGCGCGCCCGCATGAAGGCGCGCATCGCGAGCATCCGCTCGAGCGCCACGCGGATCGGCTCCTCGTCGCCGGCGGTCAGCATGTTGGCCAGATAGCGCAGCGGGATCCGCAGGCTGGCGACGTCGGGGATGCCGCCCTTCTCGGAGATCTGGCCGCTCGAGGCGCGCGCCGAGATCGGCGAGAGCGGCGGCACGTACCAGACCATGGGCAGGGTGCGGTACTCGGGATGCAGCGGGAAGGCGATCTTCCAGTCCATCGCCATCTTCCAGACCGGCGACACCTTGGCGGCCTGCAGCCAGGCCTCGGGGATCCCGTCGGCCCGCGCCTGCGCGATCACCGCCGGGTCGTTCGGGTCGAGGAACAGGTCGAGCTGGGCCTGGTACAGGTCGCGCGGGTCGGCCACCGAGGCGGCTTCCTGGATCCGGTCGGCGTCGTAGAGCAGCACGCCCAGGTAGCGGATCCGGCCCACGCAGGTTTCCGAGCACACGGTGGGCTGGCCGACCTCGATCCGCGGATAGCAGAAGATGCACTTCTCGGCCTTGCCGCTGGACCAGTTGTAGTAGATCTTCTTGTACGGGCAGCCCGACACGCACATGCGCCAGCCGCGGCACTTGTCCTGGTCGATCAGCACGATCCCGTCTTCCTCGCGCTTGTAGATCGAGCCCGACGGGCACGAAGCCACGCAGGCCGGGTTCAGGCAGTGCTCGCACAGCCTGGGCAGGTACATCATGAAGGTGTTCTCGAACTCGCCGTAGATGTCCTTCTGGATGCCCTCGAAGTTGTAGTCGGCCGAGCGCTTGGAGAACTCGCCGCCGAGGATCTCCTCCCAGTTCGGCCCCCACTCGATCTTCTCCATCCGCTTGCCGCTGACCAGGCTGCGCGGGCGGGCCACCGGCGGATCCTTCATGTCGGGCGCCGTGTGCAGGTGCTCGTAGTCGAAGGTGAAGGGCTCGTAGTAGTCGTCGATCTCGGGCAGGTTCGGGTTCGAGAAGATCTTCATCAGCAGCGACCACTTGCCACCCTGCATCGGCTCGATGCTGCCGTTGGCCTTGCGGGTCCAGCCGCCCTTCCAGCGTTGCTGGTTCTCCCAGTCCTTCGGGTAGCCGATGCCGGGCTTGGTCTCCACGTTGTTGAACCACGCGTATTCCATGCCCTCGCGGGTGGTCCAGACGTTCTTGCAGGTGACCGAGCAGGTGTGGCAGCCGATGCACTTGTCCAGGTTCAGGACCATGCCGATCTGTGCGCGTACTTTCATCGTTCTTGCTCCATGCGTTCCGTTCGCGCGGGCGCTCAGGCCGCCGCGTCCATCCAGTCGACCTTGTCCATCTTGCGCAGGATGATGAATTCGTCGCGGTTCGACCCCACGGTGCCGTAGTAGTTGAAGCCGTACGAGAGCTGCGCGTAGCCGCCGATCATGTGCGTGGGCTTGAGCACCGCGCGCGTGACCGAGTTGTGGATGCCGCCGCGGGTGCCGGTGATCTCGGACCCCGGGGTGTTCACGATCTTCTCCTGCGCGTGGTACATCAGGATCATGCCCTCGGGCACGCGCTGGCTGACCACCGCGCGGGCGATCAGCGCGCCGTTCACGTTGAACACCTCGACCCAGTCGTTGTCGACCACGCCGGCCTTGCGCGCATCGATCTCGGAGACCCAGACGATCGGGCCGCCGCGCGACAGCGTGAGCATCAGCAGGTTGTCCGTGTAGGTGGAGTGGATGCCCCACTTCTGGTGCGGCGTGATGAAGTTGAGCAGGATCTCCGGGTTGCCGTTGCTGCGCTGGCCGAGCATCGGCTCCACGGTGCGCGTGTTCACCGGCGGCCGGTAGCTGACCAGCGCCTCGCCGAAGGCGATCATCCAGGGGTGGTCCTGGTAGAGCTCCTGGCGGCCGGACAGCGTGCGCCAGGGAATCAGCTCGTGCACGTTGGTGTAGCCGGCGTTGTAGGACACGTGCTCGGATTCCAGCCCCGACCAGGTCGGGCTGGAGATGATCTTGCGCGGCTGGGCCTGGATGTCGCGGAAGCGGATCTTCTCGTCTTCGCGCGGCACGGCCAGGTGGGTGTGGTCGCGGCCGGTGAACTTCGACAGCGCCTCCCAGGCCTTGACCGCCACCTCGCCGTTGGTCTCGGGCGCGAGCGACAGCACCACCTCGGTGGCGTCGATGTCGGTCAGGATGCGCGGCTGGCCCTCGGACACGCCGGGCTCGGCGACCTTGCCGTTGAGCTTGCCGAGGAAGTCGACCTCGTGGTCGGTGTTCCAGCCGATGCCCTTGCCGCCGTTGCCGGCTTTCTTCATCAGCGGGCCCAGCGAGGTGAACTTGGCGTAGGTGGCCGGGTAGTCGCGCTCGACCACGGCGATTGCCGGCATCGTCTTGCCGGGCACCGGGTCGCACTCGCCGCGGAACCACGCCTTGGGTTCGAATGGTTGCGAGAGCTCGCCCGGGGTGTCGTGCATCAGCGGGGTGAGCACGATGTCCTGCTCGACGCCCAGGTGGCCGTTGGAGAGCTCGGAGAAGCGCTTGGCGAAGCCCTTGAAGATCTCCCAGTCGCTGCGCGCCTGCCAGGCCGGATCCACCGCCGCCGACAGCGGATGGATGAACGGGTGCATGTCCGAGGTGTTCATGTCGTTCTTCTCGTACCAGGTGGCGGTCGGAAGAACGATGTCGGAGTACAGGCAGGTGGTCGACATCCGGAAGTCGAGCGTGACCAGCAGATCCAGCTTGCCTTCGGGCGCCTGCTCGTGCCAGACCACGTCTTCCGGCTTGGCCTCGCCCATCTGGCCCAGGTCCTTGCCCTGCACCCCATGCTTGGTGCCCAGCAGGTGCTTGAGGAAGTACTCGTGGCCCTTGCCGGAGGAACCGAGCAGGTTGGAGCGCCAGACGAAGAGGTTGCGCGGGAAGTTGTCCGGGTGGTCCGGGTCGGTGCAGGAGAACTGCAGGCGGCCGCTCTCGAGCTCGTCCAGCACGTAGGTCTTGGGATCGAGGCCGCGGCGCGTTGCCTCGCGCGACAGCTCCAGCGGATTGCGCTGCAGCTGCGGCGCCGACGGGAGCCAGCCCATGCGCTCGGCGCGGGTGTTGAAGTCGATCAGGCTGCCGGAGTACTTCTGCGGGTCGGCCAGCGGCGACAGGATCTCGCGGGTGGCCAGTCGCTCGTAGCGCCACTGGTCGGTGTGCGCGTAGAAGAACGAGGTCGAGTTCTGCTGGCGCGGCGGACGGTGCCAGTCGAGCGCGAAGGCCAGCGCGGTCCAGCCGGTCTGCGGGCGCAGCTTCTCCTGGCCCACGTAGTGCGCCCAGCCGCCGCCCGACTGGCCCACGCAGCCGCAGAACACCAGCAGGTTGATGATCCCGCGGTAGTTCATGTCCATGTGGAACCAGTGGTTCATCGCCGCGCCGATGATCACCATCGACTTGCCGCGGGTCTTGTCGGCGTTGTCGGCGAACTCGCGCGCCACGGTGATCACGTCTTCGGGCGACACGCCGGTGATCGCCTGCTGCCACTTCGGCGTGTAGGGCAGGTTGTCGTCGTAGGAGGTCGGCATGAAGTCGCCGCCGAGCCCGCGGTCGACGCCGTAGTGGGCGAGCGTGAGATCGTGGACGGTGACGACGAGCTTCTCGCCGTCCTTCGTCTTCACGCGGCGGGCCGGCACGCGCTGGGTGATCACGTCGGCCACCGGGTTGGCGTTGAACTGCGGGTGCGCCACGCCGCCAAAGTAGGGGAAGGACACCTCGACGATCTCGTCGTGCGAGCCCAGCAGCGTGAGCTGCGGCACGATCTCGCGGCCGCTGGCGTCCTCGGACTGCAGGTTCCACTTGCCGGCGTCACCGCCTTCCTTCTGGCCCCAGCGGAAACCGATCGACCCCTTGGGCACGACCATCTCGCCCGTGTTCTCGTCGTAGGCGACGGTCTTCCACTCGGGATTGTTGTCCTGGCCGAGCGCGCCGTCGAAGTCGGAGGCGCGCGCCATGCGGCCAGTGACCAACCTGTCGCCCTGCGGCTCGAGCAGCACCAGGTTGGGCATGTCGCTGTAGCGGCGCAGGTAGTCGATGAAGTAGTCCGACTTGCGGGTGGCCACGAACTCCTTGAGGATCACGTGGCCCATCGCCATGGCCAGCGCCGCGTCGGTGCCCTGCTTGGGCTTGAGCCAGATGTCGCCGAACTTGGCGCCCTCGGCGTAGTCGGGGAAGATCGACACGACCTTGGTGCCCTTGTAGCGGGCCTCGACCATGAAGTGGGCGTCGGGCGTGCGGGTCTGCGGCACGTTCGAGCCCCACATCAGGATGTAGCTCGAGTTGTACCAGTCGGCCGATTCGGGCACGTCGGTCTGCTCGCCCCAGGTCTGCGGCGAGGCCGGCGGCAGGTCGCAGTACCAGTCGTAGAAGCTCATGCACACGCCGCCGATCAGCGACAGGTAGCGGCTGCCCGCGGCGTAGGAAATCATCGACATCGCGGGGATCGGCGAGAAGCCGATCACGCGGTCGGGCCCGTACTTCTTCGCGGTGTACACGTTCGCCGCGGCGACGATCTCGTTGGCCTCCTCCCAGGTGACCCGCACGAAGCCGCCCAGGCCGCGCCGCGCGCGATAGGACTTCGCCTTCTCGGGCGACTCCACGATCGAGGTCCAGGCCTCGACCGGGTTCATCTCGGCCCGCGCCGCGCGCCACAGCCGCAGCAGCTGGCTGCGCACCATCGGATGCTTGAGCCGGTTGGCCGAGTACAGGTACCAGGAGTACGAGGCGCCGCGCGAGCAGCCGCGCGGCTCGTGGTTGGGCATGTCGGGCCGGGTGCGCGGGTAGTCGGTCTGCTGGGTTTCCCAGGTGACGATGCCGCCCTTCACGTAGATCTTCCACGAGCAGGAGCCGGTGCAGTTCACGCCGTGGGTGGAGCGCACGATCTTGTCGTGCTGCCAGCGCTGGCGATACGCCTCTTCCCAGCTGCGGTCCTCGTGGGTGACGGTGCCGTGCCCGCCGGCGAAGGCCTCGCGCTTCTCGCTGAAATACTTCAGGCGGTCGAGGAAATGGCTCATCGATTGCTCCTTGTTCGCGAGTCGCGAGGAATCAGGCGTGCACCCGCTCGCCCGACATCACGTCGGTGCGGCGGACTTCCGTGAGATACATCCAGATCAGCGATACCCAGACCACGCCGTACATCAGCATGAAGGCCGAGGACCGGATGCCGGTGAGGTCGAGCAGGACACCGAACATGATCGGCAGGACGAAGCCGCCGAGGCCGCCGGCCAGGCCGACGATCCCCGACACGGCCCCGATGTTCTGCGGATACTCGTCCGAGATGTACTTGAACACCGACGCCTTGCCGAAGGCCCAGGCGATGCCCATGACGAACATCAGCGCGGTGAAGGTCCACACGTTGAGCCCGATGAAGAAGGTCTTCGGGCCGTCCACGGTCTGGATCGTGAACTCGGTCTGCGGATAGGAGAGCAGGAACAGGCAGATCCAGCTTACCCACATCACCCACCAGGTGATCTTGTGCGCGCCGTGCTTGTCCGACAGCCAGCCGCCGATCGCGCGCAGCACGCCCCCGGGCAGCGAGAAACAGGCCGCCAGCAGGGCCGCGACGCGGATGTCGAGGCCGTATTCGTTGACGTAGTACTGCACCATCCACAGCGAGAGGGCCACGTAGCCGCCGAACACGATCGAGTAGTACTGACAGTACTTCAGGACGCGGGGATCTTTCAACATCGCAAGCTGTTGCCTGAAGCTCGTGCCGCCCTTGACGAGGTGGGCCGGATCGCTTCGGGAAAACGTCCAGAACACGACCACGGTGATCGCCAGGGCGATCGCGTAGACCTGCGGCACGACCGCCCAGCCGAAGGCCACCAGCAGCGCGGGCGCGACGAACTTGTTGAGCGCCGCGCCGGAATTGCCCGCGCCGAACACGCCCATGGCGAATCCCTGGCGGTTCTTCGGGAACCAGCGCGCCACGTAGGGCGTGCCCACCGAGAAGGATCCGCCGGCCAGCCCGACGAACAGGCCCAGCACCAGGAAGTGCCAGTACTGCGTCGCGTAGGAGATCAGCCAGATCGGGATCACGCAGGCCGCCATCAGGCTGGCGAAGACGACCCGTCCGCCGTAGCGGTCGGTCCACATGCCGAGCGGCACGCGCACCAGGGACCCGGTGAGCACCGGCGTGGCGGTGAGCAGGCCGAACTCGGTGGCCGAGAGGCCGAGTTCCTTGCGGATCGGCACGCCGATCACGCCGAACATCATCCAGACGGCGAAGCAGATGGTGAAGGCGAGGGTGCTGGAGACCAGGACCGGAATCGCGCCGCGCGGCAGGGGCGCGGTCGAGGGGCTGGGGGTGGCCATGGCGGACTTCCTTTCTTGCGGTTCCGCAAGGAAACCAGAGACGCTGTCCGTTCACCCCTACTTCGATCAAGGTTTTGGTCCCAACCTTTGGGCCCACCGCCGGCGGAATACTCCTTTGTGGGTAGTCTTTGTGGCGGCGCATTAAGCCTGCACGCCATGTGAATCAAGGGCTTGCGTCGGATCGGGTTGGTCCGTGTCAAGCTGGCCGGGCGAGGGCGGCAACTTCGGAGTAGTTCCAGGCCCTGTTGCGCGAGTTGACCTCCCGCATCGCTTCCACGCGAGGCTTCGCCCAGAATCCGCCCATGCCCTTCGTCGATGCCGCTGCCAATGCGATGCGCCAGTCCCTGCGACTGCGCCTGGGACTGCTGCTCGGCGCGATCGCGTTGCTGGCCCTGTTGGCGATCTCCCTGGCCACGGTCCTGCTGGATTCCGCCACCGGGCGCGGCGGGGCGATCAATGTGGCGGGTTCGCTGCGAATGCTGACCTACCGGGTCGCGCTCTCCGCGGTCGATGCCTCCCCCGGCGCCGGCGAGCGTTTCGAGCTGGCGATGTCGACGCTCGATGCGCGGCTATCGGAGCCGCTGCTGCGCGACGCGCTCGCTTCGGAATCGGCCCGCGCGTTGCTCGCCGAGATGCAGGGCGCCTGGGCCGCCGAGCTGCGGCCGGCCAGCCTGCGGGTGCGCGAGGCGACGGAGGCCGGCGCCGCGCCGGCGATTCCCGGCGAGTATCGCCGGGTGGTCGTCGATTTCGTCGATCGCGCCGACATGCTGACCCGCCAGCTCGAGCAGGCGCTCGACTCGCGCCTGGCCAACCTGCGCCTGGTCCAGGGCCTGGCCCTGCTGACCGTGTTCGGCCTGGTCCTCGCCGCGCTGTACCTGATCCGCACGCAGGTGCTGCGGCCGCTGGCCGATCTCCTCGAGGCGGCGCGCTCGCTGCGCGCCCGTCGCTTCGACGCTCGGGTGCGGCGAGAGGGCGTGGACGAGCTGGGCCAGCTGGGCCGCGCGTTCAACGCGCTGGCGGTGGAACTGGAGGCGAGCTACGCCTCGCTCGAAGCGAGGGTGGCGGAGAAGACTGCCGAGCTGGCGCTCAGCCACCGGCAACTGGAGCTGCTGTACGCGATCACCCGTACGCTCTCGGAAAAGCCCCCGACCGAGCAGACGCTTCGCGAGGTGCTCGCCACGCTGTGCGCTGCCTTTGGCGCGCGTGCAGCATCGATCCGGACGGCCGCGCCGGACGACCCGGGCCCGGGCTTCGTGGTCGCCACGGTGGACGCGGGCGCCGGCACCGACCTGATCGCGAGCCTGCACGAGGCGCGGGAGACGACGCTCGGCGATGCGGGCGATTTCGCGGTATGGGTGCAGCGCCTGCGCGAGGGCGGCGAGGAGGTCGGTTCGCTGGCGCTCGCGCTGCGGCCCGCGCGCGAGCTCGCCGTCTGGGAGCGCTCGCTGCTCGAGTCGGTCGCGCAGCACGTGGGCGCAGCCCTGGCCAATGCCCGGCTGCTGCAGGACGAGCAACGGCTGGGCCTGTACCGCGAGCGCGCGGTGATCGCACGCGAACTGCACGATTCGCTCGCACAGAGCCTGTCCTACATGAAGATCCAGGTCGCGCGGATGGCCGCGGAGCTGACCGCCGGCCGCGACGCCGGGCGCGTGCTCGCCGAACTGCGCGCCGGGCTGAACAGCGCCTATCGCCAGTTGCGCGAGTTGCTCACCACTTTTCGATTGCGGATCGGCGACCAGGGCTTCGGCGGCTCGCTGCAGGCCACGATCGACGAGTTCGCCTCGCGTGCCGGGGTGGCGATCGCATTGCGCAACGGCATCCCGGACGCTGCGCTGTCGGCCGCCGAGCAGATCCACGTGTTGCAGATCGTTCGCGAGGCCCTGGCGAACGTGCTGCACCACGCGAAGGCGCGGCGGGTCGAAGTCGATCTCTCGATCGACGCGGGCCGGGCGGTGAGGGTGCGCATCGACGACGACGGCATCGGCATCGGGATGCTCACCGCGGCGAGCAGCGAGGAGACGGTCGCGCCGGGCAAGGCGGCGCCTGCGCGCAGTGCCGGCGCGGGCGACGGCGTCGACCGGGGCAGGCATCATCACGGCCTGGGCATCATGCGCGATCGCGCGGGCACCCTGGGCGGCGCGATCGTGTTTGCCGAGAGGCCGGGTGGCGGCACGCGGGTCGAGCTGCGCTTCGTGGCGGCAACGCAGTTCGCGGCCCGATGACCCCGGGCGCAGACCGGGTCGCGCGTCGACACGCCGGCGGCGGGCGAGAATGCCGGTCGTGAAGGGAAACCAGGCAATGAACCGAAGCCAGGCCAAGGATCCGGGGGCGCGACGCGTGCAACGGGTCGTGATCGTGGACGATCATCCGCTGTTCCGGCGCGGGCTCGCGCAACTGTTGGCGATGGACCCGTCGCTGCAGGTGGTGGCCGAGGCAGAGTCCGGCCAGGGGCTGGCAGCGCTGTGCGCCGAGCAGGATCCCGACCTGGTCCTGCTCGATCTCGACATGAAGGGCGTGGGCGGCATCGAGGCCTTGCGCGCATTGAAGGAGGAAGGCTGCGCCGCACGGGTGGTGATCCTCACCGTGTCCGACCAGCCCGAGGACCTCGTCGCCGCGATCCGCGCCGGCGCCGACGGCTACCTGCTGAAGGACATGGAACCCGAAGACCTGCTTGACCAGGTCCGCGAGGCGCTCGCCGGCAAGGTCACGGTGGCGCCGGCGCTGGCCGGTGCGCTGGCGCTCGCCTTGCGTGGCGAGGCGGTCGAGAGCGCCCGCGCCAATGCCCCGCTCACCGAGCGCGAACGGGCGATCCTGCGCTGCCTGTCGGCCGGGATGTCGAACAAGCTGATCGCGCGCGAGCTCGGCATCGCCGAGGGCACGGTCAAGGTGCACGTGAAGCACCTGCTCAGGAAGCTCGGCTTTCGCTCGCGGCTCGAGGCGGCAGTGTGGGCGGTCGAACGCTCGTGAGAACGCGGGCGGTGGCGCGCGGCCTGCCGCCCGAAGTCTTCAGCCCTCGTAGCGCGACAGCGCCAGCGTGCAGTTGGTGCCGCCAAAGCCGAAGCTGTTCGACAGCACGGTCTGGTGCTCGACCTTGTCGACGCGCTGGCGCGCGACCGGGATCTCGCCCACGCCCGGGTCCAGCGTCTCGATGTTGATGCTCGGCGCCACGAAGCCGTGCTTCATCATCAGCAGGCAGTAGATCGCCTCCTGCACGCCGGTCGCGCCCAGCGAGTGCCCGGTCATCGACTTGGTCGACGAGATCCAGGGCAGCTCGGCGTCCGGCTTGCCGAAGGCCCGGCGGATCGCGTCGAGCTCGGTGATGTCGCCCACCGGCGTGCTGGTGCCGTGGCTGTTGATGTAGGTGACCTTCGAGGGCACGGTCTTCAGCGCGTTGCGCATGCAGCGCTCGGCGCCTTCGCCGCTGGGCGCGACCATGTCCTCGCCGTCGGAAGTGGCGCCGTAGCCGGTGACCTCGGCGTAGATCTTCGCGCCGCGGGCCTTCGCGTGCTCGAGCTCTTCGAGCACGACCACGCCGCCGCCGCCGGCGATCACGAATCCGTCGCGATTGGCGTCGTAGGCGCGGGCCGCGGCCTGCGGGCGGTCGTTGTACTTGGAAGACATCGCTCCCATCGCGTCGAACAGCACCGACAGGGTCCAGTCGAGCTCCTCGCCGCCGCCGGCGAACACGATGTCCTGCTTGCCCCACTGGATCAGCTCGGTCGCGTTGCCGATGCAGTGCGCCGAGGTGGCGCAGGCCGAGGAGATCGTGTAGTTGACGCCCTTGATCCGGAAGTTGGTCGCCGCGGTGGCCGACGTGGTCGACGACATGCAGCGTGGCACCATGTAGGGGCCCACGCGTCGGGGCCCCTTCTCGCGGGCGATCGCGGCGGCCTCGACCTGGTTGCGGGTGGAGGGTCCGCCCGAGCCGACGATGATGCCGGTGCGCTCGTTGATGATGTCGGCGTCCTGCAGGCCGGAATCGGCGATCGCCTGTTCCATCGACAGGTGCAGGTAGGCCGCGCCGTCGCCCATGAAGCGGCGCAGCTTGCGGTCGATCGCCGCGTCGAGGTCGATGTCCGGGCGGCCGGCCACCTGGCTGCGGAAGCCCAGCTCGGTGTACTCGGGCATCGCCACGATGCCCGAGCGGCCCTCGCGCAGCGAGGCCAGGACTTCGTCCTGGTCCAGGCCAATGCAGGAAACGATGCCGATGCCGGTGACGACCACGCGGCGGGTCTTGATGGATTCGGTCATGGGGCTTGGCCTCGCGCCGTCTTCGGGGGCGATCTGTGCGCTTCTCGCGCGATCACATCGCCCGGGGATTTTCGAACAGGCCGACCCGCAGGTCGGTGGCCTCGTAGATGACCTTGCCGTCGACCTTCATTTCGCCGTCGGCCACGCCGAGCACCAGCTTGCGGTTGATCACCCGCTTGATGTCGATCCGGTACTCGACGAGCTTCGACTCCGGCAGCACCTGGCCGGTGAACTTCAGCTGCGCCAGGCCCAGCGCTCGGCCGGACCCGGGCGCACCGGTCCAGCCCAGGAAGAAACCGAGCATCTGCCACAGCGAGTCCAGGCCCAGGCAGCCGGGCATGACCGGGTCTTCCTCGAAGTGGCAGCCGAAGAACCACAGGTCGGGCTTGACGTCGAGCTCGGCCTTGACGAAACCCTTGTCGAAGGCGCCGCCGGTGGCCGAGATCCCGGTGATCCGGTCGAACATCAGCATGGGCGGCAGCGGCAGGCGGGCGTTGCCCGGGCCGAACAGCTTGCCGTGGCCGCAGTCGATCAGCTCGTCGTAGCCGTAGCTGGATTTCGGGGAAAAGCCTGCCGGGTTCGCGGCCGGATCTGCAGTCATCGTGAAAGCCTTGTTGCGGACGGTGTCATCGCCGCAATGATACGGAAAGATCGCGAGGCTCAGCGACGAAGCGGCGGCACCGGAGAGTTCCTTCAGCGCCGGAGCAGGCCCTTCAGGCGGTCGAGCGGGCTCTCCGCGGGCTCGGCCGGCCCCGGCGCGGCCGGCGGCAGGCCCAGCTTCTCGCCCAGCTTCTCGGCGAGCCGGCGCTCGACCTCCTTGCGGACCGCGGCCGTGGCGAGCTCCTTCACGTCCACCCGGTAGCGAAGCTCGTCGAATCGGCCCGACAGCCGGACCGGGACCGGCACCCCTTGCAGCCGGGAGAGGATGTCGCGGCGGGAGGCCGCATCGGCCGTGTCGCCGGGCGCGCCGGTCAGGGTGGCGAGGACCAGCCAGTCGAGCGACTGCGCGGGCAGGTCGACCTGCCCGGCGCCGGTGGCCCGCAGCCAGTCTGCGCGGAAAGCGAGGTCGTCGCTGGTCGCTACGCCCTGCGCGATCCGGAAGCTCGCGGCCAGCGACTGGAAGGGCGTGCGGTCTCCCGGGCCGGGACGGCCCTCGACCGGCAGCCGGCCCTCGAGCGCGGCCCGCACCTGTTGCATGACCCGATCGAGATCCACGCCCTTGATCGCACCGTCGCGCAGCGCGAGCGATGCGCTGCCCCCGAGCTGGCGAATCGCGGTGTCGCCGTCGAGGCCCCGGGTCGACAGGTCGAGCCGGATGTCGCCGCGGCCGTCCAGCGGATCGCGCCCGCTCGCGTCGCGGATCAGGCTGCCGGCGTCCACGCCGGTCAGCGCACCGACCAGCCGGTGGCCGGCAGCGGTCATCGACGCGCTGGCCTTCAGCGCGCCGCCGTTGAGCCTGCCGGTCAGCGATTCGACCGCGATCCTGCCTTCGCCGGTGCTCACGTTCGCGGCGAGGCCGTCGATCGCGAGCCCCGTCACGCGCAATCGCTCCACCTTCAGTGCGCCACGGGTGTCGACATCCGCGATCGCGGGCAGCGCGGCCTGCCTCGGCGTGGCGGTGGGCGGCGAGGCGGCGGGGCCGGCGCCCGCGCCGGGCGTCGTCGGCGCGCCCGCGGCGGGCGTTCCGCTTCCCGCGGGGGGCTCGCCCGGCGGCGCCGCGCGCTCGACCGCGGCGAGCTTCGCGCGGAGCCGGTCCAGGTCGAGTTCGCCCGCCTCGAGGCGCCATTGCGCCGAGAGCGGCGCGTATCGGGCCAGCCGCGCCGAGAGCCGGACCGGCGCCTCGTCGACCTTGCCCTGCAGGTCGATCTGGGCCGATCCGGGCTCGAAGGCGGCGCGGCCCTTGCCGGCCAGCGACAGCGTCGGCCCGCCCGAGGCCCTCGCCTCGATCGAGAGCGTCTCGGCGACCGCGGTCCGGGCGCTCAGGTCCAGTCTCAACCGACCGCCGGCGCTGATCTCGACCCTGGCCAGGCCGGCCGCCGGGCCGAGCAGCCGGGCCTTCAGGTCGGTCAGGGACAGCACATTGGCGGCCTGGTCGGCCACGAAGCCCGACTCCAGGTGGAGTGCGAGGTCCGCACTGCCGTCGGCGGCGCGCAGCCTGCCCTGGAGGCTCAGGCGCCCCGGCTCGCGGTCGGCGATCGGCGCGGCGTCGAGTCGCGCGCCGTCGAGCTGCCAGCCGCCGCCGGCTTCGGCCTCGCCGAGCGACAGCCGCAGTCCGCGCAGCGCGAGCGCCTCGACATGCAGGCGGCCGGCCAGCAGCGGCCGGATCGCGACCGCCACCGTGCCGCGCTCGATCCGCGCGGCTTCGCCGCGGCCGTCCGGTCCCGACAGCGCAGCCGCGCCGGTGGCCAGCCCGATGCGCGGCCACAGCGACAGCGCCAGATCGCCGTCGATCGCCAGGACCCGGCCGGTGCGCTCGCGCACCAGGTCCACGAGCTGAGGCTTGTAGCGATTGGCGTCGAAGGTGGCGACGAAGATCGCGAGCGCCGCGCCGGCGACGCCGGACAGGGCGGCGATCGCGATCAAGACGGTCCTGGCGCGCATCCTTGCAGCCTCCGGGGAAGTTCGACCTGGGTCCCAAGGCTAACCCGGCCCAGCCCGTCTCGCAGCGCCGGGGCGTCGCGAACCGCTCCGGCTTACATCCTGTTACCGCTGTTGCACGCTTTGGGGTGTCCGGACGGCTTCGCCGCGTTTAGGCTTCCCATCGTCTGCAAGGTGGAGCCGATCCACGAGGAGCGACAAATGAAAAGAATCCGGAAATTCCTGGCGGCCGGCGTCCTGATGGGCGGCGCGGCCCTGGCCGGCACGGCCCAGGCCTCCGACGCGGTGCTGGGCGCCGTAGTCGGCGGCGGCGCGGGCGCGCTGATCGGGCAGTCCCTCGGCGGGCGCGACGGCGCGATCATCGGCGGGGCGATCGGTGCGGCCGCCGGCGCGTCGGCCGCCGGCAGCCGGCATCGCCACTACGGCGGCGGCTACTACGCGGCGCCGGCGCCCGTGTATCACGCTCCCGCGCCGGTGTACTACGCGCCGCCGCCGGTGGTCTATCGCCCCGCGCCGGTCTATCATGTGGTACCGCCGGTGGTCTACCGGCCCGCGCCGGTCTACGTCGAGTACGGCGGGGGCCGCGGGCACTGGAAGCGCGGCCACGGCGGTCATGGCCGTGGCCACTGGAAGCACGGTCATCGTCACTGATCCGCGCCGCGTGCCTGGCCGAAGGGCCCGCGGAGCGGGCCCTCGCCAGCCTTGAACGCCGGAACCGACCCCCGCACCGTCTTCGACTTGCCCTTGCCGTCGCCCCCATGGGCCGACGGCCCGGGAGGCTGCATCGTGGGCCTGGCCTCGGCGATCGCGGGGCGCTTTCGCGCCGACCGTTCGATCGCCGGCGCGCCCGTCGACGGTATCGACGGATCTTCTTCCGTCGCTGGCGGGCTGGCCGACGCGAAGGCCGTCGCCGCGATCGCCCAGGCCCGGCACGTGGTCCTCGTGCTCTTCGACGGGCTCGGCAGCCGCCAGCTCGACACCCTGATTCCCGACGGCGCCGTTGCTCACTGCCGGCGCACCACGTTGCGCTCGGTGTTTCCGTCGAGTACCGCGCCGGCGATCACTTCCTTTTCCACCGCGGTCTTTCCCGCCGAGCACGCCAACCCGGGCTGGTTCTGCTGGAGCGAGGCGTCCGCCTCGGTCGTGCGCACACTGCCGATGGACGTCCGGGCGGCCCCGGACCAGCTCGTGACTGCCGACGAGCTCTGGGATTGGCGCGCGGCCAGCCTGCGGTTCGGCGTGCCGGTGGTGGCGGTGCAGCCGCACTTCATCGCCGATTCCACCTTCTCGCGCCACGCCTGGGCCGGCGCGAAGCGAGTCGGCTATCGCGGCCGCGACGAACTGATCGAGGCTGTCGACGCCGCCGTGCGCGCGAATCCCGGCGGCGCCTTCGTCTGGGCCTATATGCCGCACTTCGATTCGACCAGCCACGAGCGCGGCTGGCAGAGTGAGGCCGCGGCCGACGTCGCCCGTCGCCTGGACCAGCTGTTCGAGCGGCTGGCGGGGCGGCTGGCCGCAAGCGGCGCCCTGCTGCTCGCCACCGCCGATCACGGCTTCGTGGACGTGCCGGCCGCGCAGCAGCTCAGGCTGGACGACTACCCCGGGATCGCGGCGCTGCTCGAACGGCCGCTCACCGGCGAGCCGCGGGTCGCCTACTGCCAGGTGCGACCCGGCTGCCACGAGACCTTCGAAGCCCTGGCGCGCGAGACCCTGGGCCACGCCTTCGATCTGGTGCCGAGCGACGCGCTGGTTCAGGCGGGCTGGTTCGGCCGGGGCGTGGTGTCGCCCAGACTGGCGGGGCGGATCGGCACCCACACGCTGATCGGCCGCGACCGTCACACCCTTGTCGATCGTCTGCCCGGCGAGCCCGAGCCGTCCTTCATCGGCATGCACGGGGGTATCCATCCGGACGAGTTGTCGGTGCCCCTGGCGGCGGCCTGCCGGGGCGGGCCGCTGTGACCGACGCGGCCGTCGCGGCGGCCGCGGCGCGCGACTGCCGCCCCGGTTGCGGCGCCTGCTGCATCGCGCCGTCGATCTCCAGCCCGATCCCGGGGATGCCGCAGGGCAAGCCGGCCGGCGTGCGCTGCGTCCAGCTCACCGACGACCATCGCTGCGCGATCTTCGGCTCGCCATCGCGGCCGGCCTGCTGCGCGGGGCTCGTGCCTTCCGGCGAGATGTGCGGCGACTCGCCCGCGCACGCGATCGCCTGGCTCGCGGCACTCGAGACGGCCACGCGCCCGTCAGATCCGGTGGTCGCGCAGGCTCAGTGCGCCATCAGCAGGGGCACCGGCGTCGTGCGCAGCATCGTCCGGGTGGCGCCACCCAGGATCAGTTCGCGCAAGCGCGCGTGACCGTAGCAGCCCATCACGATCAGGTCCGCGTCGCGATCGGAGGCCTGGTTGAGCAGCACGTCGCCCACGCCGATGCCCGAGGAGCCTACGTGCGCGGCTTCGACCTCGATGCCATGCCGCGCGAGGTAAAGCGCCAGGTCGGCGCCCGGCATCTGGCCATGGCCGCTCTCCGAGGGCCTCGCGTCGACGGTCACCACGGTCACCTTGTCGGCACGCTGGAGCAGGGGCAGGGCGTCGGCCACCGCGCGGGAGGCTTCGCGGCTGGCGTCCCAGGCCACCAGGATCCGCCGCCCGATCGCTTGCAGGGCGCCGATGTAGGGCACCACCAGGACCGGCCGGCCGCAGGCGAGGATCACGTCTTCGACGATGGACGCCGCCTCGCGCGCGCTGCCGCCTTTCGGATCGGCCTGGCCCATGACGATCAGGTCGGCATAGCGCCCGTGCAGGCCCAGCAGGTCGCGCGGCTCGCCGCGGGCCCGGCGCGCCTCGCGCCCGGCCAGGCCTGCCTTGGCGGCCGCGGCCTCGAAGCGCTCGAGCGCGGCCTTGGCCACGGCGTCGTCCTCGGCCTTGCGGCTCGCTTCGATCTCCTCCCGGATGCCGGCTTCGGGGGACCACTGCAGGTAGAGAGGCGTGGGCGCATGGAGCGCGATCAGGTGCGCGTCGTGCGCGACGGCGAGCTGGATCGCGGCGTCGGTCCGGCGGTCCACGCCCGGGCCTTCGTCGAGGTGCAGAAGAATGGTCCGGTAAGTCACTCGGTGCCTCCGATGTTGTTGACGATGCGGCCGGCGCTCCGCTCGACCCGGGCCGGCCGGTGCGCTCAGGCCAGCGAGACGCCGGCCTGGCGCATGTCGGTGAGCGCGTCGGCGAGCGACCCGTTCAGGTCGATCGCGCGGCACGCCTCGAGCAGCACCACGACTTCGAAGCCGAGCCGGCGCGCGTCGAGCGCCGAATACTTGACGCAGTAGTCGGTGGCCAGTCCGCACAGGAACACGCGGCGCACGCCGAGTTCGCGCAGGCAGCCGCCGAGGCCCGTGGCCGTGCGCCGGTCGTTCTCGAAGAATGCCGAGTATGAATCGATGGCGGCGTCCATGCCCTTGCGAACGATCAAGGAAGCCGCCCGGGTGTCGAGCTCGGGATGGAAGGCGGCGCCCGCGGTGCCCTGCACGCAGTGATCGGGCCACAGCGTCTGCCCGCCGTAGGGCATCTGGATGCGATCGAAGGCCGCATGGCCCGGGTGGGCGCTCGCGAACGAGCGGTGGCCGGCCGGGTGCCAGTCCTGGGTCAGCACCACCCGCCCGAAGCGCGCCATCAGCGCATTGGCCATCGTGACGATCTCGTTCCCTCCGGCAACCGCCAGCGCGCCGCCGGGACAGAAATCGTTCTGGATGTCGATGACGAGCAAGACGTCGGTGGCGGAATCGATCGGAGGAAGCGCGAGTGCCATGTTCGAGGTGCAGGTAGGGGCCGGGCGCCGGCCGTGCAATGAATCATGTCGGATTTTCTCGCGTCGGTGTAGGGAGCTTCGAAAGGGTTAAGATCGGCGGGTTCCGGCCGCATCCCGCGGCCGGGTCTTTTTCGCCCGCCGATTCGTGTCCGAACCGACTCCCGCCGCCTTCCCGCCCAACGCGCTGACCGTCGCCGGCATCGATCCGTCGGGCGGCGCCGGCATCTACGCCGACCTGAAGACCTTCTCCGCGCTCGGCGCCTACGGCACCGGCGTGGTGGCCGCCTTGACCGCGCAGAACACGCAGGCGGTGACCGGCGTTCACGGCGTGCCGCCCGAGTTCGTTCGCCTGCAGCTCGATACGCTGTTCGCCGACGTGGCCATCGTCACCGCCAAGATCGGGATGCTGGGCACCGCGCCGATCGCGCGCGCCGTTGCCGAGGGCCTGGCCGCGCCGCTTTCGGGCGGCGGGCTCGCGCACCTGGTCGTCGACCCGGTGATGGTGGCCAAGAGCGGCGACGCCCTGCTCGACCGTGATGCGATCGCCACGCTGGTCGAGGCGGTGCTGCCCCTGGCCACCGTGATCACGCCCAACCTGCCCGAGGCTGGCGTGCTGCTCGACGCAAGGCCCCCCGATTCGCTCAGGGAGATGCACCGCTTCGCCGAGCGGCTGCGCCGGCTGCTGCGCGACGACGGCCGGCGCTGGGTGCTGATCAAGGGCGGGCACCTGCCCGGCGACGCGGTCGACCTGCTGCACGACGGTGATCGCATGATCGAGTTGCCGGCGCCTCGCATCGCCACGAAGAACACCCACGGCACCGGCTGCACGCTGTCGGCCGCCATCGCCGCGCTGCTGCCGCGGGCCGCCGACGTGCCCGAAGCGGTGCGCGCCGCCAAGGCCTGGCTCACCGAGGCCATCCGCCGCTCGGGCGAACTGAACGTGGGCAAGGGCCACGGGCCCGTCCATCACTTCCACGCCTGGTGGGGAACGCCGGCCGGCGAGGCCGCGGCGGCGCAGGGGCGCTTCGGCCGCTTCGGAAGGGGGCAGGGCTGATGGAACTGCTCCATGCGCTGCCGCTGCTGGTCAAGGCGGCGATCCTCGGCGTGGTCGAGGGGCTGACCGAGTTCCTGCCGATCTCCAGCACCGGACACCTGATCCTCACCGCCAGCCTGCTCGGATTCGCCGGCGAGAAGGAGAAGATGTTCAACGTGGCGATCCAGACCGGCGCCATGTTCGCGGTGATGTGGTATTACCGGCAGCGGATCCTGGACACGATCACCGGCATCTTCACCGAGCGGCGCGCGCAGCGCTTCGCGGCGAACGTGCTGATCGCCTTCCTGCCGGCGGCGATCCTGGGGCTGGCCTTCGGCGGCTGGATCAAGGACTGGCTGTTTCGCCCGGTGCCGGTGGCGATCGCCTTCATCCTGGGCGGCTTCGTGATCCTGTGGGTCGAGTCGCGCCAGCGCCGCGGCCTGGCCGCGGCGCGGGTCCAGGACGTGGACGCGATGACCGCGGGCGACGCCGTGCGCCTGGGCATTGCCCAGGCCTTCGCGCTGATCCCCGGCACCAGTCGCTCCGGCGCGACGATCATCGGCGGCATGCTGTTCGGCCTGTCGCGCAAGGCGGCCACCGAGTTCTCGTTCTTCCTGGCCATGCCCACGCTGATCGGCGCCGGCGCCTACGACGCCTGGAAGTACCGCGACCTGCTGTCCGCGCAGGACATCCCGATGTTCGCGGTCGGCCTGGCCTTCGCGTTCGTGAGCGCGCTGGCCTGCGTGCACTGGCTGATCCGCTGGGTCGCCACCCACGACTTCCGGATCTTCGCCTGGTACCGGATCGCGTTCGGCGTGATCGTGCTGGTCACTGCAGCCACCGGCGCGGTGACCTGGGCCGCGTGACTAAGTGAGCCGTCGCCGGAACACGACGTCCCAGACGCCGTGGCCGAGCTTGAGCCCGCGGTTCTCGAACTTGGTCACCGGGCGGTAGTGGGGGCGAGGGGCGAAGCCGCGACAGTCGGCCGCGGTCTCGCCCGTGACGGTGCGGCGACCGGCGCCGGGCGGCGCGGCGTCGAAGGCGGTGTTCTCCAGCAGCGGCTCGCCGGCCAGCACCGCCAGCATCTGCACCGCGTAGTGCTCCCAGTCGGTCGCGCAGTGCAGGTAGCCGCCCGGCGCCAGCCGCGAGGCCAGCAACGCCACGAAGGGCGGCTGGATCAGCCGCCGCTTGTGGTGCCGCGTCTTGGGCCAGGGGTCGGGAAAGAACACGTGGATGCCGGCCAGCGAGTCGCGGGCGATCATGTCGCGCACCACCTCGACCGCGTCGTGCTGGACGATGCGGACATTGGCGAGCCCGGCCTCGTCGATCCGGCGCAGCAGCGAGCCGACGCCGGCCGGGTAGACCTCGACGCCCAGGAAGTCGGTGCCGGGCATGGATTGCGCGATCCGCGCGGTGGTCTCGCCCATGCCGAAGCCGATCTCCAGCACCAGCGGTGCCTCGCGGCCGAAGGCCGCCGCCGGCACGATCGGTTCGCGCCGCCAGGGCAGGGTCCAGCGGTCGAACAGCGTCTCGTAGGCCTGCTTCTGGCCGGGTGTGAAGTGGCCGCGGCGGCCGGAGAAGGAGCGGATGTGCGGGTGCGCGCCTTCGACGGGGCGATCGGCGCCAGCGGCGGGTGCCGGGTCGGGGCGCTCGTTCAAGTCTTCGTCCCGCCGATCAGGCCGGTGGCCGGCGAGGAGGGCGTGGCCGAATAGAGCTTCTTCGGCATCCGCCCGGCCAGGAAGGCCTCCCGGCCCGCTTCGACCGCCAGCCGCATCGCCCGCGCCATGCGCACCGGCTCGCGGGCAGCGGCCACCGCGGTGTTCATCAGCACGCCGGCGCAGCCCAGTTCCATCGCGATCGCGGCATCGGACGCGGTGCCTACGCCGGCGTCGACGATGATCGGCACCGAGGCCTTTTCCAGGATCAGCTGCAGGTTCCAGGGGTTCAGGATGCCCATGCCCGAGCCGATCAGCGAGGCCAGCGGCATCACCGCCACGCAGCCGATGTTCTCGAGGGTCTTCGCCTGGATCGGGTCGTCGCTGCAATAGACCATCACCTCGAAGCCGTCCCTGACCAGCACCTCGGCCGCCTTCAGCGTCTCGGGCATGTTCGGATAAAGCGTGGCCGGGTCGCCGAGCACCTCGAGCTTGACCAGCGTGTGGCCGTCGAGCAGTTCGCGGGCCAGCCGCAGCGTGCGGATCGCGTCGTCGGCGGTATAGCAGCCTGCGGTATTGGGCAGGATCGTGAAGCGTTCGGGCGACAGGAAATCGAGCAGGTTGGGCTCGCCGGCGTTCTGGCCGATGTTGGTGCGCCGGATCGCCACGGTCACGATCTGCGCGCCGCTGGCCTCGACCGCCTGGCGGGTCTCGTCGAAGTCGCGGTACTTGCCGGTGCCGATCAGCAGGCGCGAGGAGAAGGTCCGTTTGCCGATGCGCAGCAGATCATCGTTCCCGGCAGCGGGGTTTGCCTGCGTCATGTCCTCACTCCAGTTCCGGCTCGACGCGGACCTCGAAATTCACCGAGTTCGCCATGAAGCAGTTGGCGTGCGCCTTGTCGTGCATCGACCGGAATTTCTCCGCGTCGAGCGGCGCGGCCAGCTTCACGCGAGGCCGCAGCACGACTTCGACGAAGCGCATCTTGCCGTCCTTCTTTCCCAGCGTGCCGGTGGCCCGGTCGGCGTAGCCGCTCACCGCGACGCGCGACTTCGCGGCCACCGCCATGAAGGTCAGGAAATGGCACTGCATCAGCGAGGCCATCATCAGCGTTTCGGGATTGGCCTTGCTGTCGTCGCCGTGGAAGATGCCGGGCGACGAGGCTTCGATGGCCGCGCCGCCCTCGAACGCTAGGCGCGTGGCCCGGGCATAGGTCTCGTAGGTGAAGGGCTGGCCGGCGGGCTGGCCTTGCCAGGCGAGGGTGCCTTCGAAAACGTGCGTATCGGACATGCGATGGGGCTCCGGGGGCTCGGACAGAGGGGCTGTTGAGAAGCGAGGGATCGCGGAAGACTCGCGAGCGATCGGTTTCGGGCTCGGTCTGCCCTGCGGGCAGGGCCGAGCGCCTAGCCGCCGCCGACCGCCACCACGATCTCGAGGCGGTCGCCTGCCGCAAGCGGCTGGCTGCCATGCCGGCTGCGCGGAACGATCTCGCCGTTGCGCTCGACCGCGATCCGCTTGCCGGTCAGGCCCAGGGTCTCGACCAGGTCGGCGACGCTGGCAGGGCCGGGCAGCATGCGCTTCTCGCCATTGACGGTGATCTCGATCATGGCCGGAATTGTCGCACGAGCCAGCGAGGGCGCGCCCCGCGCTTGCGTTAGAATGTCGACCCGACGCGGGTGTAGTTCAATGGTAGAACGGCAGCTTCCCAAGCTGCATACGAGGGTTCGATTCCCTTCACCCGCTCCACTTCATGCTGTCGGCTATCGTTTCGCCGACGCTTGCCAGTCCGCCTTGCTTGCTGCCATCAGCGCAGCCCAATCGTCCGGCGGATTTCCGCGCCTCCGCATCTTTTCGAGTACCGCGTAGGGGTCGGACTTGTTGCCTGCCGACCGAAGCGTCTGTTCGTCGTTGATCCAGGCGAACACGATCGCCCTGGCCTTGGCGTCGTAGCGGAAGAACAGGCGGAATCGCCGCCCGATCTTCGCGCGACGCCAGTGCCGGTGGGCGGGTCCCAAGGTACTGCCCTGGCGGTATTCGTCACGCGAGGGGTCGCTCGGCACGGCCTCGAAGATCAACCGGCTGACCGCGCGGAACAGCTTGACGTTGGCATTGGCCTCGAACCCACCGGGATCGCTCCGCTCGGCCCGTTCCGCGGCTGCCTGCAGCCTTCGCATCTGCTCGATCAAGCCCTCGTGAAACAGCAGTGTCCAGCCATGTCGCTGCATCAGATCGCCACGTCCCCGGCGATTTCCTCATCCAGGTTCACCGCGCGGCCGGCGTTCGCCAGCATTGCCTGCGCAAGTTCGTCGGGCAGCGACGCGACATGCCGGCCAGCGCGAATATCGGACTCCAGCAGACTCAGGAAGGCGCCGATGGCCGGGTCTTCGTGCTCTGCATCGGCGCGCGTCACGACGACTTCGCCACCCCTCAAGTCGAACGCGACCTTGCTGCCCGCGTCGACGCCCAGCGCCTGGCGGATGGGTTTGGGCAGCGTGATCTGACCTTTGGAGGTCAGCGTCGCGACTTCATGGATTTCGGGCACGGCGATTCTCCTGGGCATGGAAGGCAACAGTAAGGAAAAATCCTTACATTATCAACTCAGGGGGATGCTGAATCGGCCCGGCGCCTCAGGGCCGGATGTAGGCCCAACCTTCCTGCTGCCTGCGCATGATCTCGACGACTCCGGCCGGCACGTAGCCGATCTCGGCGTGCATCTCGTCCTTGGAGATCTTCAGGCCCTTCAGCGAGTTCTCGCAGGCCACGACCTTCACGCCGCTCTTGATCGCGTCCGAGATCCGGTTCGCGGTGGTGGCGTCGGCCTTCAGCATGTTGACGCCCGGGCCGTAGGCGACCAGCTCGACTTCCACGTTGGCGGCCCCGAGTTCCGTCTGCAGGTTGCGGATGTTGTTGAGCGCCATGTTCCAGCGCTGGGCTTCGCCGTCGCTGACCTGCACCACCAGCCGGTTGGCGGTCTTGACCTGTGCGGCGCCCTGGGCAGCGGCCTCGGGCAGGCACGCGATGTTGGCCGCGATCGCCGCGGCAGCCGCCACGGCAAGGGCTGCGAACGACTTCCTGTTCATGCTTGTCTCCTGAGTGTGCTGCGGCGGATCCCGGCCGACCGCCCGGGACCGGACCGCGGTCTTGGCGTCCGGGCGCCGAAGCGTCATTCGATCACATGCCGCGCCACTTCCTGCGCAGCCAGTTCGACAGGTCGTCCAGGTAGCAGTACACCACCGGCACCACCACCAGGGTCAGCAAGGACGAGGTGATCACCCCGCCGATCACCGCCTGGCCCATCGGCGCGCGCTGCTCGGAGCCCTCGCTGATCGCGAAGGCGAGCGGCACCATGCCGAAGATCATGGCGAGCGTCGTCATCAGGATGGGCCGCAGCCGCACCCGCGCGGCCATCAGCAGCGCCTCGGTGCGCTCGAGCTTGCGGCCGGCCAGCGGCTCGCCGGTGAGCGGGGCGCCGCTTCCGCCTTCACCGACCAGGCCCTGGTCGCGCAGCGCCTCGCCGACGTGCCCCTCGCGCGCCCGGTTGGCGAAATCGACCAGCAGGATCGCGTTCTTGGTGACCAGGCCCATCAACATCACCACGCCGATGATCGAGAACAGGTTCAGCGTGGAGCCGAAGACCAGCAGGATCAGCACGACGCCGATCAGCGTGAGCGGCAGCGAGGACATCAGCGCGATCGGCTGCAGGAAGCTCTTGAACTGCGAGGCGAGGATCATGTAGATGAAGATCACCGCCAGCGCCAGCGCCGACACCGCGTAGCCGAAGGACTCCTGCATGTCCTTCGTGGAGCCGCCGAAGCGCGCGCGATAACCCGAGGGGAAGGCGCTCGCGTCGAGCAGCTTCTGGATGTCGGCCGAGACCTCGCCGAGCGAGCGGCCCGACACGTTGGCGGTGATCTCGACCTCGCGATTCAGGTCGCGCCGGTTGATCTGGTTGGGTCCGAAGGAAGGCACGATGTCGGCCACCTGCGAGAGCCGCACGATGCGCGCGCTGCCGTCGGGGTTCTGGCCCGCGACCAGCCCCAGCCGCTCGAGGTCGGCCGCTTCGCTGCGCCGATCGGGGGCGAGCCGGACCTTGACGTCGTAGCTCTCGTCGTCGTCGGCCCGCCAGTTGCCGATCGTGTCGCCGGCGATCAGCGCGCGCAAGGCGCTGGTCACGCTGCCCACGCCCAGGCCCAGGTCGGCCGCCAGGTCGCGCCGCAGCACGACGTCCACCGTGGGCTTGTTCGGCTTCATGCTGGTATCGAGATCCACCAGCCCCGGGATCGCCTTCAGCTTCGGCAGCAGGCCGTCGGTCAGGCGCTGCAGCGTGTTCAGGTCGTCGCCCTGGATCGACAGCGAGATCGGCTTCTGGCCGCCGACCGCCTCGAGCACGCCGACCTGGGTGACCGTGATCCCCGGCACCCGGGACAGCCGCTCGCGGATCGGCACCGACAGCTGGTCGACGCTGAGCTGGCGGTCCTTGCGGTCGGCCAGGCGCACGTAGACGCTCGCGTAGTTGCGGCCCAGGGCCGCGCCGGTGTTGATCGTGGTGACCGTGTAGCGCACTTCCGGGAACTCGCGCAGGATGGCGTCGACCTGCTTCGCCTTGGCCTCGGTGAACTCGAGCGAGGCGCCGGTGGGAGTGTGGAAGCTCACGTTGGTCTCGCCGAAGTCGGCCTTGGGCACGAACTCGGTGCCCAGCAGCGGCACGATCCCGAAGGCGGCGAACAGGCTGGCGGCGGCAATGGCCAGCGTCGCGAGCCGGTGTCGCAGCGACCAGGCCAGGATGCCCTGGTAGCCCTCGCCCAGGCGGTGCGAGAAGCGCTCCACCGCGCCGGTGAGCCGGCCCAGCGTCCGGTCGTAGTGCGATTCGCGGCGCGCCGGCGCGCCGTTGGGCTGAAGCGCCGGCGTGTCGGGCGCGCCCTCCGCGTGGATGGTCGGATCGTGCCAGATGCTGGAGAGCATCGGGTCGAGCGTGAAGCTCACGAACATCGAGATCAGCACCGCTGCCACGATCGTGATGCCGAACTCGTGGAAGAACTTGCCGATGATCCCGCCCATGAAGCCGATCGGCAGGAAGACCGCCACGATCGACAGCGTGGTGGCCAGCACCGCCAGCCCGATCTCGTTGGTGCCGTCGAGCGCGGCCTGGCGGGCGTTCTTGCCCATCTGCACGTGGCGCACGATGTTCTCGCGCACCACGATCGCGTCGTCGATCAGCAGGCCCACGCACAGGCTCAGCGCCATCAGCGTGATCATGTTGATCGAGAAGCCGAACGCGTACATGAAGAGGAAGGTGCCGATCAGCGCGATCGGGAGCGTGAGCCCGGTGATGACGGTCGAGCGCCACGAGTTCAGGAACAGGAAGACGATCGCGATCGTCAGCACCGCGCCTTCGAGGAGCGTCTGGCGGACGTTGGTCACCGCGACCCGGATCGGCCGCGAGTTGTCGTTGACCACCTCGAGCGCGACGCCCGCCGGCAGTTCCGCGCGCAGCCCGGTCACCACCTCGTTCAGGCCATCGACCACCTCGATCGTGTTCTCGCCCTGCGCCTTGAGAACGGTGAGCGCCAGGGTGCGCCGGCCGTTGTAGAGCGCCAGGCTCTCGAGCTCCTGCGGCCCGTCGACCACCTCGCCGACCTCGCCCAGCCGCACCGGCACGCCGGCCGCGCCGCGGCGCGCGACGACGATCTTCTCGAAGTCCGCCGGCTGCGCGATCCGGCCGGCCACCTGGACCACGCGCTCGGCATCGCGCGAGCGCAGCGCCCCGGCCGGCAGCTCGCGGTTCTCGGTGCGCACCGCCGACACCACCTGCTCGACGCCGACGCCCATGGCCTCGAGCGCCTCGGGCCTCAGGTAGACGTTCACCTCGCGCTTGACCTGCCCGACCAGCGACACCGAGCCCACGCCGCGCACGTTCTCCAGCCGCTTCTTGAGCACCTGGTCGGCGTAGGTGCTCAGCTCGATCGCGCTGCGCGAGCCGTCGGGCGAGGTCAGCGCCAGGATGTAGACCGGCCGGCTGGCCGGGTCGAAGCGCAGCACCCGCGGCTCCTCGATCTCGTCGCGAAGCGTGGGCCGCAGCGCCGACATCTTCTCGCGCACGTCCTCGGCGGCGCGGCGGTCGTCCACGTCGAGGTCGAACTCGATGATGACCAGCGAGCTGCCGTCGAAGGAGCGCGAGTAGAGCTTGTTGATGCCGGCGATCGCGTTGACCGCCTCCTCGACCTTGCGCGTGACCTCGTTCTCCACGATCTCGGGCGAAGCGCCCGGGTAGTCCACCTGAACCACGACGACCGGGAATTCGACGTCGGGGAACTGGTCGACCTTCAGCCGCTGGTAGGAGAACAGCCCCAGCACCACGAAGGCGAGCATCACCATCGTCGCCAGGACCGGGTTGGCGATCGAGACTCGGGTGAACCACATGCCGGCGGTGTCCTTCGTGCGGAAGCGGTTTCAGCGAGCGCCGGTCAATCGCACCGGCGTGCCTTCCTCGACGATGCCCACGCTGCCGGCCAGCAGGGTCGCGCCGTCCGCCACGCCGGACTCGATCGCCACCAGCGCCTCGCCGGTCGCCGCGTCGCGCCCGCGCGGCCCGGGCACGATCTCGCGCGCCGCGATCCGATCGCCTTCCACGGCGAGCAGATAGGGGCGGCTTCGGTCGTTGCGCAGCGCCGAGGCGGGCACCGCCAGCCGGGTGTCCCGGCCCAGCTCGATCTCGCCGGTGGCGAACAGCCCGTGGCGCAGGGCGGGCCTGGGCGCCACCGACAGGTAGACGCTGACCGCCCGGGTGCCGGCGACCGCAGCCGGATTGATCCGCACTACGCGGGCCGGAACCGGCTCGGCGATGCCGTCCACCCGCAGGCTGGCCGGCGCGCCGACGGCGATCCCGGCGAGCGCCTCGGGCGGGACGGCAGCTTCGAGCTCGATCTGCGAGAGGTCGACGATCTCCAGCACCCGCGCGTCGATCGCGAGCCGCTCGCCGGGCTGGGCGAAGCGCTGCGAGACCTGGCCGCGGATCGGGGCGCGCAGCACCGTGTCGTCGACGGCCTTGCGCGCGACCTGAGCGGCCGCCTCGGCCGCGAGCAGGTTGGCGCGCGCGGCGGCGGCGTTGGACACCGAGGTGTCGAGCGCATTGCGCGAAATGAAGCCCCTGTCGACCAGCGCGCGATTGTTGCCCAGCGTGCGTTCGGCGATCTCGAGCTGGGCGCGCGCCGACGCTGCCTGCTGGCGTGCCTGCCTGAGGCGGGCCGCATGGTCGCTGTCGTCCTGCCTGCCCAGCACCTGGCCGGCGCGTACCGGGTCGCCTTCGCGCACCGACAGCTCGCGAAGCTCGCCGGCGACCCTGGCCTTCACCAGCGCGGTGTCGACCGCGCGCAGGCTGCCCGACACCGGCTGGGCGCGCACCAGTTCGCGCGGGCCGGCGCGGACCAGGTCGGCCGGGCCGAGCTCGATCGCGGTGACCGCGGGCGGCACGGCCGCCTGGCGCTGGCGGGCCTGGCGCTCGACGACGGCCCGGCCGATGGCCACGGCCAGCAGGACCGCGACGAGCAGGGCGATCAGCCATTTGGAGCGGCGCTTCATGCGTGGGGCGGAGAAGGGACAGGGGTGGGACGAGAAGGGGGAAGGGAGAAGCGGGAAGGGGCACGCCCCCTCCGGAAAACCCGATGCCGGATTGTAAATGACCGGTGGGTCAGGTAGGGAATCGGGCGGGCGTTTCGGGGGGACTTGTCGCGCGGGCGCGACCGGGGGATGCCGAATCCCCAAGGGCACATGCGGTAGATTGGCGAGGCAAGCGCCATGCGCAGGGAGTCGCGACTTGAAGACCGCCTACATCACCCATCCGAGCAGCCAGCGACACGAGATGGGTGCGCATCATCCGGAGTGCCCGGACCGGGTGGCGGCGATCGCCGACCGGCTGCTGATGCGAGGCGTGCTCGACCTGATGGATGCCTTCGAGGCGCCGCGGGCGACGCTCGAGCAGGTGGGCCGGGCACACGACACCCGCTACCTGCTCGAGTTGCAGGCCTTGTCGCCGACCGAGGGCTACGTGTCGGTCGACCCGGACACTTCGATGAATCCGCACACTTTCGAGGCCGCCCTGCATGCGGCCGGCGCCTCGGTGCTGGCTGCGGAACTGGTGCTGCGCCAGGGCTACCGCCGCGTCTTCTGCAACGTGCGGCCGCCCGGCCACCACGCGGGCCGGGCAGGTGCGAGCGGTTTCTGCTTCTTCAACAACGCGGCGGTCGGCATCCGCCACGCGCTCGATGTGCTGGGCCTCGAGCGGGTGGCGCTGATCGACTTCGACGTGCACCACGGCAACGGCAGCGAGGACATCTTCGCCGGCGACGAGCAGGTGCTGATGGTGTCCACCTTCCAGAGCCGCCTCTACCCGTTCGTCGGCGAGGAGCCGACCGGCGCGAACCTGTGCAACGTGCCGCTCAAGCCCTACAGCGACGGCGAGGCGATGCGGACCGCGGTGCGCGAGCAATGGCTCCCGGCGCTGCAGGCCTTCTCGCCGCAGATGCTGTTCGTGTCGGCCGGCTTCGACGCCCATCGCGAGGACGACATGAGCCACCTGATGTGGCGCGACGAGGATTACGCCTGGGTGAGCCGCGAGATCGTCGCCTTTGCCGATCACTGCTGCGAAGGACGCGTCGTGTCCACGCTCGAGGGGGGCTATCACCTCGGCGCGCTCGCCCGCAGCGCGGAGCTGCACGTGCGCGCGCTGATCGGGCTCGACTGACATGGAGCATCGCCACTACCTGTCGCCGATGTTCGATCCGGCCGGCGTGCTACTGATCGTGTCGCGCGAGGATCCCGCGCGCGACACGAGCTGGGCGGCGCCGATCCGCGCGCGCTTCGCCGCCGAGGCCGCGGCCGCCGCGGCAACGGCCGGCAGCGGCGCGGCGGCGGCCCGGCGGGTGCGCAGCATCGCCCGCCGGACCGTGTCGCTCGAGGCGGCAGGAAGCGGCGAGCTGCCGCAGTCCGGCTGCGACCTGGCGCTGATCGCCACGCCGATCGGCCAGGTCGAGGCCGCGCTCGCGCTGGCCGCGGCTCACGGCGCGCGCGCGGCCGCAGTGCTCGATCGTTGCGACGACGATGTCCTGGCGCGGCGATTGGTCGAGAAGGCGCGCGCCTTGCACATCCGCCTGCTCGGACCCGGCTCGATGGGGATGATGTGTCCGCCGGTGAGGCTCGACGCGAGCCGCCTGGGGCGCCTGCCTGCGTCCGGCAACGTGGCGCTGGTCTCGCAGTCGGGCGTGCTGGCCGGCGCGGTGCTCGACTGGGCCGGCGATACCGCGATCGGCTTCTCGCTGATCGTGTCGCTGGGTTTCGAGGCCGACGTCGACCTGGCCCAGGTGCTCGACTACCTGGCCGGAGATTCGCGGACCAAGGCGGTGGTGGTCTATCTCGAGGCGGTCAGCGAGGCGCGCGGTTTCATGAGCGCGCTGCGCGCGCTGGCCACGGTGAAGCCTGTGGTGGTGCTGAAGGCCGGCCGCGATGCCTCGACCCGCACCGGCGCGCGGACCCACTCGGGCGCGATCGCCGCGGCCGACGCGGTGTACTCGGCCGCGCTGCGCCGTGCCGGGGCGGTGCAGGTGCGCCTGTTCACGCAACTGTTCACCGCGGTGCGCTATCTGGCCGCCCGCAACTGGCCGCTCGGCAAGCGGCTGGCCATCGTTTCCAACGGCCACGGGCCGGCGATGCTGGCGGCCGACCAGGCCTGGTCGCAGGGCATCCGGCTGCTTCCGTTTGGCGAAGCCACCGGGCTCGCCTTGCGCAGCCGCTTGCCGGGCATCGCGCCGGCCAACCCGCTGAACCTCGGCATCGACGCGAGCCCGACCCGGTTCGCCGACGCGATCGAGGCGCTGGCGCAGGATGCCGACTCCGACGCGCTGCTGGTGCTGATGTCGCCCGGCGGCGGTGTCGACGCGCGGGCCATCACCGACCGGGTGGTGTCGGTTTCGCGCGGCTTCGCCAAGCCGCTGTTCGCCTGCTGGCTGGGCGACAGCTCGGTGCGCGAGTTGCGCAGCAAGCTCGATGCCGCAGGACTGCCGGTGTTCCGCACGCCGGAGGCCGCGGTCGACGCCTTCTCCACCGTGGCCACCTTCCACCAGAACCAGCTGCTGCTGCAGCAGGTGCCCCGCTCGCTGTCCGACATGGAAGCACCCGACGTGGCCGGGGCGCGCGTGGTGCTCCAGGCGGCACTGGCGCAGGGGCGGGAGGTCCTCAGCGAGGTCGAGTCCAAGGCCCTGCTGGCGGCCTTCCGGATCCCGGTCACGCGGACGGTGCTCGCGCGAGACGCGGACCAGGCCGAGCGCCACGCCGACGAGATCGGCTACCCGGTGGTGATGAAGATCGCCTCGCACGACGTGACCCACAAGAGCGACGTGGGCGGCGTGTCCCTGAACGTGCGCAACGCTGCCGAGGTGCGCGCGCAGTTCGCTGCCATCCTGGAATCCGTTCGCGCGGCGCTGCCGGCCGCCCGGCTCGAAGGCGTCACCATCCAGCCGATGGTGCGCAGCCGGGGCGCCCGCGAACTGTACGTGGGCGTGTTCCGCAACCGGCTGTTCGGCCCGGTGATCGCCTTCGGCGCCGGCGGCACGCGGGTCGAGGTGGTGCGCGACACCACGCTCGAGTTCCCGCCGCTCAACGCCTATCTCGCGCGCAGCATGATCGGCCGCACGCGGGTCGCCGCCACGCTGGGCGAGTTCCGGGGCGCGCCGGCGGTGGACGACGAGGCCCTGGCCAGAGTGCTGGTGCGGGTGTCGGAGATGGTCTGCGAGCTGCCGCAGCTGGCCGAGATGGACATCAACCCGCTGATCGCCGACGAGCGCGGCGCGATCGCGGTGGACGCGCGCATCGTGCTCGACCCGGCGCCGGTCGCCGCGGGCCCGCGCTACGGCCACATGGCGATCATGCCCTACCCGGCGCACCTGTCGCGCGAGTCCAGGCTGCGCGATGGCCGTTCCTGCCTGCTGCGCCCGATCCAGGCCGAGGATGCCGACCGCCTGCAGCGCTTCACCCGCGGGCTGTCGCAGCAGTCACGCTACTTCCGGTTCATCTCCACGCTCAACGAGCTGACTCCGCGCATGCTGGTGCGCTACACGCAGATCGACTACGACCGCGAACTGGCACTGGTCGCGGTGTGCCGCGAGGGCGACGGCGATCGCATCATCGGGGTGGCCCGCTACCTGCTGAACCCCGACCGCGACACCTGCGAGTTCGCCATCGCGGTCGGCGACGATTTCCAGGGGCAGGGGCTGGGCACGGCGCTGATGCGGGCGCTCATCGAAGAGGCCCGCCTGCGCGGCCTCAAGCGCATGGAAGGCTACGTGCTGGCGATCAACGCGCCGATGATCCAGCTGATGCGCGCGCTGGGTTTCACCATCGACCGCGATCCCGACGACGAAACCCTCAAGCTGGTCTGGATCGCGCTCGAGCGGCCCGTGCAGGCGGGCAGTCCGCCCGCCTGAGGCCTCGGCATCCTGGTCCGGATCAGGCGGCGTCGCCGTCCTGATGATAGGACGTCACCCGCTCGACTTCCTCGCGCGAGCCCAGGAATACCGCCACCCGCTCGTGAAGCTTCGAGGGCCGGATCTCCATGATCCGCTGCAGGCCGTTGGTGGCCGCGCCGCCCGCCTGCTCGACCAGGAAGGACATCGGGTTCGCCTCGTACATCAGCCTGAGCTTGCCGGGCTTGTCGGGCTCGCGCCGGTCGCGCGGGTACATGAAGATGCCGCCGCGGGTCAGGATGCGGTGCACGTCGGCCACCATCGACGCGACCCAGCGCATGTTGAAATCCTTGCCGCGCGGGCCGTCCCTGCCGGCCAGCAGCTCGTCGACGTAGCGCTTCACCGGCGGGTACCAGTGGCGCTGGTTCGAAGCGTTGATCGCGAACTCCTTCGTCTGCCCGGGAATCCGGATCTGGTCTTCGGTCAGCGTCCAGCTGCCGGTCTCGCGGTCGAGCGTGAATGCGGCCACGCCGTCGCCCACGGTGAGCACCAGCATCGTGCAGGGGCCGTAGATCGCGTAGCCCGCGGCCACCTGCTTCGTGCCCGGCTGCAGGAAATGGTCGTCGGTGGGGGCGAGCACGCCCTCGGGCAGCCGCAGCACCGAGAAGATCGTGCCGATCGACACGTTCACGTCGATGTTCGAGGAGCCGTCGAGCGGATCGAAGAGCAGCAGGAACTCGCCCTTCGGGTAGCGGTGCGGGATGGTGTACGAGTGGTCCATCTCCTCGGAGGCCATCGCCGCCAGGTTGCCGCCCCACTCGTTGGCCTCGAGCAGCGTCTCGTTGGCGATCACGTCGAGCTTTTTCTGCGATTCGCCCTGCACGTTGTCGGTGCCCGCGTCGCCCAGCACGCCGCCCAGCGCGCCCTTGCTCACCGCGATGCCGATGCGCTTGCAGGCGCGCGCCACCACCTCGAGCAGCAGGCGCAGCTCGGCCGGGATCAGGCCCTTCTCGCGCTGCTTCTCGACGAGGTACTGGGTCAGGCTCACTTTCGAGGCCATGTGGGGAATTCCTTTGCGTGATGACGATCGGGGTGTTCAGGCCGCCAGCGCCTTCGTCACGATCTCGCGCACGTCGCGCGAAAGGTGCTCGGCAGCCGCCACCCGCTCGAGCGCGGCGCGCATCGCGGCCTGCCGCTCGGGCCCGAACTTGCGCCAGCGATCGAGCGCGCGGGCCATCCGGGCGGCGACCTGGGGGTTGAGCGGGTCGAGCTCCAGCACGCGCTCGGCCCACCAGGCATAGCCCGAGCCGTCGGCGGCGTGGAATTCGGCCAGGTTGCCGTGGCAGAAACTGCCCACGAGCGCGCGCACCCGGTTGGGGTTGCGAAGCGAAAAGGCAGGGTGACCGGCCAGCGCGCGCACCCGCTCGAGCACCGGCGGGTCGCCGGGGCGGCGGTGCATCGCGGCCTGCAGCGAGAACCACTTGTCCATGACCAGCGGTTCGTCGGCGAACATCTTCTCGAACTCGGCCAGCGCCTGTTCGCGCGGCTCGCCGCCGGCGCGCAGCAGCGCCTGCAGGGCGCCGACGCGGTCGGTCATGTTGTCGGCCCGGGCGAACTGCCGCTGCGCCGTGGCCACCGCGTCGGCGTCGCCGCTGTCGACCCAGTAGGCCAGCGCGGCGTTCTTCAGCGCGCGTTCGCCGGCGGTCGCGGCGTCGGGCGTCCAGGGCGCGTCGCTGCCCAGGTCGTGGACCAGCGCGCGCCAGCGGCCGGCCAGTCCGCGGGCCAGCTCGCCCCGCACTGCGTCGCGCGCCGCGCGCAGCGCGACCGGATCGACGACCTCGAGCTGCTCGGCGATGAAGCCCTCGGAGGGGAGCGCGAGGATCTGCTCGCGGAAGGCGGCGTCGAGGTGCGGGTCGTCGATCGCGCGGGCGATCGCCGCCACCAGCGGCGCGCTGCGCCCGGCCGGCGCGGCGCCGTCGAGCACCGCGAGCACGCAGCGGGTGGCCAGCCGCTGCGCGGCCTCCCAGCGGTTGAACGGGTCGCTGTCGTGCGCCGCCAGGAAGGCGAGCTGCGCGTCGTCGCAGGCGTGCTCGACGACGACGGGCGCCGAGAAGTTCCGAGCCAGGGACGGCACCGGCGCCTCGGCCACGTCTTCGAACTCGAAGACCTGGCTGGCCTCGGTGAGGTCCAGCACCGCGCTGACCTGGCCACCGGCGGTCTCGATCCGGCGCACGCTGCCGGCGCACGCGGCGGCGGGCTTCAGAGGGAGATCGCGGCCGTCCGGACCCACCAGGCCGACGACCAGCGGGATGTGGAAGGGCTGCTTGAGCGGCTGCCCCGGCGAGGGCAGGCAGGCCTGCCGCACTTCGAGCCGGTAGCGGCGCGCCCGCGCGTCGTGGCTGCCGACGATCGACACGCGCGGCGTGCCGGCTTGCGAGTACCAGCGGCCGAACTGCGACAGGTCGGCGCCATTGGCGTCGGCGATCGCCGCGACGAAGTCGTCGCAGGTGACCGCCTGGCCGTCGTGACGGGCGAAGTAGAGGTCCATCCCCTTGCGGAATCCGTCGCGGCCGACCAGGGTCTGCAGCATCCGGATGACCTCGGCGCCCTTCTCGTACACGGTGACCGTGTAGAAGTTGTTGATCTCCTGGTAGCTGTCCGGGCGGATCGGGTGGGCCATCGGGCCCGCGTCCTCGGGGAACTGCGCGGCGCGCAGCACCCGCACGTCCTCGATCCGCTTGACCGCGCGGGCGCTGGCTGCGCCCGCCTGGGTGGCCGCCTGCGCGGCCATCACGTCGGCCGAGAATTCCTGGTCGCGGAAGACGGTCAGGCCTTCCTTCAGCGTGAGCTGGAACCAGTCGCGGCAGGTGACCCGGTTGCCGGTCCAGTTGTGGAAGTACTCGTGGCCGACCACGGATTCGACGCCCGCGAAGTCCTGGTCGGTGGCGATGCGCGGATGGGCGAACACGTACTTCGTGTTGAAGATGTTCAGGCCCTTGTTCTCCATCGCGCCCATGTTGAAGTCGGACACCGCCACGATCATGAAGCGGTCGAGGTCGAGCTCCAGGCCGAACCGGGATTCGTCCCAGCGGATCGCGCGGACCAGCGACTGCATCGCGTGACCGGTGCGGTCCTCGTTGCCGGGCTCCACCCAGACCTGCAGCAGCACCTCGCGGCCGGACATCGTGGCAAGGCGCTCCTCGGTGGCCACCAGCCGGCCCGCCACCAGCGCGAACAGGTAGCTGGGCTTGGGGAAGGGATCGTCCCAGACGGCTTCGTGCCAGGCTTCCGGCGTCGCAGGGCCGGCGCCGGGAGCTTCGCCATCGTGCGCCGCGGCCAGCCATTCGGGGGCCTCGCAGTCACGTCGCGCGATCAGATTGCCATTGGACAGCAGCACCGGGAAGCGCTCGCGCGGCGCGCGCAGCGTGACCCGGTAGCGGGCCATCACGTCGGGCCGGTCCGGGAAGAAAGTGATGCGGCGGAACCCTTCCGCTTCGCACTGCGTGAAGAAGTTGCCGTTGGAGACGTAGAGCCCCGACAGTGTCGTGTTCGCCTCGGGCGTGGTGCGGGTGACGATCCGCAACGTGCAAGTCTCGGGCAGGTCGCGAACCTCGAGCCCGCTTTCGGACAGGCTGTACCGTCCGACGGCCAGCGGCTCGCCGTCCAGCCAGACGCCCTCGAGCGTCAGCTCCTCGCCGTCGAGCGAAAGCGGCGCGCCGGAGTCGGCCACCGGGTTGCGGCGCAGCGCCAGCGTGGCGTCCACCCGGGTGCCGCCGGGCAGCAGGTCGAAGGCGAGGGACACGCTGTCGACCAGGAAGGACGGCGGGGTATAGTCGAGACGGCGGATCGTGACGGGCTGTTCGGTTCGCATTGCAGGAGATTCCGAGGATGGACGATTGTAAGCGCTCGGGTCGGGCGCGATCGCCGGCGGCCGCCGGCGGTGGACCAGGCAGGGCCGTCTCGGCCACGCTGGCGGCGGCGCTCGCGCTGCTTGTCGCCGGCTGCACCCAGGAAACCCAGAACACGCTCTCGCGGGGCATCCAGAACTGGACCGGCACCGACGGGGTGCTCGAGATCTACGCCGGCGACAAGCTGGTGCGCCGCTTCCTGAAGATCGACAAGGTCTCGACCGCCCAGGGGACCCAGGACGGCGCGCCGCGGCCCTACCGCTTCGGCTATGGCGTGTTCGACGCCAACCTGAACGGCGAGGTCGATCCCGGCGAGAAGAAGGTCTACTTCGAATTCAGCGACTATTCCACCAGCTACGTCTTCTACGAGAGCCCGCGCTGAGCGGGGCCGGCCTTGCCCGGCAGGAGCAACACCATGACCATCTTCCTCCGCTCCTTCCGCGTCCGCCTGCGCGGCGTCGCGGGATTCGGCCTGCTGGCGATGGCCGTGCTGCTGGCCGGCTGCGCCACCCCGATCGCCAGCGACCTGACGGTCTTCCACGAGTGGCCGGCGCAAGCGCCGCGCACCTACCGCTTCGCCGCCACCGAGACGCAGCTCGACAGCCTCGAGCACGCGACCTACCGGCAGCAGATGCGCGCCGAGCTGGCCCGGATCGGGTTCACCGAGGCGGCGCAGGCGCCGCGTTTCGAGCTCCGCTTCGAGACCGCGGTGCGGCCGCGGCACGAGCGGAGGCTCGAGTACACGCAGCCCTATTACGTGCAGCCCTGGTTCTGGTGGGGCACCTGGGGCCATCACGGCGGGGTGTCGATCGCCGCACCGTTCCCGGGCTATGGCGGCTACGCGGTCGAGCGCGACATCGCCTGGTACGAGTACCGGCTGTCGGCGAACTTCCGCGACCTGGCCGCCGGCGGGCGCAAGGTCTACGAGGCCACCGCGGTCACCTCCGGGGGCGCGCCCTCGATCGCCGGCGCGATGCCCTACCTGGCGCGGTCCTTGTTTGCCGACTTCCCGGGCTTGTCGGGGGTCACGCGGCGGGTCGAGGTGCCGCGGGAGGCGGTCGGGTCGCCGGCGGACGGGGCCGGCGCCGCGCGATGAGCCGCATGACCGCCATCCACTTTCACCACTACGACCGTTCGCCGTTCTCCGAGAAGGTGCGGCTCGCGTTCGGCCTGAAGGGGCTGCGCTGGCACTCGGTGATCCAGCCGCGCTGGGCGCCGAAGCCCGATCTGGAGCCGCTCACGGGCGGCTATCGGCGCACGCCGGTCATGCAGATCGGCGCCGATGTCTATTGCGACACCCGCTGCATCCTCGCCGAACTGGAGCGTCGCTTTCCTGAGCCCGGCTTGAATCCGGACGGTCCGGCCGGTCTCGGCGACGCGCTCGAATCGTGGGCCGACAGGGCCCTGTTCGCCGACGCCCTGGGCTTCGTGTTCGGCACCCAGGGCAATCGCTTCCCCGAGGCGCTGCATGCGGATCGCGCCCGCTTCACGGCCGGTCGCTTCAATGGCTGGGATCCGGACGCAATGCGCGCGCAACTGCCGGCCGTCGCCGCGCGCTTGCGGCGCAGGCTCGACCGGCTGGAGGCGCTGCTCGGGGATGGTCGGCCCTGGCTGCTCGGACGCGCCCCCGGGCTGGCCGACCTGGCCGTTCGCCACCCGCTCTGGTACCTGAGGGAGAACCTGCCCGACCGGATCGACTGGGCGCGCAGGCCCGCCCTGGTCGGATGGATGGAGCGACTGGACGCGATCGGACATGGCGAGCGGGTCGAAGCGACGCCGGCGCAAGCCTTGCTGGCGGCTCGCGATGCGATGCCGATTGCCGCGGGTGCTTCGCCTGTCGGCGCGGCCGAACTCTCGGGGTGGATCGGCAAGCGAGTCCGGGTTGCGGCCGACGACTGGGGCAGCGATCCGGTCGAGGGCGTACTCGCAGGGGCCGATTCCGAGCGGGTGTCGCTGGCGCGCCGGGACCCGCAACTGGGCGAGCTCACGGTGCATTTCCCTGTCGACGGGTTCGACATTCGCCTTGCCGGCCAGGCGGATGCCGTCCGGGCGACGAGCGAACCCGGCGCGGGCGACCCGGCGATCTAGCCGATTCGAGGGAAGTCGGTATGCCCGGGCCGCAGCTCGGGCGCCGGGTACGCTATTTCAGCGCCCGCGGCTTCCACCAGTTCGGCGAAGCCGATTCGAAGACGCCGCTTTCCTGCAGGCGATTCGCGAGCTCCAGCGCGGGCATGCCGGGCGGGGATGCGACGAGCCAGCGGCGCGCATCGGGGCCGATCGGTCGCAGCGGCTCGATGCCCGCGTCGGCAATCTGCCGGCGGGCCCGGTCTTCGCGGGCGGCGGCATCGTTGCCTGCGGGCGGCTGTTTCAGCGTCACGATCACGCCGCCGGGCAGCGCGCGAATCTGGCCAGCCGCGTCGGGGTCGACGAACACGGGGGAGACGCCGGCGGGCAGGCCGGGCGCGGCCTTCTCCGCATCGCTGCGGGCGCGCACGGGGGCCAACTTGCCGGCAGGCAGCGTCGCCCGGAAGTCGGCCACCCTCGCGGGGTCGATCCGGAACTCGCGGCTTCTTTCGCCGTCATGCCACCGGACCGCGAGGGCGTCGGCGGTCGCGCCGGACCGGCCCTTGGCGTGGCTGCGGCTCGAGGGCAGGTCGCCGGGCTTCCCCGGTGCGGTGGCCGCTTGCGAACGCGCGGTGCCGGCGGCATTCGAAGCGTCGGGGGCGGCCTGCGCGGCCAAGGCCGCGAATGCGATCACGCAGAGGGCGGCCACATTCGAAAGCTTGCTCATCAACGCCCCCAGAAGCGCAGGGTCCAGCCGTCCCACTGGCCGATGTCCTGGCTCAGCCGATCGGAGACCTGCATCCGCCAGGTTCCGGGCACCGCCTCGTCGAGGTGGCGCACCGAGCCGAAGCGCCAGTTGTCGTAGTTGCCGCAGTTGTCGGCAGTCCCATCGCCGTCCGGATCGCACAGGCGTCCGTCCGCGAGCCGGCTCACCTGGCTCGAGGGGCTGATCAGGTCGACCCGCAGGTCGCCGCTGAACGGGTGAGTCGCGCTGAAACCGATCTCGACGAATTCGATCTTCGAGATCCCGCATTCGGCGCCGACGGCGATCGCGTCCTCGCGGACCTGCGGCCCGCCGACAGCGGGCGCATCGGGGATCGCGATCGGAAAGGGCGCCGCGCCGCCGCCGCGGGTGTAGGGCGGCGAGGTTTCCGGCGGGCAGGCGATCATCGACTCGTTTCCGCCTACCGAGTTCCAACCCTGGGCCAGTCTGACCGCCGCCTGCGCGTCGGCGGCGCCGAAGCCATAGAAGGGGTTGAATGGGCGGGCGCCGGTGAGGCTCCACTCCGGATGCAGCGGATCGTTGCGCCGCGCGCTGTAGGCGAGGATCAGCCGCACGTCGCGCCAGGTCAGGTCGGGGCGGGCCGACAGCACCAGCGCCGCCGCGCCGGAGACCATCGGCGTGCTCGCCGAGGTGCCGGAGAAGTCGCGGCGAAAGCCGTTCAGCACGTCGGTGGTGGAGATCGCGCTGCGCGAGTTGCCCGAGGGACCGCAGACCAGCAGGTTGGCCCCCGGTTCGGCGTAGAGCGGCGCCTTGCCGTTGTCGTCGACCGCGCAGGCGGCGATCACGCCGAACTGGTTCACGTAGCCGTCGTAGTTCGAATTTTCGTCGTAAACGCAATTGCGATTGTCGTCGACCAGGTAGCAGCCGCCGTTGCCTCCCGGGAACACGTAGACCGAGCCCTTTCCGGAGCGTCCCTTCTCGACGCCAGTGCGCACCGCCGCCACGAAGGACGCCTCGGCCCGGTTCAGCATCCCGTTGTCGGGCGATCCCCAGCTGTTGTTGTAGATCGCGTTGCGACCCAGGTCGCGGGTCAGCGCGTCGGCGATGTCGGCGTCGGTGCTGGTGGCCAGCGCGTTGTAGGCGGCCAGCCCCGCGCGCGGGGCCACGCCGGCACCCTGGAAGGCGTTGTCGTTGCGCGCCAGGATGATCCCGGTGACCGCTGTCCCGTGGTCGTCGCCGGCGTAGCAGGGCAGCGGCGCGGTGGCGGACTGCGTGCGGTAGTCCCAGACCGCGCCCGGAACCAGGTTGGGCGCGATGTCGTGATGGACGGTTTCCACCGCGTCGTCGACCACCGCCACCCGGATGCTCTCGCCCCGTACGTTGAACTCGGTCCAGGCCGCCTTGGCGCGAATGTCCTCGCCCACCGTGCCACCGCTCTGGCCCAGGTTCTCCAGGTGCCACTGGTCGCCCAGAAGCTGATCGCGCCCCGCGAGCTGCGGCGAATCGGTCAGCGTGTAGGTGTAATCGCAGTCGGCCGGCGGGTCGGCGGCCGTGCTGTCCCCGCCGCCCCCCCCGCACGCGGCGAGCACCGACATCCCGAGGCAGGCAAGGGCGCTGGACAGGCGGAGCGTGCGTCGGGCAGGCATCGATCAGGAACCCCGAGGCACGGGGCGAATCCGCGATATCGCCATGCTAACCGGGCGCGGCCCGCACCGCAGCAGCCGGCCGGCCGCAAACCGGTAACTTGTCGCGCCGCCGCCAAATCCGCTACTGTTTTCCTCTTCCCCTTCTCCCTTCCCCACACAATGTCCCGCATCCACTCCCTGCTCGTCGCCAACCGTTCCGAAATCGCGATCCGCGTCATGCGCGCCGCGGCCGAACTGGGCATGCGCACGGTGGCGATCTTCTCGCACGAGGATCGCTTCGCGCTGCATCGCTTCAAAGCCGACGAGAGCTACCAGGTCGGCGAGGGGCTCAAGCCGCTGCAGGCCTATCTGGACATCGACGACGTGATCCGGATCGCCAAGCGCTCGCGCGTCGACGCGATCCACCCGGGCTACGGCTTCCTGTCGGAGAACCCCGACTTCGCCCGCGCCTGCGAGAAGGCCGGCATCCTGTTCGTGGGGCCGTCGCCCGAGGTGATGACCACGCTGGGCAACAAGGTGGCCGCGCGCAACGCCGCCCAGGCTGCCGGCGTGCCGGTCATGCCGGCCACCGGGCCCTTGCCGAAGACCGGTGACGAGGCCGCCGACCTGGCGCAGTCGAAGCGCATGGCCGCCGAGGTCGGCTATCCGGTCATGTTGAAGGCGAGCTGGGGCGGTGGCGGCCGCGGCATGCGGATCATCAACGACGATGCCGAGCTCGAGGCGCAGCTGCCGGTGGCGCGCCGCGAGGCGGCGGCCGCCTTCGGCAACGACGAGGTCTACCTCGAGAAGCTGGTCAGACGGGCCCGCCACGTCGAGGTTCAGTTGCTCGGAGACCGGCACGGCAACCTGGTCCACCTGTTCGAGCGCGACTGCTCGGTGCAGCGGCGCAACCAGAAGGTGGTCGAGCGGGCGCCCGCGCCCTACCTGGACGATGCGCGCCGCGCAGCGCTGTGCGAGGCGGCGCTGAAGCTCGGCCGCGCGGTGGGCTACACCCATGCCGGCACCGTCGAGTTCCTGATGGATGCCGACTCGGGCGATTTCTGGTTCATCGAGGTCAACCCGCGCATCCAGGTCGAGCACACGGTCACCGAGCAGGTCACCGGCATCGACATCGTCAAGGCGCAGCTGCGCATCACCGAGGGCGCGCGGATCGGCGAGCCCGGCGGGCCGGTGCCGGCGCAGGAGGCCATCCGGCTCAACGGCCATGCGCTGCAGTGCCGGGTCACCACCGAGGACCCGGAGAACAACTTCACGCCGGACTACGGCCGGATCTCGGCCTATCGCAGCGCGGCCGGCTTCGGCCTGCGGCTCGACGGCGGCACCGCCTACACCGGCGCGGTGATCACCCCCTACTACGATTCGCTGCTGGTCAAGGTCACCGCGTGGGCGCCCAGCGCCCAGGAGGCGATCCGCCGGATGGACCGCGGCCTGCGGGAGTTCCGGATCCGCGGCGTGGCGACCAACCTGCAGTTCGTCGAGAACGTGATCAACCACCCGGACTTCGCCGCCGGCACGGTGACCACGCGCTTCATCGACGAGACGCCCGAGCTCTTCCGCTTCCCGAGGCGCCGCGACCGGGCCACCCGACTGCTGCGCTACATCGGCGACGTGACCGTGAACGGCCATCCCGACATGAAGGGGCGGGCGAAGCCCGACCTGTCGCATGCGCATGTCGGGCTGCCCAGGCGCTGGCCGGCCGGTCCGGCCAGCGCGCATCGCGAGGCGGCCAACACGATCGCCCGGCCGGGCGAGCCGATCGACCTGACGGTGAAACCGCCGCCCGGCACCCGGGACCTTCTCCGCGAGCTCGGCCCGCAGCGGTTCGCCGAGTGGATGAAGGACAGCGGCCGCGTGCTGCTGACCGACACCACGATGCGCGACGCGCACCAGTCGCTGCTGGCCACGCGGATGCGCACGATCGACATGGAGCGGATCGCGCCCTACTACGCGCGGATGCTGCCGCAGCTCTTCTCGCTCGAGTGCTGGGGCGGGGCCACCTTCGACGTGGCGCTGCGCTTCCTGAAGGAAGACCCCTGGGAGCGCCTCGCCCGGCTGCGCGAGGCGGTGCCGAACATCCTGTTCCAGATGCTGCTCCGGGGCAGCAACGCGGTGGGCTACACCAACTACCCGGACAACGTGGTCCGGCAGTTCGTCGGCCGCGCGGCGGCCGGCGGCGTCGACCTGTTCCGCGTCTTCGATTCGCTGAACTGGGTCGAGAACATGCGGGTGGCGATCGACGCGGTCAACGAGGCCGGCGCGCTCTGCGAGGGCGCGATCTGCTACACCGGCGACCTGTTCGACCGCTCGCGCTCGAAGTACGACCTGATGTACTACCTGGGCATCGCGAAGCAGCTGCAGCGCGCCGGCGTGCAGGTGCTGGGCATCAAGGACATGTCCGGCGTGTGCCGGCCGCGCGCGGCGCGCGAGCTCGTCGCCGCGCTGAAGGCCGAAACCGGCCTGCCGGTGCACTTCCACACGCATGACACCAGCGGCGCCTCGGTGGCTTCGGTGCTGGCTGCGATCGAGGCCGGGGCCGACGCGGTCGACGGCGCGATGGATGCCATGAGCGGGCTCACCTCGCAGCCCAACCTGGGCGCGATCGTGGCGGCGCTCGAGGGCGGCGACCGCGATCCGGGCGTGGACCGCGAGTCGATGCAGGCGATCTCGCACTACTGGGAAGGCGTGCGCAGGCTCTACGCACCCTTCGAGTCGGACATCCGCGCCGGCACCTCGGACGTCTACCGGCACGAGATGCCCGGAGGCCAGTACACCAACCTGCGCGAGCAGGCTCGCGCGCTGGGCCTGGAGCACCGCTGGCCCGAGGTCGCGAAGGCCTATGCCGAAGTGAACCGGCTGTTCGGCGACATCGTCAAGGTCACGCCGACCTCGAAGGTGGTGGGCGACATGGCGCTCTTCATGGTGGCCAACGACCTGGCGCCGGCCGACGTGGCCGACCCTTCGCGCGAGATCGCCTTCCCCGAGAGCGTGGTGTCGCTGTTCAAGGGCGATCTGGGCTTTCCGCCCGACGGCTTCCCGGCGGCGCTGTCGCGCAAGGTGCTCAAGTGCGACAGCCCGAACCCGATCCTGGCCGAGCCGCCGCGCCCGTATCGCCCCGGCGACCGGCTGCCGGCGGCGAACCTGGAGGCCATTCGCGAGGAGGCCGCCAGGGCGGTGGGCCGCCAGGTCGGCGACGACGATCTCGCCTCGTGGCTGATGTACCCGAAGGTGTTCCGCGAGTATGCCGAGCACCGGCGGCACTACGGCGACGTGAGCGTGCTGCCGACGCAGACCTTCTTCTACGGCATGCGCGAGCGCGAGGAGGTGTCGATCGACATCGATCCGGGCAAGACGCTGGTGGTGCGGATGCAGGGCACCGGCCCCGCCGAGGAAGAGGGCGTGGTGCGCGTGTTCTTCGAACTCAACGGCCAGCCGCGCACGCTGCGGGTCGAGAAAGCCGGCGCGGTGCGCGCCGCCAGGCGCCGCCAGGCCGACCCGGCCGATCCCGCGCAGGTGCCGGCGCCGATGCCCGGCATGATCGTGACCGTGGCGGTCAAGGCCGGCCAGAAGGTGCGCGCCGGCGACCCGCTGGTTTCCATCGAGGCAATGAAGATGGAGACGCAGATCCGCGCCGAGCGCGACGGCACGGTCAAGGCGGTGCACGTGAAGCCTGGCGAGACGGTGGAGGCGCACGACCTGCTGGTGGAGGTCTGACCGGCGGGAGGGGAACAGGGAAAAGCGAGAAAGTGAAAAAGGGAGACGGGAATGACGAACGAGAGTCGGGTGGTGCGGCCGCTTCGCGAGGATGAGAAGGCCGCCTGGGAGCCGTTGTGGCGGGGGTACCAGGCGTTCTACGGGGTCGAGATCCCGCGCGAGGTCACTGACCTGACCTGGGCGCGGTTTCACGATCCGGCCGAGCCGATGTTCGTGCTGGGGGCCTTCGCTGCCGGCCCGGAGGCGGGCGCCGCCGATTCGCGCCTGCTCGGCATCGTCCACTACGTCCTGCACCGGTCCTGCTGGACGGCCGGCCCCTATTGCTATCTGCAGGACCTGTTCACCGTGCCCGAGTCGCGCGGGCAGGGCGTGGGGCGGGCGCTGATCGAGGCGGTTTACGCGAAGTCGGCCGAGGCGGGCGCGAGCCGGGTCTGGTGGCTCACGCAGGAGACCAATTACGCCGGCCGGATGCTCTACGACCGGGTCGCCGACCGGCCGGGCTTCATCCAGTACCGCAAGCTGCTGTGAAGCCGGCGGCCCCAGGTTCCTCCTCCTTTCGCCGCGTCGACTCGCCGCTCGGTCGGGTGCTGCTGGTCGCGGCGCGTGGCCGCCTGAGCGGGCTCTACTTCGAGGGTCAGTGGGACGAGCCCGACCTCGGCCAGGCGTCTGACGAGGACGAGCGCGTGCGCGCCGGGGACGCGGCGGTGCTCGACCGGGCGAGCGAGCAACTGCAGGCGTACTTCGGGGGGCGCCGCCGGCGCTTCGACCTGCCGCTGGAACTCGTCGGGACGGCGTTCCAGCGAGAGGTCTGGCAGGCCCTGCTCGCCATTCCCTACGGCGCCACGAGCACCTACGGCGAGGTCGCCGCGCGAATCGGGCGGCCGCGGGCGGTCCGGGCGGTCGGTGGCGCCATCGGGCGCAACCCGGTGTCCATCGTCGTGCCCTGCCATCGGGTCGTGGGCAGCGACGGTTCGCTCACGGGCTTCGGCGGCGGCTTGCCGCGCAAGCGCGCGCTTCTGGGCATCGAAGGCGCGTTGCCGCCGTCGCTGCTCTGATCGGGTCGCAAGATCCGGGGTTCCGGCAGGTCGGTCCGGCTGTAGAGTGCGCTGCTTCGGGCCCTCGTTGGCCGGAGCGCCGGAAGGAATGATGAGCACTCAGGAAGAATCGCCTGCCACCGCGGACGGATCCCCGCATGGCGCTTCGGCGATGCGAGGCAGGGATCTCGCCGACCTGTTCCTGCTCGCTGCCCTGTGGGGCGGCTCCTTCCTGTTCATACGGGTGGCCGGACCGCAGTTCGGCGCGGTGCCGATGATGGCCATGCGCGCGACCATCGGCGCGCTTTCCCTGCTGCCCGTGCTGTGGCTGGCCGGGCAGTGGGGGGCGCTGCGAGCGCACGCGCCGCACATTGCGGTCATGGGCCTGGTCAACTCCGCGGTGCCTTTCGTGCTGTTCGGGTACGCGCTGGTCCACCTGAGCGCCGGAATGGGTGCAGTCCTGAACGCGACTGCACCGTTCTGGGCTGCGCTCGTGGCCTTCTTCTGGTTCGGCGAGCGACTCGGCGCCTCGCGGCTGCTCGGGCTCGGCGTGGGATTCGCCGGCGTCTTCATGCTGGTCGGCGACCGCTTCTCGTTCGGGTCGGGCGGCGCCGCGCTGCCAGTGCTCGCCACGCTGGCGGCGACGCTGTCTTACGGCTACTCGGCCAACTATGCGCGCCGATTCATGCAGGGGGTCGGGCCGATCGCCAGCGCGGCGGGAAGCCAGGTGTCGGCCGCGCTGATGCTCGCCCCCTTCGCCTTCTTCAGTTGGCCGGCGCGCGCGCCCGACGCGCTCGCGTGGGGCAGCGTCGCGCTGCTCGGCCTGCTGAGCACCGGGCTGGGCTACGTGCTGTTCTTCAGGTTGCTCGCCCGGGTCGGGCCCGCGCGGGCGATCACGGTCACCTTCCTCGTGCCGGTCTTCGGAATGCTGTGGGGCGCCCTGTTCCTCGACGAGGCCATCACGGCGAACATGGTCGCAGGCGCCGTCACGATCCTGGCGGGCACCGCACTGACGACCGGGCTCGTCGCCCCGCTGCGCCGGTTCGAGCGTCCGCGAGCGTCCTGAGCATCCGCGCGAAGTCCTCGTGGTACCGGCACACGAGCGCGGTCGGTAAATCAGGGCAGGGGTCGGTAATCCTTTCCGTCGGATCGGGGCCGTCGTCGCGCGCGGCGCGCGGGGTCGCGTCCGGTCCCGCCGGTCGTCGAACCTCCGCCCCGGGCACGCGGATTGCGCGGAGTACGGTGCGAGCGCATCGCCGCCTCCCGGCCGCGCCGCGCATCGCACGTCCAGCCATTCCTCAATCGAACAAGGAGCTCGTCATGAACTGGAACATCATCGAAGGAAACTGGCAGCAGCTGAAAGGAAAGATCAAGGAGCAGTGGGGCGACCTGACCGACGACCAGCTCGATGTCATCGCCGGCAAGCGCGATCAGCTGCTCGGACGCATCCAGGAGGCCTACGGCGTCAGCCAGGAAGAGGCCGAGCGCCAGGTCCGCGAATTCGAGACGGGCTTCGACAAGGCGCGGAGACATTGACCCGGCCTCAATCGACTTCGATGGGCGCGCGGATGCCCCGATGCTCTGTCGTCTTCTTCGTCCTGGCGATCGTCGCACTGACCGCGGGTTTCGGCGGCATCCTCGCCGGCGCGGCCAGCGTCGCAAGGCCGATGTTCTTCCTGTTCCTCTTCTTCGCTGTCGTCAGCCTGATCCTGGCTCGTCCGGTGGGGCGGACGACCGGCGTGGAACGCTACGGGAAGGCACGAAACGACTGATTGCCGGCTCGGGCGCGCGGCGCTCGTCGCCCCGCCCGGCCGGTGGCCGAAATGGAGGACAAGACCATGAGAATTCGACATACCTTGGCAGCGATGGCCTTGCCGCTGGCGCTCGCTGCCTGCGACCGTCAGCCGGAGGCTACGCCGCCCGAACCGCAAGGCACTGCGTCTTCGAACGATTCGGGCGCCGCCCCCATCGCGAAATCGGGTGACCAGCCGGTGCCTGGCCCGACCGGCACCGTCTATCCGGTGCCGCCCGCGAGTGCAGCCGGCCAGGCTCCGGCGCCTGCGGACGCGGGCGAGGATTCCCCTGCGACGCAGCCGGCGTCGACGCTCTCGGAGGCCGAGGAGGAGAGCAAGATGCCGCTGGCCGGGCACGGCAACAACCACTCGAGCGACTCCCTGAAGGCCGGCGCGACGAGATGACCGCGATGCCGTTGAACCGCGACGCCCTTGAAAGTCCCCCTCGCTTCGGGTGACCATCCATCGTTCGGGTGATCTTTCGCGGGGGTACCGTAACGGAGGACGGCGATGAACGCACCGCAAGCGCTGACGCAGCTCGAGATCGACCTGCGCGTCTTCGATCTCTACGACGAGTACTGCCACGGCGGCATTGACCGACGCACCTTCCTGGCGAGGTCGGCTGCGGTCACGGTGGGCGGGCTCGCCATGGCGCAGGCTCTGCTGCCAGACTACGCGGCGGCGCAGACGATCTCGTTCACCGACGCGCGGATCAAGGCACGGTACGTGAGCTACCCGTCGCCCGGCGGCAACGGGGAGAACATGCGTGGCTACCTGGTCCAGCCGGCGGGGCAGGGGTCGTTTCCGGCCGTGCTGGTGATCCACGAGAACCGCGGGCTCAATCCCTACATCGAGGACGTCGCCCGCCGCCTGGCGGTCGAGGGCTTCCTCGCGCTCGCGCCCGACGGCCTGTCTTCGCTCGGCGGCTACCCGGGCAACGACGACGACGGCCGTGCGATGCAGGCGAAGCTCGACCAGCAGAAGCTGCGCACCGACATGCTGAACGGCGCCCGCTTCGTGAAGGCGCACGCGCTTTCGAGCGGCAGGCTGGCCGTGACCGGATTCTGCTGGGGCGGCGGCACGACGAACTGGCTGGCCACGGTCATGGGCGCCGACATGCAGGCCGGCGCGCCCTACTACGGGGCGGCCGCCGAAACCGCGAGCGTGCCGAAGATCAAGGCGCCGCTCCTGATCCACTACGCCGATAAGGACGAGCGGATCAACGCGATGCGGCCGGCCTTCGAGGCCGCCCTGCAGGACGCCGGCGTGCCCTTCGAGGCGCATGTGTACGCCGGCACCCAGCACGGCTTCCACAACGACTCCACGCCGCGCCACGACGAGGCGGCGGCGAAGCTGTCCTGGGAGCGGACCCTGGGCTTCTTCCGCCAGCGCCTGACGTAGGAACGCGCGTTCCCCGGGGCCTGCGCCGGGGAACGCGTGGTCGGCCCTGGCTCAATGGATCTCGGGTTCGGGGTTGCGCCCCGGCTTGGCCAGGAAGTCGAAGTCGCAGCCCAGGTCGGCCTGCTGCACGTGCTGCGAGAACAGCTCGCCGTAGCCGCGCTCGAAGCGGCGCTCCGGGCGTTTCCAGGCCGAGCGCCGGCGCTCGAGTTCAGCCTCGTCGACCTCGAGGCGCAGCACCCGGTTCGGCACGTCGAGCGTGATCATGTCGCCCTCGCGCACCAGCGCCAGCGGGCCGCCGACGTACGACTCCGGCGCCACGTGCAGCACCACGGTGCCGTAGCTGGTGCCGCTCATCCGCGCGTCGGAGAGGCGGATCATGTCGCGCACGCCCTTCTGCAGCAGTTTCCTGGGCAGCGGCATCATGCCCCACTCCGGCATGCCCGGGCCGCCCTGCGGGCCCGAATTGCGCAGCACCAGGATGCAGGTCTCGTCGACGTCGAGCGCCGGATCGTCGAGGCGGCGTTCGAGCGCGTTGTAGTCGTCGAACACGATCGCCCGGCCGGTGTGCTGGAGCAGCGCCGGCGTGGCCGCAGAGGTCTTGATCACCGCGCCGTCGGGCGCCAGGTTGCCGCGCAGGATGGCCACGCCGCCTTCGGGTTCGAGCGGGGCGTCGCGGGTCAGGATCACGTCGGGGAGGTGGATCGGCGCGCCGGCGATCTCTTCGCCCAGCGTGCGGCCGGTGCAGGCGGGCGTGTCGCGGTGGAGCAGGTCGCCGAGCGCCTCGAAAAAGGCGCGCGAGCCGCCCGCGTAGAACATGTCCTCCATCAGGTACTTGCCCGAGGGCCGCAGGTTCAGCGTGACCGGCGTGGTCCTGGACAGGCGGTCGAAGTCGTCGAGGCCGATGTCGATGCCGGCGCGCCGTGCCATGGCCACGATGTGCACCACCGCGTTGGTCGAGCCGCCGCCGGCCATCATCACCGTGATCGCGTTCTCGAAGCTCTTGCGGCTCAGGATGTCCGAGGGCTTGAGGTCTTCCCAGACCATCTCCACGATGCGCCGGCCCGAGTTCGAGGCCAGCCGCGGGTGGTTGGAGTCGGCCGACGGGATCGTGGCGCCGCCGGGCAGGATGAAGCCCAGCACCTCGGCGATCGTGGCCATCGTGGAGGCGGTGCCGAAGGTCATGCAGGTGCCGAAGGAGCGCGCGATGCCTTCCTCGATCTCGTGCCAGTCATCCTGCGTGATGTTGCCGGCGCGCAGCTCGGAGTGGTACTTCCAGACGTCGCTGCCCGAGCCCAGCTGCTGGCCGCGCCAGTTGCCGCGCAGCATCGGGCCCGCCGGCATGAAGATCGTGGGCAGATCCATGCTGATCGCGCCCATCAGCAGCGCGGGCACCGTCTTGTCGCAGCCGCCCAGCAGCACGCAGCCGTCGGCCGGGTAGGAGCGCAGGATCTCCTCGGTCTCCATGGCCAGCAGGTTGCGATACATCATCGTGGTCGGCTTCTGGAAGTTCTCCGACAACGTGAGGGCCGGGATCTCCACGGGAAAGCCGCCCGCCTGCCAGATCCCCCGCTTGACCTCCTCGGCGCGGGTGCGGAAGTGCGCGTGGCAGGGATTGATGTCGCTCCAGGTGTTCACGATCGCGATCACCGGCTTGCCGGCGAACTCGCGCCGGTCGTAGCCGATCTGCAGCGTGCGCGAACGATGGCCGAAGGCGCGCAGCGTGTCGACGCCGTACCAGCGGTGGCTGCGGAGGTCTTCGGGTTTTCGGCGGGGGCGGTCGGCCATCGGGGAATCCTTTCTCGTCGGTTCTCTTGGGAGTCGCCGCGCCGCCGTGTCACTCCTTGACTGCGCCGGTCATGCCGGAGACGTAATACTCGACGAAGAAGGAGTAGATCACCGCCACCGGCAGCGACCCGAGCAGTGCGCCGGCCATCAGCGAGCCCCAATGGTAAACGTCACCCTCGACCAGTTCCGTGATCACGCCCACCGGCACCGTCTTGACCTCCGACGAGGACACGAAGGTCAGCGCATAGATGAACTCGTTCCAGGACAGGGTGAAGGCGAAGATGCCGGCCGAGATCAGGCCCGGCACCGCCAGCGGCAGGATGATCTTGACGAGGATCTCCCAGCGGGTCGCGCCGTCGATCAGCGCGCATTCCTCGAGCTCGTAGGGGATGGAGCGGAAGTAGCCCATCAGCAGCCAGGTGCAGAACGGGATCAGGAAGGTCGGGTAGGTGAGGATCAGCGCCCAGCGCGTGTCGAACAGGCCCAGGTTGAACACGATGGCCGCCAGCGGGATGAACAGGATGCTGGGCGGCACGAGGTAGGCGAAGAAGATCGCCAGGCCCGCAGGCCGGGCGCCCTGGAAGCGCAGGCGCTCGATCGCGTAGGCCGCGAGCACCGAGGCGAACAGCGAGAAGAAGGTGGACACCACCGACACGATCATCGTGTTGAGCAGCCACTCGGGGTAGGGCGTCTCGAACAGCAGCTTGCGGAAGTGATCCAGCGTGGGGCTGGACAGCCAGAACGGGTTGCCGTCGCGATCAAGCAATTCGGCGTTCGGCTTGAACGAGGTCATCCCCATCCAGTAGAAGGGGAAGAGCAGCACGAAGACGAAGATGCCGAGCGGCATGTAGACGGTGACCCAGCGACGGGGCATCGACTGCAGGAAATCCATTCCGACGCTTTCCTTCTGTTCCGCCATGTGAGCTCTCTGCGCGTTTCGTTGGTTCTGGTGGTCGACGGTGTCGGCTCAGCGGTCGGTGCCGCCCTGCTGCCAGGCGCGGCGCTGCAGGCCGAAGTAGCTGAACAGGATCGCCGCGAGGAGGAAGGGCACCATCGAGATCGCCAGCGCCGCGCCCTCGCCCAGCGCGCCGCCCGGGATGGCGCGCTGGAAGGACAGCGTGGCCATCAGGTGCGTGGCGTTGAGCGGGCCGCCGCGGGTGAGCACGTAGATCAGCTGGAAGTCGGTGAAGGTGAACAGTACCGAGAAGGTCATCACGACCGCGATGATCGGCGTGAGCATCGGGAGCGTGATGCTGCGGAACTGCTGCCAGGGTGTGGCGCCATCGATGGCGGCGGCCTCGTACAGGCTCGGCGAGATCGTCTGCAGGCCGGCCAGCAGCGAGATCGCCACGAAGGGAATGCCGCGCCAGACGTTTGCCGCGATCGTGGAGAAGCGCGCCGCCCACGGGTCGCCGAGGAAGTTGACGTACTCGTCGATCAGCCCGAGGCGCGTCAGCACCCAGCTGATCACCGAGAACTGCGAGTCGTAGATCCACCAGAAGGCGATGGCCGACAGTGCGGTGGGCACGATCCAGGGCAGCAGGATCACCGCCCGGAAGAAACTCTTGAAGGGCAGGTGCTTGTTCAGCAGCAGGGCCAGCCACAGGCCCAGCACGAACTTCAGGATGCTGGCGACGATCGTGTAGAAGAGCGTGTTGAACAGCGAGAGCCGCGCCACGCTGTCGCCGAACAGGAACGCGTAGTTCTCGAGCCCGATGAATTCTCCGCCCCGGCCGATCTTCGTGTCGGTGAAGCCCAGCCAGACGCCGAGCCCCAGCGGATAGGTGAGAAAGACGAGCAGCAGCAGGGCAGCCGGCACCATGAACAGGATGCCCAGCGCGTTGCGATTGTTCTGGATCCTGGCAAGCACGACGATCCGCCCGGTAGGTTTGAAGAGAATTGACGGTCGCGGCACCCCCCTCGAAGGGGCGGCGCCGCGACCGGGGTCAGCTCGGCCCGATCAGACCTTGTAGTAGCGCTCGGCGCGCTTCTGGGCGCGCTCGGCGGCTTCCTTGGGCGAACGCTGGCCCGACGCGGCCTCGGCCATCATGTTGACCACGATGAAGTCGGCCATCGCGCCTGCCGACGCGTAGCCGAGCTTGCCCGGCCAGCCGCCCGGCCGCATGATCTTGACCGCGTCGCGGTAGGGCGTGTGCTTGGCGTCGACCGTCCAGATCGGGTTCTTCGAGTACGCGTCGAGCGGGTGCGACACGTAGCCGATCGCCGCCTGCATCCACGGGCCGTACTGCTCTTCTTCCATCATGAACCGGATGAACTCCTTCGCGGCGTTCGGGAACTTCGTGTGCTTGAAGATCATCTGGTTGAAGAAGAGGTTGAACTCGGTGGGCTGGCCCGCCGGTCCGATCGGCATGTTGGCGTGGTTGATGTCGGCCGCCATCTCCTTGAGCTTCGGATCGTTCGAGGTCTTGGCCGCGTAGTAGACCGAGATGCCGTTGCAGGTCAGGCTGATCTGGCCGTCGAGGAAGGCCTTGTTGTTGTTCGGGTCGAGCCAGGCCAGGGTTCCCGGGGCGAAGGTGGGGTACAGCTCGCGGATGTATTCCAGCGCCTTGATCGTCTCGGGGCTGTTGATGACGACCTTGTTGTCCTTGTCGACCAGGCTGCCGCCGAAGGCCCACAGGAGCCAATGGCACCAGGTGTTGCCGTCGCCGGTGGCGTTGCCCAGCGCGAAGCCGGCAGGCGTGCCCTTGTCCTTGAGCGCCTTGCACAGCTTCAGGAAGCCGTCCGTGTCCTTCGGGAAGCTGTCGAAGCCGGCCGCCTTCATGTGGCTGGTGCGATAGACCATGCAGTTGCCTGCCGCGCCCAGCGGGATGCCGATCCAGTTCCTGCCGTCGGGGCGCAGGTACTGCTCGCAGACCGGGTACCAGCCGCCGTACTTCTTGCCGAGGTAATCGGCCAGGTCGGTCACGTCGACCAGCTTCTCGGGGTAGAGGTTGGCGTCGTCGTTGGTCGACAGGATGATGTCGGGGCCGGCGCCGGTGTTCGCGGCCACCGCCGCCTTGGGGCGGACGTCTTCCCAGCCCTCGTTGTCCACGCGGACTTCGACGCCGGTCTGCTCGGTGAATTTCTTGACGTTCGCCATGTACTGGTCGATGTCGCCCTGCACGAAGCGGCTCCAGCGCAGCACGCGCAGTTTGGCGCCCGGCTCGGGCTTGCCGGCCCATTGCGCATGGGCGCTGGGGATCCAGAGCGCGGGCGCGGCAACCGCCGTGCCTGCGGCAACCCCGGCGGTGGTTTTCAGGAAGTCGCGGCGTTGTGTCATGGTGTCTCCTCCGTCTGTTGCGGGTGGGTGTCGGCTGCGATCCGCGGACCAGTCCGCTAGAGCCGCTTGCCGCTTGCTGCGTCGAACACGTGAATCGCCTCGGGCGAGGGCTCGAGGAAGATCTTCGAACCCGGGTGGAAATCGTGACGCTCGCGGAACACCGCGGTGAGCTCGCCCGACGCGCACTTGGTGAACACCTGCGTATCGGCGCCGGTGGGCTCGATCACGACCACCTCGGTGGGGATGCCGGCGCCGCCGAGCGTCAGGTGCTCGGGGCGGATGCCGAACACGACCTTGCGGCCCGGGTCGGCCTTCAGCCCGGGCGTGGGCACGCGGGTGCCGCCGGCCAGCTCGACGCTCGCGCCGTCGGCGCCGATCGTGCCGCCGAGCATGTTCATGGCCGGCGAGCCGATGAAGGTGGCCACGAAGGTATTGGCCGGATGGTCGTAGAGCTCGAGCGGGGCGCCGAACTGCTCGACGATGCCGTCGTGCATGACGACGATCTTGTCGGCCATGGTCATGGCCTCGATCTGGTCGTGCGTGACGTAGATGGACGTGGTCTTGAGCCGCTGATGCAGCTCCTTGATCTCGGTGCGCATCTGCACCCGCAGCTTGGCGTCGAGGTTCGACAGCGGCTCGTCGAACAGGAACACCTGGGGCTTGCGGACGATGGCCCGGCCCATGGCCACCCGTTGGCGCTGGCCGCCGGAGAGCTGGCGCGGGTAGCGGTCGAGGTACGGGGTGAGGCCCAGGATGCCCGCGGCCTCGTTGACCCGCTGGTCGATCTCGGCCTGCGGGCGCTTGGCCAGCTTGAGCGAGAAGGCCATGTTGTCGCGGACCTTCATGTGCGGGTAGAGCGCGTAGTTCTGGAACACCATCGCGATGTCGCGCTCTTTGGGCTGGACGTTGTTGACCACCCGGTCGCCGATCCGGATCTGGCCGGCGGAGATTTCCTCGAGTCCCGCGATCATGCGCAGCAGCGTGGACTTGCCGCAGCCGGAGGGCCCCACCAGCACGCAGAACTCACTGTCGGAGATGGAGATGTCGACGCCGTGGATGACCTTGGTGGCGCCGAATGATTTCTGCACGCCTTCGATGCTGACGGATGCCAAGCAGAGTCTCCTGATGAACCGTTCTCGTTATGCCCCGAGCGGATCGATGCCGGCCGGAGTCTTGCGGATTGTTTTCGGACTTTACAGCATCGTAGCCGCGACGTGCAGATGTGGAAACCGCTTGACGCGGGTCAACGGGTCGCCGCGCACTGGCGTGCACAGTCGGAATGCCCAGGCTTTTCCTCGTTCGTTCCTCGATGAAACCCGTTCCCAGCGCATCGAACGCCCTCGCGAGCGCGCTCGAGCAGCGCCAGCGTGCCGCGGCGCGCTGGCGGGCGCTCGCGCTCGACTCGGGGCGGATCGACAGCAGCCTCGCGGCCACGCTCGCGCGGGTCAACGCCAGCGAACAGCAGCACGCCGAGCAGCTCGCCCGCGAGTTGCCGATGATCGAGGGCGAGGAGCTGCTCCGGATCGTCGATGCCGGCGCGGAGTCCGACGAGCCGGGATCCGACGCAGCCGGGCCTGCCGGCGCCGCCGCGCGTCAGGCGGGCAGGGTCGCGCGCGCGCTCGAGGACGCGCTCAGGCAGGAGCGCCGGTTGCGGGCGGCCTTCGAGCAGCTGGCCGCGCGAGCGCCCGACGACGCGGTGAAGGTCCGCGCGCTGGCGCTCGCGCTGGCGGAAACCCGGCACCTGAGGGTGCTGGAGGAGGCCGTCGCCTCGCTGCGATGTAAGCTCTAGGGATGGCGGGCCGGCCGCAGTCCGCGCGATCGAACGCCAGACTTCACCAAGGAAGAAGCCCGACGATGAAAATTCCGCTTCAGATCAGCTTTCACGACATGCCCGTTTCCCCCGCGCTCGAGACCCTGATCCGGGAGAAGGCCGCCAAGCTCGAGCAGTTCCATCCGAACATGACCGGATGCCGGGTCGTGGTCGACAAGCCGCACAACCACAGCCAGCAGGGCGAGCAGTTCGCGGTGACGGTGGACGTCTCGGTCCCCGGCGCGAACCTGGTCGTGAATCACGTCCGCAACGAGGACGCCAACGTCGCGGTTCGCGACGCCTTCCTGGCGGCGCGTCGCCAGGTCGAGGATCACGTGAGGCGCAAGCAGGCCGAGGTCCGCCACCCGGGCCAGGCCCCGATGGCCGAAGCCCCCGAAGCGCCGGAAGTCTGAGGCAGGCTCAGGCCAGTCCTGCCGCGCGCGCCGTGCTGGCGCGCGCCACCCCCACTTTCTCGCCGGCCACCAGGATCTCCTCCCAGGTGGTGCCGTCGACCGGAATGCCCTCGGCCAGGCGCTTCGCGCGGGTCTCGCGCTCGGGCTCGCCGGCGATCCGGACCTTGTCCACGCCGGGCGAGGGCGGCGATTGCCGCAGGGATTCCACGAAGGCCAGGCTCTCGCTGGTGAACGACTCGCCGCCGCCGCCGGCCCGGGACGGGTCGATCAGGATGGTCAGCATGCCGTTGTAAACGCGGCGGCTGCCGTCGTGCGGCGTGTGCCAGGTGCCGCCGCCGGTCAGCGCGCCGCCCAGCAGTTCGCAGACCACCGCGAGCCCGGAGCCCTTGTGCTCGCCGAAGGGCAGCAGCGCGCCCCAGGGCGGGATCACGACGTAGCGCGGGTCGTCGGTCGGCTGGCCCTTGTCGTCGATCAGCCGGCCGGGCGGGACCTTCTCGCCCTTGTTGTGCGCCACGCGCATCTTGCCCTGCGCGACCGCACTGGTGGCGAAATCGAGGATCATCGGCGGCTGGCCGTCGAGCGGCACGCCGATGCAGCAGGGGTTCGTGCCGAAACGCGCATCGGAGCCGCCGAAGGGCGCCACGCTCGGGCGGGTCATCACGTTGACGAAATGCAGGGACACCAGCCCCTCGGCGGTGGCCTGCTCGGCCCACTGACCGATCCGGCCCAGGTGATGGGCGTTGGCCAGGGTCATGATGCAGGCGCCGTGCTGGCGCGCGCGCGCGATGCCCATGGCCATCGCGGCCTTTCCGATCGTCTGGCCATAGCCGCGCTCGCCGTCGAGCGCGAGCAGCACGCCCGAGTCCATCTTCACGCTGGGCTGGCGGTCGACCAGCAGGCCGCCCTCGAGGAGCGACTCGACGTAGCGCGGGATCATGCCCACGCCGTGCGAGTCGTGGCCGGTCAGGTTGGCGCCGACCAGGCTCTCGGCGACCTGTTGCGCCTCCCCACCCGAGCTGCCGCCGGCCGACACGATGGCGGCGATGGCGCGCGTGAGGGCCTGCGATTCGATCGTGATGTATTCCGCCATGCCTGTCGTCTCCTTCCGGCCACCGTGGCCAATGGGTCTGCAGTTTACTGCGCGGTGGCCGGGCCCCGAGGGCGGCTCGGTACAATCGAGCGCGATCCCGGAACGAACCGGTACGGATCGGCGCCGGAACCAGAACCAGAACCAGAACCAGAACGAAAGGAGCCCCGATTGGAACTGCCCGTGAACGCCTTCAAGCACGCGATCGCCGCCGGCCGGCCGCAGATCGGCCTGTGGTCCAGCATCCCGTCGAACTACACGGTGGAGGTGATCGCGGGGGCAGGTTTCGACTGGATCCTGCTCGACACCGAGCACTCGCCCAACGACCTCGAGTCGGTGTTCTCGCAGCTGCAGGCGGCAGCGGGCTATCCGCAGACCTCGGCGATCGTGCGCGTGCCCTGGAGCGACCAGGTCATCCTGAAGCGCTACCTCGACGCCGGCGTGCAGACGGTGCTGATCCCCTTCGTGTCCACCGCCGAGGAGGCGCGCGCGGCGGTCTCCTACACCCGTTATCCGCCCAAGGGGGTTCGCGGCGTGGGCGGCACCACCCGGGCCACGCGCTTCGGCCGGGTGCGCGACTACACGAAGCACGTCGAGCGCGAGCTCTGCGTGCTGGTGCAGGTGGAAACGAAGCGGGGCCTCGACGAGATCGAGGCGATCTGCGCGGTCGACGGCGTGGACGGCGTGTTCATCGGGCCGGCCGACCTGCACGCCTCGCTGGGCTACACCGGCGAGACCGGCAATCCGGATGTCCTGCCCCTCATCGACGACGCGATCCGCCGGATTCGCGCCGCCGGCAAGGCGCCTGGCGTGCTCACGCCGGTCGAGTCGCTGGCCCGGCGCTGGCTCGACTGCGGCGCGCTGTTCGTGGCGGTGGGCGCCGACGTGGGCGTGCTGGCGCGCGGCGCCGAGGCGCTGGCCCAGCGCTTCAAGGCCTGACGGCGAGCGGATCCGGGCCATGCAACTCGAGCTCGACAAGCGCGTCGTCGTCGTGACCGGCGCCAGCAAGGGGATCGGCTTCGCCTGCGCGAAGGCCTTCGCCCGCGAGGGCGCCACCGTCGTGGGCGTGTCCCGCTCGGCCGAAGCGCTCGAGCGGGCGCGCGAGCGGCTGGCCGCCGAGGGGCTGGCCATGGCGGTGGTGGCGGCCGACCTGCGCGACGCCGATGCCGCGCTCGCGGCGGTGGGCGAGATCGAGGCCACGATCGGCCCGATCGAAGTGCTGGTCAACTCGGCCGGCGCGGCGCGGCGCTACGGCCCCGACGAGCTCGATGCCGCCGCCTTCAGGCAGGCGATGGACGCCAAGTACTTCACCACGGTCCACATGATGGAGCCGGTCGCGAAGCGGATGGCCGCGCGCGGCCGCGGCGCGATCGTGAACATCGTCGGCCAGGGCGGCCGGCAGGCCAGCACGATGCACATCGCCGGCGGATCGGCCAACGCGGCGCTGATGCTGGCCACGGTCGGCATGGCCCAGGCCTGGGCGGCCAAGGGCGTGCGGGTCAACGCGATCAACCCCGGCCTCACCCGGACTTCGCGGGTCGAGGAGGGTCTGGAGGCCGAGTCGCGCGCCACCGGTGCGAGCCGCGATGCGCTGCTGGCGAAGTCGATCGCGAAGATCCCGCTCGGCCGCATGGCCGAGCCCGAGGAGATCGCGGACGTGGCGCTGTTCCTGGCCTCGCCGCGCGCCTCGTACGTATCGGGTGCGATCGTGCCGATGGACGGCTGCGCGGCCTCGGTGATCTGAGCGCGGCGCACCGCGATGCACGAGTCGGGCATTCCCCACCTGCGCGAGGCGCTGCTGTTCCTCGCGCTGGCCGGGATCCTGATCCCGCTGCTGCAGCGCTTCCGGATCAGCAACGTTCTCGGCTTCCTGGTCGTGGGCCTGGTCGTCGGGCCCTTCGGGCTGGGCCGCTTCGCGGCCGACCTGCCCTGGCTCTCCTGGCTCTCGTTCTCGGGCGGGCCGGGCGTGGCGGCGCTGGCCGAGATCGGCGTGATGTTCCTGATGTTCTCGATCGGCCTGGAACTCTCCACCGAGCGCCTGTGGGCGATGCGTCGCTGGGTCTTCGGCGCGGGCACGCTGCAGATCGTGGTGACCGCGGTCGTGGTCGGTCTGATCGCGGCCCGCTTCGGCCACGCGGCCGACACCGCGCTGCTGATCGGGCTCATCCTGGCCTTTTCCTCCACCGCGGTGGTGATGCAGTTGCTCAGCAGCCGGCACGAGCTCGGCACGCCGACCGGGCGCTCGGTGTTCTCGATCCTGCTGATGCAGGACCTGGCCGTGGTGCCGGTGCTGATCCTGGTCGGGACCCTGGGCAGTCCGGGCGGGGGCGGCGTGACGCTGTCGGTGGCCATCGCGCTGCTGAAGGCAGCCGCGGCGATCGCGTTCATCTACCTGCTCGGCCGGCGGGTGATCCGGCCGCTGTTCCGCTGGTTCGCCGCCTCCCGGCAGGCCGACACCTTCATGGCGCTGACGCTGCTCAGCTCGCTGGGCATCGCGTCGCTGACCTTCGCCGCCGGACTGTCGATGGCGCTGGGCGCCTTTCTCGCCGGGCTCTTGCTGGCGGAGACCGAGTTCCGGCACGAGGTCGAGGTCACGATCGAGCCTTTCCGCGGGCTGCTGATGGGGCTCTTCTTCATGTCGGTGGGCATGGGCATCGACCCGGCCGCCATCCTGCGCAGCCCGGGCTGGCTGCTGGCGGCGCTGGTTGGCCTGTTCGCACTGAAGTCGCTGGTGGTCGCGGCGCTGGCCCGCGCGTTCGGGCTGGCCACCGGCCGCAGCGTCGAGGCCGGGCTGCTGCTGGGACAGGGCGGCGAGTTCGCCTTCATCGTGATCGGCGCGGCGCTGGCCTCGAAGCTGCTCGATGCGCAGCTCGCGGCCTCGCTGATGCTGCTGATCGGCCTGTCGCTGTTCGTCACGCCGCTGTTCGCGGCGCTGGGCCGGGCGCTGGGCGAGCAGATCGAGCGGGCCCGGACGACGCCTGCGGCCGGCGAGATCGAGTTGCCGCGCGGGCTGGAAGGTCACGTCGTGATCGCCGGCTATGGCCGGGTCGGACAGCTGATGTCGGGGCTGCTCGACGCGCAGGGCATCGCCTGGGTGGCGATCGACGACCGGCCAGCCACGGCGGCGCGCTTCCACTCGAAAGGCCTGCCGGTTTTCGTGGGCGATGCCGGCCGTGCGGAACTGCTGCGCAGGCTCGGCATGGAATCCGCGCGCGTGGTGGTCCTCACGATGGACCAGCCGGCCGCGGCGCTGCACGCGCTGGCCGCGCTGCGGCAGGAGTGGCCGGCCCTGCCGGTGCTGGCGCGGGCCCGCGACGAGGTGCACGCTGCCGAGCTGCGCCGGGCGGGCGCGTCCGTCGTGGTGCCCGAGACGCTGGAGTCGGCGTTGCAGCTCGGGGCCCGGGTCCTCGACACGGCCGGCCTGCCCGAGGAGGCGGTCGCGCGGCTGGTCGAGCTGGAGCGCGGGCGTCGCCAAGCCTCGTGGAGCGCCGGCGGCGCGCGCCGCGAGGCGGACTGAACCGGGGCTTGGTCGCGGGCGCTCGTGGGGCGGCCTCAGCGCGGCGGTTTCGCCGGCCTGCTCCGACGCGCCGCTTCGCGCGCGCCGACGTCGGCGATCCAGGCCTGCGCGGTGACCAGGTCGCCGTAGCAGGCCACCTGATCGGTGACGGTGCGCGCGGCGCGCTCGAGCAGCTGGATGTCGGCCTCGTGCTGGCGCGCCACGTGCGGATCTTCCAGGAACAGCACCCGCTGGCAGGCGCCGTCGAGCAGCAGCTCGGCGATCTGCGCGTCGCCGCCCAGCGGCCCGCTCTTCAGCGCGCGGACCCAGTCGCCCTGTCGTTCCGGGCGCAGTTCCCGGGCCAGGGCATTCAGCAGCCCTCCGGTGGTCCCGGTGGCCACCCGCATCGCGAATCGGTCGAAGAAGTCGAAGTGCGCGCGGACCAGCTCGATCATCTCGGCCTTGCGCGCGTCGTGGGCCACCAGCGCGATCGCCTGCGAGCCGAAGTCGAAGACCGGGTCGAGCGCCGGGTTGGGCGCGGCGCCGGCGGCCACCGCGCGCAGTTCGAACCACTCGCGCGCACCGAGCAGCGTCGACAGGAAGGGCCGGGCGTGGATGATGCACTGGCGCTTGAGCGCGACCGCCTCGGGGAAGGTCGACGACGGATCGACCGGGTCGATCAGGTAGATCGCCGCGTGGATCGCGCCGGCGGGATCGGGATCGACGACCCGCGACACCAGCCGCATCAGTCCGCCCGCGCGGCCGTAGGGGTAGCGGACCAGACCCTGGTAGCCCTCGAGCAGGCCTTCGCGGCGGATCGCGTCATGGGTGCGGCCGACTGCGAGCAGGGTGGGCCGAAGCGGGCCGCGGACTGCCGGTTCGATCTCGCGGATCAGCCGGAAAAGCGCGGCGTCGGGCGCGTCGTGGTGCAGGCGGTTGGCGGCGAGGCCGATGCGCAGGCAAGGGGCATCGGAACGGGAAGGGAGACGGGAGCAGGGCGAGGGAGTGGGCGGAGGGGATGACATGGGGCGGATCGCTTAAGCTTGTGGCGGTCGATATCGAATGATGCCTGCGTGACGATGACGAAGCACAGCCTGCCCCAACCCCGTTTCGACGAGTTTCCGCGCCACGAAGAGCTGGGGCGGCTGCTGCGCGGTTATGCGCAGGCGCGTCCGGACCTGTTCGAGCTGCGCGAGCTGGGGCGCAGCTGGGAAGGGCGCGAGATCTGGCTGCTGGTGGCGACCCATCGCGCCACCGGGCCGGACACCGACAAGCCGGCCTTCTGGGTGGACGGCAACATCCATGCGGCCGAGCTGACCGCCTGCACCGCGGTGCTGTACTGGCTTCACCAGCTGGCCACCGGCTACGGCAGCGACCCGAAGATCACCGCGCTGCTCGATACCCGCTGCGTCTATCTGTGCCCGCGGCTCAACCCGGACGGCGCCGAGCTGGCGCTGGCCGATCGGCCGCGGCACATCCGGTCCTCGACACGGCCGTATCCCTTCGACGAGGCGCCGGTCGAAGGCCTCGCCGTCGAGGACGTCGACGGCGACGGCCGCGTCCTCACGATGCGGATCGAGGATCCGCACGGCGGCTGGAAACGGCACCCCGAGGAGCCGCGCCTGCTCGTGCCGCGCGAGCCCGGCGATCTGCAGGGGCCCTTCTACCGGGTGATTCCGGAGGGCCTGCTGACGAACTGGGACGGCGTGTCGGTCAACGTCAACCGCGACCGCGAAGGCCTGGACCTGAACCGCAACTTCCCGCCCAACTGGCGGCAGGAGTTCGAGCAGGTCGGGGCGGGGCCCTTCCCGACCAGCGAGCCCGAGGTCCGGGCCATGGTGCAGTTCGTGGTCGATCACCCGAACATCGGCGCGGCGGTCAGCTTCCACACGCACAGCGGCGTGATCCTTCGGCCGATGGGCGGCGAGTCCGACGAGCAGATGATTCCCGAGGACCTGTGGACGATCAAGCGGCTGTCGAAGCTCGGCGAGACGCTGACCGGCTACCCGTCCGTGAGCATCTTCCACGATTTCAAGTACCACCCGAACGAGGTGATCAGCGGCACGCAGGACTGGTTCTACGAGCACCTGGGCGCGCTGTTCTGGACCGTGGAGCTGTGGGCGCCGAACCGCGAGGCCGGCATCACCGGCTACGACTGGATCGGCTGGTACCGCGAGCATCCGCCCGAGGACGACCTGAAGCTGCTGGCCTGGAGCGACGCGCAGTGCGGCGGCAAGGCGCATGTCGACTGGTACCCGTTCGAGCATCCGCAGCTGGGCCGGGTCGAGCTGGGCGGCTGGGACCGGATGAACTACTGGCGCAATCCGCCGCCCGAGCTGCGCGAGCGTGAAGTGGCCCGCTTCCCGGACTGGCTGGCCGCGCTGGCGCTGTCGCTGCCCCGGCTCGAGCTGATCTCCGCCGAGGCCGTGCCGCTCGGGCACGACGCCGGGGCCGATGGCGAGCAGCCCTGGCGCGTGCGGCTGGTCGTCGGCAACGCCGGCTACCTGCCGCAGTACGTGACGAAGCGCGCACAGGCGCGCAAGACGGTGCGCGGCGTGGTGATGTCGATCGACCTGCCCGAGGGCGCCGAACTGGTATCCGGCAAGCATCGGGAAGAAGCGGCGCAGCTGGAAGGCCATGCGCCTGCGACGTCCTTGCAGGCCTTCCTGCCCGCGCGCAGCGTGACCGGCGACCGAACGCACCGCGACTGGATCGTGCGGGCGCCGGCCGGCGCGACGCTCGTGCTCGCGGCCGACGGCGGGCGTGCCGGCAAGCTTCGCGTGGCGCTGACACTTGGGCCTTGATGCCCGGGTTCGCTGCGCTCGGCTCGCGCCGCGCCGCGGACCGGGGCGGCGGCCACGCCGGGGCGGTGGCGGCGACCGTACCGGCGCCGGGGCCTGACACTGCCGCCGGCGGGCGGCCCGGCCGGACCGGGACGGCCGCGCCCGGCGGGTATAGGCTGTGAGCATCGACGGCCCGCGCTCGCCTGGCAGGCGAGGCCGGGCAATCCGCGACGAGGCGCCACGATGAACGACCGAACCGACCTTCCCGAAGACCTGCTCGCGCGCCGCGTGGCCACGATGCGCAGCTCCGCGGTGCGCGACCTGCTGCACGACGCGCGTCGGCCCGGCATGTTGTCGCTCGCGGGCGGGCTGCCGGCGCCGGACCTCTTCGACGTCGAAGGTCTTCGCGCCGCGGCGGACGCAGCGCTCGCCCAGGCCCCTCGCGAAGCGCTCCAGTACGGCACGACCGAGGGCGACACGGCGCTGCGCGCGCTGCTCGCGGCGGGCCTTCGCGCGCGCGGCGCCGCGGTGCCCGACGACGCGCCGCTGGTCACCACCGGCTCGCAGCAGGCGCTGGACCTGGTCGCTCGCGCGCTGCTCGAACCGGGCGACGGCGTGGTCGTGGAGCGGCCGGGTTACCTCGCGGCGCTGCAGGTCTTCGCGCTGACCGAGGCCCGCTGCGTGGGCGTGGGCGGCGACGCGCAGGGCCTGTGCGTCGACGACCTGCCCGAGCGCCTTGCCCAGGGTCGGCAAGCGCCGGCCGGCCGGCAAGACCGTGCGAGCGCATCGCGCGCCGACGGCCGCCTGAAGCTGGCTTACGTGGTGACGAACTTCGCCAACCCCACCGGCGCCACGCTGAGCCTGGCTCGGCGCATCGCCCTGCTCGAGTGGGCGGTGCGCAATCGGGTGTTCGTGCTCGAGGACGATCCCTACGGTGGCCTGCGCGTCGAGGGCGAGCACCTGCCGCCGCTCCTCGCGCTGGCCGAGCGCGTGCCCGGCGCGGCCGACTGGTGCGGCTACGTGTCGTCGCTGTCCAAGATCCTGGCGCCCGGCCTGCGGATCGGCTACGCGGTGCTGCCCGAGTGGCTGCGCGGACCGGTGGTGCGCACCAAGCAGGCGTTGGACCTGCACACTTCGACACTGACCCAGGCGATCGCCGCCCGCTACCTGGCCGGCGGCCGTCTCGACGCACGGATGCCCGCGATGCGCGAGGCCTACCGCGAGCGCCGCGATGCGCTGTGCGAAGCGCTGGCTGCCGCCTTCGGCGACACGCTGCGAGTATCCAGGCCCGACGGCGGCATGTTCGTCTGGGCGCGCTTCACCGACGGCACGGACACCACCCGCCTGCTGCCGGTGGCGCGCGATGCCGGGATGATCTTCGTGCCGGGCGAGGCCTTCTACGACGCGGCGCCGGACCGCGCCACGCTGCGGCTCAGCTTCGCGACCGCCACGCCGGCCCAGCTCGCCGAGGCGGTGTCTCGGCTGGTTTCGGCGCATCGCGCGCTGCGCGAGCGCGCGCCGGCGCCCGACGGGGCTTCTGCGGCGAGCGAGCAGGGCGATGCTTCGCCGCCCGACAATCCGACGGCCCGCGTCCCGGAGGCCAACGCTTCGGCGGCCCGTCAAGCGGGCGCATCCGCGCCGGCCAGCGCCGCCGCGATTCGTGACGCCTGCGTCGAAACCGCGCTCGAGGCCTGGGAAGACGCCGGCATGCGCGGCCTGTGCGCCGAAGGCCGCTGGGAAGTCGCGATCGGCGCGATCCGCTCGCTGGACCTCCACGCGATCGCGCCGCGGGACTGACGGCGCGCGGGCCGGCAGGGTACGGCCACGGGCCGCAGGCGTCCGGCCCGCATGGCACGCCATCCAGGGTCGGCGCGCTGCCCGCTGTCGCCGGGCATTGTGCAAGCCGAGCGCCACCGAAAGAAATCTCGCGGGACCCGATCGTAGGGGCGAAGCCCCTTACGAGGCGGGTGCGAGATTTCGAGGTGGGCGAGGGCAGCCCCGCGCAGCGGGGCCGCAGCACTTGCCCGGCGACAGCGGGCAGCGCGCCGACCCGGGCGAATGCCAGCGAGCCGGATCCCGGCGCCCCGGCGACCTGCTCAGCTGGCGAGCCGCCCGAGCAGCAGGTACTCCATCAGCGCCTTCTGCGCGTGCAGCCGGTTCTCCGCCTCGTCCCACACCACCGACTGCGGCCCGTCGATCACCTCGGCGGTGACCTCCTCGCCGCGGTGCGCCGGCAGGCAGTGCATGAACACGGCGTCGGGCGCGGCCACCGACATCATTTCGGCGTCGACGCGCCAGTCGGCGAAGGCCTTGCGGCGCTCGTCGTTCTCGGCCTCGAAGCCCATGCTGGTCCACACGTCGGTGGTGACCAGGTGCGCGCCGCGGCAGGCCTGCATCGGGTCGGAGAACTGCTCGAAGTGGTCGGTGCCGAACAGGCCTGCGCGCTCGGGTTCGACCTCGTAGCCCGGCGGCGTGGACACGTGCACGTTGAAGTCGAGCAGCTCGGCCGCCTGCAGCCAGGTGTTGCAGACGTTGTTCGAGTCGCCGATCCACGCGACGGTCTTGCCGGTGATCGGGCCGCGATGCTCGATGAAGGTGAAGATGTCGGCCAGGATCTGGCAGGGGTGGTACTCGTTGGTGAGCCCGTTGATGACCGGCACCCGCGAGTTCGCCGCGAAGCGCTCGACGATCTCCTGTTCGAAGGTGCGGATCATGACCAGGTCGCACATCCTCGAGATGACCTGGCCGGCGTCTTCCACCGGCTCGCCGCGGCCGAGCTGCGAGTCGCGGGTGTTCAGGTAGATGGCCGCGCCGCCCAGCTGGTGCATGCCGGCCTCGAAGGAGAGCCGGGTGCGGGTGCTGGCCTTCTCGAAGATCATGACCAGCGTGCGGTCGGCCAGCGGGTGGTAGGTCTCGTAGCGCTTGAAGCGCTCCTTGATGATCCGCGCGCGCAGGAACAGGTACTCGATCTCCTCGCGGGTCAGGTCCTTGAACTGCAGGAAGTGCTTGATGGTCATGATGGGCATCCGGACGTCAGGCCGCCTGGGCCTGGGGCCGTTCCAGGAAAGCGCGAACCAGCGGCGCCAGCCTGTCGACCAGTCGCTGGGCATGCTCGCGCGTGAAGATCAGCGGCGGCAGCAGCCGGATCACGCGATCGGCGGTCACGTTCAGCACCAGTCCGGCGTCGAGCGCCGACTTGACCAGCTCGCCGCAGGGTCGGTCGAGCTCGATGCCGATCATCAGGCCCTGGCCGCGCACTTCGGCCACGCCGGGAAGCCCGCCGAGCTCGCGCCGGAAAGTCTCGATCAGCCAGCCGCCCACGTCGGCCGCGTTCTGCAGCAGGCCGTCTTCCTCCATCGTGGAGATGGTCACCAGGCCGGCGCGCATGGCGAGGGGGTTGCCGCCGAAGGTGGTGCCGTGGTTGCCCGGCTGGAAGACTTCGGCGGCGGCGCCGCGCGCGACCACCGCACCGATCGGCACGCCCGAGCCCAGGCCCTTGGCCAACGGCATCACGTCGGCCTCGATGCCCGCCCACTGGTGGGCGAACCACTTGCCGGTGCGGCCGGTGCCGCACTGGACCTCGTCGATCATCAGCAGCCAGCCCTTCTGGTCGCAGATCCGGCGGGCCTCGCGCAGGAACTCGATGCCGGCGGGCTGGATGCCTCCTTCGCCCTGGATGGCCTCGAGGAAGACCGCGACCACGTTGGACCGCTCGTCGGCCACCTTTTGCAGGGCCGCCGCGTCGTTGAGCGGAATCCGCACGAAGCCCTCGACCAGCGGCTCGAAGCCCTTCTGCACCTTGGCATTGCCGGTGGCCGACAGGGTGGCCAGCGAGCGGCCGTGGAAGGCCTTGTCGAAGACGACGATCTCGGGCATGGCCACGCCCTTTTCGTGGCCGTACTTCCGGGCGATCTTGATCGCCGCCTCGTTGGCCTCGAGCCCGCTGTTGCAGAAGAACACGTTGGTCATGCCCGAAAGCTCGACGAGCTTCGCGCCGAGCTGGGTCTGCAGCGGCACCTCGAACAGGTTCGAGCTGTGGATGATGCGGGCCACCTGCTCGCGCAGCGCCGCGACCAGTTTCGGGTGGTTGTGGCCCAGCGTGTTGACCGCGATGCCCGACAGGCAGTCGAGGTAGCGCTTGCCATCGGTGTCGAAGAGCCAGGCGCCGTCGCCGTGGCTGAAGGCCACCGGAAGCCGGCCATAGGTGTTCATCAGCGGAGAGGTCGCTGCCATCGCGGAATCCTTGTTCTGTTTGCGCGGCGCCGGGGGAGTCCGGGGCCGCAGCGGACCGGGGGGCCGCGCCGGAGCGCGAGCCGCATTCCCGATTGTAGGGGAAGCCCCCCGCCTGGCCAACGACGGTGGAGCCGGCCGCTATAATCGCGTGCTTGCGCTCGTGCGCTGCCCATGATGCCCGACACCCCCGCCGTCCAATCCTTCGTCATCCTCGGCGTGACCGGGAGCGGGCGACCTTTCCGGCCCAGCGACTGGGCCGACCGGCTGTGCGGCGTGATGTCCGGCTTCAGGCCGACCGGCAGCGTGGCCGACGCCCGCCTCAGCTACTCCCCCTACGTCATGCCCGGCTTTCACGACGGCATCCGCTGCGTGACGGTCGACGCCCGGCTTCACGGCATCGAGCCGATGGCCTACGATTTCCTGCGCCGCTTCGCGGCCGACAACGACCTGAAGGTCGTCGTGTGACCCGATCCCGGGTCGGCGGGGCCTTGCGCCGGCGCAGCGTTACAATCGCCCGACCGGGTCGGGTCTCCGATCCGCAACAATTCCCAACGTGGAGGATTCCGGAGATGGATCGTCGTTCCCTGCTCAAGGCCGGCGCAGCCGGCTCGGCCGCGCTCGCCGCGCCTTTCGTCGTGACCCGCGCCGCGCACGCGCAGAACTACAAGGCCGAATACCGGCTGTCCACCGTCGTGGGCACCGCATTTCCCTGGGGCAAGGGCGCCGACATCTGGATCAACCTGGTGCGCGAGCGCACCCAGGGCCGGATCAACATGAAGCTCTACCCCGGCGTGTCGCTGATCAACGGCGACCAGACCCGCGAGTTCTCGGCCATCCGCCAGGGCGTGATCGACATGGCCGTCGGTTCCACGATCAACTGGTCGCCGCAGGTCAAGGAGTTGAACCTGTTCTCGATGCCCTTCCTGGCACAGGACCACGCGGGCCTCGACGCCATCGTGCGCGGCGAGGTCGGCGACCGGGTGATGAAGATCGTCGAGAAGGCCGGCGTGGTGCCGCTGGCCTGGGGCGAGAACGGCTTCCGCGAGCTCACCAACTCCAAGCGCGAGATCCGCACGCCGGCCGACATGAAGGGCCTGAAGTTCCGGATCGTGGGTTCGCCGATCTTCACCGAGACCTTCACCGCGCTGGGCGCCAACCCCACGCAGATGAGCTGGGCCGACGCGCAACCCGCGCTGGCCTCGGGTGCGGTCGAGGGCCAGGAAAACCCGATGCACATCTTCACTGCCGCCAAGCTGCACACGCTGGCGCAGAAGTTCGTGACGATGTGGGACTACGTCGCCGATCCGCTGATCTTCGTCGTGAACCGCGACATCTGGAATTCGTGGTCGCCGGCCGATCGCGACATCGTCCGCCAGGCCGCCGTCGAGGCCGGCAACCAGGAAATCGCGATCGCGCGCAAGGGCCTGACCAAGGGCGACATGTCGATGGTCAAGGAGGTCGAGGCGCTGGGCGTCAAGGTGACCCAGCTCACCGCCGACGAGAAGGCCCAGTTCCAGAAGGTGCTCGAGCCGGTCTACAAGAAGTGGGCCAAGCAGATCGGTCCGGACCTGGTCAAGAAAGCCGAGGCCGCCGTGGCCGCCAGTCGCAAGGCCTGACGCCCTTCTCGGGGCCCGAGGGCTGGCCCGGGCGCGGCATGCCGCGCGCCGGACCGAAGGCCGGGGTGGAAACGCCTCGGCCTTTTTCCATCGGTTCCCGTGCTGTCGCTTCCCGCACACCTTCCACTCGATGACCGGCCCGCCGCGTGCGCGACACGTCGGCGGTCCCCCAAGCCAAGATGCCCGATCCGGACAAGTTCGCAGCACCCGCCCCTGACCTGCCTGCCGACCCGGCTGCCGCGACCCGGGCCGGGCGGCCGCGCCGTCTTCCCGAGGACTGGGTGGGCGCGCTGGCCATGGCGCTGCTCACGCTGATCACCTTCGCGAACGTGCTGGTGCGCTACCTCACCAACGAGTCCTTCGCCTGGACGGAGGAGATCTCGGTCTGGCTGATGGTGGTGGTGACGATGGTGGCCTCGGGTGCCGCGGTCGTCCGCGACCGGCACATCCGGATCGAGATCTTCTTCCTGGGCGGCTCGGCGGCCCGGCGGCAACGCCTGGCCACGCTGTCCTCGCTCGCCACGGTCGTGGCCTTCCTGCTGCTCTTCGGCCTGGGGCTGCGCCTCTTCTGGGACGACTACCGTTACGAGGTCACCTCGCCGGGCATTGGCGTGCCGCAGTGGTGGTACACGATCTGGCTGCCGCTGCTGGCGCTGGCGATCTCCGCCCGCGCGCTTCACAGGCTCCTGAAGGGGGCGCGCGCATGATCGGGTTCGCGATCTTTGCCGCCTTCATCGTGCTGATGCTGGCGGGGGTGCCGATCGGCGTGGCGCTGACGCTCGCCGGTTCGGTCGGTATCGGGCTGGCCGACCTGGGCTGGCTGTCGATTCCCAACAATTTCTATGCGGGCATCGCCAAGTACCCGCTTCTGGCGTTGCCGATGTTCGTGCTGGTGGGCGCGGTGTTCGAGCGCTCCGGCGTCGCCAAGCGCCTGGTCGATTTCGCGGTGGCGCTGGTCGGGCGCGGGCCCGGCATGCTGCCGCTGGTGGCGATCGGCGTGGCGATGTTCATGGGCGGCATCTCCGGGTCCGGCCCGGCCACCGCGGCGGCGGTCGGCGGCGTGATGCTGGGGGCGATGGCGCGCGCCGGTTATCCGCGCGACTACTCGGCCACGGTGATCGGTTCGGCCGCGGCGGTCGACATCCTGATCCCGCCCTCGGTGGCCTTCATCGTCTATTCGGTGATGGTGCCGGGCGCTTCGGTGCCGGCGTTGTTCGCGGCGGGCGTCGTGCCCGGGATCCTGGCCGGGCTCTCGCTGATGGTTCCCGCGGTATGGCTGGCGCGCCGGCATGGCTTCGGCGCGAACGAGGCCGCCGAGCCGCGCCCGCCGTTCTGGCGCGCGCTGCGCGAGGCTAGCTGGGGTCTGTTCGCACCGGTGCTGATCCTGGGCGGGATGCGGATGGGCTGGTTCACGCCGACCGAGGCCGCGGTCGTGGCGGCAGTCTATGGCGTGTTCGTGGGCATGGTGGTCTACCGGACGATCGGGTTGCGGGAACTCTTCGACACCCTGGTCGAGGCGGCCGAGACTTCCGGAATCATCATGATCGTGGTGGCGCTGGCCAGCATCTTCGCCTACACGGTCAGCACCCTGGGCATCGTGGACCCGATCGCCAGGATCGCCCAGGACGGCATCCTGAACTCCTGGGCGGCGCTGGCCGTGGTGGTGGTGGTGCTGCTGCTGGTGGGCATGGTGCTCGACGGCATCTCGATCTTCCTGATCTTCGTGCCGCTGCTGGTGCCGCTGATGCGGGCCTACGACTGGGACCCGGTCTGGTTCGGCGTGCTGCTCACCTACATGGTGGCGATCGGGCAGTTCACCCCGCCGATGGCGGTCAACCTGATGGTGGCGGCACGGATGGCGGGCGTGGCGATCGAGCAGACCGCCCGCTGGGCGGTGTGGTTCGTGTTCGCGATGATGACGGCGCTGATCGCGCTGATCGCGGTGCCGGATCTGGTGTTGTGGCTGCCGAACGCGCTGGGCTATTGAGTGTGTTCAGGTCGTTTCTCGGAAGCCGCCCGCAAGTCCCTGTGCGGAATGTGTATTTTTTTCCGCATCGGCAGTTGCGCCGGGCGGGGGAGGCAGGGTTAGAATTCGCTCGGTTCCCACCGCACGCCGGGGTTCTCCGAACATGAACGAACAGCAGCCCACGCGCGACGAACGGCCGGAGTTCAAGATCGCGGTCTTCGGACTCGCGACCCGCTTCCGGAAGCTGCTCGATATCGTCCTGCGCCATGCGCACCACAACCGCTATCGCTACTCGATCGCCACTTCGCGCGGTCCGGGCCAGTTCGATGTCGCGCTGGTCGACATGACCGCAACTGGCGCGCCCAACCTGTTCGAGAAGCTGACCAAGGTCGTCGACCGCGATACGGTGGTGCGGGTCGGACGGCGCTGCGACCCGTCGCGCCAGCAGGACGACCTGCTGGTGCAGAGCTTCGTGGCGCAGGTGCTGTTCACGCTGAACCGGGTGGTGGATCGGCAGCTGTCGCGCAAGCGCGAGCTCGAGGCGTCGGCGGGGTCCCGTCCGGGCCTGGTGGTGTCGGACTTCGGCGTGCTGCGCCGGCCGCGGGTGCTCGTGGTCGACGACAGCCCCACCGTGAGGCGCCAGCTGGGCACCGCGCTGCACCAGATGGGCATCGACTGCGAGGCGGTGGCCAGCGCCGGCGAGGCGCTCGAGCAACTGGGCATGCGCCGCTACGAGCTGGTGCTCGCCGACGTGGTGATGCCCGACATGGACGGCTACCGGATGACCCGGCTGATCAAGAAGAACCGGTCGCTGCGCGGGATGCCGGTGGTGATCCTGACCAGCCGGTCCTCGCCCTTCGACCTGGCGCGCGGTGCGCTGGCCGGCTGCAACAGCTACCTGGTGAAGCCGGTCACGCTGCAATCGCTGCGCGAGACGCTGAACCGGCACCTGCGCCGCGCGGTGCGGCGCGAGGGCGGCGGCGAGCCGCTGCTCGCCTGATTCAGGCTTACTTGACGCGCGAGCGGTACTCGGCGGTCCGGGTGTCGATCTCGATCCTGTCGCCGATCTCCACGAAGGCCGGCACCGGCAGCTCGAAACCGGTGGGCTTGATGCGGGCCGGCTTCATGACCTTGCCCGAAGTGTCGCCCTTGACGGCCGGCTCGGTGTACTCGACCTCGCGGACCAGCGTGGTGGGCAGCTCGACCGAGATGGCGCGGCCTTCGTAGAAGGTGACCTCGCACTGCATGCCTTCCTCGACGTAGTTCAGCGCGTCGCCCATGCTGTCGGCCTCGACCTCGTACTGGTTGTACTCGGCGTCCATGAACACGTACATCGGGTCGGCGAAGTACGAGTAGGTGACTTCCTTCTTGTCGAGGATGACGACGTCGAACTTCTCGTCGGCCTTGCAGACCGTCTCGGTGCCCGAGTTGTTGAGAAGGTTCTTCAGCTTCATCTTCACGACGGCCGCGTTGCGGCCCGACTTGTTGTACTCGGCCCTGATGACCACCATCGGGTCCTTGCCGATCATGACGACGTTGCCGGTGCGGAGTTCCTGAGCGATTTTCATCGGATGCGGTCCCGGGCCTTTCTTGGCCGATGCTGGTAAACCCGAAATTATAGCCTGTCGCGAACGAAGCCGGCCAGTTGCGCGGCCAGGTCCGGCTGCCGGGCCAGGGTCTCGGCCCAGTGCCGGAAGACGCCCTCGATCGCCTCGTCCTGGCCGGCGAGCGCCTGCCAGGCCAGGTCCGCATCGCCGAGCCCCGACCAGGCGCGCATCGTCGCTTCGACTGCGCCGATCGCGGCGGGGGGATCCCCGGCCGCGGCCGCCGCGGCCCGCAGCCGGCCCAGGAAGGCCTCGAGCTTGTCGTGGTGGGTGTCTTCGTCCTGTCGGTAGGGCTGCCAGACGAAGGGCCGGCGCGCCCAGTGGGCGCGGATCCAGGAGTCCTCGCCGCGCACGAAGTTCAGGTCGGCCAGGCGCAGCAGCGCGTCGTAGTCGTCCTGGGGCAGGAAGCGGATCCGCGCGATCCTGAGCCTGCCCCGGCGCGCGGCCGGCCCGCCGGGCGGCAGGCCGCAGCCCGCGAACGCCTCGGGCTCGTCGGGTGCGACGCCTTCGGGCACCAGCAGCAGGGTGGGGCGCACGCCGCGGGCCAGCGCCGGCAGCAGCGCATCGAGCGGCGAATCCGGATAGCAGAACAGGGTGATCACCCGTTCGCCGGGCTCGGGCGACTGGCCGCACAGCCGCTCGAGCGCCGCGGCGCGCGCGGCCTCGGCAGGCCGTTCGGCGGGCGCGAGCGCGTCGCGCTCGCGCAGCAGCCCGCCGCTGGCGGGCGTGAAGCCCGGGTAATAGAAGTGCTCGACCGCGCCGTCGGGCTTGACCGAGGACAGGCCGTGGCAGCCGTCGACCCAGGGCTCGGCGCTCAGGTACTCGAGGTGGATCCAGAGCGGGCGCCGCGGTCCGCCTGCGAGCATCGACCGGATCCAGCCGGGCGGCTCGCAGCCGAAGGCGCAGAGCACGACCTCGGGTTGCGCATCGACGGGCGATGCAGGCCACGGCTCCACCCGGACGCCGGCCAGCCGGGCTTGCGGCCCGCCGGCCAGCCGTGGGGGCGCCGTGCCCGCGAGCCGTGCGATCAGCTCGGGCCGGTCGATGAACAGCGTGACCTCGGCGTCGTGCTCGCGGACCAGCTGCCGCGCAAGGCGCCAGCACACGCCGGCATCGCCGAAGTTGTCGACGACGCGGCACAGGATCCACCAGCGGGTGCCGGCGGGCAGGGGACTGGCTGCTTGCATGGTGGCCGAAAAGGGAACGTTCGCCGGGCCCTGGACTGGGGCGGGAGTCCGGGAAACGGGTATCCTGATGATCGCATTTCCGGCGCCGGCCACCACCCGGCGCTCTCGCCGGCCGCGTCCGGCGTCGAGGCCGGCCCGCCCTGCTGTCGCGGGCCGCCCTTCGAGACCCTCGATCGTCCGGAACCCAGATGAATCCTTCCTCTCACGCGCAGGCCGGCGCGTGGTCGCGCGTCGTGCTGATCGGCGCCCTGATCCTGCTGCTGTCGATGGGCGTGCGCGCCACCGCCGGCATCTTCATGCCGCCGATGCTGGTCACTCACGGCTGGAGCCGAGAGTTCTTCTCGAACACCTTCGCGATCCAGAACCTCGCCTGGGGCGCCGGCGCGGTGCTGATGGGCATGCTGGCCGACCGCATCGGCGCGGCGCGCGCGATCGCGCTGGCCGGTCTGGTCTACGCGGTCGGCCTGGCCGGCACGCTGTGGGTCGACTCGCAATTCGGCCTGGTGATCTTCTTCGGGCTGATGGTCGGGATCGGGCAGGGCGGCACCACTTCCGCGCTGGTCATGCCGGCGATCGGCCGGGCCACCTCGCCGCTGGCGCGCAGCGCCGCGCTGGGCGTGGCCAACGCGGGCGGTTCGCTCGGCCAGTTCCTGGTCGTGCCCGCCGGCCATCTGCTGATCGAACTGTTCGACTGGCACGCGGCCCTGCTGATCATGTCGATGGCGGCGGCGCTGATCGCGCCGCTGGCCTTCGTCATGCACGGACGGGGCGCGTTGCCCGAGTCCGGGCAGGGCGGGCCGGCGGCCGGCCAGGGCGCGGCGGCAGCCGCCGAAGGCGCAGCGGCGCACCCTGGCGACACCGGGCATTCGCTGTGGGTGGCGGTGCGCGACGCCTTCCGCCGCAAGCCCTTCGCCTTGCTGGCCGGCAGCTATTTCGTCTGCGGCTTCCAGCTCGCCTTCATCACGCTGCACCTGCCGGCCTACGTCGTCGACAACGGTCTGGCGGCGAAGCACGGCGCGATGGCGATCGCCACGATCGGGCTCTTCAACGTGATCGGCTCCTTCGCGGTGGGCTGGCTGGGCGGGCGGCACAGCAAGACGATGTTGCTGGGCTGGGTCTACGCGCTGCGCGCGGTCTTCGTGGGCCTGCTGCTGGTGCTGCCGATCTCGGTCGGCTCGCTGTACCTGTTCGCCGCGGGCATGGGCCTGCTGTGGCTGAGCACGGTGCCGCTCACGATGGGGCTGGTCGGGCAGATCTTCGGCCTGCGCTACGCGGCCACGCTGGGCGGCTTCGTGTTCCTGAGCCACCAGATCGGCAGCGCGACCGGGGTCTGGATCGCCGGGCGCAGCTACGCCGCCAGCGGTTCCTACGACGTGATGTGGTTCGCCTCGATCGCGCTGGCGCTGGCCGCCGCGGCGCTGGCCTGGATGATCGACGAGCGGCCCGGCGCCGGCGCGACCCCGGCCGGTCGCGGCGATCAGTCGCTGGCCGGGCCCGGCCCGAAGAGCGAGTCGAGCTTCGCGCGGGCGGCGCTGTCGCCCGCCGTTCGACCGGCGTCGAAGGCGTACTCCTCCTCGATCCGGTCGGCGTAGAAGCTCGCCGGGTTCGGCGAGGCCACGAAGCGGCGCCAGACCTCGGCCGGCACCGCCTTGAAGGCCTTCAGCGAACCGTCGACGAACTCGATCTCGAGCCGCTGCTCGCCCGCGTCGTAGCCGGCCGACTCGAGCCGGCCGCCGCCGATCCTGCGCGTTTCCATCATCGCCCTCCCGTGCCGGCGGCGGCCACCGCGCCCTCGCGTCGCGGGTCGACCGCCCCGGTGAGCCTGCAGGCGCGATCCTGCCCTAGACGGGGTCGGCAGTCCAGCGCGATCGCGTGCAGGCCGCTGGTCATGTCCACGAACTCGACCCGATGGCCGCGCCTGCGCAGCGCTTCGGCGAGCGAGGCCGGAACGCGGCCGCGCTCGAGCTCGGTGACGCCGTTGCGGTTGCCGAGGTTGGGCAGCGACACCGCCCGCTGCGGGTCCACGCCCTCGTCGAGGATCGCGATCAGGCTGCGTGCCACGTACTGGATGATCTGCGGACCGCCGGGCGAGCCGATGACCAGCGCGGGCGCACCGGTGGCGCGGTCGAAGACGATGGCGGGCGCCATCGAGCTGCGCGGCCGCTTGCCCGGCTCGACGCGGTTGGCGATCGGCTCGCCGTCGCGGCTCGGCGCGAACGAGAAGTCGGTCAGCTGGTTGTTGAGCAGGAAGCCGCGAACCATGATCCGGGCGCCGAAGGCGCTCTCGATCGACGAGGTCATCGACACGAGGTTGCCCTGCCGGTCGACGATCGACAGGTGGGTGGTCGAGGGCAGTTCGGGCGATGGCGCCGCGGCCAGCGGCCGGCCCGACAGCGCGGCCGGATGCCCCGCGGCGACCGGCGTGGGCAATGCCAGTTCGCCGATCGCGGCGGCGCGGCGCGCGAGGTAGCGGTCGTCGAGCAGCGCCGATACGAGCATCGCGTCGCCGGACGAGCCTTGCCCGGGGGCCGTGAAATCGGGGTCCGCCAGGTAGCGGTCGCGGTCGGCGAAGGCGAGCTTGCCGACCTCGGCGAAGCGATGCGCGCCGTCCGGGTCGAGGCCGTCGCCCCCCCGCGTGGTGAGCTGGGCGGGCGCTGCGCGCCAGAGCTTCAGCATCTGCGCCACCGTCACCCCGCCGGACGAAGGCGGCGGCATCCCGCAGACGCGGTGCGCGCGGTGGTCGAAGCAGACGGCTTCGCGCACCGCCGGCCGGTAGAAGGCGAGGTCGTGCTCGCCGAGCAGCCCCGGATTGCTCGGGTGGCTGCGCACCTTGTCGACGATCGCGCGCGCGATGGGCCCTGCGTGCAGCGCCAGGCTGCCGCGCCGCGCGACCTGGGCCAGCGTGTCGGCCAGCGCCGGGTTGCGCAGCAGGTACCCCACCGGCCGCGCCTTGCCGGCCTCGTCGTAGTACAGGGCGGCGGCCTCGGGGTCGTCGCGCAGGGCGGGATCGCGCGCCAGCAGCGCATGCAGCCGCGGGCTCACCGGAAAGCCGTCGCGGGCCAGCGCGATCGCCGGCTCGAACAGCCGGCCCCAGGGCAAACGGCCGTGACGGGCGTGGGCCCGCTCGAGCATCCGCACCAGGCCGGGCACGCCCACCGCGCGACCGCCGACCACCGCCTCGAAGAAAGGGCGCGGCTGGCCCCGAGCGTCGAGCCAGAGCCTCTCGTCGGCCGCCGCCGGCGCCGTCTCGCGCCCGTCCCAGGCTTCGAGGCGCCGGTCGCGCGCGCGGTAGTGCAGCAGGAAGGCGCCGCCGCCGATGCCGGAGGACTGCGGCTCGACCAGTCCCAGCACCATCTGTGCGGCGATCGCCGCGTCGAGCGCGCTGCCGCCCGCGGCGAGGATCGCGCCGGCGGCGTCGCTGGCGTGGCGGTTGGCGGTGACCGCCATCCAGCCGCGGCCGTGGACCGCGTCGCGCGGGGCGAAGCCGGTCGCGGCCTCGGGTCGGGCGGCCGCGGCTGCGGCGGCCGGGATCGGGCCGCCCGCCGATGGCGTCGCGTCGCGGGCGAGCGCGGACGGCGAGAGCGCGAGGCTGGCTGCGGCGAACGCCGAGGCGAGCGTCGTGCGCGCAACGAAACGTCGGAGTCGTGGCAGGCCGGTCACCGGCCCATAATAGCGGCTGGAAAAACCGGAGCCCGCCCTCGATGAGCCAGATCGCCGAAACCGTTGCCGCCATTGCCGCGCAATCCCTCACTGCCCAGTCGCTGATCGAGCAGGCCCGCGAGCGGGCGCGGCGCGCGTCCGACCTGAACCCGATCGCCCACGCGGACTGGGACGCCGCCCTGGCGGAGGCGCGCGCGCGCGACGCGCAGGCGAAGGCCGGCGCGCGGCTCGGTCCGCTGCACGGCGTGCCAGTCTCGATCAAGGACCTGTTCAACGTGCGCGGGATGCCGACCCAGGGCGGCACCCGCGCCCCGCTGCACGAGCTTTCCGACGCCGAGGCCGGCCTGGTCACGCGGCTGCGCGAGGCCGGCGCGGTGATCTTCGCCAAGACCAACATGCACGAGATCGCGCTCGGCGCCACCGGCGAGAACCGCTGGACCGGCGACGTGAAGAACCCCTTCGATCCTGCCCGCCAGGCGGGAGGGTCGTCGAGCGGCGCCGGCGTCAGCGTGGCCACCGGGATCGGCCTGGCGGGCATCGGCAGCGACACCGGCGGCTCGGTCCGCATTCCCGCGGCCTTCTGCGGCGTGGCCGGCTTCAAGCCGACCTTCGGCGCGATCCCGCTCGACGGCGCGCTCTACCTGTCCTGGACCTGCGATCACGCCGGCCCGCTCGCCCGCTCGGTCGACGACTGCGCGCGGCTCTTCGAGGTCATGGCCCGGCGCAGCGTGGCGCACGGCGCGGTGGCGCGCAAGCCGCGCTTCGCGGTGCCGGCCGACTGGCTGCGCGGGCGATTGCAGCCGGCGGTGCGCGAGCACTTCGAGCGCGCCTGCGCGAGCCTGCGCGCGGCCGGCGCCGAGATCGTCGACGTGGCCACGCCGCTGTTGCCCACCGCAACCGACTGCTACACGCCGATCGTGCGGGCCGAGGCCGCCTGGGTGCACCGCCGCGCGCTCGAGGCGGGCGGCGAGGGTTTCTCCGAGCTGGTGCTGCCGCCGCTCGAGGCCGGCCGCAAGCTCTCCGCGCTCGACTACATCGACGCCATGAAGCGGCGCGACCGGATCCGCGCCGAGCTCGACGCGATCGCGACCGGCTGCGACGCCATGCTGATGCCCAGCTCCGGCGCGCTGCCGCCGCTGCGCGGACAGGCCGATGTCGAGGTCGAGGGCGGGCGGATCTCGGTGCGCGAGGCGGTGCTGGGCCAGACGCTGCCTTTCTCGATGTGCGGGCTGCCGGCGCTGAGCATCCCGGCGGGGTTGGTGGCCGACGGCTATGGCGCCGGCACGCCGCCGCTGCCGGCGGGCCTGCAACTGGTCGGCCGCTTCGACGGCGATGCCTCCCTGCTGGCCCTGGGTCGCTGGGTCGAGGGGCTGGTGGGATCGGCGCCGATGCCCGCGGGCTTCTGATTGCGCCGGGACCCGGCGGCGGCGCGCCGCCAGGGTGCCCGTCGCCGTCACCGCCAGGCGAAAGCCGGCTGGTCGAAGTGGGCCACCCGCGTGGCGCGGCCGGCGATGCACACTTCGCGGAACTGGTAGAGCACCGCGGCGGTGGGGGCGGCAATCCAGTTGTCGCCGACCGGCATCCGCAAGACCGGGTGCTCGCCGCCCGCGACACGATCCAGCAGCGGGGCGTCCTTCCGCATGAACTCGGCGACCGGTATCCGGTGAACGCTGGCGACCTCGTCCGGATTGGGCGCCAGCCGGCGCGCTTCGCCGGCCCACACCACCACCGGGCTGATCGCGTAGCCCGAGCGCGTCACGTAGTCGTCGAGCCGGCCCAGGATCGCGCCTGCGTCGAGCGCGAGACCCACCTCCTCGTGAAGCTCGCGCAGCGCCGCCTGCTCGGCGCTCTCGCCTTCGTCGAGCCGCCCGCCGGGCAGCGCCCACTGGCCGGCATGGCTGCGCAGCCGCAAGGAGCGCCGCGTGAGCAGCAGCGCGGCGCGATTGCTCCAGCGCGGGTGCGACGGCATGCCGGGCAGGTCGGCGCCGTGCCCTTCCTCGACGATCGCGACCGCGACCGCGGCGCGGCGAAGCGGATGTGGATGCGGATGCGGCTGCGGCTGCGGCTGCGGCTGCGGCTGCCCTGCCGGAGCGGCCGGCCCGAGCAGCGGGAAGGACGCGAGCTGCGCGGCGATCCGGCGGCGCAGCGAAGCCTCGCAGGCGATGTCGGCGGTCATGATGTCGACGGGGCCGGGCATGGCCTCAGCGCGCTGCCGCGCCCGCCTGTGAGCGCGAGGCGACGGCCGCCGCCTCGCGCGACCGGTCACGGGCGAGCAGCGTGTAGGCGGCCGGCACGACGAACAGCGTCAGCACCGTGCCCAGGCTCATGCCACCGACGATGACCCAGCCGATTTCCTGGCGGCTGGCCGCGCCGGCGCCTTGCGCGAGCGCCAGCGGGATCGCGCCGGCCACCATCGCGCCGGTGGTCATCAGGATCGGCCGCAGCCGCAACACCGCGGCGTCGATGACCGCCTCGAGCTTGCCGCGCCCGGAGTCCTGCAGCGCGTTGGCGAACTGCACGATCAGGATCCCGTGCTTGCTGATCAGGCCGATCAGCGTGATCAGGCCGATCTGGCTGTAGATGTTCAGCGTGCCGCCGGTCAGGTGCAGCGCGGCCAGCGCGCCGGCCATCGACAGCGGCACGGTCAGCAGGATGATCAGCGGGTCGACGAAGCTCTCGAACTGTGCCGCCAGCACCAGGTAGATGAAGACCAGCGCGAGCACGAACACGAACAGCAGGCTGGAGCCCGCCTCGCGGAACTCGCGCGACTGGCCGGCGTAGTCGTAGCGCACCGTGGGAGGCAGGATCCGCTCGACCGTCTGCTCGAGGAAGGCGAGGCCCTCGCCGAGCGAGTAGCCGGGGGCCAGGTTCGCGGTGATGGTCGCCGAGCGGAACTGGTTGAAGCGGTTGAGCTCCTTCGGCGCGACGCCCTCTTCGAGGCGGACCAGGTTCGACAGCTGGATCATCGACCCGTTCCGGCTGCGCACGTAGATGTCCTCGATCGCGCCGGGCGTGCGGCGCTCGTCGGGTGCCACCTGCACGATCACGTCGTATTGCTCGCCGTTCTGGTTGAATCGGGTGACCTGGCGTCCGCCGAGCAGCGTTTCCAGCGTGCGGCCGACGGCCAGCACGCTCGCGCCGGTGTCGGCGACCCGCTCGCGGTCGACTTCGACCTGGACCTGGGGCTTGTTGAGCCTCAGGTCGCTGTCGACGTTGACCAGGCCCGGCCAGGCCGCGGCTTCGGCCAGCACCTGCGACACGTATTGGTCGAGCTTCTCGTAGCTGTCGGAAGTCTGGATCACGAACTCGATCGGCCGGTTGCGCGCGCTCTGCCCGAAGGAGCCGGGGTTGTTCGCCGACGTCCGCACGCCCGCGATGCGCGACAGGCCGCCACGGATCGACTCGACGATGTCCATCTGCGTGCGTTCGCGCTCTTCCCATGGAACGAGCCGCGAGAACGAGATCAGCTCGGTGACCGCGCGCGAGCCCACGATCACGAAGGAGTTCGCCACTTCCGGAACGCGGTCCAGCAGGTCTTCGAGCTGGCCGATGTAGCGGCTGGTGAAATCGATCGTGGAGCCTTCCGGCGCATTGCCCGAGGTGAAGATCACGCCGCGGTCCTCGAGCGGCGCGAGCTCGGACTTCAGCGTGGAGAACAGCAGCCCGCTCGCGCCGGCGGCGAGCAGCGCCACGAGCGCGACCGCCGGGCGCATCCGCAGGCTGGTCGCCAGCACCCTGCGGTACGCGGCGGTGATGCCGACCAGCAGCCGCTCCAGCGCGTTGTAGAGGCGCCCGTGCGTCTCGTGCTCCTTCAGCAGCCGCGAGCACATCATCGGCGACAGGGTCAGCGCGACGAAGCCCGACACCACGACCGCCCCGGCCAGCGTGAGCGCGAACTCGGCGAACAGCCCGCCGGTGCGGCCCGGCGCGAAGGCGACCGGCGCGTAGACCGCGGCGAGCGTCAGCGTCATCGCGACGACCGCGCCGGAGATCTCCCGGATGCCGGTGATCGCCGCCTTCATCGGCTTCATGCCTTCCTCGATGTGCCGATGAATGTTCTCGAGCACCACGATCGCGTCGTCGACCACCAGGCCGATGGCCAGCACCATCGAAAGCAGCGTGAGCGTGTTGATCGAGAAACCGAGCATCTGCATCAGCGCGAAGGCGCCGATCAGCGAGACCGGGATCGTGACCAGCGGGATGATCGTCGCGCGAACCGTGCGCAGGAACAGGAAGATCACCAGCACCACCAGCACGACCGCCTCGGCGATCGTGGTGTACACCGCCGCGATCGAGCGGTCGATGAACACCGAGCTGTCGTAGGCGATCGCCACGTTCATGCCCGGTGGCAGGTCGCGCTCGAGCTGCGGCAGGACCGCGCGCATCTCGTTCGAGATGTCCAGCGGGTTGGCGGTCGCCTGCTTGACGATGCCCAGGATCACCGACTGCTGGCCGTTGTAGCGGGTGATCCGGCGCTCGTCCTGCGGCCCGAGCTCCACCGAGGCGACGTCGCCCAGGCGCACCGCGAAGCCCTTCGCGTCCTTCACCACGATCTCGCGGAACTGCGCGGGCGTCGCCAGGCCGGTGCGCGAGAGCACGGTGAACTCGGTGTCGGGGCCTTCGATCCGGCCCGAGGGCACCTCGGCGTTCTGCTGGCGCAGCGCGTCCTCGATGTCCTGCACCGTCAGCTCGTAGGCGGCCAGCCGGGCGCGATCGAGCCAGATCCGCATCGCGTAGCGTCGCTCGCCGAAGATGCGGACCTCGGCCACTCCGGGCAGGGTCTGGAGCCGGTCGCGCACGTAGCGATCGGCATAGTCGGAGATCTCGACCGTGGGCGCGCGGTCGCTGGTCAGCGCGATGTAGATGATCGCCTGCGCGTCGGCTTCCACCTTCGCGATGACCGGCTCCTCGATCTCGTCGGGCAGGCGGCCGCGCACCCGAGACACGCGGTCGCGCACGTCGCTCGCCGCGACGTCGGGGTCGGTGCCCAGCCGGAAGCGCACCGTGATCCGGCTCAGCTCGGCCTCGCTGCTCGAGGTCAGCGCCTCGATCCCCTCGATGCCGGCGATCGAGCCCTCGAGCACCTGGGAGACCTGGGTCTCGATGATCTCGGCGCTGGCGCCGAGGTAGTTGGTGCGCACCGAGACGATCGGCTGGTCGATGTTCGGATACTCGCGCACGGTGAGCCGCGTGTAGGACACCAGCCCGACCAGCACGATCACCAGGCTGAGCACCGTCGAGAAGACCCGCCGCTTGATGAAGAACTCGAACAGGTTCACTTCAGGCCCCGGCGCGGGGCGCGGCCACGTCGACCGGCGCCTGATCGCGCAGTTGCTGATGGCCGGCCGTCACCACCGTGTCGCCTTCCGACAGGCCAGCCAGCACCTCGACGCGCCCCGGGCGTCGCACGCCCAGTCCGATCTCGGTCAGCCGCGCCTTGCCGTCGACGACCCGGTACACGTAGCGCTTGTCGCCTCGGGCGAACACCGCCGAGTCGGGGATCAGGACCGCCCGCTCGCGCCGGTCCACGACGATCTCCACGCGCGCGAACAGCCCGGGCGCGAGCTCGCCCTTCGGGTTCGGAATCCGCGCCCGCAGCCGGATCGCGCGGCCGCCGACTTCCACGATGGGGTCGATGGCGTAGACCGTGCCCTCGAAGCGCCGGCCGGGCAGGGCGTCGATCGTCACGTTGACCTGCTGGCCGTTGCGCAGCGCCGGCAGCGCGAGTTCCGGCACCCGGAAATCGAGCTTCATCGGGTCGGTGTCGGCGAGCTCGACGATCGCCTCGCCGGGCTCCACGTAGGCGCCGGCGCTGACCGATCGAAGGCCCACGACACCGGACAGCGGCGCGCGGATCGTGGTCTTCGCCAGCCGGGCTTCGGCGAGCGCGATGCCTGCCTCGGCGGCCTGCAATGCGGCCAGGGCCTCGTCGCGCGAGCGGGGCGAGGCCATGCCCTCGCGGGCCAGCTTGGCGAAGCGCTCGTTGTTGGCGCGCGAGAGCGTGAGCTCGGAGCGGCTGCGGGCCAGCTCGGCCTTCAGGACCGACGCGTCGAGCTGCACCAGCAGATCGCCCGCGGCGACGCGCTGCCCCTCGCGGAATGCGATCCGCTCGATGCGGCCCGCGATCTCGGTGGTGACGGTGACGGCCTCGTCGGGCAGCAGGCTGCCGACCGCGCGGATCGACTCGACCAGCGGCTGGACCTGCACGCGGGCGGTTTCGACGGTGACCGGCGCGAGCGGGGCCGGCGGCTTGCCGTCGGCGCGCTCGCCGGCGGGCGCACCGGCGGGTGCCGCCTGGCCGCGCAGCCCGAGCAGCTTGCGGATCTCGCGAAGGTCGACGTCCGGGTACATCAGCGACGCCGCCACGGCGGCGGCCGACAGCGTGGCGAGGACCAGCCAGAAGCGCCACTTCGTGCGCGGGCGGCGGTCGGTCGGGGAAGCTGTCATCGGGCTCAACGCGCGAGCTTGAGGTCGACCGTTCGGCCGCCGCCGGTGGTGACCCGCTGCATCAGCGAGCCGCCGGCGCGGCGCTCGCCCTCCTGCCAGCGGACCACCGCGGTCAGGAAGAAGGTGCCGCTGGCGACACGATCGAAGCGGAACCTGCCGTTGGCATCGCACTGGGCCTGCCTGACCAGCTTCGCGTACTCGGGCGGGTCCGGATCGAAGCGGTAGCTGCGGCCGTCCAGGCTCGCGCCGCGCTCGTCGCTGCCGTACAGCGCGCGTACGCGGATCCGGGCGTAGTCGGTGGCGGGCACCAGGAATACCGGCTGGCCGGCGCAGGTGACCACCGTGCCGTTGCGCTGGCGGACCGACGCGCTGCCGGTGACGGTGTTCGGGCCGTTGGCGAGCAGGCGGGCCGCCAGCGTGTCGTCGTAGGGCGTGTCGATCCGGTAGACCGTGCCGCCCGGCGCGGGTTCGGACGGTCCGAACGGCCCGAGGGGCGGCAGGGCGCAGCCGGCGAGCGCGGCGGCCAGCGCGAGGGCCGACAGGGTGCGGGCCTTCCCGAACGATCGGACGTTCCGGCGCGGACGAGCGTGCCGGACCGGGCGAGTCTCCGGGAGCGTGCGTGCTTTCATGGCGTAGGGGCCTCCTTTCGTGCTGGCGGGCGGCGGGTCGAACGCGGTCTAGTCGGCGTAGCCGGGCAGCTCGCGGTCGAGCACCCGCATCATCGCCTCGAAGAACAGGCGCTCGCGTTCCGCCAGCGAGTGCGTATTGTCGGGATTCGGCGCCTGCACGCGGGCGACGACCTCGGGCGGCAGCACCTGCAATCGCTGGCCCGAGCCCATCGCGAGCAGCTGTGCGCGGCAGACGCGTTCGAGCCGGTACAGACGACGGTAGGCCTGAGCGACCGTGTCGCCGACGACCAGCACGCCGTGGTTCTTCATGAACACGGTGTGCTTGTCGGCGCCGAGCAGCCCGGCCAGGCGCTCGCCCTCCGCGAGCGTGTCGGCGAGCCCGTTGTAGCCGTCGTCGTAGACGATGCGGCCGTCGAAGAAGGCCGCCGTCTGGCTGGTCGGCAGCAGCCTGTTGTCCTGCAGCATGTTCAGCGCCAGCGCCCAGGTCTGGTGGGTGTGCAGCACGACGTTCGCGCCGCAGAGGCGGTGGATCGGCGCGTGGATGCAGCGTGCCGAAAGTTCCACCACGCCCTGGCCTTCGATCGTGCGGCCCGCTTCGTCGAACACGGCCAGGTCGCTGGCGCGCGCCTCGGACCAGTGCAGGCCGAAGGGCAGGATCAGGTAGCGGTCCTCCTGGCCCGGCACGGCGACGGTGAAGTGATTGTCGATGCCCTCGTCGAGCTCGTGCAGGACGGCGAGACGCAGCGCCGCCGCCAGATGGAGCCTGGCCAGTTGCACGGGATCCGCGATGCGCGCGGCGGCGAGGGAATGGACGGACATCGGTGTTGCTCCTCGAAAGGGGATGGCGAGCCCCGAGTATAGGGGCGTGGTCCGTCGCTGCCGCCCTGGGTTAGTCTCTCGATCGGAACGAGGTTCGAACGATGGAGGAGACGGTGCCCGCAGGCTACGAGAACCTGAAGCTGGAAGTGGCCGATCGCTGCGCCGTGGTCACGCTCGACCGGCCGGCCGCGCGCAATGCGCTCTCCAGCCGGCTGATGCGCGAGTTGATCGCAGTTGCGCGCGAGCTCGCCGAACGCGACGACGTGGACGCGGTGATCCTGACCGGCGCCGCGCGTTTCTTTTCGGCGGGCGCCGACCTGGATGACGCGCGGACCTGGGCCGACGCCTCGCTGTCGATCTCGGAGCGGCGCCGCATCACCGCGACCGGCTACCGGCTGTGCCGGGCCTGGGAGGAGATCCCGCAGATCACGATCGCCGCGATCGAGGGCTATGCGGTCGGCGGCGGGCTGGCGCTCGCGCTGGCCTGCGACTGGCGCGTTGCGGGGGAAGACGCCTTCGTGTCGTTGCCCGAGATCTCGCTCGGCATTCCGCTGACCTGGGGCACCATCCCGCGGCTGGTCAACCTGCTCGGCCCGGCGAAGGCCAAGCGGCTGACCATCCTCTGCGAGCGCTTCGCGGCGCCGCAGGCGCTGGCGCTCGGCCTGCTCGACTACACGGCGCCCAGCGGCGGCGCGCTCGCGCTGGCGCGCGAGGTGGCGGCGCGCGCGCTGTCGATGCCGCCGGCCGTCGTGCGGATGAGCAAGGAGTCGGTCAACGCGGCGGCCACGGTCCTTAACCACGCGGCCGGCTACATGGCGCACGACCAGATCGCGCTGGCCGCGGCCAGCGAGGAGTCGCGGGCGGCGCGCCAGGCCGCCTTGCGGCGCAGCCGGCCCGGAGCGCGCGCCGAGGGCCGGAGCGTGTGACGAATCCTCAGGCCGCCGCCTGCGCTGCCTGGGCCAGCGCCCGTTCCAGGTGCGCGACCGTGCGATCGATGTTGCCGAGCTTGTCCAGCCCGAACAATCCGATCCGGAAGGTGCGAAAATCGGCCGGCTCGTCGCACTGCAGCGGCACGCCGGCGGCGGTCTGCAGGCCCAGGCCCAGGAAGCGCTTGCCCGAGTGGATTTCCGGATCGTCGGTGTAGCCGACGACCACGCCGGGCGCTTCGAAGCCCGCCGCGGCCACGCTCGGGAAGCCGCGGTCGGCGAGCAGTGCCCGCACCCGGCTGCCCAGTTCGAGCTGGTCGGCGCGCGCCTTGTCGAAGCCGTAGCGCCGGGTCTCGAGCATCGCGTCGCGCACGCTGGCCAGGGCGTCGGTGGGCATCGTGGCGTGGTAGGCGTGGCCGCCCTTCTCGTAGGCCTCCATGATCTGCAGCCACTTGCGCAGGTCGCAGGCGTAGCTGGTGCTGGCGGTGGCCTCGATGCGCTCTCGCGCGGTTTCGCCGAGCATCACGAAGGCGCAGCAGGGCGAGCCGCTCCAGCCCTTCTGCGGGGCGCTGATCAGCACGTCGACGCCGGTGGCCTTCATGTCCACCCACACCGCGCCGGAGGCGATGCAGTCGAGCACGAACATGCCGCCCACCGCGTGCACCGCGTCGGCCACGCGCTTCAGGTAGTCGTCGGGCAGCATCATGCCGGCCGAGGTCTCCACGTGCGGCGCGAACACCAGGTCGGGCTTCTCGCGGGCGATGGTGGCGACGACCTCGTCGATCGGCGGCGGCGCGAAGGCGGCCTTGCGGCCGGGGGCGACCGGGCGCGCCTTGAGCACGATGGCCTCGGACGGGATCCCGCCCATCTCGAAGATCTGCGACCAGCGGTAGCTGAACCAGCCGGTGCGGATCACCAGGCATTTCTTGCCGGTGGCGAACTGCCTGGCGACCGCCTCCATGCCGAAGGTGCCGCTGCCCGGCACCACCACCGCCGAATGCGCGCGGTAGACCGCCTTCAGCACCCCCGAGATGTCGCGCATGACGCCCTGGAAGCGTTGCGACATGTGGTTGAGCGCGCGGTCGGTGAACACGACCGAGTATTCGAGCAGGCCGTCGGGATCGACGTCGGGACGCAGGCCGGGCATGGCGACTCCTCGATGGGTTGTCCGTCGTTGTTGGCCGGAGCATACCCCCAAAGAAAAAGCCGGGCCATCGGCCCGGCTATGGACGAGGGCGCGCGGCGCGCCGCCCCGCGGCGGGCTCAGCGCGGCGCCATGCGGATCGCGCCGTCGAGCCGGATGGTCTCGCCGTTCAGCATCACGTTGGCGAAGATGTGCTCGACCATCGCCGCATACTCGCTCGGCCGTCCGAGCCGCGAGGGGAAGGGCACCTGCTTGCCGAGCGACTCCTGGGCTTCCTTCGGCAGGCTCTGCAGCAGCGGCGTGAGGAAGAGCCCCGGCGCGATCGTGACCACGCGCACGCCGTCGCGGGCCAGGTCGCGGGCGACGGGCAGCGTCATGCCCACGATTCCGCCCTTCGAGGCCGCGTAGGCGGCCTGGCCGATCTGGCCGTCGTAGGCCGCCACCGACGCGGTGTTCACGATCACGCCGCGCTCGCCTTCGGCGTTCGGCGTGTTCTTCACCATGGCCGCGGCGGCGAGCCGCAGCATGTTGAAGCTGCCGATCAGGTTGATCTGGACGACCTTCGCGAACAGGTCGAGCGGGTGCGGGCCGTCCTTGCCGACCGTCTTGCACGGCGGCCCGATGCCGGCGCAGTTGACCAGCCCGATCAGCTCGCCCATCTCGAGGGCGGCAGCCACCGCCGCCTGCGCGTCGGCCTCGGCGGTGACGTCGCAGCGCTCGAAGCGCGCGGCCGCGCCGAGCTGCCCCGCGAACTCCGCGCCCAGCTTGTCGTTGACGTCGGCGATCAGCACCTTGCCGCCCAGCTCGACGATCCGCTGGGCGGTTGCGCCGCCGAGCCCCGATGCGCCGCCGGTGACGATGACGACCTTGCCCTTCACATGCATTGCCTCAGCCTCCGTGCAGCACGCCCATCAGCGGCACCAGCAGCAGCGCCACGATGTTGATGATCTTGATCAGCGGGTTCACGGCCGGGCCTGCAGTGTCCTTGTAGGGGTCGCCGACCGTGTCGCCGGTGACCGCGGCCTTGTGCGCCTCGGAGCCCTTGCCCCCATGGTTGCCTTCCTCGATGTACTTCTTGGCGTTGTCCCAGGCGCCGCCACCGGTGCACATCGAGATCGCGACGAACAGGCCGGTCACGATCGTGCCCATCAGCACGCCGCCGAGCGCCTCGGGGCCGAGGAACACGGCAACCAGGATCGGCACCACGACCGGCAGCAGCGAGGGGATCATCATCTCCTTGATGGCCGCTCCGGTGAGCAGGCCCACCGCCTTCGAGTAGTCGGGCTTGGCCGTGCCTTCCATGATGCCCTTGATCTCGCGGAACTGGCGGCGCACTTCCTCGACCACCGCGCCGGCCGCGCGGCCCACCGCTTCCATCGCCATCGCGCCGAACAGGTAGGGGACCAGGCCGCCAATGAACAGGCCGATGATCACCATGTGGTTCGACAGGTCGAAGGACACCTTCATGCCCTGGGACTCGAGCGCGTGCGTGTAGTCGGCGAACAGCACCAGCGCCGCCAGGCCCGCGGAGCCGATCGCGTAGCCCTTGGTGACCGCCTTGGTGGTGTTGCCCACCGCGTCGAGCGGGTCGGTGATGTCGCGCACCGACGAGGGCAGCTCGGCCATTTCGGCAATGCCGCCGGCGTTGTCGGTGATCGGGCCGTAGGCATCGAGCGCCACGACGATGCCGGCCATCGACAGCATGGACGTGGCGGCGATCGCGATGCCGTACAGGTTGCCCAGCCAGTACGAGGCCATGATTGCCGCGCAGACCAGGATCACCGGCCAGGCGGTGGATTTCATCGACACGGCCAGGCCGGCGATGATGTTGGTGCCATGGCCGGTAGTGGAGGCCTGTGCCACGTAGCGCACCGGCTTGAACTGCGTGCCGGTGTAGTACTCGGTGACCCAGACGATCAGGCCGGTCAGGATCATGCCCACGACCACGCACAGCCACAGGTTCATCACCGAGGTCCCGGCGCGCGAGAGATCGACATCGCCGAAGATCCAGCGGGTGATCGGCCAGGCGGCGATCGTGGCGATCAGGCCGGCCCAGATCAGGCCCTTGTAGAGCGCGCCCATGATGTTGGTCGTGCCCGGCTTGGCCTTGACGAACATCGCGCCGATGATCGACGCGATGATCGACATGCCGCCCAGCGCCAGCGGGTAGACCACCGCCTGCAGCTCGGCGCCGCTGACCATCAGCGAGCCCAGCAGCATCGTGGCGATCAGCGTGACCGCGTAGGTCTCGAACAGGTCGGCCGCCATGCCGGCGCAGTCGCCGACGTTGTCGCCCACGTTGTCGGCGATCACCGCCGGGTTGCGCGGGTCGTCCTCGGGGATGCCGGCCTCGACCTTGCCCACCAGGTCGGCGCCCACGTCGGCGCCCTTGGTGAAGATGCCGCCGCCCAGCCGCGCGAAGATCGAGATCAGCGAGGAGCCGAAGGCCAGGCCGATCAGCGGCTTGAGCACATCGTGCAGCGAGCCGACCTTGTCCAGGCCGTGCGGCGCGCTGCCCATCAGCACGCCGTAGTAGCCGGCCACGCCCAGCAGGCCCAGGCCGACCACCAGCATGCCGGTTATCGCGCCGCCGCGGAAGGCCACGTCGAGGGCCGGTCCGAGGCCCTGGGTGGCGGCCTGCGCGGTGCGCACGTTGGCGCGCACCGACACGTTCATGCCGATGTAGCCGGCCGCGCCGGACAGGATCGCGCCGATCGCGAAGCCGATCGCGGTGGCCATGCCCAGCCCGGGAAGCGCCCAGATCGCGACGAAGAGCACGATGCCCACCAGGCCGATCGTGCGGTACTGCTTGTTCAGGTAGGCGCGCGCGCCCTGCTGGATCGCGCTGGCGATCTCCTGCATCCGCGCGTTGCCGGCGTCGAGGCCGAGGATCCATCGGCTCGACACGATCCCGTAGATCACCGCGGCCAGGCCGCAGACGAGAGCGAACCAGAGGCTCGCTGAAGTCGCTGTCATGTTGTCACCCCCAAGAAGTCGTTTTGATATCGGAACAGCAGCAACGGAAATCGTGTCGGCGCGGTTCGGGCGCCTTCCCGGGGACGGGGAGTCTCCGGCCCCGGGAATCCGACGAGAGTCTACGCGAGCGCGGCCAGCGCGCGCGCGGTGATCGCTTCGACCGAACCCTGGCCCGAGATGCGGCGGTACTGCGGCGCGGCCGGGTCGCCGGTCTTCGCCCAGCCGCCGTAGTAGTCGATCAGCGGGCGGGTCTGCGCCCGGTAGACCTCGAGGCGCTTGCGTACGGTTTCCTCGCGGTCATCGTCGCGCTGGATCAGGTCTTCGCCGGTGACGTCGTCCTTGCCGGCGACCTTGGGCGGGTTGAAGCGCACGTGGTAGGTGCGCCCGCTGGCCGCGTGGACCCGGCGCCCGCTCATCCGCTCGATGATGTCTTCTTCGGGGACGTCGATCTCGAGCACGTAGTCGAGCCGCACGCCGGCGTTCTTCATCGCCTCGGCCTGCGGGATCGTGCGCGGGAAGCCGTCGAACAGGTAGCCGGCCTGGCAGTCGGGCTGCTGCAGTCGGTCCTTGACCAGGCCGATGATGATGTCGTCGGACACCAGCCCGCCGGCGTCCATCACTTTCCTGGCTTCCAGCCCCAGCGGGGTGCCCGCCTTGACCGCGGCGCGCAGCATGTCGCCGGTCGAGATCTGGGGGATGCCGAATTTCTTCGTGATGAAGGCAGCTTGCGTGCCTTTGCCGGCGCCGGGCGGGCCGAGGAGGATCAGACGCATGAAGTGACCTGGTGTAGGACCTGGTGTTGGACGGCGCGAGAAGGCCCGTGGCGCGCCGCTGCGCGGGCCGGGTCGCGAAAGCCCGGGAAGCGTACCGTCAAAGGCGACGGACGGTCAATTTGGGTGTCCGCCCGACACGATGCGGCGGACGCGATCCAGGTCGGCGGGCGTGTCCACGCCCGGTGGCGGCTGCTCGTCGGTGACCTCGACGACGATCCGGTAGCCGTGCCAGAGCGCGCGCAGTTGCTCGAGGGATTCCAGCGCCTCGATCGGCGCGCGCTCGAGCGCGGGATAGGCGAGCAGGAAGCCGACCCGGTAGGCGTACAGGCCGATGTGCCGCAGCGCGCAGGCCGGCACCGGCGCGCTGCCGTCGCGATCGAAGGGGATGGCGGCGCGCGAGAACAGCAGGGCGCGGCCCTCGCGGTCGAGCACCGCCTTGACCACGTTCGGGTTGCGCCAGTCCTCGGGATCGTGGATCGGGTGGGCGGCGGTGGCGATGGCTGCGTCGGGCGAGGCCGCCAGCCGCGCGGCCACCGAGCGGACCAGCGGCGGCGGGATCAGCGGCTCGTCGCCCTGCACGTTCACGACGATCGTGTCGGCTGCCAGGCCGAGCAGGCGGGCGGCCTCGGCCAGCCGGTCGGTGCCCGAAGGATGGTCGGCGGCGGTCATGACCGCCTCGTGGCCGGCCGCGCGCACCGCCTCGGCGATGCGCTGGCTGTCGGTGGCGATCGCCACCCGTTGCGCGCCGGCTGCGCGGGCGCGCTCGGCCACCCGCACCACCATCGGCTGTCCGCCGATGTCGGCGAGCGGCTTGTCGGGCAGGCGGGTCGAGGCCAGGCGCGCCGGGATCAGCGCGACGAAGTCAGGCTGCGCGCGGCGCGGACGACCGGAAGCGCTGTCGCCGGGGGCGAGCGCGGCACCCATCAATCGGCCTGTTCGATGCGGCGGGCCTCGTCGACCAGCATCACCGGGATGCCGTCGCGGATCGGGAAGGCGAGCCGGTCGGGCTTGCAGACCAGTTCGCCGTCGAGCGGCGCGACGTCAGGCGCCGTGCCGCCCCGTTCGAGTTTGAGCGGGCCCTTGCAGATCGGGCACACCAGGATGTCGAGCAGGCGTGCGTCCAAGTTTCGTCTCGCGCAGTGCGTTGTCGAGCCAGTCGACGAATGCCGGATCGAGCCGCGCGGACGCCTGCAGCGCCCAACAGCGGTCGTCGGCCCAAGCCCGGCATTTTACGGCGTCCTTGGTGGTCATCACGACGAAGCGGGCATCGATCGCGCGCAGCGCCTCGCGGGTGAGCGGTCGGTGGTCGCCGGGCGTGTGCGACAGCGCGGGCGGCAGGCCGAGCGAGGCGAGCGACGCGAAGAAGCGTTCCGGGGCGCCGATCCCGGCCACCGCGGCCAGGCAGCCGGGCGCGTCGGCCGCGCCGCAGGCAGCCTCGACTCGCGCGCGAAAGCCCGCCGGGTCGAGCTGTTCGTCCTCGTTGCCCACCCGCACGAAGCGTTCCGGCAGCACGTCGAAGCGAAACGCGCGCGGCGGGGGCGAACCTGCCTGCCCGGCAACCGGGCCACCAGCCAGCCCGTCGCCGGCCAGGGCGGACGCACCGTTGATCGCGATCGCGTGCATCCCGCCGAGATGCGACAGCGGCTCGCGCAGCGGGCCCGCCGGCAGCAGGCGGCGGTTGCCGGCGCCGCGCGCGTCGAAGACCGCGACTTCGACGCTGCGCGGGAGCGCCGCGTGCTGCAGACCGTCGTCGCTGACCACGACATCGACCTCCGGATGCGCCGCGAGCAGGGCGGCGAGCGCCTCGGCGCGCCGTCGCCCTGCGGCGACCGGGCGGCCGGTGAGTTGCGCGAGCAGAAGGGGCTCGTCGCCCGCGCTCTCGGGATCGTCGTCGGGGGCGACCAGCCGGGCGTCCGCGCGCCGCGCGCCGTGGCCGCGCGCCAGGATGCCCGGATGCCAGCCGCGTGCGGCCAGCGCCTCGACGATGGCGGCCACCAGCGGCGTCTTGCCCGCGCCGCCCACCACCAGGTTGCCCACGACCAGCACCGGCACCGGCGGCGCGGGGAGCGCGACGATCGCGCGCCGCTGGCGCGCGGCGGCCAGGGCGGTGAGCGGCGTGAGGAGGGCGAGCAGCAAACCGGCCGCGCGCAGCGCAGCCGGCGGGGCAGGGTCGAACCAGAGCGCCCGGAGCGCGGCTTCGAGCCGCCCGCGGATCAACGCGCGCCGCCGCCCGTGGCGCCGCCCTGGGCGGCAAAGGTGACGCGCGCGATCCCGGCCTGGCGGGCCGCCTCGAGCACGGCCACGACCGACTGGTGGCGCGCGCCCGCGTCGGCATGAATGACCAGCACGGGCTCGCGCTGGCCGCGCGCCGCACGCACGAGCTCGGCGACCAGCGCCTCGGGCGCCAGCACCTGCGGCGTGCCGGCATCGAGCAGGTAGCGGCCGTCGGCCGCCACCGCGACCACGATCTCGGCCGGCCGCTCGGCAGCCTGGTCTGCGTTGGCGCTCGGCAGGTCGACCTGCAGCTCGGTGAACTTCGAGTAGGTCGTGGTGACCATCAGGAAGATCAGGATGACCAGCAGCAGGTCGATCAGCGGGATGAAGTTGATCTCCGGATCCTCCCGGCGGCGGCCCGGGTGGAAGCTCATCGCGCGGCGGCCGATCATGCGGTGGGGCTCGGCGCGGCGGGGCTCGTCTTGGCGCGCTCGGCGGCGGGACGGGGCGTCGCGCGGCGGACCGGCTTGCGGACCTCGGCGTCGGCCGGCGGCCCGCCTGCGCCGGGCGCTGGCTCGGCGGCCACCAGGTCGACCAGGCGAAGCGCCTGCTGCTCCATGTCCGTCAGGTAACCGTCGACCCGGGCGCGGAAATGCCGGTAGGCGATCAGCGCCGGGATCGCGATCAGGATGCCGAAGGCGGTGTTGTAGAGCGCCACCGAGATGCCGTGGGCGAGCTGCTGGGGGTTGGTGCCGCCGGGCGCCTGCGCGCCGAAGATCTCGATCATTCCCACCACGGTGCCGAACAAGCCCAGGAGCGGCGCGACGGTGGCGATGGTGCCCAGCCCCGACAGGTATTTCTCGAGGTCATGGGCGACGGCGCGGCCGGCATCCTCCATGGCCTCCTTCATCCGCGCTCGGCCGCCGGCCTCGTGGCGGGCGCCGGCCGCCAGCACGCGGCCGAGCGGCGAGCTGGCTGACAGCCGCGAGAGCAGCTCCGGCGTGACCGGCACCGCGCCACGCAGTCCGGTCAGCTCCTCGAGCAGGCCGGCGGGCAGGATCTTGGCGCGGCGCAAGGCCAGGCCGCGCTCGATGATCAGCGCAACGGCCGCCACCGAGGTGACGATCAGGAACCAGATCGGCCAACCGGCCGCCTCGATCAGGGACAGCAATTCGATCTCCAGGTGCCGAGCGACGAGCGTCGGCGGGGGCTCAGGCCCGCAATTGTCCGCGTTTTCGAACCACGGCCGCAAGCGCCGTCGGTCGTGCCGGACCGACTGGCCGCCTTATCGACAGAAGCTGTGGACAACTCTGTGAAGAAAGCGCTGGATAATATGTGGGGATCGCGAATCTGCGCGGTTTCCGGCCGCTGCCCAAAAGGTTCGCACCGGAAAACGCCATGGCAATCAACAACTTATGGGCATTCGTTTAGCGCAATCCGTGTCGCCAGTCAAAACGCACGCAGCGACGCGGCTTTGTGGAAAGGTTCTGCCCGGGAAGCCGCATGAATACTGAAATCCGGAGCGAAAACCGCGCAACGGCGCGGGAAATCCTCACGGTTTCCGAGCTGAACCGCGCGGTTGCAGGCATTCTGGAGCAAAGTCTCCCGGTGGTGCGGGTCGAGGGCGAACTGTCGAACGTGGTCCGGGCGGCGAGCGGGCATTGGTACTTCTCGCTCAAGGACGCGTCGGCCCAGGTCCGCTGCGTGATGTTCCGCGGCCGGGCCCGCAACGTGGATTTCTCGCCGCGCGACGGCGACCGGGTCGAGGTGCTGGCACTGGCCACGCTTTACGAGGCCCGCGGGGAATTCCAGCTCAATGTCGAGGCGATGCGCCGGGCGGGGGCCGGCGACCTGTACCGGCGCTTCCTCGAGCTGAAGGACCGCCTGCAGCGCGAGGGCCTGTTCGAGGCGGCCCGCAAGCGGCCGCTGCCGGCCCATCCGGCGGCGATCGGGATCGTGACCTCGCCGCAGGCGGCGGCGCTGCGCGACGTGCTCACCACGCTGCGTCGGCGCGCGCCGGCCATCCCGGTGGTCGTCTACCCGACGCAGGTGCAGGGGGCCGAGGCGCCGGCCCAGATCGCGACGGCGATCGGCCGGGCGGGCAGCCGGCGCGATTGCGAGGTGTTGCTCCTGGTGCGCGGCGGCGGGTCGATCGAGGATCTCTGGTCCTTCAACGACGAGCGTGTCGCCCGCGCGATCGCCGCCTGTCCGTTGCCGGTGGTGGTCGGGGTCGGTCACGAGACCGACTTCACCATCGCCGACTTCGTGGCCGACCTGCGCGCCCCCACGCCGACCGCCGCGGCCGAGCTGGTGGCGCCCGACCGGCGCGAATTGGCGCGCGGCGCGCTCCGGCTGGCGCAGCGGCTGCAGATGGCCATGCGACGCAGGCTCGATCGCGCCGCCCAGCGACTGGACACCGGCACCCGGCTGTTGCGGCCGCCTTCGGCCCAGTGGCGCGACCGGGCCAGGCGGGTGGTGGCGCTGTCGCAGCGGCTGGCGGCGGCCGGCAATGCCCAGCGATTGCGCCGCGCCGGCGCGCTCGACCGGCTGGCGGCCAGGATGCGGGCCCCGCGCGCCGACCTCGCGCGTCAGCGGCTGGAGGCGCTCGAGCGCCGGCTGGCGAGCGCGGTCCGCGAGACACTGGCGCAGCGCGGGCGGCGAGTCGACGCGGCCGCGGCCGCGCTCGCGCTGGTCAGCCCGCAGGCGGTGCTCGACCGGGGCTACGCGATCGTGAGCAGCCCCGACGGTACCGTGCTGCGCGACGCCGCGCGGGCCAGGCCGGGCGATCCGTTGTCGGTGCGGCTCGCCAGCGGCCGGCTCGATGCCACGGTGACGGCCTCGCATCCGGAGGCGTAGCGGCAAGGGCGGAGGACAAGGGCGGAGGACAGGGAGGGGGAACCGCCTTCGCATCCGGCGCAATCCCCGCTTCGCTGGAGGGTCCCGGCCGTTCGGCCTAGAATGCCGGGTTCAATAACTAACGCACGAGGACAAGACATGGAACACCAGCTTCCCGCCCTTCCTTACGCTCCCGATGCCCTGGCCCCGCACATCTCGAAGGAGACCTTCGAGTACCACCACGGCAAGCACCATCAGGCCTATGTCACGAACCTGAACAACCTGATCAAGGGCACCGAGTTCGAGAACGCCAGCCTCGAGGACATCATCCGCAAGTCTCAGGGCGGCGTCTTCAACAACGCGGCCCAGGTCTGGAACCACACCTTCTTCTGGCACTGCATGAAGCCCAACGGCGGCGGCCAGCCTTCGGGCGCGCTGGCCGACGCGATCAAGGCCAAGTGGGGCTCATTCGACGCCTTCAAGGAAGCCTTCACCAAGAGCGCGGTCGGCAACTTCGGATCGGGCTGGACCTGGCTGGTCAAGAAGGCCGACGGCAGCGTCGACATCGTCAACACCAGCAACGCGGCCACGCCGCTCACCGGGGCGGACAAGCCGCTGTTGACCATCGACGTCTGGGAGCACGCTTATTACATCGACTATCGCAATGCCCGACCGAAGTTCGTGGAGACCTTCCTGAACCATCTGGCCAACTGGGACTTCGCGGCGAAGAACTTCGCCTGACGGGTTCGCGGCGCGAACGCGCTGCGCGGGCCGGACCGCGGGGGCCCGAGGGGCTCTCGTTGCAAAGGGGCCTTCGGGCCCCTTTCGCGTGGCTGCGCCCGGGGCCGTCATTCCGAGGGCCGGTGCGGAGGTCTGCGAGGCCTGAGCGCCCGGATCAGCCTCCGCAGGAGCCGCAGCAGCTGCTTCCGCCCAGTTTCCCGATGCGCACGCGCCACAGGTCCGGTCCCGTTTCCAGGTAGTCCCAGCTGAATCCGCCAGGCAGCAGAGCCAGGAACTGGTCGTGCAGCGGCACCGGGTCGTGGTCGTTCACCAGTTCGATGCTGCCGTCCACGGGAAGGTGCTGGAAGGTCGAGAAGATGCGGACGTGGCGTTCGCGCGGCGGAATGGTCCTGACATCGAGGGTCGCGGTGGCAGTGCTCATGCGGGGGTCCTTTAAAGATGCGTTATGAAAGCATCTATTGAAGCACCGAATGCGCGCCGCCACGAGAGGGTGAGGCGCCGGCGGCCGGATTCGGTTTGACGCAGCGCAAGCGAGCGGATCGTGTTTCAATGCGGAATCCGATCTCGAATGGAGGACGCTCGACATGAGCCTGATCTGGACTGCCATCATCGGACTCGCGATCGGCGCGGTCGCCAAGTTCATCATGCCCGGCTCGCAGGGCGGCGGCATCATCGTCACGATGCTGCTGGGCATCGTGGGCGCCTTCGTGGCCGGCTTCATCGGCCGGGCGGTCGGCTTCTACCCGCAGGGCTCGGGCGCGGGCTTCATCGCTTCGGTGCTCGGCGCGATCCTGGTGCTCTGGGCCTACGGCAAGTTCATCAAGAAGGGCTAGCGGCCCGGGAACTGGCGGCCCGGGGCGCGCGGCCGCCGGGCGCACCCGGCGGCGCTAGCGCTTGCCGAACACCTGCGGGGATGCCAGCTTCGCGCCGGCCGCCAGCCCGCGCTTGGCGAACCAGCCCTGGTCCATCTCCAGCGCGAACCGCACCGGCCGCTTCGGGCAGTGGCTGGCCTCGCTGCGCGGCGCCATGTCCTCGATGTTGACGATCGTGCCGTCGTCGTCCAGGAAGGCGATCGACAGCGGGATCAGCGTGTTGCGCATCCAGAAGCAGTGGCCGGCCTTCTCGCGGAACACGAAGAGCATGCCGTGGTTGGGCGCCAGCCGTTCGCGGAACATCAGGCCGATCTCGCGCGTCTTTGGCGTGTTGGCCACCTCGGCCTTGACCAGGTGGATGCCGGCCTGCAGCGTGACCGTCGGAAGGGTCGGCTGGGCCTGCCCCTGGGCGGCGGCCGACGGCGTCGCCATCTGACCGGCGCCGAGCAGGCCCAGGCCCAGGACGAGCGACAGCGCGGCGAGTCGAAGGGTTTGCTTCATGTCAGGGCTGCTTCCGGTTCGGGGTGCCGCAAGGGGCCTGCGCGGCGGGCCGATGCTGCATAATTATGGGCTAACCCGCGAACCGAACAACCATCTACCGAGGAATCCTGCGCATGTATCAGCACGTCAAAGTCCCTTCGGCCGGCGAGAAGATCAAGGTCAATGCCGACTTTTCGCTGCAGGTTCCCGACAATCCGATCATTCCCTACATCGAGGGCGACGGCACCGGCATGGACATCACGCCGGTCATGCTGAAGGTCGTCGACGCCGCGGTGGCCAAGGCCTACGGCGGCAAGCGCAAGATCCACTGGATGGAGGTCTACGCGGGCGAGAAGTCGACCAAGGTCTACGGCCCCGACGTCTGGCTGCCCGCCGAGACGCTCGAGATCGTCAAGGACTATGTCGTCTCGATCAAGGGCCCGCTGACCACGCCGGTGGGCGGCGGCATCCGCTCGCTGAACGTCGCGCTGCGCCAGGAGCTCGACCTGTACGTCTGCCTGCGGCCGGTCCGCTATTTCAAGGGCGTGCCCTCGCCGGTCAAGGAACCCGAAAAGACCGACATGGTGATCTTCCGCGAGAACTCGGAAGACATCTACGCCGGCATCGAATACGAAGCCGAGAGCCCGAAGGCGAAGAAGCTGATCGACTTCCTGATCAAGGAAATGGGCGTCACCAAGATCCGCTTCCCCGAGACCTCGGGCATCGGCATCAAGCCGGTGTCGCGCGAAGGCACCGAGCGCCTGGTGCGCAAGGCGATCCAGTACGCGATCGACAACGACAAGCCCTCGGTCACCCTGGTGCACAAGGGCAACATCATGAAGTTCACCGAGGGCGGCTTCCGCGACTGGGGCTACGCGCTGGCCCAGAAGGAATTCGGCGCACAGCCGGTCGACGGCGGCCCGTGGTGCTCGTTCAAGAATCCGAAGAGCGGCAAGGCCATCATCGTGAAGGACGTCATCGCCGACGCCTTCCTGCAGCAGATCCTGCTGCGTCCGAACGAGTACTCGGTCATCGCCACGCTGAACCTGAACGGTGACTACATCTCCGATGCGCTGGCCGCGCAGGTCGGCGGCATCGGCATCGCGCCGGGCGCCAACCTGTCGGATTCGGTGGCCATGTTCGAGGCCACCCACGGCACCGCGCCGAAGTACGCCGGGAAGGACTACGTGAACCCGGGCTCGGAGATCTTGTCGGCCGAGATGATGCTCCGCCACATGGGCTGGACCGAGGCGGCGGATCTCGTCATTTCGTCGATGGACAAGGCCATCCAGTCCAGGAAGGTCACCTACGACTTCGCGCGGCTGATGGAAGGCGCCACCCAGGTGTCCTGCTCGGGCTTCGGCCAGGTCATGATCGACAACATGTGACGTGGTCCGGGGGCGCCCTCGCGGCGTTCCCTCCTTTTCCGCGCCGAACCCCAGTTCGTTGATTCGACTGGGGTTTTTCTTTGCCGGCCGCGCAAAGAAGAACGCCGGGTCTCCCCGGCGCTCGGTGTTGCGGCGCCGGTCGCCCGGCGCGGCGACCCTCAGGCCGCCTGGATGTTCGAGGCCTGCTTGCCCTTGGGCCCGGTCACCACGTCGAACTGGACCTTCTGCCCCTCCTTCAGCGTCTTGAATCCGTTCATCTGGATTGCGCTGAAGTGCGCGAAGAGATCCTCGCCGCCGTCATCCGGCGTGATGAAGCCGAAGCCCTTCGAATCGTTGAACCACTTAACGGTGCCTGTAGCCATGCCTGAACATTCCTGAAAACGATTACCCGGGCCGGCTGGCAGCCTCTCGGCTCACCCCCTCGACCGGCCCGCCTGGTGCTGCCCCTTGAAATGGCGGCTGCGCTGCCCCATTTCTGAAAGGAATAGTCGGGCCGGCGCGACCCGGGGAATATCCCCGGACAGCGCTCGGATTCTTTTTCGGATTTGCGCCGGCGTCAAGTGCCGGCGCGCCACGCCCGCCTTTCGGCGTGACGGCGTTCACGTCGGGCGGACCATTCCCCCTGCGATTGTTGCGCCGCCCTCGCGACTCGCTAGAATGCATTCATGGCGACCCGGCACGATCCCTCCACCGTTCTCGAACGTCGGGAATCGCGACTGAAGCCGCCGCCGATGTACCAGGTGGTTCTGCTCAATGACGATTTCACGCCCATGGAGTTCGTCGTGAGCGTTTTGCAGAAATTCTTCGGCATGGGGCGCGAAAAGGCGACCCAGGTCATGCTGAAGGTTCACCGGGACGGACGCGGCGTCTGCGGCGTGTTCCCTCGCGATATCGCAGCGACGAAGGTCGAGCAGGTCAGCAGTTATTCACGCGAGCATCAGCACCCGCTGCAGTGCGTGATGGAGGAAGCATGATCGCCCAGGAACTTGAAGTCAGCCTGCACATGGCCTTTGTCGAGGCCAGGCAGCAGCGACACGAATTCATCACGGTGGAGCACCTGCTGCTCGCGCTGCTCGACAATCCGTCGGCCGCCGAGGTGCTGCGCGCCTGCGCCGCCAACATCGACGAGCTCCGCCGCAGCCTGACCGGCTTCATCAAGGAGAACACGCCGATCGTGCCCGGCGCCGAGGAGATCGACACGCAGCCCACGCTGGGCTTCCAGCGGGTGATCCAGCGCGCGATCATGCACGTGCAGAGCACCTCCAACGGCAAGAAGGAAGTCACCGGCGCCAACGTGCTGGTGGCCATCTTCGGCGAGAAGGACTCGCACGCGGTCTACTACCTGCACCAGCAGGGCATCACGCGGCTCGACGTCGTCAATTTCATCTCCCACGGCATCACCAAGACGCCCCAGCCCAAGGAGCCGCCCAAGGACGAGCAGGCCGAGGGCGAGCAGGAAGCCGCCGGCGGCCAGCCGGGCGCGCTCGAGCAGTACACGCAGAACCTGAACGTGGCGGCCAGGGAAGGCCGGATCGACCCCCTGATCGGCCGCGAGCAGGAAGTGGAACGCGTGATCCAGGTGTTGTGCCGGCGCCGCAAGAACAACCCGCTGCTGGTCGGCGAGGCCGGCGTGGGCAAGACCGCCATTGCCGAAGGCCTGGCCTGGCGGATCACCCAGGGCGACGTGCCGGAAATTCTGGCCGACGCGGTCGTGTACTCGCTCGACATGGGCGCGCTGCTGGCCGGCACCAAGTACCGCGGCGACTTCGAGCAGCGCCTCAAGGCGGTGCTCAAGCAGCTCAAGCAGGCCGCCAACGCCATCCTGTTCATCGACGAGATCCACACGCTGATCGGTGCGGGCTCGGCCTCGGGCGGCACGCTCGACGCCTCGAACCTGCTCAAGCCGGCGCTGTCCTCCGGGCAGCTCAAGTGCATCGGCGCCACCACCTACAACGAGTACCGCGGGATCTTCGAGAAGGACCATGCGCTGTCGCGGCGCTTCCAGAAGATCGACGTGGTCGAGCCCTCTGTCGAACAGACCGTGCAGATCCTGCGCGGCCTCAAGTCCCGCTTCGAGGAGCACCACGGCGTGCGCTACTCGGCCTCGGCGCTGTCGGCCGCCGCCGAGCTGTCGGCCAAGTTCATCAACGACCGCCACCTGCCCGACAAGGCGATCGACGTGATCGACGAGGCCGGCGCCGCCCAGCGGATCCTGCCCAAGAGCAAGCAGAAGAAGGTCATCGGCAAGAACGAGATCGAGGACATCGTGTCCAAGATCGCGCGCATTCCGCCGGCCTCGGTGTCCTCCGACGATCGCAGCAAGCTGCAGACGCTCGACCGCGACCTGAAGGCCACGGTCTTCGGCCAGGACCCGGCCATCGACGCGCTGGCTGCCGCGATCAAGATGTCGCGCTCCGGCCTGGGCAAGCCCGACAAGCCGATCGGCGCCTTCCTGTTCTCCGGCCCCACCGGCGTCGGCAAGACCGAGGTCGCGAAGCAGCTCGCCTTCATCCTGGGCATCGAGCTGATCCGCTTCGACATGTCCGAGTACATGGAGCGGCACGCGGTGTCGCGCCTGATCGGCGCCCCCCCGGGCTATGTCGGCTTCGACCAGGGCGGCCTGCTCACCGAGGCCATCAGCAAGAAGCCGCATGCGGTGCTGCTGCTCGACGAGATCGAGAAGGCGCACCCGGACATCTTCAACATCCTGCTGCAGGTGATGGACCACGGGACCCTCACCGACAACAACGGCCGCAAGGCCGACTTCCGCAACGTGATCGTCATCATGACCACGAACGCGGGGGCGGCCGACCTGCAGCGCCGCAGCATCGGCTTCTCCGACAGCCGCGAGGCCGGCGACGAGATGGTCGAGATCAAGCGGCTGTTCACGCCCGAGTTCCGCAACCGGCTCGACTCGATCATCAGCTTCAAGGCCCTGGACGAAGAAATCATCCTTCGCGTCGTCGACAAGTTCCTGATGCAGCTCGAGGAGCAACTGCACGAGAAGAAGGTCGAGGCGATCTTCACCGACCGGCTGCGCAAGCACCTGGCCGCGAAGGGCTTCGATCCGCTGATGGGCGCTCGCCCGATGCAGCGGCTGATCCAGGACACGATCCGCAAGGCGCTGGCCGACGAGCTGCTGTTCGGCAAGCTGACCTCCGGCGGTCGGGTCACCGTCGATCTGGACGAGAGCGACCAGGTCGTGCTGTCCTTCGCCGAGGGCGATCCGCCTTCGGCCGGCGGCGAAGGCGAGGAGCAGATCGAGGTGCTCCCGGCCTGAGCGGCGCCCGGGGAAGGCGCACGCCGACCCCCGGGCGCGCCGCGCAGGCCACGCCGGCCAGCCGGCCCTCCCGGCGGGACCCTCGGGTCCCGTTGTCGTTTGCGGATCCGCGTCGCGGCGCAGCGTCGGCTGCCAAACGAAAGGATAAGCAAATGCGCTCGACCGTCGACGCGGTGCAACAGGCGCAGGATTGTCTAGAATGGGCCGTCCGGTGGCGATCTCGCGAAGAAGACGCCGTGCTGCCGGCTCACGACGATACGAGGAGAAGCACATGAGAACGACCACGACGGTCGGAGCCGCCTTCATGGCGATCGGCCTGGCGGCCGCCGCGCTGCCGGCGCAGGCCCAGCAGGCGCGTTACCTGGCCGCCAATTGCGCGAACTGCCACGGCACCGATGGCCGCTCGGCGGGGGGCGGCGGCATGCCTGGCCTCGCGGGGCTGTCGGCGACCTATTTCGTCGAGCAGATGAAGGCCTTCCGCGAGGGCAAGCGTCAGGCCACGATCATGCACCAGATCGCCAAGGGCTACACCGACGAGCAGATCGTCGCGCTGGCCGACTATTTCTCGAAGCAGCAGCCGCAGAAGTGACCGGGGAGACGCGGACATGAACACGATCGACAATTCGCGGCGCCGCTTCACGCAGGCGCTCGGCTCGGGCTCGGCGCTCGGCATCCTCGGCGCGGGCAGCGCCTTCGGCCTGGCCGGCTGCGCGGTCGACGGCGCGCCGGCGGCGTCCAGCGGGACGCTGGGCCGCGTGCTGGTGATCGGCGGCGGCTACGGCGGCGCCACCGCCGCCAAGTACCTGAAGAAATGGGGCGGCGACGGCGTGCAGGTCACGCTGGTCGAGCGCGAGGCGGCCTTCGTGTCCTGCCCGCTGTCCAACCTGGTGCTCGGCGGCTCGCGCAAGATCGAGGACCTCACCACCTCCTACGATGGCTTGCGCAAGGCCGGCGTCAAAGTGATCCGCGACGAGGTTCGCGCGGTCGATCCGGTCACCCGCAAGGTCAGCTTCGCCCGCGCCGGCGAGCAGGTCTTCGACCGGATCGTCATGTCGCCCGGGATCGACTTCAACTTCGGCGCGATCCAGGGCCTGGACGCCGAGGCGCAGAAGACCATCCTGCACGCCTGGAAGGCCGGCCCGCAGACGGTGGCGCTGCGCCAGCAGCTCGAGGCCATGCCCGACGGCGGCGTCTACGTGCTGTCCATTCCCCGCTCGCCGTACCGCTGCCCGCCCGGGCCCTACGAGCGGGTCTGCCAGGTTGCGCACTACTTCAAGACCTACAAGCCGAAGTCGAAGATCGTCGTCCTGGACGCCAATGCCGACATCCAGTCGAAGAAGGGCCTGTTCCTGAAGGAGTGGAACGGCCAATACAAGGGGATGATCGACTACCAGCCGAACATGCAGGTCACCGAGGTCGACGCGCGCAATCGCGTGGCGATCACCGATCTCGGCGACAAGGTCAAGGCCAGCGTGCTGAACGTCGTGCCGCCGCACGGCGCCGCCGAGATCGCCCGCAAGACCGGGCTGGTCAACGCCAACGATCGCTGGTGCACGGTCGACTGGATCACGCTGGAATCCACCGCCGCCAAGGGGATCCACGTGCTCGGCGACGCGACGCTGTCGGCGCCGGCCATGCCCAAGTCGGGACACATGGCCAACCAGCACGGCAAGGCGGCTGCGGCCAACATCATCGAGATCCTCAGCGGCCGCGCTCCCGAGCCGCAGATGATGGCGAACACCTGCTACAGTTTCGTCGACGACAAGCGGGTCGTGCATGTCGCCTCGGTGCATCGCTGGTCGCCGGAAAAGAAGACGATCGAGCCGGTGCAGGGCGCGGGCGGGTTGTCGGCCGAAGCGAGCCTGCTCGAGGGTAACTACGCCAACGCCTGGGCCCGCAACATCTGGAACGACATGCTGACCTGAGGACCTCGGTCCGACTCACGGAGCCCAATGCCGCGCTCGCCAGCTTCGATCTTCGCAGGAATCGCCGCGCTCGCGGCGGGCGCGGTGGCGCTCGCGCTCGTGCTCCAGCACGGATTCGGCATGGAGCCCTGCGCCTGGTGCACCTTCCAGCGGGTGATCTTCCTGGCGGTCGCGGCGGCGGCGTTGCTGGCGGCCGCGCTCGTCGCGGTGCGCCCGGCCTTCGCCGCGGCGGGCGCGCTCGCCGCGCTGCTGGCGGCGGGCGGCGTCTGGGCGGCGTTGCACCAGCAGTTCGTGGCCTCCAGGGCCGAGTCCTGCGCCTACACCTTCGCCGACCGTTTCCTGCTGCGAACGGGCCTCGACGAGCGTTTCCCGGCGCTCTTCGAGGCCACCGCCTCCTGCGCCGACGCGAGCGCGCCCTTGCTGGGCCTGCCTTTCGCGGCCTGGAGCGCGGCGCTGTTCGTGCTGCTGTGCCTCGCATCGATCGGCGCGCTGCGCGCCGGCTTCCGGAAACCCCGATGAACGCGCTCGAGCGCCTCAGGCAGTGCACCACCGTGGTGGCCGACACCGGTGACTTCAACGCGATGCGCACCTACGCGCCGCGCGACGCGACCACCAATCCGTCGCTGATCCTGAAGGCGGTCCAGAAGCCGGAGTACCGCTCGCTGGTCGAGGAAACCGTGGCAGCGCATCGCGGAGAGCCGATCGACGCACTGTGCGACCGGCTGCTGGTGCGCTTCGGCCGCGAGATCCTGTCCATCGTGCCGGGGCGCGTATCCACCGAGGTCGACGCGCGCCTGTCCTTCGACACCGAGGGCACGATCGACAAGGCGCGCGCGCTGATTGCGCTCTACGAGGCTGCCGGCGTGCCGCGAGAGCGGGTGCTGGTCAAGATCGCCGCGACCTGGGAAGGCATCCGGGCCGCGGAGCGACTGGAGAACGAGGACATCCGCTGCAACCTCACGCTGCTGTTCTCCTTCCCCCAGGCGGTGGCCTGCGCCGATGCCGGCGTCACGCTGATCTCCCCCTTCGTCGGGCGCATCCTCGACTGGTACCGCAAGCGCGACGGCGTCGACTTCGCGCCCGAGGAAGACCCCGGCGTGCTGTCGGTGCGGCGCATCTACGGCTACTTCAAGCGCTTCGGCTACCAGACCGAAGTCATGGGGGCGAGCTTCCGCAGCACCGGCCAGGTGCTCGCGCTGGCGGGCTGCGACCTGCTCACGATCAGTCCCGAGCTGCTCGAGCAGCTGCGCGCCTCCGAGGCGCCGGTCGAGCGCAAGCTCGATCCGGACCGGGCCCGCGCACAGGCGGTCGAGCGCGAGCGCTTCGACGAGAAGCAGTTCCGTTTCGCGGTCAACGAGGACGCGATGGCCTCGGAGAAGCTCGCCGAGGGCATCCGGCTGTTCGTGGCCGACGTCCGCAGGCTCGAGGCCATCGTCACCGAGGCCGCAAGCGGCTGACGCCCGCTCACCAAAGGCCGACCGCCAGCCCCGCGGCCAGCGTCGCGCCCAGTTCCGCGGCCCTCGCGAGCGCCGCCGGAGCGATCGTCTTCGGCGCGAGGATCGCCTCGGGCGTCTGCGCGTGCGTGATGACCAGAAGCGGCTCGGCCACCGTGCGCAGCCGCCAGCCGGTCGCGAAGCGCTCGAGCTGGCGGATCGCGCCCTGACCGTCCGAGCCGGCGCACACGATGGCCGCGAAGGGCCGACCGTTGACGCGGTCCAGCACCGGATACCAGCAGCGGTCGAAGAAGTCCTTCGTCATGCCGGCCATCGACGCGAGGTTCTCGGGGGTGGCCACGATCAGCGCCGACGCGGCGAGCACGTCCTCCGGGCCGGCCTGGTCTGCGCGACGCGACTCGACCTCGACCTCGCCCGCGGCGCCCGCCTCGTGGAGCGCACCGCGCGCGCCGTCCGCCGCCGCCTCGGCCAGCTGGCGGGTGCCCCCGGTCACCGACCACCAGACGATCAGCAGGCGCCGGGAGGCCATCAACGCGTGGCCTGCGGAGGGCAGACCGCGGCATCGCCGGCCCGGGTCAGCGCGATGCCGAGTCCGAACGCGCCGAGCATCCAGGCCACCACGCCCGCTCCCACCCAGAGCTCACGGCCGTCGATCCAGCTGCCTGCCGGGCTGCCGACCAGGCCCGCCATGCCCACCCCGGCAATCGCAAGCGCCATCGCCGCGACCGCCAGCCCCATGATCCGCGATGCAAGGAGTGCGCGGCGGTCGCTGCGCCCGATCAGGCGCGCCATCCACCAGCCGTTCACTCCGTCGGTGACGAGCATGCCTGCGGTGAAGGCCGCGCCCAGCCAGCCTGCCACCAGCCAGGCGGCATCCGGGTCGCGGGGCAGGGCGTAGGCGGCGAACAGCGTGGCCTGGCTGGCCGTGTCGAAGGACACTGCGAACAGCGCGCCGATCAGCACGATCGACAAGGGATGCGAGCGCCTGGCGATGCGCCCGAGCAGACGAGCGCGCAATCCTGCCGGCACGACCGGCCTGCCGGCCGGCGTGCGCAGCACGGACGCCAGGTTCAGCATGGCGAGCAGCATCAGGATCGCGATCGAAGCCGCGGCGCCGGCGGTTTCGATCCAGCCCGGGAGCACGGTCGCCTGAGCGCCGATCGCGATCGCGACGCCGGCGCCGCCGACCACGCTGCCGTGACCGAGCGAGAACAAGGATCCGCACCAGCGTGCGGTGGCGGGCCGGTGCGCCTGGTTCCAGCGGGTCAGGGCGTCGATCGTGGCAAGGTGATCGGGATCGAAACCGTGTCGCAGGCCGAGCGCGAAGGCCATGGCCAGAGAGGCGAGAAGCGAATCCGGCATCCCGGCCTTCCTCGCGCGGAGTTCAGCGGCTGCCGGTGCTGCCGAAGCCGCCCGCGCCGCGCTCGCTGGCCTCGAAGCCCTCGACGACGTTCATTTCCACCTGGACCACCGGCACCACGACCATCTGGGCGACCCGCTCCATCGGCTCGATGGTGAAGGCCGCCTTGCCGCGGTTCCAGCAGGAGACCATCAGCGGGCCCTGGTAGTCGGAGTCGATCAGGCCGACCAGGTTGCCCAGCACGATGCCGTGCTTCGTGCCCAGGCCCGAGCGCGGCAGGATCATCGCCGCGTAGCCGGGATGGCCGAGGTGGATCGCCATGCCGGTCGGGATGAGCTGCGCATCCCCGGGAGCCAGCGTGAGCGGCGCGTCGAGGCAGGCGCGCAGGTCGAGGCCCGCGCTGCCGGCCGTGGCGTAGTGCGGCATCTGGCCGCGAAGGCGTTCGTCCAGGATTCGTACGTCGAGTCTCATGTCATCGTCTTCGAAGGTGTCGGCGCAGCGCCAGCCCTGCGCCGAGCAGGAGCATGCCGGGCAGGTAGATGTCGGCGAGGGGGCCTCCGGCGAAGAGCAGCGCCGCGACGAGCAGGCCGATGCCGGCGCCGATCATCCAGGCGGATAGCCGGCGCAGTGGGGTGGTCGGCCCCCAGCCGACGGGGCGCCGGCTGCCGGCTTGCGGAAGGGGCGCGTCGGGCGACGCGTCCGCGGCGGGCGCGCCGAGCCCTTCGACGTAACGGGCGAAGTCGCCACCGGGCGGCTCGGAGGGATCGAAGGGCGCGCCCCGCGACTTCATGGGAGCGCGGGCAGCCTTGCCGCGATCTCGGCCACCAGCTCGGCGGCCAGCGAGTCCTTGCTGGCGCGCGGCAGCCGGCGGCTGCCGGTCGCGTCGATCAGCAGCAGCTCATTCTCGTCGCGTCCGAAGGTCTCGTGGCCGATGTTGCCGACCAGCAGCGGCACGCCCTTCCTTTTGCGCTTGGCCGCGCCGTTGGCTTCGAGGTCTTCGCTCTCGGCCGCGAAGCCCACGCACCAGGGCGCGTCGGGCCGGCGCGCCACCGTGGCGAGGATGTCGGGGTTCTGCGCGAATTCCAGCGCCGGCGGCGCGCCGCCCTCGGACTTCTTGAGCTTGCTCGCGCTGTAGTTGGCCACCCGCCAGTCGGCCACCGCGGCCACCGCCACGAAGACGTCGAAGCGGCCGGCGTCGAGCTGGCCCATGACGGCGCGGTGCATCTGCTCGGCGGTGGTCACGTCGATCCGCCTCACGCCCAGCGGCGTCGGCTGGCCCGAAGGGCCGGCCACCACGACCACCTCGGCGCCGGCCTGCCGGCAGGCCCGTGCCACGGCGAAGCCCATCCGGCCCGAGGACAGGTTGGTGATCCCGCGCACCGGGTCGATCGGCTCGAAGGTCGGGCCGGCGGTGAGCAGCACGCGGCGGCCGGCGAGCCGCTTGGGCACGAAGAAGGCCTGCATCGCCTCGGCGAGTGCCTCGGCCTCGAGCATGCGGCCGTCGCCGGTCTCGCCGCAGGCCTGGTCGCCCGAGCCGGGGCCCAGAACGGTCACGCCGTCCTCGCGCAGCCGCGCCACGTTGCGCTGGGTGGCCGGGTGCGCCCACATCTGCAGGTTCATCGCGGGCGCCACGAGCAGCGGGCAGTCGCGCGCCAGGCAGAGCGTGGACAGCAGGTCGTCGCACAGGCCGTTGGCGAGCTTGGCGAGGAAGTCGGCGCTGGCCGGCGCGATGAGCAGCGCATCGGCGGCGCGCGACAGCTCGATGTGTGCCATGCCGTTGTCGATGCGGGTGTCCCACTGATCGGTGAACACCGGGTGGCCGGTCAGCGCCTGGAAGGTGGCGGCGCCCACGAAATGGGTGGCTGCCTCGGTCATCGCGACCTGGACCGCCGCGCCGCGGCGCTGCAGCTCGCGCGCCAGGTAGGCCGCCTTGAACGCGGCCACGCCGCCGGTCACGCCGAGCAGGATTCGTTTGCCTTCGAGCATCATTCGCGCTGTATAGCATACCGGCCGGGGCCGCTGTTACGCTTTCCGGACGGCGGCGTCGGTCCGCGCGGCGGTTGGCCGCCGCAGGACCCGCTCCAGGAGGCCCGATGCAGATCCATGTGCCCGAACGACTGGGGGCCTTCGAATACCGGCGGCAACCGGTGACCCTGCCTTCGCTCGAGGGGGGGCGCGAGGCGCGGCGTCACCGCGTCGTCATCGCCGGCGGCGGCCCGGTCGGGCTGGCGGTGGCGCTCGGCCTCGCGTGCTTCGGTGTGCCCTCGGTGGTCCTGGAGGCCGACGAGACCGTCTGCGTGGGCAGCCGCGCGATCTGCCTGTCGCGGCGCAGCCTGGAGATCCTCGACGCGCTCGGCGTGCTCGAAGCCTTCGTCGACAAGGGGCTGGCCTGGACCGGCGGGCGCAGCTTCTGGCGCGATGCCGAGGTGCTGCGCTTCCTGATGCCGCACGACGCCGACCAGCGCCTGGCGCCGATGACCAACATCGAGCAGTACTACATCGAGCAGTTCCTGCTCGATGGCCTCGCCAGGCATCCGGACCTGGTCGAGGTCCGCTGGGGCACTCGCGTCGCGTCGGTGAAGGCCCCGCAGTCTGCGGACTCGGGCGAGCCGGGCGAGGCCTGCGTCGAGCTGCGGGTCGACGCGGCTGGTCGCCCCTACGCGATGCAGGCCGACTGGCTGGTCGCCTGCGACGGCGCGCGCAGCGTGGTGCGCGAGCAGCTCGGGCTGCGGATGGCGGGCACCCGCTACGAGGGCCGCTACGTGATCGCCGACATCGAGGCCGACCTCGGCCTGCCGACCGAGCGGCTGGCCTGGTTCGATCCGCCCGCCAATCCGGGGCGCACGGTGCTGATGCATCGTCAACCCGACGGGCTGTGGCGCATCGACTACCAGCTGCGCGCCGACGAGGATCCCGACGAGGCGGTGCGCCCGGAGAACGTGCTTCCGGTGATCCGCTCACAGCTCGAGATGCTCGGCTACCGTGGAGAGTGGAAGCCGATCTGGACGAGCATGTACCGCGCCAACGCGGTTTCGCTCGACCGTTACCGGCAGGGCCGCGTGCTGTTCGCCGGCGACGCCGCGCACCTGGTGCCGATCTTCGGCGTGCGCGGACTGAACAGCGGCTTCGAGGATGCCTGGAACCTCGTCTGGAAGCTGGCGCGGGCGGCGGACGGGGGCGGGACGGCGAGTCGCGCCGCCGGCGTCGCGCCTTCCCGCACCGATGTCGATTCGCTGCTCGACAGCTACTCGTTCGAGCGCCGTCACGCCTGGCGGCAGAACATCGCGCAGGCGACCAAGAGCACCGAGTTCATGGCGCCGCCCTCGCGCGGCTTCGAGCTGATGCGCGACGCGGTGCTCTCGCTCGCGGCGCGGCACCCGGCGCTGCGCTCGCTGATCAACCCGCGTCAGTCGAGCTCGATCCCGTATCCGGATTCGCCGCTGAACACGCCCGGCCGCCCCGGCGATTTCGAGGCCCGCGCCGGCGGGCCGGGCGAGGCGCTGGTCGAGTGCCCCTTGCGCGACGTGGACGGCACGGTCGTGCACCTGACCCGCCTGCTCGCGCGCGGATTCACCGGCCTGCTGTATCGCGCGGGCGACGAACAGGGCCCCGAAGCATGCCATGCGCTGTCCGAGCTGGCGGCGCGCGCGCCCGGACTGGCGCTCGTCGCGATCGAGGCGCCGCGCGCTGCCGGCGCGCCGCCGCGGAGCCTCAGGCAGGTCGTCGACGCCGACGGCCGTTTCGCGGAGCTCTACGGTGCCCGACCCGGAAGCTTCTGGCTGGTCCGGCCTGACGGCCACGTCTGCGCGCGCTGGCGCGCGCTCGATGCCGATGCGGTCGCGGCAGCACTGTCGCGCGCCGGAGCGCAGGCATGAAGGAGACGAGCATGAGCGAGGCGGGAATCGGCGAGGCGGGAATCAGCGAGCGACGACTGAACGAATCCGAGCGCGACGACGTCTACACGCGGATCTGCCTGGCGATCACCGAGGCGGGACCCGGGCGCGAGTCGCTCTTCCTGGCGCGGCTCAGCCTGTTGCTGGCCGAGGCGGTGGGCGACGCGCAGCGGGTGCGTGAGGCAATCGAGGCGGCGAGGTTCGCCGAAACGCCCTGACGCTCAGCGCGGCGGCTCGCCGCGCAGGCTGCGCCGCAGGAAGGGCATCAGCAGCAGCGGCGCGAAGTACATCGGGATCTGGGCGACGCCCACGTACAGCGAGAAGGCTTCGCCGGCGGTGCCGGCGGTCACCACCAGCATCAGGCCCATGTTCCGGTTGCCGCTGAGGATGGTTGCCTGGTAGCCGGCGGCGATGCCTGCCCGTCGGAACAGCAGGTAGCCCGCCAGGTGCAGCGCCGCGGTGGCCGCGCAGGCCATGGCCAGCAGCAGGCCGATGAAGCCGGGATCGCGCAGCAGGCGCGCGGTCACGCCGTCCATCACCGCGATCGCGAAGATCACCAGCAGCAGCACGTTGAGCCCGCCGAGCACGCCGTCGTTGCGGGCGAGCCTCTGCACGCCGATCAGCCTGCGCAGGCCCCAGGCGAGCGCGAAGGGCAGCAGCACCAGCAGCGTGACCCGCGCGAAGAAGGCGGCGAGGTCGACCTCGATGCCCGCGCCGGGCAGCAGCAGCGCGACCAGCGGCGTCAGCGTGACCGGCAGCAGCAGCGTGGTGGCCACCGTGCCGACCACCGCCAGCACGCCGTCCAGGCCGAGGATCATCGCGAACACCGCGGCCGAGCCGATCGGCGGGGCGGCTGCTTGCAGCACCAGCAGCAGCCTCAGGTCCGGCGGCAGGCCCACCAGCGCGCTGGCGCCCCAGGCCAGCAGCGGCGAGGCCAGCAGCTGCCAGGCCGCGATCGTGGCGGGCAGGGCGGGGCGGCGGACCGCCGCAGCCAGGTGGCTCCAGTCCAGTCGCAGCAGCGCCGACGTGAGCGTGCCGATGACCGCGGCGGTGAGCAGCGGGCGAAGCAGGGCGGCCAGGTCGGGCAGGACCACGCCGACGAACACGCCGGCGGGCAGCGCCCAGCGGGCCCAGCGGCCCAGGATTCCGAGAAAGCGTCGCAAGGCGTGGACCGGATCGTGCGAGAAAGCAGAATGAACGAGAATGCCCGATCTTCCCGCTTTCCCGCGGCACGCGGGCGCCGCGCGGCAACCCGGGCCCCGCCCCGCATTTCGATTTCCACGCCACCATGCCCACCCGGAAGCGCGCGCTGATCCTGCTGGCCGTCCTGACGCTGATCTGGGGGACGAACTGGCCGATGTTCCCGCTGGCGATGCGCGAGATCTCCGTCTGGACCTTCCGGGCGATCGCGATGCCGGCTTCGGGCCTGATCCTGCTGGCGGTGGCGCGGGCCCGCGGCCAGTCGCTGGGGGTGCCGCGCGAGCACTGGCCCACGATCGTCGCCGCGGCCCTGGTGTACCTGGTCGTGTGGAACATCGCCAGCACCTACGCCGCGATCCTGATTCCGTCGGGCCAGGCAGCGGTCCTGGGCTTCACCATGCCGCTGTGGGCGGCGCTGATCTCCTGGGCCCTGCTCGGCGAGCGGCTGAGCGCGCGGCTGCTGCTGGCCATCGGGCTCGGCGGCGCGGCGGTGGCGCTGCTGATGGTCCCGAGTTTCGGCGCCTACGCCGACGCGCCCCTGGGCATGCTGCTCGGCCTGCTGGCCGGGCTGGGCTGGGCAGTGGGCACGCTGATCCTCAAGCGCCGCCCGGTGCCGATCCCCACCACCGTGCTCACCGCCTGGCAGATCCTGATCACCTCGGTGCCCATCCTGATCGGCGCGGCCGCATTCGGCGACTGGCAGTGGTTCGTTCCGAGCGGGCAGTCGATCGCGGTGATCGCCTACATCGTGCTGGTGCCGATCTGTATCGGCAACGTGATCTGGTTCTCGATCGTCGGGCTGCTGCCGGCCAACGTGGCCGGGCTGTCCTCGGTCATGGTGCCGGTGGTGGCGATGATCTCGGGCGCGATCGTGCACGGCGAGCCGCTCGGGCCGCTGCAATGGCTGGCCATGCTGTGCAGCGCGTCGGCGCTGTCGCTGGCCTTGCTCAGGCCCGCCGGCCCGAAGTAGGCTGACCGGGATTCGCCCACCGGAGACCGTCATGAAGCTCGAGGGCTCCTGCCACTGCGGCGCCGTGCGCTTCACGGTGAACGCGCCGTCGCCGTATCCCTTCATGCGCTGCTATTGCTCGATCTGCCGCAAGACGGCGGGCGGGGGCGGCTATGCGATCAACCTGGGCGCCGACCGGCACAGCCTCAGGGTGAGCGGCGAGGCGCACCTCTCGGTCTACCGCGCGCGGCTGGCGGACGGCAGCACCAGCACCGGCGAGCGCAATTTCTGCAGCCGTTGCGGCAGCGCGCTGTGGCTCTACGACCCGACCTGGCCCGATCTGGTGCACCCGCACGCATCGGCGATCGACACGCCGCTGCCGGTGCCGCCGGATCGGGTGCACATCATGCTCGATTCGAAGGCCGGCTGGGTCGAACCCGAGGTTCGTGACGGCGATCGGTGCTTCGACGATTACCCGGACGAATCGCTCGCGCGGTGGCACGAGCGGCACGGCTTCGCCTAGCCCCCGCGCGGGCGCGGCGCATTCCGCCCGGCGCAGGCGCGGCGCCTTCCGCTCAGCGCGAGCGACGCACCCGCCGGATCTCGTCGAGGATCAGCAGGGCCGCGCCGAAGGTGATCGCCATGTCGGCCACGTTGAAGGCCGGCCAGTGCCAGCCGCGCCAGTAGAGCAGCACGAAATCGGTGACCTTGCCCTGCCAGACCCGGTCGATCACGTTGCCGATCGCGCCGGCCAGGATCAGCGACAGCGCAAAGGCGAACAGCCGCTGCGAGCCGTGGCGCGCCAGCATCCAGACGATGAACACCGCCGCGGCGATGCCGATCCCGGTGAAGAACCAGCGCTGCCAGCCGCCGGCGCCCGCCAGGAAGCTGAAGGCCGCGCCGCGGTTGTAGACCAGCGTGAAGTCGAAGAAGCCCGGGATGACCGGCACCCGCTCGCCGAAGTCCAGCGCCCGCACCGCGATCCACTTTGTGAGCTGGTCGAGCGCGATCAGCGCCGCGGCCAGGCCGAGGTGCCGGCCGAGCCGGTTCGACGGACCGCGCGCCGCCATCAGGCGAACTCGCGCGGCTCGCCGTCGCCGTGCAGGTTGTCGACGCAGCGCCCGCAGATCGCCGGATGTCCGGGATCGGCGCCGACGTCCTCGCGCCAGTGCCAGCAGCGCTCGCACTTCTGGTGGCCGCACGGCTCGACGACGATGGCGGCGTCCTGCGCGCTCGCCGCGCGCTCGACGCGCGCGGCCGACACGATCAGCACGAATCGCAGGTCGTCGCCCAGCGAGGCGACCGCGTCGTGCTGGTCGCCGTGCAGCTTCAGCACGACCTCGGCCTGCAGCGACGAGCCGATGCCGCCGGCCGCGCGCACTTCCTCGAGGCGCTTGAGCACCTCGGCGCGCACCGCGCGGATCGTGTCCCACTTGGCGCGCAGCGTCTCGGCGTCGGGCTGGGCTTCGAAGGCGTGATACGTCTGCGCGAAGATCGTTTCGCCGCCGGCCTTCCAGAGCCCGGGCGCGAACAGCGGCCAGGCTTCCTCGGCGGTGAAGGACAGGATGGGCGCCATGACCCGCAGCAACGCGTCGGTGATCGCGTGCAGCGCGGTCTGCGCCGAGCGGCGCGCGAGCGAACGGGGCGCCGTCGTGTACAGCCGGTCCTTCAGGATGTCGAGATAGAAGGCGCCGAGGTCTTCCGAGCAGAAGGTCTGCATCTTCGCGACTGCCGGGTGGAACTCGAAGGCCTCGTAGTCGACCTCGATGGCCTTCTGCCACGCCGCGGTCATCGCCAGCGCGTAGCGGTCGATCTCGAGCATCTGCGCCAGCGGCACCGAGTCCGTCGCCGGATCGAAGTCCGACACGTTGGCCAGCAGGAAGCGCAACGTGTTGCGGATGCGGCGGTAGGCCTCCACCACGCGCTTGAGGATCTCGTCGGAGATCGACAGCTCGCCGGAGTAGTCGGTGCTGGCCACCCACAGGCGCAGGATCTCGGCGCCCAGGGTGTCGGACACCTTCTGCGGGGCGATCACGTTGCCGACCGACTTCGACATCTTGCGGCCCTGGCCGTCGACGACGAAACCGTGCGTGAGCAGCGCGCGGTAGGGCGGCTCGCCGTTGAGCATCGACGAGGTCAGCAGCGAGGAGTGGAACCAGCCGCGGTGCTGGTCGCTGCCTTCGAGGTACATGTCGGCAGGGAAGGTCGACTGCGCCTCGTGCGAGCCGCGCAGCACCGTTTCGTGCGTGGTGCCCGAGTCGAACCAGACGTCGAGCGTGTCGCGATTCTTCACGTAGTGCCCGGCCTCGTCGCCGAGCAGTTCCCTGGGATCCAGCCGTTGCCAGGCCTCGATGCCTTCGCGCTGGATGCGCTGCGCGACCGCCTCGATCAGCTCGGGCGTGCGCGGATGCAGCTCGCCGGTTTCCTTGTGCACGAAGAAGGCCATCGGCACGCCCCACTGCCGCTGGCGCGACAGCGTCCAGTCGGGACGGTTGGCGATCATGCCGTGCAGCCGCGCCTTGCCCCAGGCGGGGTAGAAGCGGGTGGCCTCGATGCCGCGCAGCGCGGTCTCGCGCAGCGTCTCCTTGCCGTCGTTGGGCTTGACGTCCATGCCCGCGAACCACTGGCTCGAAGCGCGATAGATGATCGGCGTCTTGTGCCGCCAGCAGTGCATGTAGCTGTGCGGGTACTTCTCGACCGAGAACAGGCAGCCGTGCGCGCGGATGTGCTCGACGATCTTCGGGTTGGCGTCCCAGATCGACAGGCCGGCGAAGTCGGGCAGCCAGCTCGCGTAGGTGCCGTCGCCCAGCACCGGCTGCAGGATGTCCTCGTCCTTCATGCCGTGCTGCTTGCACGAGGCGAAGTCCTCGACGCCGTAGGCGGGAGACGAATGGACCAGGCCGGTGCCCGAGTCGAGGGTCACGTAGTCGCCCAGGTAGACCGGCGACAGCCGGTCGGCGAAGGGGTGGCGGAAGGCGATCAGCTCGAGCGCCTTGCCCTTGCACGTCGCGAGCACTTCCCACTGGCCCTCGGCGTCGAGCTTCCAGCGCTTCAGGCAGGCCTCGACCAGGTCGGCCGCCAGCACCAGCAGCGCCGGCGCGCCTTGCCAGTCGGCCACGCGGACCAGCGCGTAATCGAACTCGGGGTGCAGGTTCAGCGCCTGGTTGGCCGGGATCGTCCATGGCGTGGTGGTCCAGATCACCGCGTAGCCGCGCTCGAGCGGCAGCGCGGGCAGGCCGAAGGCATTCGCCAGCTTGGGCAGCTCCCCGGCTACGAACGGAAAGCCCACGTCGACCGACGGGTCGGTGCGATCGGCGTACTCGACCTCGGCCTCGGCGAGCGCCGAGCCGCAGTCGAAGCACCAGTTGACCGGCTTCAGGCCGCGGAACACGTAGCCCCTGGACAGGATCTTGCCGAGCGCGCGCAGCTCGTCGGCCTCGTTGCCGAAGGCCATCGTCTTGTACGGGTCGTCCCAGTCGCCGAGCACGCCCAGCCGGATGAAGTCCTTCTTCTGGCGCTCGATCTGCTCGGTGGCGTAGGCGCGCGACTTCGCCTGCACCTCGTCGGCCGGCAGGTTCTTGCCGAACTGCTTCTCGATCTGGATCTCGATCGGCATGCCGTGGCAGTCCCAGCCCGGCACGTAGCGAGCATCGAAGCCGGCCATGTTCCGGCTCTTGACGATGATGTCCTTCAAGATCTTGTTGACCGCATGCCCGATGTGGATGTCGCCGTTCGCATAGGGCGGGCCGTCGTGCAGCACCCAGACCGGGCGGCCCTTCGAGGCCTCGCGGATCGCGCGGTAGATGCCCTTCTCCTGCCACTGCTTCGTCCACTGCGGCTCGCGCTTCGCGAGGTCGCCGCGCATCGGGAACGGCGTGTCGGGCAGGTTCAGCGTGTCGCGGTACGACGCGGCGGGCTTGCCTTGTTTGCCTTCGGACATCTCGTTGTTCTCTCGGGGAAATTCGGTTCGGGGTCGGAGAGGGCTCAGGCGTGCTGCGCGAGCCACTCGCGCGCCTGTTGCGCGTCGATTCGGATCTGGGCCGCAAGCAGCTCGAGCGAATCGTAGCGGGCCTCGTCGCGCAGCTTGTGCAGGAACTCGACGCTCACGCGCCGTCCGTAGACCTGGCGCGAGAAGTCGAACAGGTGCACCTCGAGCAGCAGGGCGCCGTTCTCCTCGACCGCGGGGCGCGTGCCCAGGCTGGCCACGCCGGGCAGCGGCGAATCGCCCAGGCCGTGCACCTGCACGACGAAGATGCCGCTCGAGGCCGGGCGCGGAAAGCGTACTGGCAGGTTCAGCGTGGGAAAGCCCAGGTTGCGGCCCAGCTTGCGCCCGTGGATCACGCGTCCGCTGATCGTGTAGGGCCGTCCGAGCAGGCTGTGCGCGCGTTCGAAGTCGCCGGCGGCGAGCGCGTCGCGCACCGCCGAGCTGGACACCCGCACGCCGTGGCGCTCCACCGTGGGCTGGCGCATCAGGTCGAAGCCCAGGCGCGGCGCGGCCTCGGCGAGCATGTCGTGGTCGCCGCGGCGTCGCGCGCCGAAGCGGAAGTCGTCGCCCACCATCAGGCAGCGCGCCTGCAGGCCTTCGACCACGATGCGCTCGATGAATTCCTCGGCCGGCTGCGAGGCCAGCGAGGCGTTGAAGCGCGCGATGCAGACCCGGTCCACGCCGCACTCGGCCAGCGCCTCGAGCTTGTCGCGGCTGGTGCTGATGCGGGCCGGCGGCGTGACCGGCGCGGCGCCGGGGCGCGGATGCGCGGCGAACCACTCGCGCGGATGCGGCTCGAAGGTGAGCACGCAGACCGGCAGCCCGCGCGCGCGCGCGGCCGCCGACAGCTGCGCCAGCATCTCGCGATGCCCGACGTGCACGCCGTCGAAGTTCCCGATCGTCAGCGCGCAGGGGCGCCGCCGATCGGGCGGGGGCAGGCGTCGGAACACTTCCATCGGGGGCGGGTTTCCGGGAGGAGGAGGGCGGCGATGCAAAACCTTGAATTATAAGGCTTTGCCGGGTGGTTCGCCCAGTCGCGATGATAGAATTCCACGATGAAAAAAATCGTGGTCCTGATCTCGGGACGCGGCTCGAACATGGTGGCCCTCGCCCGCGCCTGCGCGGCCGAGGGCTGGCCGGCCCGGATCGTCGGCGTGATCGGCAACCGGCCCGGCGCCGAAGGCCTGGCCCGCGCGGCCGAGCAGGGCCTGCCGGTGCGGGTGGTGGACCATCGCGAGCACGCCGATCGCGAGTCCTTCGACGCCGCACTGGCCGCCGAGATCGACGCGCTGGCGCCCGACCTGGTGGTGCTGGCGGGCTTCATGCGCATTCTGACCGACGGCTTCGTGCGCCGCTACGCGGGCCGCATGCTCAACATTCACCCGTCGCTGCTGCCCGCCTTCCCGGGGCTGGCCACGCACAGGCGCGCGCTGGCGGCCGGGGTCCGGGTGCACGGCTCCACCGTGCACTTCGTGGGCGCCGAGCTCGACGACGGGCCGATCCTCGCGCAGTCCGTGGTCGAGGTGCGCGACGACGACACCGAACAGACGCTCGAGGCGCGAGTGCTCGAGGCCGAGCATCGGCTCTACCCGCTGGCGGTGCGCTGGTTCGTCGAGGACAGGCTGCGGGTCGAGGGCCGCCGGGTCAGGCTGCTTCCCCGGCCTGGCGCTGCCGGCCCGAGCGGGCCGGTCGAATCGCGGCTGCTCTGGAGCGGCTCATGAGCAGGCGGGATGGAAAGCGCGCCGCAGGCGCGGGCAAGGGCGGCCCGGGCAAGGCGGGGGGGCGCGGTCCGCGCGCCGGCAAGGCGCCCGGCATGCGTGGCGGCAGTGAGCAGCGAGGCCGACCGGGCACGGGCAGACCCGGGCTCGGCCCGGCCCGCGCGCCGGTCGACGTGCGCGCCCTCGACGCGGTCTTGCCCATGACCATGCCGGCCGACACCGCGTTGCGCCGTTTCTTCCGCGAGCATCCGGAGATGGGCCGGCGCGACCGCGCGGGGGTGGCCGAGACCGTGTTCGACGTGCTGCGCAACCGGCGTCTCTACGCGCACCTGGCGCAGAGCGGCGACGGGCCGATCGCCCAGCGGCTTGCCGCGGTGTCGCGGGTTCGCCGCGGCTTGCCGGTTCGCAGCGAGCGGGCCGACGGCGCGCTGCCCGCCTGGCTGGCGCGCGCCCGCGACATCGATCCGGCCACGCTTCCCTTCGCGATCCGCGTCAGCTTGCCCGACTGGCTTGCGATCGTCATCGAAGGACGGCCGGATGCCGCCGCCCTGGCCGCGGCGCTGCTCGAGCCCGCGCCGCTCGACCTGCGGGTCAACGGCGCCCGGAGCGATCGCGAGGCCGCGATGGCGGCGCTGGCCGAAGACGGCATCCAGGCCGAGCCGCTCGCCATCGCCCCGCTTGCGCTGCGGGTCAAGGGAAAGCCGGCGCTCGAGACCTCGCGCGCCTTCACCGAAGGGCTGGTCGAGGTGCAGGACGCGGGTAGCCAGCTGCTCGCGATGCTGGTGGGACCGAAGCGCGGCCAGACCGTGGTCGACCTGTGCGCCGGCGCCGGCGGCAAGACGCTGGCCATGGCCGCCGCGATGCGCTCGACCGGCCAGGTCTTCGCCTGCGACATCTCGGCGCCGCGCCTCATGCGCCTGCGCCCGCGCCTGCAGCGGGCCGGCGCCACCAACGTGCAGCCGATGGCGATCGACAGCGAGCGCGACCCGAAACTCGACCGGCTGGCCAGTCGCGCCGACGCCGTGCTGGTCGACGCGCCTTGCAGCGGCACCGGCACGCTGCGTCGCAATCCCGACCTGAAGTGGCGGGGCGACCCGACCGCCCTGGGCCGCCTGCTCGAACAGCAGCAGGCCATCCTCGAAGCCGGCGCGCGGCTGGTCAAGCCGGGCGGCGCGCTGGTCTACGCTACCTGCAGCCTGCTGCCCGAGGAAAACGAGCGGCAGGCCGAGCGCTTCGAGGCGGCCCACCCGGGATTCGTCCGTGAGCCGGCCCGAGCCTTCCTGGCGGGGCAGGGCGCCGGCATCGACGAGGCCGATCCGGAAGGCGATCCGGTCGGATTCCTGCGGCTGCTGCCGCACCGGGACGGCGTGGACGGCTTCTTCGCGGCGCGCTGGAAGCGGGTGCGCTGACGGCGTTCGCTCGCGCCCAGGCCGGGCGTTGCGCACCCTGGGACCCCGCCGGTTATCATGGGCGCAAGCCGCGCCCGGGATGCTGTCCGGCGCGCGCTGCCCGGATGGCCCCTCGGCCCTCCTTCTGCCCGATCTGGAGACGTCTCCTTGTCCGATTCCCCATTCTTGCTGGATTCCCTGCTTCAATTCCTCGACCGGGGCTTCTTGGACGCCACCTGGTGGCAGATCGTGCTGTACACGCTGGCCGCCACGCACGTCACGATCGCCGGCGTCACGATCTATCTCCATCGCTGCCAGGCCCATCGGGCGCTGGACCTGCATCCGGCCGTTGCGCACTTCTTCCGCTTCTGGCTGTGGCTCACCACCGGCATGGTCACCCGGGAATGGGCGGCCATCCATCGCAAGCACCACGCGCGCTGCGAGTCCAAGGACGACCCGCACAGCCCGGTTCGCTGGGGCTTGGGCAAGGTCCTGCTCGAAGGCGCCGAGCTCTATCGGGCCGAGGCGCGGAACCTGGAGACCCTGCAGAAATTCGGCCACGGCACGCCCGACGACCGGATCGAGCGCAATCTCTACTCGAAGCATCCGGTGCTGGGCGTGTCGCTGCTGCTGGTGGGCACGGTGGCCGCGTTCGGCGTCATCGGCCTGGCGGTGTGGGCGGTGCAGATGCTGTGGATCCCGGTGTGGGCCGCCGGCGTCATCAACGGCCTGGGCCACGCCAAGGGCTACCGCAACTTCGACTGCCCCGACGCGAGCACGAACGTCTTTCCCTGGGGCATCCTGATCGGCGGCGAGGAACTCCACAACAACCACCACACCTTCGCCAGCTCCGCCAAGCTGTCGGTGAAGTGGTACGAGTTCGACATCGGCTGGATGTACATCCGGGTCCTGTCGATGCTGGGGCTGGCCACCGTGCGTCGCACCGTGCCGAAGCCGAAGTTCGCCCAGGCCAGGCAGGTCATCGACCTGGAGACCGTCCAGGCGGTCATCGCCCACCGCTACGACGTGATGGCGCATTACGCGCGCACGCTGCGGCAGGCCTGTGCCGACGAGGCCAAGCGCCTCGCGCAGCGTCCCGAGGGCAAGCTGGTGGCCTCTGCGCGGCGCTGGCTGCATCTCGACGCCGCCCGCTGGAGCGCGCAGCACCAGGCACGGGTCGCCGAGATCTTCGCGGCGAGCGAGCGGCTGCACAAGCTGGTCGAGATGCGCCGCGAGCTGGCCAAGGTCTGGGAGCGTTCCACCCTGAGCCGCGAGCAGCTGGTGGCCCACCTGCAGCAGTGGTGCCAGCGCGCCGAGGCGAGCGGCATCCGCTCGCTGCAGGAACTGTCGGTCAGGGTGAGGTCCTACGCCGCTGCGTGATCCGTGCGGCACGGCCGGGAAGACCCGGCCGGCATCGAGAACGGCCGCAAGCGAAGGCGGCCCCAAGCGGAGACGGCCGCCAGAGAGAAAAAGCCCCGCCATGCGGGGCTTTTCCATTCCCGCCGTCGGGAATCAGTACAGCGCGTTCGGCAGCCAGAGACCGATGCCGGGGAACAAGTACAGGATCACGATCGCGATGATCTGTATGCCCATGAACGGCAGCATGCCCATGAAGATCTGGTTCAGCGTCACGTGCGGGGGCGAGACGCCCTTCAGGTAGAAGGCCGACATGGCCACCGGCGGCGACAGGAACGCCGTCTGCAGGTTCAGCGCGACCAGCAGGCCGAAGAACAGCGGATCGATCTGGAAGTGGTCGAGCAGCGGCAGGAAGATCGGCATGAAGATGATGATGATCTCGGTCCACTCGAGCGGCCAGCCGAGCAGGAAGATCACGACCTGCGCCAGGATCATGAACTGGATGGGCGTGAGATCCATTCCCATGACCCAGTTGTTGATGATCTCCTGGCCGCCGAGCAAGGCGAAGGCCGCCGAGAAGATGCTCGAGCCGACGAACAGCCAGCAGACCATCGCGCTGGTCTTGGCGGTGAGGTACACCGACTCGCGCACCATCGGGAAATTCAGCCTCCGATAGGCCGCGGCGAGCAGGATGCCGCCCAGCGCGCCGAGCGCCGCCGCCTCGGTCGGCGTGCAGAGGCCGACGACGATGCTGCCCAGCACCGCCAGGATCAGCAGCGTGAGCGGGAAGAACGACGCGAGCAGCATCTTGAAGATCTCGAGCCGCGCGAAGGTGAGCATCGCGTAGTAGCCGAGCATCGCAACGCCGACGACCGCCAGGCCTATCCAGTAGCCGAGCGGCGCCGCCCGGCGTTGCGGCCCGTCGGCTTCGCCGGCGTCTTGCGCCGGGCCGGCGGTCGCGTCCGGAGCGGTCGCTTCCGCACCATTCGCGCCCGGAGGCTCGGCCAGCCCGCCGGCGCCGGGGGGTTCCGCCAGGCCGCTGCCGCTGCCGGCGTCGTCCGAAGAACTGAAGCCGCCGCCCATCTGCTGCAAGCCGAAGTCCTCCTCGACGACGGGTGCGGTGACAGCGAGATAGCTGCCGCCCATGACCGCCGCGAACACGAGGATCGGCATCACGGCGACCACGAGGTTCCTGACCAGCGTAGCGTTCGGAACGCCGACGTTGCGGCGCCCCTTGATCGCAGTGACCATGGCCGGGATGGCGCGGTTGCCGACGCTGTCCTTCAGCGCGCTCGCAAACGGCGGCAGCGGGACCTTCCGATCTTCCTCGGAGAGCGGCGGCGCGAGATGGGGCTTGAACTTGGCGAGCACGATCACGTACAGGACGTAGAGCCCGGCCAGCATCAGGCCCGGGAAGAATGCGCCCGCGTAGAGCTTGACGACCGAGACCCCGGCGACCGCGCCATACAGGATCAGCAGGACCGAGGGCGGCAGCAGGATGCCCAGGCAGCCCCCGGCCGTGATCGCCCCGGCCGAGAGTTGGACGCTGTAGCCGGCACGCAGCATCGCCGGCAGGGCGAGCAGCCCCATCAGCGTGACCACCGCGCCGACGATGCCGGTGGCAGTGGCGAACAGCGCGCAAGTGGCGATCGTGGCGACCGCCAGCGAACCCGGCACCCTCGCCATGGCCAGGTGCAGGCCCTGGAACAGGCTCTGGATCAGGTTGGCGCGCTCGACCAGGTAGCCCATGAAGATGAACAGCGGGACGGCGATCAGCACGTCGTTGGTCATCACCGCATAGGTGCGAAGCACCATCAGGTCCAGCGTCTGCTGGATGGCGAGCTCCCAGCCCATGCCGCGATAGGCCAGCAGCGTGAAGATCACGCCCATGCCCATCAGCGTGAAGGCCGTGGGGAAGCCCAGCATGATGGTGACGACGATCAGCGCCAGCATCAGGAGGCCGAGGTGGCCGTTGGTCATGTCGGCCGGTGCCGGCATCAGGATCGCGATGCCGAGGACGATCGCGATCAGGATGGACAGGCCGAACCAGATTTCCTTTCTCATTTCTGCGGCGCCTGCTTGTGCTGCCCGGTGACGTAGACGTCGAGCTGGGCGATGTCTTCGTCCTTCACGTGGACCATGTCCTTGAGCTTGTCGACGTCGACTTCCTCAACGTCCTCCTCGCGTGACGGCCACTTGCCTTCCCGCAGGCAGCCGATGCAACGGACGACTTCGACGAAGCCCTGCAGCAGCAGGCAGAAACCCGCGATCGGGATGATGGCCTTGAACGGATAGATCGGCGGTCCGTCGGCGGTGATGTTGGAGTGCTCGTTGATCGCCCAGGACTCGGCCGCGTAGTAGTAGCCGGCCCAGAACATCGCGATCACTCCCGGGAAGAAGAAGAGGATGTACAGCGCGAGGTCGAGACTGGCCTGCAGCCGGGCCGGGAAGAATCCGTACAGCACGTCGCCGCGAACATGGCCGTTCTTGGCCAGCGTGTAGGCGCCCGCCATCATGAACAGGCCGCCGTACAGCATGTTCATGAAGTCGAAGGACCAGGCGTGCGGCGCACCCAGGACGTAGCGCGAGAAGACCTCGTAGGAGACGAAGAGTGTCAGCGCCAGCGCGAGCCAGCCGAACAACTGGCCGATCCAGGTGTTGAACCGGTCGATGGCGACCAGGAGCCCTTGCATGATGGTCTCAGCCTGCTAGTGGACGAGGGGCTGGATGGTAACGCAAAAACGGCCGGAAACCGGAACGGTATCGATGCTGCATCCGTCTCCGGTCCGGCCATTCGCGCAGCGAAGGGGACGCGACCCGGGGATCGCCGGCAGTCAGCGACCGCCGGTCACCCCGGGCAGCGGGGCTCAGCCCTTCTTCTGGAAGTAGTGGTTGTAAGCCAGGCGCCGGTTGTTGTTGGTGTCCATGTCCCACGCCATGGCCCGGGCGGCGAAGGCGCGCTGCGAGGCCTCGATCTCCTTGAACAGCGGGTTCGTCTCGGCCTTCTTCGCGACGATCCGGTCCCAGACGACCAGCTGCTCGCGCAGGATCGCATCCGGCGTCTTGTAGAACTTCACGCCGTCCTTCTGCAGGTTGATGTAGTCCTTCGAGTAACGGTCGACCGATTTCCAGGACATGTCGGCCGAGGCGGCCTCGACGGCGTTGGCGATGATGGCCTGCATGGTCTTGGGCAGACCGTTGTACTTGTCCTTGTTGAAGATGATCTCGAAGGTCTCGGCCGCCTGATGGAAGCTCTGCAGCATGCAGACCTTGGAGACGTCGGGAAAGCCCAGCAGCCGGTCGGACGAGGCGTTGTTGAACTCGGCGCCGTCGAGCAGGCCGCGGTCGAGCGCCGGCACGATCTCGCCGCCGGGCAGCGCGTTGACCGCCGCGCCCATCTCGGTGAACAGGTCGATCGCCAGGCCGTTGGTGCGGAACTTGAGGCCCTTCAGGTCGGCGGTCTTGGTGATCGGCTTCTTGAACCAGCCGAAGGGCTGGGTGGACATCGGGCCGGTCAGGAAGGTGACGACGTTGCCGCCGATCGACGTGTAGAGCTTGTCGAGCAGTTCCTTGCCGCCGCCGTACTTGTGCCAGGCCAGGACCATGTTGGCGTCCATGCCGAAGGCCGGACCGGACGAGAACAGCGCCAGCGCGTTCTGCTTGCCGTAGTTGTAGCCGAGCACCCCGTGGCCGCCGTCGAGCGTGCCCTTGGAGACGGCGTCGAGCAGGCCGAAGGCGGGCACGACCGCGCCGGCGGGCAGCATCTCGACCTTCAGCTCGCCGCCGGTCATGTCGTTGATCTTCTTGGTGAAGTCGACCGCGTACTCGTGGAAGATGTCGACGGTCGGCCAGGTGCTCTGGAAGCGCAGGGTGACTGCGCCCTGCGCGCGCACGATGGCGGGGAAGCCCAGCGTGGCCGCGGTGCCGGCGGCGGCGGCGCTGCCGAAGAACTTGCGGCGCGAGCCGGACTGGGCGGCCGAATCGATGGCGGGTTTGGTGGTCTGCTTCACGGAGTGTCTCCTCTTGCGGCTTCGGTGATCAGTCGATCCAGGTGCCCGGGGGCCGCTGTGCCGCGCCGCCCGATGCGTCGTTGTGGTTCGGGTTCCGACCCTTGACCGGTCCGTCGAAAGTGCGGTTTGTCAGCGCGCCGGGATGGAACGCGTCGGAACTAGCCCCGGTGGGAGGGTATAGAGGCCGTTTTGGCCCGTCAACCCGTGGCGCCCGCAGGCGGTTCCGGGAAAAGAAAAGGCAGGCGCGAAGGCCTGCCTGTCTTCGAGGCGGTGGCATGTCGACCGCCCCCCTCCGGATACGCCGGCGCGCCGGGCGCCGTGCCGGGTCTTTCCCCTGTCCGGGGAAGGCCCCGGGGCAGGCGTCACTTGATCTTCGTTTCCTTGTAGATCACGTGCTTGCGGGCGACGGGATCGAACTTCTTGATCTCCATCTTTTCCGGCATGTTCCGCTTGTTCTTGGTGGTCGTGTAGAAGTGGCCGGTGCCGGCCGTCGACTCGAGCTTGATCTTGTCGCGCATGGTGTTCGCCTCGCTGGTGCGGTGAGGTTCGTTCGGTCGCTCAGGCGTTGCCGCGAGCGCGCAGGCCGGCCAGCACCGAGTCGATGCCCACCTTGTCGATCAGGCGCAGGCCCGCATTGGAGATGCGCAGGCGAACCCAGCGCTGCTCGGATTCGACCCAGATGCGGCGGTACTGGAGGTTCGGCAGGAAGCGACGCTTGGTCTTGTTGTTCGCGTGCGAAACGTTGTTGCCGACCATCGGCGCTTTTCCGGTAACTTGGCAGACTTTGGCCATGATCAGTGTTCCTGTCAGGATCTCGCTAACGGAGAGCTCTCGGGCCTGCATTCGGGACCTGCATCGAGGCCCGCATTCGCCCGGCTCGGGTTGCGGTGGACCCGCTCGGATCCAGCAAAGCTCGCCATTATAAGGGAACCAGGGCGAGTGGGGCAAGTCCGGGCGTGACCGCTCACAGAAGCCCCGCCTCGGCGAACGAGTAGCACCGGTTGCCAGCCACGATCAGGTGGTCGAGCACCGGTATGTCCAGCGGGCGCAGGGCCGAGCGCAGCGCGTCGGTGAGCATCCTGTCCGCCGCGCTGGGTTCGGCCACGCCCGAGGGGTGGTTATGGGCGAAGATGATCGCCGCGCAGTTGAGCTCGAGCGCCCGACGCGCCACCTCGCGGGGGTAGACCGCGGTCTGGGTCAGCGTGCCGCGGAACAGCTCCTCGGCCGAGATCAGGCGGTTCTGGCTGTCCAGGAAGAGCCCGGCGAAGACCTCGAAACCGCGGTCGCGCAGCCAGAGGGCAAGGAAGTCGCGCACGGTGCCGGGCGACTGCAGCGAGTCGCGGGCCCGCAGCTCCTCGCGCAGCGAGCGCCGCGACAGCTCCACCGAGGCCTGCAGCAGCGCCCATCGTGCCGGGCCCAGGCCGGGGCGGTTCAAGGCCTGCTCCTGGCGGGCCGACAGCAGCCCGCGCAGGCCGCCGTACTCGGAGAGCAATTCGTTTCCCAGGTCGACCGCGCTGCGGCCGCGCATGCCCGTGCGGAGCAGCACTGCCAGCAGTTCGGCGTCGGAGAGCCGGGCGGCCTCGCCGGCCAGCAGCCGTTCGCGGGGGCGTTGATCGGCCGGCCATTCGGTGATCGTCATGGTTTCGCTCGAAGTTTCGGGGTCTGGAGGACAGGGCGCGGCCGCGATCCGGGCCGGCAAGACCCCGGTCGCAGCCGGGTGCGGCGGCGACCCATCCCGTAGAATGGCGGGCATGAACACCCGATCGCCCGACGCCGCGCCCGGCGACGCCGGCAGCCCCGCGAGGGTCCTGCCCGGCTCCTACCTGACCCTGCATTACCGGCTCAGTCTCGCCGACTCGGGCGCGGACGTCATTAATACTTTCGTCGAACGGCCCGCCACGCTGCCGCTCGGTCTAGGCCACATGGCCGAGCCGCTGGAGCGCTGCCTGATCGGTCTGGCCGACGGTGCCCACCAGGTGTTCGAACTCGAGCCCGAGCAGGCCTTCGGGCCGCGCAACCCCGACCTGGTCCAGAAGCTGTCGCGCGCCACCTTCGATGCCAACATCGGGCCCGACGCCGACTACCAGCCCGGCGACCCTGTCGAGTTCCCCACCGCCGACGGCGGGCGCTTCGCCGGCGTGCTCAAGGAGCTCACCGACCAGCACGCGCTGTTCGACTTCAATCATCCGCTGGCCGGCCAGCGGCTGCGATTCGAAGTCCGCATCCTGGGGATCCTCTGATGTCCGCCACCCAAGCCCTGCTCGCCCAGCCGCGCGGTTTCTGCGCGGGCGTCGATCGCGCGATCGAGATCGTCGAGCGCGCGCTGGAACGATTCGGCCCGCCGGTGTACGTTCGTCACGAGATCGTCCACAACGACCACGTGGTGGGCGAGCTTCGTGCCAAGGGGGCGATCTTCGTCGACGAACTCGACCAGGTGCCTGCCGGCTCGGTGGTGATCTTCTCGGCCCACGGCGTGTCGCGCGCGGTGCGCGACGAGGCCGAGCAGCGCGGGCTGCAGGTCTTCGACGCCACCTGCCCGCTGGTCACCAAGGTCCATGTCGAGGTGGCCAAGATGCGCCGCGAGGACCGCGAGGTGGTCATGATCGGCCATGCCGGCCACCCCGAGGTCGAGGGCACGATGGGCCAGGCCGACGACGGCATCCATCTGGTCGAGAAGGTCGAGGATGTCGCCCGCCTGCAGGTGGCCGATCCCTCCCGTCTGGCCTACGTCACCCAGACGACGCTGTCGGTCGACGACTGCCGCGGCATCATCGCGGCGCTGAAGGCGCGCTTCCCCCGGATCGCCGAGCCCAAGAAACAGGACATCTGCTACGCCACGCAGAACCGCCAGGACGCGGTCAAGTTCATGGCGCCGCAGTGCGACCTGGTGCTGGTCATCGGCTCGCCCACCAGCTCGAACAGCAACCGGCTTCGCGAGGTCGCCGAGAAGCTCGGCTGCGAGGCCCGCCTGATCGGCTCGGCGGCCGAGCTGGATCCGGCCTGGCTGGCCGGCAAGCGCCGCATCGGCGTCACCGCCGGCGCCTCGGCGCCCGAGGTGCTGGTCGAGCAGCTGATCGCCCGCCTGCGCGTGCTCGGCGTGGGCAGCGTGCGCGCGCTGCCCGGCGTGGAAGAGCACATGACCTTCCCGCTGCCCAAGGGCCTGGCGCGCGGCGAAGCACCTGCGCCGGGCACCCCGGGCATCGATCCCTCGGCCTGAGCCGCGAGCGATGCCGCCCGGCCAGCCAGCCCGACTGTCGCTGCGCGGCATCGGCAAGGTCTATCCGGCGGTCGTCGCCAACCAGGACATCGACCTCGAGGTCGCCCCCGGCGAGATCCACGCGGTGCTGGGCGAGAACGGCGCGGGCAAGTCCACGCTGATGAAGATCGCCTACGGGGTCACCCAGCCCAGCGCCGGCGAGATCGTCTGGGAGGGTCAGCCGGTGGTGCTGCGCGACCCGGCGCACGCGCGCAGCCTGGGGATCGGCATGGTCTTCCAGCACTTCTCGCTGTTCGAGTCGCTCACCGTGGTCGAGAACGCGGCGCTGGCCCTGCCGGGCAAGCCGGACCTGGCCGACCTGGCGCGCCGCATCGAGGCGGTGTCGACCCGTTACGGGCTGCCGGTGGATCCGCACCGCCTGGTGCACGCGCTGTCGGTCGGCGAGCGCCAGCGGGTGGAGATCATCCGCTGCCTCCTGCAGAACCCGAAGCTGCTGATCATGGACGAGCCGACTTCGGTGCTCACGCCGCAGGCGGTGCGCAGCCTGTTCGGCATGCTGCGCAAGCTGGCGGCCGAGGGCTGCAGCATTCTCTACATCAGCCACAAGCTCGACGAGATCCGCGAGCTCTGCCACACGGCCACCGTGCTGCGCGCCGGCCGCGTGACCGGCCGCTGCGTGCCGGCCGAGGAGACGCCGGCCTCGATGGCCCGGATGATGATCGGCGACGAGCTGCCGGTGCCCCGCCACGCCAGGGCCGCGGAGGGTGGCGACACGCGGCTGCACGTGGCCGGGCTTTCGCGCGCCAGCGCCGATCCCTTCGGCGTGGACCTCGCGGACATCGAGCTCGAGGTGCGGGCGGGCGAGATCGTCGGGATCGCGGGCGTGTCGGGCAACGGCCAGCAGGAGTTGCTGCGCGCGATCTCGGGCGAGGCGCCGCTGGACACGCCGGCGCCGATCCGCCTGTTCGGCTACGAGGCGGGCGCGATGCCGGTGGCGCGTCGACGCGAGCTGGGCCTGGGCTTCGTGCCCGAGGAGCGGCTGGGCCGCGGCGCCGTGCCGCAGATGAGCCTGGCGCAGAACGCCTTGCTCACCGCTCACCGCAAGGGCATGCGCCGCGCGGGCCTGGTCGACTTCGGCGCGGCGCGCCGGTTCGCGGCCGATTGCATCGCGCGCTTCGGCGTGAAGGCGCCGGGCCCCCAGGCCGTCGCCGGTTCGCTGTCCGGCGGCAATCTGCAGAAATTCATCGTGGCGCGAGAGGTCCTGCAGCAGCCGAAGCTGCTGGTCGTCTCGCAACCCACCTGGGGGGTGGACGTGGGCGCGGCAGCCTTCCTGCGCCAGCAGCTGATCGACCTGCGCGACGCCGGCGCGGCGGTGCTGGTGGTCTCCGAGGAGCTCGAGGAGCTGTTCGAGATCTGCGACCGGATCGCGGTGATCGCCGGCGGGCGACTGTCGCCGCTGCGCCTGGTGGCCGAGACCAGCGTCGAGGAGATCGGCCAGTGGATGGGCGGCAAGTGGCCGGGGTGCGCGGATGCACGCTGAGCGCTCGGCGCGTTCCCATTGGCTGCCTCGCCTCGAGGGGCGCCCCGCGCCGTCGCCCGCCATGCGCTGGCTCTCGCCGGTGATCGCGGCGCTGCTCACCGTGGCCGGCGTGGCGGCGATCTTCCTCGCGCTCGGCAAGGATCCGGTGGAAGGGCTTTCGGTCTTCTTCCTGAATCCGCTGCGCGACGGCTACGCGATCGCCGAGCTGCTGCTCAAGGCCACGCCGCTGGCGCTGATCGCGGCCGGCCTGGCGGTGGGCTTCCGGGCGAACGTCTGGAACATCGGCGCCGAGGGGCAGTTCGTGGTGGGCGCGATCGCGGCCACCGGCGTGGCGCTCGCCGCCCACGACAGCGGGGCGGCCTGGCTGCTGCCGGCCATGGTGCTGGCCGGGGCGCTCGGCGGCGCGGCCTGGGCGGCGATCCCGGCGCTCCTCAAGACCCGCTTCAACGCCAGCGAGATCCTGGTCTCGCTGATGCTCGTCTACGTGGCCCAGCTGGGCGTGTCCTGGCTGGTGCACGGACCGTGGAAGGATCCCGAGGGCTTCAACTTCCCGCAGACGGTGATGTTCGGCGAGGCGGCCTTGCTGCCGGTGCTGCTCGAGGGCACGCGCCTGAGCCTGGCCTTGCCGATCGCGATCGGCGTGCTGGCGGCGGCCTGGGTGTTCATGCAGCGCAGCTTCCCCGGCTTCCAGATGCAGGTGGCTGGCCAGGCCGAGGCGGCTGCGCGCTACGCCGGCTTTCCGGTGAGCCGCGCGATCTGGACCGGACTGCTGGCCGGCGGCGCCACGGCCGGCCTGGCCGGGATGGCCGAGGTGGCCGGGCCCATGGGCCAGCTCACCGAGCACGTGTCGAACCAGTACGGTTTCGCCGCGATCATCGTGGCCTTCGTGGGCCGCCTGCACCCGGTGGGCATCGGGCTGGCCAGCCTGCTGATGGCGCTGCTCTACATCGGCGGCGAGCAGGCCCAGCAGTACCTGAACCTGCCTTCGTCGATCTCCAAGGTCTTCCAGGGGATGCTGCTCTTCTTCCTGCTGGGAGCCGACGTGTTCGTGCAGTACCGGCTGCGCCTGCGCGCGCCCAGGCTGGGAGCCTGAGACGATGGAGCACGGGCTCGTCGCCGCGATCCTTTTCGCCACCGTGGTGGCCGGCACGCCGCTGATGATCGCCGCGCTGGGCGAGCTGGTCGCCGAGCGCGCCGGCGTGCTGAACCTGGGCGTGGAAGGCATGATGGCGGTCGGCGCGGTGGCCGGCTTCGTGGCCGCGCATGCGTCGGGCAGCTCGGCGGCCGGCGTCGGCGCGGGCCTGCTGGCGGGCGCTGCCATGTCCGCGATCTTCGGCGTGCTGGCGCTCACGCTGATGGCCAATCAGGTGGCCTCGGGGCTCGCGCTGTCGATCTTCGGCGTGGGCCTGTCGGCCTTCGTCGGCAAGGCCTGGGAGGCGGAATCGCTGGCCGCGGTGCCTGCCACGCCGCTGCCGCTGCTGGCCGATTTCCCGGTGATCGGGCACGCGCTGTTCTCGCACCAGTGGCTGGTCTACGCCTCGTGGGGGCTGCTCGCCGCGGTGGCTTGGTTCCTCGCGCGCAGCCGCGCCGGGCTGGTGCTGCGCGCGGTCGGCGAGTCGCCCTCGTCGGCCCACGCCATCGGTCATCCGGTGATACGCATCCGCTGGCTGGCCACGCTGTTCGGCGGGGCGATGGCCGGGGTGGCGGGCGCCTTCCTGTCGGTCTTCCACACGCCGCTGTGGGCCGAGGGCATGGTGGCAGGCAAGGGCTGGATCGCGCTGGCGCTGGTCGTGTTCGCGACCTGGCGGCCGCTGCGCGCCGCGCTGGGCGCCTACCTGTTCGGCGGGGTGATGGTCGCGCAGCTCTTCCTGCAGGGCTCGGGCCTGCAGCTCGAGGTGCCGTCGCAACTGCTCAGCGCGCTGCCCTATCTCGCCACGGTGGTCGTGCTCGTGGCAATCTCGCGCAATCGGCAGACCATCCGGCTGAATTCGCCGGTGTCGCTGGGCCAGCCCTGGCGCGCCGATCGCTGAAGCGCTCACGCACGAAACCGCGAAGACACCTTCCGCGCGGCCTGGTCCGCGCCCGACGGAGAGAAGAAGATGAACGAACGCAGATCCGCCCTGAAACTCATCGCCGCGGCCGCCGGCGCCTCCGCGCTGCCCGGGCTCGCTCGCGCGCAGGGCGGCGCCCCGTTGAAGGTGGGCTTCGTCTACGTGAGCCCGATCGGCGACGCCGGCTGGACCTTCCAGCACGAGCTCGGGCGCCGCGAGATCGTGAAGGCCTTCGGCCCCAAGATCGAGACCCGCTTCGTCGAGAGCGTGCCCGAGGGCGCCGACGCCGAGCGGGTGATCCGCGAGATGGCGCAGAGCGGCCACGGTCTGGTGTTCGCCACCAGCTTCGGCTACATGAACTACGTGGAGCGCGTGGCCCGCGCCTTCCCGAAGACCGCCTTCCTGCACGCCACCGGCTACAAGACCGGCAAGAACATGGGCGTGTACAACGCGCGCTTCTACGAGGGCCGCTACCTGAACGGCGTGATCGCCGGCTACATGACCAAGTCCAACGTGCTGGGCTACGTGGGCGCATTCCCGATCCCCGAGGTGCTGCAGGGGATCAACGCCTTCGCGCGGGGCGCGCGCAGCGTGAACCCGAACGCCGAGGTTCGCGTCATCTGGGTCAACTCCTGGTACGACCCGGGCAAGGAGCGCGAGGCCGCCAACACGCTGCTCGCGCAGAACGCCGACATCGTGACGCACCACACCGATTCCACCGCGGTGGTGCAGGCCGCGGAGGAGCGCGGCAAGTGGGCGTTCGGTTATCACTCGGACATGTCGAAGTACGGCCCGAAGGCGCACCTCACCGCCACCACGCACCACTGGGGCAACTTCTATCACCAGACCGTCGAGCAGGTGCTGGCCGGCAACTGGCAGCCGCCGCGCCTGTGGGGCGGCATGAAGGACGGCATGGTCAAGCTCGCGCCGCTCGGCCCGGCCGTGCCGCCCGAGGTGCGCGCCAAGATCGAGAAGCTCGAGGCCGACATGGTCGCGGGCGCGCTGCACGCCTTCGCGGGGCCGGTGGTGGACCAGGACGGCAAGACCCGGCACGCCAACGGCCCGATGTCCGACGATGCGCTCGGCAAGATGGACTACTTCGTGCAGGGTGTGGCCAGCCGCTTGCCCAAGCGCTGATGCCGCTGTCGGCCTGGCGCGGCGAGCTGGTCGATTTCGGCGGCGATGCCGCCGGCGCGGACCAGGGCTGCCGGCACGTCGTCGACGGATTGTTGCTGGTCGAGGACGGGCGCATCGTCGCGGCCGGGCCGTTCGAGAGGCTGCAGGCGCGCCTGGGCGGCGCGCCGATGCACGATGCGCGCGGCCTGCTGCTGATGCCGGGCTTCATCGATGCGCACGTTCACTATCCGCAGCTCGACGTGATCGCCTCGCCCGCGCCGGGCCTGCTCGACTGGCTCGAGCGCTGCACGTTTCCGGAAGAGCGCCGCTTCGACGATCCCGGTCACGCGGAAGAGGTCGCTCGATTCTTCCTCGACGAGTTGTTGCGCAACGGCACCACCAGCGCGATGGTGTGGTGCACCGTCCACGAGGCTTCGGTCGACGCGGTCATGGGCGCCGCCCGCGCGCAGGGCATGCGGATCGTCGCGGGCAAGGTGCTGATGGACCGCAACTGCCCCGAGGGCCTGCGCGACACGGCCGCTTCGGCGTATGCGGGCAGCCGCGCGCTGATCGAGCGCTGGCACGGCGTGGGGCGGCTCGGCTACGCGGTCACGCCGCGCTTCGCGCCGACCTCGTCGCCCGCGCAGCTGGCGGCCTGCGCACGCCTGCTCGACGAGCACCCGGGCGTCTGGCTGCAGTCGCACCTGGCCGAGAACGCCGACGAGCTGCGCTGGGTCGCCGAGCTGTTTCCGGATGCGCGCAGCTACACCGACGCCTACGACCGCTTCGGCCTGCTGCGCGAGCGAACGGTGTGGGCCCACGGCATCCACCTCGACGACGCCGACCGCGAGCGGCTCGCAGCTGCCGGCGCCGCGATCGCCTTCTGTCCCACCTCGAACCTGTTCCTCGGCAGCGGGCTGTTCGACGCCGCGGCGGCCGACCGGCAGGGCCTGCGCTGGGCGCCGGCCAGCGACGTGGGCGGCGGCAGCAGCTTCTCGATGCTGCGCACCCTGGCCGCGGCGCACGACGTGCTGCGGCTGCAGGGCCAGGCGCTGTCCGCGCTGCGCGCCTTCCGCAGCGTGACCCGCGACGCCGCTCAGGCGCTGGGGCTGGACGACCGGATCGGCAGCTTCGAGCCGGGCCGCGAGGCCGATTTCGTGGCGCTGGACCTGGCGGCCACGCCGCTGCTCGCCCGCCGCACCGCTCGGGCCGCCACGCTCGAGGAGCGGCTGTTCGCGCTCATGACGCTGGGCGACGACCGGGCGGTGAACCAGGTCTGGGTCGCCGGCGAGCCGATGAAGGCAAGGGAGGAATGACGATGTACTACGAACCCGGCGTCACCCCGCACGGCCTGCCGCACGACCCGTTCAAGTCCTGCGTGGTGCCGCGCCCGATCGGCTGGATCTCCACGGTGGACGGGCAGGGCCGCCACAACCTGGCCCCCTACAGCCAGTTCCAGAACGTGAGCTTCGATCCGCCGATCGTGATGTTCTCGGCCAACCAGGACACCCGCGGCCAGCGCAAGGACTCGGTGCGCAACGCCGAGGAGACCGGCGAGTTCGTGTGGAACATGGCCACGTATGCGCTGCGCGAGGCGGTCAACGTCACCGCCGAGGAACTGCCGCCCGAGGTCGACGAATTCGAGCGCGCGGGGCTGGCCAAGCTGCCCTCGCGCAGGGTGCGCCCGGCACGGGTGGCCGGCTCGCCGATCCACTTCGAGTGCGTGTACCTGAACACGCTGCGCTTTCCCGGCACCCCGCCCATGGGCAGCGTGGACGTGGTGTTCGGGCGCGTGGTGGCCATCCACATCGACGACGAGGTCATCGACGGGCAGGGCATGGTCGACGTGCTGAAGATCCAGCCGCTCGCGCGGATGGGTTACTTCGACTACACCTTCGTCGACAACAGGTTCCGGATGGTGATCCCGGGCAGCAACCGCGCGCTGCTGGCGGGACTGGAGGGGTCGGCGGAGAAGCAACGGGGCGGGTAGCCGGTGCCGGGTCGGTCACCCGGGCCGACCATTCGTCCGATTCTCGCGCCGCAGGGCATCGGTCAGGATGGGTGCGCACCCATCGACCTGGCGTTTGGCTGGAGTAGTATTCCCTACCGTATCGAACTCACCCGGGAAGCAGCGCGGGCGCTCGCGTCGATGCCCGCGAACGTGCGCGCCTTGCCGATCGGAAAGATCCGATCGCTTGCGCAAGGGCCTCCCGCACTCGGCAACGTCGTCGGCAAGCTGACGGGGCGCAACGAGTCTCGATTGCGGGTTCAGGCATGGCGCTTGATGTATCGACTGTTCGACGATCGGAGGGTCTCGCTGGCCATCAAGATCGGCGTGCGTGGGGGTGTCTACCGATGACCGGGGTGCGATTCATTCAGAAGCTCGGCAGGCGGGTGGGTGCGCCCCGCACGCTTCGACGCATCGCCGCGGTGCTCGAGGTCCCGCTGGACGAGCTGACGCGCGAGCCGGGAAGCGACACATGAGCACCCTTGCGGTCCGCCGCCTGCTGATCGACCTCGAGACCGCGGTGCCGCGCCACTGGTGCGCCGGCGACCCGTTCCGCACGGCCTTCTTCGACGCGCTGTCGATGAGCTTCCCGGTCGGCGAGCAGTTCTTCATCGACGCGGTGCGCAACGGCCACAAGGCGTTGCCGCCCGAGGAGCGGGCCCGCCTCGACGAGGAGGTGAAGGGCTTCGTCGGCCAGGAGGCCACGCACCGGCGCCTCCATGGCCTGTTCAACGATCACCTGGAAAAGCTCGGCTACGTGAACCACTGGGGCCCGCGCGCCGCCAGGCGCATCGCGCCGCTGATGACGATGGACCCGCGCCATGCGCTGGGCATCACAGCGGCCAACGAGCACTACACCGCGATCTTCGCCGAGTGGCTGCTGCGGCACCCGGAAGTCTTCGACGGCGTCGAACCGCGCCTGGCGCTGATGTGGCGCTGGCACGCAGCCGAAGAATCCGAGCACCGCAGCACCGCCTTCGAGCTGTATCACGCGCTGCGCGGCAACCTGCGCTGGCGCCGGCGCTGGATGTGGATCGTCACCGTGTACTTCTCGGCGGACCTGATCCGGCAGACCGCCTCGAACCTGCGCCGCGATGGCGAGCTTTGGCGCTGGCGCACCGCGCGCAGCGCCGGGCGTTTCCTGTTCGGCAAGGGCGGGCTGTTCCGCGAGACCTTCGGCAAGTGGCGCCGATACTTCTCGGCGGACTTCCATCCGGAGCGCGATGGCGGGGACGACGGGGTGCGGTGGCTGCGGGAGAACGCGGAGGCTTATTCGGTGATCGGCGAATCGCCGACGCGGCCCTGACTGCCATGTGGCGGCTCCTCAGGTGACCGCGCTTCTCCAGTTCTCTTCCCAGTTCTGCCCGAGCATGTCGACGACGCCACCGTCGGGTTCGAAGAAGCGGTTCGGCACCTGGAAGATCGCAAGCATCAGCCCGCCGTCGGGCGCCCACGCGGAGTGACGGCTGCCGGCAGGCCGCCAGACGAAGTCGCCCGGACCGACCGACAGGCCGGCGTCCGGGCCTTCGAGGTCCACCAGCCGGCCTTCGAGGACGTAGGTCTGTTCTATCAACGCGTGCTGGTGGTCAGGGAGGATGGCGCCCGGGGCCATCCGCATCAGCACCGTCAGCAGGCCGCTCGGCTTGTCGATCACGAGTGTCTTGGTCTCGACGCCCGCGAACTTGGTCCTCTCCCATGGCAGCTGGCCGACTTGCACCAGGCGAGATGCGAGCGGCGCGAGTTGCGCATGGCTCGTCGCGTTCGGCGTGATGGCGGTGGTCATCGGGATCGCTCCGTCGAATCGGCTGAAGAAGGGCTCATGCCCGCTGTCGTCGGGCCGACTGCAGGGCCGCCCAGACGCGCTGCGGCGTCATCGGCAGGTCGAGATGGGTCACGCCTTCGTCGGCCAGCGCGTCGAGGATCGCGTTGACCGCGGACGGAATCGAGCCCGCGACGCCGGACTCGCCTGCGCCCTTGACGCCGAGCGGGTTGGTCGTGCAGGGCGCCACGTGGTGCGCTGTACGGATGCGCGGCAGGTCGTTGGCGCGCGGCACCCGATAGTCCATCAGCGACGCCGTCAGCAGTTGCCCATTCTCCGAATAGACGAGCTGCTCGCCGAGGACTTGTCCCAGGCCCTGTGCCACGCCTCCGTGGACCTGGCCCTCGACGATCACCTCATGCACGATGTTCCCGACGTCGTCGACCGCGGCGTAGTCCACGATGGTGACGACGCCCGTCTCGGGGTCGATCTCGACCTCGCAGACGTGGCAACCGTTGGGGAAACTCATCTCCGGTGCCGCGAAGGTCGACACCGTGTCGAGCACGCCGCCGCGCCGGACGATCTCGCCGAGCTCCACGCTGCGGTCCGTTCCAGCGATGCGGAAGCGGCCTTTGCGGTATTCGATGTCGTGCTCCGCAGCCTCGAGGATCTCGGCTGCGAGGATTTTTCCCTTCTTGATCATCTCGTCGACGGCCTGCGAGGCTGCTCCGCCAAGCATCATCGTCGAACGCGAAGCGACTGTGGCAATGCCGCCGGGGACTTCGTGGCTGTCGCCCTGGATCACGCGCACGCGGGCCGGGTCGATCTGCAGCAGCCGGCCGAGCATCAAAGGGATCGTCGTCATCTGTCCCTGTCCCATCGCCTGCGCGCCGGTGCGCAGCTCGACGCCGCCGTCACGGCCGAAGCGCAGGTCGGCAGTCTCGGTCAGGGGTGCCCCGCCAGCCACCTCGAGGAAGCAGCCGAGGCCGATGCCGCGCAGCCGGCCTGCCGCGCGGGCCCGCCGCTTGCGCTCGGGAAATCCCTGCCAGTCGGCGAGCGCGAGCGCCTTGTCGAGCACGGCCTCGAACTCGCCGCTGTCGTAGACCTGGCCACTGGGCGCCTTGTAGGGCATCGCGGTGGCGGGAATCAGGTTGCGGCGGCGCAGGCTGACTGGATCGATGCCGGTCTTTCGCGCGGCCAACTCGATCAGCCGCTCGACCAGGTAGATCGCCTCGGGCCGGCCGGCGCCCCGATATGGGCCCAGTGGGGCGGCGTTGGTCAGGATCGTCTTCACACCGATGTGGATGGCCGGGATCGCGTAGACGCTCGACAGGCAGTTCTTCGTGTTGTTCGTGGCGACGATCGCCACGTAGGTGGACGCATAGGCGCCGATGCCGACGAGCGTCCGGACCCGCAACCCGACGAATCGTCCGTGTTCGTCGAGTCCGAGCTCGCCCTCGAGGATTCCGTCGCGGCCGTGCGTGTCGGCCAGGAAGCTTTCGAGACGCGTCGCGCACCAGCGCACCGGCCTGCCCACGCGGCGTGCGGCATGCAGCAGCGCCGCGTACTCGGCGTAGGCCTGGACCTTCATGCCGAATCCGCCGCCGACGTCGTGCGTGAGCACGCGGATCGTCTCGAGCGGGACCTTGAAGACCGACTCGGCGAGCAGCTTGCGTACGACCGAGACGCCCTGCGTCGGCGCGATCAGCATATACCTGCCCAGTTCCGCGTCCCAGCTCGCGATCGCCGCGCGGGGCTCCAGCGCCGTCGGCGCGACGCGCGTGTCCTCGAGACGCACCGATACCCGGCATGTGGCCCGCGCCAGCGCCGCCTCGACGGCATCGGCCTCGCCGTGCTCCCAGTCGAGCGACACATTGCCCGGCGCCTGCGGCCAGAGCTGCGGGGCGGCCGGCTCCGACGCTCGACGCACGTCTGAGGCCGCGAGCAGCTCCTCGTAGTCGATGGCGACCGCTTCGGCGGCGTCGCTGGCCTGGGCGACCGTTTCGGCCACGACCAGCACGACCGGCTCGCCGACGTAGCGGACCCGATCGACGGCGAGCACGGGGATTGCCGGCCCGAACATCGGCTTGCCGTCGCGGCCGGGAAGCAGCACCAGCGGCGGAATGTCGCCGAGGCCCGCCTCGGACAGCCCGCTGCCGGTGAAGATGCCGAGCACGCCGGGCATGCCGGCCGCCGCTTCGGCGTCGATCCTGCCGATCGTCGCGTGGGCGTGCGGCGACCGCAGGAAGACCGCGTGGACTTGTCCGGGCAGTCGGACGTCGTCGGTGAACCGGCCGGCGCCGGTGAGCAGCCTCGGGTCTTCGTCGCGCCGGCGGCTGCCGCTTTCAGAAGCCATCATCGTGCTGCTCCGCTTGTCGAACCGGCATCCTGGCCGCCGGGTCCGTCGGCCAGCAGGTCGCGCCTTACCATCGCGTGAATGCCCTTGTTGCCGTCCACCAGTTGCGTCACGTGCAGGTCGCAGGCGAGGCTGCAGAAGACGTAGGCCTCGGAGGCGGTCCAGCCCTGTGTCTGCACAAGCCAGGCGATCATGTCCCGCAATGCCTGTTTGGCCGCATCGTCCAGGTCGGGATCCATGCCGAGCGTGATGTAGTGGGTCGGCGTGATCGCGCGCGGCATCGCAAGCCGCATGTCCCGGTGCAGGATCAGCTCGAAGCTCCCTTTCAGGCAGGTTTCGAGCGCGGTCAGACAGACTTCGCCGTCGCCCTGCACGGCGTGACCGTCGCCAACCGACAGATTGGCACCGGGGACAAACACGGGCAGGAACAGCGAGGTGCCGGCGACGAACTCCTTGCAGTCGATGTTGCCGCCGAACTCGCGCGGCTCGACCGTCGAGATGCGACCGTATTCTGGCCGCGGTGCGGTCGCGATGATGCCGAAGAATGGTTGCAGCGGCACCGCCGGGCCCCATGGAAGTCGGGTCGTCATTGCCGCGCGGTCGATCGGAAGCACCCTGGCCTCGGTGCGGGGGAAATCCTCCGGAAGCGTTCCGCGCAGCGGACGCATGACGTTCCAGCCCCAGTCGGCGGTGAGCTCTATCGACCGGATCCTGACCTCCAGCGTGTCGCCAGGGCGAGCGCCGCGAACCGAGACCGGGCCAGTCAGGATGTGGGGGCCGGGCCCCTGGCGGACCTCGTCCAGAATCTGGCGGTGGACGGCCGACATCAGAGTGGGGTCAGCCACGTCCGCCCAGCCGGACACCGTGTCGATGGTGATCGTGTCGCCCGAGTCGATCTCGAGCCGGGCCGGCAGCGCCGCGTCGAAGTAGCCCCAATGCACTGTCGCGGGGGTCGGGTCGAGTCGATGATGGGCCGGCATGTGGCGTCCTCCGTTCAGGCCTGGATCGTGTAGCCCCCGTCGACCGGAATCGCCGTTCCGGTGATGAACTGCGAGCCAGGGCCGGCCAGCAGCACGGTGATCGCCTCGAAGTCTGCCGGCGTGCCCCAGCGCCCGGCCGGTGTGCGGCCGCGGACCTTCTCGTCCAGGCCCGGCAACTGCTCGCGAGCCCCCTTCGTGAGGTCGGTGGCGATCCAGCCCGGCAGGATCGCATTGACCTGGATGTCGTCGGCCGCCCAGGCGGTGGCCAGCGCACGGGTCATCTGCACGATGCCGCCCTTGCTTGCGGCATAGGCGACGGTGAACGAGGCGGCCATCACCGACATGATCGAGCCGATGCTGATGATCTTGCCGCCGCCTGCCCGCTTCATGTGCGGATACGCGGCATGCGAGCACAGGAAGGCGCTGGTCAGGTTGCTGTCGAGGACGCGATGCCACTCCTGCGCGGTGTAGTCCTGCGGCTGCTTGCGGATCGCGATGCCGGCATTGTTCACGAGGATGTCGAGCCGGCCGAAGGCCTCGGCCGCCTTGTCGACCGCAGCGCGACAGTCGGCTTCCTCGAGCAGGTCGGCCTCGATCGCGATGACCTTTGCGCCGAGCGTCTCCAGCTCGGCCACCGCCTGGCGATTCTTGTCGAGGTTGCGTCCGGCGATCGCGATGCCAGCACCGGCACGCGCCATGCCACGCGCCATGCCCAGGCCGATGCCGCCATTGCCACCGGTCACGAGGGCCACGCGGCCCGAGAGATCGAATGCGTTCATGCAGATGCCTTGCGTCGTGAGACGCCCAGATGTTCGTCGAGGATCTCGGGGGACTGCGAAAGCTGGTTGGGCGTACCCTCGAAGACGAACTGTCCCGACGAGAGCACGTAGATGTAGTCGGCTACCGACATGGCCAGCGCCAGGTTCTGCTCGACCAGCATCACCGCGAGGCCGTGCTCGCGCAGCCGCCTCATGATCTCGCCGACCTGGAGAACGAGACGAGGTGACAGGCCCTCCGAGGGCTCGTCCATCAGCACGGTGTCGGGATTGGCCATAAGTGCGCGTCCGACGGCGAGCATCTGCTGTTCGCCGCCGGACAGCGCGCCGCCGAGGTTGTCGATCCGCTCGGCCAGTTGCGGAAACTCCTCGAGCACGCCGTCCAGCGTCCAGCGTCCCGCGCGAGGCCGCGACAGCATGCTGGTCGGTAGCAGCAGATTCTCCCTGACGGTCAGCGAACGGAAGATCCGGCGTCCCTGGGGAACCAGCGCAATCCCGGCCTGGGCGATGGCGAATGACGGCTGGCCGCGTAGCGACCGGCCGCGCAGCAGCACGTCGCCGTCGCGCGGCGGCGTCAGGCCTGCGACGGTCCGGATCAGCGTTGTCTTTCCCATCCCGTTGCGGCCGAGAATGGCCACGATCCGGCCCGCATCGAGTTTCAGGCTCAGCCCATGCAGCACATGGCTGTCGCCGTAATAGGTGTGGACCCGGTCCACGTTCAGCAGCGGATCAGGCATGGCCGAAGTAGACCTCCCTGACCTCGGAGTCGGATTGGACCGTGTCGGGGTCGCCCTCGATGATCACCTTGCCGCGGTGCAGCACCGTGACCCGGTCGGCCAGTGCGAGCGCGACGTCCATGTCGTGTTCGATCATCAGCAACGTGAGGTGGCGGGGCAGCGCGGCGATCATCCGGGCGAAATGCTGCCGTTCGCTCGGCGACAGGCCCGCGCAGGGCTCGTCCAGGAACAGCACGCGCGGCCCCGTCTTCATCGCGAGCGCCAGTTCCAACTGGCGCCGCTCGCCGTAGGACAGCCGTGCGACCGAATCGTTCGCCCGGTGCGGAAGCCCGACCATTTCGAGGGACTCCGCCGCCTGCTCGCGCAATTCCGGATAGGCGTCGACGGGCCGGTACGCGACCCACTTGCGGCGGTCCTTGCCGAGCAGCGCCAGGATCACGTTGTCGATCACGGTGAGATCAGTGAACACGTTCGAGATCTGGAAGGTTCGTCCCATGCCGAGCTCGGTCCGTCGTGCCTCGCCGAGGCGCGTGACGTCGGTGCCGAACATCGATACGGTGCCGGTGGTCGCCTGCAGCGTGCCGGTGATGCAGTGGAACAGCGTTGTCTTGCCGGCGCCGTTCGGCCCGATCAGGACACGACGCTCGCCCGGCGCGACCGACAGCGACACGTCGTCAATCGCGCGGATCCCGCCGAAACTCTTCGAGAGCGAGCTCACCGAAATGGCTGCCTGGCTCATGGCCTGCCGTCTCCCCGATGTCCGATCCTCGCGACGATGCCCATGACTCCGCTCGGTGCCCACAGCACGACCGCGATGAAGACGATGCCCATCACCGCTGCGTGCATCTCGAAGAAGCTGCTGACCCAGTTGCGAAGCGCGAGCACGATGCCGGAGCCGAGGAAGGGGCCGATGATGGTCCCGCTCCCGCCGATGATCGCCATCAGCACCGCTTCGACCGAGATCGGGAACGAGGCCGAGACCGGGTTGACGAAGCGGTTGTAGTAGACGTAGAGCACTCCGGCGAAGCTGGCGATCGTGGCCGACAGTACGAAAGCAGCGTACAGGTGGACATTCGGACGAAAGCCGACGCTGGTCATCCGGCTCTCACTGCTCTTGATGCCCTTCAGCGCCAGGCCGAAGGGCGATCGGATCAGCACGCGGTAGGCAAGCATCGAGGCGATCACGACGACCAGCATGAAATAGTAGTAGGCGGTGATCGATTCGATCGCCATCCCGCCGACACTGGGCCGCGGCACATTGGTCACGCCGTTGTCGCCGCCGGTGAACGAGGACCACCTGTACGCGACCCCCCACACGACATAGCCGAGCGCGATCGTGGTCAGGATGAAGTAGACGCCGCGCGTGCGAACCGCGAGCCCGAACAGCAGGCCGAGCGCGGTGCCTGCCAGCACGCCGGCCGGTGCGGCGGCGGCTGTCGACACTCCGTAGCGCACCTGCAGGATTGCGGTGGTGTAGGCGGCGACCGAGAAGAACGCGGCGTGGCAAAGCGAGAACAGGCCGGCGTGGCCGAGCAGCAGGTCGACCGACAGCGCGAGCAGGCCGAAGATGAAGACCTGGGTCAGTAGCGCGACCCAGAACGGGCCGGCAACCAGCGGGAGCAGCACGGCGGCCGCGATCGTCACGGCCATGAGGGCGAGGCGGCTGCGGGACATGCGTCAGTGCGCCTTTCCGAAGAGGCCCGTTGGGCGGAAGAGCAGCAGGATCGCCATCGGGCCGAACAGGACGAAGTACGAGAATTCCGGCAGAAGCCAGCGACCATAGGCGTCAAGAAGCCCGACGATCAGCGCGCCGATCATGGCGCCCTCGAGGCTGCCGAGCCCGCCAACGATGACGACCACCAGCGCGAAGACGAGGATCTCCCATTCCGCGCCCGGATACAGCGTCAGGAACGCACCGCCGACCACGCCGGCGACGCCGGCCAGGAACGATGCGAGCGCCGAGACCATGATGAACAGGAGCCCGACGTTGATGCCGGTGGCGCCGACCATTTCGCGATCGTCGACACCGGCGCGCACCACCGCCCCGAGTTGCGTACGGTGGTACAGCAACCAGAGAAGGATGCCGACGCCGGCGCCGATGAGGATCAGTACCAGCCGGAAAGTCGGGTACATCATGCCGCCGGGCAGTTCGACCGCGCCGCGCAGCGCCATCGGGATCTGGACCTTCAGGTTGTCGCCGCCCCAGATCGACAGCGCGACGTCGCCGATCACGAACGCGATGCCGACCGTCAGCAGCACCTGGGCAAGGTGATTCTCGCCGGTGCGCCGGATGAGGAACCGGTCGATGAACAGGCCGAGGATGGACACGGCGATCCCGCCGATCACGATGGCGGCGACGAAGCTGCCGGTGGCCTGACCGACCGTGTAGCCGATGTAGCCGCCGAACAGGTAGTACGCGCCGTGCGCCATGTTGACGATGCGCATCAGGCCGAAGGACAGGGTGAAGCCGCTGGCGAGCAGGAACAGCAGCGCCGCGAGCGACACGCCGTTGATCGCCTGCAGGATGGCGCTGCTGGTCATTGGTGCGAACGAAGATGAGGGGACGGCGCGGGCCGTTCCCCTCGGGGCTTGACGAGCATCAGCGCTTGTACGGACCGCGCTTCAGGAAGTCCTCGGGCTTGTCGGTCCAGAACTGCGAGACGCCCTCGTAGGTCTTGACCGGGACGTTGGTCAGCACGTCGCCGAGCACCGGGTGCTTGATCTTCTGGATCTTCGAGATATAGACGTTCTGGATCGGGTTGTCGTACTCGTCGAGACGCAGCGGTCCGCGCGGGGCCCTGACCTGCACCGTGCGCATCGCCTTCAGGAAGGCCTCGCGATCCTCGACCTTCCCGTTGATCGAGTCGATCGCCGTCTTGGTCCACAGGCCCGCGGTGTAGGCGGACTCGCCGAACCACGACGGCAGGCGACGGTATGCCTGCGCGAATGCGGTCGTGAACGCCTTGTTCTCGGGGGTGTCGAGTCCCGCCGCGTAGTTCAGGGAATTGCCGATCATGCCGATCGCGCGGTCGTCGAGTTGGGGCAGAACGTCCTGATGCATCCAATAGCCGCCGTAGATCGTCTTCTTCTTGTCCATGCCGAAGCTGAACCACGCCTCGAACAGCCGGACTCGGTCGGCGCCCACGACGACGGCGACCACTGCGTCGGTGTCGGCAGGGATCGACGCGATCGTCGCGCCGTAGTCCTTGGTGCCGATCGGATTCCAGATCAACTTGGCGACCTTGCCACCCGCCTCGGTGAAGGTGCGGACCATCCCGAGTGCCACCTCCTGGCCCCAAGTGTAGTCCTGGGCGATGAAAGTCACGTTGCGCTTGCCGAGTTCCTTGTACAGGTAGTCACCGAACGGGTGGCCGATCTGGCTGGCCGAGACTGCGGTGCGGACCATGGTCGGAGTGCGGTCCCACTTGGTCACGCTGTCGGCGCCAGCCGAGTCCATTACCAGCGGTACCCCGGTCTCCTTGCTCACCTGCGCCACGGCGGGTCCCTCGTGGCCGCACAGCGGCCCGACGAGGAAGTGCACCTTCTCCTGGTGGACGAGGCGCCTGGCCTGCGTCAGCGCCTGGTCGGGGTTGCAGGTGGTGTCGGCGATCACGTACTCCACATTGCGACCGCCTGCCTGGTTCTTGGCCTGCTCCCAGAAGAGCTTCCAGCCATCGACCATGTCCTTGCCTGGTGTGGAAAGCGGGCCGGTGACGGGCGCGAGCACGCCGATCTTGATCGGCGCCTGGGACTGGGACTGGGCCTGGGTCCCCGGGACAGTCGCCATGCCGAGGGCGGCCAGCGCGACCGCGGCCAGGCCGAATCGCTTCGCGCGATTCAGGGAAAGGAATCGCATGACGTCTCCTCCATGCATTTATGAGTTGTTCGAGGATGCTATGTCAGACCCGCGAGAATCAGCAATGCCTTTGCGGGATTCCGGAACCCGTTTGTCGGGCTTGCCCGCTCGCGTCTGGCGGCCAAGGTAGAGCCGCTCTCGAGTGGAGTCGGAGTCGCCAATGCGGCGCAGAAATGAAAAAGGGGTTGGCCGCTTTCGCTGCCAACCCCTGGAGAATTCCTTGGTGCCGATGGACGGACTCGAACTGTCGACCTTCGCATTACGAATGCGCTGCTCTACCAACTGAGCTACACCGGCGTTCCACGGGCGAACCCGAAGAGCCCGCGATTATAGCAGAGGCCGGGCGCCGCCGCGCAAGGCTCAGGCTGCCCTGCCCGCAAGGCGTTGCGCCCGCACCTCGGCGAGCGCCGCGTCCACCGTGGGCCAGCGCAGCCGGGCCCGCAGCTCGCGCTTGAGCCGCCGGTTGGCCAGCCGGCGCGACTCGCTCATGAAGGACAGCATCATCGGCGACACCTGCGCGGCCAGTTCCGCGCGGGGCAGGCGCGGCGGGCGGGGCAGGCCGCAGGCGTCGGCCACGCGGTCGAACCAGTCGCCCATCTTCAGGCCGGAGTCGTCCACCGCGTTCACCGCGCGCCCGGGCCGGCCGCGGAGCAGCGCCAGCCAGGCGATCGCGGCCAGGTCGTCGGCGTGGATGTGATTGGTGTGGCTGTCTTCGGCCGGCAGCGGTGCGGGCAGGCCGCGGCGCAGCCGGTCCGCCGGCAGGCGGTCGTGGGCGTAGATGCCGGGCACCCTCAGGAGGGCCACGCTTGCCAGGCCACGGCGCACCGCGTCGCGCGCCCGGCGTTCGGCGGCCACCCGGCGTCTCGCGCGCGCGGTCGTGGGCCGCGGTGGACGCGACTCGTCGACCAGGGCGCCGCCGCAGTCGCCGTAGACGCCGGTGGTGCCGATCAGCGTCCAGCGCGCGGGGGCGGTGGCGGCCAGCGGCGGGCGCAACCGTTCGGCGAGCGGGAGCGTTTCGGCATCGCGGCCGAGGCGCCTGCGGGCCCGCGCTCGCGCGCGCCCGCGGGCCGTGATCAGGTGACCAAGTCGAGGGTCGTCTTCGCCGCTGTCGGGCGGCGGGGCGAGGTAGACGGTCCAGCGAGCGAGCCCGCCGAGACGCCGGGCACTGGGCACGGGCAAACGCACGCCGTTCGGCTCGCGAGCGCTCGACTTGCCCGCCCACGCGTCGAGGTCCACCCCTAGCGTCCGAGCCCCCAGGCTTCGCGCGGTGGCCCGCCGTTGCGGATCACGCGTCACCGCAACGACCGAGAGCTGCCCGTGCGCGATCCGCTTCGCCAGCCGGCGCAGCAGCCGCAGGCCCACGTCGCCGCAGCCCACGACCAGCAGGCGGGGGCGGCGCAGGCGCGCAACGGGGGCGGGGGCAGGGGCTCTCATCGGCGGGCTTTGTTGTCGCGGGCGATAATAGCCGCTTTGTCCGACTCGACCTCTCGACCCCCGACTCGCCATGACCGTCACCGTCACCGTCCAGCCCAGTGGCCGCCAGTTCACCGTGGAAGACGACGAGTTCGTCCTCGACGCCGCGCTGCGCCAGGCCGTCGTGCTGCCTTACGGCTGCAAGAACGGCGCCTGCGGCTCCTGCAAGGCCAGGGTGCTGGAAGGCACGGTCGAGATGGGCCTCCACTCCGACAAGGCGCTGAAGCCTTCCGAGGCGGTGGCGGGCTACGCGCTGATGTGCTGCTCGACGCCGCAGGGCGACATCACGATCGAGAGCCGGGTGGTGGCCGCCGCCGGCGACATCCCGGTGCGCAAGATGCCCTGCCGGATCGCCTCGATCGAGCGCGCCGCGCCCGACGTGGCGGTGGTGAAGCTGCAGCTCCCGGCCAACGAGCGGCTGCAGTACCTGGCCGGCCAGTACGTCGAGCTGATCCTGCGCGACGGCTCGCGCCGCAGCTATTCGATGGCCACCGCCCCGCACCTGGCCGAGCAGCTCGAGCTGCACATCCGGCACATGCCGGGCGGCAGGTTCACCGACGCGCTGTTCGGCACGGCGCGGCCGGTGGTGAAGGAACGCGACATCCTGCGCTTCGAGGGCCCCTTGGGCACCTTCTTCCTGCGCGAGGACAGCGACAAGCCGATCGTGCTGCTCGCCAGCGGCACCGGTTTCGCGCCGATCAAGGCAGTGATCGAGCATGCGCGGCACAAGAACATCCGGCGGCCGATGACGCTCTACTGGGGCGGCCGGCGCCCGCAGGACCTCTACATGAACGCGCTGTGCGAGCAGTGGGCGGCCGACATGCCGGACTTCCGCTACGTGCCGGTGGTGTCCGATGCGCTGCCCGAGGACCGCTGGCAGGGCCGAAGCGGCTTCGTGCACCGCGCGGTCATCGAAGACTTTCCCGATCTATCTGGCCACCAGGTCTACGCCTGCGGTGCGCCGGTGGTGATCGACTCGGCGCGGCGCGACTTCGTCGCGCAGTGCGCGCTGCCCGAGGACGAGTTCTACGCCGATTCGTTCACCAGCGAAGCCGACCTGGCGAAGGTCGGCTGATGTGGAGGAGGCGCTCTTCCATGCTCGGGGCGTCTGCAAGGTCTACCGGATGGGCGAGGTCGAGGTGCACGCGCTGCGCGACGTGGACCTGGACCTGTACGCCGGCGAATTCGTCGTGCTTCTCGGCGCGTCGGGCAGCGGCAAGTCCACGCTGCTGAACATCCTGGGCGGGCTCGACCGTCCGAGCAGCGGCGAGGTCTGCTATCGCGACCACGATCTCGCCGCGGCCAGCGATGGGCAGCTGACCGAGTTCCGGCGCGAGCACGTCGGCTTCGTCTTCCAGTTCTACAACCTGATCCCGAGCCTGACCGCCCTGGAGAACGTGGCGCTGGTCACGCAGATCGCGGCCGACCCGATGGACCCGGGCAAGGCGCTCGACCTCGTTGGGCTGTCGGAGCGGCGCCATCATTTTCCGGCGCAGCTGTCCGGTGGCGAGCAGCAGCGGGTCGCGATCGCCCGTGCGGTTGCCAAGCGCCCCGACGTGCTGCTGTGCGACGAGCCGACCGGCGCGCTCGACTACCCCACCGGCAGGCTGGTGCTCGAAGTGCTCGCGCGCGTGAACCGCGAGCTCGGCACGATCACCGTGGTGATCACGCACAACGCGGCGATCGCGGCGATGGCCGATCGGGTGATCCGGATCAGCAGCGGGCGGATCGTGGAGGTCACGCGCAACGACCGGCGCGCCTCGCCGGCCGAGATCTCGTGGTGAGCGGACGATGCAGGAGGCCGGCCGGAACCTGACCCCGAGCCCGCTGGTGCGCATCGTGCTGCGCGAGCTGTGGCACCTGCGCGGCCAGGTGCTGGCCGCAGCGCTGGTCGTGGCCTGCGGCATCGGCGCCTACGTGGGCATGCGCGGCACCTATCACTCGCTGCTCGTCGCCCAGTCCGACTACTACCGCGCGTATCGCTTCGCCGATGTGTTCGCGCAGCTGAAGCGCGCGCCCGAGGGCCTGGTCGCGCGCATCCGCGCGATTCCCGGCGTGGCCGAGGTGCGCACCCGGGTGGTGGCCGACGTCACGCTCGACGTGCCCGGGCTGGCGGAGCCGGCCACCGGCCGCCTGGTGTCGATCCCCGAGCGGCGGGCGCCGATGCTCAACGACCTTGCCCTGCGCGCCGGGCGCTGGGTCGAACCCGGCCGCCGCGACGAAGTGATCGCCAGCGAGACCTTCGCCAGGGCGAACGGACTGCGGATCGGCGATTCGATCGGCGCGGTGCTCAACGGCCGCTGGACGCGGCTGGTCGTCGTCGGGCTCGCGCTCTCGCCCGAGTACGTCTACGAGGTCGGCCCCGGTGCGCTGTTCCCCGACAATCGGCGTTTCGGCGTGCTGTGGATGAGCCGCGAGGCGCTGGGCCCGGCGTTCCAGATGGACGGCGCCTTCAACGACGTGTCGCTGTCGCTCGCGGCCAGCGCCATCGAGCAGGAGGTCGTCGACCGGCTCGACCGCGCGCTCGCGCCCTACGGCGGCCTGAGCGCCTACGCGCGGCGCGACCAGCTCTCGCACCGGATCCTGACCGACGAGTTCGGCGAGATCGAGATCACTTCGACCTGGATCCCGGGCCTCTTCCTCGGCGTGGCCGCCTTCCTGCTGTACGTGGTGCTGGCGCGGCTGGTCAGCATGCAGCGCGCGCAGCTCGGCTTGCTGAAGGCCTTCGGCTACCGCGACCTGACCGTCGGGCTGCTCTACCTGGGCTTCGCGGTCTTCGCCGTGGGCGCGGGCACCGCGGCCGGCATCGCGCTCGGCCTCTACCTGGGGCACCTGAACGTCGGCATGTATGCCGACTACTTCCACTTTCCGCGCCTGGCCTTCGCGGTCCATCCGCCGGTCCTGGCGACCGCCATGCTGATCGGGCTGGCAGCGGCCAGCGTGGGCGCGCTCGACGCGGTGCGTCGTGCGCAGCGGCTGCCGCCGGCCGAGGCCATGCGCCCCGAGCCGCCGGCCGCCTTCCGCGAGGGCTTCGTCGAGCGCAGCGGGGCCGGCCGGTGGCTGTCGCCCGCGGCGCGGATGATCCTCAGGAACCTCGCGCGCCACCCCTGGAAGGCCTTGCTCTCGATCGTGGGGATCGCGCTGGCCGTCGGAATCATGGTCGTGGGGCGTTTCGGCCTCGATTCCGCCGCGTACCTGCTGCGCGTGCAGCTCGACGTGGTGCAGCGTGGCGACGTCAGCGTGATGTTCCACGAGCCGCGCGAGGAGGCTGCGCGCGACGAGATCGCGCGCCTGCCGGGCGTCGTGCGGGCCGAGGGCTTTCGCGCGGTGCCGGTCTGGCTTCGCAGCGGGCATCGCGCGAAGAAGGTGCAGGTGCTCGGGCTGGACGCGAACGCCGAGTTGCGCCGGCTCGTCGACCGCGAACTGCGTCCGATGGCCTTGCCGCCGGAGGGCCTGGCGCTCTCGCGAAAGCTCGCCGAGATCCTGGACGTCGTGCCCGGCGACCGGGTCGAACTCGAGGTGCTGGAAGGGGCGAGGCCGGTGCGCGAGGTGCCGGTGGCCGCGATCGTCGACGAGTACCTGGGGCTGTCGGTCTACATGGACCGGACGACGCTGTCGCGATTGCTGCGCGAGGACCGCCCGCTGTCGGGGGTCGACCTCGATGTCGATCCGGCTCAGGCGGGGCAGCTCTATGCGGCGCTCAAGCGGCTGCCGCCGGTGGCGGCGGTGGCGGTCAAGGACACGCTGCGTCGCACCGTGCAGGACTCGCTCGATCGCGCCTTCCGGATCTTCAGCCGGATCATCGTCGCCTTCGCCGGCATCATCGTGGCGGGCATGGTCTACAACAGCGCGCGGATCGCGTTGTCGGAGCGCGGCAACGAGCTGGCCAGCCTTCGCGTGCTGGGCTTTCGCGAGCGCGAGGTCGTCGCCATCCTGCTCGGCGAGCAGGCGCTGCTGGTCGCCGCGGCGATCCCGCTCGGGCTGGCCATCGGCCATGGCCTGGCGGCGGCGCTGGTGCCGGTCTTCGATCGCGAGATGTTCCGCCTGCCCCTGGTGATCTCCGGCGAGACCTACGCCTGGGCGTCGCTGACCGCGATCGCCGCGGCGGTGTTCTCGGGGATACTTGTGGCGCGGCGGATTCGCCGTCTCGACCTGATCGCGGTGCTGAAGACGAGAGAGTGAGCGAAGCGATGAAGATCCCGTTGCGGCGCATCCTGTACGCGGCAGGCATGCTCGGCGCACTCGCGTGGCTGGGCTGGGTGTTCCGTCCCGTGCCCATCGCGGTCGAGACGGCGCGCGTCGATCGCGGCCCGATGGAGGTCACGATCGACGAGCGCGGCGAGATGCGCAGCCACGACCGGTTCACGATCGCTGCGCCGGTCGCCGGCCGCCTGATGCGCATCGAGGTGCACGACGGCGATCGCTTCGACGAGAACCAGGTGCTGGCGCTGATCGCGCCGCTGCCGCTCGGTCCGCGCGAGCGCGACGAGTGGACTGCACGCGTCGCGGCGGCCGAGGCGCTGCAGCGCGAGGCCGAGGAGCGCGCGCGCCATGCCGAGGCCAGCCTCGCGCAGGCGCGGCGCGAGCGCACACGCATCGAGAAGCTGGTCGCCGACGGCTTCGTGTCGCCGCAGGCTGCCGAGCAGGCGCGGATCTCGGAGACGATCGCGATCAACGACGCCGAGGCGGCGCGCCATCGCGCGCGGTCGGCGGCGGCCGAAGTCCGCGTGGCGCGCGCCGCGCTGATCGGCCCCCCGGCGCCGAATGGCGCGGTCGGCGGCCCGGCGGCGCTGGTGCCGGTGCGCGCGCCGGTTGCGGGCCGCGTGCTGCGGATCGTGGACCCGAGCGAGCGGGTCGTGGCTGCCGGCACGCCGCTCATGACGATCGCCGACCTGTCGCGGCTCGAAGCGGTGATCGAGATGCTGTCGACCGACGCGGTGCGGGTGCGGCCCGGCATGCCCGTGCGCGTGGAGGGCGGAGCGGGGGCGGCGCCGCTCGGCGCGAGCGTGCGGCTGGTCGAGCCCTTCGCGTTCACCAAGGTGTCGGCGCTCGGCATCGAGGAGAAGCGCACCAGGGTGATCGCGGACCTGCTCGAAGCGCCCGGGCCGCTGGGCGATGGCTATCGCATCGAGGCGAGCGTCGTGCTGTGGCATGCCGGGGACGTCCTGCGCGTGCCGGCCAGCGGGGTGTTCCGCTGCGGCGAGGGCTGGTGCGCCTTCGTCGTCGAGGACGGGCGGGCGCGACGCCGCGAGATCGCGCTCGGTCAGCGCAACGCGCTGCAGGCGCAGGTGCTGGAGGGGCTCGCCGAGGGCGAGAGCGTGGTCCGCTATCCGGCCAACGACCTGGGCGACGGCGCGCGCGTTCAGCCCGGCGTTTCCTCGCCCAGGTAGGCGGCCCGCACCCGCGGGTCGTCGAGCATCTGCTTCGCCGGCCCGGTCATCGTGACCAGGCCCGAGTCCATCACGTAGCCGCGGGTCGCGCATTCCAGCGCCAGGCGCGCGTTCTGCTCGACCAGCAGGATCGTGGTGCCCTGGGCCGAGACCTCTCGCACCACCTCGAAGATCTTCTCGACCATGATCGGCGACAGGCCCATCGAGGGCTCGTCGAGCAGCAGCAGCGAGGGCCGGCTCATCAGGGCGCGGGCCATGGCCAGCATCTGCTGCTCGCCGCCGGACATCGTCCCGGCAAGCTGGTCGGCGCGTTCCTTGAGCCGCGGGAAGGTCTCGAACATCCGCTCGATGTCGGCGCGCACGCCGCCGGCGTCGCGGCGCGTGTACGCGCCCATCTGCAGGTTCTCGGTGATGGTCATCCGCGCGAACACGCCGCGGCCTTCGGGCACCATGGCCAGCCCCTGCGCGACCAGGGCGTAGGAGCCCAGGCCACGGATCGACTTGCCGCGATACTGCACGTCGCCGCCCGCCCAGGGCAGGGTGCCGGTGACCGCCTTCAGCGTGCTGGTCTTGCCCGCGCCGTTGGCGCCGATCAGCGCCACCAGCTCGCCTTCGCGCACGTCGAGGTCGACGCCCTTGACCGCCTGGATGCCGCCGTAGGCGACCCGCAGGCCCTGGATGCTGAGTACCGTGTCGGACATGGCCGTTCTCTTCCTGTTTCGAGGCGCGGTCAGTGCGCGGCGGCCGCGCCGAGATAGGCCTCGATGACGGCGGGATTGCGCTGCACCTCGGCCGGCACCCCCTCGGCGATCACCTTGCCGTAGTCGAGCACGGTCACGCGGTCGCACAGCCCCATCACGAGCTTCACGTCGTGCTCGATCAGCAGGATGGTCACGCCGTCGCCGCTGATGCTCTCGAGCAGGTCGCGCAGCGTGAGCTTCTCGGTGGCGTTCATGCCGGCGGCCGGCTCGTCGAGCGCGAGCAGCCGCGGCTCGGTGGCCAGCGCGCGGGCGATCTCCAGCCGGCGCTGGTCGCCGTAGGACAGCGTGCGCGCCTGGTAGTCCGCATACCGGGCGATCCCCACGTAGTCGAGCAGCTCCATGGCGCGCTTGCGGATGGCCTCTTCCTCGGTGCGCTGGCCGCCGGTGCGGAAGATCGCGCCGACCACGCCGGCCTTGGTGCGAACATGGCGCCCCACCATGACGTTCTCGATCGCGGTCATCTCGCCGAACAGACGGATGTTCTGGAAGGTGCGGGCGATGCCGGCCTGCGCGACCCTGTGGACCGCTGTGGGCTCGTAGGCCTCGCCCTCGAGCTCGAAGCTGCCCGAGTCTGGCGTGTAGAGCCCGGTGATCACGTTGAAGAAAGTGGTCTTGCCGGCACCGTTGGGCCCGATCAGCCCGTAGATCTGGCCGCGCCGGATCTCGAGCCCGACGTCGGACAGCGCCTGCAGGCCGCCGAAGCGCTTGTTGACGCCCTTGACCGAGAGCAGCAGCTCGCTCATGCCGGGCTCCTCTGCGTGCTGGGCCGGATGCCGTGCTTGGGCGCGGGCCAGATGCCGGTGGGCCGGAACAGCATGATCAGCACCAGCGACAGGCCGAAGAGCAGCATGCGCAGCGCCTCGGCCGGGATCACTTCGGTGCCGAACAGCGCCATCTGGACCGGCTTGGCCACTTCGCGCAGCGTCTCGGGAATGGCGTAGAGCAGGATCGCGCCCAGGATCACGCCGGGCACGTGGCCCATGCCGCCGAGCACCACCATGGCCACGATCACGATCGACTCCATCAGGATGAAGCTCTCGGGCGAGACGAAGCCCTGGAAGGAGGCGAACATCGCGCCGGACACGCCGCCGAACGAGGCGCCCATCGCGAAGGCGAGCAGCTTCATGTTGCGCACGTTGATGCCCATGGCCTTGGCGGCGATCTCGTCCTCGCGTACCGCCATCCAGGCGCGGCCGATGCGCGAATCCTGCAGGCGGATCGACACGACGATCACGCCGATCGTCAGCACCAGGAACAGGTAGTAGTACAGCGTGACCGAGGGGACCGTGAGCTCGCCGATCTCGAGGTTGCGCGAGAAGTCGACGCCGGCGATGCGTACCGGGTCGATGTTGCTGATGCCTTGCGGGCCGTTGGTGAAGTTCAGCGGCGCGTTCAGGTTGTTCATGAAGATGCGGATGATCTCGCCGAAGCCCAGCGTGACGATCGCCAGATAGTCGCCGCGCAGCCTGAGCACCGGCGTGCCGAGCAGGATGCCGAAGAACGCCGCGAGCGCCGCGCCCAGCGGCACCACCAACCAGATCGAGCTGTGCAGGCCGTCGGGGAAGGTGGCCGCGATCCACGGGAAGTTCATCGCCAGGTGCGGCGAGGCGAGCAGCGCGTACATGTAGGCGCCCACCGCATAGAAGGCCACGTAGCCCAGGTCGAGCAGGCCGGCGTAGCCCACCACGATGTTCAGGCCCAGCGCGAGCATCACGTAGAGCAGCGCGAAGTCGGCCATCCGCACCCAGCGGTTGCCGCCCATGCCGAGCACGAAGGGCAGCGCCGCCAGGACGAGCGCGATGACGATCGTGGCCGCGAAGGCGGCGCGCGGCTTGCCGGCCAGGGTCGGGAGGAATTGCGTGATCATCGTCGCTCCCTCAGGCCCGATCGGCGACGCGTTCGCCCATGATCCCGGAGGGTCGGAACAGCAGCACCAGGATCAGCACCGCGAAGGCGAAGATGTCCTGGTAGTGGCTGCCCAGGAAGCCGCCGGTCAGGTCGCCGATGTAGCCCGCGCCCAGGCTCTCGATGATGCCCAGCAGCAGGCCGCCCACCACCGCGCCGGCGATGTTGCCGATGCCGCCCAGCACTGCCGCGGTGAAGGCCTTGAGCCCCGGGATGAAGCCCATCGAGAAGTGGACGATGTTGTAGTTCAGCGCCACCAGCACGCCGGCCACCGCGGCCAGCGCCGCGCCGATCGCGAAAGTGGCGGCGATCACCTGGTTGGCGTTCACGCCCATCAGGCCCGCGATCCGCGGATTCTCGGCGGTGGCGCGCATCGCCCGGCCGAGCTTCGTGCGGTTCACCAGCAGCACCAGCCCGGTCATCATCGTGGCGGCCACGACCAGGATCAGGATCTGCTTGGGCGCGAGGATGGCGCCGAAGATCGGCACCGGGTCGGTGGGCAGCAGGTCGGGAAACACGATCGGATTCGGCTTCCAGATGATCATGGCCACCGTCTGCAGCACGATCGACATGCCGATCGCCGTGATCAGCGGCGCCAGCCGCGGCGCATTGCGCAGCGGCCGGTAGGCCACCCGCTCGATGAACATCGACAGGAGCATGCAGACGGGGATCGCGGCCACGGTCACGATCAGCAGCACCAGCGGCCCCGGCACGCCCGCCGCAAGCAGGGTGGGCACCAGCCAGACCGCGACCATCGCGCCGATCATCAGCACTTCGCCGTGCGCGAAGTTGATCAGCTGAAGGATGCCGTAGACCATCGTGTAGCCCAGGGCGACCATCGCATAGACGCTGCCCAGCACCAGGCCGTTCAGGATCTGCTGAAGCAGGATGTCGAAATTGAACAATTGCGCCCCTCTCCGTGGCTGCACGCACCGATCGCGTGCGAAATGCACGGAGCGGACCGGCGTCTCGGCTCTTGCAGGATCCATGCCGAAGGGATCCGTTCCGAAATCGCGAAGCGGCGCGATTCTAGCGGAAAGCGGGCACGGGAGAAGGGAGAAGGGAGAAGGGAGAAGGGAGAAGGGAGAAGGGAGAAGGGCCGACGCGGTGCCGGCGAGCGCGGGAAGTGCCGGCGCAAAAAAAATGCCCCGGTCGGGAAGGAGCGGGGCAAACCAGCCAGGGAGGAAACCGGAGACTCTGGCTTCGATGCTGGGCTCGGCCGAGGCGCTTGTCTTGCCGGCGGCGATTACCGGGCCGCTGCGCCCGACGGGCGGTCGGAGAAGGCCGCGACGCAGGCTCCGGCGTGAAAAAAGGGCGCCCGCAGCGCCCCTTCTTCCTGGATCCGGCGCTTCACGCCCCGGAAACCGGATCGATCACTTGATCGACATGACCCACTTGGCGAGGGTCTCGGCCTCGGCCTCGGAGACCTGCGGGTTGGCCGGCATCGGGATCTGGCCCCAGACGCCCACGCCGCCCTTGCGGATCTTCTCGGAGAGCTTGGCGACCGCGTCCTTGTCGTTCGCGTACTTGGCGGCGACATCCTTGTAGGCCGGGCCGATCAGCTTCTTGGCTTCGGCATGGCAGGCCATGCAGTTCTTGGCCTTGGCGAGGTCGGCGCTGGCCATTGCGGCGCCGGAGGCGAGACCGAGGGCCACGGCGAGCGAGAGGGTGCGGATCGCTTTCATGAGTGCTCCGTTGACTTGATGCTGCTGGAATACATGTTTTCGGCAAGGGAGAGTGTACCGCAGCACACCCTCGACACCTTCCCATCAACGTCCCGGGGGGGAGTCGGTTGACCGGGCTGCCGTCGAGGCGGCATTGCCTGCCGTTCGACCGCCCGTGGATGACCGTTCGTGCGTAATCGGCGATGGTCGGACTCTCTTGGAGGGAGCGCCGAAATGCCATTCGTCTGGGCCGGAGTCTTGCTGTTGGCGCTGCGCGCGTTCGGGGTCGACCCGGTGACCGAATGGTCCTGGGGCTGGATCCTGGCGCCATTCGCCTGCGCCTTCGTGTGGTTCGAGATCGTCGAACCGCTGTTCGGGCTCGACCGCGTGTCGGATCCCGGCGAAGAGCTGGCAGAGGTCCGCCGCAAGCGGATCGAGGCCATGTTCCCGCATTTCAGGTTCCGCCGGCGCGTCGCCGCCCGCGCGAGCGCACAGGACGACTCGGGCGGCTGAGACGCCCGGGGCGGCGTCCCGCCGCCGAGACGCCCGGCAGATTCCGCCGAGCGGGCCATTCGGCGGTCCGCCCTCTTGCCTTCCTCAGAAATCGTCGAGCACCGCGCCGCGGCTCGCGCTGCTGGTCAGCGCGTTGAACTTGGCCAGCACGCCTCGCTTGTAGGGCTGGGCCGGCGCCTTCCACTCGGCTCGTCGCCTGGCCAGCTCTTCGTCGCTGACGTTGACCTGGAGCAACAATTCACGCGCATCGATGGTGATCGAGTCGCCTTCGCGCACCAGGCCGATCGGCCCGCCGACCGCGGCTTCCGGCGCCACGTGGCCCACGACCATGCCCCAGGTGCCGCCGGAGAAGCGGCCGTCGGTGATCAGGCCGACCGATTCGCCCAGGCCCGCGCCGATGATCGCGGAGGTGGGGGCGAGCATCTCGGGCATGCCCGGTGCGCCCTTCGGGCCGAGGTAGCGCAGCACCATGACGTCGCCGGCCACGATCTTGCCGTCGAGGATGGCCTGCAGCGCACTCTGCTCGTCGTCGAACACGCGGGCCGGGCCGGTGATGACCGGATTCTTCAGGCCGGTGATCTTGGCCACCGAGCCCTCCGGCGACAGGTTGCCCTTCAGGATCGCCAGGTGGCCCTGCTTGTACAGCGCCTTGTCGATCGGGAAGATCACGTCCTGGTCGGCGCGCGGCGCGTCCGGCACGTCCTTCAGCTCCTCGGCCATCGTGCGGCCGGTGATCGTCATGCAGTCGCCGTGGATCAGGCCGGCGTTCAGCAGGAGCTTGAGCACTTGCGGGATGCCGCCGGCCCGATGCAGGTCGGTGGCCAGGTACTTGCCCGAGGGCTTCAGGTCGCAGAGGATCGGCACGCGCTTGCGGATGCGTTCGAAGTCGTCGATCGACCAGTCGATGCCGGCCGAGTGCGCGATGGCCAGGTAGTGCAGCACCGCGTTGGTCGAGCCGCCTGTGGCCATGATCAGCGTGACCGCGTTCTCGATCGACTTCTTGGTCACGATGTCGAGCGGTTTCAGGTTCTTGCGGACCGCCTCGACCAGCACGCGCGCCGACTCCGCGGTGGAAACGCGTTTCTCGTCGTCGGGGTTGGCCATGGTGGAGGAGCCGAGCAGGCTCATGCCCAGCGCCTCGAAGGACGAGGACATCGTGTTGGCGGTGTACATGCCGCCGCATGAGCCGGTGCCGGGGATCGCGTTGCGCTCGATGCCCTCGAAGTCTTCCTCGCTCATGCGGCCGCGCGAGAACTCGCCCACCGCCTCGAACACGGAGACGATGTTCAGGTCCTGGCCCTTCCAGCGGCCCGGCTTGATCGTGCCGCCGTAGACGTAGATCGCCGGCACGTTGGCGCGCATGATGCCCATCATCCCGCCGGGCATGTTCTTGTCGCAGCCGCCGATCACCAGCACGCCGTCCATCCACTGGCCCTGCACCGAGGTCTCGACGCAGTCGGCGATGACCTCGCGCGAGATCAGCGAGTACTTCATGCCCTCGGTGCCCATCGACATGCCGTCGGAGATGGTGGGCGTGCCGAAGACCTGCGGATTGCCGCCGGCGGCCCTGACCGCCTCGACCGCGGCGTCGGCCAGCACCTGCAGGCCCGAGTTGCACGGGGTGATCGTGCTGTGGCCGTTGGCGATGCCGATCATCGGTTTGTCGAAGTCGCTCTTGACGTACCCCATCGCGTAGTACATCGAGCGGTTCGGGGCACGGGCGACGCCCTCGGTGATGTTGCGGCTGCGGCGGTTGGCGGTCATGGCTGTTCGGCTGTCGGCGGGTGGGTTGAACGGATGCCGGGCAGTTTAGCAAAGGGCTCCCGCCGGACGCGGGGCCGGAGCGGCTTGCGCGAACGTTCCGGCATGGATAATATTAATGCGAATCGTTCGTATTAATATTATCGAGGAAGCAGCCGATGATCGTCTGTGTGTGCCGGGCCGTCTCCGATCGCGAGATCCGCTCGATCGTGGACGGCGGGGCAGGGTCGATGGCCGAAGTGCGCGAGGTCTGCGGGGTCGGCGAGTGCTGCGGCAAGTGCGCCCGCCAGGCGCGCGAGCTGATTCACGAGCGCCTGGCACTGCGAACGGTTCAGGAAGACTCGCGGGCCATGAACGTCTGCTGATAGTTCTGGATCCCGACGCGCTCGATCAGCTCGAGCTGCGTTTCGAGGAAATCGACGTGCTCCTCGGATTCTTCGAGGATTTCCACGAGCAGTTCGCGCGACACGTAATCGCCGACCGATTCGCAGTGGGCGATCCCGCCCTTGACCGTGTCGAGCGCGGCCCGCTCGAGGGCCAGGTCGCTTTCGAGGATCTCCCGGGTGTTCTCGCCGATGTTGATCTTGCCCAGGTCCTGGAGATTGGGCAGGCCATCGAGCATCAGGATGCGCTTGACCAGCGCGTCGGCGTGCTTCATCTCGCCGATCGATTCGTCGTACTCGATCTTCTCGAGCCCTGGCAATCCCCAGTGCCCGAAGATCCGCGCGTGCAGGAAATACTGGTTGATCGCGGTCAGCTCGTTCTTCAGCTGGCGATTCAGCCACTCGATCGCCTTCTTGTCGCCTTTCATCGTTGCGCTCCGGGCCGTGGTCGAGCCGGCATTATTGCGCATCGTGTCAGAATGGCCCGGTTGCCCGCGCAGGCCGTGCGGGCGTGCCGTTTCACGCCACTGTCCGCCGATGCTCGTCCATCCCCAGTTCGATCCGATCGCCTTCAGCCTGGGCCCGGTGGCCGTTCGCTGGTACGGGCTCATGTACCTGGTGGCCTTCGCGCTGCTGTTCCTGCTCGGGCGCGCCAGGATCCGCGCCGGATCGCCGTCGGTGCCGCCGAAGTTCGGCCAGCGCGATCTCGAGGACCTGCTGTTCTGGGGGGCCATCGGCACGGTGCTGGGCGGTCGGCTCGGCTACGTGCTGTTCTACAAGCCGGCGCATTTCCTGTCCCATCCGCTCGAGATCTTCATGGTCTGGCAGGGCGGCATGGCCTTCCACGGCGGCCTGATCGGCGTGATCGCCGCCATGGCACTGTACGCCCGACGCCGCGGCTGGCGCTTCCTGCAGATCTCCGATTTCGTCGCGCCGCTGGTGCCGCTGGGGCTGGCGGCCGGCCGAATGGGCAATTTCATCAACGGCGAGCTGTGGGGGCGCCCGACCACGGTGCCCTGGGGCATGGTGTTTCCGCAGGTCGGCGACGGCATCACGCGCCACCCCTCGCAGCTCTACCAGTTCGCGGGAGAGGGAATCCTCCTGTTCCTGATCCTGTGGCTGTATTCGTCGCGGCCGCGGGCCATGGGAGCGATCTCCGGCCTGTTCCTGGCCGGCTACGGCGTGATGCGTTTCCTGGCGGAATTCGCGCGCGAGCCCGATGCTTTCCTGGGGTTGCTGGGACTGGGCCTGTCGATGGGGCAGTGGCTCAGCCTGCCGATGATCGCGCTGGGGCTGGCGCTGATGGCATTCTCGAGGCGCGCTGCGCCGGCGGAGGCAAGGAAATGAACCAGGTCGGTACGGTGTTCGAACGCTTCAGGAAGGCCAGGAAGGATGCCCGTGAGCGGGCGGCGCTCGACCAGTTGCTCGACGACGCGCGCCAGCTGATGACCGAGCGCGGCGAGTCGAACAGCATCGCGATCGCCACCCGCGCGCTCGAGCACTATCGCCACCTCGGGCCGGAGGCCACGCAGCAGTTCTTCGAGGTGCTGGCCCGCGACTACGATCCCGATCCGGCCGAGGTGCTGCGCCATGCGCAGCAATATGCGGAGACACGCTCGCCGGACGCGCTGATCGAGCTCGGCCGGGTGGCCGACCCGCCGCGCCAGGCGCTGTTGCGCCGGCTGAACCTGGCCCCCGATGGCACCGGCACGCTGGTCGCGATGCGCGCGCGCCTGCTCGACCGGCTCAAGCACGATCCCTCGCTGCGCGCGGTCGATGCCGACTTCCAGCACCTGCTGTCGTCGTGGTTCAACCCCGGCTTCCTGCAGCTCGTCGAGGTGGACTGGAACTCGCCGGCGCAATTGCTCGAGAAGCTGATTGCCCACGAGGCGGTGCACGAGATCGATGGCTGGGCCGACCTGCGCCGCCGGCTCGAGCCCGACCGCCGCTGTTTCGCCTTCTTCCACCCGGCGTTGCCGGGCGAGCCGCTGATCTTCGTCGAGGTGGCACTGCTCGAAGAAATGCCCGGTGCGATCGCGCCGCTGCTCGACCGAAAGGGCGAGCCCAACACGGCCGCCGACCGCTTCCGCGTGGCGGCCTTCTACTCGATCTCGAACTGCCAGCCGGGCCTGCGCGGGGTGAACCTCGGCAACTTCCTGATCAAGCGGGTGGCCGACCGGCTCAAGACCCAGTTCCCCAGACTCAAGACCTTCTGCACGCTCTCGCCGATTCCCGGGCTGGCAGGCTGGCTGGCCAAGGTCCAGAAGCTGGAGTCGGGCCGGCTCAAGCCGGCCGCGGTGGCTGCGCTGCAGGCCGGTCTCGAGTACCTGCGCGAACGCTACGGCAAGGATTGGTCGCTGCTGGCCACGCCGGCCGACGAGGCGGATGCGCGCACCGCCGAGGGCAAGCGGCTGGAGACCGACCGGCAGCTGTTGCAGCGACTGTGCGCCTTCTTCCTGCTGCATACCGCGCCGGGCGACTCGCGGGGCTCGGACCCGGTCGCGCGCTTTCACCTGAACAACGGCGCGCGGCTCGAGCGGATCAACCCGGCGGCCGACCTGTCACGCAAGGGCATCCGGCAGTCGCACGGGCTGATGGTCAACTACCTGTACGACCTCGACGAGATCGAGTCCAACCACGAGAAGTTCTCCGACGGCCGGGTCAGCGCGTCGCGCGCGGTGCTGTCGCTGTTCTGATTCGCGCGGGGCGCACGACCCGCGCCTGCGCCGGTCAGATGATCTTGCCGCTGCGCAGCGCGGCGATCTGCTCGGCCGAGAGGCCGAGCTCCCCGGCCAGGATTTCCTCGCTGTGCTGGCCCAGCACCGGCGGCGCGCTGCGGTATGCCACCGGCGTGTCCGAGAAGCGGAGCGGGCTCGCGATCAGTCGCGCCTTGCCGGCCAGCGGGTGCGCGATGTCGAAGAGCGCGCCGCGCGCCTGCGCCTGGGGCTCCTGGAAGGCCTGGGCGATCGAATTGATCGGGCCGTTGGCCACGCCCGCCTCATCGAGGATGTCGCACCACTCCTTCGTGGTGCGCGTCTTCATGATGTCCTCGAGGATGGGCGTGATGATCGCGCGGTTCTCGACCCGCTTCGCGTTGGTCGCGAAGCGCGGGTCCTCGGCCAGGTCCGGGCGGCCGGCCGCGGCGCAGTACTTGCGGTACAGGTTGTCGTTGCCGCAGGCCACGATCACGCTGCCGTCCTTCGTCGGCAGCACCTGGTAGGGAACGATGTTCGGGTGCGCGTTGCCGATGCGGCCCGGCGATTCGCCGGTGGCGATCCAGTTCATGCCCTGGATCGAGGTCAGCGCCAGCGCCGAGTCGAGCAGGGCGATGTCCAGGTGCTGCCCCTTGCCGGTCTCGGCCCGGCTCGCCAGCGCCGCGCAGATCGCGATCGTGGCGTACATGCCGGTGAGGATGTCGATGATCGGGACGCCGAACCGGACGCCGTGCGGATCGGTGTCCGAGTCCGGCGAGCCGGTCACGCTCATCAGCCCGCTCATGCCCTGGGCCATGAAATCGTAGCCGGGGCGCTCTTTCCACGGGCCAGTCTGGCCGAAGCCGGTGATCGAGCAGTAGACGATGCGCGGATTCACCGCCTTGACGTCCTCGTAGCCCAGGCCGTAGCGGGCCAGGTCGCCGAACTTGAAGTTCTCTACGAAGACGTCGCACTTCGCGGCCAGCTTGCGGATCAGTTCCTGTGCCTCGGGCTTCGAGATGTCGGCGGTCAGCGAGCGCTTGCCGCGATTGGCCGCGCAGAAGTAGGCCGCCTCGCTGGTCTCCTTGCCGTCGGCGTCCTTCAGCCAGGGCGGTCCGAATGCGCGCGAGTCGTCACCCTTGGCAGGGCGCTCGATCTTGATCACGTCGGCCCCCATGTCGGCCAGGTTCTGGCTGGCCCAGGGGCCGGCGAGCACCCGGCTCAGGTCGAGTACCTTGATGTGGGACAGGGGGCCGCTCATGTCTTGATTCTCCGGGTGGGGCGATCGAAGGCGATCGCGGGGACAGGTCTCGAAGCCGGCGATGATAACGCCGGAGCGGTCCCGTTCCGGAGAGGTCCCGCACGAGGCGGTGCGGCGACAGCGCGATCGGGCCTCAGACGATGGGGCCGATCTGCCTGTCGGCGAGCCAGGCTTCGGCTCGCCGGATGTCGTCGGCGAGCCGGCGCTCGGGAGCCCGCGAGCCGACAGGGGCCGCATCGGCGCCATGCCCGGCATGGCCGGGGGCGACTGCCTGATGAGCCACGCCGGTGCCGGAGGCCCCCGGCCGCAACGCGGCGTTCTCCGCGGAGCCTGGCGCAAGGGTGATGTCGGGGAAGGTCATGCCCGTCTCCCGCTAGGCATGGAACGTGAAACGATTGTGCACCCGTTCGATGCCGCCCGCATCCCCCGTTTGAGGGATTGCCCCGATTTTCCTCTGCAGCAAACCCCGCATTTGTCAGGGGTGGAATCCCTAGGGATCAGCCGGTCAGCCCCTTCCACAGCATGTAGACGCACAGCGCGTACAGCAGCACCGCGAATACCCGCTTCAGGCCGGCCATCGACATCGCGTGGGCGATCTTCGCGCCCAGCGGGGCGGTCAGCATGCTGGTGGCGACGATGCAGACCAGGGCCGGCAGGTAAACGTAGCCGACCGTGCCCGCGGGCAACTGCAGCTTCCAGCCGGCGATGATGTAGCCCAGCGTGCCCGCCAGGGCGATCGGGAAGCCGCATGCGGCGCTGGTGGCCACGGCCTCGTGGATCCGGACGTTCGAGCGGGTCAGGAAGGGGACCGTGACGAAGCCGCCGCCCGCGCCGACGATCGCGGAGATCACGCCGATGATGCCGCCGGCGGCCAGCATGCCGCGCGGCCCGGGCAGCAACCGGTCGGCCCGGACCTCGCGCTTGAACAGCATCTGCGTGGCCATGAAGCCCACGAACACCGCAAAGGTGATCGCCAGCAGGTTGCCCTTGATCAGGTGGGCGACCTGCGCGCCGGCGATCGAACCGACCACCATGCCCGGCGCCAGCGTCCGCACGATCTCCCAGCGCACCGCGCCGCGCTTGTGGTGGGCGCGCACGCTGGACAGCGAGGTGAACAGGATGGTGGTCAACGAAGTCGCGATCGCCACCTTCACCACGATGTCGATCGGGAAGCCGCGGGAGGAGAGCAGCATCGTGAGAAAGGGCACCATCAGCATGCCGCCGCCGATGCCGAGCAGGCCGGCGGCAACGCCGGTGAAGCTGCCGAGCAGCAGGAACCAGAAGATCAGCGGGGTGTCGATCACGGTAACTCTCCAGCCGGGGGCTCGCCGGGCAGGCCGGCGGGGCGATGCGCCAGCCGGGGCAGGGCGAAAAACCGGCAATGCTAACACCGCGACTGCCGCTGCCGGGCCGTGTGCTCAGCCGGGCCGTGTGCTCAGCCGGCCGGACGCAGGACCTCGGTCACCAAGCGCCACTCGGCTTCGGTCAGCGGTGTGATCGACAGCCGATTGCCTCGGCGCAGCACGACCATCTCGGCCAGTTCGGGGTGGGCGCGCATCTCGGCCATCGTGAGCAGGCGCGTCTTGCGCAGCGCGCGCACGTCGACCAGCACCCAGCGCGGCGCATCGGGCCGGCTTTTCGGGTCGAAGTACGGAGAGGCGGGATCGAACTGCGTGGGGTCCACGCGCGGGCCCGAGGCCACTTCGGCGACGCCGGCGATGCCGGGCTCGGCACAGCCGGAGTGATGGAACAACACGCCGTCGCCGACGCGCATGGCATCGCGCATGAAGTTGCGCGCCTGGTAGTTGCGCACGCCGGTCCAGGGGACCGTGGCGTGTGGCGCCGCGAGCGCGTCGTCGATCGAGCACTCGGCCGGCTCGGACTTCATCAGCCAGTAGCTGCGGGCCATGGCACCGGGCGGGAAGCCCGACGAGAAATGGAAGAATGAGGAGACCCCGCCTGTGCCGGCGGACCGGCATCCTGAACCGTGAAGTTCAGTTCGGTCGCAGTAGGCGCCGCATCAGGTTCATCCGGCAAAGGGACGATCGCAACAGCGGCGCACCATGAACCGCGACCTGATGCATCGCATTGGTTCAAGGAATATATGGCCCTATCGAACACTGCAGGGTCTGGCGACGATTCTACCGCGTTGCGCCGGCCGCGCGCCGCAATGACCTAGAAAAGGCTTTCCTGGCGCTTGATCTCGGCGTCGATGTCCTCGGTCATCTTGCGGATGCGCCCGGCCAGCTCGGCCGACTTCGGCCCGACCGCCGAGTTGTCGCCGCCGAGCAGCTCGTGCGCAAGCTGCAGCGCGGCCATCACCGCGATCCGGTCGACCCCGGAGATGCGGCCCGCGTCGCGCACCGAGCGCATCTTCTCGTCGACGATCCGGACCGCCTCGAGCAGGCGCGGTCGGTCTTCGTCGGCGACGGCGAGCCGGAACTCGCGATCGAGGATCTTGACGTCGATCTGTGGCATGGGACTCTCGCCTTGGGCCGCGTCAGGAGGCGGCGATGTCGGACCCTGCCGCGCCCGAGGCGGGAACCGGCAGGCGGGACAGGGCAGCCTCGACCCGGGCGCGGGCCTCGGCGATGCGCTGCTGCAGCTGTTCGTTGGCCACCCTGGCGGCGGCGAGCTGGTCGCGCAGCGTGACGTTCTCGTCGGCGAGGCGGCGAGACAGCGAGAGCATCCGTTCGACGCGCTCGCCCAGTTCCTGCAATTCCTGATCCATTGCGCGATGTTATGGAGCGGCCCGAGGGGGGTCAAGTCGGGCAGAAATCGGGCAGCTCCTGCAAGGCTCGGCGCGCCCTGGCGACGCATCGGCGCTTCGGGAGCTCGCCTCGCTCCGGTAGCATGGTGCGTTTGAGCGGTTCCGCCCCGAGATTTCCGGATGTTCCCGAAGCAGCTTCCCGATTTCCTCCTGCCCGCCGGTAGCGGCGCGTCCTCGCGCCGCGGGCTTTCGCTTCGCCGCACGCTGGCCGGGGCGGTGCTGGCGTTTGCAGCCCTGGCCGGAGCCGCACCGGCCTCGCCGGCGTTTGCCCAGGCGGCCGGCCAGAATCCGGCCGGCGGGCCGGTTCGGGTCGAAGCGGTCGAGGTGGAGCTCGTGGCCCGCGAGTCGGCGATCGTGCCCGGTCAGGCGCTCACGCTCGGGCTGAGGATCCAGCACGATCCGCACTGGCACACCTACTGGCGCAATCCGGGCGATTCCGGGCTGGCCACCCGGCTCGAGCTCGCGCTGCCGCAGGGCTTCGCGGCCGGCGAGTTCCAGTGGCCCGCACCCAGGCGCCTGTTCATCCCGCCGCTGGCCAACTACGGCTACGAAGACGAGATCGTGCTGCCGCTGCCGGTGTCGGTGCCGGCCTCGATCGGGGCCGGCACGGTGCGCATCGCGGGCAAGGCGATGTGGCTGATGTGTCGCGACGTCTGCATCCCCGGCGAGGCCGAGGTGTCGCTCACGCTGCCGGTCGAGCGGGGCGCCGCGATGCCGCCGCCGTCCCGGCATGCTGCCCTGTTCGATGCGGCGCAGGTGCGGCTCCCGGGCGCGGTCTTGACCGCGCCGGTCTCGGTCGACGGCGACCGGATGTCGATCGGCCTGGCCGAGCCGCTGGCCTCGGCGGAGTTCTTTCCCTATCGCGAGGGGCTGATCGGCAATGCCGAGCCTCAGCCCCTGTTCGCGCTCGCAGGAGGCGACGGGCCGGCGCGCAGGCTGGAGATCCGGCTGAGCGCCGAGGGCGCGCAGGCGACGGATCCCGCGAAGCTGTTGCAGGCCGCCGAGGGCATCGTGGTGTCGGGCGACAGGGTCTTCGAACTGAAGCCGGTCGCCGCCGCGGGCGTGCTGGCTGGCGGTACCGAGATCGCGCGGGTGGCCGGGGCGCCGGCTGCGGCGCCCGGCGGCACCCCGGGGGGCGCAGGCGGCGGCTTGCTGGCAGGCCTCGGGAGCTCGACGAGCGGCTCCGCCGGACAATCGACCGCCGGCGGCGGCGCTGTTGCGGCGGCTGCGCCGGCCGGTTCGGCCGGCACGGGCCTGAGAACGATGAACCTGTTGGTCGCCGCGCTCTTTGCCGCGATCGGCGGGCTGATCCTGAACCTGATGCCCTGCGTGTTCCCGGTCATCGGCCTGAAGGTGCTGGGCTTCGCGCGTCACGGCGGCGCCGGCGACGACGCGCACACGGAGGCAGCGCGACGCGCCTCGCGCGCCGGCGCCTTCGCGTTCGTGTCCGGCGTGGTCGTGTCCTTCTGGGTGCTGGCCGGCTTGCTGCTCGCACTGCGGGCGGCAGGCCAGGCGGCAGGCTGGGGGTTCCAGCTGCAGTCGCCGGTGTTCGTGTCCGCGATGGCCTTGCTCTTCGTGGCGATCGCGCTCAACTTCTCCGGTGTCTGGGAGTTCGGCGTGGCGATGACCCGGCTGGGCCAGTACGATCCGGCGGCCCGCGCGGCGCCGGCTGGCGCTGCTGCCCATGGCCGCGGCGGCGCGACGGGCGGCTCGCCGCTGCCCGGCTCCTTTGGATCGGGCGCGCTGGCGGTGCTGGTGGCGACGCCCTGCACCGCGCCCTTCATGGGTTCCGCGCTTGGCTTCACGCTGTCGGCCACCGTGCTCGAAACGCTGATCGTGTTCACCGCGCTCGGCCTGGGCATGGCGCTTCCCTACCTCTTGCTGGGCGTGTTCCCGGCCTGGCTGCGCTGGCTGCCTCGTCCTGGCCGCTGGATGGAAAGCTTCCGGCAGGCGCTGGCCTTCCCGATGTACGCCACCGCGGCCTGGCTCGCCTGGGTGCTCGGCCAGCAGGCCGGGATCGACGCGGTGCTCGCGCTGGCGATCGGCGCCGTGCTCATCGGATTGGCGGCGTGGCTGTACGGCCGCTTCGTGCAGCAGGCGGCGGGCGGGCGCGATCCGGTCGCGGCCCGGCGCCGCCGGACGCTCGCCGCCTCGCTTGCGGTGGTCTCGCTGGCGGCCGGCCTGCTGGTCGCCTGGCCGGGCGACGACGCCCGCGCGCCCGAGCGCGCCGACTCGGGCACCGGCGCCGCCGCGCCCTCGCCGGATCCATCCGCGGATGCCGCCGCATGGCATCCCTGGTCCCCTGAAGCGCTCGCCCAGGCTCGTGCGGCCGGCCGCCCGGTCTTCGTCGACTTCACCGCGGCCTGGTGCGTGAGCTGCCAGGTCAACAAGAAGCTGGTGCTCGATCGCGACACCGTGGTCGAGGCCATGCGCCGCGCGGGCATGCTCCGGCTGAAAGGCGACTGGACCAACCGCGACCCGGGGATCACGGCCGAGCTGGCGCGTCACGGCCGCAACGGCGTGCCGCTCTACCTCGTCTACCTGCCCGGGGTCGAGCAGCCGGTGGTGCTGCCCGAGCTGCTGACCAATGGCATCGTGCTCGACGCGCTCGCGGGGCTGGATCGGAAGGGCTGAGCGGTCAAGTACTGACCGTCACGTCACCGACTACAATCGCCGTGCTTCCGGTGCTGCGCCGGCCTGTCGGCCGCGTGGTTAAACGGGAAACAGGGAGCGAACCGCCTCGCGGCGATCGCCAACCTGTGCTGCCCCCGCAACGGTAAGCAGCGGCGCCGCCTCTGGCGGCCCGCCGGACATCCAGCAGGCCACTGGGCGATCGCGATTTCGCGAACCCGCCTGGGAAGGCCCGTCCGGCGAACGGCCCGGCGCCAGCCCGGCCTGCCGCTGCAAGCCCGGATACCGGCCGGAAGGGAGGGGTCCGCCCTGCGCGACCCCATTTCCGGAACCGTGCGCCTTACGGTGGGTAAGGCGCTGGAGAGCTTCGGTGTCCTTTCCCTATCGTCTTGCCCTTCCTGCGGCGACCTGTGCCGCGTTGACCCTTTTCAATCCGCTGGCGCTCGCGCAGCCGGCCCTCGAAGCGGTCGTGGTGACCGCCACCCGCAGCGACACGCCGGTGGAGCGCGCGCTGGCCGACGTGTCGGTGATCGACGCCGAGCAGATCCGCGACGCCGGCGCCGCCACGTTGCCCGAGCTGCTGCGCAGCGCCGGCGGCATCGAGATGTACCAGAACGGCGGGCCCGGCACGGTCTCCGGCCTGTACGTTCGCGGCGCCCGCAACTCGCAGACCCTGATCCTCGTGGACGGCATCCGCCTCGAGAATCCCATGAGCGGCGGCGGCCTGCTGGAGTTCCTGCCGCTGTCGGCGATCGACCGGATCGAGGTCCTGCGCGCGCCGGCCTCGTCGCTGTACGGCTCGGCGGCGGTCGGCGGCGTGGTGCAGATCTTCACGCGCAAGCCGGCCGGCGACGGCATCCTGCCCTTCGCATCGGTGGGCTTCGGCAGCCGGGGCACGCGCCAGCTGCAGGCCGGCATGAGCGGGCGCAGCGGCGACACCGGCTTCGCGCTGTCGCTCTCGCAGGACCGCACCGATGGCTTCGACGCCACGCTGCCGGGCAGCCCGGACCGGCAGGTCGATCGCGATGGCAACCGGGTCGGGGCATTGACCGCGTCGCTCGAGCATCGGCTGAACGCCGATTGGCGCGTCGGCGCCAACCTGCTGGTCTCGGACGGGCGGGTCGAGTACGACGACGCGTTCTCCACGCCCGACACCGCGAAGATGGACTACCGCTCCGCGGCGCTGTCCGCCTTCGTGAGCGGGCGACTGATGTCGCAGTGGGAGAGCACGCTGCGGGTCGGCAACAGCTCGATCGACTACGAGTTCGCTGCCTTCACCTTCGCGCCGCGCACCGATTCGCGCACCGTGTCCTGGGAGAACGTGGTCGACGCGGCCGGCGCGCGCTGGCAGTTCGGCGTGGAATCGCTGCACCAGAAGATCGCCGGCGAAGGGCTCACGGTGGGCAGCTACATTTACACGCGCGACTCGCGCGACACCGACTCGGTGTTCGGCGGCTGGGAGCGCGAGTTCGGCGCGCACCTGCTTCGGCTGACGTTGCGCCACGATCGCATCGAGGCGGTGGGCTCGGAGACCAGCGGCTCGATCGGCTGGGGCTGGCGGCTGACGCCGAACTGGCTGCTGCGGGCCGGCTGGGGCAGCGCCTTCCGCGCACCGACCTTCGACGACCTCTACAATCCCTGGTCGCCCAACCCGACGCTGCGACCCGAACGCTCGCGCGGGATCGAGACGGCAGCCGAATGGCGGCGCGGCGGCGACCTGTTCAAGGCCACCGCCTTCTCGAACCGGATCCGCGACGCGATCGAGCTCGACAACTTCTTCGTGGCGCAGAACCTCGAGGTGGCGAGAGTGCGCGGGGTGACTTTCGAGGGCCGGCGAAGGCTGGGCGAATTCACCCTGCGCGGCAGCGTCACCTTCCAGGATCCGCAGGCCGAGCGCGCCGACCCGGTCACCGGCATCACGACGGTCAGCGATCTCGCCCGTCGCGCGCGCCGGCACGCCACGCTCGGCGCGAGCTGGCAGCGCGGCCCCTGGCGGCTGGGTGCCGACGCGATCGCGCAGGGCGAGCGTGCCGACACCAACGGTGCGCGAATGACCGGCTACGCCTTCGTCGACTTGTGGGGCAGCTACCGGATCGACCGGCACTGGCAGCTCTTCGGCCGGCTGGGCAACGTGGCCGACCGCGAGTACGAGACGGCGGCCGGCTATCGCGCCGCGCCGCGCGCGCTGTTCGTGGGCGTGCGTTACGACGGGCGCTGAGGCGATGGTGGGGCGCGCGGCGTGGCTTGTCGTGGCGAGACTCGTCGCGGCGATCGCGCTGGCGGGCCTCGGCTGGGCCGCATCGGCCGCGGCCGCCGAGTCGATCCTCCTGATCGACGATCTCGGCAACAGGATCCGGCTGGCCGCCCCGCCGCGTCGCATCGTCTCGCTCGCGCCGCACGCCACCGAGCTGCTGTTCGCGGCAGGCCTGGGCGAGCGGGTGGTGGCCGTGGACCCGGACAGCGACCATCCTCCCGCCGCGCGCGCCTTGCCCAAGGTCGGCGCACTGCCCGAGCCGCCGGTCGAGCGCCTGCTCGCCCTGCGGCCGGACCTGGTCGTGGCCTGGGCGCCCGCGGTGCGCCCGGGTTTCGTCGAGCGCATGTCGCGCCTCGGCCTCCCGGTCTTCGTCAGCGATCCGCGCACCCTCGACGCGGTGGCGGCGAGCCTGGTCCGCTTCGGGCAATTGCGCGGACATGCCGCGGCCGGGAGTGCCCCGGCGGGGAGCGATGTGGCGGGCAGCGATGCCGAGCCGGCCGGCCAGGCCGCGGTCCGGTTCACGCAGGCGCTGGTGGCACTGCGGGCGCGCTGGGCCGGTCGCGAGCCGGTGAGCGTGTTCGTCCAGATCTGGAGCGACCCGCTGATCACGATCACCGACCGCGACATCATCGGCGACGCGATCGCCGCCTGCGGCGGGGTCAACGTCGCCGCAGGCCTGCCGGGCGCGGCGCCTCGCATCGACGTGGAGCGGGTGCTGGCGGCCGCGCCGAAACTCGTCGTGGCCACCGATTCGCCGGATTCGGCTGCGCGCTGGCGCCGGCTCGGCGTGCTGCGGCCCGAGGGGCCGGCGCGCTTCGCGCATCTCGATCCGGTGGTGCTTCAGCGCCCGGGGCCGCGGATCCTCGAGGCGGTCGAGGCCTTGTGCCGGGAGATCGATGCGGCGCGCGAGCGCCAAGCCGCCGGGCGTCTGCGCTAAGATCGTCCGCGTTGCCTTGTTCGGGAGCGCGTCAGATGCCGGTCGTGGCCGTGGTCAATCCGAAGGGCGGGGTCGGCAAGACGACCCTCGCGACGAATCTCGCAGGCTATTTCGCCAGCACCGGCCGCCGCACGATGCTCGGCGACTTCGATCGCCAGCAGTCCTCGGCGCAGTGGCTGAAGCTGCGTCCTCCGGGCCTGCCCCCCATCGAGACCTGGGCGATGAACGGGAGCATCGCCCGGCCGCCCCGGGGCGTGACCCACGTGGTGCTCGACACGCCGGCGCAACTGGACGGCAAGCGGCTGGCCAACGTCGTGCGGGTGGCCGACCGCATCCTCGTGCCCTTGCAGCCGTCGATGTTCGACGTCCTTGCCACGGGCGCCTTCCTGGAGTCCCTGCGCGAAGGCTTCGGCAACGACGCGGATTTCCGCGCCACCGTGGCGGTGGTCGGCGTGCGGGTGGATCCGCGCACCCACGCCGCCGAGCAGCTCGGCCGCTTCGTCGCCTCGCTCGATCTGCCGGTGGCGGGCGCGCTGCGCGACACGCAGAACTACCTGCACCTGGCGGCCCATGGCCTGACCCTGTTCGACGTGCCCGCGCAAAAGGTCGACAAGGACCTCGCTACCTGGGCGCCGCTGCTGGCCTGGCTGGAGGGGCAGTCGGGTCGGTGACGAAGCCGATGTTGGCGATGCCCGCCGACTGCGCGGCCGACATCACCTCGGCGATCCGCTGGTAGCGAGTCTCGCGGTCGGCCCTCAGCTGGAGTTCCGGCGCCGGCCTGTCCGGCGAGGCGGCCGCGCTCGACGCGGCGGCAGCCAGTCGCGCGGCGAGCGCCTCCAATCCGCCCACCGGCTCGTTGTTCCAGAACAGGGCGCCCGAGGCGTCGATCGACAGCGCGATCGTCTCGGGTTTCTCGGCGGCCGGCGCCGAATCGGCCTGGGGCAGGTCGAGCCTGATCGCATGCGTGAGCAGCGGCGCGGTGATGATGAAGATCACCAGCAGCACCAGCATGACGTCGACCAGCGGGGTCGTGTTGATCTCGGCCATCGGCTGGCCGCTTCCGCCCGAGTCCAGCGATCCGAATGCCATTGCGTTCTCCGTGGGTGCCGTTCGCGAAGCGCGTCAGCGGACCATCGCGCCGCCGGTCAGCGGCGCCACCGGCCCGCGCAGGCCGTCGTCCGCTCCCGAGTCCTTCAACCGGCTGCCGGTCAGCAGCAAGGCCAGAAGATCGTGTGCGAAGCCGTCGAGTTCGGCCAGGGCAATGCGGTTCACGCGCACGAAGGCGTTGTAGGCGAGCACGGCCGGGATCGCCACCGCCAGTCCGGCGGCGGTCATCACCAGCGCCTCGCCGACCGGACCGGCCACCTTGTCGATCAGCACCTGGCCGCTGCCGGCGATCGCGATCAGCGCGTGGTAGATGCCCCATACCGTGCCGAACAGGCCCACGAAGGGAGCGGTGCTGCCCACCGAGGCCAGGAAGGTCAGTCCACCCTCCATCCGAGACGAGATCTGGGTGATCTCGCCACGCAGCACCCGCGTGAGGATCTTCTCGCGGTCGACCGATCCGGCGAGCGACTGGTCGGGTTGCATCGTCGCGGCCGCGATCGCCTTCTCGGTCATCGGCAACAGGACCCGCTCGGTGTCGGTCGCGCGCATCGTGGCCAGCGCCTCGTCGAGCGAGCGCGCATTCCAGAAGCGCTCGAGCGCCGCCTTCGCGCTGCGGCGCTGCCGCCACGCGGTCCACGCCTTCGACAGAATGAAGTACCAGCTGACCACCGACATCGCGAGCAGCAGGTAGGCCACGCCGTGCGTGACCGCGTCGCCGGCCTGCCAGAAGTGCATCAGTCCAAGTTGCCGTTCCTGCATTCGATCCTTCCTTGTTGAAGCCTGGGTTGCGCGGGCCTCGGCCCGGTCAGCCGTTCAGGCGGAAAACCCACTTCCAGTCGCGGTACCACTCGGCGACCGGCTGGCCGTCGACGGTGGCCGGCGTGAAGCGCCACTGTCGCACCGTTTCGATCGCGGTCCGATCCAGCAGTTCGGAACCGCTCGATCGCTTCAGGCGCACGTCGGTGACACGTCCGTCGATGCCGACGCGCACGTCGAGCAGCACTTCGCCCTGGTCGCCCATCCGCCGGGCGCGCATCGGGTAGGGCGGCGGCGTGTTGCCGGTCCAGCTTGCGTCGACGCGAGGCGCCGTCCGGCTCGCGCCGGCTGGCGCGGGGGACGCGAGCGCGGAGGCGGCTGCGCCTGGGGAAGGCGCCGCCTGCCGCGTCGGCGGCGCCGACGATGCCGCAGTCGATGCCGCCGGCGCCGGGCGGGCCGGATCCTGCGCGGCGGTCCCCGGTGCTCCGGCGGTCGCCTGGGGCGCTGGCTGGGGGACCGGTTCCGGCCGCGGCTCGGGAGGTGCCTGCTTCCTGACTGGCGCCGGTCTCGGCGGCTCGGCCTTTGGTTTCGGCGGGGGCTCCGGCTTCGACGGGGGCGCCGGCACGGGCTTCGGCTTGGGAGGCGGCTCCGGCCTGGGCGGCCGCGCCGGCTCGGGCCTGGGGGGCGGCGGTTCCGGCGTCGCCTTCGGCTGAGGCGGGAATCCGGCTCCGGGGGAGACCGGGCTGGGCGGCTCGGACCTCGCCGGCGGGGAAGCCACGGGCAGGGCCGCGGCAGCCGGCGCCGACGGCGCGGCCGGCGGTGGCGTCAGCAAGGTGACCCGCAGGGGCTCGACCGGCCGGGGCGCGACGGGCGCGTCGGCAAGCATGACCACGCCCGCCAGCGCCGCGAGGTGCAGGACGACTGTGGCTGCGGCAGGGGCGAGCGCTCGACGATTCATCCCGGATGATTATATTGCAAACGAGAACTATTCTCGATAAATCCGGGGGACGGCGCGTACCGGATTCGCAGGCGGCCGCAGGCCTTCGCCGGTTGCCGCATACCGCATACTTTAGCGATGCACCGGACATCCGAACGCTACCGCACCGTGTCCGACGGCGGCGCGCATGCTCGCGCGGCTTGCGGCCAGTCCCCGGGCCGGGCCGGCCGCCGGCGCGCGCTGGCCGCGCTCGCAAGCTTCACCCTGGCCGCCTGCTCGACCCGGCCGCCGGGCGCGGGCCGGCCGCCGGGCGGCTCGCCGCCGGCTCCCGAGGCGCTTGCCTCGGTCCGGTTCGCATTGATCGGCGAGGTCCACGACAATCCCGCCGGGCATCGCCTGCGGCTTGACTGGTTGCGCGAAATGACCCTTCAGCGGCGCTGGGCAATCGCCCTGGAGCAGTTCGATGCGCCCATGCAGCCGCAGCTCGATGCGGCGCGCTCGAGGCTCGCCGATCGGATTGCCGCCGACCCGCGCCGGGCCGCGCGCGAACTGGCCGAAGCCGGCGGCTTCTCCTTCGATGGCTGGAAGTGGACGCTCTACGAGCCGGTGATCGTCCTTGCACTCGAGCGCGGCCTGCCGCTGGTAGCGGCCAATCTCCCGGTTGGCCGGAACAGGCCGCTCGGCGACGTGCGGCCGCCCGAAGGCTGGAGCGCCACCGAGGCGCGAGCCATGGCCGAGGCGATCCGGGACGGCCACTGCGGGCTCCTTCCCGAGCGGGCCGTGGACGGGATGGTCCGCATCCAGATCGCTCGCGACGCGACGATGGCGCGGACGATGGTCGACGCGCATCGCGCGACCGGCCTGCCGGTGGCGCTGCTGGCCGGAAACGGGCACGTGCGTGCCGACATCGGCGTGCCCTTGCACCTTGCCGCTCTGGTGCCGGGCGCGCGCGTCGCCGCGCTGGGGATCGGCGAACGCGGGGCGGCACACCCTGGCCGCTTCGACCGGTGGATCGAGGTCGAGCCGATCGATCGCGAGGATCCCTGCACGGCGCTGCAGCGCCGGTTCGGCGGGACCTAGCGCAGCCCGAGCACGTCCTGCATGTCGTACAGGCCCTCGCCGCGTCCGGCCAGGAAGCGACAGGCGCGCAGCGCGCCGTGCGCGTAGGTGACGCGACTCGACGAGCGGTGGGTGATCTCGATCCGCTCGCCGATGCCGGCGAACATGACCGTGTGGTCGCCCACGATGTCGCCGCCGCGCACCGTGGCGAAGCCGATCGTGGACGGATCTCGCTCGCCGGTCACGCCCTCGCGGCCGTAGACGGCGACCTGCTTCAGGTCGCGGCCGAGCGCCTGCGCGAGCACTTCGCCCATCCGCAAGGCCGTGCCCGACGGGGCGTCGACCTTGTGCCGGTGGTGGGCCTCGATGATCTCGATGTCGTAGCCGCTCGACAGGATCTTCGCGGCGACCTCGAGCAGCTTGAACGTGGCGTTGACGCCCACCGCCATGTTCGGCGCGAAGACCACGGCGGTCCGCTTCGCCGCGGCGTCGATGGCCGCCTTTCCCGCGGCATCGAAGCCGGTGGTGCCGATGACCGCCTTCACGCCATGATCCAGGCAGGCCTCGAGGTGGCGCAGCGTGCCTTCCGGCCGGGTGAAGTCGATCAGGAAGTCTGCCTCGGCAAGCGCCGCGTCGAGATCGGCGGTGATCGCCACCCCGGTGGCGCGGCCCGAGAACTCCCCCGCGTCGCGACCCACCAGCGGGTTGCCGGGGACGTCGAGCGCCCCGACCAGTTGCGCGTCGTCGGCGTCGCACACGGTGTCGATCAGCATCCGGCCCATGCGGCCGGTGGCGCCGGCGATCGCGATGCGCATCGTCATCGGTCAGGAATCCTTCTTGGATGAATCGGTGGGGCGATAGCCGGGCAGGGCCGGGTCGGTCGGGTCCTCGCGCTGCGGCAGCGGGTCGGCGTCGACGCCGGCGACCCGGTCATTGGCGAAGCGCACGGTGACCCGGCGCAGCTCGGTCTTGCCGTTCGGGTGCCTGAAGCTGAAGACGTAGTCCCAGCGGTCGGTGTGGAAAACGTGGCCGAGCAGCGGCGTGCCGAGCAGGAAGCGGACCTGGTCGCGGGTCATGCCTTCGCGAACCTGGTCGACCTGCTCGCGCGTGAGGTAGTTGCCCTGGGGCAGGCCGGTCCGGTAGGGCTCCAGCAGCCCGCTGCGCGAGGTGTCGTTCGACGCGCAGCCCAGCGTGCCGAGCGCGGCGGCCGCGACGGCGCCGGCGATTGCGAGTCGGGCGGCGCGGCTGCGTGCTGGACGTGCAGTATCCGTGTTCATGGTGCCGGGAAGGGGCGGGCCCGAATGGAAAGCCGATATCATACGACCACCTGTCCCCGCTCCTGGCGCCCGCCATGTCCGCCACCATCGAACTCAAGAGCATGGGCCTGAAGGCCACCTTGCCCCGCCTGAAGATCCTGGAGATCTTCCAGCAGGGCAAGCAGCGGCACATGAGCGCCGAAGACGTCTACCGGGAGTTGCTCGCCGAGAACCAGGACATCGGCCTGGCCACCGTCTACCGGGTCCTGACCCAGTTCGAGCAGGCAGGCCTGCTCAAGCGCAGCAATTTCGAGGCCGGCAAGGCCGTCTTCGAGCTCGACGAAGGCAAGCACCATGATCACCTCGTCTGCCTGCAATGCGGCCGGGTCGAGGAGTTCTACGACGCCGAGATCGAGAAGCGCCAGCAGAAGATCGCGCACGAGCGCGGCTTCGAGCTGCAGGACCACGCGCTGGCGCTCTACGCCAACTGCACCCGCAAGAACTGCGAATACCGTCGCGGCTGATCCGCGCATCGGCGGCGAGGGGGGGCCGGGCGCGAACCCGCCATCGGAGCCCCGATGCTGACATCCGGCACGCGGCTTGCTAAGTTGCGCTCATGAGCGCCCCAACCCTCGATCCGATCGCACCGCCAGAGGGCATCTTCGACGAGATGCTCGACGCCGACGGGAGCTGCCGTCCGCATTACGCCGCCTACGCCCGCTGGCTGGGCGAGGCCAGCGTGGAGTCGATGGCGGCCAAGCGGGCCGAGGCCGACCTGATCTTTCGCCGCAGCGGCATCACCTTCTCGGTCTACGGCGACGAAGGCGGCACCGAGCGGCTGATCCCGTCCGACCTGGTGCCCAGGATCATCCCCGGCGCCGAATGGTCGATGCTCGAGCGCGGGCTGGCCCAGCGGGTCAGCGCGATCAATCGCTTCCTCGCCGACATCTATCACGGCCAGGAGATCCTGCGCGCCGGCGTGATTCCGGCCGAGCAGATCCTGGCGAACGACCAGTACCAGGTCGCGATGATCGGCACCCGCGTGCCCCGCGACATCTACGCGCACATCGTCGGCGTGGACATCGTCCGGCACGCCGACGGCTGCTACTACGTGCTCGAGGACAACCTGCGCGTGCCCTCCGGCGTGTCCTACATGTTGAGCAATCGCCGCACCATGATGCGGCTGTTCCCCGATCTGTTCCGCACCCATGCGGTGCGACCGGTCGAGCACTACCCGGCGCTGTTGCTGCACACGCTTCGCGCAGCCACCGAAGTCGACAACCCGACCGTGGTGCTGCTGACCCCGGGCCGCTACAACAGCGCCTATTTCGAGCACGCCTTTCTCGCCCGGCAGATGGGCATCGAGCTCGTCGAGGGCCAGGACCTGTTCGTGCGCGACGGTTTCGTGTGGATGCGGACCACTTCGGGGCCCCAGCGCGTCGACGTGATCTACCGGCGCATCGACGACAGCTTCCTCGATCCGCTGGTCTTCCGGCCCGATTCGATGCTCGGGGTGCCCGGACTGCTGGCCGCCTATCGGCTCGGCAACGTGGCGATCGCCAATGCGATCGGCACGGGCGTGGCCGACGACAAGTCGATCTATCCCTACGTGCCGGAGATGATCCGCTTCTACCTGGGCGAGGAGCCGATCCTTCGGAACGTGCCGACCTGGATGTGCCGCAAGCCCGATGACCTGAAGTACGTGCTGGACCACCTGCGCGAGCTGGTGGTCAAGGAGGTCCACGGCGCGGGCGGCTACGGCATGCTGGTCGGCCCCACCAGCACCGCCGACGAGATCGCGCGCTTCGCGCAGGTGCTGAAGGCCGAGCCGGCCAACTACATCGCGCAGCCTACGCTGGCGCTGTCCACCTGCCCCACCTTCGTGGACGAGGGCGTGGCGCCGCGCCACATCGACCTGCGGCCCTTCGTGCTGGTCGGCCGCGAGATCCGGATGGTGGCGGGCGGCCTCACCCGGGTGGCCCTGCGCAAGGGCTCGCTGGTCGTCAATTCCTCGCAGGGCGGCGGCACCAAGGACACCTGGGTGGTCGACGAGCCGGGCAGCGCCGCCGCGCGCCGCCACGCGCAGCCGGCCGCCGGGCTGGCGATCGAGCCGGTGCCGCCGCTGATGCCCGAGCAGGCGCACGAGTTGCCGCCGCCCGAGCCGGAAGGCGGCGCGCAAGGGGGTCGCTGATGCTGTCGCGCGTCGCCTCGCACCTCTACTGGATGTCGCGCTACCTCGAGCGCGCCGAGAACATGTCGCGGATCCTCGACGTGGGCCAGTCGCTGGCGCTGCTTTCGGCCGACGACGGCGCGGACGTGATCGAGCCGCTGGTGATCACCGACACGCTGGAGGCCTTCGAGGCCAGCGGGCTGCCCGCCACAGCGGAAGGCGTGGCCCGCTTCCTCGCCTGGGATCCGCAGCATCCGTCCAGCATCGCCAACTGCCTCGAGGCGAGCCGCGAGAGCGCCCGCGCGGTGCGCGGCGCGATCACTTCCGAGATGTGGGAAACCATCAACGACACCTGGCTTCAGCTGCAGCAGAAGCGCCGCTCGGGCGGCCAGCCGATGGACACGCCCTTCTTCGAGTGGGTCAAGGAACGCAGCCATCTGTTCAACGGCGTCACCTCGGCCACCATTCGCCGTGCCCAGCCGCATTCGTTCATCCTGCTCGGCGCCTTCATCGAGCGCGCCGACAACACCGCCCGGATCCTGTCGGTGAAACAGGGGGCGGCCGCGCGCCGGGCGGCCACGGCCGAGGCCGGCGTCGACCGGGCGGCGGCCGCTGAGACGGACTCCGATTACTCGGGCTACTACCGGCTGACCTCGGTGTTGCGCTCGGTCTCGGCCTTCGAGGCCTATCGCGACACCTACCAGGACGCGGTCGATGCGCGCCGGGTGGCCGAGCTGCTCATCTTCGATTCGCGGCTGCCGCGCTCGCTGCGCTTCTGCTTCGACCGGATCGACGAGATCCTGCGCCAGCTGCCCCAGCAGTCCGGGCGGCCCGCGCGCAGGCTCGCCGCCACGATCCACGCGCGGCTGGCTTATGGCGACGTGTCGGAGGCCTTCTCGCTGGGCATGCACGAGTTCCTCGAGAACTTCCTGCGCGACAATGTGGAATTGGGTGAGGCGGTCCACGCCGCCTACCTCGAGATGAAGTGAAGCGAGCCGAACCATGCAGCTGACCGTCTTTCACGAAACCCGTTACCGCTACGCGGACCCGCCCAGCCGCAGCACGCAGTACATCCGGCTCACGCCGTATCCGTCGGCGCGCCAGCGGGTGCTCGAGTGGGCGGTCGAGATGCCGGCGCCGGGCCTGTTGATGCGCGACGCATTCGACAACATCACGCACGTGCTGGCGCTCGACGCGCCGCCGGTCGAGATCTCGCTGGTGGCGCGGGGCCGGGTCGACGTCGACGAGATGGACGACGGCGAGCCGGCCGGCCGCCTCGACCCGCGCATCTTCCTGCGCGACACGCCGCTCACCGAGCCCGACGACGCGATCCGCGCGTTCGTCGAGCCGATGCGGCGCACCGTTGCCGGCCGGCCGCTGATCGGGATGACCGACCTGATGAGCGCGCTGATCGACCGGATGCCCTACACCCCGGGCAGCACCGAGGTCCACCACACCGCGTCCGAGGCCTTCGCCGGCGGCGCCGGGGTCTGCCAGGACCACAGCCACGTCTTCATCGCCTGCAGCCGCACCCTCGGCGTGCCCAGCCGCTACGTGAGCGGCTACGTCTACTCCAGCGACTTCGAGCAGGTGGCCAGCCACGCCTGGGCCGAGGCCTGGATCATGAATCGCTGGATCAGCTTCGATGTCAGCAACGCCCGCCACGCCGGCGGCGCCCACATCAAGCTCGCGATCGGGCTCGACTACCTCGACGCCTGTCCGGTGCGCGGCGTTCGGCTGGGCGGCGGGCACGAGCGCCTGTCGACCACGGCCTGGGTGCGGGTCGCCGAACAGTGAAACTCGCCGTCTTCCGATGACCTACTGCGTCGCGATGGCCCTCGACGAGGGCCTGCTCTTCGCTTCCGACTCCCGGACCAATGCCGGCGTCGACCACGTGTCCACCTTCTCGAAGATGGCGGTCTTCGAGACGCCCGGCGAAAGGGCGATCGTGCTGCTGAACTCCGGCAACCTGGCCACCACGCAGGCGGTGGTCAGCACGCTGCGCCAGGCGTTGCATTCCGAGCGGCCCAACCTGATGAGCGCGGCCACGATGTTCGATGTGGCCACCCTGGTCGGCGACGCGGTGCGACAGGTGATCCACCATCATTCGTCGAGCCAGCTCGCCCAGAGCGGCGTGGACTTCAGCTGCAACTTCCTGGTGGGCGGCCAGATCGCGGGCGACGCGCCGCGGCTCTTCCTCGTCTATGCCGAAGGCAACTTCATCGAGAGCAGCCCCGACACCCCGTATTTCCAGATCGGCGAGAGCAAGTACGGCAAGCCGATCATCGACCGCGTGATCCGACCGTCCACGCCGGTCGACGAGGCGATCAAGTGCGCGCTGGTGTCCTTCGACTCCACGATCAAGAGCAACCTGTCCGTGGGCCTGCCGATCGACCTGGCGTTCGTCCGCCGCAACGAGTGCCGGGTCGGCCTTCGCCACCGGATCGAGCCGGAGGATGCCTACTTCGGCAGCATCCGGCGCGCCTGGGGCCAGGGGCTGCGCAAGGTCTTCAACGAGCTGCCCGATCCCGAGTGGCTGGGCGCGGGACGCGAGCAGGGCGGACGCCCCTAGCGGCGGCGCCGCGGCAATCACGCACGAGGGCAGCCTCGCGCCGCTCAGCCCTGTGCGAGCATCTCGCGCGCGTGCTTGCGGGTCGTGGCGGTGATCTCGGCGCCGCCCAGCATCCGGGCGATCTCCTCGACGCGCCCGGGCCGGTCGAGCGCCTCGATGCGGCTCACCGCGGCCCCGTCGACGGCCTCCTTGCTGACCCGGTAGTGCCGGTGGGCCTTGGCCGCGACCTGCGGCAGGTGGGTCACGCAAAGGACCTGCCGGTCGCCGCCCAGCCGGCGCATCAGCGCGCCGATGGCGTCGGCCACCGCGCCGCCCACGCCGGCGTCGGCTTCGTCGAAGATCAGCGTGGGCACCGGATTGGCCTGCGCGGCCAGCACCGAGATCGCCAGGCCGATGCGCGAGAGCTCGCCGCCCGAGGCCACCCTGGCCAGCGGGCGCGGCGTGGCCCCGGCGTGCGCGGCCACGCGGAACTCGATGGCATCGACGCCCGAGGCCGAGGGCTCGCCGACTTCGCAGGCCACCTGCAGTCTTCCGCCCGCCATGCCCAGCTCGGCCAGGTGCGCCGACACGCCGTCGGCCAGGCGCCTGGCCGCCTTTCGCCGCGCGGCCGAGAGCTTCGCTGCCAGCGCGTCGAAGCGCTCGCGCGCGGCCGTGGCTTTCGCGCGCAGGGCGTCGAGATCCTGCGCCGCCTCGAGCTCGGCGAGCCGGCTCCGCATGTCGGTCAGCGCACCGGGGATCTGGTCGGGCGCCAGGCGCATCCGGCGCGCCGCCTCGAAGATCGCGGTGATCCGCTGCTCCGCCTGCCGCAGCCGCTCCGGGTCGAGGTCGACCCGGTCGGCGTAGGCGGACAGCGAGGAAGCCGCCTCGTCGACCTGGATCGCGGCGCTGTCGAGCAGCTCGACCGCCTCGCTCAGGCGCTCGTCGATGGCGGCCAGCGGCCGCAGCCGCTGGAGCAGGTGGTGCAACCGGCCGGACAGCGCGTCGTCGCTCTCGGCCAGCGCGTCGGCCGCGCCGCGCGTGCCCTCGATCAGCGAGGCCGCATGGGCCAGGCGCTTCTGTTCCTCGTTCAGCGCCTGCCACTCGCCGGGCGCCAGGCGAAGCTTCTCCAGTTCGCCGGCCTGCCAGGCCAGCCGGTCGCGCTCCAGCGCCAGCTCGCGCTGGCCGGTCTCGGCGGCCTCGACCTCGCGGGCAAGCGCCCGCCAGGCCGACCAGGCCTCGCCGACCGCGCGCGCTTCGTCGGACAGGCCGGCGAAGGCGTCGAGCAGCAGGCGCTGCCCGTCGGCGCGCAGCAGCGACTGGGCGGCGTGCTGGCCGTGGATGTCGACCAGCCGTTCGCCGAGCTCGCGCAGCAGCGCGGCGGTGGCCGGATTGCCGTTGACCAGCGCGCGCGAGCGGCCATCGGCATCGACCACCCGGCGCAGCAGCACGCTGCCGGGGTCGCCGGCGAGCTCGCGCTCGGCGAGCCAGGCGTCGAGCTCGGGGCTGCTGCCGAAGACCGCGGTGATGTCGGCGCGGGCCGCGCCCTCGCGCACCACGCCGGCGTCGGCACGGCCGCCCATGGCGAGGCCCAGGGCGTCGAGCAGGATCGACTTGCCGGCGCCCGTCTCGCCGGACAGCACGGTGAAGCCCGCGCCGAACTCGAGCTCGGCTTCGTCGACGATGACGAAATCTCGCAGTCTCAGGCCAAGCAGCATGGTCAGCGTTTGCGCTGTTGCAGGATCGGCAGTTCGTGCCAGTTGAGCTTGCCGCGCAGCGTGGCGTAGTAGGTGTAGTCGGGCGGGTGCAGGAAGCGGCAGCGGAAGGGCGCGCGCTGCACGATGATGTCGTCGCCCACGTGCAGGTCGCTGAACACCTGCATGTCGCCGGCCACCCGAGGTTCGCGGCCCTCGACCACCCGGATCGTGATGGTCACGTCGTCGGGCAGCACGATGGGCCGGTTGGACAGCGCCTGCGGCGCGACCGGCACCATCACGATGCCCTGCACCTGCGGGTGAAGGATCGGTCCGTTGGCCGACAGCGCGTAGGCCGTCGAGCCGGTGGGCGTGGCCACGATCAGGCCGTCGGCCCGCTGGCTGTACATGTACAGGTCGTCGACGTGCACCTGCAGCTCGATCATGCCGGTGCGCGAAGAGCGGTTCACCACCACGTCGTTCATGGCCAGCGCGCTCCAGACGATCTCCTGGTCGCGCACCACCCGCGCGGTGAGCAGCGTGCGCTCCTCGGCGTGGTAGTGGCCGTCGAGGATCATGCCCAGCGCGTCGTGCCAGTTTTCCAGCGCGATGTCGGTGACGAAGCCCAGCCGGCCGTGATTGATGCCGACCAGCGGCACCTCGTAGGGGGCCAGCTCGCGGGCCAGGCCCAGCATGGTGCCGTCGCCGCCCACCGCCACGGCCAGGTCCGCCTGGTGACCGATTTCCTCGGCGTCCGCGGCCTCGTCGGGCCGGCCGATCGACTCGGCGGTGCCGCGCTCGAGCAGCACCGACATCCCGCGCGCGCGCAGGAAGTCGCCGATCTGCGCGATCGCCGGCGCGACGCCTTCGGTCTGGTAGCGCCCGGCCAGGGCGACGGTGCGGAACGGGGATCTCATCGAAGCGCATTACACCACAAGGGCCGCGCCGGATCGCGCGGCCGATCGGCAACTCGTCTTAGAATGAAAGGATGCTGGACGCCCGCGCGCAAACGCTGCTCAAGACCCTGATCGAACGGTACATCGCCGATGGCCAGCCGGTGGGCTCACGCACGTTGTCCCGGCACTCCGGCCTGGACCTGTCGCCGGCCACGATCCGCAACGTGATGGCCGACCTCGAGGAGATGGGCCTGATCGCCAGCCCGCACACCTCGGCGGGCAGGGTGCCCACGCCGCGCGGCTACCGGCTGTTCGTCGACACGCTGCTCACGGTCCAGCCGCTCGAGCACGGACAGACCGAGCAGATCGAGGGCCGGCTGCGGGCCGACGAGCCTCAGCGCCTGCTGTCCACCGCCGCCTCGCTGCTCTCGAACCTTTCGCATTTCGCCGGGGTCGTCATGACCCCGCGCCGCGCCTCGCTGTTCCGGCAGGTCGAGTTCCTGCGCCTGTCCGACCGCCGGTTGCTGCTGATCATCGTCACCCCCGAGGGCGACGTGCAGAACCGGATCCTGAGCACCGAGCGCGACTACAGCCCGTCCCAGCTCACCGAAGCGGCCAACTACATCAACCAGCATTACGCGGGGCTGGACTTCGGCGCGATCCGCGATCGGCTGCAGCGCGAGCTGGCCTCGCTGCGCGACGACATCACCGCGCTGATGCAGAAAGCGGTCGAGGCCAGCACCCGGGCCCTCACCGAAGAGGCCGAGCCGGTCGTCATCTCCGGCGAGCGCAACCTGGTCGGCGTGGCCGACCTGTCCGACAACGTCGACCGGATGCGGCGCCTGTTCGACCTCTTCGAGCAGAAGACCGGCCTGGTCCAGTTGCTCGACGCCTCGAGCCGTGCGCAGGGGGTCCAGATCTTCATCGGCGGCGAGTCCGAGCTCGTGCCCATGGACCAGCTCAGCGTGGTCGTCGCGCCCTACGAGGCCGACGGCCGCATCATCGGCACGCTCGGGGTGATCGGCCCCACCCGCATGGCCTACGAGCGGGTGATCCCGATCGTCGACATCACCGCGCGCCTGGTGTCCTCCGCCCTGAGCCACGGCAACCCCACGCGCCACGAATCGGGATGAGGCGCAAACCGCGCCGCGCCGGGCTTCCCCTGCTCCCTTCCACCTTCCCCCCTCTCGCCGACCCATGATCCTCGACCACCGCACCTACCAGTTGCGCCCGGACTCGCTCGCCGCCTTCCTCGAGCTCTACGGACGGGAAGGGCTGCCCATCCAGAAGCGCCATCTCGGCGAACCCTTCGGCTGGTTCGTCTCCCAGGACATCGGCCCGCTGAACCAGGTGGTCCACATGTGGAAGTACCGCGACCTCGCCGACCGCGAGCAGCGCCGTGCCGGTCTTGCGGCCGATCCGGACTGGCAGGCCTATCTGAAGAAGGCTTCGCCGCTGCTGGTCACGATGGAGAACAAGATCCTCCGGCCTGCCCCGTTCTTCGACTTCGCCTGAGGATCCCCGATGCGATTCACTGCCGCCTCGGCCTTCGACCATGCGATGCCCGAGCGCACCGCGGTCCTGCTGGTGCAGCTCGGCACGCCCGATGCGCCCGAGACGGCCGCGGTGCGCCGCTACCTGCGCGAGTTCCTGTCCGACCCGCGGGTCGTCGAGATTCCGGCGCTGGTCTGGAAGCCCATCCTGCACGGGATCATCCTGCGGACGCGGCCGTCGAAGTCGGCGCACAAGTACGCATCGATCTGGACACCGGAAGGCTCGCCGCTGATGGTGAACACGGCCCGGCAGGCCACGCTGCTGCGCGGCTGGCTGGGCAAGCAGGGGCACGAGGCCGACGTGGCCTTCGCGATGCGCTACGGCAACCCGTCGATTCCCGACGTGCTGAGGCAGTTGCGCGAGCGCAACCCGAAGCGGCTGCTGGTCCTGCCGCTCTATCCCCAGTACGCCGGCTCGACCACCGCCACCGCGGTCGACGCGGTCAACGCGGAGCTCGCCCGCTGGCGCAACCAGCCCGAGCTGCGCTGGGTGCGTGATTTCCACGACGACGAGGGCTGGCTCGACGCGCTGGCCGGCCGGATTCGCGATCAGTGGGAGAAGGACGGCCCCCCGGACAAGCTGGTCATGAGCTTTCACGGCGTGCCGAAGCGCACGCTGCTGGCCGGCGACCCCTATCACTGCGAGTGCCTGGCCAGCGGCCGCCTGCTCGCGCAACGGCTGGGCCTGGGCGCTTCGGACTGGGTGGTCACCTTCCAGTCGCGCTTCGGACGCGCCGAATGGCTTCAGCCTTACACCGAGCCTGCGCTGCGCGAGCTGGGCAAGGCGGGCGTGCGGCGGGTCGACGTCGTCTGCCCCGGCTTCTTGTCGGACTGCCTCGAGACCCTCGAGGAGATCGCGATCGAAGGCAAGCAGGCCTTCCTCGAGAGCGGCGGCACGGACTTCCGCTACATCGCCTGCCTGAACGATTCGCCGGCCTTCGTCGACGCGCTGGGCCGGCTGGCGGTCCGGCACCTGTCGGGCTGGGACACGCGGCGCCCAGACCCGGAACAGGCCGCCCGGCGCGGCGACGCGCTGGCCCGGCGCCGCGAGCGGGCACTGGCCGCAGGCGCGAAAGCCTGAAGCGCGCCGACGCGCCGTTCATCGAGGCGCGCCAACTCGCCGCTTGAATTCGCGGCGCCTGCCCCCATTTGCAGGTTTTGTGCCGACAAGATGTCGGCAAGTCATTGATTTAATTGAGAGGAAAGCATGACCGACGCGCAGCGAGCAGAGCCGGGGGCAGCCCCCCAGCATTCCGGAAACGAGGCCTCGACGGTCGCCGGCTCGCCGCAGTCCGCCGAGGGCGCGCCGGTGCCCGGCGCCGATCGCGTGGCCGAGCTGGAGGCCCGCTGCGCCGAGCTCGAGTCGAGATGCGCCGCGCTGCAGGACCAGCACCTGAGGGCGGTCGCCGAGACCGAGAACGTCCGCCGCCGCGGCCAGGACGAGGTCGCCAAGGCGCACAAGTACGGCATCGAGTCCTTCGCCGAGGCGCTGCTGCCGGTGCGCGACAGCCTCGAACTGGCGCTGGCGAGCGATGCGCCGTCGATCGAGAACCTGAAGGAAGGCGTCGAGGCCACGCTGCGCCTGCTCGCGACGGTGTTCGAGAAGAACAAGCTGATCGCCATCGACCCTGCCGGGCAGAAGTTCGACCCGAACCTGCACCAGGCGATCTCGATGGTGCCTGGCAGCTCGACCAATCCGCCGGCGGCGGCCAATCACGTCGTCTCCGTGCTCCAGAAGGGCTACCTGATCAACGACCGCGTGCTCCGACCGGCACTGGTCACCGTGGCGCAGGGCTGAGCGGCCCCGGACGCGCCGGGCCGCCGCGCCGGCGACTTGAATTCCGGCCGCGCAATCGCATCTTGAATCGCAAGACATCCAGACTCTGAGGATTGAAGAACATGGGCAAGATCATCGGCATCGACCTGGGAACCACGAACTCCTGCGTCGCCATCATGGAGGGCGGGCAGCCCAAGGTCATCGAGAACTCCGAAGGCGCGCGCACCACGCCCTCGATCATCGCCTACATGGAAGACGGCGAGATCCTGGTCGGCGCGCCGGCCAAGCGGCAGGCGGTGACCAACCCCCGGAACACGCTGTACGCGGTCAAGCGGCTGATCGGCCGCAAGTTCCAGGAAAAGGAAGTCCAGAAGGACATCGCGCTGATGCCCTACGAGATCGTCAAGGCCGACAACGGCGACGCCTGGGTCAAGGTGCGCGACAAGAAGCTCGCGCCGCCGCAGGTGTCGGCCGAGGTGCTGCGCAAGATGAAGAAGACCGCCGAGGACTACCTGGGCGAGGAAGTCACCGAGGCCGTCATCACGGTCCCGGCCTATTTCAACGACAGCCAGCGCCAGGCCACCAAGGACGCCGGTCGGATCGCCGGCCTCGAGGTCAAGCGGATCATCAACGAGCCGACGGCGGCCGCGCTCGCCTTCGGCCTGGACAAGGGCGGCGGCAAGGACCGCAAGATCGCCGTCTATGACCTGGGCGGCGGCACCTTCGACATCTCGATCATCGAGATCGCCGACGTCGACGGCGAGCAGCAGTTCGAGGTGCTGTCCACCAACGGCGACACCTTCCTGGGTGGCGAGGACTTCGACCAGCGCCTGATCGACTACATCATCGCCGAGTTCAAGAAGGACCAGGGGGTCGACCTGGCCAAGGACGTGCTCGCGCTGCAGCGCCTGAAGGAAGCCGCCGAGAAGGCCAAGATCGAGCTGTCGTCGGGCCAGCAGACCGAGATCAACCTGCCCTACATCACCGCCGATGCGAGCGGTCCGAAGCACCTGAACCTGAAGATCACCCGCGCCAAGTTCGAGGCGCTGGTCGAGGAGCTGGTCGACCGCACGATCGAGCCCTGCCGGATCGCGCTGAAGGACGCCGGCCTGAAGGCCTCGCAGATCGACGACGTGATCCTGGTCGGCGGCATGACCCGCATGCCCAAGGTGCAGGAGAAGGTCAAGGAGTTCTTCGGCAAGGATCCGCGCAAGGACGTCAACCCCGACGAGGCCGTGGCCGTGGGCGCCGCGGTGCAGGGCGCCGTGCTGGCGGGCGAGAAGAAGGACGTCCTGCTGCTCGACGTCACGCCGCTGTCGCTGGGCATCGAGACGCTGGGCGGCGTCATGACCAAGATGATCCAGAAGAACACCACGATCCCGACCAAGTTCTCGCAGACCTTCTCCACGGCCGAGGACAACCAGCCGGCGGTCACGATCAAGGTCTACCAGGGCGAGCGCGAAGTCGCCGCGGGCAACAAGCTGCTCGGCGAGTTCAACCTCGAGGGCATTCCGCCGGCCGCTCGCGGCACGCCGCAGATCGAGGTGGGCTTCGACATCGACGCCAACGGCATCCTGCACGTGTCGGCCCGCGACAAGGCGACCGGCAAGGAGAACAAGATCACGATCAAGGCCAACTCGGGCCTCTCGGAAGACGAGATCCGGAAGATGGTCCAGGACGCCGAGGCCAACGCCGAGGAAGACCACAAGCGGGTCGAGCTGGCGCAGGCGCGCAACCAGGCCGATGCGCTGGTCCACTCGGTGAAGAAGTCGCTGGCCGAGCACGGCGAGAAGATCGACGCCGACGAGAAGGCGAAGATCGAGGACGCCATCATGGCCGCCGAGCAAGCGCTGAAGGGCGACGACAAGGCCGAGATCGAGGAGAAGTCCAACGCGCTGATGACCGCGTCGCAGAAGCTCGGCGAGATGATGTATGCCGACATGCAGAAGGCGGCCGGCGAGGCGGGCGGCGCCGAGGGGGCGACCGAAGCCAGGCGCGCGAAGGACGACGACGTCGTCGACGCCGACTTCAAGGAAGTCAAGCGCGACGCCTGACCCGCCGAGCGACGCCCGGGGCCGGCCAGCCGGCCGCGGGCAACGCCCCAAGGCCCGGAGGGCCGAGGGAGGCCCCCTCCCGACCAAGCGGATATCGGGCCGCGACTCGGGAGGGGGCCTCCCTCGGCCCTCCGGGCCGGTGCAATTCAGAGAAACGGACTGCCGACCATGGCAAAGCGTGACTACTACGAAGTCCTCGGCGTCGCCAAGAACGCGACCGACGAAGAGCTGAAGAAGGCGTATCGCAAGCTTGCGATGAAGTACCACCCGGACCGCAATCCGGACAGCAAGGAAGCCGAGGAGAAGTTCAAGGAGGTCAAGGAGGCCTACGAGACGCTCTCCGAGCCCCAGAAGCGCGACGCCTACGACCGCTTCGGACACGCCGGCGTGGACCCGAACGCGGGCTTCGGCGGCGGGCCGGGCGGCTTCGGTGCCGGTGCGGGCGGATTCGCCGATGTGTTCGGCGACATCTTCGGCGACATCTTCGGTGCTGCCCGCCAGGGCGGCGGGGGCGGCCGTGCCGGCATGTACCGCGGCGCCGACCTGCGCTATGCGATGGAGATCACGCTCGAGCAGGCCGCGCGCGGCTACACGACCGAGATCCGGGTGCCGAGCTGGGAGAGCTGCGACACCTGCAATGGCACCGGCGCCAAGCCGGGCACCAAGCCCAAGACCTGCGGCACCTGCAACGGGCAGGGCGCGGTGCGCGTGCAGCAGGGCTTCTTCTCGATCCAGCAGACCTGCCCGACCTGCCACGGCACCGGCAAGGTGATCCCCGATCCCTGCACCGCCTGCGACGGGGTGGGCCGGGTGAAGAAGACCAAGACGCTGGAGGTCAAGATCCCCGCCGGCATCGACGACGGGATGCGGATCCGCTCGGCCGGCAACGGCGAGCCCGGTCTGAACGGCGGCCCGCCGGGCGACCTGTACGTGGAGATCCGGGTGCGCGAGCACTCGGTGTTCCAGCGCGACGGCGACGACCTGCACTGCGAGGTGCCGATCGGCATCACCACCGCCGCGCTGGGCGGCACGATCGACGTGCCCACGCTCGACGGCAAGGCCGAGATCGAGCTGCCCGAGGGCACGCAGTCGGGCAAGCAGCTCCGGCTGCGCGGCAAGGGCATCAAGGGGTTGCGGGCCAGCTATCCGGGCGACCTGTACGTGCACATCGCGATCGAGACGCCGGTGCGCCTGACCGAGCACCAGAAGAAGCTGCTGCGCGAGCTCGAGGCCTCGCTGAAGGACCCCAAGCACAGTCCCCAGACCAAGGGCTGGATGGACCGCGTGAAGGAGTTCTTCCAGTAAGCCGCGCAGCCGCTTCGCCGGGGCGCCCTCATTCCACGCGCGCGCCCGACTCCTCTACCACCTTCGCCCACTTGGCGATCTCGGCGGCCTGGTACTTCGCGAGGTCCTCGGGCGTCGAGAGGATCGGGTCGAGGCCCAGCTTGGCCAGCCGCTCGGCCACCTCGGGCAGCTTGTAGATGCGCTGCGCCTCGGCCGCGATCTTGTCGACGACTTCCTTGGGCGTGCCGGCCGGGGCGAACAGCGCGAACCAGGAAGTCGCCTCGAAGCCGGGCAGGCCGCTCTCGGCCACGGTCGGCACGTCAGGGGCGGCCGGCGAGCGCTTCGCGCCCGTCTGGGCCACTGCCCGGATCTTGCCCTCGCGGGCCATCGGCAGCGCCGACGGCATGTTGTCGAACATCAGCTGGATCTGCCCGCCGATCAGGTCGGGGATGGCGAACTGCCGCCCCTTGTAGGGCACGTGCGTCATCTTCACGCCGGCCATCGACTTGAAGAGCTCGCCCGACACGTGCACCGAGGTGCCGATCCCCGGCGAGCCGAAGGACAGCTTGTCCGGATTCGCCTTGGCGTGGGCGATCAGGTCCTGGACCGTCTTCACCGGCAGGTCGTTGTTCACCACCAGCAGGTTCGGCGTGGACGCGATCAGCGACACCGGGGCGAAGTCCTTGACCATGTCGTAGGGCATCTTCGCGAACACCGAGCCGTTGATCGAGTGGGTGCCCACGGTGCCCATCACGATCGTGTGGCCGTCGGGGGCCGACTTGGCCACGATGTCCGCACCGATGTTGCCGCCGGCGCCGGGCTTGTTGTCCACGATGACCGGCTGGCCGAGCTGCGCCTTCTCGCTGAAGAGCCTCGCCAGGATGTCCGGCGCGCCGCCGGTCGGGAAGGTGACCACGATCTTGACCGGTTTCGACGGCCAGGCCTGGGCGCCGGCGATCGGGGCGGCGAGGGCGAGCGAAGCGCCGAGGGCGAGCGTCGCCGCGCGGAAGAGTCTCATCGTTGTCGTCTCCATGACTGTTGTGCCGGGGGTCGGCGCACGGAAATTTATCAGCATCCATCGGCGCGCGGCTCGTGAGACCATTCCGCTCATGAAACTGACCTTCGCAGGCGCGGCCGACACGGTGACCGGCTCGCGCTACCTGATCGACACCGGCGACGCGCAGATCCTCGTCGACTGCGGGCTGTTCCAGGGCTTCAAGAAGCTGCGCGAGCGCAACTGGCAGCCGTTTCCGATGCCGCTGCGCCAGATCGAGGAGGTGGTGCTCACGCACGCCCACCTCGACCACAGCGGCTGGCTGCCGGTGCTGGCCCGCAGCGGCTTTCGCGGCAAGGTCTACGCCACCCGCGGCACCGCCGAGCTGTGCGAGATCCTGCTGCGCGACAGCGCTCGGCTGCAGGAGGAAGAGGCCGAATACGCGAACCGGCACGGCTACACGAAGCACGCGCCCGCCGAACCGATCTACACGGTGCGCGACGCCGAACTGGCGCTGTCGCTGATCGAGCCGGTGTCCTTCGACGAGCCCTTCGGGCTGAGCGGCGGGCTGAGCGGCGGGCTGCAGGCCGAGCTGACTCCGGCCGGCCACCTGCTGGGCGCGGCCTCCGTCACCTTCCGCAAGGGCAAGCGCACGCTGGTGTTCAGCGGCGACCTGGGCCGCAGCAATGACCTGCTGATGCGCCCGCCGCGCACCATTCCCGCTGCCGACACGCTGGTCGTCGAGTCGACCTACGGCGATCGCAGGCATGTCGACGAGGACACCGAGGCCATCCTCGCCAAGGCGATCGTCCAGACCGCCGCGCGCGGCGGCACCGTGCTGATCCCGTCCTTCGCGGTCGGCCGCGCGCAGCTGCTGATGCACGCGATCGCCCGGCTCAAGCAGCGCGGCGAAATCCCGGACATCCCGGTCTTCCTCGACAGCCCGATGGCGATCGACGCCACGAAGCTGTACCGGCGCTTCAGGCAATACCACCGGCTCTCCGCCGAGGAGACCACCGCGATGTTCAAGGTCGCGCAACTGGCCAATACGCCCGAGCAGTCGAAGGCGATCGCTGGGCTGCACATGCCGTCGATCATCATCTCGGCCAGCGGCATGGCCACCGGCGGGCGGGTGCTGCATCACCTCAAGCGCCTCGCGCCGGATCCGGCCAACCACATCGTGTTCGCGGGCTTCCAGGCCGGCGGCACGCGCGGCGCGGCCATCGTCGGCGGGGCAACCGAAGTCAAGATCCACGGCGAGTGGTATCCGGTGCGGGCGTCGGTCACCCAGCTCGAGGGGTTTTCCGCGCATGCCGATGCCGACGAGCTGATCGAGTGGCTTGCCGCGATCGAGCGGCCGCCGGGCCAGGTCTGGGTGACCCACGGCGAGCCGCAGGCCGCCGACGCGCTGCGCCAGCGGATCAAGGAGACCTTCGGCTGGAAGGTCCGCGTGCCGGAACATCTCGAAACGGTCGACCTCGCGCTCTGAGCGACTACCGTGCCGCGTCGGCGCCGGCGCTGCTAGAGTCCGCGACATGGATCGCACCGACACGCAGGAAATCCCGATCACGTTTCGCCGTCCCGCCGGCCGGCCCAAGGGACGGCAGCCCGACGCGGCGAGCCGCGCCCGGATCCGGGCCCTGCTCGGCGATGCGCCGCGCCGACGCGACCTGCTGATCGAGCACCTCCACCGGATCCAGGACGCCGAAGGCTGCCTGAGCGCGGCCATGCTCGCGGCGCTGGCCGAGGAAATGCGGCTGTCGCAGGCCGAGGTCTTCGAGGTCGCGAGCTTCTATCACCACTTCGACCTGGTCGCCGACGGCGCGGCCGCGCCTCCTTCGCTCACCGTGAGGGTCTGCGAATCGGTCTCGTGCGCGATGGCCGGCGCCGAGGCGCTCGCCGATGCCTTGCCGGCGCTGCTCGGCGCGGGCGTTCGCGTGCAGCGGGTGCCCTGCGTGGGCCGTTGCGAGCAGGCGCCGGTGGCGGTCGTGGGCCGCTATCCGGTGGGCGGCGCCACGCCGCGGGCCGTGCGCGATGCGGTCGATGCGGGGCTGCGCGAGTGCCCGCTGCCGCCGGCGCAGGACCTCGACGCCTATCTGCGCGCAGGCGGCTATCGCGCGCTCGCCACGCTGGATCGCAACGATGCGCTTGCCAGGCTCGAGGCTTCCGGGCTGCGCGGGCTCGGCGGCGCGGGCTTCCCGGCGGTGCGCAAGTGGCGCGCGGTCGCGGCGCAGCCCGGTCCGCGGGCCCTGGTGGTCAACGCCGACGAAGGCGAGCCCGGCACCTTCAAGGACCGCCACTGCCTGGAGACCGCGCCGCACCGGATGATCGAAGGAATGCTGATCGCCGCCGCGGCGGCCGGCTGCGACGAATGCTGGATCTACCTGCGCGACGAGTACGCGGGCGTGCGTGCCCTGCTCGAGCGCGAGCTGGCCGCGCTGCGCGGCCATCCGGCGCTGGCCGGTCTGCGCCTGCCCGCGATCCACCTGCGCCGCGGCGCGGGGGCCTACATCTGCGGCGAGGAAAGCGCCCTGATCGAGTCGATCGAGGGCAAGCGCGGCATGCCCCGGCTGCGCCCGCCCTACGTCGCCCAGGTCGGCCTGTTCGGCCGGCCCACGCTGGTGCACAACGTCGAGACTCTGGATCGCGTGGCGGCCATCCTGTCCGAGCCGGCGGATGCCGGGGGATCGCCCGACGGCTCCGCCTTCGCGGCGCACGGCCGGCGAGGCCGGCGAGGGCTGAGGCTCTTCTCGGTGTCGGGGCGCGTGCGCCAGCCCGGGGTCAAGCGCGCGCCGGCCGGCATCACCCTGCGCGAGCTGATCGACGAGCACTGCGGCGGCATGGCCGAGGGGCACGAACTCTATGGCTACCTGCCGGGCGGCGCCTCAGGGGGCATCCTGCCGGCTTCGCTGGCCGACCTGCCGCTGGACTTCGACACGCTGCAGCCGCACGGCAGCTTCATCGGCTCGGCGGCCATCGTCGTGCTCTCGCAGCACGACCGCGCCCGCGACGTCGCGGTCAACCTGATGGATTTCTTCCGCCACGAGTCCTGCGGCCAGTGCACGCCTTGTCGCGCGGGCACCGCGAAGGCGGCCGAGCTGCTGCGCGCCCCGGACTGGGACGGCGCGTTGCTCGAGGACCTGTCCGCGGCGATGGCCGACGCCTCGATCTGCGGGCTCGGCCAGGCCGCGCCGAATCCGGTGCGCGCAGTCATCCGCTGGTTCCCGCAAGAGCTGGAGGGGCCGGGCGGACAGGGGCCGAACGCGTCGCCACGAGGCGGGGAGGGCCGGCCATGAACGGCGGCCTGCCCGCCGGCGCGCAGGGCGGCGCCGCGTCGTCCGCGATCGCCTTCGAGCTCGACGGCCGGCCGGTGGAGGCCCTGCCGGGCGAATCGATCCTCGAGGCCGCGCAGCGCCACGGCGTCGAGATCCCGCACCTGTGCCACAAGCCGGGCCTCAGGCCGGACGGCAACTGCCGCGCCTGCGTCGTCGAGATCGACGGCGAGCGCACCCTCGCGGCGTCCTGCTGCCGCGCGCCCGCCACCGGGATGAAGGTCAGCGCCACCGGCGTGCGGGCCCGTCGCTCGCAGAAGACCGTGCTCGAGCTGTTGCTGGCCGACGCCCCGGCAGGCGGCCACGCCGAGCACTCGGAACTGGGACGCTGGGCCGGCGCGCTCGGTGTCGAGGCGCCGCGTTTCACCGCGCGCGCGCAGCCGGCGCCGGATCTCACCCACCCGGCCATCGCGGTGCAACTCGACGCCTGCATCCAGTGCGGGCGCTGCGTGCGGGCCTGCCGCGAGGAGCAGGCCAACGACGTCATCGGATACGCCTGGCGCGGCGACGCGGCGCGCATCGTCTTCGACCAGGCCGACCCGATGGGCGGCTCGACCTGCGTGGGCTGCGGCGAGTGCGTGCAGGCCTGTCCCACCGGAGCGCTGCTGCCCCGGGTGCAGGGCGAGACGGTGACCGGCCCCGGCGAGCGGCAGGTCGACTCGCTGTGCCCCTTCTGCGGGGTCGGCTGCCAGCTCAGCTTCCAGATCGAGAAGGCTCCAGGCGGCGAGCGAATCGTGAGCGTGGATGGCCGCGACGGACCGGCCAATCACGGACGCCTGTGCGTCAAGGGCCGCTTCGGCTTCGACTACGTGGCCAGCCCCGAGCGGCTCACCGTGCCGCTGGTGCGCAAGCCGGGCGCGCCGAAGAGACCGGTGTTCGGCCGCGTGCCGGCGAACTGGCGCGAGCAGTTCCGCGAGGCGAGCTGGGACGAAGCGCTCGAGATCGCCGGCGGCGGCCTGGCGGCGATCCGCGACGGGACCGACGGTCATCCGGTGCACGGCCCGCGCGCGCTGGCCGGCTTCGGCTCCGCCAAGGGCAGCAACGAGGAGGCCTACCTGTTCCAGAAGCTGGTGCGCACCGGCTTCGGGTCGAACAACGTGGACCATTGCACGCGGCTGTGCCATGCCTCGTCGGTCGCGGCGCTGCTCGAGGGCATCGGCTCGGGGGCGGTGTCCAACCAGGTGGCCGACGTGATGCAGGCCGGGCTCATCTTCGTGATCGGCGCCAATCCCACGGTCAACCACCCGGTGGCCGCCACCTGGATCAAGAACGCCGCAAGGCGCGGTGCGAAGCTGGTGGTGGCCGACCCGCGGCGCACCGAGCTGGCCCGCCACGCCACGCGGGTGCTTCAGTTCCGGCCCGACACCGACGTGGCGCTGCTCGATGCGATGCTGCACACGATCATCGCGGAGGGACTGGTCGACGAGGCATTCGTGCGCGAGCGCACGCGGGACTTCGACGCGCTGCGCAAGGCCGTCGCGCACTGCTCGCCCGAGGCGATGGCGCCGGTCTGCGGGATTCCCGCCGAGCTGATCCGCGAGGTCGCGCGGGACTACGCGCGCAGCCGCGCATCGATGATCCTGTGGGGCATGGGCATCTCGCAGCACGTGCACGGCACCGACAACGCGCGCTGCCTGATCGCTCTGGCGCTGGTCACCGGCCAGATCGGCCGGCCCGGCACCGGGCTTCACCCGCTGCGCGGCCAGAACAACGTGCAGGGCGCTTCCGACGCCGGGCTCATCCCGATGATGCTGCCCGACTACCACCGGGTGGGCGACGCGCAGGCCGCCGCCGCCTTCGAGCGGGCCTGGGGCATGGCTCTGGATCGCGAGCCCGGCCTCACCGTGGTCGAGATCATGAACGCGGCGCTGGCGGGCGAGATCCGCGGCCTGTACGTGATGGGCGAGAACCCGGCGATGTCCGACCCGGACCTCCACCATGCGCGCGCCGCGCTGGCCAGCCTCGAGATGCTGGTGGTGCAGGACATCTTCCCGACCGAGACTGCGGTGCTGGCCGACGTCATCCTCCCGGCCTCGGCCTTCCCGGAGAAGACCGGCAGCTTCACCAACACCGACCGGATCGTGCAGCTCGCGCGCCAGGCCCTGCAGCCGCCCGGGCAGGCGCGCCAGGACCTCGCGATCCTCGTCGACATCGCTCGCCGGCTCGGGCTGGACTGGACCTACGCGCATCCGCGCGAGGTCTTCGAGGAAATGCGCGGCCTGATGCCGTCCATCCACGGGATCTCCTGGGAGCGGCTCGAGCGCGAAGGCGCGGTCACCTATCCCTGTCCCGACGAGACGTCCTCCGGCGAGCCGGTGGTGTTCCGCGAGCGCTTCCCCACCGCGGACGGGCGCGGGCGCTTCGTGCCCGCCTTGCCCAGCCCCGGCGCCGAACTGCCCGACGCCGACTGGCCGATGACGCTGATCACCGGCCGGCAGCTCGAGCACTGGCACACTGGCGCGATGACCCGGCGGGCCACCGTGCTCGATGCGATCGAGCCGCATCCCACCGTCTCGCTCAATCCGCGCGACCTTGCGGTGCTCGGCCTGGCCGCGGGCGAACGCATACGGGTCGCGTCGCGGCGCGGGGAGATCGCGCTGGTCGCGCGCGCCGACGACGGCGTGCCGGTCGGCAGCGTGTTCATCCCCTTTGCCTACGCGGAGGCCGCGGCCAACCTGCTGACCCACCCGGCGCTCGACCCCTTCGGCAAGATCCCCGGCTTCAAGCACTGCGCGGTCAGGGTCACGGCGATCCATTAGACTTCGGGCTTCGGCCCGGCGCGCGCCGGGCGCCTTTCCCCACCCGATTCGAGCCCCCGTCCCATGAGCACCAACGCTTCGGAATTCGAGCGCGCGCAGCGCGTCCTGGTCGGCGGCGTGAACTCCGCCGTGCGCGCCTTTCGCGCGGTCGGCGGCACGCCGCGCTTCATCGCCCGCGCCGAGGGCGCCTACATGTGGGACGTCGAGGGCCGCCGCTACATCGACTATCTGGGCTCCTGGGGGCCGATGATCGTCGGCCAGTCGCACCCGAAGGTGATCGAGGCGGTCACGCGCGCGGCGCGCGACGGCCTGTCCTACGGCGCGCCCAACGTCATGGAGACCGAACTCGCCGAGCGCATCTGCGGGATCTTCCCGCACGTCGAGCGGGTGCGCTTCACCAGCTCGGGCACCGAAGCCGCGATGTCGGCGCTGCGACTGGCGCGCGGTTTCACCGGCCGCGACGCGATCGTGAAATTCGAGGGCTGCTACCACGGCACCGCGGACAGCCTGCTGGTCAAGGCGGGCTCGGGCGCACTGGCCTTCGGCACCCCCAGTTCGGCCGGCGTTCCGGCCGATCTCGCCAGGCACACGCTGGTCGCGCAGTACAACGACCTGGCCAGCGTCGAGGCGCTGTTCGCCGAGCATGGCGGGCGAATCGCCTGCGTGATGGTCGAGCCCATGCCCGGCAACATGAACCTGATCGTGCCGAAGCCCGGCTTTCTCGAGGGCCTGCGCGAGCTGTGCACCCGGCACGGCGCGCTGCTGATCTTCGACGAGGTCATGTCGGGCTTCCGCGTCGCGCTGGGCGGCGCGCAGGAACTGGTCGGCATCACGCCCGACCTGTCGGCCTTCGGCAAGGTGATCGGCGGCGGCATGCCGGTCGGCGCGATCGGCGGTCCGGCGAAAGTCATGGAGATGATGGCCCCGCTCGGGACCGTGTACCAGGCAGGCACGCTGTCGGGCAACCCGATCGCCATGGCCGCTGGCATCGCCACGATCGACCTGATCCGGGAGCCCGGCTTCTTCGAGCGGCTGGGCGAGCGTTGCAGCCGGCTGGTCGCCGGGCTGAACGACGCGGCCCGCGAGGCCGGCGTGGCATTCTGCGCCCGGCATCGCGGCGGCATGGCGGGCCTCTACATGCTGCCCCAGCCGCCGGCGAGCTTCGCGGAGGTCCAGCGCCAGGACGTAGATCGCTTCAAGCGCTTCTACCACCTGATGCTCGACGCGGGCGTCTACCTCCCGCCGTCGCCGGTCGAGGCCTTCTTCTTCTCTTCGGCGCACTCTGACGCCGACATCGACGCCACGATCGCCGCGGCCCGCGACGCGCTGAAAGCGGTAGCCTGAGGGATGAGCGTCCCGAGTTCGCCGGTCGGTGCGGGCGCGCCGGCCGCCTCGTCGTACCTGAAGGTCCTGCTGTTCGGCTGCGCGATCCTGGTCATCTCCACCGGCGCGCGCTCCTCGTTCGGCCTGTTCCTGCCCGAGATGACGCAGGCTCGCGGCTGGTCGCGCGAGACCTTCTCGCTGGCTATCGCGATCCAGAACCTGATGTGGGGCATCGGCGGCTCCTTCCTCGGCGCCATGGCCGACAAGTACGGCTCGCTGCGCACGCTGCTGCTGGGCGGCGTGCTCTACGTGCTCGGCCTGCTGGGCATGGCCTGGGCCGAGACCGGCCTGGGGCTGACCTTCTCGGCCGGCCTGCTGATCGGCGTGGCGATCGGCGGCACCAGTTTCGGCATCATCCTGGCCACGCTCGGCAAGCTGGTGCCCGCCGAGAAGCGCAGCCTCGCCTTCGGCATCGGCGTCGCCTCGGGCTCCTTCGGGCAGTTCCTGTTCCTGCCGCTGGCCGGGTGGATGATCGCCGACCTGGGCTGGCAGACCGCGCTGGTCCTGCATGCCGTCATCGTCGGCGGGATCGTGTTGCTCGCCTTCGGCGTGCGCGGCGATGCCCCGGTGCCGGGGCAGGGTGCCGAGGTCCGGCTGGCCGACGGCCTGCGCGACGCCTTCGGCGACCGCAGCTTCCACCTGCTGTTCTGGGGCTACTTCGTCTGCGGGCTGCAGATCGTATTCCTGCAGCTGCACCTGCCGGCCTACCTGCTCGACAAGGGCATGCCCGGCAAGGTCGGCGCCGCGGCGATCGCGCTGATCGGCCTGTTCAACGTGATCGGCTCGCTGGGCGCCGGCATGCTCGGCCAGCGCTATCCGAAGAAGTGGCTGCTCTCGGGCATCTACATCGCCCGCTCGGTGGTGATCGGCCTGTTCCTGCTCGCGCCGCTCACCACCTGGTCGGTGTGGCTCTTCAGCGCCGCGATCGGCCTGCTGTGGCTGTCCACCGTGCCGCTCACCAACGCGCTGGTCGGGCAGGTCTGGGGCGTGAAGTACCTGGGGCTGCTGGGCGGCATCGTGTTCTTCGGTCACCAGATCGGCAGTTTCCTCGGGGCATGGCTGGGCGGACGCTTCTTCGACCAGTTCGGGAACTACGATCTGGCGTGGGCGCTGGTGATCGGCTTCGGGCTCTTCGCCGCGCTGGTGCATGCGCCGATCGACCCGCGGCCGCTCGGGGAGCGGCGGGTCGCGTCGGCGGCCTGATCTCGCTCGGGGCCTTGCGACGCGCGGTGCGCGGGAGGCTCGGCGCGAGGCCCCGGCGCGCTGTCCGCTTCGCGGAAACGCTTGGTCGCGCGGCCGCTCGGCCCCGTCGCGGAACGCAACTCGGCCCGCCTGTGGCGGGCCTCGGACAGCGTTCCGCTCGCGCTTCGCGCGCCGGGTCTTCGCTGCGCTCCCGCGCCAGCGCACAGGGGCCCCACGCCGAGCCTCCCGCGCACCGCGCCCGGATCGTGGTGGCGCGATCAGGCGCGCACTCTGCCTTCGCGCTCGGTTAGCGGCCGCTGGTCGATCGGCGCGTGCGCCAGTGCGAGCTTCGAGTAACGGTTCGTGTGTGTGCCAGAGTCGACTCACGCGACGAGGCGCTCGTCGGCGGCTGCAGGCTGGTGTCCGCGAACCGCCACCTGGGGGCCGACGGTCCTCGCGTGCTCACGACGCGTCCTCGGCGGGCGGGTGGGCTTGCGCTTTTCCCGCCCCTTGGCGCTGGCGCGGGAGCGCAGCGAAGACCCGGCGCGCGTAGCGCGAGTGCCCCCCTGTCCGAGCGACCGAAGGGAGCGAGTTCGGGGGCACGACGGGGCTGAGCAGCCGCGCGACCAAGCGTTTCCGCGAAGCGGACAGCGCCTCGGGGCGGGAAAAGCGCAAGCCCGCCCGCACGCCGCGCGCCGCCGCCGCGAGACCCGAGTCAGACGCGCTCGAAGATGGCGGCGATCCCCTGCCCGCCGCCGATGCACATCGTGACCAGCGCGTACCGACCCTGGATCCGCTCCAGCTCGTAGACCGCCTTCACCGTGATCAGCGCCCCGGTGGCGCCCACCGGATGGCCGATCGAGATGCCCGAGCCGTTCGGGTTCACCTTGGCCGGATCCAGCCCCAGGTCCTTGGTGACCGCCAGGGCCTGCGCCGCGAAGGCCTCGTTCGCCTCGATCACGTCCAGGTCGGAGGCTTTCAGGCCGGCCTTCTCGAGCGCCTTGCGGGTGGCCGGCACCGGACCGATGCCCATGTACTCGGGATCGACGCCGGCGTGCGCGTAGGCGACCAGTCGGGCCAACGGCTTCAGGCCGCGGGCCTGGGCGGCCTTGGCCTCCATCAGCACCAGCGCGGCAGCGCCGTCGTTGATGCCCGAGGCATTGCCCGGCGTGACCGTACCGTTCTCCTTCACGAACACCGGCTTGAGCTTGGCCATGTTCTCGAGCGAGGCGTCGGCGCGGACATGCTCGTCGGTGTCGAACACGGTGACGCCCTTGCGGGTCTTCAGCTCGACGCCCAGCGTCTGCGAGCGAAAGCGGCCCGCCGCGATCGCTGCGGTGGCGCGCCGATGGCTCTCCACGGCCAGCGCATCCTGCTCGTCGCGGGTGATGCCCCACTTCTTCGCGACGTTCTCGGCGGTGACGCCCATGTGGATCGTGTGGAAGGGATCGTGCAGCGCGCCGACCATCATGTCCACGACCTTGGTGTCGCCCATCCGGGCGCCCCAGCGGGCGCTCGGCATGTGGTAAGGCCCGCGGCTCATCACCTCGGCGCCGCCGGCCACGGCCGCATCGGCGTCGCCCAGCAGGATGGCCTGCGAGGCCGAGACGATCGCCTGGAGGCCGGAGCCGCACAGGCGGTTCAGCGTCATTGCGGGGACGTCCTTGGACAGGCCGCCTTCCAGCGCCGCCACGCGGGCGAGGTACATGTCGCGCGGCTCGGTGTTGATGACGTGGCCGAAGACCACGTGGTGGACGTCGTCGGCGCCCAGTCCGGCGCGCGACACGGCCTCGCGCACCACGGCGGCGCCGAGCTGGGTGGGGGTGTGGTCCTTCAGGCTTCCGCCGAAGGTGCCGACCGCGGTGCGCACACCGCTGACGATGACGACTTCACGAGTCATTGGAGAGTCTCCGATCGATGAGAGGAAGGGGGAAATCGTTTCTTCGGGCGCCGGCCGCGGAACACGGTCTGCAGGACCCGCGTGGTGCCCAGGTTGACCAGCGCCTGGCCCAGCGAATGGGTCTCGTCGAGGGCGATGTCCATCGAGACGTCGGCGCCGGCGGCCTGCAGGCGGCGGAAAGCGCGCTCCGAGTGCGCAACCGGCACGACGCTGTCGAGCTCGCCGTGGATCAGGTGGATGGTCGGCGCGATCGTCTCGCCTTCGCGCACCGGGCGGGCCAGCCTGCCGGCGTAGGCGACGACGATCGCGCAAGCGCCTGGCGAACGGCGCGCGAGGTCGATCGCGACGGTGGCGCCTTGCGAGTAACCGATCAGCACCGTGTCGGCGCCGCTCAGCCCGGTCTCGGCCTGCAGCGCGGCGATGCGCCGTGCGACCTCGTCGGCCGCCTCGGCGATCCGCTCGCCGTGCGAGTCGGTGAGCCCGCTCGGGTCGTACCAGTCCTTGCCGGCGCAGGCGGTCGACGGACGCAACGCCTCGACGATGGCGGCGGTGGCGCCCGGGAACTTCAGCTGCCAGGCCAGCGCGACCGGCGCGAAGGCCTCGGGCGAGGAGCCTGCGCCGTGCAGGAAGATCAGCAGCCGGCGCGGGGCCGCACCGGATATCGTCGGCAACTGCAGCCACAACTGCTCGCCGCGGTCACGCCGATGGCTCGCCATCCTCCGCCCCTCAGAGAAGCAGGCGCCCGACCCACCAGGCCAGCGCCGCCATCGTCGCGGAGGCCGGGATCGTGAGCACCCATGCCCAGACGATCGAGCCGGCCAGCCCCCAGCGCACCGCGGAGACGTTGTGCGACGAGCCGACGCCGACGATCGCCCCGGTGATCGTGTGCGTGGTCGAGACCGGCACGCCGAAGCCCGAGGCGAGGAACAGCGTCATCGCGCCGCCGGTTTCGGCGCAGAAGCCGCCGACCGGCTTGAGCTTGGTGATCTTCTGGCCCATGGTCTTCACGATGCGCCAGCCGCCGAACATCGTGCCGGCCGCGATCGCCACGTAGCAGGAGATCACCACCCATTCGGGCGGCCGCTTGTCGGCGGCGTCGGTCACGCCGGCCGCGATCAGCAGCAGCCAGATGATGCCCATGGTCTTCTGCGCGTCGTTGCTGCCGTGCCCCAGGCTGTAGAGCGCCGAAGAGGCGAGCTGCAGCCGGCGGAACCAGCGGTCCGTGCCGCGCGGCGTGGCCTTGAAGAAGGTCCACGAGGTCGCCAGCATCAGCAGCCCGCCGAGCAGGAAGCCGAGCGCCGGCGACACGAAGATGAAGAGCGCCGTCTTGGTGATCCCGCTGGCGATCAGCGAGTCGGAGCCCGACGCGATCAGCGTGGAGCCGATCATGCCGCCGATCAGCGCGTGCGAGGAGCTCGAAGGGATCCCGAACAGCCAGGTGATGATGTTCCAGGCCAGCGCCCCGACCAGCGCTCCGAAGATCACCACGTGGTCGATCGTCGCGGCCTCCACGATGCCCTTGCCGACGGTCGCGGCCACGTTCAGGTCGAACAGGAAAAGGGCCAGGAAGTTGAAGGACGCCGCCCAGGCCACCGCCTGGTAGGGCTTGAGCACCCCGGTCGACACGATCGTGGCGATCGAGTTCGCCGCGTCGTGGAAGCCGTTCATGAAGTCGAAGGCCAGCGCCAGGATCACGAGGAACACCAGCACCGAAAAGGTGATCTGGACCGAACTCATGCCGCGCCGTCGCTCAAGCGTTCTCGAGGACCACGCCCTCGATGATGTTGGCCACGTCTTCGCACTTGTCCGACACCGACTCGAGCAGCTCGTAGATCGCCTTGAGCTTGATCAGCTGGCGCACGTCGGTCTCGTCGCGGAACAGCTTGGACATGGCCGAGCGCATGACCCGGTCGGCGTCGGACTCGAGGCGGTCGATCTCGAGGCAGACCTTCAGGATCGCCTCGGCGTTCTCCATGTTGTCGAGCATGCGCACCGCCGCCTGCACCCGCTCGGCGCACATCGCGTTCAGGTCGGCCAGTTGCTGGGCCTCGGGGGAGATGCGCTGAACGTCGTACAGGATCGCCGACTCGGCGACATCCTGGATCAGGTCCAGGATGTCGTCCATGTGGGTGATCAGCTTGTGGATGTCGTCGCGGTCGAAGGGCGTGATGAAGGTCTTGTGCAGCAGGATCACCGCCTCGTGGGTGATCTTGTCGGCGTCTTTCTCGGCTGCGTCGATCGCGTCGATCCGGGCGCGTCGCGAGCCCACGTCGGCGAACTCGCTCATCAGGCCGGCCAGCTCGCGGCTGCCGACCACGATGCGCTCGGCGTGCCGGTTGAAGAGATCGAAGAACTTGCCCTCGCGGGGCATCAGGCGTCCGAACATCGCGGGGTTCCGGGGGGTCCAGTCAGGCGCGCTGCGCGCGCAGCGAGGCCGTGCGGGCGCGCGGCACAGCCGGAAAGCGTAACAGAATCGTCATCCGGCCTTCCGGCGGATGCAGTCCAGGTAGGCCTCGGCATCGGGCGCGGTGCGCTCGCGCTGCGCCCGCCAGATCGTCTCGCCCAGGCAGTCCATGATCCGGTGCGCCGCCTCGTGCGGCGAGTCGAGCCTGCGCGCGAGCGCGTCGTGGGCCGCGCGGATGCCCGGCGGCTGGTCGATCTGCAGCTGCTCCGAGATCGACAGGTGCATCGCCAGGTGCAGGAAGGGGTTGCTGCGGCCGCCCTCGACCGGGTACTCGGCGGCCAGCGCGCTGTCCAGCGACGCCAGGTCCTCGTGGTACTCGGGATGGGCGAGGATCCAGTCGGCGGCGATGGCCTCCAGCGGCGTGAGCGGCGCCGCCTCGCGCTGCTTGCGCCAGGCTTCGCAGAAGAATCGGCGGACCTCGTCCCGGGATGGATCGAACATGTCTACGTGCTGGAGTCGCCGGGCCCGCGCGCTCCGCGCTTGCCACCGGGGGCGGGCGTCTTGGGTCTGTACTCGCACAGGTCCGCGATCGGGCAGCGCCAGCATTCGGGTTTGCGCGCCTTGCAGACGTAGCGCCCGTGCAGGATCAGCCAGTGATGGCAGTCGCGCAGGAAGGGCGAAGGCACGTGCTTCAGCAGGCCCTTCTCGACCGCCAGCGGCGTGACGCCCTTCGCCAGGCCGGTGCGGTTGGCCACCCGGAAGATGTGCGTGTCGACTGCCACCGTGGGTTCGCCGAACGCGGTGTTCAGCACCACGTTCGCGGTCTTGCGGCCCACGCCGGGCAGCCGCTCCAGCGCTTCGCGCGTGCGCGGCACTTCGCCGCCGTGCTCGTCGACCAGGATCCGGCAGGCGGCGATCACGTGGCGCGCCTTGGACCGGAACAGCCCGATCGTGCGGATGTGCCCGCACAGTCCCTCCTCGCCCAGGGCGAGCATGGCCGCAGGCGTGGGGGCCACCTCGAACAGCCGCCGGGTGGCCAGGTTCACGCTGCGGTCGGTGGCCTGGGCGGACAGGGTCACCGCAACCAGCAACTCGAAGGGCGTGGCGTACTCGAGCTCGGTCGTCGGGTGGGGGTTCAACGCCTGCAGGCGCTGGAAGATCTCGGTGCGGCGTTCGCGGTTCATCGCGGGGACCTCTCCAGCCGCTCGCGCGCCCGGCGCATCGCCGACTCGATGACCGCGCGCTTGCGGGCCTGGGCGTCCTGGGCCGGGTCTGCTTGCGGCTGCGCCGCCGAGCCGCGCGCGGCCAGTCGTTGCTGGCGGTGCCGGTGCTCGCGGTCGAGCCGCAGGCCGCGCGCCCGATGTCGGCTGCGGGCCGCCAGCGCGTCGCCGTCCGACCAGCCGGCCAGTGCCTCGGGCAGCGGCAGCATCGCGATGCAGTCCACCGGGCAGGGCGCGACGCACAGGTCGCAGCCGGTGCACAGGGAGGCGGCCACCGTGTGCATCCGGCGGCGCGCGCCGAGGATCGCGTCGACCGGGCAGGCCTGGATGCACTTGGTGCAGCCGATGCACAGGGCCGGATCGATCCAGGCGACCCGGCGAGGCGATTCGGCGCCGCATTCGGGGTTCAGCGGCAGCTCGGGCCGGCCGAGAAGGCTGGCCAGCCGCGCGATCCCGGCTGCGCCGCCGGGCGGGCACCGGTCGATCTGTGCCTGCCCGCCGGCGATCGACTCGGCGTAGGGCCGGCAGCCGTCGAAGCCGCACTTGGTGCACTGCGTCTGCGGCAGCAAGGCATCGATCGCGTCGGCGAGACCGGCCGCCGGCGCGGCAGAGGGATCCCGGGGCGCCGCGCCCGCGGACGGCGCGCCGATGGGGGCGGGGCCGTCCGTCATGCGGCCCCGGTCAGCTCACCAGGCGCAGCTGGCCTTCGTCGCGTCGGTGCTGCTGGATGAAGGCGCGCACCTCGGGGCAGACCATCTCGCGCCAGCGGCGGCCGCTGAAGATCCCGTAGTGGCCGGCGCCCGGCACCACGAAGTGCTGCTTGTTCTTCCTGGGAATGCCCGAGCACAGGCCTTGCGCCGCCTCGGTCTGGCCCAGGCCGGAGATATCGTCGAGCTCGCCCTCGATCGTGAACAGCGCCACGTCGGTGATGTCCGCCGGGTTCACTCGCCAGGTCTTGCCTTCGAACTCGACGTCCCAGGTGCCACGGGGCAGGGCGTGTTCCTGGAAGACCAGGCGGATCGTGTCGAGGTAGTACTCGGCCGGCATGTCGAGCACCGCGTTGTACTCGTCGTAGAAGCGGCGGTGCGACTCGGCGTCGTCCATGTCGCCGCGCACCAGGTCGAGGTAGAAGTCCCAGTGCGAGGTCATGTGCCGATCGGGATTCATCGCCACGAAGCCGGCGTGCTGCAGGAAGCCGGGATACACCCGCCGCCCCGAGCCCGGATAACGGCCGGGCACACGGTGGATCAGCGTGCGCTCGAACCAGTCGTGGCTGCGCGTCATCGCGAGGTCGTTGACCTTGGTCGGGCTGCTGCGCGTGTCGATCGGGCCGCCCATCATCGTCATCGTGCGGGGCTGGTGCGGATCCTTCATCGTGGCCATCAGCGACACCGCTGCCATGACCGGCACCGTGGGCTGGCAGACCGACATCACGTGCACCTCGGGCCCGAGATGCCGGATGAAGCGGATCGCGTAGCCGATGTAGTCGTCGAGGTGGAAGGGCCCGTGCCAGGTCGACACCATGCGGGCGTCGACCCAGTCGGTGATGTAGACGTTGTGGTCGGGCAGCAGCGCGCGCACCGTGTCGCGCAGCAGCGTGGCGTGGTGGCCGGACAGTGGCGCGAACACCAGCACGGCGGGGTCGGTCGAGCGGTGAGCCAGCGACTTGGGCAGCAGGCGCTCGAACTTCAGCAGCCGGCAGAACGGGAAGTTCATCTCGACCCGCTCGACCACCGGCACCTCGGTGCCGTCGATCCGGGTGGCGCTGAGCCCGAACTCGGGCTTCTCGTAGTCCTTGCCGAGGCGGTACAGCAACTCGAAGCCCGCGGAGATCCGGCTGGCGAAGGGAACCATCGCGAGCGGACTGTACGGGTCCCCGTAGAGGTGGCTCATCGAATCGGCCCAGCTGCAGATCGGCTTGAGGACCGCCCGCTGGGCTTCTCGAATCTGGTAGAGCATGGTCGGAGTTCCCGGTTGCAATCGTTTGCGATTGATCGAGTGATTATCCGGGGACCTGCTGCGCTGCGCAAAATCCGGGGCCCGGATACGCGATCAGTATGACACGCAGGTCGCAACGACTTGCGCGGACTGCTTCTCCCTCATCGAGCTCCGGGCGCCTGGTTGCTGCAAGGCGGCGAAGCCGGCCCGCGCGCGTTTCAGCGCTTCAGTTCCGGCAGTTTGCCCTTGACGTCCTTCCATTCCTCGGCGTCGGGCAGCGGGTCCTTGGTGCGGGTGATGCTGGGCCAGACCTTGGCCAGCTCCGCGTTCAGTTCGGTGAACTGCTGCCGGTCGGCGGGCACGTCTTCCTCGGCCACGATCGCCTCGACCGGGCACTCGGGGATGCAGACGGCGCAGTCGATGCATTCGTCGGGGTCGATCACGAGCATGTTCGGCCCTTCTCGGAAGCAATCGACCGGGCAGACATCGACGCAATCGGTGTACTTGCACCGGATGCAGGAATCGAGGACGACGTGGGTCATGGCGCGGGCAATGGTTGGAGGCGTGGAATGGCGCGGATTTTACTCCCTGTCCCCGCGCCGGTCCGGCAAGGCCGGAACCGGCGGCGGGCCGGGGCGCAGGATCAGTGCGCGGGCGCCACCACGACCGGCACCTCAGTCGCGGGCGGCGTGTTCCGGCTGCGGCCGCAGCGCACGATGCCGTCGATCATCACCATGCCCACCCCCGGGATGTCCCCCAGCTGCACGCTCTCGAGCAGGGTCCTCCCGGCGGTGTGCTGGGCGCGGTCCATGAACACGAAGTCCGCCGCCCGGCCGGGTTCGATCAGCCCGCAGTTCAGGTCGCGGATGCGCGCGGTGTTCCCGGTGGCGAAGCAGAACACGAGCTCGGCCGGGATGCCGGCCATGCTGGAGAGCAGCGCCACCATCCGCAGGATGCCCAGCGGCTGCACGCCCGAGCCGGCCGGGCCGTCGGTGCCCAGGATCACCCGGTGCGGGCACTTGAGCTGCAGCGCCATCTGCGCGGCGGCGATGGCGACCTTCTCGTTGCCGTTGTGCACGATCTCGATGGCCCGCGAGGACTTCTCGCAGAGTTCGCAGACGTGCGCCTCGGGCAGCGAGGTGTGGCCGCCGTTGATGTGGCCGATGACGTCGGCGTCGGCCTCGAGCACCACGTCCTTGTCGATCAGGCCCGAGCCCGGGATCGAGGGGCCGCCGGTGTGGATCGTGCTCTGGATGCCGTGCTTGCGCGCCCAGGCCACCATCTGCTTCGCCTCGTCGCCCGCCTTGACCGAGCCCAGGCCCACTTCGCCGAGCAGCTTGACCCCGGCCTCGGCCATGTCCTTGAAATCCTGCTCGGTCATGCCCTTCTCGATGACCGGCGCCCCGGCCAGCACCTTGACCCCGCCGGGGCGGAAGTTGTCGAAGGCCCGCTGGGCGGTGATCGCCAGCGCCTTCAGTCCCACGATGTCCTTGGGACGGCCGGGCAGATGGACTTCGCCGGCCGAGATCATCGTGGTCACGCCGCCGTTCATGGTCGAATCGATCCAGCCGATCTGGCCCTGGCGGGGCGTCCAGTCGCCGAACACCGGGTGCACGTGGCTGTCGATCAGGCCGGGGCAGACGCAGGTGCCGCGTGCGTCGATCAGCGTGTCCGGCTGCCCGGTGTCGCAGTCGGCCTCGCGCCCCGCCGCGACGATGATCCCGTCGTTCACGACGATGGTGTCGGCATCTAGGATCGGGCGGTCGATGTCGCCGGACAGCATCAGGCCGATGTTCCTGATGACGACCTTGCCGGACGCGCCGGTGCTTGTGGCTTCTGCCATGGTCAATCTCCGCTTCGGTTGTGCGATCGGGTGCTGGAGGCCAGGGGAGGGAGCGGCGGCCCGGCGGCGACCACGCGCAGCACAGAGTCGATCACGAATCGCTCCCAGTGCTCGAGCGCCTCCGGAGCCTCGAGGTTCTCGCCGAGGAAGGTGGACAGCGTGTGCCGGTTGGACAGGTAGAAGTAGCCCAGCGAGGCGATCAGAAGGTAGACGTCGCGGGCGCGCAGTTCGCTGCGGAACACGCCCTGCCGGGCGCCGCTGTGCAGGACCCGCTCGAGCAGCGACAGCGCTGGCGATGAATACTCGCCCGGCCGCCGGGACTTGGAGATGTGCTTGCCCCGATGCAGGTTCTCCGAGTTCAGCAGCGTGATGAACTCGGGGTGCCGGTTGTAGTAGGACCAGATGAACCGCACGATCGCCACCAGCGAGTCGGTCGGCGCGTCGAGATCGAGGGCGAGCTCGGACTCCGCCTCGTTGAAGCGCCGGTAGATCTCCTCGATGACCGCGATGAACAGCCCTTCCTTGCTGCCGAAGTAGTAGTAGATCATCCGGTCGTACGATCGTGCAGCCTTCGAGATCTGCTCGATCCGGCCGCCGGCGAAGCCGTTGCGCGCGAACACCTTGATCGCGGCGCGCAGGAGGTTCTCGCGGGTGGCCTGGGCTGCCAGCTCGCGGCTGCGCGGGCGTTGCGCGCCGCCCGGGGCGGCGCGCTTCTTCGGCATGGCGGCCGGCCTGGCCATGCTTACTGCTCGGCGAAGGCCCGTTCGATCACGAAATCGCCCGGTGTGGTCGTATTGCCCTCCTTGAAGCCGTGTGCCTCGAGCATCTGCTTGAGATCGCGCAGCATGCCGGGGCTGCCGCAGATCATCACCCGGTCAGCGGCCGGGTCCAGCGGCGGCACGCCGAGGTCCTGGAACAGCTTGCCGGACTCGATCAGCTCGGTGATCCGGCCCATGCGCCGGTACTGTTCCCGGGTGACCGTGGGGTAGTAACGCAGCTTGCTCGAGACCATTTCGCCGATGAACTCGTGGTGCGGCAGCTGCTCGACCAGCATGTCGTGATAGGCCAGCTCGTCGACCTGGCGCACGCCGTGCACCAGGATCACGGTGTCGAACTTCTCGTAGGTGTCCGGGTCGCGGATGATGCTCATGAAGGGCGCCAGCCCGGTGCCGGTCGAAAGCAGGTAGAGCCGCTTGCCGGGCAGCAGGTAGTCGATGACCAGGGTGCCGGTGGGCTTGTGGCCGACGATGACCGAGTCGCCCGGCTGGATGTGCTGCAGCCGCGAGGTCAGCGGGCCGTCGGGCACCTTGATGCTGAGGAACTCGAGGTGGTCCTCGTAGTTCGGGCTCACGATGCTGTAGGCGCGCAGCAGAGGCTTGCCGTCCACCCGCAGGCCGATCATCGTGAAGTGCCCGTTGCGGAAGCGCAGCGACTGGCTGCGGGTGGTGGTGAAGGTGAACAGGCGGTCGGTCCAGTGGTGGACGCTGAGCACGCGTTCCTCGTCGAAGGCGGCCATCGGGGCGGCTCCATCGTGCCGCGGGCCGTCGCTCTCGGGGCCCGGGCGGGGGTTCGAAAAAGCCGTTGCGCGCGCGCGGGCTTTCGTGTTTAACTTTCCGCCGATGTAGCGTTTGCAACATCAACGTTAAGTGAATCCTACATAAAATCCGGCGTCTGGCGCAACAGGGCGGGAGGATCCGCAAGCGATGACCGAGCACACGAAGACCGACGGCTTGCCCGAGGTCGAGCCGATTCCGCAGGTCCTCGAAAAGTCGAGGCCGCGCAACGAGCGCATGGCCGTCGGCAAGATCGAGTGCAATGCCTGCCCGGTGCTGTGCCAGATCGCCGAGGGGCGGGTCGGCGCCTGCGATCGCTACGCGAATTCGGGCGGCACGCTGGTGCGCGTCGACCCGGTCGTCATGCTCAGGCGCACCGCGCAGCAGGCGGACGCGAAGCTGGTCCGCTTCGCCGGCCGGCCCGCGCTCCCCGCCGGGGCCGGGTCCGAAGGCCCCGAGGGCGTCGCGCCGGATGCGGGCGGCATCGCGCCGGATGCCCCCGATTGGGACGGCGACCTGCTGCGCGCCAACGAGGTCTTCGTGACCGGCATCGGCTCGTCGACCACCTATCCCGACTACAAGCCGGCGCCCTTCATCGTGGCCTCCCAGGCCGACGGCGTCGACATGGTCACCGTCGTCACCGAGGGCATCTTCAGCTACTGCAGCCTGAAGGTGAAGATCGACACCGACCGCTACCTGGGGCCCGAGCAGGCGAACGTGCGCTGCCGCGGCGAGGTGGTCGGCCACGTCACCACAGCCGAGTACGGTTCGCAGATGCTCTCGCTGGGGGGCGTGCACCACCTGACCGGCGGCAGCAAGAAGGAAGGCCGGGTCACCGTCGAGATGATGCAGTCGCTCGGCAACCGCCAGCCGGTCGAGCTCACGATCGACGGGGGCGCGCAGCTGCTGGTGCAGGCGGGCCGGCCGCCGGTGGTCAACGGCGTCGAGGAGCAGCGCATGCGGGTCGGCTGCGGCTCGGCCACGATCGGCATCTTCGCCAAGCAGTTCTTCGGGCGGGTCGACGAGGTCGTGGTGGTCGACGACCACATCACCGGCGTGCTCACCGAGCACCAGGCCGGGCGCTGCCTGGACATGCGGCCTTCGGGCCTGAAGATCCGCGGCCGGAAGTCCACGCCGGGCCGCTATTTCCAGGTGGCCAATCCCGGCACCGGCTGGGGCGGCACCGACATCGCCGATCCGATGAGCATCGTCGAAGGCTGGGACCCGAAACTCGCCTGGCCGGGCCAGCGCCTGCTGATGGTCTCCACCACCGGCGAGCATTCGGCCTGGTACGAGCTCGACGCGTCGCTCGCGCCGCGCGAGGCCGAGATGCCCGAGGCCGTGCGGCGCATCGTCGAGCGCATCGGCGAGAACTGCGAGCCCTCGCTGACCTCGGTCCTCTTCCTCGGCGGCGCGGGCGGCAGCCTGCGCGCCGGCGTCACCGAGAACCCGGTGCTGCTGACCCGCACGATCAAGCAGAGCCTGGTCAACGTGACCTGCGGTGGCGCGCCGGCCTACGTCTGGCCGGGCGGCGGCATCACGGTGATGGTCGACGTGATGCGGATGCCCGAGAACGCCTTCGGCACCGTGCCCACGCCCGCGCTCGTCGCGCCCATCGAGTTCACGATGCGCGCCGACGACTTCTCGGCGCTGGGCGGCCATGTCGAGCAGGTGCGCTCGCTCGAGCAGGCGCTGCGCACCGGCGCCTGGCACGACGAAGGGGCGCCGACCGCCCGCCGCTGGCTCGCGGCCGATGCGTCCAATCCCTGGCCGATCGGCCACGCGCCGATGCTGGGCTGAGGGAAAGGCGATGCCTGGAGACGGCCGATGACCGGAAGCTGCCGATGACCGCGCAACGCGCGCCGCTGCCCGGCAATCGCTGGCATTTCGCGCACGGTCCGATCGACTTGGTGATCGGCGCCGAGGGGGTGTCGTCGGTGGTGGCCGCCGCCCACGAGGCCGCCTGGGCGCGATTCGCAACGGTGCTCGGCGAGCTCGTCGGCGAGCTAGGGTTGCTGCGCGCGCCGATCGGCCGGCCCCGGCAGGACGGCCATCGGGAGGCCTCCGCCGCGGTGCGGCCGCGCGTGGATTGCCCGCTGGCCGGGCCGGTCGCGCAGCGGATGTGGCGCGCCTGCCTGCCGCTCAGCAGCGAATACATCACGCCGATGGCGGCGGTGGCTGGCTCCGTGGCGGACGAGATCGTCGCGGCCTACCGGCGCCCCGGCATCGAGCGCGCCTGGGTCAACAACGGCGGCGACATCGCGCTGTACCTGGCCCAGGGGGCCTCGGTCCGGGTCGGCCTGTTCGCCGACCTGGCGCGCTTCGCCCCGGTCGCGGGCGGGCGGCCCGGCGATCGCGCCGGCCTGGCGCTCGACGGCAAGTTCGAGATCGATTCGGCCATGCCGGTGCGCGGGATCGCGACCAGCGGCTGGCGCGGGCGCAGCTTCTCGCTGGGCATCGCCGACAGCGTGACCGTGCTGGCGCGCACTGCGGCGCAGGCCGACGCGGCTGCCACGATCGTCGCCAACGCGGTCGATGTCGACGATCCCGGCATCGTCCGCCGCCCGGCTTGCGAGCTGCGCGACGACACGGATCTGGGCAAGCTGCCCGTCGTGGTGGACGTGCCGGCGCTCGCGCCGCAGCGGGTGGCCCGCGCCCTCGAGCAGGGCGCCTTGCGGGCACGCGAGTTGCACGATCGAGGCCTGCTGGAGGCTGCCATCCTGGTCTGCCAGGGCCGGGCCGTGGGCGTCGCGACGCCGGCCGCCGCGGCGTCGGCAGGCAGAATCCCGCTTGAGTGCGCCTGAGCGGGCAGCGAGAATCGGAACGGGGCAATGAGTGAGTCGGGAATGATCGAGATTCGTCGGGTATTCACGCAGGTGGAAGAGATCTTCCACGAGTTCGGGCCGCCGCCGGAGCGCCCGCAGCGGCGCGGTGCGATCGTTGCGGTGCTGCGCAACCCGTTCGCGGGGCGCTACGAGCCCGACATCCTGCCGATGATGGACGCCTTGCAGCCGGTGGGCGTGCAGATGGCGCATCGCCTGCTCGAGGCGATGGACGAGCCGGTGGAGCGCATCGAGAGCTACGGCAAGGGCGCGGTCGTCGGCGCCGACGGCGAACTCGAGCATGGCGCCTTGTGGCACGTCCCCGGCGGCTACGCGATGCGCGAGCTGCTCGGCTGGAAGGGCAACGCCGCCGCCTACGCGCAGGGCAGGGGAGGCGATGCGGGCGGGCAGCCCGGCAACGCGCTGGCAATCGTGCCCTCCACGAAGAAGGTCGGCCCGCCCGGCGCCACGCTCGACGTGCCGCTCACGCACATCAACGCGTCCTACGTGCGCAGTCACTTCGACGCCATCGAGGTGCGGGTGCCCGGCGCGCCGCTGCCCGACGAGCTGGCGCTGGTGCTGGTCATGAGCGCCGGCGCGCGGGTGCACGCGCGGGTGGGGGGGCTCAGGGCCTCCGAGATCGCCAAGTGGGACGGGCAACGCTAGCGTTGCGGGACGGACAACGCCAGCCAGAGAACGCGACCAGGAGAGAGCCAATGTCGGCAAGGATCAGGAAGCTCGTCGTGCAGGTCGACGAGACGCGCATCGAGATGGGCAGGGCGGTCGAGCCGCCGGTACGCAGGGCCGTGGCGATCGCGGTGATCGAGAACCCCTGCGCCGGCCGCTACGTCGAGAACCTCGACGAGCTGATCGCGATCGGCGAAGAGCTCGGCGGCTTGCTGGGCGAGAAGTGCGTCAAGGCCCTGGGCATCGAGCCAGGGCAGGCGCACAGCTACGGCAAGGCGGCGATCGTCGGCGAGGCGGGCGAGCTCGAGCATGCCGCGGCCATCCTGCATCCGAAGCTCGGCGCGCCGCTGCGCAAGGCAGTCGAGAAGGGCGCGGCGCTGGTGCCCTCGGCCAAGAAGCGCGGCGGCATGGGCACCGCGATCGACGTGCCGCTCGGACACAAGGACGCCGCCTACGTCAGGAGCCACTTCGACGCGATCGAGGCGCGCGTGGGCGATGCCCCGCGCGCGAGCGAGATCGTGGTGGCCGTCGCGGTCACCGACGGCGGCCGGCCGCTGGCCAGGGTCGGCGGGCTGCAGGTGAGCGAGATCCAGGGCGCCGACGGTCTGCGCTGAAGCGCGCCCGCCGGAACCGGACTTTCGAATACAACCAGGGAGAGCAGGACCATGCACACGAAACGGATGCTCGCGGCGGCGATCGCCGCGCTGGCCACCACCCTTGCCTCGCCGGCCGGCGCGCAGGGGGTCATCAAGATCGGCGAGGTCAACAGCTACAAGGCGCAGCCCGCCTTCCTCGAGCCCTACCGCAAGGGCATGGAGCTGGCGGTCGAGCAGATCAACGCGGCCGGCGGCATCGGCGGCAAGAAGGTCGAGCTGGTGATCCGCGACGACAACGCGAACCCGGGCGACGCGGTGCGCGCCGCCGAGGAGCTGGTTTCGCGCGAGCGGGTGGACCTGCTCACCGGCACCTTCCTGTCGCACATCGGCCTCGCGCTCACCGACTTCGCCAAGCAGAAGAAGGTCTTCTTCCTGGCGGCCGAGCCGCTGACCGACAAGATCACCTGGCAGAACGGCAACCGCTACACCTTCCGCCTGCGTCCGTCGACCTACATGCAGGTCGCGATGCTGGTGCCCGACGCGGCGGCGATGAAGAAGAAGCGCTGGGCGCTGGTCTACCCGAACTACGAGTACGGCCAGTCGGCCGCCGCGACCTTCAAGGAGCTGATGAAGGCCGCCCAGCCCGACATCGAGTTCGTGACCGAGCAGGCGCCGCCGCTGGGCAAGGTCGACGCCGGCAGCGTGGTCCAGGCGCTGGCCGACTCGAAGCCCGACGCGATCTTCAACGTGCTGTTCGGCGCCGACCTGTCGAAGTTCGTGCGCGAAGGCAACACCCGCGGCCTGTTCAAGGACCGCGAGGTGGTCAGCCTGCTCACCGGCGAGCCCGAGTATCTCGACCCGCTGAAGGACGAATCGCCCAACGGCTGGCTGGTCACCGGCTACCCGTGGTACGGCATCGACACGCCCGAGCACAAGGCCTTCCTGGCCGCCTACCAGAAGAAGTTCGACGACTATCCGCGCCTGGGCACCATCGTCGGCTACAGCTCGATCATGTCGCTGGCCGCCGGCCTGAAGAAGGCGGGTTCTCCCGACACCGAGAAGATGATCGCCGCCTTCCGCGGGCTCGAGGTCGACACGCCCTTCGGCAAGATCACTTACCGTCCGCAGGACCACCAGTCCACGATGGGCGGCTACGTCGGCCGCACGAAGAACGAGGGCGGCAAGGGGGTGATGGTCGACTACCGCTACGTCGACGGCGCGACGGTGCTGCCGTCGGATGAGGTCGTCAAGAAGCTTCGCCCGGCCGACTGATGAGCTTCTCGGGCTTCATCGTCCAGCTGCTGAACGGGCTGGCCGGCGCGTCCTCGCTGTTCCTGGTCGCCGCCGGCCTGTCGCTGATCTTCGGCGTCACCCGCATCGTCAACTTCGCGCACGGCTCCTTCTACATGGTCGGCGTCTACATCGCGTGGTCGCTGGTCGAGCGGATGGGCGCAGGCCTCGGATTCTGGCCGGCGCTGCTGCTCTCGGCGCTGGCGGTGGGGCTGCTCGGCGCGATCGTCGAGATCCTGCTGCTGCGCCGGATCTACCGCGCGCCCGAACTGTTCCAGCTGCTTGCCACCTTCGCGCTGGTGCTGGTGGTCAAGGACGCGGTGCTGTGGCTGTGGGGCCCGGAAGAGCTTCTCGGGCCGCGCGCGCCCGGGCTGGCCGGATCGGTCACCATCCTGGGCCGTCAGTTCCCCGAGTACGACCTGTTCCTGATCGTGGTCGGGCCGGTGGTGCTCGGCCTGCTGTGGCTGCTGCTCACGAAGACCCGCTGGGGCACGCTGGTGCGCGCCGCCACGCAGGATCGGGAAATGGTCGGCGCGCTGGGCGTGAACCAGGCCTGGCTGTTCACCGCGGTGTTCGCGCTCGGCGCGTTGCTGGCCGGCCTCGGTGGTGCGCTGCAGTTGCCGCGCGAGCCGGCCAACCTGGAAATGGACCTGCACACGATCGGCGCCGCCTTCGTGGTGGTGGTGGTCGGCGGCATGGGCTCGATCCCGGGCGCCTACGTGGCCGCGCTGATCATCGCCGAGCTGAAGGCGATCTGCATCTGGCTCGGGGTGGTCGACCTCTTCGGCCTGAAGATTTCCTTCTCCAAGCTCACGCTGGTCGTGGAGTTCCTGGTCATGGCGGTGGTGCTCGTCTGGCGGCCCTGGGGCCTGCTCGGGAAACCGCAGGGCGCGAGCCGGCACGCCGGATCCATCGAGGCGCCGCTGCGCGCCGCGGGCCGGCCCGTCGCCTACGCGGGCCTCGCGGCGCTGGCCGGGCTGGTCGTGTTTCCGTTGCTCACCAAGGCCTCGCCCTACCTGACCGTGCTGGCGATCGACCTGCTGGTGGCCGTGCTGTTCGCGACCAGCCTGCACTTCATCATGGGCCCGGCCGGGCTGCACTCCTTCGGTCATGCCGCCTACTTCGGCCTGGGCGCCTACGGGGCCGCGCTGCTGGTGCGCTGGCTGGGCGTTCCGATGGAGATCACCCTGCTGCTCGCGCCGCTGGTGGCGGCGCTGGGCGCGCTGGTGTTCGGCTGGTTCAGCGTGCGGCTGTCGGGCGTCTACCTGGCCATGCTCACCTTGGCCTTCGCGCAGATCGCCTGGGCGATCGTCTATCAGTGGGACGACTTCACCGGCGGCAGCAACGGCCTGACCGGGGTGTGGCCGGCCCCCTGGCTGTCCGACAAGATCAACTACTACTACCTGACGCTGGCGCTGGTGGTGCTGGGCGTGCTGCTGCTTCGCCGGATGCTGTTCTCGCCCTTCGGCTACGCGATGCGCGCAGGCCGCGATTCGCCGACTCGCGCCGACGCGATCGGCATCGACGTCAAGCGGGTGCAGTGGATCGCCTTCGTGGTCGCCGGGCTGTTCGCGGGGCTCGCCGGCGCGCTGTTCGCCTTCTCCAAGGGCAGCATCTCGCCGGAGGGCCTGCACGTGGCCAAGTCGATCGACGGACTGGTCATGGTGCTGCTGGGCGGGCTGCAGACGCTCTCCGGGCCCATCGTCGGCGCGGTCACCTTCACCTGGCTGCACGACACGGTGGCGCGCAGCACCGACTACTGGCGGGCGATGCTGGGCGCGATCATCCTCCTGCTGGTGCTGCTGTTCCCGCAGGGCATCGCCGGCTTCGCGAAGCAACTGCTGGCGCGCCGCCAGGGCGCGGAGGCCTGAGCCGATGACGACGAAGCTCCTGACAGTCACCGGGCTGGGGAAGTCCTTCGGCGGCGTGCGCGCGGTCGACGGGATCGACTTCGAGCTCGCCCGCGGCGAGCTGCTGGCGCTGATCGGTCCCAACGGCGCGGGCAAGTCGACGACCTTCAACATGGTCAACGGACAGTTGCGCGCCGACTCGGGCTCGATCCGGCTCGAAGGCACCGAGCTGATCGGCATGAGGCCGCGCGAGATCTGGCGGCTGGGCGTCGGCCGCACTTTCCAGATCGCCGAGACCTTCTCCTCGCTGACCGCTGTCGAGAACGTGCAGATGGCGCTGCTGTCGGCCGATGCGCGGCTCTGGTCGATGTGGACGCGCGCGGCCAGGCACCGGCGCGCCGAGGCCGTCGAACTGCTCGACCAGGTCGGCATGGCCGCGCAGGCCGACCGGCCGTGCAGCGTGCTCGCCTACGGTGACGTCAAGCGCGTGGAGCTTGCGATCGCAATGGCCAATTCGCCGAAGCTGCTGCTGATGGACGAGCCGACCGCCGGCATGGCGCCCAAGGAGCGCAACGAGCTGATGGCACTGACCAAGCGGCTGGTGGTGGAGCGGAACATGGCGGTGCTCTTCACCGAGCACAGCATGGACGTGGTCTTCGCCTATGCGGACCGGATGATCGTGCTGGCTCGCGGCCGGCTGATCGCCGAGGGGCGGCCGGCGGAAATCCGGGACGATCCCAAGGTCCAGGAGGTCTACTTCGGCTCGGGCAAGACCTTCGAGAAGAAGCGCGCAGGCGCGCAACGCGCCGCCGACCTGGGGGAGGCGCTGCAATGAGCGCGCAGCTCTCGCCGCAGGCCGCCGTCGCAGCCGCGCCGCTGCTCGAGGTCGAGGCACTGTCCGCCTGGTATGGCGCGGCGCAGATCCTGTTCGACGTGTCGCTCGAGGTGAGGCGCGGCGAGGTCGTGGCGCTGATGGGCCGCAACGGCGCGGGCAAGTCCACCACGCTGAAGGCCGTCATGGGCATGGTGCCGCGACGGCGAGGGCGCCTGCGCTTCATGGGGCGCGACATCTCGGCCAGCGAGCCGCACCAGGTCGCCTCGTCGGGGCTTGGTTTCGTGCCGGAGGACCGCCGGATCTTCACCGACCTGACCGTCACCGAGAATCTCGAGGTCGGGCGCCAGCCGCCGCGCAGCTGGCCCGACGGGGCGCGGGCCCCGTCGTGGACGCCCGAAAGACTCTTCCGCCTGTTTCCGAACCTGGGCGAGATGCCCGACCGCCCGGGCGGCCGCATGAGCGGCGGCGAGCAGCAGATGCTCACGGTTGCGCGCACGCTGATGGGCAACCCTTACCTGGTGCTGCTCGACGAGCCCTCGGAAGGCGTGGCCCCGGTCATCGTCGAGCAGATGGCGCAGATGATCCTGGAGCTCAAGGCGCAGGGCGTCAGCATCCTGCTCTCGGAGCAGAACATGCACTTCGCCGAGCTGGTGTCCGATCGCGCCTACGTGCTGGAGAAGGGACAGATCCGCTACCGGGCCACGATGCAGGAGCTCGCCGACAACGAGGAGGTCCGCCGGGCCTACCTGTCGGTCTAGCGATGCAGCCCGAGGGCGACCCGATCGAGTTCACCGTCAACGGCCGGCCGCACCGTCTGCGGGTGCCGGCCGATGCGCCGCTGCTCGGCGTGCTGCGCAACGACCTCGGCCTGAACGGACCGAAGTACGGCTGCGGGCTCGGGCAGTGCGGCGCCTGCACGGTGCTCCTCGACGGGAAGGTGGCACGCGCCTGCGTGATCCCGGTCGGTGCGGTCGCGGGGCGCCGCGTGGTCACCCTCGAAGGGCTGGGCAGCCGCGACGCGATGCACCCGGTCCAGAAGGCCTTCGTCGATGCCCAGGCCGCCCAGTGCGGCTACTGCCTGAACGGGATGATCATGAGCACCGTGGCGCTCCTTTCCCGCCAGCCCCGGCCCACCGAGGCGCAGGTGCGCGACGCGCTGTCGCACAACCTGTGCCGCTGCGGCACGCACCTCGAGATCCTCGAGGCGGTGCGGCTCGCGGCCGAGCGGATGGCCGCGGAGGCCCGGCAATGACCCGACGGGCCGCGAGCGCGCTGACCCGCGCGGACTTCCGCAACGCGAGCGGCGTACTGCTGGTGCTGCGTGATCCGCCGCCGCCGCCTCCGCCCGCGCCCGGGCAGCCGCCGGCCGTCCCCGGCAACCCCGCCGAAGGCCCCGAGATCCTGCTCGCCGTCTGGGACGACGGCAGCGTCACCGCGCTGAACGGCCACGTCGACCTGGGCACCGGCATCCGCACCGCGCTGGCCCAGATCGCGGCCGATGAACTCGACGTGGCCTTCGAAAGCGTCGAGATGGTGCTGGGCGACACCACGCGCGCGCCCAACCAGGGGGCGACGATCGCCAGCGCCTCGATCCAGATCCACGCAGCGCCCTTGCGCAACGCAGCCGCCCAGGCCCGGGCCTGGCTGCTCGAGCAGGCCGCCGCCCGGCTGGGCGTGCCGGCCGGCGCGCTGCAGGTCGAGGCCGGGATGGTCCGTTCGACCGACGATCCGGCCCGGTGTGTCGCCTACGCGGGGCTGGTCGCCGGGCATCACGTCGAGCTGATGCTCTCGGCCGACGTGGCGCTCAAGACGCCGGACCAGTACCGGGTGGTCGGCCGCTCGGTGCCGCGCGTCGACATCCCCGCCAAGGCGACCGGCGAGACGGTCTTCGTGCACGACATGCGCGTGCCCGGCATGCTGCACGGGCGGGTCGTGCGGCCGCCCTGGTCGGGTGCCGACCACGGGCCCTTCATCGGCCATTCGCTCGAATCGGTCGACGAGGCGTCGATCGCGCGCATCCCCGGCGTCGTCGCGGTGGTCGTGATCCGCGACTTCGTGGGCGTGGTCGCCGAGCGCGAGGATCAGGCCGAGCGCGCGATGCGCGAGCTGAAGGTCTCCTGGAAGCCGTGGCCGGCGCTGCCGCAGCTCTCCGACCTCGAGCAGGCGATCCGCGACAACCCGTCGAAGCGCCGCGTGGCGATCGAACAGGGCGACGTCGATGCAGCCCTGGCGGGCGCCGCCACGACGCTCGCGCGCACCTACGTCTGGCCCTACCAGATGCACGCGTCGATCGGCCCGTCCTGTGCGCTGGCCGACTGGCGCGGCGATCGGCTCGCGGTCTGGGCCGGCACGCAGTACCCGCACGCGCTGCGCGCCGACCTCGCGAAGCTCACCGGCCTGCCCGAGACTGCGATCGACCTGATCCGGATGGAGGCCTCGGGCTGTTACGGCCGCAACTGCGCCGACGACGTGGCCGCCGATGCGGCGCTGCTGTCGAAGGCCGTGGGCCGGCCGGTGCGCGTGCAGCTGACCCGCGAGCAGGAGCACCTGTGGGAGCCCAAGGGTGCGGCGCAACTGATGGACGTGTCGGGCGGCCTCGACGCGGACGGCAGGGTGATCGCCTACGACTTCAGGACCGCCTATCCGTCCAACGGCGCGGTCACGCTGGCGCTGCTGCTGACCGGTGCGGTGCCGCCCGAGCCGGTCGCCTACGAGATGGGCGATCGCACCTCGGTGCCCCCCTACCGCTATCCGCACCTGCGCGTGTCGATCGACGACATGGCGCCGATCCTGCGCGCGTCGTGGCTGCGCGGGGTGTCGGCCCTGCCGAATTCGTTCGCGCACGAATCCTGGATCGACGAGGCGGCCAGCGCCGCCGGCGTCGATCCGGTGGAGTACCGGCTGCGCCATCTCGAGGACCCGCGCGCCGCCGAACTGATCCGCGCGACGGCCGAGCGTGCCGGCTGGATCGCTCACACGCAGCCGATGCAGCGGGCGGCCGAGGGCGACCTCCTGAAGGGCCAGGGCTTCGCCTGGGCGCGCTACGTCCACAGCCGCTTTCCCGGCTACGGCGCGGCCTGGGCGGCCTGGGTGGCCGACGTCGAGGTCAATCGGATCACCGGCGAGGTCCACGTCAGCCGGGTGGTGGTGGGCCACGACGCGGGGCTGATGATCAACCCGGCCGGCGTGAAGCACCAGATCCACGGCAACGTGGTGCAGACGACCAGCCGCGCGCTGAAGGAGCAGGTGCGCACCGACCCGGCCACGAACACGGTGGCGGCCCGCGAGTGGGGCAGCTACCCGATCCTGAGCTTTCGCGAGGTGCCGGTCATCGAGGTGATGATGATGCCGCGGCCGGACCAGCCGCCGCAGGGCGCAGGCGAATCCTCGTCGGTGCCGGGGACGGCGGCGATCGCCAACGCGATCTTCGACGCCACCGGCGTGCGTTTTCGCAAGCCTCCTTTCACGCCGGAGGTGGTGCGCGCGGCGCTCAACCCGCCGCCGCCGGAGCCGGCCGAGCCGCCGAAGCCGCGCCGGCGCTGGTGGGCGAGGGCAGGTGCGCTGGCCGCCGGGCTGGTCGCGCTGGGCGGTGCGGCCTTCGGATGGAAGCCCGCGATCGCGCCGGTCACGCGACCCGATCCGTCGATCTGGACCGCCCCGACCATCGAGCGCGGCCGGCAACTTGCGGCGGCCGGCGACTGCGTGGTCTGCCACACCGCGCCCGGCGGCGCGCCGAACGCTGGCGGCCGGGCGATCGACACGCCCTTCGGCGTCGTCTACGCCACCAATCTCACGCCCGATCCCGAGACCGGGATCGGCAACTGGTCGTTTTCCGCGTTCCAGCGCGCGATGCGCGAAGGGATCTCGCGCGACGGCCATCGGCTGTTCCCGGCTTTTCCGTACACCGCCTTCACCCGGGTCACCGACGACGACCTGACCGCGCTCTACGCGTACCTGATGTCTCAGCCGGCGGTGCGCGCCGAGGTGCCCGAGTCGAAGCTGGCCTTTCCGTTCGGCGTGCGGCCGCTGATGGCGGTGTGGAACGCGCTGTACCTCGAGCCCGGGCCGGTTTCGCCCGATCCCTCGCGCAGCGCGCAGTGGAACCGCGGCGAGTACCTGGTCAACGGCCTCGGCCACTGCGGCGCCTGCCACACGCCGCGCAATGCGGCCGGCGCCGAGCGGCGCGGCGAGGCCTGGCTGGCGGGCGCGATGGTCGACGGCTGGGAGGCGCCGGCGCTCACCGCGGCGAGCCGCGCGCCGGTGCCATGGACCGAGGGCGATCTCTACGACTATCTGCGAACCGGCCTGAGCATGCGGCATGGGGCGGCCAACGGGCCGATGGGGCCGGTGGTCCGCGAGCTCTCGCAGTTGCCCGACGCCGACGTCCGCGCGATCGCGCACTACCTCGCATCGTTCTCCACGCAGGCCGATGCGGGGCAGGCCGAGGCGGCCGCCCGCGCCGCGATCGAGCGGGCGCGCGCGCAGTCGGCGACGCTCGTCGGGTCCGCGCAGCGGATGTTCGAGCGCGCCTGCGGCGCGTGTCACCACGACGGTGACGCGCCGGTGGAGACCGGCCGGAACATCCCGCTCGCGCTCGCCGCGAGCCTGCACGGCGACCGCCCCGACAATCTGGTGCGCACGATCCTCGAGGGCATACGCGAGCCGGCCACCCCGGCGATCGGCCACATGCCGGCCTTCGCCGGGAGCCTCGACGATGTCCAGGTCGCCGAACTCGCGGCCTGGATGCGCAGGCGATTCGCCCCCGACAAGCCGGCCTGGCCGGCGCTGGCCGAGGCCGCCGCGAGGATTCGCGCCGCGCCCTCGTCCCACTGAGCCGGAGTCGCCATGTCCGATGTCTGTGCCCTGGTCCTTGCTGCCGGCGAAGGGCGCCGCTTCGATCCGACGGGCGATGCGTGGAAGCTGGCCGCACCGCTTGCCGACGGCCGGCCGGTGCTGCGCGCGGCCTGCGAGGCCCTGGTCGGCATCGCCGACGAGATCGTCGTGGTCTGCGGCAGCCGGTGCGAGCTCGCCGAGGCGATCCTGGCGGGGCTCCCGGTGCGGCTCGTCGCCTGCCCCGACGCCGGGCTCGGCATGGGGGCGAGCCTGCGGCACGGCGTGAGCGAGACACGGCCCAGGCTCGGCTGGCTGGTCGCGCTCGGCGACATGCCCTTCGTGTCTCCCGGCACCCACGCGGCGGTGCGGGCGCGGCTGCTGGCCGGCGCCGCGATCGCGCGACCGGTCTTCGAGGGCAGGCCGGGGCACCCGGTGGCGTTTTCCGCGGACCAGAGGCCGGCGCTGCTGGCGATCGGCGACGAGAGCGGCGCCGCCCGGCTGCTGCGCGACCGGGCCGATCTGCTCGAGACGGTGCCTTGCGAGGATCCGGGTTGCGTGGCCGACGTGGACCGGCCGTCGGACATTCCCGCCGCGCTGCCCTCGGCAAGCCCGCCTCGCGCGGGGTGAGCCTTCGCTGACGAGGCGGTTATCATCGCAAGGGGGAAGCGCCCGCCGGGCGCCCCATGCGCCGCCAAGCGGCATCGCGCCCAATCCGATGATCATCAGCTCGCTGCTCGACACCGACCTGTACAAGTTCACGATGATGCAGGTCGTGCTGCATCACTTTCCCGGCGCGCAGGCGGAGTACCGCTTCAAGTGCCGCACGCCCGGCGTCGACCTGCGTCCTCACGTGGCCGAGATCGAGGAAGAGCTCCAGAACCTCTGCTCGCTGCGCTTTCGCGAAGCCGAGTTGCGGTACCTGCGCGGCCTGCGCTTCATCAAGAGCGACTTCGTCGATTTCCTCGGCCTGTTCCAGATGAATCGCAAGTACATCTCGGTCGCGCCCTCGCCGCTGGACAATGGCGAGATCGAGATCACGATCCGCGGACCCTGGCTGCACACGATCCTGTTCGAGATTCCGGTGCTCGCGATCGTCAACGAGGTCTGGTTCCGCAACCTCGCGCCCGAGCCCGACTACGCAGAAGGCCGGCGGCGGCTCGACGACAAGATCGCGATGATCACCGGGCGGTCCGAGCTGGCCGGCATGAAGATCGCCGACTACGGCACCCGGCGGCGTTTTTCGCGCGTCTGGCACGAGGAGGTCCTGCTCACCGCTGCGAAGGGCCTGGGCGATCACCTGGCCGGCACGTCGAACGTGCTGTTCGCGATGAAGCACGGCCTCACGCCCCTGGGGACCATGGCGCACGAGTACATGCAGGCCTGCCAGGCGCTGGGCCCGCGGCTGCGCGATTCCCAGGCCTTCGCCTTCGAGATGTGGGCGCGCGAGTACCGCGGCGACCTCGGGATCGCGCTGTCCGACACCTACGGATTCGACGCCTTCCTGCGCGACTTCGACATGTACTTCTGCAAGCTGTTCGACGGCGCGCGCCACGATTCCGGCGATCCCTTCGACTGGGGCGAGCGGCTGATCGCGCACTACGAGGCCAACCGCGTCGAGCCGAAGGGCAAGACGCTGGTGTTCTCGGATTCGCTGACCTTCCCGTTGATGGTCGAGCTGTACCAGCGCTTCCGCGACCGGGCCCGGCTCTCGTTCGGCATCGGGACCAACCTCACCAACGACCTCGGTTATCAGCCGCTGCAGATCGTGATCAAGATGGTCCGCTGCAATGGCCAGCCGGTGGCCAAGCTGTCCGATGCGCCGGAAAAGACGATGTGCGACGACCCGGCCTACCTGAACTATCTCAGGCAGGTCTTCGAGGTCGGTCGCTGAACGGGGGCGGGCGCTGACTATAATTCGCCCCGTTCCGCTGCAGGGGGAGACGATGGACACTTCGAAGGCGCGCTCGGCCATTCTCGGGCGCATCCGCAAGGCGCAGGCGCGCCCGGCATCCGTCGCGGATTTCGAGCGCGACACGGCCGAGGCCTACGTGGCGCACCATCCGCTCGCGCCGCGCCCGGGCGTCGGCCCCGACGTGACGGCGCACTTCGAGGCGCAGGCCCTGAGGATGATGTGCACCGTCGCGCGGATCCGCGCCCTGGACGATGCGCCCGCGGCGATCGCCGCGTGGCTGGCCGCCCACGGTCTGGGCGGGGCCGCGGTCTGCTGGCCCGCCCTCGGCGCGCTGCCGTGGGGGCGCAGCGGCCTGGCGGTCGAGCCGCGCGCGCCCTCTGGCGACGACAAGATCGGAATCACCGGCGCCTTCGCGGCGGTGGCCGAGACCGGCACGCTGATGCTGCTGTCGGGTCCGGACACGCCCGCGGCCACCCACCTGCTGCCGGAGACGCACATCGCGATCGTGGCCGCCTCGCGGATCGTGCCTCACTACGAGGACGGCTTCGCGCTGGTGCGCGCCGAACTCGGCCAGCCGCCGCGCGCGATGAACCTGGTCTCGGGGCCGTCGCGCACCGCCGACATCGAGCAGACGATCGTGCTGGGAGCCCACGGGCCGTACCGGGTCCACGTCCTGATCGTCGAGGGGGCGTGATGGTCGCCCGACCGAAGCTGCTGGTCACGCGCCGGATCTTTCCCGAGGTCCTCGAGCGCCTCGAGGCGCATTTCGAGGTCGCGTCGAACCAGGACGACGAGGAGTGGAGCGCCGAGGCGCTGCGCGCCCGCGTGTCCGACTGCGAGGCGCTGTTCGTGGTCGCCTCGGACCGTGTCGACGCCGCGCTGCTCGGCGCTGCGCCGAAGCTGAGGATCGTCTCGACCGGCTCGGTCGGCTACAACCACATCGACCTGGCGGCCTGCTCGGCGCGCGGCGTCGTCGTCGGCAACACGCCCGACGTGCTCACCGAGGCGACGGCCGACATGGCCTGGACGCTGCTGATGGCGGCTGCCCGCCGGGTGTCGGAATCGGAGCGCTGGCTGCGCGACGGGCAGTGGAAGCGCTGGGCCTTCGACCAGTTCCTGGGCGCTGATCTCTTCCGCAGCACGCTGGGGATCATCGGCATGGGGCGGATCGGCTCGGCCGTGGCGCGGCGCGCCCGCGGCTTCGAGATGACCGTGCTCTACAGCAATCGCAGCCGCGCCGCGAACGAGGCGGAGCTGGGCGCGCAGTTCGTGCCGCGCGACGAGCTGCTCGCGCGTGCCGACCACGTGGTGCTGGTGCTGCCGTATTCCCAGGCCACGCACCACACGATCGGCGAGCGCGAGCTGGCGCTGATGAAGCCCACCGCCACGCTGGTCAACATCGCGCGCGGCGGCATCGTCGACGACGCCGCGCTCGCCCGCGCCCTGGAGGAAGGCCGCATCGCGGCGGCCGGCCTCGACGTCTACGAGAACGAGCCCGCGCTGAATCCCGCGCTGCTCGACGCGCCCGGCATCGTGCTCACGCCCCACATCGGGAGCGCCACGCGCAGCTCCCGGGTCGGCATGGCGATGCTGGCGGCCGACAACCTGATCGCCTTCGCCGAAGGCAGGCCCTTGCCGGCACCGGTGCGTGTCGGCTGAACCTCACGGAGGAGCGCCCGATGTCGAAGATCCATCTTCAGCGGCCCCATGCGCTCGGTGCGGCCGGAGCGCGCGAGGCGGTCCAGCGCGTCGCCGACGAGATGCGCGAGAAGTACGGGCTGGCCTGCGACTGGAACGGCGACGTGCTGAGCTTCTCGCGCGCAGGCGTATCCGGCACCCTCGCGGTCGGCGAGTCGGACATCGTGCTCGACGCGGAGCTCGGCATGCTGCTGTCGGCCTTCCGCCCCCGCATTGAAGAGCAGTTGCAGAAGAATTTCGATCACTACTTCAGCTGAGCGCTGGAGACACCTTCCGGAGATCATCTTGACCGAAGCGACGCCGGCCCAGATCGTTGGCGCAGTCCTTTTCGCGATCGCGCTCGTCCACACCTTCTCGGCGAAAATCTTCGAGAGGCTCGCGCACCGACACCCTGCTCATTCCGGCGTGCTTCACATGCTCGGCGAGGTCGAGATCGTCTTCGGCTTCTGGGCGATGGTCCTGGTGGCCTTCATCGCGGTGTTCGGCGGCAGCGGGCGCGCGCTCGAGTACCTGGAGTCGCGCAATTTCACCGAGCCCATGTTCGTGTTCGTGATCATGGTTGTCGCGGCGAGCCGGCCCATCCTGCGTTTCGCCCAGGGCGGGGTGACCGTCGCGTCGGGACTCATGCCGATGCCCCGGCCGATGGCGACCTATTTCGTGACGCTCGCGCTGGTGCCGCTGCTGGGCTCCTTCATCACCGAGCCGGCTGCGATGACCTTGGCGGCGCTCACGCTGCGCGACCGCTTCTACTCGGCGGGACTGTCCACGCGGCTCAAGTACGTCACGCTGGGCGTGCTGTTCGTCAACGTGTCGATCGGCGGGACGCTCACGCCCTATGCCGCGCCGCCGGTGCTGATGGTCGCGGCGAAGTGGGACTGGGACCTCTGGTTCATGCTGACGCACTTCGGCTGGCGCTCCGCGCTGGCGGTCACGATCAATGCGTTGGGGGCCACGCTGCTGTTCGCCGGCGAGCTGCGCAAGCTCGAGCTGGGCGGAGGCGAGAAGGCGGAACCGGTGCCGCTGCCGCTGGTGATCGTCCACCTGCTGGTCCTGGTGGGCGTGGTCCTGGGGGCCCATCATCCAGTGGTCTTCGTCGGCCTCTTCCTCTCCTTCATGGGCATCGCCACCGCCTATCCGCGCTGGCAGGATCGCCTGATTCTCCGGGAGGGACTGCTGGTGGCCTTCTTCCTGGCCGGGCTGGTGGTGCTGGGCGGCTACCAGCAGTGGTGGCTGCAGCCGCTGCTGTCGGCGATGAGCCCCACCGCGGTCTATTACGGAGCCACTGCGCTCACGGCGATCACCGACAACGCGGCGCTGACCTACCTGGGCTCGCTGGTGGGCGGGCTGACCGACGAGTTCAAGTACGCACTGGTGGCCGGCGCGGTGACCGGCGGTGGCCTGACCGTGATCGCGAACGCGCCCAACCCGGCCGGTTACTCGATCCTGAAGAGCAAGTTCGAGCACGAGGAGGTGAGCGCGCTGGGCCTGCTCGCCTCGGCGGCGGTGCCCACCCTGGTGGCGATCGCCGCGTTCAGGCTGATCTGAGTAACCGGGTTCAGGCCTTGAGGTCGTCCACCAGCGCGATGTAGCGCTGCATCGCCTCGTCGGCGGTGGCGCCTTTCAGCGCGTTCCAGGCATCCCACTTGGCGCGGCCGACCATGTCGGTGAAGCCTGGCCGCTCGCCGTCGACGTCGCCGCTGGTGGCCTGCTTGTAGAGCGCGTAGAGCTGCAGCAGCGTCATGTTGTCGGGGCGCTCGGTGAGCGCCTTGGAATCCGCCACTGCCTGTTCGAACTGCTTTTCGAGATCCGTCATCGCCGCGCTCCACGGAAGCGGTTCATCCATGGTCCTATGATATCAACCGTGCCGGCAGCCCGGCCGGGGCTGTCGCGGATCGAACGAGGATGATCGAAGATGAGGGAAGTCTGGTTGCTGCTTCACCTGGTTGCCGTCGTGATCTGGATCGGCGGGATGTTCTTCGCGCACTTCTGCATGCGGCCAGCGGCCGTGGCCACGCTCGAGCCGCCGCAGCGGCTGCCGATGATGTCGGCGGCGCTGGGGCGCTTCTTCGTGGCGGTCGCCTGGTCGCTGGCGCTGCTGTGGGGCAGCGGCATTGCAATGTTCGCCCAGTTGTCGGTGGCCGGTGGCAAGCCGCCGATGTCCTGGAACCTGATGGCGGCGATCGCGCTGGTGATGACCGCGGTGTTCGTCGTGATCTGGCTGCGCAGGCATCCGGCGATGCAGTCGGCGCTCGCGGCCGGCGAGATCAAGGCCGCGGCCACTGCGCTCGACGGCATCCGCAAGCTGGTCACGCTGAACCTGGTGCTGGGTTTTCTCACGATCGCGGTGGCCACGGTCGGCCGCCTGGCGAACTGAACGCCGCGCCGCCGACGCCGGTCCTCCGCCGCCACGAGCACGCCGCGACGCGCCGATGCCGCTCTCGATCCGATTCGACAACCGGCTCGACCGCCTCGCCGACGCGCTGATCGAGCGGCTCGCGCGCCCCGCGAAGGGCGATCCGCTGGCGCTGCACCCGGTCATCGTTCCCAGCGTGGGCGTGGGCCGCTGGCTTCAGCAGCGGGTGGCGTTGTCCACAGGCGTCTGCGCGAGGCTGGAGCCGGAGCTGCCTGGCCGCCTGCTCTGGCACTGGCTGCGCGACCTGCTCCCCGAACTGCCCGCCCGCTCGCCCTTCGATCCCGAGGTCGTGCGCTGGCGCCTGCTGGCGATGTTCGACGCGATTCCCGGGGACATGCCCGAGCTCGCGCCCCTGCGCGAGCGGGTGGCGGGCGCGCCGAGCCGGCAGCGGCTCGCGGTGGCGACCGAACTCGCCGGACTCTTCGATCGCTACCTTGCATGGCGGCGCGACTGGCTGGAGCGCTGGCAGCGCGGCCTGCCGGCCGTGGGCGCCACGGGTCTGCTCGGGCCGCACGAAGCCTGGCAGCGCTGGCTCTGGCTGCGCCTGCTCGCGTCGATGCCGGGTCTGGCCGACGTGCATCCCTACGAGCGCCTCGAGCAGCTGATCCTCTCGGAGCCCGACTCGGTGCGCAAGACGCTGGGCGGGCGCTGCGTGAGCCTGTTCGGCATGCCCGGCATGTCGCCGTCGCAGCTCTCGCTGTTCGGCCTGCTGGGCGAGGTGGCCGACGTCGCCTTCTTCGCGCCCGATCCCTGCCGCGAGTGGTGGGAGGACCTGGTCGACGGCCGGCAGCGCGCCCGGGTCCTCGCGGAGCGGCCCGACCAGGCCTGGCTCTACGATGGCGAGCCTGCCGTGCTCGGCGACTGGGGGCGGGCGCAGCGCGATTTCGTGGCGCAGGTGGCGGCGCTGCAGGAGCGGTTCGCCGTCCAGGCGAGCGAACCCTTCAGGGAGCTCGACGACCCGGACGGTGCCGATCCCGCGCGGCCGCCGGACTGCCTGCGCGCGCTCCGGCAATCGGTCTTCCTGCGCAGCGACGCGCCCTGGGAGCGGGTCGCCGAACCCGACGACTCCATCGTCGTGCACGCCGCGCACAGCGCGACCCGCCAGGCCGAGGTGCTGCACGACCTGCTGCTGGACTGCTTCGAGCGTCTGCCGGGCCTGCATCCGTCCGAGGTCGCCGTGTTCTGCGCCGACATCGAGAGCGCGGCGCCGGCGATCGAGGCGGTCTTCTCCACGGCCGCCGTCCAGCGGCGCATCCCGTTCGCGATCTCCGGCAGGCCGCCCGGGGCCGAGCCGCTGCTGCGCGCCGTGCGCGACCTGCTCGATCTCGCCGCGCAGGGGCCGACGCTGCCCGAGGTGGAGGCCTGGCTGCTGAACCCTGCGGTTTCGGAGGTCACCGGCCTGTCCGCCGACGACGTGGCCGCCCTGGTCCGAGTGCTCGACGCGGCGGGCGCGCGCTGGGGGCTCGACGCCGTGGACGGCGCGATCAAGCACGACTGGCAGCATGCCCTGGACCGGCTCCTGATCGGCGCGGCGGTGTCTGACGACGTCCCGCTGGTCGGCACGCTGGCGCCGGTGCAAGGGCTGCGCGGCAGCCGCGCGGCGCTCGCCGAGCCGGTGCTCGCCCTGCTCGGCGTGCTGGGTTCGCTGCGGCGGCTCGCCGCGCGCGAGCGGCCCGTCGCCGAGTGGTGCGAGCGCTTTGGCGCCGAGGTCGACCAGATCTTCTTCGCCACGCGCAGGCACGAGGCGGCGCTCGCCCGGGTGCGCGAGGCGCTGGCGGCGCTCGCCGAAGCCGCGCAGGAGGCCGCCCTCCAAGCCGGCCTGGTGCCGATCGACGCGCAGGCCTTTGCGCTCGCGCTCGACGAGTCGCTGAGGGCGTCGGCGCCGGCCGCCACCGCGTCGGGCGCGGTCAGCGTGTGTCCGCTGGGCGCCTTGCGCGGCGTGCCGTTCCGGGTCGTCTGCCTGTTCGGCATCGACGAGGGGGTGTTCCCGCGCAGCGGCGCGCGCAGCGAGACCGACCTGATGCCGCGGGCGCCGCGCTTCGGCGACAGGGTCCCGCGGACCGACGAGCGCGGGATCTTCCTGGACGCGGTGCTGGCCGCGCAGGACCGGCTCGCGATCCTGTTCCGCGGCCGCGACGTGCGCGACGACGCGCCGCTCGAGCCGTCGACGGTGGTGCTCGAGCTGATGGCCTGGCTGCGTGCGCGGCTCGCGTCCCGCCTGCCGGCCGGGGCGCCCTTGCGTCGGGCGATGCCCGCCCGTGCCGAGGCGTCGGCGATCGTCGAGCATCCGCTGCATCCCTTCTCGCCCCGTGCCTTCGTCCCCGGACAGACGGGCAGCTTTGCGCGCGAGTGGGTCGATGCCGCGTCGGCCCTCGCCGCGCCGCTGGCGCGGCGCAGCGCCGCCGCGGGCCCGGTGGGCGGCCCACAGGCGCCACGGCCGGCCGCGCCCGGGGGGGAATCGCCTGCCGAGCCGGTCTCGCTCGACGAACTGCGCGCCGCGCTGTCCGATCCGATCGCCTTCTGGCTGCGCCGGAAGGTGGGCGCATCGATGCCGCGGGTGGACGCACGATCCGACACGCGCGAGCCGCTGTGGCCGCGCGACACCGACGACCGCGACCTGCTCGGCCGGACCGCGCAGGCCCTGCTCGAAGGCGCGGACGCCGGGCGGATCGAGGCGCAGCTCCGCGCGACGCCGCGCGTCGCGGGCGGCTCGGTCGGCGAGCGCCAGGCCCGGGCGATCCTCGAGCATGCCGCGCGGCTGGCCGATCGTGCGGGCGGGCCGGGCGCCGCGCGGGCGGCGGACCTGTCGTTCGAGCTCGACGGCGGGCCGGCGATCGTGGCCCGCCTGCCGCTGCCAGGCCCCGACGGCCGGCACCGGATCGTGTCGGGTTTCGCGCTGAACCTGCACGGGATCGTCGAGGCCTGGCTGTCGCATGCGCTGCTTGCGGCCTGGCTCGCCGCGGGGCGCGGGTCTGCGCATGCCGCGCGTCCCGATCGTCCGGATCTTCCCGCGCGGGACCTGTGCCGCCTGGACGAGACCGTGCTGGCCGCGCCGGACGCCACTGCGTTGGTGCGCATCGCCGATCCGGTGGCCGCGCTTCGCCACGCCGTCGCGGCCACCGAGGCGATCCTCGCCGGTCCGCCGGCGGCTTTTCCGCGGGCCTGGCTGAGCGCCTGGCGCGAGTCGAAGCAGAAAGGGCCGCTGGCAGCGTGTCTCGATGCGGATCCCGATCGCGCCGGCAGGCTGCTGGGCAAGCTGCGCGACGCGATCGAGGGCGGTCCCTGGTCCAGCGGGGAACGCGACAAGCCCTGGCAGGCGGTGTTCTGGCGCGATGCGGGTCCCGACCTGCGGACCGTCGCGGAAGACGGCGACACGCTGTGGGTGCCGATCCTGGCCGATGTCGAGATCGAGGTGCTGCATTGAAGGCGCCCGGACCGCTGGAGGCGCATCCGGTCTTCGACCCCGGGATCCTGCGCGGCTTCCATCTGCTCGAATCCGATGCCGGAACGGGCAAGACCTGGACGATCGCCGGTCTGGTGGTTCGCGCGCTGGTCGAGCTGGAACTCGAGATCGACCGCATCCTGGTCGTGACCTTCACGAACGCCGCGACCGCCGAGCTCGCGGCCCGGATCCGCGAGCGCATCGGCGCGATGGCCGCCTTGCTCGAGGCCGACCTGGCGGGCGAGGACACCCGTGACGGCGAGCTCTTCTGCCGCGAGTACCTGCCGCGGATCGCCGATCGCGAGGCCGCGTTACGGCGCCTGCGGATCGCGCATGCCCGGGTCGACGAGGCGGCGGTGCGCACGATCCACGGCTTCTGCCAGCGGGTGATCGCCGAGCACGGCTTGTCGATCGGCCTGCCCGGCGGCGTCGAGGTCGGCGAGGGCGACGACGGCTGGATCGAAGCGCTGGTCGACGATTGGTGGCGCCGTCACGTGATCGCCGCGGATGCGGCGCAACTGGCCTTGCTCGCCGAGGCCGGCGTCGATCCCGATCGCCTCGTGGCGCGCGTTCGCGCGATTCACTCGAATCCGGGCGCGGTGCGCGCGGCGCCCGGCGGGGACTGGCGTGCGCTGGCCGCGGACGTCGCCGGGCTGCGGGCGCGGCTCGCCGAGGCTCTGGCCGGGCAGGGCCAGGCGCTGCTGGACTGGATCTCGGTCAGGGGAAACGTCAACGGGAAGCTGATCCGGCTCGACTGGGCCGCCGGCTGGCTGGCGAAGCTCGCAGACTGGGCGGCGCAGCCGGCCGGACTGCCGATGACGCGCGGCGATCGCGAGAAACTCGCGGCCACCGTCGCGAAGCTCGCGCGCGAGCGCTTCGAGGCCGCAGTCGGCAGCAAGCCGATGCCGCCTGGCGAGATCCCCGCGCTGTGCAGCGAGCTCGCGTCCCTGCTCGCGCGCTGCGACGGCGTCGTCGCCCAAGTGGCGGAGTCCGTCTGGCGCGACGGCGAACCGCGCAGGCTGGCGCGGCTCGGCGGCGGCGGGCGGCTCGCGTTCGACGACCTGCTGGCCATCGTTCACGAGGCGCTGGAGGCGCCCGGTTCGGGAGCGCGGCTCGCGCGCATGCTGCGCGAGCGTTACCCGCTGGCGCTGATCGACGAGTGCCAGGACACCGACGCGCAGCAGTGGGGCATCTTTCGCCGGATCCATCTGGCGCACGGCAGCGACGACGGCGGCCAGGCCGGCGCTGACGAAGGCCGCGGCGGCGGCCTGGTGCTGGTCGGGGACCCGAAGCAGGCCATCTACGCGTTTCGCGGCGCCGACGTGTACTCCTACCTCGATGCGCGCAACGAGGGGCCGGCCGCCCATGCGCTGCGCGAGAACCAGCGCTCGGTGCCGGGACTGGTGAGCGCGGTCAACGCACTCTTCGGGAAAGGCGATCCCTTCGGCGTGCCGGGCATCGGGTTCGAGCCGGCAGGCGTGGGACTGAAGGCCCGACGCGCGCTGACGGAGGAGGCCGGCGACGCCGCGCCGCGCGCGCCGCTCACCGTGTTGCGCTTCGCCGGGGATGCGGGCGGCGGCGCGCTGGACGCCGACCGCGCCAGCGAGCTTGCGGTGTCGATCACCGTGGCCGAGATCCTGCGGCTGCTCGGCGCGGGGCTGCGGCTCGACGATGCGCCGGTCGAACCGTCCGACATCGCCGTGCTGGTGGATTCGCACCGCCAGGGCAGCCTGGTCAAACGGGCGCTGGGCGCGGTCGGCGTGGGCGCGGTCGAGATCTCCCGCGAGCGGGTCGTGGCCTCGCCGCAGGCCGAGGAACTGTCGCGCTGGCTGGCCGCCGTGGCCGAGCCCGCCGACGCCGGCCTGTTGCGCGCGGCGCTCCTCGCCACGCCGGCCGGCCTGGACGCTGCCGCCCTCGAATCGCTGGCGGGCGACCCGGCCGCCTGGAATGCCTGGGTCGAACACTTTGCCGCCTGCCGCGACACCTGGGCGCAACATGGCCCGCAGGCCGCCTTGCGCAGGCTGCTGTTCGGCAGCGGGGCCGCCGCCCGACTCGCGGCGCTCGGCGACGGCGAGAGGCGGCTCACCAACCTGCTGCACCTGTTCGAGCTGATCGCCGCGTCCGACGAGGCATCGCAGGGCCCGCGCCAGGCCTGGCGGTGGCTGGCGCGGGCGCGCGCCGGCGACGAACGGTCGGGCCAGGCCTTCGAGCTGCGGCTCGACAGCGACGAGAACCTGGTCAGGATCCTCACCGTCCACAAGAGCAAGGGACTGGAGTTTCCCTTCGTGTTCCTGCCCTTCGCGTGGCAAGGCCGCGCGGCGAAGGCCGAAGCGCCCTTCGTGCACCACCACGGGCCGGATTCGCTCTCGGGCGCGGCGAGTCACTGGCAGCCGGTGCTGGAACTGTCGGACCGGCCGGCAGACGGCGCGATGAGGCAGCGACTCTTCGAGATCGACGCGGAGTCGGTGCGGCGGCTCTACGTGGCGCTGACCCGCGCCGAGCAGCGCTGCCATGTCCTGTGGGGGCCGGTCGCCGCCGCCGCGTCGACCCCGCTCGCTCGCCGGCTCGCCGTACTCGCCGACTTGCCGGAGGATCCGAAGCCGGCGTCCGATCCCGAGGCGCTCGCCCGGGCGGTCGATGCCTGGCGCGATGCGGCCGAGCCGGGAAGCGTAGCGGTCGTCGATGTCACCGAGGCCGCGTCGGGGACGGTCGGCGGGCGGCCGGTGGCGCCGCTCGCGGTCGACGCGGCCCGGTCGGCGGTGCCGCAGCCCCTGGCGCGTTCCTTCGCGGCGCGCATCCCGGCACCGTGGATACGCACCAGCTTCAGCGCGCTCGCGCAGCGGATCGCCGAAGGCGAGGCGGCCGATGCGGGCCGGGCCGCGCAGGACGACGAGCGTCCCGACCATGACCAATTCGATTCCCTCGCCGAGGTTCCCGGCGACGAGCCGGTGCCCGACATCCGCTTCGACTTCCCGGCCGGCGCGCGCGCCGGCAGCTGCCTGCACGGCATCCTCGAGCACTGCGCCATCGATGCGCCGCTCGATCGCCGGCTGGTCGCCGCGCAGCTGTCCCGGGCCGGCTTCGCCGTCTCGCTGTCGAACGGCCTTGCGGGCTGGCTGGACGCGGTGCTCGACACCGGCCTGCGAGCGCCGGACGGCCGCCTGGTGTCCCTGCGCGCCGTGGCGCCCGGGGCGCTGGTGCGAGAGATGGACTTCCTGCTGCCCGGCGATGGCGTCGACGACCGGGCCTTGCTCGAGGCGGTCGCGGCCGAGTACCCGCTCGACGCCTGGGCCGCGAGCTCGCGCTGGAGCGGATTCCTGCGCGGCTTCATCGACCTGGTCTTCGAGCAGGACGGACGCTGGTACGTGCTCGACTGGAAGAGCAACCGCCTCGGCGGGCGCTTTTCGGACTACGAAGCGCCCGCCGTCGAGGCGGCGATGCGCGAGCACGCCTACCCTCTGCAGGCCTGCCTCTATCTGCTGGTGTTGCACCGATTCCTGAGGCTTCGGTTGCCGGACTACGACTGGGACCGCGACATCGGGGGCGCTTTCTGGGTCTTCCTGCGCGGTGTGCGGCCCGGCCAGGCGGGCGAGCCCACGCCCGGCGTGCATGCGAGCAAACCCTCCCGGGCCCTGATCGAGCGCCTCGACCGGCTTTTGGCGGGAGGCGCACGGTGAGCGGCGCGCGCGAGCCCCGCGGTGCGGTGGCCGGATCGGGCGACGTCGGGCACGAGCCGAATCGGGCGTCCGGCGGGCAGGTGGCCCAGGCCTTCGCGAGGGCGGTCGTGCGCCTGCACCGCGCGCCCGCGGGCCCCGACGGCGACGGCGAGCAGCGTGACGACGTCGAAGCCCCGCTCGAGCGCTGGGCCCGCCGCGTCTGGCTCGCCGCGGCAGACGGGCACGCCTTCGTGCTGGTCCCCGATCTGCTCGAGCGCGCCCGCCTGGCCGGCAGTCCGGCGGTGGCAAGCGCCGGATCCGGACAGAGCGGCGAGCCGCCGGCCGCGCCGCTGGTCGTCGACGGCGACGCGCTCTACCTGCAGCGACTCTGGCGCGCGGAGTCGGTGCTCGCCGAGCGGCTGGCGGCGCTCGATGCGCCGGCGCCGCTTGCCGACGCGTCCCGCGTGGAGGCCGCGCTCGACGCGGTCGCGCCGCACGACGAGGTCGACCCGCTGCAGCGCGAGGCGGTGCGCATGGCGCTTTCTCGCAGGCTGGCAATCGTGACCGGCGGGCCGGGCACCGGGAAGACGACGACGATGGCTCGGCTCCTCGTCGCCTTCCTGAGGCTGGCCCCCGAATCCCGCGTCGCGATCGCCGCGCCGACCGGCAAGGCGGCGGCACGTCTCGCCCAGGCGCTGGCGGCGCAGCTCGTCCGGCTCGACCCCGACAATGCGCTGGCAGGCCGCCTGCCGGTCTCCGGCATGACCGTGCACCGCTTGCTGGGCTTGCGCGCCGACAGGGCGGGTCCGGCCCCCGGCGCGATCCGCCACGACCTGCTGATCGTCGACGAGGCCTCGATGCTGGATCTCGAGCTCGCCCGCGCGCTGGTCGAGTCGATTCCCGAGGGCGGACGGCTGGTGCTCGCGGGCGATCGCGACCAGCTCGCCTCGGTCGAGGCCGGGGCGGTGTTCGCCGAGGCTTGCGCGAGCCCGCTGCAGGCGGTGGTCCGGTTGCAGCGCAACTATCGCCAGTCGGCTGCGCCCGGACTCGCGGCCTTCGCGGGCTGGCTGCGCGATCGCTGGCAGCAGCCCGGCGCGCCGATGCCCGCCGGCCCCGATGGCCCGGAGGGATCGAATGAGGTGACCGCCCCCGGGCCCGCTTCGGCGGGCGCGATCGCCGACCGCTCGCTGGCGGCCTGGTCGCCGGCGCTTGCCGCGCTGGCCGGCGGCGAGCCGGCCGAGCGGATCGTCGCCGCCTTCGACAGGCATCGCGTGCTCTGCGCGTTGCGCGAAGGGCCGCTGGGGGCGGCCGCGATCAACGCGGCGGTTGCCGCGCGGGTCCGGCGCCGGGTCGGTGCGGCGCCCGGTGCCATCTGGTATACGGGAAGGATCGTGATCGTGACCCGCAACCGCCCGGAGCTCGGCCTGTACAACGGCGATGTCGGCATCTGCCTGCCCGACCCGACGGGTGCGCCGGCGGTGGCCTTCGATGCCGGCGGCGCCTTGCGCTGGCAGCCGGTGCGGCAGATGCCCGCACACGAAGACGCCTTCGCGATCACGGTCCACAAGTCTCAGGGCTCCGAGTTCGACACGGTGGCGCTGGTGCCGGCGCCCGTCGGACACGGCCTGAACACGCGCGAGCTGCTCTACACCGGGGCGACGCGGGCACGCAGCGCGCTCGTGGTCTGGGCCGGCGCCGACGCGATCGAGGACGGCGCGACCCGGCGCACCGAGCGGCACGGCCGCCTCGCCGACCGGATCGCGCGCGGGCGCTTGGGCGGTGGCGGCACGGAGGCTCGCGGATGAGCCGCCGCATGCTCCTCGCGCGGCTGTTCCCGCCGATCCGGTGGTGGCATCGGGTCGACCGGGACAGTCTGCCGCGCGACCTGTTGGCGGGCCTGGTCGGTGCGCTGGTCGTGCTGCCCCAGGGCATCGCCTTCGCCACGCTGGCAGGCTTGCCGGCGCAGTATGGGCTGTACGCGGCCATGGTGCCCACCGCCGTGGCCGCCCTGTTCGGGTCCTCGCTGCACACCGTGTCAGGCCCGACGAACGCGGTCTCCATCATGACCTTCGCGGCGCTGGCGCCGCTCGCCGCGCCGGGGAGCCCCGAATACGTGGGGCTGGCCTTCACGCTGGCCTTCCTGATGGGCGTGTTCATGCTGCTGCTCGGGGTGCTCCGGCTCGGCACGCTGGTCAACTTCATCTCGCAGCCGGTGATCGTCGGCTTCATGGCGGGCGCCGGCCTGCTGATCGTGGCCAGCCAGATGACGGCCTTGTTCGGGCTCCCGGGGGCGCCGGGCGGCGGCTTCCTCGGCGCGCTCGGCCATCTCGTGATCAGCCTGCCCGATGCGAATCCCTGGGCGCTGGGCGTGGCCGCCGTCACGCTGGCGGCCGGGCTGGCGAGCCGGCGCTGGCGGCCGCGCTGGCCGTACATCGTGGTCGCGATGGTGGCAGGCACGGCGGGCGCGCTCGCGATCGAGGGACTGGCCGCGGTCGCGGGGAGGTCCGCCGGGCTGCGCTACCTCGATGCGATTCCGCGGGGACTGCCGCCGCTTTCCTGGCCGATCCACGACCTGGCCAGCCTCAGCGAGCTGTCCGGGCTCGCGGTGGCGCTTTCGATCGTGGCGCTGACCCAGTCGGTGTCGATCGCCCGGGCGGTGGCCCTGCGCTCGGGCCAGCGGATCGACGGCAACCAGGAGTTCATCGGGCAGGGCCTGTCGAACATCGCCGCCGGCTTCTTCTCGGGCTTCCCGACCAGCGCGTCGGTCAACCGCTCGGGGCCCAACTTCGAGGCCGGCGCTGCGACCCCGCTGGCCGCGGTGTTCTCCGCCGTGATCCTCGTGGCGATCGTGGCGCTGTTCGCGCCGGCGGTGCGCTGGCTGCCGGCGCCCGCGATTGCCGCGGTGTTGCTGCTCGCGTCGCTCTCGCTGATCGACCTGTCGCGCATCAGGCAGACCCTCGCGGCCAGCCGTTCCGAGGGCGGGGTGTTGCTGATCACCACGGCCGCCACGCTGGTGCTGCGTCTCGATGTCGCGGTGCTGATCGGCGTGGCGGTGTCGCTGGTCTTCTACCTCAATCGCACCTCGCGGCCGATCATGCGCGGCCAGGTGCCCGACGTCCGTGATCCGGCGCGCGCCTTCGTGCCGATCGATGCGGAGCGGCCGGAGTGCCCGCAGCTCAAGATGCTCACGATCGAGGGCTCGATCTACTTCGGGGCGGTCGACCACGTGGCGACGCACCTCGACATCCTGCGCGAGATCTCGCCCGACCAGAAGCACCTGCTGCTGCTCGCCCGCAACATGAACTTCGTCGACGTGGCCGGCGCCTCCCTGCTCGGGCAGGAGGCGATCCGCCGCCGCGCGGCGGGCGGCAGGCTCTACATCCACGGCCTGCGCCACAATGCGCAGGAACTGATGGGGCGCGGCGGCGCGCTGGCGCAGGTCGGCGAGGACAACCTGTTCCGCACCAAGGACCAGGCGATCGCCACGATCTACGAGCAGCTCGACCGCGAGATCTGCGCGCGTTGCACTGCACGGATCTTCTACGAGTGCCAGGCCGACGCGCAGGCGGCTCGCGACCGCAAGGGTTAAGATCTCCGGCCCGATTCACCCTCAAGCCGAGTCACCGATGTCGCTTCCTCCGATCCTGCGCGACCGCCTGCGCCTGCCCGTCGTCGCTTCGCCGATGTTCATCGTCTCGAATCCCGAACTGGTCATCGCGCAGTGCAAGGCCGGGGTCGTCGGGTCCTTCCCGGCGCTGAACGCCCGGCCCAAGGAGGCTTTCGCCCAGTGGCTCGAGCGCATCGAGCGCGAACTGGGCGCGCACGATCGCGCGCACCCGGAGGCGCCCTCGGCGCCGTATGCGGTCAACATGATCGTCCACCGCTCGAACGACCGTCTGGATCACGACATCGAGGTGTTGGTGAAGCACCGGGTGCCGATCGTGATCACCTCGCTGGGCGCGCGCCCCGAGGTCAACGAGGCGGTGCACTCGTACGGCGGCATCGTGCTGCACGACGTCATCAACGACAGCTTCGCGCGCAAGGCGATCGAGAAGGGGGCGGATGGATTGATCGCGGTGGCCGCGGGCGCCGGCGGCCACGCCGGCGTGCAGTCGCCCTTCGCGCTGGTCCAGGAGATCCGCCAGTGGTTCGACGGGCCGCTGCTGCTGTCGGGCTGCATCGCGCGCGGCGATGCGATCGTCGCCGCGCTGGCCATGGGGGCCGATCTTGCCTACATCGGCTCGCCCTTCATCGCGACGAAGGAGGCCAACGCCCCCGATGCGTACAAGCAGATGATCGTCGACAGCGGCGCGCAGGACATCCTGTACACCGATTATTTCTCGGGCGTGCACGGCAATTACCTGAAGCCGTCGATCGTCGCGGCCGGGCTGGACCCCGACGCGCTGGCCCGCGAGGGCGCGAACCGGATGAACTTCGGCAGCGACCGCGAAAGGCCCAAGACCTGGAGCCAGATCTGGGGCGCGGGGCAGGGCATCGGGGCGGTGCAGGAGATCCTGCCGGCCGGCGAGCTGGTCGAGCGCCTGCGCCGCGAGTACCGCAAGCGGCTCGACGAGGTCGCCGCGCTGGCGAAGGCGGCCTGAGCGGGGCCGCCCGCCGGGCTTCCTCACTTCGCGCGGCGCTTGCCTTTCGCGAACACCCGCTCCATCTCGCGCCGGAACTTCACCGCCGGCGCGTTCGCATCGAAGGCCACGTCGGTCCAGCGAACCGGCTGGCCGGCCTTCACCGCACGCTCGAGCGTCACGCCGTGGGCCAGGCCCAGTGGCAGGCCGCCGACGGCCAGCGAATCGGCCGCGGGCATCAGCTTGCCGTAGACCGTGAATCCGCCCTCGCCGTCGAGGGTCTCGCCCGCCTTCAGGTCGCGCTTGGCGGTCGCCACCACGTCGCCATGCCACATCTCCGGCGCGCCGGTGGGCTCGTTGCGCAGGCCCACCGAGGCCACCGAGATCCCGAGCTCCAGCCCGATCAGGTGGTAGGGCTTGTACATCGCGGTGTAGTTGCCCGACTTGTCGGTGACCAGCCCGTATTCGCGGAAGCAGCGGCGAACGTAGTCCGAGTCGCCGGCAAAGGTCACGTAGACGCCCCAGCGCAGGTCGCGGAACACCGGCCGGCCGTCGCGCTCGACGCTCGAAATCACCTCGACCTGGCCGCGATGGTGCAGGCGGCCCCCGTCGCTTGCCGGCCGAAGCACCTGGGCCAGGTCGTCGACGCCGCAAGGCGGGAACTCGAGGCCCTGCGGTGCGGGCGCGAGGCCGGTGGCGTTGGCCACTGCGGCCATCTCGATCGCCGACTTCGTGCCGTCGAGGAAGGAGTTGAACATCTGCGGGTTCATGCCCCCGGCCTTCGCGTCTTCGGGGCTGATGCCGTAGTGCGGCCAGACGGTGGCCGGCGTCGACGCGTGGTACTCGGGCAGGTACTTCGTGCCCTTGCCGGCGGCCACCACCTCGAAGCCGGCGGTGCGCGCCCAGTCGACCATCTCGCAGATCAGCGCGGGTTGATCGCCGTAGGCGAGCGAATAGACGATGCCGGCCTCGCGCGCCTTCCTGGCGAGCAGCGGGCCGGCCAGCGCATCGGCCTCGACGTTGACCATCACGATGTGCTTGCCGTGCTCGCAGCAGGCCAGCACGTGCGCGATGCCGGCCGCCGGATGGCCGGTCGCGTCGATGACGACGTCGACGTGCGGGCTCGCGATCATCGCGAACGTATCGTCGTGGACGTGCGTGGTGCCCTTCTTCGCGGCGTCGGCCAGGCTGCGCGCGCCGAGCGCGGCAGCGGGCCAGCCCACGCGTCTGAGCGAAGCCTTGGCGCGAGGCGGCGACAGGTCGGCGACGCCGACCAGGTGCATGCCCGGCGTGCGCCGGATCTGCGACAGGTACATCGAGCCGAACTTGCCGGCGCCGATCAGGCCGACGCGGATCGGGGCGCCTCGGGCGGCGCGTTGCTGGAGCATGCGGTGCAGGTTCAAGTTCTTCTTCCTCTGTGCGTTGTGGCGGGCGCCGGCCGGCAAAGCAGGCCTGGCGTTTCGCGCCCTGTGCTGCGGCCCCGCTGCGCGGGGCTAGCCTCGCCTGCCTCGTCGCCGGCGGGTCGGGCGCAACTCGCGATTCCTTCGGAATCGCTCGGACAGCGCCCTCCCTGATCGCCGGCTCCTGCGGCAGCGCTCGGCTTGCGCGAAGGGCACGAAACGCCAGGCCTGCTTTGCCGGCCGGCGCTCGAAACGTCGTGGCCATTGCGGGTGTCGAATTCTTGCAGAACCCAAGGCACGTGGCGACGGTCGGGCGCACCGCGTGTCGCTTGAACAGGGCTTGCGCGATGCCAGCCGGCCCGCACCGCCCGGTCGGACACGAAGCGAGCCAGGCACCGAGGAAAGACCGGTCACGCCGCCCGCGCGGCGGACAGGCGCTCGCGGCCCGCCGACGAGAGCCACGGCCGCAACAGCGCGAGCAACTGCGTCACGCCGCGCTCGACGCAGCCCCGGGCGAAATCGGGGTCGCCGAATCGGCGCGCGCCGCCGATGTACTCGTAGGGCAGCCAGCCGGTCGCCACGACGACCATGTTGGTGGCCAGCGCCTCCGCCTCGGCGGGGGTGGCCGACAGCTCGCCGGCCTCGGCGAGCGCCCGGCAGAGCAGGGTCGCCGCATCGGCCTTGCGCCGTACGATCGCCTGCAATCCGAGCTCGAGCGAGCGGTGCCGCGACAGCAGGTCGTTGATGTCCCGGTAGACGAAGCGATTCCGCCAGATCGACTCGAAGAGCAGCCTCAGGAAGGGGGCCACGTCCTCGAGCCGGATCTCCCTGCGGGCGGCTTCGTCGAGCAGCGCGCCGATCTCGGCGTCGAAGCGCTCGAACAGCGCGGTGACGATCGCTTCCTTGTTCGCGAAGTGGTAGTAGAGATTGCCGGGACTGATCCGGAGGTCGTCGGCGATCGCGGCGACCGTCACGCCCGGCTCGCCGAGCTCGTTGAAGAGCTGAAGCGAGCGCTCGAGGATCCGCTCCCGGGTGCGGCGAGGCGTCCTGGTCATGGCTGCCGTACGGGCGCGATCGGAACGCCCGCCTCGTCTCGTTCGATCGCCTCGCCCCGCGCCTCGGCTTGTTGGAGGGCCTCGGCCAGGTGCGGGCGCACCTGCTTCGCATGGACGAGCGCCATGTGGCCCACCCCGTGCAGCACGCGATGGCGAGCGCCGTCCAGCGTCTGCGCGGCTTGCGGCATCACGATGTTGTCGTGCAAGGTCAGGATCACGGTGAAGAGCGCGCGGACCGAGGGCGTTTCCACAGCGTCGAGCCCGGCAAGGAAGCGGCTGCCCGGCTGCATCTGCGCCACGTTGCGGCCCATGCCGAAACGCGCGCTCCAGGTGCCCTGGTGAGGACTGCCGAGCGTGACGACCGCCGCGACCCGGCGGTCGCCATGCCGGGCGATCCAGGCCCGGATCACCAGGCCGCCCATGCTGTGCCCGATCAGCGCGACCCGCCGCGCGCCGGTGCGGGCGCGCAGCCGCTCGACCGCCTTCTCCAGACCGGGCAGGTAGCTTTCGACCGGGGCGAAGGGCGGTTCCAGGTTGACCGATTCCACCGGATGGCCCCGGGCCGCCAGCCAGCGGGAGAGCGGCCGCCAGACGGCCCGGTTGCAGAAGTAGCCGTGCACCAGAACGACCGGCACCCGGCCGGGATCCCGGCCCGTCGGCAGGGGGGTGTCGCCGAACCATGGCATCAGCAGCGCGAAGCTGCGCAGCGAGGCGGCGGTCTCGCCCAGCCAGGCGCGAACGGCCGGCCCCGGCGGAAGCGGGGCGCCGCCCGTCTGCCGGGCAAAACGGGCGCGATGCCAGGCGCCGCTCAGCGATTGCAGGCCGATCACCGCGGCGTGCAGCAGGGCGGGCAGGCCTGCCGCCACGAGCCCGGCGGCCAGCGGCGGCCAGCCGGCGGCGCTCGACAGCCACCATCCGGCTGCCAGGGCCGCCAGCAGTTCGCCGGCCAGGATCGCTCGGACCAGCCAGGCGATCATCGCGGGCCGGCGCCGGGTTCGGCGCTTGAGCAAACTCTGGTCATCCGCTATTATCTCGGGTTCCTCGCCGCACGGTGAATCGACGCTTGTCGCCGGCGGCCTTCGTCCACGAGGCACAGCGCGTCGCATCGCCTTCCGGCGGCCGGCATCCGAACCGGGCTTTCCGGATCTCTCTTCCTTCTCGGGAGGGGCGATGCAGCGTTCGTGCGAACACAAGGAGAAACGATGCGTCATTACGAGATCGTCCTGATCGTGCATCCCGATCAGAGCGAGCAGGTTCCGGCCATGATCGAGCGCTACAAGACGCTGATCGAGAGCCAGGAAGGCAAGATCCACCGGCTCGAGGATTGGGGTCGCCGCCAGCTGACCTACCCGATCCAGAAGATGGCCAAGGCCCATTATGTGCTTCTGAACATCGAGTGCGGGCAGCCCACGCTCGACGAGCTCGAGCACGCCTTCCGCTTCAACGACGCCGTGCTGCGCCATCTGGTCGTGTCGATGAAGAAGGCCGAGACCGGCGCTTCGCCGATGCTCAAGCAGATCCAGAAGGAAGAGGCCCGCAAGGCCGTTTCCGAGCCGCAGCAAGGCTGATCGTAGCGGCAGGGCTCATCGCGCAATCGACGCAATCGGGTGGATAGCCGGGCAGGGCCGGTCGTCGAGCCGCGGTTGGCGGAATCGGGATTCGATCCGGTCAACCAGGTGAGGCTGACAGGCGAGCTGGTCGGGAAGGAAACGCTGCGCTACACGCCGGCGGGCATCCCGATCCTCGACGCCAGGCTTGCGCATCGTTGCGAGGTGACCCAGGCAGGACATCGCAGGCAGGTGGAGTTCGACATCGCCCTGAGTTTCTCGGGGCCGCTCGCGCAGCGCGCGGACGGCCTGAGGCTGGGGCAGGCAATCGACGCGATCGGCTTTCTCGCCCCGCGTCGCAGGCAGTCGAAGTCGCTGACGCTGCACGTGACCCGCTACGCCGCGATCGATCCGGCATCGCACGAACCGAATTCGAATTGAAAGGGGTATGGACATGGCTTTTGCCCGTCGTGGTTCCAAGGACAAGAAGACGCGCCGTCCGGCGCAGGCTGCGCTGTTCAAGCGCAAGAAGTTCTGCCGTTTCACGGCCGAGAAGATCGAGCAGATCGACTACAAGGACGTCGACCTGCTGAAGGACTTCATCACCGACAACGGAAAGATCATCCCGTCCCGTCTCACGGGCACGAAGGCGCGCTACCAGCGCCAGCTGCAGGTCGCGATCAAGCGCGCGCGCTTCCTCGCCCTGCTGCCGTTCACCGACAACCACTGAGCCGCGGGAGAACGAGAACATGCAGATCATCCTGCTCGAAAAAGTCGTCAACCTCGGCCAGCTGGGCGACGTCGTCCGCGTGAAGGACGGCTATGCGCGCAACTTCCTGATCCCGACCGGAAAGGCGCGCCGCGCCACCCAGGTCGCGATCCAGGAATTCGAGACGCGTCGCGCCGAACTCGAGAAGATCCAGGCCGACAAGCTCGCTGCCGCCCAGGCGCTGGGCCAGCAGCTCGAGGGCATGGCCGTCGAGATCACCGAGAAGGCCGGTGTCGACGGTCGCCTGTTCGGTTCGGTGGGCAACTTCGACATCGCCGAGGCCCTGAAGAAGAAGGGCTTCGCGGTCGAGAAGGCCATGGTGCGCATGCCCAACGGCCCGCTCAAGGCGATCGGCGAGTACGAAGTCGAAGTGGCTCTGCACACCGACGTGCTGGCCAACATCAAGGTGACGGTGATCGGCGAAACCGCCTGATCCAGGCCCCGGCGGCGCAAGCCGCCGGGGCGAGCCGCTCCGGGTCGCGACCCTCGCGCCCGGGGCGGCGCTTCCCCGCGGGGCGCTTCGGCGCCCCGTTGTGCTTCCGGGGCGCTTCGGTGCCCCGCTCGCATTTGAAATACCATCGGCTTCTTGCCGGCGAACCCAGCGTGCCGGTGAACCCAGCGAGTTCCCCCCGACCGATGTCCTCAGTCTCCGAAAGCCGTCCGCCGCTCGACCCGCAGATCGCCGCGCTGCGCGTGCCGCCGCATTCGATCGAGGCCGAGCAGGCGGTGCTCGGCGGGCTGCTGCTCGACAACAACGCCTTCGACCGCGTGGCCGACGTGCTGCGCGAGGACGACTTCTATCGCCACGACCATCGGCTGATCTGGCACCAGGTGGCCCGGCTGATCGAGCGCGGCCAGCCGGCCGACGTGGTCACCGTGCTCGAGGCGCTGCAGACGGCCGGCAAGGCCGACGAGGCGGGCGGGCTGGTCTACCTGAACGCGCTGGCCCAGGAGACGCCCTCGGCGGCCAACATTCGCCGTTACGCCGAGATCGTCCGCGACCGCGGCATCCTGCGCCGGCTGATCACCACCGCCGACGAGATCTCGTCGGCGGCGCTGAGTCCGCAGGGCAAGGACACCCGCCAGCTGCTCGACCAGGCCGAATCGAAGATCTTCCAGATTTCCGAGGAGGGTGCCCGCGGCCAGGCCGGCTTCCACCAGCTGCCCGACCTGCTCGGCAAGGTCGTCGAGCGCATCGACGAGCTCTACAACCAGAACAACCCGAACGACGTGACCGGTGTGCCGACCGGCTTCGTCGACCTCGACCGGATGACCTCGGGGCTGCAGCAGGGCGACCTGATCATCGTGGCCGGTCGCCCGTCGATGGGCAAGACCGCATTCAGTCTGAACATCGGCGAGCACGTGGCCGTCGAACAGGGACTGCCGGTGGCGGTCTTCTCGATGGAGATGGGCGCCACGCAACTGGCCATGCGCCTGGTGTGCTCGGTCGGACGGCTCGACCAGCAGCGGCTGCGCACCGGACGGCTGCTCGACGATGACTGGCCGCGGCTGACCAACGCGATGCAGAAGATGCAGGACACGCAGCTCTTCATCGACGAGACGCCGGCGCTCAGCGCGCTCGAGCTGCGCGCTCGCGCGCGGAGGCTTTCGCGCCAGTGCGGCCAGCTCGGCCTGGTCATCATCGACTACCTGCAGCTGATGGCGGGGTCTTCCTCCGGCGAGAACCGCGCCACCGAGATCTCCGAGATCTCGCGCGGCCTGAAAGGGCTGGCCAAGGAGCTGAACTGCCCGGTGATCGCACTGTCGCAGCTCAACCGCTCGCTCGAGCAGCGGCCGAACAAGCGGCCGGTGATGTCCGATCTCCGTGAATGCGTGCCCGGCGACACCCTGGTCATGCTGGCCAATGGCCGCCGCGCGCCGATCGCGAGCCTCGTGGGCACCGAGCCCGAGGTCCTGGCGATGGATGCCTCGCAGCGGGTCGTCGCGGCCCGCAGCGACCGTGTCTGGCCGGTCGGGTGCAAGCCGGTCTTCAGGCTCTTGCTGGCCAGCGGCCGTTCGCTGCGCGCCACGGCGGGGCATCGTGTCTTCACCGGCACGGGTTGGCGGACCGTCGGAGAGATGCAGATCGGGGACAGGGTCGCGATCGCGCGGCGCGTTCCGGAGCCATCCATGGCGCCGGCGTGGCGTGAAGAGCAGCTGGTGTTGCTCGGTCACCTGATCGGCGACGGCAGCTACCTTTCCGGCCAGCCGATGCGCTACACGACCGCGTCCGAGGAGAACTCCGAGGCCGTCAGGCGGGCGGCGGAGTCATTCGGCTGCACGGTGAGCCGCCACGCGGGTCGCGGCAACTGGCACCAGCTCGTCATTTCCGGCAACGGTGACCGCTGGCATCCGAAGGGCGTGAATGCCTGGCTGCGCCAGCTCGGTATCTTCGGCCAGCGCTCGCACGAGAAGCGCATCCCGGCCGAGGCGTTCGCGCTTGCGAACGCCCAGCTTGCGCTGCTGCTGCGCCACCTGTGGGCCACCGACGGCTCCATCCATCTGCGCCCCGCCGATCAGCGGGGTGCGGCCCGCGTGTATTTCGCGACCGCGAGCGAGGGGCTTGCGCGCGACGTGGCTGCGCTGTTGTTGCGCTTCGGGATCGTGGCCCGGATTCGGGCGATGAAGCCCGCCACCGGCAGGACGGTGTGGAATGTCGACGTGTCGGGCAGCGAGCAGCAGCGAGCATTTCTTTCGAGCGTCGGCGCCTTCGGGCCTCGCGCCGAGCCTGCGCGGCAGCTGGCTGCGCGCCTCGATGCGCTGCTGCCGCGGGCGAACGCGAACGTCGACACGTTGCCGCGAGAACTCTTCACGCAGGTGCGCGCGGTCATGGGCGATCGCGGGGTCACGCAACGTGAAATGGCTTCGCTGCGCGGCACCTCGTATGGCGGCAGTTCGCACTTCCGCTTCGCGCCGTCGCGTGCCACCTTGGGCCACTACGCCGAGCTGCTCGACGACGACGCGCTGCGTACCTGGGCCGAGTCGGACCTGTTCTGGGACCGCGTCGTGGCGATCGAGGCAGATGGCGAGGAAGAAGTTTTCGACCTGACGGTGCCCGGTCCCGCCTCGTGGCTCGCCGACGGGATCGTGAGCCACAACTCGGGCGCGATAGAACAGGACGCCGACGTGATCCTGTTCATCTATCGCGACGAGGTCTACAACCCCGACTCGCCCGACAAGGGCACGGCCGAGATCATCATCGGCAAGCAGCGCAACGGCCCGATCGGCACGGTGCGGCTGACCTTCGTGGGTCAGTACACCAAGTTCGAGAACTTCGCCGGCGGCGGGTTCGAGCAGAGCTGACCCGGCAGCAGGGTCCCCGGGCTCGGTCCGGTTCGTCGGTCAGCGCCGGCCGGGCTTGTCGGCGGGCAGGTAGTCGAGCGGAAGCGCGGTGGTCCACTTGATCTGCTCCATCGCGAAGCTGGACGACACGCCCGAGAGCTCGATGCCGCTCACCAGGCGTTTGTACACTGCGTCGTAGCCGTTTACGTCGGGCACCACCACACGCAGCAGGTAGTCGATCTCGCCGCTCATCCGGTAGAACTCGACGATCTCCGGGATCTCGTCGACGACCTTGCGCAGCTTGTGCATCCAGCGGTCGTTGTGCTGGGTCGTGCGGATCGCCACGAACACGGTCACGCCGACCCCGAGCTTCTGCGGCGACAGCAGCGCCACCTTGCGCAGGATGTAGCCCTCCTGTTCCAGGCGCTGCAGCCGGCGCCAGCAGGGGGTGGGCGAAAGATGCACCGCTTCGCTGAGCTGCTGCAGGGACAGGGTCGCGTCCTCTTGGAGGAGTGAAAGTATCACCTTGTCGATCTTGTCCATCGAAACGTTCATTCCATCTTGACTGACCGGAGTAGAAAAATTTTGCCATGAACAGGCGTCCAGGGGCGAATTTTGGAGCCATTTTTCGGGTCCGCATTCCTATACTGGGAGTCCTCCCGACAAGATTGCCCAGCCAGTCCATGCCGCCCAAACCGCCCGCGCCCCAGGCCCTTCGACCGTCGACCGTCCTGACCCACGCGGCGCGCCGGCCCGCCCAGCACCACGGCATGGTCAACACGCCGATCTACCGGGGTTCCACGATCCTGTCGTCGACCCTCCAGGAGTGGGAAAACCGCAAGACCCCGGACAACCCCTACGCCTCCTACTGCCGCTTCGGCACGCCGACCACGGCTGCCCTGGAAGAAATGGTGGCCGAGGTCGAGGGCGGGTACGGCTCGATCGTGCTGCCTTCCGGGCTGGCGGCCTGCACCCACGCCATCCTCGCCCTGGTGCGCACCGGCGATCACGTGCTGATCTGCGACAGCGTCTATGGCCCGGTCCGCGCGTTCGCCGAAGCGGTGCTCGCGAGATTCGGAATCGAGGCCGAGTTCTACGATCCGGGCGTCGGCGCCGACATCGCGCGCCTGCTGTGCCCGAGAACCCGCGTCGTCTATGTCGAGGCGCCGGGTTCGGGCACCTTCGAGATGCAGGACATTCCCGCGATCGCGCAACAGGCCCGACAGGCCGGCGCGTTCGTGGTCATGGACAATACCTGGGCCACGCCGCTGTACTTCAAGCCCTTCGTGCACGGGGTCGACGTCTCGATCCAGGCCGGCACCAAGTACCTGGTCGGCCATTCGGATGCGATCCTGGGCGTGGCGACGGCCAATGAGCGTGCCTGGCCCCTTCTTCGCAAGGGCGTCCAGGATTTCGGGCAGACCATCGGGCCCGATGACGTCTTTCTCGCGATGCGCGGCATGCGAACGCTTGCGCTGCGGCTGCGCCAGCACTGGGAGACCGGTCTGCGCCTGGCCCACCTGCTCTCCGGGCATCCGCTGGTGGAGCGGGTGATGCACCCGGCGCTGCCCGACGATCCCGGTCATGCGCTGTGGCGGCGCGACTTCACCGGCGCCAGCGGCCTGTTCGCGATCGCGCTGCGGCCGATGCCCAGGGAGGCGCTCGCGGCCTTCTTCGACACCCTGCAGCTTTTCGGCATCGGCCTGTCCTGGGGCGGCTACGAGAGCCTTGTGCTGCCCATGGACACGCCGCGCCGCAACACGCGCGCCTGGCCGATGCAGGGGCCGCTGGTGCGCATCCACGCAGGGCTGGAAGACGCCGACGATCTTGCCGCCGACCTGATGCGCGGCCTCGAGGCCGCCGACCAGACCCTTCGTACCGGAACCGGGCCGGGCAGCGGCCTCGTCGTTCCCCGTACAATCGATTGCATCGAGGAACAGGCCTGAACCGACCTGTTCGCAAGGAGCAAACGATGGTATCCGAGTCTCGGTCGGCCTCAGTCGCCGATCTCGCGTCGCTGTGGTCGACGGTCACGCCGGCCGGTGCGCCGTGTCCGGCGCTGGACGGCAGCGCGAGTGCCGACGTGGTCGTGATCGGCGCCGGCTTCACCGGCCTGTCCACCGCGCTGAACCTGCGCAAGTCGGGCGTCGATGTCGCGGTTCTGGAGGCGGTCGAGCCGGGCTGGGGCGGATCGGGGCGCAACAACGGCCAGGTCATTCCCACGCTCACTCGCCCCGACCCGGACGACATCGAGGCCCGTCACGGCGAAGCGGGGGAACGCTTCGTCGCGTTGTTGCGCGACAGTGCGAACACGCTGTTCGACACGGTTCGCGAGCATGCGATCGCGGCCGAGGCGGAGCAGACCGGCTGGGTGCAGCCCGTGCATACCCCGGGCCGCATCGCGATCTCCGAGCGACGGGTGCGACAGTGGGGCAAGCGCGGCGCGCAGGTCGAGTTGCTGGGCACTGCGCAGGTGCGCGAGATGCTCGGCTCCGATGCCTGGCACGGTGGTTTCTGGAACCGCAGCGGCGGCCATGTCAACCCGCTGGCGCTGGCCCGCGGACTGGCGCAGGCGGTGGTCGAGGCCGGCGGCCGGATCTTCGGGCACACGCCGGTGCTCGATTTTGCCCGCCAGGGCGATCAATGGGTGGTGCGCACGCCCGCCGGCCAGATGCGGGCCCGGGCGCTGGTGCTGGCCACCAACGCCTATACCGGCGAGTTCTCGCCCACGCTGGCGCCTCGGATCGCTCGCCAGGTGGTGCCGGTGCTGTCCTGGCAGATGGCCACGCTGCCCTTGCCCGAGGCGGTCCGCGCCACCGTGATCCCGGGCCGCCAGGCGATGTCCGACACCCATGGAGACCTGCATTTCGGGCGCTGGGACGCGCGCAACCGGCTGGTGACCGGCGGCGCGATCATCGCGCCCTTCAACCGGGTCAGGCGGCTCGAGGCGATGATCGGCGATCGCCTGCGGCGCCTGTGGCCGCAGATCGGGGAGGTGCGCTTCGATCACGTCTGGAACGGCTATGTGGGGATGACGGCGGACTTCATGCCGCGCTTTCACCGGCTGGGTCCCGACGGCTGGGCCTGGGTGGGCTGCAACGGGCGGGCAGTGGCCCTGTCGATGGCGCTGGGCGGCGAGTTCGCCAAGGCGGTCAGAGGCGTTCCGGTCAACGAGCTTGCCCTGCCGCTCAGCGAGCCGGCGCCGCTGCCCCTGCATTCGCTGGCGCGTCGGGTCGCCCCGCTGATGCTGCTGCACTACCGGCAACTCGACCGGCGCGAAATCTGAAACCGCGACGCGATAACGATATGCGCAGAACGGATTCGATCGACTCGGGCGCGCCCCGGGCGTAATAAGAGAGGTTTGCCGACGGCTATCGGCATCGTCGCAACAACATGAAAGGGAGATGAAAGATGAGCTTTACCCGTCGTGACGCACTGAAGACCGCACCGGCCGTCGCGCTGACCGCCTCGATTCCCGGCCTCGCCCAGGCGCAGGGCAAGGGCGAGCCGCGCCGCGGCGGCACCGTCACCGTCCACATGCAGGGCGAGCAGCGCATCCTGAATCCGGCCCTGCGCGCCTCCACCGGCGTCTACGTGGTCGGCGGCAAGATCATGGAGCCGCTGGTCGACCTCGATGCGAAGGGCGAGCCGACACCGGTGCTCGCCACGTCGTGGGAGACGTCGCCCGACGGCAAGACGATCACCTTCAAGCTGCGCCAGGGCGTGAACTGGCACGACGGCAAGCCCTTCACCTCGGCCGACGTCCAGTACACGGCCATGGAGATGTGGAAGAAGCACCTGAACTACGGCACAGCGCTGCAGCTCTATCTCGAGGGCGTCGACACGCCCGATGCGCACACCGCCGTGTTCCGGTATTCCCGGCCGATGCCGATGGACCTGATGCTGCGCGCGATGTCCGACCTCGGATACATCGCGCCGAAGCACGTCTACGAGGGCACCAACGTGCTCGAGAACCCGGCCAACACCGCGCCGATCGGCACCGGCCCGTTCAAGTTCTCGAAGTACGAGCGCGGCCAGTACGTGATTGCGGTGCGCAACGAGAACTACTGGCGCAAGGGCTTCCCCTACCTCGACCAGATCGTCTGGCGCTTCATCCCCGACCCGGCCGCGGCGGTGGCGGCCATCGAGTCGGGACAGATCCAGATCAGCGCGGAAGGCGCGCTGCCGCTGGCCGACCTCGACCGCCTGAAGAAGGACCCGAAGTTCGAGGTGTCGAGCCGCGGCAACGAGGGCAACGCGGTGATGAACACGATCGAGTTCAATTTCCGCCGCAAGGAGCTCGCCGATCGCCGCGTGCGCGAGGCGATCGTGCGCGCGCTCGACGTGGAATTCTTCTGCGAGAACTTCCTCTACGGCTTCGCCAAGCCGGCCGCAGGCCCGATTCCCAGCAGCGCGCCGAAGTTCTTCCCCAAGGACGCGCCGAAGTACCCCTTCGACAAGCGCAAGGCCGAGGCGCTCCTCGACGAGGCCGGCTACAAGAAGGGCGCCGACGGCAAGCGCTTCAGCATCCGTCTGGTGCCGGCGCCCTGGGGCGAGGACATCTCGCTGTGGTCGACCTTCATCCAGCAGTCGCTGCAGCAGGTCGGCATCGGCGTGGAGATCGTCCGCTACGACGCCGCCGGTTTCCTGAGCAATGTGTACAAGGACTGGAACTTCGACCTGGCCACCGGCTGGCACCAGTATCGCGGCGACCCGGCCGTGTCCACCACCGTCTGGTACCGCTCGGGCAGCCCCAAGGGCGCGCCCTGGACCAACCAGTGGGGCTGGCAGTCCGAACAGGTCGACAAGCTGATCGACGCGGCCGCCTTCGAGACCGACCCGGTCAAGCGGCGCCAGCTGTACGCCGACTGGGTCAAGCGCGTCAACGAGGAGATCCCGCTATGGATGGCCATCGAGCGCCTGCTGATTTCGGTGACCAACAACTCGCTGCAGAACCACCACAATCAGCCGCGCTGGATCTCGAGCAGCTGGCACGACCTGTGGCTCTCGGCCTGACGTGAGGGTCCTCTCGCTCGCGCTGCGTCGGCTGGCGGCCAGCCTGCCGACGCTCCTGATCATCCTGGCGGGGCTCTTCCTGCTGCTGCAGCTCGCGCCCGGCGATACGGTCGACGCGCTGGTCGCGCAGATGGGCGGCGGCGACGCCGCGATGATCGAGGAACTGCGCCGCCACTACGGGCTCGACCTGCCGGTGGCGGTGCAGCTCGGCAACTACCTGTGGCGGCTGGTCAGCTTCGACCTCGGCCATTCGGCGATCTACGGCAAGCCGGTGGTCGACGTGATCCTCGAGCGGCTGCCGGCCACGCTGCTTCTGATGGTTTCGGCGCTTTCCTTCGCGTTCGCGGCCGGCATGGCGCTGGGCGTGATCGCGGCGCGCCGGGTCAACAAGTGGCCCGACACCGCCATCTCCACATTGGGCCTGGTTTTCTACGCCACGCCCTCGTTCTGGTTCGGCCTGATGGGCATCGTGGTGTTCGCGGTGCGGCTGTCCTGGCTGCCGCCCGGCGGCTTCGAGTCCATCGGTGCCGGCTACACGGGCCTTGCCCGGGTGCTCGACATCGCCCGCCACCTCTTGCTGCCCACGGTCACGCTGGCGCTGATCTTCCTGGCGATCTACCTGCGCATCATGCGCGCGTCGATGCTGGAGGTGCTCACGCTCGATTTCGTGCGCACCGCGCGCGCCAAGGGGCTCAACGAAACCGCGGTCGTCGTGCGCCACGTGCTGCGCAATGCGCTGCTGCCGATGGTCACGCTGATCGGCCTGCAGGCCGGCGCGATGCTGGGCGGCTCGGTGGTCGTCGAGAGCGTGTTCGCGCTGCCCGGGCTCGGGCGGCTGGCCTACGACTCGGTGGTCCAGCGCGACCTCAACACGCTGCTGGGCATCGTCTTCATCTCGGCGCTCCTGGTCATCGTGATCAACTTCATCGTCGACCTCGCCTATGCCCGGCTCGACCCGCGCATCGGCACCGGGCACTGAAGCCATGGCCTTCCTTCGTCTTTACGTTCGAAACCCCGGCGCCGTGATCGGGCTGGTGCTTCTGGTGCTGGTCCTCGTGATGGCCGCCAGCGCCGACATGCTGTACCCCCGCGATCCGCTGAGCCTGGCGGGGCGGCCGCTGCAGTGGCCGTTCGCGACCGATCGCTTCCTGCTGGGAACCGACGCATCGGGACGCGACATCGCCGCGCAGATCTTCCACGGCGCGCGCATCTCGCTGCTGATCGGCTTCGTGGCCACGATGGTCGCGATCGCGCTCGGCATCGTGGTCGGCGCGGTGGCCGGCTACTACGGCGGCTGGGTCGACAACCTGCTGATGCGGATCACCGAGGCTTTCCAGACCGTTCCGAACTTCCTGCTGCTGCTGGTGCTGGTGGCGGTGTTCGGCTCCGGCCTGACCACCGTGATGCTGGCGATCGGCCTGGTCTCCTGGCCAGCGCCCGCGCGCCTCACCCGAGCCGAGTTCCTGTCGCTGCGCAATCGCGAGTTCGTCCAGGCCTGCCGCACCATCGGCCTGCGCGACGGCGCGATCATCTTCCGCGAGATCCTGCCCAACGCGATGCCGCCGCTGATCGTCTATGCCAGCGTGGTCATGGCGCTGGCCATCCTGATGGAGAGCGCGCTGGCCTTCCTGAACCTGTCGGACCCGAACGTGGCCTCCTGGGGCAACCTGATCGGCCATGGCCGCGGCGTGCTGCGCACGCAGTGGTACGTGTCGGCGATTCCCGGCGTGGCCATCCTGCTGACCGTGCTGGCGGTGTCACTGGTCGGGCAGGGCCTGAACGACGCGCTGAACCCACGTCTGAGGTCGCGATGAGCGCCGGCTACGCATCCAGGGTGGCGGCGATCGCCGGCGGCGCGCCGCTGCTGCGCGTGCGCGGCCTCGACGTCGCCTTGCCGCCGGGGGCGGACCGCGCGCACGCGATCCGCGGCCTCGACCTGGAGTTGTCGGCCAACGAGATCCTCTGCGTGGTCGGCGAGTCCGGATCGGGCAAGTCGATGACGGCCAGCGCGCTGATGCGCTTGCTGCCCACGGGCGTGAAGGTCGTCGCCGGCGACATCGAGTTCGACGGCCGCGACCTGCTCGCGCTCGACGAGGCGCAGATGCGCGAGGTGCGCGGCGCCCAGATCGCGATGGTGTTCCAGGAGCCGATGACCGCGCTCAACCCGCTGCGCACCGTGGGCGACCAGATCGGCGAGATGTTCCGCATCCACACCGACCTCGACGCCTCGGCCATCGAGCAGAAGGTGCTGGCCCTGCTGGCCGAGGTCCGCATTCCCGACCCGGCGGCGTCGGCGCGTGCCTATCCGCACGAACTCTCCGGAGGCCAGCGCCAGCGCGCGATGATCGCGATGGCGCTCGCGCTCGAGCCGCGCATGCTGATCGCCGACGAGCCGACCACGGCGCTCGACGTGACCACCCAGGCCCAGATCCTGGCGCTGATCCGCGACCTGCAGCGCCGCAAGGGCACGGCCGTGCTCTTCATCACCCACGATTTCGGCGTGGTCGCCGAGATCGCCGACCGGGTCGCGGTCATGCAGCATGGCGTGCTGGTGGAGCAGGGCCCGGTTCGCGAGGTGCTGGAGTCGCCGCGACATCCCTATACCCGGCAGCTGATCGCGGCGGTGCCTCCGCTCGCGCCTCCCCCCGCGCGGGAGGTCGGCGACGCGCCAGCGCTGGTGGTCGAGCAGCTGACCAAGGTCTATCGGACGGGCGGCTTCCTGGGGCGCGGCGCGCGCGAGACGCGCGCGCTCGACGACGTGTCGCTGATGCTGCCGAGGGGCTCGACGCTGGGCGTCGTCGGCGAGTCCGGATCCGGCAAGTCCACGCTGGCGCGCTGCATCGTCCGGCTGCTCGATCCCGATGCCGGACGGATCCGGATCGGCGAGGTGGACCTGGCCTCGATGTCGCGGCGCGAGCTGCGCTCGGCCACGCAGCGGGTGCAGATGGTGTTCCAGGATCCCTTCGCCTCGCTGAATCCGCGACGGCGGGCCGGCGACCTGGTCGCGCAGGGACCGGTGGCGCACGGCGTGCCGCGCGCCCGAGCCCTTGCCAAGGCTCGCGAGCTGTTCGAGCTGGTCGGACTGGATCCGAACGCGGTCGACCGCTATCCGCACGAGTTCTCGGGCGGCCAGCGCCAGCGGATCGGCCTGGCCCGCGCGCTGGCGCTGGAGCCCGAGATCCTGGTGGCCGACGAACCGGTGTCGGCGCTCGACGTGTCGGTGCAGGCGCAGGTGCTGAAGCTGCTGGCCGACCTGAAATCGCGCCTGGGGCTGTCGATGATCTTCGTCACTCACGACCTGCGGGTCGCCGCGCAGATCTGCGACCGCGTCGCGGTCATGCAGTACGGCCGGGTGGTCGAGACCGGCCCCGCGGCCGAGGTCTTCACCGAGCCGCGCCACGAATACACGCGCGCGCTGATCGACGCGATCCCCGGGCGGCACTGGTCCGAGCGCGTCGCTGCCGAAGCGGCGCTCGCCCTGCAAACCCTTCCCTCGCCGAAGGAGGCGATCGATGAGCGATGACAAGCAGACCCGGCCAGCGATGCCGGCTCATCCCGAGAACCTGTCGATGCTCGCCAAGCGGCGCATCGAGGCCGAGATCCTCGGTCACGTCTACCAGGTGCTGAAGGCCAGCCACGGCAAGGAGGTCGCGATGAAGACGGTCGGCGACGCCGTGCGCCAGTCGGCGATCGAGCAGGCCCGGCGCTTCGCTGCCGAAACGGAGCAGGGCACCTCGCTGCAGCACTTCGTGGACATGAGCAAGCTCTGGCAGAAAGAGGACGCGCTGAAGATCGAGGTGCGCCGCAAGACCGACACCGAGTACGACTTCGACGTGGTCCGCTGTCGTTACGCCGAGATGTATCGCGAGATGGGCCTCGGCGAGATCGGGCACCTGCTGTCCTGCCAGCGCGATGGCAGCTTTTGCGAAGGCTACGACCCGAAGCTGAAGATGAAGCGCACGCAGACCATCATGCAGGGCGCAAGCCACTGCGACTTCCGCTATACCTACGAGGACGAGGGCGGAAGCGACGCCGGCGCCGCGAAGCGAGGGGGCTGAGCATGGGCTTCGTTGCGCAACCGGTTTCCGAGGCGCTGGCGGGCGCCTGCTTCGCGCCGGACTACGCCAGCGCCCGGGCCCGTTTCCTTGCCGCGGCGGCCCGCGCCGGGGCGCGCCTGGATGTCTTCGTCAACGATGCGGCCGTCGCACCGGATGGCGGCTCGTTGACGACCGACGTGGCGGTGCTGGGTCCCGACCGGGCGGATCGTGCCTTGCTGCTGGTCAGCGGCACGCACGGGCCGGAGGGCTTCGTCGGTTCGGCTGCGCAGGTCGCGCTGCTCGACGCGATCGCGACCGGCGCGCCCGTGCCGCCGGTGCGCGTGGTGCTCGTTCACGCGATCAATCCCTACGGCTTCGCGCACATCACGCGGACCACCGAGAACAACGTCGACCTGAACCGGAACTTCATCGACTGGTCGGCGGGCGCGCCAGGCAACCCGGCTTACGTCGAGCTGCACGCGGCACTGTGCCCGTCGGTGTGGACGCCCGAGGCGCTCGCCGCGGCCGATGCGGCGCGAATCGACTGGATCGGGCGCAATGGCCAGGACGCCTTCGTCGACATGACCAGCCGCGGGCAGTACACGCACGCCGATGGCCTGAACTACGGAGGAATCGGGCCCGAGTGGTCGAACCGCACGCTCGAGGCGATCGTCCGCCGGCACCTGTCATCGGCCGGGCGAATCGCGTTGATCGACTGGCACACCGCGCTCGGCGAGCGCGGCCAGCCTTTCTTCCTGTGCTTCAACGAGCCCGGAGGCCCGGGCTGGGAGCGCGCCGGCGACTGGTGGGGTCGCGAGCAGGTCGAGACCCGCGGCGGCTTCGGCGGCGCGGCGCGCCCGAAATACACCGGCCTGCTGTTCCACGGCGTGCAGCGCTACGCTGCCCAGGCTGATGTCACCGGCGCGGTCATCGAGTTCGGCACCGTGGACATGGACGACGCGCGGCGGGCGCTGCAGGCCGACCGCTGGCTGCGCTTCGGCGACGCGGCGGCAGCCGATCCGCGACGCGCCGCCCTGCGCGAGCAGGTGCGCGAAGCCTTTTCGCCGCAGTCGCTCGACTGGCAGCGAAGCGTGCTGGGCCACGCGATCGGGATCCAGCACGCCACGCTGGCCGGGCTTGCCGCCTGGCGCTAGAGGGCGTCGGCGGCGAAGTCGGCCAGGCGCGAACGCTCGCCGCGCTGCAGGGTCACGTGGCCCGCGTGCGCCCAGCCCTTGAAGCGGTCGACCACGTAGGTCAGGCCCGACGAGCCCTCGGTCAGATAGGGCGTGTCGATCTGCGCGATGTTGCCCAGGCAGACCACCTTGGTGCCCGGGCCGGCGCGCGTGACCAGGGTCTTCATCTGCTTGGGCGTCAGGTTCTGCGCCTCGTCGACGATGAGGAACTTGTTGATGAAGGTGCGCCCGCGCATGAAGGACATGGCCTTGACCTTGACCCGGCTGCGAATCAGGTCGTTGGTCGTGCTGCGCCCCCACTCGCCGGCGCCTGCGTCGGTCTGGTTGAGCACTTCGAGATTGTCCTCGAGCGCGCCCATCCAGGGCTGCATCTTCTCTTCCTCGGTACCCGGCAGGTATCCGATGTCCTCGCCGACCGGCACCGTGGCGCGGGTCATGATGATGTCGGTGTAGCGCCGGGTCTCGAGCACCTGCACCAGGCCGGCGGCCAGCGCCAGCAGCGTCTTGCCGGTGCCCGCCTGGCCGAGCAACGTCACGAAGTCGATCTCGGGATCCATCAGCAGGTTCAGCGCGAAGTTCTGCTCGCGGTTGCGCGCGGTGACGCCCCAGACCGCGTTCTTCAGGTGACCGTAGTCGCGCAGCGTCTGCAGCACCGCGGTGCGCCCGGCGATCTCCCTGACCTTGGCGGTCAGCGGCAGTTCGCCGTCGGACCAGACGAACTGGTTGAGCAGCAGCGAGGACACCAGCGGGCCGGTGATCCGGTAGAAGGTCTGCCCGCCCTGCTGCCACGACTCGACGCCCTTGCCGTGCCGTTCCCAGAAGTCGGCCGGCAACTGGAGCGTGCCGGCGTAGAGCAGGTCGGTGTCCTCGATGACCTGGTCGTTGAAGTAGTCCTCTGCGGGCAGGCCCATGGTCCGGGCCTTGATCCGCATGTTGATGTCCTTGGACACCAGCACGACCTTGCGCTCGGGGTGCTGGTCCTGCATGGCGCGGACCACGCCGAGGATCTGGTTGTCGGCCTTGCCCATGGGCAGGCTGGCCGGCAGCATCGAGGCCACCGCCTGCGTCTGGAAGTAGAGCCTGCCGGTGGCTTCCTTGCTGCCGAGCGCCGCCAGCGGGATGCCGTCGTCGATGTCGCCGTCGACCGTGGCGATCATCTCGTCGAGCGCGCGGCTGACCTGCCGCACGTTGCGCGAGACCTCGGACATCCCCTTCTTGTGGTGGTCGAGCTCCTCGAGCACCATCATCGGGAGGAAGACGTCGTGCTCGGCGAAACGGAACAGGCTGCTCGGGTCGTGCATCAGCACGTTGGTGTCGAGCACGAAGAGCCGCGGCGACTCGGCCGATTGCCGCTTGCGGCGATTGCGGGCCGCCGGCGCCAGGGCAGGCATTGCGGCGGGCTGTGCGCTTGTCGGCGGCCTTGCGCTTGCCGCGGGCGGCACGGTCGGCGCCGCCGGCGCGGCCCGGGCCACGACCGGTTCCGCGTGCGCCGAGGGCGCGGCGGCCTCGGCCAGTACGGCTTCGGCGGGCTGCGCCATCGCTTCGGTCTTCTTGACGCGGGGGCGCGTCGCGCGCGCTCGCGTTGCAGTGCTCAGGTCGATCAGCGTGGCGGGTCGGGTGGGCGGCTTGGGAAGCGGCATGATGTCGAGGATGGCGAGGCCGTGCAGGGAGGAGGGGGCGGGCGGCCGAAGGGCGGGGGGCGGGCGGCCGAAGGGCGGGGGGCCGACGGAGGCCGGAGCGCTGGGGTCGCCCGCGGTCAGATCGAGCGGACGAAGTCGAGGACTTCGGCGGCGTGGCCGGGGACCTTGACGCCGCGCCACTCGCGGGCCAGCGTGCCGTCGCTGCCGATCACGAATGTGGACCGTTCCACGCCGCGGACCTGCCGGCCGTACATGTTCTTCATCTTCATGACGTCGAACAGTCCGCAGAGTGCTTCGTCGGGATCGGAGATCAGCTCGAAGGGCAGCGCATGCTTCGCGCGGAAGCCTTCGTGCGACTTCAGGCTGTCGCGCGAGACGCCGACGATCGTTGCGCCGGCCTTCTCGAACGCGTCGATCCGGTCGCGGAAGTCGATGCTCTCGTTCGTGCAACCCGGGGTGTTGTCCTTCGGGTAGAAATACAGGACGAGCTTGCGGCCCTTCGTCGAGGACAGCGAGAATTCGCCGCCCGTGGACGCCGCCCTGAAATCGGGCAGCTTCTGGCCAATGGTCACGCTCAATCGCACCTCCTTGGGTCGGCCCGGCCGAGTGCCGGGCGAGGGTCTCGGTTCACATTAACACAGGCGGATTGCAGGCAGGATTCATGCCCGCGGAGGCGCGCCGCGCGTTGCCGGACCGGGTTTCAATCGGGCAGGAGCGCCGCCAGGACCCTGCGGCCTTCGGCCATCAGGATGTTGTAGGTGCGGCAGGCGGCGTGCGTGTTCATGACGTCGACGCCGACGCCGGCGGCCGTCAGCGCCGCGGTCAGGCGGGGGTGGGGGAATCGCTGCTTCTGCCCGGTGCCGAGCAGCACGAGCTCGGGCGCCCGGGCGAGCAGCGACTCGAAATCCGCGGCAGAAAGCGTCTCGAAGCGCTGCGCCGACCAGGCGGTCACCTCGCCCTCGGGCATGACCACCACCGCGCCGTCGAAGCGCCGGCGGTTGATCTCGATCCAGTCCGGTCCGTAGGCCGTGACGGTGTTCAGCGGCGACGGCATGTCGGCATGCAGCTTCATCGGGTTCCGTCCATGCGGTTCGCGCTCCGTTCGCGCTCAGGTAACTCACTGAAAATGTTACATTAATGGGCTCAGCGGAGTCCAACATGAATTCTCGACGCGAGTTTTCGCGAATCAAGCGCCTGCCCCCCTACGTCTTCAACATCACGGCCGAGCTCAAGATGGCCGAGCGCCGGCGCGGCGAAGACATCATCGACATGAGCATGGGCAACCCCGACGGCCCGGCTCCGCAGCACATCATCGACAAGCTGGTCGAGGCCTCGCAGCGTCCGCACACGCACGGCTATTCGGTGTCCAAGGGTATCCCGCGGCTGCGCAAGGCCATCTCGGACTGGTACAAGCGCCGCTATCAGGTCGACATCGATCCCGAGACCGAGGCGATCGTCACCATCGGCTCCAAGGAGGGCATCGCGCACCTGATGCTCGCCACCCTCGATCGTGGCGACACCGTGCTGGTGCCCAATCCCAGCTACCCGATCCACATCTACGGCGCGGTGATCGCCGGCGCCGAGACCATCCCGGTGCGCATGACGCCCGGTGTCGATTTCCTCGAAGAGCTCGAGCGCGCGGTCCGCGAGACCTCGCCCAAGCCGAAGATGATGATCATCGGCTTCCCGAGCAATCCCACCGCCAAGTGCGTCGACCTCTCCTTCTTCGAGCGGGTGGTCGAGCTCGCGAAGGAGCACGACATCATCGTCGTGCACGATCTCGCCTACGCCGACATCGTGTTCGACGACTACCGCGCGCCCTCCATCATGGAAGTTCCCGGCGCGCGCGAGGTGGCCGTCGAATTCTTCACGATGAGCAAGAGCTACAACATGGCCGGCTGGCGGATCGGCTTCATGGTCGGCAATGCCGAGCTGGTCGGCGCGCTCGCCCGCATGAAGAGCTACCACGACTACGGCACCTTCACGCCGATCCAGGTCGCGGCGATCGCGGCGCTCGACGGTCCGCAGGACTGCGTCGAGGAGGCCCGCCAGAAGTACCAGCTGCGCCGCAACGTGCTGGCCAAGGGCCTGCAGGAGGCAGGCTGGGCGGTCGAGGTGCCGCGCGCCTCGATGTACATCTGGGCGCAGATCCCCGGACCCTATCGCGCGCTGGGCTCGCTCGAGTTCGCCAAGAAGCTGCTGATCGAGGCCAAGGTGGCGGTCTCGCCGGGCATCGGCTTCGGCGAGTTCGGCGACGACCATGTGCGGTTTGCGTTGATCGAGAACGAACACCGGATCCGGCAGGCCGTTCGCGGAATCAAGGAGATGTTCCGCAAGGACGGGCTGATCAAGGTCGCGGCCTGACCGGTCGCATTTTCTGGTGCTGCGGCGACGGGGCCGGTCCGGGACCTCGTCGAGTCGCTCCCCGATACTCGCTTGGTCGACGAGGTCCCGGACCGGCCCCGTCGAGACGCCTCAGCGGCATGTGACCGGCCCCGCCCTCGATCGGCCGGCATCCTCTCTCCTCGGGCTTTCTCCGCGAGCTGAAACACAAACATGGCTAACGAAAAATTCGGTCCGGTCCGCGTGGGCCTGCTTGGCATCGGCACGGTGGGGGGCGGCACCTTCGAGGTGCTTCGGCGCAACCAGGACGAGATCCGGCGTCGGGCGGGGCGCAGCATCCTGATCACCAAGGTCGCGGACCTGAACGTCGCGCGGGCGCAGGAGATCGTGGGGCCTGGCGTGCAGGTGGTGGCCGACGCGCGCGAGGTGGTGAACGATCCGGACATCGATGTCGTGATCGAGCTGATCGGCGGCTACGGCATCGCGCGCGAGATGGTGCTGGCGGCGATCGAGAACGGCAAGCACGTGGTCACCGCCAACAAGGCGCTGCTGGCGGTGCATGGGAGCGAGATCTTCCTCGCCGCCTCGCGCAAGGGCGTGATGGTCGCCTTCGAGGCGGCGGTGGCCGGGGGCATCCCGATCATCAAGGCGCTGCGCGAGGGGCTCACCGCCAACCGGATCGAGTGGATCGCCGGGATCATCAACGGCACGACCAACTTCATCCTGTCCGAGATGCGCGACAAGGGCCTGCCCTTCGACCAGGTATTGAAGGAGGCGCAGCGGCTCGGCTATGCCGAGGCCGACCCGACCTTCGACATCGAAGGCATCGACGCCGCGCACAAGATCACCATCCTGTCGGCGATCGCCTTCGGGGTGCCGGTGCAGTTCGATCGCGCCCATGTCGAGGGCATCACCGCGCTGCAGGGCGAGGATATCCGCTATGCCGAGCAGCTCGGCTACCGGATCAAGCTGCTGGGCATCACGCGGCTGCGTGCCGACGCCGCCGGCAGGCCCTTCGGCATCGAGCTGCGCGTGCATCCGACGCTGATCCCCGCCAGGCGCCTGATCGCCAGCGTCGAGGGCGCGATGAACGCGGTATGGGTCAAGGGCGACGCGGTCGGCCACACGATGTACTACGGCAAGGGGGCCGGCGCCGAGCCGACCGCGAGCGCGGTGGTCGCCGACCTGGTCGACGTGTCGCGTATGCTGACCTCCGATCCGGAGAATCGCGTGCCGCACCTGGCCTTCCAGGCCGAAGCGATGTCCGACCTGCCGATCCTGCCGGTCGAGCGGATCGAGACCGCGTACTACCTGCGCCTGCGCGTTTCCGACGAGCCCGGCGTGCTGGCCGACATCACGCGCATCCTGGCCGACGAGCGCATCTCGATCGACGCGGTGCTGCAGCGCGAGCCGGCCGAGGGCGAGAACCAGACCGACATCATCCTGCTCACGCACCGCACGATCGAGCAGCAGGTGGATGCGGCGATCGCGCGGATCGAGGCGCTGCCCACCGTGCTCTCGAAGGCGATCCGCATCCGCCTGGAGGAACTGGTCTGATGCGCTACGTGTCCACGCGCGGCGGCATGCCGCCGGCGACCTTCTCCGAGATCCTGCTGGGCGGACTGGCGCCCGACGGCGGCCTGGTGCTGCCCCAGTCCTACCCGCGCATCGACGATGCCACGCTGACGCGCTGGCGCGCGCTGCCCTACGCGGAGCTGGCCTTCGAGGTCCTGCGGCGCTACGCCGACGACATCCCCGAGGCCGACCTGCGCGAGCTCTGCGCGCGCACCTACACCGCGCAAGTCTTCGGGGCCGACGACATCACGCCGCTGCGCCGGCTCGACACCGACCTTCACCTGCTGCGCCTGTCCAACGGTCCCACGCTCGCCTTCAAGGACGTGGCGATGCAGCTGCTCGGCAACCTGTTCGAGTACGTGCTGGCGCGCGACGGCCGCGAGCTGAACATCCTGGGCGCCACCTCGGGCGACACCGGCAGCGCGGCCGAGTACGCGATGCGCGGCAAGCGCGGCGTGCGCGTGTTCATGCTGTCTCCGCACGGCCGGATGAGCCCGTTCCAGACCGCGCAGATGTTCTCGCTTGCCGACCCGAACATCTTCAACATCGCGGTGCAGGGCGTGTTCGACGACTGCCAGGACATGGTCAAGGCGGTGTCCGGCGATCTCGCCTTCAAGGAGCGGTGGGCGATCGGAACGGTCAACTCGATCAACTGGGCCCGGGTGGTGGCGCAGGTCGTCTACTACTTCCGCGGCTACTTCGCAGCCACCGCGAGCAACGACCAGAAGGTCTCGTTCGCGGTGCCCTCGGGCAACTTCGGCAACGTGCTCGCCGGCCACATCGCGCGCATGATGGGCCTGCCGATCTCGCGGCTGGTTGTCGCCACCAACGAGAACGACGTGCTGGACGAGTTCTTCCGCACCGGCCGCTATCGCCCGCGCAGCTCCGCCGAGACCCGGCAGACCAGCAGCCCCTCGATGGACATTTCCAAGGCCTCGAACTTCGAGCGCTTCGTCCACGACCTGCTGGCGGGCGCCACCGGGCAGGTGGCCGGGCTGTGGAAAGACCTCGAGACGCGCGGCGAGTTCGACCTGTCCGGCACGCCCGAGTTCGCGGGCATCGCCGACTTCGGTTTCGTCTCGGGCCGCAGCCTTCACGCCGACCGCGTGGCCACGATCCGCGACACGATGCAGCGCTACGGCGTGGTCGTCGACACGCACACCGCCGACGGGCTGTTCGTGGCGCGCCAGTGGCGCGAACCGGGCGTGCCGATGCTGTGCCTGGAAACCGCGCAGCCGGCAAAGTTCGCCGACACGATCCGCGAGGCCCTCGGCGTGGAACCGCCGCGTCCTGCCGCCTACCAGGGCATCGAGGCGCACGCGCAGCGGTTCACGCTGATGCCGGCCGACGTCCGGCTGCTGAAACAGTACATCGCCGAGCGGGTCGTCGCTTCGCTGGCGGCCTGATCGGCGCCCGCGTGCGCCCGCGCGGCGAGAAGTTCCCGACATGCCTCACCGTCCGATGACGCCCGCCAACTGGGCGCTGCTGGTGGCCACCGCGGCGAGCTTCGCCAGCTCGGTGGTGCTGAACAAGATGCTGGTGGGCCACTTGCCGCCGCTCACGCTGGCGGCCGCGCGGGTGCTGCTCGCGCTGCCCTTCTGCCTGGCCGCGCTGTGGCTGAGCGGCTCGAAGCTGCCGCGCGATCGCGACGACCGGCTCACCGTCTTCAAGGTCTCGCTGGGTGTCATCGCGATCCCGTACTGCGCGCTGGCCATCGGCCAGCAGACGATCGAAGGCGGCCTGAGCGGAATCCTGTATTCCACGATGCCCTTGTTCACGCTTCTGGCGGCGCACCTGATGCTGCCCGACGAGAAGCTCGGCGCCCGCAAGCTGGCCGGCATCGGGCTGGGCATGGCCGGCGTGGTGGCGGTGATCGGCCCCTCGCTGTTGGGTGGGCTGGGCGGGCACCTGATTGCCGAACTGATCACGCTGCTCGGGCCGCTGGCCTATGCCATCGCCACCGTGCTGATGCGCCGCTCCCGACACCTGGATCCGGTCGCGCTGACCGCCGGGCTGTTTCTGTCGGCGGCGCTCGTGCTCACGCCGATCGCCTTGCTCGTCGATCGCCCGTGGACGCTGGCCTTCGACGCATCGATCCTGGGGGGACTGCTCGCGCTCGCCGTGATCGGCACGATCTTCCCCGCGGCGCTGAACTACCTGCTGCTGCAGCGGGTCGGGGCCACGCGCGCCTCGCTGGGCATGTTCCTGATGCCTTTCTTCGCCATCGCCTTCGGCGCGCTGTTCCTCGACGAGCGGCTCGGCGCAGGCGCCTTCCTGGGGCTGGCCCTGATCGTGGCGGGCAGCAGGCTGGTGACCCACGTGCCGCGGTCCCCCGGGGCGATGCGTGGGGGTACACTCGGGCCGACGAAAGGCTAGCCGAGAGGAGACGCATGCCGCCGACGAGGGTTTTCGGATTCGCAGGCTGGTCGGGGTCGGGCAAGACGACGCTGATCGAGCAGCTGATCCCGCGCTTCGTGCTCAGGGGCCTGAAGGTCTCGCTGATCAAGCACGCGCACCACTTGTTCGACATCGACCGGCCCGGCAAGGACTCCTGGCGGCATCGGGAGGCGGGCGCCTCCGAGGTGCTGATCACCTCCGACCAGCGCTGGGTGCTGATGCACGAGTTGCGCGACGAGGCCGAGCCTGACCTGAAACGCCAGCTCGAGCGCTTCTCGCCCTGCGACCTGATCCTGGTCGAGGGCTACAAGCATGCCGACATTCCCAAGCTCGAGGTGCACCGACCCTCGACCGGAAAGCCCCTGTTGCACCCGGACGACCCGAACATCGTGGCGATCGCCGCCGACGCGCCGCTGGCCAGCGGCGTGCCGCTGCTGGACCTGAACGACCCGGACGCCGTCGCCGCATTCATCATCGAGTACCTGGAATCGCGCCATGAAACCCGGACTGCTGCCGTTCGATGACGCGCTCGCCGCGCTGCTCGCGCAGGCGGAAACGATATCGGGCGTGGAGCGCATCGACACGCTGCACGCCGCCGGCCGAGTGCTGGCCGAGGACATCCGCAGCGCGCTCGACGTGCCGCCGATGGACAACACGCAGATGGACGGCTACGCGCTGCGCAGCGCCGACGTGGCCGGCGCCGGTCCGGAGCGGCCGGTGCGGCTGCGCGTCGCCCAGCGGATCCCGGCTGGCCACGTCGGCGAGCCGCTCGCAGCCGGCGCGGCCGCGCGGATCTTCACCGGCGCGATGATCCCCGAAGGGGCCGATGCGGTGGTCATGCAGGAGGACACCCGGGCCGAGGGCGACGAGGTGCTGGTCATGCACGCCGCGCAGCCCGGCGAATGGGTGCGACGCGCGGGCGAGGACATCCGCGCCGACAGCGTGATCCTGCCGGCGGGCACGCGACTCACCCCGCAGGCGGTCGGCCTGGCCGCTTCGGTGGGCCTGGCGCAGTTGCCGGTGCGCCGCCGGATCCGGGCGGCCTGCTTCTTCACCGGGGACGAGCTCGCGCGGCCCGGCGAGCCGCTCGCGCCCGGGGCGATCTACGACAGCAACCGCTACGTGCTGGTGTCGCTGCTGCGCGGCCTGGGCTGCGAGGTCAGCGACCTCGGCAACGTCCCCGATTCGCTCGACGCCACGCGCGAAGCGCTGCGCTCGGCGGCCGTCGACAACGACCTGATCGTGACCTCGGGCGGCATGTCGGTCGGCGAGGAAGACCATGTCCGCGCCGCGCTCCAGGCCGAAGGCGAGTTGACCATGTGGCAGATCGCGATCAAGCCGGGCAAGCCGCTCGCCCACGGGCGCGTGCGTCGGGGCGGCATGTCGGCGGCCGCGCTGGCGGCATCGGCGTTGAGCGGCATCCCGATGGCGGTGCCGGCGGCGCTGCCGGGCGAGGCGCAGTTCGTGGGGCTGCCCGGCAACCCGGTGTCGGCCTTCGTGACCTTCCTGCTGTTCGTGCGGCCGTTCCTGTTGCGGCTGTCGGGCGTGCAGGACGTCATGCCGCAGGCCATGCCGATGGCGGCGGATTTCGACTGGCCGAAGCCGGACCGGCGCCGAGAGTTCCTGCGCGCACGCATCGCGGACTCGGGGCGGCTGGAACTCTTCCGCAACCAGGGGTCGGCGGTGCTGACTTCCACGGTCTGGGCCGACGGACTCGTCGACAACCCGCCGGGCCATGCGATCCGGCGCGGCGACATGGTGCGTTTCCTGCCCTTCGCGGCGCTGCTGGGCTGACGGTGGGGCAGGGGAGGAAAGACGGAATGAAGATCAGGGTGCTTTACTTCGCCGGGCTGCGCGAGGCGCTCGGCAAGGCCGGCGAAACGGTCGAGCTGCCGACCGCGGTCGCCACCGCGGGCGAGCTGCGCGCCTGGCTGCGCGAGCGCGGCGGCGTCTGGGCCGAGCAACTGGCCGAGGGGAGGGCGGTGCGCACGTCGGTGGCGCAGGCGATGGCCGATCCGGCGACCCCGCTGTCGGAGGACGCGGAGGTGGCGTTCTTTCCGCCGGTGACGGGCGGTTGACTGCGGATCTCGATGCGCGTAGTTTATGCGCATGAAACATGAGGCTCGCGAGCGCAGCGTTCTCTACGACGTCGAGGCAGGCAAGCGCCCGGCCAATGTCACGGTGAATGCCGACCTGCTCCGGCGCGCCCGGGAACTCGACATCAATCTCTCCCAGACGCTCGAGGAGGCCCTCGTGCACGCGGTCGCGGAACGCGCGCGACAGCGATGGTTGAGCGAAAACCGCGACGCCATCGACGCCTACAACCGCCAGGTCGAAGAAAGCGGCTGTTTCGCCGATTCCCTTCGACGCTTCTAGCGCGAGTCGCGGCCATGGCGCAGTTCGATGTCCATCGCAACGCCGACCCAGGCTCCCGCAAGCGGTATCCGTTGCTGCTCGACGTCCAGGCCGACATCCTAGAGTCGCTGGGCACGCGCGTCGTCGTCCCGCTGGCCGAGGTCGGGGAGCGGTCGCCGACCATCTCGCGCTTGATGCCGGTCTTCGAGGTCGACGGGCGCAGGGTGGCGATGCACACCGCGGAACTGGCCGGCGTTGCGCGCAAGGCGCTCGGGCCGAGAGTGGAATCGCTTGCGCCGCGCCGGCACGAAATCGTGGCCGCGCTCGACGTCATCATCAGCGGAGCCTGAACCCATGTCCGTACGCGTGCAGCAACAGGATTTCGACGTCGGCGCGGAGATCTCCGCGCTGCGCGCCGGCAACCGCCGCGTGGGTGCGATCGCGAGCTTCGTGGGCACGGTGCGCGACCTCAACGAAGGCGAGGGCGTCGCAGCCATGACCCTCGAGCACTATCCGGGCATGACCGAGCGTGCGCTCGAGGACATCTGCGCGCAGGCGCGGCAGCGCTGGGACATCATCGACACCACGGTCGTTCACCGCGTCGGCGACCTCGCGCCCGGCGACCAGATCGTGCTGGTCGTCGTTACCTCGGCGCATCGCGGCGAGGCCTTCGCGGCCTGCGAGTTCATCATGGACTACCTGAAGACCCAGGCGCCGTTCTGGAAGAAGGAGCGCACGCCCGCCGGTGATCGCTGGGTCGAGGCCCGAGCCTCCGACGACCAGGCGGCTGCGCGCTGGTGAGCGCGCCCGCTTTCAATCTCGCGGGCTTCGCCGCGGTCGGTCTCGGCGCGGTGCTGGGCGCCTGGGGCCGTTGGGCGCTGGGAATCTGGCTGAGCAGCGGCGAGCGGCTGCTGCCCTGGGGCACGCTGGCCGCCAATCTCGCGGGCGGCCTGCTGATCGGCGCGGCGCTTGCATGGTTCGCCCGCCACCCCGATCTCGACCCCGCCTGGCGGTTGTTCGGCATCACTGGTTTCCTGGGGGCGTTGACCACCTTCTCGAGCTTCTCGGTGGAATCGCTGGGCCTGATCCAGCGCGGCGCCTTCGGCCTGGCCCTTGCGCACACCGCGCTGCACCTGCTGGGCTCCCTGGCTGCCGCCGCCATCGGCTACCGCCTCGCAAGCTGAGCCCGCCGAACCGCCAGATTCTCCCTCCCCCTTCTCCTCTCCCAGAAGATGTCCGACCCGCCCGCCTGGCTCTGGATCGCCTGCACCGTTGCCGCCGCGGCCGTCCAGACGCTGCGCAACGCGATGCAGCGCAGCCTCACCGAACGGGTCGGCACCGTGGGCGCGACCCACGTGCGCTTCCTGTTCGGCCTGCCCTTCGGCTTGCTGTTCCTGGCGGGCATGGCCTGGGTCAGCGATCTCTCGCGGCTGCAGCCGTCCTGGGTTTTCGTCGCCTGGGCCTCCATGGGCGGCGTGTTCCAGATCCTGGGCACCGGCCTGATGCTCGCGGCGATGCGCGAGCGCTCCTTCGTCGTGTCGATCGCCTACGTGAAGACCGAGCCGGTGCAGATCGCGTTGTTCGGGCTGGTGTTCCTCGGCGAACGCCTGGGCCTGCTCGCCAGCGCGGCGGTGATCGTCGCCACGGTGGGCGTGTTGTTGATGTCGATGCCGGCGGGGAGTGGGGCGCAACACAAGGCGCCGGCCGACGCCGGCACGGCCGGTCCGGATTCCGCGGCCGGTCGTGGCCTCGCGCTCGGACGCCTGCTGCCGCGCGCGGCCTTGCTCGGCATCGCGTCCGGCGCGATGTTCGCACTCTCGGCGGTGGGGTTCCGCGGCGCGATCCTGACGCTGGGCGACGCGCCGTTCTATGCGCGCGCCACCGCCACGCTGGCCACGTCGCTGCTGATGCAGACTGCGCTGCTCAGCACCTGGCTGGTGTGGCGCGACCGCCGCGTGCTCGCGGAGATCTTCCGGCTCTGGCGGCCGTCGCTGCTGGCCGGCGCCGCCGGCGCGCTGGCCTCGCAGATGTGGTTCCTGGCGTTCTCGTTGCAGAGCGCGGCGGCCGTGCGCACGCTCGGGCTGGTCGAGATCCTGTTCGCGCAGGCGGTGTCGCACCGGCTGTTCGCGCAAGGCACCACGCGGCGCGAGGCCATCGGCATGGCGATGATGATCGGCGGGCTGGTTGCGCTGTTGCTGGGCGCGAGCTGATCAAGGACGCCGGGGCAGGGACGCCGGGGTCAGGCTGGAGTAGGCGCCCCCAGCAGGGCCGCGTGCGCGACGCGCCAGCTGGCTTCGTCGGGCGCGCAGAGCAGACCGCCGTCGCGCCGGGTGGGCCGGTAGGGCGTGCCGTCGAAGTGCGCCGAATGGCCGCCCGCCTCGCGGTGGATCAGCCAGCCCGGTGCGTGGTCCCAGGGCATGAGCTTGTGGTAGAGCAGCACCTGGCAATGGCCGGCGGCGGCCATCCGGTACTCGTGCGCCGCGCAGCGCAGATTGGCCGGCGAACGCAGGCGCGAAAGGTTGCCGGCCACCCGGCTGCGCAGCGGCTCCGGCAGGTAGGTGATGCCGACGAAGCCGTCCATCTGGGCCGCGTCGTCGGCAGGCTCGGCCACGCGCAGCGGCTGCGCCTGTCCATCTTCGTCCTGCAGCCAGGCGCCGCCGTCGCGCAGCGCCATCGCCGTGTTGCGCCCCAGCGGATCGTGGATCACGCCAGCAACGATCTCGCCGCGGATCGTGGCCGCCGCCATCACGCCGAACAGCGGCATGCCGGCCGCGAAATTTCGCGTGCCGTCGATCGGGTCCACCACGAAGGCCAGCTCGGCGCTGTCCAGGGCATCGAGCAGCGCGGGGTCGGCGGCCGCGGCTTCTTCGCCGATGACCACCGCGCCCGGGAAGGCGCGCAGCAGCCCGGCGGAGATGACCCGCTCGGCGGCTTCGTCGGCGTCGGTGACCAGGTCGATCGCCGAGGTCTTCATGCGCACCGCGCCCGCGCGCAGCCGGTTGAAGCGGGGCAGGATCTCGGCCTTGGCGGCTTCCGAAAGGATCGTTGAAAGCCGCTGGATGTCGTTCCGGGAAAAACTCATGGTGGCTCCGGGAATGCGTGGGCCATGCGTTCGAGAATGACGCTTCCTCACGCCTGGCCGAGGAACCGTTCGATCAGCGCATGCGCCTCGCGCAACGAGGGCAAGATCGCGTGGGCGAGCGGCGCGTATTCGACTGCCGGCGGCCGCAGGTCGGGCACCACGATGCAGCGCAGCCCCGCCGCGTGGGCCGCCCGCAGGCCGATGTCGGAGTCCTCGAGCGCGATGCACTCGGCGGGGTCGGCGCCGAGCTGCGTCACCGCCTCGCGATAGACGAAGGGCGCGGGCTTGCCTTGGGGCACCTGGTCGCCGCAGACGATCACCGGGAAGCGCTCGCACAGGCCAGCCAGCGCCAACTTCTCCATGGCCATCAGGTGCCGGCTCGAGGTGGCCACCGCGACCGGCACCTCGCGCTCGGCCAGCCAGTCGAGCAGCTCGACCAGACCCGGCTTCAGGCGGATGCCCTCGGTGCGCAGACGGTCCAGGTAGACGTCCTTGGCGCGATCGGAGATTTCGCGCAGGGGGAACCCGGGCCCCGCGCGCTCGCGCAGCACCCGCTCAGAGGCCTGCTGGTCCAGCCCGACCATGGCCAGGCAGTCGTCGCGCGACAAGGCCCAGCCGGTCGCCCGGGCCGTGTCGAGCCAGCACTCGAGTGCGACGCGTTCGGTGTCGAGCATCAGGCCGTCCATGTCGAAGACGACGGCCCTGCAGCTGTTCATCGCTGCCCGAACGTCGTCTGCCCGAACAGCGCCTTGAAGTCGCGCGGCTGGCTGCGCCAGTACTGGCGCGGCGCGTCGACGGTGCCGTCGAGCTCGGCGGCAGCGTGCCATGGCCAGCGCGGGTTCCACAGCAGGCCCCGGGCCAGGGCGACCATGTCGGCCTTCCCGCCGGCCAGGATCTCTTCGGCCTGCCGGGGCTCGGTGATCAGGCCCACGGCCATGACCGGGATCCTGACTTCCTTGCGCACCGCCTCGGCGAAGGGCACCTGGTAGCCCGGGCCGAGGGTGATCTTCTGCAGCGGCGATACCCCGCCGCTGGACACGTCGATCCAGTCGGCGCCGATCTTCTCGCACTTCTGCGCGAACACGATGGCGTCGGGCGTGTCCCAGCGCTCGCCCGCGGGCAGGTCGTTGCGCCAGTCGGTGGCCGAGATCCGCATGCCCAGCGGCTTGTGCGCGGGCCACGCCGAGCGCATGGCCTCGAAGACTTCGAGCGGCCAGCGCATCCGGTTCTCGAGCGAGCCGCCGTACAGGTCGGTGCGCTTGTTGGCGATGGGCGACAGGAACTGGTGCAGCAGGTAGCCGTGTGCCCCGTGGACCTCGATGGCGTCGAAGCCGAGCCGGTCGGCGCGCAGCGTGGCCTGCACGAAGCGCTCCTTCAGCGCATCGAGCTCGGCCAGGCTCAGGGCGTGGGGCGGCGGCTCGTCGACGGTGATCGGCGCGGCGCTGGGGCCCACCGGGGTCCAGCCGCCGGCCGACGCGGGGATCAGCCTGCCGCCCTCCCAGGGCCGGCCACTGGAGGCCTTGCGGCCGGCATGACCGATCTGGATGGCCAGCGGCACGGGGCTCACGCTGCGCAGGGCGCGCACCAGGCCGGCCAGGGCCTGCTCGGTGGCGTCGTCGTACAGGCCCACGCAGCCCGGGGTAATGCGGCCCGCCGGCTCCACCGCGGTGGCCTCGACGATCAGCATGCCGGCGCCGCTCAGCGCCAGGGAGCCCAGGTGGGCATGGTGCCAGGGCTGGACGCGGCCCTCGACGGCCGAGTACTGGCACATGGGGGAAACGACGATGCGGTTGGGCAGGGTGAGCGAGCGCAGCTCGAGCGGGGTGAACAGGTGGGACATGGGTGCTTGCGGTGTGTTGGATATGCGGGGATTGTCGCCGATCAGGCGCCGAGCAGGCGCCGGGCGAGCAGTGAGCGCATGTCGCGGCGGCCGTCGGCGATCAGCAGGATCATCACTTTTCGATCGACGATTCGATAGACGATTCGGTAAGGGGTGGCGACGAGCTGCCGGTACTCGCGAATGCCGAGCTCGAGCAGCTCCCTGGGGTGCGAGCCCCGCTCCGGAAACTCGGCGAGGGTGTCGGTTGCTTCCTGAAGCCTTCGGAGCATCCGACTGGCGTTCGCCGGCGAGTCGAAGGACGAAATGTAGTCGTGAATCTCGACGAGGTCGCGCTCGGCCCCTCTGGCGAACCGGACTTCGAACGACATCTGTGGCCCGGGGCCGGCAGTCAGCGCGCTGCCGGGCCGGCGCGAATGCGCTCGTATACCTCGCTTGCCGGGGAGGTAGCCCCTTCGTCGAGCTCCTTGTTCGCCAACGCCAGGATCTTCAGCAACGCCAGCGTTTCCTGGGTTTCCTCGTACGAGACGATGTCCTGGATGACCGCCTTGGCCTCGCCGTTCTGCGTGATGATGAGCGGCTCGCGCGCCTCGAGCAGGTTGTCGAGCACCTCGGCGGCGTTGGCCTTCAGGTAGCTGATCGGCTTGATGCGGGTCGAGTAGCGCATGGGGTGCCCTGATTGTGAAGGACCAAATTTAGTCCTTTACCGGTCCGATCGCAAGAGGCCTTGAAACCGGAACCGCCGGCCCCCAGATCGAGATCAACCCGGCGACCGCCCGCGTCGCCCGGAATCCGACCATTCGATCGCTCATCAGGATCCTCCGCCCATGCGCCTCGACAAGCTCACCACCCAGTTCCAGCAAGCCCTGGGCGACGCCCAGAGCCTGGCGCTCGCCAACGACAACCAGTTCATCGAGCCGGTGCACCTGCTGGCCGCCATCGTGGGCCAGCCCGACGGATCGGGCAGGGCGCTGCTCGAGCGCGCCGGCGTGCGGGTCCCGCCGCTCAAGACCGCGGCCGAGGCCGCGATCAAGCGCCTGCCGCAGGTGTCGGGAACCGGCGGCGACATGCAGGTGGGCCGCGAGCTGGTCAACCTGCTGAACCTGTCCGAGAAGGAAGCCCTGAAGCGTGGCGACCAGTTCGTGGCCACCGAGATGTTCCTGCTGGCGCTCACCGACGACAAGGGCGAGGCCGGCCGCATCGCGAAGGAAGCGGGGCTGACCCGAAAGGCCATCGAGGCCGCGATCGAGGCCGTGCGTGGCGGCGCCAGCGTGGACAACCCCGAGTCCGAGGGCCAGCGCGAGGCGCTCAAGAAGTACACCATCGACCTGACCGAGCGCGCGCGCCAGGGCAAGCTCGACCCGGTGATCGGCCGCGACGAGGAAATCCGCCGCGCCATCCAGATCCTGCAGCGTCGCACCAAGAACAACCCGGTGCTGATCGGCGAGCCCGGCGTGGGCAAGACCGCCATCGTCGAGGGCCTGGCCCAGCGCATCGTGGACGGCGAGGTGCCCGAAACGCTCAAGGACAAGCGCGTGCTCTCGCTCGACATGGCCGCGCTGATCGCGGGCGCCAAGTACCGCGGCGAGTTCGAGGAGCGGCTGAAGGCGGTGCTCAAGGAGCTGGCCGCCGAGGAAGGCCGCACCATCGTCTTCATCGACGAGATCCACACGATGGTCGGCGCCGGCAAGGCCGAGGGCGCGATGGACGCCGGCAACATGCTCAAGCCGGCGCTCGCGCGCGGCGAGCTGCACTGCGTGGGCGCCACCACGCTCGACGAATACCGCAAGTACATCGAGAAGGACGCCGCGCTCGAGCGCCGCTTCCAGAAGGTGCTGGTGGGCGAGCCCAGCGTGGAGGACACCATCGCGATCCTGCGCGGTCTGCAGGAGCGCTACGAGGTGCACCACGGGGTGGAGATCACCGACCCGGCCATCGTGGCCGCGGCCGAGCTGTCGCACCGCTACATCACCGACCGCTTCCTGCCCGACAAGGCCATCGACCTGATCGACGAGGCGGCTTCGCGGATCAAGATGGAGATCGACTCCAAGCCCGAGTCCATGGACCGGCTCGACCGCCGCATCATCCAGCTCAAGATCGAGCGCGAGGCGGTCAAGAAGGAGACCGACGAGGCCTCGATGAAGCGCCTCGAACTGATCGAGGCCGAGATCGCGCGCCTGGAGAAGGAGTACGCGGACCTGGACGAGATCCTGCGCGCGGAGAAGGCCGCGGTGCAGGGCAGCGCCCAGATCAAGGCCGAGATCGACCAGCTGCGCGCGCAGATGGCCGATCTGCAGCGCAAGGGCCAGTTCGACAAGCTGGCCGAGATCCAGTACGGCCGGCTGCCCGAGCTCGAGGGCCGGCTGAAGGCGGCCAGCGAGGCCGAGGCCTCAGGCGCCGCGCAGGGCGCCGGCAGGCCCAGGCTGTTGCGCACCCAGGTGGGCGCCGAGGAGATCGCCGAGGTGGTCTCGCGCGCCACCGGCATTCCGGTGAGCAAGATGATGCAGGGCGAGCGCGAGAAGCTGCTGCAGATGGAAGACTTCCTGCATCGCCGCGTGGTGGGGCAGGACGAAGCGGTCCGGCTGGTCTCCGACGCGATCCGCCGCTCGCGCGCAGGGCTGTCGGATCCCCGCCGGCCCTATGGCTCCTTCCTGTTCCTGGGCCCCACCGGCGTGGGCAAGACCGAGCTGTGCAAGGCGCTGGCCGAGTTCCTGTTCGACAGCGAAGAGCACCTGATCCGCGTCGACATGAGCGAGTTCATGGAGAAGCATTCGGTGGCGCGGTTGATCGGCGCCCCCCCGGGCTACGTGGGCTACGAAGAGGGCGGCTACCTGACCGAGGCGGTGCGCCGCAAGCCCTACAGCGTGATCCTGATGGACGAGGTCGAGAAGGCCCACCCGGACGTGTTCGGCGTGCTGCTGCAGGTGCTCGACGACGGCCGGCTCACCGACGGCCAGGGCCGCACGGTGGACTTCCGCAACACGGTGGTGGTGATGACCTCCAACCTGGGCTCGCACGAGATCCAGCGGCTCTCGGCCGACGAGAAGCTCAACGACCCCGAGATCATCAAGGACGCGGTGATGGTCGAGGTGCGCCAGCACTTCCGGCCCGAGTTCATCAACCGGATCGACGAGATCGTGGTCTTCCACGCGCTGGGCGCCGCGCACATCGCGTCGATCGCGAAGATCCAGCTCAAGGGCCTGGAGCAGCGGCTGGCCGATCGCGAGATGGCGCTCGACGTGAGCGAGGCGGCGCTGGCCGAGATCGCCAAGGTGGGCTTCGATCCGCTGTACGGCGCGCGCCCGCTCAAGCGCGCGATCCAGCAGAAGATCGAGAACCCGATCGCCAGGCTGGTGCTCGAAGGCCGCTACGGGCCGAAGGACGTGATTCCGGTGGACTTCGTCGATGGGGCGTTCAGGTTCGAGCGGACGGTGCACTGACGAGGCGCGCGGACCGCCCGGGTGTACAGGCCCGGGCGATCCGTTGCTTTAATCGCCGGTCTGTTATCGCGCGTCGCTGGCATCGCCCGCGTGGGGCCAGACCGTCGGAAAGTCTCGCCGCTCGCAGGCATTGATAAGCGTCACGAGCACCTCGAGCCGGTCGCCCTCGGTAGTGCCGGGCTGGGCGGTCATCAGCGAATCGACTTCAGTCAGCGCGGCGCGGGAGGGGATGGCAAACCCGCGTGAATGAGCTATTGCGCCGCGAGATTCTCGGCGCGTCCGCGGGCGGCGGGAAGGCGTAGCTCGGAACTCAGGCCGCCACCACCTGCGCACGCACCTCGACCCCCAGTGCCCGTTTGACTGCGGCGAACACCGCCGAAATGTTGCTCATGGTGGGGTTGCCGGATGCCGAGAGCATCCGATGCAGGCTTTTGGCCGGCTTGTGTATCTCCTCGGCCAGTGCCTCGAATCCCACCGTTGCATTGACCAGGTCGCGCAGGACGAGCTTGGCCGAATCGGGCTCGCCATCGACGAACAGCGTGATGGCCTCGTCCAGAAGCGCTCGGGCAAAAGCGGGATCGTTCCGCACGCGTGCGGCAACGGTTTCCTTGAACTCACGTGTCAGTGCCATGTCAATCTCCCTTCCAGGCGCATGCCTTGCGGGGCTTGTAGTCATCCCAAAGCGCAACCGCGTGATCGATGTCGCGTTGCTGGTGTCTCTTGGTGCCGCCGCCGATCAAGAGGATGACCGTCAAGCCGTCTCGCGCAAGGTAGACGCGTAGCCCTGGGCCCCAGTCGATCTTGTATTCGCCAATGCCGCGGAACCACTCGACTCTCGAGAGGTTCCCCTGTTCCATTCGGCCCACCGCCACCCGCACCTTTGCAGCGGCAACGGCTTCCAGTGAGTCGAACCACTCTGCGAACGGGCTCGCGCCGTCTTCGCGCAGCAGTTCTTCGATCTTGTAGAGCATGCCTTTATGGATACGCAAATGTTACCATAAGATCGTCGCGCGAGGCGCGGACGGTCATGTAGGTGCATCTTCGCGAACCTAACAAGAGAAGGGCAATTCGACAGAAGTCTTAGGCCGCCGCAGGGCCTGCCTTGCTTCGGCAACCTGCGCTCCGGTCCTCGAGAACGACCGCTCACCGCTCGAGCAGCACCCCCGCCGGCACCTGGAGTGCTCCCGCGAGCTTGCGCAGGGTTGCCGTGGAGCCTGCGCGCTTCCCGCCCTCGATCTGGCTAAGGTACGCCTTGCTGATTCTCGCTCGCTGCGCGAGTCGATCCTGCGTCAGTCGGCGATGCTCCCGCGACGCGCGAACCGGATGCAGACCCTCCTCGAACTCGGCCTTCACGACCGCGAAGGGAATCCTGAATTCGTCGTGGGCGGACAGGGCCGCATCGAAGGTCGCCACGTCGTCGAGATCCTCGACCAGAACGCGAACGCGCTCCCAGATTTCGATGGGGACGACCGCGAAGGCGGGCTGGCCGTCCTTCTCGATGATCTGAATGCTGGTCATGGGGGAAACCTGCGCGTCGACCGCGACGACGCAGGTTGGCAATTTGCGAACTCCCAGGCAACGTCGCTTGCCGGCGTGGCTCCCCTACTGCGGAAACATCACCACCGGCCCCACCGGCGCCTGCCCCGGCGGAAGCGCCTGAGGCGCCGGCTCGCCCGCCGGCCCCATCGCCTTCACCCAGGCCCAGATCGCCGTCAGGTCCTGGTCGCTCATCGCGCGCACGTTGAACCAGGGCATCGGCGGGCGGGGCTGCATGGCGCGGGCGAAGCGCAGCCATTCGTCGCGGCTCATCTCGGCCAGGCGCAGCCGCAGATTGGTGGGGTAGGTGGTCCCCCAGGGGCCGCGCCAGCCCAGCCGATCGCCGGTGAGCCACGCCTTCTCGGGCACCTGGCCGCCCGCCTCGGCGTAACCAGGCGTATGGCAGTCGTTGCAGCCGGCGGTCTGCACCAGGTAGCGGCCGCGGGCGATCAGGGCCGGATCGTGCCGGGGCGCGGCCGCCTTGCCGCTCGGCGCGGTTTGCGCAACCTGGGCAGCCCGTGCAGCCGTGGCCGCCGGGGCGCCCGGAGCCGCCGCTGCCCGCTCGCCTGGCTGCGCCGCCCGCGCCTCGCCTGCGGTCAGCATCAGCGCCATCAGGAAGGTGGCCGCGGTGCCCACCGTCAGCACCGCGCTGGCCAGCGAGCCCAGCACCAGGGCCAGCAGCGCCCCGAGCGGAAGGGGGGCGCAGGCGGCGTCTCGCCTGCGGGAAGGGTCTCGGCCGCAAGAGGCGTCTCGCCCGAAGGAATCGTCTTTCATCGTCATGTCTCCCAGGAGGCATACGAGGTTGGAACGCTGCTCGCCTCCTCCGAAGCAGTGCTCCGAAGGGGCGGATTCTGGGCGCCGATGAGTGCAAAATAAACGCCTGGAATCCGAAGAGATTCTTCGGCGGGGGTTAACAATGGACCGGTTCCTGACCCTGACCGTATTCGCCAAGGTCGTCGAGCGCGGCAGCTTCGCCGGCGCGGCGGACGACCTGGACCTCTCGCCCGCGTCGGTCAGCGGGCACGTGAAGGCGCTCGAAGCGCGCCTGAAGACCCGGCTGCTCAACCGCACCACGCGCCGGGTGGCGCCCACCGACGAGGGCGCCGCCTACTACGCGCACTGCAAGCAGATCCTGCAGCACCTGGACGAGGCCGACGGCATGCTGGCCGCGCAGCGCGAGTCGCCCCGCGGCACGCTGCGCGTGCTGATGCCGCCGCTTCTGGGCACGCTGATCGTGATTCCGGCCATGCCGGCCTTCCTGCAGCGCTACCCGGACATGAGGGTGGAGATCACCCTGGCGGTGCACACCCCCGACCTGGTGGGCGAGGGGCTGGACCTGGCCATCTGCGTGACGCCGAAGCCCGATCCGGGCGTGGTGTTCCGCCCGCTCGGGCTGGCGGCCATCCGCACCCTGGCCTCCCCCGACTATCTGGCGCGCCGCGGCGTGCCGGCCACCCCGGACGACCTGGCCGGCCACGACCTGGTCGGCGTGCGTGTGAGCCCCGGCCACCTGTTCTCCACCTGGCGCTTCCAGCAAGACGGCAAGCCCATCACCCGCGACTTCGAATGCCGTCTGGTGGCCGACTCGGGCGACGCCCAGCGCGCCGCCGCCAAGGCCGGCGGCGGCATCTGCCAGGGCGCCCACTACGCGGTGCAGGACATGATCGAGAGCGGCGACCTGGTGCCGGTGCTCGACGACTGGAGCTGGACCGGCCCGCCCATCGGGGCGATGCACCTGCCCAACCGGTTTCTTTCGCCGAAGGTGCAGGTGTTCACGGATTGCGTGCGGGAGTTGCTGGAGGGGAGGGTGACGCCGTATCGGGTGGATTGGGATGGGGGATGAGCGGTCTGCGGACGGATGATCCGCGGCCGACTATCGGGTCATCTTTACTCGAATGGTCCAGCCCCAGAGCGGCGTTCGAGCTGTCGCCGTGACGCTCGGTCGCATACGTAACTTATCAGCCTACGCGACGTCCAAAGAGCAGTTGACATCACGAAGATACCGCCGATGCCATCGACGAAGTAATGCCAGCCGAGGAACATTGTCGCCAACCAGTTGAGAACAAACCACGGAAGCGTGAGCCAGAGTGTCCATTTCCACTCACGCGCCATGACGAGGACGGCGCACCAGGCAAGTCCGACGTGCAAACTTGGCAGCGCTTGTGTGCCAGGCAGCAAGCTGTTCTGAGACACGCGACCTGCCATGTAATCGCGAAGGAGTTCAACGAAGGCAGCGCTACCAGTACCCGCAAGGTCGAATAACTCCGGTCGGTGAAACACGGGTCCCGCGGTGGGGAAAGCTATGGCGATGTATCGAGTCAGGTGGAACGCAATGACCACTGCGCATAGCGCTTCCACCATTTGCCTTAGTCGCCCAGTCCGGGCCAGACCCCCGAGGCCCATGAATAGGACGAGCCAGAGAGCCTGATAGACGGCGTCCCAGAATCGAGGCGAGTTGAAAGAGGACGCGAGAAGTGCTGTGAATATGGGCTCTTCGAGGTTCCAGAGTAGGTGGTCGTGCCAGCGAGAGCTGGAGACTCGGTAGACCTCAGCGAGATTCGCCGTGGCGGCAATACCGTAACCGGCGATCAGCACGATAAGGATCGATTTGCCGCAGGGCTTGTCAAGTGAGCGCACGAGCGAGCGGATGTCAACGTGTCCGTCGTCTGCACGTACGAAGCGCGGTGCCAAGCGGATGGAGTCAGTCGCGAGCTGAAGAGAAAGGGCGATTCCGAAGAACATCAGAAGCCCCAGCTGCACGGCAATTACGGAAAGGCCGAAAGCAGGAAGGGCCAAGGGGCCGGCGGTTAGTCGTGCGGCGAGGCTGAGGAGCCCTGTCACCGCCAGCAACGAAACGAGCGGTGCCTGCATCATCGCGACGGAGCCCTGAAGGCGAAGAAGCGGCTGCCCGCGTAGAAAATTCTTTCGGCAAAGGTGCAGGTGTTCACGGATTGCGTGCGGGAATTGCTGGAGGGGGGTGACGCCGCATCGGGTGGATTGGAATAATCGCTGACTATCCCGCCACCGGTGACGCAGCTTGCCCGTCTACGCCTTCACGATCGCGCTCTCGGCCTTCCTGCTCTTCCTGGTGCAGCCGATCGTGGCACGGCAGATCCTGCCTTGGTTCGGCGGGTCGGCGGCGGTCTGGACGACCTGCATGTTGTTCTTCCAGTTGGCGCTTTGGGCTGGTTGTGCGTATTCTGATCTCGTCGTCAGTCAGTTCGATGCCGCCTGGCGCTGAGCCCGCCAACGCCGCGCAGATGTCCACCCGCTCCCTGGTCTCGCAGCTCGCTCGCTTTCTGGGCGTGGGCCTGACCGGCTTCGTGATCGACGTCGGCACGACCTTGCTGCTCGTAGAGCTCGGCAGCCCTCCCTGGCTGGCACGACTGGTGGCGATCGCCGTGGCCATGGTCGGCACCTGGCTGGCGAACGGGCGTTTCACCTTTCGCCGGGGCGGTTGGGCGCCAGCCGCAACATTCGTGCCTTACCTGCTCGTGGCTGCGGCCGCCGCAGCCGTGAATCTCGGAGTGTTTCTTGCCCTCTTCCAGCCGCTCGGGTCCATGTTGCTTGCCGTAGTCGTAGCCACGGCGATCTCGATGATCGTGAGTTTTGCGGGCTTCCGACTGTTGGTCTTCGGACGCTGAGGCTCTCGGCGTTTTCGAGCATCAAGGCTTGCGGGCAACCGCGAACACGTTTTTCCCTACGAAGCGCCGTGTTAGGCGATCGATCCTTCGGCTCAACGGAAACATCCAGCGGTCATAAGTGACAACGGATGACGCGTCGAGAACACCGCTCCCGCCAAGGAGTCGGTACGCGAGTGACGCAGGAAATCCCAGACTGTCAGCGTACTCGATGCGTTCGACCTGCAGCCCGACCTTCTCGAGCAGTCCGCGCAAGGAGCCCGACGTATAGCGTCGGTGGTGGCCAACCAAGCGGTCCATCGCACTGAAAAGCACTGGAAATGCCGGCACGTAGACGAGGAGCCGGGCGCCTGCCCTCAACTTGGGAATGAGCGCGGTCAGTGCGGCGACATCGTCATCGATGTGCTCGAGCACATTCAGGGAGTACAGGTAATCGACGCTGTCGTCAGCGAGTTCGGATGGAAACTGTACGGCCTCGAAATCTTGCTCGGTCAGGCGATTTTTCAGGTCTGCGTCTGCTTCGAGACAGGACACTCGATGCCCGCGGTCGCGCAACGCCTGTGCAAAAAGACCGAGACCCGCTCCGAAGTCGAGGATGCGATCGTCGGGCAGCGCGTGCCTCTCGATCAGCCCCACGAGAAACGCGTTGTAACGCGTGGCAAGGCGCATTGCTTCCAGGTTGTCCTTGCCCGAGTAGCTGAAGCGCGTCTCGGCCATCAGTCCGCTCGGCGAGTGCCCAGCGCAAGATAGGCAAGCCGCTTCTGCTCCAGCCGCCCTCGGGCCACGCTGTCCAGGATCAGGCCGCAGGTCACCGCGATACCCGAGAGCACCAGCAGCCCGGTCACGAGGATAGCCGTCGGGAACCGGGGCACCAGCCCGGTCTCGAGGAAGGTTTCCACCAGGGGCAGGCCCAGACCGACTGCCGCCCCCGCCAGCACGGTGGCCACGTAGCCGAAGAAGCGCGCGGGACGGATGTCCTTGTACAGCAGCAGCATCATCCGCGAGATGCGGAAAGCGTCCCGGAAGGTGTTGAGCTTGCTGGTCGAACCGGCCGGGCGAGCGCCGTACTCTGCCTCGATCTCGGCCACCGGCAGGCGGAGCTGGCTGGCGTGGACCGACATCTCGGTCTCGATCTCGAAGCCTCGCGACATCGCCGGGAACGATTTCACGAATCGCCGAGAGAATGCCCGGTAGCCGGAAAAGATGTCCCGGAACTCGGGGCCGAAAACTGCCTTGTACAGGCCGTTGAAGAGTCGGTTACCGAACGCGTGCCCGCGCCGGTGTGCGTCCAGGAACACGCTTCGCCTTGCGGCGACGACCATGTCGAGCTCGTCGCGCAGCAACAGGTCGATCATCCCCTGCGCCGCGCCCGGCGCGTAGGTGCCGTCGCCGTCGACCAGTAGGTAGACGTCAGCATCGACGTCGGCGAACATACGCCGCACTACGTTGCCCTTGCCCGCCCAGGGTTCCTTCCGGACCACGGCGCCCGCCGCGGCCGCCACGCGGGCGGTGTCGTCGGTGGAACGGTTGTCGTAAACGTACACCGTGGCCGAAGGCAGGGCGCGGCGGAAGTCCGCCACCACGGCCGCCACCGTGGGCGCCTCGTTGTGGCAGGGCACGAGCACCGCGACGCGCGGTGCGACCTCGCGGTCAATGGCGCGCACGGCGTCGAGCGGCAGGGGCATCGTGGTCATGGGCGGGTGCGTGTGAAATTCATTTTGCCCGATGCTGCCCGTCTGGGCAGAATCCGTCGCTGCCGGAATTCACGGAGATCCGCATGAGCCCGACACCGCTGGCGCGACTGCGCTCGCTTTTCGACATGTACTCGCCGAGCCCCGTTTCGCGGGTGGTGGTGCTCGTCACGATGGCGCTGGGCGTGGTGCTGCTCGCCGGGGCGGTGTCCACCGGGTCCGGAATCGGAGCGCTACCGTTCCTGCTGCTCGTGTGGGCCAATCACGAGCGCTTCCTGGCCACGCTGGATGGTCTCTTCGAGCGCCATGGCTGGTTCGTGCTCGCGGTGCCGCTGGGAGTGTTCGTGGCCAAGATGCTTATGGTTCCACCCACGGCGTCCGACGATCTCCTGCGCCACATTGCCTCGGCCTTCTGGCCCGGCGGGTATGCCGACATGTACGTCCACACAGCCCTGCCGCCGGTGGAACTGTACCCGGCCTTCGACTGGTTCGTCGGCGGTCTGGCGCGGTCCCTGGGGCCGGCGCCCACGATGTGGCTGATGCAGGCGCTCGCCTTCGGCGCCTTCGTCTGGGTGTTCGTGGCGGCGGCAAGGCGTCTGCTGGGCGGCCATCCGGCCGCCTCGGTGCTTACGCTCGTGGCGCTCGTGCTGGTGCTCGAGATCATGGCGGGACGGTTGATGCTCGCGCGCCCCGAAATCTTCATGACCACCTGGGCGCTGGCCGGGCTGCTGGTGAGCGGGCGGGTTGGTCTGGCCGCCTGGCTCGCAACCGGCCTCGCCTCGGGCAGCGCCTATTGGCTGGCGCCGCTCTATTTCCCAGCGGTCTTGCTGATCGCCGCCTCCTGGCGGGCCCGCCTGGGAGTTCTGGCCTTTCTGCTGGCTGGCTGGGCCACCCTATGGGGCTTGATGACCGGCGGGGCGATCGTCGACGCGGCCCTCTGGACCTTCGCCCAGGTCGCCAACCGCATTCCCGGCATGGCGGTGTCCGAGAACATGAGCATCGTCAACGTGCTGCTGGCGCCGCAGATGCTCGCGCTGGCGCTCGGTTCCGCATGGGCCGCAACTCGGGCGACCGCCGACAACCGCTTGCTCTGGCTCGCGCTGTACTTTCTGCTATCCAACCAGGCCCGCTATGGCGGCATTGTGGCGCCGCTGTTCGCGCTGCATCTGTTGTCGGCGCTGCGCACGGCGGCAGTTCCGCTGTCGGCGCCCTGGCGGTCGGTCGTCGTGGCCATGGCGACGGTCTCGCTGTCGCTGCTCTCCAATGGCATTCCTCGCTACCAGATGCTGCCCAGGTTCGATCTGCCCGAGGGAAGCGTCGTACTGACTGGCTTCTCCGAGGCGACCTACAGCACGCTCTTCGTCAACCCCGGCAAAGTGAAGGTGGCGCCGGCCTTCGAGATCGGCGCGGCTTCGGCCCGTGTGCAGGAGTTGGTGCAGGGGCTCAGTCAGGGCCGGTTGGACTGCGGTACGTTGAACGGTCTGGCTTTCACGCACCTGATCGAGAACACGCTCACGGGCGCAAGCCTGCCCTGCCTGACGCTGGACGCGACCCAGGCGGGCTGGCGCCTCTGGCGGGTGCACTGATGTTGTGATGCGGCAACGTTTCTAGGAAATGGTTGGCAGAGGTCGTGATCGAGACACTCTGGGTCGCCGTTCGTGATCTCCTTCACGCCATCCGGCCACTGTCAATTCCGGCGACGCCAAATACTGCAAAGACTCGCCCAAATTCCCCCCTTCGAGGGATTGCCGGCCGGTGCGGCGCTCGCTAATGTGTCGACACGTGCTCGGTAGGGGATCGCCCGACGGGGGAAAGGAAACTCCCGGGGCGGGCTCCACCGGCAGGGAGGGCTACCGTGGATGCGGGCGGCCTTGGTAGGGGTGCCGTAAGGCCGATTGCCGGTCTGGCGGCGGGGTGGCCGGTCTGACGACATTTTTTTGGAAATCGGAGAGATACCATGACTCAGTTCATCAAGAATTTCTGGCTGGAGGAAGAAGGCGTTACGGCGATCGAGTACGGCCTGATCGCAGCGCTGATTGCGGTGGTCATCATCACGGCGGTTACCGCTGTCGGCACGAACCTCAATGCTGTATTCAACAAGATCGCTACCGCACTCAACACCGCGCTGAACTGAAAGCTCGATGGGAAGGGTCGCCAGGTGGAGTGTTGGCATCGGGCGGCCCTCCTTATGCTTTGTTCGGCCGCCTGGGTATAGAGATGTGCAAAGTGAAGCCTGCGGTGTGCGAACTCGGTTCGCAGATGTTTCGCGGCTCGGCGTGGGGCGGTAGCTGCCATTCTCAGCGGGGTGTGACGTCGATCGAATACGCCCTGTTTGGGGCGCTAATTGCCGCGGTGATCGTGGGTACAGTCACGTCGCTGGGAATCTCGGTCAGCGATTTCTTCAACTTCGTCTCAGGCGAAGTCGCAAAAGCCGCAGCGGCAGCTGGAAACTAGTTAGCGCGCGAACGAGGACTGCCCCTTGGCCCTGCCCGATAACGATGTGCTCGCGGCCCTGTTCCCGGCGATCCTCCTTCTTTCGTTACTGCTGGTCGCCGTGTCTAGCGACCTTCGCTGCCGCCGAATTCCCAACAATCTGATCCTGGCCAGCTGGTGCGTCGCACTGGCATGGCACGTGCTTGCCGCGCCCGGAGCCTGGGCTTTCGACCCGGTGTCGCCGGGCAGTGTCGGCCTCCCGGGCGCGCTCCTCGCCGGCTCGGCCATGCTGGCAGCCTTCATACCCTTCTACCTGCTTCGCATCATGGGCGCCGGCGACGTGAAGCTCATGTCGGTCGTCGGCATGTTCTTCGGCGTCAGCGGCGATGCCTGGACGCAACTGATCGGCGTCTCCCTGTTCGTGCTCGCGGCCGGCGGCCTGCTCGCCGCGGCTCGGATGCTGGCCACCCGTTCCAGCGCGGCTGTGCTCGCCAATCTTCGGCTCATCTTCTCCGGCTACGCCGGCCGCGCGCTCGGCATGCCCGCTCCCTCCTTCGACCCCCGAACCGATTCGGCTGACCGCATGCCCTATGCCGTGGCCATCGCAACCGGAACTCTCCTCTACCTGGTGGCCAAATGGGCAGGATGGATCACGGTCTTGTAGACACTTCCACCGGCCACGCGCCGGTGCCGCCGCGCACGCTCGACGAGGCGCATCTTCCAGAACCGATGCTCATCGAGCTGCTTCTGCGCCATCTGGCGCGGGCAGGGGAGCTGAAGGCCGGCGAGCTGGCCTGGCGGCTGGGCGTGGCGCTCTCGGTCATCGAGCCGACGCTGAATTTCCTGAGGATCGAGAAGGTGGTCGAGGTGCCGCGCCGCGGCAGCTTCGATGCCGACGTGTCCTACGCGCTCACCGACCTGGGTCGGCAGCGCGCCGGCGAGGCCTTCGACAAGTGCCGCTACGTGGGCCCGGCGCCGGTGTCCCTGGCCGACTACCTGGCCCAGGTGGAGCGCCAGAGCGTGAAGGGCCTGCGGGTGGATCGCGAGCAGATCGGCGCCGCGCTGGGCGATGCGGTGGTGGCCGAGTCGCTGGTCTCGCGGCTGGGCGCGGCGCTGAACTCGGGCCGGTCCATCCTGATGTACGGCGCCAGCGGCACCGGCAAGACCTACCTGGCCGAGCGCATGGTGCGCACCGCCCGCGGCGCGGTGTTCGTGCCTCATGCGGTGCATGTGGACGGCGAGATCGTGCAGGTTTTCGACCCCATCGTTCATCACCTGTTGGAGGAGCCCGCCGCGGCAAGCAAGCTCGACCGCCTGTCCGTGGGCGATCGTCGCTGGGTGCGCACGCGGCGGCCGGTGGTGGTCACCGGGGGCGAGCTCACGGTTGACATGCTCGACCTGCAGTTCGAGTCGCATTCGCGCTTCTACATCGCCCCGCCCCAGATGAAGGCCAACAACGGGATGATGATCCTGGACGACCTGGGCAGGCAGCGCATTCCGGTGCGCGAGTTGCTCAACCGCTGGATCGTTCCGCTCGACCGCCACGTGGATTACATGGCGCTGCACACCGGCACCAAGTTCCAGGTGCCCTTCGACGTGACTGTTGTTTTCTCGTCGAATCTGTCGCCGTCCGACATCGGAGATCCTGCGTTCCTCCGCCGGCTCGGTTACAAGATCCACATCGGGGCGCTAGATGAGGTCGGATACCGGGAAGTCTTCCGGCAGGCGTGTGCCAGGGCGGATCTTCCCTACGACGAGTACGCGGCCGACTTCCTGATTCGTGTGCTTCATGCGGAAAACTCCCTACCTCTGTATGCAACCATTCCGTACGATGTCATCAGCAAGCTGCGCGACCGCGCGACCTTCCTGGGCGAGCAGCCCAGGCTCGATCCGGATTCGCTGCGGTGGGCTTGGGACCTGTACTTCGCGCCTGACGAAGATCTCGGCGGCGCCCGTTCTCTGGACGACTGAGGTGGACAAATGAGGGGCTCACGAGCGGTGATCATGCTGGTGCTGGCGTTGGTGGCCGGCCTTGCGGCAGTCGTCCTGGCGGCACGATGGCTCTCGCAGCAGACTGCCACCGGAACCGAGTCGGTGATCGTCGCGTCGCGCGAGGTCAACCTGGGCACGGCGCTGAACGCCACGATGCTCGAGGTGGTGCCCTGGCCGTCGGGCGCGGTACCCACCGGTGCCTTCCGCAACCTCGCGGAACTCGATGGCCGGGTGTTGCTCACCAGCGTGCAACGGGGTGAGCCCATCCTGGAAAGCCGGCTGGCGCCGATCGGGACCCGCGGCGGCCTGTCCGCAGTCATTCCCGAAGGCAAGCGCGCCATCACGGTGCGGGTGAACGAGGTCGTCGGCGTGGCCGGTTTCGCCTTGCCCGGCAACTACGTGGACGTGATGGTCAACACGCAGGACGAAAAGGACAAGCCAATCTCCAAGATCGTTCTGGAACGCATCCTGGTGCTGGCCGTGGCGCAGGAAGCCAGCCGCGACGACACCAAGCCGCGCGTGGTCAATGCGGTCACGCTCGAGGTTTCGCCCGAGCAGGCCGAGCGCCTCGACCTGGCGCGCAGCGTGGGCACCCTGTCCCTGGTGCTGCGAAACCAGATCGACAACAATTCGGCCGCCACCGACGGGATCACCAAGCGCGAGTTGCTGGGTCAGACGCCGCCCCCGGAGCCGCCGGTCGCTGCCGTGGCACCCGCGCCGGCGCCTGCGCCCAAGCCGCGGCCCCGCATCGTGCGGCAGCCGCCGAAGCAGCCCGAGACCGTAGAAGTGATCCGCGGCGTGCAGCGCTCGAGCGCGCAGTTCTAAGAAGAACGAGAAGGGAGTTCGACATGAATCGGCGTTCGAGGATCCTCACGCTCTCGCTGCTTGCGGCGCTTGCCTCGCCTGCGCTTGCGCAACAGAAAGCTGCGCCGGCCCCGGTTGCCAACGCGGCCGTGCCGTACGAAACGGCCGGTCCGGCCGAGATCGGCCCGGCCATGAACCTCACCATCGGGAAGTCCACGCTGGTGCGCCTGCCCGCGCCCATCTCGCGGATTTCGGTGGGCAACCCCACGGTGGCCGACGTCACCTTGATCAGCCCGCGCGAGCTGTACCTGCTCGGCAAGACCTACGGCTCGACCAACGTGATCATGTGGAGCCGCAACGGGCCCACCACGATCATCGACGTGTCGGTGGCCATCGATTCCGGGGCGCTCCAGGGCCGGTTGCACGAGCTGTTGCCCAACGAGAAAGGCATCGTGGTGCGGACCGCGGCGGATTCGGTCGTGCTGGCAGGCGAGGTGTCCAGCGCCGTGCAGGCCGAGTACGCCGTCTCGATCGCCGAGGCCTTCGCGCGCAGTTACGCGACGGGGCTGCAGGCGCCGATCACCGCCGGCAATCCGCAGGCACAGCCCGGGCAGGCGCTTGCGATCACCCCGTCCCGGCAACAGGGCATGGGCGGCGCCCAGCAGGGTCCGCGCATCGTCAACATGATGCGGATCGCCCAGCCCCAGCAGGTCATGCTCGAGGTCAAGGTGGCCGAGATCTCCAAGACGCTGCTCGACAAGCTCGGCGTGGGGATGGACGCCTCCCGCCTGGGCGGCGACTGGCGCTACAGCATCCTGAGCAATTTCCTCACCGATTCCGCCGGCGTGCTCGGCCTGACCACCGGCAGCGGCAACCGCTTCCAGCTCGACGCCGAGAAGCGTGACGGTCTGGTGCGGGTGCTGGCCGAGCCGAACATCGTGTCGATCAGCGGCCAGGAGGCCAGCTTCCTGGCGGGCGGCAAGATCTTCATCCCGGTCTCGCGCACCAATGTGGCCACCGGCATCCCCACGATCACGCTCGAGGAAAAGGAGTTCGGCGTGGGCCTGAAGTTCACGCCCACGGTTCTGGACGGCGGGCGCATCAACCTGCGGGTGGCGCCCGAGGTCTCCGAGCTTTCGCAGACCGGCTCGCCCTTCACCACGGTGGGGGGGCAGACCGCGATCCTGCCGAGCTTCACCACCCGCCGCGCCCAGACCACGGTGCAGCTGATGGACGGGCAGAGCTTCGCGATCGCGGGCCTGATCAAGAACAACGTGACCGAGTCGGTCAACCGCTTCCCCGGGTTGGGCGAGATACCGATCCTCGGCGCGCTGTTCCGCAGCAGCGAGTTCCAGACCGACCGATCGGAGCTGATGTTCGTGGTCACCGCACGCCTGGTGAAGCCCTTGCCGGCCGGCCAGCTCACGCTGCCCACCGACAACTTCGTGCCGCCCAGCCGCGCCGAGTTCTTCACCAACGGCCAGCTCGAGGGCAGCGGCCACCCCGACGTGCCGCCGACCGAGCGCCAGCAACAGCAAATGATGAACGAAGGGCCGACCACGCCAGCCGGCACCGGCGGCTTCCAGCTCAAGTGAAGGGAGTGCGAGCGATGAAACGGACGATTCCCGGAGTTGCCGTGCTCGCGGCCTTCGCGGCGCTGCTCGGCGGATGCGCGATTCCCGCCACGCCCAGCTACGACGCAAAGTTCGGCGAGGCGGTGCGCCAGGCCCAGGCGCTGCAGACCCTGAACCCCGACGCCGGCAAGAACAGCGACCCGGTGACCGGCATCGACGGCGAGTCGGGCAAGGCGGCGATCGATAGGTACCAGGAGAGCTTCCGCACGCCGCCGAGGAGCTTCGAGGTGTTCGACATCGGTGGTGGCCTGTCTGGGCAGTGAGTCTGGTCGCGGCTACGGGTGCTCACGCCGAGTCGCAGGAGTGGCAGCAATGAAGTGCGCAGTCGCCGCGAGGCGCTCACAGCGGGGATCGGTGGCGGTGATCACCGGCATCACGATCGCGGTGCTGATCGGCTTCCTCGGCATCTCGGTCGATCTCGGCCGGCTGTTTGTCGTGAAGGCGGAGCTGCAAACTGCGATGGATTCCTGCGCGTTAGCCGCAGCGTCGGGCCTGAGGCCGGGCATGAATGATGCCAATTCACTCGCTCGAGCCAGAGCCTTCGGCCGTGCGCCTGTTGATCCCGGAGCGACTTCGTCTTCTGGTACGGGGCGGGGTGAGAGCGTCAATCAGGTGAACTTTCAGGATGCGAACCTCGATCCGCAGAAGATCGAGTTCGCGTTCGGCAGCCGTCTCGATGACGTCAGGCCCTCCTGGACGGACGTCAACACGGCACGCTATGCACGATGCTCCTACCCGCTGGACGGCGTCGCTGTCTACTTCATGCGCGTATTGGGCGGGGCGACCGTCGCCAGCGTTGGTGCGACAGCTACGGCTACGTTGAAGGAGTCAATCGGGCCGTCCTGCATCTTCCCGGTCGCCATGTGCAATCTGGACGGAAACACTGACCCGGCACAGCGGTGGGGGCTTACGGCTGGTCAGTGGCAGCGAGCAGTCGAGAAGAGCAACGAATTTGGAAGTGGTCGATTTGGATGGCTCGATCTGAACGGTAATGCGAACGGCTCCGCCGAACTGAAGGAGTGGATTGGCGGCGAGGGGTATTGCGGGCCAGTGTCGGACGAGTTGAAGCCTGGCGCAAAACAAGGCGTTGAGGTTCAGTGGAACTCCCGCTTTGGTGTTTACAAGAAGGGGGCTGGCTTGCCTAGCGAGTCAGATTCTCCCCCCGACTTCACTGGCTATAGCTATCGGGACCTGACGAATGAAAACAAACCAGCCGATAACTGGGCTCCCGATGGCTGGGAGTCCGATCCCAAGCTGGTAATCAATGCGTTTCGCGGCACGGATCAGAACTCCAGAGGAGGGGCCACAGAGCCGAACTACGAAGGTACGTCGGCAAGTCGCGCCGCATTTCAGTACTCGCTGAATGGCTACGCAAAAACGGCCACCGATCACGCGAAGCACGGTAGAACCCGCAGGATTGTTCCAGTCCCGGTGTTCGATTGCACTTCGACGCCGGGTACCGCCAAGTCGATCAAGAACGCCTTCGCGTGCGTCCTCCTGGTGCACCCGATCTCGGTGCCTAAGGACGCTTCCATCGAGTTCCTTGGCCGTGCGGACGAAATTGAAGCATGCCGAAGCGCGGGCGCGGTGGGTGGGTCGACCGGCAGCGGCCCGTTGGTGCCGGTCCTGGTGCAGTAGTCATGGGTAGCGTGATTGTCAGGATGAACCGACGAGGTCGAGTAACTGGTGTCGCGGCTGTCGAGTTCGCGCTGGTTCTACCAATCCTCCTGATGATCGCCTTCGGGATCGCAGAGTTCGCGCGGGCCATGTACGAATACGATTCGCTCGTGAAGAATGTGCGCGCGGCGACCCGCTATCTGTCTACGGTCGACCCCTCACTGCAAGCGAACCGAGATCGAGCAATTTGTATCGTGAAAGCGGCTGATCCCTACGCTACTTGCTTTGTTCCGTCTCCCTCGACCAACCCTGCTCCGGCGCCTTGGCTACAGTCTCTGACTGCCGCCCAAGTCGATGTGTTATGGGAAGGGAACTCGCCCGGGTTGCAGAGTGTCCTTACGGGCCAAGGTTCGGTCGACATGGTCGCTGTCGTACTTCGGAACTACCAGTATCGGAGCTTCTTGTTGCCGTTTGTCCCCGCGGTCACGACCTTCGATCCGATTGCGGCGTCTATGGTGAGGCTCGGCGCATGAAGATCAAGCGACCGGGATCGGTTCCAGCCACGTTCAAAGGCGATGCATCTCGACAGACTGGCGCGACAGTGGTGGAGTTCGCCCTCGTCGCGATCATTTTTCTCTTCCTGTTGATCGCCATAACGGATCTGGGACGCTGGTTTTTCACGGCAAACGCAGCCTCCGAAGCTGCCCGACTCGGCGCCCGGCTCGCGGTAGTGTGCAGTCCTGCCTCCTGGTCGACCAGCTTGGTTGCGAAGATGCAGGCATTCGTTCCGACTCTGCAGCCGGCGAACGTGACATTCGAGTCCTTCCCGTCAAATAGTTGCGATCCCTACGGCAGTGATCCGGCGACGGTTTGCACGGGTGTCAGTGTGACCGTCAGCGGAGTCACTTTACAGCCGATCTCGCCATTTTTTCCCCAGGTATCCATCCCTCCGTTCAAGGTGACTCTGCCGCGGGAAAGCATGGCGACATCGCTGTCCGAGGTGTCCGGCGGACCGAGCGTGAATTCGGTCTGCAATTGACCCGTACAAGTAGAGCAAGATGACACTACGCGTTCTCCTCCTCGCCCCCACCACCGAAATGCTCTCGATGCTGTCGAGCGCATTGCCGCCGCGCGGTGAGGCCACGCAGATCGCTTCGCAGATCGGCGGCGCGGCCGAGCTCAGCGCCGCGATCCTGCGCGACGAGGTGGACGTGGCGGTGGCCGAGCTGCCCATGGTGGGCGATGCGGAGCTGTCGCTGATCGAGGCGACGCTGGCCTCCCACCCGCGCACCACGCTGATCCTGGTCTGCAACGACAATTCGTCGGAGTTCCTGCTGCGCGCGATGCGTGCGGGCATCCGCGAGATCGTGTTGCCGAACTCGCCGGCCGACTCGCTCGCCAAGGCCTTCGAGCGACAGCTCGATCGCCACGCGACGGCCGCCGGACCGGCGCGCAAGGCGCGCACCATCGCCTTCCTCTCGGCCAAGGGCGGCGGCGGCGCCACCTTCCTCGCCACCAACCTGGGCTTTGCGCTGGCCTCGCGCGAGCGCAAGGTGGCGTTGTTCGACCTGAACCTGCAGTTCGGCGATGCGTCGCTCTTCGTGTCCGACCAGCGGGCCACCCGCAGCATCGCCGACGTGGCGCGCGAGATCGGGCGCCTGGACCCGGCGTTCCTCGAAGCGAACATGATGCATCCGCAGACCGGCTACTGCGTGCTCGCGGCGCCCGAGACGCCCGAGCGGGCCATCGACGTGAAACCGGAAACGGTCGAGCGCATCTTCGGTCTGGCCCGCACGCGCTACGACTTCGTGCTGGTCGACGTGGGCCGGGTGCTCGACAAGGTCACCGTGCGCGCGCTCGACGAAGCCGACACGATCTACGTGGTGATCCAGTCCACGCTGCCTTACCTGCACAACGCCAAGCGCCTGATCGGCGTGCTGACGGGCCTCGGCTACGACCGCGACAAGATCAAGGTGCTGCTGAACCGCTACGTGAAGAGCGACGAGATCGGCGTGACCGAGATCGAGAAGACGCTGGGCGCAAAGGTCGAGATCCAGGTGCCCAACAGCTATGCGGCGGTGGCCTACTCGATCAATCACGGCCTGTCGCTGACGAAGCATGCGCCCCGGGACCCGGTGGCGCGCAGCCTGGCCGACATGGCCTCCACGCTGGCGCCCGATACGGGGCGCCGCGGCGGCTGGTTGCGCGGCATGTTCGGTTGATACAGGACCCACCAGGAGCATCCGAAGCATGTCCTCCCTGCGCGACAACCTCCAGGACGTTCAGGTCGCTGCCGGCGTGACGCGGCCGGCTGCGGCCGGCGACGCCGCGGGCGGCGCCTACCGCAAGATCGCCAGCGACCTGCACCGGCAGTTGCTGGACCGGATCGACCTCGACGTGATGGGCAAGCTGCCGCCCGATCGCCTGCGCGAGGAACTGCGGCTGCTGGTCGAGAAGTTGATCGGCGAGGCTGGCCTGGCGCTGAATGCCAACGAGCGCAAGCAGATCGTGGCCGATGTGCAGAACGAGGTCATGGGCCTGGGTCCGCTCGAGTCGCTGCTGGCCGACCCCACGATCTCCGACATCCTGGTCAACACCTACAAGACCGTTTACGTGGAGCGGCGCGGCCAGCTCGAGCGCACCGACGTGCGCTTTGCCGACGATGCGCACCTGCTGAAGATCATCGACAAGATCGTGTCGCGGGTGGGCCGGCGCATCGACGAATCCAGCCCCATGGTCGACGCGCGCCTGCCCGACGGCTCGCGGGTCAACGCGATCATTCCCCCGCTGGCTATCGACGGGCCGCTGCTGTCGATCCGGCGCTTCGCGGTGGTGCCGCTGAAGGTCGACGACCTGGTCAAGTTCAAGTCCATGACGCCGCAGCTCGCCGAGCTGCTGGGCGCCATGGTCAAGGCCAAGCTGAACGTGCTGATATCGGGTGGTACCGGTTCGGGCAAGACCACGCTGCTGAACATCCTGTCTTCGTACATTCCGGCCCGCGAGCGGATCGTGACCATCGAAGACGCGGCCGAGCTTCAATTGCAGCAGCCGCACGTGGTTCGTCTGGAGACCCGCCCGCCCAACATCGAGGGCAAGGGCGAGATCACCCAGCGTTCGCTGGTTCGCAACAGCCTGCGGATGCGCCCCGACCGAATCATCCTGGGCGAGGTGCGCGGCGGCGAGGCCTTCGACATGCTGCAGGCGATGAACACCGGCCACGAGGGCTCGATGGCCACGGTGCACGCGAACACGCCGCGCGATGCGCTCACGCGCCTGGAGAACATGCTGGGCATGGCGGGCATGACCATGCCGCCCAAGGCCATGCGCCAGCAGATCGCCTCGGCGATCAATGCGGTGGTGCAGGTGTCCCGACTGTCCGACGGCAAGCGCAAGATCGTGAGCCTGTCCGAGATCACCGGCATGGAAGGCGACATCATCACGATGCAGGAAATTTTCGTGTTCCATCAGACCGGCATCAACGCGGACGGTTCGGTGGCGGGGCACTTCAAGGCGACCGGCGTGCGGCCGAAGTTCCTGGACCGCATCAGGGCCTTCGGCATTGCCTTGCCGGACACGCTGTTCGACCCCAGCCGGACTTACGAATGAGCGGCGCGCGGGCAAGGAAGGGGGAGCGCTGATGGATCTCGGCCTGAGCATGTTCATCCTGGTCACCTTCGTGGCCGTGGTGCTGCTGATCGAGGGCGCCTACCTGCTCTGGAACGACACCAAGGGCCCGGAGGTCGAGCGCCTGGAGAAGCGGTTGCGCAGCCTGTCGGCCGGCCAGCACGGCACCGAGGTCGGCTCCTTGCTCAAGCAGCGCCACCTGAGCGACACGCCCTGGGTCGACCGGCTGCTGCTTGCGTTTCCGCGCGTGTCCTCGCTCGACAGGCTGTTGGTACAGGCCGGGTCGTCGATGACCGTGTCGCGCTTCATCCTGGTGACCCTGCTGGCGGGCGCGGCCACCTTCCTGGTGCTGCTGGTGCTCCGCGCGCCCTTCTTCTTCACGCTGATCATGGCGGTGTTCGCGATGCTGGTGCCGTTGCTGCTCGTGCTGCGGATGCGCTCCAAACGCCTGAACAAGTTTGACGAGCAGCTGCCCGAGGCGCTGGACTTGCTTTCGCGCGCGCTCAGGGCCGGTCACGCGTTTCCGTCGGGCATGCAGATGGTGGCCACCGAGGCCGCCGACCCGATCGCCAGCGAGTTCCAGATCACCTTCGAGGAGATCAACTACGGCGTGTCGGTGGGCGACGCCATGCTCAACCTGGCCACCCGCGTGCCCAGCATCGACCTGCGCTACTTCGTGATCTCGGTGCTGCTGCAACGCGAGACCGGCGGCAACCTGTCCGAGCTCCTCGACAATCTCTCCAACCTGATCCGCGAGCGCTTCAAGCTGCTGGGCAAGATCCGGGTGCTGTCGGCCGAGGGCAAGCTGTCGGCCTACATCCTGATCGGCCTGCCCTTCGTGACCGCGGGAATGATCTTCCTGGTGAACCCGCAGTTCATGAGCGTGCTGTGGACCGACCCGGCCGGCCTGTCGATGGTGTTCGCCGCCGTCGTGATGATGATCCTGGGCGCCTTCTGGATGTGGCGCATCGTGAAGATCCGGGTATGAGAGCGCGGCCATGAGCAATGAACAGATTCTCTACCTTGGCCTGATCTTCGTGGCGGTGGTCGCGGGGGTGATGGGCATCGGCATGGTGCTCACCCGCGGTTCCGACATGCGGCAGCGCCTGCGTGGGCTGGGCGGCGAGACGGTGCTCGAGCAACCGCCCGAGGCGAGCGCCTGGACCGAGAGGGTGGTGAAGGCCGCAGCGCCCGTGGCCAGGCTGGCGACGCCCACCAGCGAAGAAGACGTCTCGAACCTGCGCGCACGCTTCCTGCACGCGGGCATACGCTCGACTTCGGCTCCCGTGCTGTTCTTCGCGGCCAAGGCTCTGCTCGCCCTGCTGCTGCCCATGCTGCTGGTGTTCTTCAGCCGCAGCTTCGACTGGAAGCTGAGCACGCAGGTGTCCACCGCGCTGCTGCTGCTGTGCGCGGCCATCGGCTACTACCTGCCGAACGTGGTGCTGTCGCGGATGACCGCGGCGCGGCAGCTCAACCTGTTCGAGGCCTTTCCGGACGCGCTCGACCTGATCATCGTGTGCGTGGAGGCCGGCCTGGGGCTGGACATGGCGATCAACAAGACCGCCGAGGAAATGAAGCTGCGCAGCCCCGAGCTGGCCGAAGAGCTCGAGATGATGGCGCTCGAGCTGCGGGTGGGCTCCAGCCGCGAGCGCGCGCTGCGCAATCTGGCCCTGCGCACCGGACTGGACGAGATCTCCACGTTCGCGACCATGCTGATCCAGGCCGACCGCTTCGGCACCAGCCTGGCCGAGTCCCTGCGGGTGCACGCCGACATGTTGCGCACGCGGCGCCGGCTGCGCGCGGAAGAGGCGGCGGCCAAGATTCCGCTCAAGCTGCTGTTCCCGCTGATTTTCTTCATCTTTCCGTCGCTGCTGCTGGTGCTGCTGGGCCCGGCAATGATCCAGATCTACCGGATCATGCTGCCGACCATGGCCGGTACCGGTGGCTGAGCGCGAAGTTGCGAACCGAGATTCCAAAAGGGGGCTGATATGAACGCCAATCGTTATCCGCTTCTCCTCGGCGCCTGCGCCGTCGCGCTGATCACCGGCTGCGCCCAGACCGGGATGCAGGGCGACTCCAGTCAGGCCGCCGCGAGCAAGGCTGGCGCGCTGCGGGCCAAGGTCGAGCCGGTGTATCGCGTCCAGCAGCCCGTCGGCACCGCCGCCGGCCAGTACGCGGTGGGTCGGATCGACCTGGGCGAAGGCCGGCACGAAGCCGCGATCCGGCGCTTCAAGGCCGCCTTGCAGCTCGACCCCACCTTCGTCGAGGCGCACAACGGCCTGGGCGTGGCCTACGGCCAGATCGGTCGCTTCGCGGAAGCCGCCGAAGCGTTCCGCGCGGCGCTGGCGTCCGGGCCTGCGCAGGCGCATGTGATGAACAATCTGGGCTTTGCGCAGTTCAAGGCCGGGCAGCTGGACGAGGCCTGGATCTCGCTGCGCCGTGCCTACGACCTGGATCCGCAGAACGCGAAGACGCGTGAGAACCTGGTGATGCTTGCCGAAGCGCGGCAGTTGGCGGCCGCGCAGGCCGTGAAAGCGCCGGTTGCGGTCGCGCCGATGGCGGTCGCTGCCCCGACGGTGCCCGCTGCGCCAATTGCCGCGGCGCCGGCTACGGCCGTCGCACCGGTAGCAGCTGCTGCTCCGCTTGCCGCCGCCGCACCGGTCGAACAAACCCCGGCGCCGATCGTGGCCTCGCAGCCAGCGGAGATTCAGACTGCGCCCATCGTGGCGTCCAGGCCGGTTCAGGTCGAGCCTGCGCCGATCGTGGCTTCCGCGGCGGCGATGCCTTCCGCTTCGAGCGTCGCAGAGGTGCCGGCAGAGCCTCCCGCACTGGCCGCGGCCGTGCCGGTCGTCGCAGCGCCGGTGGCGGCAACGCCGGTGGCAGCAACGCAGGCAGTGGCGGAACCCCCAGTCGCCTCGCCGCGGCCAGCGGTCGCGTCCGTGGCGCCCACCGAGTCTGCCCCGCCCGCCGCGGCGCTGGTCGCCGTGGCCCAAGCCAAGGCGGCACGGGTGCTGGGCGAAGCCCCGAACCCGCGCGCCTACGAGATCGTGGTGTCCCGTTCCAGCGATACCGAGCTGGTCCAGCTCACGCCGGGGGTCTACGAGTTGCGCAGCAACGCGGTGGCGATCGCTGCGCCGGCCGTCGCCGAACCCTTGGCGCGTGCCGCGAGCCCGGAGCAGCGTCCGGCGAGCCGCGTCGCGGTCAGGACGCCGGCCACGCCGTCCGCGAATGCGGTCGCGACCGCGCCGCAGGTGGCGGTCGCCCCGGTGCGCACCTATCGCATCGAGGCCCGCGTGGCCACGGTGCCGGAGCAGCCCGCGGTTCGCCCGGTGGCCAAGGTCCCGGCCGCGCCCAAGGCGCTGGCGCCGCAGCCGCTGGCATCGCTGAAGACGGTGGCCGGCCTCGAGGTCAGCAACGGGGTGGGCCTGCGCAGTCTGGCCGGCCGCACCGCCCGCCAGCTCGAGCGTTTCGGCGCGTCGGTGGCGCGCGTGTCGGACTATCGCACCTACGGCAAGGGCCGCACCGAGATCCATTACCTGGCCGGACATGCGGCCGGCGCGAAGGCGCTTCAGCAGCGCCTGCCGGTCGAGGCAAGGCTGGTCGAGGTGTCGAAGATGCACCCCGGCGTGAACGTGCGCCTGGTGGTCGGTCGCGACATGGTGGCGGGTCCGGTGGCGTGGTGGAGCGAGGATCCTGCGGTGGCCGAATCGGCGACCATGGCGCGGGCCGAGCAACTGGCGCCGCCCGTGATCGGACTCGCGCCGGCCGTGTCGGGGGGCGTCGAGGCGTCGCTGGCCATCGCCGCGCCGCGCGGCGTGGAGTTGAAGCCGTTCGCCGCGAAGGTGGCTCGGGTCGATGTCGAGGATGGGTGGCGGTATCTGTAGCCGCCTCGGCTCTCAAGGTCTGACGGTGCTTAGCCGTAGCATCAGCGTCATCGGGTGTTGCGGGGATTCCTGAAACCCGTAGTGCTCGTAAAACCGCTTGGCACTTTCGTTAAGCGCGTGAACGAGCAACGCTCGCACGCCTGCGTTGTGCGATATGGCCACTGCCCGATTGACGGCGTCTTGAAGCATGGCACCCCCGAGTGCCATGCCTTGCGCACGCCGATCGACCGCGAGCCGCGCTAACACCATCACTGGAATGGGATCCGGCATGTTCCGCCGCACGCCGCTCGTTGCTGTCTGATGCGTTACGGCACCTGCCGCCATTGCGTAGTAGCCGCGAACGCGGTCGTCCGTATCCGTGACGACGAAGGTACGACTGGCCCCGCTCGACTGATTGGAGCGTGCGCGGCGCTTCAGCCACTCGTCCAGACTGGATTCTCCGCAAGCGAAGTCGTCCAGGAAATGCGCGTCGGCGAGCGGTTGGGGTGCGCTCAGCTGCGCTTTCATGCAGGCTTGGTGTCCCAAGGCGGCTTCACCGCCATGAGGCGCGCGAGCCCGGCATTCGGGCCGGGAGGCGCGTCGAGCATCGCGGTGAATCGCCTGAACTTCTCGGCATCCAGACCGAAAAACACCTGATCCAGCACTACTGCCTTGGCGCGCTCGCAAGCCGCTTCGAGCATGAAGTCGGAACGATTCTTGCCGAGCAAGCTGGCAGCGTGATCGATCAAGTCGCGCTGCTCGGGCAATGCTCGGAGGTTGATGGCGGCGTCACGCAAGGTTTTCCCCTTGATGTGTATTCATAAGATATACAAAGATAGTATGATGTATATCAATTGTCAATACGCTCCTCGGTCGTCTGCTGCGTCGAACATCGATCGATTGCTCGCTGGGTCGATGGCCGCGTGCATGCCACCCTTTTGTCTGGAAACGGGGATCTCCGGGAGTTCGACCTCGTTCTCGCCTTGCCGGAAGTCCTGCATCTGATCTGCGTAAGTGCGGGCCTCGGGCAGCAATTCAGGGTGGCTCGCGAGCAACGCGAAGAGCGTCGTGACCGCAGCCACGGGCGTTGCGGTGCCGGTCTCGTAGCGGGAAAACGCATTATGTCCGCCGCCCGCCAGCACGGCCGCTTCGATCTGGCTGAGTTGCAGTCTCTGTCGCGCTTCACGTAGCCGGGTGCCGATGGCCCGGGACCGTTCCCGGGCTGCCAGCACCAGGTCGTCGCCGGCGGCCACCCATCGTTTCATCGAGTCCGTCGATTCATCGAACTCGATTTCCGAGCAGGCGGGGTTCACGCAAAACCACCCGCTGATCCTGGGCACCGTGGTCTGCAGGCCGCGGCGTCTGACCACGACATCGCGGGTGTCGTAGGTGGGGTTCGGCGTTCTGCACTCGCGGCATGCGGCCGGTGCTGATTGGCGGATCTTCATCTCGTTGCTCGATTCTTCCCGGCGGTCGGGCGGGGGCTTGACCTTCATGATATTACCCCTAAAGGGTATTTGCATGGTGTTCTTGGCCGCGCCCCGAGTGCACGACCATGGCAGAATCCGCCCCTTCCCGAATCAGCCACTGAGCCGACCCAGATGGACGCCCGCAAGCTCGACCCCGCCACCGCCGCCCGCATCGTTGCCCGCATCGCCGAGGAGCTCTCGATCCGCCCGCAGCAGGTGACCGCGACGGTGGAGCTGATCGATGGCGGCGCCACCGTCCCCTTCATCGCGCGCTACCGGAAGGAGGTCACCGGCGGGCTGGACGACACGCAGCTGCGCACGCTCGACGAGCGCCTGGTCTACCTGCGCGAGCTCGAGGAGCGGCGCGCGGCGATCGTGGAGAGCATCGCCGGGCAGGGCAAGCTCACCGACGCGTTGGCCGCGCAGATCGCGGCGGCCGGCACCAAGCAGCGGCTGGAAGACCTGTACCTGCCCTACAAGCCCAGGCGGCGCACCAAGGGCCAGATCGCGAAGGAGGCAGGCCTGGAGCCGCTGGCCGATGCGCTGGTGGCCGACCCCACGCTGGACCCGCAGGCCGAGGCGCAGAAGTACCTGCGCGCGCCCGACGAGAACGGCGAGCACGGCGTGGCCGACCCGAAGGCCGCGCTGGACGGCGCGCGCGACATCCTGGCCGAGCGATTTGCCGAGCGGGCCGACGTGCTGGATGCGCTGCGCGAGCGCATGTGGACCGAGGGCTGGATCGCCGCGAAGGTCTACGAGGGGAAGGAAGCCGAGGGCGAGAAGTTCCGCGATTACTTCGACCACGCCGAGCCGATCGCGCAGGTGCCCTCGCACCGGGCGCTGGCGCTGTTCCGCGGCCGCCAGCAGGGCGTGCTGTCGTTGAAGCTGCAGCTCGAAGCCTCGCTCGAGGCGCAGCTGCCGCATCCGAACGTGGTCAAGCTTGCCGGTATCGTGAGGCTGGCCGAGTCGGTGCGCAATGCGGCGCGTGCGGCTGCCGCGGCGAAGGCCGGCGGCGCCGATGCGGCCAGCGCCGTGGCCCGTCCGGCCGACGCCTGGCTGGCCGAGGCATGCCGCTGGTGCTGGCGCGTGAAGCTGCTGCCGCACCTGGAGACCGAGCTCTTCGGCCGCCTGCGCGAGGCCGCCGAAGCCGAGGCGATCAAGGTCTTCGGCGCCAACCTGAAGGACCTGCTCCTTGCCGCGCCGGCCGGCCCGCGCGCCGTGATTGGCCTCGATCCGGGCATCCGCACCGGCGTGAAGGTGGCGGTGGTCGACGCGACCGGCAAGCTGGTCGACGCGGCCACCATCTATCCGCACGAGCCGCGCCGCGACTGGGACGGCTCGATCGCCGCGCTGGCGAATCTCGCGCAGAGGCACAAGGTCGAGCTGGTCGCGATCGGCAACGGCACCGCCTCGCGCGAAACCGACAAGCTGGCCGCCGACCTGATCAAGCGCCACCCCGAGCTGCGGCTGCGCAAGCTGGTGGTATCCGAGGCGGGCGCCTCGGTCTATTCGGCCAGCGAGCTGGCCGCGAAGGAGTTCCCCGATCTGGACGTGAGCCTGCGCGGCGCGGTGTCGATCGCCCGCCGCCTGCAGGATCCGCTGGCCGAGCTGGTCAAGATCGACCCCAAGTCGATCGGCGTGGGCCAGTACCAGCACGACGTGAACCAGCGCGCGCTGGCCCGCCAGCTCGACGCGGCGGTCGAGGACTGCGTGAACGCGGTGGGGGTGGACGTGAACACCGCGTCGGCGCCGCTGCTCGCGCGGGTGTCGGGCCTCACCGGCACGGTCGCGCAGCGCGTGGTGGACTTCCGCGATGCGAACGGCGCCTTCGCCAGCCGCGAGTCGCTGAAGCAGGTGCCGTACTTCGGCGACAAGGCCTTCGAGCAGGCGGCCGGCTTCCTGCGTATCCGCGACGGCGAGAACCCGCTCGACGCCTCCGCCGTGCACCCGGAGGCCTACCCGGTGGTACAGCGGATCCTGGAGAAGGTCGCGCGCAGCGCCAAGGAGCTGATCGGCAACCGCGAGGTGCTGCGCAAACTCGAGCCGAAGGCCTTCACCGACGATCGCTTCGGCGAGCCCACGGTGCGCGACATCCTGACCGAGCTCGAGAAGCCTGGCCGCGATCCGCGCGGCGAGTTCGTGACCGCGTCCTTCCAGGACGGCGTTGAGGACCTCAGGGACCTGCGCGAAGGCATGAAGCTGCAGGGCGTGGTCACCAACGTGGCCAACTTCGGCGCCTTCGTGGACATCGGCGTGCACCAGGACGGCCTGGTCCACATCTCCGAGCTGGCCGACCGCTTCGTGAAGGACCCGCGCGAAGTGGTCAAGGCCGGCCAGGTGGTGTCGGTGACCGTGCTCGAGGTCGACGTGACGCGCAAGCGGATCGCGCTGTCGATGAAGACCGGGGCGGGCGCGGGCCGCGGTGCGCGGGGCGCCGAGCAGGGCGCTCGCGGCGAGAGTCGCGGAAAGGCTTCCGGTCCGCGCAGCGGGGACTCCGGGCGGCGCTCCGGCGGGGGCGGGCAGTCGGGGAACGCCGGCGGGACCTTGCTGGGCGACGCGCTGGCCCGGGCGCTGAAGCGCTGATCGCCTTCGGGTCGAGAGACGTCAGGGGTACATCGGGCGGGATTCGCCGAGCGGTCTAGTCCATCGGCGCAATGGTGCTGCGCGCGGTCCGCGCGCTACGGTTGGCGTATCTCAACCGTACTCGGAGCGATCTTCGTTGCCGAACCGCCTCGACACATGAGCGTCGTCAAGGAGGACGAATGTCTATACAATAAATCCGTGCGTCGAGTGGGATCCCTGGAAGGCTGCGGCGAACCGGCGTGTCCACGGCGTGCGCTTTGCCGACGCGGCCACTGTGTTCGAAGACGAGTTCGCGCTGACATCGGGAGCCCGACGTCTATCGGATCATTTCCGCATGGAAGGCCAGCAGAAAACAGAGGGATCGATATGAAGAAGGTCGCCGCTGAACCCCGCCGCGAAATCGACTTCGGCCAGGCAACGCGCGGCCCGGTCATTCCCGCGCGTCCCGGCAAGGTCAAGCTCTCGATTCGTCTCGACACGGCCGTGGTGGACTGGTTCCGCGATCAGGCAGATCTGGCAGGCGGCGGCAATTACCAGACGCTCATCAACGATGCCCTCGTTGCCTGGATTCAGCAGCGATCGATGCTCGATGCAGTCAGGCAGGTAGTTCGAGAGGAGATTGTCGCGCCCGGTTCCCTGCGCGATCAGGACTCCCCCACCAGGCTCGCCAGCAGCAAGTCGTCCGGCGCCACCGACCCGATCGCCGGCCGGTAGCCCCCCGAGTCCGCTGGCCGCGTGTACATGCGCTGCGGCGCGGCCTTGGCGGGCAGCACCGCGCGGCTGCGGTCGTGGTACGGGTTGGCATCGAACATCCCGGCGAAGGCGGGATCGCCCAGGTAGTTCGGCAGCCGGGCCACCACGGCCTCGTCGCCGGCCAGCTGCAGCACCATCTCGTCGGGCGCCAGGTCGAGGACCGCGGCGCCGTCGGCAAATCCGGTCAGCGCCGACATGCCGTCGGCGGCCACCTGGTTCAGGGCTCCGAAGCACTGCAGCACGCGGCAGTTGTTGACCATGGTCTTCCAGTCGCGCGGGTAGAGCAGCTGGAGCTGACTGGCGTCCTGCCAGAAGCTCCAGGTCTGCAGGCCGTAGCCGCGCAGCAGGGTGACCGCCTGCCGCAACTGCGGCAGTTCGCCGAGCTGGGCGGCCTCGTCGAGCACGAACAGCGTGGACATGGGCGGCCGAGCGCGCCGGCGGGTGAAGCACGCGATCAGCGCGCCCAGCCACAGGCGCAGCAGACGGGCGTGCGACTCCAGCATGTGCGGCGGCAGCACCAGGTAGATCGACAGCGGGTCGCCGCGGGTGACCTCGTCCAGGTCGAACGAGGTCCGCGCCACGCTGGCCTGCACCAGGTCGCCGCGCAGGAAGTCGACCATCTCCTGCGCGAAGGAGATGATGCCGCCCAGCGTCTCCGCGGCGGCGATGTTCAGCATCCGCGCGATGCGGCGCACCTCCGGGTGGGCCGACTCGAGCATCCGCCCGGCCATGGCTGACGGATCTGCCGCGGCCGCGTTGATCATGTCGCGCGCCGCCATCAGGTTGCCCGCCCGGCTGTCGGCGTGCGCCTCGACCAGCACCTGCAGGATCGCGCCGATCGCCAGGTGCATGCCGCGGCTGGACCAGTAGCGGTTGCGCTCATCGCCGCCGGTGTCGTTGAGCGCCTGCGCGAGCACCGCCACCTCGTCCACCGCATTGGCCTGCGCGATGTCGATCGCGTCGAGCGGGTTCAGCGTGTCGGCCGGCTGGTCGGTGATCCCCATGGGGTCGATCACCACCACCCGCTGGCCCAACTCGCGCCGCCGGCGGGCGGTGATCGCCACGTTCTCGCCCTTGGGGTCGATGACGATCACCGGACCGGGGTAGCGCAGCAGGGCGGGCACGATGCAGCCGGTGCCCTTGCCGGCGCCGGTGGGCGCGATCGTCATCAGGTGGCCGTCGCCGCCCAGCAGGATCGGGTCGAGGTAGCCGGTGGCGGGCGAGCGGAACGGATGGCCGTAGGTGAAGCCGATCGGCCGGCGCGGATGGCGGCTCTCCAGCGACCAGCCCACCAGCAGACCGGGCTCGGGGACGCTGTCGGGCAGGCGCAGCTGCGATGCGGACACGAAGGGCATGACGCTCAGCCCTCGCTCTCGGGCAGGTCTTCCTCTTCGGACACGTCGCGCAGGTCGCGCAGCGGCGAGGCGTTGGTCCGCACCGGCAGCGCGTCGCTGGCCACCAGCGTGTCGTCTTCCATCGTGACGCCGCCTTCGCGAATCCTCAGCCGCGCCTCGAACAGCGAACCGCCGTAGGCGATGAGGCCGGTGGCGAGCAGGTCCTCGCCGTCGCGCGTCATCTCGATCGGCCGGACCTTGTCCGCCCACGGTACGTCCCGTTGCTGGTCCGCGCCCCGCAGCACCGGCGAGTCGGGCGACTCCACCGGCATGAACGGGCCCTCGTCGCCCCAGACACAGGCGCAGTAGAAGCGCAGGTAGTCGGGCCCCGAGCGTTCGGCATCGAGCGGGGCCAGCGGGCTGGGGACATAGCCCGAGTCGCCCGTTTCGCCCTCGAGGTACTCGGCCAGGTCCGCTGGCAGGCGACCGCCGTTCAGGTCGTTCAGCACCCGGCTCTCGCCGTCGATCACCCACATGAGGCCGGGGCCATAGAGGACGTCGAAGGTGCCGATCCGGCCCCGCGCGACCCGGGCTTCGCCCTCGATCAGCGCCCAGCCCGGATAGAAGGACAGCGGCATCGCGCGCAGCGCCTCGATCGGGTGGTGGGGCGAGAGGCGATCATGGCTGCGCGGCCGCGCGAGCAGCTTCCGCAGGCGCATCGTGAAGCCGGCGGCGTGGCCGGGCGTGAGCGCGCGCCAGGGGCCGGGCAACAGCGGGATCGAGGCGTCGGGCATCTGCGCGGGCTCCGTGGTACGGCGAACGACGGGGGGCGCAACAGGGCGAAGGGGATCCTTCGATTCTGGTGCCCGCGCGTCGCCCGCGCAAGCGCCCACTGCGCGCACAGGTTCAGCGCTTCGCCGCGTCGAGCAGCCTGACCATCGCCGCCAGCGCCCGGTTCACCGGCGTGGCCACGCCCAGCGCCTCGCCGCGTGCGGCCACGTAGCCGTTGAGCGAATCGATCTCGGTAGGCCGGCCCAGCGAGAGGTCCTGCTCGGTGGACGAGGTCGCCGGTGCCATCGCCTGACCCAGCTTCATCGCCGCCTTGTAGAGGCTGTCGGCGTCGGCGAGCGGCACGCCTTCGGCTTTCGCCACCGCCACGCACTCGTCCACCAGGTCGCGCGCGACCGCCCGGGTGTCGGCTCGCTCCACCAGCGGACCGTAGCGCGAGCGGCCGACTGCCGACATCGCGTTGAACACGCAGTTCATCACCAGCTTGGTCCAGAGCTCGCTGCGCACGTCGGCCACCAGCTTGCAGGGCACGCCCGCGCGCTCGAACAGTGCCGACACGGCCGAGGCGCGTGCGCTGGGCAGTTCGGCCGCGCCGTACTCGCCGACCACCAGGTCGCCGCGGCCGGCGTGCAGCAGATGGCCCGGACCGGGCATCGAGGCCGCCACGTAGACCACGGCGCCGATCGCGTCCACGCCCGCTTCGCGCATCCTGGGGACGTTGTCCACCCCGTTCTGCATGCTGACCACCGTGGCGCCGGGTTTGAGCAGCGGGACCAGCGAGCGCGCGCCTTCGGCGGTATCGCGGGTCTTCACGCAGAAGAGCACGAGGTCGGCCTCGCGCACCGGTTCGGGCGAGCTGTCGGCGGCGACCGCTACCCTGTGCTGCCGGCCGCCGCTCTCGAAGAGCAGGCCGTCGCGGCGGATCGCCTCCACGTGCGCCGGCCGCGCGATCAGCGTGACCGGCGCACCGCCCTCGGCCAGCCTGGCGCCGAAATAGCATCCGACCGCGCCGGCCCCGAACACGGCGACCTTCGGCCAGGACGGGGCAGCGCCCCGGTTGCGGGTGTCTTCGTTCATGTCGGTCTTCCTGGATCGTCGATAATCGATGCTAACAACGAACCGGGCCGCCGCTCGTCGCGAGCCCTCTGCAATGAAACACGAGGTGGAGACGCAATGAACGATCTTCTGATTCGCGGCGCCATGGTCTACGACGGCACCGGCGCGCCGGGGCGACTGGCCGACGTGTCGGTGAAGGATGGCCGTGTCGCGGCGATCGACGAGCCCGGCCAGGGCGGTGCCGCCCGCGATACGATCGACGCCGCCGGCCTGGCCCTGATGCCCGGCATCGTCGACAACCACACCCACTACGACGCGCAGGTCACCTGGGATCCCCTCTGCACGCCGTCGCCCGCCCTGGGCGTGACCACCGCGGTGATCGGCAACTGCGGCTTCACGATCGCGCCCTGCCGGCCCGGCGACCGCGAGCTGATCATGCGCAACCTGACCCAGGTCGAGGGCATGTCGCTCGACGTGCTGCGCCAGGGCATCGCCTGGCAGTTCGAGACGATTCCCGAGTACCTCGATTTTCTCGATCGGCGCGGCTCGCTGGTCAACCTGGCGGCCTTCGTGGGGCATTCCTCGCTGCGCACCTTCGTGATGGGCGAGGACGCGCCCAGGCGCGCCGCCACGCCCGACGAGATCGCCCGCATGCGCGAGCTGGTCATCGAGGGCATGAAGGCCGGCGCGATCGGCTTCGCCACGTCGACCTCGCCGGCCCACAACGGCGAGGGCGGCCTGCCGATGCCGTCGCGCCTGGCGACCGACGACGAACTGCACGCGCTGGTCACCAGCCTGAAGGAGGTCGGGCATGGCCTGTTCATGCTGACCAAGGGCGGCCACACGAAGATCGACTTCCTGGAGAAGCTGGCGGCCGACAGCGGCCGGCCGGTGGTGGTCGCCGCGCTGCTTCACAACAGCACGAACCCCACCGCGGTGTTCGCCGACCTGGACGCGATCGAGGCCGCCCGCCAGCGCGGCCGGCGCATGATCGGCGCCATCTCCCCCTGTCCGCTGACCAACGACTTCACGATGCACTCGCCCTATCCGGTCGAGGGGCTCGTCTCCTGGAAGCCGGCACTGTCGCTCGAGGGCGAGGCCTTCAAGGCCAAGCTCTCCGAGAAGGCCTTCCGCGACGCGGTGCGCGCCGAGATCGCCTCGCCGGCGGTGTTCCGCCTGTTCAATGGCGAGTGGCACAAGGTGCAGGTGGTCGAGGTCAAGCAGGAGCAGAACCGGCACTTCGAGCACCGCACGATCGCCGAGCTGGCGGCCGAGGCGGGGGCCGACCCGCTGGACTTCATGCTCGACCTGGCGCTTTCCGAGGACCTGGACACCGTGTTCTCGGCGGTGCTGCTCAATTCCGACGAAGAAGCGGTGGGCCGCATGCTGCGCCACCCGGCGAGCCTGGTGTCGCTGTCGGACGCCGGCGCGCACCTGACCTTCTTCAACGACGCCGGCTTCGGTCTCCACCTGCTGGGCCACTGGGTGCGCGAGCGCGGCGTGCTGTCCCTGCCCGAGGCGGTCCGCAAGCTCACATCCGAGCCCGCCGACCTGTACGGCATACAGGGGCGCGGCCGGATCGCGCCCGGCGCCTGGGCCGACCTGCTGCTGTTCGATCCGGCCACCGTGAATCGGGGCCCCAAGCAGCGGGTGTTCGACCTGCCGGGCGGCAGCGCGCGGCTGACCACGCCGGCCATCGGCGTGCATGGGGTGTGGGTCAACGGGGTCAGGGTGACCGGGGCCGAGGGACTGGAGCCGGCGGTGCTGGCTGCAGGCGAGGCCGCTCTCGAGCAGCCGGCAGGCTCCGGGCACGTACCGGAGCCCGGGAAGTTGCCGGGCCGCCTGCTCAGGGACTTCGCGGCCTGATCAGAGGTAGTCGTCTTCGCGCTGGTGGCGAACCGCCAGGATCGTGACGGTCTTGGCGTCTTCGATCTCGAAAAGCGCCACGTAGCCGCTTCGGCCGAACGAAACGACCAGCTCCCGGATACGCGGCCCGGCGCCGCTCGCGCGCCGGCAGGAGAGGGGGAAGCGCTCCAGCAGCCGGAACCCTTCTTCGAGCGCGTCAAGGGCTCGCTCTGCGGCAGGAAGGTCGCGCTCGATCAGGAACGCCTGCAGGCGAAGGAGATCCCGCTCTGCATGGGGCGTCAGCCGAACCCGATAAGTCATTCGCTGCGGTTGGCGCGAGATGCCCTTTGGTTCTTGCAGTCCCCGACCTGTTTTCGGAGCCGCCGCAGTACGGTGGATGCGGGAACATAGCGGTTCTGTGCCCGTGCTTCCTCGGCTGCGGCAAGTCCTCGTTCGACGAACTCTCGTTGCAGGCGTCGTAGCTCGATGGTTCGCTCGAGCGACTCGACGACCAGCGACGATAGGGTCTCCCCGTCACGCAGCGTCCGCTCGGCTTCCTCGCGCAGGCGCGGCGAAACGCGGATGGCAGGGAGGGTTGCGGACTTGGTCATCGTTGGCTCCGTGGAGCGGGAATTCGGCTGCGTATTGGGTGGGTGCAACGAGTGCAATGCAAATGCGATGCAAATATTCTAGGTGAATCGCCCAGGTTTGTCTCCTGGACGCATGGTCTACGACCAGCGACCGAGGGCGCTTTGCAGCGGCGCGCGGAAGAACGAGAAACGCCCCCCGGAATTTGCCGGGCTGCCGTTGCAGCAGCTTGCGGAGGGTCAGGTCAGCCGACGGACCCGGGAGCGTCGCCGGGCCGCTTCGTGCGGGCCCCGCGCAGGCCTTGCGGCAGCAGGCTCCCCAGCGCCTTCACGATCGGCCGAAGGTACAAGGCGCCCACCGACCGCAGCTCGCGGGTCTCGTCGCCCAGACCGAAATTCAGCGCGATCCGCTCGCGGGAAGTCACGAACAGCGTGCCGAACATCCGGTCCCAGATCGCCAGCGAACCGCCCAGGTTCTTGCCGTAGTGGCGTTCGTCGGTCGAGTGGTGAATCTGGTGCTGGGCCGGACTCAGCAACCAGCGCTCGACGCGCGGCCCGAAGGACAGCCACACCGGCGAGTGCCGAAGCCCCGAGGCGAGCATCGTGGTGACCAGCCAGAACACGTTCGCGCCGAGAACACCGGTGGGGCTGATCGACCCGCCGAATGCCCACAGGAACACACCGTTGACCATGGCCACCGCGCCGGCCATGACCAGCCTGAAGACCAGGATCGACAACGGGTGGTGCCGCTCGGCCGTCATGAAGTTCAGCACCTCGGCCGAATGATGCACCTTGTGCAGCTCCCACAACGCGGGCACCCGGTGCTCGAGCCAGTGGACCGCGTAACGGACGAAGTCGTCGACCAGGAAAAGGGTTGCTGCCAGCAGGACCGGGGCCCAGGCAGCCGGCGCTGCGCCGAAGCCTGGCAGCGCGTGGCGAAGGGAATCCGCCACCCAGGCCGCCATCCGCTCGCCTTCCGGCAGCAGCTGACCGAGCAGCATCCCGAACAGCGCGCCGTTCAGCAGGATCAGCCAGTAGTCGTTGATCGCGCTGCGGCCGAACCAGGTCTCGAAGGAGCCCAGGCGGAGGTGATCCGGCAACGCCGGGCCGGTGGCACGTTCCCGCCTGGCCACCCACACGGCCGCCAGCAGCGACACGGCCAGCACCGGCAGCCACGTCCGCGAGTAAGGCGACACCGCGAGCTTGGCGAGCTCGGTGAAGGCACCGATGACGGCGTCCTGCAGTGTGGTCTCGAGCCAGTCCAGCATGGTCGGGAAATGATGTCACGAACTCGGCCGGCTGCGAGGGATTTGTTCGCGATCCGGCCGAGCGATTCCGCCAACTGGCCGATACCGTTGGACGATTGACTCGAGGGAAGTCGGGCAGGACAATCTGGTCAAGCTTGGTCATGCTTCCTGCAGCGCTTGCAGGCGGCGTGTGCGCTGACGCAATCGGTACCCCTCTGCAATGAGCGACGATCGGGTCGTGCATCTTTACGAGGCGAAGACCCAGCTTTCCTCGCTTGTCGAGCGCACTGCGGTAGGAGAGGAAATCGTCATCGCCAAGGCCGGGCGCCCGGTCGCACGGCTCGTTGCCTATGAGCCCCGTCCGGCACTGCGGTTCGGCTCCCTCAAGGGAAAGATCGAGATCCTCGAGGATTTCGACCGGCTCGCGGCGGACGAGATCGACGAGATGTTCCACGGCTCTGCGCGCTAGGCACTCACGGCCGTGCGCTGCCTGCTCGACACCCATTTGCTCTTGCGGCTCCTCGCCGCGCCCGAGCGGGTGCCAGGAAGCGAGCGCGAGCGGCTGCAACGCGGGAGCGTCGTCTTCTACAGCGTCGCTTCGCTCCGGGAGATTGCCCTCGAGCGCAGTCTGGGCCGTCTGGCCTTCGACCCAGAGACCGTCGCCGGGCACGCCGAGCGCGGCGGGTTCCTGCGAGTCGGCATCGAGCCGCGGCATGTGGATCAGGTCGCCCGGCTTCCCTGGCAACATCGCGATCCTTTCGACCGATTGCTCGTCGCCCAGAGCATTGCCGAGCCGCTGACCCTGCTCACCGTCGACCGGCAACTCGGGGCATACGGCAGCACCGTTCGAGTGCTTGCCACCTGAACCCGGCCCCGCCGCCATTTGTGTTTTACTTCCGTTTTTCCCGGCGCCCGGCCGCGGCGCCGCCGTCCCCATTTCTGCCTGGATCACCGCGATGAAGTTCCGTTTCCCCGTTGTCATCATCGACGAAGACTGGCGCTCCGATTCCGCCAGCGGCCTGGGCATCCGGGCGCTGGCCAAGGCCATCGAGGAGCAGGGCTGGGAGGTGGTCGGCGGCTTCACCTACATCGACGTGTCGATGGTGGCCAACCAGGCGGCCCGGGCCTCGGCCTTCATCGTGTCGATCGATGACGAGGAGATCGGCGAGGACGGCGCCGAGAGCACTGCCATCCAGGAGCTGCGCAAGTTCATCGCCGAGACCCGGCGGCGCAATGCCGAGATCCCGATCTTCCTGTTCGGCGAGACGCGCACCTCGCAGCACGTGCCCAACGAGATCCTGCGCGAGCTGCACGGCTTCATCCACATGTTCGAGGACACGCCGGAGTTCGTGGCCCGCACGATCATCCGCGAGGCGAACAACTACCTGTCGTCGCTGGCGCCGCCTTTCTTCAAGGCGCTGGTCAACTACGCCCACGACGGCTCCTACTCCTGGCACTGTCCCGGCCACTCGGGCGGAGTCGCCTTCCTGAAGAGCCCGGTGGGGCAGATGTTCCACCAGTTCTTCGGCGAGAACATGCTGCGTGCCGACGTGTGCAACGCGGTGGACGAGCTGGGCCAGCTGCTCGATCACACCGGTCCGGTGGCGGCCTCGGAGCGCAATGCGGCGCGCATCTTCAACACCGACCATCTGTTCTTCGTCACCAACGGCACCTCGACCTCGAACAAGATCGTCTGGCACTCGGCGGTGGGCAACAACGACGTGGTGCTGGTGGACCGCAACTGCCACAAGTCGATCCTGCACGCGATCATGATGACCGGCACGGTGCCGATCTTCCTCTCGCCCACCCGCAACAATTACGGGATCATCGGGCCCATCCCCAAGGAAGAGTTCGAGCCGGCCAGCATCCAGCGGAAGATCGACGCCAACCCGCTGATCAAGGACAAGTCCGCGCGGCCGCGCATCATGACGATCACGCAGTCCACCTACGATGGCGTGATCTACAACGTGGAAACCATCAAGAAGACGCTGGGCGACTACATCGAGAACCTGCACTTCGACGAGGCCTGGCTGCCGCACGCCACCTTCCACCGCTTCTATCACGAGTACCACGCGATCGGCCCGAACCGGCCGCGCAGCAAGGAGGCGATGGTCTTCTCCACGCAGTCCACGCACAAGCTGCTCGCCGGCCTGTCGCAGGCCTCGCAGATCCTGGTGCAGGACTCCGAGGCGAACAAGCTCGACAGCTACCGGTTCAACGAGTCCTTCCTGATGCACACGTCCACCAGCCCGCAGTACGCGATCATCGCGTCCTGCGACGTGGCCGCGGCGATGATGGAGCCGCCCGGCGGGACCGCGCTGGTCGAGGAGTCGATCTTCGAGTCGCTCGAGTTTCGCCGGGCCATGCGCAAGGTCGACGCGGAGTACGGCAACGACTGGTGGTTCAAGGTCTGGGGCCCGAACGACCTGGTCGACACCGGCATCGGCCACCGCGAGGACTGGTTCCTGGGCTCCGAGGACCGCTGGCACGGTTTCGGCAAGCTGGCCGAGAACTTCACGATGCTCGACCCGATCAAGGCCACGATCGTGACCCCGGGCCTGGACATCGAGGGCAAGTTCGACGACTGGGGCATCCCGGCCTCGATCGTCACCAAGTACCTGGCCGAGCACGGCGTGGTGGTCGAGAAGACCGGCCTGTACTCCTTCTTCGTGATGTTCACCATCGGCATCACCAAGGGGCGCTGGAACACGCTGGTCACCGAGCTGCAGCAGTTCAAGACCGACTACGACAACAACCAGCCGCTATGGCGCGTGATGCCCGAGTTCGTCCAGGCGCATCCCTCGTACGAGCGGGTGGGGCTGCGCGACCTGGCCCAGCGCATCCACGAGCAGTACCGCGCGCACGACATCGCCCGGGTGACCACCGAGATGTACCTGTCGAACATGCAGCCGGCGATGAAGCCGTCCGAGGCCTACGAGTGCCTGGCGCACCGCAACGTGGACCGCGTGCCCATCGACGAGCTCGAGGGCCGCATCACCACGATGCTGGTCACCCCGTATCCTCCGGGCATCCCGCTGCTGATCCCGGGCGAGCGTTTCAACAAATCGATCGTCGAGTACCTGAAGTTCGCGCGCACCTTCAACGCGAAGTTCCCCGGCTTCTACACCGACGTGCACGGCCTGGTGATCGAGAAGGGCGGCGACGGCGTCGATCGGTACTACGTGGACTGCGTGAAGGCCTGAACACCATGAGCGACACCCTGCACCCCCAGTCCTCCGAACTGCTGGCCCGGCTGCCGGCCCCGCCCAAGGCCTTCACGCCCGAGGGCGCGCGTGCCGGCCATGCCGCGCTGACCGAGTGGGTCTGCGGCCCGAAGCCCGAGGTGGCCCAGGTGGCCGACCTGTCGGTGCCGGCGGGCCGCTATGCGGGCCTTCGCTCGCCGCAGGGCCAGTCCTTCGAGGCGGCGGACTGTCCCGGGATTCCGATCCGGCGCTTCGTGCCCCGGCCAGGCGCCGATCGCGCCATCGTCTACCTGCATGGCGGCGGTTGGGTGCAGGGCACGCTGGACACCTACGACACGCTGTGCCGCGAACTTGCGCTGGCCTGCGATGCGCAGGTGTTCTCGGTCGGCTATCGCCTGTCGCCGGAGACCCGTTTCCCGGGGGCCGTCGTCGACTCGGTGCGCGCGCTGCGCCACGTGCGTGACGAGGCCGCCGCTTTCGGTCTCGACCCGGCGAAGATCGTCGTGTCGGGAGACAGCGCGGGTGGCCACCTGGCGGTCACCGCCACGCGCTGGCTCAAGGCAGCCGGGCAGCCGCTGCCCGCCGGAATGGCCCTGGTCTACCCGGTGGCGGATCGCCGGCTGGACAGCGGGTCGGTGGAGGCCTTCGGTGAAGGTTTCTACCTGTCGCGCGTGCAGATGGCCTGGTTCTGGGAACAGTTCCTCGGCGATGCGCCGATCGCGCCCACGCACCCCGATCTCTCGCCGGCGCTGGCCGACGACCTGGCCGGGCTGCCGCCGTCGCTGGTGATCACTGCCGGCTGCGACATCCTGCGCGACGAAGGCGAGGCACTGGCCAGGCGGCTGACGGAGCAGGGCGCCCCCGCCGAAGTCCTGCGCATGCCCGGGATGCTGCACGGATTCATCCGCTTCGGCGCCATCGTCGACGACGCCCCGCGGGCAATCGCCGCCATTGCCGATGCCACCCGTCGCTGGTTCGCCTGAAGCCGGGCTTTCCCCGTCTCCCCTGTCTTCCCTCAGACGTCCACCGACTTCATCCCGGCATCCGGCGCCCGCCTGACCAGCCGGGTGCCAGCGACCACGTCGTAGAGCGCGCGCCGATCGCGGTCGAACAGGGTCCACGCGAAGGGCAGCAGCGCCAGCAGGTAGAGCCAGGCCGACAGGTAGTAGCCGGCGGCCAGGGCCGCAAGCCACATTGCAGTCGCGGCCGAGAAGCGGCCGAGCGCCCGGGCGTAGCTCAGCGGGCGATCCTGGCCGTCGAGCACCAGCAGCGACAGGGTCTTCATCGGCAGCGAGCGCCTGCCGAGGGCCCAGAATCCGGTGAAGTAGGCCGCCAGCACGATCAGCGTGAACACCTGGAAGGCGGTTCGCAGCGGACCCGGATGCCCCTTGAACTGGGTCAGCGCGGAAAAGGCATAGTCGGCGAACCAGAGCACCCCGAACAGGATGATCGATTCGTAGGCGATGCCCATCAGTCGGCGCCAGGGATCGGCCGCCGGCATCAGTTGGTGGCCCTTGCTCTCGGCTGTTGCAGCGGCGCCAGGGGCTGGGCGGCTTCCTTGGCCAGGCCGGTTCGAGCGCCGGCGTGCCGCGCGGCGGTATTGCTGGTCCAGCCGCTGGCGCGCAGCACCTGCTGCTGCTCGGGGGTCATTTCGCTGTAGCGCTCCCACTGGGCCTTGCGCTCGTCTGGCGGCAACTGCTTGGCCAGGCGGTAGTTGCGCAAGGCGATCCGCTGCTGCTCGGGAGTGAGGGCGGCCCACTCGGCGATTCGCGTGCGGGCGCGCGCCTGATTCTCGGCATCCATGCGCGGGAGCCGGTCGGCCAGCGCCAGCCAGCGGCGCTTCTCCGCCGTGGGCCAGGAGTTCCACTGGCCCTCGAAAGGCAGCAGGACGCTTTGCTGCGAGCGGCTCAAGGCGCTCCACAGCGGCTGGGCTAGCGGCAGCAGGGAAGGACGCAAGGGCGGCGCCTGGAACGCCTGCGGGGGCTCGGCGGACGCGCGCGGAACCGAAGCCTGGGCCGGCTCCGCCGGCATGGGCGCTTCGGCGGCCTGACTCCCTTCCGGAACCTGGCCCGGCTCGACGGCCTGGGTGGGCTCGACGGCCTGGGTGGGCTCGGCGGCCTGGGTGGGCTCGGCGGCCTGGGTGGGCTCGGCGGCCTGGGCGGGTTCGGCGGCCTGGGTGGGCTCGGCGGCCTGGGTGGGTTCGGCGGGCTGGGCGGGCGCCTCGGCCTGGCTCGGCGCGACGCTCTCGGTCGGCTCGTTCGCCGGAACGGATTCGGCGGCCTGCGCGGCTTGGGCCGGCTCCGCCGTGGGCGCAGGCTCGGCCACGGCAGTCGAAGCGGAGGTGGAGGGCTCCGAGGGCTGGGGCATTCCGCCGACGAGGCCGGTGTCACCGGGCTCGCTCGTTGCGGGCGGCTGCGCGATGTCGGCGGCGGGCGAAGCGGAATCGGGCGAAGCGGAATCGGGCGACGCGGCGGAAGGCGCGGACGCCTCGCTGGCCGGCGCGACCATCGGCACCGCGGGTGCCTCGTCAGACGCTTGTGCGAAGGGGGCGGCCGGAACCAGGGCCGCCGCCACCGCCAGACCGGCGGCAGCGGAAATGCGTCGCAACCCGGTCATTCGTCGGCCAGTTTGGAATTCTTCAGGTACACGCCGAAGCCGCGGTCCGCATAGGCCGCGATGGGGACGTCGTCCGACAGCACGGCGGCCTCCAGTTCGGCGACCTCGTCGGCATCGCGCTGGGCGTCGAGCTCGGTGAACGCGATGAGCCCGGCCACCAATGCCGCCACGGGCAGCACGATGGCGGCGAGTCGCCAGGCCATGCAGGGCGCGCGATCGCAGGCATCGGCGTCGCGCTTGGACATCGCCCAGCCGCCCAGCACCGCACCGCCGGGCAAGGGCCCGCCCGCACCGGCGGTCGCCAGGCCGACGAACGGTCGACTGGCCGGACTGCCGGCGGGCGCCTGGACAGCCGCACGCTCGGGCGCGCGGGCCAGGGCCGCCTTGCGAGCCTGTTCGAGGCGATGGGACACGCGCAGCGGCAACCGCTCCGCGGATTCGTCCAGCGCCTGCTTGATCGATGATGTGAAGCGTGTTTCGTTCATGGGGTGATGCCTCGGGACTTCAGCGCGGTGGCAAGCGCATGGTTGGCCCGGGAGCAGTGGGTTTTCACGCTGCCCTCGGAACAGCCCATGATCGCCGCGGTTTCGGCAACGTCCATGTCTTCCCAGTAACGCAGCAGGAAGGCCTCCCGTTGACGCGTCGGCAGTTTCCGGATTTCCTCGTCGATGATCGCCAGGATCTGGTCGCGCTCGACCTGCACCGCGCCGCTGCGCCCCAGGCTGGTCGTGGGGTCGGCTTCCAGCGACTCGAGGATGTCGCGTTCGTCGTCCTCGTCGCCGTCGGCGGACAGCGACGACAGCAGCGTGGTCCACAGGTTGCGGACCTTCTGTCGGCGGAAGTGATCGGTGACCGCGTTCTGGAGGATGCGCTGGAACAGCAGCGGCAGTTCGGCCGGCGGACGGTCGCCGTACTTCTCGACCAGTCGCAGCATCGCATCCTGGACGAGGTCCAGCGCCGTGTTCTCGTCCCTCACCGCGAACATCGCCTGCCGGAAGGCGCGGCGTTCGGCCGATTCGAGAAAGTCGGACAATTCCTGGCGGTTGGCCATCGGACGGGCAGGCGGGCGCGGCTGGAAACGCTCTTGGGGCGGAGGCTCGTGGGCGGGTATTCCGGGAAACCTGCGCGATCCTAGCAGACCGGGCCCTCGCCTTGACCGGGCGTGTTGCGGTGCGATATCCTGACCGGCTACCCCGAACCGCCTCCTCGACCGCTGGTGGCTTTGGCCGTCATCGATCAGGGGGCGTTGTCTTTGCAGCCGCGGCGCACCAGCCAAACCTTGCACAAGACGCGCTTGCCCCGAGCGCCTTCACGAGAGGCGTGCAAGGGCATCCGATCAATCTCGCAGGCCCCGTTCGAGGTCTGCGTCGTGGCCTCTGGCTCCGATCCCGGTCGGCGCCGCGCGCCATGGCGCCGACGGGCGGGCTTCCCTGGGTCTTGAAAGGACTTCAAATGGAACTCACTGGCGCGGAAATCGTGGTCCGCTGTCTGCAGGAAGAGGGGGTCGAGCATCTGTTCGGCTATCCCGGCGGCGCGGTCCTCTACATCTACGACGAAATCTACAAGCAGGACAAGGTCCAGCACATCCTTGTCCGGCACGAGCAGGCCGCCGTGCACGCGGCCGATGCCTATTCCCGGTCGACCGAGAAGGTCGGTGTCTGCCTGGTCACCAGCGGCCCCGGGGTCACCAACGCGGTCACCGGCATCGCCACGGCCTACATGGACTCGATCCCGATGGTGATCCTGTCCGGCCAGGTGCCCACGCACGCCATCGGCGAAGACGCCTTCCAGGAGTGCGACACGGTCGGCATCACGCGGCCGTGCGTCAAGCACAACTTCCTGGTCAAGGACGTCAAGGACCTGGCCAGCACGATCAGGAAGGCCTTCCACATCGCCGCCAGCGGCCGGCCCGGCCCGGTGCTGGTCGACATCCCGAAGGACGTCACCCGCAACAAGTGCCGCTTCGACTATCCGAAGTCGGTCACGATGCGCTCCTACAACCCGGTCACCCGCGGTCACCAGGGCCAGCTCAAGAAGGCGCTCGGCCTGTTGCTCGGCGCCGAGCGGCCGATGGTCTACACCGGCGGCGGCGTGATCCTGGCCAACGCGGCGCCCGAGCTGAACAAGCTGGTCGACCTGCTCGGCTATCCGGTCACCAACACGCTCATGGGCCTGGGCGGCTATCGGGCCAGCGACGCGAAGTTCGTGGGCATGCCGGGCATGCACGGCACCTACGAAGCCAACATGGCGATGCAGCACTGCGACGTGCTCATCGCCATCGGCGCGCGCTTCGACGACCGGGTCATCGGCAATCCCAAGCACTTCGCCCAGAACCCGCGCAAGATCGTCCATATCGACATCGATCCGTCGTCGATCTCCAAGCGGGTCAAGGTCGACGTGCCCATCGTGGGCGACGTCCGGGAGACCCTGGTCGAGCTGACCGGCATGCTCGAGGACAGCTTCGCGGCCGGCAAGAAGCCCAACGCCACGGCGCTGTCCGACTGGTGGGCGCAGATCGAGGAGTGGCGCAAGCGCGACTGCCTGAAGTACAAGGGCAGCAACGAGGTGATCAAGCCGCAGTTCGTGATCGAGAAGCTCTGGGAAGTCACGAAGGGCGATGCCTTCGTCACCTCCGACGTCGGCCAGCACCAGATGTTCGCGGCCCAGTTCTACCGCTTCGACAAGCCGCGCCGCTGGATCAACTCCGGCGGCCTGGGCACGATGGGCGTGGGCCTGCCCTATGCGATGGGCGTGAAGATGGCGCATCCCGATGCCCAGGTGGCCTGCGTCACCGGCGAGGGCTCCATCCAGATGTGCATCCAGGAGCTCTCCACCTGCAAGCAGTACGACCTGCCGGTGAAGATCGTCAACCTGAACAACCGCTACCTGGGCATGGTCCGGCAGTGGCAGCAGATCGAGTACGGCAGCCGCTACTCGCAGTCGTACATGGACGCGCTGCCCGATTTCGTGGCCCTGGCCGAGGCCTACGGCCACGTGGGCATGCGCATCGACAAGCCGGCCGACGTCGAGCCTGCCCTGCGCGATGCCTTCGGCAAGTACAAGGACCGGCTGGTGTTCCTGGACATCATCACCGACCAGACCGAGAACGTCTGGCCGATGGTCCAGGGCGGCAAGGGCCTGACCGAGATGCTCCTCGGTTCCGAAGATCTCTGAGGAGGCGACATGAGACACATCGTTTCGATCCTGCTCGAGAACGAGGCCGGGGCGCTGTCGCGGGTGGTGGGGTTGTTCTCCGCGCGCGGCTACAACATCGAGTCGCTCACCGTGGCGCCCACCGAGGACAAGTCGTTGTCGCGGATGACCATCGTGACCACCGGTTCCGACGAGGTGATCGAGCAGATCACCAAGCAGCTGAACCGGCTGATCGACGTGGTCAAGGTCGTCGACCTGACCGAGAGCCCGTACAACGAGCGCGAGCTGATGCTGATCAAGGTCCGCGCCACCGGCAAGGAGCGCGACGAGATGAAGCGCATGGCGGACATCTTCCGTGGCCGCATCATCGATGTCACCGACAAGACCTACACGATCGAGCTCACCGGCGATGGCGCCAAGCTCGACGCGTTCATCGATGCGCTCGACCGCGCCGCGATCCTCGAGACGGTGCGAACCGGCAGCTCGGGAATCGCCCGCGGCGAGCGGGTGCTGAAAGTCTGAAACCAGTTTGAACAGGAGAGGCAGGAATGAAGGTTTTCTACGACAAGGACTGCGACATCAAGCTCATCAAGGGCAAGAAGGTCGCCATCATCGGTTACGGCTCGCAGGGCCACGCGCATGCGCTGAACCTGAGCGATTCGGGCGGCAAGGTCGTCGTGGGCGTGCGCAAGGGCGGCCCGTCGTGGGACAAGGTCAAGAAGGCCAAGCTCGAGGCCGCCGAGATCAAGGACGCGGTCAAGGGCGCCGACTTCGTCATGATGCTGATGCCCGACGAGCACATCGGCGCGGTCTACAAGAGCGAGATCGAGCCCAACATCAAGAAGGGCGCCACGCTCGCCTTCGCGCACGGCTTCAACGTGCACTATGGCCAGGTCGTCCCGCGTGAGGACCTCGACGTGGTCATGGTCGCGCCCAAGGCGCCGGGCCATACGGTGCGCTCAACCTACGCGGCCGGCGGCGGCGTGCCGATGCTGATCGCCATCCACCAGGACAAGTCGGGCAACGCCCGCAACCTGGCGCTGTCCTACGCTGCGGCGATCGGCGGCGGGCGCGCCGGCATCATCGAGACCAACTTCCGCGAAGAGACCGAGACCGACCTGTTCGGCGAGCAGGTCGTGCTGTGCGGCGGCACCGTCGAGCTGATCAAGGCCGGCTTCGAGACCCTGGTCGAGGCGGGCTACGCCCCCGAGATGGCCTACTTCGAGTGCCTGCACGAGCTGAAGCTGATCGTGGACCTGATCTACGAGGGCGGCATCGCGAACATGAACTACTCGATCTCGAACAACGCCGAGTTCGGCGAGTACGTGACCGGCCCGCGGATCGTCAACGACGAGTCGAAGCAGGTCATGCGCGACGTGCTGCGCGACATCCAGACCGGCGAGTACGCCAAGGCCTTCATCCTCGAGAACCGCGCCGGCGCCCCCACGCTGCTGTCGCGCCGCCGGATCATGGGCGAGCACCAGATCGAGGTGGTCGGCGAGAAGCTGCGCGCCATGATGCCCTGGATCAAGGCCAACAAGCTGGTCGACAAGTCGAAGAACTGACCGACCCTCCCGGCCAGCCGGGGCAGGGCATCCGCCCGCCCCCGGCCGGCCGGACAAGGTCGCGCCGGCCGCCCGCCAGGGCGCCGGCACAGCGGGGGAGGGCGCGCAAGCCCCTTCCCCGTTTTTTTCCCTTCTCCCTTCTCCCTTCCCCCTTCTCTATACTTGGAGCCATCGCTCCAAGGCATCGCCCATGTCCCGTTACCCCCATCCGATCATCGCCCGCGAGGGCTGGCCCTTTCTCGGCATCGCCGTCGTCGTGTCGCTGGTCGTCACGATCTGGGGCGGCTGGCTCTGGGCGCTGCCCTTCTGGCTGGTCGCGCTCTTCGTGCTCCAGTTCTTCCGCGATCCGCCGCGGGAGATCCCGCAGGGCGAGCGCCTGGTGCTCGCGCCGGCCGACGGCCGGGTGATCGCCATCGAGACGGTCCGGGACCCCTATGCCGACCGGCAGGCGCTGAAGATCTCGGTCTTCATGAACGTGTTCAACGTGCATTCAAACCGCGCTCCGGTCGACGGGCGCATCGAGAAGGTCCAGTATTTTCCGGGCAAGTTCCTGAACGCCGACCTGGACAAGGCTTCCGAGGCCAACGAGCGCAACGCGCTGCAGATCCGCACCGCCGACGGCGCGCGGGTGGGCTGCGTGCAGGTAGCCGGCCTGGTCGCACGGCGCATCCTCTGCTACGTGGCTGCCGGCGACACGCTCGCCCGCGGCCAGCGCTTCGGCTTCATACGTTTCGGCTCGCGGGTCGACCTGTACCTGCCGACCGATGCGCGGCCGCGCGTCGGCGTCGGGGAGAAGGTCTACGCGTCTCGCGACGTGCTGGCCGAGCTCGCGCCGGCGCCGCAGGAGACAGGGCGGCAGGAAAGAGGGCAGGCATGAACCAGGATCCCCGCGATCGCTTCGACGACGACGAACCCTATCGCCCCGGCCCCGACGACGACACCGGCGGCGAGCCCGTTGGCGAATCGCCCGCGGCGCCGGCGGGTCTCGCCCCGCAGCGCTCGCGCCGGATCTACATCCTGCCCAACGCCTTCACCACCGCGAACCTGTTCTGCGGTTTCTACGCCATCGTGCAGGCGATGAACGGGCGCTTCGAGATCGCGGCGATCGCGCTGTTCGTGGCCATGCTGCTCGACAGCCTCGACGGCCGCGTGGCGCGTCTCACCAATACCCAGAGCGCCTTCGGCGAGCAGTACGACAGCCTGTCGGACATGCTGTCCTTCGGCGCGGCGCCCGCGCTGATCGTCTACGAATGGGCGCTGCAGCCGCTGGGCAAGTGGGGCTGGCTGGCCGCCTTCGTCTACGTGGCCGGCGCGGCGCTCAGGCTGGCCCGCTTCAACACCAACATCGGCGTGGTCGACAAGCGCTTCTTCCAGGGGCTGCCGAGCCCGGCCGCGGCGGCGCTGATCGCCGGCCTGGTATGGATCGCCACCGACCTGCGCCAGACCCGCTGGATCGAGGCCACCGGGCACGACCTGGCCTGGCCCGCCTTCGTGCTGACGGTCTACGCCGGCCTCTCGATGATCTCCAACGCGCCGTTCTACAGCTTCAAGGACATCAACCTGAAGCGCAGCGTGCCTTTCGTGTTCGTCATCGGGATCGTGCTGCTCTTCGTGCTCGTCTCGTCCGATCCCCCGATCGTGCTGTTCTCGCTGTTCCTGGCCTACGGGCTGTCCGGCTACGTGCTCTGGTTCTGGCGCTGGCGCACGGGCCGGGAGTCGCCCTGGAAGCGGGAACCCGAGGCCTGATGTAAAATCGCGGGTTTTTCACCCGACGGTCTCGATCCGATGAAGTCCCGCAAGCCGCTCGTCGCCGGCAACTGGAAGATGAACGGCGACATCGTCACGAACGAGCACCTGTTCACCGCGCTGCGTTCGGCGCTCGAGCGTGCGTCGATCTCGCAGGTCGAGGTCGTGATCTGCCCGCCGTTTCCCTACCTGGGCCAGGCCGGCGCCTGGCTCGGCGACACCGGCATCGCCTGGGGCGCCCAGAACGTGGCGGCTGCGCCAAACGGCGCGCTGACCGGCGAGGTGTCGGTGTCCATGCTGCTCGACCTCGGCTGCAAGTGGGCGATCGTCGGTCACTCGGAACGGCGCACGCTGCTGGGCGAGTCCAGCGAGCTGATCGGCCGCAAGGCCGAGTTGTGCGCGGCGGCCGGGCTGGGCGTGATCGCCTGTGTCGGCGAAACCCTGGCCGAGCGCGAGGCCAGCCACACCGACGCGGTGCTCGCTCGGCAGGTCGACGCGCTGGTGCCGGCCCTGCGCGCTGCCGACCCGGCCCGCGCGGTCGTGGCCTACGAGCCGGTCTGGGCGATCGGCACCGGGCGCACTGCCTCGCCGGAGATGGCGCAGGAGGCGCACGCCTTCATCCGCGCGCGGATGGCCGACGGCGGTGTCGCCGGCGCCGACGCGATCCGCATCGTTTACGGCGGCAGCGTCAAGCCCGCCAATGCGGTCACCCTGTTCTCGATGCCCGACGTCGACGGCGGGCTGATCGGCGGCGCCTCGCTGGTGGCCGACGAGTTCCTGAACATCTGCCGCGCCGCCGCGGTGGCCTGAATACCCGACTGAATCCGTCGAGCAGGACCCACCTGCCGGCGGAACCGAAATACCGACTGGAGTTGCCTGGATGAGCTGGTTGAACAACATGCTGATGATCGTGCAGGTGCTGAGCGCCCTGGGGGTCATCGTCCTGGTGCTGATGCAGCACGGGAAGGGCGCCGACATGGGCGCAGCCTTCGGTTCGGGCTCGTCGGGCAGCCTGTTCGGCGCCTCCGGATCCGCGAATTTCCTGAGCCGCACCACCGGCGCGCTCGCCACCGTCTTCTTCGTGTGCACGCTCGCGCTGGCCTTGCTGGCCAACCAGCGGCCCGAGGCCCCGACGAGCGTCATGCAGGGCGCATCGCAGCCCGCCGCGCCCGCGCAGCCGGCCGACGTGCCGCCGGCAGGAGGGGCTGCGGGTTCCACAAGCGGTGGTTCCGCGCAGCCCGCGCCGGCCGGCGACGTGCCGAAGTGATCGGAAAGTAGTAGAATCTTTGGCTGCGCTTAACGCCTCGCCGGACGACCTCGATCCGGCGGCGGGCAGGGTCTCCGGGCAAGCTTCCGGTGGTCCTTGCCAGATCGATGCGGGCGGCGCGGCGTGGGGCCTCGAGCGTTCTTGATGCCCGGTTCTTGCGCGGAGTCATCCGCATAACGACCCGGGGCCGAAGTCCCCGGTGTTTTTGCAGTGCCGACGTGGTGAAATTGGTAGACACGCTATCTTGAGGGGGTAGTGGCGAAAGCCGTGCGAGTTCGAGTCTCGCCGTCGGCACCACCGAACAAGAATTCGTAGGAGGTCGAGCGGAAGGAGTCCGCCGGGGTGCAAGCCCGAGCGGACTTTTTTCTGGCGCGGGCCGAGCCGCCGAAACGGGTTCGTATCGCACTCGACCGGGTCGAACAGAGCGGAACAGTGCGAACGAACCAAACGGGAAGCGCGGCGTGAACCTCGAAAATTACCTCCCCGTCCTGCTGTTCATCGTCGTCGGTGCGGCCGTCGGCGTCGGCCCGCTGCTCATCGGCAAGATCCTCGGCCCCAGTCGGCCCGATCCCGAGAAACTCTCCCCCTACGAGTGCGGCTTCGAGGCCTTCGAAGACGCGCGGATGAAGTTCGACGTCCGGTACTACCTGGTCGCGATCCTCTTCATCCTGTTCGACCTCGAGATCGCCTTCCTTTTCCCCTGGGCCGTGTCGCTCGACGCGATCGGCTTCTTCGGGTTCGTCTCGATGATGGTCTTCCTCGCGATCCTGGTCGTCGGGTTCGTCTACGAATGGTCCAGGGGTGCGCTCGACTGGGAGTGATTTCCCGGTCGGCCATGCATCCGCACGGAGCGGCACGATGAGTATCGAAGGTGTTCTGAGCCAGGGTTTCGTCACCACCCAGCTCGACAAGCTTGTCAACTGGACGCGCACCGGCTCGCTGTGGCCGATGACTTTCGGCCTGGCCTGCTGCGCGGTCGAGATGATGCACGCCGGCGCGTCGCGCTACGACCTCGACCGTTTCGGCGTCATCTTCCGGCCCAGCCCCCGCCAGTCCGACGTCATGATCGTGGCGGGCACGCTGTGCAACAAGATGGCGCCGGCCCTGCGCAAGGTCTACGACCAGATGCCCGAGCCGCGCTGGGTCATTTCCATGGGCTCCTGCGCCAATGGCGGCGGCTACTACCACTACTCGTATTCGGTGGTCCGCGGCTGCGATCGCATCGTGCCGGTCGACGTCTACGTGCCGGGCTGCCCGCCCACCGCCGAAGCCCTGATGTACGGAATCCTGCAGTTGCAGGCCAAGATCCGTCGCGAATACACGATCGCGCGCCAGTCATGAACCAACTCGAACTGCTCGAGACCAACCTGCGCGCGGCGCTCGGCGAGGCGCTGGTCTCGCTCGACGCCCGCTACGGCGAGATCACCGTGGCGGTCCGCGCGGCCGATCACCTCGAGGCCGCCCGCCGCCTGCGCGACGACCCCTCGCTGCGTTTCGACACGCTGATCGACCTCTGCGGCGTGGACTGGCTGAACTGGGGCGACGGCGCCTGGGACGGCGCGCGCTTCTCCGTGGCCATGCAGCTGCTGTCGGTCGAGAAGAACTGGCGGGTGCGGGTGCAGACCTTCTGCCAGGAAGACGATTTCCCGATCGTGGCCTCGGTCGTGGACATCTGGCCCGCGGCGAGCTGGTACGAGCGCGAGGCCTTCGACCTGTTCGGCATCGTCTTCGAGGGCCATCCGGACCTGCGCCGCATCCTCACCGACTACGGCTTCGTGGGCCATCCGTTCCGCAAGGACTTCCCGGTCTCGGGCTACGTGGAGATGCGCTACGACCCCGAGCAGAAGCGCGTCGTCTACCAGCCCGTCACGATCGAGCCGCGCGAGATCACGCCGCGCGTGATCCGCGAGGAAGGCTACGGGGCAGGGCGCTGACATGGCAGAGATCAAGAACTACACGCTGAACTTCGGACCCCAGCACCCGGCCGCGCACGGCGTGCTGCGCCTGGTGCTCGAGCTCGACGGCGAGGTCGTGCAGCGCGCCGACCCGCACATCGGACTGTTGCATCGGGCCACCGAGAAGCTCGCCGAGCAGAAGACCTTCATCCAGAGCGTGCCGTACATGGACCGTCTCGACTACGTGTCGATGATGTGCAACGAGCATGCCTACGTGATGGCCATCGAGAAGCTGATCGGTGTCGAGGTCCCGATCCGCGCGCAGTACATCCGGGTGATGTTCGACGAGATCACCCGCATCCTGAACCACCTGCTGTGGATCGGGGCGCACGGCCTGGACGTCGGCGCGATGGCGGTCTTCCTCTACGCCTTCCGCGAGCGCGAAGACCTGATGGACTGCTACGAGGCGGTGTCCGGCGCGCGCATGCACGCGGCCTACTACCGGCCCGGCGGCGTCTATCGCGACCTGCCCGACACCATGCCGCAGTACCGGGCCACCAAGGTGCGCAACGAGGCGGCCATCCGCGAGATGAACCGCGACCGGCAGGGGTCGCTCCTCGACTTCATCGAGGCCTTCACCGAGCGCTTCCCCGGCTACGTCGACGAGTACGAGACCCTGCTCACCGACAACCGGATCTGGAAGCAGCGGCTGGTGGGCATCGGCGTGGTCGACCCGGATCGCGCCAAGGCGCTGGGCTTCACCGGCCCCATGCTGCGCGGCTCGGGCGTGGCCTGGGACCTGCGCAAGATGCAGCCCTACGAGGTCTACGACCGGCTCGACTTCGACATCCCGGTGGGCACCAACGGCGACTGCTACGACCGCTACCTGGTTCGCGTGGCCGAGATGCGCGAGAGCAACCGCATCATCCGCCAGTGCGTGGAATGGCTGCGGGCCAACCCGGGCCCGGTCATGACCGACAGCCACAAGGTCGCGCCGCCGAGCCGGGTCGACATGAAGTCGAACATGGAAGAGCTGATCCACCACTTCAAGCTCTTCACCGAAGGCTTCCACGTGCCCGAGGGCCAGGTCTACTCGGCGGTCGAGCATCCGAAGGGCGAGTTCGGCATCTACCTGGTGTCCGACGGCGCCAACAAGCCCTACCGGCTGAAGATCCGCGCGCCCGGCTTCGCCCACCTGCAGGGCCTGGACGAAATGGCGCGCGGCCACATGCTGGCCGACGTGGTCACGATCATCGGCACGCAGGACATCGTGTTCGGCGAGATCGACCGCTGAACCGGCGGGCCATCCTGCCGGCAACGAGAGCAACCGAACGCAACGCAAGCGAAGCACGCAACGGAAACCAGCGATGAGCGCAGTACCCAACCCGAAGCGCCTGCTCAGCGATGCCGCCTACGCGCGGATCGACCGCGAGCTGGCCAAGTACCCGGCCGACCAGCGTCAGTCCGCGGTCATGGCCGCGCTGGCCATCGCGCAGCGCGAGCAGGGCTGGGTGTCGCCCGAGGTCGTCCGCGACCTTGCCGCCTACATCGGCATGCCGCCCATCGCGGTGCACGAGGTGGCGACCTTCTACAACATGTACGACACCAGGCCGGTCGGCAAGCACAAGCTGTCGGTCTGCACCAACCTGCCCTGCGCGCTGCGCGACGGCGTCAAGGCGGGCGAGTACCTGAAGGAAAAGCTGGGCATCGACTACAACGAGACCACGCCCGACGGGCTCTTCACGCTGAAGGAGAGCGAGTGCCTGGGCGCGTGCGCCGATGCGCCGGTCATGCTGGTGAACAACCACCGGATGTGCAGCTTCATGAGCAACGAGCAGCTCGATGCGTTGATCGCCGAGCTGAAGGCGCAGGGGTAAGCCGATGGGAGCCAAGGACCTGCTGATCGACGCGAAGACCCAGGAAACCTGTTTCCATGGCCGCCACATCAGCCCCCAGATCTACGCCGGCCTCACCCACGCCGACGGCTGGCGCCTGAAGGACTACGAGGCGCGCGACGGCTACAAGGCCCTGCGGAAGATCCTCACCGAGGGCATCACCCCCGAGCAGGTGATCGCCGAGGTCAAGGCCTCGGGGCTGCGCGGCCGCGGCGGCGCGGGCTTCCCGACCGGGCTCAAGTGGAGCTTCATGCCCCGCCAGTTCCCGGGCCAGAAGTACCTGGTCTGCAACTCCGACGAGGGCGAGCCGGGTACCTTCAAGGACCGCGACATCCTTCGCTACAACCCGCACATCGTCATCGAGGGCATGGCGATCGCGGCCTACGCGATGGGCATCACCGTGGGCTACAACTACATCCACGGCGAAATCTTCGAGGCCTACGAGCGCTTCGAGGAAGCCCTCGAAGAGGCGCGCGCGGCGGGCTACCTGGGCGACAACATCCTGGGCTCCGGGTTCTCCTTCCAGCTGCACGCGCACCACGGCTACGGCGCCTACATCTGCGGCGAGGAAACCGCGCTGCTCGAGTCGCTCGAGGGCAAGAAGGGCCAGCCGCGCTTCAAGCCGCCTTTCCCCGCCAGCTTCGGCCTGTACGGCAAGCCGACCACGATCAACAACACGGAAACCTTCGCCGCGGTGCCGTGGATCATCCGCAACGGCGGCCAGCCTTACCTCGAGGTGGGCAAGCCGAACAACGGCGGCACCAAGATCTTCTCGATCTCCGGCGACGTCGAGCGTCCGGGCAACTACGAGATCCCGCTGGGCACGCCCTTCGCCAAGCTGCTCGAGCTGGCCGGCGGCATGCGGCACGGCCGCAAGCTCAAGATGGTGATCCCGGGCGGCTCGTCGGCGCCGGTGATCCCGGGCGAGGTCATGATGGCCACCGACATGGACTACGACTCGATCGCCAAGGCCGGGTCGATGCTCGGCTCGGGCGCGGTCATCGTGATGGACGAGACCCGCTGCGCGGTCAAGTCGCTGCTGCGGCTGTCCTACTTCTATTTCGAGGAGTCCTGCGGCCAGTGCACGCCCTGCCGCGAGGGCACCGGCTGGATGTGGCGGATCGTGAACCGCATCGAGCACGGCGAAGGCACCCTGAAGGACCTCGACGAGCTCAACCGGATCGCCGACAACATCCAGGGGCGCACGATCTGCGCGCTGGGCGATGCCGCGGCCATGCCGGTGCGGGCCTTCGTCAAGCACTACCGCGACGAGTTCGCGTACCACGTCGAACACAAGACCTGCATGGTCCCGGCCTACGTCTGAGCCGCCCACGCAAGCGAAACGCAACGAACCAACGGATACGAGATGGTCAAGCTGGAGATCGACGGCCGGGAAGTCGAGGTGCCCGAGGGCAGCATGGTGATGCATGCGGCGAGCGCGCTCGACATCTTCGTGCCGCATTTCTGCTACCACAAGAAGCTCTCGATCGCGGCCAACTGCCGGATGTGCCTGGTCGAGGTCGAGAAGGCGCCCAAGCCGATGCCGGCCTGCGCCACGCCGGCCACGAACGGGATGAGGGTCTTCACCAACTCCCCGAAGGCGGTCGCCGCCCAGAAGGGCGTGATGGAGTTCCTGCTGATCAATCACCCGCTGGACTGCCCCATCTGCGACCAGGGCGGCGAATGCCAGCTGCAGGACCTCGCCGTGGGCTACGGCGGGTCCGCCTCGAGCTATCTCGAGGAGAAGCGGGTCGTCTTCCACAAGCCGATGGGCCCGCTGATCTCCGCCGAGGAGATGACCCGCTGCATCCACTGCACCCGCTGCGTGCGCTTCGGCCAGGAAGTCGCCGGGATCATGGAGCTCGGCATGGCCAACCGCGGCGAGCATTCCGAGATCATGAGCTTTCTCGGCGAGTCCGTGGACTCCGAGCTGTCGGGCAACATGATCGACCTGTGCCCGGTCGGCGCGCTCACCAGCAAGCCCTTCCGCTACAGCGCCCGCACCTGGGAGCTGTCGCGCCGCAAGTCGATCGCGCCGCACGATTCGCTCGGCTCGAACATCGTGGTGCAGGTCAAGGGCAACCAGGTCAAGCGCGTCGTGCCGCTCGAGAACGAGGCGGTCAACGAGTGCTGGATCTCCGACCGTGACCGTTTCGCCTATGAAGGCCTGAACAGCCCGGACCGGCTGACCGTACCCATGCTCAAGCAGGACGGCCAGTGGCGCGAGGTCGACTGGCCGGCGGCGCTCGAGTACGCCGCGCACGCGCTGCGCACGGTGCGCGAGCAGAAGGGTGCGGCCGCGATCGGCGCGCTCGCCTCCGGGCAGTCCACCGTCGAGGAACTGCACCTGCTGGGCAAGGTGGTGCGCGGGCTGGGCAGCGGCAATGTGGACTTCCGGCTGCGTCAGGTCGATTTCTCGCTCGACGCCGCACGGGCCGGCGTGCCCTGGCTGGGCATGCCGGTGGCCGAGATCAACGGGCTCGACCGCTTGCTGCTGGTCGGCTCCTTCCTGCGCAAGGACCACCCGCTGCTGGCCGCCCGCGTGCGCGCCGCGGCCAAGGCCGGCTGCAAGGTCTCGATCGTGCACGCGGCCGACGACGACCTGCTGATGCCGGTCGCCGCCAGGGCCCTGGCCGCGCCCTCGCAGTGGGCGAGGGTGCTGGCCGGCATCCTGGCGGCGCTGCCGGCTGCGGCCACCCAGGCCGGCGGCGCCCTCGCGCTGCCCGAGGCCATCGCGGCCGAGCTTGCCGGCGTGCAACCCACCGAGGCCGAGCGCGCCATTGCCGCCTCGCTGGTCGGCGGCGAGCGCAAGGCGCTGCTGCTCGGCAATGCCGTCGCACAGCATCCGGCGCAGGCGCAGCTGGCGCGCCTGGCGCAGGCCATCGCCGACGCCACCGGCGCCCGCCTGGGCTGGCTCGGCGAGGCAGCCAACTCGGTCGGCGGCTGGCTGGCCGGCGCGGTGCCCACCGACGGCGGGCTCGACGCCCGCGCGATGGTCGAGCAGCCGCGCGCGCTCTACCTGCTGATGAACGTGGAGCCCGACTTCGACCACGCGCTGCCCGGCGCCGCGCGCGCCGCATTGTCGGCGGCCGAATCGGTGATCGCGCTCTCCGCGTTCAAGTCCGACGAGCTGCTCGAGCTGGCCGACTGCCTGCTGCCGATCGCGCCCTTCACCGAGACCGCCGGCACCTTCGTGAGCGCCGAGGGCCGGGTGCAGTCCTTCAACGGCGTGGTGCGGCCGGCCGGCGAGACCCGTCCGGGCTGGAAGGTGCTGCGCGTGCTGGGCAACCTGCTCGACCTGCCGGGCTTCGACCAGGATTCCGCCGAAGCGGTGCGCGCCCAGGCCCTGCCGGCCGACGTGGCCGCGCGGCTGGACAACCGGGTGTCGGGCGCCATCGGCGTGCTGCCTGCAGCAGCCGCGGCCGACGCGCTCGAGCGCCTGCCCGAGGTGTTGATCTACTCGGTCGATCCGATCGTGCGCCGCGCGCCCAGCCTGCAGCAGACCGCGGATGCCCGCGCGCCCAAGGCGCGGGTCAGTCCGGCCACGCTCGCGCGGCTCGCCGGCCTGGCCGACGGCGCCACGGTGCGGGTGACCATGGCGGCCGGCGGCGATGCCCTGGTGCAGCTGGCTGCCGACCCGAACCTGGCCGACGGCGTGCTGCGGCTCGCGGCGGGCCACGAGTCCACCGCACGGCTGGCGGCCATGGCCGGCGCGGCCCGGATCGAGCGGGCCTGATCGGCCGCCCGAACGCGCGAAACCTCACGACCACACGCAGACGAAGAACGGAAACATGGAGAATCTGCTGAACGGCGTCACCACCTGGGGCGAGGGCACGCTCGGCGCCGCCTGGCCGGTCGTCTGGAACCTGGTCAAGATCGTCGTGATCGTGCTGCCGCTGCTGGGCTGCGTCGCGTATCTCACGCTGTGGGAGCGCAAGATGATCGGCTTCATGCACCTGCGCATCGGGCCCAATCGGGTGGGGCCGAAGGGCCTGCTGCAGCCGATCGCCGATGCATTCAAGATGATGTTCAAGGAGGTGATCGTCCCGGCGCAGGCGAACAAGGGCCTGTACATCCTCGGGCCGATCATGACCATCATGCCGGCCATGGCCGCCTGGGCGGTGATGCCCTTCGGGCCCGACCTAGTGCTGGCCAACGTGAACGCCGGGCTGCTGCTGCTGCTGGCCATCACCTCGGTCGAGGTCTACGGCGTGATCATCGCGGGCTGGGCCTCGAACTCCAAGTACGCCTTCCTGGGCGCGATGCGCGCGGCCGCGCAGATGGTCTCCTACGAACTCGCCATTGGCTTCTGCCTGGTGGTGGTGCTGATGGTGTCGGGCAGCCTCAACATCAGCGAGATCGTGTATGCCCAGGGCCGCGGCACCTTCGCCGAGATGGGCCTCAACTTCCTGTCCTGGAACTGGCTGCCGCTGCTGCCCATCTTCGTCGTCTACCAGATCTCCTCGGTGGCCGAGACCAACCGCCATCCGTTCGACGTGGTCGAAGGCGAGTCCGAGATCGTGGCCGGTCACATGGTCGAGTACTCGGGCATGGGCTTTGCGATCTTCTTCCTGGCCGAATACGCCAACATGATCCTGCTGTCGGCGCTGGCGTCGATCATGTTTCTCGGGGGCTGGTATCCGCCGATCGACTCGGCGGTCTTCAACTGGATTCCGGGCTGGATCTGGCTCGGCATCAAGACCTTCTTCATGGTCTCGCTCTTCATCTGGTTCCGGGCGTCGTTCCCGCGCTATCGCTACGACCAGATCATGCGCCTGGGCTGGAAGATCTTCATTCCGGTGACGCTGGTCTGGCTGGTGGTGGTCGCCATCTGGATCCAGACGCCGTGGAACATCTGGAACTGACCGGTAACGGGTGAATCGAATGACAGCGGTCAAGGACTTCTTCACGAGCTTCATGCTCACCGAGCTGCTCAAGGGCCTGCGGCTCACCGGGCGGTATTTCTTCGCGCGCAAGATCACGGTGCTCTACCCGGAAGAGAAGACGCCGATGTCGCCGCGCTTCCGGGGCCTGCACGCGCTGCGCCGCTACCCGAACGGCGAGGAACGCTGCATCGCCTGCAAGCTGTGCGAGGCCGTCTGCCCGGCCCTGGCGATCACCATCGAGTCGGACAAGCGCGCCGACGGCACCCGCCGCACCACGCGCTACGACATCGACCTGACCAAGTGCATCTTCTGCGGCTTCTGCGAGGAGAGCTGCCCGGTGGACTCCATCGTGGAGACCCACATCCACGAGTACCACGGCGAGAAGCGGGGCGACCTGTACTTCACGAAGGAAATGCTGCTCGCGATCGGCGATCGCTACGAGAAGGAAATCGCCGCCAACCGGGAGGCAGACGCCCGCTATCGCTGATGCGAAGTGCGAGTCCGAGCGACATCCATGCAAGCCACGACCGTCCTTTTCTACCTCTTCGCCGCCGTCACCGTGTTCGCGGCCCTGCGCGTGATCTCCTCGCGCAACCCGGTGCACTCGGCGCTCTTCCTCGTCCTCACCTTCTGCTCGGCCGCCGGCATCTGGATGCTGCTGAAGGCCGAGTTCCTCGCGATCACGCTGGTGCTGGTCTACGTGGGCGCGGTCATGGTGCTGTTCCTGTTCGTGGTCATGATGCTCGACATCAACCTCGACAGCGTGCGGCGCGGCTTCTGGAAGAACCTGCCGGTCGCGCTCTTCGTGGGCGTGGTGGTGGTGCTCGAGCTGGCGGCGGTGCTGATTCATTCCTTCGGCGGGGTGAAGGCGACCGACGCGCCCAGGCTGCCGGCCGACTACAGCAACACCAAGGCGCTGGGCAGCCTGCTGTACACCGAGTACGTCTGGGCCTTCGAGATCGCCGCGGTGATCCTGCTGGTGGCCATCGTGTCGGCCATCGCGCTCACGCTGCGCCGCCGCAAGGACGTCCGCTACAACGATCCGTCCGCCGCCGTGCGCACCCGCAGCCAGGACCGCCTGCGCATGATCAAGATGCCGGCCCAGCCCCGCCAAGGGAGCCAGGAATGACCCTCACGCTCGCCCACTACCTGATCCTCGGCGCGATCCTGTTCGCGATCAGCGTGATCGGCATCTTCATGAACCGGCGCAACGTGATCATCGTGCTGATGTCCATCGAGCTGATGCTGCTCGCGGTGAACCTGAACTTCATCGCCTTTTCGCACTTCCTCGGCGATGCGGCCGGCCAGATCTTCGTGTTCTTCATCCTCACGGTCGCGGCCGCCGAGTCGGCGATCGGCCTCGCGATCCTGGTCCTGCTGTTCCGCAATTTCGATACGGTCGATGCCGAGGCGCTCGACAGCCTGAAGGGCTGACGACATGAAAACCGCATACCTTCTCGCAGCCTTCGCGCCCCTGGTCGGCGCCATCGTGGCCGGCCTGTTCGGCCGCCAGGTCGGGCGCGCCGGCGCGCACACGGTGACCATCGCCGGCGTGGCGGTGTCCTTCGCGGCATCGCTCTGGACGCTGATGGACGTGCTCCAGGGCAACACCTTCAACGGCACGCTGTACCAGTGGGCGTCGGTGGGCGGGGTGAACCTCGAGGTCGGTTTCCTGGTCGACACGCTGACCGCCACGATGATGTGCGTGGTCACCTCGGTGTCGCTGATGGTGCACGTCTACACCATCGGCTACATGGCCGACGACCCGGGCTACCAGCGCTTCTTCTCGTACATCTCGCTGTTCACCTTCTCGATGATGATGCTGGTGATGGCGAACAACTTCCTGCAGCTGTTCTTCGGCTGGGAAGCGGTGGGCCTGGTCTCCTACCTGCTCATCGGGTTCTGGTACACGCGGCCCACGGCCATCTACGCCAACATGAAGGCCTTCCTGGTCAACCGGGTGGGCGACTTCGGCTTCATCCTGGGCATCGGCCTGGTGCTGGCGCACTTCGGCTCGCTGGACTATGCCCAGACCTTCGCTGCCGCGCCCGGCCTGGCCGACCGCACCATCGAGCTGATCCCGGGCACGTCCTGGTCGCTGCTCACGGTGGCCTGCATCTGCCTGTTCATCGGCGCGATGGGCAAGTCGGCGCAGTTCCCGCTGCACGTGTGGCTGCCCGACTCCATGGAAGGCCCCACGCCGATCTCGGCGCTGATCCACGCGGCCACCATGGTCACCGCGGGCATCTTCATGGTGGCGCGGATGTCGCCGCTCTTCGAGTTGTCGGACACCGCGCTGGGCTTCGTGATCACCATCGGCGCGATCACCGCGCTGTTCATGGGCTTCCTGGGCATCATCCAGAACGACATCAAGCGGGTGGTCGCCTACTCCACGCTGTCGCAGCTGGGCTACATGACGGTGGCGCTGGGCGCCTCGGCCTACAGCGTGGCGATCTTCCACCTGATGACGCACGCCTTCTTCAAGGCGCTGCTGTTCCTGGCCGCGGGCTCGGTGATCATCGGCATGCACCACGACCAGGACATCCGCAACATGGGCGGCCTGCGCAAGTACATGCCGATCACGTGGATCACCTCGCTGATCGGCTCGCTGGCGCTGATCGGCACGCCCTTCTTCTCGGGCTTCTATTCCAAGGACCTGATCATCGAGGCGGCGAAGTTCGCGAACGTGCCGGGCGCGGGCTTCGCCTACTTCGCGGTGCTGGCCGGCGTGTTCGTGACCGCCTTCTACTCGTTCCGGATGTACTTCCTGGTCTTCCACGGCAAGGAGCGCTGGAACGAGCCGAGTCATGGCCATGGCCATGACCACGGTCACGATGCCCACGGCGCGGCCGCGCACGACGACGAGCATGGTCACGACGCGCACCATCACGGCCTGGCGCCCGGCGACAAGCCGCACGAGTCGCCGTGGGTGGTCACGCTGCCGCTGATCGCGCTGGCGGTGCCCTCGGCCATCATCGGCCTGCTCACCGTGGGGCCGATGCTCTTCGGCGGCTACTTCGACAAGGTCATCGCGGTCGATGCCGCGAAGCACCCGGCCATGGCCACCATCGCCGGGCACTTCCACGGCTGGTTCGCGCTGGGCACCCACGCGGTGGTCACGCCGGCCTTCTGGCTGGCGGTGGCCGGCGTGGTCGCCGCCTGGTATTGCTACATGGTGAACCCGCGCCTGCCGGAGGCGATCAAGGCCTCGGCCGGCGGGCTCTACCGGCTGCTCGACAACAAGTACTACATGGACCGGATCAACGAGGTCGTGTTCGCCGGCGGCGCGCGGCTGCTGGGCCGCGGTCTCTGGAAGGGCGGCGACCAGGCGCTGATCGACGGGCTGGCGATCAACGGCAGCGCGAAGCTGGTGGGCTGGTTCTCCGGCGTGCTGCGGCTCGCCCAGAACGGCCGGCTCAACAGCTATGCGATCACCATGATCGCCGGCGTGGCGCTGCTGCTCCTGTTCGTCGTGCTGCCGCTGCTGCGCGGCTGACCCCGACACAACGAAGAACGAACGCGATGAGTTCCTTTCCGATCCTGAGCGCCGCAATCTGGATTCCGATCCTGTTCGGCGTGGCCCTGCTGGCCGTGGGCAACGACCGCAACGCGCAGGCGGTGCGCGTGGTCGCGCTGGTGGGCGCGCTGCTGGGCCTGCTGGCCACGCTGCCGCTGTTCACCGAGTTCGACCGTGCGTCGTCGGCGGCGCAGTTCGTCGAGCTCACGCCCTGGATCGAGGCCTTCGCGGTCAACTACCACCTCGGGGTGGACGGCCTGTCGGTCTGGTTCGTGATCCTGACCGCCTTCATCACCGTCATCGTGGTGATCGCGGGCTGGGAGGTCATCACCGAGCGGGTGGCCCAGTACATGGCCGCCTTCCTGATCCTGTCGGGCCTGATGATCGGCGTGTTCAGCGCGCTCGACGGGCTGCTCTTCTACGTGTTCTTCGAGGCCACGCTGATCCCGATGTACATCATCATCGGCGTCTGGGGCGGCCCCAACCGCGTCTACGCGGCCTTCAAGTTCTTCCTGTACACGCTGCTGGGCTCGCTGCTCACGCTGGTCGCCATCATCTGGCTGTTCCTCGAGTCGGGCTCCTTCGCGATCCTGGACTGGCACGCGCTGCCGCTGCCGCTCGAGGCGCAGGTGCCGATCTTCCTGGCCTTCCTGATCGCCTTCGCGGTGAAGGTGCCGATGTGGCCGGTGCACACCTGGCTGCCCGACGCCCACGTCGAGGCGCCCACCGGCGGCTCGGTGGTGCTGGCGGCCATCATGCTGAAGCTCGGGGCCTACGGCTTCCTGCGGTTCTCGCTGCCCATCGCGCCCGACGCGAGCCACGAGCTCGCCACGCTGATGATCGCGCTGTCGCTCATCGCGGTGGTCTACATCGGCCTGGTGGCCCTGGTGCAGGCCGACATGAAGAAGCTGGTCGCGTATTCGTCGATCGCGCACATGGGCTTCGTCACGCTCGGCTTCTTCATCTTCAACCACATCGGCATGCAGGGCGCGATCGTGCAGATGATCTCGCACGGCTTCGTGTCGGGCGCCATGTTCCTGTGCATCGGCGTGATGTACGACCGGATGCACTCTCGCCAGATCGCCGACTACGGCGGCGTGGTCAACACCATGCCGAAGTTCGCCGCGCTGTTCATGTTGTTCTCGATGGCCAACGCCGGCCTTCCGGCCACCTCGGGCTTCATCGGCGAGTTCATGGTGATCCTGGGCGCCGTCCAGTTCAATTTCTGGATCGGCCTGATCGCGGCAACCGCGCTGATCTGGGGCGCGGCCTACTCGCTGTGGATGTACAAGCGGGTGATCTTCGGCGACATCGCCAACGACGAAGTCCGCAAGCTGCAGGACCTGAACCGGCGCGAGTTCTGGATGCTCGTCGCGATGGCGCTGCTGGTGCTGGGCATGGGCGTGTACCCGAAGCCGGTCACCGACATGACCGAAGCCTCGATCGGCGCGCTGCTCGAGCACGTGTCGGTCTCCAAGATCAAGTGAGCGGCGCGATCGAAACGCCTCGCGGAACAACGAGATGAACGCTGAATCCCTGAATATCCTCGCCGCGCTCCCCGAGATCGTGCTGCTCGTGGCGACCTGCTGCGTGCTGCTGATCGAGGCCATGGTCAAGTCGCCGGGCCGGCCGTCTTCGCTCACGCTGGCGCTGGTGGCCATGGCCTTCCCGGCGGCGGTGCTGATCGGGCAGTCGGGCGCCGCCGGCACGCAGTACGCGTTCTCGGGCATGTACGTGGCCGATCCGCTGGCCAACCTGCTCAAGCTGTGCGCGATCGTGGCGGTGGCCGCCGCGCTGATCTACGGCGGGCGCTACACCGCCGAGCGCGACATGCCGCGCAGCGAGTTCCACACGCTGGCGCTGCTCTCGCTGCTGGGCCAGATGGTGATGATCTCGGCCGGCAACCTGCTGGTGATCTACCTGGGCCTGGAGCTGATGTCGCTGTCGCTCTACGCGCTGGCCGCGCTGCGCCGCGACGACAACCCGTCCACCGAAGCGGCGATGAAGTACTTCGTGCTGGGCGCGCTGGCCTCCGGCTTCCTGCTCTACGGGATGTCGATGATCTACGGCGGCGCGGGCAGCCTGGATCTGGCCGAGATCTCGCTGCGCTTCGACATGGGGCTGGCCAACCCGATGGTCTTCTCCTTCGGCGTGGTCTTCCTGGTGGCGGGGCTGGCCTTCAAGCTGGGCGCGGTCCCCTTCCACATGTGGCTGCCCGACGTCTACCAGGGCACGCCCACTTCGGCCACGCTGCTGATCGCCGGCGCGCCCAAGCTGGCCGCCTTCGCGATCGCTTTCCGGCTGCTGGTCGAAGGCCTGCCCGGCGTGGCCAACGACTGGCAGGCGATGATCCTGGTGCTGGCGGTGGCCTCGCTCGCGGTGGGCAACATCGTGGCGATCGCCCAGACCAACCTCAAGCGCATGCTGGCCTGGTCCACGATCGCGCAGGTGGGTTTCGTGCTGCTCGGCTTCCTGTCGGGCATCGTGGACGGCGACGGTGGCGCGGTGCCCACCGCCTGGGGGGCGTCGCTCTTCTACGTGATCACCTACGTGCTGACCACCCTGGGCACCTTCGGCCTGGTGCAGCTGCTGTCGCGCCGCGGCTTCGAGTGCGACCGCATTTCGGACCTCAAGGGCCTCAACGCGCGCAGCCCCTGGATGGCGCTGGTCATGCTGATCCTGATGTTCTCGCTGGCCGGCATCCCGCCGCTGGTGGGCTTCTACGCCAAGCTCGCGGTGCTCACCGCGGCGGTCGAGGCGGGGCTGGTCTGGCTGGCCGTGGTCGCGGTGCTGTTCTCGCTGGTCGGTGCCTTCTATTACCTGCGGGTCGTCAAGGTCATGTACTTCGACGCGCCGACCGACACCGCGCCGATCGAGGCCGGCAATGGCGCGCGCGCCACGCTGGCGGTCAATGGCGCGGCGGTGCTGCTGCTGGGCATCGTGCCGGGTCCGCTGATGGCGCTGTGCCTGGAGGCGATCCGCGCGGCGGTCGTCGGTTGATCCGGTGAGCGACGGCAAGCCGTCCGGCGACCCGACCCGGACGCCTCGCGACCTCACTGAAAGCGAGCTCGCCTCCGAGCTCGCCTGGCAGGGCGGCTTCCTGAAGATTCGCCGCGATCGCGTCAGCCTGCCCGACGGGCGCGAGAGCTTCCGCGAGTACGTCGTGCACCCCGGCGCGGCGGTCATGATCCCGCTGCTCGACGACGGTCGCATCCTGGTCGAGCGGCAGTACCGCTACCCGCTGCGCCGGCACTTCGTGGAGATGCCGGCCGGCAAGCTCGATCCCGGCGAGGCGCCGCTGGTCACCGCCAGGCGCGAGCTGCTCGAGGAAACCGGCTACGAGGCGGCCGAATGGGCGCTGCTCACCGTGCTGCACCCGGCGATCGGCTTCGCCACCGAGGAGATGCACGTCTACCTGTGCCGGGGCCTCGCGCACACCGGCCAGCAGCTCGACGACGACGAGCACCTCGACGTCGAGGCGGTCACGCTCGACTGGCTGATCGGCGAGTTGCGCGCCGGGCGGCTCACCGACGTGAAGACGCAGATCGCGGTCTTCTGGCTCGACAAGCTCTTCTCGGGGGCCTGGCCCTGGCCGGCGTTCGAGCGGGGCTGATAGGATCTTCCTTCGTCGTGCGGATGACGAGGAGACCATCATGAGCACTCAGACCGTCGACCCGGCGAGCTTTCGCAGCTTCGCCGATTTCTACCCCTTCTACCTGCAGGAGCACAGCAACGCCACCTGCCGGCGGCTGCATTTCCTGGGGTCGACCCTTGGCCTCGTATGCCTGGTGATGCTGTTCGCCACCGGGCGCCCGCAGTACCTGCTCTACGGCCTGCTGGCGGGCTACGGCTTCGCCTGGATCGGGCACTTCGCGTTCGAGAAGAACCGGCCGGCGAGCTTCAAGCGGCCGCTCTACAGCTTCATGGGCGACTGGCGGATGTACTTCGACATGTGGACCGGGCGGGTGCCGTTCTAGGAACGCCTGTCGCAGGGACGATCGTCGTGTGAACAGGCCCTAGAGCAGCCAGGGCACGAACCGGCGGGTCCGGGCCGCGTAGCCGGCGTACTCCGGATGCGCCCGGATCATCCGGCGCTCTTCCACCAGCGCCTTGACGGCCAGCACCGCGGCCAGCGCGATCCACAGCCCCCAGCCCACCGGCCCTTGCGAGGCGACTGCAAGGCCGGCGCCCGCCAGCAGCAGTGCGGTGTACATCGGGTGCCGGATCCAGCGATAGGGCCCGCTGCTCACCAGGCGGCCGCCCGCCTTGGGCGTGGGACGGATGTTGAAGTTGCCGGGGCGGTTGCAGCTCACCGCCCAAAGGCCGACGATCATGCCCGCGACCATGAGGACGACCGGCACGGGTGACAGCGGCTCGCCCTGCGCGGCCACCGCGAGCAGGGCGGCCAGCAGGCCGAACTGCAGCGTGACCAGCAGGCCGCCCGGGTCGGGTCTGTCGGGCATTGCGTGTCGCGTCGGCAAGGCAGGCTGGGGAAGCGTGGCGGAGACGGTGAGATTCGAACTCACGGAGGGGTTGCCCCCTCGGCAGTTTTCAAGACTGCTGCCTTAAACCGCTCGGCCACGTCTCCGGATCGGAATCTGAAAGTATAGACGCTCGTTGCCGGCTGGACGCTCGTGGCCGGTGGCCCCCTGTCAGGGAACCTGGCCTTGTCGGCAGCGACTTTCATGCCCCGATCGCCGTTCGTCCGGCATGCCCGACCGCTCGTTCCGCCACAAATGTTTCAAGTTATTTTGTCCCGTGATTCTCCGTGTTGGCATGCCTAGAATCCCTCGCGTTCGTCCAACTCCTGGAGACTCCGGATGAAGTACCTGCGAATCCTGTTCATGACCTTCCTGGCCTCCGTGCTGGCGGCCTGCGGCGGGGGCGGCGATTCCACCACCGCGACCAGCGCCAAGGGGACGATCAGCGTGCAGCTGACCGACGCGCCGGCCACACCGGAGTATCGCGAGGTCTGGGTCACCGTCGAGAAGGTGCGCGTGCATATGAGCGACGCCGCCGGGGAGGGTGACTCGGGATGGGAGGAGATCGTCGTGGATCCTCCGAGGAAGATCGACCTCCTCACGCTGCGCAACGGCATCCTGGCAGACCTTGGCCAGGTCGAGGTGCCGGTCGGCCAGTATCACCAGTTCCGCCTGGTGCTCGGCTCGGGCCCGAACGACAACGAGCTCGTGCTGGCGGACGGTACGGTTGAGGCGCTCAAGACGCCCAGCGGACAGACCAGCGGCCTGAAGCTCAACGCCAAGCCCTTCACCGTGGAAGAAGGCCAGCTCCTCGAACTGGTAATCGACTTCGATGCGGCGCGATCGATCGTGAAGTCCGGAAACAGCGGGAAGTACAACCTCAAGCCCGTGGTTCGCGTGATTCCGGTGCTCGATGCCGGTGCAGTGGCCGGCTCCTTCGTCGACCCGGCCGCCGCGGCCGACGCCAGCGTGTCGCTGCAGGTCTACGACGCGGCGACGGGCAACGTCACCGTGCTGCGCTCGACCACGCCGGCCAATGGCGTCTGGAAGCTCGCGCCGGTCGAGGAAGGGAGCGCTTATAACCTGGTGGTCGCCAAGCCGGGCTATCGCACCGTCGTGATCACCAACGTGCCGGTCGTTGCCGGCGAGATCGCGCAGATCGATCCGATCGAGCTCGTTGCGGTGGCGGGCGACGGGTCGACCCGTCGCGTGGCCGCCGGCGCGGTCAGCCCTGCCGAGGCTGCGCTGGTTCGCGCGCTGCAGAAGGTCAGGGGCGATGTGGCCGCAATGGCCGACGGCGACGTGGTTGTCGAAGTGGCCTTCGCGAACGCCCTTGCCGATACCGGCGACTTCGCCTTCGACCTGAACGTCGAACCGGCGCTGGTCGGCGATCCGGGCACCGTGCTGGCCGACGGCGACAACGCCGGCATGTTCACCTTCGTTGCCAGCGGCGATGCGGGCACGGGCGAGGTGCCGAACGTGGACCTGAACCCGGGCGACGTGCTCGACCTGTCGATCGTGTTGGCCCCCTGAGTGGCGGAATGCCCGCCGGCGCGTTCCCCGCCGGCGTGGCTTAACATCTCCCCTGAGACGAGTCCGGGACCGGCCGCGCGCCGGTCCCTTCATTTTCAGGGGAGCGATTCGATGAAAGCCGTGCTGTGCAAGGAATGGGGCCTGCCCGAGACGCTGGTCGTCGAGGACGTGCCGTCGCCGGTGGCCGGGCCGGGCGAGGTGCTGGTCGAGGTGCATGCGGCCGGCGTGAACTTTCCCGACACGCTGATCATCCAGAAAAAGTACCAGTACCAGCCCGATCTCCCGTTCTCGCCGGGCGGCGAGGTGGCCGGCGTGGTCAAGGCGGTGGGCGAGGGCGTGACCGCCTGGAAGCCGGGCGACCGCGTGCTGGCCAGCAGCACCTGGGGCGGCTACGCGCAGGAGATCGTCGTCAAGGCCGAGCGCGCGATGCCGATTCCCGAGGGCATGGACTTCGTGACCGCCTCGGCCTACGTGCTGGCCTACGGCACCAGCCTGCACGCGCTGAAGGACCGCGCGAGGCTCGTCGCGGGCGAAACGCTGCTGGTGCTGGGCGCGGCCGGCGGCGTGGGCATCTCGGCGATCGAGATCGCCAAGGCCATGGGCGCGCGGGTGATCGCCTGCGCGTCGAGCGAGGACAAGCTCGCGCTGTGCCGCGAGCGCGGCGCCGACGAGACCATCAACTACGCGACCGAGGACCTGCGCGAGCGCATCAAGGCGCTGACCGGCGGCAAGGGCCCCGACGTGATCTACGACCCGGTGGGCGGCCCCTACACCGAGCCGGCCTTCCGGTCGATCGCCTGGGAAGGGCGGCACCTGGTCGTCGGCTTCGCGGCCGGCGAGATCCCCAAGCTGCCGCTGAACCTCACGCTGCTCAAGAGCGCCTCGGTGGTCGGCGTGTTCTGGGGCGCCTTCCTGCAGCGCGACCCCGCCGTCACCCGCCAGCACCTGCGCGACCTGTTCGAGCTCTACACCTCGGGCAAGGTCAAGCCGCCGATCACCAAGACCTACAAGCTGGAAGAAGCCGCCCAGGCTTTGCGCGACGTGATGGAGCGCCGGGTGAAGGGCAAGGTGGCGATCCTTCCGCGCGGCTGAGGCGCGGGGCGCCGCGGTCGCGCCCCCGGCCCGTCAGTCGCCGAAGTAGCGCAGCGGCTTCAGGTCCGGGAACTCCGGGGCGCGTCGCTCGCTGCGCGCCTGGATCGCCTCGACCACCGCGCCGGTGTCCCACATGCCGGCCTGCAGCCAGCCCATCTGGCGCAGGCCGTCGGCCACCGGGTGGTCGCGCGCGTAGTCGATCGCCTGCTTGGTGGCCCACACGGCGACCGGCGGACGCGCGGCGATCTCCATCGCGGTCTGCATCGCGGCTTCGAGCATCGCTTCCTGCGTGTCGAAGACCTCGTTGACCAGCCCGACCGCGAGCGCGCGATAGGCCGGCATGCGCCGGCCGGTGTAGGCGTACTCGCGCACCACCCCTTCGGGAATCAGCTTGGGCAGCCGCTGCAGCGTGCCCAGGTCGGCCGCCATGCCGATGTTGATCTCCTGGATGCAGAAGAAGGCGTCGGCGGTGCAGTAGCGGATGTCGCAGGCGGCCACCATGTCGACGCCGCCGCCCACGCAGCCGCCCTGGATCGCGGCGATGACCGGCATGCGCAACTGCGCCAGCCGGTCGAAGGCGCGCTGCATGTCGGTCAGCACCTCGGCGATGTTGGCGCGCGACTGCGCGCTGGAGTCGTCCAGCGCGATCGACGAGTCGAAGCTGTCGAGTGCCATGCCGGCGGTGAAGTGCTTGCCGGTGGAGTCGATCACCAGCGCGCGCGCCGGCGCGTCGCGCTGAAGCTTGTCGAGCGCGCCCTCGAGGTCGCGCCAGAAGACCGGGCTCATCGTGTTCATCTGCTCGGGGCGGCTGAGCGTGAGCCGCGCCACGCGGTCTTCGATCGAGAGTTCCATCGTGCGTTGGGTCATTGCGCTGCGCTCCATGCGGGTTCGGTGCCTCGACCCGGCGATCTTAGCCGGTGAGCGATACTTGCGGCTCCCGGCTCGTGGCCGGCGAATGGGCGAACGGGCGGGCGGGTAAGGCCCCGCCGCGGCGACCGACCCGCTTGATTGATCGAAAGACTTCCGCCCTTGAACGACCTCCTTCTCTCCCTGCGATTCACCTGGCGCGACGGCCGCGCCGGCGAGCTGCGCCTGCTGATCGCCGCGCTGGTGGTGGCGGTGGGCGCCATCGCCAGCGTGGGCCTGTTCGTGGACCGGATGCGCGAGGCGCTGGTGCTGCAGGCGCGCCAGCTGCTGGGCGCCGACCTGGTCGTGGCCTCGGACCGCGAGCTGCCGGCCGAGTGGCTGGCGCGGGCCCGTCAGGATGGCCTGCGCACCGCGGCCACCGTTGTCTTCCCCAGCATGGTCATGGCCGGCGCGCTGCCGCAGCTTGCGTCGGTCAAGGCGGTGTCGGCCGAGTATCCCTTGCGCGGCGCGGTGCGGGTGGCCGATGCGCCGGGCGCCGCCGACCGCCAGGCCGAGGCAGCGCCCGCCCGCGGCGAGGTCTGGCTCGATCCGCAGCTGGTCGACGCGCTGCGCCTCGCGGTCGGCGACACGGTCCACCTGGGCGAGTCCTCGTTTCGCCTGTCGCGCGTGATCACGCTCGAGCCCGATCGCGGCGCGGGCTTCGTCAACTTCGCCCCGCGCGCGATGATCGCGCTCGACGACCTGCCCGCCACGAAGCTGGTGCAGCCCGCCAGCCGGGTGAACTGGCGGCTGCTGCTGGCCGGCGAGCCGCCTGCGGTGGCTGCCTTCGAGCAGTGGGTCGGCGAGCGGCTGGCGCGCGGCCAGAAGATCGAGTCGCTCGACAACGGCCGTCCCGAGCTGGGCGCCACGCTCGAGCGCGCCGAGCAGTTCCTGTCGCTGGTGGCGCTGCTCTCGGCGCTGATCGCCGCGGTGGCGATCGCGCTGGCCGCGCGTCGTTTTGCCGAGCGCCACCTCGACGGCGCGGCGGTCATCCGCAGCATCGGCGTCACCCATGCGCGGCTCACGCGCCTGCTGATGCTCGAGCTGGCCTGGATCGCGCTAGCCGGCGCCTTGCTGGGCCTGCTGGTGGGCTGGGCGGTGCACTTCGGCCTGGTCTGGGCGATCCAGCCGCTGATCGGCATCGCGCTGCCCCTGCCGGGCGTGGCGCCGGTGCTGCAGGCGGGCGCGGCGGCGATCGTGCTGCTGCTGGGTTTCGGCGCCTTCCCCTTCGTGCGCCTGGCCGGCGTGCCGCCGCTGCGCGTGCTCAGGCGCGAGGTGGGCGCCGCACCGGCCTCGGCCTGGGGGACGGTGGCGGTGGCGGTGCTCGCATTCGCGCTGCTGCTCTTCTGGTTCGCCGGCGACCGGCGGCTCGCGGCGATTTCGGTGGGCGGCTTCGCGGCCGGCGCCCTGGTCTTCGTGGGCGTGTCCCTTGCCGCAGTGCGCTTGCTGGATCCGCTGCGCCACGCCGGCTTCGTGGCCGGCAATCCCTCGCTGCGGCTGGCCTTCGCCTCGTGGTCGCGGCGCCGGGCGATGACCGTGGCCCAGACCTCGGCGCTCGCGGTGGGGCTGATGGCGCTGCTGCTGCTCGCCGTGACCCGCAACGACCTGATCGACGGCTGGCGCGCGGCCAGCCCGCCCGATGCGCCGAACCGCTTCGTGATCAACATCCAGCCCGACCAGCGCGAGGCGGTGCTCGCCGAGTTCGAGCGCGCGGGAATCGAGCCGGACCTGTACCCGATGATCCGGGGCCGGCTGGTCACGGTGAACGACCGCGCGGTCAAGCCCGAGGACTACGAGGGCGACCGGGCGCAGCGGCTGGTGGACCGCGAGTTCAACCTCTCGTATGCGGCCGAGCGGCCTGGCCACAACACGCTGGTGGAGGGCCGCTGGTTTTCCGGCCAGCCCGAGGTCTCGGTCGAGCAGGGGATCATGAGCACGCTCGGGCTCGCCATGGGCGACGAGCTGGGCTTCGACATTGCCGGCGAAACGGTCAGGGCGCGCGTGACCAGCGTGCGCCGAGTGGCCTGGGACTCGATGAAGGTCAACTTCTTCATGATCCTGTCGCCGCAGGCGCTGGCAGACCAGCCGCAGACGCTGATCACCGCCTATCACCAGCCGCCGGGCGCCGGCGAGCAGGCGGTGGATCGTCAGCTCGTGGCGCGCTTCCCGAATCTCACCGTGTTCGACACTGGCAACATCGTGCGCCAGGTGCAGGCCATGATCGACCAGGTGGTGCAGGCGGTGCAGGTGCTGTTCGTGCTCACGCTGGCCGCCGGCGTGGTGGTGCTGTGGGGCGCGCTGGCCAGTTCGCGCGACGAGCGGGTGCGCGAGGCGGCGCTGATGCGCGCGCTGGGCGCCTCGCGCAGGCAGCTTGCCGGGGCGCAGCTGATCGAGCTGGCAATGGGCGGCGCGCTGGCCGGGCTGCTGGCCGCGGCGGGCTCGATCGCGATCGGCTGGGTGCTGGCCGACCGGGTGTTCCGCTTCGTCTACGAGCCGCAGTGGCTGGTGCTGCCGGGGGGCGCCGCCGCCGGCATGCTGCTGGCCCTGGTGGCGGGCTGGCTGAGCCTGCGGCCGGTACTGTCGGCGCCGCCGCTGGCCACGCTTCGGGAGGCCTGAGCGCGATGAGCGACAGCGTGTTCGAAACGCTGGGCGGCGAGGCCGGCGTGCGCGCCCTGGTCGACCGCTTCTACGACCAGATGGCGCTCGACGAGCGGTTCGCGGGCATCCGCGCCCTGCATCCGGCGAACCTCGACGGCTCGCGCGACAAGCTCTACTGGTTCCTGTGCGGCTGGCTGGGCGGGCCGCAGCACTACCAGGAGCGCTTCGGTCACCCGCGGCTGCGCGCGCGCCACCTGCCTTTTCCGATCGGGGTGTCCGAACGCGATCAATGGATGCTGTGCATGGCCGATGCGATGCGCGACCGGGGCATCGAGGGTCCCCTTTTCGAGCGCCTGCTCGAGGCCTTCCAAGGCACGGCCGACTGGATGCGCAACCGGCCGGGCTGAGCTCAGTCCGCGAGGAACATGTGCGGCATGGTGTCGGACGGCAGCTTGCAGACCCGCCCGTTGGCGTCGAAGCTGCCCCCGCGCTGGCGGCAGTCGACCCAGGGTTCGCGCGGGCCGGCCAGGGCCTGGGCGCGCGGCGGGGCGAGCAGCGCATGCGAGGTCGGGCCGGGCCGGGCGCCCTTGGCCGCTACGATGCCCTGGGCCGGCGCGGGCCGCGCCCAGGCGCTGCCGCGCGAACCCGCGGGGCAGGGCGAGTCCGAGAACTGCACCTTGCCGGCCGCCGTCACGCAGCGGTAGACCGTGGCCGGAGCGGCCGAAGCCTGGCCGGACGCCGCCGACACGGCCTGCGTGCGCAGGGCGGGCGTCTGGGTCGCGGCCGCGACGCCGCTCCACAGGGCCAGGCCGCAGGCCAGCGCGGCCACGGCCGTCGACCCAAGGGGAGAAAATTCAGGCATCTTTCGCATCGCGCTTCTCCATGATCCGGGCAGGAGTTTCCGGAAGGCGGTCAGGAAATCGACCGGCTGTCGGCTGCTGGGTGCCGTCGGAGAATCCATGATCGCGCCGGAGGGCCCTGCAGGGCAAGGGCCGGTCCGGCGCGATCGATTCGCGGCTCGGCGCGCGCGTGACGGAATTCACGCGCGCGGCGAGCCGGACGGTACGGCGCGTTCGATGGCGTGGAAATGAGCTACATACTCGTGGTGGAGGACAATCCGGATCACAGGGACCTGATCCGGCTGGTGCTGGGGCGGTCCTATCGGGGCGTGCCGGTGAGGATGGCCGCGTCGGGCGAAGACGCGCTGAAGCTGATGGAGAGCGAAGGTTTGCCGAGGATCGCGCTGGTCGACGTCGACATGCCCGGCCTGAGCGGGCAGGCCACCGTGCGCCGGATCCGCGAAGGCAGGGCCGGCCGGCTGCTGCCCGTGGTCATGCTGTCCACCTCCGACGAGTCCGAAGACGTTCGCGCCTGCCTCGAGGCGGGCGCCAATTCCTATGTCCGCAAGCCGCTCGCGCTGTCGGACTGGGGCCGCACGATGAGCGCCATCGCGGACTACTGGCTGCTCCAGCATGCCGGCGCCGGCGGGACGGTCGATGACGCCTGAAAGGCCGCTGCGCCTGCTGTGCGTCGAGGACAGCGACGACGACGTCGAGCTGATCCGCCTCGCGCTGACCCGCCACGGCATGAGCTTCAGCCTCGAGGCCGTCTGCGAGGAGGGCCCGTTTCGCGAAGCGCTCGCTCGCGAGCCCGACCTGGTGCTCTGCGACTACTCGCTGCCGGCTTTCTCGCCGCTGCGCGCGCTGGCGGTGATCGAGGCGGTGCGCCCCGGCCTGCCGCTGATCGTGGTCACCCGCGCAATCGGCGAGGAGGCCGCAGTGGCGGTCCTGCGCGCCGGCGCGCGCGACTATCATCTGAAGGAGCGGCTGAACCTGCTCGGGCCGGCGATCGAGCGGGTGATGCGCGAGCGTCGGCTCGAGGACGAGCGGCGCCGCGCGCAGCTGGCCGTGGCCGATGCCTACCGCCGGCTGTCGCGGGTGTCCGCCCGCATCGTCGACGCGCAGGAGCGCGAGCGCGCATTGATCGCCCGCGAACTGCACGACGAGCTCGGCCAGACCATGACCGGCATCGTGCTGCACCTGCATGCGGTGCGCCGCGCGCACCTGCCCGAGGGCCCTGAGGCGTCGGTGGACACCGCGCTCGCGCTGGCGCAGGATGCGGTCGAGCAAGTGCGGCGAATGTCGTTCATGCTCCGGCCGCCGCAACTGGACCTGCTCGGCCTGTCGGCCGCCGTGCGCAGCACGGTGGAGCGACAATTGGGGGCCGCCGGGATCGGCGGCGGCGTGGAGGTCTTCGGCGAAGAGCCGAAGGACGCCGCGCCGTGCTGGATCTCGGCCTTCCGCATCGTCCAGGAGGCGGTCACCAACGCGTTGCGGCATGCGCGCGCGGACCGGATCCGGGTGCGGCTGCGATTCGGCCAGGGCGGCAGGCTGGTGGTCACCGTGGCCGACGACGGCGAGGGCTTCGATGTGCGCGGCATGCTGGCGGGCGGCGTGCGCGACGAGAACTTCGGGCTCGCCGGCATGGCCGAGCGGGCCGAGATGGCGGGAGGCCACCTGCGGATCCGGGCGAAGAGGGCGCTCGGATCCGTGATCCGCGCGGTGTTCGAGCCCTCGCGTGTCTGATTGAACCTGTGAGAGGTCGATGAAAGTAGAAAACCAGTCAGTCCGCGTGGTGCTCGCGGACGATCACTACGTCGTGCGCTCGGGCGTCAGGGCGCTGCTCGCTTCGATGGCGGGCCTCGAGATCGTGGGCGAGGCGTCGAACGGACGCGAGCTGATCGACATCGTCGAGCGCACCGATCCTGGCCTGGTGATCACCGACCTGTCGATGCCCGAGATGGACGGGATGCGGGCGATCGCCGAGCTGCGCGCGCGTCATCCCAAGCTGAAGATCCTCGCCATCTCCATGTACGACACCCCCGACTTCGTGCAGGGGGCGCTGCGCAACGGCGCCAACGGCTACGTGATGAAGGACGCCACGCCCACCGAACTGGGCTTCGCGGTCGAGAGCGTGCTGGCGGGCGAGAGCTACCTGAGCCCGAAGGTCTCGGGGCAGCTGGTCGAATCGCTGCGCGGCGACCGCGGCGCCGACATCCCGCTCACCGATCGGCAGCGCGAGGTGCTGGTGATGATCGCTCGCGGCTATTCCACCAAGGAGATCGCCTTCGAGCTCGGCCTGAGCCCCAAGACGGTCGAGGTGCACCGGGCCCGCCTGATGGAGCGGCTGGGGATCTCCGATGTGGCCGGCCTCACGCTCTACGCGGTGCGCAAGCGGCTGGTCGACCCCGAAAATCCGCAGTGAAAAACGAATATCGCATCGTGAAATTATGATGACGCAACGCGCCATGCATATTTTTCATCGTGGTAAAGAATGTTGCGCAATACGGAATGGGCTATATAAGACGTTGATAAACAATAAGATATAGTGTTTTGTCCGCCGTGACTTTTTCATGTTGCGGCGCACATCCGGTCGGTAATCTCTTGTCCATCGCGCCGCCGAATCTTCGACGGTTCGGCGCGGAAGGTTTCCCAACTTCACTGACAGGAGAGAACGACCATGTCGTCCCGCGAACTCGAAGCCCAGAAGCTTCAGAAGGAATGGTCCGAGAGCCCGCGCTGGCGCGGGATCAAGCGCGGCTACACCGCCGATGACGTGATCCGCCTGCGCGGCTCGCTGCAGGTCGAGCACACGCTCGCCCGCCGCGGCTCCGAGAAGCTCTGGAAGCTGCTCAACGACGAGCCCTTCGTCAACACGCTGGGCGCGCTGACCGGCAACCAGGCCATGCAGCAGGTCAAGGCCGGCCTCAAGGGCATCTACCTGTCCGGCTGGCAGGTGGCGGGCGACGCCAACCTGGCCGGCGAGATGTACCCCGACCAGTCGCTGTATCCGGCCAACTCGGTGCCGCAGGTCGTCAAGCGCATCAACAACACGCTGACCCGCGCCGACCAGATCCAGTGGATGGAAGGCAAGAACCCGGGCGATGCCGGCTACATCGACTACTTCGCGCCGATCGTGGCCGATGCGGAAGCCGGCTTCGGTGGCGTGCTGAACGCCTTCGAGCTGATGAAGGCGATGATCGAGGCCGGCGCCGCCGGTGTGCACTTCGAAGACCAGCTGGCCTCGGCCAAGAAGTGCGGCCACATGGGCGGCAAGGTCCTGGTGCCCACCCGCGAGGCGGTCGCCAAGCTGGTGTCGGCGCGTCTGGCCGCCGACGTGATGGGCGTGCCCACCATCCTGCTGGCCCGCACCGACGCCGAGGCCGCCGACCTGGTCACCTCGGACGTGGACGAGAACGACCGTCCGTACCTGACCGGCGAGCGCACGGTGGAAGGCTTCTTCCGCTCGAAGAACGGCTTCGAGCAGGCGGTCTCGCGCGGGCTGGCCTACGCGCCCTACGCCGACCTGATCTGGTGCGAGACCGGCACGCCCGACCTGGAGTTCGCGCGCAAGTTCGCCGAGGCGATCCACAAGCAGTTCCCCGGCAAGATGCTGGCCTACAACTGCTCGCCCTCGTTCAACTGGAAGAAGAACATCGACGAGGCGACGATCGCCAAGTTCCAGCGCGAGCTGGGCGCGATGGGCTACAAGTTCCAGTTCATCACGCTGGCCGGCTTCCACGCGCTGAACTACTCGATGTTCAACCTGGCCTACGGCTACGCGCGCAACCAGATGAGCGCCTTCGTGGAGCTTCAGGAAGCCGAGTTCGCCGCCGCCGACAAGGGCTTCACCGCGGTCAAGCACCAGCGCGAGGTCGGCACCGGCTACTTCGACGCGGTGACCACCACCGTGGAACGCGAGGCCTCGACCGCGGCGCTGAAGGGCTCGACCGAGGACGAGCAGTTCTTCGACGAGAAGGCGGCAGCCAAGAAGGCCGCCTGATCGGGACGATTTGCGGGTGAGCCGCGGCGTTCGCGCCGCGGTGCGTTTCCAAGAGTGCTTCTCCTGGGAACGATGTTTGGGGCCGGCGCTTGCCGGCCCCTTTTTTCTTGACCGCGCCCGATTTCCCCGGATGCGCCCGATGGAAGATCGGCCGGGCGGAGGTTTCGATTCGTGACCGAATTCACGTCGGGAGGATTTACACGACTTCAGGTGCCACTTGATTGGCAAGGCATAATAATTTTGATAATCAATGGGTTGGTATTTCTGGCCCGAAGCTTGCTGAGTTCGTTCGACGCAAAACTTTGAACGAAGGAGCAATGTCGATGAGGAAAATCCTGATTGCGCTGTCGATCGCCGCAGCGGCCACCACCTCGGCTTCGGCCGCCACGATCTGGACCTCTGCCGGGCCGGGCAGCGATGTCGCGGGGGCTTGCACCGTCGATTTCGATGGCGCCACCTGCGCGGCTGTCAGCTACGGCACCGCCGCGGGCAGCATCACCACCGGTTCGGTCGGTGGCGTGACCGCCCAGCCGCCCGGTTCCACCGGCAACTACCTGACCGTGGGGCCCACGATCGGCACACCGGTCGACATCACGATCGACGCCGGCGCCGACTACAACTACTTCGGCCTGCTGGCCGGCTCGCTGGACGCGTACAACACGATCGCCTTCACGCTGACCGACAGCAGCGTCCTGTCCTACACCGGCAGCCAGCTTGCCGCCGCGGCCAACCAGTCGGCCACCGGCAACCAGCAGCAGGGCATCTACTGGAACATCTTCCTGGGCGCCGACGTGTTCTTCAACCAGATCCGCCTGACCAGCACGCAGAACGCCTTCGAATCGGACAACCACGCCTTCGCCAAGGTGCCGGTGCCGGCCACGCTCGGCCTGCTCGGCCTCGGTCTGCTCGGCCTGGGCGCCATCGGCCGCCGCCGGGCCTGAAGCTCGAGGCGAAGAACGGCAAGAAAGAACAAGCAGCAAGAAGCAACAACAAGAACGTCGGGCGGCGCGACCGCCCGGCTTCGGTGAGCGCCTTCGGGCGCTCTCTTTTTTACGCCAGCCTTGGATTCGTGCGCCAGCGCCAGTGCGTGGGCCGCAATCAGGTGTCGAGGTTGCCGATGGGGCTGCCGCGCCGCTCCAGTTCGGCGCGTAGCGTGCCGTAAGCGTCGGCGGCGTCGCTGTTCCAGTCGAGCGAAGGGACCCTGAGCAGGGAGTCGTCAACCAGCCGGGCCAGGCGTAGCGCCCCGGCTTCCGGCTCAGGCCGAACTTCAGCTCTCCGCGCGTGATGACCGAGATGTAGAGCGAGTTCGCGGGAGCGGATAGGAGGCGAGCGTCGGCACCTGGAAGGGTCCCACGGAGGATGTCGCTGACGATGTCGGTGTCGAGCAGACGAAGGGCGCGACGCGACATCAGAAGTCCCGCAAGGCGAAGAAGTCTGCCCGATCGAGCCCGGCTGGTCGCCCCGAGAGGATCACCTCGCCGGTGCGCGGGTCCCTGCGCACCGAGACCTCGGTTCCCTCGAAGCGGAACTCCGCGGGCAGGGCGTCAATAGACCGAGTGTCCTATTCCCCTCCGGCCTAGTCGCTCCGTGCAATGGCGCGCAAGCCGCGCCGAATCCAGCATGGCTCCTGTCGTCGCGCCACCCGGCGCGGCACGCACCGGCACAGGAGCCCGCCATGCAACTCTCCCGCAATCTCTCCCTCTCGCGCGGCCGGCGCCGCCAGCGCGGCCAGGGCATGACCGAGTACATCGTGGTCGTCGCGCTGATCGCAGTCGCCGCCATCGGCATCTACACCTTGTTCGGCCAGACCTTGCGCAACCAGACCGCCGGCCTCGCGCTCGAAATGTCCGGGCAGGACGCCACCGCCGCCATCGGCAACGCGCAGACCAACGCCAACGCCGCCTCGACCAACGCCAACCAGCGCAAGGGGCTCGACAACTACAACCTCGGCAACCGCTGAGCGGCATCCGGAGCATTCGTCATGCACGCCCGGGCTCTTCGCCGCGATGCGCTCTGCAGCCGTGCCCGGGCGCGGCGTGCTCCGCTGGGGCGCGTCCCGGTCCGAGCCGCCCAGCTCGGCCAGGCGCTCGCGCTGGGGCTGGTCCTGCTGATGGCGGGGGCGCTCGGGCTCTTCTTCCTGTTCTCCACCGGCCAGACGCTGGACACCCGGCAGCGGCTCGACAACGCGGCCGACGCCGCTGCCTGGAGCGCCGCGCTCTGGCGGGCGCGGGTGCTGAACTTCCACGCCTACTCCAACCGCGCCATCATCGCCCAGGAGGTCGCGGTCGCGCAGGCAGTCACCCTGACCTCCTGGGCCAAGTACTTCGAGCGCTTCACCGCCAACGCGAGCGTGCTCGCCGCGGTCTATCCGCCGGTGGCCACGGTGATCTCGGCCGCCGCGTCGATCGCGGCGCAGGCCCGCCAGATGACCGAGCGCGCGGCGGCCGACGAGATCGGCTGGCGCGCGGATCCGGTGCTCGGCTACAAGCAGTTGCTGTTGCGCAGCCAGGCGCTGCTCCACCGGTCGGCCGACACCTTCGGCATGGGCGCGGTCGCCAACGAAGTGGCCCGGGCCAACGATCCGCGCTTCTTCGCCTTCGCCATGAGCGACGCAGGCGGCTACGAGCGCTTCACTCGTCGGTGGGCCGGCGACCCCGAGCGTGAGCGCCTGCAGAAGCTGGTGCTCGGTGCGCTGGACAACTTCACCGCCGGCCCGCGCTCGCTCGACCTGCGCCTGCTGCTGCTGCCCTCGAGCTGCGTGGGCACCACGCTGGACTTCGACAAGTGGTTCCAGTGGTATCGCAAGCGCGGCGGCACGGTCATGACCAGCCTCGATCGCTGGGAGTCCGCCGACACCGGCTCCATCCACGACTGGCGGCGACGCCGCTTCTTCTTCGGCGGCTGCCGCGACCGGGAGAACCTGCCGCTCGGCTGGGGCGCGGCCGAGGCCACGAACGGCACACCGGCGGGCTGGCTGCTCGCCATGCCCGGCGGCACGCAGGACAACGGCGGCGCCACGGTGCTGGCTGCCTTCGACATCGCCGGCGCGGGGTATTGGGGTTTCCAGCACTACGACGGCATTGCCCGGGTGCGCGACCTCGACTACGCCGCGCTCGACAACCCGCGCTTTCCGGTCACCCGCGTGGCGGTGCTGGCGCGCATCGAAGGCAACACGGTGCGCACCGCCAACACGCTCAACGTGGGCACCGGTCGCCTGCGGCTGTTCGAGCGCTTTGCCGGCGGACGCATGTGGTCGCTCGCCTCGGCGGAGGCGTATTTCCGGCGCCCGCCCGGCGCGCCGGCGCGGATCGAGTACGCGAGCCTGTACAGCCCCTACTGGCAGGCACGCCTGGTGCAACCCACGAGCGCGGAGCGCGCAGCGGCGGCGGCCTATGTCCGGTAGATCCTTGTTCGCCAGGCGCACGCGCGGCCAGGCGCTCGTCGAGACCCTGGTGGTGGCGATCGCGCTGGTGCCGCTGGCGGTGCTGGTCGTGTTGCTGGGCAAGTACCAGTCCATCCGCTCGGCCACCGTGGCGGCCTCGCGATCGCTTGCCTTCGACTGCGCGGCTCGGCCTGCCGATTGCGCCGACCCGGCCCGGGTCGACTGGCTCGTGCAGGGGCTGCGCCAGCGGCACTTCGACCGTCAGGCGCTCTGGCGCGACCGTGCCGGACGGCCCCTGCTCGAGCGCCTGTCCGACGTCGGTGCCGCGGTGGCGCCGCAGCGCTTCGATGCCGGCCTCGGCACCGCGCTGGGCCGAGCAGCCAGCGTCGACCTCACCGGCATCGGTGGCGCGGGCGGCCTCTACAACGGCTCGGGCTTCACCTTCGGCAACGGCGCGCCCGGCGCGAGCGCGGCCAGGCTGCTCGACACGCTGGCCGGGCCCGCCCGCTTCGGCCTGGCCATCGAGGGCGGGCTGTCCGAGGCGCGGGTGCAGTTGGCGGTGGCGCCCTCGCATGCGGCCAACGTGGGCTTCGCGCGGCTCGATCCGCTCGCGCTCACGATGCGATCCCGCACCGTGGTGCTCACCGACGCCTGGAACGCCTCGGGTCCCGACAATGGCGCAGCCAGCGTGCTCGCCCGGAGCGGCGCCGGCTCGCGGCTCGATTCGGTGCGCGAGACCCGGCTTGCGGTCGGCTACCAGCTCACCCGCTGGTCGATCGGCCTGATGGGCGCGATCGGACTCGAGCCGTACGCAGGCGATTTCCGTCCGCAGCAGGGGAATCCGGACGCGGTCCCCGCGGACAGGCTGGGTCAGCCATGAACCGCGCCACCACTGCATTGATCGCGCTGCTCGGCGGCTTCGTGGCGCTGGTCGGCGTCGCGCCGCGCAGCGAAGCGGCAGAGCCCGCCTCGGGCCAGGGCCTGCCCCTGCAGTTCCTGTCCGCGCCGATCCCGCTGACCATCGCCGGGCACCCGGCGGTGCTTCGCGTGGTGCGCGCGCAGGCCGCGCCGGACGCGGCCATCGACGCAGTGGCCGCGGCCTGGCAGGGCGCCAGCACGCTGCTGCGCCGAGACGACGCGGGCCCGTGGCGAAACCTTTCCCGCGTGGACCGCAATGGCATCCAGGCGCTTCAGCTTCGCAGCGCGGCGGGCGGCGGCAGCGAAGGCTACCTGGTCGGGTGGCAGTTGTCCGCGCAGCCCCGCCCCGACTCGCTTGCGCACCGTCTGCTGCCGTCCACTGCCACCACGCTGTCCGACGTGGCCAGCGGCGGCGATGCACCTGGCCGCACCCTGGTCGCCTGGGCGCCGATCGACATCGCCGAAGCGGATCGCACGGTGCTCGCCAAGGCCGCGACCTTCGGCCTGAGGCAACGCACCGAGGGTCGACATCCGGATCCCGAGCCGTCGCGCGAGCGCAGCCGGCACTTCTCGGCCGGCAAGGCGGAGCTCGCGCTCACGCTGCATCGCGAAGGGCGCGGCACCGCGCTCGTCATTCACCTGATGGAGGCAAGCCGATGAAAACCAAGGCAGGAAGCGTGAAGCCCGGACCCGGGGCGGAAAGGCGCAAGGCAGGGCGCACACACGGCGGGGGCCGGCTCGCGGGCCAGTCCCTCGCCGAGTATCTGGTCGTGCTGTCGCTGGTGTCGATGGCGCTGGCGGCGGGCCCCAACAGCCCGTTGGAGCAAGTGTTCGACGCGCTCGGCGATCGGTATCAGCGCTTCACCGCCGAAGTCTCGAAACCCTGACCCGAACATCCGCTGAACCGAGAGACCGGAGACCCTGTCATGAGCCTCGACAACCCGGGCGCAACAACGCCCTCCCCAATCACGATGAGGCCCCCGCAGCAGTCGCGCCTCGAGCGGCTCGCCGGCCTGCCCCTGCGTCTGGCGCGCAACCGCACGCTGGTTCTGCTGCTCGTGGCCGGCGCCTTCGGCGCGTTGGCAGTGGGCGGCGCGCGCGGATACATCGCCGAGCGCATCGCCACCGAGCGCGAGCGCCTGAACCCGCCGCGCGCCATGGTGCAGGTGGTCGTCGCCAAGACCGACCTGCAGCCGGGCAGCACCGTGGGGCCGGACACGATGGCGGTGCGCAGCATGCCGGCCGAGTTCGCGCCCGGCGGATCGGTGCGCCCGGACGCCTTCGGACAGGTCGAAGGCATGCGCCTGTCGCAGCCCATGCGCAGCGGCGAGCCGCTGCTGCCCACGGTGGTCGAGCAGCCCTACGAGGGCAACTTCTCGAACCGTATCCGGCACGGCATCCGGGCCATGACCATCCAGGTCGACGAGGTGAACTCGGTCTCCGGAATGCTGCAGCCCGGCGACCGGATCGACCTGCTCTTCACCGTTCGTCCGCCCGTGTTGCCCGGCATGGCGCCCGCCGAAGAGGTCACCGCGCCGCTGATGCAGGACCTCGCAGTGCTCGCAACCGGCAGCCAGATCGCGCCCAGCGGCGACCCGACAGGCAGCGGCCGGCAGTTCACCTCGATCACGGTCGAGGTCGCGCCCGAGCAGGCCCAGCGCCTGATCGTGGCCCAGCGAAGCGGGCGGCTCACCGCCACCCTGCGCAACCCGGAGGACCGCGCGCCGGTGGCCGCGGCGGCGCTCGACGTGTCCACCTTGCTCGGAGTCCGCCGCGAGCCGCCTGCCGCGGTTCGCAAGGCGTCCGGGCCGGAGCTGATCGTCGGCGGCAATGGCGGTCCGCTGCGACGTGTGGAGAACGGTGGCGAGGTCGCGGGTGCCATCGGCCGCGGAACGGGAGACTCGATCGCCGATGCGGCCGTTCGGGTCGCTGCCGGAGACGCGCGATGAGAGCCCTCCTGAACGACGCGCGCCTGCGCACGCTCTGCGCGGCGCTGCTGGCACTGGCCCTGCTGCTCGGCGCGGGGGCGGCCGCAGCCGAGTCCGCCGATCGCGAGCAGCTCGAGCTCTACGTGGGCGAGGTCCGGGTGCTGCAGGTCGGCGAGCTGCGCCGCATCGCGATCGGCAACGGCAAGGTGCTGCAAGCCAGTGCGCTCGATCGCGGCCAGCTGCTGCTGATCCCGGAGGCGCCGGGCCAGAGCGTGCTCTACCTGTGGACCCGAGACGGCGCCGAACGGCACCTCTCGATCAGCGTGGTGCCGGCCGACGCCAGCCGCATGCTGTCCGAGGTCCGCGCCATGCTCGGCGACACCCCGGGCGTCACGCCGCGCATCGTCGGCGACAAGGTCGTGATCGAGGGCTCGGGCGTCAGCGAGGAGCAGGCGGTCCGCATCGCCGAGGTCGCCGGCCGTTATCCGCAGATCGTCAACCTGGTGAGCCGCATGGGCCGCGAGCGGATGATCGAGATGGACGTCCGCATGGTCGAGATCCGGCGCGACGCGATGAAGAACCTGGGCGTCAAGTGGAGCGGCACCGCCCAGGGGCCGAGCTTCGGCCTGATCGGCGACCTGCAGCGCAGCGCGGCTTTCGGCGCAGGCGGCGCTGCGGCCCAGGCCGGGCTCGAGGTGCGCTCGCGCATCGCGCCCTTCGCCACCACCCTGGGCATCGCCACCTCGATCGGCTCCATGATCAACCTGATGGTCCAGAACGGCGATGCGGTCGTGCTGGCCGAGCCGCGGCTTGCCTGCCGCAGTGGCGGGTCGGCGCGCTTCGTGGCCGGCGGCGAGCTGCCGATCCCGCAGACCAGCGGGCTGGGCGCCACTTCGGTTTCATTCCGCGAGTACGGCGTCAAGTTCGACGTGAGCCCGGTGGCCAGCGAGTCGGGCGTCATCGCCGCCAAGATCGCCACCGAGATCTCGGCGATCGACTTCGAAGTCCTGGTGCAGGAGGTGCCCGGCCTGCTCAAGCGTCGGGCCGAAACCGAGGTCAACCTGCGCGAGAACGAGACCCTGGTCATCGCGGGCCTGATGACCGAGGAGACCTCGCGCTCGATCGACCGGGTACCCGGCCTCGGCGAGCTGCCCATCCTTGGACCGCTCTTTCGCTCGCGCAACTTCCGTGACCGGCGCAGCGACCTGGTGGTCTTCATCACGCCGCGCTTCGTGGGCGCGGACTCGCCCTCGAACATCGCGGCGATCGAACAGAGCGCCGAGCGCCTCGAGCGTGCCCGCGAAGCCGTCCGGATGGCCGACTGATGCTCACGCTGATCATCGAATCCGACGGCCAGCCCACGCGCAGCCAGCGCATCGAGCGCTTCCCCTGCCGCATCGGGCGCTCGCGCGACGCCGACGTGGTGCTGCCGGGCTGGCGCGTGGCGCGCCTGCATGCCGAGCTGCAGCGCATCGATCGCGGTTTCCGGCTGGTGGACACCGGCACGCTGGCCGGCACCTGGGTCAATGGCGAGCGCATTGCCGAGTTCGGTCCACTGGACGAGCGCGACGAGATCCTGATCGCCGGCCATCGGCTGATCGTGCATCCGGCGCGCGAGGCGAGGGTTGCGCCGGTCTTGCCCGAGAAGCCGGGCCCCGAACCCGCCTTGCAGCCCGCCACGGCGCCCGGCTCGCAAACCGACCCTGGGCAGGCAAGCGCAGCGGGATGGCCGGACGCACTGCCGGCGTCGGGTACGACGGCTGCCGGCGGACCCCGGGTATCGCCCGCCGAGGGTCTCGAATGGCGCCGCATCCTGCATCGCCGCCTGCTGCACGCGATCGACCTGCACCGCAAGGACATCCGCCAGCTCAGCCCGGCGCAGCTGCGCAGCGAGGCGCGTGCCCTGTTGCTGGATCTCGTGGCGAGCGAAGCCGCGCTGCCGGCAGGCATCGATCGCGAGCGGCTGATCGGCCAGGTGCTGGACGAAGCCATCGGCCTGGGGCCGCTCGAGGCGCTGCTGGCCGACGACACGATCGGCGAGATCATGGTCAACGGCGCGCGCGAGATCTTCGTCGAGCGCAACGGCCTGATCGAGCCTTGCGCCGCGGCGTTCACCGACGACGACGCGGTGCGCGCGGCCATCGAGCGCATCGTGGCGCCGGTGGGGCGTCGCATCGACGAGAGCTCGCCGATGGTGGACGCGCGCCTGGCCGACGGCTCGCGGGTGAACGCGATCATTCCGCCGCTGTCGCTGCGCGGGCCCACGATAACGATACGACGTTTCAACCGAACGCTCTTCGCGCCGGCCGACCTGGTGGCCATCGGTTCGCTGTCGCGCCCCATGCTCGACTTCCTGGCGCTGTGCGTGGCGCAGCGCCGCAACATCGTCGTGTCGGGAGGCACCGGCTCCGGCAAGACGACGCTGCTCAACCTCTTGTCGAACCTGATTCCGCGCGGCGAACGGATCATCACCATCGAAGACGCGGCCGAGCTGCGGCTCGCGCATCCGCATCTCGTCTCCCTCGAAGCGCGGCCGGCCAACCTGGAGGGCCGCGGCGAGGTCACGATCCGCGACCTGGTGCGCAATGCGCTGCGTATGCGGCCCGATCGGATCGTGGTCGGCGAGTGCCGCGGCGGCGAGGCGCTCGACATGCTGCAGGCGATGAACACCGGCCACGACGGCTCGCTCACCACGGTGCACGCCAACAGCGCGCGCGACGTGCTCTCGCGCCTCGAGACCATGGTGCTGATGGCCGGCGTCGACATGCCGGTCACGGCGATCCGCGAGCAGGTGGCCTCGGCGATCGACATCGTGGTCCACCAGGCGCGCTTGCCCGATGGCAGCCGGCGCATCGTGGAGATCGCCGAGCTCACCGGCATGGAGGGCGGGCGCGTGCTCACCCAGCCGCTCTTTCGCTTCCACCGAGGCGGCCCCTCGGACCCCGGCGGTGGCCGCTTCGCCGGCTGCGGCAACGTGCCGCAGTTCCTCGAGGCGCTTAGCGAGCAGCGCGTGGGCTGCGACCTGTCGCATTTCGAGGAGCGTCGCCATGCCTGAGCACGTTCTCGTTGCCGCCTTCGTGTCGGCGGCGGCCGGCTTCGCCGCGCTGTCGGCCTTCGCGCTGCAGATGGCCCGGCGCCATCGCGAGCGCTTCGAACGTACCGTGGACCGCTCGCTGCGCGGCGCCTTCCTGTTCGTCGATCCGGGCTCGATTCACCGGATGTCGATGCTGCTCTCGATCGTCATCACGCTGGTGGCCTGGGTGCTGAGCGCCAATCCGATCGTCGCGATCGTCGCGGCGCTGGCGGCGGGGGCCTTGCCCGGTCTTGCCGTGGCCCGCATCCGGCGCCAACACGTCGAAGCCTTCCGGCAGCAGATTCCCGATCTGCTGATGCTGATCGCGGGCGCGCTGCGCGCCGGCAACGGACTGGCGCAGGCGCTCGCCGGCGCCGCGGCCGAGATCGCGCCGCCGGCCCGGCAGGAGCTGGCGCTCATGCTGCGCGAGCAGCGGCTCGGCGCCTCGCTTGCCGAGAGCCTCGCAGGGCTGCAGCGCCGCCTTCGCGTCGAGGAGACCGCGCTCTTCGCCTCGGCGCTGCGCATCGGCACCGAGTCCGGCGGCAACGTGGCCGATGCGCTGGAATCGCTCGCCGACGCCACCCGGCGCAAGCTGGCCATCGAGGGCAAGATCCGCGCGCTCACCGCGCAGGGCCGCCTGCAGGCCTGGGTCATGGCCATGCTGCCCGCGGGCATCGCCGCGTTGCTGGGCGCCTTCGACCCCGAGGCCATGCGGCCGCTGCTCGCCGACTGGCGCGGCTGGGTCGTCTGCATGGTCGTTGCCCTGATGCAGGTCGCGGGCTTCCTCACCATCCGGCGCCTCGTGGCGATCGAGATATGAGCGCCGCCATGCTGTCCGGGTTCGACGCCCGGCTCTGGCTCACGCTGGCCGCCGCGTTCATCGCCGCTGCTGCCGCGGTGGCAGCGCTCGCGCGCAGCGCGCCCGCGGGCGTCGACGAGCGTCGCCGGTCGCGCGATCCCTTGCCGCCGCTCTGGCGGATGGCCATGCCGCTCGTCCGGCTGCTGGAGGGCACGGCCGCCGCCACGATGAGTCCCCAGCGACGACTGGCGCTGGAAGCACGCCTGCAACAGGCCGGCCTTGCGCGGATGCTCACGCCCGCGCGTCATCGCGCCGCCTGCTGGGTGGGCGGCCTGGCGGGCGGTGCGTTGGCGCTGGCCGCCGGCAGGCTGGTCCCGGCGCTGGGCGAGATCGGCTTCGCCGCTCCGCTGGCCGGCGCGGTCGTCGGCCTGCTGCTGCCGGCCGCCCGCCTGCGCGATCGCGCGGCCTCGCGGCAGCGCGCCTTGCTGCGCGAGCTTCCCTTCTATCTGGACCTGGTCACGCTGTCGGTCGAGGCCGGCCTGAATCTCGGCGCGGCACTTGCGCAGGCGGTGGATCGCGGTCCGCCCGGCCCGATGCGCGACGAGCTCGCCCTGCTGCTGAGGGACCTGCGAGCCGGTCGCCCGCGCGACGAAGCCCTGCGGGCGATGGCCGCGCGCACCCGATTGCCGGCGGTTTCCAATCTGGTCGCCGCGCTGGCCACCGCGCAGAAGCAGGGCGCGAGCCTGGGCCCGATCCTGCGCGCCCAGGCCGAGCAGCGGCGCACCGAGCGCTTCCTGCGCGCGGAGAAGCTCGCGATGGAGGCGCCGGTGAAGATGCTCGTGCCGCTGGTCCTGTTCATCTTTCCCGGCACCTTCGCGGTGCTGCTCTTCCCGGTCGTCAGCCGGCTGCTGGCCGAGGGCGTGCTGTGAGCGGCGTCGGACCTCCCTCAGCGAGCGCACTCGTGGACGAAAAGTCCCGAAGCGACGAAGAGTCCCGACACGACGAAGGGTCCCGACACGACGAAGGGTCCCGACACGACGAAGGGTTCCGACATGAACAACGATGCCCCGAGATGGCAAAGGAGATCCGGACATGAGTCTGCGAGTTTCGCGGTGGACGCTCGTGCGCGCCGACGGCAGCACCGGCACGCTCTGGCTTTCGAGGGCCACCGGCTTCGTCGATCGGCTTCGTGGCCTGATCGCACGGCCATTGCCTGAACCGGGGCAGGGCCTGTGGCTGGAGCCCTGCAATGCGGTGCACAGCCTGGCGATGCGCGCGCCGATCGACCTCGTCTTCATCGATCGGGCGCGCCGCGTGCTGGCCGTCGAGGTGGGGCTCGCGCCCTGGCGAGCGGCGGCGTGTCGTCGCGCCTTTTCCACCATCGAGTTGCGCGCCGGCGAGGCCTGCCGGCTGCGAATCGAACCAGGCGCCGTGTTGCTCGAGGCCGGCGCACCCCTGCCTGTCGACGACCCGTTCCGGGTCGGCCCTCACCTCTGCCAGAAGGAGCCCGCCATGGCACAGCAAGTCGAGACCACCAAGATCCATCGTCCGCGCGCAGCACGAACCCGGGCTGCCGCCGCCGCGGCCGCCGTGACGATCGTGTCGGGTTGCGCCACGCCGGAGATCGGCATCAACGCATCGGCGTCGGGTCCCGCGAGCACACCATCGGTTCCGGCAGCGGGGGAGCGCGCGTCGCCCGATGCCATCGAGCGCGCGGTGACGGCCGCGGTCGTGAAGCCCGACGCCGAGACGCACGCGGTTCCCGTGGACCTTCCACCAGCGCCGCTGACCGCCGCGCCGGGCCCCGGTCCCGGCCCCGGCCCCGTCACCGGCCCCGCGCCAGACTCCGGCCCCGCCCATCGTGCGCCCGACGGCCGGCTCGCCGAAGCCGAGACCCTGTACCGCGCCAGCCGATTCGACGAAGCCCTGCCTGCCTTCCGCGCCATCGTCGACGCAGACCCGGCCCATGCGCACGCCTGGCTGCGCATCGGCAACATCCTTCACCGCAAGCGCGAGTGGTTCGATGCGCTGAGCGCCTACCGCAAGGCGGCGCGGCCGCAGGCCGACCCCGCAATCCGCGAGAAGGCGGTCTACAACGTGGCGCTGCTCAACCTGGAACTGGCCCGGCAGGCGATGAAGCGGCTCGAGCGCATCCGCAGCGAGCAGGGCGGCGTCAACGGACGGCTCCCGGCGCCGAGGGGTGCGGGCGTCAGCGACGGTGCGGTGCAGCACCTGTCCGACCAGGTGGCGGTGTCGTACCGCGCGCTGTCGGCCAGGCGCGCCGCCCGAGCGTCCGCCACGGCGCCCGTGCAGGCACCCGTGCAGGCGCCCGCACCCGAGCCTGGTCCGCGAAGCCCGGCCATGCCTTCGGCGGCCCTGCCCGTCGACAAACCGGTGCAGGTCGAGATCCGGCAGGGTGGGGGCGGGCGGTGAACGCCCGCCGGGCCCAGCGCGGCGCCAGCGCGATCGAGTTCGCGATCGCTGCGCCCATCGTGCTCATGCTCGGCCTGGGCGCGCTGCAATGGGCGCTGGTCTTCCACGCCCGGCAGGCGATCGAGCATGCGGCCGTCGAGGCCGCGCGCTCGGGCAGCATGGGCCACGCCTTGCCCGACGCGATCGAGACCGGCCTGGCCCGCGGGCTGCTGCCCTACTGGAGCACGCTGCCCGAGATCCGCGCGCTGTCGGATCGGCAACTCGCCACCGCGGCGGCGCGCGTGCGGCTGCAGCAGGCCAGGGCGGCCGGGTGGGTCGTGATCCGGCGCGTCGCGCCCACCCGCGAGAGCTTTGCCGACTGGGCCGAGCCGGCGCTGGACGACTGGGGGCGCCCGGTCAGGGGCCTGCTCGAGATCCCGAACGACAACCTGCACTATGCCGAGCAACGGGTGCCGGCCGGCGGGGCCTCAGGCGCCCACCTCGGCCTGCCGGTGGGCCGGCAGTCCGGGCAAACGCTGCTCGACGCCAACCTGCTGAAGATCGAGATCGTCTACGGCGTGCCGATGACCGTTCCCTTGATCGGGCGCATCGCCGCGCTGGCCGGTCGAGCGCTCGGCGGCTGCCTGGCCCCCGAGCGCGGCGGCTGCGCGATCTTCCAGGCGCCCGACCCGAGCGGCCGCGCGGTACCCCGATGGCCTGTGTCCACCTCCGCCACGATCCGCATGCAGAGCCCCGCGCGCCAGACCGCCGGCACGCCCACGCGCGCCTCGCTCGCGACAGGCGGCATTGCCGCCAACACCCCGCCGACAGCGCCGGCCTCGGCGCCCGGAGCAGCCCCGGTCAACCCGGGCACCAGCAGCGATCCCTCGGCGTTCCGGCCCCCGCCAGGTCCCCCGGGCGCCAGCTACGGAGGCGTCGGGGCCTATTCCGACGGCAGCCTCGTGCGTGCTGCGGACGGCTGGTTGTCACTGGGCGGGGACAGGGTGTTCAGCGTGCCGGGGGCGTGCGTGGCGAACTGACATGCGCTTGAGCCGGTGGTCGCGCTCGCCAATGATCAGGGATTATCGGATCGGATGGTTCGCATCAGTCAACGCTCGATAGAGCAACGATCGGAAGACCTGAGAAATGCCTGGCACCGCCATTTCGGACAGCGTTGAGCTCTCGAGCGTCTCACCGGACGGGCTCCGACTGTGGCTCGGGGACGAGGAGCTATACCTGCCCTTTGCCGGTTTCCCGTGGATTCGGGACGCCACCATCCGGGCACTCGCGAACATCGAGCGCCCCGCGCCCAGCCACCTCTATTGGCCGGACATCGACGTTGATCTGTCGGTCGAGTCGATTCGCCACCCCGAGCGCTTTCCGCTCGAGGCGAAGATCGCGCGCTGATCGTTCAGATCAATGCTTCGAGGCCCTTCCGGTCCAACAGGTCCAGCAGTTTCAGCGATGTGCCGCCGGGGCGCTTCTGGCCGATCTCCCATTGCCTGACCGTCGAGAGGCTCGTGTTCAAGATGGCGGCGAAGACAGCCTGGCTGAGCTGGTACCTGAGGCGCAGATTGCGGATTCGCTCTGCCGGGTACTCGCCGATTGGTACCAGGCAAAGCGCGTCGTAGAGCTGCATCCTGCGCTTGTCGATGAAACCGGCTTCGTGGAGATCGAGCGCAGTTTCGTGAATCGCGTCGAGCGCGCGCGTCCTGACCGCGTTTCTTTCTTTATCGATCTGGCTGTTCACTGAAAATCTCCACGAGAGCGCCGCGAGTTCGAAGTTCGTCCATCTGTCGGTCATCGAGACGCGTCAAGTCGTTCGCCAAGGTGCGAAATGCATCGAGTTCGGCAGCGTCGATATTGTCGCGCTCGTTTTTTTGGAATCCGAACAAGTAGATCCAACGATCACCCTGTCTCGTGGCGACCAGCGCCCGCACACCCCCTCTTTTGCCACGGCCCGGCAATCCAATGCGCTTCTTGACGAGCCCGCCCCCGAGATCCGCGTCGATGAGGCCGCGTGTCATCTCGAGCATGGCCTTCCGGAGAATGGCATCGGTGATCTCGGTAGACCGCATCCAGCGAGCGAAGTGGCGCGTCTTGAAAAGCTGAACTTTCAAAATAAGTGTATCACTAGGTGTATTAAAGTGGTGTCGAAAAAAGGCATTCCGATGCATTCAATCGTCGTTCCACTGTGCCCTGTGGCAGCGAGGTTTCCCATCGGCTTTTTGGGTCGACCGTTCGTCCGACCTTGTCGCGGAGCCGTCGCGCCCGTGACCGATCCCACGCGCCTTCCATCCCGTTCCCCGCTACCATTCCTCCTCCGCTCGCCGCGCGAGCGCACCACCGCCACGCACCGATGCAGCTGAAGAAGGCCGTCTTTCCCGTCGCCGGCATGGGCACCCGCTTTTTGCCGGCCACCAAGTCGATCCCGAAGGAGATGCTGCCGATCGTCGACCGGCCGATCATCCAGTACGCGGTGGACGAAGCCATCGAGGCCGGCTGCGACACGCTGATCTTCGTGACCGGGCGCTCCAAGCGCGCGGTGGAGGACTACTTCGATCGCAATCCCGAGCTCGAGGCCGAGCTCGAGGCCAAGGGCAAGACCGAGGCGCTGGACCTGGTGCGCAACATCATTCCGCCGCACGTGAAGGTGCTGTTCGTGCGCCAGCACGCGCCGCTGGGCCTGGGGCACGCGGTGCTGTGCGCCGCGCCGATGATCGGGCCCGACGAGCACTTCGCGGTGCTGCTGCCCGACGACCTGATCGACGGCCACCCCGAAGGTGTCCTCAAGCAGATGCTGCCCTTCGCCGAGTCAACCGGCGGCAGCGTGGTGGCGGTGGAGCAGGTGCCGCGCACCGACGTGAGCAAGTACGGCATCGTGGCGCCGGTCGACGAGCAGGGCCCGCGCATGCGCGTGAGCGCCATCGTGGAAAAGCCGGCCATCGAAGACGCGCCGTCCACCTACGCGGTGGTGGGCCGGTACATCCTGCACCCCAGCGTGATGAAGACCCTGGTGGACCTGCCGCCCGGCGCCGGCGGCGAGATCCAGCTCACCGACGCGCTGGCCCGCCAGATCGAGAGCCCGGGGGTGCACGGCTACCGCTTCGGCGGCAAGCGTTTCGATTGCGGCAGCAAGCAGGGCTTCCTGACGGCGAACATCTACTTCGGGTTGCGCTGAAGCTTGCGTGGGCGCTACGACCAGGAGCGGGTCAGCATTTCGTCGAGAGCGTCGGCGATGTCGCTTCCCCGGTCGTCAAGGGACGTGACCCGTTCGCCAAGCTCGTCGACGGCCACGGATACGATCTCGAGCGGATGCAGCACGACCTCGATCTCCTCCACCACGAAGATCGGGTTCATTCGCGAGCCCTGTGCGAGGGCCGTGTCACGGATCTCGCTGGAGCGCACCATGGTGACGACTACACGTCGGCGGTATCGGTTGAAAAGCGAGGACTGCACGACGACCACGAACGGAATCGTGTTCTTGTGGCGGCCCGTGTTTCGGTAAACGTCGAATTGCGACATCTCAGAGCGTTGAATGCTCAGAGCGTCGAATGCTCGTCGGCAAACGAACCGTTCCGCTCGTTGAACGCGTTCCACATCGATGCGAGTCGGTCTGCCTCTTGAATCCGGGTACGTAATGCCTCGTTCCGCTCGCTTACGTACCGGCGCAACAAGTCCTCCACTACGGCGGAAAGATTGTCGGTAAACGCCCTGGCCTGATCGACGAGATCTTCGTTCAAGCTCAGGTTCACCGGCCGTTTGCGCGCAGTGTCGGATCGGGCTTCACGGATGACATTCATGGTGATCTGGCTCCTATGCGCATATTATGCGCATAATCGTGGACGATACGTGCCATCGGGCAAAGCAGTCAACCTTTGCCCAGCGAACCCAGATACCGCTGAGCCGCCTTGCCCAGCCGCGCGTCGAAGGTCGCCAGGGGCGTCTTCAGAAAGCCGGCCAGCCAGAGATAGGCGGCGTCGTAAGCGCTGATCGCGTACCGGCGTGCGATGGCGAGGGTCTCGGCAAGATCGATCGCGTGGACGTCGATCGCCAGGCCGGCGTAGTGCCCCAGCGCCGCTTCGACCTGGCGCTCGAAGCCAACCTTCGCCTTTCTGGTCGCGACGTTGACGATCTCGTAGTCGATCAAGGTCGGTGCGTGGAGATCGCGATGGGCAATCATCGTTCGCGCCTCGTCGGCGCGCGGCTCCGCGAACAGCAAGGCTGCGATCACGCTGCAGTCCACCGTCAGTGGCGGGCTCACCCGGAATCGGGGCGGAGGCTCGGCGATGATCAGCTGTCTTCGGTGTGCCGGGCGCGGGTTCAACGGCTATCCCTCGCCTCTCGGATGATGTCAACCGAATCCGGCAGGCCAGTGGGCGGCGTGGGAAACACCTCGCGGATCTTCGCAAGCACTTCGTCGACGGTCATGGTGCCCCGGCGAAAGGACTGGCGCCCGCTCATCACGGGAGCGGGGCCTGCACCGGCAATCGGGCCGGCTTTCCCGGCGCCGCCCAGCGCCGTCTCTTCGCTCGCCTGCGCCGCCGCCTGCGAAACGATGGCCATCAGCTCCCCCTGCAGGGACCGGTGATTGCGCGCCGCGCGTTCGCGCAGGCGCTCGGCGATCTCGTCGGGAACGCCCTTGATGGAGAGGTTGACGGCCATTGCTTCCTCCTGGCATCGAACGAAGCCATTCTGGAGCCAAAAGAGATCTCCGGCAAGCTCGGGCGACCCACGAGTTCGGTCGGTCGATGAAGTCCATCGATCCACGAGCCAAAGCGCAGATCCGCGCACTCCCGCACCTCCATTGCCCACACGGTCTGGTCCGCGCGCCCCGCCACCCGCTACCATCCCCGCGGTGAACCAAGCCGCTGCCATCGCCCAGACCGACAAGGCCCAGGCCCGCCTGATCGTCTACTCGAGCCTGTTCCCCAGCCCGGCCGCGCCGCAGGCCGGCGTGTTCATCCGCGAGCGCATGTTCCGGGTCGGCCAGCGCATTCCCATCGTGGTGGTCGCCCCGCAGGCCTGGTCGCCGTTCGACTGGCTGATCCGGCTCTTCCGCCCGGCCTTCCGGCCGATGGCGCCAGCGCGCGAAACCATGGACGGCATCGAGGTGCACAGGCCGCGATGGCTGTCGCTTCCCGGCGTGGCCAAGCGCTTCGACGGCTGGCTCATGTGGCGCGGCACCGAGCGCTGCGTGCGGCGCATCCAGGATCGCTTCCAGGCCACCGCCATCGACGCGCACTTCCTGTACCCGGACGGCTGGGCCGCCACCCGCATCGCCCGGCGGCTGAAGTTGCCCTGCGCCATCACGATCCGCGGCAGCAAGGACGAATGGCTGATCGGCACCGACCGCGAGCCGATGCTGGTCGACGCGATGCGCTCGGCAAGCAAGCTGATCGCGGTGTCCGAGGCGCTCAAGAACAACGTGGCGGGCAAGCTCGGCATCGCGCCCGAAAAGGTCTCGGTGATCGGCAACGGGGTGGACCTGGCGAAGTTCGCGCCGGTGGACAAGGCCGAGGCGCGGCGCAGGCTCGGCATTCCCGCCGACGCCACCGTGCTGATCGGCGTAGGCAACCTGGTGCCGCTCAAGGGCTTCCAGCGGGTGATCCCGCTGCTGCCGGCGCTGCGCGAGCGCCATCCGAGGCTGCTCTACCTGATCGTGGGCGGCGGCGCCTCGCAGGGCGACATGCGCCCCGAGCTCGAGGCGCTGGCCCGCGAGCACGGCGTGCACGACATCGTGCGCTTCTGCGGGCGCCAGCCGCACGAGGAGCTCGAGTGGTACTACGGCGCGTCCGACCTGTTCGCGCAGGCCACCGAGTTCGAGGGCTGGTCCAACGTGTTCCTCGAGGCCATGGCCTGCGGCCTGCCTGTGGTCACCACGCGCGTGGGCGGCAACCCCGAGGTGGTGGCCGACCCCGCGGTGGGCGAGCTGGTCGACTGGTGGGACCCCTGCGCCTTCCGGGATGCGATCGACCGCGGGCTCGCGCGGCAGTGGGATCGCGAGGCGATCGTGGCCTACGCGCGGGCCAACACCTGGGACAGGCGGGTGGCGCGGCTGGTGGAGGAGTTCGAAGGGCTCGGGTGATCCGCTGCCGATCTACCCGACGGGCGTAATCAGCCTGACCGTCGGAAAGTACGTGGCATAGCGACGGGCATCCCGGGTCAGCACCGGCCACCCCGACACTGCCGCGTGCGCGCCGACGAAGAAATCTCCGAGTACGTTCCCCTTGGCGCCGCCTTGCCGACGGTAGCGCGCGAAGGCCTTGCCGGCGAGGAAGAGCGCCGAGCGGGGGAGTTCGAAGAGCGCGAGGCCGAGATCTTCGACGGCCTGATCCAGGGCCTCCGCCGACGAGAATGTGAGCGAGATCTCGGCGTAGATGATCGGATTGATCGCCAATCGATGAATCCTGGACTGCGTGCGCAACTGGGAGATCGACCACTCGAGCGAGTTCGGGTCGTCCTCCAGTACATCGATCAGCACATTGCTGTCGACCAGCAGCATCAGTCCTCGCCCCGAAGCAGCGCCATCAGTTCATCGGTGCGCCACTTGATATCGGCCCTTCCGCGGGCCCTGTCGAATCTGTCGGACGCTCGTGGGCTGCCCGCGGCCACCTTGCGGATCACGACATCGCCTTCGTCGTTGACCGCGAAGTCCACCGAGCTGCCTGGCGACAGGCCGAGCGAATCCCTGATGTGCTTCGGGATGGTGACCTGCCCCTTGATCGTGATCGTTGTCGGCATTTGACGGCCCTTGGGTATTACTATGCGATTCATTGTAATACCCCAGGTGATCAGAGCCGACAGGGCGTACTCGGGCAACTCGTGAGCATAGGTGTGGCAGCGCAAGTCAAGCGGCCAAAAAAGGATTCAACACCCTGACCCCCGTCGCCTCGAAGTGACCGACTTTCCGGGTCACGACCATCAGATCGTTCACCAGCGCGATCGCGGCGATCTGCTTGTCGAGTTCGTGCTCGGGGTGCGGCACCCGGAGCTTGCCCCAGACCTGCGCGGCCTCCGATTCGAAGGGCAGGATGCAGTACTCGTACTCCGACACGACCGTGCGCAGCCAGCGTTCCAGCCGCTCGGCCTGCTCGAGGTCGCCGCGATGGCGGATCGACTCGACGCCGCGTCTCAGCTCACCGAGCGTGATCGCCGACAGGTAGACCGGCTCGCCGCGCGTGGCGACCCCCTCGAAGAAGCGCGCCACGCCTGGATCGGCGCGCCGCTGCTTGCGGGCCTCGCTGACCACGTTGGTGTCAATCAAATACACGGGGCGCGACTCGCGAATCCTGCACGCGCTCGAAATCGGCGTCCTGGCCGACGTCGGGCATCGCCGCCAGCACTTCGGCGAAGCTGCGCTTGCGCGGGCCCAGCAGGGCGGCCGCCAGGATTGCCCGATGCTCGGCCTCCGCGCTGCGGCCGTGTCGACCGGCGCGCTCCTTCAGGGCCTTGACGATCGCCTCGTCGACGCCGCGGACCAACAGATCGGGCATGGTCTTCTCCAAGAGGGGCGAATGATATCAATGATATCTCCGATCGATGCTCCTTGCGATGAGTCCTGATTCTGCGTCGAGCTCGTGCAGTCGGTCCATCCAACCTCCGATCTACGACCACCGACCGATTTCGCTCGCTCCTCGGCTGGCGCATAGTCCCTGCACCTCGAGCGTTCCCCGATTTCTCGCGGTCTCGCACAGTGATGTCGCCATTTTGGCGCCAGTGTTAACCTAGGAGTCCCGACGGCATGCAGGAGCAGGCAATGGCAACTGGAAGCGCCAGACAGGCCCGCATCGGCGCGCGCGTTCCCGCTGAGGTCTACGAGACCCTGTGCCGCGCGGCCGAGCTCTCGGGCGCCACCGTGAACCAGTTCCTGGTCCAGTCCGCGCTCGAGAAGGCGCAGGCGGTCATCGAGCGCGAAGAGGTCATTCGCCTGTCGCCCCGCGACTGGAGCTGGCTTCTCGAACTGATGGAGAACCCGCCCGAGCCGAACGCCAGGCTGAAGGCGGCCGCGCGACGCTACAAGAAGGCCATGCAGGACGATGCTGGTACTTCCTTTGACTGGACGCCATGATCGGAGTCGCTTCGACTGCGGCCGCCAGGAGCTGAATGCCTGGCTTCGGCAGGTGGCGTCGCAGCATCAGGTCAAGGGGCTGTCGAAGAGCTTTGTCGCGGTTCTGCCGGATGATCCGTCGCGCATCTGCGGCTTCTATGCGCTCACGCTCGCCGAACTGGAGAACCGACACCTTCCGGAGAGCTGGCGCAAGCGTCTGCCGCGCCGGATTCCGGGCGTCCGGCTTGGCCGGCTTGCGGTGGACCGCGAGTTCCAGGGCAGGCGCCTCGGGGAACTGCTGCTTCTGAACGCGCTCGACCGGTCCCGACGGATCCATCGAGAGGCCGGCGGCGCGGCGCTGTTCGTAGACGCTCTCGACGAGGGCGCGGCCGACTGGTATCGCCGGTTCGGGTTCGCGGCCGCTCCGGAGAATCCGCTGCTGCTTTTCCTCCCGGTTGCCACCATCGGGGAGTTGCTTTCGTGACCTGTAATCGCGAAGGGCATTCGCGCTGTCTTCGTCAGATCCCCAGACAGCTCGCGCTGGGACTCCATGCTCGTGTTCAAGGCGGCAATGCTTGTTTGGCTCGGGGACTGTTGCAGCGAAGACAATTTGAGATACAATGTATCGCAAATTGTCTCCTGGAGTCACGTCATGCCCGCCACCACCATGGTCCATGTTCGAATCGACGAGCGCATCAAGGCCGAGGCGACCGAAACCCTTGGGGCAATGGGTCTCACGGTGTCCGATGCCGTGCGCGTATTCCTGACGCGTGTGGTGGTCGAGCAGGGCCTGCCCTTCGAGCTCAAGATGCCGAACGCCGAAACGCGTGCCGCCATGCGGGAGGCGCGGGCACTTGGCAAGGCCCGGGTCTCTTCGGTAGAGGCGCTGATCGGTGACATCGAAAAAGGCAGCAAGCGATAAGCGCACGACGCTTCCACGCAAGGCCGACCTCTCCAGGGCGTTCGTGAGGGACTGGCATCGACTGTCGCGTTCCGGGCGCTACGACATGAATCGGCTGAAGGAGGCGATGATGCTTCTCGTATCGGCCGACAATGCTCTGGGGCCGGAGTGGCGCGACCACGCCCTGAGTGGAGATTGGGCTGACCACCGGGCATGCCATGTGGGCGGGGATTTCCTGCCCATCTACCGGATTTCCAGCCGCGGTTCGGATGAAGAGGTCGTGTTCGTGCGTGCCGGTACTCACGCCGAACTGTTCGAGTAACCGCCGCCCGTCGCCTCGAGCCCGGCGCCGGGTGCCACGCCGAAAACGATGCGGGGCGATGACGTTCGACCATCGAACATCCGTGAAAACCTGGACATCCCCCCGCCCCCCGACCCGCTACCATCGGGGCTCCGTCTCTCCGGCCCGCGCCGATGACCTCCCGTCTGCTGCTGCTCGTCCACCGCATCCCGTTCCCGCCGAACAAGGGTGACAAGATCCGCTCGTACCACCTGCTGCGCCACCTGGCGGCGCGGCACGAGGTGTACCTGGGCGCGTTCGTGGACGACCCGCAGGACTGGCAGTACGAGGCCGAGCTGGCCAGGCTGTGCAAGCAGGTCGAGCTGGTCGGCCTGGACCCGGGCAAGCGCAAGCTGGCCAGCCTGTCGGGCCTGCTCACCGGCGACGCGCTGTCGGTGCCGTACTACTGCAATGCCGAGTTGCAGCGCTGGGTGGACGACACGATCGCGTCCCAGGGCATCGCCAGGGCGGTGGTCTTCTCGTCCACGATGGCGCAGTTCGTCTCGGGTCCCGGCCACGCTGGCCTGCGCCGCATCGCGGACCTGTGCGACGTGGACTCGGACAAGTGGCGCCAGTACGCCCAGGGCAAGCGCCCGCCGATGAGCTGGGTCTACGCCCGCGAGGCGCGCACGCTGCTGGCCTACGAGCGCAAGGTGGCGCGCGAGTTCGACGCCACGCTCTTCGTGACCCAGGCCGAGGCCGACCTCTTCAAGCGCCTCGCGCCCGAGTCCGCCGCCAAGGTGGGCCACTTCGACAACGGCGTGGACACCCGGTACTTCGATCCGGACCAGTCCTTCGAGTCGCCGTATGGAATCGAGCAAAGTGAAGCAGGCGAGGGCGAGGCGGGCGACCGGCAAGGCCCGGTCGCCGTCTTCACCGGCGCCATGGACTACTGGGCCAACGTCGACGCGGTGAAGTGGTTCGCCGACGAGGTCTGGCCCAAGGTGCGAACTGCCGTCCCGTCGGCGCGCTTCTTCATCGTGGGCAGCAAGCCCGGCCCCGAGGTCAAGGCGCTGGAGACGGTCCCGGGCATCCACGTCACCGGCCGCGTGCCCGACGTGCGCCCGTACCTGGCCCATGCCGACCTGGCGGTGGCGCCGCTGCGCATCGCGCGCGGCACGCAGAACAAGGTGCTCGAGGCGCTGGCCATGGCCCGCCCGGTGGTCTGCACGCCCGCCGCGGCCGCGGGCCTGAGCGTGCCGGCGAGCGAAGCGTTCCGCATCGAGGAAGACCCGGCGGCCTACGCCCAGGCCGTGCTCGCTCTGTTCGGCCACGGCCCGCATCGCGAAGGCCGCGAGCAGGTGATACGCGGTTACAGTTGGGACGCGAACCTGGCCGCGGTGGATGCGCTGCTGGCCACCGCTTGAGCCGCACGAGCCATCGCCGATGAAGATCCTCCACGTCTTCGACCACTCGATCCCGCTGCACAGCGGCTACACCTTCCGTTCGCGCGCGATCGTCAACACCCAGCGCGAGCTGGGCTGGCAGACCGCGCACGTCACCTCGGCCAAGCACGCGGCCGGCGCGGTGCCCGGCGCCGCCGCCAAGGGCGACGCGGCCGGCGCGAACGCGGGTTCGGCCGCCCCACTGCAAGAATTCGTCGACGGCCTCGTCTTCCACCGCACCCACCCCGGCGCCCTCGCGCAAGTCCCGGTCCTGAACCAGTGGGACGTCGTCCGCACGCTGGCCCCGCGCATCGCGCAGGTGGCTCGCGCCGAGCGCCCGGACATCCTCCATGCGCACTCGCCCTGCCTGAACGGCCTGGCCGCGCTGAAGGCCGGCCGCGCGCTGGGCATTCCGGTGGTCTACGAGGTGCGCGCCTTCTGGGAAGACGCCGCGGTGGACCACGGCACGGCCACCGAGAACGGGCTGCGCTACAAGCTCACCCGCGCGCTGGAAACCCACGTGCTGAAGCGCGCCGACCAGGTCACCTGCATCTGCGAGGGCCTGCGCCAGGACATCGTGGCGCGTGGCGTGCCGGCCGACAGGGTCACGGTGATCCCCAACGCGGTGGACATCGCGCAGTTCCCGATGCTCGGCGCGCGCGATGCCGCGCTCGAGGAAAAGCTCGGCCTGCGGGGCAAGCAGGTCCTCGGCTTCATCGGGTCCTTCTACGCCTACGAGGGGCTGGACCTGCTGCTGGCCGCGCTGCCGGCCATCCTGCAGGAACGCCCCGACACCCGCCTGCTGCTGGTGGGCGGCGGCCCGCAGGAGCAGGCCCTGAAGGCACAGGCCGCCACCCTGCGCATCGAAGACAGGATCGTCTTCACCGGCCGCGTGCCGCACGCGCAGGTGCCGGCGTATTCGTCGCTGGTCGACGCCTTCGTGTTCCCGCGCAAGTCGATGCGGCTCACCGAGCTGGTCACGCCGCTCAAGCCGCTCGAGGCCATGGCGCAGGGCAGGGTGGTGCTGGCCTCCGACGTGGGCGGCCACAAGGAGCTGATCGAGCACGGCCGCACCGGCTACCTGTTCCGCCACGACGACGTTGGCGATCTCGCCCGCTGCGCCGCGCAGGCGCTGGCCGATCCGGCCGCGCTGGCGCAGGTCATCGCCAACGGCCGCGCTTTCGTCGAGAACGAGCGCAACTGGCGCGCGTCGGTGCGCCGCTACGAGAAGGTCTACGCGCAGGCGCTCGTCGCGCGCGGCCCGGGGCCTGCGCCGGCCGAGCGTCCGCTGGCTTAGACTCGCCCCCATGCGAGTCGAGCGATCAGGGGGACTGGACAGGGTGCGCCGCGCGGCGGCCTGCGCGCTCGCCCTGGTGTTGATCGCCGGCTGCGCCCTCGACGGCGCAGCGCCGCCCGGGACCCCTGCGCCACAGGCGGGCGTGCCGCCGGCCAAGGCCCCCGCGAAATCGCCCGCCAAGCCGGGCACGCGCCCACCCGCAGCTCCCGGAACGCCACCCGCCGTCATGCCCGCGCCAGGCGCGGCCGCTGCCGCCGACCGGGCGGAAGTCCGCCAGGCCGCCGTCGTCCGTGTCGGCCCCACCGGCGACATCCGCACCATCGCCGAGGCCGCCCGCCTGGCCAGGGACGGCGACACCGTCGAGGTCCAGGCCGGCGAGTACCGCGGCGACGTCGCCGTCTGGCTGCAGAAGAAGCTCACCATCCGCTCGGTGGGTGGCCCCGCGGTGCTGGTCGCCGACGGCCATGCGGCCGAGGGCAAGGGCATCTGGGTGATCCGCAACGGCGAGTTCGAGATCGAGGGCTTCGATTTCGTGGGCGCGCGGGTGCCCAGCCGCAACGGCGCCGGCATCCGCTTCGAGCGCGGCAAGCTCACCGTGCGCGACTCGCGCTTCATCGACAACCAGATGGGCCTGCTCACCGGCAACGACGCCGCGAGCGAGCTCACGGTGGAGCGCTGCGAGTTCCGCGGCCCGACCGACGGTGATCACTGGTACCACAACCTGTACGCCGGCACGATCGCGCGGCTCACCGTGATCGGCAGCTGGTCGCACAAGGCGCGGCGCGGCCACCTGCTCAAGTCGCGCGCCCGCGAGAGCCACATCCTGTACAACCGCCTGACCGACGAAGGCGGCACGGCCAGCTACGAGCTGGAGTTCGCCAACGGCGGCATCGCGCGAGTCATCGGCAACGTGATCGAGCAGTCGCCGCGCACCGACAATCGCACCCTCGTGTCCTTCGGCGCCGAGGGCTACCGCTGGCCGGCCAATCGCCTGGCACTCTCGCACAACACCGTGGTGAACCGCGCGCTGAATGGCACCCTCGTGCGCGTGTCGCCGGGGCAGGTGGCGGTGCAGCTCTACAACAACCTGTGGGTGGGCCCGGGCGATGCGGTCCTGCCGTCGGGCATCGCCGAGTCGGGCAACCAGCGGGTAGACCTGTCGGCCTTTCGCGATCCGCGCCGGCACGACTATCGCGCGCTGCCGCACGGGCCTATCGTGCCGGTTCGCGCGCGCGCGCCGGACGTATTGACGCCCGAGCTGGAGTACCTGCACGAGCGCAGGCTGGCGCAGCTGGGCGCGGTGCCACTTCTGCCAGGAGCGCTACAGCGATGAGACGAGCCGTGGATAGCCCCCGAAGCCTGGCGACCGTGGCCGGACGGAAGTGGCTGGGCCTGCTGCCTGTGCTGCCTGCACTGGCCCTGCTGGCCGGCTGCGGCTCGCAGCCGATCGGCTCCAGCCGCATGTCGCCCGACGACCCGATCGCAGGCTCGGTCCGCCCGGCGGGCCAGGCCGGGCGGCCGACCACGAAAGAGCTGGATCCGCTGGAGCGCGTGGCCGCAGCCGAGCGCGCTGCCGCCGAAGGCGCCGCGGCCCAACGCGCCGCGGCGGAAGAGGCTGCAAGACAGGCGGCCGAGCTTGCCGAAGCGGAGCGGGCCCGCGCGGCAGCAACCACGCGCTCCGTGCCCGAGTCCGCAACGAACGGACGCGCCGACTCGAACCGGCGCGCCCCGGCAGCGCCCTCACCCCTCGCCATCGCCCGGCCCGAGGCGGGCCGAGCCGCCGCCCCCGGAGTCGCCCCCCAGCGCATGCCCGTCACCATCCGTGTCGGCCCCGCCGGGCAGGTCCGCAGCATCGCCGAAGCCGCCCGCCTGGCGAAAGACGGCGACACCGTCGAAGTCCAGGCCGGCGAGTACCGCGGCGACGTGGCCGTCTGGACTCAGAAGAAGCTCACGATCAAGGCCGTGGGCGGGCGCGCTGTGCTGATCGCCGACGGCCGTTCCGCCGAAGGCAAGGGCATCTGGGTCGTGCGGGGCGGTCAGTTGATCGTGGAGGGTTTCGATTTCGTGGGCGCGAGAGTGCCGGACAATAATGGTGCGGGCATTCGCCTCGATCGCGGTAGTCTCGAGGTGAGGGACTCCAGGTTCATCGAAAACGAGAACGGGATCCTCACCGGAAACGACAAGGTGAGCACCCTGATACTCGACCGCTGCGAGTTCACGCGTAACGGCCACCCGAGCGGCCAGAGTCATGGTTTGTACGTTGGAATGATCGAGCGTCTGGAGATCCGCGGCAGCTACCTGTCGCAAGCGCGAGGCGGTCATCTTCTGAAGAGCCGTGCGCGGATCAACGAAATTTTCTACAACCGGCTCACCGACGAGGAGGGCGGGCAGGCGAGCTACGAGTTGGAGTTCCCAAGCGGCGGCGAGGCGCGGGTAGTCGGCAATCTGATCGAGCAGGCACCGACGACGCAGAATTCGACGATCGTTTCGTATGGTGCAGAGGGGTACAAATGGGAGACGAATCGCCTCACGTTGGTGCACAACACGATCATCAATCGTCGTCAGGAAGGCGGCAACTTTCTCAGGGTGTTCCGTGCGGGCGCGGCAGTTTTCTCGGCAAATAATCTTTTCGTCGGGCGCGGCGGGATCGCGATTCTTGGTGACATTAGAGAGGGCGGCAATGCAGCGCCCCCGATCCGCGATTTCATGGCTCCGGGAAGCTACGATTTCAGGCCCCGTAAAGACGCGGCCTTCATCGGAGGCGCGGTTCGAACGGATGTTCCCGAGGGCTGGCCCCCAGTCAAGTTCGATCGAATGTATCGGCATCCACGGGAGTCGGTGGCCGTGCCATCGAGCAAGGTAATGACGCCCGGCGCATTTCAACCCTAGACCGCTGGAACACGTGACTCAACCGAGCCGTAGTCTGGAAGCCCGCTTCGAGAACTTCGACGGGCACCGCAGCGTGGTTGTGCGCTGGCGCCCCGCACAGCCGACGCGTGCACGGGCGGTGTTTTTCCCGGCCTTCGGCGACGAAATGAACCAGACCCGCCGTATGGTGAAGCTCGCTGCAGAGGCGCTGGCCGCGCGCGGCATCGAGAGCGTAGTGTTCGACCCGCACGGCATCGGCGACAGCAGCGCCGGCTTCGAGGAAGCCACCGTGCAGCGCTGGCTTGCCGACTGCAAGGCCATCGTCGGGCGCGAGCATGCCAGGTCGTCGGCGCCGTTGCTGCTGATCGGCTGCCGCCTGGGTGTGGCGCTTGCGGTAGAAACCACCCGCACGCTGCCTGAACCCGCCGCCGCGCTGGTTGGCTGGGCCCCGGTCCTGCAGGGCAAGCAGCAACTCAGCGCCATGCTGCGCGCCGAAAGGATCGCGCGGATGCAGAAAGCAGGCGATACGTATGCCACCGACCCTAGGGCCCTTTGGGCCGCTGGCCAGCCCGCCTGGCTGGGCGGCTACCCAATCTCCCCAGCGCTGGCCGAGGAACTGGAGGCGCTGGACGCCGCCGCCCCGCCCAATGTCGCGCGTGCCACCCTTATCGACGTGCGCGTGCCGGTGGGCAGCGAGCCGGTATCGCCCGCCGAGCCGCTGATGAAGCGCGGGGAAAGCTGGACGGCCCAGAACGTGCCCACGCGCGTTCAGGCTGTTCCCGGCGCCGGCTTCTGGAACGTAGCCGACCTAGTCGACGTGCCCGCGCTCGCCGAGGCCACCTTGGCCGCCGTGGAGCTTGCGCTGGAGCCCGCCCGATGAACGCCGCAGCCGAGACCGGCATTCTGCCCACGCTGCCGCCCGCAAGCGCGATCGATGAGTCGGTCGTCGCCATCGACCCGCCCGGCGCCGAGCTGATAGCGGTGCTAGCCCGCCCCGCCGACTCCGCGCAGACCAAGTCGGTGGGCGTGGTTATCGTGGTCGGCGGCCCGCAGACCCGAGTGGGCTCGCACCGCCAGTTCGTCATCATGGCTCGCGCTCTGGCTGCCGCCGGCCACCCCTGCCTGCGCTTCGACTACACCGGCATGGGCGACAGCCCGGGACCCAAGCCCGATTTCGAGAAGGCGGGGCCGGACATCGGCAGGGCCTGCGATGCAATGCTGGCCGAGGTGACGGCATGCAGGCGCATCGCGTTGTGGGGGCTGTGCGACGGTGCAACGGCGGCCATCTTCCACGCGCAGGCGAATCCGCGAATCGCCGCAGTGATCGCCGCCAACCCTTGGGCGCGCAGTGAGGCCACGCGGGCGCAAGCGGTCGTGACCGAGCACTACGGGTCGCGGCTCAGGTCGCCGGAGTTCTGGAAGAAACTGGTCACGGGCAAGGTGGACTTGATCGCCGCGGGCCGCGAGGCCGTTTCCAACCTGCTCAAGGCTGGCCGGGCCATGGTCGGGTCGGTCGATGCCTCAGTGGACGAGAGTTTGCCCGCAAGACTTGGGCGCGCGCTCGCCGTGCCGAACACCACGGTGAGGCTGCAACTCAGCGGCAAGGATTTGACCGCCGTGGAGTTTCAGCTTGCACTCAACAAAGTGGCCCCTGGCGCGCTAGATCAGATGGAAACCTTGCGAATCGATACGGCTGACCATACCTTTTCGGATCCCGCAGCTTGGCGCAAGGTCATCGACGACACGATCGGCGCCGTCAATGCCCTTTGATCACTCGCGGGCAGCCAGATGCCCACGAGTGAGCGGCACACGCCTTGGCCTTAAAGGGGAAAGAAGACCGGGATCAGTACCGCAGCTCCCGTCAGATAGAGCGCGGACACAGGTACTCCGGCGCGAAGATAGTCACGGAGTGTGTAGCCGCCCGGGCTCATCACCATCAGGTTCGTCTGATAGCCGTAGGGGGTAATGAAGCTCGCGCTTGCACCGAACAAGACGGCCATGGCAAAGGGCAGATGGCTAGTACCGAGCTGCTGCGCCGTGCCTATAGCGATAGGGAACGCGAGCGCTGCGGCGGCATTGTTGGTCATCAACTCTGTCAGCAAGGCGGTGAGCAACAACACGCCGATCAGGGCGCCGAGCGGACCAAACGGCTCGCAGACGGCGAGCACTGCGCGCGCCAGCAACTGCGCGGAGCCGGTCTCGAACATCGCTTTCGAGACGATCAGTGCCGACGGAATGATGAAGAGGAGGCTGAACGGCGCATTGCGGCGCAACTCCCCGAGAGTCAACAAGCGGGTAAGGAGGAACGCCGCGAGCAGGACCAGCAGGCCTTTCACGAAGTCGAACCATCCCGCTGCCGCGCCTGCGACGACGGCCACGAAAGCGGCCACAACGGCTGCGCTTTTTCGCCAGTCGGAAAACTTGGCGATCGACGGACGCGAGATGATGATGAAATTACGTGTCAGATTGTTTCGCTTCTCGAAATCCGGTCCGGTTGCGAGCACCAGCGTGTCGCCCGCGCGCAGTCGCAAGGTTCCGATCGCACCCGCAAGCTGGCTGGGTCCGCGACGAACAGCGATCACGGCCGCGTCGAATCGGGACCGGAATTCGGCCTCCTTGACCGTGCGGTGAACCAGCATCGAGTCGGCTGTCACGAGGACCTCCACCAGGTTGTCGACCGGAAGGCCGGCCTTGTGGCCGTGCGTCAGGAGGCCATCGAAGGGCGCGAGCACGTCGATTCTTCTAACGTCCCCACTGAAGACGAGCAGGTCACCGGCCACGAGAACTTCGCTCGGCTCGACTGGCGCGATCAACTCTCCGCGTCGCACGATCTCGGCAAGGAACAAGTGATTGAGATTCCTGAGGCCGTTCTCCCATACCGTACGACCGATCAGCCGGGACGCCGGCTGTACTTCCGCCTCGAGGAAATAGTCCGACAACATGCTCGACTTGTTATCGTGTCGTGGCAGCAGGCGCGGGCCAGTGATTACCAGCAGCAGGGTGACGGTCGCAAGCAGCACAAAACCGAGCGGCATCTGTTGGAAGAGGGATAGCCCCGGAAGACCGCTGGAGGTCAGGAAGCCGTCGATCAGAAGATTGGTCGACGTTCCGATCAGGGTGAGTACTCCGCCAACGGTGGCAGCGTAACTCATGGGTATGAGCAGCCGGGATGCAGGGTGGCGCGAACTGGATCGAAGCGGGCCGATCAAGGTCGCAACGACCGCGGTGTTATTCACGAAACCCGAGGTGACCGCGGTCGCGGTGATGATCTTGAAGAGCACCCATCGGTAAGGGCCGGCAAGAAGGCGGTCAGCGACAAGCTCCAGCAGTCTCGATTTGTCCAGGGCTATCGACAGCAGTAGCAGCAACACTACGGTTACGAGTGCCGTGTTGGTGAACTGCGCAAGCGCCGACTCGAGCGATATCAGGCCAACCACATAGTAGGCGAACGCGATGCCGCTGAATGCCACCGCCGGCGCAATCCGCCCTCGGACGAGCACAACGATGAGTGCCACCAAAGAAATGAGGACGAGCGCCTGCTCCCAGGTCATGCGATGAACGGCGACGACTCGGTAGCGCCCCTCGCAATGAAGTCAGGGTTCTCGAACCCGGGCTTCCCGTAACGCAGCGGCGAGCCATCCAGCCGGCTGACGCTGCCACCTGCAGCGGCAAGTACGGCCTGCCCTGCGGCCGTGTCCCATTCCATCGTTCGCCCGAACCGCGGGTACAAGTCCGCTTCGCCACGGGCTATCAGGCAAAACTTGAGCGAAGACCCGACGCCGCGGAACCCCGCCACGTTCAGGCGGTTCAGATGCCGGCGCATCGCCGACTCGTCTGCATGTGAACGGCTTCCGACAACGGTGAGGCCTGCAGCCGGCGGACGCCGGGTGCATATCGTGCGTTGACTTCCGCCTTCATCAACTCGGCTACCGCATCCGGCCGCCCCGGAGAAAAGCGTTCCTGTCGCTGGCGCAAGAACGACGCCGAGCAGCGGCACTCCCTCGTGAACCAAGGCGATATTGACCGTGAACTCACCGTTCCGCGCGGCGAACTCGCGTGTGCCGTCGAGCGGGTCGATGAGCCAGAACCAGGGGCCTGGCGTTTCAGGTATGGAGCCGTTCGATGCAGCCTCTTCAGCAATCAGGGGCACTTCAGGAGTGAGTTTGCGCAGGCCGCGCAGGATCACCGCCTCAGCGCGTTCGTCGGCGTCGGTCACGGGCGAGGCATCATGCTTGCCTCGGACCGCGAAGTCGCCCGCATAGATCTCCATGATCAGGTCGCCCGCAGCACGCGCCAGGCACGCGGTTTCTTCGAGCAGAGCCGGAAGATCGGAAAGAGTTGGCATCCGCGATGAAAATGTTGGTCGACGAACCGGCTTGCGCTCACCGTTGCAAATATCATAAGGGGCGGAAACGCCATGTTCGAGCGGAATGTCGGGTTTTCGTGACCGAATCTACGCAGCCACAAAGCTGCGTCGCTCGTTAGGTGCGCCTGCATTCTGGGATCATCCCCGCAGAGAGTGACTCTCGATGAACCTGACTCATCTTCAGCAACTGGAAGCGGAAAGCATCCACATCATGCGCGAGGTCGTTGCCGAGTGCGACAACCCGGTCATGCTCTATTCGATCGGCAAGGACAGTGCGGTCATGCTGCACCTTGCTCGCAAGGCATTTTTTCCTTCGCCTCCGCCTTTCCCGTTACTGCACGTAGATACCACGTGGAAGTTTCGCGACATGTACGCCCTTCGCGATCGGATGGCCAAGGAGAGCGGGATGGATCTGATCGTGCACGTGAATCAAGAGGGCCTTGCGATGGGCGTCAACCCGTTCACCCATGGATCGCAGGTCCACACCGATGTGATGAAGACCCAGGCTCTTAAGCAGGCACTCGACAAGTATGGCTTCGATGCTGCCTTCGGGGGGGCGCGCCGCGACGAAGAGAAGTCGCGTGCAAAGGAGAGGATCTTTTCCTTCCGCAGTGCCCAACATCGTTGGGATCCGAAGGGCCAGCGTCCCGAACTCTGGAAGATCTACAACACGCGCAAACACAAGGGCGAGTCATTGCGCGTCTTTCCGCTGTCGAACTGGACCGAACTAGATATCTGGCAGTACATCTATCTGCAGGAAATTCCGGTCGTCCCTTTGTATTTCGCCAAGGAGCGACCGGTGGTCGAGCGCGATGGTGCGTTGATCATGGTCGACGACGAACGCATGCCGCTACGTCCGAACGAGAGGCCGACGCTTCGGTATGTGCGGTTTCGTACTCTCGGCTGCTATCCGCTCACGGGCGCAGTGGAGTCGCGCGCCGACACCCTGCCGGCGGTTATTCAGGAGATGCTTCTGACGCGTACTTCCGAACGGCAGGGCCGAGTCATAGACCACGATGCGGCGGCGTCGATGGAGAAGAAGAAGCAGGAAGGTTACTTCTAGCAGAAGCCAACGATCAGTTCGAGTGCACCCATGGCCCACGTTTCCGATCTCATCGAGTCCGATATTGAGCAATACCTGCGCCAGCATGAGCATAAGAGCCTCCTGCGCTTCATCACATGCGGCAGCGTCGATGATGGTAAGAGCACCCTCATTGGTCGCCTGCTATACGAATCGAAGATGATCTTCGAAGATCAGCTGGCGGCGGTCGAGGCCGACTCCCGGAAATGGGGGACGCAGGGGGGCGAAATCGATTTTGCCCTGTTGGTCGACGGCCTTGCCGCTGAGCGCGAACAGGGCATCACGATCGATGTTGCCTACCGATTTTTCTCGACGGATCGGCGCAAGTTCATCGTGGCGGACACCCCGGGTCATGAGCAGTACACGCGGAACATGGTCACGGGGGCATCTTCGGCCGATGTGGCGGTGATTCTGGTCGACGGGCGAAAAGGGGTGCTCACGCAGACCCGGCGTCACAGCTATATAGCGTCAGTGCTGGGAATTCGGCACGTGGTCCTTGCGGTCAACAAGATGGATCTGGTCGAGTACTCGGAGAAGAGGTTCCGGACCATTGTCGACGACTACACCAATTTCTCGGCCAAACTTGCGTTCGAGTCAGTCACGCCAATCCCGGTATCGGCCCTGAAGGGCGACAACATCATCGAGCCGAGCACGGCGATGCCGTGGTATCGCAGTGGCACATTACTGGCCTATCTGGAGACGGTCGAGACGAACGACAGCGAGCTCGGCAGTGAGCCCTTTTGCCTCCCAGTGCAGTGGGTGAATCGCCCCAATCTCGATTTCCGAGGCTTCGCTGGATCAGTAGCGAGCGGGTCGGTCGCGCCAGGCGACCGCATTCGTGTCTTGCCCTCGGGTAGGGAAACGCAGGTTGAGCGAATCGTGACGATGGGCGGCGATCTCGATCGGGCGATCAGAGGGCAGTCCATCACCTTGACGCTGGCGGACGAGGTCGACGTCTCGCGCGGTGACGTGATCGTGGCGGCGCAGGCGTCGCTTGAAGTTGCCGATCAGTTCGAGGCCACGGTCGTATGGATGCACGACGAGCCTATGCTGCCAGGGCGGCGCTACCTGGTGAAAATTGGCTCACGCATGGTGCCGGCGTCATTCACCGAGATCAAGTATCAGGTGAATGTCAACACGATGGAGCGTCTTGCGGCCAAGAAGCTCGATCTCAACGCAATCTCTGTCTGCAATCTCGGGCTCGAGCAGGCGATCGCATTCAAGCCCTACGCGGAGAGCCGCGATCTTGGCAGTTTCATCGTCATCGATCGAATGACGAATGCAACCGTTGGTGCCGGCATGCTGCACTTCGCCTTGCGGCGTGCACACAACATTCACATTCAGCATGTTGACGTCGACAAGGCGGCTCGCGCGGCCGCCAAGAACCAGAAGGCTTGCGTGCTCTGGTTCACCGGATTGTCGGGCGCTGGCAAGTCGACCATTTCCAATCTGGTCGAGAAGAAGCTGCATGCGATGGGCAAGCACACCTACCTTCTCGATGGCGACAACGTTCGGCACGGCCTCAACAAGGATCTTGGCTTCACGGACGTTGACCGCGTCGAGAACATTCGTCGAGTGGCCGAGGTCGCCCGATTGATGGTCGATGCCGGACTCATCGTCCTGACTGCGTTCATTTCGCCGTTCCGAGCTGAACGGCGCATGGCGCGCTCACTGCTGAACGAGGGCGAGTTTATCGAGATCCATGTCGACACGCCGCTTGCGGTCGCCGAATCCCGCGATCCAAAGGGCCTCTACCGAAAGGCTCGTCGCGGAGAACTCGTAAACTTTACCGGTATCGACTCACCTTACGAGGCGCCGGAGTCGCCAGAGTTGCGGCTAGATGGGACCGAGGAGTCGGTTGAGGTTCTCGCCGACAGAGTTGTCGAACTGCTGCGAGAGCGAGGGGCCTTGTCAGGGTAACGGTCCTGCGATGCAACGCTCAGGCCGCCGCCGGGGGATAGTAGCGTTGGGCCAGTTCGCTGCGGCTGACGATTCCATTCACCTCGGCAATCTGCATGGCACTGAGTTTCTTCCGCCATTTGTTGGCCGACTCCAGTGGGTTCTTCACGACCGAGTAATAGGACTCGTTGCTCCCGCTGGTGCTGGCTTCGATGAATGCCTCGGTCTGTTCGCCGAGAGCGAGCCCTGCGAACGTGAACATTCTCGCGCTCTGCTGGAGCGGTTCTTCGCAGATGTCTTCGTACCTGACGACCATCGCGTTGGTGTCGTTCTGTATGTCGTTCAGCGCAGATTCGTTGATCAGAACCCAGCGCAAGGCAATCCGCTCGACGGCGGTCATCTTCCGAACGTCGTCGATTCTGAAGCAACTCAGTGGGCTGGCAGCGAGCAGCATCTCGAAAAGCGAAAGATCCTTGGCCACCGAATCCGGGGCGTCGAAGGCCCCCTGCCTTTCGCCGTCCAGAACCGATGAAACGTGGCCGCAGGGGTGTCGTAGGAGTGCGATTGCCTTGCTGTCCGGGATGATCTGGTTCAGGCACCCTATGCGCCCAAGAGACTCGATGGACTTCCAGACCACGATGGGATTCGCGGCTCCCGAGTAGGTGACCAATGGCCGAAGGAGCGCGTGTCCGGTGAACTTCTCGACTGCCTTGGCGAGCAAGCTGCTGTTGACATAGAGAAGGTACTCGAGCTTGTTCAGGTAGCTCTTGCGGAAGAACGGCATCGAGGCAGACACCTTTTCGTGCCGCATTGCAGGAATTCGTCGGGCAAATTCGAGGACGTACTCCTGGAACTGGTCTGCACGATCCCTGGATACGATCAGCGGCATCGAGTCGAGAGGCGACACACTGTCGGGTTCGTGCCGATAGAGCACATCGGGGTGGCTGTCGAAGATCTTGCCGATCCAGGTTGTCCCGGATCTGGGCATACCGAATAGAAGCAGCATCGCCATGATTCAGCTAGTTCTCCACTGCATTGTTGCCTGGCCGGTTCGAGCGTGAACTGAGGAGATCCTCGACGTCAACGATGAGTGTCGCCCTTCGATTCGGCGCTGCGTACGAAGCGCGAGGTCGGAACGAGGAGAGCATCAACTGATGACCGAACACGGTGAGGAACGCGGCCCACCCGATCCGCTTCGCTCCCAACCTGGCGTGGGCCTGCTCCGATGCCCGATTGTCCAGGCGTATCCAACTTACGGTGGCCTCGATGTTCATCTCGCGCAGCGTGCACGAGCCGGCATCCCATAATCTGCCGAAGAGCCTGCCAAGGCGGTAGCGCGGCTGAATGAAGAAGTCGTAGTCCCATGCAACGCGGGATTCGGGTTCGGCACGCATCTCGCACCTAACAATGCGCTCTCGTAGCGTGCCACGCTGCAGCCACATGAAACCGAGAAGCTCGTCGTTTTTTGTGGCGGCGATGCAGAGACTACCGTCACGGAAGCGGTCGCGGATTGCGTCCGGCGGGCGGCCGAAGGCGCTAGCGTCGAAGGCATCTTCTGATATGGGCCCGACTCGCATGTTGTTGCCTTCCTTGGTGGGAACAAGGTGTTCCTCGGGGAGCGGCTGCAGATAAAGGCGAATGACAACGAAGCGCACCCGACCTCTGCTTAGCCTGGAAAGCGCGCGATCGCTGATGTAGGCGAGCCAACCCGGCAAGCCCATCTGGCGGATGTCGGAACGAAGAGTCAATTCTGTCGCGGCTCGATTTGCAGCGGGGCGGGGCCGCCGTCTATTTGCGCGCCTCTTGCCACTTGTTTGCGCGCTTCAGACGCTCCCGGAGTCCGGGAAAGGTGATGCCGGCGTCATAGGCCTTGTGTGCGTAGGCCAGCGCGCGGTCGTATTCGTTGAGATCCAAGTAAGCCAATCCGAGGTTATAGATGACTTGCGGATCGGTCGGGGATGTCGATTCTGCGGCTTCGAGTTGGCGCCGCGCTTCACCTGGGCGTTTGTTTCGGGTCAGGTAGTAGGCATACAGGACCCTCACCTGGGGGTCGTCCGGTTGAAAACGGATGGCGCGATCGAAGTAGCATTCCACAGGGTAGTTGGCGCCGCGAACTTGAGAAGTGCGCTCGCGCTCTCCAAGGCGCACCATTGCAAGCAGCGCTCGCGGGTGGTTAGGGAAAGCTCTAAGCGTGTAGTCGAGATCGCCACCGACCGATCCAGTCTCGCCGGCGCGCAAGGATTCCACTTTCGGCGTGAAGTGGTGGCGTTCAACGAGCCGTTTCCGTTGCAGCGGTGAAGTCCGATAGTCGAAAGGGCCGAAGGCGTTCTCTATGGAACCGCAGAGACCGGTGGGACTGGCGGGGAGATTGCCGCGTGTCTGAGCGGTTGCCTGCGCCGGGGCAAGCGTCGCAAACGCGCAGAGGATGACCGAGGCTGCGGCTTGGCGCACTTTCGCTTCAAGCCTGCCCGCACTGGGCCTCGAGGAACTCGGCGAGGGTGGCGAACGTCGAGAATACATCTGCACTGACCTCGTCATCGGGAATCGCGATTCCATGCTCATCCTCGATGGCAGCAAGGATGCCAACCACGGCCATCGAATCCAGCTCCGCGATACTGCCCAGGAGAGGGGTGTCGTCGCTGAAACTGTTCGGGGGGTATGCAGCCCCGAGTTGTGCGCTGAGGATTTGCCGAAGTGTGTCGCGGGAGATCATCGGAAGAGTTTGAAGATGGATGGCTCGTCGTGCCGGGAGATCGTCATTGGGTTAGCCATATACCTAGCAGATTCTAGCGCCGTACACACGGGCGAAGCGTGAGAAACCTGACGTTCGACCACTCGGGAACCCGATAAACTGCCTCTCTCGCATAAGGATGCTCCCGATGTCCCTGCTTGCCGATCTCGTGTTCAGAACCGCCAGCGCCCGTCCCGATGGCCAGGCGCTGCGGTTTGCCAGCGATCATTTGTCGTACGCTCAGCTTGCCGACGCGGTCGACCGGTTCGCGGCTGCGGGGATTGCAAGTGGCCTGCAACGGGCCTCGCGAGTTGCGATTTGGCTGGACAAGCGCTTCGAGACTGTGGCTTCCGTCTTCGGCACGGCGCGGGCGGGCTGCGTGTTCGTGCCGATCAATCCCCTGCTCAAGGCCGAGCAGGCCTCCTACATCGCGCGCGACTGCAATGTGGAGCTGCTTGTAACGAACAAGCAGCGTTTTGCCACGTTGGTGTCAATTCTGGCGGAATGCCCAGATCTTCGGCAGGTTGTGCTGGTCGGCGGCGATCCGGACGAAGAGCTCGTTTCTGTGGCGACGAAGGCCGGGGTCCGGATCCATGGCTGGGAGTATTGGATGGAAGCCGGCGGTCACGCGGGGCAGGGTCCGAAAGCCCCGCGCCTGATCGACATCGACATGGCCGCCATCCTCTACACCTCCGGTAGCACCGGCCGGCCCAAGGGGGTGGTGCTGTCCCACCGCAACATCGTGGAAGGCGCCCGCAGCGTTTCCACCTACCTGCAAAACACTGCAGAGGACCGCATCCTGGCGGTGCTGCCGCTGTCCTTCGACTACGGCTTGTCGCAGCTCACCACCAGCTTCCTGGTGGGCGCCACTGCGGTGCTGCACAACTACCTGCTGCCGCAGGACGTGATCCGCGCGCTCGTCCGGGAGAAGATCACCGGCCTGGCGGCGGTGCCGCCGCTGTGGATCCAGCTGGCCGCGCTGGACTGGCCCGAGAGCATCGACGAACACCTGCGCTACTTCACCAACTCAGGCGGCGCCATGCCCACCGCCACGCTGGCCGAGCTGCGCAAGCGGGCGCCCAGCGCCAAACCCTTCCTGATGTACGGCCTGACCGAGGCCTTCCGCTCCACCTACCTGCCGCCCGAGGAGGTCGACCGCCGGCCCACCTCCATGGGCAAGGCCATCCCGAATGCCGAGATCCTGGTGGTGCGAGAGGACGGCTCCGAGTGCGCCCCCGGCGAGCCGGGCGAGCTGGTCCACCGCGGTGCCCTGGTCTCCATGGGCTACTGGAACGACCCCGAGAAGACGGCCGAGCGCTTCAAGCCGCTGCCCGGCCAGCCGAAAGAGCTGCCGATCACCGAGATGGCCGTGTGGTCCGGCGACACCGTCAAGCGCGACGAGGAAGGGTTCCTGTACTTCGTGAGCCGGCGCGACGAGATGATCAAGACCTCCGGCTACCGGGTGAGCCCCACCGAGATCGAGGAGGTTGTCTACAAGTCCGGCCTGGTGGCCGAGGTGGCCGCCTTCGGCGTGGACCACCCCACGCTGGGCCAGGCCATCGTGCTGGTGGCCCAGCCGGCCGAGGGCAAGGCCGCGGAAACCCAGGCGCTGTTGGACGCCTGCAAGGCGCACCTGCCGGCCTTCATGATCCCGCAGCACGTGGAGTGGTTCGACACCTCCCTGCCGCGCAATGCCAACGGCAAGATCGACCGCAAGACACTGTCGACCGAGCGCGCCGGCCTGTTCACCGCGCAGGCGAAGGAGGGCGCCCGATGACGGAGGTCCGCTTCGCCCAGCACGCGCCCACGGATTCTTTCCGGGTCGTGGCGGGCGAGATCGCCCCCGGCGGCATCCCCATCACCCGGCTGGCCGAGCGGGTGGGTCGCACGCCCTTCTACGTTTACGACCGCGCCGCGCTCACCGCCCGGGCGCAGGCGCTGCGCGCAGCGCTGCCCGCTGCCCTGCACCTGCACTACGCGATCAAGGCCAACCCGATGCCGGCGGTCGTCCAACATCTGGCGGGCCTCACCGACGGGCTCGACGTGGCCTCGGCCCAGGAAATGATGGTGGCGCTGGACACCGGCATGGCGCCCGAGCACATCAGCTTCGCCGGCCCCGGCAAGACCGCCGCCGAGATCCGCCGGGCGGTGGCCGCCGGCATCACGATGACAGCCGAGTCCGAGGCCCAGCTCGATCTGGCGCTCGCGGCCGGCAGTGCCATGGGCATCGAGCCCCGCATCGCGCTACGCGTGAACCCCGCCTTCGAGCTGAAGGCCGCCGGCATGAAAATGGGCGGAGGGCCCAAGCCCTTCGGCATCGACGAGGCCAAGCTGCCCGCGCTGCTCGACCGGATGAAGGCCGAGGGCATCGCGCTGACCGGCCTGCACATCTTCAGCGGCTCGCAGAACCTGAAGCCCGAGGCCATCGTCGACGCGCAGCAGAAGAGCTACGAACTGGCCCGCGGCCTGCTCGCGCAATGGGGCAGGCCGGTCCGATGGCTGAACCTGGGCGGCGGCTTCGGTGTGCCCTACTTCCCCGGCGAGCAACCGCTGGACGTCGGCCCGATTGCCGGGAACCTGCACGACCTGTGCGAGCGCGCGGAAGCCGACATCGGCGCGCCGCTGGTCATCGAACTTGGCCGCTACCTGGTGGCCCACGCCGGTCTGTACGTGTGCCGGGTGTTGGAGCGCAAGGAGTCCTGCGGGCAGGTATTCCTGGTCACCGACGGCGGCCTGCATCATCACCTGGCGGCGTCGGGCAACTTTGGCCAGGTGCTGCGCAAGAACTTCCCGGTTGCGGTAGCCAACCGGATCGGCGAGCCTGCCAACGAAGTCCAGTCGGTGGTGGGGCCGCTCTGCACGCCGCTGGACATCCTGGCCGACAAGATGCAGCTTGCCCATGCCGAGCCGGGCGACCTGATCGCGGTGTTCCAGTCGGGGGCCTACGGGCTCACGGCCAGCCCGGCGGCGTTCCTGAGCCATCCGGCTGCAGCAGAGGTTCTGGTTTGACCGAGACGAGCGTGTCGAGTTCCCGTTTGCCGATTCCCTTCCGGGGTCGGATCGATCTGGCCCGCGGCTGTCTGTCGCAGGCTGCGGAGGGCGGGCCTGGCCTGCAGGTGGCGCGCCAGGGCGATGCCGGCGCGATGGTGTTCGGCCGACTGCGCTTTGCCGATCAGCTCCCCGGCAAGCAGCCGGCCGATGCCGCAGCCGAGCTGCTCGCGCGCTGGCGCGCGCAGGGCGATGCGGTGCTGGATGCACTGGCCGGCGAATGGCTGGTGGCCCTTTGGGACGGGCAAGGCGGTGCGCAGGGTAGCGGCCAGGGCCGCGCGCTGATTGCGGTGGACCGCTTCTCCACCTTCCCGCTGTTCTGGGCCGCTCAAGGCGACGCGCTGGGCTTCGCCGCCCGGCCCGCCGACGCAGCCCAGGCCGCAGGCCTGTCCCTTCAGGCCGACTGGCAGTCGGTGTTCGCCTACACCTACTTCCACATGATCCCCGCGCCGATGAGCATCTACGCCGGCGTGCGGCGGCTGGACCTGGGCGAGGCGTTGCGAATCCAGGGCCGCAAGGTCGAGTCCTTCCGCTACTGGAACCCGGTGTTCGACGAGCACCGCCCCTTCGACTTCGCCGCCGAGCGCGAGGCCTTCCTGGCCGCGCTGCGCGACGGCGTCACCGAGTGCACCGCGGGCCTCCGGCACGACCAGATCGGCTGCTTTCTCTCCGGCGGCACCGACAGCTCCACGATCGCGGGCCTGGTCACCCGGCACTACCAGGCGCCGGCCAAGACCTTCTCTATCGGCTTCGACGTGGGCGGCTACGACGAGTCGATGTACTCGCGGCTGGCCGCGAAGCACTTCGGCACCGACCACACCGAGTACTACCTGACGGCCGACGACGTGCTGGCCGGCGTGGAGCAGATCGCCACCCAGTACGAGCAGCCCTTCGGCAACTCGTCGGCCGTGCCCACCTACTTTTGCGCCGGCATCGCCCGCGACAAGGGCGTGACCCGCATGCTGGGCGGCGACGGCGGCGACGAGCTTTACGGCGGCAACGAGCGCTACGCCAAGCAGGCGGTGTTCGCGCTGTACCAGCGGGTACCTGCGCCGCTGCGGGAGTCGGTGCTCGAGCCGCTGCTGTTCGGGCCGATGAAGAACGTGGAAATGAAGCTGTTGGCCAAGGCCCGAAGCTACATCGAGCAGGCCAGCGAGCCACTGCCCGACCGGCTGCAGAGCCGCTACAACCTGCTCAATTTCCTGGGCGCCGGTCGCATCTTCACCGATGCGATGCTCGAGCGTGTGACCGCGGGCCAGCCGCTGGCCCTGGAGCGCGAAGTCTGGGCGCACGGCCGCGCCGCCGCCGAGCCGATGTCCCAACTGAACCACCTGCTCGCCTGGGACTTCAAGTTCACCCTGGCCGACAGCGACCTGCCCAAGGTGACCCGTATGTGCCACGCCGCCGGCGTGGAGGTGGCCTTCCCGATGCTGACCCGCGCGCTGGTGGAGCATTCGCTCAAGCTCGATCCTCGGCAAAAGCTCAAGGGCAGGCGCCTGCGCCACTTCTTCAAGGAGTCGCTACGCGGCTTCCTGCCCGACGAGATCATCGAGAAGAAGAAGCAGGGCTTCGGCGTGCCCTTCGGCGATTGGCTGCTCACCCACGACAAGCTGCGCGCGAAGGCCGATGACGCGCTGCGCTCGCTTGCCGATCGCGGCGTGATCCGGCCCGAGTTTCTGAACGAGTTGCTGGCGCAGCTGGAGTCCGGCCATGCCGGCTACTACGGCACCATGGTCTGGCTCTTGACCGTGCTCGAGCTTTGGATGAGGGCGTCGCCGTTGGCCGACGCCAGGGTGGGGAAGTGATCCTGCGCTGGTTGACTGCCTTGGCGTCGCCGGCCGGTGCACGTGCCAAGTTGGCTACCTTCATCTTCCATAGGGTGCCTGCGGCGCCGGATCCGATGTTTCCGAGCGAACCCGATGCGCGTCGCTTCGATGAGATGGTCCGTTGGATCAGGTCCCAATTCCGGGTGCTCGAGCCGGTCCAGGCCTGCGAACGGCTGATGGCGGGAACACTGCCATCCCGTGCGGCGATCATCACCTTCGACGACGGCTACCGGGACAATCTGGAAGTTGCCACACCGATTCTCGAACGGCATGGGGTTCGGGCCGCGTTTTTCATCGCTACCGGATACATGGAAGGGGGGGCGATGTTCAACGACCGGGTCTTCGAGGCGCTGCGGACGACCGAACGTCGCGAGCTCGACCTCGCGGGGTTGCTCACAGCGGAGGACAAGATCGCCGAACGTCCGGACGAAGAGGGTGCCGTCGTCGTTCGCTTGGGCGAGTTCTCCCAGAGAAGGAGCTTGGCTGAGAGACTCGTGCTGGCCATCAAGCACAGGCCGCCCGAAGAGCGGCTCGACGCAGTCCGGGCCTTGGAGGAGCAGTGCGGTGTCCAGGGTTCGTTCGATCCGATGATGAGCCCCGAAGAGGTGTCCGCGCTGGCAAAGCAGGGTATGGCCATCGGCGGCCACACCCGAACGCATCCGATTCTCGAGTCAGTGCCCGATCCGGTCGCACGTGATGAGATCGAAGGGGGGCGGGCCGATCTGCGGGCGCTGCTCCGCGGCGAGGTCGACCTCTTTGCCTATCCGAACGGGCGGTTCGGCCGTGATTTCAGCGATCGCCATCGTGAGATGGTCGAGGATGCCGGTTACCGCTTTGCGTTCACCACGGACCCGGGCGCAGCGACCGCGCGCTCGGATCCCCGGATGCTGCCCCGGTTCACCCCCTGGGACAGGTCGCATATTCGATTCGGCGTCCGGGCGTTGCGCAATCTGTCGGGTGATTGACTCCGCGGCCGCCTTTCGGCGGGCGGAATCGTCCACCCGAAAGCTGACATTTTTTCCAGCCAGATTCTGTCCGAACCGGTTGTTAGACTCCGCCGCACTCAGGTGTTTTCGGGTGCAGCAAGTGCATTTCTCACAGAAGCGGCGTTTTCGCGGGGCGGCTCTTTCGGCCGTCCTGCTGTTCTCGGGCGTGCTCCAGGGTTGCACATCGAGCGGCGGGGGTTCTGATTCCCCGGAATCTAGGACGGCGGGCACTGTTGTCGACGTGAGCAACAAGCTCTATGTAAGTAGTGCGAGCGGAGTGGCGCTGAGCGCCCAGCCGTTGCAGTTCGGTCGGCCGTTCCGGGTAGGTGAGATCGGCCAGTGCCCGCAGTTGCTGGTCGACGGCCAGTCGGTGGCGAGCCAGTCGGACGTCAAGACGCGGCATGCGGACGGGAGCGTGCGCTTTGCGGTGGTGTCGGCGGTGCTGCCGGCGGTGCCGGCCTCAGGCGGGGTGACGCTGAGCTTTGCCGATGGACCGTGCAACAACGACGGCGCGCTGAGCGCGCAGCAGATGCTGGGCGCGGAGTACGACTTCGACGCGGTGGTGTCGCTCAATGACGGGGCGGCGGGAACGGCGTCGGCGCGGGCGCTGATTGCGGCGGGCAAGTACAGGCTGTGGACGAGCGGCCCGGTGGTGACGACGGCGATCGTGGCCGACCACGAGGGCAAGTCGGCGGACATCGGGGTGGACGGCTACAAGTCGGTGCGCCCGTCGTTCGAGGTGCAGTTCTGGCCGGCGCTCAAGCTCACGCGCACGCGGGTGGTGATGGAGACCACTGACACCGAGAAGGTGCAGAACCAGCGCTACGGGGTGACGATCACGGCCGGGGCATCGAGCCCGCAGCCGGTCTACAGCCGGGCGGACGTGGAGCACCTCTACATGTCGCGCTGGACGAGGACGTTCTGGCGCGGGGGCGAGCCGGCGGCGCTGAACATCGACTACAACGTGGCCTATCTGGCGGCCACGCAGGCGATCCCGAATTACGACGCGTCGATCCGGCTGTCGAGCACGAGCAAGAGCTCGATCGTGTCGGCGTGGCAGGCGGCGCCCAAGGACATCTTCGAGCAGGGGATGTGGAATCCGTCGATGCCGACGACGGGGGGGCGGCCGGACCTGGGGCCGTATCCGAAGTGGATGGTGGCCTGGCTGTACGACGGCAGCGCCGAGCTCAAAGAGGTGGCGCTGGGGCAGGCGGATCTGGCCGGGGCCTGGCCGATGCACCTGCGCGAGGGGTCGGCCGGCAAATACGTGGATCGGGACAAGACCGAACCGGCCCTGGGCCAGCCGGTGTCGGGCTATGCGCGGCCCACGCTGGCGATGCTGGATCTGGGCTACGCCTACTCCGATGCGGCCGACAAGGTGAAGGTCGTCGGCACGACGAACCGGGGGGCGTGGGTGCCGGACAACGCGCATCAGCCGCAGCCGTTCTTCATTCCGTACCTGCTGACCGGCGAGCACTTCTACAAGGAGCAGTTGCAGTTCTGGTCGGGTTTCAGCCTGCTGGATGATTCCCGGGGGCTGTATGGCCTGTACTGCTACTCGAAGAACGCTTCGAAGTCGCACCTGGGGATAGGCGGGCAGATCCGAGGCATTGCCTGGGGCATGCGGATGCTGGGCGAGGCGGCGTGGGCGGTGCCGCAGCAAGAGGCTGGCTACCGAAATTACCTGCACGCTGCGTACGAAGACGTGATCACGCGCTTCGAGGGCACGCGTGGGGTCGTGCGGGGCGGCAACACCAGCCGTGCGGACTGGCAGTGGGCGAATACGGCCGGGGATTGTCACGGCGGGCGTCTGCGAGATGCCAACCCGTTGCGGTACTGGTGGGAGGGGCTCGACGGTTACGGCTCGAACGAGTCGGTCAAGCGTTATGACGCGCCCTGGCAGCACTCATTCCTGATGTATGCGCTGAGCCGTGGCGCGGAACTGGGTTTGCCGGCGGGGGCGCTGAAGGACTGGTTTGCGCCGTTCTTCGTGCGACAGGTGCTCGATGCGGGGGCAGTGCCCTACCACCTGGGCGACTACACCTTGCCGTTCGTGGATGCGCAGACCGGCGCGTTGTACCAGCGGTGGTCGGACGTGGCGGCCGAGTATGCGGATTACACCGGGGCGAGCAAGTGGCCGCCGGCGGCATCGCCGAACTCGAACAGCACGAGTTCCCTGGACCAGGGTTACGGTACGGCGGCGCTGGTTGCGCTGGCCGGCACCGCCGGGGCGCCGGGCAGCGCGGAGGCGTGGTCGCGGTTCGGGGCTGGCCACTACGCCGCCTGGGGCTGGGAGCGGGATCCGAAGTGGGCAATCCTGCCGCGCGGGATCGCGAATGTCGCCACCAAGCAGGGCGAGACCACGATCAGCACGAGCAGCGGCAGCACGACGGCAAGCGCGGGCACGAGCACCGGTACCAGCTCGAGTTCGGGAACCGGCACATCCACCTCGAGCACGACGAGCACGAGCCCCTCGGCGAGCACCGAGGGTACGACGAGCACGGTGACGGTCACCCCGCTGCCGGCCGGCTCGCTGCCGAGTTGGGTGGCGGCCAAGCCGCTCTTCCAATGGTTCCAGATTCCCGGCACGAAGCTGTCGGCCAGCACGGCCTGGCAGGGGTACACGCCGTCCCGGGGCGGTCAGAAGGGCATCCTGGCTTACTCCGGGGGGACCCTGAAGGCCTCGGGCAGCGAGCTGTTCATTGCCGGGGGCGGGCACGCGGACTACGCGGGCAACGAAGTATTCTCGATCGCGCTGCGCAGCGAAACGCCGATCTGGGTGCGGCGAAACAACCCGAGCGCGGCACCGGTGCTGCCGGAGACCGGGACGTCTCATTACCCCGATGGTCGACCCTCGTCGCGGCATACTTACTGGACGCTGCAGTTCAACGACAGCCGCAACCTGTTGATGTTCGTCGGGGCGCCCGCGCTATGGTCCAAGGTTGCCAACGGCACGAGCGAGTTCGATGCCTTCGACCCGGCGAAGAACGATTACCTGCCGGCGGGTACGTTTCCGTCCCAGGGGGGCATAGGTGGGGTAGCACAGGGAATCGCCAAGGACGCTGCCGATAACATCTACGTGCATTCGACCGGCGGCACGATGTACCGCTGGGACAACGCGACCAATACCTGGACGACGTTGGGCAATCGCGGGACCTATTACTACGAGACGCCTTACGCGATCGACACGCGGCGCAACCGGATGATCCGGATGCCCAACGGCACGCTTGCCGGGGCGGTGTTCGACCTGAACAACAACGCGGCGGCCTCGACGCTCACCCTGACGGGCAGCGCCGCGGCAGCAGCCAACGGGCGCGGCTCGCTGGTCTACGACCCGGTGTCCGACGCGTTCTGGTACTGGAAGCGGGGCGACTCCACGCTGTACCGCATCGACGCCGCCACCTTCAACACCACGGCGCAGTCCGTGACCGGAACCGTTCCGCCCAACACCGTGCTCAACGGCTTCTACTACACCTACGGCCGATTCGCCTACGTGCCAGAACTCCGAGGGATCCTATACATGCGCGACGCAGACTCGGACATCTTCTTCGTCAGAACCGGAGCCTGAAGGGACCCCTCGGTTGACAGAACCGATCGCTCAATTCACGCCTGTTTGGGTTGGCTCGCAACGTCGAAGTACCGCAGCCCCCTTCTCCAGATGAAGAAACTCCTGGCGAAATTCCGGGAATTCAGTCTTCCAGCGCTCGAGAATCCTTTGTTCTCCTTCTCGGCTTGCATCGTCCAGAATTATCGTGCTCGATGCGGCAAGCCGCTCATGTAAACGCGGTAGTGCGGGGTAGCGCGCAAGTGGTCCCAAGCCGCCAGGGGGACCATCGATCACTAGGAGATCGACGTTGTCGAGGGTGGCAGGCAGGTTCGAAAGCGAATACCACGGGGTCTCCCCCTCCCGGGTGACCAGTGGCGCATCGATCACGGTCGCCCACTCCTGCAAGCGATGCTCCTTGAGCAATGCTCGAGTCTTGTCGGCATACTGGGGGTCATGCTCCAGACTGTATACATGACCGCGGCCTCTCAACTGCAGGCATCTGGCTGCTATGACGGTGGAGGATCCCGAACTGCACTCGAGGACCGTTCGCACCTCACGGTCGAGGATTTCATTTGCAAGCAGCAGTAGAAAGTCGGGAGAAGCGGCCCAGCCCCGCATGGGAGGGAGTGCTTTCGGAAGCTGCAGGCGACAGCCAAGCGAGAGCAAAGCATGAATCTGGTCGAAGAGCGCTTCTGCCTCTCGCCGTGTCGCCCTGCCATTCTCGGAGATCTCGTAGGTCGCCAAGTGCGTACGTCTGATCTTGTGGAAGCAAGCGGCCAGGACGAGAAGGGTCACGACCAGCAGTGCGGCATTGATCGCCAGCAGACCATTCAGACTCATGGGAACAGACTCCGCAATAGTGGTATGCGAGACATGAGACCTCGAAACATTGGATCCACCGCAAGCGGATGGCGAACCATCCGGAGGGCGACTATCCAGACCGCGATAGTGAGGAGGCCGGCAATCATGACTTTCTGGATCGTGATCGCTCCTGATTGTGTGGTCGGAGACTCGAGTGCAACGAGCAGAGCGGGAAGCAGGCACGCCAATGTCACTGCTGCACTTGAAAGCAGGCCTCGAGAGAGTGTCCGCCAGTCAGTGGCCAGAACTTTTCCTTTGGCCAGATAGAATGCTGGCGTAAAGGCCGCAAATACGATTGCGAAGGAAACTGCAAAGGCTTCCAGCGAGCGGAAATATACGACTACGCCAATCAGCATGGCAGCGCGCAATGGCTGCAGGATCAACTCGGTTCTCGTGGCGATATCGATCCGTCCCACTGCAATTATCAAAGGAAGAACGAGGTTCCAGGTGGCAGCGAATGCCCCGGCGACGCAGAACCATCGTACCAAGGGTGCCGCCTCGTCCCACTGCGGGCCGAACAGGAGCCGCAAGATCTCCAGGGGGAAGATGGCAACGAAGCCGTAGAACGGCCAGCCGATGACGGTGACGACGGACACCGCGTAAGCGAATCCGGACTCCAGTGAACGACCTTCCCGGTGCCCTTGCGCAAAGGCGGGAAACAATACGTTCCGGACCGCAGCCATCAGGTCACGGTGATACAGGTTCATCAACCCCTGCGCGCGACTGATCATCGCAACCGAGCCGAATCCCAGAATCTTGCCGACCGCCAGATCATTGATGTCCATTGCGATCGATGTGACGACATTGGCGGCGGTACTCTGTCCCCCGAAGTTCAGGACTGTTCGCCATTCGCTCAAACTCGGCATCAGCGGGCGGCGGCGGCCCCGAGCGATCCATGCGGCGATGCCGGTCACCAAATTCTTCGACACTGCCCCAACTGCGAGTGCGTCGGGACCGAAGCCGGCATAAGCCAGCGCGATGATGACGATGAAGCCCGCAATGCCGGCAGAGAAGTTCACTGCCATCAACTTCCCGAAGGCCATTTCCCTGCGGAGGAGCGACAGGGAGATCGAACAGAACGGAAGCACCAGAAAATTGAGCGAGGTGATCTGGAGCGTCCGGATCATCGCTTCGTTGCCGTAATAGCGAGCCACCCCCGGCGCTGCAATCAGGATTGCCAGGAACAGCGTGCCCCCCAGCAGTAGTGACATCCCGAATGCGGTTCGGACATGAGCTTCGGTCAGGCCGTGTTCCTGGATCAGGTAGCTGCCGAGTCCGAAATCCCGGATGACCTGGGCAACGCCAATGACCGCGAGCGTCACCGAGAACAGACCGATCTGCTCGGGCGACAGCAGACGTGCGATCAGGATGTTGCTGACGAAACTGAGCGCAATCAGGACATAGCGCTCCGCGAACGACAGGGCAAGAGAAGTTCGAACGCTTGCCATTCAGTGTGTGGCGTCCGCGGCGGTCACAGGAGCAGTCGCTTGGTCTAGCAGCGCCGCCAAATCCCGCGCAAGGTTGCGACGCGAGAACCTGGCGACCTCATTGTCAGGCACGACGTAAGCAGTTCGAGCGCCGAGATCGGAAACGAATGTTCCGAGGACATTCTCGATCGCATTTTGGTCTTCTAGCGCCGCCAGATACGGGGATTTGAGCGACGCGAGCAATTGACCGGTGTCGCCCGCTGGGTCCGTCATTCCGAGGATCGGCCGGCCTGCACGCAGATACTCGTAGAGCTTTGCCGGAATCTGGCCGTTGCAGTTCGCCGCCTGGAGGATGAGAAGTCCATCTGCGGCGCGCATCTCCGCCAGTGCCTCCCGGTAGGGAATCGCGGGGGCGAGATCGATCATGTCCGGGATGCCGTACTTTGCGGCGAGCGAACGGATCAGGTCGTCGTGGGATGACGCGCGAAACCGAAGCCTGAGACGCTTGGCATCCAGGGCACCCCTCCCGCGCAGTGCAGCCAGTGCGGCAAACAACAGCGTCGGATCCCGTTCACTGGGGTAGACGACGCCGCTGTGCAGCAAGACGAGGGGGCGGAAGCCGGTCTGGCGGACGCTACTGGAAATCCTGGAATCCCGCTCTCGATCGGGCTCCGCGTGTCCGGCAACGAAGCTCCCCTCGTCGTATCCGTTCGGAAGGATCACGAACCGGGCCGGGGGCGCGATGTCCACATAGCGATCGGCGTAGAGTGCTCGGGCGCCAGGGGATGTGAACGTCAGGAACCTGGCGCGTTCGGCGGCGCGCCGTTCGATCTTCGAGAAGCTTCTCCAGAGGCGCGGATCTTCCGGGTACCCCTCCTGAGCCATCGGATCCCGAAAGTCGGCGATCCACGGCTTCCCTCGCAGGCGGTGAACCCTTGCCCCGATCGCATGAGCGGAGGCTAGCGGGTAGGTGCTCCATACAGCGTCGACCCGCATCCTGTCGATCAAGCGAACGGCCGCCCATGTGGCGAAGGGGATCCAGGTGGACCAGCGATCAGGGATTGCCGCGGCTCGAAAATAGCGGCCGCCGACCGACAGATGCCGGGCGGCGTCGAGGGCGAAGGCGCGCGTGACTTCAACGCCGGCGGGGATCTCCGACAGAGTCGATCTGTCGGCCTGGGGGTAGGCCCGCTCGTCTGCTGTCAGCACGTGCGGCGTCCAGCCGAACTCCGGGAGATGCTGGGCGAAACGCAGCATGCGTTGCACGCCGCTGGTGCCGACCAGGGGCGGGAAGTGAAAACCGACCATCAGTACACGCTTCATTGGGAGAGGAGTATCGCATCGGGGCAGGCGCGATGTCTGTGCGATCTTGCCGCCCCTGTGGAGCGCGGACGACAGGCCGTTCATCGGCACCCAGATGCCGCGCGGTCTGACGAGCAAGGCAAGCACGCGGACTTGGTGAGAACTTCGTCACGCAGGGGTTCGATCCCGGATCCCCGTGTCGAAGTTTCAAGAGCCAAAATGCGGTCACCGCTCCTGCCCTGTATGTTCTCGATACGGACGGCTGTTCTATTGGCAGCCGTGCTCTTTTCGTCCGGTTGCACGTCCGGCGGCGAGCCCGGTGAGGTTCTGTCGATAGAGGAGGCGGTGCCGGCACGTGCTGCAAGTGCGACAGCCCCTGGAAAAAATCGGGGGGGCGGTAGTGGTGGCTCGATAGAGGTGTCTGACGCATCGCCGGAGACGGTGCTGTCCACGGGCGGCGGCGCAGTTTCTAGCGGGAGCGCGACTGTCGTTGACGTAAGCAACAAGCTCTATGTAAGTAGTGCGAGCGGAGTGGCGCTGAGCGCCCAGCCGTTGCAGTTCGGTCGGCCGTTCCGGGTAGGTGAGATCGGCCAGTGCCCGCAGTTGCTGGTCGACGGCCAGTCGGTGGCGAGCCAGTCGGACGTCAAGACGCGGCATGCGGACGGGAGCGTGCGCTTTGCGGTGGTGTCGGCGGTGCTGCCGGCGGTGCCGGCCTCAGGCGGGGTGACGCTGAGCTTTGCCGATGGACCGTGCAACAACGACGGCGCGCTGAGCGCGCAGCAGATGCTGGGCGCGGAGTACGACTTCGACGCGGTGGTGTCGCTCAATGACGGGGCGGCGGGAACGGCGTCGGCGCGGGCGCTGATTGCGGCGGGCAAGTACAGGCTGTGGACGAGCGGCCCGGTGGTGACGACGGCGATCGTGGCCGACCACGAGGGCAAGTCGGCGGACATCGGGGTGGACGGCTACAAGTCGGTGCGCCCGTCGTTCGAGGTGCAGTTCTGGCCGGCGCTCAAGCTCACGCGCACGCGGGTGGTGATGGAGACCACTGACACCGAGAAGGTGCAGAACCAGCGCTACGGGGTGACGATCACGGCCGGGGCATCGAGCCCGCAGCCGGTCTACAGCCGGGCGGACGTGGAGCACCTCTACATGTCGCGCTGGACGAGGACGTTCTGGCGCGGGGGCGAGCCGGCGGCGCTGAACATCGACTACAACGTGGCCTATCTGGCGGCCACGCAGGCGATCCCGAATTACGACGCGTCGATCCGGCTGTCGAGCACGAGCAAGAGCTCGATCGTGTCGGCGTGGCAGGCGGCGCCCAAGGACATCTTCGAGCAGGGGATGTGGAATCCGTCGATGCCGACGACGGGGGGGCGGCCGGACCTGGGGCCGTATCCGAAGTGGATGGTGGCCTGGCTGTACGACGGCAGCGCCGAGCTCAAAGAGGTGGCGCTGGGGCAGGCGGATCTGGCCGGGGCCTGGCCGATGCACCTGCGCGAGGGGTCGGCCGGCAAATACGTGGATCGGGACAAGACCGAACCGGCCCTGGGCCAGCCGGTGTCGGGCTATGCGCGGCCCACGCTGGCGATGCTGGATCTGGGCTACGCCTACTCCGATGCGGCCGACAAGGTGAAGGTCGTCGGCACGACGAACCGGGGGGCGTGGGTGCCGGACAACGCGCATCAGCCGCAGCCGTTCTTCATTCCGTACCTGCTGACCGGCGAGCACTTCTACAAGGAGCAGTTGCAGTTCTGGTCGGGTTTCAGCCTGCTGGATGATTCCCGGGGGCTGTATGGCCTGTACTGCTACTCGAAGAACGCTTCGAAGTCGCACCTGGGGATAGGCGGGCAGATCCGAGGCATTGCCTGGGGCATGCGGATGCTGGGCGAGGCGGCGTGGGCGGTGCCGCAGCAAGAGGCTGGCTACCGAAATTACCTGCACGCTGCGTACGAAGACGTGATCACGCGCTTCGAGGGCACGCGTGGGGTCGTGCGGGGCGGCAACACCAGCCGTGCGGACTGGCAGTGGGCGAATACGGCCGGGGATTGTCACGGCGGGCGTCTGCGAGATGCCAACCCGTTGCGGTACTGGTGGGAGGGGCTCGACGGTTACGGCTCGAACGAGTCGGTCAAGCGTTATGACGCGCCCTGGCAGCACTCATTCCTGATGTATGCGCTGAGCCGTGGCGCGGAACTGGGTTTGCCGGCGGGGGCGCTGAAGGACTGGTTTGCGCCGTTCTTCGTGCGACAGGTGCTCGATGCGGGGGCAGTGCCCTACCACCTGGGCGACTACACCTTGCCGTTCGTGGATGCGCAGACCGGCGCGTTGTACCAGCGGTGGTCGGACGTGGCGGCCGAGTATGCGGATTACACCGGGGCGAGCAAGTGGCCGCCGGCGGCATCGCCGAACTCGAACAGCACGAGTTCCCTGGACCAGGGTTACGGTACGGCGGCGCTGGTTGCGCTGGCCGGCACCGCCGGGGCGCCGGGCAGCGCGGAGGCGTGGTCGCGGTTCGGGGCTGGCCACTACGCCGCCTGGGGCTGGGAGCGGGATCCGAAGTGGGCAATCCTGCCGCGCGGGATCGCGAATGTCGCCACCAAGCAGGGCGAGACCACGATCAGCACGAGCAGCGGCAGCACGACGGCAAGCGCGGGCACGAGCACCGGTACCAGCTCGAGTTCGGGAACCGGCACATCCACCTCGAGCACGACGAGCACGAGCCCCTCGGCGAGCACCGAGGGTACGACGAGCACGGTGACGGTCACCCCGCTGCCGGCCGGCTCGCTGCCGAGTTGGGTGGCGGCCAAGCCGCTCTTCCAATGGTTCCAGATTCCCGGCACGAAGCTGTCGGCCAGCACGGCCTGGCAGGGGTACACGCCGTCCCGGGGCGGTCAGAAGGGCATCCTGGCTTACTCCGGGGGGACCCTGAAGGCCTCGGGCAGCGAGCTGTTCATTGCCGGGGGCGGGCACGCGGACTACGCGGGCAACGAAGTATTCTCGATCGCGCTGCGCAGCGAAACGCCGATCTGGGTGCGGCGAAACAACCCGAGCGCGGCACCGGTGCTGCCGGAGACCGGGACGTCTCATTACCCCGATGGTCGACCCTCGTCGCGGCATACTTACTGGACGCTGCAGTTCAACGACAGCCGCAACCTGTTGATGTTCGTCGGGGCGCCCGCGCTATGGTCCAAGGTTGCCAACGGCACGAGCGAGTTCGATGCCTTCGACCCGGCGAAGAACGATTACCTGCCGGCGGGTACGTTTCCGTCCCAGGGGGGCATAGGTGGGGTAGCACAGGGAATCGCCAAGGACGCTGCCGATAACATCTACGTGCATTCGACCGGCGGCACGATGTACCGCTGGGACAACGCGACCAATACCTGGACGACGTTGGGCAATCGCGGGACCTATTACTACGAGACGCCTTACGCGATCGACACGCGGCGCAACCGGATGATCCGGATGCCCAACGGCACGCTTGCCGGGGCGGTGTTCGACCTGAACAACAACGCGGCGGCCTCGACGCTCACCCTGACGGGCAGCGCCGCGGCAGCAGCCAACGGGCGCGGCTCGCTGGTCTACGACCCGGTGTCCGACGCGTTCTGGTACTGGAAGCGGGGCGACTCCACGCTGTACCGCATCGACGCCGCCACCTTCAACACCACGGCGCAGTCCGTGACCGGAACCGTTCCGCCCAACACCGTGCTCAACGGCTTCTACTACACCTACGGCCGATTCGCCTACGTGCCAGAACTCCGAGGGATCCTATACATGCGCGACGCAGACTCGGACATCTTCTTCGTCAGAACCGCATCGTAGATCCGCCGCAATCTCCAACATCGTGCCACTGCAAGAAACCCATGCTTCACCACTAGCCCCTACGAGAGTTCAGTCAACGAGCAGACACGACTTGACATCCTGCGTACTGATGGGGCTGCGCGAAGCGATGAGGGAGCCGTAAATCTTGATGAGCGCTTCTGCCACCCCACGCCAGGTGTAGCGACGTGCCAACTCCAGACATGCGTCTACGTCCGTTGCGGCACGCATCGACATGACGGCCCTCCGAATAGCTCCGCGGTCGCTGGGTTCCACGAAGTCGAGCGCGCGAGGGACGGTGCCCAGATCCATCCCATGATGTTTCGTCATGATGGACGGTGTACCGGCAGCAAGAGACTCTAGAACCGATAGTGGCATGACCTCTGATTGCGAGGGCAAGCAGAAGACGGAAGCCAAAGCGTAGGCCGACGGCAAGGCCGGGTCCGAGTAGTCAAGCGGGCCCAAATATCGCACATGAGGGTGCTTGGTTACTTGGGCCAGGTAGTCACGATGAGTGTCGAGGCAGGGACCAATTATGACCAACTCCATCCCTGTACCCGAGAGCGCCTCCGCGAGCGCGAGTTGGTTTTTGTGGGGGCTTACAGTCGCCACGTTGAGGACGTAGCCGGGCGAGATATCGTAGCGCCGGCAAAACAACTCACGATCTGGCCTGAAGAACCGATCCGGAATTCCGTTCGGCACGACGGTTACCGACGCTGGAGGAACGCGGAACCCCTCGACGATCGCGCGCTTTTCCGCACTACCCAAAGCTACAAGGTGATCCGCCAACCTCAGGCAGGTCTCGATCTCGCGATACTCTGTGTGAACGAGCCATCCAGTCAGGCTGCCGACGACCGACTCCAGAAATCTAGCTTTCCGGCCAAGTGGGCGAGTCCAATATGGTCGGATGAGCGGTGAGACCAGAACCGGGATGCCGAAAGCTGCCGCGTACTCGACGACCCGGTAGTTGCCGTTGATCGCAGAGAATACGTGCACCAACTCATACTCAGTCAGATGTTCGCGCGCCGGATCGATGAGTCGGACGTCCGCCCCGAGCGATACAAGCGCATTTGCAGTCTCCCTAATTTGTACTTGAAGGCCGCCGATGTTCTGGAAGAGCATCGGGTAAGATAAAAATGCCACTTTCATTTCGCGATCCTGTGACGCGTCAGTGTTTATTATAATTGCCGCTCATAGTTTGTGCGCGTTCCTCTATTGGCTGACGCTGCCACAGGTGTCCATCGACCGATGCAGGGCGGCGGTTGATTATAAGAATTGCCTTTGCCGTATTTATTTGGCGGCTCGGTGGCGGGCCGGAGTCGGCGGTTGAGCCATTATTTATCTCTAGGGTCTGTTGTCAATGAACGCAGGAGTGCGTTGGTTTGTCGTGCGGCGCGATCCCAATTGTAGAATGAAACGACTGCGTTTCGGCCGTTTTGACCAAGCTCGTGACACCATTGTCGATTCGATTCGAGGATCGAAATGGCACGGGCTAGATCCTCAGGGGTGCCAGTAGTCGGGATGCCTGCCGTCCAGCGATGAATTATGTCTCGGCGTTGCCCTTCTGGTTGGGTAATTACGGCAAGCCCGCTTGCCATATAATCGAATATTTTCAACGGTGAACCTTCTACTTGCCCACGAAGGTCGGCGCGAAATATGTGAATGCCCGCATCCAGCTTGCCAAGCTCGCTGCCGAGTTGGGCATAGGGCACCACGCCGCGTGCGATGACGTTTGACGGGAGCCCTTTCGGGAGGTGCGTCGGGTCGCCAAAGATGTGAATGACAACCGGGCTCATCTTCTGAGCGAGAATGCGAGCACACTGAAGCATCGAGTCAATATCGTGCCAGCCCGCGGCGGTGGTTCCTACCCATGCGACGGATAGTGGGCCGCGGCCGTTTGCCATCCGTGATTCCGAAGGCCGGAAGAGGAGCGGATCGCTACCATTTGGCACTACATGCACGTTCTTAAGACCCAAAGTGCTTGCGGCGTAGTCGGCGATCTCTTGACTTACGGCGATGGCGGCGTCAGCAAAAGGTGCAAGTTTTCGGAGGCGTAAATTGACATTCCTGACCGTCGACGCGGTGCGGCCGGAGTATAATAATTCTATAGATGTTCCGTTCAGTTCCCATACAACGGGAATTTTCCGGATGGAGAGTAGTTTTATAGGTGAGAAGCGCTCCGGTCCGCCAGCCCATTCGACGCGCAGATAGATACATCCGAGGTCACGAAGGAAGCTGAAAATCTGGCGGCCTCGGTAGTGACGGACCAAAGGGTCGAAGTCTTCGCCGACATAGAAGCTGCAAAGATCGTTGCCCAGTTCGTGCAAGCGGCGAGAAAGCTGAAATCCGTGAACCGATCCGCCAGAGGTGGCACGGGAGACGGATTGACCATATAAAAAACCGATTTTCATAGGGGGTGCTGCGTGTGTTCCTAGGAATGCTTGCCCGTCGCGCCTTGAGTTGTGAAACTAAATTGCCCGAGGTATGCCGCCTCGTTCTATGAACGCCTTATCCTGGAGCTTCGTGTTGGTCGGGTCGCGCGCGAGCGCGATGGGTGGCTGGCGATGCTTGACTGTGAGAATCTCTCGATCACTGCGCGGCCTCTCTATTTTCAGAGTGGGTGTACTAAGTATGGAATGACTCGGCAATCGACAGATTCTTGCCAAGGGCGGTGTTAAGCCCGCAGGGCTAATGGAAATGTCGCGTGCTGAGAAATGTGTTACCTGGATCCGTTAAGAAAGCAGCGTTCAGGTTTCCAAATTTGTGCGTTTCCCGACCCGTTGTTCAGTGCTATGTCATCTAGCGAGTTGGGAAGGCCGTCTCGCATGTGGCAACAAAAGGGGTGGGCATGCGCGAATGGAAACTGTCAAGAGACCCTTTAAACGGGGTGTCGCGATTACTGGGCAACGGCAAGCTTAAATTTGGTGAGTGTTGATGCGTCTGCTACAAGGCGTGCGGCGGCAAAGGCGGAGACAGCAAGGTAATAAATAAAGTCCCAGTTTCCAATGTTCACAAAAGCACCGCCCACGGCGTACCCAATAAGACTGACCTGTATCATGCGGGCCAACAATGCTTTAGATCGCCCCTCATTATTCTGTTCAGCTCGCCTTATTGCCCGCCGGCAGTTGAGCCATACGACAGCCCAGATCCATATGAACATCACCAAGCCCGGCCATCCGTGCTCCCCGAGCGCCTGAAAATAGATGCTGTGCGACGCATGTACAGCCTCAGGGCGCGGCGCGTAGCGGGCGAAATTCCTGGGCGTGTACCATTGGAAGCCGGCTCCGGTTATCCGGTCGTTGGCCACGTTGAAGCCAGCGGTCCATGAGTTGATACGCCCCAGCGCCGAGGCGTCTTCCTCGTAGGTCTTGATGGTCTGCATCCGGTCCCAATAGTCCTGGGGCATGAAAGACGCGAGGCCGATCGCGGTCAGCACGGTCACGATGCCCACCGCGAACTTGTGTTGGCTCTTCATCAGCAGGAAGAAGGACATGGCCGCGATGCCCAGGAAGGCGCTGCGCGAGTGCGAGCCGAAGACCGACACGGCGCTCATCAGCGCCGAGAATGCGATTAGCCAGCGCAGCCAGCGCTTCTTCGCGTCGGTGTAGAGCCAGTACATCATCGGCAGCGTCATCACCAGGCCGACGGCCAAGTGGTTGTTGTCCTGGATCGCACTATCGAGTGGCCCCCAGACCAGGAACTGGCCGCCGGACATCAGCGTGAAAACCCCGCCCTTTAGCCCGTAGAAACCCACGCTGCAGCTGCAGACCCAGACGAGCAGCCTGACCTTGTTCCAGTCGGTGAGCAGCGCCAGCGTGACCAGGCACATGGTGTGCACCTTGGCGACTTCGATCCAGCGCGCCCTGGCTTCCCCTGGCTCGAGCGCGAAGATCGAGGTCACCGCCATCCAGGCCAGGTAGAGCAGCACCGGAGAGTAGCGCTTGATGCTGTCGGCGATCTGCCGCTCCTGCGTGGCCAGCAGTCCCAGGATTGTCACGCCGGCATAGGCCATCGCCCAAGGCATTGAATAAGCGAAGCCCCAGGTCATCCGGTGCGGGTTCGCCAGGCTGATCAGCGCGAAGATCAACGCCCCGATGTAGGGGCGCTTGAAGCTGATCGGCAGCAGGCCGACCAGGATCAGTGTGAGCAGGATGTCACGCATGCAGCGCGGTCTCAGCTGGTTCGGGGCGGCTCCCTGACCCAGGCGCGGCCCTGCCGTCCTGTCCCGCCACGAACCTCTCGAACATCAGCAGCGTCCAGATCATCGCGCTCCGGTCCCGCTGCCCCCCCAGGTGCTCGTCCGCGATCCGCGCCAGCATCCCCGCATCGAACACCCCGGTCCCTGCCAGCGTGTCGCCCTTCAGCACCCGCTGCACCTCGCCGCGCAGCGGCCCGCGGAACCAGTCCGCCAGCGGCACCGCGAAGCCCATCTTGGGACGGTAGAGCACGTCGTTCGGCAGCAGCGGCTCCAGGGCCTTCTTGAGCACCAGCTTGCCTTCGCCGCCGGCGAGTTTCAGGCTCGAGGGCAGGCGCGCGGCCCACTCCACCAGCGGGTGGTCCATCAGCGGCTCGCGCACTTCCAGCGAGTGCGCCATGCTGGCCCGGTCCACCTTGGTGTTGATGTCGCCGGGCAGGTAGGTGTTGTAGTCCAGGTACTGGATCAGCGACAGCGCGTCGTCGGTGGGGGCGCGCCGGGCGTGCTCGTGGAACACCTCGCGGGCGCGGTAGCCGCCCAGGCGCTTGCGGAACTCGGGCGAGAACAGCAGGGCCCGGTCGTCGTCGCGCAGGATGGACACCGAGTGGCAGTAGGCGTCCACCGCGTCGCGGGCCAGGGCCTGGAAGGTGGCCCGGGCGCGGAACATGCGCGGCATCTGGTCCAGCTTCGGGTAGATCCTTCCCAGCGTGCCGAACAATGCGTGGCGCAGGCCGGCGGGCAGGCGGTCGCGCAGGGCCTGCTCGCGCACGTGGAACTTGTAGCGGCGGTAGCCGCCGAAGGTCTCGTCGCCGCCGTCGCCGGAGAGCGCCACGGTCACCCGCTTGCGGGCCAGCTCGCAAACCCGGTAGGTGGGAATGGCCGAGCTGTCGGCATAGGGCTCGTCGTACAGGCTCGCCAGCCGGTCGATCAGGCCGAAGTCGTCGGCCTTCACGGTTTCGGTGTAGTGGTCGGTGCGGTAGCGATCGGCCACCATCCTGGCGAACTCGGATTCGTTGTACGAGACCACGTCGAAGCCGATCGAGCAGGTCTTCACCGGGCTGTCCGACAGCCCGGCCATGGCGGCGACCACCGCGCTGGAGTCCACGCCGCCGGACAGGAAGGCGCCCAGCGGCACTTCGGAGATCATCCGCAGCTTCACCGACTCGGTGAGCTTCTCGCGAAGCTGCTCGCAGGCCTCGGCGAGCGACAGCTTGCCGTCGGGCTCGAAGGACACGTCCCAGTAGCGGGCGATGCGCGGGGCCGGCTCGCCGACCTTCCACAGCAGCGTGTGGGCCGGCGCCAGCTTGTGCGCCTGCTTGTAGATGGTGCGCGGGTCGGGGATGTAGCCGAAGGCGAAGTAGTCCTCGATAGCCCGGTCGTCCATCTCGCGCGGGAAGTCCGGGTGGACGGTGATCGTCTTCAGCTCGGAGCCGAACAGCACCGCGCCGTTGGGCAGCTGGGCCCAGTGCAGCGGCTTGACCCCCAGCCGGTCGCGCGCCATGAAGAGCGTTTGCCGGTTGCGGTCCCACAGCGCGAACGCGAACATGCCGCGAAAGCGCTGCACGCAGTTCGCGCCCCACTGCTCCCAGCCGTGGACGATCACCTCGGTGTCGCTCTTGGTGCGGAAAACGTGGCCGGCGGCCTCGAGCTCCTGCGCGAGTTCCTGGAAGTTGTAGATCTCGCCGTTGAATACCACCACCACGCTGCCGTCTTCGTTGAAGAGCGGCTGCTGGCCGGTGGCCACGTCGATGATCGACAGGCGGCGGTGGCCCAGGCCCAGGTGCGGCTCGATGTGCACCGAGCCCTCGTCGGGGCCGCGGTGGAACTGGATGTCGTTCATCCGGCGCAGCAGCGCCTCGCTGGGGCGATCGGGGCTGCGGGGATGAAAGATGCCGGTGATGCCGCACATGGCTGGGGTCGGGTCCTTTGCTTGCTGGGGCTGGGGCGCAGGGCCGGGCCGGATCAGCCGGCGGCCAGCGCGGCCGACAAGCGCACGCCGCAGCGCGCAAGCACGCCTGCATAGAGATCGTCGTAGGCCGCCACCATCCTGTCGAGGGAAAACTGCTCGACGGCGCGCTGGCGCGCGTGCCCGCCGTGCTCGCGGCGCAGCGCGGGGTCGGCCGCGTAGCGGCGCAGCGCGGCGGCAAGGGCCGCGGCGTCGTTGCTGGGCACCAGCAGGCCGGTGCGCTCGTGCTCGACGAGCTCGTGATTGCCGCCCACCCGGGTGGCCACCGAGGGAATGCCGCTGGCCATGGCCTCGAGCAGGGTGTTGCTGATGCCCTCGGCCAGCGAGGGCAGGGCGTGGGCGTCGAAGGCGCGCAGCAGCTCTGGCACGTCGGTGCGGTCGCCGGCCAGCCACACGCGCTCGGCCAGTCTGTGGTCGGCCAGCCAGGTGCGGATCTCGGGCAGCAAGGGGCCACTGCCCACCAGCGCCAGGCGCACCGGCGCGGTCACCGAGCGGTCGAAGGCCAGCAGCTCGAAGGCCTGCAGCAGCAGTAGCGGATGCTTGACGTCGGCCAGGCGGCCCACATAGCCGATCACCGGGGCCTCGGCGGGCCAGCCGGGGGGGGCGCCCAGCGCGGCGAGCGGGTGGCGGGCGTTGGCGCCGGCCGTGCGAGCGGCGTTCGCGGCGGCGGCTTCAGGCGCGTTGAGCGGCCGGAAGCGCTGGGTGTCCACGCCGTTCGTGATCGACGTGATCCGCTCGGGCGCCACGCCCACGCGCTCGCGCAGGTAGTCGCGGGTGGCCTCGGACAGCGCCACCTGCTGGTGCACGAAGCCGCGGATCAGCCGGCGGGTGCGCAGCAGGCCCGAGTGCCCCTTGCCCAGGTCGTGCACCTCCCAGCCGTGCTCGCCGTGCACGCGGGCCGGCACGCCGGCGGCCCAGGCGGCCAACTGCGCTTCCAGCGTGCCGATGTTTCGGGTGTGGACCAGGTCGGGCTTGAGCTCGCGCAGCAGGCGCCAGATCCTGGGCAGGTCGCGCGCCAGCGGGCCGGGCTTGCGCTCGAGCGCAACGATCTTGACGTCCGGATTGGCGATGCGCTTGGCGATGGGCCCCACGCCGGTGAGCGACACGATCGTGTGCCGGTAGCGCTGGGGCGAGAGCGTGTTCACCAGGTTGACCAGGCCGTTCTCCATGCCGCCGGTGTCCAGGCGGTGGATGATGTGGACCAGGTGGGCGGGCGTGGGGGGCATCGAAAGGAAATCTGGTGGGGCGGGGCGGCTCAGCGCGCCGCGGTTTCGCCGCGGCTCAGCCGCGCGGCGGCGGGGGCCAGCTTGTCGCCCACGGCCTGCAGCGCCTGGCGCGCCCGGGTCACGTCTTCGGCGCCCGTGCCGTCGATCGGGGTGGCCAGCACCGCGGCCAGCGAGTGGTCGCCCTGGCCGGTGAGCAGCGACAGCGCGGTCAGGCCCTTGGCCTCGTAGGCGCTGGCGGTAGCGCGGCCGGCGATCTGGTACCAGTGCCAGACCAGCAGCTCGCGGCCCGGATGGCCGATGCGCAACTCCTCGACCTTGCCCCAGCCGGCGTCGCGGGTCGTGTGGCCACGTACCGGCCACCGCGGGTCGCCCAGCCGCTGCACCATGTGCTTCGTATGGATCATCTCCCTGCCTTCGTGCTGGCGTGCGTAGTAGTAGACGTGCGCCTCGACCGGATGTTCGCCGGCGCGGGCCAGAGCGTGAACGCTTTCGATGGCTTCGGCGTAGACGGGGACCCATCCGAAGAGGCTCGCTTCGGGGGTTCCGGGAGCGGCCGCAGCGCTCGAGGGCGATCCCGTCCTCGCGCTGGTGGCATTCGACTCGGCGCCGATGGCCTGGCGGATGGTGTCGCCGACGGCCACCGGCTCGGTGGCGTCGAGCAGTGCGCCGGCCAGCGGGCGGGCGGCCAGCGCCAGGACCAGGGCGGCCACGGCGGCGGTCACGATGCGGCCGAGTTTCGGGTGGTGCTGTGGATCCTGGGCCGCGCTGCCGGCCGCGCGCTCTGCAGCGACCGCCGGCGCCGGCTCGCGCCAGCGCGAGCCAAACCAGAAGAGCAGCGCCATCACGATGCCGAAGAACACCCAGCCGTAGATCAGGTGGTCGGCGCCCGCCGCCAGCTTGTTGTTCGTCAGGTGGCCCAGCATGACGATCATGTAGGCGCGGACCCAGTTCGCCACGATGGGCACCACGATGGACAGCGCGATGAAGGCCAGTCGGTACTTCAGAGTGCGGAATTGCAGCCAGGCGAACAGCACGCCCAGCGCCAGCGAGGCGATCAGGTAGCGCAAGCCGCTGCAGGCCTCCACCACCGACCAGCGGCCGGTGGGCACCATGAAGTGCAGGCCCTCGCGGTACACCGGGACGCCGCTCCACTGCAGGGCCAGCACGGTGGCGTCGGCCGTGTAGTCCATCAGGATGGGCGTGAGAAAGTCGCCCACCGGCACCGCGAAGAACAGGAAGGCCAGCGGGAAGGCCAGCGCCGCCACGATGGGCAGGCCGGTGAGCGCGGCCATGGCGGCCGGAATCACCGCCACCGCGCCGAACTGCTCCACCGAGGCCACCCCGGCCACCCGGCCCACCACCCACAGCGTGGCGAAGGCGGCCACCAGAAGCAGACCCGGCATGAAGCTGCGGACCGGCAACTGCGACCAGTCGCCGCGGTTGCGCCAGACCATCCAGGCCGCGAAGGGCAGGGCGATGAAACCGTGCGTGTAGGTCTCGGAGGCCATCCAGACCCGCACCATGCCCATCCACGCGTCGGGGAAGGCCAGCCAGGACAGCGCGATCGAGAAGGCGAAGGCGGCCAGCACCGTGGTGACCGCGGCGCGGCCGGCGGCGGGCATCGCGGCCGGCACCGCTTCGGGCAGGCGCTCCATCTTCATCCCAGCCCCCGCACCAGGTGGGGTCCCACTGCGTTCACGAACCAGCGCGGCATGCGCCGCCAGGTCTCGATCATCAGCCGGTACTTCGGGTTCAGCGGATTGTTCTGCGGCACGCCCTGGCCGCGCACCAGCTTGTATTCGTAGACCAGCGGCGTGGGCTCGAAGCCCCAATTCTTCTTGAAGTCGTAGGGGCCGGTGCCGAGCTTGCTGCGGCCGTAGTTGAACACCGTGCAGCCGCGCTCCACCGCGTGGCGCATCAGCGACCAGTACTTGAAGTCGTTGGCGGCCAGGTCGCGCGCGCTGGCGTAGTCGCCGGCGTGCATCGGCAGTGCCTCGCCGCGGTAGTACAGGCTCAGCACGCCGGACAGCGGATTGCCTTGCGGGTCGCGCACGATCAGCAGGTCGGCCTGCTCGCCGAAGGCCTCGAGCAGCAGCGCGAAGTAGCGGCGCGCGTGCGCCGGCGTGCCGTGGCGGTGCACGTTGTCGGCAAACAGGTCGAAGAAGGTGTCCAGGTCGCCGGCGTCCGCGGTGAGGCCGTTCTTGATGCCCTTGCGCACCATGGCGCGCTGCTTGCGCGGGATGGCGTTCAGGTTGGCGTCGTGGTCGGGCGAGATGGCCTTGCGGAAGACCACGTAGAGGTCGTTGCTGGGCCAGCCGCGCGCGGTCTCGTCCGGGGCCGGCAGGCGGCGGTATTCGAGATGGTCCACGCGGAGCTTCTCGGCCAGCGCCACTGCGGCCTGGTCGAGCGCCTGCGCGGCCTGCGAGTCGTCGGCCAGCGGGCCGGCGTAGGGGCAGAAGGGCAGGCTGGACAACGAGTGGCCGAACAGCAGGGTCTTGACCTGGGCGAGCGGCAGCACGCCCACCACGCGTTCGCCGCGCCGCGCCACCAGGTAGTGCGGAACATGCGCGAAGGCCTCGGCCAGCACCCGGCGCCAGGGCCAGCAGTGGTAGACGGTGCCCTCGGGGTGGGCGTCCACATAGGCGGTCCAGGCGCGGGCGTCGGCGTCGCTTGCCGTGGTGACGGTGACCGACACGCGATCGGCCGCCGCCGCGGCGCCCATGCCGCTCGCCCGGTCTTCGGTCAGCCTGTCCTGCACCCTTGCCTTCATCGTCAGACCTCGATGTGCTCGGCGAACACCCGGTCCACGCGCTGCCAGCGGAAGTCGTTCAGCAGGCGGGCTAGCCGCTGCTCGGTGCGGTGCAGGTTCAGGTAGTGGCGGAACTTCGACTTGGCCCCGGCGTGCGCTACCCGCGGCTGCTCCGGGTCCACCTCCCAGGGGTGGAAGTAGAAGATCGCCGGCTGGCCGTCCAGACGGTTGATGCGCCGCAGGCTCCAGCGCGACACCGAATAGGGCAGCAGCCGGAAGTAGCCGCCGCCCGAGGCCGGCAGGTTGCGCCCGAGCATGCGCAGCGAGCTGGGCGGGATCTCCACGATGCCGGCCTGCGTGCGCCAGGCAAAGCGCGGCGCCTCGGGCATGCCGTAGTGATCGTGCGCGATCGGGTACACGCTCGAGCTGTAGCGGTGGCCGGTCTCGGCCAGCACGTCGTGGGCCCAGAGATTGTCGCGGCCGATGGAAAAGCTGGGCGCGCGGTAGCCGTGCACCGCCACGCCGCCGATGTCTTCCAGCGCCACGCGGGCGCGCATCAGGTCTTCGCGAAAGCCTTCGGGCGTGAGATCGCTGACCCGCTGGTGGCCGTAGCCGTGGCTGGCGAGCTCGTGGCCGCCCGCCACGATCGCGCGGATGATGGCCGGGTAGCGCTCGGCGATCCAGCCCAGCGTGAAGAAGGTGGCCTTGGCGTCGTAGCGATCCAGCAGCGCCAGGATGCGCTCGAGGTTGCGCTCCACCCGGCACTCGAGGGAATCCCACTGCGAGCGGTCGATGTGGCGATCGAAGGCGGCGACCTGGAACCAGTCTTCCACGTCGATCGACATCGCGTTGGCGATCGGCGCGGCCGTGCGGGCCTGCGCGCCGTGCCCGGGGCGCTGCGGATCGATTCGGGCGATCATTGCCGTTCGCGCTCGGCGCTGCGCGGCGCGCCTTCGGCCGGGCCGCCCGAACCGGGAGAGGGCACCGACACCGTGGTCGACGCGCCCTGGTTTCGGAAGCGCCGCAGCACCCGCTTGAGCGCGTTGTAGATCAGCGCGGTCGACGACTCCAGCACCGCCACGCGGTCCTCGAGGCGGGCCAGCCGATCGTCGTCGCTGCCGCGCGGGCGCGCGCCGTTGCCGGCCAGGGCGCCGCCGGCCGCGGCCCCGCCGGCAATGTGCATGCCGTTGCCGGCCGCGCGGCGGCCGGCCTGGCTGTTCAGGTCGATGACCTCGGCGCGCGGGCCGAGCTCCACCGCGAGCTCGTCGGCGATCTCGGTCACGTCCTTCGCGGCGATCGTGTGCTTCTCCGCCAGGAAGGCGCTGAGCAGCATCCGGTCGGCCAGCGTGTTGATGCGGCGGGGAATGCCGCCGGTGACCTCGTGCACCTTGGCGAACACGTCGGCCTCGAAGGCCGGGTCGTTCTTCCAGCCCACGCGGGTCAGGCGGTGCTCGATGTACTGGCGGGTCTCGGCGGTGTCCAGCGGACCCAGGTGGTAGGCCGCGATGATCCGCTGCTTGAGCTGGCTCATCTCGGGGCGCTGCATCAGGTCGCGCAGCTCGGGCTGGCCGATCAAAAAGCTCTGCAGCAGCGACTTGGTGTCGAGCTGGAAATTCGACAGCATGCGCAGCTCTTCGATCGCGCTGGCGCTCAGGTTCTGCGCTTCGTCCACGATCAGCAGCGCGCGCCGGCCCTCCGAGTGCAGGTGCTTCAGGAAGGCCTCGATGCGCAGCAGCAGCGTGGCCTTGTCCTCGGTGTCCACGTTCAGGCCCAGGCCGCCGGCCACGATGCGCACCAGGTCCGAGGCCTCGAGCTGGGTGGTGACCACCTGCACCGGCAGCACCTTGTCCACCGGCAGGCGGCGCAGCAGTTGCCGGACCAGCGTGGTCTTGCCCGCGCCGACCTCGCCGGTGACCACGATGAAGCCCTCCGCCTGGTGCAGGCCGTACTCCAGGTAGGCCATGGCGCGGCGATGGCCGCGGCTGCCGAAGAAGAATTCCGGGTCGGGGCTGAGCTGGAAGGGCTTGGCCGACAGGCCGTAGAAGGATTCGTACATTTACTTGAACTTCATGTCGATGCCGCCGTAGACAGCGTTTTCGTCATAGCGGGTGCCGGCGCCCGAGGCGCTCTGCTGGGCATGACGGATGCCTGCGAATGCGGTGGTCTTCGAGTCCAGCACAGTGCTTACCCCGGCCCGCAACGTGGTGAGCGTGGTCTCGGTGCCGAGGGTGGGTATCTCCACGATCCGGCGGTCGATCGAGGCCTCGAGCGAGGACCGGCCGTCGAGCTTCTGCTGCCCGGTGAGCGCCAGGCCGCGCTCGCGGATCTCCTGCAGGAAGCTGGTAGCGGCGGTGGTGGTGCCGCGGATGCCGCCCAGGCTCGTGCTGGGCAGGTTCAGCGTGAAGCCGTTCTCGCGCTTGGACCACCAGGCCGACAGCGTGAGCGAGCGGCTGGCGCCGCGCAGGCCCCAGAAGGCGGTGAGCCGGCTCTGCAGCTGCGCCGAATCCGTGATCAGCGCGCTGGTGATCGGCAGCCCGGCGGGCAGCACAAGGCCGCTGGCCAGCAGGCTGCCCAGCACGCTGTTCGGCACGCCCAGCGGGTTCGCGGTGAGCGCCAGCGGGTCGATGGCCAGCAGTGCCGAGTCGGCGTTGGTGATGACGCCCCGGCTGAACTGGATGCCGGTGGTGCTGCGGACGGTGTTCCAGGCCACGCGGGCGGAGCCGCTGGTGCCGTAGTAGCGATCGGCCACCTCGGCCGAGACGCTCAACCGCGAGTTCGGGTTCCAGTCGAAGCCGAGCAGCGGGCCATAGCCGAAGTCGTCGCCTTCCGCGTTGCGCACGCCGTCTATCTGGTCGTAGACCACGCCGGCGCGAAGCATCAGCGTGTGGCTGAAACGGTAGCTCAGGTTCGCGCCGGAGCTGCGGCGGTCGCGCTCGAAGCCGCTGTCGTAGAACTGGCGCTGGAAGTTGCCGAAGGCCTGCCAGTTCCAGTCGCGGCCCACGTCGATGCCGGCGATCGATCCGGACACCGATTGCGTGGAGGAGGCCAGCGTGAGCCCCGTGCTGCCACCCCTGTGGTTGTAGCTGTAGCGCAGGTTGTAGCTGGCCCACCGGCCAAGGGTGTCGCGGTACCAGGGCGACACGGTGAAGCTGCGCAATCGCCCGATGTTCCCGCCGAAGGTGGCGGTCTGGTCGGTGCTGATGGGGCCGTTGATCGACGTGAGCACTGTGCCCATGTAGCCGGAGGCGTCGAGCCACAAATTGTCGCTCACCAGCGCGAAGCTGCCGTTGGCCACCAGGTTGTGGCGGAACAGGTTGAAGTCCGCGTCGCCCACCCGAAAGAAATTGCGCAGCTGGTAGCTCACGTTGTACGTGGCGCCCGGGCGCTGAGAGCTGGCGATCAGGTATGGCGAGACCTCGAAGAACAGGTCGGCATCTTCCTGGCCGGGCGGCGCACGTCGAACGTTGTCGCTCAGGGTGGCCGTGGCGCGCACGCCGGGAAGAAGCACCGGCGGGTCGATGCGGCGCTCGCCGCCGAGCAGGGGAAGCGACAGACCCTCGTCGCGGGTGCCCGGCGACAGGCCGGTGCCGGCGGGCAGGCTGCCGTCGGCAGGCAGCGTGCTGCCGGTCGGGGCCGATGAATCGGTGGTGACCTGGGCCGCGGCCGGCAACGGCGCGCTCAGCGCGAATGCGAGCGAGGCCGCCAGCGGCGTGAGCGACAGGATTCGCGGCGAGAGCGCTAGGGTCAGCGGCGCGAGTGCCACGGTCAGCGCCTTGCGCGCCACCGTCTGCTCAGACTGCCCCCTGGCCGTACCCGTATCCCTGGTAATAGCCTTGCGATTCAATCTCTTGCGCCTTGTTCAGGACGAGCCCGATCACTTCACAGGACTCGATGGTGGACAATGCTTCGGCCACCGCCTCGCGCGAAGTCTTGCCCGCCTCGACCACCATCACGATCTGACCCATGAACGAGGCGACGACTCGCGCTTCGGTGGTGACCAGCAGCGGCGGGGTGTCGAAGATCAGGATGGAGTCAGGATAACGCGTCGTGAGCGCGTCCAGCAGTTTGGTCATGGCCCCGCTGGCCAGCAGCTCGGTGGCGTGCTCGTGTCGGTGGCCGGCGCGCACCACCGACAGGCTGTCCACGTTGGTGGGCAGCACGATCTCGGCCACGTCGGGCGGGGCCTCTGCGGCCAGCCAGTCGAGCAAACCGGTGCCCGGGTCGATGCCCAGAATGCGGGGCAGCGAAGGGCGGGCCACGTCGGCGTCGATCAGGATCACCTTGTGGTCGCGCTCGGCCGCGATGCTCATGGCCAGGTTGACCGCGCAGAAGCTCTTGCCCTCGCCGGGGAAGGCGCTGGTGACCATGACCCGCTTGCCGTTGTGCAGCGGGGGCCGCCCCTGGCGTCCGAAGGCGTTGTTGACCAGCGGCCGCTTGATGACCCGGAACTGCGCGAAGGTGGGCGTCTGGTCGCCGGAGGGCGTGACGAAGCCGGCGGCGCGCAGGCTTTCCAGGTGGATGCGCACCGGTTCCGGCAGCTGGGCCGGCGGAGACGGGGCCCTCGCCACCGCCGGGCTGGTCGGTGCCGCCGGGGCCGCAGCGGATCCGGGGCGCGCTGGTTCGGCGATCGCGGCGGCAGCCGTGCCCGCGATCCGGTCGGCGAAGGCCTCGATGGTGCTGGGCCGCTCGGTGGTTTCGGTGCCGTTCGTCGGCCGGCCGGCCGCGGCGCCCGGATCGGCCGGGTCGTCCTTCGACAGTCGTGCGACAGCGCGTTCGATGAGACTCATGTTTTCGACCTTCAGCTGGCGAACGTCTTCATGGCGTACCAGGCGATCGCCAGGCCGAACAGGCCCACGTATGCCAGGGTGCCGACGGAGAAGGCCGCCAGGGAAAGGCGGGCGCGGGCGCGCTCGGCGGCGTTGGCCACGTAGGACACCCCGCCCAGCAGCGGCAGGCCGGTGGCCTGGGTGAGCGAGCGCACGTCGCGGAAGGTGGGCCGGAGCTGGTCGCGGGCAAAGGCGGCGGCGATGCCGGCGCCCAGCGAGGCGAGCAGCACGCCGGCCAGCAGCAGCGGGCGGTTCGGCGCTACCGGCTGCGGCTTGGCCCGCGGCGGGTCGATCACCCGGAACTCGCCCACGCCGGCGGTGGCCTCGATGTTGCTCGACATCTGGGCCGACTCGCGCCGGGCCAGCAGCTTGTCGTAGTTGTCCTTGTTGACCTCGTAGTCGCGGTTGAGCTGAACGTACTCGGTCTCGATCTTGGGCACCAGCTCGGCCAGCTTGCGGGCCTCGGCCAGGCGGTTCTGGTAGTCCGCCACCTTGGCGCGCTGGGCGGCAACGCGGGCCTCGGCGTCGGCCAGCGCGATGCGCAGCTCGCGGAACACTGGGTTGGTCGTGGTGCCGCCGCTGCCGGCGGCCTTGGCGGCCGCCTGGGCCTTCTTGACCGCAGCGTCGCGCTGCTTTTCCAGCTGCTCGAGCACGCGCTTGGTGCCGATCACGTCGGGGTGCGCGTCGGTGAAGCGCAGCTTGAGCTCGTCCAGGCGCTGCTGCTGGGCCTCGATGCGGGCGTCGAACTCGGTGGTGACCGGGCCGGCCGCCTGCTCGATCGGGATCTCGGGCGGGCCCGCCACCAGCGGCGCCTCGCCGGTGACCTGGCGGCGCATCTCGTCGCGCGAGTTCTCGAGCTGGCGCAGCTCGAGCATGGTCTCGCGCAGCTGGCCTTCCATCTCCATGACCTGTTGCAGGTAGTTCCGCTCCAGGCCCGGCATGAGCCGCATGTTGCGGATCTTGAATTCCTTCAGGCGGGCCTCGGCGTCGACGAGGCGCTGCTCGTAGACCTTGATCTGTTCGTCGATGAACTTCTGGGCCTGTGCGGTGTCGCGACGCGAGGAGCCCAGGCTGGACTCCACGAAGATGTTGAGCAGGTTCTGGACCACGTCCTGCGCCTTGCGCGGCTCGGTGCTCTGGTAGCTGATCGAGTAGAGGTTGTCGCCGCCGGCGGCGCGGCCGAAGCGGATCTCGCGCATCAGCTGGTCGACGATCGCGTCGCGCTCGGCCTGGGTGCTGGCCTTCAGGTCGAGGTCGGTCTGCCGCATCACCTTCTCCAGGTTGGGGCGGCTGACCACGGTGCGCGCCATCATGCCCACCATCTGTTCCACGTTGGGCTGCACCGCCAGGCCCGAGAGCAGCGGCTTGAGGATGGACTGGGTGTCCACGTAGACGCGGGCCGATGCCTCGTACTTGTTGGGCATCTGCATCACGTAGGCGCCGCCGGCCACGCCGACCAGGATGGCCACGACCAGCGCCGTCCAGCGGAAGGCCCAGATGCCGCGGACGATCGCCTTGACCTGTTGCAGGAGTTCCAGCATGGGCGGCTCAGAACCAGCTTTCGGGGATGATGATCACGTCGCCGGGCAGCATTTCCACGTTCGCGGAAACGTCGCCGCCCTTGAGCAGGTCGCGCAGGCGCACGCCGTACTGCTTGTTGCCTTCGGCGGCGCGCACCAGCACCGCGCGGTTGCCGGCCGCGAATTCGGTGATGCCGCCCACCGCGATCATCACGTCCAGCAGTGTCAACTTCTGGCGGTAGGGCAGGGCCTGCGGCTTGGCGGCCTGGCCCACCACCCGGATCTGCTCGCTGGTGGGACCCGAGAAGCCCTGCACGATCACCGTCACCACCGGGTCCTGGATGTACTTCTTGAGCTTGGTCTCGATCTCGCGGGCGAGGTCGGTGGGGTTCTTGCCGATGGCGACCATGTCCTCGATCAGCGGCGAGGTGAACTTGCCGTCGGGCCGCACCGGCACGGTGGCGCTCAGCTCCGGGTTGCGCCAGACCACGATGTTCAGCGAATCGCCCGGGCCGATCACGTACTTGTAGTCCGGCACCGCGGCGCTGGTGGGCGCGGGCGGCAGGCTGTTGCCGAAGCTCGCGCAGCCGCTCACGCCGATGGCGACCAGCGCAAGGCCCGCGGCCCTGAAGAGTCTGCTGCTGAGCCCGGACACCAGGCGGTTGGCGGAAAACAGGCGAGTCATCGTTCGCTCCCGGAAATGCTCTCGACGATCGGGGGTAAACCCGAAATGATCTGAGGGACAACCCTTAGCTTACAGAGTTGCGGCGGTGGTTGGAAAATCGGCCGTCGCGCGGCCGGCCAAGGAGCCTCAACGGTTGGACTGTGCCAACGGCGCGTCGATACTGCCGAGGAAATATCTCACTGGCGTGGCGATTCGCGGGCTGGCGGCGGATGCCGCGGCGACCGGCGATGCGGTCGGAGCCGCGGTGGCCACGACCGGCGAGGCCTCGGCCACCCTGGGGTCGAAGGGGTGGCGGTCGTGAGGATACAGGGCGCGGATGCGGGCCACGTAGGCCATGGTCTCGGCGTAGGGCGGCACCCCGCGGAAGCGGTCCACCGCGCCTTCGCCGGCGTTGTAGGCGGCCAGCGCCAGGACCACGTCGCCGCGGAAGTAGGACAGCAGCCAGCGCAGGTAGCGCACGCCGCCGCGCACGTTCTGCACCGGATCGAGGATGTCGGCCACCGCGAAGCGCTCGGCGGTTTCCGGAATGAGCTGCATCAGGCCCTGGGCGTTCCTGGGCGAGCGGGCGTTGGGGTCGAAGTTGGATTCGGCGCGCATTATCGCGAACACCAGCCGCGGGTCCACCCTGTATTCGCGGGCCTGGGCCACCACCGCCTGGACCAGCTTGCGGCGCGCCGGCGTGTCGGGGGCGGCCACGAAGGTGGCGGGATCGTCGACCTGCGGCGTGGGGCCGGTGTCGCGCACTTTCTTCACCACCAGGCAGTCGGGCAGGCTGGCGGCGGCGCCCGGCTCGGCGCGGACCATGCCGGCAAGCCGTTCGGCGACCTCGCTGCCGTATTCGGCGGCGCGGGAGAAAAGGGAGTGGGCGATGGCGTCGTTGCGCGCCACGCCGCGGCCGTTGGCGTACATCCAGCCCAGCCGGTGCAGGGCGTCGGCGTTGTTCAGGCGGGCGGCCTGGCAGTAGAGCTCGTGGGCGCGCGCGTAGTCGCGCGGGGTGCCTTCGGCGTTCTCGTGGCGCAGGGCCTCGTCGATCAGGGCGCGGGCCGTGGCGGCGCGCTCGGCGACCCTGGCGGCATCTTGCCCGCCGGTGGGGCCGGGCGACGCGCGCAGGCCCGCCGGCGCGGCTGCGGCGAGCAGCGCCGAGGCCAGCAGCAGGCTGCCGGCGGCCCTGGAAGGCCTCCCGACGAATGACCTGACGGCCGTCGGTCGGGTTGCGGTTTTCGTCACGGTGAAGCCCATGGCGCCATTGTAAGATCGGCCCGGTCGAAAACCTGCCAATTTTTCCCCGGAAACCCCGCGATGACAACCGTTGCAGTGATCGGACTCGGATATGTCGGTTTACCCCTTGCCGTGGAGTTCGGCAAGGTGTTCGACACGATCGGCTTCGATCTGTCGAGCGCGAAGATCGCCAACTTCCTGAAGCACGAGGATCCCACCGGCGAGGTGAGCCGCGAGCAGTTCGAGGCCGCGACGAAGCTGCAGGTGACCGACGAGCCGAAGCGGATCGGCGAGGCCGATTTCCTGATCGTGGCGGTGCCCACGCCGGTGGACGACGCGCACCAGCCGGACTTCTCGCCGCTGGTGGGCGCGAGCACCACCTGCGGGCGCCACATGAAGCGCGGCGCCACCGTGGTCTACGAGTCCACCGTGTACCCCGGCGCCACCGAGGAGGTCTGCATTCCGGTGCTCGAGCGCGAGTCGGGCATGAAGTGGAAGACCGACTTCCACGTGGGCTATTCGCCCGAGCGGATCAACCCCGGCGACAAGGAGCACACGCTCACCCGCATCGTGAAGGTGGTGTCGGGCGACGACGCCGACACGCTGGAATCGGTGGCGAAGCTCTACGAGGCGGTGGTCACCGCCGGCGTGCACCGGGCCAGCAGCATCAAGGTGGCCGAGGCCGCCAAGGTGATCGAGAACACGCAGCGCGACCTGAACATCGCGCTGGTCAACGAGTTGGCGCTGATCTTCGATCGCGTGGGCATCGACACGCTCGAGGTGCTGAAGGCGGCCGGCACCAAGTGGAACTTCCTGCCCTTCCGGCCGGGTCTGGTGGGCGGGCACTGCATCGGCGTGGACCCCTACTACCTGACGCACAAGGCCGAGATGGTGGGCTATCACCCGCAGGTGATCCTGGCCGGCCGGCGCATCAACGACGGCATGGGCGCCTTCGTGGCGCAGCGCACGGTCAAGGAGATGATCGCGGCCGGTTTTCACGTGAAAGGCGAGCCGGTGATCGTGTTCGGGCTCACCTTCAAGGAAGACGTGCCCGACCTGCGCAACTCCAAGGTGATCGACGTGATCCGCGAGCTGCAGAGTTACGGCGCGGAGGTCATCGTGCACGACCCGGTGGCCGACCCCGAGGAGGCGATGCACGAGTACGGGCTGAAGCTCACCGCCTGGGAAGACCTGCCGAAGGCGGGCGCGGCGGTGGCGGCGGTGGGCCACGCGAAGCTGCGCGAGCGCGGGCTGAAGGCCATGGCCGGCAAGCTCGCGCCGGGCGCGGTGCTGGCCGACGTGAAGTCGGCCTTCGATCCGGCCGAGGTGGCGGCAGCGGGGCTGCGGCTCTGGCGGCTGTGAGCGACCCGAACCTGGCGCTGCTCGAAGGGCGGCCGGCGCAGCGCTGGCTGGTGACCGGCGCGGCCGGCTTCATCGGCTCGAACCTGGTGGAGACGCTGCTGCGCGGCGGCCAGTACGTGACCGGGCTGGACAACTTCGCCACCGGGCACCGGCGCAACCTGGACGAGCTGCGCGGGCTGGTTGGCGAGGAAGCCTGGTCGCGCTTCCGGTTCATCGACGGGGACATCCGCGACGCGGCGGTGTGCCGCGAGGCGATGGGGATCGGCGCCGCAGGCGCGGGCGGCGCGGCGCAGGCCGGCCACGCCGGCAGTGGCCCGGTCGACCACGTGCTGCACCAGGCGGCCCTGGGTTCGGTGCCGCGCTCGATCGCGCAGCCCATGCCTTCGTTCGCGGCCAACGTCGAGGGCTTCCTGCAGGTTCTCGAGGCGGCGCGGGCGGCCGGCGTGCGGCGTTTCGTCTACGCATCGTCGAGCTCGGTGTACGGCGATCATCCCGAGCTTCCCAAGGTCGAGGACCGGGTCGGCAAGGTGCTGTCGCCGTATGCCGCCACCAAGGCCGCCGACGAGCTGTTCGCCGAGACCTGGGCGCGGGTGTACCGGATCGAATGCGTGGGGCTGCGCTACTTCAACGTGTTCGGTCCGCGCCAGGACCCCGCCGGCGCCTACGCCGCGGTGGTGCCGCGCTGGATCGCCTCGCTGCTCGCGGGCGAGCCGGTGTGGATCAACGGCGACGGCGAGACCAGCCGAGACTTCTGCTACGTGGCCAACGCGGTGCAGGCCAACCTGCGCGCGGCGCTGGCGCCCGAGCTGCCCGCGGCGCACCAGGTCTTCAACGTGGCGGTGGGCGAGCGCACGACGCTGGTCGAGCTGTTCGGCCTGATCCGTTCGCTGCTCGCCGAGCGCGAGCCGGCGCTGGCCGGCGTGGAGCCGAAATTCCGCGAGTTCCGCGAAGGCGACGTGCGCCATTCGCTGGCCGACGTGAGCCGGGCGCGCGAGCTGCTCGGCTATGCGCCCACGCACCGGGTGGGCGAGGGGCTGGCCGAGGCGATCGACTGGTACGTGGATCAGGCCGGGAAGTAGTCGGCCCTGAGAGGCGGCACTGAGCGTCGCCCTCTCCTGAATGGGTGTAAATGGGTGTAGCATTGGTTCCATGCTGCGTGTCGACACCCTTCGGATCACCCCGCAGATCCTGAGCCTGATCGCGAGAATCGACGAGTTCAAGGGCGCATGGCGGGCGCTGGGGGCCCTCGCACCCGACCGCCTCTCTGCATTGCGGCGGGTTGCGACCATCGAGAGCATCGGCTCGTCGACCCGCATCGAGGGCAGCAGGCTCAGCGATCGCGAGGTAGAGCGCCTGCTCTCCAACCTGGCCATCCGGTCTTTCGAGACGCGAGACGAGCAGGAGGTTGCCGGCTACGCCGAGCTGATGGATCGGGTCTTCGGCTCGTGGCAGGACATTCCGTTCAGCGAGAACCACATCAAGCAACTGCACCAGATCCTTCTGCGCCACAGCGAGAAGGATTCACGCCATCGCGGGCAGTACAAGACGCACTCGAACAGCGTTGCCGCATTCGACGAAAGCGGAGTCCAGATCGGCGTCGTCTTCGAAACGGCCACGCCCTTCGACACGCCCCGCTTGATGTCCGAATTGGTGGCCTGGGTGAACGACGAGCGCGAGAAGGGGCAATTGCACCCCTTGTTGATCATCGCGATCTTCGTCGTGGTCTTTCTCGAGATCCACCCGTTCCAGGATGGAAACGGCCGATTGAGCCGGGTGCTCACGACCTTGCTGCTGATCCAGGCCGGTTATGCCTACGTGCCGTACAGCTCGCTGGAGAGCGTGATCGAGCTGAACAAGGAAGCCTACTACCTGGCGCTGCGCCGGACGCAGGGAAGCATTCGCACCAATGCGCCCGACTGGCAACCGTGGCTCGTGTTCTTCCTGCAGTCCCTGGCCGAGCAGGTTCGCCGACTGGAGAAGAAGATCGAGCGCGAGAGGATCGTCCTGGCTGCCTTGCCCGATCTCTCACTGCAGATCGTCGAGTTCGCCCGCGAGCACGGGCGCATCACCATGGGCGACGCCATGAAGCTGACCGGCGCGAGCCGGAATACGCTGAAGGTGCATCTGCGGAACCTGGTCGAGCGCGGTCACTTGAGTCTGCACGGCAGCGGCCGCGGGGTTTGGTACGAGATCAGGTGACGCGCCCGCGCGTCACAGCTTCGCCTCCAGCGCCTTCGCCTGCTCGGCCACCGGCCCTTCGCTCACCGCCTTCAGCACCGTCTGCACCTCGACCTTGGCCGAGGCCTTGTCGCCGGCCTTGGCCAGCGCCTCGGCGTAGTGCAGGCGGATCTGCGGGGCGGTGGGGGCGGCGGCGACCGCGTCGCGCATGACCTGCACCGCCTTCGGGTCGCCCTTGGCCGACAGGATGACGCCGTAGGTGTCGAGCACCGCGGCGCTCTTGGGCGCGGCCTCGTAGGCGCGGCGGGCGAGCTCTTCGGCGCGCGGGTCCTTCAGCTCGTGCAGCGCCCAGGCGGCGTTGTTCAGCGCCAGCGCGTTGCGCGGCTCCTTGGCGATCACGACCGCGTAGTGGTCGTAGGCCGGCTTCCAGCGCTTGAGCGTGACCTCGGTCTCGCCGGCAAGCAGCCGCAGCGGCAGGTTGTCGGGCTCGGCACGCACCCAGTCGCGCAGGACGGTGTCGGCCTCGTTGCCGCGCTTGGCCGCGTGCAGCGCGCGGATCAGCTTGGTGCCCACCGGCAGCGCCTTCTGCTGCGCGAAGGCCTTTCGGTAGGACTCGATGGCCGGGCCCCAGTTGCGATCGGCCGCGGCCAGGTCGCCTTCGAGCAGCAGGCCGGCGACCTGCTGGCGCTCGTTCTTCTTGAGTTCCGCGGCGATCTTGCGGGCCTCGTCTTTCCGGCCCATGTCGAAGAGCAGGGCGGCTGCCGCGAGCTTGGGCTCGAGCGCGTCGGGCGCGGCCTGCTCGGCCTTGCGGAAGCTGGCCAGCGCGGCGTCGTTGTTCTTGTCGGCGCGCTGCGCCTCGCCGATGCGCAGGTGCGCGGCCCAGGCATTGGGCTGGGCGCGCAGCAGGCGCTCCCAGGTGGCGATCGCCTGCGCGCGCTGGCCGCTTCGCATCAACGCGGTGGCCAGCGTGTCGAGCAGCTGCGGGTTCTCGGGATCGGCGTTGACCGCCTGCTGCAGCATGGGCACCGCTTCGTTCGGCGTGTTGGTGTCCAGCATGTATCGCGCGGTGGCGATCACCGGCAGCGCGACGCCGGGATTGGCGTCGCGGCCTTTCTGCAGCAGCGCGAGCACCTCGGCGCGCGGCGCGCCGCGGCGCACCGCGAGCTGGGCCAGCGCGATGTGCGCCTGGGCGTTCTTCGGGTCGGCCGCCAGCAGCGCCTCGTAGCGCTTGCGTGCGTCGTCGAGCTTGCCGTCGCGCAGGTCCAGGTTGGCCAGGTTGGCGGTGGCGGGGAAGTACTTCGGGTCGCGCTTGAGCGCTTCGTCGAAGGCCTTGCGCGCCCCGGCCGTGTCGCCCTTGGCGGCGAGCACGCCGCCGCGCATGCCGGCAGGCACCGGGCTCTTGGGCGCCTTCTTCTCCATGCCGGCCACGGCCTTCAGGGCCTGATCGAACTTGCGCTCGCGCAGGTGCGCCATGACCAGCGCGATGTCGGCCTGCAGGCTCGAGGAATCCAGCTCGACCGCGGCCTCGAGCTCGTCGATGCCGCGCTCGCGGTTGCCCGAGGCCATGTGCGCCATGGCCAGGCCGGTGAGCTTGCGCGCGTCCTTCGGGTCGAGCTTGCGGGCTTCCTCGAAGTATTTCGCCGCGGCCGCCGGGTCGTTGGTCTTGAGCGCGGCCTCGCCGGCGATCGACATCAGCATCGGGTCCTTGGCGCCGCGATCGAGCGGGCGACGGGCGACCTCCAGCGCGCGATCGGGCGCGTTCATCCGCAGGTAGGTGGCGGCCAGCAGCCGATGGCCCTGGGTGGTCTGGGGCGCGCGCTCGACCAGCATCCGGGCATGGCGCTCGGCCTGCTCGAGCTCGCCCAGCTGCAGGTGAAGGCCGGCGGCCAGCGCCACCGCGGGCAGGTACTCGGGCGCCAGGCGCAGCGCCTCGGTGACCGCGTCGCGTGCCGCGGTGGGCTGCCCCGAGCGCAGCTCGATCATCGCCTTCAGGTAGTGGGTGACCGGGCCGTTGGGCGCGGCCTTGGCCAGGCCTTCGTGGTGCTTGCGGGCGCCCTCGAGGTCGTTGGCGTCGAGGGCGAGCGACACCAGCTTGGCGTGCACCGCGGGGTCGCGCGGCGTGCGCTCGGCCAGCCCGCGCAGGGTCTCGCGCGCAGGCTCGACGCGGCCGTCGGCGATGTCGAGGTCGGCGCGCAGCGACAGCGCCTCGACCGAGTCGGGCTGCTTCTGCAGCAGGGCGTCGATGCGGGCGCGCGCCGCGGGGCGGTCGGTGGCGGCCACCAGCCGGGCCATGCCGACCTGGGCGGTGAGGTTTTCGGGTTGCGCGGCGAGCGCCTCTTCGAATGTGCGGCGTGCCTCGTCGGGCTTGTTCAGTCGCATCAGGGCCTGCCCGGCAAGGGCCAGCGCTTCGGCACGGGCGGCGGGATCCTCGATCTTCAGGTCGTGCGACAGGTCGAGAACCTTCTGCGACTGGTTGGTCGCCAGCAGCACGTCCATCAACGGCGGCAACACCCGCTTGCGGTCGAATCCCAGGTCGAGCGCGCGCCGGTATTCCTTCTCGGCCGAGGGCAGGTCGCCGCTGCGGCGGTAGATCTCGGCCAGCAGGTAGCGCGCCTCGGCGTTGTCGGTCTCCTGCAGCAGGTTCTTCAGGTGGATCTCGGCGGTGCGCGGCTCGTTGGCCGACAGCGACTGCCGGGCCTTGTCGAGCAGGGCTTCGGGCGAGTCCTTGCCGGCGCAGGCGGTGATCGAGGTGAGCGCCGCGGCGGTGGCCAGCGTGACCACGAGGATGCGGGCAGGGCGAGTCCGGGTGCCGGGTGTCTTGTTTGCGCGTGTCATCGATCGTCTCCTGGATTCGGCGGCGCTGCGTGGTTCAGCGCAGGCCGAAGCGGTTCAGCATGTCGTAGAGGGTGGGGCGGCTCACGCCCAGCAGTTCGGCGGCGCGCGCCACGTTGCCTTCGACGCGCGACATCACCTTGATGACCGCCTGTTTCTCGCATTCGTCGCGCACCACGCGCAGGTTCAGCGCGGCGGTGTCGTCGTCCACCGCCTGAAGGCCGAGGTCCTCGGCGCCGATGGTGCTGCCGTCGGCCATGATCACCGCGCGCTTGATGCAGTTCTCGAGCTCGCGCACGTTGCCGGGCCAGGGGTGATGCTCGATGGCGGCCAGCGCGTCGTCGCGCAGCGTGAGCTTGCCGCGGCCGTTCTGCTGCGCGAAGCGCTGCACGAAGGCGTGGGCCAGCAGCGTGGCGTCGCCGGTGCGCTCGCGCAGCGGGGGGATGGCCACGATCATTTCGGCCAGCCGGTAGAACAGGTCCTCGCGGAAGGCGCCTTCGGCGATGCGCTCGCGCAGGTTGCGGTGGGTGGCGCAGATCACGCGCACGTCGACCGGGATCTCGCTGCGTCCGCCGATGCGCTCGATGACCCGCTCTTGCAGGAAGCGCAGCAGCTTGGCCTGCAGTGACTGCGGCAGGTCGCCGATCTCGTCGAGGAAGAGCGTGCCGCCGTCGGCCACCTCGATCTTGCCCGGGGTCTGCTTGACCGCGCCGGTGAAGGCGCCTTTCTCGTGGCCGAAGAGCTCGGACTCGAGCAGGGTCTCGGGGATGGCCGCACAGTTGATCGCCACGAAGCGCTTGTCCTTGCGCGGCGAGAGCTGGTGCAGCGCCCGGGCGAACAACTCCTTGCCGGTGCCGGACTCGCCGTTCAGCAGCACGGTGGCGGTGGTCGGCGCGAGCTTCTCGATCTGCCGGCACAGCTTCTGCATGCCGGGGTCGCGGGTGAGCAGGCCGTCGAGCGGGGTGTCGCCGGCCTGCCGCTGCTGCAGCAGCCGGTTCTCGCGCTCCAGGTCGGCGAGCCGGAAGGCGCGGTCGATGACCAGGCCCAGGATGTCGGCCTCGAAGGGCTTGGCGAAGAAGTCGTAGGCGCCGCTGCCCACCGCCTTGAGCGCGTTGCCGCGATCGTTCTGGCCGGTGAGCACGATCACCTTGGTGTCGGGCGCCAGCGCCACGATCTGCTCGAGCGTGGCGAAGCCCTCGCTGGTGCCGTCGGGGTCGGGCGGCAGGCCCAGGTCGAGCGTGACCACCACCGGCTCGTGTCGGCGCAGCAGCGCGAGCGCGCTCTCGCGGTCCTGCGCGAAGATCACGTTGTAGCGGTCGAAGGACCAGCGCATCTGCTTCTGCAGACCGATGTCGTCCTCGACCATCATCAGGGTCGGCCGTTCTTCAGCCATGGACTCGTTCAGCCATCGGGACTGCCTGCCTCTTCCTTCCGGGTTTCCAGGGGTCGCTCCGCGCCGGTCCTGGCCAGCGGCAGGCGGACACGGAAGATGGTACCAACGCCTTCGGTGCTCTCGACCTCGAGCGCGCCGCCCAGCTCGCGCAGGTATTCGCGGCTCTCGAAGGCGCCGATGCCCATGCCGTGCGCCTTGGTCGAGGTGAAGGGCTGGAACAGCTTTTCACGAAGGAAAGCCCCGCTCATGCCTCGGCCGTTGTCGCGGACTTCGATCACGGCGCGGCCGTCCTGCTCGCGAAGGGCCAGCTCGACGCGACCGTTCGAGGGGTCGCAGGCCTCGGCCGCGTTCTGGATCAGGTGACCGATCACCCGCTCGAGGCGGTCGCGATGCGCCATCACCAAGAGGTCGTCGCGAGCGGTCATTCCTTGCGCCGGGCCATCGGGGTCGCCGGCCTGGCCGTGCAATCCGGCAGCAGGTTGCCAGCGCACGATGCGCGGCTCGGGCCGCAGGGCCCGGCGGGCGGCGACCGCGGCCTGAAGGACCTCGGACAGGTTCACTTGCGCGGGTTTCTCCACCGGCTTGGCCCCGACCCGCAGTTGCAGCAGCAGGCCCTGCATCCGCTCCATCACGTTCTCGACGGTGGCCAGCATGTCGGCCTGGAATTCCGGGTTGTCGCGGTGGCGCTGCGCGTTCTTCGTCATGAGTCCGAGCTGCGCGACCAGGTTCTTCAGGTCGTGCACCACGAAGGCCGACATCCGGTTGAAGGACTCGAACTGCTGGGCGCGGATCAGCTTCTCGAGCGTGCGCTGCAGGCCCAGGTGGCTGGCGATCTGCCGGGCGGCGGCCTTGAGCAGGTCGCGGGTCTCCCAGTCGAAGGGCTGCGGGGCCAGCGGCTTGTCGAGCAGCACGAAGCCGAGCAGCTCGCGCTCGAGGGTGAGCGGCACGACGAGCCAGCCCTCGGCGTGGCCGGCGATGGCGGGCGGCAGGGGCAGGCCGGCTTCGGGCCTCGGGTTGCCCGGATCGCCGGCGGCGCCACGCCAGTCGCCGGTCGCGTTCACCGCGGTATGCAGGTCCACGATCCAGTCGCGCTCGCGCATCAGCTGCACCAGGGGCGCGTCGGACGGAATCGCGGCGCGGTCGCCCTGCCAGCGGATGCCGCCCTCGAAGCGGAAGGCGCCGTCGGACTCCAGCCACAGCGCGCCCGAGGCGCTGTCCACCGGCTGGCCCAGGCCGTTGATCGCGCGGGCGGCCAGCTCGCCGGACCCGTCGCTGGCCAGCAGGCCGGTGAGGCGCATCCACTCCTCGCGGTAGTCGAAGCGGTAGGTGAAGAAGTGCTTGGCCAGGAAGACGCGAAGCCGCGCGCGGATCCGGCCGGACATCAGGAAGACCGCCAGGCCCAGCAACGCTGCGAACACCAGCAGCGCTGCCGCGATCTCCCCCCACTCGCCGCCGAACCAGCGCAGCCAGTAGCCGCCGCCGGCGATCAGCACCAGGTAGCCGCCGGCGATCGACAGCGCGGCCGTGTGGAAGACCGCCTGGCGCGACACGCCGATGTCGAGCTTCCACTGCGGGTTGCGGGCGGCGGCGATGGCCAGCAGCGGCACCAGCAGCACGTTGGCGTAGCCGCGGGCCACCCACCAGGCGCCGTTGACGCGGCCGAACAGCAGGGCCTCGCTGTACATCAGCAGGTCGAAGGCGAACAGCGCGAGCAGCGCGAGGCCCAGGAACTTGATCGCCCAGCGCCGGCCGGGCGAGGCGTTGCGGTAGACCTGCTCGAGGCAGACCAGGCCGAAGATCGCGGCCAGCGTGCGCGCGGCGAACAGGGTGCCGGCGTCGCTGCCGATCAGTTCGGCGCCGGCCGAGGCGCTGGCCAGCACCAGGGCCACCACCATGGCGCGCCGCCCGGCGCGATCGACCTGCTCGGCCTGCTGTGCGCCGATGACCGGCGCGGGGCCGGCATCGGTGCCCAGGCGGATCAGGAACAGGATCCAGAGGAGATTGCGCAGCGCCTCGGTGACCGGTGCGAGCGGCGCCGCGACGGGGCTGCCGGTGAGCAGGCCGGCCATCGCCGCGCCCCAGGCCACCTGGCCCAGGACCGCGACCAGCAGCAGGCGGCCGACCGCATCGCCGCGCCGGCGAACCGCCAGCAGCACGGCCAGCGCCAGGAAGGCGAGCGCTGCCGCGGCGTGACCGATGAAGCCGAGCAGCGCGGGGTTCATCAGCGGTTCAGCGAGCGCCCTTGCCGAGGAGGACCACCTGCACCGTGTCGACCAGGATCAGCAGGTCCAGGAACAGGGAGTGGTTCTTCACGTAGTACAGGTCGTACTGCAGCTTGCCCAGCGCGTCTTCCACCGAGGCGCCGTAGGGGTAGCGCACCTGCGACCAGCCGGTGATGCCGGGCTTCACGCTGTGGCGGATGTCGTAGTACGGGATGTCCTCGAGCAGCTGGCTCACGAAGAAGGGCCGCTCGGGGCGCGGGCCCACGAAGCTCATGTCGCCGCGCAGCACGTTGTAGAGCTGGGGAAGCTCGTCGATGCGGCTGCGGCGCAGGAAGCGGCCCACCGCGGTGACCCGCGCGTCGTTCGCGCCGGCCCAGCGGGGCTTGCCGTCCTTCTCGGCGTCCTGCGTCATCGAGCGCAGCTTGTAGATCGTGAAGGGCTTGCCGCCCTGGCCCACCCGCTCCTGCCGGTAGAAGATCGGCCGGCCGGTCTCGATCAGGATGGCGAGCATGGCCAGCACGAGGACCGGCAGCGTGACCACCAGCAGAACGAGGCTCACCGCCACGTCGAACACCCGCTTGACCACGTCCCGGGTCACGCCCTGGTCGAAGCCCGAGCCGAAGATCAGCCAGCTCGCACGCAGGTTGTCGACCTTGAGCAGGCCCTTCTCGCGCTCGTAGAACGAGACCAGGTCCATGACCTTGACGCCGCGCAGCTTGCATTCGAGCAGCTCGCGCAGGGGCATCACGCCGCCGCGGCGCTCGCGCAGCGCGACCACGATCTCGGACACCCGCAGGTCGGACACGGTGCGCATCAGCTGCAGGCGGGCGGCGGTCCGCTCGGGCTCGCTGGTGTCGCGGTCGCCGGCCAACGGGTAAAGGCCGGCGTACTCGATGACCTTGCCGCGGGTGCCCTCGTTCAGGAAGCGGATCACGTCCTCGGCCTCGTGGCCGTTGCCCACGATCAGCACGCGCCGCTTGGGCAGGCCGACGTCGGTGACCCGGAAGAAGATGAGCCGGATCAGCACCACGCCGGCCACCGCGAAGACCGAGGTCAGCGCGAACACGCCGCGGCCCACGTAGATCGCCGGGAACAGGTAGAAGAGCACGCTCATGACGGCCAGGGCGAGGCCGTAGGCCACCACCAGGCGCTGCAGCATCACCCGGAAAGGCTCGTTCTGCGACTCGTAGAGCCCCAGGCCGGTCATCATCAACAGCATGACGCCGGTGAACACGCCGGCCTCGACGAGGGGCAGCGGCAGGGCCTGGTCGAGCAGCCGGATCTCGAAGCCGAGCACCATGGCCTGGAACAGCACCATCGCCTCGATCAGCGAGAGCAGCAGGATCCGGAGCGGGAGGTAGTGATTGAAGAGGCGAATCATGATGTCTGGCCCGGCGGCGAGGTCGGATATCAGGGAAACTCCTAATACCCTACGCCAGGGGACGCGTCGTGGTTATGACAAACCGCACGCGTGGCGGCTGGCGTCGATGACCGGCAGGGGACTTACCCGGGTTGGTAAGGATATTCGACAATGATGCAGGCTGCATCTCCCCCGATACGGGGGATGGACAGGGGGCGCGGAAGGCGGTTTGCCCGGGACGCCCAGCGGCGGCCGGCCGAGCCGCCGCCCTGGCGCCCGCCCGGCAGCGGCGGATCAGCGGACCGCGGAGCGTGGATCCTGACCAAAATAGTCGGTCAACAGGCGGTACAGGTCCGGAAACACCTCGGCCAGCGGTTCCGGATCCACGAAGAAGGCCTCGGCGGCCACCGCGAAGAACTCGCCGACGTCGGTGGCGGCATAGGGATCGAGCGGCAGGCTGGCGTACCAGGCCTCGCCCTGGGGCGACTCGGGGTCGACGTGGCGGGGGATCGACTCTTCCAGCCGGTCGAGCATGCCGCAGAAGCTCTCCCAGGCGCCCTCGATCTCGCGGGTCCAGGCGGCGCGCCGGCGGGCGGGCAAGGGCGGCACGCCGTCGGGCTCGCCGTCGAGCATGTCCAGTTTGTGGGCGAATTCGTGGATCACCACGTTCCAGCCGCGCGAGGCGGGGTCGGCGTCTGCGTTCGGGTCGGCGTCCGGCCAGGACAGCACCACCGGGCCGCGCTCCATCGCCTCGCCGGCCAGCTCGTCGGTGGACTCGTGGACCACGCCGGCCTCGTCGACCTGGCTGCGCGACACCAGGAAGCGGTCGGGATAGACGACGATCTCGACGAAGTCGTCGTAGGCGGCCAGACCCAGTTTCAGGATCGGCAGGCAGGCCTGGGCGGCGATCGCGACCCGCACCCGGTCGTCGACCTCGAAGCCGGCCGCGCCGGTGATCGTCTTGGCGGCCAGGAAGCCGGCCGACAGCTCGCGCAGGCGGGCCAGGCCGGCTGCGTCGAGGTGGCCGAGCCAGGGCATGGCAGCCAGCGTCTCGCGCCAGAGGGCATGGTCGAGATCGGCGGCCGCCGGCGCGGGCCGGCCGAACAGGCGTTTGAGCAGCGAAACCAAGGTCGAAACCTATAATCGGCCGGAATCTCCACCGACCACGATGAGCGAGCCGAAGCCTATCACCGACGCCGCGCGGATCGACCACGGAAATGGGGACAGCGCGCGGGTGCGCCGCGCACTGTCCCTCGCCGCGGACGCGGTCTGCGACACCGCCGCGCCCAACGGCGAGGGCTACCTGGCGCACGCCCGCGGCACGATCGCGATCCTGCACGCGATCGGCGCCGACGAGGCCACCCAGATCGCCGCGGCGCTGGTCGAGCCGGCCTCGCTGCTGCCGCGCGAGGCGGTGGATCGCGAGTTCGGCCCCGAGGTGGGCCGGCTGGTCGACGCGATGCGCCAGGTGCGGCGGCTGCGCGCGCTGCGCCGCCCCGAAGGCGCGGACGCCGGCGCCCAGACCGAGACGTTGCGCCGGATGCTGCTGGCGATGGCCACCGACATCCGGGTGGTGCTGCTGCGGCTGGCCTCGCGCTTGCAGACGCTGCGCTACCACGCGGCCGAGAAGCGCGCACCCGACGAGTCGGTGAGCCGCGAGACGCTCGAGGTGCTGGCGCCGCTGGCCAACCGGATCGGGCTGTGGCAGCTCAAGTGGGAGCTCGAGGACCTGTCCTTCCGCTTCCTGCAGCCCGAGGCCTACAAGTCGCTGGCGCGCGCGCTCGAGGAAAGGCGGGTCGAGCGCGAGGCCTACATCGCCGCCACCGCGCAGCGCCTGCGCCAGGCGCTGGCGGCGGCCGGCCTGAACGCCGAGGTCAGCGGGCGGCCCAAGCACATCTACAGCATCTGGAACAAGATGCGCAGCAAGCAGCGCGAACTGGAAGGCATCTCCGACCTGCGCGGGCTGCGGGTGATCGTGGGCGAGGTGGCCCAGTGCTACGCCGCGCTCGACGTGGTGCACGCCATGTGGCAGTCGATCCCCGAGGAGTACGACGACTACATCGCCCGGCCCAAGCCGAACGGCTACCAGTCCCTTCATACGGTGGTCACCGCCGAGGACGGCCGGCCGCTCGAGGTGCAGATCCGTACCGAGGCGATGCACCGCTTCGCCGAGTACGGCGTGGCCTCGCACTGGCGCTACAAGGAGCGGGCCAGCGGCGCGGCCGGCAGCGGCGCGCGCAGCGACCAGGCCTTCGAGGACCGCATCGCCTGGATGCGCCAGCTCCTGGCCTGGCAGCGCGAGGTGGGCGAGGCGCTGGGCGGCGCGGCGGTGCCGCGCGGAACGGCCGCGCCGGGCAAGGCTTCGACGGGCAAGGCTTCGACGGGCGCCGCGGACCAGGACGCGCGCGACATCGCGGACGAAGCGCGCATCTACGTGCTCACGCCGCAGGCGCGGGTGATCGAGCTGCCGGCCGGCGCCACGCCGGTGGACTTCGCCTACCAGGTGCACACCAGCCTTGGCCACCGCTGCCGAGGCGCGAAGGTCGACGGCCACATGGTGCCGCTGAACACCGCGCTGCAGAACGGCCAGACGGTCGAGATCGTGGCGGCCAAGGACACCGGTCACGAAGGTCCCTCGCTCGACTGGCTGAACCCGCAGCTGGGCTACGTTCGAAGCCAGCGTACCCGCGCCAAGCTCAGGCAGTGGTTCAACGCCCGCGAGCTCGAGCGCGACACCGCGGCCGGCCGCGAGAAGGTCGAGAAGGTCCTGCAGCGCGAGGGCCGCACCGCGCTGGCCTTCGACGAGCTGGCCCGGCGGCTGGGCCAGCCCGACGCCGGCGCGATGTTCGTGGCGGTGGCGCGCGAGGAGATCGGGCCGCGCCAGCTCGAGGAAGCGGCGCGCCATGACCCGGCACAGGATCCTGCGCGAGCCGGCCTCGACGAACCCGATCTGGCCTCGGTGATCGCCGCCCGCCGGCAGAAGGCCGGGGCCGGCGGCGACGGCGTGCTGGTGGTGGGCATCGACTCGCTGCTCACGCAGCTCGCCCGCTGCTGCCGGCCGGTGCCGCCCGATCCGATCGTGGGCTTCGTGACCCACGGCCGCGGCGTGTCGGTGCACCGGGACAACTGCAGCACCTTCGCGCGGCTGGCAGCGCGCTCGCCCGAGCGGGTCATCGAGACCGAGTGGGGAAAGCCGCGCCCGGCCGCCGACGCCCGCGCGCGGCGCTATCCGGTGGACATCGAAGTGAAGGCGGCCGACCGCACCGGCCTGCTGCGCGACATCGTGGAAACCGTGGCGCGCGACCGGGTCAACGTGATCGGCATGCAGACGGCCACCCGGCGGCAGGAGGCGCGGATGCGGTTCACGGTCGAGGTGACGGATGCGGGGCAGCTGCAGGCGACGCTCGCGGCGGTGCGGGCGGTGCCGGGGGTCACTTCGGTGCGGCGGGCCTGACGCCTCTCGTTTGCCTGCGCCCGGCCGGCGGGGGTGGAGGCGCTTCCCGGGCGCCGGTGCTGCGGCCCCGCTGCGCGGGGCTTCCCTCGCCTTCCTCGTCCGCGGCGGCTCGGGCGCAACTCGCGATTCCTCTGGAATCGCTCGGACAGCGCCCTCGCTGATCGCCGCTCCCTTCGGAAGCGCTCGGCTTGCACAGGCGCCCGGGAAGCGCCTCCACCCCCGCCGGCCTGGAGACGGTGGCGTGCGGAGCGTCTGGCCTGCCGGCCTGCGTGAAGAGCTTGGGAGCGGCCGCGTGGCCTGCGCGGCGTGTTCAGCCCGCCCTCTTTCTGCTAAACGTACAGACCGATGAATCGATAGAGAGGATCAGACATGCCTCGATCCAGGCTTGCTGGACATGCTCCGGGAGATGGTGACGCACAGGGCTTCCCTGGCGACGTGCAGTACGTCAGTGAGACCGCACTCGCGGGGCCATGGTCGGACGCGGAGGTCCGTGAATTCGAGGCCGCGACCGAGCCCTTCCGAGAAGTCGATCCGAACCTTTGGCCGAGAGCGCCGAAGCCGACGAAGCGGGGATGAGCTCGCGACGCGTGCCACGACATCCAGGCGGTGCGGGCCGGGCTCGGATTCCGGGCGCCTTCGCAAGCCGAGCGCTTCGGAAGGGAGCGGCGATCAGCGAGGGCGCTGTCCGAGCGGCCCTGAAGGGCCGCGAGTTGCGCCCGAGCCGCCGCGGACGACGAAGGCGAGGGAACCCCGCGAAGCGAGACGCAGCCTCGGCGTCCGGAATCCGAGCCCGGCCTGCGCCGCCGGGCGAACCGGCACAAGCCGCGAGCTCAGCCCCGCTTCGCCGACTTCGGCCGGAAGGCCTTGCACAGGGACTCGTTCGTCTCCACGTACGGCGCCCCGATCAGGTCCAGGCAATACGGCACCGCCGCGAAGATCCCGTGCACCCTCTGCTTGCCGTCGGCATCCTTCAGCCCCTCGAGCGTTTCGCGGATCGACTTCGGCTGGCCCGGCAGGTTGATGATCAGCGCCTTGCCGCGGATCACCGCCACCTGTCGCGACAGGATCGCGGTGGGCACGAAGTTCAGGCTGATCTGGCGCATCTGTTCGCCGAAGCCGGGCATCTCGCGGTCGGCCACGGCCAGGGTGGCATCGGGGGTCACGTCGCGGGGGGCGGGGCCGGTGCCGCCGGTGGTGAGCACCAGGCTGCAGCCCTCGTGGTCGACCAGCTCGATCAGCGTGTGCTCGATCATCGGGCGCTCGTCGGGGATCAGCCGGACCACGGGCTCCCAGGGCGTCGCGAGCGCCTCGCCCAGCCACGCCTGCAGGCCGGGGACGCCCTGGTCCTGGTAGACGCCTTGCGAGGCGCGGTCGCTGACCGACACCAGGCCGATGCGGATCGTGTTCTCGCTCATTGCGGCTTGCTCCTTTCGGCGGCGCCCTCCAGCGCGGCGCGCAGCTTGCGGAAGAGGTCTCGGTAGGCGCGGCCCGGGCCCTCGCCGGCCAGCTCGGCGCGGGCGCGCAGCACCAGCGGCTCGACCGTCTCGCGGGTGTCGGGGAATTCGGCGCACCAGTTGGCCAGCACGCGGTCGTCGGCCAGGATGCGTTCGCGCCAGCGCTCGGCGGCGTGCAGGACGGCGACGTCGGCGCGGTGGTCGCGGCCTTCGTCGTTCAGCGCGGCGCGGATCGCGTCGCCGTCGGCGTCGCGCATCAGCTTGCCGATCAGCTGGACCTGCCGCCGCCGGCCCTCGTGGCTGCGGATCTCGCGGGCCATGCGCACCGCCTCGATCAGCGCTTCGCCGATGGGCAGGCGCACCAGCACGTCGTCGCGCAGGGTGGTGAGTTGCGCGCCGAGCGCCTGCAACGCGTGCGCGTCGCGCTTGCGCTGCGACTTGCTGGGACGCTCGTCGGGGGGCGGGTCGCGAGGCGGTTGCTCGCGTGTGTGTCGTCGGGATGCGCTCATGGCCGCTGCTATGATAACCGGCTCACCTGGCGACATCGGCGCCTGCCCCGGCCTCGCGCCGGCGGAGCGGGCGCCGTGGCCGATTCACGAGGAAATCCCCCGCGATGTTCGAATACGATCAGTCCCGCCTGAACGAACTGGCTGCCCTGGCGCTCGAGCGCGCCCACAGCGGCGGCGCGTCGGCGGCCGCGGTCGATGTCTCGGAGAGCAGCGGCCTGTCGGTCAACGTGCGGCGCGGCCGCGTGGAGACCATCGAGCAGACGCGTGACAAGGGCCTGGGCGTGTCGGTGTACTTCGGCACGCGGCGCGGCCACGCCAGCACCAGCGACTTCTCCGCCGGGTCGATCGCCGAGACGGTGGCGGCGGCCTGTGACATTGCCCGCTACACCGCCGAGGATCCCTTCGCCGGCCTGCCCGAACCCGAGCTGCTCGCGCGCGACTGGAAGGATCCGGGCGTGTTCCACGCCTGGAACCTGTCGGTCGACGAGGCGGTCGAGATGGCCCAGGCCGCCGAGGCGGCCGCCTTCGCCACCAGCCCGATGATCCGCAATTCCGAGGGCGCGTCGGTGAGCGTGAGCCACGGTCATTTCGTGGCGGCCAACTCGCTGGGATTCTCGGGCGGCTTTCGCTACAGCCGGCATTCGATCGGCGCGGCGCCGATCGCGCAGCGCGGCCGCGACATGCAGCGCGACGACTGGTACGCCTCGCACTGCAACCCGAAGAAGCTTGCCGATCCGCAGGCGCTGGGGCGCTACGCGGCCGAGCGCGCGCTGTCGCGACTGGGCGCGCGGCGCCTGTCCACGCGGCGGGTGCCGGTGCTGTTCGAGGCGCCGCTGGCCTGCGGGCTGCTGGGCCATTTCGTGCAGGCCACCAGCGGCAGCGCGCTGTATCGCAAGACCACCTTCCTGGTGGATTCGCTGGGCCACTCGGTCTTCCCCGAGCACATCGACATCGTGGAAGACCCCACGCTGCGCGGCGAATCGGGCAGCTCGCCCTTCGACAACGAGGGCGTGGCCACGAAGAAGCGCCTGGTGGTCGAGGCCGGCGTGCTGCAGGGCTATTTCCTGTCGACCTACTCGGCGCGCAAGCTGGGCATGCGGACCACCGGCAACGCCGGCGGCTCGCACAACCTGCGTTTCGCGAGCCGGCACACGAAACGCCGCGACGACCTCGAGGCCATGCTCGCCAGGCTGGGCACCGGTCTTTTCGTCACCGACCTGATGGGCCAGGGCGTGAACTACGTGACCGGCGACTACTCGCGCGGGGCGGCCGGCTTCTGGGTCGAGAACGGGAAGATCGCCTACCCGGTCGAGGAGATCACGATCGCGGGCAACCTGCGGCAGATGTTCCAGGACGTCCGCGCGGTGGGCGCCGACGAGATCGTGCGCGGCACCAAGCGCACCGGGTCGGTGCTGATCGGCGAGATGGCGGTGGCAGGGAGTTGAGGGGGCGCGTTCAGTGCACCCAGCCGGCCAGCGATTCGGCGATGTCCTGCGGCCGGGGCGAGGCCGCTGGCATCCGGCGAACGACCGGCCCCAGCGCCAGCACCAGGTCCTCGATCACCGCGATCGCCTCGGCCGGCGGCGGGACCGCATCGTTGCCGAACGAGGCCTCGAGCACCTCTCCGGCGTGGCTGACCATCATCAGGTAGCGGCGGAGCATGCGGCGGTCGTTCATGGCGCGAGGGGTGTCTCGTCTGTCGTGACGGGGGTGTCCGAAGGCATGCTGAAGCGAGCGGACGCACGCAGCGAGGAAATGCGTCACGGTCGTCAATCGATGAACGAGTCATGAGCAAGGCATTCACGAAGGAAGAACCGGACGTCGACGACGAGCTCGACACCGAAGAGACCGCGCCGCTGCCGCCCGGCGGGCGCAACTACATGACGCCGGCCGGTCACGCCCGGATGAAGGCCGAGCTGCTGCACTTGCTCGACGTGGAGCGGCCCGAGGTGGTGCGGGTGGTGTCGTGGGCGGCGTCGAACGGCGACCGCTCCGAGAACGGTGACTACCTGTACGGCAAGAAGCGGCTGCGCGAGATCGACCGCCGGATCCGCTTCCTGACCAAGCGGCTGGACAAGGCCGAGGTGGTGGACCCGGCGCGGCAGCAGAACCTGGAGCAGGTCTTCTTCGGCGCCACGGTGACCTACCTGCGCCGGCGCGCCGGCGCGCGGCCGGGCCCGGACGATAGCGAGGAAACGATCACGATCGTGGGCATCGACGAGGTCGACCCGCCGCGCCGCCGCGTGAGCTGGATCTCGCCGATCGCGCGCGCGCTGGCCAAGGCGCGCGAAGGGGACGTGGTCACGCTGCGCACGCCGGCCGGCGTGGACGAGCTCGAGGTGATCGAGATCGTGTACGCGACCGTTGACTGAGCGTCACAACGCCGCCGCGAACGCCCCCGCGACCAGCGCCGCCGCGAGCCAGCTCGCCGGGTCCTTCGCGGCCCAGGCGACCGGGTCTTCGTCGACCTCGCCGCGGTTGGCGCGGAACCAGGCGCGCAGCACCCAGTAGAGCACCACCGGGCATGCGATCCAGATGCGCTCGGGGTTGGCGTACATGTCGCGCGTCTGGTCGCTCTGGATGTACAGCGCCAGAACCATCACCGCCGACAGTCCCGCGCCGAGGCCGCCGGCTACGATCACCGGCAGGTCGTCGGTGTCGTAGTTGCGGGAAATGCGGCCGCCGCCGACCAGCGCGTGACGGCGCAGTTCGGCGTGGCGCTTGATCAGCGCCAGGCTCAGGAACAGGAACATCGAGAAGGCGAGCAGCCAGAACGAGGCCTCGACTCCGACCGCCGCGGCGCCAGCCAGCAGGCGAACCGTGTAGAGGCCGGCCAGGCACATCACGTCGACGATGGGCTTGCGCTTGAACCAGGCCGAATAGGCGGTGGTGGTGGCGACATAGGCGAGCAGCCACAGCCGGAAGTCCGGCGGCAGCATCGCGGCGCAGCCCAGCGCCAGGAGGGCGAGCAGCGCCGCGCCGGCCAGGGCGTTCGGCACCGGCAGCATGGCGCTGGCCAGCGGGCGATGGCGCTTGACCGGATGGCCGCGATCGTCGGCCAGATCCGCCAGGTCGTTCAGCACGTAGATCGTGGAGGCAGTGAAGCCGAAGGCGAGGAAGGCGATCAGCGCGTCGAGCACCGCCCCGGCGTCGTTCCACAGGTGGGCGGTGAGCAGCGGGATCAGCACCAGGCCGTTCTTCAGCCACTGGTGCAGGCGAAAGGCCCGGCGCCAGGCATCGAACCCGCCGCGCGGCGCGGGCAGCCGGTGCGCCACGGTGGTCAGCGCGCCGGCCTGCTCGGCGAGCCGGTCGTCGTTGCCGACCACGATCGCGGCGTGCGCGTCGCGCCAGACCGCGAGGTCGGCACGGCTGTCGCCCGCGTAGTCGAAGCCGCGTGCGCCGAATCGTTCGACCAGCGCTTCGCGCTTGCGCTCGCCCTTCAGGTTGTCGTCGGTATCGGTGCCGAGCGCGCCCGCGAACAGGCCCAGGTGCGCGGCGATCGCTTCCACGTAGCTGCGATGGCTGGCGCTGACCAGCCAGAGCTCGCGACCCTTCGCGTGCTCGGCGCGCAGCCAGTCGAGCACCGCCTCGTTGTAGGGCAGGGTGGCCGGATCGATCGGGCAGCGCGCGGCGATCTCGTGCTTGACGCGGGCGCGGCCGGCCGCGAGCCAGCCGATCACGCGCGGCAGCGCCAGCGGGTTGCGGACCAGGTAGCCGGGCAGCAGTTCCGCGAGCAGATCCGTGCGCAGCAGCGTGTTGTCGAGGTCGACGACGAGCGGTTTCATGGACCGGGAGGATAGCGCCGCGGCGCGGCCGCGTCAGGTCGATCGGCGCATCGATGCGCCGGCTAGCCGGAGCGCCGCGGCTGCGCGCGGCGCTCAGTGCCGGGTGATCTTGGCGACCTCGGGCAGGCGGCGAAGGTTGCGGATCACCTGCGCCAGGTGCACGCGGTCGCGCACCATCATCGCGAAGCGCAGCACCGCGCTCTCGGTGGCGTCGTCGTCCATGGACACGTGCACGATGTTGGCCTCGCTCGCGGCGATCTCGGCGGCCACCTTGCCGAGCACGCCGCGGTCGGCGCGCACCGCGACCTCGATTTCGGTGCGGAACTGGCCGGCCAGCTCCTCGGACCAGTCGACGTCGACCCAGCGCTCGGCATCCTTGATGCGCTGGCGCTGCGCCACCCGGCAGTCGGCCCGGTGCACGACCAGGCCGTGGCCGCCGCGCAGGTGTCCCACGATGTCGTCGCCCGGCAGCGGGTGGCAGCAGGGCGAGTAGGTGACCGCAGCGCCTTCGGCGCCGCTGATCATCATCGGCGCGGGCCGCGGGAGGATCAGCGCGGCGGCCGCGCTCTTGCTGCCGAACTGCAGCGCGATCGTGCGGGCCACCACCGGCGCGAGCCGCTTGCCCAGGCCGATGTCGGCGTGCATCTCCTCGACGCTCTTCGCGCCGGCGTCGCGCGCGCCGCGCTCGAGCGCCTGGACATCGAGCGAGGCCGGGTCGATGCGCAGGGCGGACAGCGCCTGCGCAAGCAGTCGGCGGCCCAGCTCGACCGACTCGCGGTACTTGAGCGTCTTCAGGCAGTGGCGGATGCCCGCGCGCGCCTTGCCGGTGCGCACGAAGGACAGCCAGTTGGGGTTGGCCTTGGCGTTCGGGTCGGTGATCACCTCGACCACGTCGCCGTTGTGCAGTTCGGTGCGCAGCGGCACCGGTTGCTGGTTCACGCGCGCGGCCACCGCCTGATCGCCGATGTCGGTGTGCACGCTGTAGGCGAAGTCGATGATCGTGGCGCCGCGCGGCATGGCGCGGATCTGGCCGCGCGGCGTGAACACGTAGACCGCGTCGGGGAACAGGTCGACCTTCACGTGCTCGATGAACTCGAGCGAGTCGCCGGTCTGGCTCTGGATGTCGAGCAGCGACTGCAGCCACTCGTGGGTGCGCTTCTGCAGGTCGGAGAAGCTCTCCTTCTCGGCCTTGTAGAGCCAGTGCGCCGCCACGCCGGCCTGCGCCACGCGCTGCATCTCCCGGGTGCGGATCTGGAACTCCACCGGCGTGCCGAAGGGGCCCACCAGCGTGGTGTGCAGCGACTGGTAGCCGTTGATCTTGGGGATCGCGATGTAGTCCTTGAAGCGCCCCGGCACCGGCTTGTACAGCGCGTGCAGCGCGCCCAGCGTCAGGTAGCACTGCGCGGGCGTCTCGACGATGACGCGAAAGCCATAGACGTCGAGCACCTCGGAGAAGGACAGCTGCTTGTCGCGCATCTTGCGGTAGATGGCGTAGAGCGTCTTTTCGCGGCCGAAGACCTCGGCGCTGACGCCCGCTTCGGGCAGCGCCTTCTGCACCGCCTCGAGGATCCTGGACAGCACCTCGCGGCGGTTGCCGCGCGCCGCCTGCACCGCCTTCTGCAGCGTGCGATGGCGGAAGGGGTGCAGGTACTTGAAGGACAGGTCGACCAGCTCGCGGAACAGCTCGTGCAGGCCGAGCCGGTTGGCGATGGGCGCGTAGATCTCGAAGGTCTCGCGGGCGATCCGCCTCTGCTTGTCGGGCGGGACCGCGCCCAGCGTCTGCATGTTGTGCAGCCGGTCGGCGAGCTTGATCAGGATGACGCGCACGTCGCGCGCCATGGCCAGCAGCATCTTGCGAAAGCTCTCGGCCTGCTGCTGCTCCTTCGAAGCGAACTCGACGCGCTCGAGCTTGGACAGGCCGTCGACGATCTCGGCCACCTGGGTGCCGAAGCGCTCGGCCAGCACCTGCTTGGAGATCGTGGTGTCCTCGATCACGTCGTGCAGCAGCGCGGCCATCAGCGAGTCGGCGTCGAGCTTCCAGCCGGCCAGGATCTCGGCGACCGCGATGGGGTGCGAGATGTAGGGTTCGCCGCTGGTGCGGAACTGGCCCAGGTGGGCCTCGTCGCTGAGGCGGTAGGCCTCGCGGATGCGGCGGATGTCGTCTTCGGTGAGGTAGGCCGCGGCCTTGCGGGTCAGGCTGGCGAGCGACACCACCTGCCGTTCGTCGGGCGCGGCCACGAAGCCGTTGCCGGCGGCGTTGGCGACCGCGGCGTCATGCGTGGGGTTCAGGGCCATGACCGCGCTCTCCCGTGCGGTGATGGCCGTGGGTTGCCGGGGCGGAGCCGGTCGTCGATGTCGGGAGCCGTGCGCGCGCGATCCGATCAGGTCGGCACGCGTCGCAGCATCTCGGCGCCGACCGCGCCGGCGGCGATCTCGCGCAGCGCGGTCACCGTGGGCTTGTCCTTTTCCTTGCTGTCGATCTTGGGCGTGTGGCCCTGGGCCAGCATGCGCGCGCGGTAGGTGGCGGCCAGCGTGAGCTCGAAGCGGTTCGGGATTCTCTTCAGGCAATCTTCGACGGTGATGCGGGCCATGGTCTTCTACCTGTAGGTCGGATTCGGAGGACGCGGTTCGCGCGTGCTTGCCCGCTGCGCGGGCGCCGTTCGGGCTCAGCCGCGGATGCCCAGTGCATCGAAGGTCTCGGCATGCCGGGCCTTCTGCTGGGCGAACCGCAACCGCGCCGCTTCGACGATCGTGAGCAGCTCGCCGAGTGCGCGCGTAAAGTCTTGATTGATAATAACATATTGGAAGCGGTGCGCCTGCTTCAGTTCGGCCTCGGCGGCGCTCACCCGCTGGGCGATCACCTCGACGCTGTCCTGGCCGCGCCCGACCAGCCGCTCGTGCAGCGCCTGGATGGATGGCGGCGCGACGAAGATGCCCACCGCATCCGGATACAGCCGCTGCACCTGCACCGCGCCCTGCCAGTCGATCTCCAGCACGATGTCCACCCCTGCGGCCATCCGCTCCTCGATCCAGCGCCGCGAGGTGGCGTACAGGTTGCCGTGGACCTCGGCCCATTCGAGGAACTCGCCGTCCTCGCGGCGCTGCTCGAAGCCGGCACGGTCCACGAAGAAGTAGTCGCGGCCCTCGATCTCGCCGGGGCGCGGCGCACGGGTGGTGAAGGAGACCGACAGCTGCATGCGCGGCTCGCGGTCGAGCAGTGCGCGCACCAGCGAAGTCTTGCCGGCGCCGGAGGGCGCGGCGACCACGAACAGGCTGCCGGCGCGCACGGGATGCGGCTTGCCGGACTGCGATGTCCTGGGGGAGGGCGGGTTCATTCGATGTTCTGCGTCTGCTCGCGGATCTGCTCGACCAGGAGCTTCAGGTCGATGGACGCGTTGGTCATCTCCAGCGCCGCGGCCTTCGAGCCGATGGTGTTGGCCTCGCGGTTGAACTCCTGCAGCAGGAAGTCCATCCGCTTGCCCACCGGCCCGGGGCCGGCGAGGATGCGGCGCAGCTCGGCGACGTGCGCGCGCAGCCGGCCGATCTCTTCGTCGACGTCGATGCGCATGCCGTGCAGCGTGACTTCCTGGCGCACCCGGGCCATGGTCTCGTCGTGCGGAATCGCGGTGGGCGAGGCCTGGTCGCTGCCGGCGGTGAGCCGTTCGAGCGCGCCGCGCAGGCGCTCGACCAGCCGGTCTTCGTGAGCGGCCAGCAGCTCGGGGGCGCGGGCGGCGACCTGCAGTGCGATCTCGTCGATGCGCGCGGCGCGTTCCAGGATCAGCTCGGCCAGGCGCCGGCCCTCGCGGGCGCGGGTGGCCACGAAGTCGGCCAGCGCCTCGTTCGCGGCTTCCAGGATGGCCGGCACCAGCGATTCGGCGCTGGCCTGCTCGGCGATCACGCCGGGCCAGCGCAGGACCTCGCCCACGGAGAGCGGCGCGGCGTCCGGCAGCGCGGCGCGCACCGTGGCGTCGAGCGCGGCCAGCCGTTCCAGGGCGGCCCGGTCGACGGCGGCCGGCGCGTCGGCGCCGGTGGCGGCGCGCAGGGCGACCCGGCACTCGAGCTTGCCGCGTTGGACCGCGCCGCCGATCAGCTCGCGCAGCGGCGGTTCGGCGATGCGCAACTCGTCGGGCATGCGCAGCGACAGGTCGAGAAAGCGCGAGTTGACGCTGCGCAATTCCACGGCCAGCTGGCCGGCCGGGGTGTCGCGGGTGGCCAGCGCGTAGCCGGTCATGCTCTGCAAGGGTCGCCGTTCGGCGGTTGGCTTGGTCAAGTTCGGATCGGGGATTCGGTGAGACCGTAGAATCGATCCCATGGGCAACCAGAACAACGCTCCGCTTCCCGACGGGATCGAAGTCGGCGGGTACCGTATTGTAAGGAAGATCGCCAGCGGCGGCTTCTCGATCGTGTACCTGGCCGAGGACGGCACCGGCGAGAAGTTCGCGATCAAGGAGTACCTGCCCAGCACGCTGGTGAAGCGGGCTGCGGGCCAGCTTGCGCCGTCGATTCCCGAGCAGAACCTGAACACCTTCCGCAACGGCCTGCGCTGCTTCTTCGAGGAGGGCCGGGCGCTGGCGCGGATCTTCCACCCGAACGTGGTGCGGGTGGTCAACTTCTTCCGGGCCTTCGACACCGTCTACATGGTGATGGCCTGGGAGCGGGGCCGCAGCCTGCAGGAAGTGGTGCTGCGCAACCGGCGCCGGCACGGCCGCGAGGTGATGGCCGAGCGCCATATCGTGCGGGTGTTCAACCTGGCGATGAACGGGCTGCGCGAGGTGCACGCCAACCGGCTGCTGCACCTGGACCTGAAGCCGGCCAACATCTACCTGCGTTTCGACGGCACGCCGCTGCTGCTGGACTTCGGCGCGGCGCGCCGGGCGCTCGACGCCGAGCCGCAGCGGCTGTTCCCGATGTACACGCCGGGCTTCGCCGCGCCCGAGCTCTACCGGCGCACCCAGCAGCTCGGCCCCTGGACCGACGTCTACGGGCTGGGCGCCAGCATGCTGGGCTGCATGCTGGGCCAGCCGCCCCAGCAGGCCGACCAGCGCGAGCTCGACGACCGCCTGCCGGCCACGCTGGACTCGCTGGCCGAGGTCTATTCGCGTCCGCTGCTCGACCTGGTCGGCTGGTGCCTCAAGCTCAACCCGCTCGAGCGGCCGCAGAGCGTGTTCGCGCTGCAGCGCGCGCTGCGCGGCATCGCGGCGGCGGCAGGCGAGCCGAACCCGCTGCGTCCGACCACGATCGGCCGCTGGCTCGACTCGCGCGCCGACGAGGCGCAGGTCGGCTGAGCCGCGGGCGCGCGCCGGAACCTCCCATGCGATTCTCGATCTACCAGGACAGCCTGATCGGCGAGCGTCAGCTCAACCAGGACCGGATGGGCTATTGCTTCACCCGCGAAAGCCTGCTGATGCTGGTGGCCGACGGGATGGGCGGTCACCTGCATGGCGAGATCGCCGCCCAGATGGCCCTGCAGGCCGCCGCGGCCATGTTCCAGGCACAGGCCCGGCCGCGGCTGGCCGACCCGGCGGTCTTCCTCGACGTGGCGCTGCGGCGCGGCCATCGCGAGATCCTGAACTTCCAGCGCGCCAACCGGCTGCCCGACGCCCCGCGCACCACGATCGTGGCCTGCGTGGTGCAGCAGGGCCAGGCCTGGTGGGCGCACGCCGGCGACTCGCGCTTCTACTGGCTGCGCGAGGGCGCGGTGCTCGCCCGAACGCGCGATCACTCCAAGGTGCAGAACCTGGTCGACCTGGGCCTGCTCGAGCCGGAAGAGGCCGATGGGCATCCGGAACGCAACAAGGTGCTGAACTGCCTGGGCTCGCCCTTCGAACCCACGATCGAGATGGGCGGTCCGCAGGCGCTGGTGCCCGGCGACACGCTGCTCCTGTGCAGCGACGGCGTCTGGGGGCCGCTGACCGACGCCGGGCTGGTGGCCACGCTGGGCGCCGACACCGCTCTGGTCGGCGTGCCGATGCTGGTGCGGCGCGCGGTCGAGGCGGGCGGCGCGCTGGCCGACAACGCCACCGCGCTGGCCATGACCTGGGAAGGCGAGGAGGACACCGGCCGCGGCCTGTCCTCGGCGCTGGTGCCCGACGGCGCGATCACGACCACGATTTCGGTGGGGCCGCCGGAGGGCGCCGCCGCACCCGACGCGATCAGCGAGGACGAGATCGAGCGGACGATCCGCGAGATCCGCGACGCGATCGCACGAACCGGAGGAAACCGATGACGATCCGCCCGAGCGGCCGCGCCAGCGATGTGCTGCGCGAAGTCCGCTTCACCCGGGGCTACACCCGTTACGCCGAGGGCTCGGTGCTGGTCGAGTTCGGCCACACGAAGGTGCTCTGCACCGCAAGCGTCGAGGAGAAGGTGCCGGGCTTCCTGCGCGGCGCCGGCCGCGGCTGGGTCACCGCCGAGTACGGGATGCTGCCGCGCGCCACGCACACGCGCGGCGACCGCGAGGCGGCGCGCGGCAAGCAGAGCGGCCGCACGCAGGAGATCCAGCGGCTGATCGGACGCAGCCTGCGCGCGGTCTTCGACATGGCGAAGCTCGGCGAGCGCACGATCACGCTCGATTGCGACGTGCTGCAGGCCGACGGCGGCACCCGCTGCGCGTCGATCACCGGCGCCTGGCTGGCCGCGTACGACGCGGTGGCCTCGCTGGTGAAGGCCGGCGTGCTGGCGGGCTCGCCGATCCGCGAGCACGTGGCCGCGGTGTCGGTGGGCATCTACCAGGGTGTGCCGGTGCTGGACCTGGACTACGACGAGGACTCGAACTGCGAGACCGACCTCAACGTGGTGATGACCGGGGCGGGCGGCTTCGTGGAGATCCAGGGCACCGCCGAGGGCGAGCCCTTCAGCCGCGCGCAGCTCGACCGGTTGGTCGGGCTGGCGAGCGAGGGGATCGAACGGCTGGTGGCCGCGCAGAAGGCGGCGCTGGCGTCGTGAGCGAGCACGTTCGGCGCGCCGCGAGCGGCGGAGCGCTGCCCGCCGAGGACATCCGGGCGCTGCCCGCGCTGCGGCAGGTCGTGCTGGCCTCGGGCAACGCCGGCAAGCTGCGCGAGTTCGCGGCGTTGCTGGCGCCCCTGGGCCTCGAGCTCTTGCCGCAGACCGCCCTGGGCGTGCCGGCGGCCGAGGAGCCCTTCGGCACCTTTCTCGAGAACGCGCTGGCCAAGGCCCGGCACGCGAGCCGCGCCACCGGCTTGCCGGCGCTGGCCGACGACTCGGGCATCTGCGTGGAGGCGCTGGGCGGTCGGCCCGGTGTGTGGTCGGCGCGGTGGTCGGCGATGCGGCGCGAGGAAGCGGCAGCCGGGCGGCGGGCGGTCGCTGCCCCGGGCGGCGCGGGACCGGCCGACACCGACGCCGCCAACAACGCGCAGCTGGTCGCCGACCTGCAGGGGCAGGCCGACCGGCGCGCCCACTACTACTGCGTGCTGGTGCTGGTGCGCTCGCCCGACGATCCGCAGCCCATCGTGGCCGACGGCAGCTGGTACGGCGAGGTGCTCGACGCGCCGCGGGGCGCCGGCGGCTTCGGCTACGACCCGCATTTCCTGATTCCCTCGGTCGGTCTCACCGCGGCCGAGCTGGATGCCGAGGCCAAGAACCGGTCGAGCCATCGCGGCCGTGCGATGCGCGCGCTGGTCGAGCGCCTGCGCGAGGGCGGGCTCACGCAGGCCGGCGCGGCATGATCGCTGCCATGGCCACCGTCTTGATCGCCGCCCGGATCGAGGCCTTGCGGTGATCCCGATCCGGCCCGCGGGGTCCGGTGGCGTGCTTGCCGCGCCCGGCGCAGGCCTTGCCGGCGCCGCCCCCGGCGTGTCCGAGCCGCCGCCGCTGGCGCTCTACGTGCACCTGCCGTGGTGCATCCGCAAGTGCCCGTATTGCGACTTCAATTCGCACGAGTTTCGCGACGGCGACTCGCCGCCGGAAGACCGCTACGTGGACGCGCTGATCGCCGACCTGGAGTCGGCGCTGCCCTCGGTGTGGGGGCGCAGCGTACAGACGGTGTTCATCGGCGGCGGCACGCCCAGCCTGTTCTCGCCCGAGGCGATCGAGCGGCTGCTCGCCGCGGTGCGGGCGCGCCTGCGGCTCGCGCCGGGCGCCGAGGTCACGATGGAGGCCAATCCGGGCACCTTCGAGGCGGCGCGCTTTCGCGGCTACGCGCAGGCCGGCGTGACCCGCCTGTCGATCGGCGTGCAGAGCTTCTCGAACGACGCGCTGGCGGCGCTCGGCCGCATCCACGATGCAGGGCAGGCGCGGCGCGCGATCGAGACCGCGATCGACGCCTTCGAGACCTTCAACATCGACCTCATGTACGCGCTGCCCGGCCAGTCGCTCGACGCGCTGCGCGCCGACCTGCGCGAGGCGCTGGCCTTCGCGCCGCCTCACCTGTCCGTCTATCACCTGACGCTCGAGCCGAACACGCTGTTCGCCAGGCGCCCGCCGCCGTTGCCCGACGACGACCTGGCCGCCGACATGCAGGCGCTGGTCGAGGACGAGACCGGCGCGGCCGGCCTGCGTCACTACGAGGTCTCGGCCTATGCGCGCGAGGGCCATCGCTGCCGGCACAACCTGAACTACTGGCAGTTCGGCGACTACCTGGGCATCGGCGCGGGCGCGCACGGCAAGCTGTCCTTCCACGACCGGATCGTGCGCGAGGCGCGGCTGCGGCACCCGCGCGCCTACATGTCGGGCGCGCTCGACTCCGGCGCGATCGAGGTGTCGCGCACGCTCGCGGCCGCCGAGCTGCCCTTCGAGTTCATGCTGAACGCGCTGCGCCTGCTCGACGGGGTGCCCGCCGCCCTGTTCGTCGAGCGCACCGGGCTGTCGCTGGCGGCGATCTCGCGCGAACTGCAGCGGGCGGCCGATCGCGGCCTGCTCGATCCGGACCCGACCGTGATCCGCGCGACGCCGTTGGGCATGCGTTTCCTCAATGACCTGATCGAGGGATTTCTGCGAGACTGAGCGGATCGAATTCGGACGAGGGCGTGTCGACGCGCCCCGATGGAGGAGCGCTTAATGCATTCGGTCAAGAGCACGATGATGCCGGTTCCGCTGTCGCTGAACCGGCTGCTGGAGCACGCCGGCCGGCTGTTTCCCGAGCAGGAGATCGTGTCGCGGTTGCCCGACAAGTCGCTGCGCCGCCATCGCTACGCGGACTTCCACCGCCGGGCGCGGCAACTGGCCGCGGCGCTGAAGAAGCTGGGGCTGCGCAAGGGCGACCGGGTCGCCACCTTGTGCTGGAACCATCACGCGCACCTGGAAGCCTATTTCGGCATCCCGGCGGCTGGCGGCGTGATGCACACGCTCAACCTGAGGCTCGCGCCCGACGAGCTCGGCTGGATCGCGCACCACGCGCACGACCGCTTCCTGATCGTCGACGACGTGCTGCTGCCGCTCTACCAGCGGTTCGCGCCGCATCACCGCTTCGAGCGGGTGATCGTGTTCCCGTTCTCGGGCGCGCCGGTGACCGAGCGCGACGGCGACCCGCACGAGGGCGAGCCGGCCATCGACGACTACGAGCGGCTGCTCGCCCGCGCGCCGGCCGACTTCCACTACGCCGATCACCACGAGGACGATCCGGTGGCCATGTGCTACACCTCGGGCACCACCGGCAAGCCCAAGGGCGTGGTCTACTCGCATCGCTCCACCGTCCTGCACTCGCTGTCCTGCGCGCTGCCCGACGCGGTGAACATCGCGGCCAACGACACGGTGCTGCCGGTCACGCCGATGTTCCACGCCAACTCCTGGGGCATTCCCTACGCGGCGGTGATGGTCGGCGCAAGGCTGGTGTTCCCGGGGCCCCACCTGCACCCGGAGGACCTGCTCGACCTGATCCAGGCCGAGCCGCCCACGCTGTCGCTCGGCGTGCCCACGATCTGGCTGGGCCTGATCCAGGCCCACGAGGCGAACCCCGGCCGCTGGAAGCTGCCGACCGCGATGCGCAGCATGGTGGGCGGGGCGGCGGTGCCCGAGGCCCTGATACGGCAGTTCGCGAAGCACGGGGTGCGCGTCACCCAGGGCTGGGGCATGACCGAGACCTCGCCGGTCGGCTCGCTGTTCCTGGAGAAGCCCGAATTGAGGGGCAAGCTGAGCGACGACGAATGGTTCGCCCGCAAGGCCATGGCCGGGGTGCCGCTGGCACTGGTCGAGGCGCGCATCGTGGGCGAGCAGGGCGTGTGCGACTGGAACGGCAGCGACGTGGGCGAGCTGCAGGTGCGCGGCCCCTACATCACCGGCGCCTACCACGACGTGCCGCAGGACCCGGACAAGTTCACCGCCGACGGCTGGCTGCGCACGGGCGACGTCGCCTCGATCGACGCGCACGGCTACATCCGGATCGCCGACCGCACGAAGGACCTGGTCAAGTCGGGCGGCGAATGGATCAGTTCGGTGGACCTGGAGAACGCGATCATGGCGCACCCCGGGGTGGCCGAGGCCGCGGTGATCGCGATCGCGCATCGCAGGTGGGGCGAGCGGCCGCTGGCCTGCGTGGTGCGCAAGCCCGGCGCCACGGTCACGGTCGAATCGCTGCGCGAGCTGCTGGCCGGACGCTTCGCGAGCTGGCAGCTGCCGGACGCCTTCGAGTTCGTGGACGAGATCCCGCGCACGTCCACCGGCAAGTTCTGGAAGCTGAAGCTGCGCGAGCGCTTCGCCGAGTGGCGCTGGCCCGAGGGCGCCTGAACCTGGCCGAAACGACGCTGGAACTTGCCCGGGGGATGTCGAGCGGATGTGCACAGAAATGGTGCGTTAAAGCGCCCGCAAAGGGTGCGCGGCCGGCCCTTGCACCGGCAGGGTGCGCCAGAATCGTCCGCGATCCGGCGCCGCGGCTGCGGGGAGGTTCATGGCTGCGGGGCGCCGAAGCGTCCATAATGGCGCAATCGGGGCGCGTCGCCGCGCTTCCGCATCGTCAAGGTGCTGGCATGGAAACTGCTAGCTCTGAAATCGTCCCCGTCGGCACAGGCCGCCGGACCTGAACCCCAGCGGCTCGCCATCGACTCGACGGCAGGCCGCCACCATCAAACCGAAGCCAGGAGATTCCCAGCATGGCCGCAGCGCCCAAAGACGTGTTGAAGATGATCGCCGACAACGAAGTCAAGTTCGTCGACTACCGCTTCACCGACACCCGCGGCAAGGAACAGCACGTGTCCGTGCCGGCGCACGCTGTCGACGAGGACAAGTTCGTCTCCGGCCATGCCTTCGACGGCTCGTCGATCGCCGGCTGGAAGGGGATCGAGGCGTCCGACATGCTGCTGATGCCGGATCCGGCCACCGCGAACATCGATCCGTTCCGCGAGGAGCCCACGCTGATCCTGACCTGCGACGTGATCGAGCCGTCCGACGGCAAGGGCTACAACCGCGATCCGCGCTCGATCGCCAAGCGCGCCGAGGCCTACCTGAAGGCCAGCGGCATCGGCGACACCGCCTACTTCGGCCCGGAACCCGAGTTCTTCATCTTCGACTCGGTGACCTGGAACGTCGACATGTCGGGCTGCTTCGTGAAGGTGAATTCCGAGGAAGCCTCCTGGTCGACCGGCAAGGAATTCGAGGGCGGCAACCTCGCGCACCGACCGGCGGTCAAGGGCGGCTACTTCCCGGTGCCGCCGGTGGATTCCTTCCAGGACATGCGCTCGGAGATGTGCCTGATCCTCGAGCAGATGGGCGTGCCGGTCGAGGTGCATCATCACGAAGTGGCGGGCGCCGGCCAGAACGAGATCGGCACCCGGTTCTCCACGCTGGTGCAGCGCGCCGACTGGACGCAACTGCTCAAGTACATCGTGTTCAACGTGGCGCACAGCTACGGCAAGACCGCGACCTTCATGCCCAAGCCGATCGTCGGCGACAACGGCTCGGGCATGCACGTGCACCAGTCGATCTGGAAGGACGGCCAGAACCTGTTCGCCGGCGACAAGTACGCCGGCCTGTCGGAGTTCGCGCTGTTCTACATCGGCGGCATCATCAAGCACGCCCGCGCGCTGAACGCGATCACCAACCCGGGCACGAACTCGTACAAGCGCCTGGTGCCCGGCTTCGAAGCCCCGGTCAAGCTCGCCTACTCGGCGCGCAACCGCTCGGCCTCGATCCGGATCCCGTACGTCAGCAACCCGAAGGGCCGCCGGATCGAGGTCCGCTTCCCGGATCCCACCGCCAACCCCTACCTGGCCTTTTCGGCGCTGATGATGGCCGGTCTGGACGGCGTGCAGAACAAGATCCACCCGGGCGAGGCGGCGGACAAGAACCTGTACGACCTGCCGCCGGAAGAAGACGCGAAGATCCCGACCGTGTGCTCGTCGCTCGACCAGGCGCTCGAGTACCTGGACAAGGACCGCGAGTTCCTGACCCGCGGCGGCGTGTTCTCCAACGAGATGATCGACGCCTACATCGAGCTCAAGATGGAGGAGGTCACCCGCTTCCGGATGACCACCCACCCGGTCGAGTTCGACATGTACTACAGCCTGTAAGGCATGACGGGGGCAGCGGGGCGATCGCGCTCCGCGCGCCGGCGGGGCGAGTCGTCGCTCCGTTCGTCGACGGGGCGGGCAACCGCCCCGTTCGCGTTTGCTACACTCGATTCGCCCCCAGACCGACAGGCCGCCGGGCTCCCGCCCGGCCCGACACGATGAAGCACGCCCAGCCGTTCTCCCCGCCCCTCATCGCCGCCGCGGTCGGCCTTGCTGCCGCGCTGGCCTCGCCGCCCGCGCTGGCGCAGGTCTACCGCTGCGAGTCCGACACCGGCGTGCCCGTCTACCAGGGCACGCCCTCGGGGAAGAACTGCCGCGCGCTCGACATGGCCCCGCTCACCACGATCCCGTCGCCCAAGCTGCCGGCCGGCGCGGGCAAGCCCTCGGCGCCGCCCGCCGGGCAGGCGGGCACGGCCCGTCCGGCCGCGTCGGCCGGCATGCCGGCCGACTTCCCGCGCGTCGACGCGAGCACCCAGCGCTCGCGCGACGGCGAGCGCCGCAGCATCCTGGAAGCCGAGCTGGCGAAGGAAGAGAACCGGCTCGAGTCGCTGCGCCGCGAGTACAACGATGGCCAGCCCGACCGGCTGGGCAGCGAGCGCAACTACCAGAAGTACCTCGATCGCGTGGAGCGCCTGAAGGAGGACATCGCGCGCTCCGAGGCGAACATCGGCGCGCTGCAGCGCGAGCTGGCGGCGATCAGGGAGTGACGCGGGCGGCGCCAGACCCGGAACCCGCCCGGCGCGCGCGCGCGGATTCGCCGCTCGCCGGACTGGATCTTCTCGCCACCGCGGTCGTCGTCCTCGATCGCGAAGGCTGCGCCACCTACCTGAACCCTTCGGCCGAGCAGCTCTTCGAGGTCTCGCGCCGGATCGTCGTGGGCCAGCCCTTCGCCAGGCTGTTCCTGGACGGTGCACCGATCGAGGGCCTGATGGCCGGCGCGCTGTCGGGCGAGTTCGAGGAGAAGCGCACCGATCTGGAGCTCGAGCGGCCGGGCCGGGAGCCGATGCTGCTGCTGGTCACCGCAACGGTGCTCGACGCCGGGCCGGGCATGCTGCTGATCGAGTTCCGCGAGCACGACAAGCGCTGGCGGGTGGATCGCGAGGAGCGCCTGCTCGACTCCGCGCAGGCCAATCGGGAACTGGTGCGCAACCTGGCCCACGAGATCAAGAACCCGCTGGGCGGCATCCGCGGCGCGGCCCAGCTTCTCGAGAGCGAGCTCGGCTCGCCGGGCTTGCGCGAGTACACGCAGGTGATCATCAAGGAGGCCGACCGGCTGCAGCTGCTGGTCGACCGCCTGCTGGCCCCCCACAGGCACCCCCACATCGTGGGCGACGTGAACATCCACGAGGTCTGCGAGCGGATCCGCTCGCTGGTGCTGGCCGAGTTCCCGCACGGGCTCGCGGTGCGGCGCGACTACGACACCAGCCTTCCCGAATTCCGCGGCGACCGCGAGCAGCTGATCCAGGTGGTGCTCAACCTGGTCCGCAACGCCGCGCAGTCGATGAACGGGCGCGGCGAGATCATCCTGCGCACCCGGATCGCCCGCCAGGTCACGATCGCCAAGCATCGGTGGAAACTGGCATTGGACTTGCATGTGATCGACAACGGCCCGGGCGTGCCGGAGGAGATCAGGGACAGGATCTTCTTTCCGCTCGTCTCGGGCCGTGAAGGCGGCAGCGGCCTGGGCCTCACCATCGCGCAGACTTTCGTGCAGCAGCACGGCGGCCTGATCGAATGCGACAGCCGGCCAGGACGCACCGACTTCCGGATACTCCTGCCACTGCCTTGAGCCGGAACGGAATGAACGAGATCTGGATTGTCGACGACGACCAGTCGATCAGGTGGGTCCTCGAGAAGGCGCTGACGCGCGACGGATTCGCGGTGCGCGCCTTCGGAAGCGCGCGCGAATGCCTGGCGGCGCTCGAGGACGACAGCCCGCGTGTGCTGGTGTCCGACATCCGGATGCCGGGCGCCAGCGGCCTGGAACTGCTGCAGCAGTTCAAGACCAAGCGACCCGCCACGCCGGTCATCATCATGACCGCCTACTCCGACCTGGACAGCGCGGTCTCGGCCTTCCAGAGCGGGGCCTTCGACTACCTGCCCAAGCCCTTCGACCTGCCCAGCGCGGTGGAGCTGATCCGCCGCGCCTGGGAGGAAAGCGAGCGCGAAGCCGCGGTCGAGGAGATCGTCGACCAGGGCCTGGACATGCTCGGCCAGGCGCCGGCCATGCAGGAGGTGTTCCGCGCGATCGGCCGGCTGTCGCAGTCGAACGTGACCGTGCTGATCACCGGCGAGTCGGGCACCGGCAAGGAGCTGGTCGCCCGCGCGCTGCACAAGCACAGCCCGCGCGCGCAGAACGCCTTCGTGGCGCTGAACACCGCTGCGATCCCGCGCGACCTGCTCGAGTCCGAGCTCTTCGGCCACGAGCGCGGCGCCTTCACCGGCGCGCAGCAGACCCGGCGCGGCCGCTTCGAGCAGGCCGAGGGCGGCACGCTGTTCCTGGACGAGATCGGCGACATGCCGGCCGAGCTGCAGACGCGCCTGCTGCGCGTGCTGTCCGACGGACAGTACTACCGGGTGGGCGGCCACCAGCCGCAGAAGGCCAATGTGCGGGTCATCGCCGCCACTCACCAGAACCTCGAGGACCGGGTGCGCCAGGGCCTGTTCCGCGAGGACCTGTTCCACCGGCTCAACGTGATCCGGCTTCGCCTGCCGCCGCTGCGCGAGCGCAGCGCCGACGTGCCGCTGCTGGCCCGCCACTTCCTGCAGGCCAGCGCGCGCGAGCTGGGCGGCGAGCCCAAGCGACTGACCGAGGCGGCGATGCGGGCGATGTCGGCCTTCGCCTGGCCCGGCAACGTGCGCCAGCTGGAGAACACCTGCCGCTGGCTGACCGTGATGGCGCCGGCGCAGATCGTCGACGTGAAGGACCTGCCGCCCGAGGTGCGCGAGGGCGGCCCGGCGGGCGAGGCAGCGAACGCCGTCCGGCCGCCGGTCTCGCTGCGGCCCGAGGCGACTGCCGATGCCGGCAATCAGCCGGCGGGCGGGCTGCCGAACGGCGCCGCACGTGCCGAGGTCGCACCCTCCTCGGGCGCTGCCGGCTTGCTCCAGCCCGGCGACTGGTCGTCGCTGCTCGAACTCGAGGTCGCGCGCAGGCTGGCGGCGCAAGCGCCGGAGCAGCGCGCCGAAGGCGGCAGCGAGCTGATGGATCAGCTGACCCGCGAGTTCGAGTCGACGGTCATCGGGACGACGCTGAAGCACACCCGCGGCCGCCGGATCGACGCCGCGGTGCGCCTGGGCATCGGCCGCAACACGATCACCCGCAAGATCCAGGATCTGCACCTGGAAGACGGCGAGGACTGAGAACGTGTGAATAAATCTACTGCGCGGTCCGATCTCGCACCGCCGATGCTCGCCGTACTCCTCCGTACGGCTGCGCTGCTCGGCGCGACCTCGGACCGCTCGCTACGATTTCTTCACACGTTCTGAGCGCCGGGAAGGAGCCTTTTCGCTCAGCCGTCCAGCGTCGCCACCACCGGCGCATGGTCCGAAGGCTGCTCGAGCTTGCGCGGCTCGCGGTCGATCGCGCAGGCGCGCACCCTGGGTGCGAGCGGCGCGTCCACCAGGATGTGGTCGATGCGCAGTCCCGCATTGCGGCGAAAGCCCAGCATCCGGTAGTCCCACCAGCTGAACTGTCTGGGCGGCTGCTCGAACAGCCGGAACGTGTCGACCAGGCCGAGCCCGGCCAGCTGGAAGAAGCGCGCGCGTTCCTCGTCGGAGCAGTGGATCTGGCCCGCCCACTTCTCGGGGTCGTGGACGTCGCGGTCTTCCGGAGCGATGTTGAAGTCGCCGAGCAGCGCGAGCAGGGGCGTTGCAGTGCCGGCGGATTCGCCACCCGCCGACGGGGCCGTACCGCGAATGCCCGGCTTCAGCCACTCGATCAGCGCGTCGATCCAGCGCAGCTTGTACTCGAACTTCTCCGAGCCCACCGCCTGGCCGTTCGGAAAGTAGGCGCAGACCACGCGCAGCCCGCCGACCGTGGCCGAGATCAGGCGCTGCTGCGGATCCTCGAAGAGCGGGTTGCCCACGACCACGTCGGCCGGCGGACCGACCGTGTCGCGGCGCGCGAGGATGGCCACGCCGTTGTAGGTGGGCTGGCCCGCGAACGCGGCCTCGTAGCCGGCCTCGGCGATCGCGTCCCTGGGGAACTGTTCGTCGCGCAGCTTGGTCTCCTGCAGGCACAACACGTCGACCGGATTGGCGGCGAGCCAGTCGACCACCTGCGGCAGGCGGACCTTCAGGGAGTTGACGTTCCAGGTGGCGAGTTTCATGGCAGGCAGCGTCCCTCGTAGACGACGATGTCCGGCAAGGCGGCGGCGGTCGCTCCCAGGGGTTTGCGCGCGTCGATCGCGTAGCCGTTCGGGCAGTGCCGGTGCCGCTGCAGGGTTTCCTCGAGCGCGCGCAGCCTGAGGCGCTCGGCCTGCGGTCCGTGCAGGTCGCAGGGCCCCTTGCAGTCGTGCCGGTACCAGAAGCCGCGCTCGGACTTCTCGAACGGCGCCCTGAGCTTGAAGGAATTCCCCGCGCAGCCCGCCAGCGCCAGCAGGCAGACGACGAGCGTGCCGTAACGAGAAAGTCCTTTCATCGGTGCGATGATAGACGACGGGCCGCCGGCGCCTGCGCCGCGCCGCCCGTTTTGACCCTCGCAGCTTCTGTCCGATGATCGGGGGTCCGGTCTTCGATCCTGCGAACACATGACTCCGGCACCTTCCGACACCCCGTCGCCCGCCCAGCACCTCGACCAGCAAGCGCATGCGGCGATCGCCCGCGCCACCGGCGCGCTCTCGCCCACCTCGGCGCTGCTGGCCTACCTGGACTGGGCGATGCACCTGGCGGCCTCGCCGGGCAAGCGCAGCGAGCTCGCCACGCTCGCGATGGACAACGCGATGCACCTCGCGCGCTACGCGAGCCAGGCGGCGCTGCGCCCGCCGGGGCAGGCGCCGCACTGCATCGAGCCGCGCGAGAGCGACCGCCGCTTCGCCGACGAGGCCTGGCAGCAGTGGCCCTTCTGCCTGATGCAGCAGTCCTTCCTGATGGCCGAGCGCTGGTGGGACCAGGCCACCCGCGGCGTGCGCGGCGTGGATCGCCATCACGAGAACATGGTGGCCTTCGCGGCCCGCCAGTGGCTGGACATGATCTCGCCGGGCAACTGGCTGCCGACCAATCCGGTCGTGCTCCAGCGCACGGTGGAGCAGGGCGGCATGAACCTGGTGCGCGGGCTCGCGAACCGGCTCGAGGACCTGCAGCGACGCACGGCCGGCGAACCGCCTGCCGGCGTCGAGCGGTTCGTGGTGGGGCGCGATCTGGCGGTGACCCCCGGCAAGGTGGTGCTGCGCAACCGGCTGATGGAGCTGATCCAGTACTCGCCCACCACCGACGAGGTTCGCCCCGAGCCGGTCCTGATCGCGCCGGCCTGGATAATGAAGTACTACATCCTGGACCTCTCGCCGCACAACTCGCTGATCCGCTGGCTGGTCGGCCAGGGCCACACGGTGTTCTGCATCTCGTGGAAGAACCCCGACAAGGACGATCGCGACCTGGGCATGGACGACTACCTGGACCAGGGCGTGTTCGCCGCGCTGGGTGCGATCGGCGCGATCGTGCCCGGCCGGAAGGTGCACGCCACCGGCTACTGCCTGGGCGGCACGCTGCTGTCGATCGCAGCCGCGGCCATGGCGCGCGACGGCCACGAGCGGCTGGCCTCGATGACGCTGTTTGCCGCGCAGACCGATTTCACCGAGCCCGGCGAGCTTTCACTGTTCATCGACGCGAGCCAGGTGTCGCTGCTCGAGGCGCAGATGCATGAGACCGGCTACCTCACCGGCGAGCAGATGGCCGGCGCCTTCCAGATGCTGCGCTCCTACGACCTGCTGTGGTCTCGGCTGGTCAACGAGTACCTGATGGGCGAGCGCTCGCCGGTCAGCGACCTGATGGCCTGGAACGCCGACACCACGCGCATGCCGGCGAAGATGCACTCGCAGTACCTGCGACGGCTCTTCCTGCACGACGACCTGAGCGAGGGCCGCTACCCGGTGGGCGGCCGCCCGGTGGCGCTGGGCGACATCGACCTGCCGGTGTTCTGCGTGGGCACCGAGACCGACCACGTGGCGCCGTGGCGCTCGGTGCACAAGCTGCACTACTTGAGCCCGGCCGAGATCACCTTCGTGCTGACCAGCGGCGGGCACAACGCCGGCATCGTGAGCGAGCCGGGCCATCCGCGCCGGCACTACCGGGTGCTCACGCGGGAGGCCGGCGGCCCCTACCTGTCGCCGGACGAGTGGGTGACGCAGGCCCCGCGCAAGGAGGGCTCCTGGTGGCCGGAGTGGGGCGCCTGGCTGGCAGCGCGCTCGGGCGAGCCGGTCGCGCCACCGCGGATGGGCGCGGCGCGCAAGGGCTATCCGGTGCTCGGCGATGCGCCGGGCGAGTACGTGCTGCAGAAATGAGCGAAATGCTGCTGGTCCTGAACTGCGGCTCGTCGAGCATCAAGTTCGCGCTGTTCGACCTCGGCCGCGAGCCGCTGTCGCGCCGGCCCGAGTGGGGCGGCAAGATCGGCGGCATCGGCCAACCGAACGCGGCTATCGACGAGAACGGCGGCGCGCCGCAGCCGGTGGCGCTCGACGCGGCGAGGCCCTCGGCAGCGCCCGGCGCTGCCGGCCCCTATCACGCCGCGCTGGACCTGATCCTCGAGCGCACCCGCGAGCGGCTGGCCGGGCGGCCGCTGGCCGGCGTGGTGCACCGGGTGGTGCACGGCGGGCACAAGTACTTCGAGCCGGTGCGGCTCGATGCCACGGTGCTGGCCGACCTGCGGAGCTACATCCCGCTCGCGCCGCTGCACCAGCCCTTCGCGCTGGAAGCGATCGATTCGCTGCTGGCCTCGAGCCCAGCGCTCACCCAGATCGCCTGCTTCGACACCGCCTTCCATCACACGCTGCCGGTGGTCGAGCAGATGCTGGCGCTGCCCTGGAGCGCCTGGGAGCGGGGCCTGCGCCGCTATGGCTTCCACGGCCTGTCCTACGACTACCTGTCGGTGGCGCTGCCCGAGCGGCACGGCGACCGGGCCCGCGGGCGGACCATCGTGGCCCACCTGGGCAGCGGCGCCAGCCTGTGCGCGATGCGCGAGCTGAAGAGCGTGGCCACCACGATGGGCTTCTCCGCGCTCGACGGCCTGATGATGGGCACGCGCTGCGGCGCGCTCGACCCGGGCGCGGTGATCTACCTGATGGAGATCGAGAAGCTCACGCTCGAGCAGGTGGGTCACCTGCTGTACCACGAGTCGGGGCTGCTGGGCGTGTCGGGCGTGTCGCCCGATCCGCGGGTGCTGCTGCAGCAGGAGTCGCGCACCGACGAGACCGGCGAACGGGTGCGCGCGGCGCTCGCGCTCTACGTGCGACGGATCGTGCGCGAGGTGGGCTCGCTCGCCTCGGCGCTCGGCGGGCTCGACATGCTGGTGTTCACCGCCGGCGTGGGCGAGCACAACGTGGCGATCCGCGAGCGGGTGTGCCGGGATCTGGCCTGGCTGGGCGTGGAACTGGATCCGCAGGCCAATGCGGAGAATGCGCCGGTGCTGTCGACGCCGGGCAGCCGGGTGCTGGTGGGCTGCGAACCCACGAACGAGGAGTGGCTGGCGGCCCTGCGCGCCGATCCGCTGCTCAGGGGCAGCTGAGCGGCCGCGGCCCGGCCGGGCTTCTAGAAACGGATCGAGGCTTCCGCGCTGCCAGCCGCCGATGCGTCGGCGCGGGGGCGGGGAAGCTCGCGCCTGGTGGGGACCGCGGCCTGCGTGGCGACCGCGTCGGCATCGGCAGCATTGGTGCCGTTCGCATTCCCCGGAGCCTCCAGCGACACCGCTGCCGGCTCGGGCACGGTCAGCGGCTCGGGCTTTGCGAAGCGCCAGTTGCGCGGCAGCTTCGATTCCTTCGGGTAGCCGGCCGCGTCGAGCGAGCGGTCCCAGCCCGAGGGCTCGAAGCCGGTCAGCCGCTCGCTCCCGATCCGTACAGCCGGAAAGGACAGGGTCGAGAAGCCCAGGGCCCGGAAGGCATCGGCATCGCGCGCGGTGCGGACCTCGCGTGCCTCGTGCGGGATGCCGCGCCGCGAGAGATGCTCGCGCGCCTGCTCGCAGGGTGGGCAGTCGGCGGTCAGGTAGAGGACGACCGGATGGCGCTGGGCCGCGGTGCGCAGCTCGTAGGGCAGGGTGGCGGCGTTGCCCGCAGGCGATGCGGCCGCGGCGACCGGCTTGCCCAGCGGGCGCGCGCCCGGCGGCGGTCGGTCGCCGTAGGTGACGCTGCCGTCGGCGGCGACCCACTTGAACTGGGCGAAGGCCGGCGACGACAGCGCGACGGCCGCCAGCGCGATCGCGGGAAGCAGGGCGCCGCGAAGCCCGCCGAGCGGTGCGGCAAGGAAGGCGCGCGCCGCGCGCCGGCCGGTACAGGGTTCAGGCATGGGATGGCTCCGGGTCGGATGCCTCGACCATCCCATTGTGGCGCAGCAGCGCGTCGAGTTGCGGGTCGCGCCCCCTGAACGCGCGGAACGAGTCGATGGCCGGTCGGCTGCCGCCCACCGACAGGATCTCGGCAAGGAAGCGGCGCCCGGTTTCCGCCACGGCCGCGACCGGTTCCGGCGCCGCCAGGGCCTCCTCGAAGGCCGCGTAGGCGTCGGCCGACAGCACCTCGGCCCACTTGTAGCTGTAGTAGCCGGCCGAGTAGCCGCCCGCGAAGATGTGCGAGAAGCTGTTCTGGAAGCGGTTCCAGGCCGGCGGGATCACCACCGCGACCTCGCGGCGGACCTCGTCGAGCAGGGCCTGAACGTCCAGTCCCGGCGCGTGCTCGGCGTGCAGCCGCATGTCGAAGAGCGAGAACTCGATCTGGCGCAGCGTCTGCATGCCGCTCTGGAAGTTCTTCGCGGCCAGCATCCGGTCGAAGAGCTCGCGCGGCAGCGGCTCGCCGGTGTCCACGTGCGCGCTCATCGCGCGCACGTTGTCCCACTCCCAGCAGAAGTTCTCCATGAACTGGCTGGGAAGCTCCACCGCGTCCCATTCCACGCCGGAGATGCCGGACACGCCGGCGTCCTCGATCCGGGTCAGCAGGTGATGCAGGCCGTGGCCGAACTCGTGGAACAGCGTGGTGACGTCGTCGTGGCTGAGCAGGGCGGGCCGCTTGCCGACCGGCGGCTGGAAATTGCAGACGAGGTAGGCGGCCGGCGTCTGAAGCGCGCCGGCATGCCGGCGGCGGCCGCGGGCATCGTCCATCCAGGCGCCCGGGCGCTTGGAGGCGCGCGCGTAGAGGTCCAGCCAGAACTGGCCAAGCAGCTCGCCGTCGCGCTCGATGCGGAAGAAGCGCACGTCCGGGTGCCAGGCCTCGGCCTGGTCGGGGCGAATGGACACCGAGAACATCCGGCCGATCAGGCCGAACAGGCCGTCGAGCACGCGCGGCAGCTGGAAGTACTGCTTGACCTGCTGGTCCGAGAACGAATAGCGGGCTTCCTTGAGCTTCTCGCTGGCCCAGGCCAGGTCCCAGGGCTGCAGCGCGTTCATGGCCAGCTCGGCGGCCGCGAACTCGCGCAGCTCGCGCAGGTCGCGCTCGGCGAAGGGGCGGGCGCGCGCCGCCAGGTCGCGCAGGAATCCGATCACCTGCTCGGGCGAATCGGCCATCTTCGGCACCAGCGACACTTCGGCATAGTTGCGATACCCGAGCAGGCCGGCCTCCTCCTGGCGCAGCGCGAGCAGCTCGTCGATGACCGGCGCGTTGTCGAGCGCGTTGCGCTTGCCCTCGTCCTCGGGCGCGACCGCGCCGGCCGAGGCGCGGGTGGAATAGGCGCGGTACATCTGCTCGCGCAGGCCGCGATCGTTCGCGTACTGCATGACCGGCAGGTAGGACGGGAACTGCAGCGTGAACTTCCAGCCTTCGCGGCCATCGGCCTGCGCGGCCTCGCGGGCGGCCTCGATCGCGTCGGCATGCAGACCGTCGAGGCGGGTCTCGTCTTCCACGAGCAGCGCGAAGGCATTGGTCGCGTCGAGCACGTTCTCGGAGAAGCGCTGCGACAGCGCCGCGTGCCGGTCCTGGATCTCGGCGAAGCGCTCGCGCGCCGGCGACTTCAGTTCGGCTCCGCCCAGCCGGAAGTCGCGCAGCGCGTTCTCGACCGTGCGGCGGCGCGGCGCGGAGAGTGCGGCAAAGGCCGGCTGCGCCGCGAAGGCCTTGTAGCGCGCGAACAGCCCCTCGTGCTGCGACAGCTCGGTGAAGAACTGCGTGACGCGAGGCAGGTTCGCGTTGAAGGCCTCGCGCAGCTCGGGCGAATCGGCCACCGAGTTCAGGTGCCCCACGATGCCCCAGGCCCGCCCGAGCCGCTCGGTGGCGTCGTCCAGCGGCTCGACGAAATCGTCCCAGGTGAGCGGCACCGAGTCCTCGGTGACCTGCTCCAGCGCCTTGCGCGCCTCGTCGATCAGCACGTCCAGCGCCGGGCTCACGTGCTTCGGTTCGAAGCCCGAGAAGCGCGGCAGGCCCGAGAAGTCGAGCAGGGGGTTGTCGGCGGCGTCGAGCTGGGGGGTGGCGGGCATGGCGGTGGTGTCGGTCATGTCTTGATCGGTCGTGACTCGGTCGCGCGCGCGAGCTTATGCCAGCGCACGAGCTGGTTGTTGAGGCTGATGACGAACAGAAAGCTTACGTTGGGGCGGCGCGGGCGGGTCGCAAGCCCCTTCGGCCAAGCGGCGGCCTGCGGGCGGGGTGCGTCGCCGGCACCGCGCTGTCCAGGCGCGTGGGCAGAGGCCGGCTTTGCGCGCGCGTCGGCGCTGGCGAGAGAGCGCCGCCGAGACCGGATGCGCGAAGCGCAAGTCGGCCCATGTTCGAGCGACCGCAGGGAGCGAGTTCGGGCCGACGGTCCGGGCTCGGCGAAGCGCGACCGAGCGTTTCCGTAGGACAGCGCCATCGTGCGCGCAAAGCCGGCCTCTGCCCTCGCGCCTGCACCCATGCCCCGATGCGGCGCACCCCGCCCGCAGGCCGACGGTCAACCCGCGAAGCGTCGCGCCGCCTCGACGGTATTCACGAGCAGCATCGCGATCGTCATCGGCCCCACGCCGCCCGGGACCGGCGTGATCGCGCCGGCCACCTCGACCGCGCTCGCGAAGTCCACGTCGCCGCAAAGCTTGCCGGCATCCGGCCCTTCCTCGATCCGGTTGATGCCCACGTCGACCACGATCGCGCCGGGCTTGATCATGTCGCCGGTGATCATCTTCGGCCTGCCCACCGCGGCCACCAGGATGTCGGCGCGTCGCGTGTGGAAAGCCAGGTCGCGGGTGCGGCTGTGGCAGATGGTCACGGTGGCGCCTCCCTGCATCAGCATCAGCGCCTGCGGCTTGCCCACGATGTTGCTGCGGCCCACGATCACGGCCTCGGCCCCGTCGAGCCGCGCGCCGGCGTGCTCGAGCAGCTTCATCACGCCGTATGGCGTGCAGGGACGGAAGAGCGGCGTGCCGGTGAGCAGGCCGCCGGCGTTCTGAAGGTGGAAGCCGTCGACGTCCTTGGCCGGAGCGATCGTCTCGATGACCAGGCGCTCGTCGATGTGCGGCGGCAGCGGGAGCTGGACCAGGATGCCGTGCACCGCCGGGTCGGCATTCAGCTCGCGGATGCGCGCGAGCAGGTCGGCCTCGGTCGTGTCGGCGGGCATGTGGTCGAAGACCGAATGGATGTCGGCCTCGGTGCAGGCGCGGATCTTGTTGCGCACGTACACGGCCGAGGCGGCCGAGTCGCCGACCAGGATCACCGCGAGCCCCGGCCGCGTGCCGCGCGCGGTGAGCGCGGCGGCGCGCTCGGCGACCTCGGCGCGGATCGTTCGGGACAGGGCGATGCCATCGAGGATTCGGGCGGTCATTCGGGTGTACTCCGGGGATCGTCGGTTGCGGTTGCCGGCTCGGTGACGGCCGTGGCCACGCGGCTGTCGGCCCGGCCGTTTCGGAGGCCCGGCCGTTTCGGATTCCCGATCGATGCTAGCACGGCTCCCACGGGGCCAACTTGCACCGCGTCATGGGGCCTGCTATAGTTTCGGTCTTGCCGGGGGGGTATAGCTCAGCTGGGAGAGCGCTTGCATGGCATGCAAGAGGTCAGCGGTTCGATCCCGCTTACCTCCACCACCGGAAGAGTGAAAGTCCCGTTCGTCTAGAGGCCTAGGACACGACCCTTTCACGGTTGTAACAGGGGTTCGAATCCCCTACGGGACGCCAAGATTCGAGCAACGCCCCGATTCGGAAACGAGTCGGGGCGTTTTGCTTTGGATACGCCATCCATGGCTTGGGACGCGCCCATCCGCGCTCCGCCGTGAGCGCATAATTCGCGCATGCTGAAAGTTCCCGACACCTTCGAATACGCGCTCGACTTCGAGCTCGACGACGACGCGATCGCCCACGTCTTCGTGCGCGACGCGCTCGTTCAGTTCGGCGACACGCCGGGCGCCTTGCCCTGGCGCTTCTATCGGCAGGCCGGCCTGGTCGCAGGCCGGGTGCACGGCATCGGCCAGCTCGACGGCCGCCGGCACCTGGCGGTGGCGCTGCCCGACGAGTTCGGCGCGGAAACCCTTCCCGAGGGGCTGCGCGCGGCGGGCCTGCGCAGCTGGTTCGGGGTGCTCGACGACGTCTCGCTGGCCATCGCGATGCGCGGCGTGCAGCTCGTGGAGTGGGATCGCACGCATCGTTTCTGCGGCGCCTGCGGCACCCCGACCGAGCGCGTGGGCCACGAGCGGGCCCGCCGTTGCCCGTCCTGCGGACTGAGCGCGTATCCGCGGATCTCGCCGGCGATGATGGCGCTGGTCACGCGCGGCAAGGAGCTGCTGCTCGGGCGCGGCCTCAATTTCCCGCCGGGGCGCTACAGTGCGCTGGCCGGCTTCCTCGAGGCGGGCGAGTCCGTCGAGGAGGCGCTGGTGCGCGAGGTGCGCGAGGAGGCCGGCGTGGAGGTGAAGAACCTGCGCTACTTCGCGAGTCAGAGCTGGCCCTTCCCGAACTCTCTGATGATCGCTTTCACCGCGGAGTGGGCGGGCGGCGACATCCGCATCGACGCGAACGAGCTGGCCGATGCGCAGTGGTTCCCGATCGACGCGCTGCCGCAGCTGCCGCCGCGGCTGAGCATCGCTCGGGCGCTGATCGACGCGACGGTGGCGGAGCTGTCGGCGCGTCCCTGACCGATGCCGCCGGCCGCCACGCGGCCGGGGCGGATGCGGCGTCGCTCAAGGCGCGGGCGTGCCGCGCAGCTTCGCCACGAGGCTCACGATCGCCACGGTGATGCCGCCGGCCACGATGCCGGTGACCGCGTCGACCAGCGTGGGCGCGATCGCGCCCAGCGTGCCGCCGAGCCGCTCGGAGATGTCCACGGCCCAGTGATGCAGGGGCGCGATGCCGTGCGTGAGGATGCCGCCGCCGACCAGGAACATGGCGGCGGTGCCGGCCACGGACAGGCCCTTCATCAGCCAGGGCGCCGCGGACAGGATGCCCATTCCGAGCTTGCGCCGGAAACGCGCCCACGCGCCTTCGCCGGGGCGCCGGCTCAGGTGCAGACCGGCGTCGTCGAGCTTCACGATGCCGGCCACCACGCCGTAGACCCCCAGCGTCATGATCAGCGCGATGCCGGTCAGCACCGCCACGCGCATGCCGAAGCCGGCGTCGGCGACCGTGCCCAGCGTGATGGCGATGATCTCGGCCGACAGGATGAAATCGGTGCGCACCGCGCCCGAGATCTTCTCCTTCTCGAACGCGACCAGGTCGATCGACGGGTCGGCGAGCGCCTTCACGCGCTCGCCGCGCGCCTCGGCTTCCTTGTCGCGATGCGCGAGCTTGTGCCAGACCTTCTCGAATCCCTCGTAGGCCAGGAACAGGCCGCCGGCCATCAGCAGCGGCGTGACCGCCCAGGGCGCGAACGCGCTGATCGCCAGCGCCGCGGGCACCAGGATCAGCTTGTTGCGCAGCGACCCCTTGAACACGGCCCAGACCACCGGGAGCTCCCGGTCGGCCTTCACGCCGGTGACCTGCTGGGCGTTGAGCGCCAGGTCGTCGCCCAGCACGCCCGCGGTCTTCTTCGTGGCGACCTTGGTCAGTGCCGCCACGTCGTCCATGGCGCCGGCCGCCTGCTTGGCGGAGATCTTGGTGAGGATCGCGACGTCGTCGAGCAGCGTCGCGATGTCGTCGATCAGCGCAAGCAGGCTGCTGGCCATTTCAGCGGATCGCCACTGGGTTGATCATCGACTGGACCGCGCCCTTGTACTTGTTTTGGCCCAGCACGAACATGAACTCGTAAGCCTTGTCCTGCGCGAGCGGCGCGGTATTCATGTTCTCGAGGATGTAGGTGCCGTTCTTCGCCAGCAGGATCTGGTGCACCTCGAAGACGCCCACGCCTTTCTCGAAGGGCAGCACCTCGAGGCCCCAGGTGTCGGCGCCCACCGCCACCACGCCCTTTCCGACCAGGTACAGGGCGCCTTCCTTGCCCAGGCCCGGCTCCACGCTGCCGTAGCGTTTCGGGTCCTTGTCGATCAGGCTCAGCCAGCCGGTGTGGAAGAGCACGACGTCGCCCTCGCGGATCTCCACGCCCTGTTTCCTGGCGGCGCCCTCGATCTCCGCCTTGTTGAAGGCGGTGCCTTCCTTGACCACGTCCACGCCCAGGTAGCCGGCCATGTCGAGCAGCACGCCGCGGGTGACCATCGGCGGGACCTTCTCGATGCCGTACTTCTTCAGGCCGGTGGAGTCGACGAAGTCCTTTGCGTGCACGCCGTTGTAGTAGACGTTGTCGATGCCGATGTGGCCCAGGCCGTCGAGCTGGCTGCCGATGCCGACCCAGCAGTTCAGGATGTCGTCGTTGTAGCTGGTCTTGGTCTCGCCCAGCGTGGCGCCGGCGTGCTGGCCGGGCTGCACGATGTAGAGCTTGCAGCCGCGCGGCGGGAAGGCCGGCGTGTCGGGCGTGACCTCGATGCCCAGCGAGTAGACCTTGCCGGTCTTCACCAGCTTGGCCGCGGCCGCCGCGCGCTCGGGCGTCAGGTAGTTGGCGGCGCCGATCTCGTCCTTGGCGCCCCATTTCGATGGATGCCAGTTCGCCTGTTGCGCAAAGGCGAGCGACGCGGCCAGGCCCAGGCTCGCGCCCAGGGTCGTGAGGGCGGCGAGGCGCCGATTCGATCGCATCATGGTGTCTCCTCGTTGGTTCGGTCGAAGCCGGCCCCGGCTGCGCGGGACTCCGTGCGCGAAGGCGAGGCGGCCGCGTCGATCATCGGGGCGGCTCGAGCGGCCGTCAATCTCCGCGAACCGGCGGCGTTGCCGGACGATGCCGGAATCGCTGCCACTGCATGACCAGCACGCCGGCCAGCACCAGCGCGCCGCCCAGCACCTGGCCGCCGGTGGGCACGAAGCCGAACATCATCGAGATGAGCACGCCGAAGACTGGCACCGCGTTCTGCCACAGCACGCCGGCGGCCAGCCCCACCCGCGACACGCCCACGTTCCAGAGCAGCCCGCCGAGCGCGGTCGAGAAGGTGCCGGTGAGGCCCAGCCACAGCAGGGCCTCGGCGTCGGGCGACAGGTTGGCCGGCGGCGCGACGCCTGCGGCGCGGATCAGCGCCCAGCAGGGCAGCAGCCAGAAGGCCGCCCCGAGCGTCGCCGCCCAGGTGCGGCGCAGCTGCGGCACCGATGCGTCGAACCAGCGCTGCGCGTAGAGCGAATACGCGGTCCAGCAGGCGAAGGCGAGCACGATCAGCGGTTCGCCGCCCTGCAGGCGCATGCCGCTGCCGTCGGTGCGGCTCCAGACGGCGATCGCGCCGCCCACCAGGGTGAGCACCACCGCGGGCACGAAGCCGCGCTCCAGCGGCGAGCCGGTGAGCAGGCGCATGGTCACCGCGCCATAGACCGGGGCCCCGGCCATGATCGTGGCCGCGGTGATCGTGTTCGTGTAGCGCAGGCCCAGGTTGTAGAAGACGAAGAAGCCGGCCATCGCGGCCGACATCGCGGCCAGTCGCGCCACGCCGATCGGCAGCGCCAGCCGGCGCCAGCCCAGCATCAGGCTCACCGCCCCCGCCAGCACCAGCGAGGCGAGCGCTGCCCGGATCAGGCTCAGGAAGAAGGGATCGAAGCTGCGAAACAGGATCGCGGTGAGCGGGATGTTGGCGCCCCAGAACACGCTGGTGGCGAGGTAGGCCAGCGTGCCGGAGGCGAGCGCGCCCACGGCCGGCGAGGGCGCGCTCGTTGCAGTGGCCGGCGGGGACGGTGTGCGCATGGGGGAGGGTTCGTCGGTGTGCGGTCGCTCGGCGTGCAGCCGCTCGATCAGTCCGCGAAGCGGACGTCGACGCTGCCCAGCGCGCCGAAGTCGGCGAACACGTGGTCGCCGGGCTGGATCTCCAGCGGCGGCAGGCAGGTGCCGGTGGTGACCACCTGGCCCGCCTCGAGCGCGATGCCTTGCGCCGAAAGCTCGTCGACCAGCCAGGTGAGCGCCAGGCGCGGGTCGCCGAGCACGTTGCTGCCGATGCCGTCGCGCGTGTAGCGCTCGCCGACCCGGGCCCGGACGGACCAGGCGGCGAGGTCGGTGTCGCGCCAGCTCTCGGGCGCGGGGCGGCCGGCCACGAAGCGCCATGCGCAGGCGTTGTCGGCGATCAGCTGCGGCGCCCCGGCCCGCTCGAATGCCGAGAAGCGCGAGTCCGGGACCTCGATCGAGGGCAGCAGGGCTTCGACCGCGTCGAGCACTTCGCCGCTGCGCCAGGGGGCGTCGCGCGGCGCCAGGGTGCGGCCCATCCGGAAGGCGAATTCGACCTCGGCCACCCGCATCCGGTTGCCGGCCAGCGCGATCCGGTCGCCGGGCGCGTGGACGCGGTCGGCGAAGATCCGACCGCCCAGCGGGCCATCGACGCCGATGTGCTTCTGGCCGGCCTCGCTGGTCGCTGCGATCTTCCAGCCCCAGCAGCGCGAGCCCGATTGCGCGAGCAGCGCCGACTGGACCAGGTAGCCGTCGGCGCGACTGGCCGGGCGGCAAGCTTCCGGCAGGGCATCGAGCGTGGCGGCCTCCTGCCAGGCCCTCCAGAGCAGGCCGGCTGCCCGCCGCGCGGTGTCTTCGGTGATCATGTCCTTCCTCCTTGCGCGCGGGCCGGGCTCGCGGGGGCCGTGGCGGACCCGCCCGGCAGCAGGATCAGCGCGGCGGCGCCGAGCACCGCCGCGAAGCCGGCCAGGTCGATCGCGCCGGGCCGGTCGCCGACCAGCATCATCGCACCGAGCACGCCCACCACCGGAATCATCAGCGTGGTCAGCGCCGAGGTGGACGCACTGGTGCGCTCGAGCATCCTGAACCAGAGCAGGTAGGCCAGCGCGGTGGCGAGCAGCACGTGAAAGGCGAGGGCTCCTGCGACCTGCGCATCGAAGCGCGCAAGGCGCGGGGTCTCGCCGCTGGCGACCAGGCCCAGCCCGGCGCAGGCGGCGCCCACGGCAAGCTGCCATCCGGTGGCCACGATCCGGTCGCCGGCAATGGGGCGCCACTTCAGGTACACGGTACCGGCGGCCCAGCCGAGCGCGGCCAGCAGCGGGAAGACCAGGCCTTTCTTCGATCCGCCGTCGGCGAGCACCGGCCAGGCGAGCAGCGCGATGCCCAGCGCGCCGACGGCCAGCGCCAACGCCCTGCGCCGGTCGAGCCGCTCGCCGAGCAGCAGCCAGGCGAACAGCGCAGTCCAGACCGGCATCGTGAAGGTGAGCACCGCGGCGCGCGAGGTGCTGGTGTTCAGCTGCGCGAAAGCGGTGGCCACGTTGAACACCGCGATGTTGAGCACGCCGGCGATCGCGACCCGCGGCGCCATGCCGGGGGCGAGCGCGAGCGACCGGCCCAGCGCCTTCGCGATGGCGAGCAGCAGCAGCGCGCCGCAGGCCAGCCCCGCGCCGCGCAGCGTCCAGGGGGGCAGAGCGGTCAGCGCGATCCGCACGGCCGGCCAGTTCAGACCCCAGAGCAGCGCCAGCACGATGGGAACGATCCTCATCGGATCATTTTAGGGCCTGTTCGTGGGGGGGCAGGAAGGATTGCCCCGGCAAGCGATGCCGACTTGCACGACGCGAGTCAAGGCGAGGCGGCTCCGTCTCCGGCCAGGCCGTCCAGGATCGGGCAGTCGGGGCGGTGGTCGCCGTGGCAGGCGTGCGCGAGCGAGGCGAGGGTGGCGCGCATGCGGCGCAGTTCGGCGATGCGCTCGTCCAGCTCGACGATGTGCGACTCCGCCAGCGCCTTGACCTCCGCGCTGGGCCTCGACTGATCGCGCCACAGATCCAGCAGCGTGCGGATCTGGTCCATGCCGAAGCCGAGTTGCCGGGCCTGGCGGACGAAGCGCAAGGTGTGCAGGTCGGTGTTGGAGAACTGGCGGTAGCCCGAGAAACTGCGTTGGGCCGCGGGCAGCAGCCCGATCTCCTCGTAGTGCCGGATCATCTTGGCGCTCACGCCGGTGGCGTGAGCGGCCTGGCCGATGTTCAGCGGTCCGGAGGGCGCCTGCGGCCGCGGGGCACCGTTTGCGGCCCCGCCCGGCGCCGCCGGTTCAGGCCGCGATCTCGTAGCCGGCTTCACGGATCGCCCCGGCCAGTTCGCTGCGCGGCCGCTCGCTCGTCACCTCGACCGTGCCGGTCGTGAGGTCGACCCTGACCGTGGCCGCCGAGTCGATCTCCTGGATCGCGCCGGTGACCGCGTGCACGCAGTGCCCGCAGCTCATGCCTTCGACCTGGAATACCTGGTTCATGCCCATCTCCCTGTGTGCGACCGCGATTGCGATTGCAGTGCCGTCGCCCTTGCGCGACCCTTGCCTTGACGGAAGCCAGTTTCAAGCTTCCCATTATGGGAAGGTCAAGCGCTGGCGTCGAGCCTGTTCCGCAACCCCATCCGGCTGGCGGCGATCACTGCCTGGGTGCGGTTGCGGACGCCCAGCGCGCGAAGCACGGCGCTGACGTGCACCTTGACCGTTCCCTCGGCCAGGTCGAGCTGCCGGCAAATCAGCTTGTTGGGCAGGCCGCGCAGGATCAGGCGCAGGACATCGCACTGCCGATCGGTGAGGCCGAGCTTGCGCGGGTCGAGCGTTGCGCCTGCGCTTGCTGCAACCGGAGGCGGCGCCGGCGCGCGGGAGGGCGCGAAGCCGCTTGCGGACGGGGGTTCGCCGGCCGAGACGCCCGGACGCGAGGGCGCCTCGCGCAGGAAATCCCGGCCGAGCGCCTCGCGCGGCAGGTAGACGTGGCCGGAAGCCACCAGTCGCAGGGCGTCGGAGATGACGTCGGACTGGCTGGTCTTCGGGATGTAGCCTGCGGCGCCGAGGTCCAGGCAGCGCAGGATGGTCTCCCGGTCGGTGCGGCCCGAGAGCACGATGGTGGGCAGGGTGGGACGTAGCTCCCTGAACGCGGCCAGGCCTTCGAAGCCTTCGCAATCCGGCAGGCTCAGGTCGAGCAGGGCGAAATCCCATTCGGCGCCGGACTCCAGCAGGCGGCGCGCGCTCGCGAACGAGTCGGCCATGTCGATGCGGCCGCCCGGCCCGAGCGACGCCAGCGTCATCCTGACCGCGTCGCGGATCAGGGGGTGATCGTCGATGATCAATGCCGAGACGCTCATCGCGTTCCTCTCCGGTTCGGTGCTGGTCGTTCCCCTTCCTTGCATCGGGCGCCACGCGGGGCGTGGACGCGATGCCGGCCGGCAATGCCTGTCCTGCCGATGGGGAATTGTTCCCGCGAGCGGGGGCAGGGTGTCAAGCATCCGCCGGGCCTAGGCAGGGCGCCTAGGCCATTCGGCCTAGGCCGGTCGGTCGGATCGCGCGTGCCTGCCGATTTCGGGGAACCGGCCCTCGGGTCTCGCGAGCGCCGGCCGGGCATCGGCTCGTGGCCGGGCGCGACGGTAAAATGCCGCGATGAATCAGGATCTTGCTTCGCACCGCTTTTGCGTCGCGCCGATGATCGACTGGACCGACCGGCACTGCCGGCGCTTCCATCGGGTGCTGTCGCGCCGGGCGCGGCTCTACACCGAGATGATCACCACCGGCGCGCTGATCCACGGCCCGCGCGAACGGCTGCTGGCCTTCGATCCGGCCGAGCATCCGGTGGCGATCCAGCTCGGCGGCTCGGAACCCGCCGACCTCGCGCGCAGCGCAAAATGGGCCGAGCGCGCCGGCTACGACGAGGTCAACCTGAACTGCGGTTGCCCCAGCGAGCGGGTGCAGCGGGGTTCCTTCGGCGCCTGCCTGATGGCCGAGCCGGCGCTGGTGGCCGACTGCGTGAAGGCGATGCGCGACGCGGTGTCGGTGCCGGTCACGGTCAAGCACCGGATCGGGCTCGACCGGATCGAGGACTACGGCTTCGTGCGCGATTTCGTCGGCACGCTGGCCGAGGCGGGCTGCGAGCTGTTCATCGTGCATGCCCGCAATGCCTGGCTGAAGGGGCTCAGCCCCAGGGAGAACCGCGAGGTGCCGCCGCTGCGCTACGAGATCGTCGAGCGGCTGGTGCGCGACTTTCCCGATCGCCGTTTCGTGCTCAATGGCGGCCTGCGCAGCCACGACACGGCGCTCGCCCGGCTGCGTGCCGGCCCCGGACACGGGCCGCGGCTGGCCGGCGTGATGTTCGGCCGCGAGGCCTACGAGAATCCCTGGTCGCTGGCCGCAGTGGACATGCTGTACTTCGACGAGCAGGGGCCCGTCGAGCATCGCGAGGCGGCGGTCGAGGCGATGCGCGCTTACCTGCTGAGCGAGGCCGCCGCCGGCACCCCGCCGCGCGCCATCGCGCGGCACATGCTGGGCCTGTTCAACGGGCTGCCCGGCGCGCGGCGCTGGCGCCGCGCGCTCAGCGATTCGGCCACGCTGGCCCGCGAGGGCGTGCGGATCCTGGATGCCGGCCTGGAGGCCTTCAGAACCTTGCCGGCTGTCGCCGAGACCTGACGTAGGCGAGGATCGCCGCGAAGGCGGTCGCGGCCAGCAGGGTTTGCGCCACCGCCAGCGGTACGCTGGGCCCGGTATCCGAGGTGGCGCGCACCACGCCTTCGGTGAAGTAGAGCAGGATGGCCATCGACCACCACTGGTAGGCGCGCACGCGGCCACGGGCGATCGCCGGCAGCGCCAGGACCAGCGGCAGCACTTTCAGAGAAAGCAGCCAGGCGCCGGGGCGCAGCGGCGCCAGCCAGGTTTCCCAGGCCACGCCCAGCGCGATCAGCGCCACGAAGCAGGCCAGCACGAAGTGACGCAGAAACCCGGGGCGCAGGAATTCGGAAGACATCGTTCAGAATTATAAGGATGAAGACAGCGCCCCGATCGTCGATCCCGGCCGCGGTCGCGCCGGAGGTCCCGTTCGGCAAGGCCCTGGTCAACCTGCTGCGGGCCATGCGCGAGCAGGCCCGCGTGCTGCACCTGTCTCAGGTCGCCGGCAGCCTCGCCTTCCTGTCGATGATCGCGATCGTGCCGATGTTCTCGCTCGGCTTCGCGGTGCTGACCGCGCTGCCGGTATTCGGCAAGATGCGCGAGGCGCTGAACCGCTTCCTCGATGGCAACTTGTTCCCGACAGCCTTCAGCGAGACCTTGCTGAGCCATCTGGCGCAGTTCGCGGCCAAGGCCGGCGAGCTGTCGGCGATCGGCGCGATCGCGTTCTTCGTGACCGCCTTCACCGCGCTGCTCACGGTCGAGGCCACGATGAACCAGATCTGGGGCGCGGACCGGCACCGGCCCCTCACGCTCAGACTCACACTCTACTGGGCGGTGCTCACGCTCGGGCCGCTGCTGTTGGCGACCAGCCTGAGCTTCAACGGCCTGGTCGTCGCCAGCTGGCTGCGCAGCGGCGAGATGCAGCAGCTGCGCGGGCTCTGGTTCGCGCTGGTGCCCTGGCTGACCAGCTTCGTGGGGCTGAGCCTGCTCTACCGGCTGGTACCCGCGACCGTCGTGCGCTGGCGCGATGCGTTCATCGGAGCCCTGTTCGCCTCGCTGCTGATCGAAGTGCTGCGCCGAGGCCTCGGGCTGTACGTGGCGCAGTTTCCTTCGTACACGATCGTCTACGGCGCCTTTGCCGCACTCCCGCTGTTCCTGCTCTGGCTGTTCCTGGGCTGGACCGCGCTGCTGGCTGGCGCGCTGCTCGCGGCCAACCTGCGCTGGTGGCGGCAACCCGACGACACGCAGGTGCGTCGCACGCTGGCCGACCGCTTCGACGAGGCGCGTGGCGTGCTCGAGGCCATGGCGCGCGAGCTCGGCGACAACGCCGACGCCATGTTGCCGGTTCGGCGACTGGCCGGGCTGTTCGACGGCGATCCGCGCCGCGCGGCGGAGGCCGCCGGGCTGCTGGTGTCACTCGGCTACGTGACCCGCTTCGTGAGGCTCATCGACGTGGCGCCGATCGAGGAAAAGCCGGGGATGCGCAAGCTGGGGGGGCTGCGTCGGCTGCTTCGGCGCTCGCCGCTGCCGGTCGTCGACGACGAGGACGATCCGATCTGGGCCGAGCGCTGGGGGTGGGCGGCGCGGCCGTCGGCGTCGTCCCTGCGCCCGCTGTTCGACGCGATCTGGTGCCCCGCGAGCGGCGACTCGCGGCAGGCCTTTCCGTCGGCCTTACTGGATGCGCCGCTGTGGGCGCCGTCGGCTGCTCCGGCGGGCCGGCCCCAATCGGCCTGATGGCGGCGGCGCCGCGGGTCAGCCCGCCGGCGCGAACTCGCGCAACGCGCTCAGCACGGCCAGCGGCTTCTCGGTCATCAGCGAGTGGCCGGAGTCGGGGATCTCGACCACCCGCGGCGCAGGCAGGCCGCGTCCGGCCAGCGCCGCCGCGCAACGGTCGATCAGCGGGCGCGAGGCGCGCGGCGGCGTCATCAGGTCGCGCTTGCCGAGCACGAAGAGCACCGGGCAGGCCAGCGCGTCGGCCCGCTCGAAGCCGGCCTGGTAGGCGTTGCAGGCGGTGAAGTCGTTCAGCAGCACGCCGGGTTTCTGGCGTTCCATCAGCCGGCGGTTCTGGTGCCAGATCGAGAAGCCGGGGCCCGGGCAGCTGGGCGGGTCGTACAGCGAGCCGTGCGACCAGCGGTTGATCATGTCGAAGGCGCGCGGCTCGTCGGTCCGGGCCGCGTCGAGCAGCGCATCGGAGACCGGCATCGGGAACACGCTGCCGACCAGCCCGATCCGGTCGACCTTCTCCGGCGCGCGCCCGGCGGCGTCGAGCGCAATCAGCGAGCCCATGCTGTGGCCCACCAGCGTGGCCCTGGCCGCGCCGGCGACCGCGAGCGCGGCGAGCACCCAGTCGGCCATCGCTTCGACGGTGGCGAGCGGCTCACCCTCGCTGCGCCCGTGGCCGGGCAGGTCGAAGGCGAGCACCGAGAAGCCGTGGTGGGCCAGGTAGCGCGTCTGCAGGATCCAGACGCTGTGGTCGTGCTGCGCGCCGTGCACGAAGGCGATCACCGGGCGGGCGGGATCGAATGGGCGCCCGCCGGTGTAGGCGTAGGCGCGTTGTCCGTTGACCTGCAGCCACATGGGATCAGCCCTTTTGCGCCACGCGGAACGCGGCCTTCAGATCGGAGATCAGGTCGTCGGCGTCCTCGAGGCCGACCGACAGTCGCAGCGTGCCTTCGCCGATGCCGGCTGCCCTCAGCGCCGCCGAGTCCATGCGGAAGTGCGTGGTCGACGCCGGGTGGATGACCAGCGAGCGCGCGTCGCCGACGTTGGCCAGGTGCGAGAACACGCGCAGCGACTCCACGAAGCGCCGGCCCGCGGCGCGATCGCCCTTCAGGTCGAAGCTGAAGACCGCGCCGCAGCCGCGCGGCAGCAGCTTCTTCGCCAGCGCGTGGTCGGGGTGCGACTCGAGCGCCGGATAGGACACGCGCTCGACCATCGGGTGCTCGGCCAGGAAGCGCGCCACCTTCTCGGCATTGGCCACGTGCCGGTCCATCCGCAGCGACAGGGTCTCCAGGCCCTGCAGGATCTGGAAGGCGTTCATCGGGCTCAGGCAGGCGCCGAAGTCGCGCAGGCCCTCGCGGCGCGCGCGCAGCAGGAAGGGCGCCACAGTGGACTCTTCGGAGAAGACCATGCCGTGGAAGCCCTCGTAGGGCTCGGTGAGCTCGGGGAACTTGCCCGCGGCGTCCCAGTCGAAGCGGCCCGAGTCGACCAGCACGCCGCCGACCACCGTGCCGTGGCCGCACAGGAACTTGGTGGCCGAGTGGTAGACGATATCTGCGCCGAGCTCGAAGGGGCGGATCAGCCAGGGTGTGGTGAAGGTGGAGTCGACCAGCAGCGGCACCCGGTGCGCATGGGCGATCTCGGCCACGGTCGGGATGTCGAGCACGTCGAGGCCCGGGTTGCCCAGCGTTTCGCCGAACAGCATGCGCGTGTTCGGCCGCAGCGCGGCGCGCCAGGCATCGGGATCGCGCGGGTCGACGAAGGTGGTCTCGATGCCGAAGCGGCGCAGCGTGTAGTGCAGCAGGTTGTGCGAGCCGCCGTACAGCGCGCGCGAGGCCACGATGTGCGAACCGGCGCCGGCCAGCGTGGCCACCGCCAGGTGCAGCGCCGCCTGGCCGCTGGCCGTGGCGATCGCGCCCACGCCGGCCTCGAGCGCGGCGATCCGCTCCTCGAAGACCGACACGGTCGGGTTGCTGATCCGCGAGTAGACGTGACCGGCCTGTTCCATGTTGAACAGCGCCGCCGCCTGGTCGGAGTCGCGGAAGACGAAGGCGGTCGACAGATGGATCGGCGTTGCGCGGGCCCCGGTGGCGGGGTCGGGCACGGCGCCGGCATGCAGTGACAGGGTGTCGAAGCCCTGGGGGTCGCTCTGGTTCATCGAAAAATGCTAGCACGTGAGGGACCTCCCGCAGGACGAGGGGGGCGGCCCTTACACCGGGCGGTTGGCCAGCGCGATGGCCGATCCGGACGCCTGCCGGCCGTCGGCCCGCAGCGCGCGGACGGCGGTCGGTGGCGCGGCCAGGCATCGCGCGGCATCCGGCACGGGAGACAATCGGTCCAACTCCCGCTCGATGGCCTCCGGGTCGACGGAACCTTCATGCAAGCGCAACGCCCCGTCTATCGAATTGCCGCCGCCGGCCTGGATCCGCGTGACGTACGGCTGATCGAGATCGTCTTCAAGCACAGCCAGTACAACCGGTTCGAGTTCGTCTTCGACGACGGATCGAACCCGCACACGGTGGACGTGCTGCTGGCCAATACCGCGGCGCCCGAGGGCCTCCAGGCGGTCAGCGCGGTGCGCAAGCTGCCGCGCCACGTCCCGGTGGTGGCAGCGGTGCCGCGCGGCGTGCCGAGCCCGGCGCGCCACGCGATCTCGATCGACAGGCTCACGCTGCAACTGCTGCCCATCCTGAACCGGGTGGTCGAAGCCGAACTGCTGTCGCAGGACACGCAGCCGATGACGGTGCCGCTGCCCCGCGACGACGCGCAGTTCCCGGCGGCCTGGCCGCAGCCGGGGGCGGCCGCCGTCGCGGGACAGGCCGAGCCGGCCGCACCCGCGGCCCCGTCCCGGCTGCCGGCCACCAACGCCGCGCCCGC
>NZ_VDUY01000002.1 GCF_008039575.1 Zeimonas arvi | reverse complement strand
GGAGCGCTTGCCGACGTACCCGGCGCGCCGCATCGACGACTTGCTGCCGCATCGCTGGACCGCATCGCTCGCCGACGGCTGACATCGATCAGCGCGGCGGGAAAGATGGGTTGCCCGTACGGTTACGTTTCCGAGGATCCGGAAGGTGGTTCGCCGACCGGGATCGTGCCGGATCTGGCAGGGCGCATTGCGTCGCGCCTGGGCGTCGGCATCGAATGGATCCGCTATCCCGACGCCGGCCTCTTGTCCGCCGGGGCGAAGGGCAAGCTCGCCGAAGATGCCTGGGATCTTGCCTTCATGGGCGCGGAGCCGGCGCGCGCGAGGCTGATCGATTTCACTGCGGCGTATGTCGAGATCGAGGCTTCTTACCTGGTTCCGCCGGGGTCATCGATCACCCGCATCGACGAGGTCGATCGGAACGGGGTCCGCATTGCGGTGGCGGCCCGCGCAGCCTATGAGCTCTACCTGCGCCGCACCCTGAAGCATGCCGAACTCGTGAGCGCGGAGGGTCTGGGGGGATCCTTCGATCTCTTCCGCGATCGCGGCCTCGAGGTCCTGGCGGGCCTGAGGCCGCGACTGGTCGAGGAGCAGGCGCGCTTTCCCGGCCCACGTCTCTTGCCGGGGCGATTCACCGCGATCCAGCAGGCCGTCGCCACGCCGGCAGGGCGACCTGCCGCATTCGCCCTGCTGCGCGCATTCGTCGAGGAGGTCAAGTCGGATGGCACGGTGGCCCGACTCATCGATCGCCATGCGGTCAAGGGGCTCTCGGTGGCGCCTCGGGTCGATTGACGGCGCATGGATCCCGGGGGGCTGCGAATGTCGGTCCGATAGACTCGGGGCGCTGCACACGTCTTTACGGCCACGAAGGAGCGATCAACGCATGTCCCAGGAACACATCGACACCCTGATCCGATACGTCGCCGAGTACGGCCTGAAGCTCGTGGTCGCCTTGCTGGTTCTCTTCGTCGGGAAGTGGATTGCCGGAATGATCCGCAAGGCGGTCCGGCGCGGCATGGAGCGCGGCAAGGTCGACCCCACGCTGATCGGCTTCCTGTCGAACATCGTGTTCTACCTGCTGATGGTCGCGGTGGTGATCGCGGCGGTCTCGCAGGTGGGGATCCAGACCACTTCCTTCGTGGCGGTGCTGGGCGCCGCAGGCCTGGCGGTCGGCCTGGCATTGCAGGGTTCGCTGTCCAATTTTGCCAGCGGCGTGCTGATCATCCTGTTCCGGCCCTTCAAGGTCGGCGACTTCGTCGAGGCGGGCGGGGTGGGCGGCACGGTCGACGAGATCGGCATCCTGGCCACCCTCATGCGCACGCCCGACAACAAGGGCCTGACCGTGCCCAATTCGCAGATCATGGGCGGGCACATCGTGAACTTCAATGCCTTCGACACCCGTCGCTGCGACATGACTTTCGGCATCGGCTACCAGGACGACATCGACCGGGCGAAGGTCATCATCGCCGACATCGTGGCCAAGGATCCGCGTTGCCTGGACGATCCGGCGCCGACGCTGGTGGTGGGCGCGCTCGGCGAGAGCAGCGTCGACATCCTGTGCCGGCCCTGGGTGAAGGCAGGCGACTACTGGGGCGTGTACTGGGACATGCAGGAGATGGTGAAGAAGCGCTTCGACGCCGAGGGCATCTCGATCCCGTTCCCGCAGCGCGACGTGCACCTGCACCAGGTGGCCCGGGCGGCCTGAGGGCCCGGACGTCGCCGAGCGGCGCCGGCATCCGTGTCCCGGTGCTGGTCAGCGCGGCAAGGCGATGCGAGGATATGGCAGCCGGCTGATGCGGTGGCGGCTCGTGGCCGCGCCGGCGCCCGCAAGACGCTTGCACGATCCAGGAGGCCGACCATGCACATGCCCATCGACGGCGACAGCCGCGCGAGCGAGGAGCTCTCCGCGCTGATGGAGTCCCTGCTCGCCGATCCGGACATCGAGGAGACGGTCACCCTGGGTTTCGTGCGCGACCGCCTGAGGCGTTCACTGGTGCACCGAGGCCTGAAGCCGGACCGCTCGCAGTTCGGCACCGAGCAGTCGCTGTACGCCGAGATCGAGGCCCTGGTCGAGGAGTTCGGCGAGGAGGCGCCCGCCGGCGACTTCACCGCGGTGAAGGCGAGCGAGGAGCTCTCGGCGGTCATCGAGGCGGCGCTCGACGAGCGCGAGGCCGACCTGTCGCTCACGCTGGGCGAGGTGCGCGACGCGATGGCCGACGGGCTCACCGCACGCCTGGTCGGAGAGGGCGTGATCGAGGACGACCAGGACGGCAGCCTGCTGGCCGAGGTCGACATGCTGATCGAGCGCTATGGCCAGGACGCGCTGGCCGAGGAACTGATGCGCTTCGAGTAGCGTCCGGAAGCCCGCATCGGGGGAGGCCGCATCCGGAGATTGCGCGGCCATCGGCGATCGCATACATTGCACGTGCCGTCGGTGAGGGCATCGGTGGCATGGGCCGTGCAAGGTCCTCGCAAGGGCGAGTCGCGGCCGACACAACGACATCGGGGAGACACGCAGATGGGGAAACGGACACCGTTCGCCTTGGCGGCGGCATGCATAGGCTCGGCCGTCCTTGCGCTCGCGGCAGCGCCCGCGGCGGCGCAGGACAAGACCGTCAGGTTCCAGATGGCGGCGGGTTTCGGCAGCACGCAGCCCCTGGCCGGCGAAGCGGGCCTCGATGTCACCAAGCGGATCGAACGCGCTTCCGGCGGCACCATCCGGATCAAGCACAACGAGCCGAATGCGCTCGTGCCGGTGCTGCAATCCTTCGATGCGGTTTCCCAGGGATCGGTCGACATGGTCTGGTCCACGGCCGGTTTCTGGTCGGGCAAGGACAGCGCCTTCAACTTCTTCGCCAGCCTCCCCTACGGGCCGAGCGCCGGCGAATACCTGGCCTGGCTCGACTACGGCGGCGGCAAGGAGCTGATGGCCGAGCTGTACGGAAAGTACGGCGTGCACGCGCTCACCTGCGGCATGGCCCCGCCCGAAGGCGCGGGCTGGTTCCGCAAGGAGATCAAGACGCTGGACGACCTGAAGGGCCTGAAGATGCGTTTCTTCGGCCTGGGCGCCAAGGCCATGGCCAAGCTGGGGGTCGCCACGCAGCTGATCGCGCCTGGCGAGATCTACCAGGCGCTGCAGCTGGGCACGATCGACGCGACCGAGTTCTCCACGCCGGTGCAGGACCTCAAGCTGGGCTTCCACCAGGTGGCCAAGTACTACTACCTGCCGGGTTGGCACCAGCAATCGACCGCGCTGGAGCTCCTCATCAACAAGAAGAAGTGGGACACGCTCAGCGACCAGCAGAAGGCGGTCATCGAGCTGGCCTGCGGCGAGACGATCCGGCAGTCGCTCGCCTACGGCGAAGCGGCACAGTTCGGCGCGCTCAAGGAGATCCAGGCCAAGGGGGTCACCCTGAAGACCTGGGGCCCCGAGTTCCTGGCGGCTTTCAAGGGCGCCTGGGAAGAGGTCGCCAAGGAAGAGGCGGCGTCGAACCCGATGTTCAAGAAGATCTGGGACTCCTACAGCGCCTTCCGCGCCAACTACGCGATCTGGCGCGACAGCGGCTACCTGAAGAACTGACCTGACGGCTCGGGCCCGGGCACCGCGCGCGGCGCCCGGGCCGACGGTTCCTATACCCGGATCTCCCTCCATGCAATCGCTCCTCGCGTACGCGCGTGGCGTCGAGGCGGCACTCGGCCGCATCGGCTACCTCGCGGGCTGGCTCTTCATCGCCGACGTGATCGTCATCTGCGTCGACGTCGTCACCCGGAAATTCGGTTTCCAGATCCCCGGACTCGGCTCGACCCGGCTGCAGGAACTGGAGTGGCACTTCCACGCGGTGCTCTTCTCGATGTGGCTCGGCCTGGGCTACCTGCGCAACGGCCATGTCCGGATCGACCTGGCCGTCGCGCGGATGAAGCCGCGCACCCGGGCCTGGATCGAACTGGTCTGCCTGTTCGTGTTCGCGATCCCGTACTGCCTGGTGCTGATCAACTACGGCGCCGATTTCGCCTGGAAGGCCTGGGTCGGCGGCGAAGGCTCCGAGTCCTCGACCGGCCTGCCTTGGCGGTGGATCCCCAAGGCCCTGCTCGAGATCGGCCTGATCCTGCTGCTGGCCGCGGTCACCGCGATGATCGCCCGGCTGGTGGTCTACCTGTTCGGGCCGTTGGAACTGAGCGAGCAGGCCCGGCCCTCGCACCTGGGGGGCTGAGCGATGGACTGGCTCATCGATCACCTCGGCCTGGTGATGTTCGTCGTGCTGGCCCTGCTGATGTTCACCGGTTTCCCGGTGGCCTTCGTGCTGGGCGGCGTGTCGCTCGTGTTCGGCGCGATCGGCTGGTACTTCGAGGTCTTCAACCCGCTGCAGTTCTACAACCTGCTCGTCCGGATCTGGGGCGGCGTGGCGGCCAGCCAGGTGCTGGTCGCGATTCCCATGTTCATCTTCATGGGCACGGTGCTCGAGCGCAGCGGCGTGGCCACCGAGTTGCTGAAGTGCCTGCAGGTCCTCACGCGGCGGATTCCCGGCGGCCTGGCGATGTCGGTCACGCTGATGGGCACGATCATGGCGGCCACCACCGGCATCGTGGGCGCCTCGGTGGTCATGCTCACGCTGATCGCGCTGCCGGCCATGCTGTCGCGCGGCTACCAGCCCGAGCTGGCGGTCGGCACGATCGCGTCCTCGGGCACGCTGGGCATCCTGATCCCGCCCTCGATCATGCTGGTGATCATGGGCGACCTGATGTCCGTGCCGGTGGGGTCGCTGTTCGCCGGCGCCTTGTTCCCCGGCCTGCTGCTTTCGGTGCTGTACCTCATCTGGATCGGCGTCATCTCCTTCCTGAAGCCCGAGATCGCACCGCCCATGCCCGCCGACGAAGGGCCGAGCGGCGCCGGCGCACTGGCGGCGATGATCGTGCGCAGCTTCTTCCCGCCGGTGCTGCTGGTTTCGCTGGTGCTCGGCTCGATCTTCCTCGGGTGGGCCACGCCGACCGAAGCGGCCGGCGTCGGCTGCGCCGGCGCCCTGGTGCTGGCCGCCTGGAACGGCGCGCTCTCGCGCAAATCGCTTCGGGACATCATCGAATCGTCGGCGCTCACGAACTCGATGGTCTTCTTCATCACGATGGGCGCCTCGGTCTTCGCCTACATGTTCCGCGCGCTGGGCGGCGACGACGTGGTGGCGGACGTGCTGGCCGCGATGGGCATCCAGACCGCGTGGGAGATCCTCATCTTCGTGATGGTGCTGGTCTTCCTGCTCGGCTTCTTCTTCGACTGGCTGGAGATCTGCCTGATCGTGCTGCCGGTGTTCGGCCCGATCCTGGCCAAGCTCGACTTCTCCGGTCATCTCGAGGGCGGCGCCAATGTCTTCCTGCCCTGGCTGCTGGTGGTCATCGCGGTCAACCTGCAGACTTCCTTCCTGACGCCACCCTTTGGCTTTGCACTCTTCTACATGAAAGGAACGGTGCCGCCTTCGGTCACCATGGGGCACATCTACCGCGGGATCGTCCCGTTCGTGCTGTTGCAGCTGGTCGCGCTGGCGCTTTGCATCGCGTTCCCGGAGCTGGTGCTCTGGCTGCCGCGGCAGGCGGGGCTGCTCGACTGACCGAAGGCGCCGGCACGTGGTCTGCGCGTGCCGGCTCGCTAGAAGTTGCGTCCGAACATCAGACTGCGAATTCGCTCGATCGCATGCGACGGCGCCAGCCCCTTCGGGCAGACCTCGGTGCAGTTCATGATCGTGCGGCAACGATAGAGCCGGAAGGGGCCTTCGAGGAAGTCGAGCCGCTCTTCACGCGCCTGGTCGCGGCTGTCCAGGATGAAGCGGCAGGCCTGCAGCAGGCCCGCCGGGCCGACGAACTTGTCCGGGTTCCACCAGTACGACGGGCAGGCGGTCGAGCAGCATGCGCACAGGATGCATTCGTAGAGACCGTCCAGCTCTGCGCGTTGTTCGGGCGACTGCAGGCGCTCTCGTTCGGGCATCGGCCGGTCGTCGATCACCCAGGGCCGGATCGACTGGTAGTGCGCGAAGAACTGCGTCAGGTCGACGATCAGGTCGCGGATCACCGGCTGGCCCGGCAGCGGCCGCAAGACCACCGGCTCTTTCAGTGCCCGCAGCTCGGTGATGCAGGCGAGCCGGTTGCGCCCGTTGATGTTCATGCCGTCGGAACCGCAGACACCCTCCCGGCAGGAACGGCGGAACGAGATCGAGTCGTCGATATCCTTGAGCCGGATCAACGCGTCGAGGACCATGTGGTCGGTGGGCCGAAGCTCGAGCTCGTAGTCCTGCATGCGCGGCCGCTCGTCGCGATCCGGGTCGTAGCGATAGATCGAGAAACGCATGGACAGCTCCGTTCGTGCGACAGCCCGGGGCGGGCCGCGCCTCAGGTCGCGATGGCGAGCAGGGCCCCCGCAAGGCGCAGCCCGGTGAGCAGCAGGACCGCTGCCACCAGCCCCAGCGCGATCGGGCGGGCGCCGGCCGGGCGGACGTAGTCGAGGATCACGTCCCGGGCCCCGACCCACGCGTGCAGGCACACGCTCGCGAAGGCCAGCAGGGCGCCGGCGGCCATCGGGGGTTCTCCCCAGAGGGCGACCCACGCGGCGTGGTTTCCGGGTGGCGCAGCCGCCATGCGCAGCGTGAGCACGATGCCGAAGACCAGCAGGTAGAGGGCCGAGACCCGCTGCAGGGTCCAGGCGCGCAGGCCGTCGAGCAGCGCGTGTGTCATCGGTTGCGCGCCTGTCACGCCGCCGCGATCGCCGCGAAGGCGACGATCGCAAGGCTCCCGGCCACGACCGCCCAGGCGCTGCGCCGAGCGTCGGCCAGCCGCCAGCCCAGGCCGGCATCCATCAGCATGTGCCGGATGCCCGCAAGGACGTGGTGAGCCAGCGCCCAGCCGAGCAGCACCATGCCCAGCCTGGCGGGGACGGAGCCGAGTCCGTTCCGCAGCGACTCGAAGCCTCCCGGCGTGGCGAGCGAGCGCTCGAACAGGATTGCGACGGCAGGCAGCGCGACGAGCAGGAGCACGCCGGATATCCGGTGCAGGAAGGACGAGATCGCGCCGATCGGCAGCGCGATCCGGAACAGGTTGAGGAAGACCGGCCGCCGGGTCATGACGCCTTGCCGCCAGGCCGATTCGGCCCGGGATGGCCCGCCGATGCGCACCACCCGGCGAGGCAATCCTCGCCGCAGAAGTGCCTGATGTAGTCGGCCCCTTCGGAGCTCAGGGCGCTGCTTGCCGGGATCGGGCTGTCGCAGTGGCTGCAACGCAGCGGCGTGTCGAGCGCATCTTCCGAAGGAGTCGGCCCGTGGCCGAGCTTGCAGTCCTTCATCGACCGCTCCCAACGTAGACCTAACAAGATGCACTATAGATACATCAATTGCACCGGGCAAGCCGGGCCGTCGACGCGTTCCCGATCGGCGCCGGCCGTGCCTCCGGTCGTCGGCGGGGCGCGCGAACCGTCATGCGGCACCGACGCGCCGCTCTCGCCACGCTCTCGCCACAGCAGGTACGGCCCGCTTGCGATCACGATCGCCGCGCCGATGACGACCACCTTGCCCGGCACGTCGCCGAACACCAGGAAGCCAGGCAGCGTCATGTAGAGGATCTGCTGGTACAGGAAGGGCGCCAGCGTGGAGGCCGGCGCGAAGCGGTGCGCGTGCGCGAGGCACAGGTGACCGGTGCCGCCGGCCAGCCCGGTCAGCGCAATCAGCAGCCATTGCTGCCAGTGCGCGGCCGGTGCCCAGGCGATCGCCCGGGCTCAGGTACCTGGCCGCGCGATCAGCGCCACGCCGACGCCGATCAGCGCGATGCCCAGCCAGCCGTTCAGCCCCAGCGTCTCGCCGAGCCAGAAGCGGGCGATCAGCGCGTTGATCACATAGCCGATCGACAGCATCGGATAGGCGATCGTGACCGGCACCCGGGTCAGCGCGGCGATCCACACGACCAGGCTCACGCCGTAGCAGGCGAAGCCGACCAGGAAGGGCCACTCGCTCATCACCCGCAGCGCGACCGGCCAGGCCTGGCCGAGCGAGAACTCGACCGGGCCGAGCCGGTTGGTGCCCGCCTTGAGCAGCGATTGGGCCAGCGCGTTCAGGACGACGCCGGTCAGGACCAGGGCGAAGCTCAGGGCATTCATGCGGGAGGCGCGGCCGGCGGCGGGTTGCAATGCCGGCGATGATAGCCGCCATCGCCCGACCGGCGCCGGTGTAGACTTCCGCCTCCATGAGCAAGCCCGCCCGCTCCGGCCTGCCGGCGATCGCCCTTGCGGCGCTCGGCGTCGTGTTCGCCGACATCGGCACCAGCCCGCTATACGCGTTCCGCGAGGCCTTCCGGTCCGGCTGGGGCATCCCGCTGACGCCCGGCAACGTCTATGCGGTGCTGTCGATGATCTTCTGGTCGGTGATGCTGATCGTCTCTTTCAAGTACGTGACGATCATGCTGCGCTTCGACAACCGCGGAGAGGGCGGCGTGCTGGCGCTGCTCTCCTGGTGCATGCACCGGCTGCGCTCGCGACCGCGCATGCTCTGGCTGGGGACCATCCTGGGCATCCTGGCCGTCTCGCTGTTCTACGGCGACGCGGTCATCACGCCGGCGATCTCGGTGCTGTCGGCGGTCGAGGGGCTCGCGGTGGCGCGGCCCGAACTGGCGCCCTTCGTGCTGCCGGTGGCGCTGGCGATCGTGGTGGGAGTCTTCCTGATCCAGCGCGGCGGCACCGACGCGATCGGCGCGCTGTTCGGGCCCCTGATGCTCGCCTGGTTCGCCACGCTGGCGGTCACCGGCGGCCTGAGCGTCGCAAAGACGCCCGAGGTGCTGTGGGCGCTCGACCCGCGCTACGCGCTCGGCTTCGTGTACGCCTACCCCGGCCTGGCCTTCGTGGCCGCCGGCGCGGTCTTCCTGTGCGTGACCGGCGTCGAGGCGCTGTATGCCGACATGGGCCGCTTTGGCCCGGCACCGGTGCGCCTGACATGGTTCGCCATCGTGCTGCCGGCGCTCACGCTCAACTACTTCGGGCAGGGTGCGCTGGTGCTGCGCAATCCCGGCGCGGTCCACAACCCCTTCTTCCTGCTGGTTCCGGAAGAGTTCGTGCTGCCGCTGACCGGCATCGCGATCGCTGCGGCGGTGATCGCATCGCTGGCAGTGATCTCCGGCGCCTTCTCGGCCACCCAGCAGGCCTCGCGGATGAACTTCCTGCCGAGGCTGCGGGTGTTCCAGAAGTCCCGTACCCAGAAGGGCCGGATCTACATCCCGGTGGTCAACTGGCTGATGCTGCTGCTGGTCGTGTTCCTGATGCTGGAGTTCGGCGACTCCGGCTCGCTGGCGGCGGCCTATGGCATCGCGGTGGCCGGCGACCTCCTGCTGGCCAGCGTGCTCATGCTGATCACGCTGCGGCGCGTGAAGGGATCGAAGGCCCTGCGCTGGCTGTGGCTGCCTTTCGCGGTCTTTGCGATCGTCGAGGCCGCCTTCTTTGCGGCCAACGCCACGAAGGTCGGCGGCGGCGGCTGGTTTCCGCTGGCGCTGGCGCTGGCTGCCTTCACCGTGCTCACCACCTGGCGGCGCGGCACCGAGATCGTGCGCGCCAAGAAGAGCGCCGGACCCCGCAACGCGGTCGACGGCCTCGCGATGGACCTGTCGGGGATCCAGCGCGTGCCGGGCGTGGCGGTCTTCTTCTCGTCGTCGTCCACGCGCTGCCCGAGCTCCTTCCTGCACAACCTGAAGCACAACAACGTGGTCCACGAGACCACGATCTTCCTGACGGTGGAGTTCGAGGACGTGCCTTCGGTTCCCGAGGCGGAGCGGGTGCAGATCATGCGGGGCCCCAACGGCATCATCCGCTTGAGCGCGCACCTGGGTTACCGCGAGGACCCGGACATCCAGGGCATCATGAGGCTCGCCGCCCGCAAGGGCCTGGTGTTCAAGGTCGACGAGACCTCGTTCTTCACCAGCAAGCCCACCGTGGTGTCGGTCAGCCAGCGCGGCCCGTTCGGCTGGCGACGCTCGCTGTTCGGCTGGATGCTCCAGAACAGCACCAGCGTCGCCAACTACTTCCGGCTGCCCGCCGACCGCGTGATCGAGCTCGGGACCCAGGTGGCCATCTGAGCGCCCGGGCGGGACAGGTTCAGGCGCTGGTGGCGTCCAGCGCCTGGCGAAGGTCCGCGATCAGGTCGTCCGGCGCCTCGATGCCGCAGGCCAGCCTGACCAGGTTGGGCTCCACGCCCGCCGCGCGCATCTGCGCGTCGTCCAGCGTGCCCGCCCACATCGCGGCCGCGTGAACCGCCAGCGACTCGACGCCGCCCAGGCTCACCGCATTGGTGAACAGCCGCAAGGCGGCCACGAAGCGCGCGGCGGGTTCGTAGCCGCCGCGGATCCTCACCGCCAGCACCCCGCCGAAGCCGCTCATCTGGCGACGGGCGAGCGCGTGCTGCGGGTGCGACTCGAGGCCGGGGTAGTGCACCGCCTCGACCGCCGGATGCGCCTCGAGGAAGCGCGCCGCCGCCATCGCGTTGTCGTTGGCGCGCGCCACTCTCAGGGGCAGCGTGCGCAGGCCGCGCAGCAGCAGCCAGGCGTCGAAGGCGCCCAGCGTGGCGCCGAGCACGATCGCGCTGTCCCAGATCTTCTCGACCAGCGCCGTCGGTCCGGCCACCGCGCCCGCGATCAGGTCGTGGTGGCCGCCCAGGTACTTGGTGGCGCTGTGCACCACCAGGTCGATGCCGTGCGCCAGCGGGCGCTGGTTGATCGGGCTGGCGAAGGTATTGTCGGCCACGCTGATCGCGCCCGCCGCCCGGGCCGCCTGCGCGACCGCGGCCAGGTCGGTGACGGCCATCGTGGGGTTCACCGGGGTCTCCACCATCACCAGCCGCGCGCCCTCGCCGATCGCGGCGAGCAGGCCGGCGGTGTCGGTCTGGTCGACCAGCCGGGTGCGAACCCCGAAGCGCGGCAACATCTCGGTGAAGAGCTTGGTGGTGCCCATGTAATGGCTGGTCTGGCCCACCGCGAGGTCGCCAGCCTTCAGCAGGCCCAGCGCCACCGCGCTGATCGCGCCCATGCCGCTGGCGGTCATCAGGCCGGCCTCGGCGCCCTCGAGCCCGGTGATCAGCCGCGCTGCGCGCTCGTGGGTCGGGTTGCCGTAACGGGTGTAGAAGCGCGGGTGCCGCGGGGTGCTCGCCATCTCGGCGAACTCGACGGCGTCGGCGGCGCTGTGCGTGACCGAGGGCAGGATCGGCGGCGCCAGCGAACTGTCGTCGCGAAGATCCCGGTCGCCGTGGATCAGAAGGGTGTCGGGGGCGGGGCGCATCGGGTCCATTTTCGGTCGGCTCGGGCGGCAGGGGCGGGCGGCAAGTAGAATCGGGGCTCATGAAACCGATCCATTGCACGATTCTAGCCGCCCGGCGGAGGCCGTCGTGAACGCGCCGCGCCTGCTGCGCGCGGCGGGCTGGACCGCGCTGGCCGCGGTGCTCGGTTTCGCCGTCGTCTGGGCCTTCATGGCCTACCTGAGTCCCGATCGCGTCCTCGATTTCGCGAGCATGCTGCAGATGTGCGGCATCCCGATCTCGCGCTGAGCGCGCTTCCCTTTTCCCTACATGGCAACACGCAGCAGCGATTACAGCGAAGCCTCCATTCGCGTCCTGAAGGGCCTGGAGCCGGTCCGCCAGCGCCCGGGCATGTACACCCGGACCGAGAACCCGCTGCACATCGTGCAGGAGGTGATCGACAACGCGGCCGACGAGGCGCTGGCAGGTTCGTGCCGGGAGATCGTGCTCACGCTGCACGCCGACGGCAGCATCTCCGTCGACGACGACGGCCGCGGCATTCCGGTCGGCGCGCATCCGGAAGAGAAGGTGCCGGTCGTGGAGATCGTCTTCACCCGGCTGCACGCCGGCGGCAAGTTCGACAAGGCCGGCGGCGGCGCCTACAGCTTCTCCGGCGGCCTGCACGGGGTCGGCGTCTCGGTCACCAATGCGCTGTCGAAGCGCCTGGAGGTCACCGTCTGGCGCGACGGCGGGGTGCACGAGATCGCCTTCGCGGGCGGCGAGGTGGCGCAGCCCCTGGCATCGCGGCAGGCGGTGCGCGGCGACAGGCGCAGCGGCACCCGGGTGCGCTGCTGGCCCGACCCGAAGTACTTCGACTCGGCGGCGATTCCGCAGGCCGAGCTGGTCCAGCTGCTGCGCTCCAAGGCGGTGCTGTTGCCCGGGGTCAAGGTCACGCTGGTCGAGGAGAAGGCCGGCCGCCAGCAGACCTGGCAGTACGCCGAGGGCCTGCGCGGCTATCTCGTCGAAGCCTTGCAGGCCGGCGTGGGCGCGGCGCCGCTGATCCCGCTCTTCGAGGGCCAGCAGTACATCGCGGCCGGCCACGAGACCTTCGCCGAGGGCGAGGGCGCGCAGTGGGTGGTGGCCTTCACCGAAGAGGGCGCGCCGGTGCGCGAGTCCTACGTGAACCTGATCCCGACGCCGGCCGGCGGCACCCACGAGGCCGGCCTGCGCGAAGGCCTGTTCAATGCGGTCAAGGGTTTCGTCGAGCTGCACGGCCTGCAGCCCAAGGGCGTGAAGCTGCTGCCCGAGGACGTCTTCGCGCGCGCCAGCTTCGTGCTGTCCACGCGGGTGCTCGATCCGCAGTTCCAGGGCCAGATCAAGGAGCGGCTGAACTCGCGCGACGCGGTCCGGCTGGTCGGCTCGCTGGCGAGAAGCCAGTTCGAGCTGTGGCTCAACGAGCACGTCGAGCACGGCCGCAAGCTCGCCGAGCTGGTGATCCGCCAGGCGCAGATCCGCAGCCGCGCGGCGCAGAAGGTCGAGAAGAAGAAGAGCTCGGGCGTGGCGGTGCTGCCCGGCAAGCTGACCGACTGCGAGTCCACCGACGTGTCGCGCAACGAGGTCTTCCTGGTCGAGGGCGACTCCGCCGGCGGCTCGGCCAAGATGGGTCGCGACAAGGAGTTCCAGGCCATCCTGCCGCTGCGCGGCAAGGTGCTGAACACCTGGGAGACCGAGCGCGACCGGCTGTTCGCCAACAACGAGATCCACGACATCGCGGTGGCGATCGGCGTCGATCCGCACGGGCCGGGCGATTCGCCCGACCTGTCGGGGCTGCGCTACGGCCGCATCTGCATCCTGTCGGACGCCGACGTCGACGGCTCGCACATCCAGGTGCTGCTGCTCACGCTGTTCTTCCGGCACTTCCCGAGGCTGATCGAGCGCGGCCACGTGTTCGTGGCGCGCCCGCCGCTGTACCGGGTCGACGTGCCGGCCGCCGGCAAGCGGCCGCTGCGCAAGCTCTACTGCCTCGACGACGGCGAGCTGCGGCACGTGGAGGACAAGCTGCGCAAGGACGGCGTGCGCGAAGGCAGCTGGTCGATCTCGCGCTTCAAGGGCCTGGGTGAGATGAACGCCGAGCAGCTCTGGGAGACCACGATGAATCCCGACACCCGCAGGCTGCTGCCGATCACGCTGGGCGAGCCGGGCGCCGAGGCGACCTCCGAGCGCTTCACGATGCTGATGGGCAAGGGCGAGGCGGCCGCGCGCCGGGCCTGGCTCGAGGAGCGCGGCAACGAGGCCGAGGTCGACATCTGATCACCACAAGAATTCCATGATCGAACAGGATCTTTTTGCCGACGCCCCGTCCGACGACGAGGCGCTGACGCTCGCCACCTACGCCGAGCGCGCCTACCTCGACTACGCGATCTCGGTGGTCAAGGGGCGCGCGCTGCCCGACGTCTGCGACGGCCAGAAGCCGGTGCAGCGGCGCATCCTGCACGCGATGAACGAGATGGGGCTGGGCCCGTCGGCCAAGCCGGTCAAGTCGGCGCGCGTCGTCGGCGACGTGCTGGGCCGCTTCCATCCGCACGGCGACGTGGCCGCCTACGAGGCCCTGGTCCGGATGGCGCAGGACTTCACGCTGCGCTACCCGCTGATCGACGGCCAGGGCAACTTCGGCTCGCGCGACGGCGACGGCGCCGCGGCGATGCGCTACACCGAGGCCCGGCTCACGCGCTTCGCCGAGCTGCTGCTCTCCGAGATCGACGAGGGCACGGTCGACTTCGTCCCGAACTACGACGGCTCGACGGACGAACCGCGTTTGCTGCCGGCCCGCCTGCCCTTCGTGCTGCTGAACGGTGCATCGGGCATCGCGGTGGGCATGGCCACCGAGATCCCGCCGCACAACCTGCGCGAGGTCGCCGCCGCCAGCGTGGCGGTGCTGAAGAACCCGGCCACGCCGCTCGACGAGTTGCTGGCGCTGATGCCGGGGCCGGACTTCCCTGGCGGCGGACAGATCATCACCGCCCCCGAGGACATCCGCGAGATCTACGCGGGCGGTCGCGGCTCGCTCAAGGCGCGGGCCCGACACCGCTTCGAAGACCTGGCCCGCGGCCAGTGGCAGCTGGTGGTCACCGAACTGCCGCACGGCGTGTCGTCCCAGAAGGTGCTCGAGGAGATCGAGGAACTCACCAACCCGAAGGTCAAGGCCGGCAAGAAGTCGCTCACCCCCGAGCAGCTGCAGGCCAAGCAGGCGATGCTGGCGGTGCTCGACTCGGTGCGCGACGAATCCGGCAAGGACGCTGCGGTGCGGCTCGTCTTCGAGCCGCGCAGCTCGCGCATCGACCAGGACGAGCTGCTGAACACGTTGCTGGCGCAGACCAGCCTCGAAGCCAGCGTGCCGATGAACCTGGTCATGATCGGCGCCGACGGCCGGCCGCGGCAGAAGACGCTGCCGCAGATCCTGGGCGAGTGGTGCGCCTTCCGCGTGGACACGGTGACCCGGCGCAGCCGGCACCGGCTGGCCAGGGTCGACGACCGGATCCATATCCTCGAGGGCCGGCAGCTGGTGCTGCTGAACATCGACGAGGTGATCCGCATCATTCGCGAGTCGGACGAACCCAAGCCGGCGCTGATCGCGGCGTTCGGGCTGAGCGACCGGCAGGCCGAGGACATCCTCGAGATCCGGCTGCGCCAGCTGGCACGGCTCGAGGCGATCAGGATCGAGAAGGAGCTGGCCGAGCTGCGCGAGGAGAAGGGCGGGCTCGAGGCCTTGCTCGCGAGCCCCGCCGCGATGAAGCGGCAGGTGATCCGCGAGATCGAGGCCGACGCCAGGCGCTACGGCGACGATCGCCGCACGCTGATCGAGGCGGCCGAGCGGGCCAGCGTGGAGATCCGCGTGGCCGAAGAGCCGGTCACCGTCATCGTGTCGGAAAAGGGCTGGGTGCGCGCGCGCCAGGGCCACGGCCACGACGGGTCACAGTTCGGCTTCAAGTCCGGCGACGCCTTCGACGGCGCCTTCGAGGTGTTGACCACCGACCAGCTCTTCGTGCTCGCCACGAACGGGCGCGTGCACTCGGTGCCGGTTTCGCAGCTGCCCTCGGCGCGCGGCGACGGTGCGCCGGTGACCTCGCTCATCGAGCTCGAATCCGGCAGCCGCGCGGCCTTCGTGTTCGCGGCCCCCGAGTCGGCCGGCGTGCTGTTCGCGACCCGCGGCGGCAACGGGTTCGCCTGCAAGGCCGCCGACCTGGTCGGCCGCACGAAGCAGGGCAAGAGCTTCCTGACGCTCGACGAGGGCGACGCGCCGCTGCGGCCCGCGGTGTTCTTCGACGGCATGGACACGGTGTTCTGCGTGTCCGAAGGCGGGCGCGGCCTGGCCTTTCCGCTGTCCGAGGCGCGGCAGCTGCGCAGCGGTGGCCGCGGCACGATCCTGATGGGGCTCGAGCCGAAGGAGTCGCTGCTGCAGGCGATCGTGTGCGGTGCGGCCGGCCTGGTCGTGCGCGGCGCGGGCCGCGGTGGCAAGTCCGTGGAGAAGCTGGTTGCCGGCGCCGCGCTGGCCGGCTATGCCGGCGCGCGCGCGCGCAAGGGCAAGCTGATCGAGCCGCGGGTCAAGCAGGCTTCGCTGGCCCTGCCGCGCACCGAATTCAAGACGTGAACGAGGACATACGAGAATGACCGAGCAAGCACCGGTGCTGTTCGAAGAATGCGAGACCGGCGGTGGCCGCCGGATCGGCTTCGCCAGGCTGAACCGTCCGAAGCAGCTGAACGCGCTCACGCTGGAGATGTGCCAGCTGATGCTGGACCGCTTCCGCGCCTGGGCCTCCGACGAAGGCATCGTGGCCGTGGTGCTGGAAGGCGAGGGGCCCAAGGGCTTCTGCGCGGGCGGCGATGTGGCCGGCGTGATCCGCGAGGTGCGCGCGGGCGGCCCGCAGCGCTTCGTCTACGGCGATGCCTTCTTCGACGTCGAGTACACGCTCGACTTGCTGATCCACACCTATCCCAAGCCCTTCCTGTCCTGGGCGCACGGCGTGTGCATGGGCGGCGGCGTCGGGCTGTCGGTCGGCGCGAGCCACCGGATCGTGTCCGAGGGCAGCAAGATCGCGATGCCCGAGATCCACATCGGCCTCTTCCCCGATGTGGGCGGCGGCTGGTTCCTGAATCGCCTGCCCGGCGGCGCCGGCGCCGTGATGGCGCTGACCGGCATGATCGTCAACGAGGCCGATGCGATCTTCGCCGGCCTGGCCGACGCCTTCGTGCCCCAGGAGGCGCGTGCCGGCTTCTGCGACGAGATGCTGGCGCTGCCCTGGACCGGCGAGCCGGCCGCCGATCGCGAGCGGCTGAGCCGCCTGTGCCTGTCGCATCACCGGCGCTGGAAGGCCGGCATGCCGGTGTCGAACCTGCAGCAGTATTTCGATGCGATCCGCTTCATCGCCATGCAGCCCACGGTGGCCGGCGTGCGCGATGCGCTGCTCGCAGCCGCTGCCGAGGACGAGTTCTTCCGCACCGCCGCCGACAACCTGGCCAACGGCTCGCCGACCGCGGCGCACGTCACCTTCGAGTACCTGCGGCGCACGCGCCAGATGTCGATCGCCGAAGTGCTGCGGCTGGACCTGGTGCTGGCGCGCAACTTCCAGCGCCACCACGACTTCCCGGAAGGCGTTCGCGCGCTGCTGATCGACAAGGACCGGTCGCCGAAGTGGTCGCCGGCGCGCTTCGAGGATGTCGACGCCGCGGATGTCGCGGCGCACTTCGCCGGCTGACGTCGCCGGGCGTCGCACCCGGGCGCGCGTCGGAGCGCCCGATCGCGTGCCCGGATCCGCCCCGATTCACCTGGTCGCGAGCAGCTTCGCGAGGTTCCCGGCCGCTGCGGCGCCGAACTGCCTGAACTGCTCGCGTGTCCGGGCGACGGTCGGGTGGTCGCGATACTTGCCTATCCCGCCGAGCGGGTTGAGTCGCGCCTCGCGCGCCCAGGCCGATACCGCCGGATGCGCGGCGCGCGCCTGCTCCGAGGCGAGCATCGCCAGGAAAGCCGAGGGGTAGTCGGCGTTCCTGTCCCAGTAATGGATGGGCCGGCACAGCCGGTTCTTCTCCTCGGTGCTCTCGACGCAGGCCTCGATCACCCCGAGCAGCGCGAACTGGTAGCAGGCGAAGCCCCAGAAGAGCGGCTGCACGGTGACCCGGTCGGCTTCGAAGACCGGCCGCAGGGGCGGACGCGCCAGTCCGCGCGCGGCGCAGTGCACGTGGATCGCCTCGCTGTCGGTGGGCACCGAGCCTTCGTCGAGCACGATCCGGTCGGGCTCGATCCGGCGTACCCGGCCCAGGCGCACCACGTCCTCGATCTGGCGCAGCAGGTCCACTTCCGCTTCGCTGACGATCGCGCCCCGGCACATCGACGGCGCCACGTTCGTGTCGACCCGCAGGAAGTAGCCCTCGGCTTCCAGCCGGGCGAACAGATCGTCGATCGACGTGGCCTGGGCCGCGGCCTGCAGCTGCATGCCGACGCTTGCGTGGAAATCGGGCAGGCCCTCGTGCGGCTGGTGGAAGCGGCGGCTCAGCCACCAGCTCTCCCTGGGCTTGATCCAGCGGATGGCCGACGCCGGCACCTCCTGTTCGAGCAGCCAGGTGCAGACATCGAGCGCGGTCTTGCCGGCGCCGATCACGACGAAGCGGCCAGGGCGTTCGGCGATGCGGGCGATGTCGCCCGCCGCCACGCAGCGGACGCCGTCGGCCACCTCGAAGGGGGGCGGGCTGGTGGCGGGGATGTCGCCTTCGAGATAGGTGGTGTCCACAAGCTTGCGCCGCACGCGCACCGAATGCGTGGCGCCGGTGAGCCGCGAGGCGAAGCGGTAGATGCCGGCCTCGCCGCCGAGGAACTCGCTGCAGGGGAAGTGGCGCACGCGTCCGCCAGGCAGGAAGTGCTGCGCCATCACCTCGGCGAAGTAGGCGCGCAGATCGTCGGCGCCGGCCCGCTCGTAGTAGCCGGCGTTCAGCCCCGATCGCTCGATCGTGTCGCGTCCCAGCGGCAGCGACTCGACGCCGTAGAACGCGGACGGCTGGTGCAGGCGCACGAAAGGGTAGGCATCGATCCAGTGCCCGCCGGGTGCGTGGCGCCGGTCGACGAGGGTGACGGTGGCGTCCGAGTGGGTGAGCAGCGAATCGGTGAAGGCCATGCCGGCGGCGCCGGTGCCCACCACCAGGTAGTCCGTTTCGATCGCGTGGTCCATGGGAATGGTCCTCGGGGTGCCGGCCGCGAGGCGCGACGCCGGTTTCGCCGGATTGGACCCGGTCCCGGGCCGTTTGGCACGCCGCGGCGCACAAGGACGGCGGACGCCTGCACCGCCTCTCAGCGTGCGGCCATGGAGAGCGCCTTCACCGGCGCGCGGCGGCCGGCCGCCACGATCGCGACGACCGTCGCGGCCACCGCCCAGGTCCAGGCGTCGACCCGCTCTCCGCCGATCCACGCGGCGAAGACCAGAGTCATGAAGAGCTGCAACAACTGGACCTGCGAGACCCGCGCCACGCCGCCGATCGCCATGCCGCCGTACCAGAAGAAGAAGCCGACGAACTGGCTGAAGACGGTGACCCAGAGGAATCCGGACCAGGCGGGGAGGCCTGCGCCCGCGAAGTCGGCACGCAGGCTCAGCCAAAGCGTGGGCAGGGCCAGCACCGGGGCGCTGAACACCAGCACCCAGGCGATCGTCTGCCATCCGCCGAGCTCGCGCGCGAGCCGGCCGCCCCAGGCATAGCCGGCCGCGCCGGTCACGACCGCGGCCAGCATCGCCAGGTCGCCGGCGCCGATCCGGCCGGCGCCCTCCCGCAGCGCAAAGGCGCAGACCAGCAGGCTGCCGGCGATCGCCGCGATCCAGAAGCCGCGGCTCGGCCGCTCGCCGGCCAGCCGGGTGGCGATCAGCGCGGTGGCCAGCGGCATCAGGCCTGTGATCACCGCCCCGTGCGAAGCATCGGTGTGCCGCATCGCGATCGAGGAGAAGAGGGGGAAGCCGAGCACCACGCCGCCGGCGGTTGCCGCCAGGGCCGGCCAGTGGCGCCGCGCGGGCCGCTTGGTGCGGCTGGCGAGCAGCGCGATCGCGGCCAGCAGCGCGGCGCCTTCGGCCCGCGCGAAGGCGAGCCAGACCGGATCGAGCGCGGCGACCGCCAGCCGGGTCATCGGCAGCGTCATCGCGAACATCGCCACGCCGACCAGGCCGAGCAGCATGCCGCGGGTTTCGTTCGAGTGCAGTGCCAGCGTGCTCATCGGACGGTGCGCCCGCTGCTCATCGGACCGCGCGCGCTCATGACAGGGCGAGCCAGCCGGCGGTCGCGACCAGCGACAAGCCCAGCAGCCCGTTGAACCAGGCGAGCCTGCGCCCGTCGGCCAGCCACTGACGCAGCGCCGCTCCAGCCCAGGCCCAGAGCACCAGCGCGACCATGCAGCAACCGACGAAGATCGCCACGATCAGCAGCCCGTTGAGCCAGCCGGGACGAGCCAGCCCCTGGTAGGCGCCGACGGTGGCGGTCATCAGCATCCAGGCCTTCGGGTTGGCGAACTGCAGCAGCGTGCTTTCGTACACCCGCGGCGGCCGGGCGCTGCGCCGGTCGGACAGACTGCGCGAACGGGCCAGCTGCATGCCCATCCAGGCCAGCCAGGCGATGCCGAACCACTTCAGCGCGGCGGCCAGCCAGGGTACGGCCAGCAGCAGCCCGTGCGCGCCGGCGAGCGCGGCCGCGAGCATCGCCGAGAAGCCGATGGCCACGCCCAGCATGTGCGGGCCCACGCTGCGCGGCCCGAAGTTGGCGGCGGTCGACAGGGCCAACGCGCAGTTGGGCCCCGGGGTCACCGAACCGACCCAGGCGAACCAGGTGAAGGCGGCGAGCAGCGGCAGGTCCACCTGCCAGTTGCCGGACAGGAACTGGAGCGATTGCATGCCGCGAGTGTAGACTCGTCCGCATATACGGTACCGGTACAGTTCGCCAAGTCGGATGCGGACTGTTCCGGTCGATTCGACAGCACGGCACCCCATGGAACGCATCCTCACCCCCGGCAGCGACCGCACGCTGGTCGAGCAGATCGTCGACTGGTACGCGGCGCGCATCGACGAGCGCCTGCTGCGCCCCGGCAGCCGGATGCCCTCGGTCAGGCAATTCGCCGCCGGGCACGGCGTGTCGCGTTTCACCGTGGTCGAGGCCTACGACCGGCTGATCGCGCGCGGCTACCTGGAGTCGCGGCGCGGGTCCGGGTTCTACGTGCGCGATCGCGGCGACGGCCTGGCGCCGCGCGCGGCCGACGCCTGGGCCGAGCCGGCGGGCGCGCGGATCGACATCGGCTGGCTGCTGCGCAACATGTTCCGCAAGCTGCCGGCGCAGAACATGCCGGGCGGCGGGGTGCTGCCGACCGACTGGCTGGACGCCGACATCGTGGCGTCGGGCCTGCGCGCGCTGGGCCGGCAGGGTGCGACGCCGCTGCTCGACTACGGCGACCCGCAGGGCTTCGGCCCGCTGCGCGAGCGCCTGCGCCAGAAGCTCGCGGAATTCGGCATCGGCGCCCGGGCCCAGCAGATCGTCACCACCAACGGCGTGTCGCAGGCGCTGGACCTGATCGCCCAGCATTTCCTGAAGCCCGGCGACACGGTGCTGGTCGACGAGCCCTCGTGGTTCCTGATGTTCGGCCGGATGTCGCTGCTGGGTGCGCGGATCATCGGCGTGCCGCGCGGCGCCGATGGCCCCGACCTCGACCGACTGCAGGAGCTTGCGCAGGCGCATCGCCCGAAGCTCTTCGTGACCGTGTCGGTGCTGCACAACCCGACCAGCACCGCGATCGCACCGGCGGTGGCCTACCGGCTGCTGCAACTCGCCGAGCGCTTCGACTTCACGATCGTCGAGGACGACGTCTACGGCGACCTGCATCCCGGGCCCGCGGTGCAACCCTGCCTGCGGCTGGCCGGGCTCGACCAGTTGCAGCGGGTGGTCTACCTGGGCGGCTTCTCCAAGACGCTGGCGGCCAGCCTGCGGGTCGGCTTCGTGGCCTGCGAGCCCGGCCTGGCCCGCGCGCTGACCGACCTCAAGATGCTGGTCGGGCTGACCTCGCCGGAGCTGGGCGAACGACTGGTGCACAGGGTGCTGTCCGAGGGGCAGTACCGTCGGCACCTCGATCGGCTGCGCGCCCGGCTCGCCGCGGCGTACGAGCCCGCGCTGCGGGCCGTCGAGCGGCTGGACATGCGGCCCTTCGCGACGCCCGGCATCGGCATGTTCGTCTGGGCGGATGCCGGCGTGGACACCACTTCGGTGGCCCAGGCGATGCACGAACGCGGCTACCTGATGGCGCCGGGCAGCCTGTTCATGCCCGGCCAGCGGCCCAGCACCTGGATGCGCTTCAACGTGGCCACCACCTGCAACCCGCGGATGCTGGCGGACCTGCAGGAGGTGCTGGGTCAGGTCCGGGCGCGGGCGGGTGTGGCCGGGGCTTGAAAACGCCGCGGGCGCCCCAATGATCCCGATTCCGACGCCGGGCGGCCGCATCGCCTCCGGCCAGATTCCGCAATCCAGACAACTCGAAGAGACTTCACCACGATGGGCGCGATGAAGGAAACCCTCGGCTTCCAGACCGAGGTTCGTCAGCTGCTGCAGCTGATGATCCACTCCCTGTACAGCAACCGCGAGATCTTCCTGCGCGAGCTGGTGTCCAATGCCTCGGACGCCTGCGACAAGCTGCGCTACGAGGCGCTCGACAAGCCCGAGCTCTACGAGGGGGACGGCGAGCTGCAGATCCGCGTCGACTTCGACCCGCAGGCGCGCACGCTCACGATCTCCGACAACGGCATCGGCCTGTCGCGCGACGAGGCGATCGAGCACCTGGGCACGATCGCCAAGTCCGGCACCCGCGAGTTCTTCGGCCGGCTTTCGGGCGACGAGGCCCGGGACGCCCAGCTGATCGGCCAGTTCGGGGTCGGTTTCTACTCGGCCTTCATCGTGGCCGATCGGGTCGCCGTGGTGTCGCGCCGGGCCGGCCTCCCCGCCGACCAGGCGGTGCGCTGGGAGTCCGACGGCAGCGGCGAGTTCTCGGTGGAAACCGTCGAGAAGCCGGGCCGCGGCACCGACGTGATCCTGCACCTGCGCGCCGACGAAGCCGGCGGCGACGGCGAGACCTTCGGCGAGCTGCTGTCGGGCTGGCGCCTGAAGAGCATCGTCACCAAGTACTCGGACCACATCTCGCTGCCCATTCGCATGCGCCGCGAGGAGTGGGACAAGGACAAGGGCGAGTACCGGCGGCTCGACGACTGGGAAACCGTCAACCAGGCCAGCGCGCTGTGGACGCGGTCCAGGTCGGAGATCACCGACGAGCAGTACAAGGCCTTCTGGTCGCACCTGTCGCACGACGGCACCGAGCCGCTGGCCTGGACCCACAACCGGGTGGAGGGCCGCGCCGAGTACACGCAGCTGCTCTACCTGCCGGCCAAGGCGCCCTTCGACCTCATGGACCGCCAGCGCCGCGCGGGCCTCAAGCTCTACGTGCGCCGCGTGTTCATCATGGACGACGCCGAGCAGCTGCTGCCGGCCTACCTGCGCTTCGTGCGCGGCGTGGTCGACTCGAACGACCTGCCGCTGAACGTGTCGCGCGAGATCCTGCAGGAAAGCCGTGACGTGAAGGCGATCCGCGAGGGCTGCGCGCGCCGGGTGCTGGGTATGCTGGAAGACCTGGCCGAGAACCAGCCGGAGAAATACGCCGGCTTCTGGAGCGAGTTCGGGCAGGTGCTCAAGGAGGGCATGGGCGAGGACTTCGGCAATCGCGAGCGCATCGCGAAGCTGCTGCGTTTCGCGAGCACGCAGTCCGAGGGCGACGCGCAGACCGTGTCGCTGGCCGACTACCTGGGCCGGATGAAGGAGGGCCAGGAGAAGATCTACTACCTGACGGCCGATTCGCTGCAGGCCGCGCGCAGCAGCCCGCACCTGGAGGTGTTCCGGAGCAAGGGCGTCGAGGTGCTGCTGCTGACCGACCGGGTCGACGAGTGGATGTTGAGCTTCCTCGACGCCCACGAAGGCAAGGAGCTGGTCTCGGTGGCGCGCGGCGGGCTCGAACTAGGCAAGCTCGAGGACGAGGAAGAGAAGAAGCAGGCGGAGCAGGTGGCGCAGGACCACCGCGAGCTCACCGAGAAGGTCAAGGCCGAGCTGGGCGACGCGGTGAAGGAGGTGAGGGTCACCAACCGCCTGACCGATTCGGCCTCCTGCCTGGTTTCGGACGAAGGCGACATCAGCGGCCACCTCGAGCGCCTGCTGAAGCAGGCCGGCCAGAAGGCGCCGCCGCGCAAGCCGATCCTGGAGCTCAATCCGCAGCACCCGATCGTGGCGCGACTCAAGGACCAGATCCGTCGCGGCGAGGACGGCCAGGCGGGCGACTGGTCGCGGCTGCTGCTCGACCAGGCGCAACTGGCCGAAGGCGGGCAGCTCGAGGATCCGGCCGGCTTCGTGCAGCGGCTGAACCGGATGCTGTTGTCGATCTCGCCGCCGGCCGCGTGAGCCCGAAGGTCGGCGCGCCGGCGCCCAGGGTCGGCTTCCCGCCGATCGTCGCGCCGGACGCGCGACTGCTGATCCTGGGCAGCTTCCCCAGCGAGGCTTCGCTGGCCGCCGGCCACTACTACGCGCATCCGCGCAACCTGTTCTGGCGCATCCTCGGCGAGCTGCTCGGCGAGCGGCTGGTCGAGATGCCCTTCGAGCAGCGCTACCGGATCGTGCGCGAGCGCGGCATCGCGATCTGGGACGTGCACTCGGCCTGCCGGCGCGAGGGCAGCCTGGACAGCGCGATCCGCGACTCGCGGCCCAACGACTTCGCGCGGCTGCGCCAGCTCGCGCCGGCGATCGAGCAGGTGGTCTTCAACGGCCGGCACGCGGCCCGGTTCGCGCAGGCCTTCCGCGAGCAGGGGTACGATGTGCGCGTGCTGCCTTCCACCAGTCCGGCCTATGCGGCAATGCCGGAAAGCGAGAAGCTCGCCGCCTGGCGCGAGGCGCTCGCGCCCTTCATCGTTTCGACCTGACCGCCTTGTCTCCTGCTTCCCTCCCGCGCAAGGCGCGGCCGCCCGTCCTTCCCGACCCGCCGATCACACTGTCCGAGGAAAACGGGATCCGCTACCTGCACTTCGGCTCCGAATGGGTGCAGGGCGCCATGTGGATCCGTCGGCCCTGGGACATCGCGATCGACTACGTGGCCCAGATGATGGGCTGGCTGCTCGTCCTCGATCCGCCTGCGCGGATCCTGCAGCTCGGCCTGGGCGCCGGCGCGCTGACCCGCTGGTGCTGGCGCCGGCTGCCCGACACCGGGATCGACGTGGTCGAGGCCTCGGCCGGCGTGATCCGGGTGGCGCGCGCGCAGTTCGCGCTGCCGGCCGACGACGCTCGGCTCGCCGTGCACCATGCCGACGCCGCGCGCTTCGTGGCCGGGGCGAGCGCCGGCCACGAAGCGCGCCGCTGGGGCGTGATCCAGGCCGACCTGTACGACGCGCAGGCGCGCGGACCCGTCTGCGACAGCCTGGCCTTCTATCGCGACTGCCGTGCCGCCCTGGACCCGGCCGGCGGGGTGCTGGTCGTGAACCTGTTCGGCGAGCACGCGTCGTACGCGAAGAACATCGCCCGGATCCGCCGCGCCTTCGAGGGCCGGGTGCTGGAAATGCCGCCGGTGCGGGCCGGCAACGTCGTGGTGCTGGCTTTTACCGGGCCGCCGCTCACGGTGTCGGCCGGCGCGCTGACGGCGCGGGCCGTCGCGGTCGAGCGACGCTGGCGCCTGCCGGCCACGGCCTGGGCCAGGGCGCTTCTGGACGGCGCAGGACGCCGTTCGTCCGGAGACGGAAACGACACGGCGCCTGCGCTGGTAGTGTGAGGCCATGAGCCTCGCCATCGCCGTTCCGGGCGCCGCCGATCCGGCCGCCGCCACTCCGGGCGCCGCCGACCCGGCGTCGCCCGATTCCCGCCAGGCCGCGATCGCCGCGCGGCCGGGCCGCCGCGTCGCGGTCGAGGACCTGTTGCCGGCACTCGTCGCCGACGGCTTGCTGTCGACCGAGGACGCCGACGAGGTCGGCCGCTACGCCGGCCTGTCGGGCGGCGAGCAGCACGCGCTGGTCGCGCTTTCCCGGCGCAAGTTGCGCGCGCCGGCTTCCGGCCGCACGCTGGACCTGGACACGCTGTGCGCCTGGTTCGCCGAGAAGGTCGGCCTGCCGCACGCGCGCATCGACCCGCTCAAGGTCGACCTGTCGCGCGTGGCCGACGTCATGTCCAGCCAGTATGCAACGCGCTTCAAGATCCTGCCGCTCGACGTGAGGAACGGCGAAGTCACGATCGCCACCGCCGAGCCGTGGATGACCGACTGGGTGGACGAGCTGCGGGGTCTGCTCAGGCGAGAGATCCGGCTGGTGGTCGCGAACCCGCTCGAGATCAACCGCTACATCGTCGAATTCTTCACGCTGGCGCGCACCGTGCGCGATGCGCAGCGCAAGGGCGGCGCGGCCGCGCAGAACAACTTCGAGCAGCTGGTCGAGCTGGGCCGTTCCGGGCGCAACCTCGACGCCAACGACCGCCACATCGTCACCATCGTCGACTGGCTCTGGCAGTACGCCTTCGACCAGCGCGCGAGCGACATCCACCTGGAGCCGCGCCGCGACCTCGGCGCGATCCGCTTCCGGATCGACGGCGTGCTGCACAACGTCTACCAGGTGCCGCCCTCGGTGCTGGCCGCGATGACGAGCCGGATCAAGCTCCTCGGCCGGATGGACGTGGTCGAGAAGCGTCGCCCGCAGGATGGTCGGATCAAGACCCGCAATGCCGACGGCCGCGAGATCGAGCTGCGGCTGGCCACGATGCCCACCGCCTTCGGCGAGAAGCTGGTCATGCGGATCTTCGACCCCGAGGTGCTGGTCCGCGACTTCACCGAGCTGGGCTTCTCCGACGACGAACGCCGCCGCTGGGACGCGATGACCGTCCGACCCAACGGCATCGTGCTGGTGACCGGTCCGACCGGCTCGGGCAAGACCACGACGCTCTACACGACGCTCAAGCAGCTGGCCACCGAGGACGTCAACGTCTGCACGGTGGAAGACCCGATCGAGATGGTCGAGCCCGCCTTCAACCAGATGCAGGTCCAGCAGGGCATCGACCTGGGCTTCGCCGAGGGCGTGCGCGCGCTGATGCGGCAGGATCCCGACATCATCATGGTGGGCGAGATCCGCGACCTGCAGACCGCCGAGATGGCCGTGCAGGCCGCGCTCACCGGCCACCTGGTGCTGTCCACGCTGCACACCAACGACGCGCCGTCGGCGATCACCCGGCTGCTCGACCTGGGCGTGCCGCCCTACCTGCTCAAGTCCACGCTGATCGGCGTGATGGCGCAGCGGCTGGTCCGCACGCTGTGCGAGCATTGCAAGAGCGAAGGCGAGCCGCTGCCCGAGGAAGACTGGTCGGGCCTGCTCAAGCCCTTCCGCGCGGCCCGGCCCGGCCGCGCCTGGCGGCCGGTGGGCTGCATGGAGTGCCGGATGACCGGCTACCGGGGCCGCACCGGCCTGTACGAGCTGCTCACCCTCGACGAAGGCCTGCGCGCACTGATCACCGAGCGGCCGGACCTCGACGCGATCCGCCGCCGGGCGATGCAGGGCGGGCTGCGGCCCCTGCGGCTGGCCGGCGCGCAGAAGATCGCGGCCGGCCTCACCACGCTCGACGAAGTGCTGAAGGCGGCGCCTCCGATGGAAGGGTGAGGGTGGCTGGCACCGGCGCGGCGCTCTGACCGGCGGTAGTAACATCGGTTCATGCCGAACCTCCAGTCTCGCGGCGCGTGCGCCGGTCCGATCTCGTCGATCCTCTCGCGCTTTCCGTCTGTGTGTGCCGCAGTGGCGCTGCTGGCCGGCCTGCTCGCGTCGGCGGCTTTCGCGACGGAGCTCCCGCGTCCGCGCAGCGTGCCCGGCGGCGTCGCCCTGATCGAACTCGGCGCGTCCGCCAGCACACCCGAGGCGAGCTTCGACGGGGTGCCGGTCATGGTGGCTGGAGACCCGTCGGGATGGACCGCGATCGTGGGCATTCCGCTGGCCGCCGATCCGGGCACGAAGCACCTGGTGGTCCGGCGCGACGGCAAGGCCGAGGCGCGGGTGTCCTTCGAGGTCGAGCAGGTGCGCTACGCCGAGCAGCGGCTGAAGGTGGCGCCGGGCAAGGTGGACCTGTCCAAGGCCGACCTGGCGCGCTACGAGCGCGAGCGCGTGCACCTGGCGGGCGTGATGGCCACCCGCTCCGACGTGCTGCCGGTCACGCTGCGGATGGTCCCGCCGACCGAGGGCAGGCGATCCAGCTCCTTCGGCCTGCGCCGCTTCTTCAACGACAAGCCGCGCAATCCGCACAGCGGGATGGACATCGCGGCGCCCGAGGGAACGCCGGTGGCGGCCGCCGTGGCGGGACGGGTCATCGACACCGGCGACTACTTCTTCAACGGCAAGACGGTCTGGATCGACCACGGCAGCGGCTTGCTGACCATGTACTGCCACCTGAGTTCGATCGAGGTGCGCACCGGCGACACGGTCGCGGCGGGCGACCGGATCGGCGCGGTGGGCGCCACCGGCCGCGTCACCGGCGCCCACCTGCACTGGTCGGTGAGCCTGAACCGCGCGATGGTGGATCCGGCGCTGTTCCTGGGGGAGGCGGACGGCAACTAGGCGCGGGCAAAGGCGCGGGCCCCGACCCGCGGGCACGGGCGGTGCTTGCCCACCGCTGCGCGGTGGGTGCCTGCGATGCTCGGACTGCTGGCCGCGCGGCGCAACTCGCTTCGCGCCCTGTTCGAGCGCAGCGCGCAGCGCGCGCGAAGCGAGTTGCGCCGCGCCAGCCCAAGGCGAGCAGCGCAGGGAAGCCGGCCCCCCGGGCCGGCCGCCACGGTCATCGCCGCTGCCGCGCCTCGCCGGCCGCGCCCGCGCAAGATCCCGAGTGGCCGCCGGTGGCCGCTGTGGTCAGCGCGACAACTCCCGCATTGCCCGCTCCAGCCCCTGCAGCGTCACCGGAAACATCCGCCCGCCCACCAGCTGCTGGATCACCGAGATGGACTGCCGGTACTGCCAGACGCCTTCGGGCTCGGGGTTGAGCCAGGCGTACTTCGGGAAGCGCTCGACCAGCCGGCGCAGCCAGATCGCGCCGGCTTCCTCGTTGTTGTACTCGACCGAGCCGCCCGGCTGCAGGATCTCGTAGGGGCTCATCGTGGCGTCGCCGACGAAGATCAGCCGGTAGTCGGCGTTGTACTTTCGCAGGATGTCCCAGGTCGAGAATCGCTCGGCATGGCGGCGCCGGTTGTTCTTCCAGACGAAGTCGTAGACGCAGTTGTGGAAGTAGTAGAACTCGAGGTGCTTGAACTCGGTCTTGGTGGCCGAGAAGAGCTCCTCGGTGCGCTTGATGTGGTCGTCCATCGTGCCGCCCACGTCGAGCAGCATCAGCACCTTGATCGTGTTGTGGCGCTCCGGCCGCATCTTGATGTCGAGGTAGCCGGCGTTGCGCGCGGTGTTCTCGATCGTGCCGTCGAGGTCCAGTTCGTCGGGCGCGCCCTGGCGCGCGAAGCGGCGCAGCCGGCGCAGCGCGACCTTGATGTTGCGGGTGCCCAGCTCGACCTGGTCGTCGTAGTCGCGGTAGGCGCGCTGCTCCCAGACCTTGACCGCGGTGCGGTTGCCCGCCGAGGGACCACCCACCCGGATGCCCTCGGGGTTGAAGCCGCCGTTGCCGAAGGGCGAGGTGCCGTTGGTGCCGATCCACTTGTTGCCGCCCTCGTGGCGGCCCTTCTGTTCCTCGAGCAGTTCCTTGAGGCGCTCCATCAGCTTGTCCAGGCCGCCCATGGCCTCGATCGCGGCCTTCTCTTCGGCGGTGAACTCGCGCTGCAGCTGGCGCTTGAGCCACTCGAGCGGCACGTTGACGTCGATGCCCTGGATGGCCTGCACGCCCTTGAAGTAGCTCGCGAAGGCCTTGTCGAACTTGTCGAAGTTGCGCTCGTCCTTGACCAGGGTGGCGCGCGAGAGCCAGTAGAAGTCGTCGACCGACTGCCCGATCACGTGCTCCTTGATGGCCTCGAGCAGCATCAGGTATTCCTTGATCGACACCGGCAGCCTGGCCTGCCGCATGTGGAGGAAGAAGTCGATCAGCATGGGACGTGCTCCTGGGATTCAGGCCTTGCCGGCCGCGGCCGCCTCGGCGCCGCGGCGCGGCCGCTCGAGCTGCCAGCGCAGGTTCTCGCGCACGGCGGGCCATTCCGGCGCCACGATGCTGTAGACGCAGGTGTCGCGGATGGTGCCGTTGGGCAGCCGTTGGTGATGGCGCAGCACGCCGTCGAGCCTGGCGCCCAGTCGCTCGATCGCGGCCCGGCTCTGGCGGTTCATGAAATGCGTGCGCAACTCCACCGCGATGCAGCCCAGCGTGTCGAAGGCATGGGCCAGCAGCATGGCCTTGCACTCGGTATTGATCGCGGTGCGCTGCATGCTGGCCGAGTACCAGGTGTGGCCGATCTCGAGCCGGCGGTTGGTCGCGTCGACGTTGAACATCCGGGTGGTGCCGACCACTCGACCGTCTGCCGCGCGTCGCACCACGAAGGGCATGGCGCCCGCCTGCTCGCGCTGGGCGAGCGCGGTGTCCAGCCAGGCGCCAATGGACTCCGGCCCGGGAGCCGCGGTGTACCAGAGCCGCCACAGCTCGCCGTCGGCCGCCGCGGCCAGCACGTCGTCGCGGTGCCCGCGCGCGAGCGGCTCCAGCTCGGCGTGGGTGCCGCGCAGCGTGACCGGTTCTATCCAGGTGCTCATCGGATCACCGGTTGTGCCGGGCCATGAACACCAGCCGCTCGAACAGGTGGACGTCCTGCTCGTTTTTCAGCAGCGCCCCGTGCAGCGGCGGGATCACCGCCTTGGAATCCTGCGATCGCAGCGCCTCGGGCGGGATGTCCTCGGCCACCAGCAGCTTGAGCCAGTCGAGCAGCTCGGAGGTGGACGGCTTCTTCTTCAGGCCGGGCAGCTCGCGGATCTGGAAGAAGGCCTCGAGCGCCTCCTTGAGCAGCGCCTTCTTCAGGCCCGGGAAGTGGACATCGACGATCGCCTGCATCGTTTCCTTGTCCGGAAACTTGATGTAGTGGAAGAAACACCGGCGCAGGAAGGCGTCGGGCAGCTCCTTCTCGTTGTTCGAGGTGATCATCACGACCGGGCGGTGCTTCGCCTTGATCGTCTGCCGGGTCTCGTAGCAGTGGAACTCCATCCGGTCGATTTCCCGCAGCAGGTCGTTCGGGAACTCGATGTCGGCCTTGTCGATCTCGTCGATCAGCAGCACGACCGGCTGGTCCGCGTCGAAGGCCTGCCACAGCACGCCCTTGACGATGTAGTTGTTGATGTCGCGCACCCGCTCGTCGCCGAGCTGCGAGTCGCGCAGGCGCGAGACCGCGTCGTACTCGTAGAGCCCCTGCTGCGCCTTGGTGGTGGACTTGATGTGCCACTGCAGCAGCGGCATGCCGAGGGCGGCGGCCACTTCTTCGGCGAGCATCGTCTTGCCGGTGCCGGGCTCGCCCTTGATCAGCAGCGGGCGCTGCAGTCGGATCGCGGCGTTCACCGCCAGCTTCAGGTCGTCGGTGGCGACGTAGGAATCGGTGCCTTCGAAGCGCATGGTCGAGGAGAGTGCGGTGGGAAAGCAATCGAGTATAAGGCCGGATGACGCCGGCCGATCCGGCGCGTTGGACGCGCCTGCCCCGAGTCCGCTAGAATCCGCCGTTGATCCAGCGCAAGCTTTCAAGCGTTAAAAACCCGATCCACGCTCAATTCCCATGTCCAACAAACTGCTGATTGCCGCCGGTCTGCTCGCGGCAGCCGCCCCGTTCGCCGCGTCGGCGCAGGGCAATGCCGAGGCCGCTCGCGACAAGGTCTCGATGTGCATCGGTTGCCACGAGATCCCCGGCTACAAGACCGCCTTCCCGTCGGTCTACCGGGTGCCGATGATCGCGGGCCAGTCGGCCAAGTACATCGAGGCGGCGCTGCTCGCCTACCGCAAGGGCGAGCGCAGCCATCCCTCGATGCGTGCGATCGCGGGCAGCCTGAGCGATCAGGACATCGCCGACCTGGCGGCCTACTACGGCTCGAAATGAAGGCGACGGGACTCGAGACCATGACCAAGCTTTCCAAACTGAAACTCGCCGCTGCCCTGTCCGTCGCCGGATTCGCCGTCCTCGCCTCGCCGGCCGTGGCCGGCGACATCGCCAAGGGCAAGGAAAAGGCCGACCAGGTCTGCGCCGCCTGTCACGGCAAGGACGGCAACACGCCGATCGACCCGTCGTATCCGAAGCTCGCCGGCCAGTTCCGCGACTACCTGGAAACCGCCCTCACCGACTACCAGGCAGAGCGCCGCACCAACGCGATCATGGTGGGGCAGGCCAAGGCACTGTCGCGCGACGACATCCGGAACCTGGCTGCGTACTACGCGAGCCTGCCGACCCAGCTTTCGGTCCGGCGCTGAAACCGGAGCCCGGCTGCGGGGCTGTGCGACGCAGCCGCCGCATGAAGCCCGGCTCCCACTTCCTGGCGGCAACCAGAAGACTCAGCGGGTGCCGCGCTGTCGAGGGCAGTGCGGCGTCGGCGTTGTGCTGGCCGGAGTACTCGGCCGCCAGCGCCTCGACCCGGGCAAGCAGTTGACGCCGTCCGGCATCCGACAGCCTCACGTTCACCACCCGCACACTTTCGCCTGGGCCGTCGAAGCGCCAGTCGAGGAAGTCCTGCGCCTGCGATCGGAAGTAGCGCAGGATCGGCCCGTCGGGTAGCCACCTGAATGTGCGCGCCACCAAGAGCCGGAACCGGTTGTTCGGCATCAGCCTCAGAAAGCCCATGCGGTCCAGTCTGAGCAGGCAGCGCACGCAGTCTGCCGGCTCGATCCGGTAGAGCGCGACGATCTCGTCGAAATCCATCAGGTTCAGCGCGCAGACCGCGGTGGCGAACAGCTGATCGTCGCCGACGATCTCGGCTTCCTGTTCCCACTCGAGCTGCGCGACCAGCGGCTCGGCACGCGCCAGGCCGCGAGCGAGTGCGGGGAAATCCAGCCCGATGGCCGCACAGATGGCGTCAAGCCGCTCGAGGTCGAAGTTGCGGCGGGCGAACATGCGCTTGACCGTGGCGGTGGACAGGTGGAGCCTGGCTGCCAGGTTCGCGTAGCTGATTCGCTGGGCGCGCAACTCGCGCTTCAGGCAATCGGTGAGCAGGATGCTTGGGTCCATGGCCGCAGGATCGCCGGCGATGCCGGCGCCCGCAATCGGACCTCACGCCTAGGCCACCTGGACGATGGGATGCGCGCCGGCCCCTCGAGCCCGGGGGCCGATTCCAGACCCTGGGACGCTGTGTTGCTGCGGCGCGGAATCTTGACTTTTCGCTGCCGATTGAAATACTATGGGGGGTATACAGAAAGCGCAGGGTGCCGACATCGGTCGCCCGGCTGGAACAGCCAGGAAACCCAGATGAACGATCCGATCCGCAAGCCTTCCGCAGCGAACGCGATTGCCGCCGCAACGTGCCGCCGGCCGGCGGTCGCTGCCGCGCTGGCCCTGTTGCTGGGCGTCGCGTTCTGGATGGTCGGGTCCGGCGGTCTGGCCGGCGTTCGCAGCGCCGAGGCGCGCGCCGCCGCAGAGTCCCTGGCGCAGGCGCCCCGGGTGCCGGTCGCCACGGTGGGCAGGGACCGTTTCGCCCAGGCCGAGAGCTGGGACGGCACGCTCCAGGCGGTGCGCGAGGCCACGATCGGCGCCCAGGCGCAGGGTCGCATCGTCAAGCTGCACGTGCAGGCCGGTGACAAGGTGAAGGCCGGACAGACGCTGGCCGAGATCGATGCCCGCGAGGCCGCGCTGGCCTTGTCGCGCGACCAGGCCCAGCTGGGCGAGTCGCAGGCCACGCTGGCCGAGGCGCGCGCCGCCCACGCACGCAGCCGGGAGCTGTTCGAGAAGGGTTTCATCAGCAAGGCGGCGCTGGACCAGGCGGCGGCCGCCCTCAAGGTGGCCGAGGCGCGCCAGCGGCAGGCGCAGGCCGGCATCGGCCTGTCGAGCGTGGCCACCGACCACACGGTGGTGCGCGCGCCCTGGGATGGCGTGGTGACCGCGGTGCCGGTGCAGGTCGGCGACCTGGCCACGCCTGGGCGGCCCCTGTTCGAGCTGCATGCACCCGACAAGCTGCGGGCGGTGGCCTTCCTGCCCAACAGCCGGGTCGCCGACGTCGCCGCGGCGTCGCGCGCCTGGGTCCGCCTTGACGCGACCGGCCAGGTCGGGCAGGTGGAGAGTGCGCAGATCGTCGCCATCCCGTCGGCGGACCCGGGGTCGGGCACCACCGAGATCAGGATCGAGCTTCCAGGCGGCGCGGCGTCCGGCGCGGACTGGGTGCCCGGGCGTCACGTGCGCGTCGCTTTCGAGCTGAAGAGCGCCCAGCAGGCACTGGTGGTTCCGGCAACCAGCCTGCTGTTCCGGGGGGAACTGGTCGGGGTATACGTGGTCACGGATTCGGGGTTCGTGCTGCGCGCGGTGCGCGTCGGCCAGCGCTCCGGGGAGTCCGTCGAGATCCTCTCCGGCCTGCGAGAAGGCGAGCGGATCGCCCTCGACCCGGTGCGCGCCGGCCTGAAGGGCGCAATGTCCGAAGCCCGCTGAGCGGGAGGCCGACATGGGCGAACCGGTGGTCCACGAAGCTCGCGAGCCGAAAGCGGTCGGTCTGCAATCGACCGGCCACGCGGCGGCCGACCGCGAGAAGGCGACGGCCGACGGGCAGGCGACCCGGCTCGGCGTTTCCGGCCGCCTGGCCGGCTTCTTCCAGAATCACGCGCTGACCCCGCTGATCGCGATCGTGCTGATGCTCATCGGCATCTTCGCGGTGCTGGTCACGCCGCGCGAGGAAGAGCCGCAGATCGACGTGACGATGGCCACCGTCAGCATTCCGTTCCCGGGCGCCTCGGCGCGCGACGTGGAGCGGCTGGTGGCCACGCCCGCCGAACGGGTTCTGTCGCGGATCGCCGGCATCGAGCACGTCTACTCGGTGTCGCGCCCCGACGGCGCGTTGGTCACCATCCAGTACGAGGTGGGCGTGCCGCGCACCGAGGCGCTGGTGCGCCTGTTCGACACGCTCGAGGCGCACTCCGACTGGCTGCCGCAGGGGCTGGGCGTCGGCGAGCCCCTGGTTCGCCCGATGGGCATCGACGACGTGCCGATCTGGAGCGTGACCCTCTGGACGGAAGACGCCCGTCCCGCGGACGAGCTGGCGCGCGTCGCCCGCTCGGTCGAGCAGGAGCTCAAGCGGGTGCCCGGCACCCGCGACGTGATGCTGCACGGCGCGCCCGAGCGCGCGGTGCGGGTGTTGCTCGACGCGGGCCGGATGCGCAGCGCGGGCATCGCGGTCGAGCGCCTGGCGGCTCGCCTGCAGGGCGTGAACGTGTCGATGCCGGCGGGGACGTTGCTGCACGATGGCGGTGCCATCCAGGTCCAGACCGGCGACTTCCTGCGCTCGGCCGACGACGTCTCCTCGCTGGTCGTTGGCGCGCGCGACGGCCGTCCGGTCTACCTGCGCGACGTGGCCACGGTCGAGGCCGGGCCGGCGCCGGCCTCGCGCTATGTCTGGCACATGCCGTCCGAAGGCAGCGTGCACCCGGCGGTCACGATCGCGGTCACCAAGAAGCCGGGCGAGAACGCGGTCGACGTCGCCAGGGGGCTGGAGGCGCGCTTCGCGGCGCTGGTCGACGCGGTGGTGCCTTCCGACGTCGCGCACACGGTCACCCGCAACTACGGCGAGACCGCCGCGCAGAAGGCGTCGCAGCTGATGCGCAAGCTGGCCTTCGCGACCGCTTCGGTCATCCTGCTGGTGGGGCTGGCGCTCGGCTTGCGCGAGGCGGTGATCGTGGGCGCCGCCGTGATCCTGACGCTCACCGCCACGCTGTTCGCGTCCTGGGCCTGGGGCTTCACGCTGAACCGGGTGTCGCTGTTCGCGCTGATCTTCTCGATCGGCATCCTGGTCGACGACGCCATCGTGGTGGTGGAGAACATCCATCGCCACCGCGCGCTCGAGCCGGGCGCGCCGCTGTCGAAGATCATCCCGATCGCGGTCGACGAGGTCGGCGGCCCCACCATCCTGGCCACGCTGACCGTGATCGCGGCGCTGTTGCCGATGGCCTTCGTGAGCGGCCTCATGGGCCCCTACATGAGCCCCATCCCGATCAACGCGTCGATGGGCATGATGCTGTCGCTGGCGATCGCCTTCATCGTGACGCCCTGGCTGTCGCTCAAGCTGATGAAGTCGGGCGGGGCGGCGCATCACGGCAAGGTGGCCACGATGCTCGAGCGCGGATTCGGCGGCCTGCTGGCGCGCTTCGTGACCCGTCCCGGCGCGGCGGCCGGACGGCTGCTGCTGGGCCTGCTGGTGATCGTCGGCCTGGTCGGCGCGGTGGCGCTGGTGCCCTTGCAGGCGGTGATCCTGAAGATGCTGCCCTTCGACAACAAGTCGGAGTTCCAGGTGGTGGTCGACATGCCGGCCGGCACCTCGGTGGAGACCACCAGCGCGGTGCTGGTCGAGCTGGCGCAGAAACTCGCCGGCGCGCCCGAGGTGACGCACGTGCAGGGCTATGCCGGCACGGCCTCGCCGATCACCTTCAACGGCCTGGTGCGCCAGTACGACATGCGCTCGCTGGCCGAGCAGGGCGACCTGCAGATCACGTTGGTCGGCAAGGAGGCGCGCACGGAGCAGAGCCACGCGATTGCCACTCGCCTGCTGCCGGAACTGGAGAAGATCGCGGCGCCCCATCGCGCGCGGATCAAGCTGGTCGAGGTGCCGCCCGGGCCGCCGGTCATGTCGCCGATCGTGGCCGAGGTCTACGGCCCCGACGACGCAGGCCGCGCCGAGCTGGCGCGCCGGATCGAGTCGGCCTTCCGGGAAGTGCCGGGCATCGTCGCGATCGACACCTCGCTCGAGCAGCCCGCGCCCAAGCTGCAGTTGGTGGTCAAGCGCAGCCGCGCGGCCACGCTGGGCATCGCCGATTCCAGCGTGGCGCTGGCGGCGCGCGCGGCGCTCTCCGGCCACGACGCCACCTGGATGCGCGCGCCCGACGCGATCGATCCGATGCCGGTGCGGCTGCAGCTGCCCGAGACCTCGCGCGGCGCGCTGGCTTCGGTGCTGGCGATGCCGGTGGCCGCGGCCGACGGCCGAATGGTGCCGCTCTCCGAGCTGGTCGATGTGGTCGAGACCGGCCGCGAGATGCCGATCATGCACAAGGATCTGGTGCCGGTCACCTACGTGTTCGGCGACATGGCGGCGGTGGCCGGCAACCGGATCGACAGCCCGCTCTACGGCATGTTCGCCTTGCGCGGCAAGCTCGCGGAGGCCGCTCTGCCGGGCACCGGCGAGCTGGGCGAACACTTCTTCGCACAGCCGCAGGACACGCTGCGCGGCTATTCACTGAAGTGGGACGGCGAGTGGCAGATCACCTGGGAGACCTTCCGCGACATGGGCCTGGCCTATGGCGTGGGCCTGGTCCTGATCTACCTGCTGGTGGTGGCGCAGTTCCGCTCTTACCTGACGCCGCTGATCATCATGGCGCCGATCCCGCTGACCATCATCGGCGTGATGCCGGGCCACGCGCTGCTCGGCGCGCAGTTCACCGCGACCTCGATGATCGGGATGATCGCGTTGGCCGGCATCATCGTGCGCAACTCGATCCTGCTGGTCGACTTCATCCAGCTCGAGACCGCGCGTGGCGTGCCCTTCGCCGATGCGGTCGTGCGCTCGGCCGCGGTGCGCGCGCAACCGATCCTGCTGACCGCGCTGGCCGCGATGCTCGGCGCCTTCTTCATTCTCGACGACCCGATCTTCAGCGGCCTCGCGGTCTCGCTGATCTTCGGGATCCTGGTCTCGACGCTGCTCACGCTCGTCGTGATTCCGGTCCTTTACTACATCGTCTGGCGCAAGCCGGCATCCAGGGCGGCCTGAGAAGGCCCATTCGAAAGGAGCATGAAAATGTCCGAAGTCCAACGTCCGATGATGACCACCGAGCGCTTCATCCGCATCTTCGCCGGCGCGATGGTCCTGCTCTCGCTGGGTCTGGGCGTGCGGGGCAGCCCGGTCTTCGTCAGCCCGAACTTCCTCTGGCTGACCGCCTTCGTCGGTCTGAACCTGTTCCAGAGCGGCTTCACCCGTCTGTGTCCGCTCGAGACCCTGCTGCGCCGTGTCTTCAAGATGCCCAGCGGCGAGGGTGGCGCGGCCTGCAGCCGTTGAGAATCGGGCCGCGGCCTGCGCAACCGCAGCCTGCTGCAACCCGAACCGGTGGCCGCGATCGCTCCGGTCGCGGGCGCCTGACAGGAGTCTGGCAATGCCCGAAGTCGATACCTCCCAGGCCGAAGCGGGCCGGGCGCCCGAGGGCGCGCTGGCGCACGGCGAGGGACGCAAGGATGTCCTGCGCCGCCTGCGTCGCGTCGAAGGACAGCTGCGCGGCGTGATGCGAATGATCGAGGAGGGCGAAGGCTGCATGCCGGTCGCCCAGCAGCTGAGCGCGGCCCGCAAGGCGCTCGACGCAGCGTTCTTCCGGATGACCGTCTGCTATCTGGAGCAGGAGCTCGCCGATGGCGAAGGCCTGGACGACGAGACGGCCGAGAAGCTGCGCATCGTGGGCACGCTGCTGGGCAAGTACGGCTGAGAGAATGCGGGACCCGATCCAGATCGTATGGAGCCCCGCATGACCGACATCCCGCAGGCCGCCACGCCGGCCTTTGCCACCACCGACCTGTGTGACGACAACGAGCCGCTGCTGGCCACCGGCGAATTGCGCGTCCTTCCGCCGGCGTTCCGCGCCTGGGGCCGGCACGCGCGCTTCGCCGGCCCGGTGGCCACCGTGCGCTGCGACGACGACAACTCGATGGTGCGCAAGGCCCTCGAGACGCCCGGCCAGGGCCGCGTGCTGGTCGTCGACGGCGGCGGCAGCCTGCGCTGCGCGCTGCTGGGGGGCAACCTGGCGGTGCTGGCCGAGAAGAATGGCTGGGCCGGCGTGCTGGTCGACGGCTGCGTGCGTGACACCGCCGAGATCGACGCCTGCCGGCTCGGCGTGCGGGCGCTGGCCGCGCATCCGCGGCGCAGCGACCGCCGCGGCAGCGGCGAGCGCGAGGTGTCCGTGGAGATCTGCGGCGTGAAGATCGCCCCCGGCGACTGGTGCTATGCGGATGCGGACGGCGTGGTGATCGCCGACCGGGCGCTGCACCCAGTCTGAGCCGGTGGCGACGCGCGTTCAGCGCACGGTCCGGACCCGCAGCACCTCGAGCCGAGCGTCGATCACGCCGGCCTGCATCATTTCCAGCTGCTCCGCCGCGGCCTGAGACACATCGCCGATCCGGCCCCGGGTCGAGGGGCCGCGGTCGTTCACGCGAACGATCACGCTCTTGCCGTTCTCGATATTGGTGACCCGCACCCGGGTGCCGAAGGGCAGGGTGCGGTGAGCCATCGTCATCGCCTCGGGGTCGAAGCGCTCGCCGCTGGCCGTGCGCCGGCCGGCGAACTTGCGGCCGTAGTAGGCGATCCGCCCGGTCTGGATGACCCGCTCGGGCGTGCGGTCCGCGTCGCCGCGTCCGGGCTCCGGGCGGGAGCCGGGGGCCGTTTCCGAAGAGCCTTCCGAGGCCGGCCGCGCGACCAGCGACTCCAGCGGGGCGGTCAGGAAGGGCGGGCCGCCGGGCGCGCCGGGCCTCGGCTGGGCATGGGCCGGCTGCGCGGCGACGGCGACCAGCAGGCCGCAGGCGGCGGCCAGCCGGGCCGCGAATTGAAGCGTCGTCGGGATTCGGTCGATCATGTTCCGTTCTTCGATCGGCGTCAGCGCCTCGGGGAAGCATCCTAACCTGCCGGACCGGCGGGTGCGCCTCGCGTCAGCGGGGCGGTCGATCAGAAGCGGATCGCGACCTTTCCGAAGTGCCGGCCCGAGCGCAGGTGCTCGAGCGCGGACAGCAGTTCCTCGAAGGCGAACTCGCGGTCGACCACCGGCTTCAGGCGGTGCTGCGCCATGGCCCGCGACATCGCCTCGAAATCGTCGGTGTTGCCCACGGTGATGCCCTGCATCCGGATGTGCCGGGTGACGACCTGGCCGAGCGGCGCGGCCAGCGTGCCGCCGGAAAGCACGCCGATCAGGCTGATCGTGCCGCCGGTGCGCACCGCGCGCAGCGACTGCGCGAGGGTGTGCTGGCCGCCCAGCTCGATCACGTGGTCCACGCCTTCGCCGCCCGCGATCTCGCGGGCGCGGCGGCCCCATTCGGGCACCTCGGTGTAGTTGATCCCTTCGTCGGCGCCCAGTTGGCGGGCGCGCGCCAGCTTGGCGTCGGCGGACGAGGTGACGATCACGCGCGCGCCGTGCATCCTGGCGATCTGGATCGCGAAGAGCGCCACGCCGCCGGTGCCCTGCACCAGCACGGTGTCGCCCGCGCGGATGCGGCCCTCGGTCACCAGCGCGCGCCAGGCGGTCAGCGCCGCGGTGGGCAGCGTGGCCGCCTCGACGTCGCTCAGGTGCGCAGGCGGCGCGGCGGCGGCGGTCTCGTCGACCACCATGTACTCGGCCATCGTGCCGTCGACCTCGCTGCCCAGCGCCTGCTCGAACTTCCGGTTGTCGGGCGCGCCCGAGGCCCAGGTCTGGAAGTACATCGGGCAGGCGCGGTCGCCGACCCGGAAGCGGGTCACCTCCGGCCCGACCGACTCGACGACGCCCGCGCCGTCGCACAGCATGATCAGCGGCAGCGGCTTCATCCGCTGGCCGTAGCCCCGCAGCGGCACCAGCAGATCGCGGTAGTTGACCGCCGCGGCGCGCATCGCGATCCGGATCTGGCCGCGACCGGGCACCGGATCGGGCCGCGCGGACAGCTTCACGCTGTCCATCGACCAGTTGCCTTCGACCTGAAAGACCTTCATCGGGCGATCTCCTCGATGTGCTCGGTGCCGGCGGCGCGGGAACGCGGTGTCCGCGACGCCCGTTCGTTCGGTCAAAGCAGGCCGTCGAAGGCAATGCAGTCGACTTCGTCGCCCACTGCCACCGACTCCTGCCCATGGTGCAGGACCACGATGCAGTTCGCCTCGGACATCGACCGCAGCACGCCCGAGCCCTGGCTGCCGATGCTGCGCACCGACATCGCGCCGCCGGCCTCGCGGAACAGGCGGGCGCGCTGGTACTCGGTGCGGCCCGGACGCTTGCGGAAGGCGGTCTGGGAGCGGGCGCGCACGAAGGGCAGCGCTTCGTGCTCGGCGCCCATCATCCGCAGCAGCGCCTCGCGGGCGAAGAAGTAGAAGGTGATCATGACCGCCACCGGATTGCCGGGCAGTCCGAAATAGGCGGCGCTGCCGATCTTGCCGAAGGCCATCGGGCGGCCCGGCCGCATCGCGATCGTCCAGAACGCAATGTCGCCGAGCTTGTTCATCACCTGCCTGGTGAAGTCGGCCTCGCCGACCGACACGCCGCCCGAGGACACGATCGCGTCGGCCGATTCGGCGGCGATCCGTACCGCGCGCTCGAGCGACTCGGGGTCGTCGCGCACCACGCCCATGTCGATCACCTCGACGCCGAGCCGGGTCAGCATGCCCCAGATCGTGTAGCGGTTGCTGTCGTAGACCTCGCCCGGCGCCAGGGGTTCGCCGACCGAGCGCAACTCGTCGCCGGTGGAGAAGAAGGCCACGCGCAGCCTGCGTCGCACCGGCACCTCGGCGAAACCCAGCGAGGCCATCAGGCCCAGGTCGGCCGGCGCGATTCGCTTGCCTGCGCGCAGCGCGGGCTTGCCGCAGGCAAGGTCTTCCCCGCGCAGCCGGCGGTTCTGGCCTGCCTGCTGGCCGGCCGGAATCTCGACCTGGTCGCCCTCGACCCTGACCACTTCCTGGATCACGACCGTGTCGAAGCCGTCGGGGATCACCGCGCCGGTCATCACCCGTACCGCCTCGCCGGGACCCGCGCGCCCGGTGAAAGGCGCGCCGGCGAGCGCGGTGCCGGCCACGCGCAGGCGGGTCGGTGCGTCGGCCGCAAGATCCGCGGCGCGCACCGCGTAGCCGTCCATGGCCGAGTTGTCGTGCGAGGGCACGTCGATCGGCGAGACCAGGTCTTCGGCGAGGATGCGGTCGAGCGCGGAGCGGATCGCCACCCGCTCGACCGCTTCGACCGGCGCCACCACCCGCTCGACGATCTCGCGCACCCTGGAGACCGGCAGCGCCCGCGGGTCGTAGTCGGACAGGCAGCTGATGGCCTCGGCCAGCGACATGCCGTGGTCGGGAAGGGTGCGCGATTCGGTCGTCATGGCGGCGTTCAGTCTCGGGCGGGCGGCGATTCGTTCTGCCGCAGTTCTTCCTGCGTGTTGATGTTCCGGAAGGAGGCTTCGTCGGGGAAGTCGACCTCCACCACGCGCAGGGGCGCGTACCAGGCGTCGATCTTTCGGCGGCCGCTCGCCAGGAAGGCCTCGAGGTTCGCCAGCAGCGAGCATTCCGCCAGCGCGAAGACCGGATGCGCCTGGCCGTCCCGGGTGCGGGCGACCGCCAGCTGGGCGGGGCCCCCGGGTGCGCCCTGCAGCGCATGCCAGAGCCGCGCGACCAGGTCTTCCGGCAGGAAAGGGGAGTCGCAGGGCGCGGTCACGATCCAGGGCGTGGCCGCGGCCCGCATGCCGGCGTGCAGGCCGGCCAGCGGTCCCGCGTAGCCCTCGATGGCATCGGGGATCACCGGGTGACCGAAGGCCGCGTAGCGATCGGCATTGCGGTTGGCGTTGATCAGCAGCGCGCCCACCTGCGGCGCCAGCCGGCCGATGACGTGGGCGATCATCGGCCGTCCGCCCAGCAGGGCCAGCCCCTTGTCGACGCCGGCGCCGTCGGCGCTCATCCGGCGGCCCAGGCCGCCGGCCAGCACCAGTCCGGTCACGAGCGCCCGGGTCTCGTCGGGCAGGCGGGTCATGCGAAGTCGGTGACCGGCAGGCGCAGGAAGCGCTCGCGGCCGGTGAACAGCAGGTAGTGCCTGCCCTGGCAGCGGCCGATCATCGTGATGCCGATCCGGCGCGCGATGTCCCAGCCCATCTGCGTGAGGCCCGAGCGCGACAGCAGGAAGGGAATCCCCATCTGTGCGCACTTGATGACCATCTCGGAGGTGAGCCGCCCGGTGGTGTAGAAGATCTTGTCGTCGCCGGCCACGCCCTCGAGCCACATCCAGCCGGCGATCGCATCGACCGCGTTGTGGCGGCCCACGTCTTCCACGAAGCGGAGGATCTCGCCGCGGTCGTCGCCGGCGTTCGAGCACAGCGCGCAGCCGTGCACCGCGCCGGCCACCTTGTAGATGGACTCGTGCCTGCGCACTCGCTCCATGACGGTGTAGAGCGTCTCCTCGGTCAGCTGGCGGCCGGCCGGCAGGCTGATCCGATCCAGTTCGTCCATCAGGTCGCCGAACACCGTGCCCTGGCCGCAGCCGGTGGTCACCGTGCGGCGGCCCAACCGTTCGTTCAGGGGCTCGCTGCGTTCGGCGTCGTCCCAGATCGCGATGCCGCGCTCGGCCAGCGAGCGCGAGGTGATCGCCACCGAATCGGTCTCCCAGTCGACCTGCACCGAGGCGATCTCGTCGATGCCGGCGAGGATCCGCTGGTTGCGCAGGTAGCCGAGGGCGAGGTGGGCCGGCGCCGCGCCCAGCGTCATCAGCGTGACCAGTTCGCGCTTGTCGAGATAGAGCGTGAGCGGATGCTCGCCGGCGATCGCGGTGGGCACGGTCTCGCCGCGCTCGTTGACCGCGTCGACGTCGAAGGTGGTCGGCCGGGGCTCGTCGACGAGCGTGGGGCGAAGGTGCTGCGCCGGGGCGGGCGGCATCGGGCTCAGCCTCCGATGTAGGACATTTCGATCTTGCGAAGGCCGGCGGTGGCGGCCGAGCGGATCTCGGAATAGCGGTCGTCGCGGGCCCGCCAGATGGTGCCGATCGCCGCCTCGAGGCTGCGGTCGTCGGCGCCGCCGCGCAGCAGCGCGCGCAGGTCGTGGCCGGAGTCGGCGAAGAGGCAGGTGTAGACCCGGCCTTCGGTGGACAGCCGCGCCCGCGTGCAGTCGCCGCAGAAGGGCTGGGTGACCGAGGAGATCACGCCGATCTCGCCCGCGCCGTCGGCGTAGCGCCAGCGCTCGGCGACCTCGCCAGGGTAGTTCGGGTCGATCTGTTCGAGCGGGAAGGCCTCGTGGATCCGGCGCACCACCTCGGCGCTGGGCAGCACGTCGTCCATCTGCCAGCCGTTGGAGGCGCCGACGTCCATGAACTCGATGAAGCGCACGATGTGGCCGCTGCCCCGGAAATGCCGCGCCATCGGCACGATCTCGTGGTCGTTGACCCCCTTGCGCACCACCATGTTGATCTTCAGGGGCCGCAGGCCCGCGGCGTCGGCCGCCTCGATGCCGGCCAGCACGTCGGCCACCGGGAAATCGACGTCGTTCATCTGGCGAAAGACCGTGTCGTCCATGGCATCGAGGCTTACCGTGACCCGGCGCAGCCCCGCCTCGCGCAGTGCGCGCGCCTTGCGGCCCAGCAGGGATCCGTTGGTGGTCAGCGTGAGGTCCAGCGGCTCGCCGGCGGCGGTGCGCATGGCCGCCAGCCGCTCGACCAGGCGCTCGACGTTCTTGCGCAGCAGCGGCTCTCCGCCGGTCAGCCGGACCTTCTCGACTCCGTGCGCGACGAAGGCGCGGACCACCCGCTCGATTTCCTCGAAGGTGAGCAGCGAGGACTGCGGCAGGAAGGCGTAGTCGCGGTCGAAGACCGACTTGGGCATGCAGTAGGTGCAGCGGAAGTTGCAGCGGTCGGTGACCGAGATGCGCAGATCGTGCAGCCGACGGCCCCGCCGGTCGGCCAGCAGACCGGTGGCGGGCGGCGCGTCGGCCGGCGCCTCGGGCACCCGGGCCTGGTAACGCAGGTCGGCAATGGGGATGATGCGTTCGGTCATGACGTTGCGGTTGCTATCCTTGCATGTTAACAAGCCGCCCGCATCGACACGGAGAACACATTGAGCGAGCACGACTATCGCCTGCCGCGGGACACCGAGCCGGCTGGGGACGCGGTGCCCCTGCACTGGGTCGATGCGATCCCGGTCAGGGCGCGCTTCGTCGCGGAATCGGTCGGCGGGCGCTGGGCCATCACCCAGTGGCGGCTGGCCGCAGTGGAACCGGCCGAACCGGAGGCCCCCGACACGCTGCCGCTCGAGATCTTCGTGGACGAGGCCGACGGCTACTACCTGAACCTGAGCAGCGGCGAACCGTCGATCATGGTCCGCTGGCGCCTGCCCGAGGACATCTCGGGCGTGATCGGCGAGGCAGGGGAGCCGGTCGCGATCGCAGTCACGCTGAGCTACGACGAGGCGGGCCGCTGGATGGACGGCGGCGAGCGGGTCGACCGGGTGCCGATGCCGGCCAAGATGGCCGAGTGGCTGGCCGAGTACGTGAAGCTGCACTGGAAACCCGAGGACAAGCCACGCAAGCGCCGCGGGCCCAAGGCTTCCTTCATGCGGCGCGACGAATTCGCGCAGCTGGTCGAGCGCGAGCGGCAGCGCTTCTCGCCCGGCCCGGGCGGCGAGGGGTCCGGCAATGGCTGAAGGCTTCCTTTCGCGCTGGGCGCGCCTGAAGCGCGAGCGCGACTCGGCTGAAGGCGAGCCGCCGGCAGCGGTGCCGGACGGCGTGCCGGCCGACCCCTGGCCGGCGACGGCGGAAGCCGATGTCGACGAACGTCCGGACAAGGCGGCGCAAGGCCCCTCGGTCGCTGCAGTCCAGGCGGGCGAGGACCGGGGCGACACGCCGCCGCGAGAATTGCCGTCGATCGACTCGTTGACGCCCGAATCGGATTTCACGCCCTTCCTGCGGCGCGATGTCGCGTCGGCGACCCGCAACGCAGCGCTCAAGAAGCTCTTCGCCGATCCCGCCTTCAACGTGATGGACGGGCTCGACGTCTACATCGAGGACTACAGCCAGACGACGCCGATTCCCGAAGGTCTGCTGCGCCGCCTGGCGCAGAGCCGGGCGGTCGGCCTGTTCGACGAAGCGGTCGAGGAGCCTCGAGTCGGCGAGCCGCCCCGCGTCGCGTCGACTGCCGCGTTGGGGGCGCCGGGTGCGCCTCCCGAAGGCGCGGCGCCCGTGCAAGTCGGGGCCGGCGCTGGCGAGGCGGGCGTCGGGGCGCAGGCGACCCCCATTGCCACGGATCCCCAGGGCGAGGTGGCGGGCCCGCAGACCGAGGTGGCGAAGCCGCAAGGCAATCGGTCGCCGGAATAGAGGTGCTGCCAGTACGGCTGTCGGCAGAAGGCCCGGGGGTGAGACAGGGTTTGCCTGCCTTTCGAAGGAGCCCATCTGGCAAGGCTGCCAGTATTGCTGATAGGATCATGTGAAAGCCTGAGCACAGGCCGCGCGCCTCGCATTCCGCAAGCCGGATCGGGGCCAGGATCCGATCGATTAGAACTACAGCAGAGCCCGCGAAATTGGAGACTAAGGTCCTTGCCTGCAGCTGCAACCGGACGGTTGCGCTGGATGGTGCCCTGGAGGCCTTGCCCGCGCGTCCCCCGATGCGCGTGGATCGCGTGGACTCCCTGTGCCGCCGCGACCTTTCCCGCTTCCTCGACGCGGTGGAGGGCACCGACGACGTGCTCGTCACCTGCACCCAGGAAGCCCCTGTCTTTCGCGAGCTCGCCGAAGGCAGGCGGTCGGTCGCACCGCTTCGCTTCGTCAACATCCGCGAACTGGCGGGCTGGGGCGAGCAGGGCGAGCGCGCGGGCCCGAAGATCTCCGCGCTGGTCGCCATGGCGGCGGCCGCCACGCAGGATGCGGTGCCCACCGTCAGCTATCGCTCGGCGGGCAGGGTGCTGATCGTCGGCGATGCCGGCGCTGCGCTCGACTGGGCGGAGCGGCTCAGTGGAACCCTGTCGGTCTCGGTGCTGGTCACCGGCCGCGCCTGGGCGCCCCTGCCGGCAAGCCGCGAGTTCCCGGTCGCTTCCGGCGACGAGGTCGAGATCGAGGGCTGGCTCGGCGCCTTCCAGGCGCGCTGGAAGCAGCGCAACCCGATCGACCTCGAGGCCTGCGTGCGCTGCGGTGCCTGCCAGGCCGCCTGTCCGGAAGGCGCGATCGGCGAGGGCCTGCAGGTCGACCTCGAGCGCTGCAAGTCGCATCGCCAGTGCGTGAGCGCCTGCGGGGAGATCGGCGCGATCGACTTCTCGCGACTCGATACGACGCGTGGCGGCAGCTACGACCTGATCCTCGACCTGCGCCGCGAGCCCGCGTTCCGCGCCCACGAGTTGCCCCAGGGCTACCTGCACCCGGGCAGCGACCCGGCCGAGCAGATGCAGGCCGCGCTGAAGCTATCGACCCTGGTCGGCGAGTTCGAGAAGCCCAGGTACTTCCGCTACGAGGCACGGATCTGCGCGCACGGCCGCAACGGCAAGACCGGTTGCACGGCCTGCATCGACGTCTGCTCCACCGGCGCCATCACGTCGCAGGGCGACACGATTCGCGTCGAACCCTTCCTGTGCATGGGTTGCGGCGGCTGTACCGCGGTGTGCCCGTCCGGCGCGATTTCCTACGCGTTCCCGTCGGCGTCCTCGCTCGGCGCGCGAATCCGGACCGGCCTCGCTGCGTTCCGCGCCGAAGGCGGCCGCGACCCGCATCTGGTCTTCCACGACGATGGCGCCGGCCGCGTGCTGCTCGAGTCGCTCGCACGCGCGCGCCCCGGCGATGCCGCGCGCGGGCCGGCCGCGAGGCGGCCGGTCGCGCCCGGCCTGCCGGCCGACCTGATCCCGGTGCCGGTCCATCACCCCGGTTCCGTGGGGCTCGATCTCGCGCTGGGGGCGGTGGCCTGGGGCGCCGCGTCGGTCACCGTGCTGTTCACGCCGGACACCGACGAAGGCTATTTCGAGGCGCTGACCCGGCAGTTCGAGACCGGCCGCGTGCTGCTCGCCGCCCTAGGCCTGCAGGGCCCGCGCCTGCGCGCGCTGCGCACCGACGATCGGCTGGCGCTGCACGCAGCCTTCCGTGCCACCGCGGGCCTGCCGGCGGTCGACGTCCCCGCCAGTTTCGCGCTGCCCGACGAAAAGCGGCGGGCGATCGAGTTCGCGGTGCAGCATCTGGTCGAACGCGCCCGTGCGGGCAAGCGCGAGGTCCCGCGCGAGACGCCCCTGCCGGCGGGCGCGGCGTTCGGCACCTTGCAGGTCAGTCAGGACAGTTGTACCTTATGCCTTGCCTGCGTGGGCGCGTGTCCGGAGTCGGCGCTGCAGGACGGCGGCGAACTCCCGCAGCTCCGGTTCATCGAGCGGAACTGCGTCCAGTGCGGGTTGTGCGCGACCACTTGCCCCGAGCAGGCGATCACGCTCGAATCGCGGTATCTGTTCGACGAGGAGGCGCGGTCGGCCCGGGTCCTGAACGAAGCGCAACCTTTCCACTGCGTGTCCTGTGGCAAGGCGTTCGGCACCCGGCAGATGATCGAGAACATGACTGCCCGGCTCACCACACATTCGATGTTCGGCGGAGAGAAGGCCTTGCGCCGGCTCCAGATGTGCGCCGATTGCCGGGTCGCCGACATGTTTTCCACCAATGACGAGGCCACGATCTTCGACTTCACCGGGCCCGGAGGCAGGGGATGAGCGAGCCACGCGCCTTGCCAATGGCCGCGGCGCTCGCCGACGAGGACCAGGCGCGCCGCGACTGGTACCTGCTGCTCGGCCGGCTGTTCGCGGCGCCGCCCGACGCCGCCACGCTCGCCGCGGTCGCGGCTGCGGCGCCGGCGGGCCATCCCGGTTCCGAGGCGCCCCCCTTCCTGCAGGCGGTGGCCGGGCTCGCGGAGGCCTGCGCCCAGGCCGAGCCCGCGGCGGTCGCCGAGGAATACGACGCCGCATTCATCGGGGTCGGCAAGTCCGAGATCTTCCTGTACGCCTCCTGGTACCTGAGCGGCTTCCTGCACGATCGCCCGCTGGTGGCGGTTCGCGAGCGGCTCGCCGAACTGGGGCTGGCCGGCCGCGCAGACATCGGCCAGACCGAAGACCATTTCGCCGCGCTCTGCGAGACCATGGCGATCCTGATCGGCTCCGCCGATCCCCGGCTGTCCTCGCTGGAAACCCAGCGCGATTTCTTTTCCCGGTTCCTTGCCCCGTGTTTCGAGCCGCTGTGCGATGCGATCGAGCACTCGGGTCTCACCGATTTCTACAAGCATGTGGCGCGACTCGCGAGGGTGTTCCTCTCGATCGAGCGCCAGGCCTTCGACTTCGAATGAAGGAGTGACGCGATGAAAGCGAAAAAGCCTGTTTCCGGACGGCGGGGTTTCCTGATGGGCGCGGGCGCGGCCGGCGCAGCCGGCGCGGCGGTGCTCGCCAGCAAGGGCTCGCTGCCCGCGGGCGAACAGGCGCCGCAGCCGCAAAAGCATGCGAAGGGCGGTGGCGGCTATCACGTCACCGACCACATCCGGCATTACTACCGCACCACCTTGGTCTGAGCACAGGAGGCCCACCATGCAACTGCAGCGCAAATCGGCCGGTTCGCCGGCAGCGGGCGGTCTCGCCGCGAGTCTCGCCCGCGGCGTCGGGGCGGCCTTCGGTGCGACGATGGATCGTCGCAGCTTCCTGAAGCGTTCGGGCGTCGGTGCCGGCGCGGGTGTCGCCGTGGCCGGCATGTCGGCCGGCATGATCCGCCCCGCCCAGGCCCAGCAGGCGGCCGGCGGCACGAAGTCCGAGGTCCGCCGCACCGTGTGCACCCACTGTTCGGTGGGTTGCGCGATCGATGCCGTGGTCGAGAACGGCGTCTGGGTTCGCCAGGAGCCGGTGTTCGATTCGCCGATCAACCTGGGTGCGCACTGCGCCAAGGGCGCGTCGATCCGCGAGCATGGTCACGGCGAGTACCGCCTCAAGGCCCCGATGAAGCTGGTCGACGGAAAGTACCAGCGGATCAGCTGGCAGCAGGCGCTCGACGAGATCACCGACAGGCTCAAGCAGATCAAGAAGGAATCGGGTCCCGACGCGACCTTCTGGATCGGATCGTCCAAGCACGGCAACGAGCAGTCGTACCTGATGCGCAAGTTCGTGTCGTTCTTCGGCACGAACAACATGGACCACCAGGCGCGGATCTGCCACTCCACCACGGTGGCGGGTGTCGCGAACACCTGGGGCTACGGCGCGATGACGAACTCGTACAACGACATGCAGAACACGAAATGCGCGTTGTACATCGGTTCGAATGCGGCCGAGGCCCACCCGGTGTCGATGCTGCACATGCTCAGCGCCAAGGAGCACGGCGCGAAGATGATCGTCGCCGACCCTCGCTTCACCCGCACTGCGGCCAAGGCGGACCATTACATCCGGTTCCGCTCCGGCACCGACGTGCCGGTGCTGTTCGGCATCCTGTACCACATCTTCAAGAACGGCTGGGAAGACCAGAAGTACATCAACGACCGCGTCTACGGGATGGACAAGGTCCGCGAGGACGTCCTCGCCAAGTGGACGCCGGACAAGGTCGAGGAGGCCACCGGCTGCCCCGAGGAGGTCATCTACAAGGCCGCCGAGATGATGGCCAAGAACCGGCCGTCCACACTGGTCTGGTGCATGGGCCAGACCCAGCACTCGATCGGCAACGCCATGGTGCGCGCTTCCTGCATCCTGCAGCTCGCGCTGGGCAATGTCGGCGTGCCCGGGGGCGGCGCGAACATCTTCCGTGGCCACGACAACGTGCAGGGCGCGACTGACATCGGCCCCAACCCCGACTCGCTGCCCGGCTACTACGGTGTCGCCGAGGGTTCCTGGAAGCACTTCGCGGCCGTCTGGGGCGTGGACTACGACTGGATCAAGAGCCAGTTCGCCGAAGGCATGATGACCAAGTCCGGCACGACGGTGTCGCGGTGGATCGACGGCGTGCTCGAGCCCAAGGAGGCGCTCGACCAGCCGAGCAACCTGCGCGCCGTCATCTACTGGGGCCATGCGCCGAACTCGCAGTCGCGCGGCGTCGAGATGAAACGCGCGATGGACAAGCTGGACCTGCTGGTCGTCGTCGATCCGTATCCGTCGGCGACCGCTGCCATGGCCGCCATGCCGGGCGACCCGAAGGACCGCAACCCCAACCGCGCGGTCTACCTGCTGCCGGCGGCCACGCAGTTCGAGACCTCGGGCTCCGCGACCGCGTCGAACCGGTCACTGCAGTGGCGCGAAAAGGTCATCGAGCCGCTGTTCGAGTCCATGCCCGATCACACGATCATGCAGGCAATGGCCGAGCGCCTGGGCTTTGGCGAGCAGCTGTCGAAGAACTACAAGCTGATCAAGCAGAGCAAGCACGGGATCGAGTGGAACGAGCCCGAGATCGAATCGATCCTGCGCGAGGTCAACCGCAGCATCTGGACCATCGGCTACACCGGCCAGTCGCCGGAGCGGCTCAAGCTCCACATGAAGCACATGAACACCTTCGACGTGAAGACCCTTCGCGCGAACGGCGGGCCGTGCGACGGCGACTACTTCGGGCTGCCCTGGCCCTGCTGGGGCACTCCCGAACTCAAGCACCCGGGGTCGCCGAACCTGTACCAGACCGACCGCCACGTGATGGACGGCGGCGGCAATTTCCGCGCGAACTTCGGCGTGGAGCGCGAAGGCGTCTCCCTGCTGGCGGCCGACGGCTCGCACTCCAAGGGCGCGGAGATCCAGACCGGCTACCCCGAGTTCGACCACGCGCTGCTCAAGAAGCTGGGCTGGTGGGACGAGCTGACCGACGCCGAGAAGAAGGCGGCCGAAGGCAAGAACTGGAAGACCGATTCTTCGGGCGGCATCATCCGAGTCGTCATGAAGAATCACGGGTGCTATCCCTTCGGCAACGCCAGGGCCCGGGCCGTGGTCTGGAACTTCCCCGACCCGATCCCGCAGCACCGCGAGCCGATCTACGGCACGCGCCCCGATCTGGTGGCCAAGTATCCGACGCACGACGACAAGACCAAGTTCTGGCGCATGCCCACGCTGTACAAGTCGCTGCAGCAGAAGAACGTCGAGAACAAGCTGCATGAGAAGTTCCCGCTGATCCTGTCGTCGGGGCGACTGGTCGAGTACGAAGGCGGCGGCGACGAGACGCGGTCGAACCCCTGGCTCGCCGAACTGCAGCAGGATTCCTTCGTGGAGATCAACCCGAGGGCGGCGAACGACCGTGGCATCCGCAATGGCGAGTACGTCTGGCTGAGCACGCCGACCGGCGCGCGACTGAAGGTCAAGGCGCTGGTCACCGAGCGTGTGGGCCCGGACACCTGCTGGATGCCCTTCCATTTCGCCGGCTGGTGGCAGGGCCGCGACCTGAAGGAGTTCTATCCGGAGGGCGCCTCGCCGGTCGTGCGCGGCGAAGCGGTGAACACCGCGACGACCTACGGCTACGACTCGGTCACGATGATGCAGGAGACCAAGACGACGATCTGCCAGGTCGAGAAGTTCACCGCCTGACCCGCATCGCGCGATAGAAAGGAACAAGGGGAATAAAGATGGCCCGAATGAAGTTTCTTTGCGACGCCGAACGCTGCATCGAGTGCAACGGCTGCGTCACCGCCTGCAAGCAGGAGCACGAGGTGCCCTGGGGCGTGAACCGCCGGCGCGTGGTCACGATCAACGACGGCGTGCCTGGCGAGCGCTCGATCTCGGTCGCGTGCATGCACTGCTCCGACGCACCGTGCATGGCGGTGTGCCCGGTCGACTGCTTCTACCGCACCGACGAGGGGGTGGTGCTGCACGACAAGGACCTGTGCATCGGCTGCGGCTACTGCTTCTACGCCTGCCCGTTCGGCGCGCCGCAGTTCCCGCAGGCCGGCGCCTTCGGCATGCGCGGCAAGATGGACAAGTGCACCTTCTGTGCCGGCGGCCCCGACAAGGACGGCTCCGAGGCCGAGTTCAAGAAGTACGGCCGCAACCGTCTCGCCGAAGGCAAGCTCCCGGCCTGCGCCGAGATGTGCTCGACCAAGGCCCTGCTGGGCGGCGATGGCGACATCGTCGCCAACATCTACCGGCAGCGTGTCCTGACGCGCGGCAAGGGCGCCGAAGTCTGGGGCTGGGGCACCGCCTACGGTCCCGGCCAGCAGCAGGGCGCGCCGGCCCGGCAAGGGAGCTGAGCCATGAAGCGATCCATTTTCGTTTCCGTGACCGCGCTGGCCCTTGCCGCCGGCCTGGCGGCCTGCGGCGAGAAGCCTCAGGACGCCGCCGCCGCCAAGGTACCCGGCACGACGGTCAAGCACGACACAAAGCCCTGGAGCGGTGATGCGGTCGCCTATCAGGCGGGCAACTTCACTCGCGGCGACAAGGCGAGCTGGGAGTCCGCGCTCCAGGCGCGGATGCAGGGGCAGAACGAGAACGTTCGCATCGGAGGAGGGGCTGCCAGATGAACAAGGCGATCCGCGCGCTCGCGCTGGGACTCGGCCTGCTGGCCGCCACCGCGTCGGCTCAGCAGCAGCCGCCGGCAGGCGCGGCGGCGGGTCCGCAAGGCGCGAACATCTTCGAGGTCACCCGCGACGACCAGGCGGCGCGGCAGAAGATCCAGCCGCTGAACAACGCGCCGGTCTGGCGGGCGGTGAATTCCGGTGAAACCCACTACACCACCCTCCCGGCCAACGAAGGCGGGGTGCTGATCGATCCGGGCGGCGAGCCTTGGCGCGAGTTGCGCAACGGGCCCATGACCCAGGGCGGCGGCTGGTTCCTGGTGGGCGTGCTGGCGCTGATCGCGGCCTTCTACCTGCTGCGCGGCACGATCCGCCTGAGCGAGCCCGAATCCGGCCGCAGGATCGAACGCTTCACCGTGGTCGAGCGGGCGATCCACTGGACCAACGCCGCCTGCTTCGTCACGCTGGCCATCACCGGGCTGGTCCTGCTGTTCGGCAAGCACGTGCTCCTGCCGCTGTTCGGGCCGGTGCCGTTCTCGTGGCTCGCGATCATGTCGAAGACCTCGCACAACTTCGTGGGTCCGCTGTTCGCAGCCACGACCATCGCGATGTTCCTGATGTTCGTGAAGGACAACATCCCGAAGGCCTATGACCTGCAGTGGTTCGCCAAGGCGGGCGGCCTGTTCACGAAGGGCGGCCATGTCCCCAGTCATCGCTTCAATGCAGGCGAGAAGATGATCTTCTGGGGCGGCGTCGTGCTGCTGGGGATCGTGGTCGGCGCCACCGGCTTCATCCTCGACTTCCCGAACTTCGGGCAGACCCGCTCGCTGATGCAGGACGCATGGTGGATCCACGTCGGCGCCGCGATGCTGTTCATGGCCATGATCGCCGGCCACATCTACATCGGCACGATCGGCATGCAGGGCGCGCTCGACGCGATGAAGACCGGCTATGTCGACGAGACCTGGGCCAAGGAGCACCACGAGTACTGGTACGACGACATCAAGGCCGGTCGCATCCCGGCGGTGCGCTCCGAGGGCTCCGCCTTGCCGCCGGCGGCGGTCGCCCAACCCAGGCAGGGCTGATTCCCGAGGCCGGCCGGGAACACGAGGCCGCTGGCGAGTCCCGCGCAGGTCGACACGAAAAAGGGGCCGCTCCTTTACCGGAGCGGCCCCTTCGTCTTTGGTGCGCCCGGCCAGGGCGCACTCCGGCACCGAGCGCTCAGCCCGCCTGCTGGCCTTCGTCGTTCGGCTTGTCCGCAGGGGACGCCGCCGTCTCGACCTGTTGCAGCGGCTCGTTGGCGATCACCGTGCGCGGCTTGCGCTTGCGCGCCGGCCGCGGCGGCGGGACGAACTCGGGTTCGACGGCCGGGGCTGGCGCCGTGGTTTCGACCCACTGCAGGCCGGCGCTCTCCACGATCGCCTCGAGTCGCTGCTTCGGGACGACTTCGGCCGGCGCCGGAGTGGGCTCGACCGCGAGCGGGGCGTCCACGCGGGGGGCTTCCGCGCGCGCTGCCTCGACTGTCGGTGCGGCGCCGCCGAAGGGCAGGCTCGACTGAAGCACGACCGGCCCCGCCGGCTCGTCGGCGGCGCGGAGCGCCTGCACCTCGGCTTGTGCCGGCTCGGCGGCGGCTACGGCGACGGGGGCCGGCGCAGTCGGTTCGGCCGTGGCACGCTCGACTGGAGCAGCGGGTGCGGCGGAAGCGGGCGCGCCGGGTTCGACGACCGGCGGCCTGGTTGTGACCGGCTCGATCGCGACCGGCTCGACGGCGGCCGCAGGCTCGGCGACGGGCGCCTCGACGGCAGCACCTTCTTCACCCGTGTCGACCGCGGCCTCGGCCTGAGCGCCCTCGGCGCGGCGTCCGCCGCGACGGCGACGCGGGCGACGACGGCGCTCCTCGCCAGCTGCCTCATCGGCCTCCGGGGCTTCGATGTCTGCGCCTTCCTCGGCGCCGCCGGACGCTGTGGCCAGGGATGCCTGCTCGAGGGGCTCGACGACCGGGCGCCCGACCTGCATGTCCTCGGCAACGGCGGCCGCACCGGCGACGCCTGCCGCGGCGGCGGCCAGACGATCGGTCTCGGCAGCGGGCACCTCACCGGCGACCTCTCCTTCGGGGCGCGCAAGGTCGCGACCTCGGCCACGACGACGCTCGCCTCGTTCCGGGCGGTCGGCACGATCACCGCGCTCCGGGCGATCGCCACGCTCCGGTCGCTCGGCGCGTTCGGGACGCTCGACACGTTCGCCACGTTCGGCACGATCGGGACGCTCGACACGTTCGCCACGTTCCGGACGTTCGGCACGTTCGCCACGTTCCGGGCGCTCGCCACGCTCCGCACGCTCGCCGCGTGTCCCGCGGTCGAGATCCTCACGGCCTTCCCGGTCCTCGCGGCGGCCGCCTCGACGACGGCCTTCGCCCTCGCCGCCGTTCGGCAATGCCGGACGCGGGCCGCGAGCCTCACGCCCTTCACGGCCTTCCCGCCCTTCACCGCCTTCACGGCCTTCGCGCCGACCGCGACCGCCGCGGCCTTCACGGCCCTCTCGAGTCCGTCGACCCTCGGCGCCGCCCGCGGCAGGGGCCGCGGCCGGGCGGGTGGCCGGGGTCGCCTCGGCCTCGTTGGCCGGCTTCTTGCGGAACCAGCCGAGGATCTTGCCGAGCAGGCCGTCGTCGCCGAGCATGGGTTGTGCGGCGGCGACGGGGCGCACCGCCGGAGCCGGCGTCGCGGCCGGCGCGCTGGCCGGGGCGGCCGCGGGAGCCGGGGGAGGCAGTTCGGGCCGGATGCCCTTGACCGCCGCTTCCTGGCGCGGCTTGGCTGCTTCCAGCTTGCGATCGAGGTAGGTTTCCTCTTCCTCGGGCGCCTCGGCCAGCGCGTAGCTGGCCTTGTAGTTGGCCAGCCGGTCGTCGTCGTGGCGCAGGCGCTCGGTCCGGTAGTGAGGCGTCTCGAGGTGCTTGTTCGGGATCAGGACGATCTCGACCTTGAGCCGCGCTTCGAGCTTGTTCAGTTCGCTGCGCTTCTCGTTGAGCAGGTAGGTGGCCACGTCGACCGGCACCTGGGCGTAGACCGCCGCGGTGCTCTCCTTCATCGCGTCTTCCTGGATCACGCGCAGCACGTGCAGCGCGGAGGACTCGATGTCGCGGATCACGCCGGTGCCGTTGCAGCGCGGACAGGTGATGTGCGAGCCCTCGACCAGCGCCGGGCGCAGCCGCTGGCGCGACAGCTCCATCAGGCCGAAGCGGGAGATCTTGCCGGTCTGCACCCGCGCGCGGTCGTAGTGCAGGGCGTCTTTCAGCCGCTGCTCGACCTCGCGCTGGTTCTTGGCGCTCTCCATGTCGATGAAGTCGATGACGATCAGGCCGCCCAGGTCGCGCAGGCGCATCTGGCGAGCGACCTCGTCGGCGGCCTCGAGGTTGGTGCGCAGCGCCGTTTCCTCGATGTCGGAGCCACGGGTGGCGCGCGCCGAGTTGACGTCGATCGCGACCAGCGCCTCGGTGTGGTCGATGACCACTGCGCCGCCCGAGGGCAGCGGGACCAGGCGCGAATGCGCGGTCTCGATCTGGTGCTCGATCTGGAAGCGCGAGAACAGCGGCGTGTCGTCGCGGTAGCGCTTGACCCGGCTGACCATGTCCGGCATCACGTGGACCATGAACTGCCGGGCCTGTTCGTAGATGTCGTCGGTGTCGATCAGGACCTCGCCGATGTCGGGCGAGAAGTAGTCGCGGATCGCGCGGATGACCAGGCTGGATTCCTGGTAGATCAGGAAGGGACCCGGCGCGGAGCCTGCCGCCTGCTCGATCGCGGTCCACAGTTGCAGCAGGTAGTTCAGGTCCCACTGCAGTTCCTCGGCAGTGCGACCGATGCCCGCGGTGCGGGCGATCAGGCTCATGCCGGAGGGGTGCTGCAGCTTGTCCATGGTCTCGCGCAGCTCTTGCCGGTCCTCGCCCTCGACGCGGCGCGAAACGCCGCCGCCGCGCGGATTGTTCGGCATCAGGACCAGGTAGCGCCCGGCCAGCGAGATGTAGGTGGTCAGCGCGGCGCCCTTGTTGCCGCGCTCTTCCTTGTCGACCTGGACGATGACCTCCATGCCTTCGGAGATCGCGTCCTGGATGCGCGCCTTCGACGCGTCGACGCCGGCCTTGAAGAAGGCCTTCGATATCTCCTTGAACGGCAGGAAGCCGTGGCGTTCTTCGCCGTAGTTGACGAAGCAGGCCTCGAGACTGGGCTCGACGCGGGTGATGACCCCCTTGTAGATGTTGCTCTTGCGGGACTCGCGGCCCGCGGACTCGATGTCGATGTCGATCAGCTTCTGGCCGTCGACGATGGCCACGCGCAGCTCTTCCGAGTGCGTGGCATTGAACAGCATTCGCTTCATGCAAATGACTCCGTTGCGCGCCAGTTGCGTGGCGGCGCGCTTCGGCCAGCGGGCCGATGCGAACGGAAGCAGCGAAAGAGGATGCTCAGGTCGGCCGCGAGCGAACCGGCGCTACACGCGCCGGCAATCCACCGGTGAGCGCGCGCCGGAAAACGCCGGGCATGACCCGGGATCGTCGGACGTGGGGTGCGCAGACAAGGGTTCGGGAACCGTACTGGTCGGGGCGTCGGCGGTTGTGGCCGGCGCCCGCTGCTCTCTTTTCTGGATATTCCGCATCGTCCCGCGTTCCTCGCCCGGGGTGGGGCAGGGGAACCGCGGTTTCATGTTCGTTCCGTCGTGTCCGCGACCCGTGGGGTGCCGCTCGTGCCGGCATTCGACCGGTACAATCCGCTCGTTGAGCCGGGACCGTTTCGGTCCGGACCTGGAGAACCCCCGGTGCGTAGGAACTGCGCCCACGGCGGCGATCGGCAAGCCCGGACAGCCGGACGCCGAAAGACAGGACGCTGAAGCGGGCCTGGACAGGGCGCCGGAAGCGGAAGACCGGCTCGACGGCGCGGTTCCGGAAGACCCGGATCGCGCACGACCTTGCGAGTATACCAACGTGGACAGCCCCAGGAAAAGGGCGGACCGGCCCGGCGGGCCCGCGCCTGCCGTCAGGATCGTGGAAATCGACGCCGATCGCGCCGGCCAGCGACTGGACAATTTCGTCGTCGGCCAGTGCAAGGGCGTCCCCAAGAGCCACGTCTACCGGCTGATCCGCAGCGGGCAGCTGCGCGTCAACGGCGGGCGCCGAGGCGCCGATTACCGTCTGGAAACTGGCGACCTCGTCAGGATTCCCCCGGTCCGGGTCGCGGCGCCTGCCTCAGTCCCGCCCGAGGAACCGGATGCCGCCGGGCCCGGCCAGGCGCTGCGGACGCGCGCCGCGCTCGCCAGGCGCCTGCCGGTCCTCCACGAAGACAACTGGATGCTGGTCATCGACAAGCCCGAGGCGGTGGCGGTGCACGGCGGCAGCGGCGTGTCGAGCGGCGTCATCGAGCGGCTGCGCGCCGCGCGCCCCGAGGAACGCTTCCTGGAGCTCGCCCATCGGATCGACCGGGAGACCTCGGGGGTGCTGGTGATCGCCCGCCGGCGGGCCGCGCTGCTGGCGCTGCAGGCGCAGTGGCGCGAGCGCTCGCCGACCAAGCGCTACCTGGCGATCGTTTCGGGCAGCTGGCCGCTGCGCAGCAAGACCCTGGATGCGCCGCTGCGGCGGATGCCCGCGCCAGGCGGCGACCGCCGGGTGGCGGTCCACGCCGAAGGGCAGGACGCGATCACCCGGGTGCGTGGACTCGCGCGCTTCACGCTTGCGGGCCTGGGCGACTTCACGCTGGTCGAGGCCACGATCGAGACCGGCCGGACCCACCAGATCCGCGTGCACCTGAGCCACGCCGGCTATCCGATCGCGGGCGACGACAAGTACGGCGACTATCGCCTCAACCGGGCGCTGGCCGCGCAGGGCTTTCGGCGCATGTATCTTCATGCCGCGTCGCTGTCGCTGCGCCACCCGGAATCCGGCCGCCCGCTCACGCTCACGGCGCCAATGCCCGAGAGCTTCTCCGAGATGCTCAATGCGGGCGGAGTCGATTCCCTGCCCGAAATGGAACGCTGAACTCATGCCCTCTCGACGCTATCGTCTCGTGGTCTTCGACTGGGACGGCACGCTGGTCGACTCCACCGCCGCGATCGTCCATGCGATCCGCGCCTCGGCCGCCGACCTCGGGCTGCCGGTGCCCAGTCGCGAGCAGGCCTCGCACGTGATCGGGCTGGGGCTGCTCGACGCGATCCATCGCGCGGTGCCGTCGATCGCGCGCGAGCAGATGCCCCTGTACGTACAGCGCTACCGCTACCACTACCTGAAGGAAGACGCCGCCCTCGAGGCCTTCCAGGGCGTGCCGGCCCTGCTGGACGAGCTGGCCGGCGCGGGCGCCTGGCTGGCGGTCGCGACCGGCAAGTCGCGGGCCGGGCTGAACCGGGCGCTGGACCAGATGGGCTGGACCGGCCGCTTCCTCACCACTCGCTGCGCGGACGAGGGCATCCCGAAGCCGGATCCGTGGATGCTGCGCGACATCTGCGAGGAGCTCGGCCTGGAGGCCGCCGAGGCGTTGATGATCGGCGACACCACGCACGACCTGGGGATGGCCCGCGCGGCGGGCTCCGATGCGGTGGCGGTGACCTACGGCGCCCACCCGCGCGAGGAGCTGGTGCGCGAGCCCGCGCTCGCTGTCGTCGATTCGGTGGCCGAGCTGCGCGACGTGCTGCTCGGCTGGATACGGTGAGCCCGATGGCGGACCTCGACTCCGGAGCGTCGGCGCTGCCGAGGGCGTCCGGCGAACGCGATGCGCCCCTCGAGGGCTGGATCCGCGTCTGCGCGAGCGAAGCGCTCGCCGAAGGCGGCGATGGCGTGCGCTTCGAGCTGCCTGCTTCGCGCGCCGGGTCGCCCGCGCCGCAGGCCTTCGCGGTGCGCTACGATGGCCGTGTGCACGCGTGGCTGAACCGCTGCGCGCACGTGCCGGTCGAGCTCGACTGGATGCCGGGCAAGTTCTTCGACGAGAGCGGCCTGCTGCTGATCTGCGCCACCCACGGCGCCACCTACGAGCCCGACACCGGCCGTTGCGTCGGCGGACCCTGTCGCGGCAAGGCCCTCGAGCCGGTAACGGTATGCGAGCGCGATGGCATCATCTGGGCCGATCCGGGCCCGCAAGGCCGAAGCAGCTGACGAGCGAACGATGAGCAAGCCCTACGATTTCGACGATCCCGCCGACAACGACCCGTCCGCAGCGAGCGCGCGCCGCGCGCGCGCCGACGCCGAGCAGGCCTGGGAGCGCGGCGTGCTCGAGAAGCTGGTCCTGGAGACGCTGGCCGAGCGCAAGCGCGCGCGTCGCTGGACCATCTTCATGCGGCTGCTCACCCTGGCCTGGATCAGCGTGGTGCTGCTGGCCTTCGGCGGATGGTTCGCAGGCGACGTGGTCAAGACCGCGACCCGGCACACCGCGCTCATCGACGTCGACGGCGTGATCGACGCCGACGGCGAGAATTCGGCCGACAAGATCCTGCCGGCCCTGCAGGCGGCCTTCGAGGACGGCAAGACGGCCGGCGTGGTGCTGCGCATCAACAGCCCGGGCGGCAGCCCGGTGCAGTCGGGCCTGATCTTCGACGAGATCCGCAGGCTGCGCACCAAGCATGCGGACACGCCGCTGTACGCGGTCATCGAGGAGGTCGGCGCGTCGGGCGGCTACTACGTGGCGGCGGCCGCCGACCGGATCTACGTGGACAAGGCCAGCCTGGTGGGTTCCATCGGCGTGCTGATGGGCGGCTTCGGGTTCGTCGACGCCATGGACAAGGTCGGCGTCGAGCGCCGGCTGCTCACGGCGGGCGACAAGAAGGGTTTCCTGGACAGCTTCTCGCCGGTTTCCGAAGCGCAGCGCGCGCACGCGCAGCGGATGCTCGATCAGGTCCACGCCCAGTTCATCGCCAATGTGCGCGAGGGTCGGGCGGACCGGCTCGCCGACGATCCGGACCTCTTCAGCGGGCTCGTCTGGACCGGCGAGCGCAGCGTGGAACTGGGGCTGGCCGACGGCCTGGGTTCGGTCGCATCGGTCGCGCGCGACGTGATCAAGGCCGAGGACATCGTCGACTTCTCGCCGCGCCAGAACCTGGCCGAGAAGCTGGCCAGGCGGGTCGGCGCTAGCGCCGGCGAGACCCTCGCCCGGGTGCTGGGCGTCGAGGCGTCGGGCTGGTCGCTTCGCTGACGGCGCGTCCGGGCGTCCGTCGCGGACCCGTGCCCGGCGGGGCAAGCATCGCGAAAACCGTCGGCTCGCGCGGGAGCTCGGGCGGCGCCGTGCGCCAATCCTGGACCCGGCGGGTGGCTACCGCCTGCTCGCCGAGCGTGAGCTGCGACGCCACGGTGAGCCGCGTCTCCGGCGAAAGCACCGCCAGCGCGGCCTCGAAGACCTGCCGGTTGCGATACGGCGTCTCGATCCACAGGACCGTTTCGTCGCCGTCCCCCGACCGGCGCTCGAGCTCGCGCAGCCGTGCGACGCGGCCGCCCGGTTGCGCGGGCAGGTAGCCGGCGAAGGCAAATCGCTGCCCGTTCAGGCCGGAGGCCATCAGGGCGAGCAGCAGCGAGCTCGGCCCGACCAGCGGCACCACCTCGATGCCGGCCTCGTGGGCGGCTGCGACCAGGGCGGCGCCGGGGTCGGCGACCGCCGGGCAGCCGGCTTCGGAGAGCAGGCCCAGGTCGCGGCCGGCCAGGAGCGGGGCCAGCAGGCCCGGGATCGCCGCGGCCGGCGTGTGCTCGCTGAGCTCCGCCATCTCGAGCGCCTGCAGCGGCTTGTCGGTGCCTGCCGCCTTCAGGAAGGCGCGCGCGGTCTTCGCGTTCTCGACCACGAAGCAGTCCAGCCTCGCCACCGCGGCCAGCGTGTCGGCCGGCAGCACCCCCTGGGGCTCGCTCGCGGCGCCCAGCGGCGTGGGGATCAGGAAAAGGCGCCCGGGGCGCGCGGCGCTGCTCATCGCAGGCCGCCGATCGGGGGCAGGCCGGCCCGGCACAAGGCGCCGGTCAGCGCGATGAGCGGCAGTCCGATCAGCGCGGTCGGGTCGGGCCCGTCCAGCGACGCGAGCAGGGCGATGCCGAGCCCCTCGGCCTTCGCCGAACCGGCGCAGTCGTAGGGGCGCTCGGCCGTCAGGTAGGCCTCGATGGCGGTGTCGGACAGCTCGCGGAAGCGCACCCGGGTCTGCACGAGCTGCTCGTCGACGAGACCGTCCGAGCGGCGCAGCAGCGCCAGCGCCGTGTGGAAGACCATTTCGCGACCCGATGCGGCCCGCAACTGCGCCCGGGCCTGCTCGTGGCCGCCCGGCTTGCCGATGATCCGCCTGCCGTCGAGGGTGGCGGTCTGGTCGGAGCCGATGACGAGCGCGTCCGCCCGGGCGGCGGGCAGCGCCGCCGCCACCGCCTCGGCCTTGGCGCGCGCCAGGCGGCGCGCCGCGGCGGCGGGCGTCTCGCCGGCGATGGGAGTTTCGTCCACCTGCGGGGCCACGGTCTCGAAGGGCAGGCCGAGCCTTCCCAGCAGTTCGCGGCGATAGGGCGAGGTGGAGGCCAGGATCAATGCGGGCATCGGGGTCGACATGCTGAGGAAGGGCGGCCAAAAAGGGAGCGCGCCCATTATCATTGAAGCATGGAGAACACTTCGGACACGCACCGCCTGCCGCTTATCGTCGACAGTCGCGAGCTGGCCCGCACCGGCCGCACCCTCGACGGCGGCTTCGCCGTACGCAGCCTGGAGCGGCTCGCCTCGCTGCTCAGCCGCGACGAGGGGGGCCTCGTCTGGCGGGTCCGCGGCGAGCGCAGGCAGCGCGCCGACGGCGGGCACGACGACTTCCTGCATCTGGGCGTCGACGGCCGCGTGGCGATGCAGTGCGTGCGCTGCCTGGGCGATGCGTCGGTGGCGGTCCACGTCGATCGGGGCTTCCGGCTGGTGGGCAGCGAGGCGCAGGCGGCGCGCGAGGACACCGAGGAGTCGGAGCTCGACGTCCTGGTGGGCGGGGCGCGCTTCGACCTCGGCGAGCTGATCGAAGACGAGGCGATCATGTCGCTCCCGCCGATCGCGCGGCACGAAAACTGCTCGCTGCCGGTGGAGGCCGGCGATCCGGACCCGGGCCAGGCCGCGGTGCCGTCTCAGGACGAGGCGCGAGCCAATCCGTTCGCGGCGCTGACCGAGCTGAAGAAGCGGGACCGTTGACGCGAAGCCAGGCCGATCGAGCGGGGAGGCGCTTGCCCCGGATCCGGGCGCTGTCCGCGATTGCACGCACGCATCGCTTCGGGCCGCAATATGCTGATATAATTGAAGATTAGTCTTTTTCCACAGATTACCTTCTTCTCGGTACAGATCAGGGACCTATCATGGCCGTCCAGCAGAACAAGAAGTCGCCCTCCAAGCGTGGCATGCATCGCGCTCACGACTTCCTCAGCAATCCCCCCCTCGCGGTCGAGCCCACCACCGGCGAGGCTCACCTGCGTCACCACGTGAGCCCGAACGGCTTCTACCGCGGCAAGAAGGTCGTCAAGACCAAGGCCGACGAGTAAGCCCTCCGCATCCGGGTCGCCCGACCGGATCGCCTGAGAGCCGGATGAGCGTTCGCGTCGCGATCGACTGCATGGGGGGCGACCACGGCCTGCCGGTCACGATCCCGGCTGCCTTGTCGTTCCTGCGCCACGCGTCCGATGCAAGGCTCCTGCTGGTGGGCATGTCCGACCGGATCGAGCAGGCGCTGATCGAAGCCGGCGCCCCGGCCTCGTCGCCGCTGCGCAACCGGCTCGAGATCCGCCACGCCTCCGAGGTCGTCGAGATGGACGACTCGCTGCAGGTTGCACTGCGGGGCAAGCGCGACTCGTCGATGCGCGTGGCCGTTGGGCTGCTGCGCGAAGGCCAGGCGGACGTCTGCGTGAGCGCCGGCAACACCGGCGCGCTGATGGCGGTCTCGCGCTTCGTGCTGAAGACCCTCGAAGGGATCGACCGGCCGGCGATCGCCACCCAGATGCCCAACCGCACCGGCGGCACCACCACGGTGCTGGACCTCGGCGCCAACGTCGACTGCGAACCCGAGCACTACCTGCAGTTCGGCATCATGGGCTCGGCCCTGGTGTCCGCGCTGGGCGGCGCCGATCGGCCCACGGTGGGGCTGCTCAACATCGGCGAAGAACTGATCAAGGGCAACGACACGGTCAAGCAGGCGGCCGAGCTGCTGCGCGCCAGCACGCTCAATTTCCGCGGCAATGTCGAGGGCAACGACATCTACGAGGGCACGGTCGACGTCGTGGTCTGCGACGGCTTCGTCGGCAACGTGGCGCTCAAGACCTCCGAGGGCCTCGCGAAGATGCTCGGCGACTTCATCCGCGAGGAATACAAGCGTCACGTCTTCACCCGACTGATGGCGCTGCTGTCGTATCCGGTGCTGCGGCGCTTCCGCAAGCGCCTGGACCATCGCCGCTACAACGGCGCCAGCCTGGTCGGCCTGCGCGGCGTCGTCATCAAGAGTCATGGTTCGGCCGATGCCTACGCCTTCGAAGTTGCGCTGCAGCGCGGCTACGATGCTGCGCGCAACGGCCTGCTGCAGCGGATCGAAGAAACGCTCGCGCGCATGCGCGCCGGCGGGCCGTCCGCGCAGCTTCCCGATCCGGTCGCGGCCGCCGGGCAGAACTGAATGGGGGCCCATCGCTCCATGAAACCCCGCTACGCGAAGATCGTCGGCACCGGCAGCTGCCTGCCCGGCCAGCCGGTCACCAACGCAGAGCTCGTTCGCCGGCTCGCCGAGCGCGGCATCGAGACCTCCGACAGCTGGATCGTCGAGCGCACCGGCATCCGCCAGCGCTACCTGGCCGAAGCGCATGTCGGCAGCAGCCAGCTGGCCACCGAAGCCGCCCGTGCGGCGATCGCCGCAGCCGGAATCCCGGCTGCCGACATCGACCTGATCATCGTCGCCACGTCCACGCCCGACTGGGTGTTCCCGAGCACCGCCTGCCTGGTGCAGAAGGCGATCGGCGCCCCCGGCGGCGCGGCCTTCGACGTGCAGGCGGTCTGCACCGGGTTCGCCTACGCGATGTCGGTGGCCGATTCCATGATCCGCACCGGGGCCGCCAATCGCGCGCTGGTGATCGGCGCCGAGGTCTTCTCGCGCATCCTCGACTGGTCCGACCGGGGCACCTGCGTGCTCTTCGGCGACGGCGCCGGCGCGGTGGTGCTGGCGGCGTCCGAAGAGCCCGGCATTGTCGCCAGCAAGCTGCACGCCGACGGCCGCCACGAGAACATCCTGCGAACGGCCGGCCACGTCAGCGGCGGCGCGATCACCGGCCATCCCTTCCTCACGATGGACGGCCAGGCGGTCTTCAAGCTGGCCGTCTCGGTGCTGGATTCGGTCGCCCGCGAAACGGTCGAGGCCGCCGGCCTCACGCTGGCCGACATCGACTGGCTGATCCCGCACCAGGCCAACGTCCGCATCCTGCACGCCACCGCGCGCAAGCTGGGTCTCGACCCGGACAAGGTCGTGGTCACGGTCGACCGTCATGCCAACACCTCGGCCGCATCGGTGCCGCTCGCGCTCGACGTCGCGATCCGCGACGGGCGCATCTGGCCGGGCCAGAACGTGCTGATGGAAGGCGTGGGCGGCGGCTTCACCTGGGGCGCGGTGCTCGCCCGGATGTGATCCGGCCGCCCCCGCGGGCGGCGCGCTCCGGCGAACGCGCACGAACACCAACGACACATCACGAGAACACGATGACGCTTGCCTTCGTCTTCCCGGGCCAGGGTTCCCAGTCGGTCGGCATGCTCGACGGCTTCGCTGCGTCGCCGGCGGTGCGCGCGCTGCAGGCCGAGGCCGACGCCGCGCTCGGCGAGCCGCTGTCGACGCTGATCGCCGAGGGGCCGGCCGAGGCCTTGTCGCTCACCGTCAACACGCAGCCGGCAATGCTGGTCGCCGGTCTGGCCTGCTACCGGGCCTGGCGCGAGGCCGGCGGCCCTGAGCCCCAGGCGGTGGCCGGTCACAGCCTGGGCGAGTACACCGCGCTGGCCGCCGCCGGTTCGCTGGATGCGGCCGACGCGGTGCGCCTGGTGCGGCTGCGCGCGCAGGCCATGCAGGAGGCGGTGCCGGTCGGTCAGGGCGGCATGGCGGCCATCCTCGGCCTGGGCGACGCCGTGGTGGCGCAGGCCTGCCGCGAGGCGGTCGAAGGCCAGCCCGGCGAAGTGGTCGAGCCGGTCAACTTCAACGCCCCTTCGCAGGTGGTGATCGCCGGTCACAAGTCGGCAGTCGATCGCGCCTGCGAACGGGCCAAGGCCTTGGGCGCCAAGCGCGCGCTGCCGCTGCCGGTATCGGCGCCCTTCCATTCGTCGCTGCTCGAGCCGGCCGGCCGCCGCCTGGCCGATGCGCTGACCGGCATCGCGCTGCGCGCGCCGGCCTTCCAGCTGGTGAACAATGTCGACGTGGCCGTCGAAACCGATCCGGCCCGGATCCGCGACGCGCTGGTCAGGCAGGCTTCGCATGCGGTACGCTGGGTCGAGGTCGTGCAGAAGCTCAAGGCCATGGGCGTGACCCGGGTCATCGAGTTCGGGCCCGGCAAGGTCCTCGCCGGCCTGGTGTCGCGCATCGACAAGTCGCTGGCAGTCTCGGCGGTCCACGATCCCGCCTCGCTCGAAAGCGCGCTCAAGGAACTCGCATGAACGTTTCGACGCCCCCCCCGAACGCAAGCCGCCCGCTGGAAGGCCAGATCGCCCTCGTCACCGGCGCCTCGCGCGGCATCGGCCGCGCGATCGCGCTCGAGCTGGGCGGCCGTGGCGCCTTCGTGATCGGCACCGCCACCAGCGCTGCCGGCGCCGCGTCCATCTCCGAAGGGCTCGCTGCCGCCGGCGTGGCCGGGCGCGGCGAGGCCCTGGACGTGAACGACGCCGCCCGCTGCGAAGCGCTGGTCGAGGCCCTCCAGAAGGAAAAGGGCCCCGTCGCCATCCTGGTCAACAACGCTGGCATCACGCGCGACAACCTCGCGATGCGGATGAAGGACGAGGAATGGCAGTCGGTCATCGACACCAACCTGAGCGCCGTCTTCCGGATGTCGCGGCTGGTCATGCGCGCGATGATGAAGGCCAAGTATGGCCGCATCGTGAACATCACCTCGGTGGTCGGCGCCAGCGGCAATCCCGGCCAGGCCAACTATGCGGCGGCCAAGGCCGGCGTGGCCGGCATGACGCGGGCGCTGGCCCGCGAGCTCGGCAGCCGCAACATCACGGTCAACTGCGTGGCGCCCGGCTTCATCGACACCGACATGACGCGCGCGCTGAACGAGCAGCAGACCACCGCGCTGCTGCAGCAGATCCCGGCCGGCCGGCTCGGCCAGCCCGAGGACATCGCCGACGCGGTCGCCTTCCTGGCGGGCCCGCAGGCCGGTTACGTCACCGGGGTCACGCTGCACGTAAACGGCGGGATGTACATGGAATAAAGGACGTTCGCGGAAGATCGAGAGCGTTCGATCCGGGTTGCCGGGATTTTCCGGTTGCCCAGGATCACCCGGGGGCGCATCGAGCGGCCTAATGACCGACCGAAGTGCTATACAATCGCGCCGCGCCGGCGAGCCTGAAACCGAACAGACAGGCTCGTGACCGCGCGGCCAAAGGAGCAAGGAAATGGAAAACATCGAACAACGCGTCAAGAAGATCGTCGCCGAGCAGCTCGGCGTGAACGAAGCCGACATCAAGAACGAGTCGTCCTTCGTCGACGATCTGGGCGCAGACTCGCTCGACACCGTCGAGCTGGTGATGGCGCTCGAGGACGAGTTCGAGACCGAGATCCCCGACGAGGAAGCCGAGAAGATCACCACGGTCCAGCAGGCGATCGACTACGTGAAGTCGCACTCGAAGGCCTGAGGCCTCGCGAGAGCGTCGCGCGACCGCCGAGATCCCTCGGGTCGCGCCCCCGATTTTCCGGTTCCTCAACCCGATCTGGCCAGGAGCAATGACGTGAGTCGACGCCGAGTCGTGATCACCGGCCTGGGAGTCGTCTCCCCGGTCGGCAACGATGTCCAGTCCGCCTGGCAGAACCTGGTGGCCGGGAAGTCGGGCATCTCCCGGATCACCCGGTTCGACGCATCGGCCTTCCCGACGCAGATCGCGGGCGTGGTCAAGGATTTCGAGGTGTCCGAGTACATGCCTCCGAAGGAGGCGCGTCACTTCGACACCTTCGTGCACTACGGCATCGCCGCCGGCGTGCAGGCGCTGCGCGACAGCGGCCTGCAGGTCGACGAGTCGAACGCCGATCGCGTCGGGGTGATCATCGGCTCGGGCATCGGCGGCCTGCCGCTGATCGAGCACACCCACGACGAGCTGAAGAGCCGCGGCGTGCGCCGCCTGTCGCCGTTCTTCGTTCCCGGTTCGATCATCAACATGATCTCCGGGCAGATGTCGATCATGTACGGGCTCAAGGGCCCGAACTACGCGCTGGTCAGCGCCTGCACCACCGGGCTGCACTGCATCGGCGACGCGGCCCGGCTGATCCAGTACGGCGACGCCGACGCGATCCTGGCCGGGGGCGCCGAGTGCACCGTCTCGCCGCTGGGCCTGGGCGGCTTTTGCGCGGCGCGAGCGCTGTCGACCCGCAACGACGACCCCGAGACGGCCAGCCGGCCCTGGGACCGCGACCGCGACGGCTTCGTGCTGGGCGAGGGCGCCGGCGTGATGATGCTCGAGGAGTACGAGCACGCGAAGGCCCGCGGCGCGAAGATCTACGCCGAGGTCGTCGGTTTCGGGATGAGTGCCGACGCCCACCACATCACCGCTCCCGACATGGACGGCCCGCGCCGCTGCATGCTCAATGCGCTGCGCGACGCGAAGATCGGCACCGACCAGATCGACTACCTGAACGCGCACGGCACGTCCACGCCGCTGGGCGACAGGAACGAGACCGAGGCGATCAAGGCGGCGCTGGGCGTCGACAACGCCCGCAACCTGGTGGTGAACTCCACCAAGTCGATGACCGGTCACCTGCTCGGCGGGGCCGGCGGCATCGAAACGGTCTTCACCGCGCTGGCGATCCACCACCAGGTGTCGCCGCCCACCATCAACCTCTTCAACCAGGATCCGGAGTGCGATCTGGACTACTGCGCCAACGAAGCGCGGCAGCTCGAGATCGACTATGCGATGAAGAACTCGTTCGGCTTCGGCGGCACGAACGGCACGCTGGTTCTCAAGCGGGTGTGAGCGCCGAGCCGGTGCGCGACCCGGTCCGTTCACGGTGAACGACGCCCCGGCGAGCTTCGAAGTGCCGGTGACGCCCTCGCCGGCGGTGCGCGCACTGCGGGCGGCCGTGATCGGCCTGGGCGTGGCCGGCTTCGCGCTGGCCGCCTGGCTTTCCCGGGGCCGCGAGGACGGATGGATCCTGCTGGGCCTCGGCGCCCTGATGCTCTGGGCGGGCTGGCGGCATGCCGGTTTCGGGCTCTCCTGGGGTACCCTGCGGGTTGCAGCGGACGGGCGACCGGCCTGGCGCGGCGATTCGGGCCGCGAAACGGGCGAGTTCGTGGCGGTGGGCGTCGAACGCTGGCATGCCGGCGAGAACCTGGTCTGGTTGCGGCTTCGGAGCGGCGCCGGGCGGCGTCACGAGATCCTGATCGGCCGCGCCGGCCACGACGAGGAAACCTGGCGCAGGCTGGTGAGCTGGCTGGCCTGGCTGCGTCGCGGCCGGCAGGCGGCCGGCTGATCGGCAGCACTTGAATTCCGGCGTCCTGGCTCGCACCTGCTCGGGAATTGCGGGCCGCGGAGCCGGAAAGGTCGGCCGCCGCGGACCGACACCGTTTCGTTGCGCCGCTGCGGCGCCACTTCAACCCTGGACAACGACAGACCGATGAAGAAGCTGATCCTGGCGCTCGCGATGGCGAGCGCGAGCTGGTTCCTCGCTCCCGCCGCGCAGGCGCAGGCGCGGCAGCTGCCCGATTTCGCCGATCTGGTCGAGAAGGCCGGCCCGGCCGTGGTGAACATCCGGACCACGGCCCGCATCAATGGCGATCGCGCCGGCGCGCCGCCCGGCTTTCCCTTCCCGCTGCCCGAGGGCATGGACGAGAACGATCCGCTGTTCGAGTTCTTCCGCCGCTTCTTTCCGCCGCGTCAGCCTGGCCAGCCGAACCCGCAGGGACCGAACAACGGCCAGCGCGGGCCGGGGCAGGAAGTGCCGCGCGGCGTGGGCTCCGGCTTCGTCATCTCCCAGGACGGCTACATCCTGACCAACCACCACGTGGTCGACGGCGCCGACGACATCTACGTGACCCTCACCGACAAGCGCGAGCTGCGCGGCAAGGTGATCGGTTCGGACCGTCGCACCGACGTGGCGCTGGTCAAGATCGAGGCCGATCGCCTGCCCACGCTCAAGGTCGGCGATTCCACGAAGCTGCGGGTCGGCGAATGGGTGATCGCGATCGGCTCGCCCTTCGGGCTCGACAACACGGTGACCGCCGGCATCGTCTCGGCCAAGAGCCGCGACACCGGCGACTACCTCCCCTTCATCCAGACCGATGTGGCGGTGAACCCGGGCAACTCGGGCGGGCCGCTGCTGAACATGTCCGGCGAGGTGGTCGGCATCAACTCGCAGATCTACAGCCGGACCGGCGGGTTCATGGGCATCTCCTTCGCGATCCCGATCGACGAGGCGATGCGCGTGGCCGACCAGCTGCGCGAATCCGGCCGGGTGATCCGCGGCCGGATCGGCGTGGGCATCGCCGAGGTCACCCGCGACGTGGCCGAGCCGCTCGGCCTGCCGCGCGCGGCAGGCGCGCTGGTGCGCAGCGTCGAGCGCGGCGGCCCGGCCGAGAAGGCCGGCGTCGAAGTCGGTGACATCATCCTGCGCTTCGACGGCCGCCAGATCGACCGAGCCAGCGACCTGCCGCGCCTGGTCGGCGGCACCCGGCCCGGCACCAGCGTCACCTTGCAGGTCTGGCGCCGCGGCCAGCAGCGCGACCTGAGCATCACGGTCGACGAGCTCAAGCCCGAGGTCACGGCCCGCGCCGGCGGCCCGGGGCAGGGCGGCGCGCAGCCGCCGGCCCAGCCCGCGATGAACGCGCTGGGCCTGGCGGTCGTCGACGTGCCGGCCGACCGGCTCGCGCAACTGCGTATCAAGGGCGGCGCGCTGGTGCAGGGCGTGGAAGGCGCGGCGGCGCGTGCCGGGCTGCGGGCCGGCGACATCGTGCTGGGGGTGAACAACACCGAGGTGACCGGAGCGAGCCAGTTCAACGAACTGGTCAAGGGGCTGGACCGCTCCCGCACCGTGGTGCTGCTGGTGCGGCGCGGCGACAACGCGCAGTTCGTGCCGATCCGTCCGGAATGAAGCGGAGCGGCCCGGGCCGGCCGCGCTGCTAAAATCCCCGGTTTGTCCCGTGCCGGGCGCGGGGCCGCGTTTCGCGGCCGCGCGCCTGCCGTTCTGCAGTCCCCGCTGTTTTGCAGCCTTCGCCTCGCAGGGCCCGATGTCGTCCTCCATGCAGCACATCCGCAACTTCTCGATCATCGCGCACATCGACCACGGCAAGTCGACCCTGGCCGATCGCCTGATCCAGCGTTGCGGCGGCCTGTCCGACCGTGAAATGGAAGAGCAGGTGCTCGACTCGATGGACCTCGAACGCGAGCGCGGCATCACGATCAAGGCCCAGACCGCCGCGCTGCAGTACAAGGCGCAAGACGGCCAGGTCTACGCGCTGAACCTGATCGACACCCCGGGGCACGTCGACTTCTCCTACGAGGTCAGCCGCTCGCTGTCGGCCTGCGAGGGCGCGCTGCTGGTTGTCGACGCCTCGCAGGGCGTCGAAGCCCAGACGGTGGCCAACTGCTACACCGCGATCGAGCTCGGCGTCGAGGTGGTGCCGGTCCTGAACAAGATGGACCTGCCGCAGGCCGATCCGGACAACGCTGCCGCCGAGATCGAGGACGTGATCGGCATCGACGCCACCGACGCGATCCGCGCCAGCGCCAAGACCGGCGTGGGCATCGACGAGATCCTCGAGGCGGTCGTGGCGCGGATCCCGCCGCCCAAGGGCGATCCGTCCGCGCCGCTGCAGGCGCTCATCATCGACTCGTGGTTCGACAACTACGTCGGCGTGGTGATGCTGGTGCGCGTCTTCAACGGCGTGCTGCGCCCCAAGGACCGCATCCGCCTGATGGCCACCGGCGCGGTGCACGTCTGCGAGCAGGTCGGTTCGTTCACGCCCAAGGCGGTGCAGCGCACCGAGCTGGCCACCGGCATGGTCGGCTACGTGATCACCGGCATCAAGGAGCTGAAGGCGGCCAAGGTCGGCGACACCATCACGCTGGTCAATCCGGCGGCCGAGGCGCCGCTGCCCGGTTTTCGCGAGATCAAGCCGCAGGTCTTCGCCGGACTCTACCCGGTCGAGGCCAACCAGTTCGAGGCGATGCGCGAGGCGCTCGAGAAGCTGCAGCTGAACGACGCGTCGCTGCAGTTCGAGCCCGAGGTGTCGCAGGCGCTGGGCTTCGGCTTCCGCTGCGGCTTCCTGGGCCTGCTGCACATGGACATCGTGCAGGAGCGGCTCGAGCGCGAGTTCGACATGGACCTGATCACGACGGCGCCCACCGTCGTCTACGAGGTCCTGATGCGCGACGGCACCGTGCTGCAGGTCGAGAACCCCTCCAAGATGCCCGATCCGGCGAAGATCGAGGAGATCCGCGAGCCGATCGTCACCGTCACGATCTTCACGCCCCAGGAGTACGTGGGCAACGTGATCACGCTTTGCACCAACAAGCGCGGCGTGCAGACCAACATGAGCTATCACGGCAGGCAGGTGCACCTGACCTACGAGCTGCCGATGAACGAGATCGTGCTCGACTTCTTCGACAAGCTGAAGTCGACCTCGCGCGGCTATGCGTCCATGGACTACGAGTTCAAGGAGTACCGCGCGTCGGATGTCGTCAAGATGGACATCCTGGTCAACGGCGAGAAGGTCGACGCGCTGTCGCTGATCGTGCACCGTTCGGTCTCGCAGAGCCGCGGCCGCGACCTGGCAGCCAAGATGCGCGAACTGATCCCGCGGCAGATGTACGACGTGGCGATCCAGGCCGCGATCGGCAGCAACATCGTCGCGCGCGAGAACGTGAAGGCGATGCGCAAGAACGTGCTGGCCAAGTGCTATGGCGGCGACATCACGCGCAAGAAGAAGCTGCTCGAGAAGCAGAAGGCCGGCAAGAAGCGGATGAAGCAGGTCGGCAGCGTGGAGATCCCCCAGGAGGCCTTCCTGGCGGTGCTGCAGGTCGAAGACCGCTGACCGAATCCCTCGAGAACCCCGACCGATGAACTTCGCGCTGCTGCTCTTCCTGCTCCTGCTCGTCACCTTCGCGGCCTGGGTGGCCGATCGCCTCGTGTTCCGGCCGCGCCGCGCCCGCGCCGCCGAGCTCGCGCTGGCCGGCTTCGACCGCGACGCCGCGCCGGGCCTGCGCGCCTCGGGCGGCGAGCAGGCGGTGGCCGCCGAGCGCGAGGCGCTGCGCGACCGCATGGAGCGGCAGCCGCTCTGGCTGGAGTACACGGCCGGGCTCTTCCCGGTGATCCTGCTCGTGTTCGGCCTGCGCTCCTTCGTGGCCGAACCGTTCAAGATCCCGTCCGAGTCGATGCTGCCCACGCTGGTCGTCGGCGACCTGATCCTGGTGAACAAGTTCAGCTACGGCCTTCGTCTGCCGGTGGTCCACACCAAGATTCTGGACACGGGCGCGCCCGAGCGAGGCGACGTGATGGTCTTCCGCTACCCCAGCGACCCCTCGGTCGACTACATCAAGCGGGTGGTGGGGCTGCCGGGCGACGTGGTGGCCTACCAGGACAAGCGCCTGTCGATCAACGGCCAGCCGGTGCCGCTGGAACGGGCCGGCGAGTTCGAGGACAGGCGGCGTCTCACCCTGGCGCCCCAGTATTCAGAACGATTGGGAGAAACCTCCCATAAGATATTGACAGACTTGGAAAAACCGCCTTTCATACAGCCGATGGAGCGGTTTCCCCATTTCGAGAAGTGCCGCTATGACAGCCGGGGCGTCACCTGCACCGTGCCCGAGGGCCACTACTTCGTGATGGGCGACAACCGCGAGAACAGCCTGGACAGCCGATTCTGGGGCTTCGTTCCGGAAGGCAACATCGTCGGCAGGGCCTTCTTCATCTGGATGAATTTCGGCGACCTTTCCAGGATCGGAAGCTTCGAATGAGCGCAAGCAAGGCAGTCGCAAGCAAGGCAGTCGCAACCCGTACGGCCGTTTCGGCGGCAGGCGCCGCCCGCCTCGCGTCCCGAGCGGCGCTCCGGCGCGCCCAGCGGGGTCTCTCGCTGATCGGCCTGTTGTTCGTCGCGGCGGTGGTCATCGCGATCGCGGTGGTCGCGATGCGGGTGGTGCCTTCGGCACTCGAGTACATGGCGATCAAGGGTGCGGTGGAGAAGGTGGTCACCTCCGGCGCACCCAGCGCGCGCGAGCTCCAGGTGGCCTTCGACCGCTTCGCCGCGGTCGACGACATCAAGTCGATCTCCGGTCGTGACCTGATCATCGAGAAGGTCGATGGCGCCACCGTGGTGTCCTTCGCCTACGAAAAGCGGATCGAGCTGGCCGGCCCGGTATCGCTGGTCATCGCCTATCACGGCAGCAGCCGCCACTGAGCGAGGCTGCCGCCCACCGGCAAGCGCATCGAATGGATCTCGACCGGCTGCAGCAGCTCATCGGCCATCGCTTCGACGATGCCGCGCTGCTGCGCCAGGCGCTGACCCACCGCAGCTTCGGCCAGCCGAACAACGAGCGGCTGGAGTTCCTCGGCGACTCGGTGCTCAACTGCGTCGTGGCCACCATGCTCTACCGCCACTTCGGCCGTCTCGACGAGGGCGACCTGTCGCGGCTGCGCTCCAACCTGGTCAAGCAGCAGGCGCTCTACGAGATCGCCCAGCGCATCGGGCTGTCCGAACACCTGCAGCTCGGCGAGGGCGAGCTGCGCAGCGGCGGGCATCGCCGGCCGTCCATCCTGGCCGACGCGCTCGAGGGCATCTTCGGCGCGATCTTCCTCGACGCCGGCTTTCCCGCCGCCGAGAAGGCGATCGTCGCGCTCTACGAGCCGGTGCTGCGCTCGGTGGACCCGCTCACGCTGGGCAAGGACGCCAAGACGCTGCTGCAGGAGTGGCTGCAGAGCCGCAAGCTGCCGCTGCCGGTCTATTCGGTGGTGGCCACGCACGGCGCCGCGCACAGCCAGATGTTCGAGGTCGAGTGCGCGATCCCCAAGCTGCAGATCAGGGTGCTGGGCAGCGGCGCCAGCCGGCGCGCGGCCGAGCAGGGCGCGGCCCGGCGCGCGCTCGAGGCGGCGCAGGCGGCGATGCCGCCCGAGCGCAAGCGGTCGCGGGCCCGGGCCGACGCGCCGGTCCGGGGCGACGCGCCAGCCGCGGCCTGACCCCGCGCATCACCCATGACCGATTCCGATACGCCCGTCGTCCATCGCAGCGGCCATGTCGCGATCGTGGGCCGTCCCAACGTCGGCAAGTCCACGCTGCTCAACCGGATGGTCGGCCAGAAGCTGTCGATCACCTCCGACCGGCCGCAGACCACCCGCCACCGGATCGCCGGCATCGTGACCCGCCCGGACGCGCAGCTGGTGTTCATCGACAGCCCCGGCTACCAGACCCGAAGCGGTGGTGCGCTCAACCGGGTGCTCAACCGCACCGCGGTGCAGGTGGCCGAGGACGCCGACGTGGTCGTGCTGGTCTGCGATGCGCGCGGCTGGACGCCGGCCGACGAGCGCATCGCGAAGCTGCTGCCGGCCGACCGGCCGGTGCTGCTGGCCATCAACAAGGTCGACGCGGTGCCCGAGAAGGCTCGTCTGATCGAGCTGGTGAACAAGGCGACCGCCTGCCGCGCCTTCGACGAGGTGGTGCCGATCAGCGCGAAGACCGGCCGCCAGGTGCCGCTGTTGCTCGACCTTTGCGCGGCCCGCCTGCCCGAGGGGCCGCCGATGTACGACCCCGACTCGCTGACCGACCGCAGCGAGCGCTTCCTGGCCGCCGAACTGATCCGCGAGAAGCTCTTCCGCCGGCTCGGCGACGAGGTGCCCTACGACAGCACCGTCGAGATCGAGCTGTTCGAGGAACTGCCGAAGCTGCGCCGCGTCCACGCGGCGATCCTGATCGAGCGGGAAGGGCAGAAGCCGATCGTGCTGGGCGCAGGCGGCGAGCGGATCAAGCGCATCGCCACCGAGGCGCGCCAGGATCTGGAGAAGCTCTTTGGCTGCAAGGTCTACCTGGAATTGTTCGTCAAGGTGAAGTCGGGCTGGGCGGCCACCGAGCAGAGCCTGCGGGCCTATGGCTACGAGTAGGACCAGCGCGCCTGCCTTCCTGCTCCATTCGACGCCGTACCGCGAAACCAGCCTCGTCGTCGACCTGTTCACCCGCGAGCACGGCCGGATCGCTGCGGTGGCCAAGGGCGCCAAGCGGCCGCGCTCGGCGTTGCGCGCGGTGCTGCTGCAGTTCCAGCCGCTGCTGGCCACCTGGGCTGGCGCGCGCGAGCTGCGCACGCTGACCGGGGCCGAGTGGACCGGGGGGCTGCCGGCGCCGCAGGGCGACGCGCTGCTCTGCGCCTTCTACCTGAACGAACTGCTGATGCGGCTGCTGCCGCGCGAGGACGCGCACCCTGCGCTCTACGACGCCTACGAGCAGGCGTTGCGCGAGCTTTCCGAGGGCAGCGCACCGGCCGACGAGACCCTGCGCCGCTTCGAGTGGCTGCTGCTGCGCGAGACCGGCTATGCCCCCGACCTGGAGCGCGACGCCGCCGACCGGCCGATCGACGATCGCGGGCTCTACCGATGGAGCCCGGGCGGCGGCTTCGTGGCGGCCGAGCCGGGCGAGGCCTCGGCGGTGGCTGGCAGCACCCTGCGCGAACTGGCCGGCGGGCGCTTCGGCAGCGCGGCGGCCCGCCAGCAGGCAAAATACCTGATGCGCGCCATTCTGGCCCATCACCTGGACGGCGCTCCGCTCAACACCCGGCAGATCCTGATCGACCTGCACAAGCTCTGAAACCGTCATGATCGAACTCGGCGTCAACATCGACCACGTGGCCACCGTGCGCCAGGCGCGCCGCACCTGGGAGCCAGACCCGGTATGGGCCGCCGTCGAAGCCCACCTGGGCGGCGCCGACGGCATCACCGTGCACCTGCGCGAGGATCGCCGCCACATCCAGGACGAGGACGTGCGCCGGCTGCGCGAGCTCACGCACATCAAGCTGAACCTGGAGATGGCGGCCACCGACGAAATGGTCGGCATCGCCTGCGCTCTGAAGCCCGAGATGGCGATGCTGGTGCCCGAGGGGCGCCACGAGGTCACCACCGAGGGCGGTCTCGACATCGTGTCGCAGGAGAGTCGGCTGCGCGGGGTCGTGGCCCGACTGGCCGATTCGGGCATCGTCACCAGCGTGTTCATCGACGCGGAGCTGCCCCAGGTCGAGGCCGCAAGGCGCATCGGCGCGCGCGTCTGCGAGATCCACACCGGGCCCTACGCGCACGCCTTCCACGCGCGCGGGCGCGACGCCGAGAGCCCGCCGGTTGTGGCCGAGCTGGCGCGCATCCGCGCCGCCGGCGAGGCGATCCTGGCCTGCGGCATGCGTTTCAATGCCGGTCACGCGCTGAACTACTTCAACGTGCAAGCGGTGGCCCGGCTGGCCGGTGTGCGCGAGCTCCACATCGGCCACGCGATCGTCTCGCGGGCGATGTTCGTCGGCATGCGCGAGGCGGTGCGCGAAATGAAGCGGCTGATCCGCGAGGCGGCGGCCGCCGGCCCGGCGAAATGATCCACGGCATCGGCACCGACATCGTCCTGGTCGAGCGCATCCGCGACCTGCTCGCGCGCTACGGCGAGCGCTTCGCGCGCCGCGTGCTGGGGCCGGACGAGCTGGCCGAGTACCGGCGCCGGCACGGCCGCGGCGAGCACGGCCCGGCCTACGCGGCGCGCTACCTGGCCAAGCGCTTCGCCGCCAAGGAGGCCTACGGCAAGGCGCTCGGCGTGGGGCTGCGCGCGCCGATGACGCTGCTGTCGCTGCAGGTGCTCAACGACCGCCGCGGCCAGCCGGTGGCGCATCCGCGCAATGCGCTGGCCCACTACATGCGCGAGCGCGGGCTGGTGGCCCACGTGTCGCTGTCCGACGAGGTCGACAGCGCGGTCGCCTTCGTGATCATCGAACGCAAGCAGGAGTCCTGAACGTGCCGAAGACCAGTTCCAAGCTTTCGCGCGGCCCGGTGATCGTCGACATCGAGGGCACCGCGCTGACCGACGCCGAGCGCCTGCGGCTGCGGCACCCGCTGGTCGGCGGCGTCATCATCTTCGCGCGCAACTTCGAGTCGCGCGCGCAGTTGAAGCAGCTGTGCAAGGAGATTCGCCGTCTGCGCAAGCCGCGGCTGCTGATCTGCGTGGACCACGAAGGCGGGCGCGTGCAGCGCTTCCTGAAGGGTTTCACCAGGATCCCCTCCATGCGCGAGCTCGGCCGCCAGTGGGACGAGGACGTGCTGGGCGCCTGCCGGCGCGCCACCGAGATCGGCCGGACCATCGGCGAGGAATTGCGAGCGGTGGGCGTGGACCTGAGCTTCACGCCGGTGCTCGACCTCGACTGGGGGCCGTCGAGCGTGATCGGCGACCGCGCCTTCCACTCCGACCCGCGGGTGGTGGCGATGCTGGCCCGCTGCCTGAACCACGGCCTGCTGCTTGGCGGCATGGGCAACTGCGGCAAGCACTTCCCCGGCCACGGCTTCGCGCACGGCGACTCCCACTTCGAGCTGCCCATCGACGAGCGCGAGCTCGACGCGATCCTGGCCGACGACGCCGCCCCCTACCACTGGCTGGGCGACACGCTGCTGTCGGTCATGCCGGCGCACGTGATCTACCCGAAGGTCGACGAGAAGCCGGCCGGTTTCTCGAAGCGCTGGCTGCAGGAGATCCTGCGCGGCCGGCTCGGCTTCAAGGGCCTGATCTTCAGCGACGACCTCACGATGGAGGGGGCGTCGGGGGCTGGCGACATCGTCGCGCGCGCCTGCGCGGCCTTCGAGGCCGGCTGCGACATGGTGCTGGTCTGCAATCGCCCGGACCTGGCCGACGAGCTGCTCGCGCGCCTGCCCTGGAGCCGCCCGAAGGGCTTCGACAAGCGGCTCGGGGCGCTGTTCCGGGACTGATGGCCGAGCAGCCTGCCTTCGACCTGCGCCAGTTCCTGGCGCAGTTGCCGAGCCTGCCGGGCGTGTACCGGATGATCGGCGCCGACGACGCGCTGCTCTACGTCGGCAAGGCGCGCGACCTGAAGAAGCGGGTCTCCTCGTACTTCAACAAGGGGCCGCACTCGCCGCGCATCGCGCTGATGATCGAGAAGATCGAGCGCGTCGAGATCACGGTCACCGGGTCCGAGGCCGAGGCGCTGCTGCTCGAGAACAACCTGATCAAGACCGGGGCGCCGCGCTACAACATCCTGTTTCGCGACGACAAGTCCTATCCCTACCTGAAGATCTCGGGCCACGCCTTCCCGCGCATCGCCTACTACCGCGGCGCGGTCGACCGGCGCAGCCACTACTTCGGGCCCTTCCCGAGCGCGTGGGCGGTCAAGGAGAGCATCCAGGTGCTGCAGAAGGTGTTCCGCCTGCGCACCTGCGAGGACAGCGTGTTCGCCAACCGCTCGCGTCCCTGCCTGCTGTACCAGATCGAGCGCTGCAGCGGGCCCTGCGTGGGGGCGATCTCGAAGGAGGACTACGCGGCCGACGTGTCGGCGGCCCTGCGCTTCCTGGGCGGCAGCCAGGGCGAGGTGCTCGGCGAGATCGAGGCCCGGATGCACGCGGCGGCCGAAGCGCTGCGCTTCGAGGAGGCCGCGGTGCTGCGCGACCGGATGAGCGCGCTCGGCAAGGTCATGCACCAGCAGGCGATGGAGACCGGCGGCGACACCGATGCCGACATCGTCGCGGCGGTCGCCCGCGGCGGGCGGCTGTGCGTGAACCTGGCCATGGTGCGCGGCGGCCGGCACCTGGGCGACAAGGCCTTCTTCCCGGCCGGTGGCCAGCTGGCCGCGCCGCAGGCGCAGGGGGGGGCAGGCGAGCAAGCGGCTTCGGGCGAGCAAGGGGCTTCCAGCGAGCAAGGGGCTTCCGGCGAGCAGGGGCCGCCCGCCGAGGACCTGCTCGCCGAGGCGCTGGAGGCCTTCGTGGTCCAGCACTACGACGGGGTGTTCGTGCCGCCGGTGCTGATCGTGAACGGCCCGAAACCCGACCCGGCCGTGCTCGAGCTGCTGCAGCAGCGCGCCGGTCGGCAGGTGGCCTGGGTCCGGCAGCCGCAGGGGCATCGGCGCCGGTGGCTGGAGCTGGCGATCCAGAACGCCGAGCTCGCGCTTGCGCGATCGCTGGCGGAAGAGGGCTCGCAGAAGGCCCGCACCCGGGCGCTCGCGCAGCTGCTGGGCCTGGACGACGGCAGCGACCTGGCCGGCCTGCGGATCGAGTGCTTCGACATCAGCCACACGATGGGCGAGGCCACGCAGGCCTCGTGCGTCGTCTACCAGGACCACGCGATGCGGCCGGCCGAGTACCGGCGCTTCAACATCGAGGGCATCGAGCCCGGCGACGACTACGCGGCGATGCGCCAGGCCTTGAGCCGGCGCTACGCGGCGCTGGCGCGCGAGGGACCCGACTCGCCGGAAGCGCCGGAGGGATTCGAGGCGCCGGCGTCGCCGGACACACCCGGCGCGGCCGAATCGCAGGAAGCGCCCGCCGCGCGGAAGGCGTCCGTCACGCGCGGCAAGGCCGCCCGCCTGCCCGACGTCGTCCTGATCGACGGCGGCAAGGGGCAGGTCGAGGTGGCCCGGCAGGTCTTCGACGAGCTCGGCCTGGACACCGGCGTGCTGGTCGGCGTGGCCAAGGGCGAGGGCAGGCGGGTGGGCCTCGAGACGCTGGTGTTCGCCGACGGCCGCGAGGCCGTGGTGCCGGGCCGCGAGTCGGCCGCGCTGATGCTGGTCGCCCAGGTGCGCGACGAGGCCCACCGTTTCGCCATCACCGGCATGCGCGCCCGCCGCGCCAAGGCCAGACAGGCGTCGCGGCTCGACGAGATCGAAGGCGTCGGACCGAAACGCCGGCAGCGCCTGCTGGCGCGCTTCGGCGGCCTGCGTGGCATCATGGCGGCTAGCGTCGACGATCTGGCCTCGGTGGAAGGTGTTTCGCGGTCCCTGGCCGAAGAGATCTACCGTCGACTTCACTGAGCGCGCCGATGCCGCGCCGGGCGCTGTCGGGCGGCCGGGCGGCCTTCCGACCATGCAACCGAACCTTCCGACACTGCTGACCTGGGCCCGGGTGGTCGCCATCCCGCTCCTGGTCGGCGTGTTTTTCCTGCCCCTGCCGGTCGTTGCGCAGAACGCCATCGCCACGGCCTTGTTCGTGGGCGCCGCCATCACCGACTGGCTCGACGGCTGGCTGGCGCGGCGCTGGGGGCAGACTTCGGCCTTCGGCGCCTTCCTCGATCCGGTGGCCGACAAGCTGATCGTCTGCGTGGCCCTGGTCATGCTGGTCGACCTGAACCGGGTCGATGCGATCGTCGCGGCGATCATCGTGGGCCGCGAGCTCACCATCTCCGCGCTGCGCGAGTGGATGGCCCAGATGGGCGCGCGCGCCAGCGTGGCCGTGCATTCGATCGGCAAGCTGAAGACCGTGTCCCAGCTGGTGGCGATCCCGCTGCTGCTCTACGACGGGCGCGTGCTCGGCCTGCACTCGCGCAGCCTGGGCACCTGGCTGGTCTGGATCGCGGCGATCCTCACGGTCTGGTCGATGCTCTACTACCTGCGCCAGGCGTGGCCGGTGCTGCGCGACGGAAAGGCGGCCGTCGGCAGGACCGACGGCGAGGCCTAGGGAAGACGGCCGTGCCGCGGTTGACACCGGTCAACGCAAGGCTCGCCCCAGGGGCCGAAATTGAGGGTTGGCCAAAGTTCTCACGAGAGGTCCGTCATGTCCGCAAAGCGAATCGCGCGAGCCGCGCGCGCACTGTGCGTCGTGCTCCTGGCGGTCGGCGTGCTCGCCGCCTGCAGCAGCAGCGACGACCGCCTGTCCTTCGAGGACCTGAGCGCCAACGAGCTCGACAGCCTCTACGCCATGCGCGAGGAGGAAAAGCTCGCTCGTGACGTCTACCTGGCGCTCTACGCAGTCTGGCGCGACCAGATCTTCGCGAACATCGCAGGCAGCGAGCAGACGCACACCGACGCGGTCAAGGCGCTGATCGACAAGTACAACCTGATCGACCCGGCCATCGCGAACCCGCCCGGCGTGTTCACCGACCCGAAGTTCCAGCAGCTCTACGACCAGCTGGTCGCCTTCGGAAATCAGAGCCGCATCAATGCCCTGACGGTGGGCGTGCAGATCGAGGAGCTGGACATCAAGGACATCGCCAGCTGGCTCGCGGTGGTCGAGCGGGGCGACATCATCTCCGTCTACACGAGCCTGTCGTGCGGCTCGCGCAACCACCTGCGCAGCTACTATCCGGAGCTGGCGGCCTCCGGGGGGAGCTATGTCCCGAAGTACATCACCCAGGCCGAGTTCGACGCGATCGTGGGTTCGCCGATGGAGACCTGCGGCTGAATCGCGAGTCGGGGGCGGCCAGGTGGCAGGCTTCGGCCGGGAAACGCGCGGCGATTTGACAGGCTTTCTTGCTTCGCTATAATCGCGGTCTCAGTTGATGCGGGAGTAGCTCAGTTGGTAGAGCGCAACCTTGCCAAGGTTGAGGTCGCGAGTTCGAGACTCGTCTCCCGCTCCAGTTTCCAAAGGGAAGCCTGATCGCTTCCCTTTTTCTTTCGGGAGCCCGATAGCTTCCGGGTAGAAGCTCAAGAGCTTCCGGGTAGAAGCTCAAGAGCTTCGGAGTCTTTCCGGGTTCCTTTCCCCAGGGATCCATCCGGGTCCGCCGAAACTGTCGGCGGCCCGCGCCCCAGGCGGGGTGGCAGAGTGGTCATGCAGCGGCCTGCAAAGCCGTCTACGCCGGTTCGATTCCGACCTCCGCCTCCATATCTCCCGCAGCGTGGCTATTCGTCGCGAAGAGGCGCCGGCCGCGGCGCGCCGCAGTTCCAGCATTGCTCGAACGGCCCGTCGACCTGTTCCAGGCAGTTTCGGCAGGCCCAATGGCGCCAGGGCGGATTGCGCAGCTCGTGCAACAGGCTCAAGGCCTCGGCATGACGGTCGTCATCCATGACCCAGACTTCCGGAAGCGCCTGATCCGGGGGGATCTCTCCGCTGATGCTTCCTGCCCAGGCTCGCTGCACGGTGGCGGTCATGCCGGCCGCGGTGAGCTGGTCGGCCCACATCGTGGCGAGCACGAGATTCGGTGCGCAGATCAGGCGCTTCATGGCGCCCAGTATGATGGACTCGGGCCGCGGATTCCATCGGGCACGGGAAAGCAGGCGGACTGCAACGATCGAGAGCCGCTACGCGCGCTGGGTGGCCCGTGTATCGTGCCGCCATCGCAACACGAATCGGGAGCCTGAAATGGGCTGGTTCTCCAGGAAGGCCGACAGCTTCTTCCTCGCCACCGTGATCCCCGACGGCAACGCCGCGCGCGTCGAGAACTATCTCGGCGTGGTCAACGGCGAGGCGATCATCGGCGCGAACATCTTCCGCGACATGTTCTCCTCGGTGCGCGACATCGTGGGCGGCCGGGCGGGCGGCTACGAGCGCGCGCTGTCCGGCGCGCGCGACGCGGCGCTCGACGACATGATCGCCGCGGCGCGCGAGCTCGGCGCCGACGGCGTGGTCGGGATCGACTTCGACTACGAGGTGCTGGGCGAGAACAACGGGATGATGATGGTCTCGGTGAGCGGCACCGCGGTGAAAATGGGGTGAGCGCGCCTGCGCGCTCGTGGGGTTGAGCGCCGCTGCGCGCTCGTGGCTCAATAGGTCCTGTACGGCAGGAACTTGCCGCTCAGCACGACCTTGACCCGGTCGCCCTTCGGATCGGGCTGGCGCTCGATGTCCATCGAGAAATCGATCGCGCTCATGATGCCGTCGCCGAACTCCTCGTGGATCAGTTCCTTGATCGTGGTGCCGTACACGCTCACGATCTCGTACCAGCGGTAGATCAGCGGATCGGTGGGCACCGCGGTGGGCAGCGAGCCCTTGTAGGGCACCGTCTGCAGCAGCAGCACCGCGTCCTCGGGCAGGTCGAAGAGCTTGCCGACCGCCTCGGCCTGCTTCTTCGTCATCTGCATCTGCCCCATGCAGGCGGCGGTGACCCATTCCTTCGATTCGCCGACCTTCTTCGCGACGTCGGTCCACTTGACGCCGAGCTTCACGCGGCGGAACAGGATCAGGTCGGTGACGTCTTCGCGCTTCATCGGCATCGCGGCGTCGGACTTCTTCATGGCGTTCGCATCCTCTGTGTCGTGGGGTTGATCGGGGGAGTTCAGCGCAGGTTCGCGACCCTCGCGGCCGCCTGGACGATCGGCTCGGGGGCCGCCGCGTCGTCGAGACCGGGCCTGACGGCCGGCGGGCGCCTCGAGTCGTGCGCGGTGCGCACCGCCGGGTCCTGGCAGGCACGCGAGCGCTTGACCAGGAAGTCGATCAGGTGGTTGCGGATCCGGTAGTACTGCGGGTCATGGTGCATCGATTCGCGGGTGCGGTCGCGCGACATCGTGTTCTCGACGATCTCGGCGATGACCGCGCGCGGGCCGCTGGACATCAGCACGATCCGGTCGGCCAGCAGGATGGCCTCGTCCACGTCGTGCGTGATCATGAACACCGTCTGCTGCGTGGCGCGCACGATCTTCACCAGCTCGTCCTGGATCGTGCCGCGGGTCAGCGCGTCGAGCGCGCCGAAGGGCTCGTCGAGCAACAGCATCTTGGGCCGGATCGCGAAGGCCCGCGCGATCCCGACCCGCTGCTTCATGCCGCCCGACAGCTCGCTCGGCTTCTTGTCCTCGGCGCCGGACAGGCCAACCATCTCGATGTACTCGCGGCAGTGCGCGCGGACCTTCTCGCGCGACCACTGCGGCCAGCGCGAGCGCACGCCGAAGGCCACGTTGCTCGTCACGCTCAGCCAGGGCATCAGCGCATGGCTCTGGAAGACGACGCCGCGGTCCAGGCTGGGGCCCGACACCTCGCGGCCGTCCATCACGATCACGCCGTCCGAGGGCTTCTCCAGCCCGGCCAGCGCGTTGAGGATCGTGGTCTTGCCGCAGCCCGAGTGGCCGATCATGCAGACGAACTGCCCCTTGTCGATCTGGAAGCTCACTTCTTCGAACACCACGGTGTCGGGGCGCGAGCCGGTGCCGGGGAAGACCTTCTTCAGGCCCTGAATCTCCAGGAAAGCCATCGCTTCACTCCACGTAGGTGACCAGCTTCGCGAGGCCCGCGAGCAGCTGGTCGAGGATCATGCCGACGACCCCGATCACCAGGATGCCGGTGACGATGTTGGCGATCGACAGGTTGTTCCACTCGTTCCAGACGAAGTAGCCGATGCCGGTGCCGCCCACCAGCATCTCGGCTGCCACGATCACCAGCCAGGCGATGCCGATCGAGATCCGCATGCCGGTCAGGATCGTGGGCGCCGCCGCCGGGAGGATCACGGTGAAGGCCTTGCGCAGCGGGCTCACCTCGAGCGTGCGGGCCACGTTCAACCAGTCGCGGCGCACCGACGCGATGCCGAAGGCGGTGTTGACCAGCATCGGCCACATCGAGCAGATGAAGATCACGAAGACCGCCGACACGTTCGAGTCCTTCAGCGTGAACAGCGCGAGGGGCATCCAGGCCAGGGGCGAGATCGGCTTGAGCACCTGGATGAAGGGGTCGAGCGCCCGGTAGAGCAGCGGGGACATCCCGATCAGGAAGCCGAGCGGGATCGCCACCAGCGCGGCCAGCGAGAATCCGAGCAGCACCCGGCCGATCGAGTAGGCGAGCTGAAGGCCGATGCCCTTGTCGTTCGGCCCGGCGTCGTAGAACGGGTGCTTCAGGTGCTCGACGATCTTCGCGCCGACTTCGGCCGGCCCGGGCAGGGCGCTCTGCTGTCCGCTGGCCGCGGCGGCGCCGACCAGTTTCGCGTACTCGTCGTCAACGGTCCGGGCGCTGCTGCCGGTGCCGGTGGCCAGCGACCAGATCGCGATGAAGAGCGCGAAGAGCAGCGCCGACAGGGCCAGCGCGCGCAGGCGAGGCGAGGTCGTCATGGTTCAGGTCCTCCGGATCGCGAAGCTGTTCACGTAGTCGTCGGGCTTCGCGGGGTCGAAGGCCTTGCCCATGACCGAAAAGGACTTCGAGGTGATGGCTGGCGGCGTCAACCCGGCTTCCTTCATCAGCCGCGCCGCGTCGGTGGCCAGGAAGACCTCGCTCGCCACTTTCTGGTAGTCGACCTTGCCCTTGAGCTGGCCCCAGCGCTTCATCTGCGTGAGGATCCAGATCGCGAACGAGTGCCAGGGGAAGGGGTCGAAGTCGATCCGGCTCGGGTCCTTCTTCACGTTGCCCAGGCCGTCGGCATACGTGCCGGTGAGCACCTGCTCGACCACGGTCACCGGCTGGTTCAGGTAGCTCGCCGGCGCGATCGCCGCGGCGATCGCCTTGCGGTTCTCCGGCTTGTGCGCGTAGGCCGTCGCGTCGACGATGGCCTTGAGCAGCGCCGTGTAGGTGTTGGGCATGGTGTCCATGAACTCGCGGCTGGCAGCGAAGGCGCAGCAGGGATGGCCGTTCCAGAGCTCCTTGGTCAGCAGGTGGATGAAGCCCACGCCGTCGTAGACGGCCCGCTGGTTGAACGGATCGGGACCGAGGAAACCGTCGAGGTTGTCGGCGCGCAGGTTGGCCACCATCTCGGGGGGCGGCACCGAACGGATCTGGATGTCCTGGTCGGGATCCAGCCCGGCCTCGGCCACGTAATAGCGCAGCAGGTAGGCGTGCATCGAGTAGTCGAAGGGCACGCCGAAGCGAAAGCCCCTCCACTGCCTCGGGTCGCGCTTGCCCTTGTGCTTCATCGAGAGGGTGATCGCCTGGCCGTTGATGTTCTCGACCACGGGCATCGTGTAGGGCGTGGCCGCCGAGCCTACGCCGAGCGAGATCGCCAGGGGCATCGGCGACAGCATGTGCGCGGCGTCGTACTCCTTGTTCAGGGTCTTGTCGCGGATCAGCGCCCAGCCCGCGGTCTTCACCACCTCGACGTCGAGACCGTGCTTCGTGTAGAAGCCCATCGGGTGCGCCATGATGATCGGCGTGGCGCAGGTGATCGGGATGAAGCCGACCGTGAGCTTCGTCTTCTCGAGCTTGCCGGCGCCCTGCGCGAAGGCTTCCTTGGCGGCGCCGAGCGGGAAGAAGGTGGAGATCGCCGCGGCGGCGGTGCCTGCGCCCACCGCGTTCAGGAAGCGGCGGCGCATTTCGTCGTCCGGAAAGAGCGCGCGCATCACTGCCTGCTCGACGACACGCTCGTAGCGGCTGTCGTCCGAGGCAGAGGTCTCGGCGAGTCGCGCGGCGGCCGCCGCCTCCGCGTCGTGCGCCTCGTGCGAGGCGTGCCGGCCACAGTCGCAGCGCGAGCGGAGTCGGATCGAGGAATCGAAGGGGTTGGAGAAGATCGGCATGCTGCTGGCCTCCGTGAGGGGTCTGCAGCAGTCGATGCAGCATTCGTGCCAGCGCGCTGAGCCGGCGCTCGTCAGGGGGGCTCGCCGAGCCCGGATCCTCTCGGCGGCGCCCGGATGCACCATCGAGGCTCGCGAGGGGTTCCGATCGGAAGCCCGGGCGAGGCGAGTGCACCAACGCGGAGCGTGCCGGGCGCGGATTGCCGAAGTTGCCGCGGGCTCGGGGGCGGCGCGCCCCGCGAGAGGCGTGCGCGATCAGAAGCGGTGCGTGTGGTAGGCCGCCGTCCCCGGCACCTGCACGAACTCCAGCGTGCCGTTGACGATTCGCCGGATGCGGCTGTCGCGGCGTTCGCGGAACACGGTGTCGTCGAGGAGGCGCGACAGGTTCAGCGAGATGCCGAGGTAGAGCCGCCGGCTGCGCGCCTCGGGAAAGGCAGGATCCTCGAAGCCGCGGGCGTTGTAACCGATGGCCAGTTCGAGGTATCGCCACGGCTTGCGGTTGCGCAGGCGCGCGATGCCGCTGCCCTTGATCGCGAGGATCCAGGTCTGTCCGCCGTAGTCGGCCAGCGGATCCCAGGCGCTCTTGGTGCTTCCGGTGGTCGAGGGGCGGTACTGCAGCCTGAGGTCCACCAGGTCGTCGAAGCCCGGATGCTTGTCCGACAGGTAGCCGATCCCGGCGCCGGCGAGGTTCATCAGCGCGTCTTCCTTGCTGAAGGCCCAGCCCTTCGCGAAGCCGTCGATGACCTCGACCGCGGTGAAGGTGCCCAGCGTGGTGTAGAAGGCCAGCCGGCGCGCCCGCTCCGGGTCGTGGCCGAGGCCCTCGAAGGTCCAGGTGAGCAACCGGGTGCCGAGGTAGTTCGAGTAGGCGTGGCCCAGCTTGTCGGCGCCGCCGTAGCGGGTGTCCCGCCCGAACCATCCTTCGTACTGGGTGCGGAAGTCGCCGCTCACGCCGTCGCCCCACCACTTGTTCCCGCCGTAGGCGAGCACCGCGATCCCGGCGCCGGCGATGACGGTGTTGGTCAGCAGCCGCCGGCGGCGATCGAGCCTGGCGTCCGCGCGGGGCGCGCTCGCAGCGCCCGCGCCGGCAGTGCCCGTCGCGCCGGTGGCGGCCGCGCCGACTTGCGGGGCGGCGTCGGTCGGCGCGAGGCTCGGAAGCGACGACGCAGGCTCGACGGCCGCACGAGGCCCGACGCTCGCGCATCCGGTGGCGGCCAGGCCGAGGGCGACCGCGCACAGCGTCGCGGCGAGCGGGCGCGAAACGCCGGGCGCCGGCCTTCTTTCGCGCGCCGCGCGGCGTGGCCCGGCTCGCAATGCAGCCTCGATGCCCGGGATTCCGGCTCCGCCCGGGCGGTCCGGATCAGCGCTTGCCGGCCTTGCCCGCGCCGGCCGACTGCGCGAACTGCTGTGCGGCCGCCTGCATCTGTTCGTAGGCCGACTTCGCAGCATTCATGCTCTGGGTGATGAAGTCGTTGGCGTTGGGCATGCCCGCGGGCGCGGTCTTCGCGAGCGCCTCGACCGCGGCGGCCAGCTTGGCGTTGCTGTCGGCGATCTGTTTCTGGACCATGCTCGCGATGTCGGTGCCGGTCTCGCTGGAGATGGCGTAGACCGCCTTCGCATAGGCCGAGAACTGCTCGGGGGAGAGCTTCGCCATGCTGGTCACCAGATCGGCCAGCGTTTTCGCGTCGCGCGCGGACAGCAGCGCCTCGATCTGCTCGGTGGACTGCTCGAGCGCTGTCCGGGCGGTCTGCATGTTCAGCGCGGCGAGCTTCTGGAAGCCTTCCAGGGTCTTGGCAGCGGCCGCGCTCGAGGCGTCGATCGCCTCGCGCTGCATCTTCTGGAATTGCTCGGTTCCGGGGGGCTTGCTGGCCATGGCGGTCTCCTGATCTGCCCCGCGCCGAGGCGCGGAAGGGTTGCACTCGGATCCCTGGCCGTGCGGCGATGCGCGCGGCCCGGTTGCGGCCATCGTGGCCGCGACCGGCCGGGGCGTCAAGCCCGTCAATCCGTGTAGCGCGGCGGATCCGGGTCTTCGGCCCAGTCGGCCTGCGGCTTCGGCACCTTCTCCATCCAGCGGGCGATCAGCGCGACATGCTCGCGCTCCTCGTCCCTCAGTTCGATCGCGGCCGCCCGGATGGCGTCGTCGGCCGCGGTGTCGGCGATGGCCGCGAAGAAGCGCTCCGCGCGCTCTTCCCCGGCCAGCGCCAGCGCCAGCGCATGCCAGGGCCGCATCAGGTAGTGCACCTCGTCGACCGGAACCGTTTCCGGCGCCTCGAACCCGTGCCAGGCGATCGGCTCGGGCGCCGGCGGCGCCGGCCAGCCCATCTGCGTGAGGATCCGGGCCGCGTGGCGCGCCTCCACCTCGGCCATCTTGCGAAACAGCGCCGCGACCTCGCGGTTGTTGTGGGTTTCCATCGCGTCGGCCAGGTCCGTGTAGCGCATGCGCGCATCGATTTCCATCGTGTAGGCCTGGCGCATCAGGGCGTCGAGCGAGGCGGGCGGAACGGGGCGGCTCGGATTCATGGCGCGAACTCCGTTTCGAGGTCGGCCACCGTTGCGCTCGCCGCGCGTGCCGGCGGCGGGTACGCCGGCCGGTCGCCGGCGTAGAGCACGCCCAGGTTGAAGCCGTCGTCGGTCATGATCCGCCGGGCCGCGCGCGCCGGGTCGTCGGTGGCCTCCACCGGCGCGGCGTGCACGCGCTCCTTCCAGCCGCGCTGCTCCGGCCGGAAGGTCACGCAGGGGCTGAGGATCTCGACGAAGGAGAAGCCGGGATGGCGGATCGCCTGCGCCAGGATGTCGGCCGTGCCGTTCGGGTCGCCGGAGAACGCGCGCGCGACGAAGTTCGCGCCCGAGGCCAGCGCGATGACCAGCGGATGGAAGCTGCGCAGCCCGGTGCCGCCGGGCGCCAGCTTCGAGTCCCAGTCGGGCTCGGTCGTCGGCGAGGGCTGGCCCTTGGTCATGCCGTAGACGTGGTTGTCCATCACCACGTAGGTGAGGTCGACGTTGCGCCGGCAGGCGTGCAGGAAGTGGTTGCCGCCGATCGAGTAACCGTCCCCGTCGCCGCTGGCCACCAGCACGGTCAGGTCGGGCCGGGCGACCTTGAGCCCGGTCGCCGCGGCAAGGGAGCGGCCGTGCACGCCGTGGAAGCCGTAGCAGGCGGTGTAGGCCGGTATGCGGGAAGAGCAGCCGATGCCCGAGACCACGGCCACGTTCTCGGGCCGCAGCTGCAGCATGGCCAGGGCCTTGGTGACCGACGACAGCACCGTGTAGTCGCCGCAACCCGGGCACCAGATGGGCTTGTAGTCTGACTTGTAGTCCTGGGCGGTCAGCGGCGCGCAGGGCGCTGCGGCTTCGGCGGTCGCGAGCGGGGTCATCGGTTTCTCCATTCGAGGATGGCGTCGGCGAGCTCGCCGGGCCGGATCGGCAGGGGGCCGGGACGATGGAAGCTCGCCGGCTTGCCCGGCAGGTCGTACATCGCCCTGAGGTAGCGAAAGAGCTGCGCGGAGTGGTTCTGTTCGACCACCAGGACGCTGGAAACGCCTTCCAGGGCCTGCGCGAGGCGCTCGGGCAGCGCCGGCGCGAGCAGGCGCAGCGCGACGAGCCGCAGCGCCATGCCTTGCCCGGCGAGGCGGGCGAGGGCTTCGCGCGCCACGCCGGTCACCGAGCCGAAGGTGAGGATCGCCGCGTCGCCGGCGCCTTCGACATCGGCCCACCAGCGACCGTAGTCGTGACGGCGCAGCTTGCGCTCGCGCTTGTCGAGCTGGATCGCGTGGTCGCGCGCCTGGCTGCTGGGAATGCCTGCCTCGGACTTCTCGAGCCCGTCCGCGGTGTAGACCGTGCCGGGCGTGCCCGGGATCGCCATCGGCGACACGCCGGATTCGGTGTCGCGGTAGCGCTTGAAGCCTGGAGCGTCCGCCTGCGCCACCAGGCGGTGCGCGACGAAGCCGGGATCGGCCGGCCGGTCGACGATCGCACGCGACTGCCCCATGAACTGGTCGGACAGGACGATGGCCGGCGCCTGGGTCGCTTCCGCGAGCGTCACCGCCCACTGGGTCGTCGCCACGCAGTCGGTGATCGAGGTGGGGGCCAGGACCAGGCGCGGGGCGTCGCCGTGCAGGCCACCTACGGCAAAGGAGAGGTCGCTCTGCTCGCTCTTGGCGGGGATGCCGGTGGAGGGCCCGCCGCGCATCACGTCGACGATGACGACCGGCACCTCCGCGCTGACGGCAAGCCCGATGCCTTCGGCCATCAGCGACAGCCCGGGACCCGCGGTGGCGGTCAGCGAGGGCACGCCGCCGAAGGAGGCGCCGATCGCCATGTTGATCGACGCCAGCTCGTCCTCGGCCTGCAGCAGGGTGCCGCCGATCCGCGTCAGCGCAGGCGCCATCCATTCGAGCATCTCGGTCGCGGGGGTGATCGGGTAGGCCGCCACGAACCGGATGCCGCCGCGCAGGGCGCCGAGCCCGGCGCCTTCGTTCCCGCTGAGCAGCCAGCGACCGTTTCGCGCGTGCGCGCCTGCGTCGATGCGCGGCACGCGCTCGCGATCGATCGCATCCGCCGCTTCGATGCCGGCGCGCAGCGCCTCGAGGTTCGCATCCAGCCCCGAGGCCTCGCGCCGCCACGAGGCGCGCACCGCGGCCTCGAGCGCGTCGCGGGGGATGCCGGCCAGCGCACCCGCCACGCCGAGCGCGAGCATGTTGGTCCAGGCGCCGCGGATCGCCTTGGCAGTCTTCTTGAGCGGCAGCGAGACGAAGCGCGCCCCGCCGGCCAGGAAGACCGCCGGCGGCTCGCCCTCGTCGGCATCGCCCAGCAGCAGGCCGGCCGGCCGCATCGGGATCTCGTCGGCGAAGCGATGGATGTTCTGCCAGTCGATCGCGAGCAGCAGGTGGAAGGCGTCGTCGAGCGATTCGGTGGGCGCTTCGGAGAGCCTGAGCAGGGCGGCGGCTTCGCCGCCGCGAATCTGAGGGCCGCTGGTGCGGACCATCAGGCCGTACAGGCCGGCGCGCGCAGCCGCGTCGAGCAGCAGGTTGCCGGCGGTCATCACGCCGCTTCCCCCGCTGCCTGCCAGGGCGATCGACAGGCTGCCTGTCGACCGTGGCGCCGCGCCCGGGGTCGGTTCCGGTCGCGGCGTCGGTCGGTCCTTCGTCGAGGCGGTTTCCATCTGTAGCCCTCCTCCGGGCGGTCGTGTTGCGACGCGGCGCATGCCCCTCCGGATTTGACGCAGATCAAGGTCCGGGACGGGTCTTTGCGTCAGCATCCGATCCACAAATACGTAATTCGGTACCGCAATACTAGAATAATCACGGCAAGCCCCGATGGTCAACACCGAAAGGGCCGGCGCCGGCGGCCGAAGGCGGTCAGGCACGGAGGAAGACACGCGGCGAGCGGCCACGGCCGCAGGACGCGAGCAAATCATGGGAGCATCGTCGATGAACGACCCGCGAAGCGCGCAGCAGATCGTCGATCGCTGCCAGGCCCTGTTCGAGGATCTCGATTTCAATGCGGTGAAGGCGTGGAAGGCCGCCGCGCCGGGGCGCAAGGCCATCGGCTACATGCCGGTGTACGTGCCCCGGGAGCTGGTGCACGCCGCCGGGATGCTCCCGGTGGGCATCCTGGGGGGCGGCGACCAGCTCGAAGTGATCCAGGGCGACGCCTACTACCAGAGCTACATCTGCAGGATTCCCCGCTCGACGATCGAGCTCGGCCTCACCGGCCGGCTGGACTGCCTCGACGGGATGCTGTTCCCGTCGATCTGCGACGTGATCCGCAATCTCTCGGGCATGTGGCAGCTGATGTTCAAGGACAAGTACGTCCGCTACTTCGACGTGCCGCAGAACTACCAGGACGAGGTGGGCGGCAGGTTCTACGTCGAGGAGCTCGAGATCCTGCGGCGCGACCTCGGCGAGCTGCGCGGCGCGCCGGTCACCGACGCCGAGCTCAACGCCTCGATCGCTGTCTACAACGACAACCGGGCGGCCGTGCGCGAGCTCTACGCCTACCGCGCGGCCAAGCCCTGGCAGGCGCCGACCTCCGAGGTGTACCTGGTGCTGCGCGCGGGCATGGTCCTGCCGCCGGAGGAACACACGCGGCTCGTGCGCGAGTACATCGCCGCGACCGACGCCGTGCCCCGGCCGATGCGCGACAACGCCCGCATCGTGATGAACGGCTCGTTCTGCGAGCAGCCGCCGCTCGGCCTGATCAAGTCGATCGAGCTTTCCGGCTGCTACATCGTCGACGACGACTTCATGCTGGTCACGCGCTGGCTGCTCGACGACGTGCCTGTCGACGGCAAGCCGCTCGAGGAGCTGTCGAAGGCCTTCCTGCACCGGTCGGCTTCCACTGCGGCCAAGTACGACGCCCGTCGCGAGGACAAGGGCCAGTACCTGCTCAGGCAGGTGAAGAACGCGGCAGCCGAGGGCGTGGTGTTCGCGGCGCCGTCCTTCTGCGACCCGGCCCTGCTCGAGCGCCCGATGCTGCAGGACGTCCTGGCCAAGCACGGCGTGCCGTCCACCGCCTTCAAGTACGCGGAGAACACGGGACAGATGGCGCCGATCCGGGAGCAGTCCGGGACCTTCGCCGACTCGATCAAACTCTGGAGCGCAGCATGAGCACCGTCGCGATGCCCGCCTCGGGCAAGAAGCAGGAAGTCCAGAAGGAAGACGCGATGTGGCTCCAGAAGGAGCTCATCAACCGCAACTACGCCGAGCTCTCCCGGGCCCACGCCGAGAACCGCAAGGTGTCGGCCACCTTCGTCCCGGGCAACCTCAACGAGCTGCTGATGTGCTTCGACTTCGCGCGCAGCCTGCCCGAGACCAACGCGCTGCAGAACGGCATGCGCAAGAAGTCGGGCAAGTTCATCATGGACGCCGAGCGCGAGGGCCAGTCCGAGGACGTCTGCACCTACGTGAAGGCCGATCTCGGGATGATGCAGGGCGGCGAGATCGGCCCCACCGGCGAGCCGCTGCCCCGGCCCGACGTGCTGCTGCTGTCGTACACCGGCTGCTTCACCTTCATGAAGTGGTTCGAGCTGATCCGGCACAAGTACGGCAGCGAGACCATCATGCTGCACGTGCCCTACCAGGGGGAGGGGAAGATCGCGCCGAACATGCGCGACTACGTGGTGCGGCAGCTCAAGGAGACCGTGATCCCGACGCTCGAGCGGATCTCGGGCGTCAAGTTCGACATCGACCGCCTGCGCCAGTACATGAAGGAGTCGGCCAAGGCCGAGGAAGACCTGGTGGCGGTGCTGCAGTCGGCGAAGAACCGCCCCTCGCCGATCGACGGCTACTTCGGGGCGGTCTACTACATCGGCCCGATCTTCACCGCCTTCCGCGGCACGCCCGAGGCCACCCAGTACTACCGCCAGCTTCGCGCCGAGATCGACGAGCGCGTGCGCCTGGGCAAGGGGCCGGTCACGCCCGACGGCGAGATGGGCGAGGAGAAGTACCGGCTGATCGTCGAGGGCCCGCCCAACTGGACCAGCTTCCGCGAGTTCTGGAAGATGTTCTACGACGAGGGCGCCGTGGTGGTGTCCTCGACCTACGCGAAGGTCGGCGGCCTGTACGACTTCGGCTTCCGCCACGACCCCGACCATCCGCTCGAGTCGCTCGCCGAGTACTGCCTGGGCTGCTACACGAACCTGAACCTGCCCTCGCGCGTGGACATGATCTGCCGCTACATCGAGGAGTACCAGGCAGACGGGTTGCTCATCAACTCGATCAAGAGCTGCAACAGCTTCTCGGCCGGCCAGCTGCTGATCCTGCGCGAGGTCGAGAAGCGCACCGGCAAGCCTGCGGCCTTCATCGAGACCGACCTGGTCGACCCGCGCTACTTCTCGGCGGCCAACGTCAAGAACCGCCTGGAGAGCTACTTCCAGATGGTCCGCCAGAAGCGCAGCGCCGCGCTCGGCACGCACTGAGGGAGGCGCCCATGCGCTGCTTCATCGGAATCGACCTCGGCTCCACGACGACCAAGGCGGTCGTCATCGACGAGCGGCAGAACGTGATCGGCCGCGGGATCACCAACTCGCGCTCGAACTACGACACGGCGGCGGCGATCGCCAAGCAGGAGGCGCTGGTCAACGGGCGCTTCCACCTGTTCCGGCAGGCGCTCGCGCAGGGCGGGGCGCTGAACGGGCAGCTCGAAGGCTTCCTGGCGCAGCTCGAGCGCGACTTCCGCGCCGAGCAATACCAGGAGCAGCTGGCCGACCTCGCCGAGACCTGCCAGCGCAGCCTGGCGAGCGCGCGCTTCGGCGACGATACCCGGGCGGTCGGCGAAGCGCTCGAGGAGGTCTTCCGGCGCATCCTGGCCGAGGCACCCGCGATGTTCGCGCCCGGCGCGCGGCGCAAGTCGGACTTCTTCCGCGACATCGCCGGGAGCCAGTACCTGGCCGCCGGGGAGAGCGTCGCGAAGGAGATGGGCATCCGCTACGACTACCTGCTCAACCTCTTCGACCGGTCGATCATCGAGGTCGAGAACCGCGTGTACGCCGAATCGATCCGGCGCCACCTGCTGGCCGCGCTCGAGCGCACCTTCGCCGCGATGCCCGAAACCGCGGGGCGTCGCGCGCAGGTCGAGGCGCCGGTCAAGGGCATCCTGGACACCGACATGGAGGAGACCTACGTGGTCGGCACCGGCTACGGGCGCGCGCGGCTTCCCTTCTCGAAGGAGCACGTGCGCTCCGAGATCCTGTGCCACGGGCTGGGCGCCCACGTCATGTACCCGCAGACCGCCACGGTGCTGGACATCGGCGGCCAGGACACCAAGGCGATCCAGGTCGACCCGCAGGGCATCGTGGAGAGCTTCCAGATGAACGACCGCTGCGCGGCCGGCTGCGGGCGCTACCTGGGGTACATCGCCGACGAGATGAACATGGGCCTGCACGAGCTCGGCCCGCTCGCGATGAAGTCGACCAAGACGGTCCGGATCAACTCGACCTGCACGGTGTTCGCCGGCGCCGAGCTGCGCGACCGGCTGGCGCTCGGGGACAAGCGCGAGGACATCATGGCCGGCCTGCACCGCTCGATCATCCTGCGGGCGATGTCGATCCTGGCACGCTCGGGCGGCATCCGAAACGAGTTCACCTTCACCGGCGGCGTGGCCAAGAACGAGGCTGCGGTGAAGGCGCTCAAGGAGCTCGTGTTCGAGAACTACGGCGAAATGACGCTGAACATCGACCCGGACTCGATCTACACCGGCGCGCTGGGCGGGGCCACCTTCGCCTGGCGGGCCGTGGTCGAAGAAGGCAAGACGGCCGAGGCCCGGGCCTGAGCCCGCGGTCGGCAACGGAGACGACGATGACCTACACGATCGGAATCGACATCGGCTCGGGCGCGGTCAAGAGCGTGCTCTTCGAGGTCGAGGGAGACAGGCAGAGCTGGCTCGCCAGGCGCTGCGACCGGATCCGGCGCCGCGACCCGATGCAGCTGGCCGAGGAGGGACGCGACGCGGTGCTCGCCGACGCCGGGCTGGACGCCTCGGACGTGGACTACATCGCCACCACCGGCGAGGGCGAGAACGTGTCTTTCGCGACCGGGCACTTCTACTCGATGACCACGCACGCGCGCGGGGGAGTCTTTCTGCATCCGGGCGCGCGGGCGGTGGTCGACATCGGTGCGCTGAACGGCCGGGCGATCTATGTCGACGAGCGCGGCAAGGTGCTCGCCTACAAGATGACCAGCCAGTGCGCGTCGGGCTCGGGGCAGTTCCTCGAGAACATCGCCCGCTATCTCGGCGTGGCGGTCGAGGAGATCGGCCCGCTGTCCCAGCGGTCGGAGAACCCCGAGAAGGTCAGCTCGATCTGCGCGGTGCTGGCGGAGACCGACGTGATCAACATGGTGTCCCGGAGCATCGCGCCGGCCGACATCCTGAAGGGCATCCACCTGTCGATGGCCTCGCGGATCATCAAGCTGCTGAAGGTCACCGGCATCAAGGAGGGCACCGCGCTGATGACCGGCGGGCTGGCGCTCGACACCGGCCTGGTCGCGGCGCTTCGCGAAGAGATTGCCAACGAGAAGACCTCGGTGGAGATCGCCAACCACCCGGACTCGATCTATGCGGGCGCGATCGGCGCCGCGCTGTGGGGCGCGTACCGGCACGGCCGCCTGGCCGCGCTGCAGGCGCGGGCGGCTTGAACGAACAAGGAGGAGCGCGACATGGCACTGACGATCACCGAGAACTGCACGGCCTGCGACGCCTGCAAGCCCGTGTGCCCGAACGAGGCGATCAGCGTCGGCGACCCGATCTACGTGATCGACCCGCTGCGCTGCACCGAATGCGTGGGGGCGGAGGACGAGCCCCAGTGCATGCTGGTCTGCCCGGCCGACTGCATCGAGCCGCACCCGGATTTCCGTGAGACGCCCGAAGAACTGATGGCCAAGTACGAGTCGCTTCACGGCTGACCGGCGCCGCCGGGCCGCGGCGCCCGGCCCGCGCGCCGCTGGCGCGCGCCGAGTGCCACCGCGGCAGCGGTGCCGGCCACGAAGCCGGCCAGCGCCAGCGCGTTCAGCATGCCGCCGGCGCGGACCCAGTCGAAGGCGCCGGATGCCTCGCCCGCCAGCCGCAGCGCGAGCGAGGCGTGCAGCAGCAGGAGCGGCAGGTAGAACCAGCGCCGGTACGGCACCTCCACGCGCAGCACCGCGGGGAAGATGATCGGCGCATGGCCGAACACCATCGAGAAGACGAAGCCCAGCCCCAGTGCGTGCATCGCCGCGCCGTAAGCCGGGCTGCCCGGCGCCAGCCCGCCCGCGGCGGCGACGATGGCCCCGCCGATGGCCAGCCAGAGATAGCCCGACAGCAGGCAGACCGCGATGAAGCGCGTCAGCCCCGTCTTGAGCACGGTGCGGCGCGCGATGTCGTGGCGCAGCAGCCAGGCCGACAGGAACAGCAGGCCCGCGCCCAGCGCCGCCCCGGCCCAGCGCTGCTCACCCGCAGCGAGCGCGGCCAGGATCAGCGCGAGGATGGCGGCGAACGCGTGCCGGGCCGATCGCGAGGGCGGCATGAACCGCGACAGCTCCAGACGCTCGCCAGCGATCGTGAGGATCAGGAAGGCCAGCCACCATCCCGCCGCCGCGTGCACGCCCGCGCCCGCGGCCCACAGCGCCGTGCCGATCGGCCAGCAGGCCGCCGCGATGGCCAGCGTGAGCGTGAACAGCTCCCGCTGTCGGCGCAGCACGTCCAGCGACGCAGCGATCAGCAGGAGGCCGGCCGCGAGGTAGGGCCAGGCCGCCGCGCCGGCGTTGCCGGCCAGCGCGAGCAGGTTGCCGGCGCCGGCCAGCAGCGGGGCGGCGTAGGCCCAGGGCCGCCCGATCGCGACGGCGCGCTCGAGCGAGATCACGACGCCGAAGAACCCGCAGATCATCAGCGGCCCGTGCAGCGCCGCGGACCGTGCGGCGACAGGCGGCAGCCCCCAGCCAAGCCGGGCCAGGCCGGCCCCGACGCCGACGACCAGCGCCGCGAAGCCCAGCGCGAGCATGGGGGCCCGCCATGCGGCCGGGACCCCGCGCGCCCGGACGGTCGGGGCGGGTGGCCGGGCCTGCGTGGGAGGCGGCCGGGTCGGCGTCGGAGGTGGCTGCGCCACGGGGCTACCAGCCGAAGTGCTCGCGCGCGATGCCGGTCATGCGGTCGGGCGTCCAGGGCGGGTCCCAGACCAGCTCGATGTCGATCCGGGTGTCGTCGGGAACGATCCCGGACACAGCGCTGCGCGCCGCTTCGACGATCATGTCGGCCATCGGGCAGGCGGCCGTCGTCATCGTCATCTCGACCTTCACCCAGTCGTCGCCGACATCGACCCCGTAGACCAGCCCCAGGTCGACGATGTTCATCCCCGCCTCGGGGTCGTCGACCTGGCGCAGCGCCTCGCGGACCGCGTCGTCGTCGGGCATCCGGCCGATCATCGCCGCGCCCGCGTGGGGTCGGGCGGCGCGATGCGCCGCTCGAAGGCCAGCCGTTGCGACGGCGCGAATCCCAGGTCGTACAGGAAGCCGAGCAGTGACAGGTCCTGCGGCGCCGCCTGGGTCTCGATGCGCTCGATGCGCAGCGCGGCCAGGTTGAAGAAGAGCTGCGAGAGCAGGGCGTGGCCGACCCCGCGGTGCGCGTACTCCGGGTCGACGCCGATCGTGTCGAGGACCGCCACCGGCTCGGGGCGGCCGAAGTCCCCGAAGTCCGCGCGCGCCATTGCGAAGCCCACCAGCACGCCGTCCAGCCACGCGCCGAGCGAAACGCGCAGCGCGGAGTCGCGCAGCGTTTCGGCGAGCTTGCGCTCGATGTACGCGCGCCGGTCCCGGCCGGTGATTCCCCGGTCGATGCGGGCGATGTCCGGCAGGTCGGCGACCGACAGCGAGCGGATGTCGGCCGCGTCGCGCGCCAGCCGCTCGAAGTCGTTCGACTGCGCGCCGCTGTAGTCCGCCTCGCGCGCGGAGGCCCTCGCGGAAACCTCCATTGCCTGAGCGACCGCGGCGGGAAGCGCGTCGGCGGGCTCCGCATCCGCGGCCTCGCCGCCGGCCGGAATCGCCCGTTCGACGACCTGGCTCGGCGCCAGCGAGAATCCGCTCGCGTCCAGCCAGGTCAGCATGCGGTGCGCGTTCCAGGCCGCCTGCGTGCGCAGTTCGGCGACGCCGTGCCGGGCCGCCCACGCTTCGAGGCCCTCGAACAGCGCGCGTCCCACGCCGCGGCCTCGTGCATCCGCCCGGACGCCGATCGACTCCAGGCGCAGGCTGCGGTCGCGGTGGCCGAACTCGCCCTCGAGCACCCGGGCGAGCAGGTAGCCGGCGAGTCCGCGGCCGTCGCGGACGGCGAACTGGGCGTGAAGCGCCGGCTCGCGCAGTGCGGCCGCCAGCCGGCGCTCGAAGTACACGCGCCGGGAGCGGCCTTCCCAGGCGGCGTCGATCGCGACGACGTCGTCGAGATCGTCGCGGGCGAGGGGGCTTGAGGTGTCGAGCGATGCGCTTGCGTTGTCCATCGGGAGCTTCCTCTCGGGGCAGGCCGGGCCGCTCAGCCGCTCGCGTAGGCGAACGCGAGCTCGCGATCGGTGTCTTCGTCGAGCAGGTCCTCGAGCGCCGGCAACAGGGCCATCGTTTCCTTCTGGATGTGCGCGACCTGCCGCTCGACGATCTCGAGGGCGCCCACCTTCAGTTCGCGCCAGCCGGCGTCGTCCAGCTCGCCGGCGGCGGCGGCCAGCGCCAGGGGCAGCATCGCCCGGGCGGCTTCGCGTATCGCGGCGTGCTCCTCGGCGAACAGCTCCGCGATGTCGCCTTCGCCGGCGTCGGCCAGGCGCGGGAAGAGCACCTGCTCCTCGAAGTCGAAGTGCCGATCGACGTCGTGCTCGAGGTGGCGCGCGAAACCGGCGGCCACTCGCGCCAGCTCCGGATCCTGGCTCGCTCCGCTGCGCGGCATCCGGGCGAAGGCCTGCTCGACCTTGCCGAGCAGGTCCAGGTTGACGCGGTGCTCCTCGTCGAGTGCGTGGGCGACCTGACTCTGGAAGTTCATGCGCCGTCCTAATTCGGTATTGCGATACCGAAATTCTAGGGCTGTCGAGCATGGGCGTCTTGACCCGGGTCAAGGCGCGAGGCGCGAGCCGGGCGGCGCATCCGGTGGACGACCGTCGCGAAGAAGGCCGCGAAAGCGCAGGCGCCGAGCGCACCGAAGCCCGCGGCGACCGACACGAGCGTCGCGTTGTCGGCGACGACTGCCACGCACAGCAATGCCAGTGCGGCGAGATGGCAGTGGAAGTGCACGGCGAGCGGACGGTCGTCGGTCAGCGACGACGGCGTGCGCGGCACCCGGACCCCGGCCGGCTTGTGCATGGCCGCCAGGAATGGCAGGATCCGCTGCAGGATCCCGAACAGGAACCCGAGCAGCCAGCCGACGACCAGCAGCAAGCCGAACAGGGTCGGCGCGCCGGGGATCGGGACGTCGAGCGCGACGGCGAGCCCGGCGGTCAGGCTCGCGCCGAGCAAGGCCCACGAGATCCGGACCAGCGCGAACGAGCGCCCGAGCTCGCGCCGCATGCCTTCCCGAAGCGCGCGCCGCATCAGCGCGAGGTGGACCGCGACGGCGGCCGCCGCGGCCAGCGCCGCGCCCGCGCGGGCCAGCGCCGGCGCGAGGCCCAGCGCCGCCCCCGCCGCGAGTCCCAGCGCCGCGGCCGCCAGCGCGCAGGAGATCAGCGCCGGCCGCGTGTCGGGCACCGGCGCCAGGGCGAACATCGGCACCAGGATGTAGGAGAGCCCGAGCGCGAGCATTCCCATGAAGCCGTAGCCGGCCAGCGCCACGTGAAGCGCGAGCGCGGCCCCCCGGTCGAGCGAAGGCAGGCCGGCGTAGGCCGAGACCAGGGACAGGCCGGTGACCAGCGTCGCGGCGAGCGCCGCCAGCGCGACCCAGCCGTGCGCGACGACTGCCGGCATGCCCCGGGCGCCGATCAGGTTTCGGGCGAGCAGGGCGGCGAAGGCCAGCAGTCCGCCCGCGACCGCCGTCGCGCCGGTGGCGAGCAGCACGACCCTGCCGGTGCCCATGCCCGCGGCGAGCAGGGCCACGCCCGGCGCATAGAGCCACCACAGCAGCGCCGGCAGCCGCGTCGCGCCGATCGGCTGGCGGGTGGCCACCGGCAGCAGTTGCAGGCTCGCGCCGATCGCGGTCATTGCAAGCACGCCGAGCGTGGCCAGGTGCAGCGCGGCCAGCGTCCAGCCGAGGCCTCCGGCGAATCGCGCGGCCTCGCCGCTGCCGGCGAGCAGCGCCAGCCACGCGAGCAGGTGGAAGAAGGTGGCGGCGCCGAAGAAGCGCAGCGGCACCGACGCCGGCAGCAGCCGGCTGGCGGCGCCGGCGACGAATGCGCCGGCGGGCTTCGGGCGGCGCGACGCCGGCGTCTGCCCGGCCATCGGTCAGTCCGGGACCGGCGCGAGCCTGAGCCGGACCTCGCCGGGCTCGCCGTCGATCCGGACCGCCTCCCAGCCGATTTCGGCCAGCTCGGGGTAGAGCATCTTCGGGTCGCGGTCGTGATGGACGATCACCGGGCCGCCGTCGCCGATCGACCTGACCAGCCCGAGGATCGCCACCAGCGGGCCGGGCGGAGCCAGTCCGCGCACGTCGATGTGACGACCCTGTGCGTCCTGCCACTGCCGGGCGGAACCGGCGTTGCCGCTGCCGCAGGCCGCGGGAGCGGCGGGCCGGATCGGGCCGCTCATCGCGGGTCTCCGGACGCGGGCCGGGCGACGTGCGCGCCGGCGAGCTCCGCGAGCAAGCGCCGGGCCGCGACCGCGGCCACCTGCCGGCGGTAGTTCGACTGCGTCACCGTGGTTCGCATCGGGCCGACCTGCTTCTGAACGAGCTTGCCGAGCGCGGCGAGCAGGCCCTCGTCGACCGGGCGGCCGACGAGGGCGTCGGTGTCCTCGAGCAGGAAGGGCCGCGAGTCGGTGCCGGTCAGCGCGACCCGCAGCAGCCTCGGGACGCCGCGGTCGTCGAGCTCGACCGCGCAGGCCACCCCGGCCAGGGGGAAGTCGATCGCGCCGCGCGTGGTCAGCTTCCGGTAGGCCGATCGCCGCGCGCCTGCGCCGGCCGGCACGCGAAGCTGCGCGAGGATCTCCGCGGGTCCGAGGGTCAGGTGCGCCGCGCCGTCGTCGCGAAACAGATCGGCGAGCGGCATGCGGCGCGTGCCGGCCGCGCTGACCAGATCCGCCTCGGCGTCGTGGACCAGCAGCGCCGGTGCCAGGTCTCCGGAGTAGGCAGCGTGGCAGCGTCTGCCCTGCGGCGCCACGTGGCAGGTGTCGCCGCCGCGCTTCAGGCAGTAGCCGTTGGCCGCGCGCCACCACTCGCTCTGGTTGTAGTACACGCAGCGGGTGTCGAGACAGAGATTGCCGCCCAGCGTGGCCACGCTCCGGTGCGCGGGCGCGGCCACCGCCGCGGCGGCCTGCGCGACGGCCGGGCACGCGCGCGCGACGTCGGGGTGGGCGGCGAGTCGCGCGAGGGTCGCGCCGGCCCCGAGGACCAGCGCGTCGGGACCGGCCTCGATGCCGTCGAGCCCGGGCAGGCCGCCCAGGTCGACCAGCACCGGCGGCCGCTCGATGCCGCGGCGCAGGTTGGGCAGCAGCCCGGTCCCGCCGGCGAGCAGACGTGCACCGGGTTCGCCGGCCAGGATCGCGGCGGCTTCGGCAAGGCTCGCCGGGCGCCGCAGGTCGAAGGCGTGCAGGGCTTCCATGTTCAGCGCTTCCCGCTTCGCGCGGCCTCGAGGCGCTCGCGTCTGCGCCGCGCCTGGATCGCGTCCAGGACGCGGTCGGGCGAGGCGGGCAACTCGTCGAGCCGCACGCCGATCGCGTCGAAGATCGCGTTCGTCAGCGCCGGAGGGAAGCCGTGCAGCGCGCCTTCGCTGGCCTCCTTGGCGCCGAACGGCCCCAGCGGATCCATGCTCTCGACCAGCATCACCTCGATGGGCGGCGACTCGGCGATCGTGGGAATCCGGTAGTCCAGCAGGTTCGGCCGCATCGTCAGCCCCTCGTGGTACTGGTTCTCTTCGCAGAGCGCCTGGCCCATGCCCATCCAGACGGCGCCCTGGACCTGCCCCTCGGCGGCCAGCGGATTGATCGCGCGCCCGCAGTCGTGCGCCACCCAGACCCGCTCCACCCTGACCATGCCGGTGTCCTCGTCGACCGACACCTCGACGACCTGCGCGGCGTACGAGAAGCCGGCCGCCGAGCCGACGGCCGCGCCGCGGAAGCTGCCGCCCTGGGTCTCGGGCGGGGTCGACCAGCTTCCCTTGACCGTCAGCGTCCCGTTGTCGCTCAGCGCCGCCTCGGCGATCCGGTGGAAGTCGAGTCCGCGATCCGTTCCGGCGACGCGGCAGTGCTCGCCCGCCCACTCGATTTCGTCGGCCGTGGCGCCCAGCGCCTTCGCCGCGGCCTCGACCAGCGTCCGGCGCAGGGCCTGCGCGGCGCGCAGCGCGGCGTTGCCCACCATGAAGGAGACTCGCGACGAGTACGAGCCGTTGTCCTTCGGCGTGAGCGCGCTGTCGGCGGCGATCACGCGGATCCGGGCCAGGGGCAGCTCGAGCACCTCGGCGACGACCTGCGCGAGCAGGGTCGACGAGCCCTGGCCGATGTCGGCGGCGCCGGTCAGAAGCGTGATGCCGCCGTCGAAGTCGAGCTTCAGGTTGACCACCGCATGCGGCTCGCCGCTCCAGTGCACCGGCTTGGCCGAGCCCGACACGTAGTGCGAACAGGCCATGCCGAGGCCGCGTCCGGGCGGCAGCCGGCCGCGCCTGACGCGCCAGCCGGACGCCTGCTCGACCCGGTCCAGGCATTCGGGAATGCCATAGGAGTTCACCTGCAGGTCGTTGAGCGTTCGGCAGGGCGGCTCGATCAGGTTCGCGCGGCGCACCGCGAACGGATCCAGGCCGAGCTCGGCGGCCATCATGTCGAGCAGCGACTCGAAGGCGTGACGCGCGTCCACCGCGCCGTGGCCGCGCATCGCGCCGCAGGGCGGGGTGTTCGAGTACACGCGGAACCCTTGATAGCGAACCGCCCCGACCCGGTACAGCGCGTGCAGCAGCGCGCCCGCGTACAGGATGGTGACCAGCCCGTAGCCCGCGTAGGCGCCGCCCCGCTGGACGATCTCGCAGTCGACCGCGGTGATCTCGCCGGCCTTCGTCATGCCGATCTTCAGCCGGATGTCGGTCTCGGGACGAGCGCGATGCGTGAGGAAGCTGTCCTCGCGGGACTGTTCGATGCGGACCGTGCCGCCTGCGGCGCGCGCCAGCGCCGCGGTGACCATCTCGAAGTTCAGCGGCTCGACCCGGTGGCCGAAGCCGCCGCCGACGAAGGGCTTGACGATGCGGATCTGCGAGCTGTCCATCCCCAGGCAGCGCGCCAGCGTCAGGTGCAGGTAGAACGGGACCTGGGTCACCGATTGCGAGGTCAGACGGTTTCGTTCCGGCTCGTAGCAGGCCACCGCCGCGTTGAGCTCGATCTGGCCGTGCGAGACCTCGGCGTAGTGGAAGCGGTGCTCGCGCACCAGGTCGGCCTGTTCGAAGCCGGCGTCGACGTCGCCGAAGCAATGGTCGACACTGCGCTCGATGTTGCCCGGCTTGCGCTCGTGCAGCAGCACCGCGTCGGGCGCGCGGGCTTCGCCGGCGCTGAAGTAGGCCGGCAGCGGCGCGATGTCGAGTTCGATCGCGGCCAGGGCCCGGTCCGCGGTGGCGGCGTCGACCGCCGCCACCGCGGCCACGGGTTCGCCCCGGTAGCGGACCTTGTCGCGCGCCAGCGGCCACTCGTTCTGAGCGATCGGGATCACGCCGTAGGGCGCCGCGAAGTCCTCGCCGGTAATGATCGCCCGCACGCCGGGAATCGCCAGCGCGCGGCGTGTGTCGATGCCGCGGATCAGGCCGTGCGCGACCGGGCTGCGCAGGATCCGCCCGACCAGCGTGTCGCCGACGGGCAGGTCGGCGGTGTAGCGCGCGCGTCCGGTCACCTTCTCGATGCCGTCGATCAGCGGCGTGCGCCGGCCCACCGCATGCTCGCGCCGGGTGGCCGCCGCGGCCTCGTCGCGCTCGTCCATCTCCGGCTTCGGCGAATCGCTCCAGTTCATCGCTTCATGCTCCCGCTGCGGCCCTGACCGACTCGATGATCTTCACGTAACCGGTGCAGCGGCACAGGTTTCCGGAGAGCGCCTCGCGGATCTCGACCTCGGAAGGCGCGGGATTGCGACGCAGCAGCGCCTCGGCGGACATGATCATTCCCGGCGTGCAGAATCCGCACTGCGTGCCCAGATGCTCGTGGAAGGCCTGCTGCAGCCGGCTCATCCGTCCGGCCTGCGCCAGCCCCTCGATCGTCTCGATCCGGGCGCCGGCGCAACTCGCGGCGAGCGTCAGGCAGGCGAGCCGGGGGAGCCCGTCGACCAGCACTGTGCAGGCCCCGCATTCCCCGCCGTCGCATCCCTGCTTGGTGCCGGTGAGGCCGGCGCTGTCACGCAGGTAGTCGACCAGCAGCGCCTCGTCGGCCACCGCGTCCTCGCGGTGCCGGCCGTTGACCACGATCGACAGCAGTCTTCTGCTCATCGCATCAGCCTCCCCTGGGTCGAAGGTCGCGGACCCGGACCGCCTTGCCTTCGGATCTCGGAATCTCGCCCGGCGCCTTCAGCACGATCTCGCTGCTCACGCCCAGCGTGGACTTGATCTGCCTGGCCGCGTGGCTGGCGATCGCGGCGTAGTCGCCGGGCGCGACACCAGGCGCGGCCTCGATCTCGACGGTCACGCGGTCGAGGCGGCCGTCGCGCGCGACCACCAGCTGGTAGTGCGGCGCCGTGCCCGCCAGGCCGACCAGGACGGCCTCGATCTGCGACGGATAGACGTTGACGCCTCGGATGATCAGCATGTCGTCGTTGCGCCCGGTGACGCGCAGGATGCGCAGGTGCGTGCGCCCGCAGTCGCAGCGCGCCGTCGTGATGCGGGTGATGTCGCGGGTGCGGTAGCGCAGCATCGGCAGCGCCTGTCTGGTCAGCGTCGTGACGACCAGCTCGCCGGGCTCGCCTTCGGGCACCGGCGCCCCGGTGTCGGGGTCGATGACCTCGAACAGGAAGTGGTCCTCCCAGCCGTGCAGCCCGGCCTGGGCCTCGCACTCGCAGGCCACGCCCGGTCCCATGATCTCCGACAGGCCGTAGACGTCGATTGCGCGCAGCCCCAGCCTGGCCTCGATCTCGGCGCGCATCGCATCGCTCCAGGGTTCGGCGCCGAACATCCCGACCTCCAGCGCGGAGTCGCGGGCGAGATCCACGCCCTGCTGCTCGGCGAGTTCGGCGATCGCCAGTGCGTACGAGGGCGTCGAACACAGCACGCGCGCCTTGAAGTCCATGATCAGCGCGACCTGCCTCGCGGTCGAGCCGCCCGAGGCCGGGACGACGACGGCGCCCAGCCGCTCGGCGCCGTAGTGGGCGCCCAGGCCGCCGGTGAACAGGCCGTAGCCGTAGGCGTTGTGCACGATGTCGCCGCGGCGCACGCCGCCCCCGTGCATCGAGCGCGCCATCACGCCGGCCCACTGCCCGAGGTCGTCGCCGGTGTAGCCGACGACGGTCGGCTTGCCGGTGGTCCCCGAGGACGCGTGCAGGCGGGACAGCTCGCCGGCCGGGCGGGCGAACAGGCCGAAGGGGTAGTTCTCGCGCAGGTCCGCCTTCGTGGTGAAGGGCAGCCGGGCCAGGTCGTCGAGCGAGCGGATGTCTTCCGGTCGCAGGCCCGCGGCGTCCAGCCGGGCCCGGTGCACCGGCACGCGATCGTAGGCGTTGCGAACCGTGGCCGCCAGGCGCTCGAGTTGCAGCGCAGCCAGCGCATCGCGGGACAGCGTCTCGGTGTCCGGGTCCAGGTATCGGGCGCTTGCGGGGGGCGCCCCCGGTTCGGTCGCATTCCAGATCCTCGTTCCCATTCCAGGCTCCGTGGCGTGTGCCGGTGGGGGGTCAGAGCCGCGCGCCGCGCACAGGCATGGCCGTGAGCGCGAAGCCCTGGTTGAAGCCGGCGCGCGTGATCAGCGTGTGCTTGAGGACGGCTCCGGGCCATGCCGCGGCTGCGCCCGCCGCGACGGTCAGCGCGAGGCCGACGGCGCCGTCCGCCAGTCCGATTCCGACCGGTGCGATGAGCGCGAAGGGCAGGTAGGTCCCGATCCGCTGCAACCTGTCCCCGGCCTGGTCGAGCGCCGCGAGCGCCGGGCGGGCCGCCGACGAAGCGAGCCGGCGACGATAGCTGACCCAGTTTGCCCAGCGCGCGGCCAGCAGGCCGGCGAACACCGCCATCAGCACCTGTTCGCCGTGGCCGTGCAGCGGCCGAAGCATCAGGTACAGGCCGCAACCTTCGGCCAGGCCGGTCGCGACGATCAACGGCACGATGCCGGGCTGCCGCCAGGCGGGAATGCCGCGCGCGGCGCGCAGGATCCGCGCCTGGCACCAGAGGAAGGCGAGGGCGAGCAGGCCGGTGGCCCAGGCAGCGGGCGCCAGGCCGGCCGCGCCGGCCACCCCGGCCGGGAAGAGCAGGGCGGCGGTGACGGCCTCCCTGCTCATCCACGAAGTGCGCGGGTTGAAGAAGACGTGCAGCGCGCGCAGCGGGCGGCCGATCTCGAGCCAGACGCAGGTCAGGCCCGCGCCGACCAGCGCCAGGCCGAGCAGCAGCAGCGCGGCGCGCGCGCTGCCGCCGGCGCCGCCGAACGCGGCGAACACCAGCAGCCCGGCGCCGGCGCCGCCGCAGACGAAGTTGCCGGCTGCTCGCCAGTCCCAGTGCGCCTGTTGCCAGGGGTTCGGTCCGAAGCTCATTCGTCCGCCTTGTCCCACAGGTAGTGGAAGCCGGGCCCGGTGCCCAGCTCCTCGTGCATCCGGAAGCTGCGGTTCTCCGCCAGCAGGCGCGACACCTCGCTGTCCGGATCGTCGAGGTTGCCGAAGGCGAGCGCCTTAGCGATGCAGGCGTTCACGCAGGCCGGCGTCGCCTCGGGATCGACGCCGGGCTGCAGCCCCTTCGCGAGTCCGTCGTCGATGCGGTCGACGCAGAAGGTGCACTTCGTGGCCACCGCGAGCCGGGCGTCGTCGTGGCGGGCCGACTCCTGCTCGGTGGGCTTGCCGTAGGCGAAGGTCGCGCGGTCGGTCTTGTAGCGGGCCTGGTAGGGGCATGCGACGGCGCAGTACGCGCAGCCGATGCAGAGGTCGTAGTCGATGGTGACGATGCCGTCGGCGCGCTTCTTCGTGGCCGTGGTCGGGCAGACCTCCATGCACGGCGGGTCGTCGCAGTGCTGGCAGCCGGTCGGCACGAATGCCCGCCGCACGTTCGGGTATTCGCCGAACTCCATGTCGAGCACCCGCCGCCACTGCACGCCCGGGGGCGTGGCATTGGCATGGCGGCACGCCGCCGTGCAGGTCTGGCAGCCTACGCAGCGTCGCAGGTCGGCGACCATTGCCCAGCGGGTCATCGGCCGGCCCTCCCGAGGCTGACGCGCACGATGTCGGCGCTGGAACCGGTGGCGTCGGTCAGTTCCAGCGACATCGGCGCGAGCGTGTTCAGGCTGGGCACGCCGAAGTCCTTGGCGAAGGGCGTGGCCCAGTGCTCGAACTGCCCGATCAGCAGCAGCGTGTCCGGCCGGATCCCCTGCCTGAGCACCGCGCGGCCGCGCACGCTTCGCGCCGGCGTCGCGATCTCGACCTCGTCGCCCTCGGCGATGCCGAGCCGCTCGGCGGTACCGGCGTTGACGATCACGCCGCGGTGGCCCGCGATGTTGTCGGCCACCTCGCGGATCATCTGCACGCCCACGTTGCCGCCCCAGGCGTATTGCATGCTGCGCGCGGTCAGCAGCCAGAACGGGTAGTCCCCGGCCTTGCCGCCGGCGGCCGGGATCGCGGCCTCCCAGATCCCCGGGAAGTCCTTCCACACCGGCAGCGCCTGGTACTCGGCCATCTGCCGGTCCCACCAGTGCATGCCCTTCTCGTGCAGGCGCCGGCCGAGTTCCTCGCCGACCCGTTTCAGGCGCTCCTGGTACGGAAGCTCGAAGCGCAGGCCGCGCTCGACCATCGTCGGGTACAGGTACCAGTCGGAGCGGGGAAACGGCCGGGTGGCGAACCCGTGCTCGCGCCACCAGTCGAGCCCGTGGGCGTGCGCGCCGTCGGAGAGCTCGCTGCTCGCGGCGCGGCAGACCGCGTCCCAGATCCGCTCGCGGTCGTGCACCTCGCCCGGGTCGAGCGAGAAGTCGTGGTGCTCGCCCTTGAGCGGCACGCCGGCGGCGCCCTTGTTGATCGACGCGACGTAGCGGTCGTTCAGCCCGGTGCGCCGCGCCAGCTCGGTCGCGATGTCGGTGAAGTCCCGGGCCTCGCCGCGCGCCTCGATCGCAGGCTGTCGTAGTGCATAGCCTTCGTGGTCCCAGAACTGCTCGACGTACTTGGTCCCGCCGACGCGGATCAGCTGCAGGCTCTCCAGGTCCGTGGCATCGGGCAGCAGGATGTCGGCAAAGTGGTTGGTCTCGTCGCGCGTGTAGGCGAAGCAGACCACGAAGGGGAAGCGGGCCATCTTGTCGGCCAGCGCGTGCGTGTCCCAGAACGAGATCGCCGGGTTGGTGCGGTACACGAACCAGACGTCCGGGAAGGTGACCTCGGGGAGACCCTCGGGCGTTCCGTCGAGGAACATCCACGAGAAGTGGGTGGGACCCAGCGCCTGGCTCCAGGCGCCGTTGCCGGCCAGGGGCACCATGGTCCGGTAGGCGTTGCGGATGTTCGGGCGCGCCGACCAGTGCTCGCGATCGGTCGGATTGAGCGGGTAGTCCATGAACCCGTCGGGCCCGGGCTTCGCGCTGTCCAGTCGCTGGGCCATCGGGCGCGCCAGCCGCACCGTGGTGCCGATCGTGCCGCCGGGAACCTCGAGCGCGCCGACCAGCACGGCGAGCATGGTGCGCGCCCAGCAGCACTCGAACCCGCCCCAGCCGTTGTTGACGGTCTTGCCGAGGGTGACCGCGACCGGCCGGAAAGGCAGCTCGCGGCCGTCGATCTCGATCGTCTGGCCCACGCAGGCGTGATCCAGGTACTCGCCGGCGATGCGCCGGATGTCCGCGGCGGGCACGTCGCAGACCCCGGCGGCCCACTCGGGCGTGTAGGGCGCCATGTGCGCGACCAGCTTGCGAAAGGCGGTCTCGCCGGCCAGCGGGCCCTCGGCCAGCACCTCGCCATCGGCGCCGGCCTCGATCGCGTCGACGGTGACCGACGCATCGAGGTCCTCGCGCAGTCCCGGCGTGTCGTGCGGCACCACGGCGCCGCTCGCGAGGTCGCGCACCAGCGGCTTGCCGCTGCGGCGGTCGCGAAGATAGTAGCCGTGCGGCCCGACCAGGTAGGCCGAGCCGGTGCGCGCCGCGAGGAAGTCCAGGTCGAGCCGATCGCGCGCGGATTCGTGCAGCAGCACGTGGATCAGCGCGTACAGGAAGGCGGCGTCGGTCTTGGGGCGGATGGGCACCCAGCGCGCGGAGCAGGCGCCGGTGACCGACAGGTGCGGCTCGACCTGCACGCGCTTCATTCCGCGGATGCGGGCGTTGGCGTGGCGCCAGATGCCGACCACGCCGCCGGACGCCTCGATGTTGGAGCCGCAGGAGATCAGGTAGTTGCACAGCGGCGTGTCCGCCGAGACGATGAAGGCGCGGTGCCAGAACTCGCCGTACAGGTGCTCGGAGTGATAGCACTTGACGCCCTGGCCGGAGCCGAAGCCCATGTCGACCGGGCCCCACGCCGCCAGGAAGGCGGGGAAGGTGCCCATGTAGGACTGCGGCGTGCCGCCGCCGCCGAAGCTCGCCGCCAGCCTGGGATAGCCCGAGTCGTCGGTCAGCCCGGTTTCGCGGATGCGCTTCAGCCGCTCGGCGATCGTGTCGAGCGCCTCGTCCCAGCTGATCGGCACGAAGCCGGGGTCCTCGTCGCGGCCCTTCTTCGGGTTCGTGCGGCGCATCGGGCTGAGCACCCGGTTCGGGTTGTAGGTCTTCTGGACGAGCCCGAAGGCCTTGACGCAGACCTTGCCGCCGCCGGGGTGGATCGCCTCGGCGCAGAAGTTCGGCTCGACCTCGGTGGCCACGCCGTCGACGACCTTGACGGTCAGCAGGTCCGGACCGGCCACGCACTGGTAGCAGTAGGTGGGCACCTTCCGCTCGCCGGCGAGCGCGGCGGCCGCTCCGGCACCCGCAGCCCCGCCGACCGCGGCGGCTTCCTTCACGGCCGGACCTGGCGCGTTCATAGCCCGGCCTTCCTGGCCTTGGCCGCGAGCCGCTCGGCGGTCTTGGCCACGTCCACCACGAAGCGGTGGTGACGGCCTCGGCAGATCGTGTCGATGCCGTCGCTGCCGGTGAACTCGAACGCCACCGACCGGCCATCGATCGAGGCGATCGTCACCGTCAGCTCGACCGTCATGCCGAGCAGCGTGGCCGCCAGGTGATCGAGCTCGACGCGGGTGCCCACCGAGTCCTCGCCCGCGTCGAGGTGCTCGAGGAGCAGTTCGCGGCAGGCCACCTCGAGGTCGAGCACGAGCATCGGCGTGGCGTACACGCGGGCCGCCTCGCCCATGAAGTCGATCGTGCGGCCGCGGTCGACGGTGAGCTTCACCGTGCGGGCTGCGCCTTTCGCCAGCGAGGGTTTCATCGTTCTCTCCTCCGTGGGTCGGTGGGGTGTCCTGGTCGCTCAGAGCCCGAGATAGGCCTGGCGGACCGCGTCGTCGTCGAGCAGCTCGCTGCCGCGGCCGGCCAGCGCCACCCGCCCGACCTCGAGCACGTAGGCGCGGTCGGCGATCGACAGGGCGGCGCGGGCGTTCTGGTCGACCAGCAGGATGGTCGTGGCGGCCTCGCGCAGCGCGCGGATCGTCGCGAAGATCTCGGCGACCAGCCGCGGGGCGAGGCCCATGCTCGGCTCGTCCAGCAGCAGCAGGCGGGGGCGGGCCATCAGCGCGCGGCCGATCGCGAGCATCTGCTGCTGGCCGCCCGACAGCGTGCCGGCCGCCTCGCGCCGCTTCCCGGCCAGGATCGGGAACAGCCCGTAGACCCGCGCCAGGCTCTCCTCGGCCTCGCCCGGCGGGCGCACGAAGGCGCCCAGGCGCAGGTTGTCTTCCACGCTGAGCGGCGTGAACACCTGGCGACCTTCCGGCACCTGCACGATGCCCATCTGCACCCGGGAGCGCGGTGAACGCCGGGTGACGTCGCTGCCCTCGAAGCGGATGCTGCCGCCCGAGACCGGCTGGACCCCGGAGAGTGCGCGCAGCAGCGTGGACTTGCCGGCCCCGTTGGCGCCGACCAGCGCCACCAGCTCGCCGCCGTCCACGCGAAGGCTGACCTCGTGAAGGGCGGTGATCCGCCCGTAGCGGCTGCTCAGGGCCTCAACCTCGAGCATGGGGCGCCTCCGTCGCTTCGACTGAGCCGAGATAGGCCTCGATGACGCGCGGATCGCGCGACACCCGGTCGGCGTCGCCCTCGCTGAGCACGCGGCCATGGTCGAGCACCAGGATGCGGTCGGACACGCCCATCACCAGCTTCATGTTGTGCTCGACGAGGACGATCGTCGTCCCGTTGCGGCACAGGCGGCGTATCAGCCCGGCGATCTCGGCGGACTCGGTCGGATTCAGGCCGGCCGCCGGCTCGTCGAGCAGCAGGATGCGCGGCTCGCCGGCCAGCGCGCGCGCGATCTCGAGCCGCTTCAGCGCGCCGTAGGGCATCGCATCGGCGTTGGCGTCGGCATAGGCCGCGAGCCCGACGAACTCGAGCAGTTCGCGCGCGAGGGCGCGGCACGCCTGCTCGTCGCGGCGCCGGGCGGGCGTGCGCACGAGATTGCCCAGCAGGCCGCAACGTTCGTGCAGGTGGCGCCCGGTCATGACATTCTCGAGCGCGCTCATGTTGAAGAAGACCTGGAGGTTCTGGAAGGTGCGGCCGATGCCCGCCGCCGCGAAGCGATGCGTCGGAAGGCCGGACAGCGTCCGGCCGTCGAGCGCGATCGCGCCGGAACTCGGCCGGTAGATGCCGGTCAGCAGATTGAGCAGGGTGGTCTTGCCGGCCCCGTTCGGACCGATGATCGACTGCACGATCCCGTGAGGGACCGCGAAGCTCAGGTCCTGCACCGCGTGGATGCCGCCGAACACGCGCGACAGCCCGCTCGCCTGCAGCCCGCTCATGGACGCCTCCGTCGAAGCCAGGCCTCGATGGTGGGGACCGCGCCGCGCGGGAAGAAGATCATCGTGGCCATCATCACCGCGCCCAGCACGACCATCTCGTATTCCTTGACCACGGTGAGCGCCTGCGGAAGGATGGTCAGCACCGCGGCGCCCACCACCGCGCCGAAGGTCGACGCCATGCCGCCGAAGACGACCATGGTGACCAGCTCGACCGAGTGCAGGAACGAGGCCTTGGCCGGCGTGACGAAGCCGCTGTAGAAGGCCGTCAGGCCGCCGGCCAGCGCTGCGAACACTGCCGAGAGCACGAAGACCTCGAGCTTGCGCCGCGCGCTGTCGATCCCGACCACCTCGGCCGCGACCTCGGAGCCGTGCAGCGCGCGCAGGGCGCGGCCCGCAGGCGAATCGATCAGGTTCAGGGCGAGCCACACGACGACGATCAGGCATGCGCCGACCAGCCAGTACCAGGCCTGCTCGCCCTGCAGCGCGTGGCCGAACACGGTGAGCGGGGGCACCGGCATGCCGTCGGGCCCACCGGTGACGCGGTCCTCGTTGGCCAGGACGATCGACACGATGACGCCCATCCCCAGCGTGGCCATCGCGAGGTAGTGGCCCTTGAGCCGCAGGATCGGGCGCCCGACCGCGAAGGCGAGCAGGCTGACGGCGGCCGTGGCGAGCGCCAGCGCGGCGAGCGGCGGAACGCCGTAGTGCGCGCACAGCAGGGCGGACCCGTAGGCGCCGAGGCCGAAGAAGCCCGCGTGGCCGAGGCTGATCTGGCCGGCATAGCCGATCAGCAGGTTCAGTCCCACGCAGACGATCGCGTTCAGGCCGACCAGGATCGCGATGTCGTAGAGGTAGTCGTTGACCAACCCCAGCGGCGCCAGCGCGACGACCAGTGCGAGCGCGGCGAGCCCGCGGCTGCGGGGCGACGCCCAGAGGCGCGCGCCGGAGCGCCGGCGATCAGACGCGCTCGCTGCGGATTGCACCAAGGATCCCATCGGGTCTGACGAAGAGGACTGCGAGGATGATCACGAAGGCGATCACGTCCTTGTAGGCCGAGGACAGGTAGCCGGCGCCCAGGCTCTCGAGAAGGCCGAGCAGCAGACCGCCGGCGATCGCCCCGGGAAAGCTGCCCAGCCCGCCCAGGATCGCCGCGGCGAAGCCCTTCAGGCCGAGCATGATCCCGGCGTCGTAGGACGTGAAGGTGATCGGCGCGATGAGGACGCCGGCGATCGCGCCGAGTCCAGCGGCCAGACCGAAGCTGGCGAACAGGACGGCGCGCACGTCGATGCCCACCAGCTGCGCTGCGGTGCGGTTGTGTGCGGTGGCCAGCATCGCCTTGCCGAGCAGGGTCCGGCGGAAGAACCACGAGAGCAGGGCGACGATCGCCACGGTGACGCCGATCACCCAGAGGCCCTGCGGCAGGATCGTGGCGCCGAAGAAGGAGATCGGGACATCGCCGGACAGCGGCGCCAGTGCGTGGATCCGCTTGTCCCAGACCAGCTGGGCCAGGCCGCGAAGGAAGATCGACGCACCGATCGTGATGATGATGAGCGTGACCACGTCGGCATTGCGGGCGCGCCCGACCGCGAGTCGTTCGAGCAGCAGGCCGATGACGGCGGCGACCAGCACCGCCCCGCCGAGGGCGACCGGCATCGGCGCGCCGGCCGCGACCAGCGACACGGCGCTCATGCCGCCGATCATGACGAACTCGCCCTGGGCGAAGTTGATCACCCGGCTCGCGTTGAAGATGATCGAGAAGCCGAGCGCGACCAGGGCGTAGATCGCGCCGGCGGTCAGGCCGCCGGCGACGAACTGGAGCCATTGTCCTCCCACGACCAGCTCCTGCGCGCCCAGCCGTCTCGCGCCTACTGAACCAGCACCCAGTCGCCGTTGCGGATCTCGAGCATCCTGAACGCGGTGAGGTCGAGGCCCATGTGGTCGGTCGGCGACATGTTGACCACCCCGCCGGTGCCGACGTAGCCCTTCGTCTTCTCGATCTCGTCGCGCACCTTGGCGCGGTCGCTGCTGCCGGCGCGCTTGATCGCCTCGATCGCGATCATCAGCCCGTCGTAGGCATGGCCGCCGAAGGTCGAGACGTCGGACTTGAAGCGCTCCTCGTAATCGCGCTTGTAGTCGACCACGACGGACTTCTGCGGATCGTTGTCGGCCAGCAGGTGGCCGACCAGCAGCGCGGCCGCCGGCAGCCGAACGGCCTCGGCGGCGCCGCCGGAGAGCTTCACGTACTCCTTGGACGCCACGCCGTGCGACTGGTAGAGCGGCAGCGTGAGGCCGATCTGGCGGTAGTTCCTGGTGACGATCGCAGGCCCCTGGCCGAACCCGCAGTTCATGACCGCCTGCACGCCGGGCACGCTCTTGATCTTCGTGAGCTGGGCCGTCATGTCGGTGTCCGCGGCGCCGTAGCTCTCGTCGGCGACGATCTCGATGCCGAACTTCGGCGCGACGGCCAGGCACTGCGCGCGCAGCGAGCGGTCGAAGCCGCCCGCGCCGGAGATCAGTGCGAGCTTGCTCAGCTTGCGCGCGTTCATGTCGGTGAAGATCTTCTCGCAGGCCATCCGGTCGGTGTGCGGTGTCTTGAAGACCCACTTCTTGACCGGCTCGATGATGACCACCGCGCCCGCCAGCGAGATGAACGGCACCTGCGCCTGCTCGACCAGCGGCACCGCGGCCATCGTCTCGCCGGTGGTCGAGCCGCCCACGATCACGTCGACCTTGTCCTGCTCGATCAGGCGTTTCGTGAAGGTGCGCGCCTTCTCGGCATCGCCGCCGCTGTCGTAGGCGAACAGCTGAAGCTTGCGTCCCAGCACGCCGCCCGCGGCGTTGAGTCGTTCGACGTACATCTCGAGTGTCTTCTGCTCGGGATCGCCGAGGAACGAGGCGGGGCCGGTCGCGGCCAGGAAGGCGCCGACTCGTATCGGCTCCTGGGCGACGACGGACGCGGGGGCGAGCAGGGTGGCGGACAGGGCGGCGCCCGCGATGCGCAAGGCGATACGGAAGTTCCCAGACGAACGCATGTGTTGTCTCCTGATCGTTCTCGGCGGCTCCGGGTGCGGGGCCGCCGCTGTGGCACAGCTTCGATCCGAATCCAGTCACCGGCCCCGCCGGCCTTCGCGCGCAAGCTCATTCGCATGCGTGTCCGGACGGGGTGGTTCCGGTATCCTCCGCGTCGGTGATCGCCTCCAGGTGGGTCACCGATCGTCCAGTGTCTTTTGGCGCATTCTGGTACGATAATACGATTATTGATTTGATCCTGATCAAGGTCCACGGTGGCGATGTCGGCAGGGGGAACGGATCGAAGGGCCCGCGGGAAGACGGGGGAAGTGTCGGTGCGCAAGGCGCGCCGCACCGATCTCGAGCGGGTGATCGGGATCGATGCGACGGTGACCGGCATCGAGAAGGACGACTACTGGCATTCTGTCTTCCACCGCTACGGCGCCGGCAGCCGCCCGGAGCGGCAGTTCCTGGTGGCCGAGTGCGACGGGCAGGTGGTGGGCTTCGTCATCGGCGAGGTCCGAGACTGGGAGTTCGGCGCGCCGCCCTGCGGATGGGTGTTCGCGATCGACGTGCAGCCCGAGTACCGCCAGCGCGGCGTCGCGTCCCGCATGCTGGACGTGCTTTGCGAGGGCCTGCGTGCCTCGGGCGTGCGCAAGCTGCGCACGATGCTCTCCCGGGACAACGTGCTGATCCTTTCCTTCTTCCGCAGCCAGGGCATGCGGACCGGACCGTTCATCCCGCTCGAGATGGACCTCGATGACTGAGCGCCGGACCGCACGATGAGGCTGCAGAAGAACACCTCGCTGGCGCTCTACAGCGTCATCGAGTTCGCGGCGGCTCCTGATCGCCACATTCCCGCGGCCGAGATCGCCGAGAAGTACGGGGTCTCGCCGCACCACCTGGCCAAGGTGCTGTCCGAACTCGCCCGCTCGGGAATCGTGGAGTCGGTAAGGGGCGTGGGCGGCGGCTACCGCTTCACCGGCAACGCGCGGCGGCTCACCCTGCTCGACGTGATCCAGTTGTTCGAGGACTTCGCGGCGCCGTCCGCCGAGCGTCGCGAGCAGGGCGACCTGACCCCCGTCGGCGCGGCCCTGGGCGGCGTGCTGGCCGAGATCGACGAGCACGCGAAGGCGATCCTGGGATCGATCTCCATCTCGACGATGCTCAGGCTGTCCGCCGCCGCGGCCGCCTCAGACGCCCAGGTGCCGGTTCAGCGTCTCCAGGTCGGCGGCCAGTGAGGCCGATTCGCCGGCGAGCACGACCTGCCCCTTTTCCATGACGAAGGCGCGATCCGTGTTCGCCAGCACCGCGCGGTAATTGCGGTCGACGATCAGCGACGCGATGCCGGTCGAGCGGATCTCGGCGATCGTGCGCCAGATCTCGGCGACGATCTGCGGCGCGAGGCCCTCGGTGGCCTCGTCGAGGATGACCAGGTCGGGATTGGTCATCAGCGCGCGGCCGATGGCCAGCATCTGCTGCTCGCCGCCCGAGAGCTGGCTGCCCAGGTGGGACAGCCGCTCGGCCAACCGGGGGAAGGTCGCCAGCACCCGTTCGAAGGTCCAGTCGTTCTGGCCGCGCACGCCGGGCCGCGCGCCCATGACGAGGTTCTCGCGCACCGACAGATTGGGGAACACGCCGCGGCCCTCGGGAACGTATCCGATCCCGAGGCGCACGATCTGCTCGGTGCGCGCGCCGGTCATGTCGCGACCGTCGACCAGGACGCTGCCGCCGCTGGCCCGCACCAGGCCCAGAAGCGTTCGGATCAGCGTCGTCTTGCCCATGCCGTTGCGCCCGAGCAGGCCGACGGCGGCGCCGCGCGCGATCGACAGCGACAGGCCCTGCAGGATGTGGCTCTGTCCATAGTGCGCGTGCAGCGCGCGCGCCTCGATCAGCATGTCGCTCATTCGTGTCCGAGATAGGCGAGTTGAACCTCCGGATTGGCGCGCACCGCATCCGGCGCGTCGCTGGCGATCACCCGGCCGTTGACCATCACGGTGATCCGGTCGGCGACCCGGAACACCGCATCCATGTCGTGCTCCACGAGCATGATCGCGTGGCCCGGCACGAGCTCGCGCAGGAGCGTGAGCATCCGCTCGGTCTCCTCGGCGCCCATGCCGGCGAGCGGCTCGTCGAGCAGCAGGACCTGCGGGTCGGTGGCCAGGCACATCGCGATCTCGAGCTGCCGTTTCTGGCCGTGCGACAGCGTGCCGGCCGGTCGCCCGGCGACCTCGTCGAGCCCGGCCATGCCGATCGCTCGGGTGGCTGCGCCGCCCGCGAACGGGCAGCTCGCGGCGGGCGTGAGCCAGTCCCACGGACGGGGCCGGCGCGCCTGCGCGCTGAGCCGGCAGTTCTCGAAGACCGTGAACTCCGGGAAGATCGTGTTGCGCTGGTAACTGCGGCCCAGGCCGGCCCGGGCGCGCCGGGGCTGGCTCCAGGCAGTCACGTCCTGGCCGCGCAGGCTCACCCGGCCCGCGCTCGCGCGCAGCTCGCCCGAGAGCAGGTTGATCAGCGTGGACTTGCCCGCGCCGTTCGTGCCGATCACCGCGTGCAGCATGCCGCGCTCGAGCGCGAGCGACACCTCGTCGACCGCGCGCAGGCCCCCGAAGCTGAGCGACACGCGGTCGGCCTCGAGCAGGACCTCGCCGCTCACTGCCGTGCTCCGCGCAAGGTGGCGCCGATCAAGCCGCGCGGCAGCAACGCGACGAAGGCGATGATCGTGAGGCCCAGCGGCAGCTGCCAGTGGCGCGCGAAGTCGCCGAGCAGGGCGTCCGACTGGAAGGCCTCCTGCAGCATCGTGAAGGCCAGCGCGCCGAGCATCGCGCCGCGCAAGTGACCCAGCCCGCCGAGGATGATCATCAGCAGCACCGCGCCGCTGTGGTGCCAGCTGAGCAGTTCGGGGTTCACGTAGCCGTCCTTCAGCGCGTGCAGGAATCCGGCCAGCCCGGCGAGCGTGGCCGACAGCACGAAGGCCGCCAGCTTGTAGCCGTAGGTCGGGAACCCGGTTGCGCGCATCCGCTGCTCGTTCACGCGGATCCCGGCGAGCGCGCGGCCGAAGCGGCTGCGCAGCACGGTGGCGAGCAGGCCGAAGACGCCGACCAGCGATGCCAGCGTCGCGTAGTACAGCGTGTGGCCGGAACCCAGGTCGAAGGGCCGCCAGCCGCCGATCGAGGCATCGGGCGGGAAGTCCAGGTAGATGCCATCGCTGCCGCCGCCGAGCGGCGTGTCGTGGAAGACGAAGTAGGCCATCTGCGCGAAGGCCAGCGTGATCATGATGAAGTAGACCCCGCGGGTGCGCAGCGAGAGCGCGCCTACGGCGAGCGCATACAGCGCCGCCGCGGCCAGCGACGCCGGGGCGACGAGCCACAGCGAGGCCGGGCCGCTGGCCGGCGTGAGCAGGGTCACCGTGTAGGCGCCGATGCCGAAGAAGGCGGCATGGCCGAAGCAGACCAGGCCGGCCTGGCCGACGAGCAGCTCGAGGCTCATCGCGAAGATCGCGAGGATCATGATCTTCATGGCGAGGTCGGTCTCGTACCCGCCGCCGAAAGCCGGGAACAGGGCGAGCAGCAGGAACGCCAGGGCCACGGGCAGGGCCCGCAGGATCGGGAAGGGCGCGTGGGTCACGTTCGGGATCGCGTCATCCGGCCCGCAGGAGCCCCTCGGGCCGCCAGAGCAGTATTGCCGCCATCAGCAGGTATACCGAGATGCCGGCCAGCGACGGAAAGAGGACCTTGCCGAAGGTGTCGACGAAGCCCACGAGCAGCGCGGCCAGCAGGGCGCCCTTGATCGATCCGATGCCGCCGATCACGACGACCACGAAGCAGATGATCAGCACCTGCGCGCCCATGTTCGGGTACACCGAGCTCACCGGGGCCGCGATCATGCCGGCCAGCGCGGCCAGCGCTACGCCGATCGCGAACACGACCCGGTAGAGCAGGCGGATGTCGATGCCCATCGCGCGGACCATCTCGCGGTTGGTCGCGCCGGCTCGTATCCGCATGCCCAGCCGGGTGCGCGTCAGGACCGCCCACATCCCCAGCGCCACGACCACGCAAACCGCAGAGATGAACAGACGGTAGACCGGATAGGTCATCACGTCGCCCAGGGGCACGCTTCCCGAGAGCCACTCCGGCATGGCGACGCCGTGCACGTCGTTGCCCACGATCAGGCTGCGCAACTCCTCGAAGACCAGGATCAGCCCGTAGGTCATCAGCACCTGCTGCAGGTGCTCGCGGGTGTACAGGTAGCTGAAGAAGAGCCATTCGAGCAGGTAGCCGAGCACGATCGACAGCGCGAGCCCCACGGCCAGCGTCGCGAAGAACCCGCCGCCGAGGTGCTGCTCGACGGCGGGGGCCAGCGCATAGGCCATGTAGGCGCCGATCATGTAGAAGCTGCCGTGCGCCAGGTTGATCACCCCCATGATCCCGAAGATCAGGGTGAGGCCCGAAGCGACCAGGAACAGGAGAAGCCCGTACTGGACGGCATTCAGGCACTGGATCAGGAGGGTGGCCAGGTCCATCGATCACATCTTGCAGCCGAGGCCCGGGTCGGCCAGGGCCTTGATCGCGACGCCCTCGAGCCGGTTCTCGTTGCCGACGACCTTGCGCAGGTAGATGTCCTGCACCGGGTTGTGCGAACTCGACACGGTGAACTTGCCGCGCGGGCTGTCGATCGTGGCCTTGCGGATCGCCGCGGCGATCTCGGCCTTCTTCTTCACGTCGCCGTTGACCGCCTTCAGGCCCACGCCGAGCATCTGCGCCGCGTCGTAGCCCTGCACTGCGTAGACGTCGGGCTGCAGCTTGAAGGCCTTCGCGTAGGCGAGGCGGAAGGCGTTGTCGCGCGGGGTGTTCAGGCCGTCGGCGTAGTGCAGCGTCGTGAGCAGCCCCTGGGCGGCCTCGCCCTGCGCCTCGAGGGTGCCGTCGGTGAGGAAGCCCGCGCCGTAGAGCGGGATCGTCTTGTTCAGCCCCGCAGCAGCGTAGTCCTTGACGAACTTCACCGCGCCGCCGCCCGCGAAGAAGGTGTAGACGGCATCGGGCTTGGCCGCGGCGATCTCGGTCAGCAGCGCCTGGAATTCCAGGTTCGGGAAGGGCACCGTCAGGTCCTTGAGCACCTTGCCGCCGTTCTTCTCGAAGGCCTCCTTGAAGCCGTTGACCGACTCCTCGCCGGCCGCGTACTTCCAGGTGATCGTCATCGCGGTCTTGTGGCCGCGCTTGGCCGCGACCTCGCCCATCGCGTAGGCCGGCTGCCAGTTCGAGAACGAGCTGCGGAACACGTTGGGCGCGCACAGCGCGCCGGTGATCGCGCCTGCGCCGCCGTTGGGGTTGATCATCAGCGTGTTGCTCTGCCGCGCGGCGCGCGCCATCGCGACGGCCACGCCCGAGTGCACGGTGCCGATCAGCACGTCGACCTCGTCGCGCTTGATCAGCTTGTTCACGTTGTCGGTGGCCTTGGAGGGGTCGGATTCGTCGTCGACCTTCACGTACTCGATCTCGCGGCCGCCGAGCTTGCCGCCCTGCTCGTCGACGTAGAGCCGGAAGCCGTTCTCGATCGCGATGCCCAGCGCCGCATAGGTGCCGGTGTACGGGAGCATCAAGCCCACCTTCAGCTTCTGCCCCTGGGCCTGGGCCGGCGCGGCGGCCAGCAGCGCGGCCGAGGCCAGCGATGCCACGCAATACCTGATCTTCATCTTGTCGTCTCCTCCTGGTTCACAGCGAACGGGCCGGGGCCCGGTTTGCCACGATGGGTCGAACGAAGCCCTCGCAGGCCTCGACGACCGCATCCGGCCTGTCGCGATGCGGCGAGTGGCCGCAGCGATCGAGTTTCAGCAGCATGGTACCGGGCAATGCCGCGGCGATGGCGTCGATCTGGCGCATCGTCCCGTATTCGTCGTCCACGCCCTGGATCGCCAGCACCGGGGCGGCGATGCGGGCGATCAGCGGCTCGATGCTCCAGTCGCGGAAGGCCGGGTCGAGCCAGGCGTCGTTCCAGCCCCAGAAGGCGGAGTCGGGGTCGGCGTGATGTCGGGCCAGGCGAGCGCGCAGGTCCGTCGCGAGGTAGGCCTGGCGGGTCTTCTCGATGCTCGTCACCGAGACGTCCTCGACGAACAGGTGGGGCGCGAGCACGATCAGCCCGGCCACGCGGGCAGGGTGCAGGGCGGCGTGGATCAGCGCGATCGAGCCGCCGTCGCTGTGGCCGAACAGCAGGTAGGGGGCGCCGACCCCGAGCGCGTCGAGCAGCGCGGGCAAGTCCTCGCGCGCCTGCCGGTGCATGAAGTCGGGGTCCCAGCGCTCGTCCGGGTCGCGGGGCGTCGAGCGACCGTAGCCGGCGCGGGACCACACGAGGCCGCGAAGCCCCAGTGCGGCGCACAGGCGTTGCGGGAAGTCGCGCCAGGCCGACAGCGAGCCGAGCCCTTCGTGCAGGAAGACGAGGACCGGCCGCTCCGGCGCGCCGGCGCCGACCCAGGCGTACTCGATGTCGACGCGCCGTCCGCCGCAGTCGATGCTGGCCAGTGCGCCGGCGCTCACCCGTGGCGCCTCGTGCGCTCGCGCTCGCGCAGCCTGAAGCGCTGGATCTTGCCGGTCGCCGTCTTGGGCAGCTCGGTCACGAACTCGACCTCCCGGGGGTACTTGTGCGGCGCGAGTCGTGCCTTGACGAAGGCCTGCAGGGTCTCGCCGAGCGCCGGTCCGGCGGCGGCCGGATCCTTCAGCACGACGAAGGCCTTGGCCCGGATCAGCCCGTCCTCGTTCTCGATTCCGATGACGGCCGCTTCGAGCACCGCGTCGTGCCGGACCAGCGTGGACTCCACCTCGAAGGGCGAGACATACTGGCCGCTGACCTTGAGCATGTCGTCGCTGCGGCCCGCGTAGACGTAGTAGCCGTCGGCGTCGCGATGATACTTGTCGCCGCTCTTCGTCCAGGCCCCCCGGAAGGTTTCCTCGCTGCGGGCTCGCTGGGTCCAGTACATCAGGGCCGCCGACGGCCCGGAGATGAAGAGGTCGCCGACCCGGTCCGGGCCTTCGAGCACGTGGCCGGTCTCGTCGCGCAACTCGACGCGGTAGCCGGCGACCGGCTTGCCGGTCGTGCCGTAGCGCACGTCGCCGGGACGGTTCGACAGGAAGATGTGGAGCATCTCGGTCGAGCCGATGCCGTCGATGATCTCGCAGCCGAAGTGCGCGGTGAAGCGCTCGCCGATTTCCCTGGGCAGCGCCTCGCCGGCCGACGAGCACAGGCGCAGCGAGACCGCGTTCCGGGCCGGCAGGTTCGGCGAGGCGAGCATCCCGGCGTAACCGGTCGGGGCACCGAAGAACACGGTCGGCTTCAGCCCGCCGACCTCGCCGGTCCAGCGGCGGAACACCGCGTCCGGGGTCGGACGCTCGGCCATCAGCAGCACGGTGGCGCCGACGCTGAGCGGGAAGCTGAGCGCGTTGCCGAGTCCGTAGGCGAAGAACAGCTTGGCGGCCGAGAAGCAGACGTCGTCCTCGCGCAAGCCCAGTACCGGCGCCGCGTACAGCTCGGCGGTCCAGTACAGGTTGCCGTGCGTGTGGACCGTGCCCTTGGGCCGGCCGGTCGAGCCGGACGAATACAGCCAGAAACCGATATCGTCGGCAAGCGTGTCGGCGCCGGCGGCCAGCGGAGGCTGGGCATCGAGCCAGGCGTCGAACGCGACGGCTCCGGCGGGAAGCCCGGATGCCGGGCGTGACACGACCAGCGCGCGCAACTCGTGAGGTCCGAGCGCCATGGCCTTGTCGAGGACCGGCAACAGGGCACCGGACACCAGGGCGGCCTGCGCGCGGCTATGTCCGAGCATGTAGGCGTAGTCGTCGGCGGTGAGCAGGGTGTTCACCGCCACGGGAACGACCCCGGCGTGCAGGCAGCCGAGAAAGGCGACCGGCCAGTCGTTGCAGTCGTGCATCAGCAGCAGCACCCGTTCCTCGCGGCGGATCCCCGATGCGAGCAGCGCGGCGGCGCATCGCCGCGCCCGCTCTTCCAGCGCCCCGTAGCTCAGCGCCCCGGCGTCGTCGACATAGGCGGGGCGCGCCGCGCGGCGTGCGTTGCGCTCGAACACGTGGCGGGCGAAGTTGAAGCGCTCCGGGGGCGGGACGGCCGCTGCTTCCGGGTCGGCGATGGGATCGCTCATGTCTGTCGTCTCCTCGAATAATAAGCAGTATAATGCATGAGATGGATCTGCAAGACCTCAGCGCAGCCGCACCGGCCTCCGAGACGACCGATCGCGATCCTTTTCTTCAGGCGCTCGGCGAGCGGGTCCGCTCGCTGCGCGCGCGAAAGGGCATGACGCGAAAGGCGCTGGCGCGCGCGTCCGAGGTATCCGAGCGCCACCTCGCGAACCTGGAGCTCGGCGTCGGCAATGCCTCGATCCTGGTGCTCAGGCAGGTCGCTCGCGCGCTCGACTGCCCGCTGGCCGAGCTGCTCGGCGACGAGACCGCCGCGTCGCCGGAATGGCTCCTGATCCGCGACCTGCTGCGCGGCCGCAACGACGAGTCGCTGCGGCGTGCGCGGCTGGCGCTGGCCGAGCTCTACGGCGAGGCCGGCCGGCCCGATGCACGGGCCTGCCGGATCGCCCTGGTCGGACTGCGCGGGGCCGGTAAATCCACCCTGGGCCGGACCCTGGCCGACGCGCTCGACATCCCCTTCGTGGAGCTGAACAACGAGATCGAACGGGTGGCTGGTTGCGGCATCGCCGAGATCCACAACCTGCTCGGGCCGGCCGCCTACCGCCGCTACGAGCGGCGGGCGCTCGAGGAAACCATCCAGCTCTACCCGGACGCGGTGATCGCAACGCCGGGCGGCATCGTTTCGGACCCGACCACCTTCAATCTGCTGCTGTCGCACTGCTACACGATCTGGCTCAAGGCCAGTCCCGAGGCGCACATGCAGCGGGTGATCGCGCAGGGCGACCTGCGGCCGATGGCGGGAAACCAGGAAGCGATGGAAGACCTCAAGCGGATCCTGGCCGGCCGGTCCGCCTTCTATGGGAAAGCGGACCTCCAGTTCGAAACGGGAGGACAATCTCCCGACGAGGCGGCGGCCCGCTTGCGCGGGGCCTTGCGCGCGGTTGCCGGCCGCTGAGGGGCCGACCCCGGCGCGCCGCCGGGGAATTCGCTTGACAATGCACAATAGTGCATTAGTATTCAGGCCTCGAAGAAGTATGCACAATGATGCATGTTTTCTGAATCGATGGCCGCAGCACCGCGAGGAGAGCCGATGAACGCGCCCGACATCCAGGCAACGCACGCAGCGACAGGCGTCGACTACCGCACCGACCCGTCCCGCTATCGCCACCTGTCGCTCGCCTTCGACGGCCCGGTGGCCACGCTGGCCCTGAACATCGACGAGGACGCCGGCCTGCGTCCGGGCTACAAGCTCAAGCTGAACAGCTACGACCTGGGCGTCGACATCGAGCTGCACGATGCGCTGAACCGCATCCGCTTCGAGCATCCCGAGGTCCGCTGCGTGGTCGTGACCAGCCTGCGCGACCGGATCTTCTGCTCCGGCGCCAACATCTTCATGCTCGGCATGTCCAGCCACGCCTGGAAGGTGAACTTCTGCAAGTTCACCAACGAGACCCGCAACGGCATCGAGGATTCCAGCGCCCATTCGGGCTTGAAATTCCTCGCCGCGGTCAATGGCGCCTGCGCCGGTGGCGGCTACGAGCTTGCGCTGGCCTGCGACGAGATCTGGCTGGTCGACGACCGCTCCTCCTCGGTCAGCCTGCCCGAAGTCCCTCTGCTCGGTGTGCTGCCCGGCACCGGCGGCCTGACACGGGTCACCGACAAGCGCAAGGTCCGCCACGACCTGGCCGACATGTTCTGCACGACCACCGAGGGCGTGCGCGGCCAGCGGGCCAAGGACTGGCGGCTGGTCGACGAGATCGCGAAGCCGGCGGTCTTCGCCGAGAAGGTCCGCGAGCGGGCGCTGCAGCTCGCCGCGCAGAGCGACCGCCCGGCCGGCGCGACGGGCGTCGCGCTGCCCGCCCTGGAGCGGACCGAGGAGGCGGACGCCTTGCGCTATGCCCACGTCACCGTCGAGATCGACCGCGCGAAGCGCCTTGCCACCTTCACCGTGAAGGCGCCTCAGGGCGCGCAGCCCCAGGGCATCGCGGCGATCCTTGCCGCCGGCGCCGCGTGGTGGCCGCTCGCGATGGCTCGCGAGCTCGACGATGCCATCCTCACGATGCGCAGCAACGAGCTCGAGATCGGCACCTGGCTGCTGAAGACGGAAGGCGACACCGCGGCGGTGCTGGTCGTCGATGCCGAACTTGCCGCGCACCGCGACCACTGGCTCGTGCGCGAGACCATCGGGATGCTGCGCCGCACGCTGTCGCGTCTGGACGTGTCCGCGCGCAGCCTGTTCGCACTGATCGAGCCGGGCTCCTGCTTCGCCGGCACGCTGCTCGAGCTGGCGCTTGCCTGCGACCGCAGCTACCACGCCGCGCTGCCCGACGAGCCCGAGCGCGAGCCGGCCATCGCCGTGAGCGACGCGAACTTCGGTTTCTACCCCATGGCCACCGGCCAGTCGCGGCTGCAGCGCCGCTTCTACGAGGAGGACGAGCCGATCGCCGCGGTCCGCGCGAGGATCGGCCGGCCGCTGAAGGCCGGGGAGGCGCTCGCGCTGGGCCTGGTCACCGCGGCCCCGGACGACATCGACTGGGCCGACGAGGTCCGGATCGCGCTCGAGGAGCGCGCGGCGATGTCGCCCGATGCGCTCACCGGCATGGAGGCCAACCTGCGCTTCAACGGCAAGGAAACCATGTTTACCCGGATCTTCGGGCGGCTCACCGCCTGGCAGAACTGGATCTTCCAGCGTCCCAATGCCGTCGGCGAGAAGGGCGCGCTGAAGCTTTACGGCAAGGGCGAGAAGGCCCAGTTCGACATGAACCGCGTTTGAATCCACACGGAGCCAACAGATGTCGTCGATCGACTACACCGACAAGATCCCGAACAACGTCGACCTTTCGCAGGACAAGGCCCTGCAGCGCGCGCTCGAACACTGGCAGCCGAACTACCTGCAGTGGTGGCGCGACCTGGGGCCCGAGGGCTCGCAGAGCTTCGACGTGTACCTGCGCACGGCGGTCAGTGTCGATCCGCAGGGCTGGGCGCAGTTCGGCTACGTGAAGATGCCCGAGTATCGCTGGGGCATCTTCCTGAATCCTCGCGAGGAAGGCAGGCAGGTCAACTTCGGCGAGCACAAGGGCGAGGCCGCCTGGCAGGACGTGCCGGGGGAGCACCGCGCCAACCTGCGCCGGATCATCGTGACCCAGGGCGACACCGAGCCCGCCTCGGTCGAGCAGCAGCGCCATCTGGGCCTGACTGCGCCCAGCCAGTACGACCTTCGCAACCTGTTCCAGGTGAATGTCGAGGAAGGCCGCCACCTGTGGGCCATGGTCTACCTGCTACACAAGCACTTCGGCCGCGACGGCCGCGAAGAGGCCGATGCGATGCTGCAACGCCACTCCGGCGATGCCGACCACCCGCGTATCCTGGGCGCCTTCAACGAGAAGACGCCCGACTGGCTGTCCTTCTACATGTTCACCTACTTCACCGATCGCGACGGCAAGTTCCAGCTCTGCGCCCTGGCCGAGAGCGGCTTCGACCCGCTGGCCCGCACGACCAAGTTCATGCTGACCGAGGAGGCCCACCACATGTTCGTGGGCGAGAGCGGCGTGTCGCGCGTGATCGCCCGCACCTGCGAGGTGATGAACCAGCTCAGGACCGACGACCCGGCGAAGGTCCGCGCGGCCGGCGTGATCGACCTGGGCACCATCCAGCGCTACCTGAACTTCCACTTCAGCGTCACCATCGACCTGTTCGGCGCCGACGAGTCGAGCAACGCGGCGATCTTCTACAACGCCGGCCTGAAGGGCCGCTTCGAGGAGACCAAGCGCGACGACGACCACCGGCTGCAGGGGCGCACCTACAAGGTGCTGGCGGTGCAGGACGGGCAGCTGGTCGAGCGCGAGGTGTCGATGCTCAACGCGCTCAACGAGGTGCTGCGCGACGACTTCATCAAGGACTCGATCGCCGGCGTGAACCGCTGGAACAAGGTCATCGAGAAGGCCGGGCTCCCGTTCCGGCTGGTCGCGCCGCACAAGGCCTTCAACCGCAAGATCGGCACGCTGGCTGGCGTGCGGGTGAGCCCCGACGGGCGCGTGGTCAGCGAGGCCGAGTGGGCCGCGCACGAGCGCCAATGGCTGCCTGGCGCCGAGGACCGCGCCTTCGTGGCCTCGCTGATGGGCCGGGTGGTCGAGCCGGGCAAGTTCGCGAACTGGATCGCGCCGCCGGTCATGGGCATCAACCGCCAGCCGGTGGACTTCGAGTACGTTCGCTTCAACTGAACCGGGTGCATCGGGGAAGACCGCCACGAGCCTTCCCCGGCGCATCGCGAAAACGAATGGGACACGAGATGAACGCGCCGGACGCGGGGCTGCTCAAGCAGCACCTGATCGACCCCGAGATCTGCATCCGTTGCAACACCTGCGAGGCGACCTGCCCGGTCGGCGCGATCACCCACAACGACGACAACTACGTCGTCGATGCGGAGAAGTGCAACTTCTGCATGGACTGCATCTCGCCGTGCCCGACCGGGTCGATCGACAACTGGCGGCTGGTGCCGCGTGCGAAGGCCTACACGGTCGAGGAGCAGTTCGGCTGGGAGGCACTGCCGGCCGAGCTCACCGCGGAGCAGCTCGCCGAGGCTGGGGTGCCGCCTGGCGCGGAGGCCGAGGCCGCGACATCGGTCGGCGCCGAGACGGGGACCTTGGCGACGCCGGGCGAGACCGTCTTCGATTCGGCGGCGTTCAACGCCACGCTGCCGCCCTGGTCGGCCGCTCACGCGTACACCAACCTCTACGGCCCCAGGGGCCCGACCACCGCGACCGTGGTCGGCAACGTGAAGGTCAACGAGGCGGGCACCGAGAACGAGACCCACCACATCGTGCTGGACTTCGGGCGCATGCCGTTCCCGGTGCTCGAGGGGCAGTCGATCGGGATCGTGCCGCCGGGCGCCGACGCCTCGGGCAAGCCGCATCACGCCCGCCAGTATTCGATCGCCAGCGCCCGCAACGGCGAGCGCCCCGGCTACAACAACCTGTCGCTCACGGTGAAGCGGGTGACTGCCGACCACCAGGGCCGGCCGGTGCGCGGTGTCTGCTCCAACTACCTGTGCGACCTGAAGACCGGCGACACGGTGCAGGTGATCGGGCCGTTCGGGGCGAGCTTCCTGATGCCGAACCATCCGCGCTCGAACATCGTGATGATCTGCACCGGCACGGGAAGCGCCCCGATGCGCGCGATGACCGAGTGGCGGCGCAGGCTGCGCAAGTCGGGCAAGTTCGAGGGCGGCCGGCTGATGCTCTTCTTCGGCGCGCGCACCCGCGAGGAGCTGCCTTACTTCGGTCCGCTGATGAGCCTGCCCAAGGACTTCATCGACATCAACCTGGCGTTCTCGCGCACGCCCGGCGCGCAGAAGCGCTATGTGCAGGACCTGATGCGCGAGCGCGCGGCCGACCTGGCCGAGCTGCTGAAGGACGACGACACCTTCTTTTACGTGTGCGGCCTGAAGAGCATGGAAGAGGGCGTGGTGCTGGCGCTGCGCGACATCGCGCAGCAGGCCGGGCTGAAGTGGGAAACGCTTGGGGCCGCGCTCAAGCGCGAGGGGCGCCTTCACCTGGAGACGTACTGAGCGCATCCGCGAGCGCCAGCGCCACCCGGAATGTGGCGCCTTCGCCATCGGTCCGCTCGAGCGTCAGTGATCCGCCGAGCCGGCGCATGATCTGCCTGCTGATGGCGAGGCCGAGGCCGGCGCCCGGCGTAGGGCGCCGGGCCTGGGCGGCACCGCGCAGGAACTCCGAGAAGATGCGCTCCCGCTCCTCGGCGGGGATGCCCGGGCCGTTGTCCTGCACGAAGATCTCGTAGCGATCGCCGGCGATGCGGCTGTCGATCCGCACGATGCCGTCTGCCTTGTCGTTGTACTTGATCGCGTTCGAGATGAGGTTGATCAGGACCTGACTCAGCCTGTCGCCGTCGGCCTCGACCTGCGCGCCGCGGACGCGATCGCCGCGCAGGACGCGGATCCCGCTGCGCGCGGCCAAGCCCTCGCAGGCGCGGATCGCGCTCTCCAGCGACAGCTCCGGATCGAAGCGCGAGATGTGCCAGGGAGGATCGCCGCGCTCGAGCACGCTCAGGTCCAGCATGCTGTCGACCAGCCGGGTCAGGCGGATGCTCTCGTCGTGGATGATGCGAACGAATCTCTCGGCCCGCGACGGAGGCAGATCGCGCGAATCGAGCAGGATCTCCGCGAAGGAGCGGATCGAGGCCATCGGCGTGCGTACCTCGTGGCTGACCTGGCTGAGAAAATCGTCCTTCTGCCGGTCGAGCCTGGTGAGTCGCTCGTTGGCCTCCTCGAGCTGGCGCGCGGCGGTCTCGAGCTGCCGCGATTTCTCCTCGATCCGGTGGCTGTAGTCGCGGATCTGCTGCGCCTCGTCGGCGATCCGGATCAACTCGTCGAGGCTGATGGTCTCGCCGGTCACGACCCGCGAGACCATCGCCCGGGCGGTCGCGGCGCCCACGCTTCCGGCAAGCCTGCGCTCGACCCGGGTGATGAAGGCATCGTTGACCGATGCGGCCCGTGCGCCAGGGCCCGAGGCGTCGGCGGGCGCCTCCTCGAAGAGGCGCCGGGCCTCGTCGGCGCCGAGGATCCGGTGAGCGAGCAGGCTCAGTTCGTAGGTCGGGGCGGAACGGCGGATGAGCGCCGAAGTCGACTCGGCAGGGGTGCGGAACACGTCCACGAACAGCGCGCTTTGCAGCCGCTCGAGCGGACTGGGCTCGCGTGCGAGCGAAACCAGGACGAAGAGCAGCGTGTTGACCGACAGGCTCCAGAACAGCGAGTGGATGAGCGGATCGAGCCCTTCGAGGCCGAAGAGGGCGTGCGGCCGGAGCGCCGCGATCGCGAAGGGCCCCTCGTGGATCGTGTCCGCCGACATCGGGAACCCCCCCCTGAAGCTCGGCAGGAACAGGGTGTACGCCCACAGCACGGCGCCGGACAGAAGACCTGCGAAGGCGCCGCGGGCGGTCGCCTGCCGCCAGAACAGGCCGCCGAGCAGACTGGGCAGCACCTGTGCGACGCCGGCGAACGCGATCAGGCCGATCGACGCGAGCGCAGCCGAGTTGCCGCTCAGGCGGAAGTACAGGAACCCCAGCAGCAGCGTGGCGCAGATGCAGATCCGACGGCTCGTCAGCAGGAAGCGGCGCAGCTCGCCGCCCGGACCGACCGATACCCACTTCATCCGCAACGCGATCGGCATGATGATGTGGTTCGAGAGCATCGTGGACAGCGCGATGCAGGCGATGATCACCATCGACGTCGCCGACGAGAAGCCGCCCAGGAAGGCGAGCAGGGCAATGGACTCGTGGCCGGTCGCCATCGGCAGCGTCAGCACGAACATGTCCGGGTCCGAGCCTGCCGGCAGCAGGTGCAGGCCGCCGATCGCGATCGGCAGCACGAACAGGCTCAGCAGGAACAGGTAGAGCGGGAACAGCCACGACGCGGTGCGCAGGTGGGTCTCGTCGACGTTCTCGACCACGGTCACCTGGAACTCCCGCGGCAGGCACACGATCGCCGCGGCCGACAGGAGGGTCAACGAGATCCATCGCGGCCCGAACACGTCCGCGGAGTGCAGCATCTCCGGCGAGGCCCGTGCGAAGACCTCGGCGGGCCCGTCGGAAAGGCCGAACATCACCAGGGCGCCGACGGCGACCAGCGCCAGCAGCTTGACGATCGCCTCCAGCGCGATGGCCGCCACCACGCCGTGGTGCCGCTCCTTCGCGTCGATGTTCCGGGTCCCGAACAGGATGGTGAACAGGGCCATGCCGGCGGCGATCCAGAACGCCATCCGGAAGTCGGGGGCGGCATCGGGCAGGCCAGGCAGGCCCTCGCTCACGGGATTGCCGATCACCTGGAAGCTGGTGGTGACCGCCTGCAGTTGAAGCGCGATGTAGGGGGTGGTGCCGACCAGCGCGATGATCGTTACGAGCGCGGCAAGGCTCGCGCTCTTGCCGTAGCGCGAGGAGACCATGTCGGCGATGGAAGTGATCCCGTTGATCCGGCCGATCCGCACGAGCTTCCGAAGCAGCAGCCACCAGCCCACGAACACGAGCGTCGGGCCGATATAGATCGTCGCGAACTCGAGGCCGTTGCGGGCCGCCGAGCCCACCGCGCCATAGAAGGTCCACGAGGTGCAATAGACCGAGATCGACAAGGTGTAGACCAGCGGCGACTGGAGCCATCCGAGCCGGCCGGCGCGCGCGCGGCGGTCGCCGACGAAGGCGACCGCGAACAGCAGCGTCACGTAGAGCAGTCCGATCCCGAGGACCAGGTTCTGCGAAAGGCTCACTGGAACGTCAGGCTCGGCGGCGCTCGATCCGGCGCGCGAGCAGCGCTGCGCACACGATCAGCGCCAGCCAGACCCCGAACAGGTAGACGACGATCAGCGGGACGCCACCCACCAGGACCGGCGCCGCGAACAGCACGATCACCGGCGGCATCAGCAGGAACACGCCCAGGAGCGGGAGCACCGAGGCCGCGTCGCGCAGGCGCGGCGGCACGTCGTCTTCAGGCGTCATGGTGCGACCTGCCGCTCGGCGATGAGCCTGCGCACTTCGTCGACCACTTCGCGGTTGGAGAAGGGCTTGGTCATGAATCCGTCGACGCCGATCTCTTCGGCCATCCGCCGATCCTGCACCTGCCCCTTGGCGGTGAGCACGATGACCGGCAGCGCGCGCAGGGCGGGATCGGCCTTGACCCGCTTGAGGACCTCGAAGCCGTTGAGCCGGGGCAGCATCACGTCGAGGATCAGCAGATCCGGCAGCTGCCTGCGAAGTCGGTCGATCGCTGCCTCTCCGTCGAGTGCCGCTTCGACCTCGAAACCTTCGCGCGCGAGCACGAAGCTCAGGGACTCGACGATGTTGGGCTCGTCTTCGGCGATCAGGACTCGGTGCGGCATGCGGTGGTGTCTCCTCTTCTCCCGGCGCGCGCCCGGGCGCGGCGCACGGCCAGTGTATTCCGACCGGCTTCAGGCGTCGATGATCGGGTCTTCCTCGCGGTACGGGCAGGTGCTGCGAGGGCAGAGGCGGCAACTGGCGCCGACCGGCGTGGCCCCCGCCTGCGAGGCGGGATCGAGGCCGTCGGCGTAGGTCGTGCGGTCGGCGTGCAGCGCATCGCACACGAGCGCGACCGACATCAGGCGGCGCGGCATCGTGAACGCCGGCCGGGGTTTCTCGACGGTTCTCGCCACGATCAGGAAACGCTCGCCAGCCGGGAAGTCGGCGAACTGCCTGACGACGGTCCCCGGTGCCTGGAAGGCCTGGTAAACCGCCCACAGCGGGCATGCGGTGCCGTGCCGCGGCATCACGAAACGCGGAAGCGGGAGGCGCTTGCTGACGTGGCCCGCAGGATCGATGCGCATGAAGCCGAAAGGAACGCCGCCTACGCCGGGGCGGCGCAGGGTGGTCAGCCGATGCGCGACTTGCTCGAAGCTTGCCTCGAAGCGCTCGGACAACGCCTCGACGTCGTAGCGCAAGCGGATCGCCGCTTCCAGGAAGGGTCCGTACGGCAGCAGCGCCGCCGCCGCCAGGTACGCGCCCAGGGCCCCTTGCGCGCGCCTGCGGGCCGCTTCGCTCGACAGGTTCTCCGCGCTCTCGATCTCGCTCGACACCGCCCGGCCCTGGTGAAACAGCCCGGTGGCGAGACGCGCGAGCTCGAAGCGGCGCGTGGACCGGGGCGCCTCGTCGGCGAGCGTCAGGACGCGCGAGACCGGATCGAAGACCGCCATGCGCGGGGCGCTGCCGGCGATCGTCGCGGCGGAGCCGCTGGCCAGTGTCACCGAGTGCGTCCGCTGGAGATACTCCACCAGCGTGCTCTCGCGGCAATCACCGGTGATGCCCGCGGCGGCCCGGAAGTCGGCTGCGGCCTGCTCGAGCGCCGGGAAGTGGTTGTCGCGCTCGAGGAGGAAATCGTCGACTTCCTCGACCGGCGTGATCGAGCGCGTCTCGGTATGCGCGCGGTCGAAGTAGGCGGCCAGGGCCTGGGCGAGACCGGAAAGGCGGGCGCTGTCTGCGGCGATGATCGACACGAAGCGGCTGCGCTCGTCGTCCGAAAGGTCCGCCACCGCATCGAGAATCTCGGACGCCGACCGGATCGAGGCGACCCGGGTCAGCATGCCGTGCACGGCGGTTCCGAGGAAGGGATCCTGGTTGAGTCGGTCCGACAGGGCTGCCACGGCAGCGCCGCGGTCGAGGCAGGACCGATGCAGTCTGACGAGGGCCTCTGCCCAGCCGGGGAAGCGTGCCGCGATTTCCCGGGTGGCGGATGCCGCGAGCCGAAGGTCGCTCAATAGCGGATCGCCGGCGACGTCGTCGAGTGCGCCAGCCAGCCGTCGCTCGCGTGCGCCGTCCAGTTCGGCGACGTCCAGCCCCAGCGCGTCGGCGAGGCGCTTGAGGAGCGCGCCGCCGATGCTGCGCCGGTTGCCTTCGATGAGGTTCAGGTACGAGGGCGAGATCCCGACCTGCGCAGCGAGGCCGGACTGCGTGAGGCGCAGTCGCTTTCGCTGATCGCGCAGCCTGGCGCCGATCAATGGGGAGCGTCCCGCCGCGCCCGGCGGCCGGTCCTGGGGATGTTGCGGTGCAAGGTCAATCATCGACGGTATTTGACAAGTTGACATTCAAGTTTTGACAAAGATGTCTTGTGAAGTCAATTGATTGTTGATGCATTGACAGGATTCGACGAGTCTGGTCGCCACGATCGCTTCGACAGGCGGTGGCCCGGGGGCCGCAATCTCGCGGAGCGCACTCGGCTCGAATCAACAGGAGGAGACGACATGGGTGATTCCGTTCACGACGACAAGCGCCGTTCGGTGCTCAAGAGCGGCGCGGTGCTGGGGGCGGCGGGGGTGGCGGCCCCGTCGCTGGTGTTCACGCGCAATGCATGGGCGGCGAACTTCCGCAACGATCCCTCCAAGGCGAAGTCCTGCGTGCTGGGCTTCAACGTGCCGCTGACCGGCCCGTACGCCGACGAGGGCGCCGACGAACTGCGCGCGTTCAAGCTCGCGGCGAAGCACCTGAACGGCGAGGGCGACGGCGGCATGGTCAAGACCTTCAAGCCGTCGCAGTTGAAGGGCAACGGCATCCTGGGCAAGAAGGTCGAGTTCGTGACCGGCGACACCCAGACGAAGGCGGACGCCGCACGGGCGTCGGCCAAGCGGATGATCGAGAAGGACGGCGTGATCATGTTCTCGGGCTGCTCGTCCTCGGCGGTGGCGGTGGCGGTTCAGTCGCTGGCCCAGGAAATGGGCGTCATCTACATGGTCGGCCTGAGTCACTCGAACGACACGACGATGAAGGACCGCCGTCGCTACGGGTTCCGGCACTTCTTCAACGCCTACATGTCGGGCCAGGCGCTGGCGCCGGTGCTGGCCGCGGAATACGGCAAGGACCGCAAGGCCTATCACCTCACCGCCGACTACACCTGGGGCTGGACCCAGGAGGAGTCGCTCAAGAACGCCACCGAGAGTCTCGGCTGGAAGACGGTGGCCGCCGTCCGCACGCCGCTCGGGGCCGGGGACTTCTCGCAGTACATCACGCCGGCGGTCAACTCCGGCGCGGACGTGCTGATCCTCAACCATTACGGCAAGGACATGGTGAACTCGCTGCGCCAGGCGGTGCAGTTCGGCCTGCGCGAGAAGATGGTGAACGGTCGAAAGTTCGAGATCGTGGTGCCGCTGTACTCCGAGCTGATGGTGCAAGGCGCCGGCGAGGCCGCCCGGGGCATCCTGGGCACCGCGAACTGGCACTGGAACCTGCCTGACGAGGGCACCAAGGCCTTCACCAAGTCCTTCGCCAAGGAGTACGGGTTTCCGCCGTCACAGGCCGCGCAGACCTGCTATGCGCAGACGCTCCTGTACGCCAATGCCTGCGAGGTGGCCGGGACCTTCTATCCGCCCGAGGTCATCAAGGCACTCGAGGGCTTCAAGTTCGACGGGCTGGGCAACGGGCCGACCGAGTACCGCGCCGGCGATCACCAGTGCATGAAGGACGTGCTGGTCGTGCGCGGCAAGGAGAAACCCACCGGCCAGTACGACCTGCTCGAGGTCGTCAAGGTCGTGCCCCGCAGCGCCGTCGAGTATCCCGCGTCGATGGGCGGCGGGGAACTGGGGCCCTACGAAGTCTGAGCCACCCGATCCCGTCGGTCCGGCGCCCGTGCCGGACCGACGGGCGCTTCGCACCCGGACTCCGAATGGACGCGATATTCCTGCAACTCCTCAACGGGCTGGACAAGGGCGGCGCCTATGCGCTGATCGCCCTCGGCCTGACCCTGATCTTCGGCACCCTCGGAGTGGTGAACTTCGCGCACGGCGCCCTGTTCATGATGGGCGCGTTCTGCGCGGTTTCGTTGAACCGGCTGATGACGATCTCCAGGTCGGTGAAGGACGAGACGGTCACCTTCTTCGACGCTTACAAGGAAGTGCCCTACCTGAAGCTCTGGCTGGGCGACCTCGGCGAGCGGCTGATCGACCTCTCGGTGCCGCTCTCGATCCTGCTGGCGATACCGGTCATGCTGCTCGTCGGGGTTGCGCTGGAGCGCGGCCTGATCCGGCACTTCTACAGGCGCCCGCATGCAGACCAGATCCTCGTCACCTTCGGACTGGCGATCGTGCTGCAGGAGATCGTCAAGGTCGCGTTCGGCGCGAACCCGATCCCGATGCCCGCGCCCGACGCGGTGTCGGGCACGGCGCAGATCGGCGCCTGGCTCGGCCTTGGCGACGCGATCGCCTACCCGTGGTGGCGGCTGGTCTACTTCCTGTTCTCGCTGGTGGTGATCGCGCTGGTGTTCGCGTTCCTGCGCTTCACGACCTTCGGCCTGGTGGTGCGCGCGGGCATGCGCGACCGGGAGACCGTCGGGCTGTTCGGCATCGACATCGAGCGCCGGTTCACGATCGTGTTCGGGATCGCCGCGGTGGTCGCCGGCCTGGCCGGGCTGATGTACACCCCGATCCTGTCTCCGGACTACCACATGGGCATGGAGTTCCTCGTGCTGTCCTTCGTCGTGGTGGTGGTCGGTGGCATGGGGTCGCTCGAAGGCGCGGTGCTGGCGGGATTCCTGCTCGGCATCCTGCAGTCCTTCGCATCGATGAACGAGGTCAAGGCGCTGATCCCGGGTATCGACCAGATCGTCGTCTACCTGGTGGCGGTGGCGATCCTGCTGGTCAGGCCGCGCGGACTGCTCGGCCGCAGCGGCGTGATGGAGACATGAGGCTCGCGATGAACCCTGCCCGCAAGGACCTGTTGTTGCTCGCCGGCTTCGCGGCAGCAGTGCTCGCCATGCCGGTGTGGCTGACGCCGTTCGGCGCGGCCTACCCCGACCTGCTGCAGAAGTTCGCCATCTACGGCATCTTCGCGATCGGCTTCAACATCCTGTTCGGTCTGACCGGTTACCTCTCCTTCGGTCACGCCGCCTTCCTGGGGGTCGGCTCGTACACCGCGGTGTGGTGCTTCAAGCTGCTGACGATGAACGTGCTTCCTGCGGTGCTGTGCGGGATGGCGGTGTCGGGCGTCTTCGCCCTGGCGATCGGGTACGTGAGCCTGCGCCGCTCCGGCATCTATTTCTCGATCCTCACGCTCGCCTTCGCGCAGATGTCCTACAACCTCGCCTACTCGGTGCTCACGCCGATCACGAACGGCGAGACCGGGCTGCAGATCACCCGGACCGACGCGCGTCTGATCGACACCTGGCTCTCGGGTCCGAGCGACGCGATCCCCTCGACCACGCTGTTCGGCATTCCCATGAGCGGCTACCCCGGCTTCTACTTCTGCGCCGTCATGCTGATCGTGGCCTTCTACGTGGCGATGCGCATCGCGCGCTCGCCGTTCGGGACGATGCTCAGGGCGGTCAAGTCCAACCAGAACCGGCTCAACTACACCGGCGTGAGCTCGCGGCCCTATGCGCTCGCCGCCTTCGTGATCTCGGGCCTGTTCGCCGGCCTGGCGGGCTCGCTGCTGGCGGTGACCGATCCGCTGGCGGGGGCAGAGCGGATGCAGTGGACCGCCTCGGGCGAGGTCGTCCTGATGACCATACTGGGCGGGGTCGGGACCCTGCTGGGACCGGTGCTGGGGGCGGTGATCATCAAGTACTTCGAGAACATCTTCTCGTCGTTCAACGCGCAGACCTTGCACGACTTCTTTGGCTTCCTGCCCGATCCGCTGGAAGACGTGGCGGTCGCCGTCGCGGGCCTGTTCGTCGGCGATGGCTGGCAGCTTACGCTTGGCCTGATGTTCATGCTGCTCGTGATCTACCTTCCCGGCGGGGTCATGGAAGGCATCCGGCGGACGGGGCGCGCGCTGCGTCGCCGGCGCCCCGGCACGAGTTCCGGGCAGGCCAGGGGCAGTCCGGCCCAGCAGGACCGGACGCAGGCAGGGGGCGGCGGCACGCGGCGCGCGTCGACCGCCGCTGCCGCGAGCGACTGACCCGAGGAGGCGAACGAAGATGGCGATCCTCCGGGTCAATACCGTGAACAAGAGCTTTCGCGGCTTGCGGGCGCTCGACGACGTCAACCTCGAGGTCGAGGAGGGGACGGTGCACGCGATCATCGGGCCGAACGGGGCCGGCAAGTCGACCTTGCTGAACTGCTTCGTCGGCCGCCTGACGCCGGACACCGGCAGCGTGGTCTTCGGCGGCCAGTCGCTGGTGGGGCTGTCGCCGCACGAGATCAACCAGGCCGGCGTGGCGAGGGTGTTCCAGACGCCGGAGATCTTCGGCGACCTGAGCCTGATCGAGAACGTGATGATCCCGACCTTCGCGCGTCGCGACGGCGCGTTCCGGGTCAACGCCTGGTCGCGTGCCGACGCCCAGGCCGAGGTGCGGGAGAAAGCGGAGCACGTCCTTGCCGAGATGGGACTGGCCGACCAGCGCGACGCCGTGGCTGCCACGCTGTCGCGCGGCGACAAGCGCCGGCTCGAGCTGGCGATGTGCCTGGTGCAGGATCCCAGGCTGCTGCTGCTCGACGAGCCGACGGCCGGCATGTCGCGCGCCGACACCAACCGCACGATCGAATTGCTGCAGCGGATCGGCGAGCGCGGCATCACCAAGATCATCATCGAGCACGACATGCACGTAGTCTTCTCGCTGGCCGACCGCATCAGCGTCATGGCCCAGGGCAGCGTGATCGCGGAGGGCGAGCCGGATGCGATCAAGAACGACCCCAGGGTCCGCGAGGCCTATCTCGGAGGGGCGCACCTGTGAACGCCTTCGCCAGTCCCCGCGCGGCGATCGCCGCCGTCGGCGAAGCCGGCCGCTCGCCGCGGGCCTACTTCTCCTGCAGCGGACTGCATGCCTATTACGGCGAGAGCTACATCGTCCAGGGCGTCGGCTTCGAGATGCAGGAGGGCGAGATCCTCGCCCTGCTGGGACGCAACGGCGCTGGAAAGACTTCGACGCTTCGCACGATCGCCCGTCTGGCCGATCCGCAGTTGCGCCAGGGCGAGATCTGGCTCGACGGCCAGCCGCTGCACCGGATGAGCGCCTGGCAGGCCGCGCGCAACGGCGTGGGGCTCGTCCCCGAGGACAGGCGGATCATCGCCGGGCTGACCGTCGAAGAGAACCTGAAGCTGGCGCAGATCGAGGGCCCCCGCGGCTGGAGCATCGAGAAACTGTACGACCATTTCCCGCGGCTGGCCGAGCGCCGGTTGCAGGAGGCGGTGACCATGTCCGGCGGCGAGCAGCAGATGCTGGCGGTCGCCCGGGCGCTGGCGCGCGACATCAAGCTGCTGCTGCTCGACGAGCCCTACGAGGGCCTGGCCCCGGTGATCGTGCAGGAGATCGAGAAGATGCTGCAGGAGGTCAGGCGAGCCGGCTACACCACCATCATCGTCGAGCAGAACGCGATCGCAGCGCTGCACCTGTCCGATCGCGCGATCATCCTGGACATGGGCGAGGTGGTCTTCCAGGGCGCGGCGAAGGAGGTCATCGACAACGCCGACCTTCGGCACGAGTACCTCGCCATCTGAGGGACGGCTGCCGCTCGCGGCGGCGCCGGCGACCGGCACCGGGTCGCGGGGCTCACCTGCGGCTCAGCAGCGTCAGGAACTCCTTGCGCAGGTCGGGGTTCGTCAGGAAGGCGCCGCGCATCACGCTGTTGGTCATGCTCGAGTCGGCGTCCTTCACGCCGCGCCAGCGCATGCAGAAGTGATCGGCCTCGATGACGATCGCCAGCCCCTCGGGGTTCACCTTCTCCTCCAGCTTGTTCGCGAGCTGGATCACCGCCTCTTCCTGGATCTGCGGCCGGTTCATGATCCATTCGGTGAGCCTGGCGTACTTCGACAGGCCGATCAGCTTGGAGTCCTCGCGCGGCAGGATGCCGATCCACACCTTGCCCAGGATCGGGCACAAGTGGTGCGAACACGCGCTGCGCATCGTGATCGGTCCCACGATCAGCAACTCGTTCAGGCGCTCGACGTTCGGAAACTCGGTGACCGCCGGCATCTTCAGATAACGGCCCGAGAACACCTCGCGCACGAACATCTTGGCGACCCGCTTCGCGGTGTCGGCGGTGTTGTGGTCGCCGTCCACGTCGATCACCAGGCTCTTCAGCACCGCCTGCATGTGGCCCGCGACCTCTGCCTGGATGGCCTCGAGCTCGCCGGGCTCGATGAAGCCGCTGATGTTGTCGTTTGCATGGAAGCGCTGGCGGGCGGCGAGCAGGCGCTTGCGGATCCGTTCTGATGCGAGGTATTCGTCCTGGGCCATGTCGTGGTTTCCGGAAGTGTTCGTTGTCGTTCTCACCAGGGCAGGGCCTGGCCTCGGTAGTCGAAGAATCCGCCGGATTGCGCCGGCTGCAGGGTCTCGAGCACGCCGACGAGCAGCCGGGCAGCTTCGGCTGCCGGGCGGACCTCCAGCCCGGCCTTGCCGAAGGGGGCCGAGAGCGGAGTGTCGACCGTGCCCGGGTGAAGCGCCACGCAGACCGCCTCGGGGCAGCGCCTGCGAAGCTCGATCGAGGCGGTTCGCACCAGCTGGTTCAGCGCCGCCTTCGACGCCCGGTACGCGTACCAGCCGCCCAGCCGATTGTCGCCGATGCTGCCGACCTTTGCAGAGAGCGTGGCGAAGACCGAGCGGCCGTCGCGCAGCAGCAGCGGCAGGAGATGCTTCATCGGCGGTGCGGGCCTTCGGGAGAGGCCGACCACCCTCCGAAGTGGCGAGGAGCGCGACAACTCGGCGGCCAGCGCGGCGCCGATCCCGCCGCTCGCTCCGATCACCACGGTGAGTGTTTCGTTTTCGGGCATGGGGGCGCGAGTATGCCTGCCCGGCAGCGGCGGGCCGGGCATCGGCCGGATGCCGGTGCGGTTATCCTCGTCGGCAGGAATCCAACCGAACCCGTGAACCGGAGCTCCGCCATGAAGGAAGCCGTCATCGTCTCGACCGCCCGCACGCCGATCGGCAAGGCCTACAAGGGGGCGTTCAATCTCACCCACGGCGCCACGATGGGCGGCCACGTGGTCAGGCACGCAGTCGAGCGCTCCGGTCTGGACCCCGCGGAGATCGAGGACTGCATCATGGGCACGGCGCGGCCCGAAGGGCCGGTGGGCGGCAACATCGCCCGCCAGATCGCGCTGCGCGCGGGCCTGCCGGTCACGACCGGCGGTGTCACCGTCAACCGGTTCTGCAGCTCGGGCCTGCAGACGATCGCGATGGCGGCCAGCCGGGTCGTCATGGAAGGGGCGCCCGCGGTCGTGGCGGGCGGCCTGGACTCGGTGAGCCTGACGATGAACGAGCACGCGAACCGTTTCATGCTGCGCGAGCCCTGGCTCGAGGCGAATGTCCCGGGCGTGTATCACACGATGATCCAGACCGCCGAGACGGTGGCGAAACGCTACGGCATCTCGCGCGAGCGGATGGACGAGTACGGCGTGCAGAGCCAGCAGCGGGTCGCGGCGGCGCAGGCAGCCGGACGATTCGGCCGCGAGATCGTGCCGATGACCACGACGAGGGAGGTGACGCTCGAATCGGGCGAGAAGACCACCGAGGAGGTCACGCTGACCCGCGACGAAGGCATCCGCCCGACCACGCTCGAGGGGGTTGCCAAGCTCAAGCCGGTGATGGAGGGCGGCACGATCACCGCGGGCAACGCCAGCCAGCTGTCCGACGGGGCCTCGGCCTGCGTGGTGATGGACGCGAAGCTTGCCGAGCGGCGCAACGTCGAGCCACTGGGCATCTTCCGCGGTTTCGCGGTGGCCGGCTGCGAGCCCGATGAAATGGGCATCGGCCCCGTGTTCGCGGTGCCGCGCCTGCTGGAGCGCACCGGCGTCAGGATGGACGACATCGGCCTGTGGGAGCTGAACGAGGCCTTCGCGGTCCAGGTGCTCTACTGTCGCGACCGGCTCGGCATCCCGAACGAGATCCTGAACGTCGACGGCGGCGCGATCGCGGTCGGCCATCCCTTCGGCATGTCCGGTGCGCGGCTGGCCGGCCACGCGTTGATCGAGGGCAAGCGGCGCGGCGTCAAGTACGTGGTGGTGACGATGTGCATCGGTGGCGGCATGGGGGCGGCGGGGCTGTTCGAGGTGGCGTAGTCGGAGGAGCGCCGGCATGAGCATCGTCCTGATCCGTCACGGTGAAACCTCGCTGAACGCGGCGCGCGTGATCCAGCCGGCCGACACGCCGCTGAGCGAACGGGGCAGGGCGCAGGCCGAGGCGGTCGCGCGCCGGCTGGCGGCGCGCGCGGGGCCTGCCGCCGTCCTGAGCAGCGACCTGCCGCGCGCCTTCGAGACCGCCACCGCGATCGCGGCTGCCACCGGGCTGGATCTGCGCACGACCGCTCTGCTGCAGGAGCGCAATTTCGGCGCCCTGCGTGGCCGCGCCTACGACGATCTCGGCTACGACCCGCTGGCCACGCCCGACGCCCCGCCCCTGGGGGAGTCGGTGGCCGAGTTCGAGGCTCGGGTGGCCCGCGCCTTCGGGGAGATCCTCGCGCTGCGGGCCGCGCTTGCTGGCGACCTGGTCGTGGTGACCCACGGGCTGGTCATCCGGACGCTGCTCGCGCGGCATGCGCGCCTGGCCGCGGGCGTCGATGCGCCCGCCAGCCTGGCGAACACCTCGGTCACCGTGCTGGCGCCGGCCGCGCCGCACGAGGCGCTGCTGGTCAACTGCACGGTCCACCTGCAGGGTTCGGCGCGCGATGGCGGCAAGGGCCTGTCGGGCTTCTGAGGTCCGCGGCGGCCGGTATCATTGGTCGGCCAGCGCGCGGATGACGAAATCGGTAGCCGTAGCGGACTTAAAATCCGCGGCCGCAAGGCGTCCGGGTTCGAGTCCCGGTCCGCGCACCACTTTGAACACCGAAGATCACCGAAAAGCCCCGATAAGGGGTTTTTCTGTTTCAAGATCCCATTGTGAATCAATCCTTTACAGGATAGGATTCTGCCGAGGAATCACGAGAAGTCGCAGGGACAGCCGGACTTAACCTACGGTATCAGACCTCGGTATCTCGCCGATAAAGTGCCCTCCTACGGTATCTCGGGCACAGAATATGAGTGGACGGACAGGCACGGTGAAGCTCACGGACAAGGCGGTACGGGCCCTGGCCTCCAGGGACAAGCCCTACAAGGCCAGCGATGGCGCCGGGCTCTACCTTCTGGTCAACCCGAACGGGTCGCGGCTCTGGCGCTTTGACTACCAGCTTGACGGCAAGCGCGGTACCGTGGCCTTAGGCGTGTACCAGCATGCCGGCGGTACTCGCGGGACGATGTCGCTGGCGGGCGCTCGCCTCGAGCGCGACCGCTGTCGCGAGCTGCTCCGACAGGGCATCCGGCCGGCTGACGCTAAGGCGCTCGAGGCCGCCCGCGTCCGGGAAGGAGCCGCCGCCGTTCGCGCGAAGGCGCGGGCCGAGCGGGCAGCGCGCAAGGCTGCGGCGGAGGTGAAGCGCGCGGAGCGCCTGGCGGATCACTGGACGGTGGAGCGTGTCGGGAATACTTGGGCGGACATCCACTGCCGCGGCCGTGCCGCCCGGACCGTCCAGCAGTTGCATCAGTCGCTGGTCGATCACGTCTACCCGTACATAGGGAGCAGGGGTATCGCGAGCGTCACGAGCGCCGATATCGTCGACGTGATCGACCGCCTTGCCGTTGCTGGGAAACACGAAACTGCCAACAAAGTGCGTCGGCGGCTCGCCGGTATCTGGCACTACGCGGTGCTGCAGGGCTACGCACCCGCAGATGTCGTGATGCCGACCTACCGCGAGACTACGAAGCGGATCGCCGCGGCGAAGAAGGTCAATCCGCCGAGAAACCTGCCGCACGTTCGGCCCGCCGAGGCGCCGGGCTTGATGCGTGCCATCCGAGGCTACCAGGGGTCGCCAGTGACCCGGGCGGCACTGCTGGTGATGGCCTACACGTTCGTGCGGACTGGCGAGTTGCGGTTCTCGCGCTGGGAGGAGTTCGACCTCGAGGGCGTCGCGCCGACCTGGACCGTCCCGGCAGCCAGGATGAAGGTGAAGCAACGCGGTGATCGCCCCGCCGAGGATCACGTCGTCCCGCTCTCCCGCCAAGTGGTCGAGGTGCTGCGTGAGCTCAAGGCTCTGCGCCTAGATGACGAGCGGGTGTTCCCGCACAGCCGGAAGCTGGGCGCATTCATGAGCGAGAACACGATGCTGTACGCCCTCGACGACCTGGGTTACAAAGGGCGCCAGACTGGCCATGGGTTTCGGCACCTGGCCATGACCATCCTGCGCGAAGCTGGCTTCCCCGGGGATGTCGTCCACGCGCAGCTGGCCCACGAGAAATCGGACGAGCAGCAGGAGCGGGCGTACAACAAGGCCGAGTACCTGCCGCAGCGCCGGATCATGCTGCAGGCATACGCGGACATCCTCGACGGATCCCAGGCGGGCAAGGTGGTGCCGCTGGTGCGGACAGTATGAGCAGCCCGCCGAAGACGCCGACGGCGGCCGGAGGAATTCATGTTTCGCGTGGAGTCCGACTTCGCATTCCCGCGGGCGGCTTGGTGCTCTCTCTCGGTCCGAAGGGTCCGCAGGCAATGGAAGTCCGGAGTGTCGAGCTGCAGCTCGACACTTGCATCCATTGGCTTGAGATTGCGGTTGATCGCCTCGACGAGGCGCATACCGCTTCGGTTGGATCCGGAAATCGGGAGTTCGGCGAGGCTCTCGATCGGGAGTTCAAGGCGGCGATGCAGGCGACCGTCGCCGCCGCGACCTTCTTCGAGGCACTCTATGCCGCGACTATCGATCGAGACCCTCCGCCGCGTCCGAAGCCGACAGGAAACCCGAAGAAGCGGCGCACTCGGTACATGGTGGTCGCCGAGCAGCTGCGGCGATCCTTTGGGCTCAGGAAGCAGGGGACGACGAACCTGCGTTCGGTACTGAAGGAGGTCTACCGATTTCGCGACCAGGCGGTGCACCCGGGAGCATCGTTCTCCGAGCCCATCATGCATCCGCAGTTTCATGTCGGCGTTGAGAATCGATTCGTCATGTTTTCCGCGCCGAACGCGCATCTACTTGTCCGTGCTGCGCTCGCGTTCTCGCGCATTCTTCCGTCGCGCGACCTCAGTCGGAGGCCGAAAGGGATCCAGGAGTTCGGCGCTTACCTGCTCGAGGTCTCCAAGCCGCTCTGCGCACGGTGGGAGCAGGAGTACGGCCCGTTGCTAGAGGAGCCGGCTGTGCAGCCGTCGGAGGCGGTTTCTCCCGCAGATGACGGAGGATCTTCGATGCTCAGTGAACCGGAGGAAACCTGAGGCGCGCTGCACCTGTGCTGCACTTAGCGCGATAGACTGGACTGCCCCCGGCTAGGCCGGCCAGCTGAACACGAGTCACCTTCACTCGCTGCCGGGGGTTCTCCTTGAAGGGCACCGAGAAGGGGTGCGCATGCAGGATCAGCGAGGCGGCGGCGGGCCGCCGAAGGCGCGAGTACCAGTCGATGGCTTCGTGTCCGTTCTGGACGCCATCGACTTCTACGCCGCGCATAGACGGGCCGTGATGCAGCTGCCCGAGCCAGCGAATTCTGTTCCACCTGACAGCGGCCCATTGAAGGCGGATCCTCCCAGGGTTTCGGTGGAACAGGTGCTGGCCGAGCGAGACGCCGGAAAAGCGATCAGGCTGGCCGTTCGGCGGGGTGATTTGAAGCTATACAACCCGCGCACGGGCGTAGCACTTCCTTCGCACCTTTCATCTCTTAACGATGTCGAGCTCCTCGGCGCGCTCGTTCGCTTAGACGACGTGGTTACGCTCGCCGATCCCTGGGGCATCGCGACTGCGGTGAGCCCTCCTGAGCGCGCGTCGACAGAAAAGCAGCCTGTGGCCGAGCAGTGCGTGGAGCCTGCCGAGGTGGCGGAGCAGCCAGACGCTGAGGGGGCCGGGCAAGACGATCTGCCAGCGATTCCCAACAAGCCGCGGAGCCGCGCAGAGTCGCAAGATGCGGCCATCCTCGCTGCGATCCGGGCGCTGGAGCACGACCCGCTTCGACTTCCCCCCAGTCGTGGCGGCCGAGGCGGAGGTGTTCGTGCTCAGGTGAAGCGCTTCGTCGAGGAGCACCACGCATCCCTCTTTCCGTCAGCCGGCAAGGTGTTCCAGCACGCCTGGGATCGCCTGCGTCGTGACCGTCTGATCATGGATCGCTCGCCCGAGTAGGCGTTTCGACTTCAGAGCGCGCACTCCCCTCAAAACCACCCCAAGAAACCACCCCAAGAAACCACCCCAAAACTTGGGGGGGTTGGGTGGGTTGCGCTTGGGTGGGTTTCGCATGGTCTCCTTTCGTCAGGCAAGGACTGCCGAGAGAGATGGAAGCCATGCGGATACTTCGGAAGCCAGAAGCGGCAAAGATCTTAGGGTTGGCCGTGTCGAGCCTGGATGACCTTCGGCGTAGCAGCAGGACGTTCCCGAAGGCGATCCAGCTCAGCGCGAGGTCGGTCGGGTTCCTTGAGAGCGAGCTTCACGAGTGGATCGCGTCTAGGCCGCGCGTGACCGTGGCCTCTGCGGGTGCGGCCGCCACTGACCCCAAGCGTGCGGCCGAGCAGCACATCGAGGACACCGGGGGCGCAGAGGCGGCGCCCGTCGCAGCTCGCGGCCGCAAGCGTTCCAATGCCGCCGCCGCGGTGTCCGCATGACTGGCCTAGTGACCGGGGCTGCCCGCAATAGCGTCGCGCTCGCCGGCCTGCTCTTGGGCTTCGCCCGCCGCGCGATCCGCTGGCGGTCGGTGTCGCTGGCGTGGTGGGCGCTTCAGTACGAGCGCGCGTCGCGGAGGTGCCCGTGACGGCGCAGCAGCTCAAGATCGCCGCGATCCGCATCGACGGCGGTACGCAGCCCCGAGCCGCGTTCAACCAGGCCACGGTCGACGAGTACGCGGAGGTGCTCACTGCCGGCGGCGAGCTGCCCCCGGTGACCGTCTTTCACGACGGATCCGACCATTGGCTTGTCGACGGGTTTCACCGGCTTTTCGCCCACCGAAAAATCGGCGCCCTCACGCTGATGGCCGATGTCCGGCAGGGCACGCTGCGTGACGCCGTGCTCTGGTCGGTCGGCGCGAACGCGGCCCACGGGCTGCGCCGAACTAATGAGGACAAGCGCAAAGCAGTCCTGACGCTGCTGGCGGACGCCGAGTGGTCTAAGTGGTCCGATCGCCAGATTGCCGAAGCCTGTGCCGTCGGTCATCCGATGGTCGCAGCACTGCGCCGGCCGGAGGTTGCCCAGCGCCAGCAGGAGGCCAGGAACAGGTCGGCCGCCAACAAGGTGGAATCGGATTCCACCCCGTCACTGGAGTCCGACTCCACCCCGTCACTGGAATCGGATTCCACTGCAGCGACCCCGCCCGAGGAATCGAGCGCCGGCCAGGCAGGGGGCCCGGATTCCACCGGCGATCACGCCGAGCCCGGCAGCAAGCCGCAGGAGGCGTCCGCCTCCGCCCCTGAACTGGCGGAGCTGCGCGAGGTCCTGGCCGAGCAGACGGTGATGTTGGAAGAAGCCCAGGACAAGATCGAGAGCCTTTCGAAGCTCGTCGACGCAAGCGACCAAATGGCCGAGGCGCGCCGCCAGATTCACCAGCTGCAGGCCGAGGTTCGCGTGCTGCGTGAGCGCCAGGCGGGCCTGATGAACGAGGCCGCCGAGGCCAAGCGCCTGGCGCGCTCGTGGCGCCTGAAGCTCGAGCGCATCGAGAAGGCGAGGGTGTGATGCAGGCCGATCTTCTCGACCGCCCGACGTACGAGAGCTCGACCTTTCCCGAGCCCCGGCCCTTCCAGGCGGCCGCTCACGAGAAGCTGCGCCAGGGCGCCCGCGATGGGCACCGCTGTCAGCTGGTCATGGCTCCCACTGGTGCGGGAAAGACCTACCTTGGGTTGCGGGTGATCCACGAAGCGCTGCGCCGGGGCAAGCGTGCTGTGTTCGTCTGCGACCGCACGACTTTGATCGACCAGACCTCGGCTGCCGCTGACCGCTACGGCCTTTCGGCGCATGGCGTCATCCAGGCGAATCACTGGCGATACAGCCCGGACATGCCGTTCCAGATTGCCAGCGCGCAGACCTTGGCCCGGCGCACCTGGCCGGAGGCGGACGTTGTCGTGATCGATGAGGTGCACACGCAGCTCGCGGCGTGGACGGAGCACATTCCGCACTGCCGTGCGGCGGTCATTGGGCTCTCGGCCACGCCGTTCAGCAAAGGCCTCGGGCGCCTGTTCACCCGCATCGTCAACGCGGTGACGATGGCCGAGCTCACCGAATCCGGCGTGCTGGTCCCGATGCGCGTATTCAGCTGCACCCGCCCCGACATGGCCGGCGCGGAGACCGCAAACGGTGAATGGACTGAGAAGGCCGCCGAGCAGCGCGGTATGGAGATCATCGGTGACGTCGTGACCGAATGGGTCAGGTTCGGCGAGGGTAGGAAGACGATCATCTTCGGCGCGACGATCGCGCACTGTGAAGCGCTTTGCCGTCAGTTCAACGATGCCGGCGTGATGGCTGGAGTGTTCACGGCCGAGACCACGCCAGCCGAACGCGAGCAGCTGCTGTCCGAGTACCGCAAGCCGGACTCCCTCTTGCGCGTGCTGATCTCTGTCGAGGCCCTGGCCAAGGGGTTCGACGTCCAGGACGTCGGTTGCGTCGTCGACTGTCGGCCCCTGCGCAAGAGCCTGAGCACAGCCATCCAGATGTGGGGGCGCGGCCTGCGCTCGTCGCCCGAGACGGGAAAGCGCGACTGCATCCTGCTAGACCACAGCGGGAACATCCTTCGCTTCGCGGAGGACTTCGAACGCATTTTTCATGAGGGCCTCAACGCCCTGGATGCCGGGGAGAAGCTCGACAAGGCGATCCGCCGCGACGAGGACGCCGACGAGGCGCCTAAGGGCTGCCCGAAGTGCGGCTTCACGCCGTTCCGACGGCGGTGCATGGCCTGCGGCTACGAGCGCGGCCGCCTGTCGCTGGTCGATCATGAGCCCGGCGAGATGCGCGAGGTCACCATCGGCAAGAAGAAGCTAGCCGATGACCGCCGGCACCTGTGGGAGCAGGTCGCCACCTACGCGCGTGCCCATTCGGCTCCCGATCGGCAGAAGGGCCGGGCGTCGAATCTCTACCGCGACATCGTCGGCACCTGGCCACCGCAGGCTTGGTCCTTCGAAGGCACCCCGAACGTCCCGATCACCCGCAATGTCCTCAACCTGATCCGCTCCAGGAACATCGCCTACAACAAGGCACGTCAGAAGGACCGGGCGGCATGAGCTTCGAGAACTTTGCCCGTGCGCACGGCGTCGACATTCGGCGCCTAAATCCCGATGGCCGGATCCACCGCTGCCCGACGTTGGCGCACCCGAGATCCGACAACGGTGCTTATCTCTGGGACGGTCAGCGGGGATGGGTGCAGGCCTGGGACGGTGATGGTGAAGTTCACTGGTACGACGATCCACATGCGAGGCCTCCGTCTGGTCAGGCGTTGCGCGAACGGGCACGTCAGCGCGCGGAGGAAGCCGAGCGCACCCGGCGCAGGCAGGAGCGTGCGGCGGCCACCGCTGCCGAACTGCTGAAGCGCTGCGAGGCCGACTTCCACGGCTACTTCCGCCTGAAGGGCTTCCCGAGGGAGCGAGGCCTCGTGCTCCGGCAGTACACGCGCACGAAGCGCCTCGTGACCGGCTTCGCGGAGTTGACCAGTGAGGACGTTCTCTTCGTTCCCATGCGAGGGCTCGAGCGGAACGCGTTGCTCGGCGCTCAGCTGATTTGGTGGGACTCGGCGGAGCGGCGATGGGTAAAGGAAATGATCGCTGGCATGCGTGCCAAGGGCGCTGTCTTTCGGCTCGGCCCGTCAGCGGCTGACGAGACCTGGCTGGTCGAGGGCTATGCGACCGGTCTGTCGGTATTGGCCGCACTTCGCCAGATGCACATCAATGCGGCCGTGCTCGTGACTTTCAGTGCGGCCAATCTCATTCACGTTGCCGAGATGATCCGGGGGCGCGTCTTCGTTTTTGCCGACAACGACGCGTCCGGCACGGGCGAGGCGGCGGCCAAGCGGACAGGACGCCCCTACTGCTTTGCGCCCACCGTCGGCTGGGATGCGAATGACTGGCACGCCGCGGCCGGGTTGATCCCCTTGTGTGCTGCGATCGCGCGCGTGAGGCGCGAGGAGGTCGTCGACCAGACCTAGACACGGCACTCCGCGCCGCAAGCAGTGGGCCTGCATGGGCCGCTCGGAGCAGAACACAGCCGATCCCGAGGCGTCGTATCGGAACCGGACCCGCAGGTGCAATTCCAGGGATTCCGGCGCCGTTGGCTGGCCGACAGGAGTCGGTGCCGCTCGGGCGGGGATACCTGGCGTGGGAGCTGCCGGGGAAGCGAGCGGAAAAGCGACCGAAGCCTCCGCCCCGCGTGGGGTAGGGGGGCTTTTTGCTCCCGAAGACTGGAGAACGAAGCATATGGAAGAAGCACACCCGGGCGCCCGCGAGCGCCGCATCGCCGAAATCGGCCGCCGAGCGAATGTCCTGCGCCGCGCGGGCTTCTACAACGAGGCCGAGGTTCGCTGGCTTGCCGAGTACGTGCGTGGCGAGTCGGCACTTCTGGTCGAGGTCGAGCTGCTGTTGACCGACGCCGAACGTCGGGTCGAGGCCAAACAACTGGCGGCGGCTGCCGCCTGATTCACCGCGCGCCAATGCCCGCAACAGGGAGATCGTGATGGGGAAACTTCTCAAGATGAGCGCCGTTCCGGCGGGCATTCGGGAGGCGGCGTTAAGGATCGGCGACGCGGCCGTGGCGGATCACCCGGACGTCGTAGCCTCACGCGCCAGGCTCGCCGCGGCCTCGGCTCGATATGCTGACGAGCTGGAGCCGCGCCAGTCCACGCTCGCCGCGGTGCATGCCCTGCAGGCCGAGCGCGAGCAGGCTGAACGGCAGATCGAGGCCGCGCTAGCCCAACGCGAGGCGCTGGCGGTCGCGATCGCGGACGCCGAATCGCCCCCGCAGGCCTACGACGAGCTGCTTGCGAGGGTCAACGCCGGGCGGCGTTGCATCGAGCGTACGCCACTGGCCCTGCCCACGATCGAGCAGCGCGCCCGCGCTGTGGCGGATCTCCTCGGGCGAGCCGCTGAGCTCGAGAGCGATGCCCAGCGAGCTGCAAGCCATCATTCGCTCGGCGAAGATCCAACTCGCTCTGGCCGCCGACGCATGGTGGCGCCGGTCACAACGTCGGTGGTGGCCAGCAGGAAACAACGGCCACCATTCGATCATCGAACTTTTCGCGAGGCGATTGTGGCGGGCGGAAGATGGACGCCGGAACTCCGTGCGAAGCAGGCTGCAGCAATTCACCGCTGGCGGCCGTGGTCGAGGTCGACCGGGCCGCGCACGGCTGATGGCAAGGCTGTGGCCGCAGCGAATGGGCCGCGTCATCCGATGCGTGTCCGTCAAGGCACCGAATCAGAGGGTGGACGATGACGCTCGCCAGCATGCAACGGCTGACGGCTCGGCAGCAGCGGTTCGTCGACGAGTATCTGATCGATCTCAACGCGACCCGGGCGGCAATCCGGGCTGGATACAGTGCGCGGACCGCCGACAGGATCGGGCCGGAGCTACTTGGGAAAACTTGTGTTTCTGCTGCAATCTCGGCGGCCAAGGTAGCCCGTGCCGAGAATGTGCGGATGGATTCGGAGCGGGTGTTGCAGCGCCTGGTCGAGATGGCCGAGGCGGATCTCGCCGACCTGTACGACGACCAGGGCGACCTGCTGCATCCGAATCAGTGGCCGGAGGTCTGGCGACAGGGGCTGGTCGCGGGCGTCGAGACATTCATGGTGCCCAAGGGGCAGGACGCGGATGGCAAGGTGATCTATGCCGAGGTCCGAAAGGTCAAGCTCGCCGACCGAACGAAGCTCATCGAACTGATCGGCAAGCACGTCCAGGTATCGGCATTCCGCGAGCAGGTGGGCTTGTCCGATCCGCAGGGCGGCCCGGTTCAGGTGGCCGTCGCGGTCGAACTGCCGGCCCTCAAGAAGGCGCTTGAACGTGTCCGGGCCCGACAGAAGGAGTGATCTGCTCGCGGCCCTGATCGACGGCGCGGTGGAGAAATTGCACCGGGCCACACGATTCGCTACTGGGCGCCATCCAGGGCCTGCAGGCAGCGAGATCCGCACTGACCGGCGCGCTCAAAAAGACGGGGGCCCAGCATGAATGATCCGACCAGACGCACCTCGACGGGAACGCCCCTGAGTGGGTCCGGTGCGATGCGTTCGCCCGGCCTGTCGGCGCCCGCGAGTCCGTCGATGCCATCGATGAGATCGGCCCCAGGTGTTGGCAAGCCTCCAGGGCCTTCAGCTGCCATGCGGGCGAGCAACATGGCGCCTTCGGTCACATCGGCCGCGCCCAAGACCCCGCCGGCGCCGACAGGTACCGCACCAGTCGGGGCACCGCGCGTCCCGAGCGCAGCGAGAGTAGCGCAAGGGCGCGCCGCGACCGAGCTTGGCGGAGTCGCCGGGGCTGCGGTCGCCGTGGACGGCTTCAAGCAGCTGAAGAATGCCGACAACGTTGGCCAGCGGCTTGCCGGTGAAGCGCCCTCCGCGGCGCCGGGGACACCTCCACCGTCGGCCCTGGCGCCGATGAGTCGGGTTGCGGCATCGACTGCCTCGACCATGGACGCCGCGAACGCACCAACACCGTTCACGCGGCCCCGCGCGTCTGGTCAACCGGGGCGTATTGAGAGCGCTGCGATGCAAGCGGGACTGGGCGTCGTCGGCATGGCTTACGGTGGCGATCCGGATGTGATCGGCGGCGGCGGTGCGCGGCCGATCTACGGTGTCACGTTACCGGCAGGCCCGGACCTTGCGTTGTCAGAAGCAATTGGCCCGACTTCGCACGCTGGCTACGGCGCAGCGGGAACCCCGCAACCACTGGGGCCAATCGCCAGGGCCGCCCGGCACCACTTGGGTACGGCGTCCGCGGGATCGCGGGGCGCGCTGAGTATCACGGGGGCGGGAGAAACAGGCCCTGTCGGAGCCGCGGTGGTGGACATCACGCCCGAGCAGATGGTCGCCGGATTGCCGGCGTCCGAGCAGCTCGACATGCGGCAGATCTTGGGTCTGCTTGCGGAGGAGGAGGTCATCGATGAGAGGCGCAGGTCGAAGGAGCAGGGACAAGTGCAAAAGCTTTTGAGCCAAAGCCAGGCTCGGAGCCGCGCTCGACTCCTGGAGATGCTCAGCTCGAGCTACGCCAGTCTCACCTCGCCGGACGCCGGATGAAAACGGATTGTCGATGTTCCCGCGTGCAGATTTGTTACAGGGATTCTCATGTCGGTAATGGCCTGGATTGCGCAACAGGTGCCGGTGTCGACTGCAACACTGGTGGCGATCTTCGGGCGTGGCCTGCAGGAAGCGGTCTGGCGAAACCTAGCCGAGGACGGCCCGGCGACGGTGCATGATCTGGCTGCCAGGTTGGATGAGGACCACCAGCGGGTGCGCAACGCCCTGTATCGGCTGGCGTCGCTGGGTGCAGTGCGCTGCGCCATGCGCGTGCCGTCACCGGTGAGCGCGTCGACGCCGCGAGTCGTCTGGGTTGCGCTGGATGATGAGGGCCGGCCACAGAGACTCTTGCGCTCGAACTGGGGTGGGCTCGCCGGCTGGGCAGCCTGCAAGAGTGTCGGGTGATCTCGTCAGATGAACAGCGGCCGATTGACGAAGGCTCCCGCACGGGGACCGGCCGGGAAACAGGGGACATCTTTGCCACCATGAAAAAACAGCACACCCCCCCGGCGGCTGAGCAGAAGCGCGCCGCAACGAAGTCGGTCCCAAGGAAGACGGGCCGCCCGCCGATCTATGGCCAGGCGCACAAGGACCGCATCTGCGCCGAGATTGCCGCCGGCCGGACGCTGACAGCGATCATGCGGGACGAGGGGATGCCGCAGGTCTATTGGGTGTTCACGGAGCTCGGGAGGGACGAGGCGTTCGCGAAGGCCTACGCGCGTGCGCGCGAGATTCGGGCCGAGCTATTGGTCGAGGAGTTGGTCACGATCGCCGACGACGGTAGCAACGACACCTACGTCGATGAGAACGGCAACAGGCGCATCGATCACGACGTCATTGCGCGCTCCCGCCTGCGGGTAGAAGCCCGCAAGCGGCTGGTAAGCAAGCTGCTGCCCAAGGTCTACGGGGACAGGGTGACGACCGAGGTTACGGGTGCCGAGGGCGGGCCGGTGCAGGTCGAGGATGGATCGACCGCGAAGCTCGCCGCGCTGCTGGCCAAGGTGAAGGGCAATGTCGGACCGGGGAAATAACCCCGACCTGCTGGCCGCACTGCTCGAGCAGGCGGTCGAGCGTGTCCGCAGCGGAAATTGACGAGCGCTCGCCGAGCTTACGCAGCGAGTAGAACGAAAATGCCCGGCCCAGGTGGTCGGTCAGCCACTCGGGGCCCGCCGGCACCGCGCGATCGCCCACCACACGCGCCATGCCGGCGGTCGGTCGCGCCGAAGTCGAAGAGCTCGCCCTGCAAGCGTGTCACTTCCAGCACGGCGTCCAGTACCCGGGGCTGTTGCCCTCGGGCCAACTGCAGGCGGGACCGCGCGCGCTCCAGCCGGAAGGTGCGCCCGCCGTGGGCGTGGCTGTAGATCGTGGATGGACCACCACCGCGCAGCCGTGTCACGGCGATGACCATCGCGAGCCCGCCGGCGTCCGTAGGGGAGCAGAGAGTCACCCGGCGGGCCGCGCCAGTACTAGATTTCCTGGAAATCCATTGTGGCGATTCCCCCGCGTCGTTCCCCCGTTTTCCGGTCTACTCTGAGCGGACGCCTGGGCAGACCGACGCGGCCCGCGAGCGCCTCCCTGACCGTTCGCCTGGGACGCCCCAGACGCCGGGGCAGTAGTTCCCTGCCCGCCGCCGCCCGACGCGATCTCGCCGGCCGGGTCCAGGCTCGTGCAGAGAGGCCAAAGCGTTCCGTTTGCGGAACGCTCGATGCAATACCCTGGCGGTCAGCCCCCCACGTCAAGCAGGATCTATCCATGACGACCGATCCCCTTCAGCCCGCCGGCTTCGATGCGCTGCAACGCGCCTTGCCGGAGTACGACGTCCGCATCGAGCTACGGAATTTCGACCGCGCGTTCGCGCTTCTCATCCTCGACCGAGACGGGCGCGAAGTCGCCAGCATCGACGGCCAATCGATGCGCTGCCTATCCAGGCTCTCCTGGCGACAGGAATTCGTAGACGCCGTGCGCCGATCCGCACGGCGTCGGAACCCGTAGCCGCGGATCGACCGCGCACCGAGATGGGCCAAGCGCAGATCGCGGCCCTACGCCGCCTTCTTGTTAATGGTTTTCCGTGCGCTCTCCCCGGTGGCGCGCGCATTGAGCGGCGCCGATAGCTTCTGATGGAGTCGAGGAGCGAAGCCGGGCTTGAACAAGAACACCTGGCTACTTTCTCAAGTGAGGTTTAAGGAAAGACTCGATCGCCGCAATTGCCGTCGAAAGGTCACGCGAGAATTCGTCCTCCTCGCCAGGCGTGGAGGAGTCGTACATCACATTGCGTCGCTTCTCCAACACTCGCTCTTTGGCCTCGCGCATCCCAGGACGCGTCCTAGGATTTTCGCTTTCGAGACAAGTGTAGATGTAGACGTAGAGTTCCCGCTGTAGTTCAAAGGCGGTGCTAAAGATGTCGAGAACCTGCTTGCCCCACAGAACCTCGGCCTCGAGCAGCTCGGTTTGAAGTGCATCCCGCGCGTCGACGACCTTATCCCACCTTCGCTGATACGCCATGGCGTAGCCGTAGTGCTGAATTTCAGCTTCAGACATAGATTTTCTGTCTTCGTCCGAAGGCGCCGGCATTTCCTGGGCCCAAACCATCGGGCTCCGAACCGCTTTGACCGACTCGCGCCAGCGATACGTCGTCCGTAGCAGACGGCGGGTCAGTTCGTACTCGACGCTGCCCCTGAGCTGGCGCTTCCATGTGCTCAGTCCTTGCACGGCGACCCACGCTCCGATCAAAGCGGCGAAGGTAATCACAAGATCCTTCACGCCTATGGGGACAATGGTGACGTCGGCGAATGACATTTGAATCCAATCTTGCTTGTAGCGGGCAAAGCACACCAACTGTTCGTCCGCCATGGATTGAAGTCGGACGGTCGACGCGGCACCTTGAGGCAAGCGGTTCTCCGGGTCGGCGACCGGTCACGATAGGTTATCAGCGGGGCGCGACTGCAACTAGGAGTCTGGGCGGCAGAGCGCCGCCCGGGTGATTGTCGAGGCTGCGCGTGGTCGAGTGCGTTCAGTACGAGCTGCGCGCTGACCTCAAGGTCGGGCAGCCAGGTCTGGATGGCGACCTGCTGGCGGATCAGGTCTTCCCGAAGCGCGTCGAGCTCGGTGTGGTCGTTGTGGTGATTGTTCACAGCAGCCTCCCGCGGCCCGAAGCCTTCAACGTCAACGCGTGGCGATCGTCCTGTCGCCCGCAGACGACGGCGATGTTGGCCAAGGTCTCCTGTGCACCGGAGGCATCCCCGCCGCGCAGCTTCGTGGTGGCGATCTGTGCCCGGAACAGGCACTCGTCACGGACGGTGTCAAGGCGCACCAGCAGGGCCTCGATGCCGGCAGCCAGGTGAGCGTGCTCCGGGCTGGTCGCACCCATGCGAGCCAGCGCGTCGCGGGCCTCGCGCACGGTGACCTCGAGCTGCGCGCGCAGCGGCATGCCCGGATGGGGCTGCGGGCGATTGTCGGTCAGTGCGATGGGCTGGAAGGTGGCGGGCAGGTTCATCGTGCACCTCCCCGATTCTGGCGGCCGACCTGCAGCACGTAGAAGCCGATGGCCTTCGGATCCGTCTCGCAGGCGGCGCGTGCCGCGGCCCAGGCCGCAGGGCTCTCAGCTACCGAGAATTCCTGCTTGAGCGCACGCCAGCCGTTGGGGCAGTGGGCGTTGTCGTAGAGCACGACAGGAAGCAGGCGCAGCTGGTCATCGGCAGACACCGGGGTGGCGTTGGTGACGTCGCTCATTGCGCACCTCCATCGGCCAGGTCGGACGGCACCGATCCGCCGGAGACGAGCAGAGCGCGGCCGGGGACGGCGCTCCAGGTGCGGGCGCCCAGTGCGAAGGCGAGCTTGCGGGCTTCGCGCATCGCCTCGGTGATCGTGTCGCAGCCGGCGAAGCGCACCGGGCCTCGGTCGAGATATACGACGGGATGCCAGCGACGCGGGCGATTGCCGGGCAGTCGGAACGCGGGGGAAGGGTGCAGCGGCGCGGCCTCTCCGGCGCGCGCGAAGACGGGTTTCGAGCCCATGATGGGTGCTCCTCTTCAGCGGTTTGAGTACCGCACACCACGCCGCCAAGCGTGGTGGGCAGACCGGCAGGGTTGGCGGACCGGGAAGAGGCCGGCAGACCCTTGCGGGTCTCCCCACCGGCCCGCCCATAGGAGCGAAGCCAGTGCTGCGGACGTGAAAAAACCGCCATGTCGGCGGTTGTCCGCCTCTTCCGCAGGCCGCCAAGCCTGCACGCCCGAAAGCTCGGACGCGGGGAGATTGTGCGCTGGTGTGGCGGGGGGGTCAAGGGGATGGATGCCCGCTATACTCCCCCGAAATGGACGGAAATCTCTTCGACATCGGCCTATACACCATCGCGGACGCTGCGCGCCTGGTTCGGATACCGACGCGGGAAGTCGCGCGGTGGATGTTCGGGTACGAGTACACGCGCGGGGAGGAGCGCCGTCGTGTTCTTCCCGTCGCGGGCGAGCAGCACATGGTCGACGATCAGCGCGCACTGAGCTTCTTCGAGCTTCTGGAACTGCGGCTGATTCGCGAGCTTCGTCAGCATGGCGTCAGCCTGCAGGCCATCAGGCTGGCAGTGCAGCGTGCAAAGGAGGAACACGACCACCCGCACCCATTCGTGATCAGGAGCATCGCGACGGACGGTCGGAGTATCTTCGCCGAGGCCGCGCATGCGACCGACGATCAGCCGCTGCTCGACTTGCTCAAGAAGCAGTACGCGATGAGCCAGGTGATCAAGGATTCGCTCGTCGCAGGGGTCGTATTCGGGGACGATGGAGTGGCTCGTGCCTGGCACCCCGTGCCCAAGGATCGGGTGATCATCCTGGATCCGCGCAGAAGTTTCGGCAAGCCGATCATCGACGCGGCGGGGGTGCCGACTTGGACTCTCTTCGATGCCTATGTTGCCGAAGGTCGTGACGTTGCTCGGGTGGCGCGGATCTACGAAGTGTCCCGCGAGGCCGTCACGAAGGCGGTCGCGTTCGAGTCGAACCTACTGCATTGAAGTTCCTGATCGACAACAACCTGCCGCCGGTGTGGGCGGTCGCGCTGACCGAGTTGTCGAAGAACGAAGTGCCGTGTCCTGAGGTCGTTGCCCTCAGGTCGAAATTTGCGGCCAACACCCCGGATCACGAATGGATCGACGCGCTCGGACGCGAACGGGGCTGGTGCATCCTGTCTCAGGATCGGTTCGGCAAGGGTGACCTCGAGCGCGCTGCGCTTCGGTTGTCAGGGTTGAACGTGTTCCGGCTGAACAAGGCGTGGAATAGCCACGACTACTGGACCAAGACTCACTGCATTGTGCGCTGGTGGCCGCGAATCCTGCAGCAGGCCGATATGGTGTCCGCGAGCTTGATCGAGGTGCCGTGGAAGTACGGTGCTCACGGCAGGTTTAACCTTCAGCCGCACCGATAGCGTGCGGGCTCCTGACTTCGGAGACCGCCGTCGTGCTGACCCCCGATGACCTGGTAGCCCTGACCGCGAAAGTGCGCTGCTCCGCTCAGCGACGTGTGCTGGAGGCCCTTGGCATTCCGCACAAGGTGCGCCCCGACGGCTCGCTGGTGGTGCTGCGCGTCGCGGTCGAGGTCGCCCTCGGCCACGTCGGATCCCTTGCGCCTGCCCGACGGCCGCAGCTCCGCCTACCGGAGGTTCTGCCGAGGAAGAAGGCCCTCTGAGTTCCTGTTGCAGGGCTTCGGTCGCCGGTCGGTCGCGAACGAATGTGGCGCCGGCGGGGCGGGGGCAACGGGTGACGGGGGCGGCGCTGTGGTGTCGTGCACGGAGTAGATGGACCCGGGTGCGCGATGCAGGACAGTACGGTATGCTTGCTCGTTCGATGTAAAAAGCGTGGTCAAAAAGTGGTTCATGCGTGGTTCAATAGGCGCGCCCACGACCGAAACCATGCAGACAGAAAGGAGAGGCGCCATGTCTCCGGGTATCGGGCTATTCGAATCGGTGGCCGACGACTACATGGATTTCGGACGCGGATCCGCCTTCAATCCCAGGCGAGTTCCCGAAGTTCTGGATCTCAAGAAGGCGGACGTGTCGCGTCTTGCCTCGGTTTCGGCCAGCTCGGTGAGGTACGACGACGCAATTCCCGCCCAGGTACGGGAGAGGCTCGAAGAGATCGCCAACACCATCAACCTGGTGGCGAGGGCGTTCGACGGCGACACCGAGAAGACGCTCGCGTGGTTTCGGACCCGCAATCCGTTGCTGGGCGATATCTCGCCAAAGGACATGATCAGGCTCGGAAGGTATGAGCGCCTTCGCAAATTCATCATCAATGCGATGACGGAGCGCGCAGCGGCGTCCCGGCACGAGCAGTCGTCCCCGCATGCCCCGGGCGTGGAGAGTGCCGCGGGTGGCTAGGCGGAAGCCGATCATCCCGCAGCGCGGTCCGGGCGGCCTACGTGGGCCGATCGGGGTCATCGAGCTCGAGCGATTTAGCGAGGCGACGCTTTCGCGGTGGACGGAGGTCTCGCAGGACCTGGATGAACTGAACGCGTCGCTCTTCTTCGGGACGCAGCCAGAGCAGCGCCGACTCCGTCCGCAGTTGATCGGCGCGATAGAGAAGGCCGAGCCGATCTGCCTAGACGAGTCGAATTGGGTCCGGTTCGTTACCTACCAGTACAGCTTCAGTCCGCTGTCGGCGGCGGGCAGCCTGCTTGCCTATGGCGGCCGCTTCAACGCCGGCGCAGACCTCGATCTCGGCACCCTCGACGCATGGCCATGCCTCTACCTCGCCGAGGACGACGAGACAGCGTTTCGCGAGAAGTTCCAGGTCGCGTCTGCGACCCTGGCGAACGGATTGAGGCCTGAGGACCTTGCCCTGGCACGCCCGGAGAGCTACGCCAAGGTGGTGGTGACCGTCTGCCTGCATCGCGTCTTCGACATGACGAGTCCTGAGTCGCTCAGAGATCTGGCTGGCGTCCTGGGGCGCATCAAGATGCCAACGCGTGCCAGGGAGTTGAAGAAGAAGCTCAGGATTCCGGATGGAGCGCTGAAGATGGTCAACACGGGGCAGATGCTCTACAACGCCGTCTTCGCCAACTGGAGAACGCTGCCGGTCCAATTCGGCTTGCCAGCCCCCAGCCATGTGGTCGCCGAGCTCGTTCGTGCGGCAGGCTATGAGGCAATTCTCTTTCGTTCGACCAAGGGGGGAGGGCGGTGCGTAGCAGTCTTCCCCGACCTCATCGATTCCGGATCCTTCATCGAACTCGCCAACCCGGCTCCGTCAGAAGTCCGGCACACAAGGTTGGATGCAGGTTCGGCTGACGCCCTTTCCGGATGGGAGGAACTTCCGATTCGGAGGAGGGGTGAGGCGCGATCGACCTGACCAGGTGAAGCCGCCCGCGTGCCTCGATGCCCACGGTGCGACCGGCGTCGCTCGCGCCGCGCTCGACGTCGAGATCGAGTCGGACTTCCTCACGGCGGTCGGTGGCCGCACAGACGGCGGATTCGGTCTCACGGCGCCATTGGGCGGGGAAAGGAGACGCTTGCTGTTGGTCGATGAGATTCGCGCAGCGATTGCCGCGGCCAACATGGAGCGGTTCGTGCCCTTGCTGGAGCCCTATGTATGGGTGCCGGTCCCTGACGGCGTCTGCGTCGTCGTCCCGCCTTCGGAGGTGAAGCCGCCGGCCCGGAACCCGAGAGTCAGGGGCATCGACCCGGAGCGTGCGGCAAGCATCCTGACCGCCATCCAACGTGGCGAGCCGCTCCCGCCCATCGAGGTGCATGTTCCGAACGGCATCGCGGCACCCTACCGCTACGAGGTGCACGACGGGTTTCGCCGATTCCACCTTTCGGTCGCGCGCTCGGTTTCTCGCAGGTGCCAGTCGTCGTCAAGCGGCCCTTCAGCTGGGCGGACCTAGACTAGTCGTCACCCACGGATCGACCGAAGGGCATGTCGTAGTTGTACCCAGTGATTCCCTCGCGTAACAGCTGCAGCCGCTTCGGTGTCGGGTCTACAGCCTTCGCAAGCTCTTCAGCCAGCTCGATCCACTCGAGGCAGGCAGGCGGGAGCGCGTCGGCCGAGCCCAGGTGCTGCCGCAGGTGATCGACGTACTTCTGGATCTCGCGGTGCGTGCTCCACGAGTTCGCCTCTGCGTGCAGATTGTCCAGGAAGTGCTGGCGACGGCGTTGCCGTTCGCGGGCGAGTTCCGCAATCCTCGCTTCCTCTTGCCACTGTCGGCGCTGCTCCTCGCGCTCCCGTCGGAGTTCGACGATCCCCGTTGAGGCGACCAGCAGGCCCGTGACGATGCTGTCGATCTTTTCCTCGAGGCGGGCCTGCTTGCCATCGCCCCAAGACTTCCGGCCGTTGAATTCGGCGGCGATCGTCAGGCGCAGTGCGCCGGTGAAGTGGTAGCTGTACTCGCGCTGCTTCAGCCAGGCGATCTTGGGATCCTGCAGGACCGTTTCGGTGCGTCGGTAGTCTTCCGCAATGCTGATGCCGATCCACTCGTCGCCGACCAGGATGCCGATGCAGGGGGTCTTGTCGGATTTCTTCAGCCGGCCGCCGATGGCCGGAAGGGCGTGTTCGATGGCGCCGAGGATCCGGCTTGCGCGCTCGATTGTCGCCGTGCTGAGCTCACAGGTGAAGACTCGCGGCGATTCGCACCGAACGAACCCATCCGTGGAGGGCTTCGTCTTGCGCAGGCGTTCGAGGGTCGCGCTTGCGACGGGCGGCAAGGCGTCGTCCGGCAAGAGCACTGGGATCGGTTCGGCAGGCCGCGCAACAGCGTCGGTAGTGGTCATCCGCGCACGATGCTGTTCCGGATTGAATTGGACGATTTCCGAGCGCGAAGGCGGTAGAGACGGACGAGGCGGAACCTTCCCTGCGGCTGCTCTGGCCCAGTATCCTCGCGGCGGTCGCGGAATGCCGTAGCTCGCGCAGACCTTGGCAAGTCCGACGTCCGAGATGTCGAATTCGCGTGCCAGCTTGCTCATGGGCGTGGACCAGATACGATCGTATAGCTCGGCGCGGGTGATTTCCATGTTGCAATGACCGCTGGAGTGGTTTCGTCAGCCTAGCACCGGGAGTCTTCGGATTGGGGGCTGTTGGAGGCTGTGGCCCACTCAGGCGGTCCTAGCTAGCCGTCATCTACGGTATGACTCACGGTATCTAGACAGAAAAATTTGCGAAACCCTTGAAGTCCCCATAAACAGTAATCTGTGGTTCCCGGTCCGCGCACCATTCAAGATCTAGAATGAAACCCGAAGTCCAGGAACTCCTCTCGCTGCTGCAGGTCGAGCGGCTCGAATACAACCTCTTCCGCGGCGTCAGCGGCGAGATCGGCAGCCCACAGGTGTTCGGCGGGCAGGTGCTCGGCCAGGCGCTGATGGCGGCCGCCACCACGGTCGAGGCCTCGCGCAGCGTGCATTCGCTGCATGCCTACTTCCTGCGCCCCGGCGACAAGAACGCGCGCATCGTCTACGACGTGGAGCGGATCCGCGACGGCGGCAGCTTCACCACGCGGCGGGTCGTGGCGATCCAGCACGGGCGGCCGATCTTCAATCTGGCCGCCTCGTTCCACGTGCCGGAAGACGGCGTCTCGCACCAGGACCCGATGCCGCAGGCGAGGGGGCCGGAGGGACTGGAGAGCGATCGGGAGTTGCGCCGCCGGATCCTGGGGCTGCTGCCCGAGCGCCAGCGCGCCGCGGCCAAGACCGAGGGCGCGCTCGATTTCCGGCCGGTGGAGCCCTACGATCCGCTCGACCCGAAGCCGGGGCCCTCGCTGCGACACACCTGGCTGCGCCTGGCCGATCGCGCGCCCGACGATCCGCTGCTGCATCAGGCCTTGCTCGCCTACGCGTCGGACTTCGGGCTGTTGCAGAGCGCGATGATCCCGCACGGCCTGAGCTTCGTTCAGCCCACGCTCCAGGTCGCCAGTCTGGACCACGCGATGTGGTTCCACGACGGTTTCCGCATGGACGAATGGCTGCTGTACTCGATGGAGTCGCCGGCGGCCGGCGGCGCGCGCGGCTTCTGCCGCGGCAGCCTCTACACGCAGGACGGGCGCCGGGTCGCCTCGGTGGCCCAGGAGGGCCTGATCCGGGTACGCAAACCGCAGCCCGAATAGGGCTGCAGTTTCAGCTGGGCGGCCCGGTCAGAACGCGTCGCCGGGAACCCGAACCCAGCCTTCCATCAGCACCCGCGCGCTGCGGCTCATGATGGCCTTCCTGACGACCCACTCGCCGTTCTCCTGGTTGGCCTCGGCGCCCACGCGCAGCGTGCCCGAAGGGTGGCCAAAGCGGACCGCGTTGCGGGCGCCACCGCCGGCGGCGAGGTTGACCAGGGTGCCGGGGATCGCCGCCGCGGTGCCGATCGCCACCGCGGCCGTGCCCATCATCGCGTGGTGCAGCTTGCCCATCGAGAGCGCGCGCACCAGCAGGTCGATGTCCTTCGCGGCGACCGCCTTGCCGCTCGAGGCCAGATAGTCCTTCGAGGGCGCCACGAATGCCAGCTTCGGCGTGTGCTGGCGCTTCGCGGCCTCGGACACGTCCTTGATGAGGCCCATGCGCACCGCGCCTTGGGCACGGATGGTTTCGAACTTCGCCAGCGCCTTCTCGTCGCCGTTGATCGCGTCCTGCAGTTCGGTGCCGCTGTAGCCGATCGAGTCGGCGTTCACGAAGATCGTGGGGATGCCGGCGTTGATCATCGTGGCCTTCAGCGTGCCCACGCCGGGCACCTCGAGCTCGTCGACCAGATTCCCGGTCGGGAACATCGCGCCGCCGGCGCCCTCCTCTTCGGCGGCCGGGTCCATGAATTCGAGCTGCACCTCGGCGGCCGGGAAGGTCACGCCGTCGAGCTCGAAGTCGCCGGTCTCCTGCACCGCGCCCTCGCTGATCGGCACATGCGCCACGATGGTCTTGCCGATGTTGGCCTGCCAGATCCGCAAGGTGGCCGTGCCGTTCCTGGGCACGCGTGCCGGGTCGACCAGGCCGTTGGCGATCGCGAACGGACCCACGGCTGCCGACAGGTTGCCGCAGTTGCCGCTCCAGTCGACGAAGGCCGAGTCGATCGAGACCTGGCCGAACAGGTAGTCGACGTCGTGATCGGGCCGCTCGCTTCTCGACAGGATCACCGTCTTGCTGGTGCTGGACGTGGCGCCGCCCATGCCGTCGATCTGCTTGCCGTAGGGATCGGGGCTCCCGATCACGCGCATCAGCAGCGCGTCGCGCGCCTTGCCCGGCGCCTGGGCGGCATCGGGGAGGTCCTGCAGGCGGAAGAACACGCCCTTGCTGGTGCCCCCGCGCATGTAGGTGGCGGGGATGCGGATCTGCGGAACGTGGGCCATGGTCGTGGTGGGAGCGATGTCGGATGCCGGGGCGACGGTCGCCGTTCAGGCGACCTTCTTCGAGCTTTCGAGGAAGTCCTGCGCGAAGCGCTGCAGCACGCCGCCGGCCTCGTAGATCGAGACTTCCTCGGCGGTGTCGAGCCGGCAGGTGACCGGTACCTCGAGCTTCTCGCCGTTCCTGCGGTGGACGACCAGCGTGAGCGTTGCGCGCGGCGTGCGCTCGCCGACCACGTCGTAGGTCTCGGTGCCGTCGATGCCCAGGGTCTTGCGGGTAGTACCCGGCTGGAACTCCAGCGGCAGCACGCCCATGCCGATCAGGTTGGTGCGGTGGATGCGCTCGAAGCCCTCGGCCACGATCGCCTCGACGCCGGCCAGCCGGACGCCCTTGGCCGCCCAGTCGCGCGAGGAGCCCTGGCCGTAGTCGGCGCCGGCCACGATGATCAGCGGCTGTCGCCGGTTCATGTAGGTCTCGATCGCCTCCCACATCCGCATGACCTGGCCCTCGGGCTCGACCCGGGCGAGCGATCCCTGCTCGATCTTGCCGTTCACCACAGCCATCTCGTTGATCAGCTTGGGGTTGGCGAAGGTGGCGCGTTGCGCGGTGAGATGGTCGCCGCGGTGGGTCGCGTAGGAATTGAAGTCTTCCTCGGGCAGGCCCATCTTCGCCAGGTACTCGCCGGCGGCGCTGTCGAGCATGATCGCGTTCGACGGCGACAGGTGGTCGGTGGTGATGTTGTCGCCCAGCACCGCCAGCGGCCGCATGCCCTTCAGCGTGCGCTCGCCGGCCAGCGCGCCTTCCCAGTACGGCGGCCGGCGGATGTAGGTGCTCTGCGGACGCCAGTCGTAGAGAGGGCTGACCTTCTCTCCGCTGTCCTTCTTCAGCGCGAACATCGGCGTGTAGACATTGCGGAACTGCTCGGGCTTCACGGAGGCCCGGACCACCGCGTCGATCTCCTCGTCGCTCGGCCAGAGATCCGTCAGGCGGATCTCCTTGCCGCCGACGACCGCGAGCACGTCCTTCTCGATGTCGAAACGGACCGTGCCGGCGATCGCGTAGGCGACCACCAGCGGCGGCGAGGCAAGGAAGGCCTGCTTGGCATAGGGATGGATGCGGCCGTCGAAGTTGCGATTGCCCGACAGCACCGCCACCGCGTACAGGTCGCGGTCGACGATCTCCTGCTGGATCTTCGGGTCGAGCGCGCCCGACATGCCATTGCAGGTGGTGCAGGCGAAGGCCACGATGCCGAAGCCGAGCCGCTCCAGGTCGTCGGTCAGGCCGGCTTCCTTCAGGTACTCGGCCACCACGCGCGAGCCGGGGGCCAGCGAGGTCTTGACCCACGGCTTGCGGGCCAGGCCGAGCCTGACTGCGTTGCGCGCCAGCAGGCCGGCGGCGATCACGTTGCGCGGATTGCTGGTGTTGGTGCAGCTGGTGATCGCGGCGATGATGACCGCGCCGTCGGGCATCTGGCCAGGGACTTCCTCCCACTTGCCGGCGATGCCCTTGGCGGCCAGGTCGGCCGTGGCTACCCGCGCGTGCGGATTCGACGGGCCGGCCATGTTGCGCACCACGCTGGACAGGTCGAAATGCAGCGTGCGCTCGTATTCGGCATTCGCCAGCGCGTCCGCCCACAATCCGGTGTGCTTCGCGTAGCGCTCGACCAGCTTCACCTGTCCGTCGTCGCGGCCCGTGAGCTTCAGGTAGTCGATCGTCTGGCGATCGATGAAGAACATCGCCGCGGTCGCGCCATACTCCGGCGCCATGTTCGAGATGGTCGCGCGGTCGCCCAGCGTGAGCGCCGCCGCGCCTTCGCCGCGGAACTCCAGGTAGGCGCCGACCACCTTCTGCTTGCGCAGGAACTCGGTCAGCGCCAGCACCACGTCGGTGGCGGTGATGCCGGGGCCCGGCTTGCCGGTGAGCTCCACGCCGACGATGTCGGGCAGGCGCATCCACGACGCGCGGCCCAGCATGACGTTCTCGGCCTCGAGGCCGCCGACGCCGATCGCGATCACGCCCAGCGCGTCGACATGCGGCGTGTGGCTGTCGGTGCCCACGCAGGTGTCGGGGAAGGCCACGCCGTCGAGCACCTGGATCACCGGCGACATCTTCTCCAGGTTGATCTGGTGCATGATGCCGTTGCCCGGCGGGATCACGTCGACGTTCTCGAAGGCCTTCTTCGTCCAGTCGATGAAGTGGAAGCGATCCTCGTTGCGGCGGTCCTCGATCGCGCGGTTCTTCGCGAAGGCATCGGGGTCGTAGCCGCCGCATTCCACCGCCAGCGAGTGATCGACGATCAGCTGGACCGGCACCACCGGGTTCACCTGCGCCGGGTCGCCGCCCTGGTCGGCGATGGCGTCGCGCAGGCCGGCGAGATCCACCAGCGCGGTCTGGCCGAGGATGTCGTGGCAGACCACGCGGGCGGGGAACCATGGAAAGTCCAGTTCACGCCTGCGCTCGATCAGCTGTCTCAGCGAATCGGTCAGCGCGGCCGGATCGCAGCGGCGGACCAGGTTCTCGGCCAGCACACGCGAGGTGTAGGGGAGCTTCTCCCAGGCGCCGGGCTGGATGGCGTCGACTGCCGTGCGGGCGTCGAAGTAATCGAGGTCGGTGCCGGGCAGGCGGGTGCGGTAGGCGGTATTCATCATGCCGTCGATTTTACTCCGGCGGGCCCGCGCCTCTACCGAAGCGGGTGCCGGAAGTCCTCCCCGAGGGTCAGCCCTTGCCGATCAGCTTGCGCAGTGCCGGCCAGACGTTCTCGAGCATCCGTGGCTGGGCCTGGGCGTTCGGGTGGATCCGGTCGGACTGGAACAGCGACATGTCCTCGGCCACGCCGTCAAGGAAGAAGGGCACCAGCGGCGCCTGGTGGGCCTTCGCGACATCCTGGAACACCTGCGCGAACGCGTCGGTGTAGGCCTTGCCGTAGTTCGGCGGCACCTGCATGCCGAGCAACAGCACCTTGGCGCCGGCCTCGCGCGACGCGCCCACGATCCGGTCCAGGTTGCCGCGCGTGGCGTTCAGGTCGAGGCCGCGCAGCGCGTCGTTGCCGCCCAGTTCGACCACGACCGCCGCAGGGCGGTGCCGGTCGAGCAGGCCTGCGATGCGCGTGGCGCCGCCCGAGGTGGTCTCGCCGCTGATGCTGGCGTTGACCACGGTCCAGCCCGGGTGCCGCTCGGCGAGTCGCTGCTCGAGCAGCGCCACCCAGCCCGCGCCGCGGGCCAGGCCATATTCGGCCGACAGGCTGTCGCCGAGCACCAGCAGCGTGCGGGCGGCAGCGGCTGCGGCCTGGGGTCCGCTCGCGGCGCCGTCGCGGCCGGTCGTCGCGAGCGCCGGCGCGGCGATCGTCGCCATCGTAAGTAAACTGGCGGCTGCGCTGACCCACCGCCTTCGTGCCTGATCAAGGACCTTGTCGTTCATGCCTGCTGCAATCGTCGTCGAACACCTGACCCGCCGCGTGCGCGATGCCGACGGCTGGCTCACGATTCTCGACGACCTGAGTTTCGAGGTCGAGGCCGGCGCCACCGTCGCGATCGTCGGCGCCTCGGGCTCGGGCAAGTCTACGCTGCTCGGTCTGCTGGCCGGGCTGGACCTTGCGACCAGCGGCAGCGTGACCGTCTTTGGCGAGAAGATCCTGGCGCTCGACGAAGATGCCCGCGCGGCCTGGCGGGCCCGCAACCTGGGCTTCGTGTTCCAGTCCTTCCAGCTGCTGCCGCAGATGACCGCACTGGAGAACGTGATGTTGCCGCTGGAGCTGGCCGGCGACCGGCACGCGGGCGACCGCGCGCGCGAGCTCCTGGAGCGCGTGGGCCTGGGTGACCGGCTGGGGCACTACCCGCGCACCTTGTCGGGCGGCGAGCAGCAGCGGGTGGCGATCGCCCGCGCCTTCGCGCCGCGGCCGCGGCTGCTCTTCGCGGATGAACCCACCGGCAGCCTCGATGCGGCCACCGGGGAGCGGGTCATCGAGCTGCTGTTCGAGCTCAACCGCGAGGCCGGGGCCACGCTGGTGCTGGTGACCCACGACGCGCAGCTGGCCGATCGCTGCTCGATGCGGCTCATGCTGGCCGGCGGGCAATTGCACGGCGCGCATCGCCAGGCGCCGGTCAGCCCTGGCGGCGTCGCGCGCGAATCGCCCGGATCCGGGCGAGCAGCGCCAGTGAAGGCGGGCTGAGCGCCGCCACGCCGGACGCGCCCTCCGACGCGGCGTCGGGCGCGCCATCGTCAGCCAGCAGCGGCTCGATCCGGGCCGCCAGGGTCTTGCCCAGTTCCACGCCCCACTGGTCGAAGGAATCGATCCGCCAGAGCCATCCCAGGGTCACGGTCTTGTGCTCGTAGAGTGCCAGCAGGGCGCCCAGGCTGGCCGGCGTCAGCGCGTCGAGCAGGATCGTGTTCGACGGGCGGTTGCCGGGGCATTCGCGATGCGGGCCCAGCGGGTCGCCGGGCGCCGGCTCGCGGCCGCGCATCAGCGCTTCCGCCTGGGCGATCGCGTTGGCCAGCAGGGTGGCGGCCCGGGACGGGGCGCCCGAATCGGCGAGCGGCGCGCCGCCCTCGGGCCGCTCGCTTGCCGCCTTGCCGAGTCCGGCGTCCGGCACCGGCACGACGAAGTCGATCGGGTGGATCCGCGTGCCCTGGTGCAGCGCCTGGAAGAAGGAATGCTGTGCGCCGGTGCCGGGTTCGCCCCAGCAGGCCGGCGCGGTGTCGTAGGCCACGGGATTGCCGTGCCGGTCGACCCGCTTGCCGTTGCTCTCCATCTGCAGCTGCTGCAGCCAGGCGGGCAGGCGGGCGAGCGCATCGCTGTACGGGGCGATGACCTCGGTGCAGCCCGGGTGGACCAGCCCGTTCCACAGCGAGACCAGCGCCAGGAGGATCGGTGCGTTGCGGGCCGGCGGCGCGTCGGCGAAATGGCGATCCATCGCGTGCGCCCCCGCCAGCAACGCATCGAAGGCCCCGGAGCCGATCTGCAGCATGACCGGCAGGCCGATCGCGGACCACAGCGAATAGCGCCCGCCCACCCAGTCGCCGAAGGGGAAGATCGTGTCGTCGGACAATCCGAATGCACGGGCGCCCGCCACGTTGGCCGTCACGCCCACGAAGTGCCTGTGCAATCCGTCCTCGGGCACGCCGCCGGCCAGCAGCCATTCGCGCACCGCCAGCGCGTTCATCGCGGTTTCCTGGGTGCGCCAGCTCTTGGAGGCCACGATCGCGAGCGTGGACGCCGGATCGAGCTCGCGCGCCAGGCGCTGCCAGGCGTCGGGGTCCACGTTGGACAGGAAGTGCGTCCGCAGCCGCGGGTGGCCCAGGCTGGCCAGTGCGCCGCAGGCCAGTTCAGGCCCCAGGTGCGAGCCCCCGATGCCGACGTTGACGATGTCGGTGATCGGGCGGCCGGTGGCGCCGCGCCAGGCGCCGTCGCGCACTGCCTCGGCAAAGGCGCGCATCCGGTCCAGCGTGTTCCGGACGACGGCGCGGATGTCCTCGTCCCCGACCTTCAGCGGGGCGGTCAGCGGATCCGGTCGCGGCTGCGTGCCCGCATCGACGGCCGGTCCCGCGACATCCCGATGCCGGCCGTGAGGGCAGCGCAGCGCCACGTGCAGCGCGGGCCGGCCTTCGGTGCCGTTGATCGCGTGTCCGGCGAACATCGCGTCGCGCCAGGCGGGCACGCCGGCCGCATCGACCAGCGCCAGCAGCGCGTCGAGGCCGCTCTCGGGCAGCCGGTTGCGGCTCAGGTCCAGCCACAGTCCGGCCGCTTCGACGCAGAACCGGTCGAGCCGTTCCGGCTCGGAATCGAACAGCCCGTCGATCCGCAGCGCGCGACAGGCCGCGGCCTGCCTCTCGACCGCAGTCCACGCCGCCTGCCAGGCGCCGTCGGGATCCGGCGATCTTGGCTGCCCGGGATTGCCTGGCTCGGTTTCTTGCCGACGCTTCAAGGTTCGCTCACTCTCACTCGTTGCGGGCGAAGTGTAGCGACGCGAGCGCGCCGCGCGCCAGTTCGGGCAGCTCCGCGGCCGACAGTCCCGCTGCGTGCCCGCAGTGCGCAGCCCAGCGGTCGGCCGCATGGCCGTGCGCCCAGCAGCCGAGCAGCGCGGCTTCCCAGGCGGACAAGCCCTGCGCGCGCAGGCCCCCGATCAGCCCGGCCAGCACGTCGCCGGTGCCGGCCGTGGCCAGTGCCGGCCCGCCGCTGTCCACGATCGCCCAGTAACCGTCCGGATGCGCAACCACCGTGCCGGCCCCCTTGAGCACCACCACCGCGCGCCTCGTTTCGGCGATCGTGCAAGCGGCGCCGATCCGGTCCGCCTGGATCTCGCCGACTTCGCTGCCTGACAGCCGCGCCGCCTCGAGCGGGTGCGGGGTCAGCACCGGTAGCGTGCCGTGGCCCGCCGGCGAGCACAGGGCGAGCAGGTTCAGCGCGTCGGCGTCGAGCACCATGGGCAGGCCGCTGTCGAGGATTCGCGCCAGCAGGGCCTCGGCGCGCGAATCGGCACCCAGCCCGCAACCTGCGACGATCGTGGCGCGACGCTCGAAGGGAGCGTTCACGCTGCGGGTCATCAGTTGCGGCTGGCCCGGGTCGAAGACCGGTCCGTCGGGCGAGGCGATCCATATCTTGCCGGCGCCGCTGCACTGGGCCGCGCGCCCGGCGAGCAGGGCCGCGCCGGCCATTCCGGCCGCGCCGCCGATGACCAGAACCGACCCGAAGCTTCCCTTGCTGCTGTCGCGCGGGCGGCCCGGCAGCAGCGTCGCGGCGTCGGCCCGCGTGAACAGGATGCCGTCGCTGCGCGCGCCGGTCACGCCGAGCGGTTCGATCCTGAGTTCGCCGACGTGATCGAGCGCAGCGCCGGTGCGCAGTCCGGGCTTGTCGGCAATCATGGTGACGGTCAGGGTCGCGCGGACGGCCGCGGCCCCGGGACCGCCCACGATTGCGCCGGTGTCGGCGTCGATGCCGCTCGGGACGTCGACCGCCACCAGGGGCGGGCGCAGTTCGTCGACCAGGCGGCAGAAGGCCTCGGCGAGTCCGGACAGCGGTCGGGCCAGGCCGATGCCGAACAGACCGTCGAGCACCAGGGGGGCAGGGGCCGGGGGGGCGGGGTCCAGGAGCTCGCGCAGCCCGGCCAGCGACTCGATGCGCGCCGGGGTCATGCCGCTCCGGCGGGCCTGCTCGCGCACCCGGGCCGCGTCGGCCGGGGAATTCGAGCCGGCGCAAGCCTCGGCGAGCTCGAAGGCGCGTGCGTCGAAGCCGCGTTCGCGCAGCATCATGGCGGCAAGCAGCGCGTCGCCACCGTTGTTGCCGGGGCCGCAGAAGGCGCGCACCGGTGTGCCTGCCGGCAGGCTCCGGGCGAGCCGCTCGGCCGCATCGGCGACGGCGGCCGCAGCGCGGTCCATCAGCGCGCCGGGGCCGGTGACGGCGAGCGCCGCATGCTCGAGCGCCCGGACGGACGCGGTTCGAAGCAGCGGATGCGGGGGACGGTGATCTCGGCGCATGCGAAGGGCTCGAGGAGCGGGGGCGTAGTGATGGAGCGCGAAGCGGCGTCATGTGCGCGGCCATGGGCAGGCCCATGGACACGCCAAGCATAGACCAAGGGCCGGCTTCAACGCGGCCTGCACCGGCAGAGCTTGTGTTTTGTTCTTTATGACTATAAATTATCCATAAATCGTATTTGAAGCCCATGGGCCCGCTGCCGGCGGTCCCGCCGCAGCCCGCTCTCATCAGGGGCCCCGAGCTCCGGAGACCCAGCCCGTGCCCGCGAGAAATCCCGTTTCCGACACGCCGATCCTGTCTTCCGCGCACCTTGCCGATGGCGACTGGGCGGGCCTGTCCGAGATGGAGTTCGGCCTGATCGTGGCGCGCCACGCCTTCGACCGCTGGATCGTCCGCTGCATGGCGGCGGCGGGTGTTCCCGACCTGGCGGTCACCGACGTCCTGGTGCTGCACCACGTGCATCACCGCGGTCGGCCCAAGAAGCTCGCCGACATCTGCTTCACGCTCAACTACGAGGACGCCCACGTGGTGTCCTACGCGCTGCGCAAGCTGGCCGGCCTGGCCCTGGTGCGCAGCGAGAAGGTCGGCAAGGAAGCCTTCTGGTCCACGACGAAGGCCGGGCGCGATACCGTTGAGCGCTACCGCAAGGTGCGCGACCGTTGCCTGCTCGGCGGCGCCGCGGACGGTCTCGGCGCGCCGGCCGATCCGGCCTCCGCCCGGGCGAACCTCACCGAGCTGGCCGGGACGCTCAGGGCGCTGTCGGGCCTGTACGACCAGGCAGCCCGGGCGGCCGCCTCGCTCTGAGCGCCCGCCTCGCCCGCCTTTCGATTCGCCTCCCTTTCGACCCGCCCGCATTCCACCGTTCCACCCGTTTCAGGAATCGACACGATGACGACCGCATCCACCGACGCACGCTGGCAGTTCTGGATCGACCGCGGCGGCACGTTCACCGACATCGTGGCGCGCCGCCCCGACGGCTCGCTGCAGACCGCCAAGCTGCTGTCGGAGAACCCCGAGCTCTACGCCGACGCGGCGGTCGAGGGCATCCGCCGCCTGCTGGGCCTGAAGGCGGGCGAGCCGGTCTCGCCTGCCCAGGTCGAGGCGGTGAAGATGGGCACCACGGTGGCCACGAACGCGCTGCTCGAGCGCAAGGGCGAGCCCTTGCTCCTGGTGGTCACGCGTGGCTTCCGCGATGCCTTGCGCATCGCCTTCCAGAACCGGCCCAAGCTCTTCGAGCGCCACATCGTGCTGCCCGAGCTGCTGTATCGCGACGTGCTCGAGGTGGACGAGCGCATGTCCGCGAGCGGAGACGTGGTGGTGCCGCTCGACGAGGCGGCTGCCCGCGAGTCCTTGCGCCAGGCGCATGCCTCCGGCCTGCGCGCGATCGCGATCGTGCTGATGCACGGCTATCGCTTCAGCGAGCACGAGCGCCGGCTCGCCAGGATCGCGCGCGAGATCGGGTTCACCCAGGTGTCGGTCTCGCACGAGGTCTCGCCGCTGATCCGCTTCGTGCCGCGCGGCGACACCACGGTGGTCGACGCCTATCTGTCGCCGGTGCTGCGCCGCTACGTCGAGCAGGTGGCGGGGGCGATGGAGGGGGTCAAGCTCCAGTTCATGCAGTCCAACGGCGGCCTGACCGACGCGCGAACCTTCCAGGGCAAGGACTCGATCCTGTCCGGTCCGGCCGGCGGCATCGTCGGCATGGCGCGGGTCAGCAGCGCGGCCGGCTTCGACCGGATCATCGGGTTCGACATGGGCGGCACTTCGACCGACGTGTCGCACTACGCCGGCGAGTTCGAGCGCGAGCTCGACACGCAGGTGGCCGGCGTGCGAATGCGCGCGCCGATGATGAGCATCCACACGGTGGCCGCCGGCGGCGGTTCGATCCTGTTCTTCGACGGCGCCCGGATGCGGGTCGGCCCCGACTCGGCGGGCGCCAACCCCGGTCCGGCCTGTTACCGGCGCGGCGGTCCGCTCACCGTGACCGATGCGAACGTGATGCTCGGCAAGATCCAGCCCTCGTTCTTTCCGGCAGTGTTCGGCCCGAACGGCGACCAGCCGCTCGATGCCGACGTCGTCCGCGAGAAGTTCACCGCGCTGGCTGCCGAGATCGCGTCGGCCACCGGCCGGAAGATGAGCCCCGAGGAGGTCGCCCAGGGCTTCATCGACATCGCGGTCGCCAACATGGCCAATGCGATCAAGAAGATCTCGGTGCAGCGCGGCTACGACGTCACGAAGTACACGTTGACCACCTTCGGCGGCGCAGGCGGCCAGCATGCCTGCCTGGTGGCCGACGCGCTGGCGATGCCCACCGTCCTGGCGCATCCGCTGGCCGGCGTGCTGTCGGCTTACGGCATGGGCCTGGCCGAGCAGGTGGCGATGCGCGAGCGTTCGGTCGAGAAAGTGCTCGATGCGGCGGGCCATGCCGAGGCCGCGACGGTGCTCGACGAGCTCGAGGCCGCCGCGCGCGGGGAGTTGCTCGCGCAGGGCGAGCCGGCCGCGCAGCTGCGCGCGGTGCGCCGGGCGATGGTCCGCTACCAGGGCACCGACACGGCGCTGGCCGTGCCCTGGGGCACGATCGCCGAGTTGCGCGAGGCCTTCGAGCGCGGCTACCGGCAGCGCTTCGCCTTCCTGCTGCCCGGTCGCGCGCTGATCGTCGAATCGGCGGTCGCCGAGGTGCTGGGCGCTTCGCCCGAGGATGCGCTCGACGCGGCCGCGGGCGCGGTCGCCGGGGGGGAGGCCGGCACGGCGGGCGCCCGGTCGGGCGCATCCGGCAAGGGCGCGGCACCCGCGCCGGAAGCCTCCGTGCGGATGTTCTCCGGCGGCGCCTGGCACGACACGCCGATGTACCGGCGCGAGGCGATTCCCGCCGGCGCCCGGGTCGACGGCCCCGCCATCGTCGTCGAGGCGACGGCCACGACCATCGTCGAGCCGGGCTGGCGCGCAGAGATGAGCGCGCGCGGCGACCTGGTGCTCGCGCGCCACCAGCCGCGACCGAAGCGCGTCGCCGTCGGCACCGATGCCGATCCGGTGATGCTCGAGATCTTCAACAACCTGTTCATGTCGATCGCCGAGCAGATGGGCTATCGGCTGCAGAACACCGCGCACTCGGTCAACATCAAGGAGCGGCTCGACTTCTCCTGCGCGGTCTTCGACGCGCACGGCAACCTGGTGGCCAACGCGCCGCACATGCCGGTGCACCTGGGGTCGATGGGCGCGAGCGTGCAGGCGGTGATTCGCGAGCACGTCGGGCAAGACGGCGCCGCGCCGCCCAAGGCGCCGCTCCAGCCTGGCGATGTCTACGTGCTCAACGATCCCTACGCCGGCGGCACGCACCTGCCGGACGTGACCGTGATCACGCCGGTCTTCGACGAGGCGGGCGAGAAGATCCTCTTTTACGTCGGCTCGCGCGGCCACCATGCCGACATCGGCGGTATCACGCCGGGCTCGATGCCGCCCGACAGCCGCACCATCGACGAGGAGGGCGTGCTCCTGACCGACTTCCACCTGGTGGCGGGCGGCGAGTTCCGCGAGCGGGCGCTGCGCGACGCGCTGTCGTCGGCGAAGCACCCGGCCCGCAACCCCGACCAGAACATCGCCGACCTGCGCGCGCAGATCGCGGCGAACGAGAAGGGCCGGGAGGAACTGCTGAAGATGGTGCGCCACTTCGGGCTCGACGTGGTCATGGCCTACATGAGCCATGTGCAGGACAACGCCGAGGAGTCGGTGCGCCGCGTCATCGGCGCGCTGAAGGACGGCGCCTTCGAGTTGCCGCTCGACAACGGCGCCGTCATCCGCGCGAAGATCACCGTGGATCACGCGAGCCGCAGCGCCACCATCGACTTCAGCGGAACCTCGGCCCAGTTGCCGAACAACTTCAACGCGCCGCTCGCCGTGACAATGGCCGCGGTGCTCTACGTGTTCCGCACGCTGGTCGACGACGAGATCCCGATGAACGCCGGCTGCCTGAAGCCGATCACCGTCATCGTTCCCGAAGGCACGATGCTCAATCCGCGCCACCCGGCGGCGGTGGTGGCCGGCAACGTCGAGACCTCGATGTGCATCACCAACTGCCTGTACGGCGCGCTGGGCGTGATGGCCTCGGGCACGCCGACGATGAACAACTTCACCTTCGGCAACGCGCGCTACCAGTACTACGAGACCATCTCCGGCGGCTCGGGCGCCGGCGGGGTGTTCGATGCGCGGGGCGGGCTGGTGGGCGGCTTCGACGGCACGGCGGTCGTGCAGACCCACATGACGAACTCGCGCCTGACCGACCCCGAGGTGCTCGAGTCGCGCTTCCCGGTGCGGCTGGAGAGTTACGAGATCCGCAAGGGTTCCGGCGGCGCGGGGCGCTGGCGCGGCGGCGACGGCGGCGTGCGCCGGGTCCGCTTCCTGGAGCCGATGACCGCGTCGATCCTGTCCAATGGCCGCATCCATCCGGCCTTCGGCGCGGCAGGCGGCCAGGCCGGCGCGCCGGGGCGCAACTGCGTGGTGAGGGCCGATGGCCGGGTCGAGGCGCTCGGGCACGCCGACAAGGCGGAGCTGGCGGCGGGCGACATGTTCGTGATCGAGACGCCGGGCGGCGGTGGTTTCGGGCAAGGCTGAATCCCGGCGGCGCCGCTCTGCGATAATCCCGGCTCTCGCCGGGTCTGCCCCGGTTCCGATCTTCTCCGGTCTCCTCGAACCCGCTTGCCATGGCCGTTCATCCTTTCCATCTCGCCTTTCCCGTCCACGATCTCGCCGCCGCCCGCGCCTTCTACGGCGGGCTGCTCGGCTGCCCCGAGGGCCGCAGTTCCGAGGACTGGATCGACTTCGACCTGTACGGCCATCAGGTCGTCGCTCACCTCGCGCCCGACGAGGCCCGGCAGGCGGCGACCAACGCGGTCGACGGCGACCAGGTGCCGGTGCGTCACTTCGGCGTCGTGCTGTCGATGGAGGACTGGCAGGCGCTTGCCGACCGCCTGAAGGCGGCCGGCGTTTCGTTCGTGATCGAGCCGCACGTCCGCTTCAAGGGCCAGGTCGGCGAGCAGGCCACGATGTTCTTCCTCGATCCCTCGGGCAACGCGCTCGAGTTCAAGGCCTTCCGCGACATCGCGTCGCTGTTCGCGAAGTGAACCCCCGGCGTCCTGACGGGCGCCGGTTACGATCGACGGCCGAGGCGCCCGGCCGCGGGCGGCTCAGGACGTGGCCCGGAGATCCCTGGGCGCCTTGAACGGCGACTGGGACGAGGCGGTGCGGAAGAGCTCGGCGAGCGGACAGGCGCTGCCGATCAGGTTGCCCTGCAGGTGGCCGATGCCGAGCTCGGTGACGCGGTCGAGCACCTCGCGGCTGTGGACATGCTCGGCCACCGTCCGCACGTTGAGGCGCTGCGCGACCCGTACCGTCGAGAGGACGATCTCCTCGTCGATCGGGCTGGTGGTCAGGTTGCGGATGAAGGAACCGTCGATCTTCAGGTAGTCCAGCGGGAAGCGCTTCAGGTACTCGAAGGTGGCCAGCCCGGTGCCGAAGTCGTCGAGCGCGATGCCGAAGCCCTCGGCCTTGAGGTCGTCGACCAGGCGCGACGCGGCCGCCGGATTGCGGATGGCCTCGCTCTCGGTGATCTCGAACACGATCAGCTCGGCGGGAATGCCGTGCAGCGCGCGCTGCTCGCGGATGAAGCCCGCGATCGTGCCGTCGCTCATCGTGAGGCCCGACAGGTTGATCGAGCACTTCCAGGTGCGCGCGAGCGCCTCGGGGTGCGCAGCCAGCCACGAGAACACCGCGCGGATCACGCCACGATCCATGGCTGGCGTCATCTGCGCCTGGCCCACCAGGGTCAGGAACTCGGGCGGCCTGATCAGGCTGCCGTCGCGGTCCAGCAATCTGAGCAGCACCTCGTAGGAGAGCTTGTCGGGCGGCGCTTCGGGGTCGATCATCGGCTGGGCGTGCAGCGCGAAGCGCTGGTCGCGGATCGCCTCGCGGATCTGCTCGATCCGGGCCTGGTGGGAGCGCCGGGCATCGATCATGGTCTGCGAGAGCGGCTCCACGAAGAGCTGCGGGTCGCGAACGCTCGCCGCGATCGCCAGCGCGTCGGACAGCGAGACGATGCAGTCCTCGCTGTCGATCTGCGCGTTGCGGTCGACCAGCAGGCCGCCGACGCACATCTGCAGGCGCACGCTTCCGTGCTCGGTCCGGAACAGCTGGCCGTTGAACTGGGAATAGATCTCGCGCGCCACGCTCCGCACGCGGGCCACCGAGTCGGCCTCGACCAGCAGCGCGAATCGCCCGGCCGACAGCCGGGCGGCCGCGCGCAACCCCGGCTGCCGCCGAAGCATCGCGGCGAGGTCCTGCTCGAGCTGCATGGCCTGCAGCGCGCCGCAGAGGTCGTTCAGCGTGTCGAAGTTGGCCACGTGCAGGCCGATCAGTCCGTAGTCCGGCCGGCCCGGCGTGGCCAGGCGCTCGCCGACCTCGGTGATCAGGCCGCGGTCGTTGAGCAATCTGGTGGACATGTCCTCGCGCGCCTGGCGGGCCATGCGGGCCAGGGCGAAGCGGCGATCGGCGGCGGTGGCCTGGAGCATCAGGGCCACGATGACCGCGCAGAAGAGCAGGACCGCCACATCGAGCGACTCGTGGCCCCGCGCGCCCGCCAGGTCGGCCTGCCAGGCGCGCAGCGCGAGCAGCGGCAGGCCGGTGATCAGCAGCGTGAGCGCGGTGGCCCGCTCGTCGCAGCGGATGGCGGTCCAGGCCACGACCGGGAAGTAGAGGAACAGCAGGGCGTGCGCAAAGCCGGGATGCCCGAGCACCGTGAGCGCGGCACTGAGCCCCGCGACGACGGCGGTGGCGACCAGGGCCGCCGAATCGGGGGCGGCGATGCGCGAGCCCGCGGGCTGGGAAGCGCCCCCCGGCGGCTCGGCGGCGGCGGGTCCGCGATCGCCGCTGCCGAACCAGGCCAGCAGCGCGGGCGCGACCAGCAGCATGCCCAGGGCGTCGATCAGCCACCAGACCGCGAAGCGCTGGATGGGGTTCGACTCGGCGCCGCCGATCGATGCCGGCAGGCCGAGCGCGGCGAACAGCGCGTCGAGCGGCGCCGCCACCAGGATGACCAGCATCGCGAACCGGACCGAGGCGTCGAGCCGATAGTCGGCCGGCTTCCAGTCGCCGAGCTGCCGCATCAGACGAACGGCCAGGGCAGGCCCGGCAGCGCTTGCGGCGAAGGCGGCTGCCGTGGCGCCCGGCAGTCGGGTGTCGACCCAGGCCCAGAGGGCCGCGCCGGCCGCCGCCGGCAGGACCCATCGCAGGCTGTCGCGCCAGGCGAAGGCGAGCGCGACGCCGGCGGCGGGCCACACGAGCAGCACCCCGGGGGCGGGGGGCGAGATCAGCCGCGCGACCAGGCAGGCGAAGAAGGCGATCGCGAAGACCGCAAGCGCCAGGGCAAGCCCGCCGCCCGCCTGTTGGGGGCCGGCGGTGGCATCGCCTCCGGCGTCCGGCAAGGGACCGGTGTCCTGCGGCGGGGCGGGGTCGGAGCGAAACAAGGGTCCTGGATCCAGGGCGGTGCGATCACCCGAGTGTAAGGGCGGGGAGGGGAATCGGGGAAGGGGGAGAGAGAAGGTGGATGAGGGTGGGAGAGGGAGCGGGGGCGGTCGGCGCCCCCGCTCCGTTGCGCCATCACGCCGCGAGAAGCTCGCGCAGCACGTAGGGCAGGATGCCGCCGTGCCGGTAGTAGTCCACTTCGATCGGGGTGTCGATCCGCGACAGCAGCGCGACGTCCTTCGTCGATCCGTCCTTGCGGGTGATCGTCATCCGGATGTCCTGCTGCGGCTTCAGGTCGGCCGGCACGTGGATGTCGAACTGCTCGTCACCGACGATGCCCAGCGACTCCCAGGAGTCCTTGCCCTTGAACTGCAGAGGGAGCACACCCATGCCGACCAGGTTCGAGCGGTGGATGCGCTCGAAGCTGCGGGCCACGACCGCCTTGACGCCGAGCAGCTGGGTGCCCTTGGCCGCCCAGTCGCGCGACGAGCCGGTGCCGTACTCCTCGCCGCCGAAGATCACGGTGGCCGTGCCTTCCTCGATGTAGCGCATCGCGGCGTCGTAGATGAACATCTTCTCGCCGGTGGGCTGGTGCAGCGTGACGCCGCCCTCCTCGCGGCTGCCGTCGGGGCCGGCCGGGATCATCAGGTTCTTGATCCGCACGTTGGCGAAGGTGCCGCGCATCATCACCTCGTGGTTGCCGCGCCGGGCGCCGTAGGAGTTGAAGTCGGCCTTGCTCACGCCGTTGGCGATCAGGTACTTGCCGGCGGGCGAGTTCTCCTTGATCGAGCCGGCCGGCGAGATGTGGTCGGTGGTGATCGAGTCGCCGAACAGGCCCAGGGCGCGGGCGCCGCGGATCGACGAGTCGAAGTTGCCCGGCTGCAGCGCGAACCCGCCGAAGAAGGGCGGCTCGGCGATGTAGGTGGACTTCGGCCAGTCGTAGACCTGGCCCGACGCCGACGGCACCTTGTTCCACAGCACGTGGTCCTTCGTCAGGTCGGAGTACAGGCGCTTGAAGGTCCTCGGGTCCATCGCGTACTTCATCAGCCCGTGGATCTCGTCGGTGGTCGGCCAGATGTCGCCGATGAACACGTCCCGGCCCTTCCTGTCCTTGCCGATCGGCTCGGTCATCAGGTCGACGTTCACGTTGCCGGCGATCGCGTAGGCCACGACCAGCGGCGGCGAGGCCAGGAAGTTCGCGCGCAGGTTCGGGTGGATCCGCGCCTCGAAGTTCCGGTTGCCCGACAGCACCGCCGCGCAGACCATGTCGTTGGCGGTGATCGCCTCGTTGATGTCCGGGGTCAGGTCGCCGGCGTTGCCGATGCAGGTCGTGCAGCCGTAGGCCGCGACGCTGAAGCCGAGCTCGGCCAGGTAGGGCAGCAGCTTGGCGCGCTCGAGGTAATCGGTGACCACGCGCGAGCCGGGAGCCAGCGAGGTCTTGATGTGCGGCTTGACCGTCAGCCCGAGCTTGACCGCCTTCTTGGCCAGCAGGCCGGCGGCCAGCAGGACGCCCGGGTTCGAGGTGTTGGTGCAGGAGGTGATCGCGGCGATCAGCACGTCGCCGTTGTGCAGTTCGGTCCCGGCGCTGGTCTTGTAGGTCTTGCCGAGGTCCTCGGCGCTCTTGTTGAAGCCGTTCTCGGCCACCGGCTTCGAGAACAGGTCCGCGAAGGTGCCCTTGACCTTGCCGATCTCGATCCGGTCCTGCGGACGCTTCGGGCCGGCCAGCGACGGGGTGACCGTCGACAGGTCGAGCTCGAGCACCTTGGAATAGTCGACCTGGCCGGCCTTGGGCACGCCGAACAGGCCCTGGGCCTTGAAGTAGCTCTCGAGCGCGTCGATCTCGTCCTTCGTGCGGCCGGTTCCTTCGAAGTAGTCGATGGTCTTCTCGTCGACGGGGAAGAAACCCATCGTGGCGCCGTATTCGGGGGCCATGTTGGCGATGGTCGCGCGGTCGGGCACGGCCAGCGAGCGGGTGCCCTCGCCGAAGAACTCGACGAACTTGCCGACGACCTTCTCGCGGCGCAGCATCTCGGTGATGGTCAGCACCAGGTCGGTGGCGGTGCAGCCCTCGCGCAGCTTGCCCTTCAGGTGCACGCCGACCACGTCGGGCGTCAGGAAGTAGACCGGCTGGCCCAGCATCCCGGCCTCGGCCTCGATGCCGCCCACGCCCCAGCCGACCACGCCGATGCCGTTGATCATCGTGGTGTGGCTGTCGGTGCCGACCAGCGAGTCGGGGTAATGGACACCCGCCTTGTTCTTGTGCACGCCGCGTGCCAGGTACTCCAGGTTGACCTGGTGGACGATGCCGATGCCCGGGGGCACGACCTTGAAGGTGTCGAAGGCCTGCATGCCCCACTTCATGAACTGGTAGCGCTCGGCGTTGCGCTGGAACTCCAGCTTCATGTTCAGGTCGAGCGCGTTCGGCGTGCGGAAGTGGTCGATCATGACCGAGTGGTCCACCACCAGGTCGACCGGCACCAGCGGCTCGATCGTCTTCGGGTCGCGCTTCATCTGCGCGGCCACGCCGCGCATCGCGGCGAGGTCGGCCAGCAGCGGCACGCCGGTGAAGTCCTGCAGCACCACGCGCGCGACCACGAAGGGGATCTCGTCGACCCGCTTGTCGTTGGGCTTCCAGTTCGCCAGCTGCTCGATGTGGGCCTGGGTGACCTTCTTGCCGTCGCAGTTGCGCAGGACCGACTCGAGGACGATCCGGATCGAGATCGGCAGGCGCTTGACGTTGGGGAACTTGCGCGCCAGGGCCGGCAGCGAATGGAACTTGCCCGTCTTGCCGGACTTCAGCTTGAAGTCCTTCAGCGTGTTGAACGCGTTGGTGGACATTGGATGACCTCGTCGAAGAAGAAGGTTCGTGTGACTACGGACGGGGGCCGCGGCGAGGCTCGCCGATGCCCATGTTCAGGGTGCCCATTCCGGGAACGACGACGTCGCCTGGCGCCTGCCCCGGGAGGCAGGGGCCCAGGCGGCGCGCCTCGAGCGCGTCCCGGTCTTCGCGCTTCGTGCCGGCGAGCGGCGGATCGTAGCGCACCAGCGTGTCGATCCGGTAGGTCGACTCCAGGTCGCCGGTGACGACGGCGCGGGTGCTCACCAGGGTGCGCCCCTGGCGGCATTCGGACTCGGCGAGCCAGGCCGCGCCGGCGCGCCGGAAGGGGCCGAATTCGCAGGCGCCCCGCCGCCCGGGGCTGCGGTCCAGGTGGTGGGCGGCCGTGTCGGTCCCGGCGCCCACGCACTGCCGCACCGGCGGGAGCCCGGCCGCCTGCGCGCCCACCGAGCGCACCTCCCAGAGGCCGGCGGTGCGGCGCGGATAGTCGGTCGACCCGGCATCCGGGCCGCTGGCCGCAGGCAGGGCGGGGGCGGACTGGGCCAGGGCCGCACCCGCGGGCGACAGCGCGATGCTCGCCGCAGCCGACGCCGCGAACGCGCGCAGGGCGCTGGCGGCGGGGATGCGGGTCATGGCTGTCACGAAGCGCCCCGGTCGGCGAAGGGTGGGCGGGCGACTACTTGCGCTTGTCGATCGGCACGAACTTCCGGTTCTCGGGGCCGGTGTAGTTCGCGCTCGGGCGGATGATCTTGTTGTCGATCCGCTGCTCGATCACGTGCGCCGCCCAGCCCGAAGTGCGGGCGATCACGAAGAGCGGCGTGAACATCGCGGTGGGCACGCCCATCATGTGGTAGCTGACCGCGCTGAACCAGTCGAGGTTGGGGAACATCTTCTTGATGTCCCACATGACCGTCTCGAGCCGCTCGGCGATGCTGAACATCTTCATGTCGCCGGCGCTCTTGGAGAGCTTGCGCGCGACGTCCTTGATGATCTTGTTGCGCGGGTCGGCGATCGTGTAGACCGGGTGGCCGAAGCCGATGATGACTTCCTTGTTCTCGACGCGGCGGCGGATGTCGGCCTCGGCCTCGTCCGGCGTGTCGTAGCGCTTCTGGACCTCGAAGGCGACCTCGTTGGCGCCGCCGTGCTTGGGGCCGCGCAGCGCGCCGATGCCGCCGGTGATCGCCGAGTACATGTCGGAGCCGGTGCCCGCGATCACGCGGCAGGTGAAGGTGGACGCGTTGAACTCGTGCTCGGCGTAGAGGTTCAGCGAAGTGTGCATGGCGCGCACCCACTCGGCCGAGGGCTCGCGGCCGTGCAGCAGGTGCAGGAAGTGGCCGCCGATCGAGTCGTCGTCGGTCTCGACGTCGATCTGCCTGCCGTTGTGGCTGTAGTGGTACCAGTACAGCAGCATCGAGCCCAGCGAGGCCATCAGCCGGTCGGCGATGTCGCGCGCCCCCGGCATGTTGTGGTCGTCCTTCTCGGGCAGCTGGCAGCCCAGGGCCGACACGCCGGTGCGCATGACGTCCATCGGGTGCGACGAGGCCGGCAGGCTCTCGAGCGCGTCCATCACGTTGGCGGGCAGGCCGCGCATCGCGCGCAGCTTCGTCTTGTAGCCCGCGAGCTCGGCGCGGTTGGGCAGCTTGCCGTGCACCAGAAGGTAGGCGATCTCCTCGAACTCGGCGACGTCGGCAATGTCGAGGATGTCGTAGCCGCGATAGTGCAGGTCGTTGCCGCTGCGGCCCACGGTGCACAGCGCGGTGTTGCCCGCGGTCACGCCCGACAGGGCGACCGACTTCTTGGGCTTGAATCCGGCGGCGGGAGTCTCTTTGCTCATCAGTTCTTCCTCGGGTCTATCCGGTGTCTCGGGGCGCCGCGCGCGTCGGCGCGACTGGGGCGGCGCGTCATGTTCAGCGCGACTTGGCGAACAGTTCGTCGAGCTTGCGCTCGTAATCCCAGTAGCCGATCGCGTCGTAGAGCTCCTTGCGGGTCTGCATCGTGTCGAGGACCGCCTTCTGCGTGCCGTCGCGGCGCAGCGCCTCGTAGACGTTCTGCGCGGCCTTGTTCGCCGCGCGGAAGCCCGACAGCGGGTACAGGACCATCGCCGCGCCGGTCGAGGCGAGCTCATCGACGGTGAACAGCGGCGTCTGCCCGAACTCGGTGATGTTGGCCAGCACCGGGGCCTTCACCGCGTCGACGAAGCTGCGGTACATCGACAGATCGGTCAGCGCCTCGGCGAAGATGCCGTCGGCACCGGCCTCCATGCAGGCGATCGAGCGCTCGATCGCCGACTCGATGCCCTCGACGGCCAGCGCGTCGGTGCGCGCCATGATGAAGAAGGAGTCGTCGGTGCGCGCGTCGGCCGCGGCCTTGATCCGGTCGACCATCTCCTGCTGCGAGACGATCTCCTTGCCGGGGCGATGGCCGCAGCGCTTGGCGCCGACCTGGTCCTCGATGTGCATCGCGGCCGCGCCGAACTTGATCAGCGACTTCGTGGTGCGGGCCACGTTGAAGGCCGAGGCGCCGAAGCCGGTGTCCACGTCGACCAGCAGCGGCAGGTCGCAGACGTCGGTGATGCGGCGCACGTCGGTCAGCACGTCGTCGAGGCCCGAGATGCCCAGGTCGGGCAGGCCCAGCGAGCCCGCGGCCACGCCGCCGCCCGACAGGTAGACGGCGCGGAAGCCGGCGTTGCGCACCAGCAGCGCGTGGTTCGCGTTGATCGCGCCCGGGATCTGCAGGGGTTTCTCGTCGGCGAGGGCCTGCCTGAACTTCTGGCCAGGGGTCTGTGTCATCTCGGTCTCGTTACGGGTTCGCTTGCGAGCGCGGCCGCCGCCCCGATGCGCGGGAGCAGGGCGGGCGTGCGGAGGAGGGGGCGCGGTGCGTGGCCTCAGCCGAGCAGGTGGGCGACGCCGTCGCGCTCTTCGAAGAGCTCCTTGAGCGTCGCGTCCATCTTCGAGCGGCTGAATTCGTCGATCTCCAGGCCCTTGATCATCGTGTACTCGCCGCCGGCGCAGGTGACCGGGAAGCCGTACATGATGTCCTCGGGGATGCCGTAGGAGCCGTCGGACGGGATGCCCATCGTGACCCAGCGGCCGTTCGTGCCCAGCGTCCAGTCGCGCATGTGGTCGATCGCCGCGTTGGCGGCCGAGGCCGCCGAGGACAGGCCGCGCGCCTCGATGATCGCCGCGCCGCGCTTGCCCACCGTGGGGATGAAGGCGTCGCGGTTCCAGGCGTCGTCGTTGATCATGGCCTTGACCGACTGTCCGCCGATCGTGGCGAAGCGATAGTCCGGGTACATGGTCGGGCTGTGGTTGCCCCAGACCGCGAGCTTCTCGATCTGGCCGACCGGCTTGCCGGTCCGGGCCGCAAGCTGCGACAGCGCCCGGTTGTGGTCCAGGCGCAGCATGGCGGTGAAGTTCTTCTTCGGCAGGCTCGGAGCCGATTTCATCGCGATGTAGGCGTTGGTGTTGGCAGGGTTGCCGACCACCAGCACGCGCACGTCCCGGCTGGCCGCTTCGTCGAGCGCGCGGCCCTGCACCGTGAAGATCGCGCCGTTGGCCTCGAGCAGGTCCTTGCGCTCCATGCCCTTGCTGCGGGGGCGGGCGCCGACCAGCAGCGCATAGTCCGCATCCTTGAACGCCACCTTCGGATCGTCGGTGACCACGACGCCGGCCAGCAGCGGGAAGGCGCAGTCCTCGAGCTCCATCACCACGCCGCGCACCGCGGGCAGCGCCGGGGTGATGTCGAGCAGCTGGAGGATGACCGGCTGGTCCTTGCCGAGCATGTCGCCGTTGGCGATGCGAAAGAGCAGGCTGTAACCGATCTGGCCGGCGGCGCCGGTGACCGCGACGCGCTTTGCGGGTTTGGACATTGTCTGACCTTTGCGATGAGAGGGATCGGATGGGCGCGGCCGGGGCGCGGGCGGCGCTCGCAGGCGGCCGCGCGAACGGGCCGGGCCCGGATGGCGGCGAGTTTAGGTCGGCCGCATGATGATGTCAACTTGGCTTTATATCTTATATAAGACATAAGAAACTGGACTTCAGTGCCCGGTCCGTGGTTCAATCCGGGTCATGAACGATGCCATGAACCATCCGTCCGGAGACCCCGGGGGCGCTCCCCGCCCCGCCGGCCGGGGCGCGTCCAGGCCCGCTTCCCGGCACGGGACGAAGACGGCGGCGCCGGCCCACGGCGCGCCGACCTTCGCGCCGCTCTACCGCCAGATCCAGGCCTTGCTGATGCGCAGCCTGCAGGAAGGGGAGTGGAAGCCTGGCGAAGCCATCCCGAGCGAGACCGAACTGGCGGCGCGCTTCCGGGTGAGCCAGGGCACGGTGCGCAAGGCGATCGACGAGCTGGCGGCCGGGCATATGCTGGTCAGGCGCCAGGGGCGAGGCACCTTCGTGGCCTCGCACCACGAGGTGCGCACCCAGTTCCGGTTCCTGCGGATCCGGCCCGACGAGCCCGCCGGCGGCGGCGCGTACGCGGCGATGCCGATGACCAGCCACATCCTCGACTGTCGAAGGCTGCGCGCGCCGGTGGAGATCGCGCGGCTGCTCCAGCTTCGCACCGGCGAGACGGTGATCCAGATCCGGCGCATGCTCGAGGCCGATGGTCGCCCCGAGGTGCTCGACGAGATCTGGCTGCCGGGCGCGCGCTTTCGCGGCCTGTCCGCGGAGCGCCTGGCCGCCTACAGCGGCCCCCTGTACGGGCTGTTCGAAGCGGAATTCGGCACGCGGATGATCCGCGCCACCGAAAGGCTGAAGGCGATCGCGGCCGACGCGGCGCTCGCGCGCGAGCTCGACGTGGCGCCGGGCTCGCCGCTCCTGCTCGTCGAGCGGCTCACCTATACCTACGAAGACCGGCCGGTGGAGCTGCGGCGCGGGTATTCGGTCACCACGAACCACCACTACTACAACGAGCTGATCTGAGCCACTCCCGGGGCGCGAGGGGGTCCGGAAATACCCTGCAAGCGGTCCGACGCATTGGTGCGATGCGCCAATTTGCGTCAAAATGTAAAGGTTTTGCATCCAAGAGGACGTCATGGCCGACGCGGCAGAAAAATCAGCGGGCAGACCCCGCCCGGAATTCAGGAACATCCACGTCACCCAGATCGTCGGTTACCGACTGCCTCTCGCGGGCATCGTGTCGATCCTCCATCGGGTGAGCGGCGCGCTGATGTTCCTGGTGGGCCTGCCCTTCGTCTTGTATCTCTTCCAGCAAAGCCTGGTCTCGGAGATCAGTTTCGAGAGCTACCGCGCGATCGTCTCGCACTGGTTCGCCAAGCTGGTGCTGCTCGCGCTGGCCTGGGCCTACCTGCACCACCTGTGCGCGGGCATCCGCTACCTGTTCCTCGACATGCACGTGGGCGTCGAGAAGGCGGCCTCGCGCAGCTCGGCGGCGGCGGTCCTGGCGGTCAGCCTCACGCTGACCCTGCTGGTGGCGCTGAAGATCTTCGGAGTGTTCTGAACCATGACGACCAAACGACTGATCGTCGGCGCGCACTACGGCCTGCGCGACTGGCTCGCGCAACGGATCACCGCGGTGATCCTCGTCCTGTACACGCTGGTGCTGCTGGGCTGGCTGTTCGCGCTGCCCGAGCTCAGCTACGGCAGCTGGGCCGGCATGTTCGCATCCACCTGGATGAAGGTGCTCACGCTGCTCGCGCTGGTGTCGCTGGTCTGGCACGCCTGGGTCGGCGTGCGGGACATCTTCATGGACTACATCAAGCCCACGGGCCTTCGCCTGTCCCTGCTGATCGCCACGATCGTTGCGCTGGTCGGCTACGCCATTTGGGCGATCATGATTCTCTGGAGCGTCTGAGATGGCCGACGTGCTGAACCATCTGTCGAACAACCTTCCGCGGCGCAAGTTCGACGCGGTGATCGTCGGCGCCGGCGGCGCCGGCATGCGCTGCTCGCTGCAGCTGGCCGAGGCCGGCTACAGCGTGGCGGTGCTGTCCAAGGTCTTCCCGACCCGCTCGCACACGGTGGCCGCCCAGGGCGGCATCGGCGCGTCGCTGGGCAACATGAGCGAGGACAACTGGTACTGGCACATGTTCGACACCGTGAAGGGGTCGGACTACCTGGGCGACCAGGACGCCATCGAGTTCATGTGCCGCGAGGCGCCCAAGGTCGTCTACGAGCTCGAGCATTTCGGCATGCCGTTCGACCGCAACCCGGACGGCACCATCTACCAGCGCCCCTTCGGCGGCCACACCGCGAACTTCGGCGAGAAGCCGGTGCAGCGCGCCTGCGCCGCCGCCGACCGCACCGGCCACGCGCTGCTTCATACGCTCTACCAGCGCAACGTGCGCGCCCGCACCCAGTTCTTCGTGGAGTGGATGGCGCTCGACCTGATCCGCGACAGCGAGGGCGACTGCGTCGGCGTGATCGCCCTCGAGATGGAAACCGGGCAGGTGATGATCCTCGAGGCCAAGGTCACGGTGCTCGCCACCGGCGGCGCGGGCCGCATCTGGCAGGCTTCGACCAATGCCTTCATCAATACCGGCGATGGCATGGGCATGGCCGCGCGCGCGGGCATCCCGCTCGAGGACATGGAGTTCTGGCAGTTCCACCCGACCGGCGTGGCCGGCGCGGGCGTGCTGATCACCGAGGGCGTGCGCGGCGAGGGCGGCATCCTGCTGAACAAGCACGGCGAGCGCTTCATGGAGCGCTACGCGCCCACCCTGAAGGACCTGGCGCCGCGCGACTTCGTGTCGCGCTCGATGGACCAGGAGATCAAGGAAGGCCGAGGCGCGGGCCCCGACGGCGATCACGTGCTGCTCAAGCTCGATCACCTGGGCGCCGAGACCATCATGAAGCGGCTGCCCTCGATCCGCGAGATCGCGATCAAGTTCGCCAACGTCGACCCGATCAAGGACCCGATCCCGGTCGTGCCCACCATCCACTACCAGATGGGCGGCATCCCGACCAACTACCACGGGCAGGTGGTGGTCCCGAAGGATGGCAATCCCAACGCGGTGCTCGGTGGGCTGTACGCGATCGGCGAGTGCGCCTGCGTGTCGGTCCACGGCGCCAATCGCCTGGGCACCAACTCGCTGCTCGACCTGCTGGTGTTCGGCCGGGCGGCCGGCAACCACATCGTGGCCTCGAAGCTCAAGGACGGCGCGCAGAAGCCGCTGCCGCGCGACGCCGGCGACAACGCGCTGGCCCGGCTGGCGCGCATCGACGGCTCGAAGTCCGGCGAGAACGCGCAGGACGTGGCCAACGACATCCGCCGCACGATGCAGGCCCACTGCGGCGTGTTCCGCACCAGCGAGCTGCTCGAGCAGGGCGTGCAGAAGATCCTCGAGATCGAGGCGCGCGGCAACGACATCCACGTGAAGGACAAGTCGCAGGTGTTCAACACCGCGCGCGTCGAGGCGCTGGAAGTCGCGAACCTGATCGAGACCGCCAAGGCCACGATCGTGTCGGCCGAGGCCCGCAAGGAGAGCCGCGGCGCCCACGCGCACCGCGACTATCCCGAGCGCGACGACGCCAGCTGGATCAAGCACACGCTGTGGTTCTCGGAAGGCAACCGCCTCGACTACAAGCCGGTGACCTTGAAGCCGCTCACGGTCGAGACCTTCCAGCCCAAGGCGCGCACGTTCTGATGCGCGCCTTCCCGAGCACAGCCCACAGACACACCGAACGAGCGCAGGAGCAGCGATGAGCGCAGTGGTCGAATCCCCGGTCAGCGTGACCCCGTCGGGCGCGCAGGCCAAACGCGTCGTGAAGTTCTCGATCTATCGCTACGATCCCGACAAGGACGCCAAGCCCTACATGCAGGACCTCGAGGTCGAGCTCCTGCCCACCGACAAGATGCTGCTCGACGCGCTGATGCGCATCAAGCAGGCGACCGACGACTCGATCGCGTTCCGCCGCTCCTGCCGCGAAGGCGTGTGCGGGTCCGACGCGATGAACATCAACGGCAAGAACGGCCTGGCCTGCATCACCAACCTTCGCGACCTGAAGGAGCCGATCGTCCTCAAGCCGCTGCCCGGACTGCCGGTCATCCGCGACCTGATCGTGGACATGACGCAGTTCTTCAAGCAGTACCACTCGATCCGCCCCTACCTGATCAACGACACGCCGCCGCCCGAGAAGGAGCGCCTGCAGTCGCCGGAGGAGCGCGAGGAACTCGACGGCCTGTACGAGTGCATCCTGTGCGCCTGCTGCAGCACCTCGTGCCCGTCGTTCTGGTGGAATCCGGACAAGTTCGTCGGCCCGGCGGGCCTGCTGCAGGCCTACCGCTTCATCGCCGACAGCCGCGACCAGGCCACCAGCCAGCGTCTCGACGACCTCGAGGATCCGTATCGGCTGTTCCGTTGCCACTCGATCATGAATTGCGTCGACGTGTGCCCGAAGGGGCTCAACCCGACCAAGGCGATCGGCAAGATCAAGGAACTGATGGTCAGGCGAACCGTCTGATGGCCTCGAGCCACCAGGCCGACGAGACCAGGCGCCGGCGACTGCGCTGGCGCGCCAGGCGGGGCCTGCTCGAGAACGACCTGATCTTCGGGCGCTTCTTCGACCGGTACGAGGAATCGCTCTCGGATGACGATGTCGCGGGCCTGGACCAGCTCCTGGATCTGGCCGACAACGAACTGCTGGACCTGATCCTCGCCCGGACCGAGCCGGATCAGGGTGTCTCGCCGGAGGCGAGGCGGGTGCTCGGGTTGCTCCGCTCGGTCTGAGCGCGGCGCCTCGGGGCACGCAACGATCAACATTGAGAGGAAGAGTCCGATGACCTCGCAGCAAAAAGCCACGCTCTCGTTCACCGACGGCACGCCCTCGGTCGAGTTCCCGGTCTACAAGGGCACGATGGGGCCCGATGTCGTCGACATTCGCAAGCTCTACGGGCAGACGGGCAAGTTCACCTTCGACCCGGGCTTCATGTCGACCGCGGCCTGCGAGTCGAAGATCACCTACATCGACGGCGACAAGGGCGAGCTGCTCTACCGCGGCTACCCGATCGAGCAGCTGGCGCAGCACTGCGACTACCTCGAGATCTGCTACCTGCTGCTGAACGGCGAGCTGCCCAACGAGGAGCAGCGCCGCGACTTCGACTACCGGGTCACGCACCACACGATGGTGCACGAGCAGATGACCCGCTTCTTCCAGGGCTTCCGCCGCGACGCGCACCCGATGGCGGTGCTGGTCGGCTGCGTGGGCGCGCTCTCGGCCTTCTATCACGACTCGCTGGACATCAACGATCCCGAGCACCGCTTCGTGTCGGCGATCAGGCTGATCGCCAAGATGCCGACCCTGACCGCGATGGCCTACAAGTACAACACCGGCCAGCCGTTCATGTACCCGCGCAACGACCTGTCTTACTCGGCGAACTTCCTTCGCATGATGTTCGGCACGCCCTGCGACGAGTACAAGCCGAACGACGTGCTCGTGCGCGCGCTCGACCGGATCCTGATCCTGCACGCCGACCACGAGCAGAATGCGTCGACCTCCACCGTCCGCCTGGCGGGGTCCTCGGGCGCGAACCCGTTCGCCTGCATCGCGGCCGGCATCGCCACGCTGTGGGGCCCGGCGCACGGCGGTGCGAACGAGGCCTGCCTGATCATGCTCGACGACATCCAGAAGCAGGGCGGGGTCGAGAAGATCGGCGAGTTCATCGACAAGGTCAAGGACAAGAACTCGGGCGTCAAGCTGATGGGCTTCGGCCACCGGGTCTACAAGAACTACGACCCGCGCGCCAAGCTGATGCGCGAGACCTGCCACGAGGTGCTGGGCGAGCTGGGCCTGCACGACGATCCGCTCTTCGCGCTGGCCATGAAGCTCGAGCAGATCGCGCTCGAGGACGACTACTTCGTGCAGCGCAAGCTCTACCCGAACGTCGACTTCTACTCGGGCATCGTCCAGAAGGCGATGGGCATCCCGACCAGCATGTTCACCTGCATCTTCGCGCTGGCTCGCACCGTGGGCTGGATCGCGCAGTGGGGCGAGATGATCGCCGATCCCGACCAGAAGATCGGCCGGCCGCGCCAGCTGTTCACCGGCAAGACCCCGCGCGAGGTGCAGACGATCGACAAGCGCTGACCCGCGGGTCGGGCGCGATCGCGCAAACGAAAGGGCGGCCCGAGGGCCGCCCTTCTTCTTCCTGGCGCGAGCGATGGCCCCGGGTCAGCGCACGCTCGAGTAAGCCGTGGGCTGCAGGAACATGTTCTCGACCACGCTGACGATCGGTCCGTTGGCCTCGGTCTCGGCCTTCGCCTTCAGCCACTCGGGGTCGGCGGCGAACGCATTCCACTTCAGCTCGCGCTCGGCCATGCTCTCCCACTCGAGCAGGTAGTACAGGTCGTTGGCGTTCGGGCCGACCAGCGTGGTCCAGAAGCCGGCCTGGCGGATGCCGTGCTTCTCCCAGAGCTTCAGGGTGACGGTGGCGAAGCGCTTGTTCAGGTCGGGCAGGCGGCCCGGCATGCAGTGGTAGATGCGGAGTTCGTGGATCATTTCGCGGAAAGGTTGAGGGAAGGGAGAACGGAGAAGGGAGAGGGCCGGGCCTTCTCCCGCCGGTTGGCCGTTCAGCGCAGCGACGCGTTGATTCGCTCGAGCATCGCCGAGCCGGGGCACAGGGCCTTCTCGTCGAGGCGGTTCATCGGCGTGGCGGGGGTGCCCAGGCGCTGGTGCAGGTCGCCGGCCTCGGGGTCGACGAACAGCAGGCCGGTGACGATCTCGCCGCGGGCCTGATGCTGCATCACATGCTCGATGGCGCCGATCCGGTCGCGCGGGTCGAAGTCCTCGGCGAGCTTGCGCAGGCGCAGGATCGAGCCGTCGTGCTGCGGCACGTCGACGACCGTGCCGGCCGCATAGTCGGCGGTGATCTCGCTGCGCCGGGGCATGAAGTCGATCCGGTTGACCGCCTCGTTGTGCTCGCGCACGTAGTCGTAGCTGCGGGTGCTGCCGGCGTGGTTGTTGAAGGCCACGCAGGGGCTGATCACGTCGATGAAGGCCGCGCCCGGGTGGGCCAGCGCACCCTTGATCAGGGGCACCAGCTGCGCCTTGTCGCCGGAAAAGGCGCGCGCGACGTAGGTGGCGCCGAGCTGCAGCGCGAGCGGCACCAGATCGATGGGCGAGTCCAGGTTCACCGCGCCGCGTTTGGACTTCGAGCCCTGGTCGGCGGTGGCCGAGAACTGGCCCTTGGTCAGGCCGTAGACCCCGTTGTTCTCGACGATGTAGGTCATGTTGACGCCGCGGCGCATCAGGTGGGCGAACTGCCCGAGCCCGATCGACGCGGAGTCGCCGTCGCCCGACACGCCGAGGTAGACAAGCTCGCGGTTGGCGAGCGCCGCGCCGGTGAGCACCGAGGGCATGCGGCCGTGGACCGTGTTGAAGCCGTGCGAGTTGCCCAGGAAGTAGTCGGGGGTCTTCGACGAGCAGCCGATGCCCGAGAGCTTGGCCACCCGGTGGGGCTCCACGTCGAGCTCCCAGCAGGCCTGGATGATCGCCGCCGAGATCGAATCGTGGCCGCAGCCGGCGCACAGCGTGGAGATCTTGCCTTCGTAGTCGCGCCGCGTGTAGCCGAGCCGGTTGGTCGGCAGCGTGGGGTGGTGCAGGGCAGGTTTCGCGAGATAGGTCATGGTCAGGCCACCTTGCCGCGCTTGATCGGTTCGACGTTGGCGCCGCTCATCCGCTCGGCGATCGCCTCGGTGATGAAGCGGGCGGTGATCGGCGTGCCGTCGTAGTGGAGGATGGGCACCAGCTTGGCGGGGTCGGTGCCGAGTTCGTTGACCAGCATCGTGCGCATCTGCGCATCGCGGTTCTGCTCGATGACGAACACCGTCTGGTGCGCGGCGACGAACTTGCCGACCTCGTCGCCGAAGGGGAAGGCGCGCAGCCGAAGGGTGTCCAGCTGCAGGTCGCGGGCGGCGAGGGCCTCGTGGGCCTCGGCCATGGCCGGGGCGGTGGAGCCGAAGTGGATCACGCCGAAGCGGGTGGGACGGTCGGCCTGCTTCTCGATGGCGGCGGGAACCAGCTTCTTCGCGGTGTCGTGCTTCTTCAGCAGGCGCTGGACGTTGTAGACGTAGTCGGGCCCGGCCTCGGAATAGCGGGCGTAGGCGTCCTTGGTGGTGCCACGGGTGAAGTAGCCGCCCTTGGTGGGGTGCGTGCCGGGCAGCGTGCGGAAGGGGATGCCGTCGCCGTCGACGTCGAGGTAGCGGCCGAAGTCGCGGCCGGCGTCGAGCATGTCGGCAGTCATCAGCTTGCCGCGGTCGTACCTGCGGGCGTCGTCCCACTTGAGCGGCGCGCACAGCCGCTGGTTCATGCCGATGTCGAGGTCGGTCATCAGGAAGACCGGCGTCTGCAGGCGGTCCGCCAGGTCGAGCGCCTGGGCCGCGAATTCGAAGCACTCGTGCGGGTCCTCGGGGATCAGCAGCACGTGCCGGGTGTCGCCGTGCGAGGCGTAGGCGCAGGCGATCAGGTCGGCCTGCTGGGTGCGCGTGGGCATGCCGGTGGAAGGCCCGCCGCGCTGCACGTCGATGATGACCGCCGGGATCTCGGCGAAGTAGGCCAGGCCGATGAACTCGGTCATCAGCGAAATGCCCGGGCCGGAGGTGGCGGTGAAGGCGCGCGCGCCGTTCCAGCCCGCGCCCACGACCATGCCGATCGAGGCGAGCTCGTCCTCGGCCTGGACGATCGCGAAGCGGTTCTCGCCGCTCTCCTTCTCGACCCGGAGCTTGCCGCAGAACTTCTGGAAGGCCTCGGCCACCGACGAGGAGGGCGTGATCGGATACCAGGCGCAGACCGTGGCGCCGCCATACACGCAGCCCAGCGCCGCCGCGGCGTTGCCCTCCATGAAGATCCGGTCGCCGACGTTGGCCGCGCGCCGGACCCGCAGGCCGATCGCGTCGTCGAGGTGCTCGGTGGCGTAGTGGAAGCCTTTGCGGAAGGCGTCGAGGTTGGGCGTGAGCAGCTTCTCCTTGCCCTTGTACTGCTCGCCGACCAGCTGTGCGATCGCCTCCGGCTCGATGCCCAGCAGCGCCGCGAGCACGCCCACGTACATGATGTTCTTGAGAAGCTGGCGCTCGCGCGGATCGGAGTAGGCCGCGTTGCACATCTGCGTGAGCGGCACGCCGATCGGGTGGATGTCGGGCCGGAACCTGCCGGGCGGCAGCGGCTTGGTGCTGTCGTAGAGCAGGTAGCCGCCAGGGTCCACCTCGGCCACGTCGCGGTCCCAGGTCTGCGGGTTCATCGCGACCATCAGGTCCACGCCGCCGCGGCGGCCCAGCCAGCCCTTCTCGGTGACGCGCACCTCGTACCAGGTGGGCAGGCCCTGGATGTTGGACGGGAAGATGTTGCGCGGGCTCACCGGCACGCCCATGCGCAGGAAGCTGCGGGCGAACAGCTCGTTGGCCGAGGCGGACCCCGAGCCGTTGACGTTCGCGAACTTGACGACGAAGTCGTTGACGGCCTCGATCCGCTTCATCAGGCTGCCTTCCTATGGGGGGGCCGGCAGGCGGGGCCGGCGTGGGTCATCGAGATCAGGGTTTTCTGCATGTCCCAGGCGCCGGTCGGGCAGCGCTCGGCGCACAGGCCGCAGTGCAGGCAGACGTCCTCGTCCTTGACCATGACGCGACCGGTCTTCAGTCCGTCCTGTACGTAGAGCGCCTGCTCGGCGTTCAGCGCGGGCGCCCGCAGGCGCTGGCGAAGCTCCGATTCCTCGCCGTCGGCGGTGAAGGTGATGCAGTCCATCGGGCAGATGTCGACGCAGGCGTCGCACTCGATGCACTGCGGCGGATTGAAGACCGTCTGCACGTCGCAGTTCAGGCAGCGATGGGCCTCGTGGATCGCGGTCTTCGCGTCGAAGCCCAGCTCGACCTCGACCCGGATGTCGCGCAGGGCCTGGTTGACGTCGCGCCAGGGCACCCGGTGACGCGCCTCGAGCGACACGTCGTTGTCGTAGCTCCACTCGTGGATGCCCATCTTCTGGGACATGGTCTCGACCGCGGGCAGCGGACGATCCTCGACCGGCTCGCCGTTGAGCATGCGGTCGATCGACACCGCGGCCTCGTGGCCGTGGGCGACCGCCCAGATGATGTTCTTGGGCCCGAGCGCCGCGTCGCCGCCGAAGAACACCCTGGGCAGCGTGGAGCGAAGGGTGACCGGGTGGAGCCTGGGCATGCCGGAGTCGTCGAACTCGATGCCGATGTCGCGCTCGATCCAGGGGAAGGCGTTCTCCTGGCCCACCGCCACAAGGACCTCGTCGCATTCGAGGTGGACGTCGGGCTCGCCCGCCGGCACCAGCTTGCGGCGTCCGCGCGCGTCGTACTCGGCGCGGACCTTCTCGAAGACCATGCCGGTCAGCTTGCCTTCGTCGTGCACGAAGGCCTTGGGCACCAGCCAGTTCAGGATGGGAATGCCCTCGTGCATCGCGTCTTCCTTCTCCCAGGGAGACGCCTTCATCTCGTCGAAGCCCGAGCGCACCACCACCTTGACGTCCTCGCCGCCGAGGCGGCGGGCGGTGCGGCAGCAGTCCATCGCGGTGTTGCCGCCGCCCAGCACGAGCACCCGCTTGCCGACCGAGCTGACGTGGCCGAAGGAGACCGAAGCCAGCCACTCGATGCCGATGTGGATCGCCGAATCGGCCTCGGCGCGGCCCGGGATGTCGAGGTCCCGGCCGCGCGGGGCGCCGCAGCCGACGAACACCGCGTCGAAGTCCTGCGCGAGCAGCTCGCGCATGGAATCGATGCGCGTGCCCGAGCGGTAGTCCACGCCGAGGCCGAGGATGTAGCCGGTTTCCTCGTCGATGACTTCCTCGGGCAGTCGGAAGCGGGGGATCTGCGTGCGGATCATCCCGCCGGCAGCCCGGCCTTCGTCGAACACGGTGACGCGATAGCCGATGGCGGCCAGGTCGCGCGCCACGGTGAGCGAGGCGGGCCCGCCGCCGATGCATGCCACGCGCGGCGCGTCGGGTCGGGCTGGCGGGCGGGGCAGACGGTGCCGGATGTCGTCCTTCAGGTCGGCGGCGACGCGCTTGAGCCGGCAGATGGCGACCGGTTCGGGTCGCTCGGCCTGGCGCTCCTCGACCCGGCCGCGCCGGCAGGCGGGCTCGCAGGGCCGGTCGCAGGTGCGGCCGAGAATGCCGGGGAAGACGTTGGATCGCCAGTTCACCATGTAGGCGTCGCTGTGACGCCCCGCGGCGATCAGCCGGATGTATTCGGGAACGGGGGTGTGGGCCGGGCAGGCCCACTGACAGTCGACCACCTTGTGGAAGTAGTCGGGATGCGAGATGTCGGTCGCCTGCAACGGGTCTCCTCCTGCATCGCCCGATGCTGCGGAGCCGCGCGCGGTTGCGGCGCTCGTGCGCATCGGTTTGCGGTCTTGTCCGCGGCAGTCTACTCCCGGGTTTGCGGGCGGCAAAGCGAGCATGTGTCGTTTGCGCGGCTTTTCGCCGGCGGGCGTGACTTTGTGCGCTGCGGTTTGCGGCATCCGGACTTCGCGGTGCAAACTTGCCGCCACCCCAACCCCTCGGAGCTCCCCATGTTCAAGAGCCTGTCGCGTTTCCTCTCCGCTGCACTCGTGGTGTCGATGCTCGGCGCCACGATGCCGGCGCCCGTGTCGGCACGGATGATCGGTTCCGAAGAAACCCTCACTGCCGCCCAGGTCGACGCGGATCGCGCAACGATCAATGCCTGGCTGGCCCGCGCGGAGGTCCGCGACGAGTTGGTGGCGATGGGCGTGAGCCCCGCCGAGGTCGAGGCGCGGGTCGCCGCGCTGGGTGACGACGAGGTCCGCAACCTGGCCGGCAAGGTCGGGACCGCCCCGGCGGGCGCCGGCATCGTCGGCGCGCTCGTGTTCGTCTTCGTCGTGTTGCTGGTCACCGACATCCTGGGCCTGACCAAGGTCTTCCCCTTCACTCGATCGGTCCGTTGACCCGGCGGGCGCTGCTCGCGGCGCTCGCCGTCGCGCCGCTGGCGCTCGCGGGCTGCGCGGCGCCGCAGGCGAACCGGCTCAGGTCGGCGATCGAGTCGGGCGCGGACCGGCCGCGCGGACTGCCGGCACGCGCCTCGATCGCCGGGGTTCCCTTCTTCGCGCAGCGCGAGTACGAGTGCGGACCGGCGGCGCTGGCCATGGCCATGCAGCCGGCCGGCGTCCGGGTGTCGCCCGATGCGCTGGTGCCCGAGGTCTGGGTGCCGGCGCGCCAGGGCAGCCTGCAGCCCGAAATGCTCGCCGCGCCCCGGCGGCGCGGCCTGCTCAGCGTGCGTCTGGGCGGCTCCCTCGAGGATCCGCTGCGGGCGCTGGCCGGCGGCCTGCCGGTGGTGGTGTTCCAGAACCTGGGTCTCGATGCCGCACCGTTCTGGCATTACGCGGTCCTGATCGGCTACGACCTGCAGCGCGGCACCGTCGTGCTGCACACCGGGGTCGAGGAGGCCTCGGAGCAGTCTATCCATCCGTTCGAGCGCACGTGGGTCCGCGGCGGCTCCTGGGCGATGACCGTGTCGCGCCCCGATCGGCTGCCCGATGGCGCCGGCGAGGAGGCGGCCGCGCGCGGCGTGGCCGGCCTGGAGCGGATCGATCCGGCCGCCGCCAGGCAAGGCTGGACGGCCGTGCTCGCGCGCTGGCCCGGCAACCGCACCGCGGCGCTGGGCCTGGGCAACGCGGCCTGGGCCGCCGGCGACAAGGCCGGGGCGCGCGCCGCCTGGCAGGCCGCGGTGCGCCGGCACCCCGACTTCGCGGATGCCTGGAACAACCTGGCCCACGCGCTGGCCGACGCGGGCGACCGGCGGGCGGCGATCGAGGCCGCGCGAAGGGCCGTGTTCCTGGGCGGGCCCCGCGTGCAGGCGTATCGCGAGACGCTCGATGGGCTGTCGGTGAAGGGGCTGCCGGACTGATTCGGGCAAAGCGCTGAAACTGTCGCTTCAGCGGCACGGTCATTCGGGCGTCGCCAGCCCCGGGTGATACCATTTCATGATTCGCCAAAGCTGCCTTATGTCCTGATCCCCACCCGTCAGCTCCGATTTGTCTCGAATCCCGTCACCGGAATCCGGTGAGGATTCGCCGGCGTCGTCCTTTCGCGACGGCCGGGCATCTTTGACGAGAAACTCGTTCAACAAGGTGAAGCACCATGATGAAAGCCTTCCGGTCGAACTCCTATCTGTTCGGCGGCAATGCTCCTTATGTCGAAGAGCTCTACGAGAGCTACCTGAACAACCCGGGCTCGGTGCCCGACGCCTGGCGTGCCTGGTTCGACAGCATGCAGATGGTGCCGGCGGCCGATGGAAAGCCCGAGACGCGTGACGTCGCGCACGCCCCCATCGTCCAGTCCTTCGCCGAGCGCGCCCGGGAGGGCACGCTGCAGCCCCGCGTCATGGGGGGCGACGCCGCCACCGCGCGCAAGCAGGTCTTCGTCCAGCAGCTGGTGGCCGCCTATCGCAACGTGGGCTCGCGCTGGGCCGACCTCGACCCGCTCAAGCGCCAGGAGCGCCCGGCGATCCCCGAGCTGGAGCCGGCGTTCTACGACTTCAGCGAAGGCGACCACGCCAACATCTATTCGGCGGCCAACACCTACTTCGGCTTCGACAACGCGCCGCTGCGCGACATCGTGCAGGCGCTGCGCGACACCTACTGCGGCTCGATCGGCGCCGAGTTCATGTACATCAGCGACCAGGCCCAGAAGCGCTGGTGGCAGGAGCGTCTGGAGTCGACCCGCGCCCGCCCGAACTACTCGCCCGAGAAGAAGAAGCGCATCCTGGAGCGGCTGACCGCCGCCGAGGGCCTGGAGCGCTACCTGCACACCAAGTTCGTCGGCCAGAAGCGCTTCTCGCTCGAGGGCGGCGAAAGCTTCATCCCGGCCATGGACGAGCTGATCCAGCGCGCCGGCCAGGTGGGCATCCAGGAGATCGTCATCGGCATGGCCCACCGCGGTCGCCTGAACGTGCTGGTTAACACGCTGGGCAAGATGCCCAAGGACCTGTTCGCCGAGTTCGAGGGGCGCCACGCCGACGACCTCCCCAGCGGCGACGTCAAGTACCACAAGGGCTTCTCGAGCGACGTCTCCACCCCGGGCGGTCCGGTCCACCTGTCGCTGGCCTTCAACCCCTCGCACCTGGAGATCGTGAACCCGGTGGTCGAGGGCTCGGCCAAGGCGCGCATGGTGCGGCGCGGCGATCGCAACGGCGATCAGGTCCTGCCGGTCCTGGTGCACGGCGACGCCGCCTTCGCGGGGCAGGGCGTGGTCATGGAGACGCTCAACCTGGCGCAGACCCGCGGCTACGGCACGCGCGGCACAGTGCACATCGTCATCAACAACCAGATCGGTTTCACCACCTCCGATCCGCGCGACACCCGCTCCACGATCTACTGCACCGACGTGGTCAAGATGATCGAGGCCCCGGTGCTGCACGTGAACGGCGACGACCCGGAGGCGGTCGTCCATGCCACGCAGCTGGCGCTCGACTACCGGCAGGAGTTCCGCAAGGACGTGGTCGTCGACATCGTCTGCTTCCGCAAGCTGGGCCACAACGAGCAGGACACCCCGGCGGTCACCCAGCCGATGATGTACAAGAAGGTCGCCCAGCATCCGGGCACCCGCAAGCTCTACGCCGACCGCCTGGCCACGCAGGGCGTGATCGCGGCCGACGAGGGCGATCGCTTCGTTGCCGAGTACCGCAAGGCGATGGACGAGGGCAAGCACACGGTCGACCCGGTCATCACCAACTTCAAGAGCAAGTACGCGGTCGACTGGCTGCCCTTCCTCAACCGCAAGTGGACCGATTCGGCCGACACCGCGGTGCCCTTGCCCGAGCTGCAGCGCCTGGGCGAGCGCATCACGACGCTGCCGGCCGACCTGAAGCTGCATCCGCTGGTCGAGAAGGTGGTCAACGACCGCCGGGCCATGGCCCGCGGCGAGCAGCCCCTCGACTGGGGCATGGGCGAGCACCTCGCCTTTGCCACGCTCTGCGCGGCCGGTTACGGCGTGCGACTGTCGGGCCAGGACTCCGGCCGCGGCACCTTCACCCACAGGCACGCGGTGCTGCACGACCAGAACCGCGAGAAGTGGGACGCCGGCGCCTACATCCCGCTGCAGTTCGTGGCCGACAACCAGGGCCAGTTCATCGTCATCGACTCGGTGCTGTCCGAGGAGGCGGTGCTCGCCTTCGAATACGGATATGCCTCGTCGGACCCCAACACCCTGGTGATCTGGGAAGCGCAGTTCGGCGACTTCGTGAACGGCGCGCAGGTGGTGATCGACCAGTTCATCTCGTCGGGCGAGACCAAGTGGGGCCGCGCCAATGGCCTGGTCATGATGCTGCCGCACGGCTACGAAGGGCAGGGCCCCGAACACTCGTCGGCCCGCCCGGAGCGCTTCCTGCAGCTGTGCGCCGAGCACAACATGCAGGTCTGCCAGCCGACCACGCCCGCGCAGATCTTCCACCTGCTGCGCCGGCAGATGATCCGGATGTTCCGCAAGCCGCTGGTCATCCTCACGCCGAAGTCGCTGCTGCGCAACAAGGAGGCGGTCTCGTCGCTCGACGATCTCGCCAAGGGCGAATTCCGCACGGTGCTCGGCGAGCCCGACCAGGCGATCGACCCGAAGAAGGTGCGCCGCGTGATCATCAGCACCGGGCGGGTCCACTACGACCTGCTGGTCGGGCGGCGCGAGCGCGAGCGCGACGACGTGGCGCTGCTGCGCATCGAGCAGCTCTATCCTTTCCCGCACAAGGCGCTCGAGGCCGAGCTCAGGAAGTACCCGAACGCCACGCAGGTGGTGTGGTGCCAGGACGAACCCCAGAACCAGGGCGCCTGGTTCTACCTGCAGCACCACATCGGCGAGGCGCTGAAGGACGGCCAGAAGCTCGCCTACGCAGGCCGCGCACCCTCGGCCTCGCCCGCGGTCGGTTACTACGACAAGCACTACGCGCAGCAGAAGGAGCTGATCGCCGCCGCGTTCGGCGATTCGAAGTCCCGCGCGCGCAAGACCGCCTGATCGTTCGCCCCGACTCCTCCTCCCCGATACCCGAATTCTCCGCTGGAGATCCAGAAAAATGGCCCTCATCGAAGTCAAGGTCCCGCAGCTCTCCGAATCGGTCGCCGAGGCGACCCTGCTGCAGTGGCACAAGAAAGTCGGCGAAGCGGTGGCTCGCGACGAGAACCTGATCGACATCGAGACCGACAAGGTCGTGCTCGAATTGCCCGCGCCGGACGCCGGCGTCATCACGCAGATCGTCAAGGGCGATGGCAGCACCGTCGTGGCGGGCGAGGTGATCGCGATCCTCGACACCGAGGCGAAGGCCGGCGCGGTTGCGGCGCCCGCCGCGGCGGCTGCGCCGGCGCAGGCTGTGCCGGCCGCAGCCGCGCCCGCGGCGGCCCCGGCTGCGGCCGGCGGCGCCAAGGCCGGCGTGGCGATGCCCGCGGCCGCCAAGCTGATGGCCGAAACCGGTCTCGCGCCTGCCCAGGTCGCGGGCACCGGCCGCGACGGCCGGATCACCAAGGGCGACGTGCTGGCCGCGGTCGGCGCGGCGGCGGCCGCCCCGACGCCCGCGATTCCCACCGGGGCGCCCACCAGCAGCCTGCCGGAGGTCAAGCCACCGGTCGACCTGGCGAGCATGCTCGAAGGCCGTCCTGAGCAGCGTGTGCCGATGTCGCGGCTGCGCCAGCGCGTGGCCGAGCGCCTGCTGCAGTCGCAGGCCACCAACGCGATCCTGACCACCTTCAACGAAGTCAACATGCAGCCGGTCATGGAGCTTCGCAAGAAGTACCAGGATCGCTTCGAGAAGGAGCACGGCACGCGCCTGGGTTTCATGTCCTTCTTCGTCAAGGCCGCGGTGCACGGGCTGAAGAAGTTCCCGGTTGTCAACGCCTCGGTGGACGGCACCGACATCGTCTATCACGGCTACTTCGACATCGGCGTGGCCGTGGGCTCGCCGCGCGGCCTGGTCGTGCCGGTGGTGCGCAACGCCGACCAGCTGACCTTCGGCCAGATCGAGAAGCAGATCGGCGAGTACGGCAAGCGCGCCCAGGACGGCAAGCTGGGCCTGGAAGACCTCACCGGCGGCACCTTCTCGATCAGCAACGGCGGCGTGTTCGGCTCGATGCTTTCGACCCCGATCATCAACCCGCCGCAGTCCGCGATCCTGGGCATCCATGCCACGAAGGAGCGGCCGGTGGTCGAGAACGGCCAGATCGTGATCCGGCCGATCAACTATCTGGCGCTGTCCTACGACCACCGGATCATCGACGGCCGCGAGGCGGTGCTGTTCCTGGTGGCCATCAAGGAAGCGCTCGAGGACCCGGCGCGCCTGCTGCTCGACCTGTAAGGAGATCGCGACATGTCCCTCAACTTCGACGTCGTCGTGATCGGCGCGGGCTCCAGCGGCTACATCGCCGCGGTCCGCGCGGCCCAGCTCGGCTTCCGGGTGGCCTGCGTCGAGAAGTGGCGCAATCCGAACGGCGACTACGCGCTGGGCGGCACCTGCCTGAACGTCGGCTGCATCCCCTCCAAGGCCTTGCTGGCCTCCAGCGAGGAGTTCGAGAAGGCGAGCGGTCACCTGGCCGAACACGGCATCTCGGCCAGCGGCGTGAAGATCGACGTGCCGCGGATGATCGCGCGCAAGGATGCGATCGTCTCCAAGATGACCAAGGGCATCGAGTTCCTGTTCCGCAAGAACAAGATCGCCTGGCTCAAGGGCCATGCCCGCTTCGTGTCCAACGAGGGCGAGTCGATCCGGCTCGAGATCACCGACGAAGGCGAGGAGGTCCAGCTGGTCGAGGCGGCCAACGTGATCATCGCCACCGGCTCCAGGCCGCGTCACCTGCCCGGCATCCCGGTCGACAACAAGATCGTCTGCGACAACGAAGGCGCGCTGGCGCTCACCGAGGTGCCCAGGCGCCTGGGTGTGATCGGCGCCGGCGTGATCGGACTCGAGCTGGGCTCGGTCTGGCGCCGGCTGGGCGCGGACGTGACCATCCTCGAGGCGCTGCCGGGCTTGCTCGCCGCCACCGACGTCGCGGTGCAGAAGGAGGCCGCCAAGCTGTTCGCCAAGCAGGGGTTGAAGATCAACCTCGGCGTGAACATCGGCGCGGTCGAGGTGGGAAAGAAAGGGGTCAGGGTCACCTGGACCGACAGCAAGGGCGAGGCGCAGCTGCTCGAATGCGACCGGCTGATCGTGTCGGTGGGCCGGGTGCCGCACACCGAGGGGCTCAATCTCGAGGCGATCGGGCTGTCGGTCGACGAGCGCGGCTTCGTTCCGGTCGATGGCCAGTGCCGCACCACGCTGCCCAATGTCTACGCAATCGGTGACGTGGTGCGTGGCCCGATGCTCGCGCACAAGGGCGAGGACGAGGGCGTGATGGTCGCCGAGCTCATCGCCGGCCAGAAGCCCCACATCGATTACAACACGATCCCCTGGGTCATCTACACCTCGCCCGAGATCGCCTGGGTCGGCAAGACCGAGCAGCAGCTCGAGGAAGAGGGCCGCGAGATCAAGACCGGCCAGTTCCCGTTCGCGGCCAACGGTCGCGCGCTGGGGATCGGCGCGCCCGAGGGCTTCGTGAAGGTGATCGCCGACGCCGCCACCGACGAGGTCCTGGGCGTGCACATCGTGGCGTCGTCGGCCTCGGACCTGATCGCCGAGGCCACGATGGCCATGGAATTCAAGGCTTCGGCCGAGGACATCGGCCGGATCTGCCACGCCCATCCGTCGCTGGCCGAGGTGATGCGCGAGGCGGCCCTGGCGGCTTCCGACAAGCGCGCGCTGAACATGTGACGATGAACGTCGTCGAGACCTGGCGCGCCGAGCTGGCGCGGCGCGGCTACCAGCCCGACGCCGCCCAGCTCGCGGCGATCGAGCGCCTGCAGCGGATGCACGACGAGCTGGTCGTGTTCAAGGCCAAGCGCGCCACCCGGCTCAAGCGGCTCATCAACCGGCCCCAGGTGCCGCGCGGCGTCTGGATGTACGGCGGCGTGGGCCGCGGCAAGAGCTTCCTGATGGACTGCTTTTACGAGGCGGTCCCGGTCGTGCGCAAGACGCGGCTGCATTTCCACGAGTTCATGCGAGGGGTGCACCGTGAGCTCGAGGAGCTCAAGGGCACGGCCGACCCGCTCGACGCGGTGGCCGAGCGGGTGGCGCGGCGCTACCGGCTGATCTGCTTCGACGAGTTCCACGTGTCGGACATCGCCGACGCGATGATCCTCGAACGGCTGATGCGCGGCCTGTTCGCGCACGGGGTCACCTTCGTGATGACCTCGAACTACCACCCGGACGCGCTGTATCCGGACGGCCTGCACCGCGACCGGATCCTGCCGGCGATCGCGCTGATCCGCCAGCACGTCGACGTGATGAACGTCGATGCCGGCATCGACTACCGGCGCCGCACGATGGCCCAGGTCAAGGCCTACCACTGCCCGGACGACGACGCGGCGCGCGCGGCGCTCGAGCAGGCCTTCGTGGCGGTGGCCGAGGCGCACGACGAGAATCCCCAGATGCTGATCGAGAACCGCGAGCTGCGCGCGCTGCGGCGCGCGGGCGGCGCGGTCTGGTTCGACTTCGGCACGCTGTGCGGCGGTCCGCGCTCGCAGAACGACTACCTCGAGATCGCGAGCCTCTTCCACACGTTGGTGCTGTCGGGCGTTCCGAAGATGGGCGCCAACATGGCCTCGGAAGCGCGCCGCTTCGTGTGGCTGGTCGACGTGCTCTACGACCGGCGGATCAAGCTGATCGTGTCCGCCGCCTGCCCGCCGGAGCAGCTCTACACCGAGGGGCCGATGGCCAACGAGTTCCACCGAACCGTGAGCCGGCTGGTCGAGATGCAGTCGCGCGAGTACCTCGAGGCGCCGCGCCGCGAGGAGGCCTCCGCGCTAGGCGAGGCGGGGTGAAGCAGACGGGCCTGCCGCGCCCGCGGCGAGCTTCATCAGCACCAGCGAGCAGTTGTCGCCTCGGCCGCGGGCCCGCTCCCGCGCCAGGTCGATCAGCAGCGCCGCCGCCTCGCGGCAGGCGCGCGACACGATGATCTGCGCGAGTTCCTCGGGATCGAAGTAGGCCCACAGGCCGTCGGAGCACAGCAAGAAGCTGTCGTCGGGGCGAGGATCGGCGATGCCGCCGATCTCGGCCCAGGGCTTGCGCTGTCCACCGATCGAGTTGACCAGCATCTGGGCCTGCGGGTGGAGCAGCGCGCGTTCCGCCGTGGCCCGCCCTTCGGTGACCAGCTGCCAGGCGTAGGTGTGGTCGCTGGTGCAGTGCTGCAGCTCGGTGCCGCGGAAGTGATAGATCCGGCTGTCGCCGACATGGCACCAGTCGACCCGGTCGGGCTGCACCAGGACCGACGCGAAGGTGCTGTGGGGCTCCTTGTCAGTGGCGAGCGCGGTGAGCTTGAGGACGGCGTGGACTTCATCGACCAGGTTGCCGAAGAAGTGCGCCGGCGACTCGACGCTGGGCGCGAACCGGTCGAAGCAGTTCTGCGCGGTGAGGATCACGTTCTCGGCGGCCAGAGCGCCGCCGCTGCGGCCGCCCAGGCCGTCGGCCAGCACGCCGAGGGCGCAGCGCTGGGCCTGGCGACCCTGGAGGATGGCGACCCGGTCCTGTTGCTCGCTCCTGTCGCCGCGGTGCTGGCCGGTACAGGCGGCGATCTGCAGGCCGGTCAGGCTGGATTCGGTCACGCGCATGGTGCAGAATGATATTCGATACCATGTCCGACGACCGAAGCCCCGAATCGATCCAGCGCCGCATCGCCGAGTTGCAGCTCGAGCATCGTGGCCTCGACGCCATGATCGACGCACTCGGTCGCGAGCCCCGTTTCGACGAGCTGCAGCTGCGCAGGCTGAAGAAGCGCAAGTTGCAGATCAAGGACACGATCATGCTGCTGCAGATGCAGCTGGTGCCCGACGTCCCGGCCTGAACGCCCGTTTCGGTCCTTTTCAACGGCCCGCCCTGCCGGATCGCCGCCACCGCCCCCTGCCTTGTCCGTTCCAGATCACGATTTCGCCGGCCGTGTCGCCTCGGCATTCGAGCCCGACGGCCAGCTCGCCCGCGCACACCCCGGCTTCGTCGCGCGCGAAGGGCAGCGCCGGATGGCCGTCGCGGTGGCCGAAGCCATCGAGCAGGGCGAGGCGCTGGTCGCCGAAGCGGGGACCGGCACCGGGAAGACCTTCGCCTACCTGGTGCCCGCCCTGGTGTCGGGCGGGCGAGTGCTGATCAGCACCGGCACGCGGACCCTGCAGGACCAGCTGTTCCGGCGGGACCTGCCGGCGGTGCGCGACGCGCTGGGGCTGGGCCTGCGGATCGCCCTGCTCAAGGGCCGGTCCAACTACGTCTGCCATCACCACCTGCGTCGCAACCTCGAGGACGGCCGCTTCGAGCGCCGCGAGGACGCAGCCGTGCTGCGCCGGATCGAGCGCTTCGCGGCGATAAGCAGCACCGGCGATCGCGCCGATGCGCCGGGCATTGCCGAGGACTCGCCGGTCTGGGCGCGGGCGGTGTCGACCCGCGAGAACTGCCTGGGCCAGGACTGCCCGGACTTCGACCGCTGTTTCGTGTTCAAGGCCCGTCAGGCGGCGCAGCAGGCCGACGTGGTGGTCGTCAACCACCACCTCTTCTGCGCCGATCTGGCGCTCCGGGACGAGGGCGTCTCGGAGCTGTTGCCGAGCGCGGCCGCGGTGATCTTCGACGAGGCCCACCAGCTGCCCGAGACCGCGGTGCAGTTCTTCGGCCGAAGCCTGTCGACGCGCCAGCTCGGCGACTTCGCCCGCGACCTACTGCGGATCGGCCTGGCCGACGCGCGCGACACCGCCGACTGGACGCCGGCCTCGGGCGAGATCGAGCAGGCGCTGCGCGTCTGGCGGCTCGCCGCAGGACGGCCCGGCCGGCGCGACGCGCCGCAGCTGCGCGGCGACCGCGAGCAGCGGCAGGCCCTGGACGCGCTGCTCGCCTTGCTCGACCGGATCGATGCGCTGCTGATGGGCGCGGCCCAGCGCAGCCGGGACCTGGCCCGGCTCGCCCTGCGGGGCGCCGAGCTGCACCGGCGGCTCGCGCAATGGCTGGCGATGCTTGACGGGACGGCGATCCGGCCGGGTGCCGAACCGCACGAGAAGGGCGAGACGGACGGGCCCGCCGACGAGCTCGACGAGGCGGTGTTGTGGAGCGAGGTTCACCAGAGCGGGGTCACGCTGCACGCGACGCCGCTGTCGGTGGCGCCGGCCATGAGACGCCATCGGGAGCAGACGCTGCGCAGCTGGATTTTCGTGTCGGCCACGCTGTCGGTGGCCGGCGACTTCGCCCACTTCACCGAGGCGATCGGGATGCCCGACGCCCGCACGCTGCAGCTGGGCAGCCCCTTCGACTACGAGAGGAACGCGCGGCTGCTGGTGCCCAGGGACTGCGGCGATCCTGGCAGCCCGGAGTTCGCCGATCGCCTGGTCGAGACCTGCTGGCCGCTGATCGAGGCCAACGGCGGCCGGGCCTTCGTGCTGTGCACCAGCCTGCGGATGGTGGATCGCGTGTCGGCGCTGCTGCGCGAGCGCGCGGGCCGCCAGGAGGCGCCGATCGAGCTGCTGGTGCAGGGCAGTGCGCCGCGCGCCGCGCTGCTGGAACGATTCCGCGTCGCCGATCGCCCGGTGCTTGTGGGCAGCGCGAGCTTCTGGGAAGGGGTGGACGTGGCCGGCCGGCAGCTGTCGCTGGTCATCATCGACAAGCTGCCCTTCGCGCCGCCCGACGACCCGGTGCTGCGCGCGCGCATCGACGCCTTGCGCCGGCGAGGCGGCGATCCGTTCAGGGAAATCCAGCTGCCCGCGGCCGCCATGGCGCTCAAGCAGGGCGCGGGCCGCCTGATCCGCTCGGAGACCGATCGCGGGCTGCTGGTGGTCTGCGACGACCGGCTGGTGACGCGCGGCTACGGACGCAGCCTGGTGCGCAGCATGCCGCCGTTCACGATCCTGCGGGATGCCGGCGAGGCGCTCGCGTGGCTGAGGGACGAAGCCTAGTGTGAACAGGCCCTGGAAGGGCGGGAGCGCCGGGCTCAGCGCCAGACCTGCCACCAGCGACGGTCGTCGTTGGCGGTCACGCGGGCCATCGCCTCGCTGTTCGGGAAGTTGCGGTCGAGGACGCGCTGCGCGTCGTCGCGAAGCTCGGTCATGCCGAGCTTGTCGTAGGAGTGGACCAGGATCGCGAGCGCGTCTTCGACCGCCGGCGCGCGGTCGTACTTGCGGACGACCTCCTGGGCGCGGTTGGCCGCCGCGACATAGGCGCCGCGCTGGAAGTAGTAGCGCGCGATCAGCATCTCGCCGCGCGCCATCGATGCGACCAGGTAGGTCATCCGCGCCTCGGCGTCGGGCGCGTACTTGCTCTCGGGGAAGCGGGTGACCAGCTGCTTGAAGGTGTCGAAGGACTCGCGCGCAGCCTGCAGATCGCGCTCGGCGAGGTCCTGCCTGCCCAGCCAGGCGATCAGGCCCTGTTGCTCGTTGAAGTTGATCAGGCCCTTCAGGTAGAGGGCATAGTCGAGCGCCGGATGTTCGGGATGCAGGCGCAGGAAACGGTCGATCGCGCTGAGCGCCAGCGCGCGCTCGCCGTCCTTGTAGTGCGCCCAGGCGATCTCGATCTGCGCCTGCTGGGCCCAGCGGCCGAAGGGATAGCGGGATTCGAGCTTGCCCAGGAGCTCGACCGCCTTCGGGTAGTTCGCCGCGGACATTTCGTCCTTGGCCTCTGCATATAATCGGTCGGGCGACCAGCCGATCGTCGGGTCGGGCGGATCGCTGACACTGCACGCGGCCAGCGCCACGACGATCGCGGCGAGCGCCGCGCCAAGCCGGAAGGCGTTCGATTTCATGACGACGATTATAGCCAAGGCGGGGGACTTGCCCTGCCCGGCGGCCGACGATTTCGAGGCCGAGGCGGACCCTGTCGCGACGGAACTCGGGCAGGTCGTGCTCGAGGCCTCGGGCGGCCGCGGCGAGCGCCTCGACCGCTTCCTCGCCGCGGCGCTCCCGGCGCGGTTGCCTGCCGAGCAGGCCGGGCTGTCGCGCACCCGTATCCAGCGCTGGATCGCGCTGGGCGCGGTGCGCTGCGACGGGCGGGTCCTGCCGGCCAGCGCACGGCTGGGGGGCTTCGAGACCCTCGTCGTCGAGCCGCAGCCGCGCGAGGCCGATACCGCCTTCGTCGCGGAGCCGGTGCCGCTGGCGATCGCATGGCGCGACGCGACGCTGCTGGTCGTCGACAAGCTGGCCGGCCTGGTCGTTCATCCGGCGGCGGGCAACTGGCGCGGCACGATGCTCAATGGCCTGCTTCACCTCGATCCGGCCCTCGCCGCCTTGCCCAGGGCAGGGATCGTGCATCGGCTCGACAAGGACACCAGCGGCCTGCTGGTGGTGGCCCGCACCGAGGCGGCGATGGCCGCGCTGGCTTCCCAGCTCGCCGACCGGAGCATGGGCCGGCGTTACCTCGCGGTGGTTCTCGGGGCGCCGCCGGCGTCGGGCACCGTCGATGCGCCCATCGGGCGCGACGCGCGCGCGCGGGTGCGGATGGCCGTGGTGCCGCCCGTGCGCGGCCGGCCGGCCCGGACCCACTTCAGGACGCTGGCCCGCGGCAACCTCGACGGTCGCCCGGTGGCGCTGCTCGAGTGCCGGCTGGAGACCGGCAGGACGCACCAGATCCGGGTGCATCTGGCGCATGCGGCCTTTCCCTTGGTGGGCGACACGCTGTACGGGGGGCCGGCGCTGGGGGGATTCGCCCGACAGGCATTGCACGCATGGCGGCTGTCGCTCGAGCATCCGGTCGAGCGCCGGCGCCGAGCCTGGGCGTCGCCGCTGCCGGCCGATCTGGCCGAGTTGCTCGCCCGTTCGGGCATCCCGGCCTCGGCCCTTCCGCCGGCCGCACGCGCCGGCGAGGCCGGCCCCGACGACACTTCGGACGACACGTGACGATGAACCGAGCCCGAGAATCCGAGCCGACCGCCGCCTGGCATGACCTGGCGGCCCTGGTGCCCGACTGGCCCGCGCCGCCCGGGGTGCTCGGCTTCGTGACCGGACGCGCCGGCGGCGTGAGCCACGGGCCCTGGGGCATGGACGGCGACCGGTCCGGGGGGCTCAACCTGGGCGCGCGTTGCGGCGACGATCCGGTGGCGGTTCGCGAGAACCGCCGGCGACTCGCCGCCGCCTTGCCGTCGGAGCCGGTGTGGTTGCGGCAGGTCCACGGTGTCGCCATCCACGTCGCTCGCGGGCCGCTCGAGGATGAGCCGGTCGCCGACGCGGTGGTCACCGATCGGCCGGGCCTGGTCCTGTCGGTCCTCACCGCCGATTGCCTGCCGGTGATGTTCGCCGACGACCGGGGCAGGGCAGTCGGCGTTGCCCACGCCGGCTGGCGCGGCCTGTCCGCCGGGGTGCTCGAGCGAACGGTGGAAGCGATGCGCGCCCTGCTGCCGTCCGGCGCCGCGCTGCAGGCCTGGATGGGGCCGGCGATCGGGCAGTCGGCGTTCGAGGTTGGCGACGAGGTGCGCGAGGCCTTCGTTTCGCGGGACCGTGGGGCCGGGGAGGCGTTCGCGCCGGGCGTTCGGCCCGGCAAGTGGCAGGCCGATCTATACCTGCTGGCCCGGCGCAGACTCAGGGCGGCAGGCGTCGCCCGGATCGACGGCGGCGGCTTCTGCACCTTCACCGACCGCGGACGATTCTGGTCCTACCGGCGGCGTGCCGACAGCGGACGGATGGCTTCGCTGATCTGGATCGCGGCCTGAAGCCTGATCGCCGGTGGGGGGCTTGGTGGCGGCGGAGGCCTCGGCCTCAGCAGCCGCACGGCGTTGCCGGCGCCTGCGCTCCGGCGTGCCGAGCAGCCATAGCAGGATCGCCAGCGGGAAGAGGCCATAGAAGAAGAACGTGGCCGCGCCCGCGACGAACGAGGTCTCGGTCAGGGCCATCAGCAGCGTGACGTAGATCCACGCGATCGCGACGATGTACATCCGAGTGTCCCGACGATGACGTCTGGCGAGCCCGCGCGCGCTGCCGGTACTCGCGTTGACAAATGCCTTGCGCAGTGCAGAATGGCCAAAGATACCTGTTGACACGGAAGAGGGGACCTCGATGCCGAGCAAGCCGCGGGGCGAAGACCGAGCCGCGACTGAGCCGATTGCGCGCAAGCGCAGCGCATCCGCGAAAGCCGCTGCCGGCACGGGCAAGCGGCCCGGAGCCGGCAGCAAGCGCGGCGCCTCGAAGTCCGGCGCCGCCGCTGCAAAGGGCAAGAAGACGGCGACCGGCCCTGCGGCCGCGACGGGCGTCCACGCTGCCCCCCATGTCCATCCCGATCGCCTGGCGGAGCTTCAGGCCGAGTACCTGACTCGCCTTCGCGAGATGATGTCCGGCGAACAGGCCGGCGCGCCGGCAGACCGGCGCTTCTCCGGCGAGGCCTGGCAGGCCGGGCCCTTCGGCTGGGCGGCGAACCTGTACCTGCTCAACGCCGAGTTCATGCGCAAGCTGGCGGAGTCGGTCGACGCCGATCCGAAGACCCAGGAGCGCATCCGCTTCGCCACGCAGCAGTGGGTCGACGCCATGTCGCCGGCCAACTACCTGGCCACCAATCCCGAGGCCCAGCGCAAGCTTCTCGAGAGCCGCGGCGAGAGCCTGATGCACGGCGTGCGGCACATGCTCGAGGACCTGCAGAAGGGCCGGATCTCGCACACCGACGAAACCGTCTTCGAGGTCGGCAAGAACATGGCGACCACGCCGGGCAGCGTGGTGTTCCGCAACGAACTCTTCGAGCTGATCCAGTACGCGCCCAGCACCGCGCAGGTCGGCAGGCGGCCGCTGCTGATGGTGCCGCCCTGCATCAACAAGTACTACATCCTCGATCTCCAGCCGTCCAATTCGCTGGTGGCCTGGGCGGTGTCGCAGGGTCACACCGTGTTCATGCTCTCCTGGCGCAACGTCGACGCCGCGCAGGGCGAGCTGGGCTGGGACGACTACATCGAGCAGGGCGTCGTCGAGGCGATCCGGCGCACGCGGGAAATCGCCGACGCCGACCGGATCAACGCGCTGGGCTTCTGTGTGGGCGGCACCCTGCTCGGCACGGCCGCGGCGGTGCTGGCCGGCCGCGGCGAGCGTCTGATCGAGTCGATGACGCTGCTCACCACCTTTCTCGACTTTTCACGTCCGGGCACGATCGGCGTGTTCATCGACGAGAACTTCGTCGCCTTCCGCGAGCGCACGATCGGCCACGGCGGAATCATGCCGGGCCGCGAACTGGCCACCACCTTCAATTTCCTGCGCCCGAACGACCTGGTCTGGAACTACGTGGTCAGCAAGTACCTGAAGGGCGAGGATCCGCCGCCCTTCGACCTGCTCTACTGGAACGCCGACAGCACCAACCTGCCGGGCCCGATGTTCTGCTGGTACCTGCGCCACACCTACCTTCAGAACGAGTTGCGCATCCCGGGCCGCCTGAAGGTCTGCGGGGTGCCGGTGGATCTCGGCGCGATCGGCCTGCCCACCTACATCTACGGCTCGCGCGAGGACCACATCGTGCCCTGGCACGGCGCCTACGAATCCACGCGACTGCTTTCCGGGCAGAACCGCTTCGTGCTGGGCGCCAGCGGCCACATCGCGGGCGTGATCAACCCGCCGGCGCCCAACAAGCGCAGCCACTGGACCAGCGACGCGCTGCCCGAGCAGGCCGACGACTGGCTGGCCGGCGCGACCGAGCATCGCGGCAGCTGGTGGCCCGACTGGGGCCGGTGGCTGGCGCAATTCAGCGGCGGCCCGAGGCCCGCGCCCGCGGCACCGGGCAATGCGAAACACCGGCCGATCGAGGCCGCGCCGGGCAGCTACGTGAAGAAAAGGGCCGAATGAGGGCGCGTCGGCCCGGGGGCAACCCCGCATGGAGGCGCGAGATCGCCGCGCTCCAGGCGCCAGAAGACGAATCGACGAGAGGATGACCCCTATGAGCAAGAAGATCGCCTACGTGACGGGCGGGATGGGCGGGATCGGCACTGCGATCTGCCGGAAGTTCCACGACCTGGGCTACACGGTCGTGGCCGGTTGCGGGCCCACGCGCGACCACGCCAAGTGGATCGCGGAGCAGAAGGCCGACGGCTACACCTTCCACACCTCGGTCGGCAACGTCGCCGACTGGGATTCCACGAAGGCCGCATTCGACAAGATCAAGGCCGAGCTGGGCACGATCGACATCCTCGTCAACAACGCCGGCATCACCCGCGACGGCGTGTTCCGCAAGATGTCCCTCGACGACTGGCGCGCGGTCATCGACACGAACCTGAACTCGCTCTTCAACGTGACCAAGCAGGTGATCGACGGCATGCTCGACCAGGGCTGGGGCCGGATCATCAACATCTCGTCGGTCAATGGCGAAAAGGGCCAGTTCGGACAGACGAACTACTCGGCCGCCAAGGCCGGCATGCACGGCTTCACGATGGCCCTTGCCCAGGAGGTCGCCAGCAAGGGCGTCACGGTCAACACGGTGTCGCCAGGCTACATCGCGACCGACATGGTGATGGCGGTGCGCGAGGACGTGCGCGAGAAGATCATCCAGACCATCCCGGTCCGCCGGCTGGGCAAGGCCGAGGAGATCGGCTCGGTCTGCGGCTGGCTGGCTTCCGACGACGCAGGGTTCACCACCGGGGCCGACTTCTCGTGCAACGGCGGCCTGCACATGGGATAAGGAGATGGCAAACGCCATGCGACTGATCAAGAAGTACCCGAATCGCCGGCTCTACGACACGCAGACCAGCGCCTACATCACGCTGGCCGACGTCAAGCAACTGGTGCTGGCGACCGAGGACTTCAAGGTCGTCGACGCGAAGAGCACGGAGGACCTGACCCGCAGCATCCTGCTGCAGATCATCCTCGAGGAGGAGGCAGGCGGGACGCCGCTCTTCTCCTCGCCGATGCTCGCGCAGATCATCCGTTTCTACGGTCACGCGATGCAGGGGATGATGGGCACCTACCTGGAGAAGACGATGCAGGCCTTCGTCGAGATCCAGAACAAGATGCAGGAGCAGTCCAAGGGCTTCTACGATCCCAAGGGCATGCCCAACCCCGAACTCTGGGCGCAGTTCATGTCGATGCAAGCGCCGATGGTGCAGGCGATGATGGGCAACTACATCGAGCAGAGCAAGAACCTGTTCGTGCAGATGCAGGAGCAGATGCACGCCCAGACCCGCAACATGTTCCAGAACTTCCCGTTCCCCGGCCAGCCGGGCGAGCCGCCGGAGCGGAAATAGGCGCGCGCGCCGGCCGCGATACAATTCTCTCTCGTCCGTACGCCGCCCCATCGGGCGGCGTTTTTCTTTGCGACCGCCCCACCCGAGGCTCACATGACCGAACCCGCCCGTTCGACCCGCCGCCGTCCGCCGAAGGCGCCGAAGGTCGGCTTCGTCTCGCTCGGCTGTCCCAAGGCACTGGTGGATTCCGAGCGGATCATCACCCAGCTGCGCGCGGAGGGCTACGAGATCGCCGGCGACTACACCGGCTCCGACCTGGTGGTGGTCAACACCTGCGGCTTCATCGACGAGGCGGTTCAGGAGTCGCTCGACGCGATCGGCGAGGCGCTGGCCGAGAACGGCAAGGTGATCGTGACCGGCTGCCTGGGCGCGCGCCCGGGGCATGCCGGCGGCAAGCTGGTCGAGGAAGTCCATCCTCGGGTGCTGGCGGTCACCGGTCCGCACGCGGCCGACGAGGTGATGTCGCATGTCCACGCGCACCTGCCGCGGCCCCACGACCCCTTTACCGACCTGGTTCCCGAGGCGGGGGTGAAGCTCACGCCGAAGCACTACGCCTACCTGAAGATTTCCGAAGGTTGCAACCACCGCTGCAGCTTCTGCATCATCCCGTCGATGCGCGGCGACTTGGTCAGCCGCCCGATCGGCGAGGTGGTGCGCGAGGCCGAGGCGCTGGTGCGCGGCGGCGTCAAGGAACTGCTGGTGATCTCGCAGGACACCAGCGCCTACGGGGTGGACGTCAAGTACCGGACCGGTTTCGTGAACGGGCGGCCGGTGCGCACTCGCATGACCGAGCTGGTGAAGGAGCTGGCGCAGCTCGGCGCGTGGGTCAGGCTGCACTACGTGTACCCGTACCCGCATGTCGACGAAGTCCTGCCGCTGATGGCCGAGGGCAAGGTGCTGCCCTACCTGGACGTGCCTTTCCAGCACGCGCATCCCCGCATCCTCAAGCTGATGAAGCGGCCGGCCTCGGGCGAGCGGAACATCGAGCGGATCCGCGCCTGGCGGGCGATCTGCCCGGACCTGACGATCCGCAGCACCTTCATCGCCGGATTCCCCGGCGAGACCGAGGCGGAGTTCGAGCACCTGCTCGACTTCCTGCGCGAGGCCGAGCTCGACCGGGTGGGCTGCTTCGCCTACTCGCCGGTCGAGGGCGCCTCCGCCAACGAACTGCCCGGCGCGCTGCCCGACGAGGTTCGCCACGAGCGCCAGGCGCGCTTCATGGACGTGCAGCAGACGATCAGCGAGCGGCGGCTGCGCCGCTGGGTGGGCCGCGAGGCCGAGGTGCTGGTCGACGCGATCGAGCACGACCGCAAGGCGAAGGCCTGGCGCGCGGTGGCCCGCTCGCAGGGCGATGCGCCCGAGATCGACGGCGTGGTCTACGTGGACCTGGCCGACGAGAAGCGGGCGATGGCGACCCCGCCCGGCAGCCTGCTGCGGGTGCGGATCGACGAGGCGGACGAGCACGATCTCTACGCCTCGGCGCTCTGAGTGTTCCGATTAGTGAGAAATTGCGCGTCGGGAATCTTTACGTCATTTCTCGATCGGGTGTCGTTGCTTCAATAAAATCAATAATTTGCAGAACAGGCATCTTTTTTGCATCTCTTTGGGTGGCAGCAGTCTCCCGGAGAAGACGAATGAAAAGAGTCTGGAAGCAAATGGTGGCGGGCCTGGCGCTCGGTGTGGCGGCGCAGGTGGGCCATGCAGCCGTTCTCTGGAACGGACACGAATACGACCGGGTGGACAGCGAGGGCATCACCTGGAGCGATGCGAACGCCGCAGCGCAAACCATGGGCGGCGGCTGGTACCTGGCGACGATCACCTCGCTTGCCGAGAACGATTTCGTCGTGGCATCGGTCCTGCCGCCGAGCACCGGCGATCGTTCCCACTACTGGATCGGCGCCAACGACGCGGCCAACGAAGGCAGTTTCGTCTGGGGCACCGGGGAGGCTTTCGGGTACTCGAACTGGTGGGGCGGCGAACCGAACAACGCGGGCGGCGTCGAGGACTATCTGGCCTATGACGCGCGATCGGAAACCGATCAGGCGGGCAGCATCCGGATGAGCTGGCGCTGGAACGACGCGCCGGACAACCTCGGGCAGGTCTTTTCGGGTTACGCGAACGGCTACCTCATCGAACGGGCAGTCGGCAACTCGGTTCCGGCTCCCGGCGGGTTGGCGCTGCTGGGCCTCGGCCTCGGGCTGCTCGCCGCGAGCATCAGGCGCCGCACACGCGGCTGACGACAGTCGGCGCGACTCGCCGCACAAGCGGTCTGGCAGGCTTGGGCGGCTTCGCGGGCACACATCGCAAGCCGCTGCAAAGACGAGAGGGGGAGGGGGAGACACGGATCGTGCATGAGCTCATGCACGATCCGTCTTTCCTTTGAATCCCGCGCCGCACGCGGGCACACTCGCGGGTTCACCTCACGGAGAGTCCGATGAAGCCCGAAACCCTTGCCGTTCACGCCGGCTATTCGCCCGAGCCGACCACCAAGTCGGTGGCGGTGCCGATCTACCAGACCACCTCGTATGCCTTCGATTCGGCGCAGCACGGGGCCGACCTGTTCGACCTGAAGGTTGCGGGCAACATCTACACCCGCATCATGAACCCGACGACCGACGTGCTCGAGAAGCGCGTCGCGGCGCTCGAGGGCGGCATCGCGGGCCTGGCGCTGGCCTCGGGCATGAGCGCGATCACCTACGCGATCCAGACGATCGCCGAGGCCGGCGACAACATCGTGTCGGCCACGCGGCTGTACGGCGGCACCTACAACCTGTTCGCCCACACGCTGCCGCAATTCGGCATCGAGACCCGCTTCGCCGACGGCGAGGATCCGGCCTCGTTCGAAAAGCTCATCGACGACCGGACGAAGGCGATCTTCATCGAGACCGTGGGCAACCCCTCGGGCAGCGTGGCCGACGTCGAGGCCTTCGCGAAGATCGCGCATGCCCATGGCGTACCGCTGATCGCCGACAACACGGTGCCTTCGCCCTTCCTGCTGCGGCCGATCGAACACGGCGCCGACATCGTCGTGCATGCGCTGACCAAGTACATCGGCGGGCACGGCAACTCGATCGGCGGCATCATCGTCGACTCGGGCAAGTTCCCCTGGGCCGAACACAAGGCGCGCTTTCGCCGGCTCAACGAGCCCGATCCCTCGTACCACGGCGTGGTCTACACCGAGGCGCTGGGACCGGCCGCCTATATCGGGCGCGCGCGGGTGGTGCCGCTGCGCAACACCGGCGCGGCGTTGTCGCCCTTCAACGCCTTCCTGATCCTGCAGGGGCTCGAGACGCTGCCGCTGCGGATGGAGCGGATCTCCGAGAACGCCTTGAAGATCGCTCGCCACCTGGCGGCGCATCCGAAGGTCGAGTGGGTCCGCTATCCGGGCCTGGAAGGCTCGCCCGACCACGAGAAGGCGAAGCGCTACCTTCCGAAGGGCGCCTCGGGCATCCTGTCCTTCGGCCTGAAGGGCGGCCGCGAAGCCGGCGAGCGCTTCCTCGACGCGCTGCAGCTCGTGCTGCGGCTGGTCAACATCGGCGACGTGCGCACGCTGGCCACTCACCCGGCCAGCACCACGCACCGGCAGCTGTCGGCGGCGGAAATGGCCACGGCGGGCGTGTCGCCCGAACTCGTGCGCTTGTCGATCGGCATCGAGCACGTCGACGACCTGATCGCGGATCTCGACCAGGCGATCGCGGCGGCGTAGCCGGCTCTGGTGCGCGGCGACGCGGATGCGGGTTCCGCGCCGGCGCGCGTTGGCAGCGCCGAGTCGCGCAGGACGCGTGGCCCGCGCGCGCAGCGCGCGTCGTCCCTCTGACTTGCCGCCGCCTGTTCGAGCGCAGCGAACGGAGTGAGCGAAGCGAGTTCGGCGGCAGGCCACGCGTCCGAGCAACGAGGGCAGTCCGGCCGCAAGGCCGGACCGCTGCCGTCGAGCGCCGGCGCGGAACCCGCATCCGCGTCGCCGGAGACCTCGAGAGCGCCGCGTGACCGGGCGACTCAACCCGGCGATGCCTTGACCGAGCCGGTCGCGCTCAAGGCTCGCCCGGCCGACGCGGTCAGCGCGGCGCCGACCAGCAGTGTGGCCACGGCGAGCCACGAGGCGGACACGAAGCTGCCGCTGCGTTCGGCCAGCCAGCCGCCGAGGGCGGGGCCGGCGATCTGGCCCAGGCTGAAGGCGACCGTCATCCGCGCGATCGTCTGGTCGGGCTTGTCGGCGACGAGGGTGCGGGCGGCCGACAGGCCCAGCGCGGTGATCGCGAGGAAGGTGCCGCCCAGCAGCGCCGCGCCGGCCAGGATCGCGATCGGGCCGCTGCCCAGCGCCGCCAGCGCCACGCCGATCGCCTCGAGCAGGAAGGCGGCGACGATCGCGCGGTAGGGGCCGATGCGCCCGGCCAGCCTGGCCCAGAGCCAGTTCGACGGGGCACCCGCGAGGCCGACCGTCATCCAGGCCCAGAACTCCCAGGCCGGCGCGTTTGGCAGGCGCCTGACCATCACGACGATGAAGGTCGCGGTGATCACGTAGCCGAATCCCAGGCAGGCGTAGGCGACGATCAGGCGCCGCAGGGCGGTGGCCGCGCCAGGGGGCGGGGCGGCGGCGCTGCCGTCGCCGCCGTGCCGTCCCGGGGCTGCCAGCGTCAGGCTTCGCCACGGGGCCAGCGCCAGCGCGGCGGCGATCGCGCCCATCGCGAGCCAGAGCGACGGCGCGTCGAGCCCGGCACCGCGCCCGGCGAAGACCACCAGCGCGGTCAGCGCGATGCCGACGCCGACGCCCGAGTACACGAGACTGCCCAGCATCGGCCGGGCGTGGCGGGCGGCCACCTCGAAGATCATCCCGGAGGTGTAGACCAGCACGAAGGCGCTCGCCGCGCCGGCGACGAAGCGCAGCGCGGCCCAGCCGGCGGTGCCCGCCTCGAGCGCCATCGCCGCGGTGCTCGCGACGCTCAGCACGATGCCGGCGCGCAGCCAGAGGACGCGGTCCGCGGCGAAGAAAGTCCGGGTTGCAAGCAGGGCGCCGGCCAGGTAGCCGGCGAAGTTGGACGATGCGACGATGCCCGCACCGGCCAGCGTGAGCCCCCCGCTTTCGAGCATCGGGGGCAGCATCGGCGTGTAGGCGAAGCGGCCGATCGCCATCGCAAGCGCCAGCGCGCAGGCACCGGCCAGCGCCAGGCGAAGCGGATCGCCGTCGCTGCGGCTCATCGTCGCACCGGGCATGCCGGTCCGCTCACCACAGTGCCGCGAAGTACAGCGTCAGCGACGCGAGGAAGCCGAAGGTCCAGACGATCGAGCGCGCCGTCGCGCGGTCGCTCACGTAGAGCCAGATGTAGGCGATCCGGCTGGCGACGAAGAAGCCGGACAGCAGGTCGACCGCCAGTGGCGATGCGCCGGCCTGCATCGCCACCAGCAATCCGGCGGCGAACACCGGGAAGGCCTCCCAGGAGTTCGCCTGCGCGGCCACTGCGCGGGCCCGGTGGCCGCTCTGAGCCGCGAGCCAGGCGCGCGGGTTGCGGTTGTCGTAGTCGCGCAGCCCCCACTTGGCGATGGCGGCGCAGGCGATCGGCAGGATCGCGGCGATGATCAGGCAGACGATCGAGAAGCTCATCCGGTCATCCCTGCGGGGGCAGCCAGCCCAGCAGGGCGTCGAGGCCGTTGTGGTTGATCGCGAAGGTGGTGCGGGCGCGCACCACCGGCTTGGCGCGGTAGGCCACCGACACGCCGGCCACGCCCATCATCTCCAGGTCGTTGGCGCCGTCGCCCACCGCGATCGCCCGGGCCGGTGCGCAGCCCAGCTCGGCGCAGGCCGACTCCAGGGCCTGCCGCTTGCCGCTGGCATTCACGATCGTGCCGACCAGCCGGCCGGTCAGCCTGCCATTCGCGACCTCGAGCACGTTCGAGCGGGTGAAGTCGATGCCCAGCCGCGCCTTGAGCCGGTCGGTGAAGAAGGTGAAGCCGCCCGACACCAGCAGGATCTTCAGGCCCGACGCCTTCAGCCCGGCGAACAGGCGCTCCACGCCGGGAGTGAGGGCGACGCGCTCGTCCCACACGCGCTGCAGCGTGCGCTCCTCGAGCCCTTCGAGCAGGGCCACTCGCTGACGCAGGCTCTCGTCGTAGTCGGCGATCTCGCCGCGCATCGCCGCCTCGGTGATCGCGGCGACCTCGGCCTTGCGGCCCACGTAGTCGGCGATCTCGTCCACGCACTCGATCGTGATCAGCGTGGAGTCCATGTCGAAGGCGGCCAGCCGGTAGTCGGCCAGGCGGGCGCCCTGCGGCACCAGCGCGGCGTCGACCTGCTGCGCTTCGGCCAGCCGGTCGACGCCCGCGCGGTCCATGACCGCGCCACGCCAGGCGGCCAGCGCCGCTTCGCGGCGATCGGGGGCGCGGCCGAGGGCGCCGGCGAAGGCCGCCACCGCGTCGTCGGCGAGCTCGGGGTGCTGGATGATCAGGTCGGTCATCGATGGGTCGTCAGTCGTCGGTCGGTGATCGGTCGCGCTTCAGTCGGCTAGCGCCTTGAGGATCTCGCGAATCCGCTGCACGCGCTGGGCGAGGTCCGGCGTGGCGAGCGTGAAGCGCAGGCGATCCTGCCCGGAGAGCTTCACGTTCTTGCGGCTCTGGATCAGCGCGATGATCCGGGCCGGGTCGATCGGCGGGTTCGGCCGGAACTGCAGCACGATGGTGTCGGAGGACGCGTCGATCTTGGCCACGCCCAGCGGCCTGGACAGGATGCGCAGCCGGTGGGTCTCGATCAGGGCGCGCGCCGCGTCGGGCAGCTTGCCGAAGCGGTCGACCAGTTCCTCGCGCAGGCCGTCGAGCGCGTCGAGGTCCTCGCAGTTGGCCATCCGCTTGTACAGCGTGAGCCGCTCGTGCACGTCGGCGCAGTAATCGGCCGGAAGCAGCGCGGGCACGCGCAGGTTGATCTCGGTGGTCGCCGACAGCGGCGCGCTCAGGTCGGGCTCGCGCCCGGCCTTCAGCGCGCGCACCGCCTCGTTGAGCATCTCGGTGTACAGCGCGAAGCCCACTTCCTTCATGTCGCCCGACTGACTCTCGCCGAGCACCTCGCCGGCGCCGCGGATCTCCAGATCGTGCATGGCCAGGTAGAAGCCCGAGCCGAGCTCTTCCATCATCTGGATGGCCTCGAGCCGCTTGGCCGCGTCCTTGGTGATCGCCGACTCGTCCGGGATCATCAGGTAGGCGTAGGCCTGGTGGTGCGAGCGGCCCACGCGGCCGCGCAGCTGGTGCAGCTGGGCCAGGCCGAAGCGGTCGGCGCGGTGCATGACGATCGTGTTGGCGGTCGGAACGTCGATGCCGGTCTCGATGATCGTGGTGCACAACAGCACGTTGAAGCGCTGCTGGTGGAAGTCGCGCATCACCCGCTCGAGCTCGCGCTCCGGCATCTGTCCGTGGGCGACGGCAATGCGCGCCTCGGGCACCAGCTCGGCCAGCCGCTGGCGCCGGTTCTCGATCGTCTCGACCTCGTTGTGCAGGAAATAGACCTGCCCGCCGCGCTTGAGCTCGCGAAGCAGCGCCTCTCGGATCGTGCCCTCGGACTCGCGCCGCACGAAGGTCCGGATCGCCAGTCGCTTCTGCGGCGCGGTGGCGATGACCGAGAAATCGCGGATGCCTTCCAGGCTCATCGACAGCGTGCGCGGGATCGGGGTGGCGGTGAGCGTAAGCACGTCGACCTCGGCGCGCAGGGCCTTCAGCGCCTCCTTCTGGCGCACGCCGAAGCGGTGTTCCTCGTCGATGATGACCAGGCCCAGGCGCGGGAACTTCGTCTCGGGCGACAGCAGCTTGTGCGTGCCGATCACGATGTCGATCTCGCCCTTGGCGATGCCCGCCAGCGCGGCCTTGGTCACCTTGCCGGACCGGAAGCGCGACAGCTCGGCGAGCTTCACCGGCCAGTTCGCGAAGCGGTCCGAGAAGGTCTGGAAGTGTTGCTCTGCGAGCAGCGTGGTGGGCGTGAGGATCGCCACCTGCTTGCCGTCGGCCACCGCGACGAAGGCGGCGCGCAGCGCGACCTCGGTCTTGCCGAAGCCGACGTCGCCGCAGACCAGCCGGTCCATCGGCCTGCCCGAGACCATGTCCTGCACGACCGCGTGGATCGCGGCGAGCTGGTCGGGCGTTTCCTCGAAGCCGAAGCCGTCGGCGAAGGCCTCGTAGTCGTTCATGTCGACCCTGAAGGCGTGGCCGGTGCGCGCGGCGCGGCGTGCGTACAGGTTCAGCAGCTCGGCGGCGGCGTCGCGCGCCTGCTGGGCGGCCTTGCGGCGGGCCTTCTCCCATTGGCCTGAGCCGAGCTGGTGCAGCGGGGCCTCGTCGGGGTTGGCGCCGCTGTAGCGGCCGATCACGTGAAGCTGCGAGACCGGCACGTAGAGCGTGGCCCGCCCGGCGTAGCTCAGGTGCAGGAACTCGGTCGGGCCGTCCCCGAGATCCATGGTCACCAGGCCTTGGTAGCGGCCGATGCCGTGCTGCACGTGGACCACCGGATCGCCGACCTTGAGCTCGGAGAGGTCGCGGATGATCGAGTCGACGTCGGTCTGGGTCTCGCGCAATCCACGCCGCGTGCGGCGCACCGTGCCGCTGAAGAGCTCGGCCTCGGTCACGATGGCCAGGCCGTCCCCGGCCAGCTCGAAGCCGTCGTGCAGCGGGCCGACCGCCAGCGCCGCTTCCTCGCTGCTGGCGGCGAAGGCGCTCCAGTCGTCGATGGCGGGCAGCGTGATGCCGTGATCGAGCAGCAGCTGCGTGAGCGTTTCGCGCCGCCCCGGCGACTCGGCCACGATCAGCTTGCGGCCCGGGTGCCCGACCAGGAAGCGCTCGACCCGCTCGACCGGGTTCTCGGCGCGGCGGTTCACCGAGACGTCGGGCAGGGCGAGCGCGAAACGCGGGCCGTCGGCGCCGCCGGCGCTCGCGGCTTGCGCCGAACCGTCGCGGGCCATCGCCCAGCGCCCGAAGCGTCTGGCGTCGGTGAAGAAGCGCTCGGCGTCGATGAAGACCTCGGCTGGCGAGAGCAGCGGCCGTTCGGGGTCGTGCGCCAGGAACCGGTGGCGCTGCCCGATGTCCTCGGCGAAGGCGCGGGCGGCCGCCTCGATGTCGCCGTGCGAGACCACGATGGTCTGCGCCGGCAGGTAGTCGAACAGCGTCGCGGTCTCGTCGAAGAAGAGCGGCAGCCAGTACTCGATGCCGGCCGGCGCGATGCCGTTGCCCACGTCGCGGTACAGCGGGCTCCTGGAGGGGTCGCCCTCGAAGCGCTCGCGCCAGCGCCCGCGGAAGGCGGTGCGGGCGGCCTCGTCCATCGGGAACTCGCGGCCGGGAAGCAGCCGGACCTTCTCGATCGGGTACAAGCTGCGCTGCGTGTCCGGATCGAAGGTGCGGATCGATTCGATCTCGTCGCCGAACAGGTCGAGCCGGAAGGGCAGCGTCGAGCCCATCGGGTACAGGTCGATCAGGCCGCCGCGCACGCAGTACTCGCCCGGGTGCACCACCTGCGAGACGTGGTCGTAGCCGGCCAGCGTGAGTTGCTCGCGCAGCTGTCGCTCGTCGACCGACTGGCCCTTGTGGAAGTGGAAGGTGTGCGAGGCCAGGAACGCGGGCGGGGCCAGCCTGTAGAGCGCGGTGGTGGCGGGCACCAGCAGCACGTCCACGTCGTTGCGATGCAGGGCGTGCAGCGTCGAGAGCCGCTCGGAGATCAGGTCCTCGTGCGGCGAGAACGCATCCCAGGGGAGGGTCTCCCAGTCGGGCAGCAGCCGGGTTCGCAGGGCGGGCGCGAACCAGCCGATCTCGGTCGCGAGCCGCTGCGCGTCGACCACGGCCGCGCAGACGATCGCCAGCGTGCGGCCTTCGCGCGTCTCGCGGGTGGCCAGGGCGGCCAGCAGCAGCGCGTCGGACGACCCGTGGCCGGCGGGCAGGGTGCGGACCTTGCCGGGCGCGGGGGCCGGAATCGCGGCGAGCGCGGGCAGAGCCGCGAGCGCGGCGGCGGCCAGGGAGAGGGTCCGGGCGCGCGCGTCGGCCGCTTCGGCGCTGCCGGCGGGCGGCGATGCGGCGGCGGGCTCGCCCGGCGAGGGCTGGCCGCGCGCGGGCTGCAGGGCGGTGGGGGTCAAGGCTGGATCCGGTCGGGCGCGGCGCGGGCCTGCGGGCAGGCGCAGCGAAAGCTTAGAATTCTAGCTTTTCCGACTCCTGCGCCTCGATTCCCCGATGACGACCCCTGCCGGTGCGCCGCGCTGCCTGGCCGTGATGCCCGCCGGCGGCACCGGCTCGAGGCTCGGCGCCACATTGCCCAAGCAGTACCTGGAGCTGGCCGGCGAGCCGATGATCGCGCGCGCCGCGCGCGCGCTGCTGGCCGCGCCCTGGATCGAACAGCTGGTCGTGGTCGTGGCGGCCGACGACGCCCGCGCAGCCGGCGTGCTGGCCGGGCTGCCGCGCACCACGGTGCTGGGCGAGGGCGGGGCGACGCGCCGCGACACGGTGCTGGCCGGCCTGCGCTGGCTGGCGGGCGCGCGCGAGGCGAGCCCGGACGACTGGGTGCTGGTGCACGACGCGGCGCGCCCCGGGCTCGATCGTCCCTCGCTCGAGCGCTTGCGCGAGTCGCTCGCGGCCGACCCGGTGGGCGGGCTTCTCGCGCTGCCAGTCAGCGACACGGTCAAGCGAGGCGCGCCGCACGACCCTGCACGCCCCGGGGACGCCAGGCAGGGCGGGCAGGCCGGGCAGGGCGGGCACGCCGAGGCATCGGCGGCCCGGGTTGCGCAGACGGTCCCGCGCGAGGCTCTCTGGCTTGCCCAGACGCCGCAGATGTTCCGACTCGGGCGGCTGCTCGGCGCGCTGGAGCGCTTCCCCGATGTCACCGACGAATCGGCGGCCATCGAGCTTACCGGCCTCGCGCCGAAGCTGGTGACGGGTTCGCGAGCGAACTTCAAGGTCACCACCGCCGAGGATCTCGACCTGATGCGGCGCCTGCTCGCCGCCGAATCCGTGCCGCCAGGCGAAGCGAGGACCCGATGAGCGATCGACCGACCAGGAACGCCGGACACCGCGCCGGCCTGCCGTTCCGGATCGGCCAGGGCTGGGACGTGCACGCGCTGGTGCCGGGCCGGCCGCTGGTGGTCGGCGGCGTGACGATTCCGCACGGGGATGGGCTGTTGGGGCACTCCGACGCCGACGTGCTGCTGCACGCGGTCACCGATGCCCTGCTCGGCGCCGCCGGGCTCGGCGACATCGGCCGCCACTTCCCGGACACCGATCCGGCCTTCGCGGGCGCCGACAGCGCGACGCTGCTCGCCGAGGCCGCCCGGCGCGTGCGCGCTGCGGGATACCGGATCGGCAACGTGGACGCCACGATCGTCGCGCAGGCGCCGAAGATGGCGCCGCACATCCCGGCAATGGTCGCGCGGATCGCGGATACGCTCGCGATCGACGCGGCTTGCGTGAACGTCAAGGCGAAGACCAGCGAGCGCCTGGGCTATCTCGGGCGAGGCGAGGCGATCGCCGCCGAGGCGGTCGCGTTGATCGCGGTGGCTGCCGGGGACTGACGCCGCGGCCTGGCGGCGGCGCGAGGAGGAGAGGATGCGGAGATTCCTGATCGTGCTCGCGGCGGCGGCCACCCTCGCCGCGCTGCTCGCGGCCAGCTGGCGGCCGGTTCCGGTCGAGGAGCGGCGGGTCCGGATCGAGGCGCAGCGCGCCTTTCCCGAGCTGGCGGCCAGAGCGGACCTGGCGGCCCGCGTGCCGGTCGAGGTGCAGGCGCAGCTCCTCGACTATGCCGACGACCGAGTGCTTCTGCTCAAGGCAAGAGCTGCCGTGCTCGCCCGTCCCGACATGGCGGCCAGGATCCTGCCCTTGTACGGCGCGACGCCGGAGTTCCGGTCGATCCTGCGCGCGCACGGCGAGGCAGTCCTGCCGCCGATCGCCCACTTCCTCGACAACGAGGTCGTGACGCTCACCCTGGCCGACGCCGCCGCGCGCGCGGTGGACAAGGTGAAGGGCGGGGCGGGGTCGGAACGGCTCGCGCTGACGCCCGAGGACCGGGGCTGGCACGCGGTGCGATTCATCCAGGCCGAAGGGCACGATTTTCTCGGCCAGTTCGAGGTCGCACCCGACGGCGGCACACAGTGGATCCGCACCGAGCGGTTGCTCGAAGGGCTCGGCTCGCTGTTCGCGGGCGGCGTCCGGGACCTCGAGCGCAAGTACCGGAGCGGCCGCGAGGTGACCGCGGGCGACCTCGGCTGGGCGGCCGTCGACGCCGTCGCGGTGCTCGGCGCGGTGCAGGTCCTTCGCGCGGGCAAGGCCGCGGCCGCGGCGGTCCGTACCGGCGAGGCGGGCGCGCGCGCATCGGCCACGGCCGCGCGGCTGGCGCGTGCGGGGAAGATCGGACTGGCCGGGGCGAGCCGCGCGAAGTGGCCGGCGGCCCTCGTGGCGACCTGGATCGCGGTGCGGCATCCCGGTGTCGTGAGCGAGTTCTTCGCCGGCCTGGCCGCCATGGCAGGCGTGCCCGCCTGGCTCGCCGTCTTCGGCGGCTGGACCCTCTTGCTGCTGCCCATCGTGTTTCTGGCACTGCCGGTCCTGCGGCTCGCCACCGACCTGCTGCTCGCGCTGCTAGGATTGCTGCGAGGCGCGCTGGCCCGCATCGAGCGCGGGCCGTCCCGGCGGACGTAACCACGGACCTGCCGACAGATACCCCGAACCTGCAACGCGACGGACATTCCAGGAGACCCACGATGGGCGATCAGATCAAGTACCTGCTCGACGAAAGCAGGATCCCGAAGCACTGGTACAACATCCAGGCCGACCTGCCCAAGCCCATGCCGCCGGTGCTGCATCCCGGCACGATGAAGCCGGTCGGGCCCGACGATCTCGCGCCGCTGTTCCCGATGGCGCTGATCATGCAGGAGGTCACCACCGAGCGCGAGATCGAGATCCCCGAGCCGGTGCGCGACATCTATCGCGTCTGGCGGCCGGCGCCGCTGTTCCGCGCGCGGCGTCTCGAGCAGGTGCTGGGCACGCCGGCCAGGATCTTCTACAAGTACGAGGGCGTCAGCCCGGCGGGCAGCCACAAGCCGAACACCGCGGTCGCGCAGGCCTTCTACAACAAGGTGGCCGGTGTCACGCGCCTGACCACCGAGACGGGGGCGGGCCAGTGGGGCTCGTCGCTCGCCTTCGCCGGCGCGCTGTTCGGCATCGACGTGACCGTGTTCCAGGTGCGCGTGTCCTACGACCAGAAGCCCTACCGTCGCGCGCTGATGGAGTCCTACGGCGCGCGCTGCATCCCGTCGCCGTCGACCGAGACCGAATACGGCCGGGCGGTGCTCGCCAAGCGGCCCGATCACCCGGGCAGCCTGGGCATCGCGATCTCCGAGGCGGTCGAGATCGCCGCGCAGCGCGAGGACACCAAGTACGCGCTCGGCTCGGTGCTGAACCACGTGCTGCTGCACCAGACCGTGGTCGGCATCGAGGCGATGGAGCAGATGCAGATGGCCGACGCGTATCCCGACGTGATCGTCGGCTGCACCGGCGGCGGCTCCAACTTCGCCGGGATCGCGTTTCCGTTCATCGGGGCGGGTCTGCGCGGGGGCGCCAAGCCGCGCATCGTGGCGGTCGAGCCGGCGGCCTGCCCGTCGCTGACCCGCGGCAAGTACGCCTACGATTTCGGCGACACCGCGCACATGACGCCGCTCACCAAGATGCACACGCTGGGCTCGACCTTCACGCCGCCGGGTTTCCACGCCGGCGGCCTGCGCTACCACGGCATGGCGCCGCTGGTCTCGCACCTGAAGGAGCTCGACCTGATCGAGGCGGTGGCCTACCACCAGACAGAGTGCTTCGCGGCCGGCATCCAGTTCGCGCGCGCCGAGGGCATCCTGCCGGCGCCCGAGGCCAACCATGCGGTGAAGGGCGCGATCGAGGAGGCGCTGCGCTGCAAGCGCGAGGGTCGCTCCGAGACCATCCTGTTCAACCTGTGCGGCCACGGCCACTTCGACATGCAGGCCTACATGGACTACACGGCCGGCAAGCTGACCGACCAGCAGTACGACGAGCAGGAGCTGGCGATGGCGCTGTCAGGCCTGCCCAGCGTGCCCGAACCCGCCTGATGCGGGTCGAGGTCCGGCACAACGAGGCGGCGTCGCGCTTCGAGACCACGGTCGAAGGCCTGCTCTGCCGGGCCGACTACCGTCTCGACGGCAACACGATGCGCGTCTTCCACACCGAAGTGCCGCGCGCGCTGGAAGGCCGCGGCATCGCGGCCGAGCTGGTGCGGGCGGCCTTCGAGCACGCGGCGCAGCACGGGCTGAAGGTCGACCCGGCGTGCTCCTACGTCCGGGTCTGGGCGCGGCGTCATCCGGAAGTGGAGAGGCTGCTCGCGCGGGCCTGACCCGGCGGCGCCATCGAGATGCCGGTCATTGTCGACGCGGCCGGCGAGCAGGCCTGGAACGCTGCGTCCATGGCCCAGCGGCCGGTCTCGGTCGCCTGGCGCGTCTGGCGGTGGCCGCGCCCGGGCATCGTGCTGGGCTGCGCGCAGCGCGGCCTGTTCGACGCGGTGAGAAGCCGTGCCGACGCCGGCGTCGAGGTGCTGGTGCGCGAGGCGGGCGGCGGCGCAGTGCTGGTCGGGCCCTGGATGATCGGCGTCTCGCTGGTGCTGCCCGTGGACGATCCGCGGGCCGGGCGCTCGCCGACCGAGGGTTACCGCTGGCTGTCGCTCAGGCTCGCCGACTCGCTGCGCGAGTCGGGTTGCGATGCACGGGCCCTGTCGCCGGAGGCGGTGAAGGCGAGCCGCGGCCCCGCCGGCGATCCGGCGAGCGTGCCCTGGGCCTGCTTCGGTTCGCTGTCGGCCTGGGAGATCGTCGACGCCCGGGGTCGCAAGCTGGTGGGGCTGGCGCAGCGACGCACCCGCGACGCCGTCCTGCTGGTGGCCGGCGTCCTGGCGACCGAGCCCGACTGGGCGCTGCTGTGCGAGGCGATGGGCGCGCCCGCAGACGCTGAGCGGCTGCAGGCGCTGACCGCTTCCTGCCTGCCCGCCGGCGGCCGGATCGAGGCGCTTGCAGCGCGGATCGGATCGGCGATCGGGCAGGGCTGAGATCGGCCGGCGCGGCGCGCGGCTGCGAGTGCGCGCCTCAGGCCAGGTCGGCGACCAGGGCTGCGCGGATCTCGGCGGGCACCGGTTCCTGCGCGGCCTTGTAGTTCGGGTGATCCACGCCGATCGACAGCGGCACGCCGTACTTGAGCGCGGCGGCCATGTCCTCGGTGAGCTCGAAGCGCATGAAGTGCACCGACGAGGTCTTCTCGTCGTTCTCGCGCTCGAGGTCCTCGTCGGCGATCGCGTAGACCTTCGGCGAACCCTCGACCTGCACCCAGACCTTGTCCTCGATGCCGATCAGTTTCGCGAGCTCGCGCTTGCGCACGTCGGCGTCCTCGTACTCGATCAGCATCGTGGCCTTGAAGTTGCGGCCGTCCGGGATCAGCGGGTTGTAGGCCTCGAGCTCGTGCTGGATGCCTTCTTCCTCGAAGATCTTCTCGATCCGCAGCATCTCCTGGATCTGGTAGCGGATGGTGAGCTCGTCCTCGAACAGCAGCGTGAGGTGCGGGCCCAGGCGGACCGCGCGGTGCTTCTTGTGCGCGATGACCTTCTTGCGGAACTCGGGCCGGGCCTTGGCGTAGGCCTCGAGCGTCATCAGCGAGTCTCTGGTTACCTTCGGCATTGGTGAATCCTGTGCAGGCCGGGGGCTGGGGCCCCGCCCGAGTCGCTCCCCGATACTCGCTTGGTCGGGCGGGGCCCCAGCCCCCGGCCCGGCCAAGCTGGTTTCGTCAAGCCAGGCCGTAGGCCATTCTGAGCAAGGTGATGGGGTGGGCCAGCTTGCCGTCGACAGTGCGGCCGGCCTCGGTCATCCCCTGCTCGATATGGTGGCCGGCGAGCTGGCAGTCCGACGCGATCCAGTCGGGCTCGCCGCCGCCGGGATGCTCGCCCATCTGCCGGAACACCGGCCGGCCGATCTTCATCGCGACCTCGTGGAACTCCTTCTTCACCCCCCAGGTGCCGGCGTGGCCCGAGCAGCGTTCGATGGTGTTGACGTTCGTGTCCGGCACCATCTGCAGCATCTCGCGGGTCTTCTGGCCCACGTTCTGCACCCTCAGGTGGCAGGCGATGTGGTACGAGACCTTGCCCAGCGCGGTCTTGAAGTCGGTCTTCAGCAGGCCGTCCTTCGCGCGGGCCACGAAGTACTCGAAAGGGTCGTACATCGCTTCCCGGACTGCCTGAACGTCCGCGTCGTCCGGGAACATCAGCGGCAGCTCCTGCTTGAACATCAGCGCGCAGGAGGGAATGGGCGCGAGGATCGCGTAGCCCTCGCGGGCCAGCTTCGCCAGCGCCGGAATGTTCTTTTCCTTGAGCGCCGCGACCGAATCGAGGTCGCCGAGCTCGAGCTTGGGCATGCCGCAGCAGGCCTCCTTCTCGGCCAGCACGTGCGGGATCTCGTTGTGGTCGAGCACCTTGATCAGGTCGTGGCCGATGCCGGGATCGTTGTAGTTGATGTAGCAGGTCGCATAGATCGCGACCTTGCCAGGGGTGCGCTCGCCGTCGCGCACCGGGTAGCCCTTGGACGGCGCGGCGTAGGCGCGGAATTTCTCGCTGGTGAACTCCGGCAGCCAGGCCTTGTGGTGAACGCCGAGCTGCTTCTCGACCACGTTGCGCACGGTCTTGTTCTTCGCCAGCGCGTTGACCGCCTTGACCACCACCGGGATGCCGGCCAGCGTGCCGTTGCGGTCGGTCGAGGAGAGCTGCGTGTCGCGGAACCGGGTGGGCGTGCCTTGCCGGAACTGGATCGCCTTGGCGCGCAGCATCAGGTGGGGGAAGTCCAGGTTCCACGGGTGCGGCGGCACGTACGGGCACTTGGTCATGTAGCAGACGTCGCACAGGTAGCACTGGTCGACCACCTTCCAGTAGTCCTGGCGATCGACGCCGTCGACCTCCATGGTGGACGACTCGTCGACCAGGTCGAACAGCGTGGGGAACGCGTTGCACAGGCTGACGCAGCGCCGGCATCCGTGGCAGATGTCGAACACGCGCTCCATCTCGTCGAGCGCGGACTTCTCGTCGTAGAACTCGGGGTTCTTCCAGTCGAGAGGATGGCGGATGGGGGCTTCGAGCGATCCTTCGCGTACGGTCATCGTCGTTCCCTGCAGAGGTCTTGGTGTTCGATGGGGCCGGTGCCGCCGGCGGGAGCCTGCGCCCGGACCGCGTGTCCGGAACGAAAAGGGGAGCGCGCGCGCTCCCCCGTCCGCTGGCCGGAGAGCGCCGTGCGGCAGTCGATGGCCGCGCGACGCACCCCCGGACGGGCGATCAGGCCAGGCCTTCGAGGGCCTTGGCGAACTTGTTCGCGTGCGAACGCTCGGCCTTGGCCAGCGTCTCGAACCAGTCGGCGATCTCGTCGAAGCCTTCGTCGCGCGCGGTCTTGGCCATGCCCGGGTACATGTCGGTGTACTCGTGGGTCTCGCCGGCGACGGCGGCCTTCAGGTTGGCTTCCGAGGAGCCGATCGGCAGGTCGGTGGCCGGGTCGCCCACTTCGGCCAGATAGTCCAGGTGGCCGTGCGCGTGGCCGGTCTCGCCCTCGGCGGTCGAGCGGAAGAGCGTGGCGACTTCCGGATGGCCTTCGACGTCGGCCTTGTTTGCGAAGTACAGGTAACGGCGGTTGGCCTGGCTCTCGCCGGCGAACGCATCCTTCAGGTTTTGATGGGTCTTCGTTCCCTTCAGGCTCGGCATTGAAGTCTCCTTGATTGACGGTGGGTCGGAGGATCGCCGGACCGTGCTCGACGGTCGTCGGCGGGCGTCAAAAGGTTAGCAAACTCCGATTGCGCGGGCCAATTGACGAAAGATATCCGATTGATTGCGTCAGGCTATCGCAGGACCGTCGCAGGCACGCGCGGGGCCGGCGCGAGACCCGGGAGCTCGAGGCGGGCGCGCAGCCCGCTTCCGGGCGTCGACGCGAGCCTGAGGCTGCCGCCATAGCGCCGGGCGATCCGGTCGACGATCGCCAGCCCGAGTCCCGCGCCGCCGCTGTCGCTGCGCTCGGCGTCCATTCGCTCGAAGGGGCGAAGCAGCCGGTCGAGCTGCTCGGCGGGCACGCCCGGCCCGGCGTCGGCCACTTCGACGGTGATTCCAGCCGGGGTGGCCGACGCTCGCAGCGCGATCCGCGCCACGCCGTCCGCGCTGCGGCCGTAGCGCAGCGCGTTGTCGATCAGGTTGCCGATCGCGCGAATCAGGTCGGTGGGATCGCCTTTCCAGCTGCGCGTGTCGCCGGTGTCGATCGACAGCTCCAGCGCGTCGGAGGCGACGAGCGGGCGATAGCTCGACGCGGTCGCTTCGATCACCGTGGGCACGTCGACCGCTTCGCCGCGCGGCGGCTGCGCGATCCGCGCGTAGTGCACGAACTGCCCGACGATGCGATCGATCCGGTCGATGTCGCCGGCCATGGCCTCGCGCTGCGCCTCGTCCAGCCGCGCCAGCTCGATCTCCATGCGCAGGCGCGCGAGCGGACTGCGGATGTCGTGGGAGATGCCGGCCAGCGCGATCGTTCGGTCGCGCTCGAGCGCCGCCAGGTCGGCGGCCATCCGGTTGAAGCGCCGGTTGAGCTCGGCGATCTCGATGGGGCCGCGCACCGGCAGCGGCGGCGGCGCCTCGCCGCGGCTGACCGCGCCGAAGGCGCGCGCCAGCAGGGCCAGCGGCCGGTTGACCAGGCGCGAAAGCACCAGCGCGCCGACCAGCGACAGAACCAGCGCGATCGCGCCCAGCAACCGGACGCTCGGGCCGAACTGCCGCTCGACGCGCTCGCGCGGCAGGATCAGCCAGTAGGCGTCGCCTTCGATGCCGAAGCTGATCCAGACCCCGTCGATTCCGTTGACCCGCCCGGCGACCTGGGTCGGCTCGCCGAGCAGTTGCCGCAGCCGCGGCTCGATCGCCCGCAGGCGCGGGCCGGCGGCCGTGGCGTCGATCCGGTCGCCCGGTTCGAGCGGGATCACGCGCACGCCTTCGTCGCGGGCCAGCGCGTCGAGCAGCAGCAGCCGCCGTTCGGCGTCGGCGCTGACCAGCGCCGACCGGGTGAGGTTGAGCACGGTGGCGAGCTCCCAGGCCAGCCGCTGCTCGGGTGGGGCCGGATCGAGCAGGCGAATCGAGCCCAGCGTGGCGGCGAGGCTCGCCACGATCAGCGCGGCGAGCATCAGGAAGGTTCGCCAGAACAGGCTGATCCGCGGCATCGCGAGCCGGCTCACTGGCCGTCGGGCACGAACACGTATCCGACGCCCCACACTGTCTGGATGAAGCGGGGCTGCTGCGGGTCGGCCTCGATCAGCTTGCGAAGCCGCGAAACCTGCACGTCGAGGCTGCGATCGTAGGCGCCGTATTCGCGCCCGCGGGCCAGCGCCATCAGCTTCTCGCGCGACAGCGGCTGGCGGGGGTGGCGCACCAGCGTCTTGAGCACCGAGAACTCGCCCGAGGTGAGCGGCACCGGCTCGCCCCCGCGGGTCAGGGCGCGGGTGGCCAGGTTGAGCACGAAGGGACCGAAGGCCGCTTCCTCCGGCTCGGTCGACGGCGCCCCGGGCAGCTCGGGCGGCGGCTGGCGGCGCAGCACCGCGTGGATGCGGGCCAGCAGCTCGCGCGGATTGAAGGGCTTGGGCAGGTAGTCGTCGGCGCCGACCTCGAGGCCGATGATCCGGTCGACGTCGTCGCCGCGCGCGGTGAGCATCACCACCGGCGTGCGCTCGCCGGCGCCGCGCAGCCGTCGCACGATCGACAGGCCGTCTTCGCCGGGCAGCATCAGGTCGAGCACGATCAGGTCGAAGGGCTCGCGAAGCAGCAGGCGGTTCATCGCCGGGCCGTCGGCGGCGAGGCTCACCTCGAAGCCGTTCTCGGTCAGGTAGCGCCGGAGCAGGTCGCGCATCCTGGGATCGTCGTCGACGACCAGGAGCTTCCGGGCGGCGGGAGCGGTCGTGTTCATGGCGGCGATGATAGCCTCGGGTGTCCGATTTCGGGTCGCACCGCATGGGCCGGCGGCTCGCGGTTTACCAGTTGTTACAGCGCTTACCGGTGAAGCGGTATCGATGCGACGCGTGCGCCGATAGAATTCGGGCATGAATCGGGCAGACGCGCGCCATCCAGCATCGACCGGTCGCCGGGGCTTCCTCAGGCGGCTGGTTGTCGGCGCGCTGGGCGTCGCCGGCGGCGCGGCCGTGCTTGCGCCGGCCGATGCCCTCGCGCAGCCGCGGCGCTCCGAGCGTGGCCGAGGGCTCGATCCCGACGAGCGGGACCGCCTGCGCCGCGATCTTCGCGAGCGCGGCTTCGACGGCTGGCAGCGTCGGGAGGCAGCCCCCGATCCCCGCCAGGATCCGCGGCGTCGGGAGCCGTCCTACGGGACGCCGGGCCGGCTGTCCGACGACGAGCGTCAGCAGCTTCGCCGGCAGCTTCGCGAGGCCGGTCGGCGCCGGAACTAGGGGCAGTCCCCGAAGGGCCCTAGAATCGCGTTCTCCATGCAACGCGATCCGCTTTCCCCATCTGCCGCTTCGGCGCCGCCCCCGCATGCGGGCGAGGAGGCATGCCTGCTCGCCCTCGCGAGCTCGGGCGCCTGGACCTCGGTCGCCCTGCTGCGGGCCGATGCCGCCGGTGTCGAGTGCGACAGCCTCGCCGAGCCGGCGGGGTCCGACCAGTCGGCGCGCCTGCTGGCGATGATCGGCGAGGTGCTGGGGGGACGCGATGCCGGTTCCCTGAACGCGATCGCCTTCGATGCCGGCCCCGGCGCGTTCACCGGACTCAGGATCGGCTGCTCGGTGGCGCAGGGCCTGGGATTCGCCCGGGGCCTGCCCTTGATCGAAGTCGGCAGCCTCGAATCCGCGGCCTGGCGCAGCCTCAGGCTGGCCGGCCGGCCGCCGGCGCTGGCGCTGGTGGCCAACGATGCGCGGATGGGCGAGATCTACGCCGCGCTGTGCCTGGTGCGCGCGCCGGACGCGGGCGCCGACGCTCCGCTGATCGAAGTGGTGGCCGGGCCGATGGTGTGCCGCCCCGACGCGCCGCCCGCGCCGATGACGCGCGCCGCGCTCGCGGCGACCCGGCCGGACCTGGCCGGCCTCGCGTGGTTCGCGGCCGGCGACGCCTGGCACGGGATCGGGCTGGGCGCGGGCTGGCACGAGGCCTTGGCCGGCCGCGACCCGACGGGTGCCGTCGCCGGTGACGCGCACGCGCTTGCCGAGCTCGCGCTCGGGCTCTGGCGGGCCGGGCAGTGGGTGCCGGCCGAGGCGGCGTCGCCTCGCTATGTGCGCGACAAGGTCGCCCTCGACGTCGACGAGCAGCGCCGCCTGCGCGCGCAGCGGTCGGTCGCGCCATGAGCGCCGGCGTGGGCCAGGGGCCGGGACAAGGACCGGGCGGCAATCCCGGCGGCGCAGGGGTCTGCGATGCGCGCGGCGGGCGGCCCGGCCCGATGCCCGGCGTCCGCGCGCGCCACATGGCGCGGCACGACCTGCCCCGGGTGATCGCGATCGAGAACGAGATCTACTCCTTCCCCTGGAGCCCGGGCAATTTCTCGGATTCGCTCGAGGCCGGCTACGACTGCTGGGCCTTCGACGACGGTTCGGGCGCGCTGGTCGCGTATGCGGTCGTGATGTGGATCCCTGACGAAGTGCACCTGCTGAACCTCAGCGTGGCGGCCCCGCGCCAGCGCCGGGGGCTGGGCCGCGCGATCCTCGAATGGGTGTCGGCCGACGCCGCGCGTCGCGGCGCCCGGGGCATGCTGCTGGAGGTCCGGCCGTCGAACCTGCCGGCATTGCGCCTCTACGAGCGCAGCGGCTTCGAGCGGATCGGCGTCAGGCGGCGGTATTACCCGGCGCCCGACCAGCAGCGCGAGGACGCCTGGGTGCTGTTCAGGCGGTTCGGCGCGCAGGCCGGGCAGGGCGAACAGGGCGGACACGACAGCCCGGAAGTCGGAGGCATGCGGTGAGCGAGTCGCGGCGGCGCGCCTGGGAGGCGCTCGACATCGGTCCCGCCTGGCGGCTGCGCGAGCAGCCCGGCGGCGTCGTGGCGCCCGGCCGGGAGGGCGACGAACCCGTGGGGGCCGTGGAGGTCGCGCGGGCGCTCGAGGGGGGTGGCCCCCAGGGCGCGGGGCCCTCGGCCAGCCTCGACTGGGCCGGCCTGCGCGAGGCGGTCGCCGGTTGCCGTCTGTGCGCGCTCTGCGAGACTCGCCGCAACGCCGTGTTCGGTGTGGGCGACGAGCGGGCTGCCTGGATGGTCGTGGGCGAGGCGCCGGGTGCGGAGGAGGACAAGGTCGGCGAGCCCTTCGTCGGCCGGGCGGGGCACTTGCTCGATGCGATGCTCGCGGCGGCGGGCCGCTCGCGCCGGGAAGGCGTCTTCATCGCGAACGTGCTGAAGTGCCGCCCGCCGGAGAACCGCAATCCGCTGCCCGAGGAGGCCGTGAAATGCGCGCCCTATCTTCTTCGCCAGATCGAGCTGGTCGCGCCGGAGCTGATCCTGGTCGTGGGCAAGATCGCCGCCCAGGCGCTGCTGGACACGGAGGCTTCGATCGCCAGCCTGCGCGGCCGCGTCCATCGCTTGCACGCGGGCGGGTCGGACATTCCGGTGGTGGTGACCTACCACCCCGCCTATCTGCTGCGCACGCCGCTGGACAAGGCCAAGGCCTGGGCGGACCTGAGGCTGGCCTGCAGCCTCAGTGCTTCTGCTCGCCGATGAGCGCGCCCGAGTCGAACCTGCGCTGGTTGGCGCGATGCAGCGCGATCACCGCCACCATCATCGCGGCCACGAAACTCCCGAACATCACGATCACGACGTTGACCTCGAACTCCATGCGCAGCAGCAGCGAGTACAGCCCGAGCATCAGCAGGATGTTCAGGTTCTCGTTGAAGTTCTGCACCGCGATCGAGTGGCCGGCGCTCATCAGCACGTGACCGCGGTGCTGCAGCAGCGCGTTCATCGGCACCACGAAGAAGCCCGCCAGCCCGCCGATCAGCACCAGCAGCGGCCAGGCCGCCCACTGCGCGGTGACCAGCGTCATCATCGGCACGAGCAGGCCCATGGCCACGCCCACCGGCAGCACGCGCAGCGAGTCGCGCAGCCTCACCATCCGGGCCGCCGAGACCGCGCCGATCGCGATGCCCAGCGCGACGACACCCTGGAGCACCGCCGCCTTGTCGAGCGGCATGCCGAGATGGACCCGGGCCCAGTCGAGCACGATGAACTGCAGCGTGGCGCCGGCGCCCCAGAACAGCGTGGTGACCGCCAGCGAGATCTGCCCGAGCTTGTCCTTCCAGAGGATCACGCAGCAGTGGCCGAACTCGACGACCAGCTTCGCCGGATTGCGGTGCTGGGCCGGATAGCGCGCCCCCGTATCGGGAATCCGCAGATTGAACCAGGCCGCCAGCGCATAGCACAGCGCGATGACGAGCACCGCGACCTCGGCCGGCGTCCGAACGCCGGTGTCGACCAGCGGCACGTCGATCGCGAGCAGCGCGCCCGACACGGCAGGGCTGATCAGGGCCCCGCCCAGCACCGTTCCCAGGATGATCGAACCGACCGTGGTGCCCTCGATCCAGCCATTGGCCGCGACCAGTTTCTCGGGGGGCAGCAGTTCGGTGAGGATTCCGTACTTGGCCGGCGAATAGGCGGCGGCCCCGAAGCCGACGATCGCGTAGGCAAGCAGGGGGTGCACCGCGAAGAACATCAGCGCGCAGCCGACGATCTTTACCGCGTTGGTCACCAGCATGACCTTGCCCTTGGGCATCGAATCGGCGAAGGCGCCCACGAAGGGCGCCAGCATCACGTAGGAGACGGTGAAGAAGAGCTTGAGCAGCGGCTTCATCCAGTCCGGCGCGTGCATCTCGATGAGCAGCGCGATCGCGGCGATGAGCAGCGCATTGTCGGCCAGCGACGAGAAGAACTGCGCCGCCATGATCGTGTAGAACCCGCGTTTCATCGGGATACCAAGGTCTCCGTTCCCGCGCGGGTACCAGCCTTCGGGGCGACAGTCGAACGCGCGGCAGCGTTATACCATGCCGCCATGAGCCGACCGATTTCTGCAACTGTCTCCGTCGCCGCGATGCGGCACAACCTGGCCCGGGTGCGCGCGCTGGCGCCTGGCGCGCGCGTCTGGGCGGTCGTCAAGGCCAATGCCTACGGGCACGGACTCGAGGCCGCGCTCGAAGGCTTTCGCGAGGCGGACGGGCTGGCGCTGGTCGAGTTCGACAAGGCCCGCGCGCTGCGTGAAGCCGGCTGGCAGCGGCCCATCCTGATGCTCGAGGGCGCCTTCGACGAGGCCGACGTCGCGCAGGCGGCACGCGACCGGCTCTCGCTGGTGGTCCACGAGCCGCGCCAGGTCGACTGGGTCGAGGCGGCGCGGCCGGCCGAGCCGATCGACCTGCACCTGAAGTTCAACAGCGGGATGAACCGGCTCGGTTTCGACGAGGCCGGCTTGCGCCAGGCGCACGCTCGACTGTCGGGCTTGCCGGGCGCCGGGGCCATCGCGCTGGTCACCCACTTCGCCAACTCCGACCTGCCCGGCGGCGCGAACGCGGCGATCGCGAGCTTCGAACGAGCGACGGCCGGCCTGGCCGGCGAGCGCTCGCTGGCCAACTCCGCGGCGGTGATCGCCGTGCAGCCGGCGCATCGCGACTGGGTGAGGCCGGGCATCATGCTCTATGGCGCGTCGCCCTTCGCCGATCGCAGCGCGGCCGATTGCGGCCTGAAGCCAGCGATGAAGCTCGTCTCCCGGCTGATCTCGGTGCGAACGCTCGCCGCCGGCGAGTCGGTGGGCTACGGCTCGACCTTCACCGCCGATCGGCCGATGCGCGTGGGCGTGGTGGCCTGCGGCTACGCCGACGGCTATCCGCGCCATGCGCCGACCGGCACGCCGATCGCGGTCGCCGGCCGGCGCACCCGCACGCTGGGCCGCGTGTCGATGGACATGCTGGTGGCCGACCTGGGGCCCGTGCCGCAGGCGCGCGCGGGCGCCGAGGTCGAGCTCTGGGGCGGCGGCGTGGTGGACATCGACGAGGTCGCGGCCTCGGCCGGCACGATCGGCTACGAGCTGATGTGCGCGCTGGCGCCGCGGGTGACGCTGCGCGTCGATCGGGCGGAGCCCTGAAGCGTGGCCCGCGCGAAGACTCGTCACGTCTGCAGCGAGTGTGGCGGCGAGGCCCCCAAATGGCAGGGCCAGTGCCCGCACTGCGGCGCCTGGAACACGCTGCTCGAGACGCTGGCCGAACCCGCGGCCAAGGGGCCGCATCGCTACCAGTCGCTTGCGCCGACCCAGTCGGTGGTCACGCTCGACGCGGTGCCTGCCGAAACGGTCCAGCGCCTCGGCACCGGCAGCGAGGAGTTCGACCGCGTGCTGGGGGGCGGGCTGGTCGAGGGCTCGGTGGTGCTGATCGGCGGCGACCCGGGCATCGGCAAATCCACGCTGCTGCTGCAGGCGCTCGCGCACCTGTCGGCGAGCCGCGACGTGCTCTACGCGTCGGGCGAGGAATCGGCGGCGCAGATCGCGCTGCGGGCTCGCAGGCTGGGGCTCGACGGCGCGCGGCTGCCGTTGCTGGCCGAGATCGAGCTCGAGCGGATCGTCGGCGCGGTCGAGGAGCGGCGGCCGGCGGTGGTGGTGGTCGATTCGATCCAGACGCTGTACTCCTCGCAGTTGCAGTCGGCGCCCGGCTCGGTGGCGCAGGTGCGCGAATGCGCAGCCCAGCTCACGCGGCTGTCCAAGCAGCTCGGCGTGGCGGTGGTCATGATCGGCCACGTGACCAAGGAGGGCACGCTCGCCGGGCCGCGCGTGCTCGAGCACATCGTCGACACGGTGCTCTATTTCGAGGGCGACACCCACTCGTCGCACCGGCTGGTGCGGGCCTTCAAGAACCGGTTCGGCGCGGTCAACGAGCTGGGCGTGTTCGCGATGACCGATCGGGGGCTGCGCGGCGTGTCCAATCCGTCGGCGCTGTTCCTGTCGCAGCACGACCGGCAGGTGCCCGGCTCCTGCGTGCTGGTCACCCAGGAAGGCACCCGGCCGCTGCTGGTCGAGGTGCAGGCGCTGGTCGACACCTCGCACGTGGCCAATCCACGGCGGCTGGCGGTGGGCCTGGAGCAGAGCCGGCTGGCGATGCTGCTGGCCGTGCTGCACCGGCATGCCGGCGTGGCCTGCTTCGACCAGGACGTCTTCATCAACGCGGTGGGCGGCGTGCGGATCGGCGAGCCGGCCGCCGACCTGGCGGTGATGCTGGCCATCGTGTCCTCGCTCGAGAGCAAGCCCTTGCCGCGCGGCCTGGCGGTGTTCGGCGAAGTCGGCCTGGCGGGCGAGATCCGGCCGGCGCCGCGTGGCCAGGAGCGGCTGCGCGAGGCGGTCAAGCTCGGTTTCTCCCGGGTGCTGATCCCGAAGGCCAACGCGCCCAAGAAGCCGATCGAGGGACTGACCGCGGTGGCGCTCGACCGGGTCGACGAGGCGATCGCGGCGGCCTGGGGCTAGGGGTCTGGGCGGCAGAGTGCCGCCCAGGCTCCTAGGCAGGACTCGGCGGCGGACGCCGGCGAGTTGCCGCGCGCTGCTTCGCGCCGCGTCCCTCGGACAGGTAGTGGCAGATCCGCGAGACGTGGCCGCCGATGCGTTCCAGCCAGCGGAAGGCATCGGTGCGGGTCAGGGCCTGCGCCGGGCTCTGGGCGCCCGGCAGCGCGCCGGCCAGGGCCCCGTGCCGCATCCGGTGCGACAGCGCTTCGAGCGCCTGGGCCTCGCGCGCGATCTGCGGCACCTGCTGCCCGAGATCCGCGAGGGCCAGTCCCTGTCGCGCCAGATCGAGGATCAGGCGCGTGTTCGGCATGGCCCATTCGTATGCGGGCTCGGACAGGTCGACACGCGCCCGCGCCAGTTCGTCGAGTCGGGTGCGCAGCCGCAGCAGATGGTCGATCGCGTGCAGCTGCGCGACGCGTTGCGCGGAGCCGGCCTCGTCGCCGGCGGCGAGCTCGATGCGGCTGACGAAGTCGTAGACCGCGTCGAGCACCTGGCCGGCCTGCGCGAGGCGCCTGCCGGTGTCATCGACATCGGCGCCCGACAGCATGCCGTCGTACAGCGCGAGCAAATGCGCGGCGATCGCCTCGAGCGACCGCTGCGACGCTTCGAGCGCCACTGCGGGGATCGCCAGCATCGAGTGGTCCAGCCGCTCGGTGAGCACCTCGCCGCGCGCCGGCAGCAGGCGCTCGACCAGGCGGGCGAAGGGATGCGCGAAGGGCAGGAGCAGCACGACGCCGACGGCGATGAACAAGGTGTGGAAGGCGGCCAGGCTCATGGCGCCCGCCTCGAGCCGGACATGGACTTCGAGCCATTCGATCGCGGCGAGGAAGACCGGCAGCAGGGCGATCGCGACCAGGCCGGCGATCAGGTTGAACAGGACGTAGGCCAGCGCGGTGCGCTTGGCGTGGACGGTGCCGGCGATCGCCACCAGCGCGCCGGTCAGGGTGGTGCCGATGGCCGCGCCGACAACCAGCGCCGCGGCCTGGTCGAAGTTGATGGCTTGCGCATGCAGGGCGGTCAGCGTGGCGGCGATCGCAGCGGTCGACGACTGCAGCAGCGCGGTCAGCACGAGCCCGATCGTCATCGTGGCCAGCCTCTCGCGCACGCCGCCTACCGGCAGGCTGGCCAGGTCGAAGATCGAGGCGAGGCCGCGCATGCCCTCCTGCAGGGCGGCCAGACCGGCGAACATCACGCCGAAGCCTGCCAGCGCCAGGCCCAGCCCGGCCCAGCGGCCGCGCGCCAGCAGCTTCATCAGCGCGCCGAGCCCGATCATCGGCATCGTGTAGAAACCCAGGTTCACCTTCAGCCCCAGCCCCGCGACGATCCAGCCGGTGGCGGTGTTGCCCAGGCTTGCGCCGAGCAGCACGCCGATTGCCTGCGGGAAGCTGACCAGGCCGGCACTGACGAAGCCGATCAGCGTGACCGTGGTGGCGGTCGAGGACTGGGCCACTGCGGTGGCCAGGGTGCCCGACGCGAAGGCCTTGGCCGGCGTCCCGGTGAAGCGGGCCAGCGCCTGCTTGATCGTATGCCCGCCGAAGCTCATCAGGCCATCCGTCAGCAGCATCATTCCGATCAGGAACATGCCGAGCCCCCCGAGGAAGGGGAAGAGGATTGCCAGGCTTGAACTATCCAAGTGGGAACTGCCGAAGGGGTCGTCCGTCGAAGAAGTCCGGCACCGGCGAGACCGCCGGGGCGCGGCGAAACGCAGGCTTCGATCCTATACGACGGTGCCTGGCGCCGTGCGGGCGTCCAGGATTCGCAGTGCGGTATCGGTGCCGCTGCGCACCGCGGCCTCCAGCGTCGCCGGGTAGTCCGGCCAAAGCCAATCCCCGGCCAGCCAGAGGCCGGGGGCCTGCCGGCGCAGTTGGTCGGCGCCGAGGCGCGGTCGATCGGGCGTGCAGCGGAAGGTCGCCCTGCGTTCGGTCACCAGTTTCACCGCGGCCGGAGGTGGTCCGCCGAAGGCTTCGGCGAGCTGCGCCGACACGCCCGCGACGACCGCCTCCGGGGTCAGCGCGTCGAGCCGGCTCGCCACGCTGATCACGATCCCGGCCAGGCGTGCCGGGCCGGGGCGCGCGCCGGCCGGGGCCGGCCCCGGCTCGAGGGGCGAGAGGGTTTCGGGAAGCGGGAGGGTTTCGAGCGGCGACACGGTTCCGCGGTCGAAGAGCCACTGGCCGTGCCGGCAACGGCCCTCGTCCTCGTCCAGCAGGCTCCACCGCGGCAGGGCCGGCGCGGCGTTTGCCGGCCAGAGCGCCCAGGCGGTCGCGATCGGCTCGGGCGCGAAGTCGCCGATCGGGCCGGGCGGGATGTCGGAGGCCTCGAGCAGCCTTGCAGCCGACCAGGGCGCCATCGCGAGCACGGCCTGGTCGAATTCGCCGTCGTCGATGCGCCACCGAGCGCGGCCGGTCGCGGGGTCGGCGCGCGCCTCGAGCCGGCGCACCGGGGTGCGGAAGCGTATCGACGCGCCGAGCGCCCGCAGGCGCTCGACCGCCGGTTCGGGCAGCAGCCGCCCGAGCGGCGCGTGGGGGGTCACGAAGTCCGAGGCCCGGCGATCGGCGCCCAGCGTGTCGCGCAGCACCGCGGCGAAGCTCGCCGCGCAGGCCTCGCCGGGCAGGGTGTTCAGCGCGCCGATGCAAAGCGGCGCCCAGAGACGCGCCACCAGCGCCGGCGGTTGCCGATGGCGTGCCAGCAGCGCAGTCACGGTTTCGCCGGCGACGCCCCGCCAGTTGGCGCGGCGCAGCTGCAGCATGAGTCGCAGCGTCGCGCGGCGCGCGCCCGGGCCGAGCCCTCGCGCGGTCGCAAGCGCCCACGCCAGGTGCAGCGGCGCCGGCAGCCGCGCGGCGCGCATCCGCAGGCCCGCCGGCGAGCCGAGCGAAAGCGGCGCGCGACCGAGCAAGGCGCCGGCGCCCAGGCGCTCGATCAGCGCGAGGGTCTCGCGGTAGGCGCCCACGATCAGGTGCTGGCCGTTGTCGATCTCGAAGCGGCCCAGCGGCGTCGCCAGCTCGACGGTGCGGGCGCGACCGCCCGAAGTCGGGGCGGCGTCGAACAGCGCGACCCGCCGGCCGGCCTCGGCGAGCCGGAGCGCCGCGGACAGGCCGGCCCAGCCGGCGCCGACGACCGCGATCCGGTGCCCCGCGGCGGGCTCGCCGCCGACGCTCGCCGGGCTGTCGGTGTCCCGGCTCACACCCGTGGCGGGCGACCGCCCACGAAGGTGCGCCAGGCGAGCCAGAGCTTGCGGATCGGCGTGAGCGAGGTGCGCCGGTCGAGCACCAGGAATCCGTCGTGCTCGATCTCGGCCAGCAGCGTGGCGTAGATTGCCGCCATCATCAGTCCGGGACGCTGGGCCCGGCGGTCGGCCTCGGGCAGCGCCGCGAAGGCGCGCCGGTAGTGCTCGCGCGCGCGCGCCGCCTCGAAGCGCATCAGCGCGGCGAAGCGCTCGCTGTGCTTCGCTGCCAGGATCTCGTGCGCCGGCACCTCGAAGCGCTGCAGGTCCTCGATCGGCAGGTAGATGCGGCCCTTGCGGGCGTCCTCGCCGACGTCGCGGATGATGTTGGTCAGCTGGAAAGCGAGGCCCAGTTCGTGGGCGTAGTCGCGCGTGCCCGGCTCGGTCGCGCCGAAGATGTTCGCGGCCAGCTCGCCGACCACGCCGGCCACGCGGTGGCAGTACAGCCGCAGGCCTTCGAAATCGAGGTAGCGGTTCTGCTCGAGGTCCATCTGCATGCCGTCGACGATCTCGAGCAGCTGCCGCCGGCCGATCGAGAAGGCCTCGAGGTGCGGCGCGAGCGCGCGGCTGACCGGATGCTGCGGGTCGTTCGCGAACAGGCGCTCGACCTCGGCCCGCCACCAGTCGAGCCTGGTGCGGGCGACCTGGGGATCGGCGGTCTCGTCGACCGCGTCGTCGACCTCGCGGCAGAAGGCATACAGCGCCGTGATCGCTCGGCGCCGCTGGGCCGGCAGGAACAGGAAGCTGTAGTAGAAGCTCGACCCGCTTCGGGCGGCCTTGTCCTGGCAGTATTGATCGGGGGTCATCGGTCGGTTCGCCACCAGAGCCGGACCAGCGCCGGCGCGTCGCGCCAGCCCAGGGCAGGGCGCGCGGCGAAGGGGTCGTGGCCGTCCGCCGCCAGCCTGTCGAGAATGCGCAGGCCGCCGGCGATGATCGCCCGAAGCTCCCAGCCGAGTCGCCTGGGCACCCTGGGCACCAGCGAGGCGCCGGATTCTAGCAGCCGGCGCGCGCGCAGCGTCTGGTCCCCCAGGAAGGCACGCAGCGCGGGCGACGCCTGCCCGTCGGCCGAGGCCGCAGCGATGTCCGCCTCGCCCAGGCCGGCCGCCGCCAGCTCGTCGAGCGGCAGGTAGAGCCGGCCACGCTGCCAGTCGATCGCGGTGTCCTGCAGGAAGTTGACCAGTTGCAGCGCGGTGCAGATCTGAGAGGAGGGCGCCCGGGTGTCGTCGCGCCACGCGTCGAACAGGCGCAGCACCAGTTCGCCCACCGGGTCGGCCGAGCGCCGGCAGTAATCCTGGAGCGACGCGAAGTCCGGATAGCGGATGGTGCTCACGTCCTGGCGGAAGGCCGACAGCAGGGCCTCGAAGGGCTCGGCCGGCAATCGGTGCGCGAGCTGGTGGGGGCGCAGCGCAGCCACCACCGGGATGGCCGGCGCGGGGCTGCGAAGCGCGGCCGCGAGCGCGTCGAGTTCGGCGATCCGCTGCGCCGGCGGCGCGTCGCCCTCGTCGGCGACATCGTCGGCATGCCGCGCGAAGCGGTAGATCGCGGCAATGGCCGGTCGCAGTCGCGCAGGCACCAGCAGCGAGGCGACCGGGAAATTCTCGTAGTGGTCGACCGAACTGATCGGACTGGCGGGGGCGTCGGCGGCGGGGGATGGCATGGGCGCCATTCTAGGTCCCGTCGGGCTGGTGCTCGCGCGGGCCGGGCAGGGCGCGTGCCGGGCACGGCGCGTTGACGGCGCCCTGCCGGCGCGGCGATAATTAATGACTCTTGCGTCATTTAATTGACGGGCCATCCGGCGGTAGGCTCCGCGCCCTCCGCAGGCGCCCGTCTTCTCCCCTCGATCGGCCCGCCTGTCCGGTGCTCAGACCATGCTTCGAACCCTGTTGCTCCTCCTGACGGTCGCCGCGACGACCCTGGCCGGCTGCGACCGGCAGGTGCCGGTCCGGGAAGAGCGCGCGCGCCCGGTGCGCACCGTCGTCGTCGAAGCTTCGCGCACTTCGATCACGCTGGAACTGCCCGGCGAGGTGCGTCCGCGGGTCGAGACCCGCTACGGCTTTCGGGTGGGCGGCAAGATCGCCGAACGCCTCGTATCGGTCGGCGACCGGGTGCAGCCCGGCCAGCGGCTGGCCCGGCTCGATCCGCAGGACGTCGCGCCCGCCGTCGCCGCGGCGCGCGCGCAACGCGAGGCTGCGCTCACCGACCTGAAGCTGGCCAGGATCGAGCTCGCGCGGCTGAAGGAGTTGCGCGGCCTGAACTACGTGAGCCAGGCGCAGGTCGACCGCCAGCAGGCGCAGACCGATTCGGCCGAGTCGCGGCTGCGCAGCGCCGAGGCCCAGCTGGCCCAGGCCGCCAACTCGGCTGCCTTCCAGTCGCTGGTCGCCGACGACGCGGGCGTGGTGACCGCGATCGAGGCCGAGGCAGGGCAGGTGGTCGCGGCCGGGCAGCCGGTGGTGAGGGTGGCGCGCACCGGCGAGATGGAGATGCTGGTCTACGTGCCCGAGGCCGACCTGGCCAACGCGAAGGGCGCCCGCGAGTGGCAGGTGGCCATCGCTGCGCTGGGCGACCGGCTGATCCCCGCCACGGTGCGCGAGCTCTCGCCGGTCGCCGAACCGGCCTCGCGCACCTACCCGATGCGCCTGAGCCTGGGCGGCGACCTGTCCTCGGTGGCGCTGGGCATGACCGCGACCGCGCGCGCGGTGCGCGAATCCGGCGAGGCGATCGTGCTGCCGATGTCGGCGCTCCACGCCACCGGCGAGACGCCGAAGGTCTGGGTGGTCCGCGAGGACCTGACGGTGCGATCGGTCGAGGTCGGCACCGGCGGGCTGCTCGACGATACGGTGCGCATCGTGTCCGGCCTGAAGCCGGGCGATCGGGTGGTGACCGCCGGCGCGAACCTGCTGCGCGAGGGCCAGCAGGTCAGGCTGGCCGACGACCAGTCCGGAGCTGTCCGGTGAGCGCGGGTCACTCGGGCGAGCATCGCTTCAACCTGTCGGCCGCGGCGCTGCGTTTCCCGCAGCTGACCCTGTTCTTCCTGCTGGTTGTGGCGATCGCCGGCACGCTCGCCTACCTGCGGCTGGGCCAGAGCGAGGATCCCGACTTCACCTTCCGGGCCATGGTGATCCGCACCATCTGGCCCGGCGCCACCACCGAGCAGGTCGACGAACTGATCACCGACCGGCTCGAGCGCAAGCTGCAGGAGACGCCGCACTTCAAGTGGACGAAGAGCTACTCGCGGCCCGGCGAGTCGCTGATCGTGCTCGAGCTGCAGGACATCGCCCCGGCGAAGGAAGTGCCGCAGATCTGGTACCAGGTGCGAAAGAAGGTCGGCGACATCCGCGCGACGCTGCCGCAGGAAGTCGTCGGACCCTTCTTCAACGACGAGTTCGGCGACGTCTTCGGCACGATCTACGCCTTCACCGGCGACGGCTTCAATCACGAGGAACTGCGCCGCGCGGTCGAGGACGTGCGCCAGGAGCTGCTGCGCATCCGCGACGTGCAGAAGATCGAGCTGTTCGGCGTGCAGGACCAGCGGGTCTTCATCGAGATCTCGCCGCGCACGCTGGCCACGCTGGGCATCGATCCGCAGCGCATCGCCTCGGAGCTGCAGGCGCAGAACCTGGTCGCGCCGGCCGGCACGGTGCAGGGCGAGAGCAGGGCGGTGCCGATGCGGGTCACCGGGCAGTTCGACACGGTGCGCGAGATCGAGTCGTTGCGGCTCGCGATAGACGGCCGCCAGATCCGGCTGGGCGACGTGGCGCGCGTCTTCCGCGGCTACGTCGATCCGCCCGTCTACACGATGCGCTTCGGCGGCCGTCAGGCGATCGGCCTGGGCGTGTCGATGGCGCCGCGCGGCGACGTGATCGCGCTGGGCCGCGCGCTCGAGGACACGATGGAGCGGCTGAAGGGCGACCTGCCTGTGGGCATCGAGTTCGCCAAGGTGTCGGACCAGCCGAAGATCGTGCGCAGCGCGGTGGGCCTCTTCATGACGGTGCTGGCCGAGGCGGTGGCGATCGTGCTCGCGGTCAGCTTCCTGAGCCTGGGCCTGCGCGCCGGCAGCGTGGTCGCGCTGACCATCCCGCTGGTGCTGGCCGGCACCTTCGTGGCGATGGCCTGGTTCGGCATCGACCTGCACCGGGTGTCGACCGGCGCGCTGGTCATCGCGCTCGGCCTGCTGGTCGACGACGCGATGATCGCGATCGAGATGATGTCGCGCAAGATCGAGGAGGGGCTGGACCGTTTCTCGGCGGCCACCTTCGCCTACACCAGCACCGCCTTCCCGATGCTCACCGGCACGCTGGTGACCGCGGCCGGCTTCCTGCCGATCGCGACGGCCAAGTCGATGACCGGCGAGTACACCTTCAGCATCTTCGCGGTGGTCACGATCGCGCTGCTGATCTCCTGGGTGGCGGCGGTCACGGTCACGCCCTTTCTCGGCAACTGGCTGCTGAAGGAACGCGGCGGCCATCACGAAGTGTTCGACACCCGCTTCTACCGGCGGCTGCGCGCGTTGATCGACTGGTGCATGCGGCACCGGTGGACGACGATCGCGGCCACCGTGCTGGCCTTCGCGCTGGGCGTCGTCGGCATGGGCCTGACCGAGAAGCAGTTCTTCCCGACCTCGAACCGCACCGAGATCCTGGTCGAGATGTGGCTGCCCGAGGGCGCGAGCTACCGCGCCACCGAGGCCGAGGCGAAGCGCCTCGAGGCGCTGCTCGCCGAAGACCCGGACATCGCGACCTACGTGGCCTATGTGGGCAACGGCTCGCCGCGCTACTACCTGTCGCTGGACCAGCAGCTGTTCCGGCCCAACTTCGCGCAGTTCGTGATCCTGACCCACGACGTGGAAGGCCGCGACCGGGCGCTGCCGCGCATCCGCGAGGCGCTCGACGAGCGCTTCCCCGGCGTGCGCGCCCGCGCGTTCCGCACGCCGCTCGGCCCGCCGGTCGCGTATCCGGTGCAGTTCCGGGTGCTGGGCGACGATCCCGCCCGGCTGAAGGCGATCGCCGCGCGCGTCGCGGAAGTGGTGCGTTCGGATCCGCAGACGATCGACTCGCATGCCGACTGGGGCGAGCGCTCGCCGGCGGTGCGCATCGCGGTGGACCAGGACAAGGCGCGGGCGATCGGGCTCAACTCGGCCCAGGTCGTGCGCTCGCTGGGCGCCTCGCTGTCCGGTGCCACGATCGGCCAGTATCGGGAAGACGACCAGCTGATCGACGTGGTGCTGCGCGCCCCGCCCGGCGAGCGCGCCTCGCTGGCCGGTCTCGCCAACCTGCAGGTGCAGACGGCCTTCGGCCGCTCGGTGCCGCTTTCGCAGGTCGCGACGATCGCCGAGGTCATGGAGGAGCCGATCATCTGGCGGCGCAGCCGCACGCCGGTGATCACGGTCAGGGCCGACATCGTGGAAGGCGTCCAGGCCCCCGACGTGGCCGCCCGGATCGATCCCTTGCTGGCCCCGATCCGCGCCGAACTGCCTCCCGGGTACCGGATCGAGCTCGGCGGACCGGGCGAGGACAACGCGCTCGCGCAGGCCGCGATCGCCGCCGGCGTGCCGATGATGCTGGCGGTGATGATGGGCCTGCTGATGATCCAGCTGCGCAGCTTCTCGCTGGCCTTCATGGTGCTGGTCACCGCGCCGCTGGGCGTGATCGGCATCGCCGCCGCGCTGCTCGTCTTCGATCGTCCCTTCGGCTTCGTTGCCACACTGGGCGCGATCGCGCTGGCCGGCATGATCATGCGCAACACGGTGATCCTGGTCGACCAGATCCGCCAGGACATCGAGGCCGACATCGCGCCCTGGGAAGCGGTGCGCGAATCCACCGTGCGGCGCTTCCGTCCGATCAGCCTGACCGCCGCCGCCGCGGTGCTGGCCATGATCCCGCTGTCGCGCGACGTGCTGTGGGGCCCGATGGCCTTCTCGATCATGGGCGGGCTGATCTTCGCGACGGTGCTGACGATCCTGTTCGTGCCGGCGCTGTACGTGACCTGGTTCCGCATCAAGGCCGCTGCCGCCTGATTCGGCCTGGGGCCCGGCTGCTTGGGCGCGCGAGGCGGTAGGGTGCCCCGGCATCGGGTGGGACGACGCGGCGCGCTTCGCGCGCTTCCCTCCCCTCCTTCGGAAGCGGCCGCGTCCCACGCGGCCCTTCCTCGTCGGGTCGGCGCGTCGTAAGCACCCGACCTCCGGGACACCCGACACCGCCTCGTGGCCACCTTGCTGCGTGCGCCCAGGCGGGACAGGCTCTCGCGGAACGGGGTTCGCTGGCGACGGTGCGGTGGGTGGTCACCGGCATTGTGTGCGAGAACATGAAGCCGCCATTCCGAGACGCGATGAGGGCATCAGGCGAAAGGGCCATGGGGCCATGGGGCGATTGGTACATGGGGTCGCCGTTCGCGCCGAGTTTCCGCAGGTGTTTCCTCCAGCCGTCAGTGAAGGGCAATCTTGCCTGCCCGCGACCGTGACGACGGTGCCCGGCGGCGAAGGGTGGTGCGGTTTCCGGGAACTTAGGACGCGCCGACCCGACGAGGAAGGGCCACCGGGGCGGCGGCCGCTGCCGAAGGAGGGGCGGGCAGCGCACGAAGTGCGCCGCGTCGTCGTTCCCGGAAACCGCACCGCCCCTCGCCGCCGCCCTCCCCGAAGAGCGGGCAGGCAAAAAGGCCCGCAGCGCCCTTTCGTTTAGAATGTCGCGCTTCGCCGCGGCCGTGGCGGAATTGGTAGACGCACCAGGTTTAGGTCCTGGCGCTGCAAGGCGTGTAGGTTCGAGTCCTATCGGCCGCACCAGCGCAGACGGCGCCGCCGCCGCGCCGCCCACCCCCAGATGCTTTGGAATCCTCTCTGATGGCAACTCAAATCGAATCGACCGGTCAGCTCGAGCGCAAGCTTCAGATGGACGTGCCCTTGGCCGACGTCAATCGCGAGGTCGGTGAGCGGCTTCGCAAGCTGGCCCGCACGCTGAAGATGCCGGGCTTTCGCCCCGGCAAGGTCCCGATGAAGATGGTCGAGCAGTCCTACGGCCCGCAGGTGCACGCCGAGGTGCTCGGCGACGCCGTCAGCAAGGCCTTCGGTGCAGCCGTCGAGGAGCATGGCCTGCGCGTGGCCGGCCAGCCGCGCATCGAGGGCCGCGAGGGCGCCGGCGAGGACGTGCTGGGCTTCACTGCGCACTTCGAGGTCTATCCCGAGGTGCAGATCGGCGATGCCGCCACGCTCGAGATCGAGCGGGTGCGCTGCGCGATCGGCGATGCCGAGATCGACAAGACGATCGACATCCTGCGCAAGCAGCGGGTGACCTGGGAGCCTGCCGAGCGCGCCGCGCAGGACGGCGACCGCGTCACGATCGACTTCGTGGGCAAGCTCGACGACGTCGCCTTCGAAGGCGGCACCGCCAGCGACTTTCCCTTCGTGCTCGGCGAGGGCCGGATGCTCGCCGACTTCGAGACCGGCGTGCGCGGCATGATCCCCGGCGCTTCGAAGACCTTCCCGGTGGCCTTCCCCGAGGACTACGGCTCGAAGGATCTGGCCGGCAAGACCGCGCAGTTCGAGGTCACGCTCAAGCAGGTCGAGGCGCCGAAGTTGCCAGAAGTGAACACCGAGTTCGCGACCCAGCTGGGCGTGCCCGGCGGCGACCTCGAGAAGATGCGCACCGACATCCGGGCCAACCTCGAGCGCGAGGTCGGCCAGCGGGTCAGCGCCCGCACCAAGGCCAATGTGATGGAGGCCCTGCCGAAGCTGGCCCGGTTCGAGCTGCCCACCGCGCTGGTGCAGGCCGAGAGCGCCCAGCTGCTCGAGCGCGCCAGGGCCGACCTGCAGTCACGCGGCATGGACCTCAAGCAGTTGCCCGACATCCCGGCCGACACCTTCAAGGAGCAGGCCGAGCGCCGCGTGCGCCTGGGCCTGTTGGTGGCCGAGATCGTCCGCGAGAACGGCCTGGTCGCCAAGCCCGACCAGATCCGCAAGCAGATCGAGGAGTTCGCGCAGGCCTACGAGAATCCGGCCGAGGTCGTTCGCTACTACTTCAGCGACCGCGAGCGCCTGGCCGAGGTCGAGGCGCTGGTCGTCGAGCAGAACGTCGTCGACTGGGCGCTGGGCAAGGCCAAGGTGACCGACAAGGACATCGCTTTCGACGAGCTGATGGCCCAGCAGCAGGGCTGATCCCGGCCAGGGCCCGAACCCGGCGCAACCCGACCACGGAGCGATCCATGACCTTCAACAGCATCGTCGAAGACCTCGTCAACGCGCACCTGTCCACGCGCCAGGAGCCCATGGGCCTCGGCATGGTGCCGATCGTCATCGAGCAGAGCGGGCGCGGCGAACGCGCCTACGACATCTATTCGCGGCTGCTGCGCGAGCGGGTGATCTTCCTGGTCGGGCCGGTCATGGACCAGACCGCCAACCTGGTGGTGGCCCAGCTGCTCTACCTCGAGTCCGAGAACCCGGACAAGGACGTCGCCTTCTACATCAACTCGCCCGGCGGGTCGGTGTCGGCGGGCCTCGCGATCTACGACACGATGCAGTTCATCAAGCCGCAGGTCAGCACGCTGTGCATGGGCATCGCGGCGAGCATGGGCGCCTTCCTGCTGGCGGCCGGCGAGAAGGGCAAGCGCTTCGCGCTGCCCAACTCGCGGATCATGATCCACCAGCCTTCGGGCGGGGCGCAGGGCCAGGCCTCGGACATCGAGATCCAGGCGCGCGAGATCCTTTATCTGCGCGAGCGGCTGAACAAGATCCTCGCCGACAAGACCGGGCAGCCGGTCGAGCGCATCGCGCGCGACACCGACCGCGACAACTTCCTGTCCGCGGAAGATGCGGTAAGCTACGGACTCATCGACAAGGTACTGGTCAATCGGGGCGAAGCCGCCTGAGGCCGGTACGGAACGAGCGCATGTCGGAAAAGAAAGGATCGAGCGAAAAGCTTCTCTATTGCTCCTTTTGCGGCAAGAGCCAGCACGAGGTACGCAAACTCATTGCCGGTCCGTCGGTGTTCATCTGCGATGAATGCATCGACCTGTGCAACGACATCGTTCGCGACGAAGCCCAGGCGGATTCCTCCGCGGGCAGCCAGAAGGGCGGCCTGCCCACGCCGGCCGAGATCTGCGCGATCCTCGACCAGTACGTGATCGGCCAGGAGCGCGCCAAGAGGATCCTTTCGGTCGCGGTCTACAACCACTACAAGCGCCTGCGGCACAAGGCCCGCAAGGACGAGGTGGAGCTCTCCAAGAGCAACATCCTGCTGGTGGGGCCCACCGGCTCGGGCAAGACGCTGCTCGCGCAGACGCTGGCCCGGCTGCTCAACGTGCCCTTCGTGATCGCCGATGCCACCACGCTGACCGAGGCCGGCTACGTGGGCGAGGACGTCGAGAACATCATCCAGAAGCTGCTGCAGAACTGCAACTACGAGGTCGACAAGGCGCAGAGCGGCATCGTCTACATCGACGAGATCGACAAGATCTCGCGCAAGTCCGACAACCCGTCGATCACGCGCGACGTGTCCGGCGAGGGCGTGCAGCAGGCGCTGCTCAAGCTGATAGAGGGCACCGTCGCCTCGGTGCCTCCGCAGGGCGGCCGCAAGCACCCGAACCAGGACTTCGTGCAGATCGACACCACGAACATCCTGTTCATCTGCGGCGGCGCCTTCGACGGCCTCGAGAAGGTCATCCGCAACCGCTCGGAGCGCTCCGGCATCGGCTTCTCGGCCGCGGTCCGCAGCGAGAACGATCGCTCGGTCGGCGAGGTGCTGCGCGAGGTGGAGCCCGAGGACCTGATCAAGTTCGGCCTGATTCCCGAACTGGTCGGCCGGTTGCCGGTGGTGGCCACGCTCGACGAACTGAACGAGGTCGCCCTGATCGAGATCCTCATCGAACCCAAGAATGCGCTGGTCAAGCAATACAGCCAGCTGTTCGCCATGGAGGGCGTCGAGCTCGAGATCCGGCCCGAGGCGCTCAAGTCCATCGCCCGCAAGGCGCTGCGCCGCAAGACCGGCGCGCGCGGCCTGCGCTCCATCCTTGAACAGGCGCTGCTCGACACGATGTACGAGCTGCCCTCCATCCAGAACGTGCGCAAGGTCGTGCTCGACGAGAACACGATCGAAGGCGACGGCAAGCCGCTGGTCATTTACGCCGACGCGCCCAAGGTCTCGGGCTCGAACTGAGCCCCGTGCCGGGGCCGCTCGACGAAAGGCGGGCGACCCGGCCGCGACCGATTCGCAGAAGGGCTTTCGCTTCCTGCGGGTCTCACCGCCCTCGAGAGCCTTCAGGGGCCTTTGCCGGCCTTTCCGGTCCTCCAGGGCGCGTGTTGGGCTCCTCCCCAAAGGCCCCTCGGCCCGCGTGGAGGGTGCCGGGAATGGGCGTATCCTCGTTGCGAACACTTGAAATCCCGCGGGGTGCCGCAACATCCCCGGGACAGTCCGATTGGAGAATTCGATGTCCGAAGAACAGACCCGCGCGTTCGATTCGCCCTTGCCGCTGCTGCCGCTGCGCGATGTCGTGGTCTTCCCCCATATGGTGATCCCGCTGTTCGTCGGCAGGCCCAAGTCGATCAAGGCGCTCGAGTCCGCCATGGAAGGCGGCAAGAGCATCATGCTCGTGGCGCAGAAGAACGCGTCCAAGGACGAGCCCTCCGAGACGGACATCCACCGCATCGGCTGCGTCTCGAACATCCTTCAGATGCTCAAGCTGCCTGACGGCACGGTCAAGGTGCTGGTCGAGGGCGTGCGCCGCGCGCGCATCGTCGACGTCGACGATTCCGGCGCCCACTTCACCTGCACGATCGAGCCGGTCGCGGCGGATGCCGAGGCCAACCCCGAGTCCGAGGCCCTGCGCCGCGCGATCCTGGCGCAGTTCGACCAGTACGTGAAGCTCAACAAGAAGATCCCGCCCGAGATCCTCGCGTCGCTCAACGGCATCGACGATCCGGGCCGCCTGGCCGACACGATCGCCGCCCACCTGCCGATCCGCATCGAGCAGAAGCAGGAGATCCTCGAGACCAACTCGGTGTCCGAGCGGCTCGAGCGGCTGCTTGCGCAGATCGAGACCGAGCTCGACATCCTCCAGGTGGAAAAGCGCATCCGCGGCCGCGTCAAGCGCCAGATGGAGAAGAGCCAGCGCGAGTACTACCTCAACGAGCAGGTCAAGGCGATCCAGAAGGAGCTCGGCGAGGGCGAGGAGGGCGCCGACCTCGAGGAGCTCGAGAAGAAGATCAAGGCCGCCCGGATGCCCAAGGAGGCCCTGAAGAAGGCCGAGGCCGAGCTGCGCAAGCTCAAGCTGATGTCGCCCATGTCGGCCGAGGCCACCGTGGTGCGCAACTACATCGACGTGCTGGTCGGCCTGCCCTGGAAGAAGAAGAGCAAGATCAACAACGATCTTGCGAATGCGCAGAAGGTGCTCGACGACGACCACTTCGGCCTCGACAAGGTCAAGGAGCGCATCCTCGAGTACCTCGCGGTGCAGCAGCGTGTCGACAAGCTCAAGTCGCCCATCCTGTGCCTGGTCGGGCCCCCGGGGGTCGGCAAGACTTCGCTGGGCCAGTCGATCGCCCGCGCGACGAACCGCAAGTTCGTGCGCATGGCGCTCGGCGGCGTGCGCGACGAGGCCGAGATCCGCGGTCACCGCCGCACCTACATCGGGTCCATGCCGGGCAAGATCCTGCAGAACCTGAGCAAGGTGGGCGTGCGCAATCCGCTCTTCCTGCTCGACGAGGTCGACAAGATGGGCCAGGACTTCCGCGGCGACCCGTCCAGCGCGCTGCTCGAGGTGCTCGACCCCGAGCAGAACGCCACCTTCGTCGACCACTACGTCGAGGTCGAGTACGACCTGTCCGACGTGATGTTCGTGGCCACGGCCAACACGCTGAACATCCCGCCGCCGCTGCTCGACCGGATGGAGGTGATCCGGCTGTCGGGCTACACCGAGGACGAGAAGCTCGGCATCGCCCAGCGCTACCTGCTGCCCAAGCAGATGAAGAACACCGGGCTGGGGGCCGAGGAGATCTCCGTGTCCGAGGCCGCGATCCGCGACATCGTGCGCTACTACACGCGCGAGGCCGGCGTTCGTTCGCTCGAGCGCGAGATCAGCAAGATCTGCCGCAAGGTGGTCAAGATGCTCCTGCTCACCAAGCAGGAGAAGAAGGTCAGCGTCACGCCCAAGAACCTCGACAAGTTCCTCGGCGTGCGCCGCTACACCTTCGGCATCGCGGAGAAGGAGAACCAGATCGGGCAGGTCACCGGCCTGGCCTGGACCGAGGTCGGCGGCGAATTGCTCACGATCGAGGCGGTGGCGGTGCCTGGCAAGGGCAAGACGACCTTCACCGGCAAGCTCGGCGACGTGATGCAGGAATCGATCAAGGCGGCGATGACCGTGGTGCGCCGGCGCGGGCAGCGCCTGGGCATCAGGCCCGACTTCCACGAGAAGCAGGACATCCACATCCACGTGCCTGAGGGCGCCACGCCCAAGGACGGTCCGAGCGCGGGCATCGCGATGACCACCGCGCTGGTGTCGGTGCTCACCGGCATCCCGGTGCGTGCAGACGTCGCGATGACCGGCGAGATCACGTTGCGCGGCGAGGTGCTCGCGATCGGCGGCCTGAAGGAGAAGTTGCTGGCCGCGCACCGCGGCGGCATCAAGACGGTGCTGATCCCCGAGGAGAACGTGAAGGACCTCGCGGAGATCCCGGACAACGTCAAGAACCGCCTCGACATCGTGCCGGTGAAGTGGATCGACCGCGTGCTCGAGGTCGCGCTCGAGCGCGCGCCGCAGGCGCTTCCCGACGAGGATGCCGGTGTTTCCACTAGCGCGGTGCCGGCGTCGCCTGCATCGGCTGCCGGAGGCGACGTGGTCACGCACTGACCGGAGGATGCACGCGGCCGACGAACTGCGTCTCCAGAGGGAAAGTCGCCCGGTTCCTGGCTTGACACTGCTTGATCCGGGCGATTAAATACGCGCTCCGCTTCGCCCGGCTCGCTCCTGGCGTCGATACATAGAAAGCCATCGCGCATCGCTCTTCATGCGCTCATTCCATCAAAGTTTCTGAGGTGAGGGGGTTCTAGTGAACAAGTCCGAATTGATCGACCACATCGCGAAGCAGGCTGACCTCTCGAAAGCCGCTGCCGGCCGTTCGCTCGATGCGATGATCGGCGCCATTCGCACCACGCTGAAGAAAGGCGGTTCGGTCACGCTGGTCGGCTTCGGCACCTTCTCGGTCGGCAAGCGCGCCGCCCGCACCGGCCGCAATCCGCGCACCGGCGCAACGATCAAGATCAAGGCGGCCAAGCTGCCCAAGTTCCGTCCGGGCAAGGGCCTGAAAGACGCGCTCAACTGAGAGCGTTTTTTCGAAACCCGCTTTCTTGCGGTGCTCGAAAATCGTATATAATCGCGGTCTTTACGGTTGACGCAGTCAATTCTTGACTCGCTCAATCAGGGCGAAAGCAGCAAAGGGTGCTTAGCTCAGTTGGTAGAGCGGCGCCCTTACAAGGCGTAGGTCGGGAGTTCGAGCCTCTCAGCACCCACCAGCGCAGCGCCCAGAGAATCTTGGAGTGGTAGTTCAGTTGGTTAGAATACCGGCCTGTCACGCCGGGGGTCGCGGGTTCGAGTCCCGTCCACTCCGCCAACACTCGAAGGGCGAACGGAAGTTCGCCCTTTTTTTTTCATCCGTCGCCAGGGGCCGCACCGGTGGCGGCAACCGAACGCACGATGAGCCGTTTCGCATGTTCGATTCGATCCGAAAGCACCAGCGCCTCCTGCAGTTCGTCCTGCTGATCCTGATCTTTCCTGCGTTCGCCTTCTTCGGCATCCAGGGTTACGACCGCTTCTTGTCCGACGGCGATGGGGTGGCCAGGGTCGGCGACTCCGACATCACGCGCCAGGAGTTCGATCAGGCGCGCCAGCGCCAGCTCGAGCAGATGCGGCAGATGCTGGGCGGACAGGTCGATCCCGCCATGCTCGACAACGCCGGCATTCGCGCGGAAATCCTCGAGGGCCTGGTCACGCAGCGCGCGCTGCAGCTCGAGGCGGGGGACCAGCGCATCGTCGTGTCCGACGACTCGCTGCGCCGCGCGATCCTCGCGATCCCCGACCTGGTGAAACCCGATGGCAGCTTCGACATGGAGCGCTATCGCGCGCTGCTGGCCGCCCAGGGCCGCAACGAGGCGATGTTCGAGGCGGAGTTGCGCCAGGACCTGGCGATGCAGGCGTTGCCCGGCGCGATCTCGCAAACGCCGATCGTGCCCGATGCGCTGGTCGAGCGCGTGGCGCGGCTGGGCGAGCAGACCCGCGAGGTGAGACGGCGCGTCCTGGCGCCGGCCGATTTCGCGTCGTCGGTCGACACCTCGGAGGAGGCACTCAAGCGCTACCACGAGCAGAATGCGGCCGCCTTCGAGACGCCCGAGCAGGCCAGGGTCGAGTACCTGGTGCTGGACCCTGCCGCGATCGAGAGCACGATACAGCTCAACCCCGACGAGGTCCGGGCCTACTACGAGCAGAACAAGGCGCGCTACGCCACGGCCGAGCAGCGCCGCGCGAGCCACATCCTGATCACCGTCGACGAGGGCGCGAGCGACGCCGACAGGAAGGCGGCGCGCGACAAGGCGCAGGCCCTGCGCGACAAGATCGCCGGCGGCGCCGATTTCGCCGAGCTGGCGAAGACCGAGTCGCAGGATCCCGGCTCGGCGCCTTCGGGCGGCGATCTGGGCTACTTCAGCGCGTCGATGATGGTGAAGCCCTTCGCGGATGCCGCCTTCGCGTTGAAGGAAGGCGAGGTCAGCCAGGTGGTCGAGACCGAATTCGGCTACCACGTCATCAAGCTCACCGGCATCCGCCCTGGCGTCGAGCGGCCGTTCCAGACGGTGCGCGCCGAGATCGAGGCCGAGATCCGCAAGCAGCAGTCGGCCGGGCGCTTCGCCGAGGCCGCCGAGAGCTTCAGCAACCTGGTCTACGAGCAGGCGGACACGCTGCAGCCCGCGGCCGAGCGCTTCGGGCTGAAGCCGCAGACGGCCGAGAAGGTCCGTCGCGACGGGGCCGAAGGCCTGCCGCCCGACCATCCGCTCAATCAGCCCAGGCTGCTCGAGGCCCTGTTCTCGGCCGACAGCCTCGCCAATCGCAGGAACACGCAAGCGGTCGACGTCGGCGGCGGGCGGCTGGTGTCGGCCCGCATCCTCGAGCATTCGCCCGCGCGTCGGCAACCCTTCGATGAAGTCCGCGAAGAGGTGCGCAAGCAGCTCGTGGCCAGCGAGTCGGCGCAGGCGGCGCGCAAGGCCGGCGAAGCCCTGCTCGCCGACCTGCGTTCGGGCAAGACCAGCCCCGAAGGCTTCGACAAGGCGCGCACGCTCGGTCGCGCGCCCAGCGATTCGGTGCCGGCCCAGGCGATCGAGGCGATCTTCCGGGTCGACTCGCAGAAGTTGCCAGGCTATGCCGGCGCGCCCATGCCCGACGGCGGCTACGCCGTGTTCGAGGTCTCCAGGGTCATCGAGGCCGACGACAAGGTGCTCGCCGAGCGCAAGCCGCTCTACAAGCGGCAGCTCGAACAGGCCTACAGCCAGGCAGCGCTCGGCGCCTACGTCGAAGCGGTGAAGGCGCGCCGCAAGATCGTGCGCCACGAGCAGGCGATCGCGCCGACGCCGGTCGAACGCTGAAGGCCGGGGCGACCGGGCGCGTCAGGTCTCGTCCGGCGCGGCCGGTCCGGCGCTTCGCCCCGATGCATCCGCGCCTCGCGCGAAGCTTTCCGCGTCTCGACCGGAGATGCCCGCATTCCGGGCCAGCGCGCGGGCGCCGGCCTCCAGCGCGTCGTCATCGCCGCTGGCCAGGCGCAGCGGCTCCGCCGACACGATTCCCTCGTAGTTCTGCGCCATCGAGCGGTCGTAGGCGGGGTCGTAGTGGGCCTGCAGCAGCATGGTGACGAATTCGTCCCAACGCCCGCTCTCGGCCAGCGCGCGCCATTCGTCCACGGTGCGGCGCCCGTGCAGCGGCACGAGCCGCTCGAGCCGCTCGAACAGGGCAGCGCGGTCCTCGACGAAGTGACGGTACTCGCGCAGCAGCAGGCTCGCCCGATGCGCGACCGGCATCTCGACGCGCACGCAGGGCGCGGCGCGCATCCGGGCGATCAGGGCGTCGGGCAGGTGGCACTGGCCCACGCGGCGACTTTCGGACTCCACGAAGATCGGCCGGGCCGGGTCGAAGCGGCGCAGCGCGTCCCACAGCAGCGACTCGAAGCGTTTCTGCGAGGGCTGGACCGTGTCGGGCATCAGGCCGAGCACCGAGCCTCGGTGACTGGCCAGCGACTCGAGGTCGAGGACCTGGACGCCCAGGCCAGCCAGCCGCTGCAGGATCAGGCTCTTGCCGCTTCCGGTGCGACCGGCCACGACGCGCAAGCGCAGGGTGTCCGGCAGGACCGCCAGGTCGGCGAGCACGCGGCGGCGGAAGGCTCGATAGCCGCCGTCGAGCACCGCCGTGCGCCAGCCCACGCGGGCCATGACCGTGGCGAGCGAACCCGAGCGGTTTCCGCCGCGCCAGCAATACACCAGCGGGCGCCAATCGCGAGGGCGGTCGGCGAGTTGGGATTCCAGGAGTCCGGCGATGTTGCGGGAAACCAGCGCGGCGCCGATGCGCTTGGCCTCGAACGAGGACTGCTGCTTGTAGATCGTGCCCACGCGGGCGCGCTGCGCGTCGTCCAGCACGGGGGTGGAGATCGCTCCGGGCAGGCGGTCTTCGGCGTACTCGGAGGGGCTGCGCGCGTCGAGGATCGCGTCGTAGCTGTCGAGCGACGCGAGCGCCTCGTCGATGCCGACGACGATCGGGTCCTTCATCGGGGGCGATCCAGGGGGCAGGGGACGGGGATTCTATCAGCGCGATGTCCCCGAGGCCGTACAATCGGGAGTCAAGGAACACGGAATCGATGAAAGTATTCAATCTTGCCTGCGGCCACGACCATCGCTTCGAAGGCTGGTTCGCCTCGGCCGAGGACTTCGACGGCCAGCTCGAACGCGGGCTGATCGAGTGTCCGGTCTGCGGCGACCGGGCCATCCGCAAGCTCCCCAGCGCGCCCCGCCTGAACCTCTCCGGCGCCACCGAGCCGGCCGCCATGCGTGCGCCCGGCAAGCCCGAGACGGCCGTGCCCGCGCCGGCCGGTGCCGCGCCCACGCCGCAGCAGCTGCAGGCGATGTGGATGAAGCTCGCGCGCCACCTGGTCGCGAACACCGAGGACGTCGGCGAGAACTTCGCCGAGGAAGCGCGGCGCATCCACTACCAGGAGTCGCCCGAGCGCGGCATCCGCGGCGTGGCAACCGCCGAGGAACGGGCCGAGCTGGCCGACGAGGGCATCGAAGTCTTCGCCTTCCCGTTGCCTCGCTCGTTGAAGGACCCGATCCAGTAGTGGCCGGTGCGAGCGCCGCGGTGGCGCGCTGCTGCCCGGCGTTTCCCGGCGGTCGCGCTCAGCGCTTCGGGTACTGCGTGCCGCCGAACAGCGCCTCGCGCGCTTTCGGGTCCACGAGCGGCTTCCGCCTGTCGGCCAGGATGGTCAGCGCGCGCTGCACCGCGGGGCGCGCGGCAATGACGTCGTGCCAGCGCCTGACCTGCGGGAAACCCGCCAGGTCGATGCCCTGGTTCTCGTGCGAGCGCGTCCAGGTCCAGCAGGCGATGTCCGCGATCGTGTACTCGCGACCTGCCACGTAGGCCCCCGTGCGCTCGAGCTGGCGCTCCAGCACGCCATACAGGCGCCTGGCCTCGTTCGTGTAGCGCTCGATCGCGTAGTCGATCTTGTGCGGCGCGTAGATCCGGAAGTGGTGCGCCTGGCCCAGCATCGGCCCGAGGCCGCCCATCTGGAACATCAGCCACTGCAGCGCCTCGTAGCGGCCGCGCGTGGTCTTGGGCAGGAACTTTCCGGTCTTGCCGGCCAGGTAGACGAGGATGGCCCCCGACTCGAACAACGACATCGGCTTGCCGTCCGGGCCCTCGGAGTCGACGATCGCCGGGATCTTGTTGTTCGGGCTGATCTTCAGGAACTGCGGGTCGAACTGCTCGCCGGCGCCGATGTCCACCGCATGCACCGCATACGGCAGGCCGCACTCCTCGAGCATGATGTGCACCTTGTGGCCGTTCGGCGTGGGCCAGGTGTACAAGTCGATCATGGTGTCTCCTCGGTGTTGGTGGCGAGAGAAGCATACGGCCGGGCCCGCTGCGCGGTGCGGCGCCGATCGGGCGACTTTGGCCGAGCCGCGAGCGACCGAAAGGATTTCCGCGGGCGCCCGCTCGCCGGGGGGCGAAGCCTCCTGCGAGGCGGGCGCGGAAATCCGAGATCGGAGAGGGCGGGCGAAGCCCGATCCCCGCGCAGCGGGGACCGGGCTTGCCGCCCGATCGGCGCCGCACCGCGCAGCGGGCGGCCCATCCAGCGGAAGCCTCAGCTGCCGCGCGTGACCGGCATTGCCTCGTGGCTGGAGGTGGGGATCGCCGCGTGCCGACCGAGCTCGAGCTTGGCGACTGCGTTGCGATGCACCTCGTCGGGGCCGTCGGCCAGGCGCAGCGTGCGCTGGTGGGCGTACATGTAGGCGAGCGGGAAGTCGTCGCACACGCCACCGCCGCCGTGGGCCTGGATCGCCCAGTCGATGATCCTGGTGGACACGTTCGGGGCCACGACCTTGATCATCGCGATCTCGGCCTTGGCGATCTTGTTGCCCACGGTGTCCATCATGTAGGCGGCCTTGAGCGTGAGCAGGCGGGCCTGCTCGATCATGATCCGCGATTCGGCGATTCGCTCGTGCCAGACGCTTTGCTGCGAGATCGGCTTGCCGAAGGCCACGCGCGAGGACAGGCGCTTGCACATGAACTCGAGCGCGCGCTCGGCCGCGCCGATCGAGCGCATGCAATGGTGGATGCGGCCCGGCCCGAGGCGGCCCTGCGCGATCTCGAAACCCCGGCCTTCACCCAGCAGGATGTTGTCGACCGGCACGCGCACGTTCTCGAACAGCACCTCGCAGTGGCCGTGCGGGGCGTCGTCGTAGCCGAACACGCTCAGCGGGCGGATGACCGTGATTCCCGGGGTGTCGGCGGGCACGACGATCATCGACTGCTGCTGGTGGCGCGGCGCGTCGGGATTGGTCTTGCCCATGAAGATGTAGACCTTGCAGCGCGGGTCGCCGGCGCCCGAGGTCCACCACTTGCGGCCGTTGATCACGTAGTGGTCGCCGTCGCGCTCGATGCGCGACTGGATGTTGGTCGCGTCGGACGAGGCCACCGCCGGCTCGGTCATCGCGAAGGCCGAGCGGATCTCCCCGCGCAGCAGCGGGTCGAGCCAGGCGCGCTTGATCGGCTCGCTGCCATAGCGCTCCAGCGTCTCCATGTTGCCGGTGTCGGGCGCCGAGCAGTTGAAGACCTCGGGCGCGAAGTGAACGCGGCCCATGATCTCGCACAGCGAAGCGTAGTCGAGGTTCGAAAGGCCTTCGGGCACGCGCGGGGACTTCGGCAGGAACAGGTTCCACAGCCCGGCCGCGCGAGCCTTGGGCTTCAGCTCCTCGACGATCTTCGTGGGCACCCAGGCGTTGCCGGCGCGCCGGTTGGCTTCGACCTCTTCGTGGAAGCGGTGCTCGTTCGGGTAGATATGCCGGTCCATGAAGTCCAGCAGCCGCTGCTGCATGTCCTTGCAGGTCGGCGAAAAGTCGAAATCCATGTCTTCTCTCTCCTTTGAAAGTCTTGGGCCGTCCCCGAGGCGCGGTGCGCTTGGTGGGGCGGCCCTGGTGGTTCGGTTCAGCGCACGCGCTGCGCGATCTCCCAGCCCATCTCGGCCAGCGGCCTGGCGCGGCGCCCCTGCTCCAGCGCGCGGGCGCTCGAGGCGGTGCCATCGACCGCGCGCTTCATGATCCCTTGCAGGATCGCGGCGAGACGGAACATGTTGTAGGCGATGTAGAAGTCCCAGTTGGCCATCACCGCGTCGGGATCGCGATGCGTGCGCCGGCAATAGGCCTCCACGTATTCGCGCTCGGTCGGGATGCCCAGCGCCTTGTGGTCGAGGCCGCCGATGCCGCGGAACTGGCCCGGCTCGATGTGCCAGCTCATGCAGTGATACGAGAAGTCGGCGAGCGGGTGGCCCAGGGTGGACAGCTCCCAGTCGAGGATCGCGCGGACCTTCGGCTCGGTGCGGTCGAACATCAGGTTGTCGAGGCGGAAGTCGCCGTGCACGATCGAGGTCTCGTCGCTGTCCGGGATGTGATGCGGCAGCCACTCGATCAGGCGGTCCATCGCCTCGATCTTCTCGGTCTCCGAGGCCTGGTACTGCTTGCTCCAGCGGCCGATCTGCCGCGCGAAGTAGTTGCCCGGCTTGCCGTAGTCGGCCAGGCCGATCGCCTTGTAGTCCACCGTGTGAAGGGCGGCGATCACGCGGTTCATCTCGTCGTAGATCGCGCCGCGTTCGGACGGGCTCATGCCGGGCAGGCTCTGCTCCCAGAGCACGCGGCCCTCGACGAACTCCATCACGTAGAAGGCCCGTCCGATCACCGACTCGTCTTCGCAGAGCAGGTAGACCCTGGCCACCGGCATGCCGGCGCGGCCCAGCGCCTCGAGCACCCGGTACTCGCGCTCGATCGCGTGGGCCGAGGGCAGCAGCCGGGCCACCGGCCCGGGCTTGGCGCGCATCACCCAGCTGCGGCCCGGGGTGATCAGCTTGTAGGTGGGGTTGGACTGGCCGCCCTTGAACATCTCGACCGTGAGCGGGCCGTGGAAGCCGTCGATGCGCTCGCGAAGGTGGCGTTCGAGCGTGCCGAGGTCGATGCGGTGGCGCTCGGGCACCTCGGTGGTGCCGCTGTTCGCCTGCTGGGCGCTGTCCGCGGAAGCCTGGCCGCTGGGGGAGACGGGCTCGGTCACTGTGTCGCGTTCCTATATTCTTGCTTGGGACGGTGGCGGGCGCTCAGCGCGGTCCGCCGCGGTGGTAGCGGGGCACGCGCTTTTCGAGGAAGGCGGCGATGCCCTCGCCGGCGTCGTCGGAGTGCAGGGCGGCCACGAAGTTCTCGCGCTCGCGCACCAGCTGGTGCGACAGGGCCTCGCGCTCGCCGGCCGACAGCAGCGACTTGACCCGGCCCAGCGCGAAGGCTGGCCCGTCGGCCAGCTCGTTGGCGCGGGCCAGCGCGGCGCGCAGGGCGTCGCCCGGCTCGGTGAGCTCGCTGACGATGCCCAGCGCGTGCAGCCGGGGCGCGCCCACGGGGTGGCCGCAGGCGAGGATCTCGTAGGCGAGCTGGTAGGGCAGTCGGGTGGCCAGCCAGTGGCTGGCGCCGCCGTCAGGCGTGAGGCCGACCCGGATGTAGGACATCACGAAGCGCGCGTTCTGCGCCGCGACGATCAGGTCGCAGGCCAGCGTCAGCGAGAAGCCGGCGCCGGCTGCTGCGCCCTCGACCGCCGCGACCACCGGCTTCGGACAGTCGCGGATGGCGGCGATCCATTCGTGCAGCGTATCGATCGATTCCGCCTGGACCTCGGGCGGTCGCGAGCGGTTCTCGCGCAGCCGGTTCAGGTTGCCGCCGGCGCAGAAGTGCTCGCCTTCGCCGGCGATCACGATCGCGCGCACCGCGGGGTCGCCCGCCGCGCGTTTCAGCGCGGCGATGCCCTCGACGTAGATGTCCGGGTGCAGCGCGTTGCGCGCCTCCGGATTGGCGATGGTCAATTGCAGGACCGCGTCCTGCATCGTGGATAGCAGGCGCGCGGCCATGGGTCAGTCGTCCTGGAGCAGCGAGAGGCCGAGCTGCGCGCGGCGGCGCAGCCAGGCTCCCGGGCGATAGCGCGGGTCGCCGGTCAGCCGGTGCATGTTGGCGAGGATCTCGAGGATGGCCGAGGCGCCGATCATGTCGCCCATGGTGAGCGGCCCGCGCGGATAGCCCAGGCCGATCCGCACCGCGGTGTCGATGTCGGCCGGCGAGGCGATCCGCTGCTGCGCGATCTCGGTGGCCACCGAAACGATCATGGCGACCACGCGCTGCGCGATGAAGCCGGGGCTGTCGCGCAGCACCGAGACCCGGGCGCCGTCGGCCGCGAACAGCGCCTGCGCGGCATCGCGCCACTCGGGTCGGGTGGCCGGCGTGGTCATCAGCACGCGTCGCTGGCAGGCGCCGGTGGCGATGGGGAACAGCGTGTCGATGGCCACGACCCGCTCCGCCGGCAGCCCGCCCGCGGCGGCGGTGGCGTCCAGGCCCAGCGGCGCGACCAGCACCAGCGCAGCGGCCGACGGCTCCTCCCCGGTCTCGATGGTGGCGCCCAGGCCGGCGGCGGTCTCGGCGACCAGCGCCTGGCGCGGCCCCGGCGCCACCCAGACCGGGGGCAGCACCGGGACCGAGGGCACCGGCGGCTCGGCAGGGCTCTCCTGCTTGCCGTCCGCGTAGCGGTAGAAACCTTCGCCGGTCTTGCGGCCCAGCAGCCCGGCGGCGACCCGCTGGGCGGTGATCACGCTGGGCCGGAAGCGGGCCTCGTCGTAGAACTGGCGGTAGATCGACTCCATGACCGGGTGCGAGACGTCGAGCCCGGTCAGGTCCATCAGCTCGAAGGGACCGAGCCGGAAGCCGCTGCCGTCGAAGCCGACCTGCTCGCGCAGGATGCGGTCGATGGTCGGGATGTCGGCCACGCCCTCGGACAAGGCCTTCAGCGACTCGGTGCCGTAGGCGCGGCCCGCGTGGTTGACGATGAAGCCGGGCGTGTCCTGGGCGACCACCGGCAGGTGGCCGGTGGCGCGGCTCAGCGCGACCATGTCGTCGACGATGCCCCGCTCGGTGCGCGCGCCGTTCACGACTTCGACGACCTTCATCAGCGGCACCGGATTGAAGAAGTGCCAACCCACCACCCGCTGCGGTCGCGCGCAGCCGGCCGCGATCGCGGTCACCGACAGCGACGAGGTGTTCGAGGCCAGCACGCAGCCCGCGTCGACGATGCCCTCGAGTTCGGCGAACAGGGCGCGCTTGGCCTCGAGCCGTTCGACGATGGCCTCGACCACCAGGTCGCAGCCGGCCAGCGCCTGCGGCGAGGCGGCCGGCTGCAGGCGGGCCGAGGCCGCCTTCGCGGCGGCGGGATCCATCCGGCCCTTTTCCGCCAGGCGGGCGAAGGTGTCGCCGATCTGGGCGATGGCCGCCGCGACGGCCTCGGGGTTGCTGTCGAACAGCCGGACGGTAACGCCGGACTGCGCGAGCAGCTGGGCGATGCCGCGCCCCATGGCGCCGGTGCCGACGATGCCGGCCTGCTTGTACGGATGGGGGGGGGCGAGATCGGTCATGAGCCCGATTCTACTGGAGCGGCCGGTACACTGGCCGCCCCGGGATTCCGTTCGCGCGCGGTGTCCTGCCACCAGAAAACCACGGAGATGGCCAATGCTCACGCTCGCCGGCTTTTCGGTCAGCAACTATCACAACAAGGTCAAGCTGGCGCTCTACGAGAAGGGCGTCGCCTTCGACGAGCAGCTGAACTGGGCCTCGAAGGACGAGGAGACCCTGTGCTGCAGCCCCCTCGGCAAGGTGCCCTTCCTGAAGACCGACCGGGGGGCGCTGTGCGAGTCGCAGGTCATCCTCGAGTACCTGGAAGACGCATTCCCCGAGAACCCGCTCCTGCCGGCCGACCCCTGGCAGCGCGCCAAGGTGCGGGAGCTCATCGCGTTCATGGAACTGCACCTGGAACTGGTCGCCCGGCGGCTCTACCCGCAGGCCTTCTTCGGCGGCAAGGTCTCGGAATCGCTGATCGAGCGCACCCGTTCCGAGCTCGAGCGCAACGTGGCCGCCTTCGCGCGGCTGGCGAGGTTCTCGCCCTTCGTGGCCGGCGAACGGTTCACGCTGGCGGATTGCGCCGCCTACGTGCACTTGCCGCTGCTCTCGATGACCTCCAGGGCGATCTGGGGCGAGGACCTCATGGCCGGCCTGCCGGTGCGCGACTACCTGAAGCGGATGCGCGAACGCCCGGCGGCGCAGCGCGTCGACGCCGAGCGCAAGGCCAATGCGGAGCTGATGGCGCGCGAGCGGCCGCTTGCGCGCTGACTGCCGTCGGCTCAGGCTTCGCGCGGGCCGTCGCGCTCGGTCTCGGCCAGGCGGTCCCGTTCGGCGGCCGCCTCCAGCCAGTCGTGCTCGCACTCGTCGCGCTGCTTGGCCAGCCGGCCGCGCTCGCGGGTGAACTCGGCCGCGCGGCCGCCGTCCTCGTAGACGACGGGGTCGGCGAGCACGCGATCGAGCTCCGCGAGCCGCGCCTCGGCGTCGGCCAGCTTCCTCTCCAGCGCCTGCATGCGTCGTTCGACCGGCCCCAGCAGCGCCGCGAGCCGCGCGCGCCGTTCGGCCGCCAGCCGGCGCGCTTCGCGACGGTCGGCGACGGGCTCGGCGCGGTCTTCCGCGCGCAAGGCGCCGCCAGCCTGGCCGTTGGCCGGCGGCTCGCCGGCGCCGGGCCGCGACTTCAGCAGCCACTCGGCATAGTCGTCGAGGTCGCCGTCGAACTCCTGCAGGCCGCCGTCGCGCACGACCAGCAGCGTGTCGACGGTCGCGCGCAGCAGGTAACGGTCGTGCGAGACCAGCAGCACCGCGCCGTCGAAGTCGGCCAGCGCGTCGGCCAGCGCGTCGCGGGTCTGCGCGTCGAGGTGGTTGGTGGGTTCGTCGAGCACCAGCAGCTGGGGCTCGTGGTGCAGCATCAGCGCGAGCGACAGCCTGGCCTTCTCGCCGCCGGACATCGGGCCGACCGGGCGTGTGGCGTCCTCGCCCGAGAAGCCGAAGCTGCCGAGCCGGTCGCGCAGGACCTGCTCGCGCGCCTGCGGGTCGATGTGCTGCAGGTGCCAGAGTGGCGACTCGGCGGGTCGCAGCCGGTCGATGCCTTGCTGGGCGAAGTAGCCGATGCGGATCGCGCGCGAGGGCCGCACGCTGCCCGACAGCGGCGGCAGCTCGCCCACCAGCGTGCGGATCAGCGTGCTCTTGCCCGCCCCGTTGCGGCCCAGCACGCCGATCCGGGCGCCGCGGCGAACGGTCAGGTTCACGCCGCGCAGGATGGCGGTGTCGCCGTAACCGGCGTCCAGCTCCTCGGCCACCAGCAGCGGGTCGGGGCAATCGCCGACCTCGTGAAGCGCGAAGCTCACGCCGCGCAGCGCGCGGATTGGCGCGGCGATCGCGATCTTCTCGAGCGCCTTGATCCGGCTCTGCGCCTGCCGGGCCTTGGTCGCCTTGGCGCGGAAGCGCTCGATGAAGCTCTGCAGGTGGGCGATCCTCGCCGCATCGGACGCCCGCTTGCGCTCCGCCTGCTGGGCGTGCAGCGCGCGCAGGCGCTCGAACTCGCTGTAGCCGCCCGCGTAGCGGACCAGTCGCCCGTCGTCGATGTGCAGCGACGCGGTGGCGACCTTGTCGAGGAAGTCGCGGTCGTGCGACACGATCAGCGCCGTCCCGGCGTAGCGCAGCAGCCAGCGTTCCAGCCAGAGCACCGCGTCGAGGTCGAGGTGATTGGTCGGCTCGTCGAGCAGCAGCAGCTCGCTGGGGCCGAACAGCGCGCGGGCCAGGTTCAGGCGCATCCGCCAGCCACCCGACAGCGCGTCGACCGGCTGCTCGGCGTCGGCGCCGGAAAAGCCCAGGCCCGCCAGCAGGGCGCGGCAGCGGGCTTCGGCGCTGTGCCCGTCGAGCTCGTTCCAGTGGTCGTGGGCGTGTGCCAGGGCCAGCCCGTCGTGCGACTGCTCGGCGGCGGCCAGCTCCGCGCGCGCCGCGACCAGCTCGGGATCGCTGTCGAGCACGAAGCGCCAGGCCGGCAGCGGGCTGGACGGCAGGGACTGCTCCAGCCGGATGACCTTGCGCCAGGGCTGGTCGATGTCGCCGCGGTCGGGCGCCAGGTCGCCGGCCAGCGCCGAGAGCAGCGTCGTCTTGCCCGAGCCGTTGGCGCCGATCAGCGCGATCCGCTCGCCCGGCGAGATCGAGACGGTGGCGTCGGCGATCAGCGCGCGTCCGCCGCGCGACAGCGAGACGCCGCGCAGCCGGATCATCGGCGCGCGGCGCGCGCGTCCAGCGCCCGGCGGGTCGCCGCCACGATCATCCGCTCGCCCGCCGTGACCGGCAGCCAGGCGAACTCCAGGTCGGGGAAGGCGGCTTCGAAGTGTTCGGCCTCGTGGCCGATCTCGAGCACCAGCAGCCCGCGCGGGTTCAGGCGCGCCGGCGCCTCGTCGAGCAGCCGGCGCACGAAGCCCATGCCGTCGGTGCCGCCGGCCAGCGCGATCTGCGGCTCGGCGAGGAACTCGGGGGGCAGGGCCGCCATCGAGGCCGCATTCACATAGGGCGGATTGCAGAGGATCAGGTCGAAGCGCTCGCCGGCGGCCAGCCCGCCGAAAAGGTCGCCCTGCGCCAGGCGGACCCGGTCCTCGAGCTGGTGCAGCGAGAGATTCTCGGCCGCGAGCGACAGGGCGTCGGCGCTCAGGTCGCTGCCGACCACCTCGGCATCGGGAAACCGCAGCGCAGCGAGGATCGCCAGGCTGCCGCCTCCGGTGCACAGGTCGAGCACGCGCTCGGGCCAGCCTTCCGGCCCTTCCTGCGGGCCTGCCTCGGCATCGAGCCACTCGGGCATGTCCTCGGCCAGCCAGTCGGCCAGCGACTCCTCGAGCGCCTCGGCGATCAGCGAGCGCGGCACCAGCGCGCGCCAGTCGGAACGGAAACGCACCCCGCGCAGCCAGGCTTCGCCGGTCAGCCAGGCCGCCGGGACGCGTTCGTCGCAGCGGCGCTCGATCAGTGCGAGCGCGGCGTCGATCTCGGTGCCGGCGAGCCGGCAGTCGAGCCACATGTCGAGTTCGTCCGGCGGCAGGCGCAGCGACCAGAGCAGCAGCCAGGCGGCCTCGTCGCGAGCATTGTCGGTGCCCTGGCCATAGGCCAGCCCGGCCGCCTCGAAACGGCTGATGGCGAAGCGCAGCAGGTCGCGCAGCGTGCGCAGCGTCGCGCGGGCGTCGGCCGAGCTCGGGGCGGCGCGCTCGAAGGCGCCGCGCCGTGCCGGCGGGCGGGCGCCGCTCATGTCAGCAGCGCCTCCAGCGTGCGCCGGTAGATATTCTTGAGCGGGTCGATGAAGCGGACTTCGATGTGCTCGTCGATCTTGTGGATGCTCGCATTGGGCGGGCCGAACTCGATCACCTGCGGGCAGATCGCGGCGATGAAGCGGCCGTCGGAGGTGCCGCCGGTGGTCGACAGCTCGGTCTCGACGCCGGTCTCGGCGCGGATCGCATCGGCCAGCGCAGCGGAGAGCTCGCCGCGCGGCGTGAGGAAGGGCATGCCGGACAGCGACCAGGCGATCTGCCAGTCCAGCCCCGCCTCGGCGAGCATGCCCTCGACGCGCGACTTCAGGGACTCGACCGTGCTCGCGGTGGAGAAGCGGAAGTTGAAGTCGACGACGGCCTCGCCCGGGATCACATTGGTGGCGCCGGTGCCGGCGTGGATGTTCGACACCTGCCAGGTGGTGGGCGGGAAGTACTCGTTGCCGGCATCCCATTCCGTGGCCGCGAACCGGGCCAGCACCGGCGCGAGCTGATGGACCGGGTTGCGGGCGAGGTGGGGGTAGGCGACGTGCCCCTGCACGCCGCGCACCGTGAGCCGGCCCGACAGCGAGCCGCGTCGCCCGTTCTTGACCATGTCGCCCAGCTCGCTCACCGAGGTCGGCTCGCCGACGATGCAGTAGTCGAGCGTCTCGCCGCGCGCGCGCAGCGCGTCGACCACCTTGATCGTGCCGTCGGTCGCCGGACCCTCCTCGTCGGAGGTGATCAGCAGCCCGATCCGGCCCTTCCAGGCCTGGCCGCCAGCGACGAACTCCTCGGCCGCCACCACGAAGGCGGCGATCGAGGTCTTCATGTCCGCCGCGCCGCGGCCGTAGAGCCTTCCTTCGCGCTCGGTCGGCGCGAAGGGGTCGGATCGCCACTGCTCGAGCGGGCCGGTGGGCACCACGTCGGTGTGGCCGGCGAAGACCAGCGTCGGGCCCGGCCGCCCGCTGTCGCAGAGCGCCCAGAGGTTGGTGGTGTCGCCCGATGCGACGGTCTCGCAGCGAAAGCCGAGCGGCGCCAGACGGCGCTGGAGCTGGGCCTGGCAGCCGGCATCGTCGGGCGTGACGGAACGACGGGAGATCAGCGCTTCGGCGAGCGCGCGCGTGGCAGAACTCATGGGAGGGCGCGAAAGAGGAGGGGTTCAGGTCGGGGCGCCGGGCGCGGCGCCGAACAGAGAATCGTAGACCGTCTCGGAGAATCCCACCACGATGCCATCGGCGTGCTCGAGCACCGGGCGCTTGACCAGCGTGGGGTCGGCCAGCATCAGCTCGGCGGCGCTGGCGGCGTCGGTGACCTCGGCGCGGCGCGCCGGATCGAGCTTGCGCCAGGCGAGCCCGCGGCGGTTGAGCAGGGAGTCCCAGGGCACCCGGCCGAGCCAGCCGGCCAGCCGATCGGCGTCGAGCCCGTCGCGACGGAATTCGTGGAAGCGGTGCGCGCAGCCGTGGGCACGCAGCCAGGCACGGGCCTTGCGGACCTGGTCGCAGTTCTCGATACCGTAGACGACGACTTCGGGCATCCGGGCGGCGTCAGATGTTCAGCAGGAACTCGGAGAAGGACGGGCCGTCGGCATCGGCCGGCTCGGCCGGGCCGCGCTGCGCGCCGGCGCCGGTCCGGCCCGCGGGGGCGCCGCCCGCCTGGGGCGCGGCCGCGGGCTTGCCGCGATCGCGCGCGCCGTCGTCGGCGTCGTTCTCGAGCATCCAGAGCAGGTTGGTCGGGGAGTCGGCGTTGGCGAGCGCGTCTTCGCGGCCGATCAGGCCCTCGCGGACCATCCGGGCGAGCTCCTGGTCGAAGGTGCGCGAGCCGGCGGCCATGCTCTTCTCGATCGCTTCCTTGACCTCGGTGAGCCGTCCCTGTTCGATCAGCTCCGCCACGTGGCGGGTGTTCAGCAGCACCTCGACGACCGGGATCCGGCCCTCGCCCTTCGAGCGGATCAGCCGCTGCGAGATCACCGCCTTGAGCGTGGCCGACAGGTCGGAGAGCAGCACGCGCCGGTTCTCCGGCGTGTAGAAGCTGACGATCCGGTTCAGTGCGTGGTTGGCGTTGTTCGCGTGCAGGGTGGCCAGCACCAGGTGGCCGGACTGCGCGTAGGCCATGGCCGCCGACATCGTGGCGGTGTCGCGGATCTCGCCGATCAGGATGCAGTCGGGCGCCTGGCGCATCGCGTTGCGCAGCGCGATCTCGAGCGATTCGGTGTCGCTGCCGATCTGGCGCTGGTTCACGATGGATCGCTTGCTGCGGAACGCGAACTCGATCGGGTCCTCGAGCGTGAGGATGTGGCCCGACTTGTGCTCGTTGCGGTGGTCGAGCATCGAAGCCAGCGTGGTGGACTTGCCCGATCCGGTGGCGCCCACGACCAGGATCAGCCCGCGCTTCTCCATGATCAGCTCGCCGAGCATGGAGGGCAGGCCCAGCGTGTCGAGCTTGGGGATCTCGCCCGGGATGTAACGGATCACGCTGGCCGGCGTGCCGCGCTGGCGGAACACGTTGATCCGGAAGCTGCCGACGCCGTCGAGCCCGTAGCCGACGTTCAGCTCGTTGTGGTTCTCGAAGGCCTCCCAGTGGCGCGGCTCGACGATCTCGCGCATCAGCGAGGCCACCATCTGGGCGTCCAGGCGCTGGGCGTTCACCTGGGTGGTGGCGCCGTCGATCTTGAGCTGGATGGGAGAGCCCGGCGACAGGAACAGGTCCGAGGCCTTCTTCTCGGCCATCAGCCTCAGCAGTCGCTCCATCATCGCCATGGTTCGCTCTCCGGGGAAGGGCGGGCGCCGCTGGCGGCGGCGCAGCGCCCCTGCGCTCAGTCGCCGCGCAGCAGTTCGTTGATTCCGGTCTTGGCGCGCGTCTGCGCGTCGACCCGCTTGACGATCACCGCGCAGTACAGGTTCACCTTGCCGTCGGCCGAGGGCAGGGTGCCGGGCACCACCACCGAACCCGAAGGCACGCGGCCGTAGAGGATCTCGCCGGTCTGGCGGTTGTAGATCTTGGTGCTCTGGCCGATGAACACGCCCATCGACAGCACCGAGTTCTCCTCGACGATCACGCCCTCGACCACCTCGGACCGGGCGCCGATGAAGCAGTTGTCCTCGATGATCGTCGGGTTGGCCTGCAGCGGCTCCAGCACGCCGCCGATGCCCACGCCGCCCGACAGGTGGACGTTCTTGCCGATCTGCGCGCAGGAACCCACCGTGGCCCAGGTATCCACCATCGTGCCCTCGTCGACGTAAGCCCCGATGTTCACGTAGGAAGGCATCAGCACCACGTTGCGGGCGATGTACGACCCGCGCCGGGCGACGGCCGGCGGCACCACGCGGAAACCGCCGGCGGCGAAGTCCGCGGCGGACCAGCCTTCGAACTTGGTGGGCACCTTGTCGTAGAACTGCAGCGAGCCGGCCGGCATCGGCACGTTGTCCTCGAGCCGGAAGGACAGCAGCACCGCCTTCTTGATCCACTGGTGCACGGTCCAGTCGCGGCCCGATTTCTCGGCCACGCGCAGCCGGCCCGCGTTCAGTTCGGCGATCACGTGCGCGACGGCGTCGCGGACCTCGGCCGGGGCGGCTTTCGGGGAGATGTTCGCGCGGTCGTCCCACGCCTTGTCGATGATGGTCTGGATCTGGCTCATTGCGATCGGTCGGAGGGCGCCGCGAGGCGCCATCGGTCAGGAGGAAAGGAAGCTGCGGATGCGGCCGGCCGCCTCGACGCAGCGCTCGAGCGGCTCGACCAGCGCCAGCCGGACGAAACCCGCTCCGGGATTGCGGCCTTCGTGCTCGCGGGCCAGGAAGGAGCCCGGCAAGGTCAGCACATTATATTGGCGCAGCAGCTCGCGGCAGAAAGCCTGGTCGTCGCCGCCCGGCACCCGCGCCCAGAGATAGAAGCCCGCCTCGGGGCGGGCCGTGCCGAGCACCGACGCCACGACCGGGGTCACCGCATCGAACTTGGCCCGGTACTGCGCGCGATTCTCGCGAACGTGGTCCTCGTCGTTCCACGCCGCGATCGACGCGGCCGCGAAGGTCGGGCTCATCGCGCTGCCGTGGTAGGTCCGGTAGAGCAGGAAGCGTTTCAGGATGGCGGCGTCGCCGGCCACGAAGCCCGAGCGCATGCCCGGGGCATTGGAGCGCTTGGACAGGCTGGAGAACACCACCAGCCGCTCGTAGCCGGTGCGGCCCAGCGCCTGTGCGGCCTGCAGCGCGCCGGTGGGCGGGGCGGATTCGTCGAGGTAGATCTCCGAATAGCACTCGTCGGCCGCGATCACGAAGCCGTAGCGGTCGGACAGCTCGAATACCCTGCGCCACTCGTCGACCGACATCACCGCGCCGGTGGGGTTGCCCGGCGAGCAGACGTAGAGCAGCCGGGTGCGCGACCAGACTGCCTGCGGCACCGAGTCCCAGTTGCAGCGGAAGTCGTTCTCGGGCACCTGCTCGACGAACCAGGGCTGGGCGCCGGCCAGCAGCGCCGCCCCTTCGTAGATCTGGTAGAAGGGATTGGGGCTGACCACCCAGCCGCCGTCGCGCGGATCGATCACGGTCTGCGCGAAGGCGAACAGGGCCTCGCGCGAGCCGAGCACCGGCAGGACCTGGGTCTTCGGGTCGATGGACGCCAGTCCGTAGCGGCGCTTCAGCCAGCCGGCGATCGCCTCGCGCAGCGCGTCGCTGCCGGCGGTGGGCGGGTAGCCCGACAAGCCGTCGAGGCCGGCGGTGATCGCGTCGCGGATCACCGCCGGCGTGGGGTGCTTGGGCTCGCCGATCGACAGGTTCAGCGGGGCATGCGTCCTCGAGGCTTCGACGCCGGCCAGCAGGCCGCGCAGGCGTTCGAAGGGATAGGGATGCAAACGATCGAGAATCGAGTTCAAGAAGCCTCGCTAACTCAATGAATTTATTTTGTATTTTTTTGTAATTTAAGAAAACGCGCGAAGTTCGCTTGCGCTAGCCTCGGGTACTGCGTTCGGAGGGAAAATGCTCCAGTTCCACCCGCGGCGCCGGTTTCCAGCCGCGCTTGCGGTGCTCGGCGACCACGGTCGTGAAGATGCCGCCGCGCACGTACCACTTCGCGGTCACCCGCATGAAGCGCGGGGCGGTGGCCTTCGCGAAGGCGTCGAGCAGCCGGTTGGTCACGTCCTCGTGGAACGCGCCCTGGTCGCGGAAGGACCACATGTAGAGCTTCAGGGCCTTCAGCTCGAGGTTGCGCTTGTCGGGGATGTAGTCGAGCACGATCGTCGCGAAATCCGGCTGGCCGGTCAGCGGGCACAGGCAGGTGAACTCGGGGATCTCGATATGGACGACGTAGTCGCGCCGAGGCGCCGGATTGGGAAAGGTCTCGAGCTGGGTGGCGGGCTTGGAGGGCATCTTGCGCGGGGGGGCTGGCGCGCCGCTCGGAGGGCCGGGCGCGCGGGGGGCGGGTGGTATTATACGGAGCGCCAGAAAGCCGCCGCGAGCGGCTTTCGCGCTTTCGAGTATTGCCCTTTGGTTTGCCTTTTAGTGCGACCCGGCCGAGCCGGCGCGGCGGCACCGATCGTCCGGCGGGTCCTCACCGTTCGACGCAGGATCCTCCCGTGCGCCTGAAACAGATCAAACTCGCCGGATTCAAGTCCTTCGTGGATCCGACCGCCTTCGACGTGCCGAGCCAGCTGGTCGGCGTGGTCGGGCCCAATGGTTGCGGCAAGTCCAACATCATGGACGCGGTGCGCTGGGTCCTCGGGGAGTCCAAGGCCTCCGAGCTGCGCGGCGAATCCATGCAGGACGTCATCTTCAACGGAGCGTCCGAGCGCAAGCCGGCGGTCCGGGCCTCGGTCGAGCTGGTCTTCGACAATTCCCTGGGGCGCATCGGCGGCAGCTGGGGCCAGTACGCCGAGCTGTCGGTCAAGCGCGTGCTCTCTCGCGACGGCCAGTCCAACTACTTCATCAACAACCAGTCGGTGCGCCGGCGCGACGTCCACGACATGTTCCTGGGCACCGGCCTGGGGCCGCGCGCCTACGCGATCATCGGCCAGGGGATGATCTCGCGGATCATCGAGGCGCGGCCCGAGGAAGTCCGCGTCTTCCTCGAAGAGGCTGCCGGGGTCTCCAAGTACAAGGAGCGGCGGCGCGAGACCGGCAACCGGCTGGCCGACACCCGCGAGAACCTGACCCGGGTCGAGGACATCCTGCGCGAACTGAACGGGCAGATCGAGCGGCTCGAGCGCCAGGCCGAGGTGGCGCGCCAGTATCGCGAGCTCGAGGCCGAACGCGATCGCAAGCAGAAGCTGCTCTGGATGCTGAGGCGCGACGACGCCGAGGCCGAGCGCCAGCGGCTGGCCGCGCAGACTGCCGAGGCGCAGGCACGGCTCGAGGCGCGCGTCGCCGACCAGCGCTCGGTCGAGGCCGAGATCGAGGCGGTGCGCGAGAGCCACTACGCGGCCGGCGACGCGGTGCACGCGGCGCAAGGCACGTTCTACGACGCCAATGCCGAGGTCAGCCGCATCGAGGCCGAGATCCGGCTCGTGTCGCAGACCCAGGGCCAGTTGCGCGAGCGGCTCGACAGCGTCGAGACCCAGGCCCACCGGGCCCAGCTCCAGCAGGACCAGGCGCGCGCCGATCTCGAATCCACCCGGATGCAGCTCGACGGCGCCCGGGCCCGCTCCGAGGAACTGGCCGAGATCGTCGCCACCGCGGCCGACGACTACCCGCAGATCGAGTCCCGGGTGCGCGAGGCCCGTGCCCGGGTCGACGAGGCGCGGGCGCTGGTCGGGCAGACCCGGCAGTCGATCGAGCTGTCCTCGGTGCACACGCGACGGGCGGGCGAATCCCTCGACGCCGCGCGCCGCCGCCGCGACCGGCTGCAGGACGAGGCCGGGGCGCTGCAGGCCTTCGACCCCGCCGAGCTCGAGGCCGCGATCGAGGCGCTGGCCGCGGCCGAGCACGCCGACCGCCTGACGGCCGACCAGCTCGCCGAAACCGAGCAGGCCTGGAGCGCGCTCGACGTGCAGCGCGCCCCGGCGCGCGAGGCCCAGCGCGAGGCCGAGGCCAAGCTGGCCCGGATCGAGGCGCGGATCGCGGCGCTGCGCCAGCTTCAGGAGCGGGTCGAGAGCCAGGCCAAGGTCCAGCCCTGGCTGGCCCGGCACGGGCTCGAAGGCCTGGGCCGGCTCTGGCAGAAGCTGCGGATCGACGCCGGCTGGGAGAGCGCGATCGAGTCGGTGCTGCGCGAGCGGGTCAACGCGCTCGAAGTGGGCCGGCTCGAGACGGTCGCCCAGCTGGTCGCCGACGCGCCGCCCTCCAAGGTGGGTTTCTTCACCGGTTCGGGCGCGGTCGTGCCGCCGGCCGCGCCGGCCGGGCTGCGGCCGCTGGTCTCGGTCGTGCACAGCGGCGACGCCGGCGTGCAGGCCCTGCTGGCCGACTGGCTGGTGGGCCATTTCGCCGCCGACTCGCTGGAAGACGCGATCGCGCGGCGCGACACGCTGCCGGCCGGCGCGCGCTTCGTGGTGCAGGCCGGCCACGTGGTCGGCCGCCAGTCGCTCGCGCTCTACGCGGCCGATTCCGAGCAGGAGGGCATGCTGGCCCGCCGGCAGGAGCTGGAGAACCTCGTTCGCGAACTGCGCGCCCAGCAACTGCTGGTCGACGACGCCCGCACCCACGCGATGCGCACCGAGACCGAGGCTTCGGCGCGCCTGGCCGCGCTGATGGCACTGCGCGACCAGCACAATCGCCAGCTCAAGCAGGTGGCCGGGCTGCGGCTCGACCTGCAGCGTCTCGAGCAGGAGCGCGACCGCGTTGCGCAGAGCCGCGAGCGGATCGACGGCGAGCTCGAGGAGCTGCTCGCCCAGATCGACGGCTTCGAGGCGGAGATCGCGGCGGAGAACGAGAGCTTCGAGCGGCTCGACCTGGAGCTTGCCGAGCGGCAGCAGCGCGCCGAAGACCTGCTGCGCGAGCTCGAGGAAGCCGAGAGCGAGCTGAACCGGCGCCGCGAGGCGCTTCGTCAGCAGGAGCGCGACGCCCAGGAAGCCGCCTTCGCGGTGCGCGCGCTCGAGGCGTCGAACGAGCGCCTCGAGGCCCTGATCGAGCAGGGACTGGCCATGGCCGTGCAGGCTGCCGAGGAGCGCGAGGGGCTGCTGTCCAGGCTGCAGCAGATGTCCGACGACGCCGCGCAGCAGGCGCTGCAGGCGGCGCTGGAGCGCCGCGCCACGGCCGAACAGGCGCTCTCCGAAGCCCGCCAGCGGCTCGACGACCTGACCCATACGCTGCGCCAGCGCGACGAGCAGCGCCTGGTGGCCGAGCGCGAGCAGGAGCCGCTGCGCCAGCGCGTGATCGAGCTGCAGCTCAAGGAGCAGGCGGCGCGGCTCAACCAGGAGCAGTTCGCGCAGCAGCTCGCCGAGGCCCAGGTCGACGCCACCGCCGAGCAGGCGCTGCGCGAGGGCCTCGAACAGACGCCTAAGCCTTCCTGGCTGCAGGGCGAGGTCACCCGGCTGGCCAACGCGATCGCCGCGCTGGGCCCGGTCAACCTGGCCGCGCTCGACGAGCTCGCCCAGGCCAGCGAGCGCAAGGGCTTCCTCGACGAGCAGTCGAAGGACCTGAACGAGGCGATCGCCACGCTGGAAGACGCGATCCGGCGGATCGACCGCGAGACCCGCGAGCTGCTGCAGGACACCTACGACACGGTCAACCGCCATTTCGGCCAGCTGTTCCCGCAGCTGTTCGGCGGCGGCGAGGCGAAGCTGATCCTCACCGGCGACGAGATCCTCGACGCCGGGGTGCAGGTCATGGCCCAGCCCCCCGGCAAGCGCAACAGCTCGATTCACCTGCTCTCGGGCGGCGAGAAGGCGCTGACCGCGATCGCGCTGGTGTTCGCGATGTTCCAGCTGAATCCGGCGCCGTTCTGCCTGCTCGACGAGGTCGACGCCCCGCTCGACGATGCGAACACCGAGCGCTATTGCGACATGGTGCGACGGATGTCCGACCAGACCCAGTTCCTTTTCATCACCCACAACAAGATCGCGATGGAACTCGCACAGCAACTGATCGGCGTCACCATGCAGGAGCGCGGCGTGTCACGGATCGTGGCCGTCGACCTCGAGGCGGCGCACCGGATGGCGGAGGCAGCCTGATGAGCAGCCTCGGCATCAGCATCCTGATCCTGGCGGTCTCCGCGATCGTCGCGGTGGTCGCGGTCAACCTCGCGCAGGCGCTGGGGCGACGCAGGCGGCTGGCGGCGGCTCGCCCGCGAGGCGAGGCCGACAAGGTCCGCGAGCGCGGCGGCGAGGCGGCGGGCGAGGCGCCCGCACCGGCCGATGAGCGCGGCGCGTCGCCCCGGAGCGCGCGGGCCGATCGCCGCGAGCCCCGGCTCGGCGAGGTCGAGGCCCCGGCGGGGGCCGAGCCCGGCTTCGCTTCGGAACGGGACCCTGAGCTCGACGCGCCGCACGAGCCGACGGAAGCCGTCGCCCAGCCCGGGCCGGCCCGCAGCGCCCCCGCGGCGGCCCCGGCCCGCCCGCCGGCACCGGCCCCGTTGCTATCGCCGATGTGCGACTGCATCGTCACGCTTCCTCTCGAAACCCCGATGCCCGGCGAGCGCCTGATGGCGGCCACCCAGGGCATCCGCCGCGCCGGCGGCAAGCCGATCCTGGTCGACGGGCTGCCCACGGGATTCGCGAGCGAGGACGACGCGGTGCCGCTGGCGGCGGGGATGGCCTTCCGCGCCCTGCGCATGGGCGTGCTGCTCGCCAACCGCCACGGGCCGCTCAACGCGATGGAGTACTCGGAGTTCGTCGCCGCCGCGCAGGCCGTGGCCGACCAACTGGCGACCCTTGCCGACACGCCCGACATGGCCGACGCGATCGCGCGGGCGCGCGATCTCGATGCCACCTGCGCCCAGCTCGACGCCCAGATCGGCCTGAACGTCGACGCGCCGGATGCTCTCGGCCCCGCGCAGGTGGCGGCGCTGGCCGCCGAGCTCGGCATGGTCGACCGCGGTGGCCACCGACACGCGCGGCTGGGACCGGGCGGCGAGCTGGTGTTCACGATGTCCCTCACCGATTCGCCGCAGCGGCTGGGCTTCCTGCTCGACGTGCCGCGCACCGCCGAATCGCTCGAAGGCTGGTCGGCGATGCTCGACTGCGCGCGGGATGTCGCGGCCCGGCTGTCGGGCCGGGTCGTGGACGACGCCGGACGGCCGATTCCGCTCGAGTCGCTCGACACGATCGCCCGCCAGCTCGCGCAGCGCTATGCCTCGCTCGAGGCGATCGGCCTGCCTGCCGGCTCCACGCTGGCGATGCGCGTCTTCAACTGACAGCCCCGTCGCGTGACCGACCATCCCGACCTTGGCAGCCGGCCTGCAGACGATCCGCGTTCGCGGGCCGAGGCCCTTCGCCGCCTGATCGAGCGCTACGACCACGAGTACTACGTGCTCGACGCGCCCACGGTGCCCGATGCCGAGTACGACCGGGTGTTTGTCGAGCTCCAGGCGCTCGAGCGCGAGCACCCGGGGCTCGCGTCGCCCGATTCGCCCACGGCCCGCGTCGGCGGCGTGGTGGCCGGCGGCTTCGAGTCGGTGCGCCACAGCCGGCCGATGCTCTCGCTGTCCAACGCCTTCGACGACGACGCCGTGCGTGGCTTCGACCGGCGCATCCGGGAGCTGCTCGCCGAGGCCGGTGTCGACGCGTCCGGGCTGCGCTACAGCGCCGAGCTTAAATACGATGGACTGGCGGTCAGCCTGCGCTTCGAGCGCGGCCGCCTGGCCCGGGCCGCCACCCGCGGCGACGGGGCGGTCGGCGAGGACGTCACCGCGAACATCCGCACCATCCGTGCGATCCCGCTGCACCTGCACGGCAGCGTGCCCGAAGTGCTCGAGGTGCGCGGCGAGGTGCTGATGTGGCGCGCCGACTTCGAGGCGCTCAATGCCCGTCAGCGCGAGGCGGGCGAGCGCGAGTTCGTCAACCCGCGCAATGCCGCAGCGGGCAGCCTGCGCCAGCTCGATCCGGCGCTGACGGCGCGCCGGCCCTTGCGATTCTTCGCCTACGGCGTAGGCGAGGTCGCCGGCAGCGAGGCCTCCCGGTTGCCCGGCACGCACTCGGGCCTGCTCGACTGGCTCGCCGCCGCCGGCCTGCCGGTAGGGCCGGAGCGGGCCCAGGCCCGCGACGCCGACGACCTGCTCGCCTTCTACCGCCGGATCGGCGAGCGGCGGGCTGCCTTGCCCTACGACATCGACGGCGTGGTCTACAAGGTCGACCGGCGCGACTGGCACGAGCTGCTCGGCTACGTGGCCCGGGCGCCGCGTTTCGCACTGGCCCACAAGTTTCCGGCCGAGGAAGCGGTCACCGATCTGCTGGACATCGAGGTGCAGGTCGGCCGCACGGGAAAGCTCACGCCGGTCGCGCGGCTCGCGCCGGTGTTCGTGGGCGGCGTCACGGTTACCAATGCCACGCTGCACAACGAGGACGAGATCGTCCGCAAGGATCTGATGATCGGCGACCGGGTGGTCGTGCGACGCGCCGGCGACGTGATTCCCGAGGTGGTCCGGGCGCTGCCCCGCGAGGCGCCCGAAGGGCATTACCGCCGCTTCGAGATGCCCCGCGACTGCCCGGTCTGCGGCTCGACAACGGCGCGCGAGGAAGGCGAGGCCGACCGGCGCTGCGTGGCGGGCCTGTTCTGCCCGGCGCAGCGCCGGCAGGCCCTGCTGCACTTCGCGCAGCGCCGCGCGATGGACGTCGACGGCCTGGGCGAGAAGCTGGTCGGCCAGCTGGTCGACGGCGGGCTGGTGCGCACGCCGGCCGACCTGTACCGGCTCGATGCCGCCACGCTGGCCGGCCTGGAGCGGATGGGCGAGAAGTCCGCCGCCAACCTGGTCGAGGCCATCGACCGGTCCCGGGAGACCAGCTTCGCGCGCTTCCTGTTCGCGCTGGGCATCCGCCATGTCGGCGAAGAGGTCGCCCGGCTGCTGGCCGAAGCCTACCCGGACGTCGACGCGCTGATCGCCGAGGACTGGGACGCGCTGACCGCGCGCAAGGCTGCCGTCCAGAAGGAGAACGCCCGGCGCCGCGCGCGCGGCGAGCCGGCCGATCCGGTGCCGCTCGAGGGCGTCGGCCCGGAGATCGTCGACAGCGTGCGGCGCTTCTTCGCCGAGCCGCACAACCAGCAGGTGGTCCGCGCGCTGCTCGATGCGGGCGTACGCTGGGAGCCGGCCGCCGCGCCGGCGGCGGGCGCCTCGGGCGGCGCGGGTCCCGCGCAGGCCGGCGCGCTGCAAGGCAAGACCATCGTGCTCACCGGCACGTTGCCCTCGCTCACCCGGGAACAGGCCGAGACGATGATCCGCCGACACGGCGGCAGCGTCACCGGCTCGGTGTCGCGCAAGACCGATTTCGTCGTGGCCGGCGAAGCCGCCGGCAGCAAGCTGGAAAAGGCCCGCGCCCTCGGGGTCGCGGTCATCGACGAAGCGGCGCTGCGCGCCATGGTCGGCGAGCCCGGCTAGGCCCGGGCTCCCGGGTCGGCCAGGTTCGCGCACCTGAAACGGAGAACTCGAAGAATGCTCGGAATCATCGGCGGCAGCGGGCTCGCCCGGCTGGCTGACCTGGAAAACCCCCGGCGGCGGATCGCCCGCACGCCCTGGGGGGATCCTTCCTGCGCGCTGACCTTCGGCGAGCTCGACGGCCGCGAGATCGCGTTCCTGGCGCGCCACGGCTACGGCCACACGATCGCGCCGCACGAGATCAACTATCGCGCCAACCTGTGCGCGCTGCGCGACGCCGGGGTGGAGGGCGTGATCGCGGTGGCCACGGTGGGCGGCATCGCCCGCGACTGCGGCCCGGGCTGCCTCGTGGTGCCGGACCAGATCATCGACTACACGCATGGGCGCAAGAGCACCTACTTCGAGGGCCCGGACCAGCCGGTCACCCACATCGACTTCACCGAACCCTACGATCCCGCGCTGCGCGCCCGCCTGCTAGGCGCGGCGGCCCGCGCCGGCGAATCGGTGATCGACCATGGCGTCTACGGCTGCTCGCAGGGTCCGAGGCTCGAGACTGCCGCCGAGATCCGCCGGATGGCGCGCGACGGCTGCGACCTGGTCGGGATGACGGGCATGCCCGAGGCGGCGCTCGCCCGCGAGCTGGAGCTGCCCTATGCCGCGCTGTGCGTGGTGGCCAACCACGCGGCAGGCATCGGCGAGAGCGCGCAGCGGATCTCGCTCGAGGCGATCACCGAAGTGCTCGACCAGGCCATGGCCCGCGTTCGACGGATCCTCTCCGAGGCGATCCGCGGCGAGCCGGCAGGGCGCTGAGGGGAAAGCGACCGCGCGAATCGAGAGCGACCGGAAACGGGCCGGCCCGCCAGCCGACCGGGAACGGGAGGCTTGGAGTGCCTGAAGAAATCGGCGAGATCGGGCCGCGCAGGAGATTCATCCGGGCGTTCGGGCGTTCAGGCGCGAAGCGAGTCGAGCAGGTCGGTCTCGAACTGGATCTGCTGGCGCGGGTTCAGCAGGGCAGGGCCTTCGATCAGGAACACGTCCTCGACCCGCTCGCCCAGCGTGGTCACGCGGGCGGTCTCGAGCGTGATCCCGTGCCGGGCGAGCACCAGCGCGATCGCGTACAAGAGGCCGGTGCGGTCGTTGGCGGTGACCGAGAGCAGGAAGTGCTCGCCGCGCTCGTCGGGGCGCAAGTCCACCGTGGGCTCGATCGGGAAGGTCCGCGAGCGCCGGGAGCTGCGCCCGCGCACCGGCGTGGGCAGCGGCGCCCGCCGATCCAGCCAGTCGCACAGCTCGGTCTCGACGAGGGTCAGGATGTCGCGGTACTGGCCGACCTCGCCCAGCGGGTCGACCACCAGGAAGCTGTCCAGCGCCCACCCATCGCGCGTGGTGTGGATCTTGGCGTCGAGCACCGACAGGTTGCGGCTGTCGAAGTAGCCGCACAGCCGCGCGAACAGATCGGGCTGGTCGCGCAGCCACACCACGACCTGGAAGCCTTCGCCGATCGGCGCCACCCGGGTGCGCACCACCGGCCGGTCGGCAGGCTGCCCGGTCAGCACCCGCGCATGCCAGGCGATGTCCTGCGCGTCGTTGCGCAGGAAGTAGCCCATGCCCAGCCGTTTCCAGAAGTCCTCGTAGCGCTCCGGCGCCACCGCGTGCAGGTTCAGCAGGCGGACCGCCTCGGCGCGGCGCGCGTCGAGCCGGCGCTCGCGGGTCGGCGCTTCGCCCTCCAGCGCGCGCTTGGCGGCCCGGTAGAGGTCCTCGAGCAGCTTGGCCTTCCAGGCGTTCCAGACCTTGGGGCTGGTGCCGCGGATGTCGGCCACCGTCAGCAGGTAGAGCGCGGTCAGCCGCTCCTCGGTGCCCACCAGCGACACGAAGCGGGTGATGACCTCGGGGTCGCCCAGGTCCTGCTTCTGCGCGATCGAGGACATGGTCAGGTGGTGCTCGACCAGGAACTCGACCAGCGCGGTGTCGGCCGGCTCCAGGCCGTGCTGGACGCAGAAGCGGCGTGCGTCGACCTTGCCGAGCTTCGAGTGGTCGCCGCCGCGCCCCTTGGCGATGTCGTGGAACAGCGCCGCGATCGTGAGCAGCCAGGGCTTGTCGAAGCCCGCCAGCAGCTGGCTGCAGAACGGGTACTCGTGGGCGTGTTCGGCCATCGCGAAGCGGCGCAGGTTGCGCACCACCATCAGGATGTGCTGGTCCACCGTGTAGACGTGGAACAGGTCGTGCTGCATGCGGCCGACGATCCGGCGGAAGGCCGGCAGATAGCGGCCGAGGACTGACCACTGGTTCATCCGCCGCAGTTCGTGCGTCACGCCGCGCGGCGATTGCAGCAGCTGGAGGAACAGCGCGCGGTTGGACGGGTCGCGCCGGAAGCGCGCGTCGATCCTGGCCCGGGCGTGCCAGAGCGCGCGCAGCGCGCCGGTGGCGATGCCCGAGAGCTCGGAATGGCGCTGCATGGCGAGAAAGCAGCGCAGGATGGCCGACGGATCGCGCTCGAAGAGTTCGGGATCGGCCAGGTCCAGCAGCCCCTGCTTGTCGACGAATTCGCGGTCGATCGGCCGGGCGACCGCGCCGGGCGACGGGAACAGCGCGCCGCGCAGGTTCTGCAGCACCATCGTGTTGAGCTGGGTCACCGTCTTGGCCGACCGGTAGTAGCGCTGCATCAGCTCTTCGGACGACTGGCGGGCCGAGCTGCGGGCCAGGCCCAGGGCCTCGGCGACCCGGGCCTGCAGGTCGAAGAGCAGGCGGTCCTCGTGGCGTCCTGCCAGGATGTGCAGCCAGGCCCGGATTCGCGCGATGCGGCGCTCGTTGGCGCGCAGCTGGGTGGCCTCGCTGGCGGTGATCAGGCCGCGGGCATGGAGCTCGCTCCAGTTCCGGCCGAAGCCGCTGGCCCGCGCGATCCAGCGGATCACCTGCAGGTCGCGCAGGCCGCCCGGGCTCTCCTTGGTGTTGGGCTCCAGGCTGTAGGGGCTGTCGTCGAACTTGGCGTGGCGCTGGCGCATCTCGAGCAGCTTGGCCGAGAAGAACTCGTCGACCTTCAGCGCGGCGTCGAGCTCGCGGCCCAGCGCCTCGTAGCGCTGCCGGCTGCCGGCCAGCAGCCGGCGCTCGAGCAGGCTGGTGCGAACCGTGATGTCGGCCTGCGCCTCGCGCAGGCACTCCTCGGGCGTGCGAACGCTGTGGCCGATCTCCAGCCCGAGATCCCAGCAGGCGCCGATGAACCGCTCCAGGCCCACCGCCGCCGCGCCCTCGGGGCGCTCCGGCACCAGGATCAGCAGGTCGACGTCGGAGTGCGGGTACTGCTCGCCGCGCCCGTAGCCGCCGACCGCGGCCAGCGCGTACTGCCGCGAGGGCGCCAGCAGCCGCCACAGCGCGCAAAGGGTCCGGTCGGTCGCGCGGCCCAGGGCGCGGTGGAGACGGTCCGGATCCTGCGACGCCCGAAAGCCCTCGATCGCGGCGCCGCGATCGCGCTGCCACGCCTCGCGAACGGGCGCGAAATCGGGCATGTCCGCTTGCGGCGGGAGGGCCTCGGCCCGCAGCGCCCGCGCGCCCACGGCTCAGGCGACCGCGGTGAGCGGCTCGGGGCGGGCCGGCGCGCCGGCGGATACCGTGAGCACCTCGAAACCGGTGTCGGTGACCAGCACCGTGTGCTCCCACTGCGCCGACAGGCTGTGGTCCTTGGTCACGATGGTCCAGCCGTCAGCCATCTCGCGGACCTCGCGGCGGCCGGCATTGATCATCGGCTCCACGGTGAAGATCATGCCGGCTTCGAACCGGTCGCCGGTGCCCGGCCGGCCGTAGTGCAGGATCTGCGGCTCCTCGTGGAACTTGCGGCCGATGCCGTGTCCGCAGAATTCGCGGACCACCGAGCAGCCCTGGGCCTCGGCATGGCGCTGGATCGCGTGGCCGATGTCGCCGACCGTGGCGCCCGGGCGCACCTGCTCGATGCCCAGCCACATGCAGTCCCAGGTGACCTGGCACAGCCGGCGCGCGGCGATCGACGCCTCGCCGACCAGGAACATCCGGCTGGTGTCCCCGTGGAAGCCGTCCTTGATGACGGTGACGTCGATGTTGACGATGTCGCCGTTCTTCAGCACCCGGTCGCCGGGAATGCCGTGGCAGACCTGGTGGTTGACCGAGGTGCAGACCGACTTGGGGTAGGGCCGGTAGCCGGGAGGCGCGTAGTTCAGCGGCGCCGGCACGGTGCCCTGCACGCCGACCATGTAGTCGTGGCACAGCCGGTCGAGTTCGCCGGTGGTGACCCCCGGCTTCACGAAGGGCGTGATGTAGTCGAGGACCTCGCTGGCCAGGCGGCCGGCGACCCTCATGGCCTCGATCTCGGAGGCTGTCTTGATGTTGATTGCCATGCTAGAATTATAGGCTTCGCTTTCGGCGGATGGCGCGCATTGTCCATGCGGTGCCTGAGTCGATGGCGAAAATCGCGCGCGCCGCACCTGACGGGTGCCGCCGGCCACCGATCAGCCCGCACAGGCAACCAGCCCGTGCGGGGCCGGTCGGTCCGGCGGCCTTTGCGGCGCGTCAGTCACAACCCTCAGTTGGAGTCTGTCATGTCCGTCACCATGCGGCAAATGCTCGAGGCCGGCGTTCACTTCGGCCACCAGACGCGGTTCTGGAATCCCCGGATGGCCCCGTATATCTACGGCCATCGCAATCGCATCCACATCTTCAATCTCGAGAAGACCCTGGTCATGTACCAGGACTCGATGAAATACCTGCGCCAGCTGGCCGCCAACCGGGGCACCGTGCTGTTCGTGGGCACCAAGCGCTCGGCCCGCGAGACCATCGCCGAGGAAGCCGCGCGCGCCGGCATGCCCTTCGTCGACCAGCGCTGGCTCGGCGGCATGCTGACCAACTTCAAGACGGTCAAGGCCTCGATCAAGCGCCTGAAGGAGATGGAAGCCACGATGGCCGAAGGCGGCCTCGAGAAGATGTCCAAGAAGGAAGGCCTGATGTTCCAGCGCGAGATGGAGAAGCTCGAGCGCAGCCTGGGCGGCATCAAGGACATGGGCGGCCTGCCCGACGCGCTGTTCGTGGTCGACGTCGGCTACCACAAGATCGCGATCACCGAAGCTCAGAAGCTCGGCATCCCGGTCGTGGCGGTGGTCGACACCAACCACTCGCCCGAGGGCATCGATCACGTGATCCCGGGCAACGACGACTCGGCGCGCGCCATCAAGCTCTATGCCCGCGGCGCCGCGGACGCGATCCTCGAAGGTCGCGCCGCCTCGCTGCAGGAGATCGTCAAGACGGCGACCGAAGGCGACGAGGAATTCGTCGAGATCGACGCCGGCGAGGACGAAGAAGCCTGAGCAGTCGCAACCCCGTAGCGGCCGACGGCCGATGAAATCGGCGGCGGGCACGGCCCGCCGGCCGGGGGCGCGGCGGGGCTGTCGGTGACAGCCCCTTTTTTTTACCCGACACGAACACCACGAAACCGAACGGAGTCCAGCAATGGCCGAAATCACTGCAGCCATGGTCAAGGAACTGCGCGAGAAGACCGACGCGCCGATGATGGAGTGCAAGAAGGCGCTCACCGAGGCCGAGGGCGACATGGCCCGCGCCGAGGAGATCCTGCGCGTCAAGCTCGGCAACAAGGCCACCAAGGCGGCCGCCCGGGTGGCCGCCGAAGGCGTGGTCGGCATCCACGTGAGCGCCGACGGTCGCAAGGCGGCCATGGTCGAGCTCAACTGCGAGACCGACTTCGTCGCCAAGAACGACGACTTCCTGAAGCTCGCGAGCGACCTCGCCACCCTGGTGGTCGAGCGCAACCCGGCCGATGTCGAGGCCCTGTCGGCGCTGCCGATGGCAGGCACCACGGTCGACGAGTACCGCAAGACCCTGATCGGCCGGATCGGCGAGAACATGAGCATCCGCCGCTTCGCCCGCATCGAGGCCAAGGGCCGGATCGCCAGCTATCTGCACGGCGGCGCCAGGATCGGCGTGCTGGTCGACCTGGTCGGCGGCGACGAGACCCTGGCCAAGGACCTCGCGATGCACATCGCCGCCAGCAAGCCGAAGGCGCTGTCCAAGGAAGGCGTGCCGGCCGACGAAGTCGAGCGCGAGCGCTCGATCGCCTCGCAGAAGGCTGCCGAGTCGGGCAAGCCGGCCGAGATCGTCGCCAAGATGGTCGAGGGCACCGTCCAGAAGTTCCTGAAGGAGGTCACGCTGCTCGGCCAGATCTTCGTGAAGGATCCGGAAGGCAAGCAGACCATCGAGCAGCTGCTCAAGGCGCGCGGCGCCCAGGTCGCCGCCTTCACGCTGTACGTGGTCGGCGAGGGCATCGAGAAGAAGCAGACCGATTTCGCTGCCGAAGTGGCCGCGCAGGCTGCCGCTGCCGCCGGTCGCTGAGCGAGACGGCAATCGAATTCGCGGGCATCGAAATCGGGCGATAATCGCGAACGGCGGCGCCCTGCCGGGCGCCGACCTCGCGGGCGCCCCGTCGGGCGGCCCGTCCAGGGCGCCCGCCCTCGGGTGCCGCATCGCGAGGATTCGTCCGGTCGCGGAGCCGGCCCAGCCGGCCCGGCGCACCGGTCCACATCGGGAGATCGACTTTGACTGCAGTCGAAAGCCTTGCCGCCCGTCCGGAGCCGCTCGCCGCGCCGATCCCGCATCGGCGGGTGCTGCTCAAGCTCTCCGGTGAAGCCCTGATGGGCGACGATGCCTACGGCATCAATCGCGAGACCATCGAGGCGATGGTCGGCGAGATCGCCAGCGTGGTCGAGCTGGGCGTCGAACTGGCGATCGTCATCGGCGGCGGCAACATCTTCCGCGGCATGGCCGGCGGCGCGACCGGCATGGACCGCGCCACCGCCGACTACATGGGCATGCTGGCCACGGTCATGAACTCGCTGGCGCTGCAGGACGCCCTGCGCCAGAAGGGCGTGGTCGCCCGCGTGCAGTCCGCCCTGAAGATCGAGCAGGTGGTCGAGCCCTACATCCGGCCCAAGGCACTGCGCTACCTCGAGGAAGGCAAGGTCGTCATCTTCGCGGCCGGCACCGGGAATCCCTTCTTCACCACCGACACGGCTGCGGCGCTGCGCGGCGCCGAAATGGGTGTCGAGGTGGTGCTCAAGGCCACCAAGGTCGACGGCGTCTACACCGCGGACCCCATGAAGGACCCGGGGGCCACCCGTTACCAGCGCATCAGCTTCGACGAGGCCATCGGCCGCAACCTGAAGGTCATGGACGCCACGGCCTTCGCGCTGTGCCGCGACCAGAAACTGCCGATCCGCGTGTTCTCGATCTTCAAGGAAGGCGCGCTGCTGCGCGCGGTCCGCGGCGAGGACGAGGGCACGCTGGTCCACGTCTGACACCTTTCTTTCCGGAGGATCCATGAGCGTTGCCGAGGTCAGGAGCACGGCCGAGCAGAAGATGCAGAAGTCGCTGGACGCGATGAAGACCAGCTTCCAGAAGATCCGCACGGGCCGCGCCCACGCGGGCCTGCTCGACCACATCCAGGTCGACTACTACGGCAGCATGGTGCCGCTCTCGCAGGTCGCCAACGTCACGGTGCAGGACGCGCGCACTCTCGGCGTGCAGCCCTGGGAGAAGAAGATGGTCCAGGTCGTCGACAAGGCGATCCGCGAGTCCGATCTCGGCCTGAATCCGGCCACCAGCGGCGACCTGATCCGCGTGCCGATGCCGCCCCTGTCCGAGGAGCGTCGCCGCGAGATGACCAAGATCGCCCGCGGCGATGCGGAGCACGCCAAGGTGGCCGTGCGCAACCTGCGCCGCGACGCAAACGAGCAGCTCAAGAAGCTGCTCAAGGACAAGGCGATCTCGGAAGACGACGAGCGGCGTGCGCAGGAGGACATCCAGAAACTGACCGACCGTTTCGTGGCCGAGATCGACAAGCTGCTCGCGACCAAGGAGCAGGAGATCATGACGGTCTGACCGCCGTCGATCGCGTTCGCTCGATGCCCAGATTTCCCAGCTCGACCCGCGAGGTCCCCGCCACCGGAGGGGTGCCTCGCCATGTCGCGATCATCATGGACGGCAATGGCCGCTGGGCCACCTCGCGCCACCTGCCGAGGGTGGCCGGCCACGCCAGGGGCGTCGACGCGGTGCGGCGCACCGTCGAGGCCTGCGCGCGAGCCGGCGTCGAGTACCTGACCCTGTTCGCGTTCAGCTCCGAGAACTGGCGGCGCCCGGCCGACGAGGTGTCGGTGCTGATGCGCCTGTTCATCACCGCGCTCGAGCGCGAGGTCGGCAAGCTGTCCGACAACGGCATCCGGCTGCGGGTCGTCGGCGACACCAGCCGCTTCGAGCCGCGGCTGCAGGAGCTGATCGGACAGGCCGAGGCGCGCACGGCCGCCAACAGCCGGCTGACCCTCACCGTGGCGGCCAATTACGGCGGGCGCTGGGACCTGGTCCAGGCCACCCGGGCGCTGCTGGCGGCCCGGCCCGAGCTCGCCGCCGAGCCCTCGCGCATCGCCGAGGACGACATCGCGGCGCACCTGGCCATGGCCTGGGCGCCCGAGCCCGACCTGTTCATCCGCACCGGCGGCGAGCAGCGAATCAGCAACTTCCTGCTCTGGCAGCTCGCCTACACCGAGCTCTATTTCACCGACACCTGGTGGCCCGACTTCGACCAGGCCGAGCTCGAGCGCGCCTTCGAGTCCTTTCGCGCCCGCGAGCGCCGCTTCGGCCGCACCAGCGCCCAGCTGGCGGCCGGCGCGCAGGCCTGAGCGCGCACCAATGCTGCGCCAGCGCGTCATCACGGCCCTGGTCCTGCTGGCCGTCCTGCTGCCGACCCTCTTCTGGTGGCCCGCCTGGACCTGGGCCGCGCTGACCCTCGCCTTTCTGGCCGTGGGCGCGCGCGAGTGGGCGGGGCTGCTGGCGATCGCCCGGGCGGCATCGGCGCGGCCTCCGGGCGCCGGCGCGTCAGGACCCGGCAGCGCCGGCCTGCCGGTGCGCTCCGTGGGGCGAAGCGCCTGGCCGGTCGGGCTGGCGGTCGTGGCGATCGGCCTCGCGCTGCTCGCCTGGCGGGCGGCCGCGGGCTGGCCGGAGTGGTTCGGTCTGGCGCTGTCCGCGCTCGCCACCGGCTGGTGGTGCCTGGCCGGCCCGGCGCGACTCGCGCAGCATCGGGCCGGGGGCGGCGGCACGCCGCTGGCCGCCTTCCTGCTGCTCGCCTGCTGGGTGGCGCTGATCGAGCTTCACGCGCGCGGCCCGGTCGTGCTGCTGGCTGCCATGGCCATCGTCTGGATCGCCGACATCGCCGCGTATTTCGTGGGTAGGGCGATCGGCCGGCGCAAGCTGGCGCCGGCGATCAGCCCCGGCAAGAGCTGGGAGGGCGCGCTCGGCGGCGCGCTGGCAGTCGTGCTGGCGGGCTGGGCGGTCGCCGTCTTCGCGGGGCAGGGCGGGGCGCTGTCGGCCACGCTCGCGGCGCGGCTCTTCGACGCCTCGGCGGTGCTGGCGGTGCCGGTTCTGCTGGCGCTCGCCGCGCTGTCGGTCGTCGGCGACCTGCACGAGTCGCTGCTCAAGCGCGAGGCCGGCGTCAAGGACAGCGGCACGCTGCTGCCCGGCCATGGCGGCGTGCTCGACCGGATCGATGCGCTGATCCCGGTCATGCCTGCGGTATCGTTGCTGCACCGGCTGCTCGGTTGATCGGCCAGCCATCCGCCGCTCCGGCCGCACACCCCGTTCCAAGATGATCCATCTCACGATCCTCGGCGCCACCGGCTCGATCGGGCGCAGCACGCTCGACGTGGCGGGGCGGCACCCGGACCGCTACCGGGTGTTCGCGCTCGGTGCGCAGCGCCAGCACGAGCTGCTGGCCGAGCAGTGCCTGCGCTTCGCGCCGCGCTACGCGGTGCTGGCCGACGAGGCTGCCGCGGCCCGCCTGCGCGAGCGCCTGGCGGCTGCGGGCAGCGGCACCGAGGTCCTGGCCGGGCCGCGCGCCCTGATCGAGGTCGCCGCGGCCGCCGAGGTCGACGCGGTGATGGCCGCCATCGTCGGCGCCGCCGGCCTCGAGGCCGCGATCGCCGCGGCACGCGCGGGCAAGCGGATCCTGCTGGCCAACAAGGAGTCGCTGGTGATGGCCGGCCAGGTCTTCCTGTCGGCCTGCGCCGCCGGCGGCGCCTCGGTGCTGCCCATCGACAGCGAGCACAACGCGGTGTTCCAGTGCCTGCCTCCCGGCGGGCGCGCCGACGGCCCCGGCATCCGTCGCATCCTGCTGACCGCCTCCGGCGGCCCCTTCCGGCGCGCCAGCGCCGCCGAGATGGCCCAGGCCACGCCGGAGCAGGCCTGCGCGCATCCGAACTGGTCGATGGGCCGCAAGATTTCCGTCGATTCCGCGACGATGATGAACAAGGGTCTCGAGCTGATCGAGGCACATTTCCTGTTCGGCTTGCCCGGTTCGCGATTGGATGTCGTCGTGCATCCGCAGAGCATCGTGCATTCGCTGGTCGAGTATGCCGACGGGTCCATGCTGGCCCAGCTCGGCAACCCGGACATGCGCACGCCGATCGCCCATGCGCTCGCGTATCCCGAGCGGATCGAGAGCGGCGTGTCGCCGCTCGATCTCGCCCGTATCGGCAGACTGGATTTCGAGGAACCGGACATGGAACGCTTTCCCTGCCTCAGGCTGGCCCACCAGGCGCTCGACGCCGGCGGCGGCGCGCCCTGCGTGCTCAACGCCGCGAACGAGGTCGCGGTCGAGGCCTTCCTGGCGCGCCGCATCGGCTTCGCCGGCATCGCGCAACTGAATGCCCGCGTCCTCGACAAGCTCGGCGACCGGCCCGCGGGCGCCGACGTCGAGTCGGTGCTGGCGCTGGATCGCGACAGCCGCCGCGCGGCCGGCGCGCTCCTCGAGCGAGTCGCGGCATGAGCGGGCTGCAGACCCTGGTCGCCTTCCTGGCGGCACTCACCCTGCTGATCTTCGTCCACGAGCTCGGGCACTACCTGGTGGCGCGCTGGTGCGGGGTCAAGGTGCTGCGCTTCTCGATCGGATTCGGCAAGCCGCTTGCGCGCTGGCACGTCGGCCCCGACCGGACCGAGTGGACGCTCGCGATGATCCCGCTGGGCGGCTACGTCCGCATGCTCGACGAGCGCGAGTCGCAGGATTCGCCCATCCCGGCCGGCGAGCTCTCGCGCGCCTTCAGCCGCAAGCCGCTGTCGCAGCGCGCCGCGATCGTGGCGGCCGGCCCGCTGGCCAACTTCCTGCTCGCGATCCTGCTCTACGCGGTGCTGGGCTGGGTCGGCGTCGACGAGCCCGCGCCGATCGTCGACAAGCCGGCGGTCGAGACGCCGGCGGCGCGCGCCGGGCTGGCGCGCGGCGACCGGATCCTGTCGGTCGACGGCGACGAGGTACGCTCCTGGAACGAGCTGCGGCTGGCCCTGCTCGATCCGCTGATCGAGCGTCGCGCCGCGCAATTGACGGTCCAGCGCGAGGGTGGGGCAGGCAGCGGCACGCTTGCGCTCGATCTGTCCGGCATGTCCGAGCGCGATGCCGAGCGCGACTTCCTCGGCCTGATGGGCCTTCGGCTCGCGGCCGGCAAGGTGGTCGTGGGTTCGCTGGTCGAAGGCGGCGCCGCCCTGAGCGCCGGGCTGGCGCCGGGCGACGAGCTGGTGTCGGTGAACGGCGCACCGGTGGGGCGTGCCATCGACCTGATCGACGCGGTCAAGGCCAATCCCGGGCGCCAGATCCAGATCGTGGTGCGCCGCGGCGCCGACGAGATCGCCTTGCCGGTCGTGCCCCAGGCCGTGGCGGGCGAGGGCGCCGACGCAGGCCGCACCATCGGCCGGATCGGCGCCGCGCTGCAGGACCGGGTGAAGATGGAAACGCTGCGTTACGGCCCGCTGGAGGCCTTGTGGCAGGGCACACGCCAGACCTGGGACATGTCGGTGTTCACGCTGCGCATGCTGGGCCGCATGCTGACCGGCGAATTGTCGATCCGCAACCTGAGCGGGCCGGTGACCATCGCAGACCTGGCCGGCCAGTCGGCGCGCGTGGGCTGGTTCGCCTACCTGAGTTTCCTCGCGCTCATCAGCATCAGCCTGGGCGTGCTCAATCTGCTCCCCGTGCCGGTCCTCGACGGAGGGCATTTGGTATATTACGGACTCGAGGCAGTGAAGGGCAGGCCGCTGTCCGAGCGCTTCATGGTCGTCACGCAAAAAGCCGGCCTCGCGATCATCATGCTGATGATGGCAGTGGCCCTGTTCAATGACATCAGCCGCCTGATCGGTTCCTGATCCATGCCATTCCTACGTAGCCGCCTGCGGCGCGGCCGCAGCGCGGTACGTCTGGCGATCGTCTCCGCCGTCGCGCTGCTTGCAGCCAGGGCCGCCTTCGCCTTCGATCCTTTCGTCGTCCGCGACATCCGCATCGAAGGCGTTCAGCGCACCGAGCCGGGCACGGTCTTCAGCTACCTGCCGGTCAAGGTCGGCGAGCGGCTCACCGAAGAGGGGGCCAGCGAGGCCGTGCGCGCGCTGTTCGCCACCGGCTTCTTCCGCGACGTGCGCCTCGAGGTCGACGGCGACGTGCTGGTCGTCTACGTCGAGGAACGCCCCGCGATCGCTTCGGTGGACGTGGTCGGCGCCAAGGAGTTCGACAAGGAAGCCCTCAAGAAGGTACTGCGCGACCAGGGCCTGGGCGAGTCGCTGATCTTCGACCGCAGCGTGCTCGAGCGCGCCGAGCAGGAGCTCAAGCAGCAATACCTGGCGCGCGGCCGTTACGCCGCGAGCGTCACCTCCACGATCACCCCGCTCGAGCGCAACCGAGTCGGCATCGTGCTCACCGTCGACGAGGGCGATGTCGCCCGGATCGGCGCGATCCGCTTCGTGGGCAACAAGGCCTTCACCGAGAAGCAGCTGCTCGACGAGATGCGGCTCACCACGCCGAACTGGTTCACCTGGTACTCGAAGGCCGACCAGTATTCGCGCGAGAAGTTCGCCGGCGACCTCGAAACCCTGCGCTCCTTCTATCTCGACCGCGGCTACCTCGAGTTCGAGGTCCAGTCCACGCAGGTGTCGATCACGCCCGATCGCGAGCGGGTCGAGCTCACGATCGCCATCCGCGAGGGCGAGCAGTACCGGGTCAAGGACGTCGGTTTCGGCGGCACGCTGCTGGGCCGCGAGGCCGAATTCGCGGAGCGGGTCACGCTGAAGCCTGGCGACGTGTTCTCGGGCTCGAAGCTGACCGAGTCCACCAAGCGGATTTCCGACCGGCTGGGCGAGCTCGGCTACGCCTTCGCCAACGTCAACGCGGTGCCGACCATCGATCGCGACAATCGCGAGGTCTCCTTCCAGATCCTGGTCGACCCGGCGCGCCGGGTCTACGTGCGCCGGATCAACGTGGCCGGGAACTCGCGCACCCGCGACGAGGTCATCCGCCGCGAACTGCGCCAGTTCGAGGATGCCTGGTACGACGCCGACAAGATCCGGCTCTCGCGCGAGCGGGTGAGCCGGCTCGGCTACTTCACCGACGTGCGCATCGACACGCAGCCAGTGCCCGACGCGCCCGACCAGGTCGACCTGAACGTGGTGGTCACCGAGCAGCCGACCGGCAACGTCACCTTCGGCGTGGGCTTCTCCAGCACCGAGAAGGTGATCCTGTCGGCGTCGCTGAACCAGCAGAACTTCATGGGCACCGGCAAGTCGTTGGGCCTGACCGTCAACACCAGCAAGTTGTTCCGCACGGTCGCGCTGTCCTACGTCGATCCTTACTTCACGCCGGACGGCGTGAGCCGGGCATTCGATCTCTACACCCGCACCTACAACGCGAGCGAGCTCGACCTGGGCGACTACCGGATCCGTTCGAGCGGCATCGGCCTGCGTTTCGGCGTCCCCTACACCGAGTACGACCGCCTGTCCTTCGGCCTGGTGGCCGAGCGCAACGACGTCAAGCTCGGCACGCTCGCGCCGTCGCGCTACATCCAGCAGGTGGCGAACTTCGGCGAATCGGCCAGCGCGCTGCTGGCCACTGCCGGCTGGGCGCGCGACAGCCGGGACAGCGCGCTGATCCCCACGCGCGGTCGCCTGCAGAGCGCCACCCTCGACGTGACCCTGCCGGTGGGCGACCTGCGCTACTGGCGCGCCGCCTACAAGCACGAGTGGTACTACCCGCTGAACCGCGACTACACGATCGCGCTCTACGGTGACCTGGGCTTCGGCCGGGCGTTCGGCGGCAACCCGTATCCGCTGTTCAAGAACTTCTACGCCGGCGGCATCGGTTCGGTGCGCGGCTACTACCCGTCCTCGCTGGGTCCGAAGGACTTCGAGCAGCTGCTCAACGGCGGCTTCCGCGAGGTGCCGCTGGGGGGCCAGTCGAGGGTGGTCGGCAGCGCCGAGTTCATCTTCCCCTTGCCCGGAACCGGCAGCGACCGCACGATCCGGACCTTCGTGTTCCTCGACGCCGGCAACGTGTTCGAGGGCACCTCGATCGACCTCGGAGACCTGCGCTACTCCGCCGGTCTCGGCCTGAGCTGGCTGTCGCCGATCGGTCCGCTCAAGCTCAGCGTCGCCTTCCCGATCAACAAGGAAACCGGCGACCGCACCCAGCGCCTGCAGTTCCAGGTCGGCACCGGTTTCTGAGGTCCGGTTGCCGGGCGGGGCTGCCGCGCCGAGGGGCGGAACCCCGGTTGACGGCGCCGCGTCATCGCGCCGGCGCCTCGGGGGGCGGCGGCGCTTCTGTGCGACAATCGCCGCTTGATCGCTCACGCATGTAGGGACCACCGTCGATGAAGAACGGATCACCGTCCGCCCGGATTCTGAAGTTGGTTGCGGCCGCCGCGCTCGCCGCGACCGCATCGTTCGCCGTCGCCCAGGAAGGCACGCGGATCGGCTTCGTCAACACCGAGCGCATCCTGCGCGATGCCGCCCCGGCCAAGGCTTCGCAGCAGAAGCTCGAGCAGGAGTTCAGCCGACGCGAGAAGGAGCTGCAGGACATGGCCGCGCGCCTGAAGTCCATGGGCGAGCGCATCGACCGCGATGGCGCCGTCATGTCGGACGGCGATCGCCAGCGCCGGCAGCGCGAGTATGCCGACGTCGAGAAGGAATTCCAGCGCAAGCAGCGCGAGTTCCGCGAAGACCTCAACCAGCGCCGCAACGAGGAACTCGCCCAGGTCATCGAGAAGGCGAACCGGGTCATCAAGCAGATCGCCGAGCAGGAGAAGTACGACATCATCCTCCAGGAGGCCGTCTTCGCGAGCCCGCGTATCGACATCACCGAGAAGGTGCTGCGCGCGCTCACTTCGGGCGGCAAGTGAGCTTCGGCTCTGCGGCAACGCGGGGCGCGCGGCAATGGAACTGAGGCCCGGTCTGAGCCTTGCGGCGGCGGCCGGGATCGCCCGGGCGCGCATCCTGCGCGGAGACCCCGATCGGCTGCTGCGCGGCCTGGCGACACTGGCCTCGGCCGGACCGGCCGATCTTTCCTTTCTCTCCGATTCCCGCTACGCGGCGCAGGCCCGCGACAGCGCTGCCGGTGCGATCATCGCCCGGGAATCCGACGCCAGCGGGCTGCCGGCAGGCTGCGCCGTGCTGGCGAGCGACGACCCCTATCGCGCCTTCGCGACGCTCGCGCGCGAGCTCGAGGCCATGCTGCGCCCCGCGAGCGCGCCCGGCTGCGAGCCCTCGGCGGTGGTGGCGCCCGACGCCCGGATCGGCAGCGGCGTCAGCATCGGCGCCCAGGTGGTGATCGGCGCGGGGGCGAGCATCGGCAAGGGGGCGTCGATCGGTCCCGGTTCGGTGGTCGGGGCCGGCGTGAGCATCGGGGCCGGCACGGTCCTGCACGCGCGCGTGACGATCTACGACGCTTGCACGATCGGCGAGCGCTGCATCCTGCACTCGGGCGCGGTGATCGGCGCCGACGGCTTCGGATTCGCGTCGGCCGAGGGGCGCTGGGAGAAGATCCCGCAGCTCGGCGCCGTGCGCATCGGCAACGACGTCGAGATCGGCGCCAACACCACGATCGACCGCGGCGCGCTCGACGACACGGTGATCGGTGACGGCTGCAAGCTCGACAACCAGATCCAGATCGGCCACAACGTGCGGATCGGCGAGCACAGCGCGCTCGCCGGCTGCGTGGGCGTGGCCGGCAGCGCGGTGATCGGACGCCGGTGCCGGATCGGCGGCGGCGCCGGCATCCTGGGGCACCTCGAGATCTGCGACGACGTGACGGTTTCGGCGATGAGCCTGGTCACCCGCACGATCCGGCAGCCGGGCTTCTACACCGGCGTGTTCCCGCTGATGGACAATGACGACTGGGAGCGCGCGGCCGCCGTGCTGCGACGACTGCCCGAACTGCGCACCCGGGTGCGCAGGCTCGAACGAACCGACGAGGACAACACCCGATGACAGTCATGGACATTCGCGCCATCCTGGAACACCTGCCGCATCGCTATCCGTTCCTGCTGGTCGACCGGGTGCTCGAGCTCGAGAAGGGCAAGCGGATCGTGGCGATCAAGAACGTCACGATCAACGAGCCGTACTTCACCGGACACTTTCCCTACCTGCCGGTGATGCCCGGCGTGCTGCAGATCGAGGCGCTCGCGCAGGCCGCCGGCATCCTGTCCTTCCAGACCATGGGCCGGGTGTCGGACCAGGGCTCGGTCTACTACTTCGTCGGCGTTGACAATGCGCGCTTCAAGCGCCCGGTGGTCCCCGGCGACCAGCTTCGGCTCGAGGTCGAGATCGTGCGGATCGCCCGCTCGATCTGGAAATACGCCGGCCGCACCACGGTCGACGGCCAGCTGTGCGCCGAGGCCGAGTTGATGTGCACGCTGCGGGAGATCGACGGGTCCAACGGGGGCGGAAATCCGGGCGGCGCCGGCCCCGACGGCGGCGCGACGCCGGCGGCTTCGGCCTGAACCGCGCGGCCTGGCGATGAGCGGCGCGCAGCGCATCCACCCCACGGCGATCGTCGACCCGGCCGCCGAGCTCGACACCTCGGTCGAGGTCGGCGCCTATGCGGTGATCGGCGCAAGCGTGAAGATCGGCGCGAACACCCGGATCGGCCCGCACGCGGTGATCGAGGGACCTGCCACGATCGGTCGCGACAACCGGATCTTCCAGTTCGCGTCGATCGGCGCCGACCCCCAGGACAAGAAGTACGCCGGCGAACCGACCTCGCTCGAGATCGGCAACGGCAACACGATCCGCGAGTTCGTCACGATCAACCGCGGCACCGCGCAGGACCGCGGCGTGACCACGCTGGGCGACGACAACTGGGTCATGGCCTGCGTGCACATCGCGCACGACTGCCTGATCGGCAGCCACGCCATCTTCGCCAACACCACGAACCTGGCCGGCCACGTGCAGATCGGCGACTGGGTGATCCTCGGGGGATGCACGCAGGTCCACCAGTTCTGCAAGATCGGCGCGCACGCGATGACCGGCGTCAGCTCGGTGGTGCTTCACGACATCCCGCCTTTCGTGATGGCCTCGGGCAGCAGCGCGCAGGCCCACGGCATCAACTCCGAGGGCCTGCGCCGGCGCGGCTTCTCGGCCGACCGGATCAACGCGATCCGGCGCGCCTATCGCACGCTCTACCGCTCGGGCCACACGCTGCAGGAGGCGATCGCCGCGCTGCGCGTCGAGCCCGGCCCCGACGTCGCCGCGCTGGTCGCCTTCCTCGAAGGCGCGACCCGCGGGATCGTCCGCTGAGCGGCGCCGCGCCGATGGCCGGACTCCGGCTCGGCATGGTGGCCGGCGAGGCCTCGGGCGACCTGCTTGCGGCCTCCGTGCTCGACGGCCTGTCGGCCCGCACGGACGCGCTGGATGCCCGAGGCATCGGCGGGCCGCAGATGCGCCATGGCGGCTTCGACGCCTGGTGGACCACCGATGCCTTGTCGGTCAACGGTTACATCGAGGTGCTGCGCGAGTACCCGCGCCTGAAGCGGATGCGCGACTCGCTGCGAGAGCGCCTGCTCGAATGGCGCCCCGACGTGTTCGTGGGGGTCGACGCGCCCGACTTCAACCTGGACCTCGAGCTCGCGCTGCGCGAGCGCGGCCTGCGCACCGTGCACTTCATCGGCCCGTCGATCTGGGCCTGGCGGGCCGGGAGAATCGAGCGCATCCGGCGCGCGGTGGACCACGTGCTGCTGATCTTTCCCTTCGAGGAGGAGATCTACCGCAAGGCCGGGATCCCCGCGACCTACGTGGGCCACCCGCTCGCCGATCGCATTCCCGAGGGGGTCGACACCGAAGGCGCCCGCCGCGCGCTCGGGCTGTTTCCCGGCGGCGGGCCGGTCGTGGCGCTCATGCCGGGCAGCCGGGGCGGCGAGGTCGAGCGCCTCGGGCCGGATTTCCTGCGCACCGCGGCCTGGCTGCACTTGCGCCGGCCCGACATCCGATTCCTGTTGCCGGCGGCCTCCGACCGGTTGTTCGAGCGGCTCAGGGAGATGGCCACGGCGCTGAAGCTGCCGGCCACCCTCCCGCTCACGCTGGTCAGCGGCCGCTCGCACGAGGTCATCGCCGCGGCCGACACGGTCCTGGTCGCCAGCGGCACCGCCACGCTCGAGGTGGCGCTGATGCGCAAGCCGATGGTGATCGCCTACCGGCTGGCCTGGTTGAGCTACCGGATCATGCGGCGGATGGCTTTGCTGCCGTGGATCGGGCTGCCCAACATCCTGAGCCGCGAGTTCATCGTGCCCGAGTTCGTGCAGGCGGCGGTCAGGCCGGAAGCGCTCGGCCAGGCCCTGCTCGCGCAGCTCGACGACGACGCCGGGCGCGAGGCGATCGCCCGGCGCTTCGCCGACCTGCACGGACAGTTGCGGCGCGACTGCGCCTCGCGGGCGGCCGAGCGCATCCTGGAGATCGGCGGTGGCTGAGCGGCCCGCGACGCACGGCCAGCTGTCGCTTGGCCTGCCTGCGCGCGAGGGCCCGGTGTGCGGCGTCGACGAGGCCGGGCGAGGGCCGCTTGCCGGGCCGGTGTACGCGGCTGCGGTCGTGCTCGACCCCGGCGCGCCGGTGGCAGGCCTGCGCGACTCCAAGGCGCTTTCGGCGCGCGCGCGCGAGTCGATCGCCGGGGCGATTCGCGAGCGGGCGCTGGCCTGGTCGGTGGCCAGCGCCAGCGCAGCCGAGATCGACGCGTTGAACATCCTGCAGGCGACGATGCTGGCGATGCGCCGCGCGGTCGACGGCCTGGGCTTGCGTCCGGCGCTTGCGCGCGTCGACGGCAATCGGGCGCCGGTGCTGGCCTGCGCAGTGGAGACCCTGGTGCGCGGCGATGCGCTGGACCCCGCGATCTCGGCAGCCTCCATCCTGGCGAAATGCGCGCGCGACGCGCAGATGGACGCCTTGCACGAGCGTTTCCCGCAGTACCGCTTCGATCTGCACAAGGGCTACCCGACCGCGCTGCACCTGGCGCTGCTGCGCGAGCACGGGCCCTGTCCCGAGCATCGGCGCAGCTTCGCGCCGGTGCGCAAGCTGGAGCAGGCATGAAGCGGATCGAGTCGGCGGCGAACGAGACCTTCCGCGAGCTGCTCGCGCTCGCGGGCTCGGCGCGCGAGCGGCGCAGGCTCGGCCTGTCGGTGATCGAGGGCGTGCACCTGCTCGAGGCCTGTCTCGCCCGGAGCGGGGCGCCCCGGCAGATCTTCCTGCCGGCGCGCACCGCGGAGGCCGTCGCGGCCGCCGGCCGCGACATGTCGGGCCCCGGCGTGGCAGGGGCCGCGCGAGCCGGCGCCCCGGACGCCGCGCAAGCCGGCGCGGGAGGCACCATCGCCGAGATCGCCGCCTTGCTCCATGCGACCGGCCTGACGCCGGTCGTGCTGGCCGACCGCTTGTTCGCGCAGGCCAGCCAGGTCGAGCACGGGCCGGGGCCGATCGCCCTGGTGGACACGCCGCGACCGGTGCTGCCCGACCGACTGGTCGACGACGCGGTCTATCTCGATCGCGTGCAGGACCCGGGCAACGCCGGCACCGTGCTGCGCACCTGCGCCGCGGTGGGCGTTCGGCGCGTGATCACCTCGCCGGGCACCGCCTTCTGCTGGTCGCCCAAGGTGCTGCGCGCGGCCATGGGCGCCCACTTCCATCTGGACATCCACGAAGGCGTGCCGCCGGCCGAGCTGCTCGCCAGGCTCGCGGTCGAGGCCGTCGCCACCACGGCCGATGCGCCGACCGGCCTCTGGCAGGCCGACTTGCGCGGCCCCAGGGTCTGGCTGCTCGGCAACGAAGGGCAGGGGCTCGAGGCCGCGCTGCTGTCCGCCCCGGGCGTGCGCCGGGTGTCGATCCCGCAGTCCCACGCGGTCGAGTCGCTCAACGTGGGCGTGGCCGCCGCGGTGTGCCTCTACGAGCAGCTGAGGCAACGCGCAGCGCCGACGCCGGATCGGGCAGTGCAGTAGCCCTGTCCGCGCGCTCAGCGCTCGGCGAGCTGCTGCAGCACCGTCGTCGCGATCTCCTCGATCGACTTGGTGGTCGTCGACAGCCAGTGGATGCCCTCGCGGCGCATCATCGACTCGGCCTCGGCGACCTCGTAGCGGCAGTTGTCCAGGGCCGCGTAGCGGCTGCCCGGCCGTCGCTCCTGACGCACCTCGGCCAGCCGCTCGGGCGCGATCGAGAGCCCGAACAGCTTGGCCTTGTGCCGGTACAGCTCGTCGGGCAGCCGGCCGCGGTCGAAGTCCTCGGGAATCAGCGGGTAGTTGGCGGCCTTGATGCCGTGCTGCATCGCCAGGTACAGGCTGGTGGGCGTTTTGCCGCATCGCGAGACCCCCACCAGGATCACGTCCGCCTGATGCAGCTCGCTGTGCTGCTGGCCGTCGTCGTGCGCCAGCGAGAAGTTGATCGCCGCGATGCGGTTGCGGTAGGCCTCCGAGTCGGCGGCCGCGTGGGAGCGCCCCATCCGGTGGGAGGAGCGCACGCCGAACTCCACCTCGAGCGGCTCCACGAAGGTCGCGAACAGGTCGAGGAAGCGGCAGTTGGCCTGCCTGACCACGTCGTTGATGGCCGAGTCGACCAGCGTGCTGAAGACGATCGGCCGGTGCCGGTCGACGCGGCCCTGCCGCTCGATCCGCTCGACCGCCTCGTGGGCCTTTTCGGTGGAGTCGATGAAGGGCAGGCGGACTGTCCGCAGGCGCAGGTCCTCGAACTGGCTGAGCAGCGAATGGCCGAAGGTCTCGGCAGTGATGCCGGTGCCGTCGGACAGGTAGAACACGGTGCGGTCGTAGCGGGTATCGCCGGTGTCGGGCATCGCAGGTCCGGTCGGAAAGGTTCGTCGCAGCCTGCATTCTGACGCGTGGCGCCCGAACGCGCGCGGCCGGGACGGGAGCGCCTCCCGTGGCGTTCCCGGGGCCGCTGCCGCCGGCGAAGTAAAATGCCCGGTTCCGGAACGTTCCGGATGCGCTCCCTCCATCGCCTGGCCCGCGCCGACCCCCGGGCCGCAGGCGAAGCTGCCTGGCAGGGGGTGCATCCAGAGCGCTTCGCGCAACCGGATCTCAACCTGTCAGGACCTTCCCATGAACCGTCACGAAGGACGTTACGTCGTCCCCTTCGAGGAACTGCGCATGACCGATGTCGATTCGGTCGGCGGCAAGAACGCCTCGCTGGGAGAAATGATCAGCCAGCTCGCGGCCTCGCATGTCCGCGTGCCCGGCGGCTTCGCCACCACCGCCTTCGCCTTCCGCGAGTTCCTCCAGCACCAGGGGCTGGCCGGGCGGATCGCCGCCGAGCTCGACGCGCTGAACGTCGAGGACGTCAAGGCGCTGGCCGAATGCGGCGCGAAGATCCGCCAGTGGGTCGTCGAGGCGCCGCTGCCCGCGCAACTCGAAAAGGAGATCCGCGAGCACTACCAGCGGATGGTCGACGAGGCCGGCGGCGCCGGGATCTCGGTCGCCGTGCGCTCGTCGGCCACCGCCGAGGACCTGCCCGACGCCTCGTTCGCCGGCCAGCAGGAGACCTTCCTCAACGTGGTCGGCGTCGAGGCGGTGCTCGACCGCATGCGCCACGTCTTCGCGTCGCTCTACAACGACCGTGCGATCTCCTACCGGGTGCACAAGGGCTTCGCGCACGCCGACGTGGCCCTGTCGGCCGGCGTGCAGCGCATGGTGCGCAGCGACCTGGCCAGCTCGGGGGTCATGTTCACGATCGACACCGAGTCGGGCTTTCCCGACGTGGTCTTCATCACCAGCTCCTGGGGCCTGGGCGAGACGGTCGTGCAGGGCGCGGTGAACCCCGACGAGTTCTACGTCCACAAGCCGATGCTGGCTGCCGGCAAGTTCCCGATCATCCGTCGCGAGATGGGCTCCAAGCTGGTCAAGATGGAGTTCGTGGCGAACGGCGGGGCCGGGCGCACGGTGCGCACCGTCGACGTGCCGATCGAGGCGCGCAACCGCTATTCGCTGACCGACGTCGACGTGATCGAACTGGCCCGCTACGCGGTGATCATCGAGCAGCACTACGGCCGTCCGATGGACATCGAGTGGGGCAAGGACGGCGGTGACGGCAAGCTCTACATCCTGCAAGCGCGGCCCGAGACGGTGAAGTCGCAGCAGGGCGGCACCCGCCAGCAGCGCTGGAAGCTCAAGTCGCGGGCCGAGGTGCTGGCCTCGGGCCGGGCGATCGGCCAGAAGGTCGGCGCGGGCCCGGTGAGGGTGGTGTCCGACGCGTCGCAGATGGACAGCGTGCGCCCCGGCGACGTCCTGGTGACCGACATGACCGACCCGAACTGGGAGCCGGTCATGAAGCGCGCCTCGGCGATCGTCACCAATCGCGGCGGGCGCACCTGCCACGCAGCGATCATCGCGCGCGAACTGGGCATCCCCGCTGTGGTCGGCTGCGGCGACGCCACCGGCCGGCTGGGCAGCGACGCGCTGGTCACCGTGTCCTGCGCCGAGGGCGACACCGGCTACATCTACGATGGCCTGCTCGAGACCGAGGTCACCGAGGTCGACACCGGCGCGATGCCCGAGCTGCCGGTCAAGGTGATGATGAACGTGGGCAACCCCAGCCTCGCCTTCGAGTTCGCCCGCATCCCGAACGCCGGGGTCGGTCTGGCCCGGCTCGAGTTCATCATCAACAACAACATCGGCATCCACCCGAAGGCGATCCTCGACTACCCGAACGTCGACCCCGACCTGCGCAAGGCGGTCGAGAGCGTCGCGCGCGGCCACGCCACGCCGCGCGCCTTCTACGTCGAGCGCCTGGCCGAGGGCGTGGCCACCATCGCCGCCGCCTTCTGGCCGCAGCCGGTGATCGTGCGGCTGTCCGACTTCAAGTCCAACGAGTACCGCAAGCTGATCGGCGGCTCGCGCTACGAGCCCGAAGAAGAGAACCCGATGCTGGGTTTCCGCGGCGCTTCGCGCTACGTGGCCGAGAGCTTCCGCGACTGCTTCGAGCTCGAGTGCATGGCCATGCGCCGCGTCCGCGAGGAAATGGGGCTGACCAACGTCGAGCTGATGGTGCCTTTCGTGCGCACCACGAAGGAGGCCGCCGCGGTGGTCGGCCTGCTGGAGAAGCACGGCCTGAAGCGCGGGCAGGGCGCCGGCCCCGACGGCAAGGGCGGGCTCAAGCTCGTCATGATGTGCGAGCTGCCCTCCAACGCGCTGCTGGCCGAGCAGTTCCTCGAGCACTTCGACGGCTTCTCGATCGGCTCGAACGACCTCACGCAGCTCACGCTGGGCCTGGACCGCGACTCCGGGCTGGTCGCCGAGAGCTTCGACGAGCGCGACCCGGCGGTGAAGCTCCTGCTCGAGCGGGCGATCGACGCCTGCCGCGCGGCCGGGAAATACGTCGGCATCTGCGGGCAGGGGCCGTCCGATCACCCGGACCTTGCCGAGTGGCTGATGGCCAAGGGAATCAGCTCGATCTCGCTGAATCCCGATACCGTGGTCTCCACCTGGCAGCGGCTGGCCGGCGTCAAGGCGGGCTGACCCGCGGGAACGAAGACGGCCTCCCTCCGGAGGCCGCTTCGATCGAAAGGAGAACGGCCCCCGCGGGGGCCGATTCAGCGAACAAGAAAACGGCCCCCGAGGGGGCCGTTTTCGCGTCAGACGATGGCGATCACTTGACGACCATCATCTGCGTCTTCTGGCCGCCCTTGTAGGTGTAGAGCGTCAGCGCCGCGTCCTTCATGTCGCCGAACTGGTCGAAGGCGATCTTGCCGGTGATGCCCTCGTAGTTGATCTTGGCCAGCTCGGGCAGGTACTTCTTCGGATCGGTCGAGTCGGCCTTCTGCATCGCGGCGACCATCGTGTTGACCGCGTCGTACACATAGGGCGCGTACAGCTGCACGTCGATGCCGAACTTGGCCTTGAAGCGCTTCTTGAAGTCCTCGATGCCGGCGGCCTTGTCGGGCGTGACACCGCCCGCCTCGGCGCAGATCACCTTGCCTTCGCCGATCGCGTCGCCGGCCAGCTTGGCCATCTCGCCAGTGCAGATGCCGTCGCCGCCCATGAACTTGGCGTCGATGCCCAGCTGCTTCATCTGGCGCATCATCGGGCCGGCCACCGCGTCCATGCCGCCGTAGAAGACCACGTCGGGCTTGGCGCCCTTCAGCTTGGTCAGGATGGCGCTGAAGTCGGTGGCCTTGTCGTTGGTGAACTCGCGCCCGACGATCTTGCCGCCGGCGGCCTTCACCGCCTTCTCGAACTCGTCGGCCACGCCCTGGCCGTAGGCGGTGCGGTCGTCGATGACCGCGATCGACTTGGCCTTCAGTTCGGTGACCGCGTACCGGCCCAGCGTGCCGCCGAGCTGGCCGTCGTTGGCCACGACGCGGAAGGTCGTCTTGAAGCCCTGCTTCGTGTACGACGGAGCGGTCGACGAGGGCGAGATCTGCGGGATGCCGGCGTTGCTGTAGATGCGGGCGGCCGGGATCGAGGTGCCCGAGTTCAGGTGGCCCACGACGCCGGCCACGCCGGAGTCGACCAGCTTCTGTGCGGCGGCGGTGCCCTGTTTCGGATCGGCGGCGTCGTCCTCGCCGATCAGCTCGAACTTGACCTGCTTGCCGCCGATGGTCAGGCCCTTGGAGTTCAATTCCTCGATCGCAAGGCGGCCGCCGAACTCGTTGTCCTTGCCCAGGTGGGCGATGCCGCCGGTGAGCGGGCCGACGTGGCCGATCTTGACCACGGACTGGGCCGAGGCGACGCCGGCGCTCGCGGCGAAGGCGGTGGCGATGGCGAAGCCGATGAGCTTCATTTTCATCAGGGTGTCTCCGGATATGGGTCCATCGAACGCAGGGCGGGCGGATGCCTCGCCGACTGCGGCTCAACGGCGCGAATCCTAGCCCGAAACGCCTCCGGGCGGCAATGACGACCCTTGTCCCGACCCGGCGTCGACGCAGGCCGACCGGAGGCTGCTTCGGCGCGGCGGGTTGGTGCTAGCATCCCCCGCATGCGGCAGCCCCGGGGGCAGGTCCGCGACCGGACGCGCGAGGGAGAGTCGAATGCAGGTGCATCACTGGTGGTGGATCCTTGCGCTGGCGCTCGGCGTCGGCGAGATGCTCACCACGACCTTCTACCTGCTCGTGCTCGCGCTGGGTGCGCTGGCCGGCGGCGTGGTGGCCTGGGCCGGCGGCTCGGCCACGCTGCAGGTGCTCGCGACCGCCGCGGTCGCCATCGTCGGCTGGACCGTGCTCTGGCGCCGGGGCCGCGCACGCGCCGCGGCGGCGCGGCCGGGCGCCGACCGGAACATGGTGCTCGACATCGGCGAAAGCCTGCGCGTGGACGAATGGACCGACGGCCGCCGCACGCGCGTGCCCTATCGCGGCGCGCACTGGGCAGTGGAGCTCGACCCGAGCGAGCCCGACTCGGCGGCCCGTGCCGGAGCCTTCGTGATCGACCGCGTCGACGGCAATCGGCTGATCGTGCGCCGGCAGGCGGCCCCCGCCGCTTCCTCGGCGCCATCCGCCTCCTGATCACCCACCTTCCCGAACCACGGAGTCCAGCATGCCCAGCGGTGGTTTCAGCGTATCCCTGATCGTCCTCGTCCTGGCGATCGTCTTCATCGTCCGGGCGCTCAAGGTGGTGCCCCAGCAGCACGCCTGGGTCGTCGAGCGGCTCGGCAAGTTCGACCGCGTGCTGGCGCCGGGCCTCAACTTCCTGATCCCCTTCGTGGACCGGGTGGCCTACAAGCACCTGCTCAAGGAGGTGCCGCTCGACGTGCCGAGCCAGGTCTGCATCACCAAGGACAACACCCAGCTCACCGTGGACGGCGTGCTCTACTTCCAGGTCACCGACCCGATGCGCGCCTCCTACGGCTCGAGCAACTACATCGTGGCGATCACCCAGCTGGCCCAGACCACGCTGCGCTCGGTGATCGGCCGGATGGAGCTGGACAAGACCTTCGAGGAGCGCGAGCTGATCAACGCCAACGTGGTCTCGGCGCTCGACGAGGCCGCGCTGAACTGGGGCGTGAAGGTGCTGCGCTACGAGATCAAGGATCTGACGCCGCCGGCCGAGATCCTGCGCGCGATGCAGGCGCAGATCACCGCCGAGCGCGAGAAGCGCGCGCTGATCGCCGCCTCGGAAGGTCGCAAGCAGGAGCAGATCAACATTGCCACCGGCGAGCGCGAGGCCAGCATCCAGCGCTCCGAGGGCGAGCGGCAGGCCGAGATCAACCGCGCGATGGGCGAGGCCTCGGCGATCTCGGCGGTGGCCGACGCCACCGCCCGCGCGATCGAGCGGATCTCGGCGGCGATCAACCATCCGGGCGGCATCGAGGCGGTCAACCTGCAGGTGGCCGAGAAGTACGTCGATGCGCTCGGCAAGCTGGCCAAGGAGAACAACACGATGATCGTGCCGGCCAACCTGGCCGACGTGTCCTCGCTGGTGGCCGCAGCCACCTCGGTGATCCGCCACGCGAAGCAATGACCGCGCCGACGCTGCTCGCCGCGGCGCGCAGCTTCCTGCTCGACCATCCGCCGTTCTCGCTGATGGCGGCCGAGGACCTCGACTTCCTCGCCCAGCGGCTCGAGCTCGAGTACTTCGCCGACGGCGAGACCCTGATCGAGCCCGCTTCGGGCACGCCCGACGCCATGTGGATCGTGCGCCAGGGCCTGGTGCAAGGCTGGCGCAGGCCGCCCGGCGAGACCGCCGGCGAGCTGCTGCCCATGGTCCATCTGACGCCCGGCGACACCCTGCCGGTCGGCGCGCTGATGGCCGAGCGGCCGGTCAGCTCGGTCTACCGGGCCCAGGGCGACGTGTTCTGCTGGCGCCTGCCCAAGGACGACTTCGACGACCTGCTGGCCTCCAGCCCGGTCTTCCTGGACTTCTGCAAGCGGCGCACCGCCGCGCTGCTCGACCTTTCCAACCAGGCCTTGCAGGCGAACTACGTAGCCCAGACCACCCAGTGGCGCTCGATGAACGAGCCGCTCGCCGAGATGCTGCGCCGCCCGCCGGTCACCTGCGGGCCGGACGAGCCGCTGCGCGCGGTGTTCGAGCGGATGGAGCGAGAGGCGGTCGGCGCGATGCTCGTGGTCTCCACGACGCCGGAGGGCAGCGAGCGGGTCGACGGCATCTTCACCCGCCAGGACGTCGTCGGGCGGGTGGTGCTGCCCGAGGTGCCGCTCGACGCGCGGATCCGGCAGGTCATGTCCTCGCCGGTCTACACGATGGACGCCGCCGACACGGTCGGCGACGCGATGCTGCGGATGGCCGAGCATGCGATCCGCCACATCCCGGTGATGCGCGAGGGGCGCCTGGCCGGGGTGGTGACCGAACGCGACCTCTTCGTGCTGCAGCGGCGCACGCTGCGCCAGATCTCCGACGCGATCGGGCGGGCCGACGACGTCGAGGGACTCGCCATCGTGGCGGGGGACATCCGGCACTGGTCGCACAGCCTGGTGGCACAGGGGGTGTCGGCCGAATTCATCACCCGGCTCATCAGCCGCCTGAACGACCAGCTGTCGGTCCGCCTGATCGGCATGATCGCGGGGGCGCACCGGATCGATCTCGACCGGGTCTGCTGGCTCTCCCTGGGCAGCGAGGGCCGGGAGGAGCAGACGATCGCCACCGACCAGGACAACGCGCTGATCGTGGGGGAGGGCGCGGCGCCGCTGGAGGCGCTACTGGCCTTCGCCGACGAGATCAACCGCGGGCTGGACTACTGCGGCTATCCGTTGTGCAAGGGCGGCATCATGGCCGGCAACCCCAGGTGGTGCCTGACGCTCGAGCAGTGGCGGGGGCAGTTCGACGGCTGGATCGACCGGGGCGATCCGGTCGCGCTGCTGAACGCGAGCATCTTCTTCGATTTCCGCGCGCTCGCCGGTGACGCCTCGCTCGCCTGGACGCTGCGCGAGCACGTGGCCGAGCATGCCCGCCGCGTGCCGCGCTTCCTCAAGCAGATGAGCGACAACGCCTTGCGAAATGGTCCACCCGCTTCCTGGACTGGCGGCATGCTCGGCAGCCTCTTCACGCGCGAAGAGGCGTCCATCGACCTGAAGCTGAACGGCACCGCGCCCTTCGTCGACGGCGCGCGCCTGCTCGCCCTCGGGCACGGGATCCGGGCGACCGGCACTGCCGAGCGCCTGGCCCAGCTTGCGCGGGCCGGCGCGCTCCCGGCGCCCGAGGTGCGCGACTGGACCTCCGCCTTCCAGTTCCTGCAGAGCCTGAGGCTGCGGGTCCAGCACAGGTTGCATCTGGCCGGCGACGCCGGACGGAAGGAGGGCAACCCGAACCGGATCGACGCGCGCGACCTTTCGGCGATCGATCGTCGGATCCTCCGGGAATCTTTCCGCCAGGCGCGCGAACTGCAGCAGCGCCTGGCCGCGGATTATCCGGGCTGATGCGCGACTGGCTTGCCGGGTTGCTGGGCCGTGTCCGCGGGAACGGCAGGGGCATCGGCGCGCGAGGATCCGTGACCCGCTGGGTGGTGCTCGACGTCGAGACCAGCGGACTGGAGCCCGCCGTCGATCGGGTGCTGGCGGTCGGTGCGGTGGCGGTGCGTGCCGGTCGCGATCGCACGCGGATCGCGATGGCCGACAGCCTGGAGCTGTTCGTCGCGCAGACTTCGCCCAGCGAGCGCGAGAACATCCTGGTTCATGGCATCGGCGAGGCGGCGCAGCGAAGCGGGCTCGACCCTGCCCGTGCAAGCGAGCGGCTGCGTGCCTACCTCGGGGATTCGCCGGTCGTCGCCTTTCATGCGGCGTTCGACCGCGGTTTCCTGTCGCGGGCGCTGAAGTCGTGGAGCGGCCACACTCTGGGCAATGCCTGGCTCGACGTGGCCGAGCTGGCGCCGGCCCTGCACGCCGAGGCGAAGGGGCACGCGCTCGACGACTGGCTGGCGCATTTCGCGATCCCGGTGGACCAGCGCCACAATGCCTGCGCCGACGCGCTGGCCACCGCGATGCTGTTCGTGAGGCTGCTGGCCGACGTGCCGCCCGCCGAACGCGACCTGCGGGGCTTGCAGAAGATCGCCTCGCACGCCCGCTGGCTGCCCCGCTCCTGAGCGAATGGGGCGGCGATGCGCCGTCCGGAGGCGGAACCGGGCCCGGGATCAGGCCCGCGTGCCCGCCTTGATCAGCCGCTGGCGCTCGCGCTGCCACTCGCGCTCGCGCTCGGTCTCGCGCTTGTCGTACTGCTTCTTGCCCTTGGCCAGGCCGATCTCGCACTTCACGCGCCCGCCCTTGTAATGCAGGTCGAGCGGCACCAGCGTGTAGCCGGCGCGCTCGACCTTGCCGATCAGCTTGTCGATCTGCGCGCCGTGCAGCAGCAGCTTGCGGGTGCGGGTCGGATCCGGTTTGATGTGGGTGGACGCCTCCGGCAGTGCGGTGATGTGGGCGCCGATCAGGAACAGCTCGCCATTCCGGATCACGACGTAGCCTTCCTTCAGCTGGGCGCGGCCGGCCCGGATGGCCTTGACCTCCCAGCCCTCGAGGACGAGGCCGGCTTCGAAACGCTCCTCGATGAAGTAGTCGTGGAGGGCCTTTTTGTTCTGCGCGATGCTCATCTTTACAATTCTCGCCGATTTCGGGCGTTTCGCCGCGCCCGAGCCGATCCGACCCTGCCGATGACTGCACGCCCGCCGCACTCCGTCCGAAAGTCCGTCCTGGTTCCGTATCCGGCGGAACGGATGTTCGCGCTCGTGGAGCGGGTCGAGGACTATCCGAAGTTCCTGCCCTGGTGCGGCGGGACCGAGGTCAGGCGCCACGAAGACGGCACGGTGACCGCCACGGTGCGGATCGATTTCCGTGGCATTCGCCAGGGCTTCACCACGCACAACACGCCCGAGCCCGGACGCCGGATCACGATGGCGCTGCGCGACGGGCCCTTCAGCCACCTGCACGGCGAATGGCGCTTCTCGCCGCTGCGCGAGGACGCCTGCAAGGTCGAGTTCGAGCTCGAGTACCGCTTCGCCGGGGGCCTGCTGGGCCGCGTGCTCGAGCCTGTTTTCGACCACATCGCGCGTTCGTTCGTCGACGCCTTCGTGCGGCGCGCCGAGCACCTGCATGCGCTCGGATGAGCCCAATCTGCATGTCGAGCTCGCCTGGGTCGACGCCGGGGGGCGGGTGGTCCTGCGCCCGCTCGCGCTGCCTGCAGGCGCCACGCTCGGCGACGCGCTGGCGGCCATCGACCTGCCGGCGCTGCGCGAGGGGCTGATCGCGGGCCGTCTGGTCGCGGCCGTGTTCGGCGAGCTCAAGCCGCCGACGGCGCCGCTCTTCCAGGGCGACCGGGTCGAGCTGCTCGAGGGTCTGCAGGTGGATCCGAAGGTGGCGCGGCGACGCCGCGCCGAGGTCAGGCGGCGGACCCAGGCGACAAAGGCCTAGCTGGCCTTGCCGCAGTGGTCGGCGACCGCGCGCTGCATGGCCTCGGTCCGGCGGGCTCGCTCGGCGTCGTCCACCACGGCCCGCTCGCCGCGCTCGTCGATCGTGGTGAGCCGCACGCCGCTCTCCAGCGTGCGCAGGCCCGCACGGGCCTCTTCGCAGACCCGGGTGCGCTCCCCGGCCTGACGGGCCAGCTCGGCCTGCTCCCGCTCGGCCTCGGCGCGTTCGGTGGCCTTCTGGCGCGAGGCCTTCTCGCGTTCGACCCAGCTCGCCGGCCGGGGTTCCTGCGGCGCGGCCAGGGTGGTGGAGGGCACCCCGGTCGCGCTCCCGGCCGGCGCGGCGAGCAAGGTGACCCGCGCGCCCGGCGGGGGCGGCAGGTCGGAGTAGACGATTCGCCCGCTCGCGTCACGCCACTTGAATGCCGGGGCGGCCGCCGCGTCGGGATGCGCGGCCATCGTGGCAAGGACCGCGCCGAGCAGGGTCGCCGCCAGGCGAGCGTGGCCGAAGGGCCGGGCTGGCGGCGGGGTGGGGTGGGGACGACAGGCGGGCATTCGACGGTTCATCGGGAAGCGGTCCGGAACGGCCAGGGCGATGAACCGATTCTGCTGCGCGGGGTCGCGCCGGCGAGCGCGGGCACCGACGAAAGGCGCTGCCTCGCGGCCCGGCGGCGCGCGCCTTCCGCCGGCGTGCCGGGGGCGTTCCGCCGCCGCCGCCAGCTCTGTATAATGCGGTTTTGCGCCCAGAGGGTTCCATGCGACTGGCGAAGAAAGCCCTGACCTTCGACGACGTCCTGCTCGTCCCGGCTTACTCCGAAATCCTCCCCCGCGACACCTCCCTGAAGACCCGGTTCACGCGCGGCATTGCGCTGAACCTGCCGCTGGTATCGGCGGCCATGGACACGGTTACCGAGGCCCGCCTGGCCATCGCGATCGCCCAGGAAGGCGGCATCGGCATCGTCCACAAGAACCTGTCGCCGCAGCGGCAGGCGGCGGAGGTGCTGAAGGTCAAGCGGCACGAGTCGGGCATCGTGCTCGACCCCATCACGATCGAGCCCTCGATGAAGGTGCTCGACGTCATCAAGCTCACCCAGCAGCACAAGATCTCGGGCCTGCCGGTCGTCGAGAACGGCCGGGTGGTCGGCATCGTGACCAACCGAGACCTGCGCTTCGAGACCCGGCTGGATTCCCCGGTGTCCACGATCATGACCCCTCGCGAGCGTCTGGTCACGGTTCGCGAAGGTGCCTCGCTCGACGAGGCCCAGGCGCTGATGCACCAGCACCGGCTCGAGCGGGTGCTGGTGATCAACCAGGCTTTCGAGCTGAAGGGCCTGATCACCGTCAAGGACATCCTCAAGGCCACCGAGAAGCCCAACGCCTGCAAGGACGCCGAAGGCAAGCTGCGCGTGGGCGCTGCGGTCGGCGTGGGCGGCGACGTGGAAGAGCGGCTCGAGCTGCTGGTGCGCAACGGGGTCGATGCCGTGGTGGTGGACACCGCGCACGGCCACAGCAAGGGCGTGATCGACCGGGTCCGCTCGATCAAGCGCCAGTACCCGAACCTGCAGGTGGTGGCCGGCAACATCGCCACCGGCGAAGCCGCGCGCGCGCTGGTCGGCGCCGGCGTCGACGCGGTCAAGGTCGGCATCGGCCCTGGCTCGATCTGCACCACGCGGATCGTGGCCGGGGTCGGCGTGCCGCAGATCACCGCCATCGCCGACGTGGCCGGCGCGCTGGCCGGCACCGAGGTGCCGCTGATCGCCGACGGCGGCATCCGCTTCTCGGGCGACATCGCCAAGGCGGTCGTGGCCGGGGCCGATGCGGTGATGATGGGTTCGATGTTCGCCGGCACCGAAGAGGCGCCGGGCGAGGTCGTGTTGTACCAGGGCCGCTCGTACAAGACCTATCGCGGCATGGGCTCGCTGGGCGCCATGCAGCAGGGTGCGGCCGACCGCTACTTCCAGGATTCCTCGGTCAACGTCGACAAGCTGGTGCCCGAGGGCATCGAGGGCCGCGTGCCCTACAAGGGCTCGGTCGTGGCCATCCTGTACCAGCTGGCAGGCGGCCTGCGCGCCAGCATGGGCTATTGCGGCTGCCCGACCATCGAGGACATGCGCACCCGCCCCGAGTTCGTCGAGATCACCGCCGCCGGCATGCGCGAGTCGCACGTCCACGACGTGCAGATCACGCAGGAAGCGCCCAACTACCAGATCGACTGACGCTTTCATGCACGACCGGATCCTGATCCTCGACTTCGGCTCGCAGGTCACGCAACTGATCGCGCGCCGGGTGCGCGAGGCGCACGTCTACTGCGAAATCCATCCCTGCGACGTCTCCGACGCCTTCGTGCGCGAGTTCGCGCCCAAGGGCGTCATCCTGTCCGGCAGCCACATGTCGGCCTGGGAGGAGTCCACCGACCGGGCGCCGCAGGCGGTGTTCGAGCTCGGCGTGCCGGTGCTGGGCATCTGCTACGGCATGCAGACCATGGCCCAGCAGCTCGGCGGGCGCGTCGAGAGCGGCCAGCACCGCGAGTTCGGCTATGCCGAGGTGCGCGCGCACGGCCACACCCGGCTGCTCGAGGGCATCGAGGACTTCCGCACGCCGGAAGGCCACGGCATGCTCAAGGTCTGGATGAGCCACGGCGACAAGGTCGTCGAGATGCCGCCGGGCTTCAGGCTGATGGCCTCCACGCCGTCCTGCCCGATGGCCGGCATGGCCGACGAGTCGCGCGGCTTCTACGCGGTGCAGTTCCACCCCGAGGTCACCCACACGGTGCAGGGCAAGCGCCTGCTGTCGCGCTTCGTGCTCGACATCTGCGGCTGCCGTGCCGACTGGGTGATGGGCAACTACATCGACGAGGCGGTCGCCAGGATCCGCGAGCAGGTCGGCGACCAGGAGGTCATCCTGGGCCTGTCCGGCGGCGTGGACTCCAGCGTGGCCGGCGCACTGATCCACAAGGCGATCGGCGACCAGCTCACCTGCGTGTTCGTTGACACCGGGCTGCTGCGCCTGAACGAGGGCGCGCAGGTCGTCGAGACTTTCCAGGCCCACATGGGCATGAAGCTGATCCACGTCGACGCCACCCGGCGCTTCATGGACGCGCTGGCCGGCGAGTCCGACCCCGAGGCCAAGCGCAAGATCATCGGCCGCGAGTTCGTGCACGTGTTCCAGGAAGAGGCCGGCAGGCTGCCGCGCGCCAAGTGGCTGGCCCAGGGCACGATCTATCCCGACGTGATCGAGTCGGCCGGCGCCAAGACCGGCAAGGCCAAGACGATCAAGTCGCACCACAACGTGGGCGGCCTGCCCGACACGCTGCACCTGCAGCTGCTCGAGCCCCTGCGCGAGCTGTTCAAGGACGAGGTGCGCGAGCTCGGCGTGGCGCTGGGCCTGCCGCGCGAGATGGTCTACCGCCATCCGTTCCCCGGCCCCGGCCTGGGGGTGCGCATCCTGGGCGAGGTCAAGGCCGAGTACGCCGACCTGCTGCGCCAGGCCGACGCGATCTTCATCGAGGAACTGCGCAACACGAAAGGGCCCGACGGCCACTCCTGGTACGACCTGACCTCGCAGGCCTTCGCGGTCTTCCTGCCGGTGAAATCGGTGGGCGTGATGGGCGACGGCCGCACCTACGAGTGGGTGGTCGCGCTGCGCGCGGTCCAGACCCAGGACTTCATGACCGCCCACTGGGCGCACCTGCCGCACGAGCTGCTCGGCCGCGTGTCGAACCGGATCATCAACGAGGTCCGGGGCATCAACCGCGTGGTGTACGACGTTTCCGGGAAGCCGCCGGCGACGATCGAGTGGGAGTAGGGCTCTTCACACGCCTCGAGCCGTGAAGAAGCGCTCGATGTGGGCCGCGACTTCCAACGGGCGCGTCAGGGCCGGCAGGTGGCCCGAACCTTCCATGACCACCAGTTCGCTGTCGGCGAGCAGGGACTGGGTGTAGCGCATGTGCTCGATGCGGTAAAACGCGTCGAGTTCGCCGTGGACGATGAGCGTCGGGAGGCGCAGCTGCGGCAGCCTGCTGGCCCAGTCGACAGGCTGCTCGGCCTCCATGACGAACAACCGATCGGCCGCCTCGGGCGTGGCGCGGGCCAGGATGTACTCGCCCCATCTCCGGATGTGCTCGGTGTCGGGCTCGGGCGTGCAGCGCTCCAGGAACCACCGCAACCGGTCGGCGTGCGTGGCACCGGGCCACGATGACGGCGGCACCCGCGGCGCGACGGGCAATTCGGGTGAACGCACCTCCCCGCAGCCGTTCATCAGCACCAGCCCGTCGAATCGGTCGGGCCGGGCGAGCACGGCCCGCATCGCCGTCACCGTTCCGCGCGAAAAGCCAGCCATCACGCAGCGCTCGATGCCCAGCGCGTCCATCACGCGGAACACGTCCTCCACCAGCGCTTCGGGCGTGATGCGCTCGACGGGCACCCGCGTCAGGCCCGCCCCGCGGTGGTCGTAGGTGACGGTGCGCCAGCGCGCACTCAGGGGCGCCAGGGCCGGGAGCCAATCCTCGACGTTGCTGATCCAGCCGCCGTGGGCCAGGATCGTCCGGGGCCCCTTGCCGAACGCGAGGGTGAACATCCGGTTGCCATCGATGTCCAGGAACATGGGGCCTCCCGAGCAAAGTGATCGCGGTCATCGCGGGCGATGCACCGCATGCCCGCAGGCTATCCCTCGCACACGCGCATGCAAACGGGACGGATGTCCCGCCGTGCGGGCGCCTACAGCCCGAGGTCCCGGGACCGAGCGACCGCTCGGGCGCGATTGTCCACGCCCAGCTTGGCGTACAGGGCCGACAGGGCGTTGCGCACCGTCTTGTCCGCCACGCCGAGGCGCACGGCGATCTGCGCGTTGTCCAGGCCCTGCGCGACCAGGCCGGCGAGCTCGCGTTCGCGGGGCGTGAGCCGGGGCGTCCCGCCCGCGCCGGTGACGAAGTCGACCACCGCGTCACAGAACCGGGCGAAAGCCGGCTCGTGCCCCAGCGGCACGTGATTGGCCGAGGGCAGCGACTCGAAGCGTGCGCCGGGAATCGACGCAGCGATGTCGTGGCCGAGTTCGACCGGCACGGCACGGTCGCCGTCGCAGTGCAGGACCAGGGTCGGCACGGTGACCTGGGGCGCGAGCGCGCGCACGTCGAGTTCGGCCCGCGCCCGCATGATCTCGGCCGCGCGCGGTCCGTCGCAGCTGCGGCGCTGCTGCTCGTTCATGCCTGCGCGCACCTCGGGCGTCGCGTCGGGCACGAAGCGGCTGCTGAAAAACTCCCGCACCGCGGGGTCGTTCCGACCCCAACCGAATTCCACGAGCCGCCACTGCGCTTCGAGGAAGCCGCGGTCCTCGGGCGTGCGGCACCGATGCAAGGCGCCGTGGAGGAAACCTCCGAGGATGACGAGCCGCGAAACCCGCTCGGGATGCCGCACCGCATAGGCGATCGCGATGGCTGCCGCGCCGCTCACGCCCAGCAGCGCCACCCTCGGCTCGCGGGTGGCATCGACCGCGGCCTCGACCACGGCTTCGAGTTCCTCCACCCAGGGTTCCAGCCCCCGCGGCCGCGGGTCGTCGCCCGACAGGCCGCAGCCGCGCTCGTCGTAGCGCACCAGGCCGAACGAGCGGCTCAGCCGCTCGACCCAGGGGCGCCAGATCGGGGATCGCAGGTCGTACTCGACGTTCGTGAGCCAGTGCGCCACCCGAACCAGCGTCGGCGCGCCGGGTGCACCGCTGCGGGTCCAGGCGATGCGCGCCCCGGAGGGCAGTTGCGCAAAGCGGAAGGCCTGGGCGGAGACCGCTTGCGCGCCGCTCGACGAGTCGGTGTGTGGGGACAAGGAACGCGCCATCGAGTGAGGGGCTCTTGCACCTGATCAACGGGATTCTAGATCGCCGCGGGGATTTCCTGGCCACCCGGGCCAACGAGGCCGGCGCGGCGCGTTGCCCGGGTCAGGCCGCCCTGCAGCGCGCCCTGGCGGCCTTGCGGCCCCACGCGAGCACGTAGTGCGCGCCGGAGATCGCCATCGTCGCCAGCGTCGTCCACATCAGCAGGTCGACCCACAGGCCGTCCTGGAGATGCCCGGCCAGCACGGCGAGCACGGCGAGCAGCAGCAGGAACTGCAGCACCGTGTTGAGCTTGGAGATCCGCGTCGGGGTCATTTCCAGGCCGCCCGCCACCAGCCGGTAGGCCAGCGCTCCGGCGACGATCACCAGGTCGCGCGCCACCAGGACGGACGCGAACCACCAGGGAATCGCCTGCTGCATCGCAAGCAGCACGGTCACCGTGACCATCGTCAGCTTGTCCGCCAGCGGGTCGGCCACGGCGCCGAACCGGCTCTCCAGGTTCCAGCGACGGGCGATCCGCCCATCTGCGAAGTCGGAGAGCGCGGACACCACGAAGCAGCCGAAGGCCTCGTCGTGCTTGTCCTGGTACAGGAGCGCCGCGATCACCGGCACCAGGGCCAGGCGCAGCAGGGTGATGAGGTTGGGCAGGTGGCGCATGAACTTGTGTCGCCTGACTTGACGTTCAGCGAAGCCGCACCGGCACTCGGCGCCAACCGCCCAGGGGGTAGGTTTCACGCACCGGCTCGACGCCGGGCGCCGGCTCGATGCTCGGCGTCGCTTGCAGCAAGGCGCGAACCGCGACGACGAGCTCCATCGTCGCCAGCGGTCGCCCCGGGCAGGCGTGAATGCCGACACCGTAGACGAGGTTGTCCGGTGCGTTGCGCTCGGGCTGGTAGGCCTCCGGATCCCCGAAGACGGCCTCGTCGCGGTTGGCCGAGGTCCAGTTCAGGTACACGCGCGTCCCGGCGGCGAGCTCGTGGTCCCCGATGCGCACGTCCGCCGTCGTGACGCGCCGGTTGACGAGGAAGGGGTCGTCGATGCGCAGCATCTCGTCGATCGCCGCCGCGAGCCCCTCGGGATGCGCCCGCAGATGCTGCTGCACGTCCGGATGCGTCGCGAGGAACCGGACGACGACGCCCAGCGCCGCCGCCAGCGACCCGAGGTCGCCTGCGGTCCAGTTGCGCAGGATCGAGACGATGTCGGCCTCGTCCAGCGGGTGCCCGTCGAAGGTGGTGGCGAGCAGCGCGGTCGTCGGATCAGTGGGTGGCGTCGCGCCCGATTCGCGGCGTCGGCGCAGTTGTGCGCGGATGATCTCGTCGAAGGCGGCTGCGACCGCGGCGGTCCTCGCGCGATCGCCGCTTCGCGTGGCGGCATGGTTGTCGGCCATCCACGAGAGCAGTTCGTCCTCGATGCCTTGCCAGCCCAGCCACTCCGTCTGCGCGCGCACCGCGAACGGCGCGCCGATCTCGCTCACCGCATCGACGACGGCCCCGCGCGGCAGCGCGGCCACGAGGGCCTGCGCGATCGCGGACACGCGCGGCTCGAGCGCAGCCATGTGCGCGGGCGCGAAGAAGGGGTCGATGAGCCCGCGCCACGCGGCATGCTCGGGCGGGTCGATCGCATTGGGAACGGCGCGCCTCGCCGACGTGGCCGACGAGAAGGTCTTCGGGTCGGATGCCGCGGCGACGACGTCGGCATGCCGGAAGAGCGTGACGCCACGGGGCGACTCGGCCAGCGCGCAGGCGGCGCGCATGCGGTCGTAGGTGCCGAGCTGGTCGGCGAGCACCTCGGGTGAAAGCGGCTCCCAGGTCGGGATGGGCTTGTTCATTTTTTGATTCTCCCACGCTGCGTCGAGGATCTGCGGCTGCGGCGATCGACTGCGCGAAAACGGTCTGGCTATGGCTCGTCGACGGCATCCCCCTCACGCGGTGGGACGTCGTCGGCGCGGGCATCGCGCTGGCCGGCATGGCGGTGATCGCGCTGCAGCCGAACGGGCAGTGAGTTACCGGCCGCCTCGGCTCGACGCCGTTGGCTCGTCTTCCACAATGCCGCGAACACGGCCAGCAGCGCCAGGTAGTTCAGCACCATGAACCAGGGTGCGTTCCACGGGACGCCGTCGAAGCCGCGCTGGGTGAAGGGATACAGCACCGGCGAGGCGTAGTAGTCCGCCGAATGCGTGAACACGTCGATCAGGATGTGCGACCACCAGCCCAGCAGCGGCAGCCAGAAGCTGCGCTGCCAGGCCCACAGCATCAGCGTGATGCCGCCGGCGACCACGGCGCTGTGCGCGGTGCAGTGGAGGTGGTGCGACCACAGGCCGACGAGTGCCGGCGTCATGGGTTCCTGGCTCGGCACCGCCAAGGCGTAGGCCCGCACCGCCTCGAAGCTGCCGCCGCCGAACCACCACCAGGCCAGCAGCGGCAGCATCTGGAAGGTGTCCGGCAGGCCCGCCGCGGCGATCGTGGCGGCCACGGTCCGGCGCGCGAGCGGGCGGCGCCGGGCAAGCCAGGTCACGCCGGCACCGGTCCACAGGGTGTGCGCGAGGATGTCCATGGCGCACTCTACCCCCGCAGATCAAGGGTTGAATGTCGGCCGTATGATTCGGTTCAGCCCGACGAAGAGCGCGAGCCAAATCGCTGTCCGCAGCGTCATCGCGCCCAGGCTCGCGCTGGCCACCGCACCGCTTCCCGATGCGTAGAGGGCGAGGATCGTCGCGAGCGCAAGCAGGTTCAGCGCGAGGATCGCGCCGGCCGCGCGCTTGCCCCACGTGGCGCTACGCAGCATCGCGACGCCCGCCGCCACATACGCGGCGCCCATCGCCGTGTTGAAGAGCAGCAGTGGCCTGAAGACCACGTAGCCTGGGTCGGCGCCGGCGAGCACGCGAGCCCCGGCGACGAGGGTCAGCAGCCCGAAACCGATCGCGACAGCGGCCAGCAGCACGCGGAATACGCGCAGGCGCATCGCAGGCTCGCTCGGGTTCATGGACTTTGCGGCGTCAGCCCGGTTCCACCAGCGCCGCGGTCAGGCGCCGCACGATCGGCAGCACCACGAGCAGGGTCGGGAACGCCACCACCCACGACAGTGCCCAGGCGCCGAGCCAGGTGCCGAGGAAGCCTTCGACAGGCCCCAACGCGCGCAGCGTGCTGATCAGCGAGACCACCAGGGTCATCAGCAGCGAGAGCAGGAAGGGCATCACGATGCCGGCGTATCGGGCCGGGATCCTGGGCGTGCCGAGGAAGGTCTTCTGCGAAGTGCTGGGAGCGTTCATCGGGAGGAGGGTAGCGAGGGGCTGGCAGCGCCGCATCATACCGACCGGGTCAATCCGCCATCGACCCGGATGTTCTGCCCGGTGATGTAGCCCGCCCCGTCCGAGGCCAGGAAGGCGACGGTGGCCGCGATCTCCTCGCTCCGGCCGTAGCGCTGCATCGGCACGCTGCTGCGGCGCTCCTCGGTGGCCGGCAGGCTGTCGATCCAGCCGGGCAGCACGTTGTTCATCCGGATGTTGTCCTTCGCATGGGTGTCCGCGAAGATCTTGGCGAAGGCGGCCAGCCCGGCGCGGAATACCGCCGAGGTCGGGAACATCTCGCTGGGCTCGAAGGCCCACGCAGTCGAGATGTTGACGATCACGCCCGAGCCCTGACCGCGCATGTGCGGAACCACCAGCCGGGTCGGGCGGATCACGTTCAGCAGGTAGGTGTCCATGCCCCGGTGCCAGTCCTCGTCGGTGATCTGCAGGATCGGCCCGCGCGGACCGTGGCCGGCGCTGTTGACGAGCACGTCGATGCGCCCCCAGCGGGACACGACCAGGTCGACCAGCCTGCCGAGGTCCTCGTTCGACTGGTTCGATCCGGTCAGGCCGATGCCGCCGAGCTCGGCCGCGAGCGCCTCGCCCTTGCCGGAGGACGAGAGGATGGCGACCCGGAAGCCGTCGGCGGCCAGCCGCCTGGCGGCCGCCGCGCCCATGCCGCTGCCGGCGGCGGTGACGATGGCTGTCTTCTGCACTGTCATTCGAGATCCTCTTCTTGCGCCACGACGACGCGACCATCGATTCTGCCGGGAAGCGCGCGCCTGGTGCCGGCGCCGCGCTTCGGTCGTGCCGTTTCCTCGGCGCCGCATTGGGAGGCCTGCGTTCGCCACTACTCCTGTCAGGGTCATCCTCGATTGCAGGAATTGAACGACTGTATAAACCAATTGGTCAATTCCGATCGTTCACCATCCTCACCGGAGTGGCACGAAGATGTCCGGATCGGACCCGAAGCCGAAACCGATGCCTGCCGTCGACACCAAGACGCGGATCCTGCAAGCAGCGTTCCGTACGCTGGCCACCCAGGGTTACGCGGCGCTGAGCGTGCGCGAGATCGCGAAGGACGCGGGCGTCAACCACGCGCTGATCAACTACCACTTCGGCACCAAGGACCGGCTCGTCATCGCGGTGCTCGACGAGGCCAATCGCCGGCTCCTGGAGCGGCAGCGCCGGATGTACGCCTCGCCCGGCGGATTCGCGCAGAAATGGGCGCAAGCCCGGGCTTTCTACGAGGACGACCTCGCCTCCGGCTTCGTGCGAGTGCAGGCCGAGCTCTATTCGGCCAGCCTGTCGAACGTCGAACTGCGCGAGCAGTTCCTTCCGCGTATCCGGGCCTGGAAGGGCGTGGTGCTCGAGGCGGTGCGCGAGGCGCTGCGAATGCATGCGCCGCGGCTGCCGGAAGGATTCGATGCCGAGGCGATCGCCACGCTCATCTCGGAGTTCTGGCTCGGCATGGAGTTCGCACGCCTGATCGGCGGCGACGAGGAGAGGGTGCGGCACGAGCCTGCGCTCGACGCGATCGGCCGCATGCTGTCAGCGCTCGAGGCGAGCGCGACCTCGCCCCGCGGCGTGGCGAGCGACACGGCCACCAGGCGAGGTGGCGCGCGCAGAAGGAGGTGACGATGGAAGGCAAGGCTCTTCCCGAGCGATTCCGGCAAATCGCCGGGCCGCTGCCTGATCCCGGCACGCTGGCACCCGAGGCGCGCAGGCCCTACGAATCGATCGCGCCCGTCCGCGAGGGATTCTTCGACAACGATGGCGTGAAGATCTGGTACGGCGTGTGGGGCGAGCGGGGGCCGTGGCTGGCCTTCGCGCCGTCCTTCCAGATGGTGCATTCGCAGATGCTCAAGGGTGTCGTCCCCTGGCTCTCGCAGCACTTCCGGGTGATCACGACCGACGGGCGCGGGAACGGCCGATCGGACCGGCCGGTCGGGCAGCAGGCCTACGACTTCGGGCTCTACTACCGCGACTTCGTCGGCGTGCTCGACGCGGCAGGCGCTGACCGGGTGGCGCTGGTCGGCATCTCGGCAGCCGCGATGACGGTGCTGCGGCTGGCCGCCGAGCAGCCGGCGCGGGTCACGCACCTGATCGCGTGCGGCGGTTTCGCAGAGACCCTCGCCGCCGATCCGCAGATCGCCGACAGGGTCCGCACCGAGGCCGCGGGGATCCGCGACGACTGGCCCGGCTATGTCGACGGCTTCATGTCGCGGCTGTTCAACGAGCCACACTCGACGAAGGCCTACGAGGACGGTGTGCGCTACGCCTGGGCGAGCGATGCCGACACGATCGGCTGGGCCTTCCGGGGCTGGCGCGGCCACGACGTTCGGGAGCATGCGCGTCGAGTCACCTGTCCGACCCTTGTGATTCACGGTGACGCCGACTTGCGCGTGCCGTGGAAGAAGGGCGAGGCGATCCACGAGCTGGTGCCCGGCTCGCGCATGCTCACGGTCGAGGGGGGCGGCCACGTGCAGGCGGTGCGCGACCCGGTGATGTTCAGCAGCGCGGTGTGCGATTTCGTCGGCGCGGGCCCGGCGCGCCGCACCTGGGTGCGCGGCATGGCCCGGCCGCGGCGAGCGCTCTTCGTCAGCAGCCCGATCGGCCTGGGTCACGTGCAACGCGACCTCGCGATCGCACGCGAGCTGCGCAAGCTCCAGCCCGACCTGCAGGTCGACTGGTTCACCGTCGATCCGGCCGCCGGTTATCTCGAGCGCGAGGGCGAGCGCGTGCACCCGATCTGCGGGCGGCTGGCCAACGAGAGCCGTCATTTCGAGCACGTGGCCGGCGAGCACGACCTGTCGGCCTTCTTCGCGCTGCGCTCGATGGACGAGATCATGGCGCGCAACTTCATGGTCTTCCTGGAGCTGATGCGCAGCGAGCACTTCGACATCGTGGTCGGCGACGAGGCCTGGGACGTCGACTACCACTATCACGAGAACCCCGAGCTCAAGCGCCAGCCCTTCGTGTTCCTCACCGATTTCGTCGGCTGCCTGCCGATGGACGCCGACGACGAGCGCGAGTCCTTCCTGTGCGCAGACCGCAACGCCGACGACATCGAGCACGTCGAGCGCTACCCCTACCTGCGCGACGCGGCGCTGTTCGTCGGGAACCCCGACGACGTGCCCGACCGGCCCTTCGGCCCGGAGCTGCCCGGCATCCGGGAGTGGACCGACCGGAACTTCTGCTACTGCGGCTATGCGCTGCCTTTCGATCCGGCCAGCCTCGCTGACACCGACCGGCTGCGCGCGCGACACGGCTATCGCCGCGACGAGCGGATCGCGATCGCGTCGGTCGGCGGCACCGCGGTCGGCGGACACCTGCTTCGGCGGATCGCCGACGCATTCCCGCGGATGAAGCGCGAGCTGCCGGAGCTCCGGATGATCCTGGTCGCGGGCCCCAGGCTGGCGGTGGAGCTGCCCCCGCACGACGGGCTCGAGATCCGGCCCTACGTGCACAACCTGTACGAGCATCTGGCCTGCTGCGATCTGGCCCTGGTGCAGGGTGGCCTGTCGACCTGCATGGAGCTCGTCGCGACGCGCCGGCCCTTCCTGAGCTTCCCGCTGCAGCGCCACTTCGAGCAGTGCATCCACGTGCGCCAGCGGCTCGCCAACTATGGCGCCGACAATGCGGTCGACTATCGCGACGCGACGCCGGCCTTGCTGGCCGATCGCGCGCTGGCCGCGATGCACGCGCCGGTGCGCTACCGGCCGGTCGAGTCCGACGGCGCTGCGCGCGCGGCGCTGCGCATCGCGCGGGTGCTCGAGAACCGCGACTGGGCGCGTTAACCCTCCAGAGGAGACTGTCATGCCCGCCATCGCTCTCATCTACGGTGTGGTCGCCTACGCGATCTTCCTGCTCACCTTCCTCTATGCGATCGGATTCGTCGGCGACTTTATCGTGCCGAAGACCATCGATGCCGGCTGGCCGGCCGGCGCGACCGGCGCGACGCTGGCCGAGGCGCTGATTGTCGACACGCTGCTGCTGACGGTGTTCGCGGTGCAGCACAGCGTGATGGCTCGGCCCGCGTTCAAGCGCTGGTGGACGCGCTTCGTTCCCGCGCCGATCGAGCGCAGCACCTACGTGCTGCTGGCGAGCGCGGCGCTGATCCTGCTGTTCGCGCAGTGGCGACCGATCACGCAGACCGTATGGTCGCTGCCGGACGGCCTGGCGGCGACGGCGCTGATCGTCGCGCACTGGCTCGGCTGGGCGATCGTCTTCGCCAGCACCTTCATGATCGATCACCTCGAACTCTTCGGACTGCGACAGGTGCTCGCGCGCCTTGCCGGCCGGCCGATGCCGGAGCCCGTCTTCCGCACGCCGCTGCTGTACCGACACGTCCGGCACCCGATCTATCTCGGCTTCCTGCTCGCCTTCTGGGCAACGCCGGTGATGACCGCGGGACACCTGCTGTTCGCGGTGGCCACGACCGGATACATCCTGATCGGGATCCGGCTGGAGGAGCGCGATCTTGTCGCGCATTTCGGCGATGCCTACCGGCGCTATCGCGAGCAGGCCGGCATGCTGCTTCCGCTTCGCTGGCGTGGCCATCGCGCCGGCGACGACGATGCCGTGCGGGGCCAGGCAGGGTCCCGGCGCTGATACGGTCGATCGCGAGGCCTCGGCGGGCGACGGGCGCGCTATGCTCTCCTGCGACAGGACAGGCCAGAAGGGGAGAGCGCGAATGCAGTTCATGACCGGGATGGACCACCGCACGGTCCGGGCCAACGGCATCAAGGTGAATCTCTGGACCGGCGGACGGGGCCCGGCCGTGCTGCTGCTGCACGGCTACCCGCAGACCGGCCAGATGTGGCGCAAGGTCGCCCCGAAGCTGCTCGACCGCTTCACCGTCGTCTGTCCTGACCTGCGCGGCTACGGCGACTCGGACAAGCCGCGCGACGGCTACGACAAGAAGACGATGGCGCGCGACATGCACGAGACGATGCTCGCGCTGGGCCACTCGCGCTACGCGCTGGTCGGCCACGACCGCGGCGCGCGGGTCGCGCACCGGCAGGCGCTCGATCACCCGGACGCGATCACCAGGCTGTGCGTGCTCGACGTCGTGCCCACGCACACGGTGTTCGCGAAGGCCGATCGCCACCTCGCGGCCGCCTATTGGCACTGGTTCTTCTTCCAGGCACCCGACCTGCCCGAGATCATGCTGCAGGCGGCGCCCGAGGCCTTCCTGAGGCAGATGTTCCGCACACTGAGCTTCCGTGCCGGCGCGATCGAGGAGCCGATGTTCCAGGAGTACCTGCGCGCCTTCACGCTGCCGGGCACGATCCGTGCCGGCCTCGAGGACTATCGGGCCGCCGCGACCCGCGACCTCGAGGACGACGAGCGCGATCTCGCCAGGCGGCTGCGCTGCCCGGTGCTCGCGATCTGGGGCCGTGCCGGCAAGATGGACGCGATGTTCGACGTGCTCGCCACCTGGAGAGAGAAGGCCGACGAGGTTCGGGGCCACGCCCTCGACTGCGGGCACTTCATTCCCGAGGAAGCCCCCGACGAGCTGCTGGCGGTGCTGGGCGACTTCCTGCCGGGCTGAGTCTCGGTTGTTCTCAGTCGGGAATCTCGGCCTCGACCAGCGCGGCCAGCTGCGCGAGCGACTCCTGCCAGCCCAGGTGGCAGGCCTCGGGTGGAATCGCGGCGGGGATTCCTTCCTGCACGATCTCGAGCTCGGTGCCGCAGCTCACCGGCCGCAGGGTCACGGTGGTGTGCATCTCTCCTGGCGGGCCCGGGTCGTCGAATCGATCGGAATAGCGCAGCCGTTCGCCGGCGACCAGCTCAAGGTACGTGCCGCCGAACGCGTGGGTCTTCCCGTTCGACAGCTGGGTGAAGGACATCCGGTACCGGCCGCCGACCCGGGCGTCGAGTTCGTGGACCCGCCCCGTGAAGCCATGGGGCGGCAGCCACTTCACCATGGCCTCGGGGTCGAGGAAGGCGCGGTACACGCGTTCGGCCGGGGCGCGCAGCACCCGGTGAAAGCGCACTGTGCCGGTGCTCATGTCGATGTCTCCTTCGATGCGGTCGCGGGAGGCGGCGCAACGAGCCCGAAGCCCGCGCCCTGCGGATCGCTGGCGACGACGATGCGGCTGCCGCCGGGCACCTCGGCCGGCCCGTGGTGGACCGTGCCGCCGCCGCCGACGATCGCCGCCGCGGCCCGGTCGATGTCCGGCACACCGAAGTAGAAGGTCCACATCGGCGGCGGGCCGCCGGGAGGGGCGTTCATCACCGCTCCGATCGTGATGCCCCGCTGGACCAGGAAGCGGTAGTCGCCGAGCTCGCCCATGTCGACCGCGTCGCCCGGTTGCCAGCCGAAGCGCCCGCCATAGAAGGCGAGGGCGGCCTGCTGGTCGGCGGTGGTCAGCTCGTTCCATTGGCAATGCCCCGGCGTGTCCGGGGCGAAGGCGGTGCTGGCCGCGTCCACCGCGCCGCGCATGACATAGCAGGGCACGCCCTGGGGGTCGGCGATCATCGCGAAACGGCCGACGCCCGGAATGTCGGTGGGCGGCATGAGGATCGTGCCGCCGGCCGCCTGCACATCGGTTGCCGAGGCATCGACATCGTCGACGCCGACGTAGCCCAGCCAGGCCGGGCGCGAGCCGGCGCAGCGCGGGTCGCCGGCGGTGCAGTACAGGCCGCCGACGTCGGTGCCCGCGGCCGAGAAGATTCGGTAGGCGCCGGCGGCGGCGGCTTCCGCAGGCCGGTCCTGCCAGCCCAGGATCGACGCGTAGAAGCGCGCGGCCGCCTCGGCGTCGGGAGTCATCAGTTCGTACCAGATGAAATCGCCGTGATGGTTGGTCATGGCTCGTCTCCTCGGGTGTCCGAAGTCAGGCGGCGTCGCTCAGGCGTCGAGGATCGGCACGAAGCCTCCGAAGATCATCCGCTGGCCGTCGAAGGGCATCTTGTCGCCCATGGCCTTCATCCGCGGGTCGGTCTGCATTCGCGCCATCGCGGCGTCGCGGACCTCCTTCGACGGGTACTCGAACCAGCTGAACACCACGACCTCGTCCTCGCGCGCCTGGACCGCGCGGCGGAAGTCGGTCAGCTTGCCATCCGGCACCTCGTCGCCCCAGCATTCGATCATCCGGCTGACGCCGAATTCCTTGAAGATCGGCGCGGCCTCGGCCGCGTGCTGCAGGTAGGCCTCCTTGTTGGCGGCGGGAACGGCCAGTACGAAGCCGTCGACATACTTCGTCTTCATGCTGCTTCTCCTTTTCGATTGCGTAACCGGTGCTCGCATGACGGAGCGGGCGGCTCGCCTTGACAGGAGAGTTGATATCAACATAATACGGTGATGGGCGCAAGAGTGCCGATCGAACAGACGCTTCAGGTCCGGGATGCCTGCCTGTGCCTGCACGCGCAACGGGCCGCCCGAGCGCTCGCCCGCCGCTTCGACGAGGCGCTGCGGCCCTTCGGCCTGACGAACGGGCAGTTCTCTCTCCTGATGGCGCTGAACCGGCCCGCGCCCCCGGCTCCGGGCGAGGTGGCGCGCACGCTGGCGATGGATCGCACCACGCTGACCGCCGCGCTCAAGCCGCTCGCCCGTGATGGCCTGGTGGACATCGCGGTGGATCCCGGAGACCGGCGGGGCCGCCGATTGACACTGACCGCAGCCGGACACGCCAGGCTGGACGCAGCCTTGACGGCCTGGCGGGCCCTGCACCGGGCAATCGAGGCGGAGCTCGAGGCGGGCGGCGTCGTTCCGGACAAGCTCAGGAAGGGGCTGCGCGCGCTGGACGGGGCTGGCAGCTAGCGCCGGCGCCACTCCTCGGCCCACAGCCTGGGCAACTCCCGGGAAACGGCCGGCGGCGGCTGGCCGAACAGGGTCTGCCTGCCGCTTCGATGCAGCAGGCCGTGCACCTTCCTGCCGGCCTCGTCCCACAGCAGCACCATGTTGTTGTCACCGCAGTCGTGCGGCTTGCAGGAGGCGCCGAGCCAGTAGCGCGTGCCGCCTGCCTCGACCAGGCGCAACGGCGGCGAGGGGCCCGCGAGGCTGGCGATCCAGCCCTCGCGACCCAGCGGGCCGAGCGCCGCGCGGTAGGCCGCTGGAAATCCCGGCCGCTTCAGCAGCGCGCCCACCGTCTGCGCCTCGAGCGGGATCGGCGTGCCCGGCAGCCGGTTGCGATTGGGGTCGCAGTGGCGCAGCACCTGGCCGACAGCGGGGGCGCCGAGTGGCGCCAGGGCTGCCGCACTGCCGTCGATGCGTGCGAAGAGCCCCGTGGCGTCATGCGTGAGCGTGAGTTCGACCGGCCCACCCGGAGCCTGACCACGTACGGTTGCCGCGAAGCCGGGATGGGCTGGCGCGCCCGTTGGTGCCTTGCGGTTCGATCTCAGCGTCGATGCCTTCACCGCGACACCGGCGCGCTCGATGTCGAGCGTGTCGCCGTAGAGCCGGATCCTCAGCTGGCCGGGATCGCTGCAGGTGTTCGAGAAGATCCCCCCCACCTGCCTGTCGGTGACCGGGTCGAGTGCGGCCATGGCGAGCGGGGCGAAGCACGCGGCGAGCGCGGCGGCAGCGGCGCGGCCAAGTGGATGGATGCGCATCCGGGCCTCCCTGCGCACCCGCAAACTGGGTGCGGCTTGCCGATTGTGCGCCCCCGGGGTCGAGCCGAACAGGGCGGTCCGAACGAAGAAACGGGCGACCCCGAGATCGCCCGTTTCCTCGCCGGGACTGAACCCCGGCGCGCGCTCCGTCGTCAGGCGGCGAGCTTCTCCGGCTGGGCCGCCGGCGCCGAACTGCGGATCAGGTGGTCGAAGGCCGACAGGCTGGCCTTCGCGCCTTCGCCCATCGCGATGACGATCTGCTTGTAGGGCGTCGTCGTCGCGTCGCCGGCCGCGAACACGCCGGGCACCGAGGTCTGGCCGCGGGCGTCGACCTCGATCTCGCCGCGCGGGCTCAGGGCCACCGTGCCCTTCAGCCAGTCGGTGTTGGGCAGCAGGCCGATCTGCACGAACACGCCTTCGAGCTCGAGCTGCTTCTCCTCGCCGCTCACGCGGTCCTTGAACACCAGGCCGCTCATCTTGCCGCCGTCGCCGGTGACCTCGGTGGTCTGGGCGTTCACGATCACGCTCACGTTGGGCAGGCTCTTCAGCTTGGCTTGCAGCACCGCGTCGGCACGCAGCTTGCCGTCGAACTCCAGCAGCGTCACGTGGGCCACCACGCCGGCCAGGTCGATCGCCGCCTCGACGCCCGAGTTGCCGCCGCCGATCACCGCCACCCGCTTGCCCTTGAAGAGCGGACCGTCGCAGTGCGGGCAGTAGGCCACGCCGGCGCCGCGGTACTCGCGCTCGCCTGGCACGTTCATCTCGCGCCAGCGCGCGCCGGTCGCCAGGATCACGGTCCTGGCCTTCAGCGTGGCGCCGCCGGCGAGCTTCACGCGGGCCAGACCGTCGTCACCGGCAGGCTCGAGCGCCTCGGCCCGCTGCAGGTTCATCACGTCGACCTCGTACTCGGCCACGTGGGCCTCGAGCGCGCGGGCCAGCTTCGGTCCGTCGGTCTGCGGGATCGAGATCAGGTTCTCGATGCCCATCGTGTCGAGCACCTGGCCGCCGAAGCGCTCGGCCACCACGCCGGTGCGGATGCCCTTGCGGGCCGCGTAGATGGCCGCGGCCGCGCCGGCGGGGCCGCCCCCGACCACCAGCACGTCGAAGGCTTCCTTTGCGCCGATCTTCTCCGCCTCGCGGGCCGCGGCGCCGGTGTCGACCTTGGCGAGGATCTCCTCGAGCGTCATCCGACCCTGGCCGAAGGCCTCGCCGTTCACGAAGACCGTGGGCACCGCCATGATCTTGCGCGACTCGACCTCGCCCTGGAACAGCGCGCCGTCGATCATCGTGCTGGTCACGCCGGGGTTCAGCACCGCCATCAGGTTCAGGGCCTGGACCACGTCGGGGCAGTTGTGGCAAGACAAAGAGATGAAGGTCTCGAAGCGGAGCTCGCCCTTCAGGTTGCGGATCTGCTCGATCGTCGCAGCGTCGACCTTGGGCGGGTAGCCGCCGGCCTGCAGCAGCGCGAGCACCAGCGAGGTGAATTCGTGGCCCATCGGGATGCCGGCGAAGGCCACGCGGGCGGCCTGGCCGGCCGCGCCGACGGTGAACGAGGGCTTGCGGGCGTCGGCGCCGTCCTCGCGCAGCGTGATCTTAGGCGACAGCGACGCGATCTCGCGCAGCAGCTCGCGCAACTCGGCGGACTTGGCGCCGTCGTCGAGCGAGGCGGCGAGTTCGATCGGCTGCTCGAGCTTCTGCAGATAGGCCTCGAGCTGGGTGCGGATGTTGGCAGCGAGCATGTTCAGTTCCTCCTTGAGAGTGGAAGATCGCAGTGCGAAGCCGTCGGTCAAGGGCTTGGCGCTGCGATCGACCCGCGCCGGCAGGAGCCGGCGGGGCGATCGGGGCGGCCCGCGATCTTGCTTTGCGGGCTGCCGGGGCGAAGCCGGAGGCGAAGGCCCCCGGCGGCCGGGTCAGGCGCTCAGATCTTGCCGACCAAATCCAGCGAGGGGGCCAGCGTGGCTTCGCCCGGCGTCCACTTGGCGGGGCAGACCTCGCCCGGGTGGTTCGCGACGTACTGGGCCGCCTGGACCTTGCGCAACAGCTCCTTCGCGTCGCGACCGATGCCGTTGTCGTGGATCTCGCACAGCTTGATCTGGCCTTCCGGGTCGATCACGAAGGTGCCGCGCAGCGCCAGGCCCTCTTCCTCGATCATCACGTCGAAGTTGCGGGTGATGGTGCCGGTCGGGTCGCCGATCATCGGATAGCGGATCTTGGCGATCGTGTCCGAGGTGTCGTGCCAGGCCTTGTGGGTGAAGTGCGTGTCGGTCGACACGGCGTAGATTTCCACGCCCAGCGACTTGAAGGTGTCGTAGTGGTCGGCCAGGTCGCCCAGCTCGGTCGGGCAGACGAAGGTGAAGTCGGCCGGGTAGAAGACGACGACCGACCACTTGCCTTTCAGGTCCTCGCTGGAGACCGGAACGAACTTGCCGTTGTGGTAGGCGGTGGCGTTGAAGGGCTTGATTTCGGTGTTGATCAGGGACATGTGTCGCTCCTTTGTATCGGGGAGTGGGTGGGACGAGACGAATATTATTTATTGCTATCGCACATCGCAAATGAATTATATCAAACTATTTAATTGACGTCATCTATCGCACGCCTTGTGCCGATCGATGCCGCTCGCAACGCCTTGGAGGAGAACGGCGTCCAGGGAAGGGCGATAGAATTGCGGCCCCACCGAAGCGCGACCCGCCCTTGAACGAAATCCCGACACCCTTCGATCTGGCGATGATGCGGCTCGCGATCGACCAGGCGCGCAATGCCTGGACCGTTGGTGAAGTGCCGGTCGGCGCGGTGCTGGTCCGGGACGGGCGGGTGCTGGCCACCGGCTACAACCAGCCGATCGCCTCGCACGATCCCACCGCGCATGCCGAGATCTGCGCGCTGCGCGCAGGCAGCACGCTGATGGCGAACTACCGGCTGCCCGACTGCGCGCTCTACGTCACGCTGGAGCCCTGCGCGATGTGCGCCGGCGCGCTGATGCATGCGCGCCTGCGGCGCGTGATCTGGGGCGCGCCCGATCCCAAGACGGGGGCGGCCGGCAGCGTGGTGAACCTGTTCGGCGAGGCCCGGCTCAACCACCAGACCGCCTCGATCGGCGGCGTGCTGGCCGACGAATGCGGCGGGCTGCTGCGCGAATTCTTCGCCGAGCGCAGGCGATCCGGCCGCATCGGCGGCTGAACGGGGCATCGGGCGATGGACGCGCCGCGTGTCCTGCTGGTCAAGCTCACCTCGCTGGGCGACGTCATCAAGGCGCTGCCGGTGATCGACGACATCCGCCGGGCGCTGCCTGGCACGACGGTCGACTGGGTCGTGGAGCGCCCCGTCGACAGCCTGCTGGCGCTGCATCCGGGCATCGCCACCGTGATCCCGCTGGAACTGCGCCGCTACCGGAAGGAGGGACGCTACGGCGCCGCGCTGCGGGGCGTGTGCCGGGACTTCGGATTGCTGAGGGCGCGCCGCTACGACTGCATCGTGGACCTGCAGGGCCGGCGCAAGAGCGCCATCGTGGCCGCGCTCGCGCGCGGGCCGGTGATCGGGCCGGCGCCGGGGCCTTCGAGCGAGCCGATGTACCACCGCTTCTACCGGCGATGCGTGGGCCGGGCCCTGTACGAGGGGCGCGACGCGATCTCGGCGAACCGCATCCTCGCGGCGCAGGCGCTCGGCTACCCGATGCCGTCCTCGCCGCCGCGCTTCGGCCTGCGCCCGGGTTCGGTCCCGCCGGGCGATCTCGCGCCTGCGCGGCCCTTCGCGGTCCTGGTCCACGGCAGTTCCAAGCCGGAGAAGACGCTGGCCGAGGCCACCTGGATCGAGCTCGGCAACTGGCTGTCGAGCCGAGGCCTGCGCTGCCTGCTGCCCTGGGGCGATGCGCAGGAGCGGGCGCGGGCCCAGCGCCTGGCCGACGCGATCGGCAGCGCGGCCCGGGTTCCGCAGCGAATGCCGTCGCTGACCGATTGGGTCGGCATCCTGGCCCAGGCGACGGTGGTGGCGGGGGTCGACAGCGGCATCACGCACCTGGCGGCCGCCAGCGGCGCGCCGACCGTCGCGATCTTCACCGCCACGTCATCGGCGACCTTCCGGATCGAGGCCGAAACGCCGCATCGCAATCTGGGCGACGCGGGGCGGAAGGTGGCGCTGGCGGAAATCCAGGCGGCGGTCGCGGACCTGCTCGGGAGCCGAAGCGAACCTGGCGTGAGCGGTGAGGGGTCGTGAGGGGCGCGGAGCGTCCCTGAAACGAAGAAAGCCGGCTCGCGCCGGCTTTCCCGAACTGCCCCGAGAGCGGGCCGAAACCCGCCGTTCGGTTTACTGGACCTTGGCCTTCGCGCGAAGATCCTTCTGCAGGTTTTGCACCCGCTCGCGCTCGAGCTGCTGGCGGATCTGCGGCTTGACCTGCTCGATCGGGGGCGCCGCGGCGTCGCGGACGTCGTCCAGGCGGATCACGTGCCAGCCGAACTGAGACTTGACCGGCGCTTCGGTGAACTTGCCTTTCTCCAGGGCGACCATCGCGTCGGAGAATTCCTTGACGAAGGTGTCACGCGTGTTCCAGTCCAGGTCGCCGCCCTGCGCGGCCGAGCCGGTGTCCTTGGACTTCTTGGCCAGCTCCTCGAAGGCGGTGCCTTTCTTGAGGTCGGCGATGATCTGCTTGGCCTCGTCCTCGGTTTCCACCAGCACGTGGCGCGCGCGGTATTCCTTCTCGGCCGATTCCTTCTTGACCTTCTCGTATTCCGCGGTGATTTCGGCGTCGGTGATCGGCTTGGCCTTCAGGTGATCGCGGATCAGGGCGCGGATCAGGATGTCCTGGCGGACCGCGTCGAGCTGGCTCTGCACCTCGGGGTTGCGCAGCAGGCCCTTCTTCTCGGCTTCCTGGGCGAACAGTTCGCGGGCGATCAGCTCCTCGCGCACCGCGGCGCGCAGCTCGGGCGTGTCGGGGCGGCCCTGGGCGACCAGCGCGGCCACGAACTCGTCGACCTTCTTCGTCGGGATCGGCTTGTTGTTGACGACCGCGGCGTTCTGCGCCAGCGCGGCCGACGCGACCGGCAGGAGCGCCATGGCCGCAAGCTTCGCCAGGCGAAGCGACAGGGGGGTGGAGGGCATTGTCATCCTTTGCTGCTATCGGTGGGGGCCGGCCGCGCGTCGATGGACAGCGCATGGATGCGATGCGGCATCCAGTCGGCCACGGCATCATACACGAGGCGATGTCGCGCCAGCGTGGGCATTCCGGCGAAGCGCGGCGACAGGATCCGGACCTTGAAATGGCCGGCGCCGCCCGCCGCGCCGGCATGGCCGGCGTGCGCGGCGCTGTCGTCGTCGATCGCGATCTCGGCGGCTTCCGGGAAGGCGTCGGCGAGCCGTCGGCGGAGTTCGGCGACCTCGGGTTTCACGGCTTTTCCTCCTCGAGGAAGCGGCTCAGGTAGAAGCCCTGCGCGATCACGAAGACCAGCGTGAGGCCCAGCGTGCCGAAGAGCTTGAAGTTGACCCAGGCGTCGGTCGAGAAGCTGTAGGCGACCGCGATGTTCAGCACCGCCATGACCGCGAAGAACAGCATCCAGGCGAGGTTGAGCCGGGCCCAGACCGGGTCCGGCAGGCTGAGCTGCTTGCCCATGACCGCGCGGATCAGGTCGCGGCCGAAGAACAGCCTGCCCCCGGCCAGCACCAGCGCGAACAGGCCATAGAGCACGGTGGGCTTCCACTTGATGAAGGTCTCGTCGTGCCAGAGCAGCGTGAGGCCGCCGAACACCGCGATGATCGCCAGGCTGGTCCACTGCATCGGCTCGATCGGCTTGGCGCGCAGCTTGAGCCAGCCGATCTGGGCGAAGCTGGCGGCGATGGCGACCGCGGTGGCCGCATAGATGTCGACCAGCTTGTAGGCGACGAAGAAGAGGATGATCGGGAACAGGTCGAAGAGGAGCTTCATGGCCGCTAGTATAAAATTACCGGTTTTGTTCCCGAACCCAGGAGATTCGAATGGCCGACCGCACGCGTACCCGTCGCAACACGCTCGAGCGCCGCTGCCTGCCCAAGTACCTGAAGCGGCTCTTCAAGGGCTCGTCGCGCAGCACCTTCAAGATGCTCGAGAAGGTCAAGAAGGCCTGATCACTCGGGCTCGAAGCGCAGCGACAGCGAGTTGATGCAGTAGCGAAGGCCCGTCGGCGGCGGGCCGTCCTCGAACACGTGGCCCAGGTGCGCGTCGCAGACGGCGCACAGGGCCTCGGTGCGCACCATGCCCCAGCTCGAGTCGGTGCGCAGCGCGACGTTCGCCGGGTCGATGGGCTGCCAGTAGCTGGGCCAGCCCGACCCCGAGTCGTATTTCGTGGCCGACGCGAACAGCGGCGTGCCGCAGCACACGCACAGGTAGCGGCCCTTCGCCTTGTGGTTCCAGTAGCGGCCGGTGAAGGCGCGCTCGGTGCCGTGCCGGCGCGCGACCTGGTATTCCTCTTCCGACAGCCTGCGACGCCAGTCGGCGTCGCTGAGCTCGACGCGCCTGTGCGCATTCTCGGCGTGTTCGGCCGCCTCGGCGGTGCGCGGGCGCGCCGCCTCTGGTGTGTCCGGTTTCGTCGTCACGATGAGCAGCTCACTTCGAGGCGCGCCGCCCAGTCCGGGGGCAGGGCGGCCAGTTCCTCGTGTTCGGGTTGTTCGTCGAAGGGCCGCCGCAGCACTTGCAGCAGCCGCCTCACCATCGCCGGATCGCGCTCCCGCGCCTGCCGGATCGCGAGTTCCGCCAGGTGGTTGCGCAGCACGTACTTGGGGTTCGCCCGGTCCATCCGCCGCGAACGCTCGGGATCGTCGCTGCCTTCGTCGCGCAAGCGGGCGCGCCAGCGGGCCGCCCAGGCATCGAACAAGGCGGGCTCGACGAACAGATCGCGGCAGCGGCTGCCCGGGCGCGGCGCGGGCGCGCCGGCGCCGCGGGCCTGCGGCAGCTCGCGCAGATCCTGTGCTTCGATGCCCACGCTGCCCAGCCGGCGGAAGAACTGGGTGAAGTCGATCCGCTGCGCGTGCAGCAGGTCCAGCGTGGCCCGCACCAGGGCGTCGTCGCCGGGCCGTTCGGTCGCCAGTCCCAGCTTGGCGCGCATCAGCCGGGCGTACTCCGCCTCGAAGGCCGGACCGAAGGCCGCCAGCGCCCCCTTGGCGTCGTCGACGCTGCCGCCGGCCTCGCCGATCAGCGGCATCAGCGCGTCGCCCAGGCACCAGCAGTTCCACTCGGCGATCTTCGGCTGCATCGCGTAGCTGTAGCGGCCCAGGTCGTCGGAGTGGTTGCAGACGTGGTTGGGGTCGAAGCGGTCGAGGAAGCCGAAAGGGCCGTAGTCGATGGTCAGCCCGAGCATCGACATGTTGTCGGTGTTCATGACCCCGTGGCAGAAGCCGACGGCCTGCCAGGCGGCCACCAGCCGGGCGGTGCGCTCGGCGACCTCGCGCAGCAGCGCAAGCCACGGATTGGCGGCATCGCGAAGCGCCGGGTAGTGCTGCTCCAGCAATGTTTCGCCCAGCAGTCGGAGCCTTTCGGGCTGGCCGAAATGGCGGAAGTACTCGAAGGAGCCGAAGCGCAGGAAGGACGGCGACATCCGCGTGAGGACCGCCGCCGTTTCCACCGTCTCGCGAAAGACCGGTTCGTCCGAGGCCACGATGGCCAGCGCCCGGGTGGTCGGGATGCCCAGGCCGTGCATCGCCTCGGAGCACAGGAATTCACGGATCGACGAGCGCAGCACCGCGCGGCCGTCCGCGCCGCGCGAGAAGGGGGTGCGGCCGGCGCCCTTCAGCTGCAGCTCCCAGCGGGCGCCGCCGGGGCCGAGCGCCTCGCCGAGCAGGATCGCCCGGCCGTCGCCCAGCCTGCCGGCCCACACGCCGAACTGATGTCCCGCATAGACTGCCGCCAGCGGCTCGGCGCCTGCCAGCGGGCGGTTTCCGGCCAGTGCGTCGACCATTGCCGGGTCCTGGAAAGCCGCCGCCGGGAGCCCGATCGACGCGGCCGCCTCGTCCGACACGGCGACCAGCCAGGGCTCGGGCAGCGGAGCCGGCCGCACCCGCACGAAGAAGCCGTCGGGCAAGCGGGCGAAGCGGTTGTCGAAGGCGAGGCCCGGCACGCGCAGCGCGCCGGAGGCGGCGTCCGCACGGTCGCTCGCCGTCCGGTTGCCTGCGGCTTTCGTCTCCGCAGGGGCTTCGCCGAGCGCTGACACCGTGGTCGGGTTTCGATCGTCCATTGCCCAATTCTAGGGCCGGCGCAAGGTCGGTGCCCCGGAATCCCTCGGGGAATCGCTAGAATCGACGCTCATCACGCTTCAACACTCCCAGGAGACATCGCAAATGCAAGGCCTGATGATGGACATGCCGCTGCTGGTTTCGTCGCTGCTGCAGCACGCGGCCCGCCACTACGGAGACGTCGAGATCGTCTCCCGGCGCGTCGAGGGCGACATCCATCGCTACACCTACTCGGACTGCCACGAGCGCTCGAAGAAGCTCGCCGACGCCTTCGTGCGCACCGGCACCGCGGTGGGCGATCGCATCGCCACGCTGGCCTGGAACGGCTACCGCCACATGGAGATGTACTACGCGGTGGGCGGCCTGGGCGGCGTCGTGCACACGATCAACCCGCGCCTGCACCCCGAGCAGATCGCCTGGATCATCAACCATGCCGGCGACACCCACCTGGCCTTCGACCTGACCTTCCTGCCGATCATCGAGGCGATCGCGGCCAAGTGCCCCACGGTCAAGACCTGGGTCGCGATGTGCGACCCGGACAAGCAGCCGAAGTCGGACAAGATCCCGAACCTGGTCAACTACGAGGCCTTCCTCGCCGGAGGCTCGGCGGACTACCGCTGGCCCCAGCTCGACGAGCGCACCGCCTGCGGCCTCTGCTACACCTCGGGGACCACCGGCAATCCCAAGGGCGCGATGTATTCGAACCGCTCGACCGTGCTGCACGCGTACGGCGCGGCGCTGCCCGACGCGATGGGCGCCTCGTCGCGCGACAGCATCCTGCCGGTCGTGCCGATGTTCCACGTCAACGCCTGGGGGCTGCCCTACATCTGCCCGCTGGTGGGCGCCAAGATGGTGTTCCCGGGCCCGGCGCTCGACGGCAAGTCGGTCTACGAGCTGATGGAGGCCGAAGGCGTCACCTACTCGGCCGGCGTGCCCACCGTGTGGCTCGGCCTGCTGCAGCACGTGGGCTCGATCGGCGCGAAGTTCTCGTCGCTCAGGCGCACGGTGATCGGCGGCTCGGCCTGCCCGCCCGCGATGATCCGCGCGTTCAACGACCAGTACGGCGTCGAGGTGATCCACGCCTGGGGCATGACCGAGCTTTCGCCGCTGGGCACGCTGAGCCGGCTGCAGCTCAAGCACGAGAAGCTGCCCGAGGCAGCGCAGCGCAAGATCCTCGAGAAGCAGGGCCACGTGATCTTCGGCATCGACATGAAGATCGTCGGCGATGACGGCAAGAGCCTGCCCTGGGACGGCAAGACCTTCGGCAACCTGCTGGTGCGCGGGCCCTGGGTCATCAAGGAGTACTTCCGGGGCGAAGGCGGCGATCCGCTCGAGTACGACCCGGACGGCAGGGGTTGGTTCCCCACCGGCGACGTGGCCACCATCGACGCCGACGGCTACATGCAGATCACCGACCGCAGCAAGGACGTGATCAAGTCCGGCGGCGAGTGGATCAGCACGATCGATCTGGAGAACCTCGCGATCGCGCACCCGGCCGTGGCCAACGCGGCAGTCATCGGCGTCGCGCATCCCAAGTGGGATGAGCGGCCGCTGCTGATCGTCGCGAAGAAGCCCGGCGCCGAGGTCAGCAAGGAGGAATTGCTGGCCTTCTACGAGGGCAAGATCGCCAAGTGGTGGACCCCGGACGACGTGCAGTTCGTCGAGGCGATCCCGCTCGGCGCCACCGGCAAGATCCTCAAGACCAAGCTTCGCGAGCAGTTCGCCGACTACAAATTGCCGACGGCCTGAGCGGCCGGGCTTGCCGCGCCCGAAATCTCGTTTATGATCCGCGGCAAGCGGCGATCAATCGCCGCGGGTCGAGACAGACCGAGACAAAGGAGACAAGGATGAGCAAGAAACTCGCGTTCGCGGCCTTTTCCGTGGCCTTCGCCGCCGCGGCGGCCTCCCCGATGGCCTACGCGCAGTCGGGCACGGTCAAGGTGGCCTGGATCGACCCGCTGTCGGGCATGATGGCGCCGCTCGGCCAGAACATGGTGCGCAGCTGGCAGTACGCGGCCGATCTCGCCAACCAGGGCAAGTGGGCCGGCGACGTCAAGTTCGAGGTCGTTCCCTTCGACAACAAGCTCAGCCCGCAGGAGAGCCTGACGGTGCTGAAGTCGATCATCGACCAGGGCATCCGCTACATCGTGCAGGGCAACGGCTCGGGCGTCGCGATCGCCCTGGCCGACGCGGTCTCCAAGCACAATGCGCGCAATCCCGGCAAGGAAATCGTCTACCTGAACTACGCCGCGGTCGATCCCGTCCTGACCAACGAGAAGTGCGACTTCTGGCACTTCCGGATCGACATCAACTCCGACATGAAGATGGAGGCGCTCACCGCCTACATGGAGAAGCGGCCTGAGATCAAGAAGGTCTACCTGATCAACCAGGACTACGCCTTCGGCCATTCGGTCGAGCGCGCCGCCGAGGAATACCTGAAGCGCAAGCGTCCCGACGTCGAGATCGTGGGCAAGGATCGCCATCCGCTGGCCCAGGTTCGCGACTTCGCGCCCTACGTGGCCAAGATCAAGGCGGCGGGCGCCGACACGATCATCACCGGCAACTGGGGCGCCGACCTCGCGCTGCTGGTCAAGGCGGCCAAGGACGCCGGCCTGACCGCGAACTTCTACACCTACTATGCGGGCACCACCGGCGTGCCGACCGCGATGGGCGCGGCCGGCGAGGACCGGGTCCGCTACGTCGGCTACTGGAACTCCAGCGATCCGTCGCCCGAGGGCGCGAAGGTGGTCGAGGGCTTCAAGAAGAAGTTCAACGACGACTACTACACGATGGCCACCTACACCTCGTTCAAGCTGTTGTCAGAGGCGATGAAGAAAGCCAAGTCCACCGATCCGAAGGCGGTGGCCTTCGCGATGGAAGGGCTGAAGGTCCAGTCGCTGGCCGGCGAGGTCGAGATGCGCGCCACCGATCACCAACTGCAGCAGGCGGTGTACATCTCCTCGTGGCAGAAGGTCGACGGCAAGACCGTCAAGTACGACCAGGAGAACACCGGCTACGGCTGGCGCACCGAGGCCAAGATCGAGGCCTACGTCGCCTCGCAGCCGACCTCCTGCAACATGAAGCGTCCGGCGCGCTGATCGTTCCCGGAGCGCCGCGGCCGGCCGGTCTGCCGGCCGCGGCCTGAAGCTCCGGCCTCGCCGGTCCAGGCTCGATCCGCAGCACGTGGCCGGCGCCCTCGCGGCGCAGGCCGGTTGCCGCTGCCGCCATCCGGTCGCCTCTTCTCCGGTCGCCTCGCATCGTGGAATTCTTCGTCATCTCGCTGCTGAACGGCGTCAGCTACGGGCTGCTGCTGTTCATGCTCGCATCGGGCCTCACGCTGATCTTCAGCATGATGGGCGTGCTGAACTTCGCGCACGCGTCCTTCTACATGATCGGCGCGTACTTCGCGTACCAGGTCAGCACCTGGATCGGCTTCTGGCCGGCCCTGTTCATCGCGCCGCTGCTGGTCGGTGCGCTGGGCGCGGTCGTCGAGCGGTATGGGCTGCGCAGGGTGCACAAGTGGGGGCATGTTCCGGAGCTGCTGTTCACCTTCGGGCTGTCCTACATCATCGTGGAACTGGTGCAGATCATCTGGGGCAGGGCGGCAGTGCCCTACCAGGTGCCCGAGGAGCTGTCGGGCACGCTGTTCACCGTGTTCTCGACGAATTTTCCGGCCTACCGCGGCTTCATGATGCTGGTGGCGATCTTCATGCTGATCGCGATCTGGCTGATGCTCACCCGCACGCGGATCGGCCTGGTCATCCAGGCCTCGCTCACGCATCCCGAAACGGTGGAAGCGCTGGGCCACAACGTGCCCCGGGTCTTCATGCTGACCTTCGGCGGCGGCACCGCGCTGGCCGGGCTGGCCGGCGTCATCGGCGGCAATGCCTACGTGACCGAACCCTCGATGGCGGCGCTGGTGGGCGCGATCATCTTCGTGGTGACCGTGGTCGGCGGCATGGGCTCGCTGGCCGGCGCCTTCGTGGCCTCGCTGCTGATCGGTCTGATGCAAACCTTCGCGATCGGCATCGACTGGTCGCCGGCCGGCTTCTTCCAGAGCCTGGGCATCCCGATCACCCAGGACACCTTCGGCTACGCCGTCTGGTCGCTCAAGTTGTCGCAGGTGGCGCCGGTGATGCCCTATCTGCTTCTCGTTCTGATCCTGATCTTCCGGCCGCGTGGCCTGATGGGCACCCGGGAAGGCTGATTCGATGTCCAAGACGATCCGTTTCGCGCCGTACAACGTCGGGCGCTGGCTGGTCTGGGGGCTCACTGCGATCCTGTTCGCAGTCATGCCGCTGATCTTCACCAAGGGCTTCGCGATCACCCTGCTGTCGCAGATGGGGATCATGATCATCTTCGCCCTGTCCTACAACATGATCTTCGGCCAGGGCGGCATGCTGTCCTTCGGCCACGCCGTGTACTCGGGGCTCGGTGCCTTCTTCGCGATCCACGCGCTGAACTGGGTGGGCGACGGGCGGATCTGGATCCCGGTGTCGCTGATCCCGCTGGTCGGCGGGCTGTTCGGCGCGATCTTCGGGGTGATCTTCGGCTACGTGACCACCAAGAAGGCGGGCACGCCCTTCGCGATGATCACGCTGGGCATCGGCGAGATGGTGTTCTCGGCCTCGCTGATGTTCCCCGGCTTCTTCGGCGGCGAGGGCGGCATCTCGAGCAACCGGGTGATCGGCGACCCCTTCCTGGGCGTGAGCTTCGGGCCGGCCATCGAGGTCTACTACCTGATCGCGGTCTGGTGCTTCGTCTGCATGATCGCGATGTTCGCCTTCTCGCAGACGCCCCTGGGGCGGATCTCGAACGCGGTGCGCGACAACCCCGAGCGCGCCGAGTTCATCGGCTACAACACGCAGCGGGTGCGCTTCCTGGTGCTGGTCGTGTCGGCCTTCTTCGCGGGCATCTCGGGCGGGCTGGCGGCGATCAGCTTCGAGATCGTCACCGCCGAGAACGTGTCGGCGCTGCGTTCGGGTGGCGTGTTGCTGGCCACCTTCATCGGCGGCGCGATGTTCTTTTTCGGCCCGGTGCTCGGCGCGGTGATCTTCGTCTTCTTCGCGATCGCGCTGTCCGACTACACGAAGGCCTGGCAGTTCTACCTGGGCGTCTTCTTCGTGCTGATGGTCATGTACGCGCCGGGCGGGGTCGCTTCGCTGATCCTGATGAACCTCAGGGTGGCCAAGTACCAGCTGTTCAACCGCCTCTGGAAGCCCTACGGCTGGTTGCTCGCGGCCAGCGCGGTGCTGCTCGTCGGCGTGATCATGGTGATCGAGATGAGCTATCACCTGACGCTGAACTTCGCTTCGGGCACCCAGATGAAGCTGTTCGGTTTCCAGGTGGATGCGGCCAGTCTGGGCGTCTGGGCGATCGCGGCGGCGATCGTGATCGCCGGCGCGCTGTTCTTCAACGCGACGCGCAAGACCTTCGCGCGCGAATGGGGCAACGTGCAGGCAAGGATCGAAGACCAGATCCAGCGCGGCGTTCGGGCCTGAGCGCGACCGGGGTACAGGGAAGATGAACGCCACTTCGAACCAGTCCGCGCTCAAGCTCGCCGACGTGCGCAAGAGCTTCGGAAAGACCGAGATCATCCGGGGCGTTGACCTCGACATCCGCAAGGGCGAGCGCCACGCGGTGATCGGGCCGAACGGCGCCGGGAAGTCCACGTTGTTCAACCTGATCTCGGGGCGCTTTCCGGTGAGCTCCGGCAAGATCGAGCTCAACGGCCAGGACATCACCGGGCTCAAGCCTTTCGAGATCAACCGGCGCGGGCTTTCGCGCAGCTTCCAGATCACCAACATCTTTCACCGGATGTCGGTGTTCGAGAACATCCGCTGCGCCACGCTCTACGCGCTGGGCTATCGCTACTCGTTCTGGCACCGGCTCGCGAAGCTGGCCGACGCGGTCGAGCGCGCCGAGGACATCCTCCAGCGCATCGGGTTGCAGAACCGGCGGGACACCCAGGCCGGCCTGCTCACCTACGCCGAGCAGCGCGCGCTCGAGATCGGCATCACGATCGCCGGCGGCGCCGACGTGATCCTTCTGGACGAGCCCACCGCGGGCATGAGCCGGTCGGAGTCGGACCACGCGGTCGAGCTGATCTCCCGGGTCACCGAGGGCAAGACGCTGGTCATGGTCGAGCACGACATGAGCGTGGTCTTCGGCCTGGCCGACCGGATCTCGGTGGTCGTCTACGGCGAGGTGATCGCCACCGACGCGCCCGCCGGCATCAAATCCAACCGTGCGGTCCAGGAAGCTTACCTGGGCACCACGCTCGCCGAAGCCTGACGCGGGCCGAACATGTCTGACGCGATTCTCGAAGTCCAGAACCTCCACGCCTACTACGGCAAGAGCCACGTGCTGCACGGCGTCGACATGGCCGTGCGCAAGGGCGAGATCGTCAGTCTCCTGGGACGTAACGGGGTCGGGCGTTCGACCACCGTGAAGACGGTCATGGGACTGGTCGAGGGAACCGGCACGGTGAAGTTCAAGGGCGAGCCGATCCTCGGGCTCAAGCCCTACCAGATCGCCCACAAGGGCCTGGGCTACGTGCCGGAGGCGCGCGACATCTTCCCCACGCTGACCGTCGAGCAGAACCTGGTGCTCGGGCTCAAGGGCCGCTCGCCGGGCCGCTGGAGCTTCGACGACATGTACCGGATGTTCCCGCGGCTCAAGGAGCGCCAGCACACCCAGGCCGGCGTGCTGTCGGGCGGCGAGCAGCAGATGCTCACGCTGTGCCGCACGCTGATGGGCGACCCGGACCTGATCATGATCGACGAGCCGACCGAGGGGCTGGCGCCCAAGATCGTCGAGCTGGTCGGCGAGTATCTCAAGGAGCTCAAGAACCGCGGCATCTCGGTGCTGCTGGTCGAGCAGAAGCTCGCGATCGCACTCGACATCTCGCAGCGGGTCTACGTGATGGGCCACGGTCACATCGTGTTCGAGGGCACGCCCGAGGAGCTGAAGGGCAACACCCGGATCCGGCAGGAGTGGCTGGAGGTCTAGGTGTGCCGGGCGCAGGCTTGCCGTCGGCCCCCGGCCGCCCCCGAACCCCGGCGCGCGGGCGTCCCGAAAGCCGGCGTGGTGGCCGGCGGAAGAGGAGAATCGCGCGTTACACTAGACGGTTGTCGGCACCCGCTTTTTTTTGACCACAAATCGAACGGGCGTTCGTTTTTTGACAGCATGAGCCCGTCCCGACCCAGCACACCGTCTTCAACCTGACTCGGGATTTACGCATGAGCCAAACCCAGTACGCCACCCACGGCGACGTCGCCGTGATCACCATGAACAACCCGCCGGTCAACGGTCTCGGCCACGGTCTGCGCACCGGCATCGTCGAGGGCCTGCGCCGCGCTCAGGCCGATTCCGCGGTCAAGGCGATCGTGATCACCGGGGCCGGCAAGGCCTTCTCGGGCGGCGCCGACATCCGCGAGTTCAACACGCCGGCCGCGCTGGCCGAGCCCTCGCTGCACACGGTGATCAGGGCGATCGAGGGCTCGGCCAAGCCCGTCGTGGCCGCCATCCACAGCGTGGCCATGGGCGGCGGGCTCGAGCTTGCGCTGGGCTGCCACTTCCGCGTCGCGGCCACCGGCGCGCAGATCGCGCTGCCCGAAGTGAAGCTCGGCATCCTGCCGGGCGCCGGCGGCACGCAGCGCCTGCCGCGCGTGGTGCCGCTCGAGATGGCGACCAACATGATCGTATCGGGTGCGCCGGTCAAGTCCGAGAAGTTCAAGGGCACGAAGCTCTTCGACGAGATCGTCGAAGGCGACGTCACCGAGGCGGCGCTCGCCTTCGCCCGCAAGGCGGTGGCCGAGAACCGCGGCCTGCCCAAGGTGCGCGACCTGAAGATCGAGCACGAGGACGCCGAGGCCTTCCTGCAGTTCTCGCTGAACACGGCCAAGTCGGTGGCGAAGAACTTTCCGGCGCCGGCCGCCTGCGTCGAGGCGATCCAGGCCGCCGTCAGGCTGCCGTTCGAGCAGGGCATGGCGCGCGAGCGCGAGCTCTTCCTGCATCTGGTCCAGACCCCCGAATCGAAGGCGCTGCGCCATGCCTTCTTCGGCGAGCGCGCGGCCAGCAAGGTGCCGGACGTGCCGGCCGACACGCCGCTGCGGGCGATCAAGTCGGCCGCGGTCATCGGTGCCGGCACGATGGGCGGCGGCATCGCGATGAACTTCGTGAATGCGGGCATCCCGGTCAAGCTGCTCGAGATGAAGCAGGAGGCGCTCGATCGCGGCCTGGCCACGATCCGCAAGAATTACGAGAACTCGGCCAGGAAGGGCCGCATGACCATGGACGACGTGGAGAAGCGGATGTCGCTGATCGCGCCCACGCTGTCCTACGACGACATCGGCCAGGCCGACATCGTGGTCGAGGCGGTCTTCGAGGACATGCCGGTCAAGGAGCAGGTGTTCAGGAAGCTCGACGAGGTGATGAAACCCGGCGCGATCCTCGCCACCAACACCTCCACGCTCGACGTGAACCAGATCGCAGCCTTCACCAGGCGCCCGCAGGACGTCATCGGCACGCACTTCTTCTCGCCGGCCAACGTGATGAAGCTGCTCGAGATCGTGCGCGGCGAGAAGACCGCCAAGGACGTGCTGGCCACCACCCTGGCGCTGTCCAAGACCATCCGCAAGACGGGTGTGGTGTCGGGCGTGTGCGACGGCTTCATCGGCAACCGGATGATCGAGCAGTACAGCCGCCAGGCCGGCTACATGGTGGAAGAGGGCGCCAGTCCGCAGCAGGTCGACCGCGCCATCGAGAAGTTCGGCTTCGCGATGGGCCCCTTCCGGATGAGCGACCTGGCCGGCAACGACGTGGGCTGGTACATCCGCAAGCGCCGCTACGTCGAGCGCCCCGACATGAAGTACCCGAAGATCGCCGACAAGATCTGCGAATTGGGCCGCTTCGGCCAGAAGACCGGCGCGGGTTTCTACCGCTACGAACCGGGCAAGCGCGACGCGATCCCCGATCCGGTGGTCGACAAGCTGATCGAGGAGCACCGCAAGGAGCTCGGGCTCGAGCCGCGCAAGCTGTCCGACGACGAGATCGTGCACCGGCTGATCTTCGCGCTGGTCAACGAGGGCGCGAAGATCCTCGAGGAAGGCATCGCGATGCGCGCCTCGGACATCGACATGATCTACCTGACCGGCTACGGCTTCCCGCTGTTCCGCGGCGGCCCGATGCTCTACGCCGACCAGTGCGGCCTGTACAACGTGGTCAACCGGATGAAGGACTTCGCGGCCAACCCGCACGGCGACCCGTCGTTCTGGACGCCTGCGCCGCTGCTCGCGAAGCTGGCCGCCGACGGCAAGAGCTTCAACGGCTGAGCCCCGACCGAACGAACGAAACTCGACGAACGCCGCGGCGCGCGCCGCCGCGGCACCGAAGACAAAGGAATCCAAGATGCGTGAAGCAGTGATCGTATCCACCGCGCGGACCGGCCTGGCGAAATCCTGGCGCGGCGCGCTGAACATGACCCACGGCGCGACGATGGGCGGGCACGTGGTGCGCGCGGCCATCGAGCGCGCCGGCATCGAGCCGGGCGAGGTCGAAGACGTGTTGATGGGCTGCGCCAGCCCCGAAGGCGCCACCGGCTCGAACATCGCCAGGCAGATCGCGCTGGCCGCCGGGTGCCCGATCACCGTGTCGGGCGTGACCATCAACCGCTTCTGCTCGTCGGGCCTGCAGACGATCGCGATGGCCGCCCAGCGGGTCATCGCCGGCGAGGCCGACGTGTACGTGGCCGGCGGCGTCGAGTCCATCTCGTGCGTGCAGAACGAGATGAACCTGCACATGCTCCGCGACAAGGGCCTGATGAAGTCCAAGCCCGAGGTCTACTGGCCCATGCTGCAGACCGCCGAGATGGTGGCCAAGCGCTACAGCATTCCCCGCGAGCGAATGGACGAGTACGGCGTGCAGAGCCAGCAGCGCGCGTGCGCGGCGGCCGCAGCCGGCAAGTTCAAGGACGAGATCGTCCCGATCACGGTGAAGATGGCGGTGGCCGACAAGGCCACCGGGCAGCTCGGCACGAAGGAGGTCACGCTGGCCGACGACGAAGGCCGGCGCGAAGGCACGACCTACGAGGCCGTGTCCCAGATCCGCTCGGCGCTGCCCGGCGGGGTGATCTCGGCCGGCAACGCCAGCCAGTTCTCCGACGGCGCAGGCGCCTGCGTGGTCATGGACGCGAAGCTCGCCGAGAAGAAGGGCCTGAAGCCGCTCGGTTATTTCCGCGGCTTCGCGGTGGCCGGATGCGAGCCCGACGAGATGGGCATCGGCCCGGTCTTCGCGGTGCCCAAGCTGCTGGCGCGCGCGGGCCTGAAGGTCGAGGACATCGACATCTGGGAACTGAACGAGGCCTTCGCGGTGCAGGTGCTGTACTGCCGGGACAAGCTGGGCATCCCGAACGAGCGGCTCAACGTGAACGGGGGAGCGATCGCGGTCGGCCACCCCTACGGCGTAAGCGGCCAGCGGCTGACCGGCCACGCGCTGATCGAGGGCAAGCGGCGCGGCGGCAAGTGGGCGGTGGTCACGATGTGCATCGGCGGCGGCATGGGCGCGGCCGGGCTGTTCGAGATCGCCTGATCCGCGGCGCTTGACGGCGGGGCCGCTGGCGGCCTCGCCCGCATCGGGGCCCGTCGCGGCCCCGATGCCGTTCCGCTCAGCACCATCTCGCAGCACGACTCACGGGCAGAACAAGATGGCCAAGGCCGGCATTCCCGTTCCCTCCAGGATCCTGTCGCGACGCGACCTGGACTTCCTCCTCTACGAATGGTTGCGAGCCGAGGCGCTTTCCGCGCGGGAGCGCTACGCCGACCATTCGCGCGAGACCTTCGACGCGGCGCTCGACACCTGCCAGAAGATCGCGACCGAGCACTTCTACCCGATCAACCGCCTGCTCGACCTGAACGAGCCCACCTTCGACGGCGAGCGGGTCCACACGCCGGCGGAGCTGAAGGCGGCGCTGAAGGTCTTCTGCGACGCCGGCCTGATGGCGGCCGGCCAGGACTACGAGCTGGGCGGCATGCAGCTGCCCTGCCTGGTCGAGAAGGCCTGCTTCGCCTGGTTCAAGGGCGCGAGCGTGGCCGCCTCCGGCTACCCCTTCCTGACGATCGGAAACGCCAACCTGTTGCTCGCGCATGGCACGCCCGAGCAGGTCGATCGCTGGGTGCGGCCGATGATGGCGGGTCGCTTCTTCGGCACGATGTGCCTGTCCGAGCCGCAGGCCGGCTCCTCGCTTTCCGACATACGCACCCGCGCCGAGCCGCAAGCCGACGGCAGCTACCGGCTGTTCGGCAACAAGATGTGGATCTCGGGCGGCGAGCAGGACCTCTCCGAGAACATCGTGCACCTGGTGCTGGCCAAGATCCCCGGCCCGGACGGCAAGCCGGTGCCCGGCGTCAAGGGCATCTCGCTTTTCCTGGTGCCCAAGGTGCTGCTCGACGACGACGGCTCGCTGGGCGAGCGCAACGACGTCGTGCTGGCCGGGCTGAACCACAAGATGGGCTATCGCGGCACGACCAACACGCTGCTCAACTTCGGCGAGGGCAGGTTCCGCCCCGGCGGGCAGGGCGGCGCGATCGGCTGGCTGGTCGGCGAGCCCGGCAAGGGGCTGGCCTGCATGTTCCACATGATGAACGAGGCGCGCATCGGCGTGGGCCTGGGCGCCACCATGCTCGGCTACACCGGCTACCTGCACGCGCTGGACTACGCGCGCAACCGGCCGCAGGGCCGGCCGCCGCAGGGCAAGGACCCCTCGGCGCCGCAGGTGCCGATCGTCGAGCATGCCGACGTGCGCCGGATGCTGCTCGCGCAGAAGGCCTGGGTCGAGGGCGCGCTGGCGCTGAACCTGTTCTGCGCGCGGCTGATCGACGACGAGCGCACGCACCCCGACGCCGCCGAGCGCGGCCGCGCGCACGCGCTGCTCGAGCTGCTCACGCCGATCTGCAAGAGCTGGCCCTCGCAGTGGTGCCTGGAGGCCAACAGCCTGGCCATCCAGGTCCACGGCGGCTACGGCTACACCCGCGACTACAACGTCGAGCAGCACTATCGCGACAACCGCCTCAACCCGATCCACGAGGGCACGCACGGCATCCAGGGCCTGGACCTGCTGGGGCGCAAGGTGCGGCTGCACGACGGCGCATTGCTTTCGGCCTTCGCGCAACGAGTGCATCAGACCACCGGCCGGGCGGCCGAGGCGGGCGAGGAGTGGCTGGCTGCCGGCCATGCGGTGTCGCAGACCGGCGAGCGGATCGCGGCCACGGTGTCGCGGCTGTACGGCGCGGGCGACCTCGACGTCACGCTCGCCAATGCCAGCGTATTCCTGGAGGCCTTCGGCCACTGGGTGATCGCCTGGGTCTGGCTCGAGCAGGCGCTGGCGGCGCAGGCGGCGCTGGCGGCCGGAGGCGATGCGCTGCCGGCGGCCGATCGCGACTTCTACCAGGGCAAGCTGCAGGCGGCCCGCTGGTTCATGCGCTGGGAGCTGCCGCGCGTGCAGCCGATGCTCGATCTGCTCGATTCGCTCGACATCACCACGCTCGCGATGCGCGACGAATGGTTCTGAGCATGCGCCAGCGCATGGATCGATTTCCGCCGCGCCGGGGCGCGGCCCACGAAGCGTTCGGGAGATACGGATGACGGTGAAGAAGGCTTTTGATCTGGGCGGCCGCAAGGCGATCGTGACCGGCGGCTCACGCGGGCTGGGCCTGCAGATCGCCGAGGCGCTGGGCGAAATGGGCGCCGAGCTGGTGATCGCGGCGCGCAGGCCCGAGGAACTGGACCAGGCGGTGATGCACCTGGCGGCGCAGGGCGTGACGGCGCACGGCATTCCCGCCGACCTGGGCAGGCCCGAGGGCGTGTCGAAACTGGCCGATGCGGCGCTCGAACGCCTGGGCCACTGCGACATCCTGGTGAACAACGCCGGGGCGACCTGGGGCGCGCCGGCCGAGGACCATCCGCTCGAGGCCTGGCTCAAGCTGCTCAGCCTGAACCTGACGGGGATGTTCCTGCTCACGCAGGCGATAGGCAAGCGCTCGATGATCCCGCGCGGCTACGGGCGGGTGCTGAACCTGGCCTCGATCGCGGGTCTGCGCGGCAGCACCGGCGAAGGCAGCCATACGATCGCGTACAACACCACCAAGGGCGGCGTCGTGAACTTCACCCGCGCGCTGGCCGGAGAATGGGGGCCGCACGGCATCACGGTCAACGCGCTGGCGCCGGGATTCTTTCCGTCGAAGATGACCCAGGCCACGCTGGACAAGATCGGCGAGGACATCAAGGCGCGCACGCCGCTGCGCCGGCTGGGCGACGACGAGGACCTGAAGGGCGCGGCGGTGCTGTTCTGCTCGGATGCCGGCAAGCACATCACCGGCCAGATTCTCGCGGTGGACGGCGGGATGACCGCGGTCTGAGCGCAGACACGACACCAGCAAGGGAACCACGAGGCGTGACGAAAGACGACGACAGCGCAACGAAGCGCGCACCGCAAGGCGCCGCCGGGCAGGCGGCTGCGGGCACCGGCGGCGACGCGCATGCGGCGCGCATCGACCCCGCGGGAGAACTTCGCCCGCTCGCGCAGATCCCCTTCCTGATGCACCTGGGCGCGCTGTGGCGCGACCTCGGCCCCGGCCGCTCGGAACTGGTGCTGGACCAGCAGCCGCACCACTCGAATTCCCTCGAGATGGCCCACGGGGGCGTGGTCATGACCCTGCTCGACGTGGCGATGGCGCGCGCCGGCAGCACGCTGGCCGAGCCCGAGCGCGGCGAGCGTTCCGTGCTGATCACCATCGAGATGAAGACCACCTTCATGGCGCCCGCCACCGGGAAGATCCGGGCCGAGGGCAGGGTGCTGCGGCGGACCTCGTCGATGGCCTTCTGCGAGGCCGACCTGTTCGACGGCCACGGACACCTTTCGGCGCGCGCCAGCGGAACCTTCCGGTACCTGAAACAACGGAGACAGTGAAATGACCGAAATGAACAAGCAGTTCCTTCTCGCGAGCCGCCCGCAGGGTCAGGTCTCGACCGGCAACTTCAGGCTGGTCGAGCGCCCGGTGCCCGAGATCGGCGAGGGCGAGGTGCTGGTGCGCAACCACTACCTGTCGCTCGATCCCTACATGCGCGGCCGGATGGACGACGCCAGGTCCTACGCAGCGCCGCAGAAGCTGGACGAGGTGATGCAGGGCGGCACGGTGGGCGAGGTGGTCGCGAGCCGCAACCCGGCCTTCGCGGTCGGCGACAAGGTCCTGGCCATGTTCGGCTGGCAGCTCTACGGCAAGTCCGACGGCAGCCTGATGATGAAGCTGGACACCAGTCGCGTGCCGATCCAGGCCTACCTCGGCTGCGTGGGCATGCCCGGCATCACCGGCTGGTACGGGCTGAACAAGATCATCGAGCCGAAAGCCGGCGAGACGGTCGTGGTGTCGGCCGCCAGCGGCGCGGTGGGTTCGGTGGTCGGCCAGCTGGCCAAGCGGAAGGGCTGCCGGGTGGTCGGCGTGGCAGGCGGCGCCGAGAAGTGCCGCGCGGTCACCGAGGAGTTCGGCTTCGACGCCTGCGTGGACTACAAGGCAGGCAAGCTGCGGGCGGACCTGAAGGCCGCCACGCCCGACGGCATCGACGGCTACTTCGAGAACGTGGGCGGCGAGGTGCTCGACGCGGTGTTGCGCCGGATGAACGCCTTCGGCCGGATCGCGGTCTGCGGCCTGATCGCCGGCTACGACGGCAACCCGATGCCGACTCACGAGTTCCGCTCGATCCTGACCAACCGGCTCAAGGTGCAGGGCTTCATCGTGTCCGAGCACATGGAGTTCTGGCCGCAGGCCCGCCGCGAGCTCGCGCAGCTGGTCGGCGACGGCGCGCTGAAGTACCGCGAGACGATCGCCCAGGGCCTGGAGTCGGCCCCCGAGGCCTTCATCGGCCTGCTGAAGGGGCGGAACTTCGGCAAGCAGCTGGTCAAGCTGATCTGACGCAGCCATTGACTCGAGACAACGAGGAGACGAGCGATGAATGCACCTCAGAAATCGATCCGAGAAAAGGTCAGCGCCGAGGAGTGGCAGCTGCGCATCGACCTGGCCGCCTGCTACCGCGCGGTGGCGATGTACGGGTGGGACGATCTGGTCTTCACCCACATCTCGGCCCGCATCCCGGGGCCCGAGCATCACTTCCTGATCAATCCCTACGGGATGATGTTCGAGGAGATCACCGCGTCTTCGCTGGTCAAGGTCGACATGGACTGCCGGCCGCTGAGCGAGACGCCGTATCCGGTGAACCCCGCCGGCTTCGTCATCCACAGCGCGATCCACGCGGCCCGCGAGGACGTCGTATGCGTGCTGCACACCCACACGCCGGCCGGCGTTGCGGTGGCCGCGCAGAAGCAGGGCCTGCTGCCGATCTCGCAGCAGGCGAGCGTCGCGCTGATGTCGCTGTCGTATCACGACTACGAGGGCATCGCGGTGCGCGACGACGAGAAGGCCCGGCTGCAGGCGGACCTCGGCACGAGCATGAACTTCATCCTGCGCAACCACGGACTGCTGACGGTCGGCCAGACGGTGGCCGACGCCTTCCTCGCGATGTTCAATCTGGAGCGCGCCTGCCAGGTCCAGGTGCTGGCCCAGTCGGGCGGCGCCGAGCTGGCGCGCGTGACGCCCGAGGTACTGGGCGCCGTCGGCCAGGCGCTGTCGGTTCAGCGCGTCGGGCAGGCCACGCCGGGCGCGCTGGCCTGGCCGGCATTGCTGCGCAAGCTCGACCGGGTGAATCCGGGCTACGACGCCTGAGGAGGAAGCCATGAAGGAATTCGCAGGCAAGGTCGCGGTCGTCACCGGCGCAGGCAGCGGCTTCGGGCGCGAGTTCGCGCGCATCGGCGCATCGCTGGGCATGAAGCTGGTGCTGGCCGACATCCAGGCCGACGCGCTGGCGGCGACCGCAAGCGAGCTGCAGGCGCGCGGGGTGGCGCTCGTCGCCGAGCAGGTCGACGTGAGCCAGGCCGAGGACGTCGAGCGCCTCGCGCGGCGCACGAAGGAAGCCTTCGGCAAGGTCCACCTGCTGTTCAACAACGCGGGCGTGGCCGCCGGCGGGCTGGTCTGGGAGCACTCGACCCGGGACTGGGAGTGGGTGCTGGGCGTGAACCTGTGGGGCGTGATCCACGGTGTTCGCTGCTTCGTGCCGATGATGCTGGAGCAGGGCGACGAGTGCCATGTGGTCAACACCGCCTCGGTGGCGGGGCTCCTGTCGACCCAGCTGATGGGCGTCTACAACGTGAGCAAGCACGGCGTGGTCACGCTCACCGAGACGCTCTACAACGACCTGCGCCTGAAGGGCGCGAACGTGGGGGTCACGCTGCTGTGCCCGGCCTACGTGCCCACCGGCATCAACCAGTCGGAGCGCAACCGCCCGCCCGAGGCGCAGCCGGAGGGCGAGGAAACCGAGTCGATGAAGGCCGCGCGCGCGGCGATGGACAAGGCGGTGACCTCGGGCAGGATCAGCGCCGAAGACGTCGCCCGGATGACTTTCGACGCGATCCGCGAGAACCGCTTCTACGTGGTCACGCATCCGAAGATCCTGTCCTCGGTGGAACTCCGGCTTCAGGACATCGTGGCGCAACGCAATCCGAGCGACCCGTTCACGTTCAAGAAGGACGTGGCGGTGAAGAAACTGTGAGCGCCGCGGGCGAAGGCGCGCGCTCTGCGAGCAGCTCGCCGCCGGTGGTCGAGGGCGGCTTCGTCGAGGTGCAGCCCGGCCTGCGGCTGCACTACGCGCGCTGCGGCGACGCCTCGAAGCCGCTGATGCTGATGCTGCACGGCTTTCCCGAGTTCTGGGGCGCCTGGCGGCACCTCATGCCGGCCTTCGCCGACGCGTATCACGTGGTGGCGCCGGACCTGCGCGGCTACAACCTGTCGGACAAACCGGCCGCGGTCGCCGACTACCGGCCGTCGAAGCTGATCGCCGACGTGGCCGGGCTGGTGCGCGCGCTGGGGCACGAGCGTTGCGTGCTGGTGGCGCACGACTGGGGCGGCGCGATCGCCTGGTCGGTGGCGATCGCCCACCCGGAGCTGATCGAGCGGCTGGTGATCCTCAATGCGCCGCATCCGGTGCCCTTCGCTCAGGCGCTCGCCTCCGATCCGGCCCAGATCCGCGCCTCGCAGTACATGAACTGGCTCAGGCGCCCGGGCAGCGAGACCGTGCTGGCGCAGGACGGCTTCGCGCGGCTGGAGAGCTTCTTCCTGAATCTGGGCGGCGAGGCCTGGTTCGACGCCGCCACGCGCCAGGCCTACCACGCGGCCTGGTCGCAGCCCGGCGCGCTGGCCGGCGGCGTCAACTGGTATCGCGCCTCGCCTCTGCACCCGGCCACCGAGAGCGAACCGGGGGCGTCGGGCCTGTCGCTCGACGCGCAGGCCTTCACGGTTCGGGTGCCCACGCTGGTGATCTGGGGCGAGCGCGACACTGCGCTGCTGCCGGTCCTGGTCGAGGGGCTCGATGCGCTGGTTCCGGATCTGCGCATCGTGCGCCTGCCCGAGGCGACTCACTGGCTCGCGCACGAGCAGCCGGAGCGGGTGGCGGCGGAGATCCGCGCTTTCCTGGGTCTCGGCCCCGAGGGTCGCGATGCCGCTTGATCCGCAGGTCGAGAAGATCCTGCTCTGGGCCAGGAGGGCCAACGCGCCGGCCTACCACGACATCGGCGCCGACGCGGCCCGGACGCACTACGAGCGGATCGCGGGCACGCTGGACATCGTGACGCCGGACCTGCACGAGGTCGTCGATTTCGAAGTGCCGCTGGCCGGGCGCAGCCTGAGGGTGCGCCAGTACGCGCCCTGGCCGCACCACTGGGCCGAGCCGCGGCCGGCCCTGGTCTACTTCCATGGCGGTGGCTTCACGATCGGTTCGGTGGCCACCCACGACCGGGTCTGCCGGGTGTTGGCGCGCGGCGGGGACTGCCTGGTCTATTCGGTCGACTACCGGTTGGCGCCGCAGCACAAGTTCCCGGCCGCCGTCGACGACGCCTTCGATACGCTGGCCTGGATCCGCGACGAGGCCCAGTCGCTGGGGGTGGACCTGACACGGCTCGCGGTGGGCGGCGACAGTGCCGGCGGCACGCTGGCGGCGGCCTGCGCGATCCACGCGCGCGACCGAGGCTGGCCGCTGGCCCTGCAGCTGCTGGTCTACCCGGGGCTCTCGCACGACCAGCAGACCGGATCGCACCGCCGCTTCGCCAGCGGCTACCTGCTCGACGCCGAGACGGTGCAGTGGTTCTTCGCGCAGTACCTGCGCGGGCCGGAGGATCGGCTGGACTGGCGCTTCGCGCCGCTGCTCGCGGAGGATCTGGCCGGCGTGGCGCCGGCCTGGATCGCGGCGGCCGAGTTCGACCCGCTGCACGACGAAAATCTCGCCTACGCCGAGCGGCTGCGCGAGGCCGGCGTCCCGGTCGAGCTCGTCGACTACCCGGGGATGATCCACGCCTTCTTCCAGCACGCCGGCTTCGTGCCGGCCGCGCGGCGGGCCCACGACGACGCCAGCGCGGCGCTGAGGCGCGCCTTCGGCGGCTTCGACGACGACTTCATCGGGTGAGCCGGCCATGAGGGCGAGCATCGCTGGCGACCGGGCCTGCCTTCGCTGCGGCGACTGGGCGGCGTTGCGCGAGGTCGCCGCGCCGGTGCGCACCGAGGTCTTCATCGTCGAGCAGGCGATACCGGCCGAGCTCGAGTGGGACGAGGACGACGCGGTGTCGATTCACTGCGTGGCCTTCGCCGGCGATCGTGCGGTGGGCTGCGGACGGCTGCTTCCCGACGGCCGGATCGGCCGGATGGCGGTGCTGAAGCCCTGGCGCGGCCAAGGCCTGGGCGGAGCGATCCTCGAACGGCTGGTCGAGGCCGCGAAGGCGCGCGGGGACGTCGTCGCGCGGCTCAGCGCCCAGTGCCACGCGGCAGGGTTCTACCGGGCCCACGGCTTCCTGCCCGATGGCCCCGAGTTCGATGAGGCCGGGATCCCGCACCTGCCGATGAAGCGTGCCCTGCGCTGAGCCGGCTCAGGCGCTCTCGCCGATCCTGAAGCTCGCGCGGGATTCGCGCACCGGCCTGTCGCCGGCGGGCGGCCAGCTGCGTTCCACGAACTCGACCCGGCCGTCATGGCCGACCAGCACCAGGGTGGAGGCCCGCGTGCCGTAAGCGTCGGCGCGGATCATCGCCGGGCCCAGCAGGCGCTCGCGGTCCAGGCCGATTCCGGTGTCGGGCAGCTCGTCGTCGGCAGGCAGGCTGTGGTCGGCGAGCGCCTCGAACAGGCGTTGCTCCGGGGTTTCGTGGCGATCCAGCACGCCGGCCACGCGCTCGCGCAGCCTGCGGACCTTGGGCCAGTCCGTGTCCAGCAGGTGGTTGGACAGCCCGTGCACGCCGGGTGCGATCTCGGTCGGCGAAGCGGGCGCGCGGTTGGACAGGTAGCGGGCGCGGGGTCCCCGGCCACCCTCGGCGCCGAGGTCGAAGAGCAGCAGGTTGAAGCCCGACCACCGGGCGCCGTCGGCGCCGATCGTGCTTGCCCAGTCGTCGATGTCGGCGCCGCCGCTCACGAAACCGGCGACCAGCTCGCCCCGCGAGCGTGGGCCCGCCGGCGCGCCGGGTTCGCGATAGTTGGTGACGACAGCGAGTCGGCCGCGCCGGTCGATCGCCAGCCAGCTGCCGCCGGCCTCGAGGTCGCGGCCGCCGAACACGCCGGGCGCCTGCGGCCACCAGCCTGCCGAGGCGGCCGGCCGCGCGTGGAACTCGTCGCGATTGCCGGCCAGCGCCAGCCGCCAGCGCGGGTGGGAGAGCCAGGCGAAGCCGATCAGGCACATGGCGTCAGGCCTCGGGGGGATGCCAGGAAAAGGACTCGAGGTGCGGCTCGCCCTGCATCAGCGCGGCAAGCCCGGTGCTGCCGATGTTCTTGTGAATCCGGTAGAGCAGGGCGTCGAAGCGTTCGACCGGAACAGGGCCGGCGTCGAGCATCCAGGTCCGGTAGGGGCGGTCTTCCTCGCGCCGGTGGCCGATCCGGGCAGCGGCGTCGGGAGCGATGGCCTCGGCGAGCCGCGCCAGCGCCGCCCGCACCGCGGGATCCTCGGCCGGGTCGGCGCGAAACCAGAGCATCGCGGACAGCGTCTCGGTCATTGCGCAGCCGCCGTGTCCAGCGGGATCGCATAAGGCAGGGGCAGCGGCTGCAGCGCGCGCCCGTCCGGCGTGCGCAGCCGGCCTTGCAGCGCCGCGTCGATGACTGCTTCGTGCAGCACCACCAGGCCGCCACCCGGCGCGGGCGCGCTGGCTACGACGACGCCGACTGGTTCGCTCGCGTCGTCGGCCAGCAGATCGCTGCCCGGTGCGGGCGCGGAGCCGGGCTCGCCGGCCAGCTGCGCGACGAAGCTGCGCCGCTTGGGCTTGCCGCGATAGTGCAGGCGGGCGACGACCTCCTGCCCAGGGTAGCAGCCCTTCTTGAAGCTCACGCCACCGACCAGCTCCCAGTTGACCGTCTGCGGTACGAAGGTCTCGCTGGTGGCCGGCACGATGCGCGGCTCCCCGGCGAGGATCTCGCCGGCCCGCCACCACGAGGACGAAGCGGGCGCCAGCCGCGCGGCCAGCCGAACCCAGGTCGCGGCCAGCGCCGCGAGCGGGACCACCAGCCACCAGCGAGGGCCGATCACCGGCGCCGGCGCGAAGCCGATCGCGAGCTGCGTCGGATCGTTGCCGCGGGCGACGCGCATCGGCGCGGGCGGCTCGATGCCGAGTCCGCGAAGGGCGTCGGCCGCGGGCTCGCCGGTCAGCCCCAGGATGGCGACCGCGTCGGATGCGTCCTCGACCTTGGCCTTGGCCCGCAGCACGAACATGGACAGTCGCTTGCGCAGCGGCTCGGCCAGCGCCCGGGAGACCGCGAAGCGAAGCGCGTCGCCGTCGCGCCAGAGCGGGCCCGCGGCGAGCAGGCGACCCTTTGGCGTGCAGTAACCGTTGAAGCGGACCTCGTCGGTGGCCTGGCCGGCGATGTCGTTGGTGGTCTGGCCCTGCAGGAAGGCGAGCGCGTCGGCGCCCGAGACGGACAGCAGGCCCCAGTCGGGCAGCAGCGCGAGGCGCCCCGGGGCGGGAGCGCCCGCCGACGTGCCGGTGGCGGCCGGCTCGTCGAACTGCGCTTGCGGGCCGTGTGGATCGTCGGCGAACCGGGGGGCATGAGGGGCGCCGCACTGCGCGATCGCGTCGCGCACCGCGGCTTCGTCGAAGGAGGGGGGGAGGATCGTGGTCATCTCGAGGGCCTTCGTGGCGCGAGGAACCGCCACCGAGGATTTATTATAGGGATCCGTCGAGATCCTCCTGCCGATGCCCAGACTCAAGACCCTGCTGTTCCTCGCCCTGCTCGCCGCGGCGATTACGCTTGCCGCCGGCTGGTATGCGGTCGAGCGCGCGCCCGTGCCGATGCCCGAGGGCAAGGTCAGGGTGGTCGTGCCCAAGGGTGCCCACGTGCGCGCCGCCGCGGCGGCGCTGCGCGAGCAGGGCATCGCGGTCTCGCCCACGCTGATGTTCGCGCGCTACCGGATGCGCGGGCTCGACGGGCAGCTGAAGGCCGGCACCTACGAGTTCAGCGCGCCGCAGACGATCGACAGCCTGCTCGACCGGCTGGTGTCCGGCGATACCGTCGTCGAAACGATCCGCTTCCTGGAGGGCTGGACCTTCCGGCAGATGCGCGCGGCAATCGACGCGCATCCGGAGCTGAAGCGGGACACCGCCGGTCTCGACGACGCCGAGATCCTGAAGCGGATCGGCGCCGACGAGCAGCATCCCGAAGGGCTCTTCATGCCGGAGACCTACGGCTTCGCGCCGGGCACCAGCGACCTCGAAATCTATCGCCAGGCCTACCGGCTGATGAAGCGCAAGCTGGCCGAGGCCTGGGAGAAGCGCCAGCCCGGTCTGCCGATCGCCGATCCCTATCAGGCCCTGGTGCTCGCCTCGATCGTCGAGAAGGAGACCGGCAAGCCCGAGGAGCGCGGGAAGGTGGCCGCCGTGTTCGTGAACCGGCTGCGGATCGGCATGATGCTGCAGAGCGACCCCACGACCATCTACGGCCTGGGCGAGCGATTCGATGGCAACCTGCGAAAGCGCGATCTGCAGGCCGACTCGCCGTACAACACCTACACCCGGGGCGGCCTGCCGCCCACGCCGATCGCCTTGCCGGGCGCGGCGTCCATCGAGGCGGTGCTCGCGCCGGCCGACATCAAGGCGCTGTACTTCGTGGCGCGGGGCGATGGCACCAGCGTGTTCTCGAACAATCTCGCCGACCACAACCGGGCGGTGGCCCGTTACCAGCTCGGCAGGCAATGAGTCCGATCGGACGGTTCGTCACCTTCGAGGGCATCGACGGCGCGGGCAAGAGCACGCACATCGACTGGTACGTCGACCGGCTGCGCGCGCGGGGCATCGATGCGATACGCAGCCGGGAGCCTGGTGGCACGCCGCTCGCCGAACGGCTGCGCGAGCTGCTGCTGAACGAGCCGATGTCGATGGACACCGAGCTGATGCTGATGTTCGCGGCCCGCCGCGACCACCTGGAGCGCCTGGTCCGCCCGGCGCTGGCGGCAGGCAGGTGGGTGGTCTGCGATCGCTTCACCGACTCGACCTGGGCCTACCAGGGCGGCGGCCGCGGCGGCTCCGCCGAGCGGATCGCCTGGCTGGAACAGTGGGTGCACGGCGACTTGCAGCCCGACCGGACCTACCTGTTCGACCTGCCGGCGGAACTGGCGGCCGAGCGGCGGGCCTCCGCCCGGACCGCCGACCGTTTCGAGCGCGAGGACGAGGCCTTCTTCCGGCGGGTGCGCGAGGCCTACCGGCAGCGCGCAGGGCAGTCGCCGGGGCGCTTCCTGGTCGTCGACGGTCGCCGGACGATCGAAGATATCCAGAAACTGCTCGAAAATGACATCGCAAGTATCGGAATCTGAATGATTCATCCGTGGCACCGCGCTGTATTCGATCGCCTGCTCGCCGGCCGCGGGCGGCAGCATCACGCGCTGCTGCTGAGCGGGCCGGCCGGCATCGGCAAGGCGGCGCTGGCCACGGAGCTGGCCCGCGCGCGGTTGTGCGAGCGACCGGCGGCCGACGGCTCGGCGTGCGGGCGCTGCGATGCCTGCGCCTGGTTCGATGCCGGCAATCATCCCGACTTCCGGCTGCTGACCCCCGGCGGCGACGAGCGCGCCGCGGCGGAGGAGGGGGAGGCCGCGCCGGCGGCCCGTGGCGGAAAAGCCGGCAAGCCCTCGCGCGAGATCCGGATCGAGCAGGTCCGCGCGCTCGACACCTTCCTCGAGGTCGGTTCGCATCGCGGCGGGGCGCGGGTGATCGTGGTCGAGCCCGCCGATGCGATGAACGCGGTGGTCGCCAACGCGCTGCTCAAGCGGCTCGAGGAGCCGCCGCCCGGCGCGGGCTTCATCCTGGTGGCGAACCGCCTGGCCGCGCTGCCGGCCACGATCCGCTCGCGTTGCCAGAAGGTTTCGCTGCCGCTTCCGCCGGCCGAGTCGGCGGCTGCCTGGCTGGTGGGCGAATGCGGCATTCCGGCCGCCCAGGCCGCGTTCTGGCTCGCTGCGGCGGGCGGGGCGCCGCTGCTGGCGAGCCGTCTGGCGACGGACGGCGATGCTGCGGCGTACCGACGGATCGTCGACGCCTTCGCCGGGATGCCCGAGGCTGGTATCGTAGCGACGGCCGATGCGTTGAACGGCGTGGAGCCGCCCGATTGGGCGGGTGCCGCGCAGACCTGGGCGGCCGATCTGGCCAGGGTCTGCGCGGGGGCCATGCCGAGGCGGCACGTCGACCGCATCGACCGGCTGAAACGCGTCGCGTCGGGAACGACGCTCGCACGGATCACGGCGCTCGAGCGCCGGCTCAGGGCCTTGCCGCGCGAGGCCTCGCATCCGCTCAATCCGCGGCTGCTGCTCGAAGACGTGCTGCTGGACTACCGCCGCGCACTGGCCGGATCGCCAGGCGGCCGAACGAGGACCGCTGAACCACGATGAGCAACGACACGATGCCCAACACCGCGATCGGCGGCGGGGTGCGCCCCGGTGTGCTGCAGCTCGCGTTCAAGGAGAAGGCCGCGCTCTACGCGGCCTACATGCCCTTCATCGACGGCGGCGGCCTGTTCGTGCCCACCACCCGGCCGGCCAACCTCGGCGACGAGATCTACCTGATCCTGCAGCTCGTCGACGATCCCAACCGCCTGCCGCTCACCGGCAAGGTGGTCTGGATCACCCCGGCCGGCACGCCGGGGCGGCAGCAGGGGATCGGCGTGCAGTTTCCCAAGGACGAGGCCGGCGCCCAGGTGCGCGATCGCATCGAGACCCTGCTCGGCGGCACGCTCAAGGCCGCCCGCCCCACCCACACCATCTGATGTTCGTCGACTCCCACTGCCACCTGGACTTTCCCGAACTCGCCGAGCGCTTCGACACGATCCTCGAGAACATGGCGGCCAACGACGTGGGCCGCGCGCTGTGCATTGCCGTCACGCTGCCCGACTTCCCGCGGGTGCTGGCGCTGGCCGAGCGCGATCGGCGGCTGCACGCCTCGGTGGGCGTCCACCCCGACCATGCCGACACCGACGAGCCCGATGTGGACACGCTGGTGCGGCTCGCCGCGCACCCGAAGATCGTGGCGATCGGCGAGACCGGCCTGGACTACTACCGAGAACCCCGCGAAGACGAGGCCGCCTGCCGCGCCTTGCGCGAGCGCCAGCAGCAGCGCTTCCGCGTGCACATCCGGGCGGCGCGCCAGACCGGCAAGCCGCTGGTCGTGCACACCCGGTCGGCCTCGGCGGACACGATCCGGCTGCTGCGCGAGGAGGGCGCCGAGGCCTGCGGCGGGGTGCTGCACTGCTTCACCGAAGACTGGGAAACCGCGAAAGCCGCCCTGGATATCGGCTTCTACGTGTCGTTCTCGGGCATCGTGACCTTCCGCAATGCCGAGCCGCTGCGCGAGGTGGCGGCCCGGGTGCCGATCGAACGGCTGCTGATCGAGACCGACTCGCCCTACCTGGCGCCGGTGCCGTTCCGCGGCAAGACCAACGAGCCGGCCTTCGTGCGGCACGTCGCCGAGCGGATCGCCGAGATCAAGGGCTTGCCGTTGGCGCAGGTCGCCGATAGAACGACCGAGAATTATTTGAATCTTTTCAAGATCCTGGACTGAGATGTTGATGTCGATTCTTGAACATTCGCGTGCGGATTCAGGCGGCGTGAACGGGCGCCGGGGGCGTCGCGGCGCTGCCGGGACGGCCCTGGCGCTGCTGCTGGCCGTCGCGTGCCTCGGCGGGCTGGCGCTTGCGCCCGAGGCGGCGCGGGCGCAGTCCACACGGGCCTCCGCCGCGCCGCAGGACTTCTGGGACGCGATCCGACTCGACGACGTCAAGGCCATGCAGACCGAGATGCTGCGCGGGGCCAGCGCGAACGCCAGGCATCCCGAGCACGGCCCGGCAATCGTGGTGGCGGCCCGCGAGCGCTCGCCGAAGGCGCTTGCCTATCTGGCGCAACTGTCGGGCACCCGGATCGACGCCACCAACGCCCGCGACGAGACCGCGCTGATGCTGGTGGCCCTGCAGGGCGACCTGGACAGCGTGAAGCTGCTGGTCGAGCGCGGCGCGGAGGTCAACCGGCCGGGCTGGACGCCGCTGCACTACGCGGCGGCGGGCGGCCACGTCCCGGTCATCGCCTTCCTGCTCGACGAGAGCGCATACATCGACGCCCAGTCGCCGAACCGGACCACGCCGCTGATGATGGCGGCGCGCCAGAAGCACACGAACGCGGTGCGCGTGCTGGTCGAGGCCGGCGCCGATCCGACCCAGCGCAACGAGGCGGGCTACGGCGCGGCCGAGTACATGGAGGCCCATGGCGAAAAGGCCGAGGCGCAGTGGTTGCGCGAGCGGGCGGCCGAGTTCGAGAAGCGCTACGGCACCGTCGACAAGCCGCGGCCGGCTCGATCTGCCGCGACGCCGCCGCCCGCCACACCCCCTGCCGCCGCGCGTCCCGCGGCCGCGCCGCCGGCCGCATCGCCTGCGCCGACCGTGCGCCCGGTCGTCCCGCCGGCGGCCGAGGCCTTGCCTCCGCCGAGCGAGCTCGCGGTTCCCGCGGGCCCGTCGCGGGCCGAGCCGCCGCGCGTCCGGCTGCCGGGCACCCGCGACTGATGGGCCTGGCGCACGAGGCGGCATTCGAGGTCGCGATCGCCGGCGGTGGCCCGGTCGGGCTGATGCTCGCGATCGAGCTCGGCCGGCGCGGCGTGCGCACGCTGCTGGTCAACGAGCGGCCGGACACTTCGCCGCATCCGCAGGCCAACGCCACCCAGGCGCGCACGATGGAGCATTACCGCCGGCTCGGCTTTGCCGACCGGATCCGCGCCACCGGCCTGCCGCCTGACTACCCGACCGACATCTGCTACTTCACCCGCTACGCCAGGCACGAGCTGGCGCGCTTCGCGCTGCCCTCGTCGCGCGACGCCCGGGTGCTGGTGCGCAACCTGGGCGGTTCCTGGAGCGCGGCCGAACTGCCGCATCGCGGCTCGCAGATGTTCATCGAGCGGGTGTTGCGCGACGAGGCGGCGAAGCTGCCTTCGGTGAGCCTGCGCTACGGCTGCCGGCTCGCAGGCTTCGAGCAGGCCGAGGACGGCGTGACGCTCCAGCTCGACCCGGGTGGCGAGCCGGTGCGCGCGCAATGGCTGGTCGGCTGCGACGGCGCGCGCAGTGGCGTGCGCCGGGCGCTCGGCATCGGCTGGACCGGCGAGACCGGCATCCGGCGGGACTTCATGGGCGGGCGCATGATGGCGATGCATTTCCGCTCGCCCGACCTGTACGCGGTGATCGGCCGGCCCCCGGCCTGGATGTACTGGACCTTCAACGCAGGCCGGCGCAGCTTCATGGCCGCGATCGACGGCGTCGACGCCTTCGTCTTCCACACCCAGCTGCGCAGCGACGAGGATCCCGAGGCGATCGACGACGAGGCGCTGAAGGCCATGTTCTTCGAAACCCTGGGCGCGCGTTGCGAGCTCAGCCTGCTGTCGCGCTCGTCCTGGCTGGCCGGGCACGCGCTGGTGGCCGAGCGGTTGCGCGAGGGCCGCGTGTTCCTGGCCGGCGACGCCGCCCACCTGTTCACGCCCACTGGCGGCCTGGGCTACAACACTGGCGTCGAGGACGCGGTGAACCTGGGCTGGAAGCTCGCCGCGGTGCTGCGCGAAGGCGCGCCGGCCTCGCTGCTCGACAGCTACGAGGCCGAGCGTCGCCCCGCCGCGATCCGCAACACCGGCCATGCGCGCGGTTTCGCCGACTCCATCGGGCTCCTCGTGCCGCCGGAGGGACTCGAGGACGAAACATCGGAAGGTGAGGCCTTGCGCCGGCAGGCCGGCGAACGGCTGCTGGCCCATGCGAAGGCCGAGTTCGACATCCCGGGCATCACCTTCGGCACCCGCTGCGACGGCTCGCCGATCGTGGCCCGCGACGACGAGGCGCCGCCGCCCGACCGTGCCGACCTCTATCAGCCCACCTCGATTCCCGGCGGCCGCGCGCCGCACGCCTGGCTGCCCGACGGCGGCTCGCTCTTCGACCGCTTGGGGTTCGGCTTCACCTTGCTCGAGCTGGCGCCGGACGAGCCGGTTGGCGATGCGCCGCCGGTGCAGGACATCGCCGGCCTCACGCACCTGAGGATCGTCGCGGCCGAGGCGCGCGCCGCCGGCCTGCGCGACCTGTATCCGAGGCGCTTCACGCTGATCCGCCCCGACCAGGTCGTGGCCTGGCGCGGCGAGCGATTGCCCGGCGATCTTCGCAGGCTGATGTTCGGGTAAGCCGCCCCCTCGATGCGCGACCGCAGACCATGAAAAGAACGGGAATCGCCGGCCTGGGGCTCGCCGCCTTGCTGCTTGCCGGCGCCGCCGCCTGGTGGTGGCAGCAGGCGGATGGCAACGGTGAGCCGGAGTACCGCACGGCGCCGATCGGCCGCGGCGACATCGTGTCCACGGTCAGCGCCTCGGGCACGATCAATCCGGTCGGCAGCGTGTCGGTCGGCTCGCAGATCTCCGGCCAGCTCCGCCAGGTGCTGGCGGACTTCAACGACGAGGTCCGGGCGGGGCAGGTGCTCGCCCGGATCGACCCGGAGACCTTCAGGCATCGTCTGGCGCAGGCCGAGGCGGACCTGGTCGCGACCCGCGCCCAGGTGGCGGTCCAGCAGGCCCAGATCGAGGCGCGCCGCGCCGAGCTCGCCCGGATCGACGTGAACCTCGACGAGTCGCGGCGCGATCTGGCGCGCAAGCGTGACCTGGCCGAGCGCGGCTTCATCTCGCCGGCCGAGTCAGAGAAGGCCGCTTCGCTGGTGCGCGCGCAGGAGCAGGAGCTGTCGGCCGGCCGCGCGGCGATCGAGGTCGCGATCGCCCAGCGGCGTAACACCGAGGCGGTGGTCAGGCAGCGCGAGGCGGCGGTGGCCGCGGCGCGGGTCGACCTGGACCGCACCGTGATCCGCAGCCCGGTCGACGGCGTGGTCATCAAGCGCTCGGTCGATGCCGGCCAGACGGTGGCCGCGAGCCTCCAGGCGCCCGAACTGTTCGTGATCGCCCGCAACCTGCGCGACATGCAGGTCGACACCAGCATCGACGAGACCGACATCGGCCGGATCGAGGTGGGCCAGAAGGCGAGCTTCACCGTCGATGCCTATCCCGGGCGGCGCTTCGACGGCAAGGTGTCGCAACTGCGGATGGCCGCCACCAACGTGCAGAACGTGATCACCTACAACGTGATCGTGACCTTCTCCAACGCCGAGGGCCTGCTGCTGCCCGGCATGACTGCCAACGTGCGGATCGTCTCCGAGCGGCGCGAGGACGTGCTCACCGTCCCCAACGCCGCGCTGCGCCTCCGGATCGCCGGGCTCACCGACCGTGCCGAGGCCCCGATGGACGCGCCGGCCGGACAGGCCGCGCAGGCGGGCGATCAGGGCGCGCAGTCCGCCGGGCAGGGCGCCCGGGCGCAGGCAGGGGGCGGCGGCAGCCCCCCGGGGTCGGCCAGCGAGCGCGGCCGCCCGGGCCGCCTCTGGCTGCTCGAGGGCGGCGAGCCCAGGGCGATCGAGGTGCGGGTCGGGCTCGGCGACGGCACCAGCACCGAGGTGGCGGCGCCGGGCCTGGCCGAGGGCCAGCAGGTCATCGTCGGGGTGGCGCCCTCGGGCGCGCGGGGCCGGCGCGAGTTGCGCATGTTCCGATGAGCGCGGGCGCGAATCCCCTCAGCGCGGGCAAGCCCGGGGTCGCGCCGCTGATCGCGGTCCGAGAGCTGGTCAAGACCTACCGAATCGGCGAGACCGAGGTGCGCGCGCTCGATCGCGTGTCGCTGGACATCGCGCGCGGGGAATGCGTGGCGATCATGGGCCCCTCCGGGTCGGGCAAGTCGACCTTCATGAACATGCTGGGCTGCCTGGACGTGCCCGACTCCGGCAGTTACCGGCTGGCCGGCGACGAAGTGGCGGGCCTGTCCGACGACGCGCTGGCCGCGATCCGCAATCGCAGCGTCGGCTTCGTGTTCCAGCAGTTCAACCTGCTGGCGCGCACCCGGGCGCTCGAGAACGTCGCGCTGCCCCTGCTCTACGCCGGCGTCGGCCGGGCCGAGCGGGAGCGCCGCGCGCGGGAGCGCCTCGAGCAGGTGGGGCTGGGCGAGCGGCTCGAGCACACCGCGGCCCAGCTCTCCGGCGGCCAGCAGCAGCGGGTGGCGATCGCCCGCGCGCTGGTCAACGATCCCCTGCTGCTGCTGGCCGACGAGCCCACCGGCGCGCTCGACACCCGCACCTCGCTCGAGGTGATGGCGCTGCTGCAGTCGCTGAACCGGGCGGGGCAGACCATGGTCTTCGTGACCCACGAGGCCGAGGTGGCGCGTTTCGCCTCGCGCGTCGTGCGCTTTCGGGACGGCCGCGTCGAGCGCGACGAGCGCCGCGTGCCGGAAGACGCCGTGGCGCTGGCCGCTGCCTGAGGCGCACGAGGCGCGAGGCAGGAACAGGCGATGGGCTTCCTCGGCACGCTGGCGATCGCGCTGAAGGCGCTGGCCACCAACAAGCTGCGTTCCGCGCTCACGATGCTGGGCATCGTCATCGGCGTGGCGGCGGTGATCGCGATGATCGCGATCGGGCGCGGCGCCCAGCAGAGCGTGGCCGAGCAGCTGAGCGGGCTGGGTTCGAACGTGATCGTGGTCTGGCCCGCGTCGGCCAGCACCGGCGGCCTGCGCCTGGGCGCCAGCACCGCGCCCAGCCTGTCGGAAGACGACGCGACGGCGATCGCCCGCGAGGTGCCGGGGGTGCTCCTGGCCGCGCCGCTGCTGCGCGCCAACCAGCAGATCATCGTCGGCAACACCAACTGGCAGTCGAGCGTTCACGGCATCACCAACGACTACCTCGAGGCGCGGGACTGGGTGCTGGCGGCGGGCAGGGCCTTCGAGCCGGGCGAGATCGGCGCCTCGGGAAAGGTGGCGATCATCGGCAGCACCGTGGCGCGCGAACTGTTCGGCGACAGCGACCCGATCGACCGGCCGATGCGGATCGGGCGACTGCCGGTCACGGTGGTCGGCGTGCTCGCGCCCAAGGGACAGAGCGCCTGGGGCAACGACCAGGACGACGTGGTCATGGTGCCGATCTCCACGATGCGCAACCGGATCCAGGGCCAACCCACCGGGCGGCTGAAGCGGGTCGGGTCCATCAGCATCAAGGCGGCGAGCGCCGAGGCGCTGCCCGGCGCGATGGAGGGCATCCGCGCGCTGCTGCGTCAGCGTCACCGGCTGCAGTCGGGACAGGACGACGACTTCGGGATGCGCAACCTGACCGAGATCGCCGAGACCCGCGAGGAGGCCAGCCGGACCCTGTCCTGGCTCCTGGCGGCAGTCGCCGGCGTGAGCCTGCTGGTGGGCGGCATCGGCATCATGAACATCATGCTGGTCAGCGTGACCGAACGCACCCGCGAGATCGGCCTGCGCCGCGCGGTGGGCGCGCGGGCGCGAGACATCCTGCTGCAGTTCCTGGTCGAGGCCACCACGCTGTCGGTGATCGGCGGCCTGCTCGGCACGCTGCTGGGCGTCGGCGCGGCCATCGCGGTGGCGGAGTTCGTCGGCTGGCGCACGCTGCTCGGCCTGGACGCGATCGTGCTGGCAGTGGGCTTCGCGGCGGCGATCGGCATCTTCTTCGGCTTCTGGCCGGCCCGGAAGGCGTCGCGGCTGCAGCCGATCGAGGCACTCAGGCACGAGTAGCGCAGGGCGTTGCGGCACGAGCAGCGCGAGGCGCTGCGGAACGACCAGTGCGGCAGGCTCAGGCCAGCGCCACGTCCAGGTAGAACATCAGCCCGAAGCCCACGAACAGCGAGGCGGTCGCCGAGTCGCCGAAGCCGGCGCGGTGGGTCTCGGGGATCACCTCGTCGCTGATCACGAAGAGCATCGTGCCGCCGGCAAAGGCCAGCGCCAGCGGCAGCAGGGCCTGCGAGATCGACAGCAGGCCGGCGCCCGCCATCGCGCCGGCGATCTCGATCAGGCCGGTGAGCGCGGCCACGCCGAGGGCCTGCGCGCGCGAGTAACCCAAGGCGGCCAGCGACATCGCCACGGCCAGCCCCTCGGGCAGGTTCTGCAAGCCGATGCCCAGGGTGACGCCCAGTCCGATGCGCTCGTCGCCGCTGGCCGCGCCCACGCCCATCGACAGGCCTTCCGGGAAGTTGTGGACCGCGATCGCGAACACGAAGAGCCAGACCCTTGCCAGCCGCGACTGCCGGCCTGGGCCTTCGTGGCCCTTCTCGAAGTGCTCGTGCGGCAGGAAGTGGTGGATGGCGAACATGGCCAGCCCGCCGGCCATCATCGCCGCCACCACCGCCGCGGCACCGGGCTTCGGGCCGCCGAACATCGGCTGGGCCAACTCCAGCCCGGGCAGCAGCAGCGAGAACACCGTGGCCGCGAGCATCACGCCGGCGGCGAAGGCCAGCATCGCATTGGCGGTGCGCTCGGACAGGCTGCCCACGAACAGGGCGGGCAGGGCCCCCACGGTGGTGGCCAGGAATCCGCCCACGGTGGCGGCCAGCATCGCGGCCAGGAGCGGCGAAGCGTCGGCGAGCGAGGTGAAGGCGGCGAAGGCGGAGGTCGATTCCATGGCGAGATTCTAGGTGCTCATGCCGCTGATATGCTGGCGCGATGCCCGACACGAACCGCTCACCGTCGAACGCCGAAGTCGCCGCGAAGCTGCGTGAGATGGCGCAATTGCTCGAGGGACAGGGCGCCAACCCCTACCGGATAGGCGCCTACCTGCGAGGTGCCGACACGGTGGAATCACTGGGCGAGCCGATCTCCCGGCTGTTCGAGGCCCAGGGGCCGGAAGGGCTCGACGCCCTGCAGACGATCGGCGCGGGCCTCGCGGCGGCGATCGCCGAAATCCTGATCACCGGATCGTGGTCGCAACTGGATCGTCTGCGCGGCAGCATCGATGCGGCGAAAGTGTTCGAGCAGGTGCCGGGCGTCGGCAGCGAGCTCGCGCAAGCAATCCATGACACCCTGCACGTGGATACGCTCGAAGCCCTGGAACTGGCCTGTCGGGACGGCCGCGCCGCGCAGGTGCCCGGAGTGGGCGAACGGCGGGCGCAGGCGATCTGCGATTCGGTTTGCGCGATCCTGGATCGGCGGCGCAGCGCCCGGCGTCGCCCGGCGCCGGTGCCCGTCAGCGAAGAGCCCCCGATCGAACTCCTGCTGGACGTGGATCGCGAGTACCGCGAGAAGGCCGTTGCCGGAAACTTGCCGAAGATCGCGCCCAGGCGCTTCAACCCTTCAGGCGAGGCCTGGCTGCCGGTGATGCACGCGAACCGCGACGGCTGGCATTTCACCGTGATGTACTCCAACACCGCCAGGGCGCACGATCTGCACAAGACGCACGACTGGGTGGTGATCTACTTCTACGACGACCAGCATGCCGAGCGCCAGCACACGGTGGTCACCGAGACGCGTGGCACGCTCGAAGGCCTGCGCGTGGTTCGAGGCCGCGAGGCCGACTGCCTGCGGCAAGCCCGGCGATGACCACACCGCGGCGCAGGTAGGTGGGGTGGTCCAGCGTGCGCAGGCTGGGCGCGGACAGGCCTTCGGGTCGGGCAGGGCGGTCGGCCGTTGCCAGATTGGCATCCGCGATCAGGCCGCGGAGGTACTGGGCGAGTCGAACGATGAAGCGGGTCATGTCAGTCTCCGTCGGTATGAGAAGACTGTATATAAAAACAGTTAAAGGCGCAAGCACTGCCTGCCGGCGGCGCCGATGAGCATGGAGCGAGCGACCGACTTGCGCCCGGCCGCGATCAGGATCCGGCTCGCCAGGTTCCCGGACCACGCCGAGCGCGTCCGAGGGCTCTTCTGGGAGTACGCCGACAGCCTTGGAGTCGATTTGTGCTTCCAGGGCTTCGAGGACGAACTGGCCGGTCTGCCTGGCAAGTACGCAGCGCCTGGCGGATGCGTCTTGCTCGCCTGGGCCGGCACCGAGCCCGCTGGCTGCGTGGCGCTTCGGCCGGTGGGCGGCGGGTGCGCCGAAATGAAGCGGCTCTACCTGAGACCGGCTGCGCGCGGTCTGGCTGTCGGGCGGAGATTGGTCGAGCGGGTCTGCGAGCGGGCGCGCGGGGCGGGATATCGCTGGGCGTGCCTGGACACGCTGCCGGGCATGACGGCGGCGGCGCAGTCGTACCGCTCGACGAGCTTCGTGCCGATCGAGCCTTATGTCTTCAATCCGGTGCCAGGTGCGATGTTCATGGGTCTAAAATGCGCATAATGTATATTATGTCAACTCAAAGATGAGCATCAAGCCGTCGACCACCGGACGCCGCTGGTCGGCACCCGATTGGCCTGCCGGGCCTCGGCGTTGCCCAATCCCTCCAGGAGCGCCCCGCTCCGCTGCTTTCGTCGAGGCAGTCGCGTCTGGTAACTGGAGGTTCTCGTGAAGCCCGAAGTCCTGCAATTCGAGCCGGTGAGCGTCGAGGACGCGCGCAAGGCGCTGGACAGCGCGGTCGTGGCGCCAGCGCCCACCCGTGATCCAAGCCTGCTTCGAGCGCCGTCGGATCCTTCGAGCCTGGTCCTGTCCGACCGGGCGCTGCGCTGGCTCTCGGAACTGCCTGCCGAGGCGCGTCCGTTCGCCTTGCCTCGGGATTTCGTGCGAATCGCCAATCGCCTCGCCGATGCCTGGCAGGATCCGGACGCCTGCCTGAAGTATCTCGATTCGCTGCTGTTCAGCGACCGTCCCAGGAAGCGAGGTTTCCCGGATCAGGTCGGACTCGAAATCGCGAGGCTGCGCGATTACCGGATGGCGCGCGCGGGCCTTCTTCCGGCCGGCCCCCACTCGGATGTGTGGTCCGAGGTCGAAGGCTTCCAGCGGCTCGATCGCAGGGGCGCGACGAAGCCGGTCTGAACGCTCACGCGAGAACGGTGGCCCCCGGGATGCTCAGCCCCGGTGCCGCCGCCCCACCAGGAAGCTGTAGCCGTCCGGGCCGTAGTGCTCGGTGTGCTCGCGCCCTGCCTCGACTTCCAGGATGTCGCCGGCCTGGTAGACCCGCGGCGCCTCGCCGCTGCACGCGATGGTGGCCGACCCGGCCAGCACCAGCGCCCGCACGTCGTAGGGATGGCTGTGCAGGTCGATCACGTGGTTGGGCTCGATCGTCTTCTCGACGATCTCCAGGTAGCCGTCGGCGATCAGCTTGCGCTTGAAGGCTTCGATGTCCATCGGTGCAATCTCCTCGTCGGCGCCAGAACACGCTCTGTGCGCAAGGCGTTCAGCATAGCGCCCGTCGGCTGGGCCGATCTCGTTTCCCGGAGGCGCGGACTGGTGCGCGTGCCGGCGTCTGTCGTGCCGCGGCATCGGTCCTCGCGCAGTCGGCGAAAAAGCGCGAAGATCGCGACAATACCAGTGCGCATTCCAGGAGCTTGCCATGAAGCCGGTCTCCGTAATCCTTCGCAGCAAACCGGACAACCGGGTCCACACGATCGGGCCCGACGAATCGGTGCTCGACGCCATCACGAAAATGGCGCGCGAGGGCGTTGGCGCGCTGCTCGTCTGCGAGCCCGGCGGGCGCATCGTCGGCATCGTCACCGAGCGCGACTACGCCCGCAAGGTGATCCTGATGGGCCGCTCCTCGAAGGACACGGCGGTGCGCGAGATCATGACGCCGGACGTGATGTACGTGAGCCCCGAGCACACGAACGAGCAGTGCATGGCGCTGATGACCGAGCGCCGACTGCGGCACCTGCCGGTGATCAGCGGCGGAAAGCTGGTCGGGCTGGTGTCGATCGGCGACCTGGTCAAGGACATCATTTCCGAACAGCAGTTCGTCATCGACCAGCTGCAGCACTACATCATGGGCGACCGCGCCTGAGCGGCGGCAGGGGCGCAGCGCGCAGGCTCGCCGAGGGGGCGTCGCGGCGCTTCAACCGCGCTCGGCGCAGGCGCGGATCGCGTCCGGCGAGCCCAGGTCCAGGCAGTGCCTGAGGTCGCGGTCCCGGGGCAGGCGCACCGGTTGCGACTGCACGGACCCCGTGCCTTGCGGCGCCCGCGAGTCGTCTCGCCCCGCGGTGCTGGCGTCGACGCCGCGCAGCTGCTGCGCCGCGCGAGGCGACGGCCCTGGCGGCGGCTCAACCTTCCAGGTCTGGAACAGCACCCACCCCACGACCACGATGCCCAGCGCATCCCAGGCCCAGGACCACCTGCGGGACCTGGCCTCCTTGTGTCGGGTGCCCGGCCGTGAAGTGCCCGCGCGTCGGTGCAGGCTCCGTCCGCCGGGCAGCAGCGCGATCACCAGAACGATCAGCACCGCAGCCAGGTCGGCGAGCAGGTAGCGCGGGTCGCCTGCAAGCAGGCCGAAGGCCGCGACCGCCAGGGCGGTGAGCACGACCAGCCACCCCTTGCGGGTGGCCAGGCCGACGATCAGCACCGGCGCGGCGTACAGCAGCGCGGTCGCAACGACCGTCGAGTCGGGCATGGTCGTTCCTCCTGGTTCAAGCGAGGAACGATCGCGCCGCCGGCGCCCTGCGGGCAAGGTGACCCCGACGCGCGGTCGATGCGGCCGGATTCCCGCCGCCCGGCCGAAGCCGGGCCCCCTGTTCCGGTGCGGCGCCGGGTCTGAACGGCCAGCGGAGCCGGCCCCGGACGATCCTGGTCAGCCGGCTTCGGCGCCCCGAGTGGCCCGCTCCCGGGTCTGTTCGGCGCGCATCACGCGAACCAGCCCGTCGACTTCCTCGGCCAGGACTTCCCACAGGTTGTCGGCCGACACGATGCCCGCCAGCGCGCCGTCGGCGTCGACCACCGGCAGGCGGCGCACGCCCCGCTCGCGCATGGTGGCGAGCACCGCGAGCAGGTCGTCGCCCTCGCGAGCGATGGCGGGGTTGCCGCTCATGATTTCGCCCGCGGTCAGCACGTCGGCGGCAACGCCGAAGGCCACGACCTCGATCGCGATGTCGCGGTCGGTGAGCATGCCGACCGGGAATCTGCGGCCGCCCTTCGCGTCGACGACCACCAGGCTGCCGACATGCTCGTCGTGCATCAGCTTCGCGCAGGCGGCGATCGGCATGTCGCGGTCGACGGTGACGACGTCGCGCACGCAGTAGTCGGCAACGCTGCTGGATCGGGCTCTCATGGCGGGATTCCTTGGGGATGGGGGGCCGGCCGGAACCGGCAACACGGGGGGCCGGCCGGAACCGGCAACACGATATGCTGGCATCGACGGCGCGCCGGCGCCTTGAGACCGGTCAACGCCGCCGCCGCGTGCGCCGCATGACCTTGATCCGTTTCCACGGCGAGCTGAACGACCTGATCCCCCGGCCGATGAAGCACCGGGCCTTCGGCTTTCGCAGCGCCGAGCATGCGACGCTCAAGCACGCGATCGAAGCCTTCGGCGTGCCTCACACCGAGGTCGGCCGCGTGCTGGCCGACGGCGCCGAGGCCGGGCTGGAGCACGCGGTCGCGCCCGGCGAGGCCATCGAAGTGTTCCCGGCCCTGCCCTGGGTCCCGGATGTCCGCAGCGATGCCGAAGCGCCCGCCTTCCTGGCCGATGCCCACCTGGGCGGGCTGGCTCGCCGGCTTCGGCTGCTGGGCTTCGACACCCTCCTGGCCGACGATTCACCCGACCACCTGCTGGCTGCGCTCGCCGACGACGATGGCCGGATCCTGCTGAGCCGCGATCGCGAGTTGCTCAAGCACCGCCGGGTCGCCCGCGGCCGCTATGTGCGCGCCTCGCGCACCGACGAGCAGCTGCGCGAGGTCGTCCGTCATTTCGGGCTCTGGCGGTCGGCAAGGCCTTTCAGTCGCTGCCTGGCATGCAACGCTCCGCTTCGAGCGGCCCGGCGAACGGAGGTCCTCGATCGCTTGCCGCCGGACGTCGCGGCGACTCGTGCCGCGTTCACGCTGTGCGGCGGCTGTGGCCGCGTCTACTGGCCCGGATCGCACTGGCGCAGGCTGCGCGCCGTCGTCGCGTCGATCATGGCGGAGGTGCCGCCATGAGCCCCTCGCGGTCTACATTTCCCCGCCCATCGGCATCTGCGGCGGTGCCGTGGCCGGCTGCGGCTTGCGTGCCACCATGCAGGCGGTCGTCAGGATGAGCCCCGAGATCGAGGCGGCGTTCTGCAACGCGGTGCGGGTGACCTTGCAGGGATCGAGCACGCCCATCTCGACCATGTCGCCATAGATGCCCTTGGCTGCGTTGTAGCCGAAATTGCCTTGCTCGCCGGCCACGCGGTTGACCACCACCGAGGCTTCCTCGCCGGCGTTCTCGACGATCTGGCGCAGCGGGTCCTCGAGCGCGCGCGCCACGATCCGGATGCCGGCGTCCTGGTCGAGGTTCTCGCCCTTCAGGCCGGCGAGCACTGTCCGCGCGCGGATCAGCGCGATCCCGCCGCCTGGCAGGATGCCCTCCTCGACCGCGGCGTGCGTGGCGTGCAACGCGTCTTCCACGCGGGACTTGCGCTCCTTCATCTCCATCTCGGTGGCCGCGCCCACCTTGACCACCGCCACCCCGCCGGCCAGCTTGGCGGCGCGCTTCTGCAGGTTCTCCCGGTCGTAGTCGCTGGTGCTCTCCTTGATCTGCTCGCGGATCGTCGCGATCCGCGCCTCGATAGCGGCCGGGTCCCCTGCCCCGCCGATGATCGTGGTGTCGTCCCTGTCGATCTCGACCCGGGTGGCGCGCCCCAGATCGGCGAGCTGCGCCTTCTCCAGCGACAGGCCGGCCTCCTCGGCGATCACCTTGCCGCCGGTCAGCACCGCGATGTCCTCGAGCGTCGCCTTGCGGCGATCGCCGAAGCCCGGCGCCCGCACGGCGCAGGCCTTCAGGGTGCCGCGCAGCGCATTGACGACCAGCGTCGCGAGCGCCTCGCCCTCGACCTCTTCGGCCACCACGAGCAGGGGCCGGCTTGCCTTGGCCACCTGCTCGAGCACCGGCAAGAGCTCGTGGATGCCGCTGATCTTCCGGTCGAACAGCAGGATGTACGGGTCCTCGAGCACGGCCTGTTGCTTGTCGGCCACGTTGATGAAGTAGGGCGACAGGTAGCCGCGGTCGAACTGCATGCCCTCGACGACCTCCAGCTCGCTGGCCAGCCCGGAGCCGTCCTCGACCGTGATCACGCCGTCCTTGCCGACCTTCTCCATTGCATGGGCGATCAGCTGGCCGATCGATGCGTCGTTGTTGGCCGAGATCGTGCCGACCTGGGCGATCTCCTTCTGGGTCGCGCAAGGCCTGGCCAGCTGCCTGAGCGCCTCGATGACCGCCTCGACCGCCAGGTCCACGCCGCGTTTCAGGTCCATCGGGTTGAGACCGGCGGCCACGTGCTTCATGCCTTCCAGCACGATGCCCTGGGCCAGGATCGTGGCGGTGGTGGTGCCGTCGCCGGCGATCTCCGACGTCTTCGCAGCCACCTGGCGCACCATCTGCGCGCCCATGTTCTCGAACGGGTCCTCCAGCTCGATCTCGCGCGCCACGATCACGCCGGAGTTGATGATGGTGGGCGGACCGAAGCTGTTCTCGAGCACCACGGTGCGGGCCTTGGGACCGAGCGTGACCTTGACCGCGTCGGCCAGCGTGGCCACGCCGCGGACGATCTTGGCGTGGGCGTCGTTGTCGAAGAGCACGATGCGGGCGGGCATGGCGGAACCTCCTGCTGGTCGAATGAGCGCCGAGGGCTGGGTCGATACCCTCAGAAACTTAGCAGCCGCACGGGCGACCAGGCTTGCGGCACGTCAAGCGCGCAGACCGTGCCGGAACCGGCGCTGCCGGCCCCGCGGCCGCGCCCCCCGATTCGATCGGCCTTCCCGTTACCATTCCCTTCCCCCTTCCCCCCTCCCCCGACATGAAATACCGAGTCCTGCCCAGCACCGACCTGAACGTCTCGGAAGTCTGTCTCGGCACGATGACCTGGGGGCAGCAGAACTCCGAGGCTCAGGCTCACGAGCAGCTGGAGTTCGCGGTCGCCCGCGGCATCAACTTCATCGACACCGCCGAGATGTACCCGGTGCCGCCCAATGCCGCCACCCAGGGCCGCACCGAGACCTGCCTCGGCAACTGGCTGGGCCGGCGCCCGCGCGGCGACCTGGTGATCGCGACCAAGATTGCCGGCCCGGGCAGGCGCGACTGGATCCGTGGCGGCCGCACCGACATCACGCCGGCCAACATCGCCGAGGCGGTCGAGCTCAGCCTGGAGCGGCTGAAGATCGACTACGTCGATCTCTTCCAGATCCACTGGCCGCAGCGCAACGTGCCGGCCTTCGGCGCGGTCGCGTTCGACCCCTCGAAGGAGCGCCCGGGGCCATCGATCCGCGAGCAGGTCGAGGGCATGGCCGCGATGATCGACGCCGGCAGGATCCGCCACTACGGGCTGTCGAACGAGACCTCGTGGGGCGTCTGCGAATTCCACCGCGCGGCCAGGGACCTGGGCGTTCCCGGCCCGGTCACGCTGCAGAACAGCTACAGCCTGGTCTCGCGCAGCGCCGACGGCGACCTCGCCGAGGTCCTGTTCCGCGAGAAGATGTCCCTGCTGGCCTACAGCCCGCTGGCCGGCGGCATGCTCTCGGGCAAGTACCGGGGTGGCGCGCGGCCGGAGAACACCCGTTTCGCGCTGTTCGACACGCTGGGCCAGCGCTTCCGCAAGCCGCAGGTGGTCGAGGCGATCGACGCCTACGCGGCCCTTGCGGAGCAGCGCGGGATCTCGCTGGTGCAGCTCGCGCTCGGCTACGTGAAGAGCCGCTGGCACCTGGGCGCGTCGATCATCGGCGCCACCACGCTCGCGCAGCTCGAGGAGGACATCGCGGCTGCGCAGTTCGAGCTCGACCCCGAGACGCTGGCCGGCATCGCCGAAATCCAGGCCCGCTTTCCCAATCCGGCGGCCTGAGCGGGGCGCCTGCGGGCCATTCAGCCCTTGGGCCTCCCCACCGTCTGGGCCAGGACGATCTGCTGGTCCGGCCCGAGGCCGATCGCCAGCGTGAGCGCGGCCCGGTCGAACCAGGCCCGGGTGACGGTCGCCAGGCCGGCCGAGGCGCAGAACAGGTAGACGTTCTGCGCGAACGCGCCGGCGGCCACCGAGGCGCAGGACTCGCGTTTGGAGGCTGGCACCATCTTCATCCCCGCGTGATCGGCGACCATCACCAGGGCGCCATCGCGCGAGGGCGCAGGCAGCGCCATGACCGGTCCCGCCTCGCGGGTGGCCGGCCGCGGGTTCAGTTGCCCGAGCATGCCCAGAGCGAGCTTGGTCAGCGTGTTCACTGCAGAATCTCCAGCAGCCAACGGTTCAGGTCGGCGACCTCCTCGGCGCAGACCTCGTGCTCCATCGGATACTCGCGCCAGGTCAGCGGATAGTCCAGCGCGCGCAGGATCTCGCGGCTCGCGTGAGCCCGGTCGATCGCCACGATTGGGTCGTGGGTGCCGTGGGCCAGGAAGATCGGCAGCCCGGCGTTCTCTTCGCTGCATTCGTCGGGCAGCGTGTCGGCCAGCGGCAGGTAGCCGGACAGCCCCGCGATGCCGGCCAGCCTGTGCTCGTAGCGCAGCCCGGTCATCAGCGCCATCGCGCAGCCCTGCGAGAAGCCCATCAGCACGATCCGCGCCGGATCGACGCCGTGCTCCGTCGACTCCCGCGCAATCAGCGACCCGACGATGTCCCGGGATTCGCGCAGCCCTTCCTCATCCTCGCGCGGGTCGGTGCCCAGGCTCAGGATGTCGTACCAGGCCCGCATCCGGAAGCCGCCGTTGATCGTGACCGGCCGCACCGGGGCACTTGGCAGCACGTAGCGCACCGGCCCTGCCGCCGACAGGTCCAGCGCCTGGCAGACCGGGACGAAATCGTTGCCGTCCGCGCCGAGGCCGTGCAGGACGATGATCGAGGCGACGGGAGCCTCGCCGGTCTGGAATTCGATGATCTCTAGGGACATTTCGGTGCGTGGTCGGCATGCCAAAGCGGCGCGACGCATGGTAACGTGCCGCCTCGCCCGCGCGAGTCGGCCGGGTACGACAACGAACAGGGGGAGAACCGATGAAGATCGCATCATTGCGCCGCGCGGGGGTCAAGCTGGCCGCCGGCTCGCTGCTCGCCGCGGCGCTGCTGGGCGTCGGCCCGGCGCTGGCCGGCAAGAAGGACGACACGATCCGCTTCGCTACCGACCAGGCGCCCGAGAGCGTCGATCCCTTCTTCAACAACGTCCGGATCGGCGTGATCCTGGGCGCCCAGATCTGGGACACGCTGGTCTATCGCGACCCCAAGACCAACGAGTACAAGGGCAATCTGGCCAAGAGCTGGAAGCAGATCGACGAGCGCACGATCGAGTTCGAGCTGCGCGAGGGCGTGAAGTTCCACAACGGCGAGGCCTTCGACGCCGACTCTGTGGTCTACACGCTGAACTTCGTCGCGAACCGCGACAACAAGGTCACGACCCAGCAGAACGTCAACTGGATCGAGAAGGCGGAGAAGCTCGACCAGTACAAGGTCCGGGTCGTCACCAAGAAGGTCTTCCCCGCCGCCATCGAGTACCTGGCCGGCCCGGTCGTGATCCATCCGGCCAAGTACTACGCCGAGGTGGGCCCGCAGGGCATGAACGCCAAGCCGGTCGGCACCGGCCCCTTCAAGGTCGCCGCCTACACGCCGGGCAAGTCGATCACGCTCGAGCGCAACGCCGACTACTTCAAGGATTCGCCCAAGGGCACGCCGAAGATCGGCAAGGTCGAGATCCGCTTCATCCCGGATCGCCAGACCCAGATGGCCGAGGCGCTGTCGGGCGGTGTCGACTTCATCATGCACGTGCCCAAGGACCAGGCCGAGCAGGCGGCGAAGGTCCCGCACCTGCAGGTGGTGAGCGGCGAGACGATGCGCATCGTCTTCATGCAGTTCAACACGCAGGACGGCACCCCGACCCCGGCGCTGAAGGACATCCGGGTCCGCCAGGCGATCGCCCACGCGATCGACCGCGAGTCGATCGTCAAGAACATCGTCGGCGCCGGCTCGCGCGTGCTGCACACCCAGTGCTTCCCGTCGCAGTTCGGCTGCACCGACGAGGGCGCGCCGCGCTACGAATACAACCCGGACAAGGCCAGGAAACTGCTTGCCGAGGCCGGCTTCCCGAACGGCTTCGACACCGAGATCTTCGCCTACCGCGAGCGCAACCAGACCGAGGCGATGATCAACAACCTGCAGGCCGTCGGCATCAAGGCCAAGCTGACCTTCTCGCAGTACGCGGCCATGCGCGACGCGGTGCGGGCCGGCAAGTCGGCGCTGTCGCACCAGACCTGGGGCTCCTTCTCGGTCAACGACGTCTCGGCGTCCACGCCGGTGTACTTCACCTTCGAGGCCGACGACATCACCCGCGATCCCGAGGTCCGCGACCTGCTGGTCAAGGGCAACAACTCGGTCGACCCGAACGCGCGCAAGCAGGCCTACCAGCAGGCGCTCAAGCGGATCGCCGAGAACGTCTACTCGGTGCCGCTGTGGTCGCTGCCGGTGTTCTACGTCGCGACCAAGGACCTTGACTTCTCGGCCTATCCGGACGAGATGGTCCGGTTCTGGGAAATGAGCTGGAAGTGAGGCTCGCCGTTTCCCTCTGCTGAACGGTATCGCAGGTGTTCGCCTACGTCCTGAAGCGGCTCGGGCTGGCCATCCTGGTCGCCCTGGCCGTCTCGATGATCGCCTTCCTGCTGCTGCGCCTCTCGGGCGATCCTGCGATCGCGATCGCCGGCGAGGGGGCGCGGCAGGCCGACATCGAGCTCATTCGCCAGACCTACGGGTTCGACCGGCCGCTGCCCATCCAGTACCTGGACTGGCTCGGCAAGTCGATCCGGGGCGACTTCGGCGATTCCATCTACTTCAAGACCCCCGCCGCGCCGCTGATCTTCGCGAAGCTGCAGACCACGCTGCTGCTCGGTTTCCTGGCGCTCGCCTTCGCGCTGGCGATCTCGGTGCCGCTGGGCGTGCTGGCGGCGATCTACCGCAACAGCTGGCTCGACCGGCTGTGCCTGGCCGTCGCCGTGGTCGGCCAGGCGCTGCCCAACTTCTTCTTCGCGCTGCTGCTGATCATGGTGTTCTCGATCTCGCTGCGCTGGCTGCCTGTGTCGGGCAGCGACTCCTGGCTGCACTTCGTGATGCCCACGATCGCGCTCGGCTACTACGTGGCCCCGGCCTTCATGCGGCTGATCCGGGCCGGCATGATCGAGGTGCTCGAGGCCGATTACATCCGCACCGCGCGGGCCAAGGGCCTGCCCGCATCGATCGTGATCTTCAAGCACGCGCTGCGCAACGCCGTCGTGCCGGTGGTCGCGCTGGCGGCGGTGCAGCTCGGCTTCCTGCTCGGCGGCTCGGTGGTCGTCGAGACGATCTTCGCGCTCGACGGGCTGGGCTACCTCGCCTACCAGAGCATCACCTACAAGGACTTCCCGGTCATGCAGACCATCGTCCTGCTGCTGTCGGTGATCTACGTGGTGCTGACGCTGGCCTCCGACATCGCCAACGCGTGGCTCGATCCGCGCATCCGGGTGGCCTGAGCATGACTGCGCCGGTTCCTTCCACGAGCGCCTCCGCGGTCGCACCGCTGGCGGCCCCGGGCCTCGCGCGGCGCATCTGGCGCAACAAGGCGGTCACCGTCGGCGCGGGCCTGCTGCTGCTGACCCTCTTCGTGGCGCTCTTCGCGCCCTGGCTGGCCCCGCACGATCCCTACTTCCAGGACCTGACCAACCGGACCGTGCCGCCGTTCTGGCACGAGGCCGGCACCTGGACCCATCCACTGGGCACCGACCCGCTGGGCCGCGACTACCTGTCGAGGCTGCTCTACGGGGCGCGGATCTCGCTTCTGATCGGCGTGGCGGTCGCGCTGATCTCGGGCCTGATCGGCACCACGATGGGGATGCTGGCCGGCTACTTCGGCGGCAAGGCCGACATGGTGGTCTCGTTCATGGTGACCACGCGCCTGTCGATGCCGGTGATCCTCGTCGCGCTGGCCACGGTGGCGCTGATCGGCGGCTCGCTGTGGGTGGTGATCATGGTGCTGGGCCTGCTGAAGTGGGACCGTTTCGCGGTCGTGATGCGCAGCGCCACGCAGCAGGTGCGCTCGCTCGATTACGTGGCGGCCGCGCAGGCCGCGGGGGCTTCCACGCCCCGGGTGCTGCTGGGCGAGGTGCTGCCGAACGTGCTGCCTCACCTGGTGGTCGTGGCCACGCTCGAGGCCGCCAGCGCGATCCTGCTCGAGGCCGCCCTCTCCTTCCTGGGTCTCGGCGTGCAGCCGCCGCTGCCGTCCTGGGGCCTGATGATCTCGGAGGCCAAGGCCTACATGTTCTTCTCGTTCTGGCTGATCGCGATTCCCGGCACCGCGCTCGCCGTGCTGATCTTCGCGATCAACCTGGCCGGCGACGGCCTGCGCGACCTGTTCTCGCCGGAAGGGAGGGCCTGAGCATGGATGCCCGGGAGGTCGTCCTCGACGTACAGGGCCTGAGCGTGGACATCGCCACGCCGCGCGGCGCGTTGCACGCGGTGCGCGACGTCTCCTTCCAGGTGCGCCGCGGCGAGACCCTGTGCATCGTCGGCGAGTCCGGTTGCGGCAAATCGATCACCTCGCTGGCCATCATGAGCCTGCTGCCCCGGGCCGCCACCCGCAAGGCCACCCGCCTGACCTTCCTCGGCGAGGACTTGTCCCGGGCCGGCGCGCGACGCATCAACGCGCTGCGCGGCAACAAGATGGCGATGATCTTCCAGGAACCGATGACCGCGCTGAACCCGGCGTACACGATCGGCAACCAGCTGATGGAGCCCTGGCTGCAGCATCGCGGCGGCAGCCAGGCGCAGGCGCGCGAGCGCGCGATCGAGCTGCTGGGCAAGGTCGGCATCGCGTCGGCGGCCGGACGCCTGGGCCAGTACCCGCACCAGCTCTCCGGCGGCCTGCGCCAGCGCGTCATGATCGCGATGGCGCTGATGTGCGGGCCCGAGCTGCTGATCGCCGACGAGCCGAGCACCGCGCTCGACGTCACCATCCAGGCGCAGATCCTGCGGCTGCTGGCCGACCTGCAGAAGGACCTCGGGATCGCGATGGTGCTGATCACGCACGACCTGGGCGTGGTGGCGCGGATCGCGCACCGGGTGGCGGTCATGTATGCCGGCGAAGTGGTCGAGGAAGGCACGGCCGAGCGGCTGTTCGCCTTGCCGCGCCATCCGTACACCCGCGGCCTGCTCGACTGCATCCCGGTGCCCGGCCGCACCGAGCGCGGCGGGCGGCTGGGCACGATCCCGGGCGTGGTGCCCTCCCTGGTCGGGGAGTTCCGCGGCTGCGGCTTCCGCGACCGCTGCCCGCACGCGCAACCCGCCTGCGAACGGACCGTGCCGGTGCGCAGCGCCGAGGATCACGCCTGGCGCTGCATCCTCGACGAGGTGCCGGCATGAGTCCGGCGAGCGAGGCCCCGCTGATGGAGGCGCGCGGCCTGACCCGCGCCTTCTCGATCCGGGCCGGCATCTTCGCGCCGCGCCGCACCCTGCACGCGGTCAACGGCGTCGACCTGTCGATCCGCAAGGGCGAGGTGCTGGGCATCGTCGGTGAGTCGGGCTGCGGCAAGTCGACGCTCGCACGCATGCTGCTGGGGCTCACCCCGCCGTCCAGCGGCAGCATCGCGCTGGACGGCCAGGACATCCGCGCCATGGGCCGCCGCGCCATGGCGCGCCGCGTCCAGCCGGTCTTCCAGGACCCCTACTCTTCGCTGAATCCGCGCCGTGGCATCGCTTCCATCGTGGCGCTGCCGCTGGAGGTGCACGGGATCGGCACGGCCGCGGAGCGGCGCGCCAGGGCCATCGCGATGCTCGATCGCGTGGGCCTGCCTGCCCGCTACGCCGACAACACGCCCGGCCAGCTGTCGGGCGGGCAGCGCCAGCGGGTGGCCATCGCGCGAGCGCTGGTGATGAATCCCGAGATCGTGATCTGCGACGAGCCGACCTCGGCGCTCGACGTGTCGGTCCAGGCGCAGATCCTGAACCTGCTGATGGACCTGCGCCGCGAGTTCGGGCTGACCTACGTCTTCATCAGCCACAACCTCGCGGTGGTCGAGCACATTGCGACCCAGGTCGCGGTCATGTACCTGGGCCGGGTGGTCGAGCAGGCCGAGACCGCCACCCTGTTCGGCCAGCCGCGTCATCCCTACACGCAGGCCCTGCTGGCGTCGGTGCTGACGCCCGAGCCGGGACTGGGCATTCCCGATACCGGGCTCGGCCTGGCCTTTCCCGATCCGCTCAATCCGCCGCCCGGCTGCCCCTTCCATCCGCGCTGCGCGCAGCGCCTGCCCGAGTGCGCTAGCCGCGCGCCGGTGCTGGCCCAGGGCCCGCTCGGCAAGGTGGCCTGCCACCTGCATCCGCCAGGCGCGGCAGGCCTTTCCGATGCCGGGCGTTCTGCCAGCCACATTCCGTCAACGACGCCCGCTCCGTGACCGGAGCCCAGACGACAGGACCAACGACATGAGCCGCGCCGCAGCCATCGCCCGCGCCGAGAAGCATTTCGATTCCGGCGAGTTCCGCAAGATCCTCGCCCGCCGCATCGCGATTCCCACCGAGAGCCAGAACCCGGAGCGGGCGCAGGCGCTGTCCGACTATCTGTCGGCCGAGATGCAGCCCGCTTTCGAGGCCATGGGCTTCACCTGCCGCACGCTGACCCACCCCAGGGCCAAGGCGCCCTTCCTGTTCGCCGAGCGGATCGAGGATCCCGCCCTGCCCACGGTGTTCGGTTACGGCCACGGCGACGTGATCCGAGGCCTGGAACCCGAGTGGAAAGACGGGCTTTCGCCCTGGAAGCTCGCCGAGCACGACGGCCGCTGGTACGGGCGCGGCATCGCCGACAACAAGGGCCAGCACACGATCAACATGCAGGCCATGGCCAATGTGCTGGCCGAGCGTGGCCGGCTGGGCTTCAACGCCAAGTACCTGATCGAGATGGGCGAGGAAACCGGTTCGCCGGGCCTGAAGGCCCTTTGCGAGGCGCACCGCGAGGCTTTCGCCGCCGACCTGCTGATCGCCTCGGACGGCCCGCGCCTGCGGCCCGATCGTCCCACCGTGTTTCTCGGCTCGCGCGGCAGCATGAACTTCGACCTGACGATCGAGGCGCGCCAGGGCGGCCATCATTCCGGCAACTGGGGCGGGTTGATCTCGAACCCGGGCATCCAGCTCGCGCACGCGATCGCCAGCCTCTGCGGGCCGACCGGCCAGATCCGCATTCCCGAGTGGGTGCCGGCCGAGCTTCCTGCCTCGGTGCGCCGCGCGCTGGCCGACTGCGAGGTCGACGGCGGCGCCGACGGCCCCGAGATCGAGCCGTGGTGGGGCGAACCAGGGCTGTCGCCGGCCGAGCGCGTGTTCGGCTGGTGCTCGTTCGAGGTGCTGGCGTACAAGACCGGCAACCCGGACACTCCGGTCAATGCGATTCCGCCGCGTGCCTGGGCGCGCTGCCAGCTGCGTTTCGTGGTCGGCATCGATCCCTCGCAGATCCTGCCGGCGCTGCGCCGCCACCTGGACCGGCAGGGCTTCCCGATGGTGAAGATCGCCGCGACCCGCGAGGAGATGTTCCACGCCACCCGGATCGATCCGGACGACGCCTGGGTGCAATGGGCCGTGGCCTCGATCGCGCAGACCAGCGGCAAGAAGCCGGCGATCCTGCCCAACCTGGGCGGCTCGCTGCCCAACGACATCTTCACCGACGTTCTCGGGCTGCGCACCGTCTGGGTGCCGCATTCCTACCCGGGCTGCTCGCAGCACGCGCCCAACGAGCACCTGCCGCCGGAGATCCTGCGCGAGGGCCTCGCGATGATGACCGGGCTCTACTGGGATCTCGGCGCGGGCGGCACCCCGAAGCGGGAGGCCGCATGAACGCGCCCTGGGCCTGCTTCTGCCAGCTCGGGGACCTGTCGGGCTCGGCCGGCTTCCTGCGCGAGACCCGGCACCGGCTGCACAGCAAGCCGGAGCTGTCCTTCGAGGAAGTCGAGACCTCGGAACTGGTTGCCACGCTGCTGACCGAGTGGGGATACCAGGTCACCCGCAAGGTCGGCGGCCACGGCGTGGTCGGCACGCTGATGGCCGGTGACGGCCCGCGCAGCGTGGCGGTGCGCGCCGACATGGATGCACTGCCGATCGCCGAGGAGACCGGCAAGCCGCACGCGAGCCGCGTGCCCGGCGTCATGCACGCCTGCGGCCACGACGGCCACACCACGATGCTGCTGGGCGCCGCGAAGCAGCTGGCGAAGACCCGGAACTTCTCCGGCACCGTGCACCTGGTCTTCCAGCCCGCCGAGGAAGCGGGCCAGGACAGCGGCGCGCAGCGGATGATCGCCGACGGCCTGTTCGATCGCTTCCCCTGCGACGCGATCTTCGGGCTGCACAATCATCCGGGCGTGGCGGCGGGCACCTTCCTGTTCGGCTCGGGCCCGTTCATGTCGGCCTCGGACACCGCGAAGATCGTCATCCGCGGCAAGGGCGGCCACGCGGCCCGCCCTCACCTGTCGGTGGACCCGGTGATGATCGCCGGCAGCCTGATCATGGCGCTGCAGACCGTGGTGTCGCGCAACATCGACCCCACGCAGACCGCGATCGTGACCATCGGCACCGTGCACGCGGGGATCGCGGCCAACGTGATCCCCGACTCGGCGACGATGGAGCTGAGCATCCGCTCCTTCGATCCGGCGGTGCGCGAGCGGCTCGAGGCGCGGATCATCGGGCTGGTGAAGCGCCACGTCGAGGGCTATGGCGGCAGCGTCGAGATCGACTACCAGCGAGGCTATCCGGTGGTGGTCAACAGCGCCGCCGAGACCGGGTTCGCGATCGGCGTGGCCAGGGAGCTGGTCGGCGAGGACAAGGTGGTCACGCCCTTCGGTCCGGTGACCGGCAGCGAGGACTTCGGCTTCTACCTGCAGCACAAGCCGGGCTGCTTCCTGCGTCTGGGCAATGGCGAGGACTGCCCGATGCTGCACAACCCGAAGTACGACTTCGACGACGCGAACCTCACCGTGGGCGCGGCGTTCTGGACCCGACTGGTCGAGCGTTTCCTGGCAGGCGAGGCGCCGGTGGAGCCTGCTTGATCGGTGTCAATCCCTGGCGGCGCGGCCGGCCGGATGATCGCCGCAAGCGCGCATCGGAAATCGCGCTCGCGCCGGCCGCCGCCGCCGCCACCAGGAGACACTCATGAACGCTCTGCCCGCCGGCCGCGCCCTGGCCGCAGTCGCCCTCCTCGCCCTGTCCAGCGCCGGTTTCGCGCAATCCGCCGACGTCGATTACGGCAAGGCCGAGTACGTCAACAACTGCTCCGGCTGTCACGGCCCCGCCGGCAAGGGCGACGGCCATTTCAAGCAGTTCCTCACCATGCCGCCCGCCGACCTGACCACCCTCGCCAGGAGGAACGGCGGCGTGTTCCCGGCCGAGCACATCTACCAGATCATCGACGGCCGCAAGGCGGTGCGCGGGCACGGCACCGGCGAGATGCCGATCTGGGGCCGCGACTACCAGGCCCAGGCGCGGGCGATGTCGCGCTTCGGCACGGTGAGCGAGGAGGCCTACGTGCGCAACTCGATCAACCTGCTCGTCGAGTACATCTACCGCCTCCAGGAGCAGTGAGCCGGCGCGGTCCGCCTGCTCGTCAGCGCCGGCGGGCGATCATCTCGACCGGCGCGATCAGCCCGCCCTCGATGCTGGCGGCCATGTTGCCGATCTTCGTAACCGTGTCCGCGCCCATCACCAGGTGCAGCCCCAGCGGCGGCGGCCCCTTGGACGACGCCAGCCGCGCCCGAAGGCGCGCGAAGAAGTCGAGCGCGAACTGGCGTCGCACGCGCTCGGCGATCAGCAGGAAGCCGGTGGCCTCGAGCGCTTCGCGGTAGGCAGCGGGCGTCGCGACTGCACAGGTGGCAGCGCTCGTCGCCCAGGGCAGCGGATAGGCCAGCGCGCCGCCGCCGGCGCGCATGACGTCGTAGATGCCGAAGGGCGCATCCCGCCGCAGCACGCGCGCGACCTCGCCGAACAGCGCGCGCTTGTCCGCGATGTTCATCCCGACGTGGATCATGTAGGCGGCATCGAAGCTGCCATCGTCGAAGGGAAGGCTCGTCGCGTCGGCGACCTGCAGGTCGACCGCCCCGTCGAGCGCCGTCCAGCGCGTCAGCGCCTTGCCCGCCTCGACGTAGGCCGGCGTCAGGTCGACACCCCTGACGAGGACCCGGTATCGGTCGGCGGCGAATCGCGCCGGACCGCCGAGCCCGCAGCCGACGTCGAGCACGCGCTGGCCAGCGGCCAGGCCCAGCTGGTCGAGGAACTCGATGCTGGCTTCACGGCGGCCGATGTGGAACTCGTCGGCCGGCGCGAGATCGTCGATCGAGACGGTCGCCGGAGACTTTCCGAGCGCCGCGACGCCCGCCTCGAAGGCGGCGAGCAGGCCCTCGCGCCCGTAGTGGGCCGCGACCGGAGCGGTGTTCGTCATGGCAAGCTCCCGGTATCGCCCGCGCCCGAAGGCGACCCCTCCAGCGCGTGCGAAACAGCCCCTGTGAGCGGCCAATCATGCGGCGCGCTTGCCGGAACCTGGCGCCAGCCTGCCGGCAGGGTCCCGGCCCTCGGCCCTGCTCGCGAACAGCCGGCTCAGCGGGCTGGTCGGGCGCAAGCCGACACGCTCGTTGACCAGCGCCCTGGCCAGCGCCGGGTCGTCGCTTCGCAGCGCTGCCTCGATCAGCGTCAGGTCGATCACGTCGCGCTGGGCGTGGCTGCCGCCGAAGCGGTGCGCAATGCTTCGGATCGGGCGCAGCAGCCGGATCGCCTGCGCGTAGTCGCCCTCGCCGAAGGCGCGGATCGCGAGCGCGGCCGGACGCCCGACGTCGCGGGTGAAGGCGGCGTTGTCGGCGTCGCCCGCCAGCGCGGCCTCCTGCGCCTCGAGCAACTGCTGCTGCAGCGCTCGCTGGCCGGTGGACACGAAGGCCATCATCGCGTGCATGTCGTTGAAGGCGTAGTTGCCGGCGCCGGCGATCGGCGCCCAGTTGTCGGCCACCGCCTGCCAGCGATCGCCGACGTCCACGCCGCGCATCTGCAGGCGCCACAGCATTGCGCTGGCGTCGATCAGGTCGACCACGACCGTCGATCGCGCGCCGAAGATCGGCCCGTCGAACAGCCGCAACACCTCGTCGACATCGCCCAGCTCCAGATGGTAGAGCGCAAGGTGCCACCAATTGTGGACGGCCAGGAAGCTCTCCGGGGCCCATCTGGCCGAATTCGGCTGCAGCCAGGCGATGCCGTCTTGCGGCCGGTTGCGCATCTCGATCACGTGGGCGACCGCGTGCCAGCCCCATGCGTCGCGCGGCTCGATCTCGACGCAGCGGCGCCCCTGGCGCTCGGCCTGGTCGTAGTCGGCGGTCTCCTCGAGGCCGAAGGCGTGCATGCCGAGCACGGCGTGGTAGCCGGGCATCGCGGCATTCCACGCCGGAAGCGCGCGGGCGATCCGGTCGCGCAGCATCCGGGAATGACCGGTGAAGAAGTCGATCTGGTGCCCGGCCTGCAGTGCCAGCGGGTCGCGCGGCCAGGCGATGCTCAGGTCTTCGAGCACCCTGCCCGCGGCGTGCCAGCGTCCGTCCGCCAACAGGCGGACCGCCTCCAGGTGGGCGCGCTCGCGCTCGGTGGCCGGCAACCCGGTCGCCGCCTCGTGGCAGGCCCGCGCCACCGCGATGCCCGCGGGCTCGGTGCCCAGCAGGTGCAGCCAGGCCTTCAGGATGTGCGCCATCGTCATGTCGGGGCTGGCCTCGAGCGCGCGGTCGACGGTGGCCACCGGGTCGGCGATGAAGCAGCGAAGCTCGTGGGACGCCTGCTCGAAGCAGGCGAGGCTCTCCGGGCTTGCGCCCGAAACGGGGTGTCCGTGCTGGTCGGCCAGGGTCATGGCGTCTCTCCTTCGATGACGGAAGTCTCCCGCCACCGGCGCCTTTGCACTAAAGTGTTTTCTGCAAGAAAACGGACATTCGTGCCATGGCGGAATCGTCCCGGCCCATCGTCGTCGCGCTGCTCGCGGTCCCCGACGTGACCGCGGCCACGCTGTACGGGTTTCACGACACGCTGTGCGGCGTCGGGCGCGACTGGCAGATGGTCCATGGCGGCACGGCCCGGTCCCCCTTCCGGCCGCTGGTCGTTTCGGTCGACGGCGAACCGTTCACCGCCGCCAACGGTGTGCGCATCGTGCCGGAGGCCGCGTTTGCCGGCTGCCCCCGACCCGACATCGTCTGCATCACCGACCTCGCGATCGCGCCGGGCGCGAAGCTGGACGGCGTGTACGACGCGGCCGCGGACTGGGTCCGCGAGCGCCATGCCGAAGGGGCGTTGCTGGCCTCGGCCTGCTCCGGCGCCGCGCTGCTGGCCCGCACCGGCTTGCTGGAAGGGCTCGACGCCACCTCGCACTGGGCCTACTGCGATGCGCTGAGCCGGCAGTATCCGGGCGTGCGCTGGCATCCGGATCGCGGCCTGGTGATGAGCGGCGCCGGGCAGCGGATCGTGATGGCCGGCAGCGGCATCGCGTGGCACCAGCTCGCGCTCGCGCTGATCGCCCGGCACGCGGGCGCAGAAGCTGCGATGCAGGTCGCCCGGATCAACATGTTCGACTGGAACCCGACAAGCCCGATCGCCTATGCGTCGCTCACGCGGGGCGAGCCGGCGGCCGATCCGGTCATCGCCCGTTGCCAGCAATGGCTGGCGTCGAACTACCAGTGCGAGTCCCCGGTCGCGCAGATGGCCGCGATGTCCGGGATGCCCGATCGCACCTTCAAGCGCCGCTTCGCGCAGGCCACCGGGATGAGCCCGATCGAGTACGTGCACACGCTGCGGCTCGAGGAAGCCAAGCAGATGCTCGAGGCGAGCGACGCGTCGATCGAGGCAATCGCCTTCGAGGTCGGCTACCAGGACGCCAGCTTCTTCGGCAGGCTGTTCCGGCGCCGGGTGGCATTGACCCCGGCCCAGTACCGCCGGCGCTTCGGCAACCTGAAGCGCCGCTTGTCAGCGGCTCAGTCCCCGATCGGCAGCGTGCCGGCCAGGTAGCGCTGCCGGTACTCCTCGAAGGGCATCGATTGGGCCGCTTCGATCGCCTGCTGCTCGGCCAGCGAGGCTTCGGCCAACCGCTCGAAGCGCGCGCGCAGCGCCTCCGGAAACGCCCGGGCCAGGATCGTTTCGCGGTGCCGCTTCGAGGCCGCCAGCGCGAAGGCCGGAAAGGAATTGCCGTGCTCGCGGCGCATCGTGTCGAGCACCCGGGCCGACGGCGTGAGCGACGGGTCGGCGAGCGCAGCCTCGGCGCGGGCCAGCGCGTCGCCATGTGCGCTGCCGCCGCGGGCCTCGTCGAGGGCGATCGCGATCGGCGCGCATTCGGCGAGCAGCTGCCGGCCCCAGTCGGCCACGCCGATCTCCTGCGGCGCGGCGCCGTTCGCGCCCAGACGCCGCAGCTTCAGCGCCGGGTCGCGGCCGTGCTGGGCGACGCGATGCTGGTTGTAGGAGATCCCCGCGATCTCTTCCGGCGTGTCCTTCGGGCTGTCGGCGAGCAGGCAGTGCAGCAGGAACACGTCGAGGAACTGCATCGTGCCGGCGTCGATGCCCACCGGCTCGAACGGGTTCAGGTCCATGCAGCGGACCTCGACGTACTCGACGCCGCGCTCGGCCAGCGCGTGCAGCGGGCGCTCGCCCGAGCGGATCCGCCGCTTGGGCCGAATCGTGCCGTAGAACTCGTTCTCGATCTGCAGCAGCGTGGTCGCCAGCTGGCGATAAAGGCCGCCACCGTCGTGGATGCCGATGGCCTCGTAGGCCGGATACGGTTCGCTGAGCGCCCGTCGCAGCGAGGCGGCGTAGCTGTCCAGGCAGTTGAAGCTGGCGGCCAGCGAGGCCTGGGCGTCGCTCTGGTAGCCCAGCGGGCCCATTCTCAGCGAGGTCGCGTGCGGCAGGTACATCGTGCCGCCGGCCAATTGCCGCAAGCCATGCTGGCGCCCTTCGACGAAGCTCGCGCAGGTGGCCGGCGAGGCGCCGAACAGGTAGAGCAGCAGCCACGAGTGGCGGCGGAAGTTGCGGATCAGCGAGAAGTAGGCGGCGCTGCGGAAGTCCTGCTCGCCGGCGCGGCTGCACTCGGCCTGCATCAGCAGCGGCCAGGCCGAATCGGGCAGCGAGAAGTTGTAGTGGATGCCCGAGATGGTCTGCATCCGTCGTCCGTACCGATGCGACAGGCCCTGTCGATAGACCGTCTTGGCCCGACCCACGTTGGAGCTGCCGTAGCGGCCCAGCGGGATCCGGTCGTCCTCCGGCAGCTTGCAGGGCATGCTCGCCACCCACAGCAGCTCGTCGCCGATGTGCCGGTACACGTACTGGTGGATCTCGGTGACCTCGCGCACGCAGTCGGTGGCCGCGGCGTGGACGCCGGTGATCAGCTCGAGCTGCGACTCGCTGAAGTCGGTGGTGATGTTCGGGTGCGTCAGCGCCGAGCCCAGGGCGGCGGGATGCGGGGTGTCGGCCAGCATGCCGTCGGGGTTCGTGCGCAGGCTTTCCTTCTCGATGCCGCGCAGCAGCCCGCGCAGGGCGTCGGGCGTCAGCGCGCGCAGGCGGTTTTCCAGGCAGGTCAAGGTGAGTGCTCCGGTGGCCCCGGGGGAGCCGGATCGCAGGATGTCGGGGCGCAATTCTGGCAGAGAGCGCCCCGGCTTGCCCGGATTGTCGCTCAGGGCCGGCTAGCCTGCCCGGCTCGGGCGGCGTGCCAGGTGCGCGGCGACCTCCTCGCGCTGCCCGAGTTCGCGCGCATGGCGGCCCAGCAGCTTGCCGATCCGCTCGGTCGCGTAGCCGAGCTGGCTGAAGGCCACGCCCCGGTCGAAGGCCTCGGCGTAGTGCGCGATCAGGCCGTCTCGCAGGGTGAACCGGGCGATGCCCTCGAACACGATCGTGCGCCCTGCGCTCTCGGGTTCCTTCGACCGGTAGCTGAACAGGTAGCCGGCGTAGCCGGTGGTGCCGTCGCAGACCGGATTCCGGAACTCCCAGAGGAAATCCTCGCCGCCGACGTGGAATCGGTCGAGCATCGCGGCGATCTCGTCGCGGCCCTGGTGGCGACCGAAGAAGTAGTCGTCGTAGCTGCCGTCCGGGGTGAACAGCGCGGCAAAGGCGCTCGAATCGTGCGCGCTTGCGGCGGCCGCGAAGCGCTCCAGCAGGCTCTGCAGTTCCATGAATTCTCCTCTCGAATCGTCGCCATCCCTCGATCGGGCGATGGCAGGCCGCGGGCCGCGGTTCATCCCGAGTCGCACGGGCCCGTTCGGCGCCCGCTCAGCCGGGGAGATTGCCATGAACGGAAACACCGAGTCGAAAGCCGGGAGCCGCATCGGCCGCACGCCGGTCGCCTTGGCGGCGCTGGCCCGGCCGGCGACGCTCGGCATCAGCGGCTGCACCGAGATGGTGGCGATGAGCGGCTCGTTCCGGTTCTCACCGGTGCGTCGGTCCTCGCGCGGGCGGGTATCGCTCACCAGACGTCGGCGAGCGCCCGGCCGTCGAGGACCCGGCGGATGAACGCGGCGCCACCGTCCGGTCCGAGATGATGACGCCACGCGATCGCGGCGAACCGGGACGGATCCATCAGGTAGACCGGTCCGTTGAGATGGCCGGGGCCCTCGCTGCTGCTGCGAGGGTATCGCTCGAGCACACGATTGCGAAGTTCGGGAGGCATCGTGGCAAGCTGGGTGACGTAGGCGATGTACTCCTGGGCAACCGGTTCGGGTCGCGCGACGCTGAAGTTCGCCCCGGCAATCGCGTGACCGATCTCGTGCGCGACGACACTCCGATGCAGGGCCTTGCTCATCGGCAGCTCGAAGACGGCAGCCGGGTTCCGGCACTCGGATTCGATCAGCACCCAGGCGGTCCGTTGCTCCCGGACAAAGCATCCGATGGCGCTGGCGCCAACCCCGTCGGGCAGCGCGGCAACGATGCGCAACTCGATCGGCGCGGACACGTCGAGCCCCATGCCGGACAGGAAGCGCGTGGCTGCCGCCGCGGCCTCGCAGGCATGCATGGCCGTTTCCCGGTCTGGGGCGCGCGCCGAGACGGAGGTGCCTGCGCACTCGATACGCGACTCGGCCGAGGCCGCCAGCGCCCCCGCAACGAGCAGGCCGGCGAACCAGGGGGCCTGCAAGGCCAGCTTCATGCCCTATGCCGGCCGCTGGCCCAGGTAGCGCACGACCCTGGCTGCGCCCCGGTGCCCCGGCCCCTCGTCGAGCGTGACCTCGCCCGCCCAGGCGAGTTCCTCGCGAAGCAGGCCGTCGAAGTCCGCCTGCACGGCCTCCAGCGGGTAGAGCATGTCCGGGTCCTTCGGCCCGCCGCTGGACCGGCCCAGCTGTGCCCGGTCGAAGGCCTCGAGGATCAGCCAGCCGCCCGGCCCCAGCGCCTCGGCCATCGCATGGTGCACCGCGCGGCGGACCGAGGACGGCAGGTGAACGAATGTCAGGACCACTGCGTCGGCGCTGCCCGGCTCCGGCCGCCACTCGGCCAGATCCGCCTGCAATGTGGCGATCTGGGCGCCCTGCCCGGCTGCCAGCATCCGGGCCTTCTCCAGGCCGACTGCAGACGAGTCGATCGCCAGGACGTTGTGGCCCCGCAGGGCCAGCCAGACGCTGTTGCGACCCTCGCCGTCGCCGGGCAGGAGCACGCAGCCGCCCGGTCGCAGCCGCTCCGCCTCCGCGACGAGGAAGGCATTGGGCGCCGTGCCGTACTTGTAGCCTGCTTCGGCGTAGCGCTGATCCCAGAAATCGCTCATCCGGGTTCGCTCTCCTTCGGTGTTCCGTTGTCAGATGCCTGCGTTGCCCGCAGCGCGCGCAGCTTTCGATAGAGGGAACGTTCGCTGATTCCGAGCCGCCTGGCCAGTTCCGCTCGGCTGCCGTGGTGGCGGCGCAACTGTTCGTCGAGCGCCGCCAGTTCCAGGGCGGCCAGGGTCGTGGCTGCGGGCGGGCTCGCTTCTTGGGCGCCTGGGTTCTCGCCGCCCGCCCGCCACGGTCGGCAGCTTTCCATCGCCTGGTCGATGTGGGAGAGCTCGATGCGTGCGCCGTCGCACAGCAGCGCTGCGCGCTCGAGCAGGTTGCGAAGCTCCCGCACGTTGCCCGGGAAATCGTAGGCGGCGAACCGGGCAAGCGCGTCGCCGGAAAGCGCCAGCGCGCGACGCGGCGCCAGCCTCCCCAGCAGGGCTTCGGCCAGCAGCGCGATGTCCTCGCGCCGTTCCCGCAGCGCCGGCAGATGGATCGGGAAGACTTCCAGCCTGAAGAACAGATCCTGGCGGAAGCGGCCGTCGGCGATCATCGAGTGCAGGTCGCGGTGGGTGGCCGAGACGATTCGCAGGTCCGCGCGCCGAAGCTCGGTGCTGCCGACGCGGCGCCAGGTGCCGGACTCGAGCAACCGCAGCAGCTTGATCTGCATCGCCAGCGAAATGTCGCCCACCTCGTCGAGGAACAGCGTGCCGCCGTCCGCGGCCTCGACCAGTCCTGCCCGGGCCGCGCTGGCGCCGGTGAACGCGCCGCGCTCGTGCCCGAAGAGTTCGCTTTCGAACGACGACTCGGTCAGGCTGGCGCAGTCGACCACGACCAGCGGTCGCGAGGCACGATTGCTGCCTTCGTGGATGGCGCGGGCCACGAGTCCCTTGCCGGTGCCGGATTCGCCGCGCAGGAGCACCGACGCATCGGACGGCGCCACCCGGGAGATCAGCGCCATCAGGCTGCGGAAGGCTTCGGAGCGGCCGATCAGGCGCTCGCCTCCCTCGGATGCCCGGACGCTCCCGAGCGGCTGCATCTTCTCGACGTAATAGGCGATCGCGCCCGAGGCGTCGCGCACGGGGGTCAGCTCGATGTCGACGTAGGCCTCGCCATGCAGTGTGTGATGAAGGTGCAGCACGCGCTCGCGCCGGCCGCTCTCCCGGGCTCTCGCCAGGGGGCAGGATTCACCGGATTCGTCGCACGGCGCCTCGAAACGATGCGAGACCGCGTAGCAGGTCCGGCCGAGTGCCGAGCCCTCCGGGCTGAAGGCCCTGCGGTACGCGGCATTGGCGGCGAGGATGCGGTAGCCCCGATCGAACAGGATATGCGGCTCGGGGAGGCTTTCCAGATAGGAGATCAGCTCCGGAGAAAGGGACATCACGACTCCCGGTGGGCTGCAGAGGCTCATGGTAAGGCCCGGAAGCAGGTTCCTGCCAGATATGGCGGATGAACACGCCGAGAACATCTGCCGAAATCGGCACTTGCCAATGCCAATCTTGACGTTTCAAGTCAAGAATCATCTGGAATCATTCTTATATATGATTCATAAATATATGAATTAAAAGAAATATTTCTATCCGTCATGGCCTAAGCAATCCCTGGATCCGGAAGGCATCAGCTCTCTTCGCCGATGGAGCCTGCCATCTCCGATGCCAGTTCGGCCGCCCTTTTCTGCCACGCCTCGTCGGGTGACGCGGGAGTGCCGCGCGAGTCCGAGCGCCGCAAGCTCCCGATCGCCGCCGGCGGCATCGGCGCTGGCGCCGCCGCGACCGGGGCGGACTCCTTCGTGTCGAACCAGGTGCCGCCGCACCGGTTCCTCGGCGACACGAAGCCCGTCATCGGCGGGGACAGCGCCGCTCGAGCTGTGTAAGCTGGCCTGCGTCTGCAACCCTGCCCGGAGCCGCCCGATGACCGCCACGCGCCTGCAGATCGAGTCCTTCTTCGACGAGGACACCGCCACCTTCAGTCATCTGGTGCTGGACGGATCGAGCGGGCACTGCGCGATCGTCGACCCGGTGCTCGGCTTCGACCCGGCTTCGGGCCGCACCGACGACACCAGCGCCCGTCGGCTGGCGCATCGCGTGCAGGCGCTCGGCGCAAGGCTGCAGTGGATCCTCGAGACCCACGCCCATGCCGATCACCTGTCGGCCGCGCCCTTCCTCAAGCGCGCGCTGGGTGGCAGGATCGGCATCGGCGAGCGCATCCGCGAGGTGCAGCGCCGCTTCGGCGAGCTGTTCAACGAAGGGCCGGCGTTCGCGCGCGACGGCAGCCAGTTCGACCGCTTGTTCCCCGACGGCGAATGCTTCGCGATCGGCTCGCTGCAGGTTCGGGTCATGCACACGCCCGGCCACACGCCGGCCTGCCTGGCCTATGTCGTCGAAGACCAGGACGACCGGGTCGCTTTCGTGGGCGACACCCTCTTCATGCCCGACTACGGCACCGCCCGCTGCGATTTCCCGGGCGGCAGCGCCGCCACCCTGTACCGCTCGATCCAGAAGCTGCTCTCGTTGCCGCCACAGACCCGGCTCTTCATGTGCCACGACTATCCGCCCGATGGCCGCGCCATCCGGTGGGAAACAACGGTGGCCGAAGAACGGCGCGACAACATCCACGTGCGCGACGGGATCGACGAGGCCACCTTCGTGGCCATGCGCCAGCGTCGCGACGCCACGCTGGGCACGCCGCGGCTGATGCTGCCCGCCATCCAGGTGAACATCCGCGCGGGCGGGTTTCCGCCGCCCGAGGACAACGGGATCAGCTACCTGAAGATCCCGGTGGACGGTCTCGATCAGGTCCCTCAGCAGGGGCGCTCGGCGCCCTTGCGGGCGTAGAACCACCAGGTGGTCGCCACGCAGGTCAAGTAGAAGACGATGAAGCCCCACAGGGCGGCCTGCACGCCGCCGGTCATCGTGATCGACATCCCGTAGGTCTTCGGGATGAAGAAGCCGCCATAGGCGCCGATGGCCGCACTGAAGCCCAGCACCGCGGCCGCCAGCATGTTGCCTTCCTTGACCGCGGCCGCCTGCACCTCGGGGCCCTTGCCTTTCACGGACTCCATCGCCTCGTCCATGAAGATCACCGGGATCATCCGGAAGGTCGAGCCGTTGCCGATGCCCGAGGTGGCGAAGAGCACCAGGAACGAGACGAAGAACCCGGTGAGATTGCCGCCCTGCCCGCCCTCGGGCAGGAACTGCAGCACGCCGATCACGCCGACGATCATGGCCACGAAGTTCCACAGCGTGACCTGCGCGCCGCCGAGCTTGTCGGACAGCCAGCCGCCGAAGGGCCGGATCACCGCTCCGAGGAAGGGCCCCATCCAGGCGAACTCGAGCGGATTCACGTTCGGGAACTGCGACTTGATCAGCAGCGGAAAGCCCGCCGAGAAGCCGATGAACGATCCGAAGGTGCCCAGGTAGAGCCAGCACATCAGCCAGTTGTGCTTGCGCCCGAAGATCACCGCCTGGTCCCTGAACGAACTGCGCGCGTCGGCGATGTCGTTCATCATGAGGAAGGCCAGCAGCGAGGTGATCACGATCGGGATCACCCAGACGAAGGCCGCGTTCTGCAGCCAGATCTTGCGCGTGCCGCCGTCGGCCAGTTGCACGATCTGCGGGTCGCCGCCGAACCAGCCGAAGATGCCCGCCGCGATGACCAGCGGCACCATGAACTGCACCGAGGACACGCCCAGGTTGCCCAGCCCGGCATTCAAGCCCAGCGCCGAGCCCTTTCGCTCCTTGGGGAAGAAGAAGCTGATGTTGGCCATCGACGAGGAGAAGTTGCCGCCGCCGAAGCCGCAGAACACGGCAAGGAGCAGCATGACCCAGTACGGCGTTTCGGGGTCCTGGACCGCGAGGCCGATGCCGATGGCCGGGATCAGGAGCGACAGGGTGGACAGCACCGTCCAGCGCCGCCCGCCCACGATCGGCACCATGAACGAGTAGAAGATCCGCAGGGTGGCCCCGGAGAGCGCGGGTATTGCGGCGAGCCAGAACAACTGGTCCGTGGTGAACTCGAAGCCGGCTGCCGGCAATTGCGTGACCACCGCGCTCCAGACCATCCAGACCGCGAAGGCCAGGAAGAGCGCGGGGATCGAGATCCACAGGTTCTGGTTGGCGATCGCCCTGCCTTCGGCCTCCCAGAAGGCCTTGTCCTCGGGCGTCCAGAGGGTGAGCACGCGGCCCGTGCCGTGGGATATGTCGCTCATGAGCGGATCCTTGTCTTGTATGCGCTTCGTCGTCGAGCGCCGCGGGCTTCGCAAGCGGCGCTCGATCGCGCAGACTCTACGCGCTGAGCCAAGGCGCCGACAACACCCGGCATGCACAACCCGGACGAGGATTGACGAAGATGAAGGAGCCACTCATGAAGTTGTACATCGGCAACAGGAACTACTCGTCGTGGTCGATGCGGCCCTCGGTGCTGATTCGACAGACCGGCATCCCCTGCGAGGAGGTCGTGGTGCGCTTCGACTCCTTCGAGCCGGGCTCGGCCTTCAAGCGCGCGATCGCCGAGCTGAGCCCGACCGGCAAGGTGCCGGTGCTCGAAGCCGAGGTCGACGGCGCGCGACTGCTGGTCTGGGACACGCTGGCCATTGCCGAGTTCCTCGCCGAACGCTTCCCGGAGCGGCGCCTGTGGCCCGAGCGGGCCGCGGCGCGCGCCCGCGCGCGCTCGGTGGCCGCCGAGATGCACTCGGGATTCCAGGCGCTCAGGGCCTGCTTTCCGATGAACATCGAGGCCAGCCTGCCGGACGTGGGCGCCCGGCTGCTCGCCGAGCGCGGTGATGCGGCGGCCGACCTCGAACGGGTTCGCCGCCTGTGGCGCGACTGTCTCTCGGCTTCGGGCGGTCCCTTCCTGTTCGGGGATTTCGGCATCGCCGACGCATTCTTCGCGCCAGTGGTGATGCGGGCCCGGACGTATGCGCTGCCGCTCGACGACGACTGCCGCGCCTATGCGCAACGCGTGACGAATGCCCCCGGGGTGGCCGCCTGGATCGAGCTCGCCCTGGCGGAGAAGGACTTTCTCGCCTTCGAGGAACCCTATCGCAGCGGGCCCGCCTGAGCCGCGCTCCCCGAAGGGGCGGGTCACGCGATGCAGCCCGCCGGGGGCGGGCCCGGTCAGGCCTCAGCGCTCGAGTTGCTGGGCGATCCGCGTCTCGAGCTCGCGGCCGCTGAACGCGGTCAGGTCGATCGCGGCGCTGTGCTGGACCAGCTTGGCGCTGGGGCCGTCGAGCAGGTTGCGGAGGATTCCCAGCATGGCCGGGGAGGCGAACAGCACCAGCGCGCCGCAGCGGTCGCCGTGCACGCCCTGTTGCAGGCGGTCGACGATCTGCCGCGCGAACTTCTCCTGCTCCTTGTCCTTCATTTCCACCGCGGGGGAATAGGCGGTGTGGCCGCCGCCCTGGGTCATGGTGCTGCCAGGTTGGTCGTCGTTGAGCTCGGCGCTCTTCAGGCGGCTTTCGGGGTGGACGAATGACTCCAGCGGCTGGAGCGGATCCCTGGGTTTGGCGCGTTCGTAGAGCTGCGCCTGGAAGGCATTGGCGACGACGATCCAGGTGGGTTTCATCGGGAACTCTCCTTGGTCGGTGACGGCTTGCGGCGCCAGCGGGAATAGAGCCAGGGCACGACGAAGCCGAGCAGTGAGCGCCCGGGAACGGTCGAGGCTGCCGCGACCATCGATTCGCGCAGCAGCCTCAGCGGGCGCGTCGATTCGCGGATGTCGCGCGCCAGGCGCTCGCGCATCAGCATGGACTCGGCAACCAGCAGCCGCTTGCGCAAGGCGCGCAGGTCGTCCGGATCGGAGCGGCTCATCGCTTGGGTCCTTCGCCGCCTTGCCGGCGAACCGGAGGCGCCGCGCCCAGGCGCTGGCGATCCTGCTCGAACTGCGCCGCCGTTTCCGCGAACATCGGCGGCCGGTCTCGCGAGACGCGCGCCAGCAGCCACAGCAGCGCCGCGCCGCCGCTCGCGAACAGGATCGCGAAGCCGGCCAGCGCGAGCACGCGGTGGGTCTCCCAGAGCGCGACGACGACCGCGATCGCCCCGAATGCCACGCCGATGCAGAGCAGCAAGGCGCCGGCAAGGGCCATCGCGATCGCCCGCACGACATGGTCGATCTCGCCCTGGAGCTCGATGCCCGCGAGCTCGAGCCGAACGCGCAGCGTGCCGAGCAGCGAAGCGAGGATGCGCCGAATCATCGGGGCCGGTGCGCTTCGGTTCAGCGGCGGTTGAGCAGCAGGCCGATGACCACGCCCACGCCGGCCGCGATGCCGATCGAGGTCCAGGTGTGGTCGCGTACGTACTCGTCGCCGGCGCGCGCGGCGGACTTGGCCCGATCGGCGACCCGGGACTCGAGATCGGACAGGGTCTCGCGGGCTGCGCTGACCTGGTCGCGCAGCCTGCCCTTCAGCTCGACCAGATCGTCGCCGACGTCCGAGGCGGAGTCGCGGACCAGCTCGTCGAGTTCGGCCATGACCGTCTTGATGTCGGCGACCAGCTTTTCCTTCTGTTGTGCGCGTTGTTCGTTCATGAGGGACCTCCTGCGTGAAAAACTCGTGTGATCCGTGAGGGCGGCGACTCAGCCGGCACTGCCCGTCGCAGTGGCGCCGCGTCAGGACAATCTTCTCTCATGCGGCCATTTCCCGCGTTGTCCTGCCTCAATCCCCTGCCGATTCTGCCATGCGACTCGCGGCACCGGGCGCGGGCGGCATCAGCTGGATGCTGCGGCTGCGCAGGCGCAGCGGCACCGGATCGCCCTCGCGCAGCGCCTGCCGCTCGGCGATGTGGCGGGCCACGGTCAATGTCATGGGCAGGCCCGGGCGGTCGAAAGGCTGAACCGTGACGTGCAGTTGCGCGCCCAGCGCGATGATCCGCGTGATGCGCGCGTCGAACCGCGTGTCGCCGGGCGGCGTGGGCCGGAACGCGGAAAGCAGCAGCACCGCATCGGTGGGGATCGCCCAGGCGACCTCTTCGCCCGCGCGCAGCGAGTCGGCCAGCGGCGCCCGGACCGGCAGGCCTTCCCAGGCGATCCAGGTCGTGTCCTCGTCCGGGTCGTGGCGCAGCACCCGTGCCGGAAAGATGTTCTTCATGCCTGCCAGCCGGGCCACCTCCACGCTGCGCGGCCGGTGCAGCACCTCGAGCGGCGCGCCGGCCTGCAGGACCCGGCCTCGCGACAGCAGCGCGAGCCGGTCGGACAGCAGCGTGGCCTCGTCGAGGTCGTGCGTGACCAGCAGGATCGGGATGGCGAGCGCGCGGCGCAACTCGGCCAGTTCGCCGTACAGCTTCTCGCGGGTCACCTTGTCGACCGCGGAGAACGGTTCGTCGAGCAGCAGCACCGCGGGCTCGCGTGCCAGCGCGCGTGCCACCGCGACCCGCTGCTGCTGGCCGCCGGAAAGCTGGCCCGGAAGGCGTTCCTCGAGCCCCTGCAGGTTGACCCGCTGGAGCAGGCGGATCGCGCGGCCCTCGCGGTCGGGCAGCTTTCGCGGGACCGCCTCGAGCACGTTGCCGAGCGCGCTCAGGTGGGGAAAGAGCGCGTAGCTCTGGAAGACCATGCCGACCGCGCGCCGGCGCGCGGACAGGTCGATGCCCGCCGCGGTGTCCAGCCAGGTCTCGTCGCGGCAGCTGACCCGCCCGTTCGAGGGTCGGTACAGGCCGGCGATGGCCCGCAGGATGGTGGTCTTGCCGCTGCCCGAGGGGCCGACCAGCGACAGCAGCTCGCCGGGGGCGCAGTGCAGCGACAGGTCGAGCGGAATCGGGCCGGGCTGGGCCAGGCAGACCTGCAGCCCTGGCGCCCGAAGCGGCGGCGCTTCGGTGCGGAGACCGTCAGGCATGGCGCCTGGCCAGCCTGCCGCCGGCGACATAGGAGACCGCGATGGCCGCGAGCGAAACGGCCAGCAAGGTGGCCGACATGCGCGCCGCAGCGTTGTCGTCGAAGCCCTGCACCCGGTCGTAGATCGCGATGGCGATCGTCTGCGTCTCGCCGGGGATGTTGCCGCCGACCATCAGCACGATCCCGAACTCGCCCAACGTGTGCGCGAAGCTCATCACCAGGGCGGTCAGGATGCCCGGCCAGGCCAGCGGCAACTCGATGCGCCAGAGCGAGCGCGACAGCGACAGGCCGCAGCAGGCGGCGGCTTCGCGCACCTGCGGGGCGATCGACTCGAAGCCGCGCTGGATTGGTTGCACCGCGAACGGAAGATTGAACACCACCGAGGCGGCCACGAGTCCCTCGAAGCTGAAGGCGAGCGGCTTGCCGAAGAGCGCCTGCCAGACGGATCCCAGCGAGGACTCGGCGCCCATGCCCACCAGCAGGTAGTAGCCGAGCACCGTCGGCGGCAGGACCAGCGGCAGCGCCAGCAGCGCCTCGACGACGCCCTTGCCGGCGAATCGGCCGACCGCCAGCCATCGCCCGAGCACCAGGCCGATCGGCAGCAGGAACACCAGCGTCCAGAACGCCAGCCGAAGCGACAGGTTCAGCGCGTTCCAGTCCACCTGCTGCTCCCGGCGCCCTTCTCCCTGCCCCCTTCTTCCTTGTCTTCCGAGAACCCGTAACGCGCCAGCACTTCGCGCGCGGCCGGTTGCTGCAGCCAGGCGTGGAAGGCGCGCGCGGTCTCGCCTGCCCCCGCGATCAGCACCATCCTCTGGCGCAGCGGCTGGTGCCACGCGGCCGGGATCAGGGCGAACGAGGCGTTCCTGGCGACCTGCGGCGACAGCGCCAGCGACTGCGCCACGATGCCCCCCTGGGTGCTGCCGGATGTCGCGAACTGCGCGGCTTGCGAAACGTTCTCGCCCAGCACCAGCCTGGGCCGGATCGCGTCCCACAGGCCCGCGTGGCGCAGCGCCTCTTCCGCCCGCTTGCCGTAGGGCGCGTGATCGGGATTGGCGATCGCGAGTCGCTTCAGCCTGCCGTCGGCGAGCGCGGCCGCCAGGTCGCGCAGCTCGCCGTCGGTCTCGAGCGGCGAGCCGCGCGGCACGATCAGCACGATGCGGCCGACCGCGTAGAGCGTGCCGCGGTCCACCGTGAGGCCCTTGTCGGCCAGCCGGAAGACCATGTCCTCGTCGGCCGACAGGAACAGCTGGTAGGGCGCGCCCTGCTCGATCTGCCGGGCGAAGTTCCCCGAGGAGCCGAAGCTCAGGCGCAGCTTGCGGCCGGTTTCGCCGGTGAAGCGCGCCGCGAGCTCCTCGAGCGCGAACTTGAGGTCCGAGGCCGCAGCCACGGTGGGGATGTCGCCGGAGCCGGACGACGCTGCCGCGGCCGGCCGCACCGACTGCGCCGCGATGATCGAGGTCCCGCCGGCCAACAGGCCGGCCGCTGCGAGGCCGGCCGTGCCGCGCAGCAGGCGCCGTCGCGAAGAAGCCCGCGGCATCTCAGCGCAGCGCCTCGACGATCGTCACGTTCGCCATACCGCCGCCTTCGCACATCGTCTGCAGGCCGTAGCGCTTGCCGGTCTGCCGCAGCGCGTGCACCAGCGTGGCCATCAGCTTGGTGCCCGAGGCCCCCAGCGGATGGCCCAGCGCGATCGCGCCGCCGCGCGCGTTGAGCCGCTCGGGGTCGGCGCCGGTGGCCTTCAGCCAGGCAAGCGGCACCGACGCGAAGGCCTCGTTGACCTCGAAGAGGTCGATGTCGTCGATCGACAGCCGGGCGCGGGCAAGCGCCTTGGCGGTGGCCGGGATCGGCGCCTCGAGCATGATCGCCGGATCGTGGCCGAGCACGCTCATGTGGCGGATGCGCGCGAGCGGTCTCGCGCCGCTTGCCTTCAGGCCGCGCTCGTTCATGACCATCACGCCCGAGGCGCCGTCGCAGATCTGGCTGGCGTTGGCCGCGGTGATCACGCCGCCCTCCTGGAGCAGCTTGACCGAGCGGATCGCCTCGATCGTGGCGTCGAAGCGGATGCCTTCGTCGATCGTGTGCATGTCTTCGGACTCCGCGCCGTCGCTGGTGCGGATCGGCAGCGGCAGGATCTCGTCGCCGAAGGCGGCGCCGCGCACCGCGGCCGCCGCCCTGCGGTGGCTGGCCAGGGCGTAGTCGTCGAGCAGCTCCCGGGAGAGCTCGTACTTGCGGGCCATCATCTCGGCGCCGGCGAACTGGCTGAACAGCGGCGTGCCCGGGTAGCGTGCGCGGATCGCCGGGCTCATGTAGTCGCCCATGGCCGCCTTCGCGGCCAGCGCATGCGGCGAGCCCATCGGCACTCGGCTCATGCTCTCGACGCCGGCCGCGATCACCACGTCCATCGTGCCCGAGATCACCGCCTGCGCGGCGAAGTGCAGCGCCTGCTGCGAGGAGCCGCACTGCCGGTCCACCGAGGTGCCCGGCACCGACTCGGGCAGGCCGGAGGCGAGCACCGCGTTCCGGGCCACGTTGGTCGATTGCTCGCCGACCTGGCTCACGCAGCCCAGGATCACGTCCTCGACGCTCGCCGGATCCGCGCCGCTGCGCGCCACCAGCGCGTCGATGACCCGGCCCGCCAGATCCACGGGGTGCCAGCCTGAAAGCCGCCCGCCGCGGCGACCGCCGGCGGTGCGGACCGCCGCGACGATGTATGCCTCGCTCATGAACTCGTGCTCCCAGTGGATGTCGGCTTGCCCAGCGCCTTCGCATGATGGCGCAGGTGGTCGTCTGCGAAGCTCGCGATGAAGTAGTAGCCGTGATCGTAGCCCTCGTGGCGGCGCAGCTCGAGCGCCTGCCCCACTGCGGCGCATGCGGCCTCGAAGGCTTCCGGATGCAGCTGCTCGGACAGGAACTTGTCGGAAAGGCCCTGGTCGATCAGGATGCCGCCGGGGAAAGGCGCTTCGGCCTGCGACTGCATCAGCTCGCTGGCGTCGTGGGCGCGCCATCGGCCGCGATCCTCGCCAAGGTAGCCCGAGAAGGCCTTCACGCCCCAGGGACAGCGCATCGGCGCGGCGATCGGCGCGAAGGCCGACACCGAGCGGAAGCGCCCGGGGTGCCGCAGCGCCAGGGTCAGCGCGCCGTGACCGCCCATCGAGTGGCCGAAGATGCCGACCCGATCGCCATCCAGGTCGAAGCTGCGCGTGACGAGCGGCAGCAGTTCGGTGATCAGCCAGGACTCCATCCGCCAGTGGCGGTTCCAGGGCTCGCGCATGGCATCGAGCCAGAAGCCGGCGCCGACCCCGAAGTCCCAGGCGTCGGCTTCGCCCGGCACATTCGCCCCGCGCGGGCTGGTGTCGGGCGCGAGCAGTGCCAGTCCGAGCTCGCTCGCGAGCCGCTGGGCGCCCGCCTTGGTCGGGAACGTCTCTTCCGTGCAGGTGAGCCCCGCCAGGTACACCAGCAGGGGCACCCGATCCTTGCGCGCCTGAGGCGGCAGGAACAGCGAGAACCGCATCGGCAGCCCCACCACCGCGGAATCGTGCGAGTGGAACACCTGCACGCCCCCGAAGCAGCCGTGCTCGCTCAGCAACCTGGTCGCCATGCCCGTCTCCCCGCCTTCGTCCCCCGTCTCTTGCTCAATAAACCACCACCGACCTGATCGACTCGCCCCGCTTCATCAGGTCGAAGCCCTCGTTGATCTGCGCCAGGCTCAGCCGGTGCGTGATCAGCGGGTCGATCCGCAGCTTGCCGTCCATGTACCAGTCGACGATCTTCGGCACGTCGGTGCGGCCGCGCGCCCCGCCGAAGGCCGAGCCTTTCCAGACCCGGCCGGTGACCAACTGGAACGGCCGGGTCGAGATCTCGGCGCCGGCCTCGGCCACGCCGATGATGACGCTCTGGCCCCAGCCCTTGTGGCAGCACTCCAGCGCCTGGCGCATCGTGGTGGTGTTGCCGATGCACTCGAAGCTGTAGTCGGCGCCGCCGTCGGTGAGTTGCACGATCGTGTCGACGACGTTGTCCACGCTCTTCGGATCGACGAAGTGCGTCATGCCGAACTCGCGGGCCATCTTCTCGCGCGCCGGGTTGAGGTCCACTCCGATGATCCTGTCCGCGCCGACCATCTTCGCGCCCTGGATCACGTTCAGGCCGATGCCGCCCAGGCCGAACACCACCACGTTGGCGCCCGCCTCGACCTTGGCGGTGAAGAGCACCGCGCCGACGCCGGTGGTCACGCCGCAGCCGATGTAGCAGACGACGTCGAAGGGCGCGTCCTCGCGGATCTTCGCCAGCGCGATCTCGGGCACCACGATGTGGTTTGCGAAGGTGGACGTGCCCATGTAGTGCAGGATCGGCTTGCCGTCGAGCGAGAAGCGCGAGCTGCCGTCGGGCATCAGGCCCTTGCCCTGGGTGGCGCGGATCGACTGGCACAGGTTCGTTTTCCGCGACAGGCAGAACTTGCACTGCCGGCATTCCGGCGTGTAGAGCGGGATCACGTGGTCGCCCTTCTTCAGCGTGCCGACACCGGGCCCCACGTCGACCACCACGCCGGCGCCTTCGTGGCCCAGGATGGCCGGGAACAGGCCCTCGGGGTCGGCCCCCGACAGCGTGTACCAGTCGGTGTGGCAGATGCCGGTGGCCTTCACCTCGACGAGGACCTCGCCGAACTTCGGCCCCTGCAGGTCGACCTGCTCGACAGTCAGGGGTTTGCCAGCCTGCCAGGCAACGGCTGCGCGGGTCTTCATCGACACTCTCCTCGAATCGATCGGTTCAACGGCGCCGGCACCCGGCCGGAAAATGCGGCCAGTCTAACTCCCGGCCGCCTTGCGCCTGGGGCAAGGCGGACTTCCCGGGATTCCGCCATGCGGTAATCGCCCGGAATCCGACGGGCCAGCGTGCTGCCCGACCTTCGGCGCCGGAGCTTCGGCAAGCGCAAGGCGGCTTGATCCCGACGATCCGCCGCCGGCCGCCGCTGCCGGTGGCGGCCGGCCTTCCCCCTCTTCCCGGCTGCCCCCTGTTCAGGGCGGGTGCGCGCGCGCTTGCGGCGCTATAGAATTCCCTTAAGGCATTTCGGAAGGGTGCCTCTCCTCCAGACTGCCGCCAGGAGCGCAAGATGAACGCGCCAGAGCTGCATCACGCAAGGCCGGTCAAACCGGGCGCCTCGGCCGGGGAGACGATCCCCGGCGAGCGCTCCCACTGCGCCCGCCACCTGCGACGGCTCGCCGAGTTCAGCCGCGCCCTCCAGTCTGCTGGCACGCTGGCCGAGGCCTTGCGGCGCTTCGACGAGCACCTGCCGTGCCTGTTCCACACCACGGGCGGCGCGATCTACCTGTTCGAGTCCGGCTCGCCGCCCCTGCGGCGGGTATGCGCCTGGGGCCACGCCCCCTTGCCGCCGGCGTCCTCCGGAACGGCGCTTCGGGCCCTGCCTGCCAGCAACGACCCTGGCCGCAAGCGCCGCGGCGCGGTCTGGTTGCCGCTCCAGGTGAACGGCGAGGTCGACGGCTTGCTCGGGCTCGCCTGCGCCGCCGCGGAGGCCGACGCGCTGATGCGCAGCGCCTACACCGCGGCAACCGTCGCGCAGATCGCCCTCGAGATCGGCAACATGAAGTCGCGCGATGCCCTGCGCGAGCAGTCGATCCGCGACCCGCTCACCGGTCTCTACAACCGGCGCTACCTGGAAGAGTCGCTGCGGCGCGAGCTGCTGCGCGCGGTGCGCCTGACCCGACGCAGAGCCGGCCTGGGGGTCCTGATGATCGACGTGGACCATTTCAAGCGCTTCAACGACGAGCACGGCCACGAGGCCGGCGACCTCGTGCTTGCGGCCATCGGCTCGCGCCTGCGCCGGGTGGTGCGCGCGAGCGACATCGCCAGCCGCTTCGGCGGCGAGGAGTTCGTCGTCGTGCTGCCCGAGGTCACGCCGGCCCGCGCCCTGGTGCGGGCCGAGCAGGTGCGCTCGGCGGTCGAGGCGCTTCGCCTTGTCCACCACGGCGAGCCGCTTCCGCCGGTCACGGTGTCGGTCGGCGCGGCGATGTATCCGCACCATGGCGACTCGGTCGAGTCCTTGCTGCGGGCCGCCGACCACGCACTCTACGGGGCCAAGCGCGACGGGCGAAACCAGGTCCGCTGCGTGACCGCCGAGGAACTCCACGATACGGGTTCACGCCTGGGGGCGACCGCCGAGTCCGCTGTGCGAGCGCATTCCGGGAGCGCCTGAAACCACCGCAGCGGCCGATCGGGATCGCGTACGATCCCGACTCATGAGCGATTCCCTCCTTGCCGCTGCCGAAACCGCGCCGACCTTGCCCGGCTTCGCCGATGTCCGGCTTGCCGCCAGCCGCCTGGCCGGTGTCGCGCATCGCACGCCGGTGCTGCGCTCGGCCACCGCCGACGCAATCACCGGCGCGCAGCTGTTCTTCAAGTGCGAGAACCTGCAGCGGATGGGCGCCTTCAAGTTCCGGGGCGCCTACAACGCGATCGCCGCGCTCGACGACATCGGTCGGCGCGCCGGCGTGCTGGCCTTCTCGTCGGGCAACCACGCGCAGGCGATCGCGCTGGCCGCGCGCCTGCTCGGGGTCAAGGCCACGATCGTCATGCCGGCCGATGCGCCGGCAGCCAAGCTGGCTGCCACCCGCGGCTACGGCGGCGAGGTCGTCACCTACGATCGCTTCGCCGAGGACCGCGAGGCGATCTCGAATCGGCTCGCCGCCGAGCGCGGGCTCACGCTGATCCCTCCCTACGATCACGCCGAGGTGATCGCGGGCCAGGGCACGGCCGCGATGGAGCTCCTGGAGGAGGCCGGGCCGCTCGACGCGCTGTTCGTCTGCCTGGGCGGAGGTGGCCTGCTGTCCGGCAGCCTGCTGGCCGCCTCGGCCATGGCGCCGGCTTGCGCGGTCTTCGGCGTGGAGCCCGAAGCCGGCGACGATGCCCGCCAATCGCTGCGCGCCGGCCGGATCGTCACGATCCCGGTGCCGAAGACGATCGCCGACGGAGCGATGACCACCCACCTCGGGCGGCTGACCTTTCCCATCATCCGTGACCATGTCCGCGACATTCTCACGGTATCCGATGCCAGGCTCGTCGAACAGATGCGCTTCTTCGCCGAACGCATGAAGATCGTCGTCGAACCCACCGGTTGCCTGGCCGCTGCCGCGGCCTTCGACGCGGCGCCGGCCTGGCAGGGCAAGCGGGTCGGCGTGATCGTGAGCGGCGGGAACGTGGACCTGGCGGCCTACGCGCGCTACCTGGCCGGCTGAGCGGCCATCCGCCGCCCCTGTCTCCACCAGACCAGGCCGACCAGCAAGAGCGCCGGCAGGTAGATCCAGTGGATCGCCGGCTGATCGGTCGGCACCTTGACCGCGGCCACGTCCCAGCCGGCCTCGAAGCCCGACTTGCGGGCCCGGCTGCCGAAGGCCACGTTGGCGATCTGCACCGAGTCGCCGAGCGCCACCACGGCGAGCCCGGCGTCGCGCAGCCGCTTTCGCCCGTCGCCGGGTTCGCTGGCCAGCTGCACCGCCACGGTCTTCTGGACCTCGTCGCCTTCCAGGTTCACCCCGTGGATCTGCAGCACCAGCCGGTCGCCTTCGCCCAGCTTGCCGGCCACGTCGAAGATCTGGCTCGCCGGCGCCTCGGTGTACGGCGCCTTCAGCTTGTCCATGAAGTAATCGGGGCGGAACAGCGCGAAGGTGGCCACCAGCAGCAGCACGATCTCCCACCAGCGGCACTTCACGCGGAACCAGCCCATGGTGGCCGCCGCGAAGGTCAGCGAGGCGATGGTGGACGCGGTCGCCACCAGCGCGACCTCGAACCAGCCGTGCACGTCGATCAGCAGCAGCGCCGGGTTGAAGACGAAGACGAAGGGCAGCACCACGGTGCGCAGCGCGTACAGCGAGCCCTGGATGCCGGTCCGGATCGCGTCTTCCCCGGAGATGGCCGCGGCGGCGAACGAGGCCAACCCCACCGGCGGCGTGATGTCGCCCATGATCCCGTAGTAGAAGACGAACAGGTGCACCGCGATCAGCGGGATCACCAGGCCGTTCTGCGCGCCCAGCTCCACGATGACCGGCGCCATCAGCGAGGCGACCAGGATGTAGTTCGCGGTGGTCGGCACGCCCATCCCGAGCACCAGGCACACGAAGGCGGTGAAGAGCAGCATGGCGAACACGTTGCCCTGCGACACCACCTCGACGAAGTCGGTCATCCGGAAGCCGAGCCCGGTGAGCGTGATGCCGCCCACGATGATTCCTGCCGTACCGGTGGCAATGCCGATGCCGATCATGTTGCGGGCGCCGTCGTTGAGCCCGCCGACCACCTCGCGCCAGCCCACACCGAAGGCCTCTCCGAGGCGACCGTTCCCGCGGAACAGCGCGATCAGCGGGCGCTGCGTGACCATCAGCGCGATCAGCGCCATCGTGGCCCAGAAGGCCGAGAGCGCGGGCGACATCTCCTCGATCATCAGGCACCAGATCAGCGTGCCGATCGGGATCAGGAAGTGCAGCCCGGCGCGCACCGTGGGCCAGGTGTCGGGCAGCACCGGGTTGTCGACGTCGATCTCGGTGGGCAGGTCGGGATAGCGCGAGGCGATCTTCAGCAGCGCCACGTGCAGCGCGAGCAGCAGCCCGCCGACGATCCAGGGCGCCGCCGCGCCGAGCAGCCTCTGCGCACCCATGGCGATCCAGTAGATCAGCGCGAGCACCACGATCGTGCCGGACAGCCCGAGCCCCCAGCGCACCATTTTCTGGCCGATGCTTCGCTCGCGCTGCGAGGCGGTCGCCTCCAGGCCCAGCTTCAGCGCCTCGAGGTGCACGATGTAGAAGAGCGCGACATAGGAGATCGTCGCGGGCAGGAAGGCATGCTTGACGATGTCGGTGTACGGGATGCCCACGTACTCGACCATCAGGAAGGCTGCCGCGCCCATCACCGGCGGCATGATCTGTCCGTTGACCGAGGACGCGGTCTCGATGGCGCCGGCCTTCACGCCGCCGTAACCGGCCTTCTTCATCAGCGGGATCGTGAAGATCCCGCCCGACACCACGTTGGACACCGAGGAGCCCGAGATCAGCCCGTTCAGGCCCGAGGACACGACCGCGACCTTGGCCGGTCCGCCGCGCAGGTGGCCGAGCGCCGCGAAGGACACCTGCATCATGTAGTTGCCTGCGCCGGCCCGGTCGAGCAGCGAGCCGAACAGCACGTAGATGAAGATGAAGCCGACCGAGACGCCCAGGGCCACGCCGTACACGCCCTCGGTGGTCAGCCACATGTGCGAGATCATCCGCTCGAGCGAGGCGCCCTTGTGGGCGATCACGTCGGGCAGGTAGGGGCCCAGGAAGATGTAGCCGATGAAGATGATCGCGAGGATCGCCATCGGCGTGCCGACCGCGCGGCGGGTGGCCTCGAGCAGCAGCACGAGGCCCACGGTGGCCACCACGATGTCGAAGCCGGTGGGCTGGCCGGGGCGGGTCGCGAGCTGGTCGTAGAAGAGCAGCAGGTAGGCGCCGGCGAAGGCCGCCACGAAGGCCAGCACCCAGTCGTAGAGGGGGACGGCGTGGCGCATGCCGCTCCGGGAAGCCGGAAACGCCAGGAAGGCCAGGAACAGTGCCAGGCCCAGGTGCAGCGCCCGCGCCTCGGTGTCGTTGAGCAGGCCGATGCCCAGCGTGAAGGGCAAGGGCGATGCGTACCAGAGCTGAAAGAGCGCCCAGCCGATCGCCGCGGCGAAGATCACCACCCCGGCGGCGCCGCTGGCGGCCCGGCCGCCGGTGTCGCTGTCGGCGACCAGTTGCTGCAGGTCCGCGGGCGCCTTGTCGATGTCGCTCATCCTTCTCCCCTTCGGGCTCGGGCTGCCACAGGCGCCGCCACCGGCAGCCCGGCCGTGTCGTTCTTGTCGTCGCGCGTGTGCCGCGCAGGCCGGACGAAAAAAGCGGGCGCCGGGCCCGCTTTCTTCGCTTCAGCGACTCTCGGGCCGGATCACTTGACCCAGCCTTTCTCCTTGTAGTACCGCAGCGCGCCTTCGTGCAGCGGCGCCGACAGGCCGTCCTTGGCCATGTTCTCGGGCTTCAGGTTGGCCAGCGCCGGGTGCAGCTTCTTGAAGTCGTCGAAGTTGTCGAAGACCGCCTTCACGACCTGGTAGACCGTGTCGGCAGGCGTCTTGGACGAGGCCACCACGGTGGCCAGCACGCCGTAGGTCTCGGTCGGATCGGGGTTGCCCGGATACATGCCGCCCGGGATGGTGGCTTTCGCGTAATAGGGCTTGTCGGCCAGCAGCTTGTCGACGGCCGGGCCGGTCAGCGAAACCAGCTTGGCGCCGCATGAGGTGGTCGGGTCCTGGATGTTCGCCGACGGGTGACCCACCGCGTAGAAGAAGCCGTCGATCTTGCCGTCGCACAGCGCCGGGCCGTGCTCGTCGGCCTTGAGCTCGGCCGCGAGACCGAAGTCGCTCATCTTCCAGCCCAGCGCGCCGACCAGTTCCTCCATCGATGCGCGGGTGCCCGAGCCCGGGTTGCCCACGTTGAAGCGCTTGCCCTTGAAGTCGTCGAAGGACTTGACGCCGGCTTCCTTGCGGGCGACCACGGTGAAGGGCTCCGGATGCACCGAGAAGACCGCGCGCAGGTCGCCCCAGGCGCCGGCGTCCTTGAACTGGCCCACGCCCTTGGTCGCGTTGTACTGCACGTCGGACTGCGCGAAGCCCAGGTCGAGCTCGCCGGCCTTGATCGTGTTCACGTTGAAGACCGAGCCGCCGGTGGACTCCACCGAGCAACGGATGCCGTGCTTGGCGCGGTCCTTGTTGACCAGGCGGCAGATCGCGCCGCCGGCCGCGTAGTACACGCCGGTCACGCCGCCGGTGCCGATCGTCATGAACTTCTGCTGGGCCGAGGCCGGTGCACTGAAGGCGGCCGCCGTGAGGGCTGCGCCGACGATCGCCGCGAATTTCGCGGTTTGCGGGATCCTGATCATTTTTGTCGATCTCCTTGGTTGGAAACGCCCCAGATTTAACCGGAAACACGGATCGAGGCAAGTTCGGCCCCACGCACCGGCCGCCCCGCGATCGACGCGTCGACCGCCTCGCCGAGCCGCTCCACGATCATGTCCAGCTCATCGTCGGACACGATGAAGGGGGGCGCGAGCAGCACATGGTCGCCCAGCCGGCCGTCGATCGTGCCGCCCATCGGGTAGCACATCAGGCCCAGGTCCATTGCCGCCTGCTTGATCTTCGCGTGCAGCTTCAGCGCCGGGTCGAAGACCTGTTTCGATGCCCGATCGGACACCAGCTCGATCGCCTGGAACAGCCCGCGACCGCGGATGTCGCCCACGTGCGGGTGCTGGCCGAAGCGCGCCACCAGCCGTTCGGTGAGCGCGCGGCCCTGCACGCGCACCCGGTCGAGCAGCCGGTCGCGGCGGATGACCTGCTGCACCGCGAGCGCCGCGGCGCAGGCCACCGCGTGGCCGAGGTAAGTGTGGCCGTGCTGGAAGAAACCGGTGCCCCTGGCGAAGGCGTCGACGATGCGCCCGCTCGCGAGCACCGCCCCGATCGGCTGGTAGCCGCCGCCCAGCCCCTTGGCGACCGTCATCAGGTCCGGGGCGACGCCCTCCTGCTCGCAGGCGTGCAGCGTGCCGGTGCGGCCCATCCCGCACATCACCTCGTCGAGGATCAGCAGGATGCCATGCCGGTCGCAGAGCTCGCGCACGCCCTTCAGGTAGCCGACAGGCGGCACCAGGGCGCCCGAGGTGGCGCCCCCCACGGTCTCGGCCACGAAGGCGATCACGTTCTCGCCCCCCAGCCGGGCGATCGTGTCGGACAACTCGGCCACCAGCCGCTGGCCGTAGTCGGCGGGCGACTCGCCCATCTGCATGTCCCGGTAGGCATAGGGCGGCGAGACATGCTCGACGTCGATCAGCAGCGGCGCGAACTGCCTGCGCCGCCAGGCGTTGCCGCCCACCGCCAGCGCGCCCAGCGTGTTGCCGTGGTAGCTCTGCCGGCGCGCGATGAAGTGCTTGCGCTGCGGCTGGCCGATCTCCACGAAGTACTGCCGGGCCATCTTCAGCGCGGCCTCGACCGCTTCGGAGCCGCCCGAGACGAAGTAGACGTGGCCGATGCCGTCCGGCGCATCGGCCGCCAGGGTCTCGGCCAGCTCCTCGGCGACCTCGGTGGTGAAGAAGCTGGTGTGCGCGTAGGCCAGCTTGTCGATCTGCGCGTGCATGGCCGCGTTGATGTCCGGATGACCGTGGCCCAGGCAGGACACGGCTGCACCGCCCGAGGCGTCGATGTAGCGCCGGCCGTCGGCATCGACGATCCAGACGCCCTCCCCGCCGACGGCGACCGGGTAGCGCTTGTTCAGGGTGCGGTGGACGATTCGGGTCATGGCTCGATTCCTGGGGCGACGGATGTCATCGGAATTCTACGGCGAGGCGAGCGGGCATCGGGAACGGCGGGCGCGATCGGCGCTTATCCTTGCCGGCCATGAGCCGTCCACATGCGAACGCCCGCGACGATCTCCACGACGATCTCCACGACGATCGCTGCGGCGATCGCTGCGGCGATCCCGATCCGCTGCGACGCCGTCTGCTCGCGGCGGGCCTGACCCTTTCCTCCGGGGCCCTCGGTCTCCCGCTGGGGGGCTGCGCCAGCGTGGCCAGCCAGCGCGCGGCGTCCGTCCACGCGAGTCGGCTGCGCGCGGCCGAAGGGCGGGCCGCCTTGGTCGGCGATCTCGCCCCGCCGACCGCCGTCTGGCACTACGAGGGCGCGGTGCCCGGGCCGCTGCTCAGGCTGCCCCAGGGCGGCGTATTGGCCGCCACGCTCGACAACGCCCTGCCCGAGCCCACCACGATCCACTGGCACGGCATCCGTCTGCCCAACGCGATGGACGGCGTGCCCGGGCTGACCCAGCGGCCGGTGGCGCCCGGCGAGCGCTTCGACTACCGGTTCGCGGCGCCCGATGCCGGCACCTACTGGTACCACCCTCACCTGTCGACGCCGGAGCAGGTCGATCGCGGCCTGCATGGCGTGCTGATCGTCGACGAAGCCGATCCGCCGGCGGTGGACCGCGAACGGATCTGGCTGCTCGACGACTGGCGCCTGGACCGTCAGGCGCGGATCGTCGAGGACTTTCTCGATTTCCGCGACGTGTCCCATGCCGGCCGCATCGGCAACACGATCACGATCAACGGGCGGCTGGCCGACCGCGAGCCCGTGCGGCCCGGCGAGCGCCTGCGGCTGCGCCTGGTCAATGCCGCCAACGCGCGGATCTTCGGCTTGCGCTTCGAGGGCCTGGCGCCCTGGCTGATCACCCTCGACGGGCAGCCGCTGCCGGCGGCGCGCCCGCTCGGCCAGGACGAGCCGCTGCTGATCGGCCCAGGCATGCGGGCGGACCTCATCGTCGACATTCCCCGCGCGGGCGAGCGCTGGCAGGTGCTCGACGTATCGCAGCGCAATCGGGCCTGGCGGCTGGTCGACCTGGTCGCCGAGGGCGGCGCGCCCGCCCTCCAGGGAGCCGGCAGTGCGCGCGCAGGCGGCCGGCACGATGCGCCAGCGCCGATCGCGCCCAACCCTCACACGGAGCCGGAACTGCGCGACCCCTTGCGGGTGAGCCTGCATTTCGGCGGCGGGATGATGGGACGCGGCCTGCCGCCCGACACCGCGCAGGCCCGCGCGGCCCGTCGCCAGCGCCGGCTGGAAGGCCATCGCGCGCCCGACCCGGCCTGGAGCGTCAACGGGCATGCCCATCTGGAACACGGTGCCGGGCATCCCTTCGAGTTCCTGGCCGAGCGCGGTCGCACCGTCCTGCTGCAGCTGCACAACGACACGGCCTGGTGGCACCCGATCCACCTGCACGGCCACAGCTGGCGAGAGCTCGCCCGCGACGGCCGGCCGGTTCCGGACCGCCCCTGGCGCGACACTTCGCTGATGGCGCCGGGCGAGCGGCTCGAGGTGGCCTTCGTGGCCGACAATCCCGGCGACTGGCTGCTCCACTGCCACGTGCTGGAGCATCACGCGGGCGGCATGGGAACGCAGTTCCGGGTTCGGTAGCGCGGGTTCGGCCGCGCCTCGCGGCGTCAGCCGCTTCGCAGCCCCGCCAGCCTCACCAGCCCGATCGCCAGGAAGGGCAGCACCAGGGCCAGGGCCACCGACAGCAGCATCAGGTCGCCGAGCTGCGAGTAGTCGGCGGGCACGGTCACCGCGCCGCTCGCCGCATCGCGCACCTCTCGGGTCACGGTGAAGAGCTGGTTCAGGTACTTGGTGCCCAGTTGCGAGGCCGACAGCGCCAGGTTGGTGAACGAGGCCATCACCGCGAAGAAGGTCGCCTTGAGCCGGTCGGGCGCGCTGCTGGCGATCCAGGCGAGCATCGGCACCATCGCGATCTGGCCGAGCGGCGACTCGAGCGCGGTGTCCACCAGCGCGATGAAGCGGGCGTCGACGATGCCGCCGGTGCGCGCGGCGGTCCACTCGTGCAGGCCGTGGTACATGCCGATGATCGGCAGCGCGAGCAACGCACCGACCACGGTCAGGACGCCGACGATGCGGTAGATGGACTGCTCGGCCATGAACCGGCGGAACACGAACAGTCCGGCCAGCGTCAGCACGCTGGCGATCAGCGACAGCACGGCCAGGAACTGCTGGTCGAACTTCAGCTCGTCGATCATCCACCAGGTCTGGCCCGCACCCGGGGTCGGCAGCGCGCGGAACACGAAGATCACGACCGCGGTGCCAATCAGGGTCTGCCGGGCATGCGGCTCGAGCTCGCGAGTGAGCCGCCAGATCAGCGTCAGCACGATCGCCATCGACAGCGCGAAGATCCCCTCCTGGCCGAATCGGAAGTTGCCCAGGCCCACGCCGACCGACAGCAGCGCGAACACCGCTCCGCCGCCCAGCACCCACCAGTTCACCGGCGGGCGCTCGGCGTGGACCGCCATGCGGGCGTCGGCCGTGGCGGGCGCCAGGCCCTGCGCGATCAAGGCGGCCCGTTGCCGCCGGCGCAGCCACCAGGCGAAGACGACGCCGCTGACCGAGATCGCCGGGATCGCCAGCGCGATCTCGTGGACCGTCACGTAGACCGCCACGCGCTGCGCCTCGGGCAGCGCCGCGGCGCCGCCCAGCATGCCCACATTCAGCAGCGAGACCAGCACGCCGCCGCCGATGATCGCGACCCGCCCCAGGGTCTGCATCGTGGTGTGCATCGCCTTCAGGCGATCCTCGTCGTAGGGCCGGCCGGCGTCGTCGCGGTGCGGCACCGCCTCCACGGTCATCGCGTCGGCCACCACGTCCTGCATCACGTAGCCGATCGGCGACAGGATCACCGCCAGCACGTACCAGGCCTCGACGCGCATGAAGCTTCCCATCGCCTCGGGGCTCGACAGCAGCCCGATCATGATCAGCAGCTCGATCGCGATCAGCCCGGCGCCGGCCAGCACCAGCCAGCCTTTCCAGCGCCAGACCAGGTCGACCAGGTGGCCCAGCGGCATCTTGAGCGCCCAGGGGAGTCCCGCCCAGAAGCCGAGCGCGGCCAGGAACTCGGCCGACAGCCCCAGGTACTCCTTGACGAAGAAGGTGCCGACGATCGCGGTCAGGCCAGAGATGCCGGCCGCCATGTAGACCATCAGCGGCGGCAGGTAGGACAACCGCATTTCCCGCGCCAGCGTGAGCACGGCGCGATGAGGACGACTCAGGGTTTCGGACAGGGGCATCGGGCGCGGCCGGCATGCGGCGGTATCCAGGACGACCGATATCATCCCGGCTTTCCGACCCGCCGTGAATGATGACCGGTCCCGATCCCGACGAAATACCGGACGCCGCCGCCGGCTTCGCGCCCCACCGGGGGCTGGCGTTCGACGCGACCGGCGCGCCCTTCGATCCGGTCTACCGCGATGTGTTCCGCAATCGCGCGGGCGCCTGGGACGAGAGCGAGGCGGTCTTCGTCGATGGCTGCCGGGTGCGCGAGCGCTGGCGGGGCGCCGAGCGCTTCTGCGTGCTGGAGCTGGGCTTCGGCCTGGGCGTGAGCTTCCTGGCCACGCTGGCGGCCTGGCGCGCAGACCCGGCGCGCTGTCGCGCGCTGCACTTCGTGTCGATCGAGGCGCATCCGCTCTCGCGCGAGGACCTCTCGCGCGGCCTGGCCTCGCTGCCCGACCGGGGGCTGGCCGAGGACATCGCCGCCCTGCTGGCCGGCTGGCCGCTCCCGCTGCCCGGCCTGCACCGGCTGCGCTTCGCCGGCGGCGCGGTGACGCTCACGCTTGCTTTCGGCGAGGCGGCGAGCACGGTGCCTCGCCTGGCCGTCGCTGCCGACGCGATCTACCTGGACGGCTTCGCGCTCTCGCGCAACCCGGCCATGTGGGGGCCGGCGCTGATGCGCGCGCTGGCCCGTCGCGCGCGGCCGGACGCGCGGCTGGCGACCTGGTCGGCCGCCGGCGCGGTGCGCGAGGCGCTCGCGGCTGCGGGATTCGAGGTCGAGCGCCTGCCTGGCGTCGGCGGCAAGCGACACCGGATCGAGGCACGCTGGGCGCCTCGCTGGCGCAGTTGGCCGCCGCCGCCCGAGCCCCCCTTGCCGACTCGGCGCCACGCGATCGTGATCGGCGCCGGGCTGGCCGGCGCGGCGGTCGCCGAGGGCTTCGCGCGACGCGGCTTCACCGTCGATCTCCTCGACGCGCGCCGGGCGCCGGGCGGCGAAGGCTCGCTGCAGCCGGTGATCGCCGATCACCTGCACCTGTCGCCCGACGACAACCCGATGGCGCGGCTCACCCGCGCCGCGTTGCTGCTACGCGCCGGCGGCGGCGCCATGCGGTCTTGCGGCCGACTCGCGCTGGAATCCGGCCCCGACGATGCCGTGCACAACTCGGCGATGCTGGCGCGACTGGCCTTCCCCGCGGCCTTCGTGCGCCGGGTGGAGCGCGACGAGGCGAGCGACATCGCCGGGGTCGCGTTGCCGCGGGGTGGGCTCTGGCTGCCGGGGTGTGCCGCGGTCGCGCCGGCCCATGCGATCGCGAACTGGCTGGCCCGCAGCGGGGACGCGATCCGCTTCGTCGGCGGCGCGCGCGTGGAGACGCTGGCGCGCGACCCGTCGTCGGGCGAGTGGATCGCGCGCGATCCGGCGGGCCGGGCGATCGCGGCCGCGCCGGTCGCGGTGCTCGCCAACGCCGGCGACGCGGTGCGCCTCGCCGCAGTGGAAAGCCTGGCCGTCCGCCGCGTGCGCGGCCAGACCACCTGCCTGCACGACCCCCTGCTGGCCGGACTGCGCACGGTGCTGGGCGGCGACGCCTACGCGGCGCCGACCGGCATCGACGGGCGCATCCTGGTGGGCGCCAGCTTCGACGAGGGCGAGTCGCTGGCCCCGGACCCGCGCGACGATCTCGGCAACCTGCGCAGGCTGGGCAGGATGCTGGACCGCGAGCCGCAGGCGATGCTGCCGGGGGCGATCCCGGCCGCGGTGGGCTTCCGTTTCGCGCTTCCCGACCGGCTGCCCGCCGTCGGCCCGCTGCCCGACGAAGCGGCCGCCCGCGCCGCGGCCGATGCCCTGCTGCGCAACGACAAGCTGCCGATCCCCCTGGCTCCCGGGCTCTACGGCGCCTTCGCCTTCGGCTCGCGGGGGCTGCTCTGGGCGGCGCTGGCCGCCGAGCTGCTGCCGGCGATCGTATGCGGCGAGCCGGCGCCGATCGAGCGCGAGCTGGTCGCCGCGGTCTCGCCTTCACGCTTGCTGCGGCGGCGCCTGCGGCGCGCGCGCTAAACTTGCCGGGCCGCGCGCCGCGCGGACCTGCCGCGTCGCCACGTGCGCCGACGCCCTCCGGACCCATCATGCCGAACGCCGCGCCCCGCATCCGTTACGACTGTTCGAAGTGTCCCGGTTACTGCTGCAGCTACCCGCGCATCGAGGTCAAGGACAAGGACCTGAAGCGGCTGGCGAAGCACTTCGGCCTGCCTGTCGGGGAGGCCGAGCGAAAGTTCACCCGCCGCTACAAGGATGACGAGAGCGACGAGCGCATCCTCCGGCACCACAAGGACGAGATCTACGGCACGATCTGCCGTTTCTTCGACCGGACCGAGCGCCGCTGCACCGTCTACGCGGCACGGCCGGACGTCTGCCGCCAGTACCCGAACGGATCCACCTGCGGCTACTACGGCTTCATCCAGTTCGAGCGCAAGCACCAGGGCGATCCGGACTTCATTCCCTCGGCATGACCATGAGCCTTTCGCAACTTCCCGTTCTCGGCACCCCGCTGTCGCCTTCCGCCATCCGCGTCATGCTCCTGGGCTCAGGCGAGCTCGGCAAGGAGGTGGCGATCGCGCTGCAGCGGCTCGGCGTGGAAGTCGTCGCGGTCGACCGCTACCCCGACGCGCCCGGCCACCAGGTGGCGCATCGCGCCCACGTGATCGACATGACCGACGGCGAGGCCTTGCGCGAGCTGATCGCGCGCGAGAAGCCGGACCTGGTGGTGCCCGAGATCGAGGCGATCGCCACGCCTGCGCTGGTCGAGATGGAGAAGGAAGGCGCGGCGCGCGTGATTCCCACTGCCCGGGCGGCCTGGCTCACGATGAACCGCGAGGGCATCCGCCGGCTGGCGGCCGAGACGCTGGGCCTGCCCACCTCCCCCTACCGCTTCGCCGGCAGCCTGGCCGAGATGCGCGCCGCCATCGACGGCGAGGACGGCCAGCCTGGCATCGGCTATCCCTGCTTCGTCAAGCCGGTGATGTCCTCGTCGGGCAAGGGCCAGTCGAAGGTCGACCGCCCCGAGGACGTCGAGGCCGCGTGGGACTACGCCGCCCGGGGCAGTCGCGTGGACGCGGGCCGGGTGATCGTCGAGGGAATGATCGACTTCGACTACGAGATCACGCTGCTGACCGTGCGCGCCCGCGATGTGTCGGGGGCCATCGTCACGCATTTCTGCGATCCGATCGGCCATGTCCAGGTGGCGGGCGACTACGTCGAGAGCTGGCAGCCGCAGCCGATGAGCGACACCGCCCTCGCGCGCGCCCGCGAGATCGCGAAGCAGGTCACCGACGACCTGGGCGGCGCCGGCGTCTTCGGCGTGGAGCTCTTCGTCAAGGGCGACCAGGTCTGGTTCTCCGAGGTCAGCCCGCGCCCGCACGACACCGGCCTGGTCACGATGGCCAGTCAGCACCAGTCCGAGTTCGAGCTCCATGCCCGGGCGATCCTGGGCCTGCCGGTCGACGTGTCGCTGCGCACGCCGGGGGCCAGCGCGGTGATCTACGGCGGGGTCGAAGGCAAGGGCCTGGTATTCGAGGGCACGGCCGAGGCGCTGGCGGTGCCGGGCACCGACCTGCGCCTGTTCGGCAAGCCCGAGTCCTTCCTCAAGCGCCGGATGGGCGTGGTCGTGGCGCGCGCGTCCGATGTGAACACGGCGCGTGCCAACGCGAAGCTGGCCGCGTCGAAGGTGAAGCCCCGCCTCGCCTGATCTCTTTCAGGACGCCAGCAGCGCCTCGATCGTCTTCTGCACCTCGAGCGCGACCGCGGCGTCGGGAATCGGCTGGGGCTCGCCGCGCGCCAGCTGCGCGAGGCTGTCGAGCTGCGACTGGTAAGCGGCCGTGCGCGGATCGGGACGGTCCGCACCGAGCCCGCCGTGCGGCAACTGCGTCCAGCGCTTGCCGTCGCTCGCCGACAGCTCGAACCAGTTCTCCAGGCGCAGCGCGCCGGCATCGCCGCGCAGCGTGAACTCGACGACGTCGGGCCCGGCCGCGCCGGCCGAGGCGCTGACCAGCACCGGCACGCCGCCGCAGGACAGCCGCGCCAGCGCCGAGCGTTCGCACAGGGCCGGGTCTTCCTGCCACCCGATGGCCGCCGCCTCGATCGCGACCGGCCCGAGCAGGCGGCGCAGCAGGTACACGTAGTGCGACAGCACTTCGCGCACGAATCCGCCCTCTTCCCGCCAGGCCAGCCAGCCGGCGTTCGCCTGCCAGTCGCGCGGCCAGCGCGAGAAGAACAGCCGGATCTCTGCCTGGCGCGGGCTGCCGATGGCGCCTGCCCGCAGCCGGGACTCCATGGCCGCGACCGCCGGCGCGGAGGCGAACACGTAGTTCACGCCATTCGCGGTTGCCGACGTCGAGAGCGCCCGAACGATCGCCTCGCCGTCGACGAGGCTCACCGCCAGCGGTTTCTCGCAGAAGACCTTGCGGCCGGCGGCGATCGCCATCTCGACGTACTCGCGGTGGAAGGCCGGCGGCGTGCCCACGTAGACGATGTCCACGCCCGGGGCCTCGATCGCCGCACGCGCGCTCGCGGCGAGCGGAACCTCCGGGAAATCGGCCGCCGCCGAGCGCATGGCCCGGTCGGTGATGTCCCAGGCGGAAACGACCTTCAGGTCGTTCCGGTGGCGGGTCTGGTCGAGCATGCGGCGCCCGATCACGCCGAGTCCGATCACTGCGATGCCGTGGCTCATCGGGGAATCCTGTCCGGAGGTCGAGGCGCCATTATCCACGGGGCGCGAGCGCCACGGCGGCTGGCCGTTGCGCCGAACAGGGCAGCAGCGCATCCAGCGTCGCATCGTAGGCGGTCGTGCTGACGTCCATCAGGCCGAGCACCGAATGGAAGAGATTGTCGTGCGACAGCGGCGCGGCGGAGCGTTGGCGCAGGCAGTCCATCCGCGTGCCGCCACGCGCCTGCATTCCTGCGGACAGCCAGGCGACCATGGGCACATGCGTCTGCTCGGCCGGCGCGATCGACCAGGGCACGCCGTGGAGGTAAAGCCCGCCCTCGCCCAGCGACTCGCCGTGGTCGGACACATAGAGCATCGCCGTGTCGTTGGCGCCGCTGTCGGCGCGATTCTTCAGCCAGGCCAGGGCGAGATCGAGGAAGCGGTCGGTGGCCGCGATCGTGTTGTCGTAGGCGTTGATCACATGCTCCGCGGGGCAGTCGGAGAGCATGTTGCTCGTGCACTCCGGCTGGAAGGGCTTGCGGTCGGCCGACGTGCGCTTGTAGTAGGCGGGCCCGTGGCTGCCCATCTGGTGCATGACCACGACCACGCCGCGTGCCCGCCTTTCGGGATCCAGCGCCGCGATCCGGCGGTCCAGCCCGTCGAGCATCGCCTCGTCGAAGCACTCGCCGGCATCGCACAGGCCGGCCACCGGCTCGTCCAGCACGCGCACGCTGGGCACCCGCGCGCAGACGCCCTTGCACCCGGCCTGGTTGTCGAGCCAGAGCACGGCGAGCCCCGCGCGGCTCAGGACGTCGAGCAGGTTCTCGTGCACCGCCGTCCGGTCGCCGCCCTGCTCGCGGGTGAGCGGCGAGAACATGCAGGGCACCGACACATGGGTGTTGGTGCCGCAGGCGCTCACCTGGCTGAAATTGACCAGTTCGCCCGCTTCCTGCCAACGCGCGAGCGCGGGCGTCGTCTGGCGGGCGTAGCCGTTCAGGCCCCAGCTCCGGGCGCGCGCGGTCTCGCCGACCACGAGCAGGAGCAGCGGCGGGCTGCGCCGCGCGGCGTAACCGGGACCGAGCTTTGCGTCCACGCCCACCGGTTGGAGCGCGCTGGCTTGCGCCGGAAGCTGGTCGGCCGCCAGCCGGGCGCCGGCATAGACGGCATTGAGCGGATTCACCATGTAGCGCAGCGACTTCTGCTCACGGACCACGGGAGCCAGATCCTGGAAGCCCAGCAGGACCGCAGTGGCCGCCACCGCGACCCCGACCAGTGCGCCGACCGCGTTGCGCCAGGCCCGCTCGAACCAGCGACGCTGCGGCAGCGGCCGTCGCCAGATCCACCACAGGGCGGGGCCGGCAACGAGCAGCACGGTCGCGGGAAGCGACCAGGACATCAGGTCGCGCGCCTCCCGCACGTCGGTGCTGATCACGTTGGCCAGCATCGTGTTGTCGATCACGGCGCCGTACTGCCACATGAAGTGGCTGTTCGCGGCGGCGATCACGGCGAGCAGGCTGGCCGTCGGCCGGAACAGTCGCGGCCAGGCGAGCAGGGACAGCAGCGCGGCGGTACCGCCCGCCACCATCAGGCCGATGCCGGCGAAGATCACGAACTGGCGCGACGATCCGCCCGCCAGCTCGTGCAGCCTTTGCCAGAGCGGCAGGTTGCCGGCCACGGTGAGCCAGAGCACCAGCCCCCAGACGGTGACGAGACTCCGGGACATTCCGGTGGCGCGCTGCGGTCGCGCGGCGCTCATCGAACGACTCCCGGCTGGTCCAGGCTGGCATGCGTCGGGTCGACCACCGGTTGCGTGGCGCGCAACCGGTGGTCGCGAAGCAGCGCGTCGGCGAGCTGGTAGTCGGCGATCGCGCGGTCGGCCCTGTGGGGGTCCACCGGCACGGCGCGGGCGCTGCCGTCGGCATCGATCCGGTACTGCGTGACCTTCTGTTTCGGTGCGAGCACCACCAGGTCGCGCGTGCCGTTCGCGCCCGGGGTCAGCAGCCCGACCTCCTGGTAGTTGCCGAGCCAGGCGCGCTCGACCGCGTCGGGCGAGAGCAGGTCCTCGCCGAAGAACCGCCCATGATCGTCGATGCCCAGCCAGGACAGCAGGGTCGGCACCAGGTCGATCTGGCTGGCCATCTTGTCGTGGACCGCCGGCCGGACGTAGCGCGGCGCGTAGAACAGCGCCGGGATCTTGTAGCGGTCGGGCGGAATGCGCGTCTTGCCGGCCACCGAGGCGCAGTGATCGGCAACGATCACGAACAGCGTGTCGTCGAACCACGGCCGGCCGCGGGCCTGCTCGATGAACCGGCCGATCGCCCAGTCGGTGTACTTGACCGCGCCATCGCGCCCGGTCCTGGACGGGATGTCGATGCGACCGTCCGGATAGGTGTAGGGACGATGGTTCGAGGTCGTCATCAGGTGGAAGAACTGGCGCTTGCCGCCTGCCACCGTCCGATCGATCTGTTCGAGCGCGAAGTCGAACAGGTATTCGTCGGACACGCCCCAGATCGTCGAGAAGCCGACCCGATCGTCGGGAATGGAGGTCCGGTCCAGCACCTTGTAGCCGTTCCCGGCGAAGAAGCCGTTCATGTTGTCGAAGTAACCGTAGCCGCCATAGAGGAAGCTCGTCTCGAAGCCCTGCTGGCGAAGCGCCGCGCCGAGCGTGAGCACGCCCTCGCCCTCCGGGCGGCGGACCACCGACTGGCCGGGCAGCGGCGGCAGGCCCACCGACAGGGCCTCGAGCCCCCGGACGGTGCGCGTGCCGATCGCATAGAGCTCGGTGAAGAGCAGCCCGTCGCGCGCCAGCGCGTCGAGCTTCGGCGTGAGCCCCTGCTTGTTGCCGAAGCTGCCGAGAAAGCTCGCGCTCAGGCTCTCGACCTGGATGACGACCACATGCTTCGGGCGCGCGCCGGCATCGTGCGGGTGTCGCCGGCGCGGCCAGGCGCCGGCGATCGCGGCGGCCTGTTGCGGGTCGAGCATCGCGTAGAAGCGGCGGAACGACAGCGCGTTGTCGCGCAGGGCGGCAAGGAAGGCCACGCCGCCATTGCGCGCGATCTCCTGGTCGACCGCGTTGGCGCGCAGCGCAGTGGCATTGCCGATCGAGCCGTCGATCGCCAGCGCGAGGCGCCCTGCCCCGATCATGGAAACCGCGGCCAGCGTCGCGACACCCACCCGCAGGGGCAAGGTCCATCCGCGATGCATCGCGGCGGCCTGCAGCCGCCTCGAGCGCCGCCCGAGCAGCCATGCCAGCAGCAGCCCCGCGCTGCCGAGGCCCGCCAGGATCGGGCCGACCGGGTAGGACTCGACGATGTTGCCGATTACCTCGTTCGTGTAGATCAGGTAGTCGACCGCGATGAAGTTGAAGCGCGCGCCGAACTCCTCCCAGAAGAGGATCTCCGAGATGGCCGAGAAGCCGACCGCCGCCACGACGCCGGTCGTGACGGCGAGCCGCCAGCCGCGACGCAGCAGCCCCGGCGGACGGCTTCGATGCGCGAGCGCGCCGACGAACAGGGCGGGCGCCGCGCAGGCGAAGGCGAAGAGCGCGTCGGCCGCCGTGCCGCGCAGCAGGATGTCCAGGATGGCCCCTGGCGAGAGATCGATGTCCTGCCAGGCCAGCGAGGCCAGCACGACGCGCGTCGCCGTCGCTGTGGCGACCATGACCAGCCAGATCAGCCAGGCGCTCTCGAGCGCGGGATGGGAGCGAAGCCGGAGAATGCGTTGCATCAGGGACCACGATCGGAATCGAAGCCGCGATGCTGGCACCGGCGCGATGAGCTTCGCGCGGCGGTTTCGTGAGGAATTCGTGAGGGCGCGGCCGTCAGTCGCGGCCGGCCAGGTTCAGGCCTTCGCCAGACGCACCCTGGCTCGGGTGCCGCCGCCGGGGCGCGGCTCGAGCGCGAGCTGCCAGCCGGCCGCGTCGCAGATCCGCTGGGCGATCGAGAGTCCCAGCCCGAGGCCTTCGCTGTCCGGCCGGATTGGGGCCTGGCTGCTGCCGTCGGCGGGGGCGCTGCCCGGTCCGTTGCCGCTGCCGCCGCCGATGCCGATGCCATCGTCATCGACGACCAGCTCGCTGTCGCGCCAGTCGACGCGCACCCGCGTGCCGCCGCTGTGCCGGACCGCGTTGCGCACCAGGTTGGCGAGCACGATCCACAGGGCGCTGCGATCCAGCCTCACGACCGCGCCGGCCTCGACCTCCGAGCCCAGGGCGATGCCACGTGCCCTGGCTTCCGCCGCCAGGTGGCCGAGAACCTCGGCGACCAGGCGATCGATGCCGATCTCGCTCGCGGCCTCGGCGCTCCCGCCACGCGCCACGCGCAGCAACGCGACGGTCAGCATCGTCATCTCGTCGAGGCTGGCCTGCACGGTGTCCACCAGCCGGCGCTGGCGCTCGTCGAGCTCGCCGGCGCGCAGCAGGTCGAGCGAGGAGCCGGCGCGCATCAGCGGCGTGCGCAACTCGTGATTGGCGGCGGCGGTGAAGGCGCGCTCGCGGGCCAGGATCTCGACCAGGCGGTCCCGATAGGCGTCGAGCGCGCCGGCCAGGCGGGCGGTCTCGGCATGCGCGGCGATCGCGTCGAGCCGCGCCGGGCGCTCGGCCTCGTCCTGGGGGCGGCCGACCGCGTCGGACAGGCCCTGCAGGTCGCGGGTCAGGCGGCCGGCCATCCGGCCGCTCAGCAGCAGCGCGAGCGCGCCGATCGCGAGCACCGAGAGCGCGAGCGCGGCGATCGCGTTGTGCTGCCGGGTCTCGTGCTCGGCCACGTCGTAGACGAGGAAGAACCAGGCATCGCCGTCGCGTTCGATCGCCACGTGGTACTCGAGGTCCTCCCCCGGACGGAGCTCGTAGCCGCCCGCCCGCCGCGGCAGGCTTCGCAGCCAGGCGGGCAGCGCTGCCTCGGCCGCCGCGTCGCCGTCGTGGACCACGTACAGGCTCATGTCGGGCGTGTTCGGCGCGGCCAGTCCCGGCTGCTGGCGGTGCACGACGATGCTGCGCTCGAGCTGCCCGGCGAGGATGCGGTCGATCATCGCCTCCTCGGCGTGATAGCTGACGAACCAGACGAGGCTCGCCTGAGCCAGCGCGATCAGCAGCGCCAGCCCGGCAAAGACGGCGGCCAGCCGCCGGCGCAGCGAGGGCCGGTGCGTGCGGGGCGCAGTTTCAGTCGGCGGCGAGCCGGTAGCCATGGCCGTGCAAGGTGCGGATCGGATCGAAGTCGCAGCCCGCCTGCGCGAAGGCCCGGCGGGTCGCGGCCACCAGCGTGCGCAGCGCGTCGCCCTGCTCCCGTTCTTCGCCCCAGATGGCCTGCTCGAGCTCTTCGCGGCCGAAGATCCTGTCGGGCCGCTCCGCGAGCAGCTCGATCAGCCGGAAGGGCTTGGGAGAGAGCCGCACCTCGGTGCCATCGACCTGCACCCGGCGGCCGGCGCGGTCGACCAGCAGGCGGCCCGCGCGAAGGCTCTCGGTGGACGGCCGGCCCTGGGCGCGGCGCAACAGCGCGGCGAGCCTCACCGCGAGCTCGGGAAGCTGGAAGGGCTTGACCAGGTAGTCGTCGGCCCCTGCGTCGAAGCCGGCGAGCTTGTCCTCGAGCTCGTCGCGCGCGGTCAGCATGATCACCGGGGCGTCGCTGCCGATTTCCTCGCGGAAGCGCCGGCACCAGGTCAGGCCATCCAGGCGCGGCAGGTTCAGGTCCAGCACGACAGCCTCGGGCGCCTCGCGGGCGGCGAGCGCCATCGCCACGAAGCCGTCCGGCGCCCAGTCGCAGCGGTGCCCCCTGTCCTGCAGGAAATCGCAGACGTTGGCCCCGATCACGGGGTCGTCCTCGACGACCAGGATGCGCGCCATGGGCCGGTCTACTGCACCCCGATCGAGTCGAGGTACTCCTCGTAGCCGCCGCGCCAGTCGGTGATCTTGCCGTTGCCGTGCACCACCAGCACGCGGGTGGCCAAGGCGTCGATGAACTGGCGGTCGTGCGAGACGATGAACAGCGTGCCCTCGAACTTCTCGAGCGCCAGCTGCAGCGACTCGATGGATTCCATGTCGAGGTGGTTGGTCGGCTCGTCCATCATCAGCACGTTGTGCCGGCCCAGCATCAGCCGGCCGAAGCTCATCCGGTGCTTCTCGCCGCCCGACAGCACCTTGACCTGCTTGATGACGTCGTCACCCGAGAACAGCAGCCGGCCCAGGATGCCGCGCACCGCCTGGTCGTCGTCGCCGGCCTGCGTGTAGCGGCCGATCCAGTCCGTGAGCGTGTCCTGGGATTCGAAGTCCGGGTACACGTCTTGCGCCATGTAGCCGACGTCGGCGTTCTCGGCCCATCTGGCGCTGCCGCCGCCGGTGATCAGCCCGCCCGGATGGTTGGCCAGCAGCGCGCGCAGCAGCGTGGTCTTGCCGGCGCCGTTGGCGCCGACGATCGCCACCTTCTCGCCGGCCTCGATCGTGACCGAGAAGCCGTCGATGACCGGCATGCCGTCGGGTTCGTAGCGGTGCCAGAGGTTCTCGGCCTCGACCGCCAGCCTGTGCAGCTTCCTGGCCTGCTCGAAGCGGATGTAGGGGTTCTGGCGCGACGAGGGCTTGACCTCGACCGACTCGGACTTGATCTTGGCGATCAGCTTCTGGCGCGAGGTGGCCTGGCGGGCCTTGGCCTTGTTGGCGGCGAATCGCTGGACGAACTCCTGCAGCTCGCCGATCCGTTCCTTGGCGCGCGCGTTGGCCGCCATCTGCCGCTGGCGCGCCTGCGCCGAAGCCAGCATGTAGTCGTCGTAGTTGCCCGGGTAGATCCGCAGCTCGCCGTAGTCCAGGTCGGCCATGTGCGTGCAGATGGCGTTGAGGAAGTGCCGGTCGTGCGAGATCACGATCATCGTGGAGTCGCGATCGTTCAGCACGTTCTCGAGCCAGCGGATCGTGTCGATGTCGAGGTTGTTGGTCGGCTCGTCGAGCAGCAGCACGTCGGGGTTCGAGAACAGCGCCTGAGCGAGCAGCACGCGCAGCTTCCAGCCCGGCGCGATCGCGCTCATCGGGCCCTGGTGCTGGTCGACCGGGATGCCCACGCCCAGCAGCAGCTCGCCGGCGCGTGCCTCGGCGGTGTAGCCGTCGTACTCGGCGAACTTGGCCTCGAGCTCGGCGGCCTTCATGTAGTCGTCTTCGGTGGCCTCGGGGTTCGCGTAGATCGCGTCGCGCTCGCTCATCGCGGCCCACATCTCCACGTGGCCCATCATGACCACGTCGAGCACGCGGTGATCCTCGAAGGCGAACTGGTCCTGGCGCAGCTTGCCCAGGCGCACGCCCGGATCGAGCATGACGTGGCCGGCGCTGGGCTCGAGGTCGCCGCCCAGGATCTGCATCAGCGTGGACTTGCCCGATCCGTTGGCGCCGATCAGGCCGTAGCGGTTGCCTTCGCCGAAGCGGACGGTGATGTTCTCGAACAGGGGCTTGGCCCCGAACTGCATCGTGACGTTGGAGGTGGAAAGCATCTCTTCTCTTGGTTCAGCCGACCCAGACGCGGGCGTTGCGGAAGATCCGCATCCACGGCGAGTCCTCGCCCTGGGCGGGGTCGCGCCAGCTCATCTGGATGGTCCGGAACACGCGCTCCGGATGGGGCATCAGGATCGTGGCCCGGCCGTCGGCGGTGGTGAATGCGGTCAGGCCGTCCGGCGAGCCGTTGGGGTTGGCCGGATAGGTGGCGGCCGGCGCGCCGTCGTGATCGATGAAGCGCATCGCGGGGATCGCGGCCTTCGCGGCAGCCGGGCTCGCGAAGGCCGCACGGCCCTCGCCGTGCGCCACCACGATCGGGATGCGGCTGCCGGCCATGCCGCGGAACAGGAGCGACGGCGAATCCAGCACCTCGACCAGCGACAACCGCGCCTCATACTGCTCCGAGCGGTTGCGCAGGAAGGCGGGCCAGTGCTCCGCGCCGGGGATGATGCTCTTGAGCTGCGACATCATCTGGCAGCCGTTGCACACGCCCAGGCTGAAGGTGTCGGGGCGCTGGAAGAAGCGCGCGAAGGCCTCGGCCAGCTTCGCGTTGAACAAGACGGAGCGCGCCCAGCCGCTGCCGGCCCCCAGCACGTCGCCGTAGGAGAAGCCGCCGCAGGCCACCAGCCCGCGGAAGCCGGCCAGGTCGTGACGGCCCTCGATCAGGTCGGTCATGTGGACGTCGAAGGCCTCGAAGCCGGCCCGGTCGAAGGCCGCCGCCATCTCGATGTGGCTGTTCACGCCCTGTTCGCGCAGGATGGCCACGCGCGGGCGCGCGCCCTTGCCCACGAGGGGCGCGGTCACGTCCTCGCCCGGGTCGAAGGCGAGCTTCAGGTGCAGGCCGGGGTCGTTCTCGCGCAGCAGGCGGTCGAACTCTTCCTTCGCGCAGTCGGGGTTGTCGCGCAGCGCGGCGATCCGGTGGCTGGTCTCGGTCCAGGTGCGCTGCAGCTGCGCGCGCGGCGCGCTCCAGATGCACTTGCCGTCGCGGTAGAAGGCGATCTCGTCCTTGTCCTGCGGCTTGCCGATCGTGTGCGCGTGCGCGGACAGGCCAAGCTCGCGCAGCTTGCCCATCACCGCGTCGCGCTCGGCCGCGGGCACCTGGATCACCGCGCCCAGTTCCTCGTTGAACAGCGCCTTCAGGGTGAGCTCGTCGCGCTGCACCGAGACTTGCTCGGGGCGGATCTTGTAGTCGCCCCAGTCGGCCGAATGCGGGTCGATGGTCAGCAGGTCGAGGTTGACCGCCACGCCGCAGCGCCCGGCGAAGGCCATCTCGCAGACGGCGGCGAACAGGCCGCCGTCGGAGCGGTCGTGATACGCCAGCAGCCGGCCCTCGGCGTTCAGCGCCTGGATCGCCGAGAAGAAGCGCGCCAGCTGCGCCGGCTCGGCCACGTCGGGCGACTCGCCGCCGATCTGCTGGGTGACCTGCGCGAACGCGGAACCCCCCAGGCGCTGCCGTCCCTGGCCGAGGTCGAGCAGGATCAGCGCGGTGTCGGTGGAGGCCTGCAGCTGCGGCGTGAGCACGCGGCGCGCATCGGTCACCGGCGCGAAGGCGGTGACGATCAGCGAGGTCGGGGCGCGCACTTCGCGGCGCTCGCCGGCCTCGTCCCAGACGGTGCGCATCGACAGCGAATCCTTGCCGACCGGGATCGAGATGCCGAGCTCGCGGCACATCGACGCGCAGGCGTTCACCGCGTCGAACAGGTCGGCGTCTTCGGCCGGATCGCCGCAGGCGGCCATCCAGTTGGCCGAGAGCTTGATCGCGTCGATCGCCTCGATCGGTGCGGCCGCGATGTTGGTGATGGCCTCGCCGACCGCCATCCGCGAGGCCGCGGCCGCGTCGATGACCGCCAGCGGCGTGCGCTCGCCCATGGCCAGCGCCTCGCCGCGACAAGACTCGAAGTCGACCAGGCCGACCGCGCAGTCGGCCACCGGCACCTGCCAGGGGCCGACCATCTGGTCGCGCGAGCTCATGCCACCCACGCTGCGGTCGCCGATCGTGATCAGGAAGGCCTTCGAGGCGACCGCCGGCAGGCGCAACACGCGCTCGGCGATGTCGGCCAGCTGGAAACCGGCGGCGTCGACCGCCGGCAGCGCGCGGGCGCGGCGCTGGCCATCGCGGTGCATGCGCGGCGGCTTGCCGAGCAGCACGTCGATCGGCATGTCGACCGGGTGGCCGACCTCGTCGCCGCCGCCGTCGGATTTCTCGACGATCAGCTGCCGGTCGCCGGAGACGGTGCCGACCACCGCGTAGGGGCAGCGCTCGCGCTCGCACATCGCGTGGAAGGCCGGCAGGGATTCCGGCGCGATCGCGAGCACATAGCGCTCCTGCGATTCGTTGCACCAGATTTCGGCCGGCGACATGCCGGTCTCCTCGACCGGCACGCGGGCCAGGTCGAAGCGCGCCGCGCGATCGGCGCCGTGGACGATCTCGGGGAAGGCGTTGGACAGGCCGCCCGCGCCCACGTCGTGGATCGACAGGATGGGGTTGGCGTCGCCGAGCGCCTGGCAGCGGTCGAGCACTTCCTGCGCGCGGCGCTGGATCTCGGGGTTGCCGCGCTGGACCGAGTCGAAGTCGAGCTCGGCGGTGTTGGTGCCGGCGCCCATGCTGGAGGCCGCGCCGCCACCCAGGCCGATCCGCATGCCCGGGCCGCCCAGCTGGATGAGCAGCGTGCCGACCGGCAGGCCGTGCTTGGCGGTGTGCCGCGCGTCGATGCTGCCGACCCCGCCGGCGATCATGATCGGCTTGTGATAGCCGCGCACCAGCCCGGCCACGTTCTGCTCGTAGGTGCGGAAGTAGCCGGCCAGGTTCGGGCGGCCGAACTCGTTGTTGAAGGCCGCGCCGCCGATCGGGCCTTCGATCATGATCTGCAGCGGCGTGGCGATCCGCGACGGCGCGCCGTAGGGCCGCTGGCTCTCCGGAGCGGCCGGGTCGCGATCGGCGAGCGGCGCGGTCACGTCGGCGGCGTTCTCCCAGGGCTGGACGAATCCGTCGATGTTCAGGTTGGACACGGTGAAGCCGGTCAGCCCGAACTTCGGCCGCGAGCCGCGACCGGTGGCACCCTCGTCGCGGATCTCTCCGCCCGCCCCGGTGGCCGCGCCCGGGAATGGCGCGATCGCGGTCGGGTGGTTGTGCGTTTCGACCTTCAGCAGGCTGTGGATCAGGCCCTGTTCGGCCCGGTAGCTGCCATCGGGCCGCGACTGGAAGCGCCTGGCCGGACCGCCTTCGAGAATGGCCGCGTTGTCCGAATAGGCGACCACGGTGCCGCGCGGATTGGCCGCGTGCGTGCTGCGGATCATTCCGAACAGCGAGGTGTCCTGCTCGGCGCCGTCGACGGTCCAGCTGGCGTTGAAGATCTTGTGGCGGCAGTGCTCGGAGTTGGCCTGCGCGAACATCATCAGCTCGACGTCGCTCGGGTCGCGCCCGGCCTGGCCGAAGGCCTCGAGCAGGTAGTCGATCTCGTCGTCGGACAGCGCAAGCCCCAGCTCGCGGTTGGCGCGCTCGAGCGCCGCGCGGCCTTCCTTGCCCACCGGGATGCGCTGCATCGGCTTGCCGGGCAGGGACTCGAAGAGCCTGGCCGGTTCGGGCGCCGCCAGCAGCAGCGACTCGGTCATCCGGTCGTGCAGCGCGGCGCCGAGGATCGCGAGGTCGGCCGCGTCGAAGTCGCGCTTGCCGGTGAGGCCGGCCAGCAGCCCGCCGCGCGGCTCGATCGCGTAGACCAGGCCGCGCTCGATCCGGTGCACGTGGACCATGCCGCAGTTGTGCGCGATGTCGGTGGCCTTGCTCGCCCACGGCGACACGGTGCCGATGCGCGGCACCACCCACAGCCGGGGCGCGCGCTCGTCGATCCGGGCGCCTGCGCCGCGATCGCCGAGGTCCGACGGCGCATCGAGCAGCGCGACCAGGCGGGCCTGCTCGTCGTTGGTCAGCGGCCGGTCGGCCCAGACGTAGTGAACGTAGTGCGCATCGATGCCGACGACCCGGACGTCGATCTGGCGAAGGCGGTCGAGAAGGCGCGAGAGACGGAACTCGGACAGCGCCGGCTGTCCCGGGAGCGTCAGGTAGGCGGACATGGTGGGACGAGCGGAAGGTAATCCGCGATTATACGGGGCCGGGCGAGCCCGACGCCGAGCCCTGCAGGCGGTCTAGGCCTGCCCCAGCGGCAGCGCGGTCGTTCGCTTGATCTCCTGCAGGACCACGCTCGACTCCACGCTGCGCACGCCGGGCAACCGCATGAGGCGGTTCATCATGAACCGCGCGAAGGACTCCAGGTCCGCCGCGACGATCCGCAGCAGGTAGTCGTACGGGCCGGTCACCGAGTGGCACTCGAGCACTTCGGGCATCGCCTGCACCGCTGCGTCGAAGGCATCGTTGCGCCCCTCGCCGTGACGCTCCAGCGAGACGCGAGTGAAGGCGGTCACGGTCAGTCCGATCCGGGCGGCAGGAAGGAGGGTCACGCACTGTCCGAGCAGCCCGCTGTCCTGCAGGCGCTGGATGCGTCGGCTGATCTGCGAGGCGGACAGGTGGACACGCTCGCCGAGGGCCTGGTTCGTGGCGCGGCCGTCGCGCTGGAGCGCGTCGAGCAATTGCAGGTCGATGCGATCGAGTTCGAGCATGAACCGTTCTCCATTTGCTAGCACAGTACATGAATCGTGCGCCGACAGGCCGATATTGTGCGTGCTTCGCACGATCGCTGTGTTCCTGCGGGCATAGCATGTTTCCAATCCAGTGTTCGCGTCAGGCCGCCCGTCGAGTCCGGAGATGAACGCGCCCGAAGTCCCTTCCGCAGCGCCTGGCTTGATCCGCCGTCGTGCCAGCCTGGAGGACGCCCTGTTCGCGAAGTCCGGCACGATCTTCCTGAGCGGCATCCAGGCGCTGGTCCGTCTGCCCTTGATGCAACGCGAGCTCGACGAAGCGCGCGGGCTCGGCACGGCGGGCTTCGTCAGCGGCTACCGAGGCTCGCCGCTCGGTGGCTACGACAGGCAGCTCTGGGTGGCTGCCGAGGCGCTGGCGCGATCGAACGTCCACTTCCTGCCGGCCATCAACGAGGAGCTCGCGGCCACCGCGGTGCTGGGCTCCCAGCAGGTGGAGAGCGACCCCGCGCGAACGCGCCGGGCCGCGTTCGGGCTCTGGTACGGCAAGGGCCCGGGTGTCGACCGTGCCGCCGATGCGCTGAAGCACGGCCATGCGCGCGGCGCTTCGCCGAACGGCGGGGTGCTGGTCGTGGCCGGCGACGATCACGGCTGCGTGTCCTCCTCGATGGGGCACCAGAGCGAGCTCACGATGATGTCGTGGCGAATGCCGGTGCTCAGTCCAGCGAACGTGGCCGAGCTGCTCGAGTTCGGCCTGCACGGCTGGGCGCTGTCCCGCCACTCGGGCGCGTGGGTGGGCATGACGGCGATCTCCGAGGTCGTCGAGAGCGCAGCCACCGTGGATCTGGACACGCTGGAACTCCCGGTCGGCGTCCCGTGTCGCGGCACCGGCGAGGGGGCCCCCTTGCACTACCGCGCCGACGACCGGCCGGGGCTTGCGATCGAGGCGCGGATGGCCGCGCGACTGGACGCGGTGCGCGAGTTCGCCGCCGCGCACCCGATCGACCGCATGATCTGCGCGCCGCCGGGCGCGAGCCTGGGAATCGTCACCTGCGGCAAGGCTCATCCCGACCTGCTGGAGGCCTTGCGCAGGATCGGCCTGGGTCTCGACGATCTCGCCCGCGCCGGCGTGAGGCTCTACAAGGTCGGGCTCGCCTTCCCGATCGAGCCGGCGCGCATGCGGGCCTTCGCGCGCGGCCTCGCCGAGGTGCTCGTCGTCGAGGAGAAAGGCGGCGTGGTCGAGCAGCAGATGCGCGCCCTGCTCTACGGCGCGCCGCCCGGATCCCGTCCGTCGATCCTCGGCAAGACCTCGACCGACGGCCGGCCGCTTCTGCCCGAAGTCGACGAGTTGCGCCCGTCGCGCCTGCTGCCGGTGCTGGCCGACTGGCTGGCCCGGCATCGCCCCGCCCTCGATCGTCGATCGCTGGTCGCCGGGCTGCTTGCGTCCCCGCTGTCGCCGCACCCCGCCGATCACTGGACGCGGGTGCCGCACTTCTGCTCCGGTTGTCCTCACAACACCTCGACCGTGGTGCCGGCCGGGTCCCGGGCCCAGTCGGGAATCGGCTGTCACGCGATGGCGATGTGGATGGACCGCGACACGGCCGGCGTGACCCAGATGGGCGGGGAAGGCGTCGATTGGCTCGCGCATTCGCGCTTCACCGCGACGCCGCACGTGTTCCAGAACCTGGGCGACGGCACCTGGCTGCATTCCGGCGTGCTGGCGGTGCGCCAGGCGGTCGCGGCGAAGGGTCGGATCACCTTCAAGATCCTGGTCAACGACGCGGTGGCGATGACGGGCGGGCAGCCGCCCGACGGCGTGGCGACGGCCGACGCGATCGCCCGCCAGCTCCGGGCCGAAGGGGTGGCGCGCATCGCCGTCGTCGCCGAGGAGCCCGATGAACTGGCTCCGGTGAAAGCCGGCTTTCCACCCGGCGTCAGCTTTCACCCGCGCGCCGCGCTCGACGCGGTCCAGCGCGAGCTTCGCGAGCTGCCCGGCGTCTCCGCCCTGATCTACGTTCAGGTCTGCGCGGCCGAGAAGCGCCGCCGGCGCAAGCGTGGCGAACACTCCGCTGCGCCATCGCGCCTGATCATCAACGAGGCCGTCTGCGACGGATGCGGGGAATGCGGCCGGATCTCCAACTGCCTGTCGGTGGTGCCCGTGGACACGCCGACCGGACGCAAGCGGCGGATCGACCAGTCGTCGTGCAACATGGACTTGCGATGCGCCGATGCGTTCTGCCCGAGCTTCGTGTCAGTGCGCGGCGCGCGACTGCGCCGGCCCGGGCGGTCGATCGATCGCGAGCGCCTGGCGCAGCGCCTCGCCGCCTTGCCTCAGGCCGGGCCGCCTGCATCGCAGGGCCCCTACGACCTGCTGGTGGCAGGGGTCGGCGGCACCGGCGTGGTGACCGTCGGTGCGCTGGTCGCCATGGCCGCGCATCTCGAGGCTAGGCATGCGTCGGTGCTCGATTTCACCGGCTTCGCGCAGAAAGGCGGCAGCGTGCTGTCGCACGTGCGCATCGCCGCGAATGCCGGCGCGTTGAACCAGGCGCGGATCGACGCCCGGCAGGCCGACGCAGTGCTGGCCTGCGACCTGGTCGTGGCCGCCGGCGACGATGCCCTGCAGACGGTCAGCCGAGGCCGCACGCGGATCGTCGCGAACCTGGCTGCGGCCCCGATCGCCGCGCAGCTGAGGGATCCGGATGCGGACATGCCGCTGTCGGCCTTGCTCGACAAGCTCGCCAAGGCGGCCGGCGGCGGTCCGGACCTGTGCGACGCCCGAGCGATTGCCGAGGCGGCGCTGGGCGACGCGATGGCGGCGAACGTCGTGATGCTGGGTTTCGCCTGGCAGCGGGGAATCGTGCCGGTGGGTTGGGAGGCGATCGAGAAGGCGATCGAACTGAACCGCGTGGCCGTCGACTCCAATCTCCTCGCATTCCGGCTCGGCCGGCTCGCTGCGGCAGATCCGGTCTGGCTCGACGAGGCGCTGGGGCGTCCGGGCCTTGTCGCGCGGCACGCCCGGTGCGAGGCCGAGGACGACATCCCGCTCGACGCCTTGCTCGCGCGCCTGGAGTCGGAGCTGGTCGCCTACCAGAACGCGCACCTGGCGGGCCGCTGGCGCAGCCTGGTGGAGCGGACGGTCGCGCTCGAGACTCGCCTGCGCGCACCGGGCGAGGCGCTGGTCCTCGCGCCGGCCGTTGCCCGGAGCTACGCCAGGCTGTCGATGTACAAGGACGAATACGAGGTCGCCCGGCTGCATGCGTCGGACGACTTCCGGCAGGCGATCGAGGCACAGTTCGAAGGCCGCTTCTCGCTGACCTTGCACCTGGCGCCGCCGCTGCTCGCACGCCCGGGTCGTGACGGGCCGCCGCGCAAGCTGAGGCTGGGAGCCTGGGCATTCCCGCTGCTCGGCGCGCTAGCAGCCCTTCGCCGATTGCGCGGAACTGCAGTCGATCCCTTCGGGCACACGCGCGAGCGTCGCATCGAACGGGCGCTGCCCGTCGACTATGCCGCGATGATCGATGGCCTGCTCGCTCGCCTGTCCGACCTGGCCGCCGCTTCGTCCGACCGGCTCGGCCTGGACGAACCAATGGCGCTGGCCGTGGAAGTCGCTTCGCTGCCGCGCTCGATCCGCGGATACGGCCAGGTCAAGCTGCGCAATCTCGTCGCAGCGAAGCGTCGAGAGCGCGAGCTGCTGGGGCGTCTGGGGCTGGATCAGCCGGTATCGCGGCCGGTCGAGCGACTGATCGCCGAGTCAGCGTAGAGAAGCCGGGAGCGGCGCGCCGGGTTCGCTCAGCGAGCCGCGGCCCACTGGCCCGCAGCCGATCGAGCGGTCCAGCTGCCGTGCATCTCCCTGCCCTGCTTCACGAGCCGGCCTTCGAACTCGGCCTTGCCGAGGCGGCCCGTGGCGAAGCCGAAGCGGACGACCTCGCCGCGCACGGAGCCATTCACCTCACCCTTCAGGGGTGGGCAGCGGCGCGGGTCGCGCGAGGCTTTCGTGGCGCTCGCAGCGCCCTCGCCGGTCAGCACGGCGGACCGATCGTTCAGGCGGACCTCGCCGATCCAGTCGCAGCCGCTGGCGGGCTGGACGATTCGAACGGCCCAGCGGCCGGTCAGCGGCGGGAGCGGCTGCACGGGCTTCGCGGATCCGGCAGCACCTTGCTCCCTGGCCGAGAGCGGTTGCGGCAGGCAGGTCAGGCAGAGGACTGCGAGCGAGATCGCGCGTAGACGGCCCCCGGGCCGCGCGCGGGGCCCGCCCGGCGCGCGATCGGCGTCTCGCTCCCGGTTCACGCGACGCCAGGCGCAGCGCCGGCTCGCCGGCGCTGCCGGACCGCCTCGGCCAGACGCAGCAGCAGCGGCTCGGTCTGCGTCCATCCGATGCAGGCATCGGTGATCGAGAGCCCTCGTTTCAGCGGGACACCGGGAGCGAGATCCTGCCGGCCGGCCTCCAGGTGGCTCTCGAGCATCACCCCGGCCACGCGCCGGTCGCCGGCTGCGATCCGGCCGGCGAGATCTTCCGCCACGTCGATCTGCCGCAGCGGCTGCTTGGCGGAATTGGCATGCGAGCAATCCACCATGACGCGCTCGGACAAGCCGGCCTTGCGCAGCGCCGCGCAGGCCGCGTCGACGCCGGCGGCGTCGCAGTTCGGCCCATGCTTGCCGCCGCGCAGGATCACGTGTGTGGCCTCGTTGCCGCGGGTCTCGAAGATCGCGGCCTGGCCCATCTTCGTCATGCCCATGAAGGCGTGGCTCGCGCGGGCCGCCACGATCGCGTCCGCCGCGACCTGCACATCGCCGTCGGTGCCGTTCTTGAATCCGATCGGGCAGGACAGCCCCGAGGCGAGCTGGCGGTGACTGGGGCTCTCGGTGGTGCGCGCGCCGATGGCGCCCCAGGAGACCAGGTCGGCAATGTACTGCGGGCTCAGCAGGTCGAGGAACTCGGTGCCGGTGGCCAGGCCCAGGCTCGCGAGATCGAGCAAGAGCTCGCGCGCCCGGCGCAGGCCCTCGTTGATGCGAAAGCTGCCATCGAGTCGCGGGTCGTTGATGTATCCCTTCCAGCCCAGCGTGGTGCGCGGCTTCTCGAAGTAGACCCGCATCACGAGCAGGACGTCGGCGGACAGGGCATCGGCGGTTGCCTTCAGCCGGTGCGCATACTCGATCGCTTCGTCCCGGTCGTGGATCGAGCAGGGTCCGACCACCGCGAGCAGGCGATCGTCGCGGCCGCCCAGGATGTCGGCGATCTCCGCGCGCCTGCGCTCGATCAGCGCGAGGGCCTCGTCGGGCACCGGGAGATCGTCGAGCAGCAAGGCAGGAGAGATCAGCGGGCGCACCGCGCGGATCCGCACGTCGTCGATCCGGGTGGTGTCGAGCGTGGAATCGACCGATCCGGTCTCGCGATCGTGAAGGGGGTCGTCGATGCGGTTCAACTCGCCGTCTCCGGTTTACGCGCAAAAAGACAAAGGGCCAGCCCCTTGCGGGAGCTGGCCCTTCGATTTGGTCGGGGCGGCGGGATTCGAACTCGCGACCCCTTGCACCCCATGCAAGTGCGCTACCAGGCTGCGCTACGCCCCGAAGCCGCGGAGTATATCAGGTTCGCGAAGCCTCTCCGGCCTGCCCTTCCAGAATGGCCAGGGCCTGCTCGAGATCGGCGCGCAAGGCGGCCGTGTCGAGCGGCGAATCGGCGTTGGAACCGCCAGTGGCCCCTTCGCCCCGCGCGGCGCCGTCGGCCTGCGGGCCGGCCTCGGTGCCGTTGCCGGCGCGCGAGCGTGCCTGCAACTCGCCGAGCCGGTTGCGCGCGCCACTGATGGTGAAGCCCTGCTCGTAGAGCAGCTCGCGAATGCGCCGCACCAGCAACACCTCGTGGTGCTGGTAGTAGCGGCGGTTGCCGCGCCGCTTCATGGGCTTGAGCTGGGTGAACTCCTGCTCCCAGTAGCGCAGCACGTGCGGCTTGACCCCGCACAGCTCGCTGACCTCGCCGATCGTGAAGTAGCGCTTGGCGGGAATCGGCGGCAGCACCGCCTTGGTGTCGGGCCGGGTGCTCAATCCTCGATGCCCTCGATCTGCGCCTTCAGCTTCTGGCTGGCGTGGAAGGTCACCACGCGGCGGGCCGAGATCGGGATCTCCTCGCCGGTCTTGGGATTGCGGCCGGGGCGCTGGGGTTTGTCGCGCAGCTGGAAGTTGCCGAAGCCCGAGAGCTTCACGCATTCGCCGCGCTCGAGGGCGCCGCGGATCTCGTCGAAGAAGGTCTCGACCATGTCCTTGGCTTCGCGCTTGTTCAGCCCCACCCGCTCGAACAGCATCTCGGCCAGCTCGGCCTTGGTGAGGGTGAACTGCTCGCCGGCCGGCACCGCCGCCGGCTGGGCGGACTGGCTCGCCGCCTTCGCAGCGCCGTATGCGCTGCCGTCGGCGCTCGCGGAATCGAGCCGCCGCTCGTCGAGGGCCTGGCCAATCGGAGTCATCGCGTCCGCCAATTCTTCTTTCGACCCGGGGTCGTTCGGTCGTGCCTGCATCGGCCTTGTCTGTCGCCTCGTTTGCCGTCAGCCGCGCAGTCGCGCGCCGATCCTGTCGGCCAGCCAGCCGACGATCCCCTGTACCGCATCGGCCGCGTCGGCGTCGCTGAGGGTCCGGGCAGTATCTTGCATCCATAATCTGAAGGCAAGGCTTTTTTCCTTATTTTCCAATCCCTTACCGCGATATTCGTCGAAAATCCTGACGTTCTTCACGAGCGCTGCGGCGGGCACCGAAGCGATCGCCGAGGCGATCTCGCCGAGCACGCGGGCGGCCGGAATGTCGATCGGGACCACGACGGCCAGATCGCGGATCGCGGGCGGGAACTTCGACACCTCGCGGTAGACCGGCACCTTCGCCGCGAGCAGCGGATCGAGCTCGATCTCGGCCAGGACGGGTGCCTGCGGCAACTCCAGCGCCTGCTGATGCGCCGGGTGCATCTCGCCGATCCAGCCGACCGGGCGGCCCTCGAGCAGCACGCGCGCGCTGCGCCCGGGATGCAGGGCCGGATGTTCGGCTGCCTCGACGGTGAGCCCCTCGCCGGCCAGCGCTTCCAGGTCGCCCTTCATGTCGAAGAAATCGGCCGCTCGCGGCGCCGCCGACCAGTGCTCGTCGACGGCCGGACCGAAGGCCAGCAGGCCGAGCCGGCGCGGCTGGGCGATGCCGTGCACCTGGGCCGGGCCGGCCGGCACGGCGGGGTCGGCGAAGAACACGCGGCCGACCTCGAAGAGACGCACGCGGCCGGCCTTCCGGTTCAGGTTGGCGCGCAGGTTCTCGACCAGGCTGCCCCACAGGGTGGTGCGCATCCGGTCCATCTGCGCGGCGATCGGGTTCAGCAGACGGATCGCCGAGCTGCCCTCGGGAGCAAGGCCCAGCTGCGCGTCGAGGCCGCTCTCGACGAAGCTGTAGTTGATGACCTCCTGGTAGTCGCGCGCGGCCACCGTGCGCTTCAGGCGCGACACGGTGCGGCGCGCCTCCGGCCAGGCCATCAGGGCGGCCGGCGCGCGCGGCGGGCGCTGCGGCAGGCGGTCGTAGCCCCAGATCCGGGCGACTTCCTCGATCAGGTCTTCCTCGATCTGCAGGTCGAAGCGCCACGAGGGCGGCGTGACCACGATGCGGTCGCCCTGCAGCCGGGCCGGCAGGCCGAGGCGCGCGAAGGCGTCGGTCAGGGTCGAGTCGGCCATGTCGACGCCGATGATCTTGCGCGCCCGGGCGGTGCGCAGCGACACCGGCGCGCGCTCGGGCAGGCGGGTGACCTGGTCGTCGATCGGACCGGCCTGGCCGCCGCAGACGTCGAGGATGAGCCGGGTCAGGTACTCGATGTGCTCGACGGTGGTGGCCGGGTCCACCCCGCGCTCGAAACGGGCGCCGGCGTCGGTCGCGAAGTTGTAGCGGCGCGAGCGGCCGGCCACGGCGGCGGGCCACCAGAAGGCGGCCTCGACGTAGATGTTGCGGGTGTCGTCGGATACCGCGGTGGCCTCGCCGCCCATGATGCCGGCCAGGCTCTCGACCGCCTTCTCGTCGGCGATCACGCCGACGTCCGCGTCGAGTTGCACCGTCTGCCCGTTGAGCAGCTCGAGCGTCTCGCCCTTGCGCGCCCAGCGCACGTCGAGCCCGCCGTGGATCTTGTCGAGGTCGAAGACGTGCGACGGGCGTCCGAGCTCGAGCATCACGTAGTTCGAGATGTCCACCAGCGCCGAGATGCTGCGCTGCCCTGCCCGCTCGAGGCGCAGCCGCATCCAGTCGGGCGTGGGCGCCCCGGCGTTCACGCCGCGGATCACGCGGCCGGAGAAGCGTCCGCACAGGTCGGCCGCGGAGATCTTCACCGGGAGCTTGTCGACGATGGCAGGCGCCACCGGCGGGTGCTCGGGAGTCTGCAGCTCGGCCCCGGACAGCGCGGCCAGCTCGCGGGCCACGCCGAACACGCTCATGCAGTGGGCCAGGTTGGGCGTGAGCTTGAGCGTGAAGACCGTGTCGTCGAGCTTCAGCCAGTCCCGGATACCGGCGCCGATCGGGGCGTCGGGCGCCAGCGCCAGCAGGCCGGAGTGGTCCTCGGACAGGCCCAGCTCGCGGGCCGAGCACAGCATGCCGGCGCTCTCCACGCCGCGCATCCTGACCGGCTTGATCACGAAGTTGCCGGGAAGCACCGCGCCGGGCACCGCGCAGGGCACGCGCATGCCCGCGGCCACGTTCGGCGCGCCGCAGACGATGGTGCGCAGCGTGCCGTCGCCCGCATCGACCTCGCAGACCGACAGCTTGTCGGCGTTCGGATGGCGCTCGACCTTGCGGACTTCGGCCACGACGACGCCAGAGAAAGGCGGCGCGGCGGGCGAAGCCTCCTCGACCTCGAGGCCGGCCATGGTCAGCCGGTCGGCGATCTCGTCGGAAGTCCAGTCGGGGGAAACGAAGCTGCGCAGCCAGCTCTCGGGAACACGCATCTCGGACTCTCTCAGCGGTTGAACTGCTGCAGGAAGCGCAGGTCGTTTTCGTAGAACAGGCGCAGGTCGCCCACGCCGTAACGCAGCATGGCCAGGCGCTCGATGCCCGACCCGAAGGCGAAGCCGATGTAGCGCTCGGGATCGAGGCCGAAGTTGCGCACGACGTTCGGGTGCACCTGGCCCGAGCCGCTCACCTCGAGCCAGCGGCCGGCGAGCGGTCCGTCGGCGAAGCGCATGTCGATCTCGGCCGACGGCTCGGTGAACGGGAAGTAGGACGGACGGAAGCGCACGTCGAGATCGTCGCGCTCGAAGAAGCGGCGCAGGAAATCGGTGTAGACGCTCTTCAGGTCGGCGAAGGAGACGTCCTCGTCGATCCACAGCCCCTCGAACTGGTGGAACATCGGCGAGTGGGTCGCGTCGGAGTCCACCCGGTAGGTCTTGCCCGGCGCGATCACGCGGATCGGCGGCTTGTGCGCGCGGGCGTATCGGACCTGAACCGGGCTGGTGTGGGTGCGCAGCAGCAGCCCGTTGCCGTTCGCGTCTTTCGCGTCGACGTAGAAGGTGTCGTGCATCGAACGCGCGGGATGGTTCTCCGGCGTGTTCAGTGCAGTGAAGTTGAAGAAGTCTTCCTCGATCTCGGGGCCGTCGGCCACGTCGAAACCGATCGACTGGAAGATCGCCTCGATCCGCTCGATCGTCAGGCTCACCGGATGCAGGCCGCCGGCGCCGGCGGCACGGCCGGGGAGCGTCACGTCGATGGCTTCCTGGGCCAGCCGCGCGTCGAGCTCGGCGCGGGCGATGGCCGCCTCGCGCACGCTCACCGCCGTCTCGATCGCCTGCTTGGCCTGGTTCAGCTCGCGGCCGGCCGTGGCGCGCTCGGCGCCGGTCAGCGCACCGAGCTTCTTCATCTCGGCGGTCAGTGCGCCGTCACGCCCGATCGCGCGGGCCTTGGCATTGGCGAGCTCGGCCGGGTTCGCCGCGGCCTGGATATCGGCCGCGAGGCGGGCGGCCAGGTCGGCGAGGCGGGAGGAGTCGGACATCGGTCGTGTTCCTGCGGGAGTCGAAATGAGCGGAGGGCGGGAGGAAACGCGAACGGGGCCGCGAAGGCCCCGTTCGGTTGCCGGACCGGAGCGCGATATTACGCGAGGCCGACGGCAGTCCGGGCAGCACGAGGCCGCCCGGGCGACGCTCAGGCTGCGCCGAGCGAGGTCTTCACCTGCGCGACGATCGCCGCGAACGCCGGCTTGTCGTTGACGGCCAGCTCGGCCAGGACCTTGCGGTCCAGCCCGATCTCGGCCTTGTTCAGGCCGGCGATGAAGCGGCTGTACGTGATGCCGTGCTCGCGGGCCGCGGCGTTGATGCGCGCGATCCACAGCGAGCGGAACACGCGCTTCTTGGTGCGACGGTCGCGATAGGCGTACTGGCCGGCACGCATGACCGCCTGGACGGCCACGCGATAGACGTTGCCGCGGCGGCCGCGGTATCCCTTGGCGCGGGCCAGGACCTTCTTGTGACGGGCGCGAGCGGTGACTCCGCGTTTGACTCGGGGCATGGCGCTCTCCTTATGCGTACGGCAGCATGGCTTTCACGCTGACGACGTCGGAGGCATGCACCTCGGTCGTCCCGCGAAGCTGGCGCTTGTTCTTGGTGGTCCGCTTGGTGAGGATGTGGCGCTTGAAGGCATGCGCACGCTTCACCGAGCCGGAACCGCGGACGCGAAAGCGCTTGGCGGCGCTCTTCTTCGTCTTCATCTTCGGCATGTTGGCCTCGACTTCTCTTCTAATGCCTTGTCGGGTGCCCGGTACCCTTGCACCGGAACTTTCGATCGACCCGCTCGGCTTGTTCGGGCGCCCTTGCGGGCGCCCTTCATGCTCCGCGCAAGGCGGTCATTTCTTCTTGCGCGGCGCGATGACCATGATCATTTGCCGGCCTTCGAGCTTGGGCATCTGCTCGACGGTGGCGATCTCGTCGACATCGTTGCGGACTCGCTCCAGCAGGCGCACGCCGAATTCCTGGTGGGCCATTTCGCGGCCCCGGAAGCGCAGCGTGATCTTCGCCTTGTCGCCCTCTTCGAGGAAGCGTTTCAGGTTGCGCAGCTTGACCTGATAGTCGCCTTCGTCGGTGCCGGGCCGGAACTTGACTTCCTTGACCTGGATGATCTTCTGCTTGGCCTTGGCCTCGGCCTGCCGTTTCTGCTCCTGGTACTTGAACTTTCCATAGTCCATCAGGCGGCAGACGGGGGGCACGGCCTGGGGCGCAATCTCGACGAGATCGAGTTCGGCCTCTTCGGCCAACCTCAGGGCTTCCCTGAAGCTGACGATTCCGATCGGCTCGTTGTCAGGGCCGGACAGGCGCACTTCGGGTGCAGTGATCTCACCGTTGATGCGATGCGAGCGTTCCGTAGCGATGCTGCGTTCTCCTTGTTCGTTTCGTCGGAAAAGAAGGAGCCGTGCGACTCATTGCGGATTCGATCGCCTGGTGGAGATGTCCTCGGACAGTCGCTCCACGAAGGCGTCGACGCCCAGGGCGCCGAGATCGATTCCGCCGCGCGCGCGCACGGCCACCTTGCCAGCCTGCCGTTCCTTGTCGCCGACGACGAGCAGATACGGCACCTTTTGAAGGCTGTTCTCGCGGATTTTATAGTTGATCTTCTCGTTCCGCAAATCGGTTTCTACTCTAAATCCTTGTTTTTTCAATGTTTCTGCAACAGATCGGGCGTAATCGGCCTGCGCGTCGGTAATGTTCATCACGACGGCCTGCACTGGCGCCAGCCACATCGGCATCGCGCCGGCGTGGTTCTCGATCAGGATGCCGATGAACCGCTCGAGCGAACCCACGATGGCCCGGTGCAGCATGACCGGGTGGCGACGCGAGTTGTCCTCGGCCACATACTCGGCGCCCAGGCGCTCGGCGGTGTTGAAGTCGACCTGCATCGTGCCGCACTGCCACGGGCGGCCCAGCGCGTCCTTCAGCGTGTACTCGATCTTCGGGCCGTAGAAGGCGCCGTCGCCCTCGGCGATGGTGAACTCGCAGCCCGAGCGGCGCAGCGACTCCATGACCGCGGCCTCGGCCTTGTCCCAGAGGGCGTCGGAACCGACACGCTTCTCGGGCCGAGTGGCGACCTTGTAGAGGATGTCGGAGAAGCCGAAGTCGCGGTAGACCTCCTGCAGCTTGGCGGTGAACGCCACGCACTCGTCGAGGATCTGCTCCTCGGTGCAGAAGGCATGGCCGTCGTCCTGGGTGAAGCCGCGCACCCGCAGGATGCCGTGCAGCGCGCCCGAGGGCTCGTTGCGATGGCACTGGCCGAACTCGCCGTAGCGCAGCGGCAGCTCGCGATAGGAGCGCAGGTCCGACTTGAAGATCTGCACGTGTCCCGGGCAGTTCATCGGCTTGAGCGCGTAGTGCCTGTTCTCCGACTCGGTCGTGAACATGTTCTCGCGGTAGTTCTGCCAGTGCCCGGTGCGCTCCCAGAGACTGCGATCCAGGATCTGCGGCCCCTTGACCTCCTGGTAGCCGCTGTCGCGGTACACCCTGCGCATGTACTGCTCGACCTGCTGCCAGAGCGCCCAGCCTTTCGGATGCCAGAACACCAGGCCCGGGGCCTCGTCCTGCATGTGGAAGAGGTCGAGCTCGCGGCCCAGCTTGCGGTGGTCGCGCTTCTCGGCTTCCTCGAGCATGTGCAGGTAGGCGTCCTGCTCGTCCTTCCTGGCCCAGGCGGTGCCGTAGATGCGCTGGAGCATCTCGTTCTTCGAGTCGCCGCGCCAGTAGGCGCCGGCCACCTTCATCAGCTTGAAGACCTTCAACCGCCCGGTGGACGGGACGTGCGGTCCGCGGCACAGGTCGATGAAATCGCCTTCCCGGTACAGCGAGATCTTCTCGTTCGAAGGGATCGACGCGATGATCTCGGCCTTGTACTTCTCGCCGATGGACTCGAAGAAGCGCACCGCCTCGTCGCGCTCCCATTCCTCGCGGACGACGGTCTCGTCCTTGCGGGCGAGTTCGGTCATCTTCGCCTCGATGGCCGCGAGATCCTCGGGCGTGAACGGGCGCTTGTACGAGAAGTCGTAGTAGAAGCCGTTCTCGATGACCGGGCCGATCGTGACCTGCGCCTCGGGGAACAAGGTCTTGACCGCATAGGCCAGCAGATGGGCGGTGGAGTGCCGGATGATCTCCAGGCCGTCGGGGTCGCGCTCGGTGACGATCGCCACCGATGCGTCGCGATCGATCGTGCAGGAGGTGTCGACCAGCCGGCCGTCGACCCGGCCGGCCAGGGCGGCCTTGGCCAGGCCGGCGCCGATCGAGGCCGCGACCTGCGCGACCGTGACCGGGCCCTCGAAGGAGCGCTGCGAACCGTCGGGAAGCGTAATCTGGATCATGGGCGTCGGGACCTGCTCGGCTCCGGGCGGCAAAAACAAAAAGGGGCGGTCGTGACCGCCCCCCTGCCACCAGCCCGGGGAAGGCTGGTAGGCGCGATTGGACTCGAACCAACGACCCCCACCATGTCAAGGTGGTGCTCTAACCAGCTGAGCTACGCGCCTGAAAGAAAGAAAGTATACACGAATCGCGGCAGGTTTCCGCAGTGCCGCATGAGGCCGGCCGCTCAGCGTTTCGTTTCGCTGGAGGCTACCCGCGACAGGAACACCACGGGGGCCAGCCCCACCGCCACGATCAGCAACGAAGGCAGCGCCGCGGCGGCCAGGCGCTCGTCCGACGCGAACTGGTAGGCCACCACCGCCAGCGTGTCGAAGTCGAAGGGACGCAGGACCAGCGTGGCCGGCAGCTCCTTCAGGCAGTCGATGAAGACCAGCAGCGCCGCCGAAGCGAGGCCGCGGCGCATCAGCGGCCAGTGGACCTCGCGCAAGACCTCGACTGGGCGCCGGCCCAGGCTGCGCGCGCTGTGGTCCATCGACGGGCTGATCCGCTTGAGCGAGGAATCGATGCCCTGCCAGCCCACCGAGAAGAAGCGCACCGAGTACGCGTAGACCACCGCGAACACGCTGCCGCCGGCCAGCACCGCTTCCATGCCCAGGGCCGAGGTCAGCGGCGCGAGCAGGCGATCGATCTGGCCGGACAGGATCAGCAGCCCTACCCCGAGCACCACGCCGGGCACCGCGTAGCCGCTGTTGGCCAGCGCGACGCCCAGTCGCAGCACCCGCCCGCCGCCCAGGCGGGCGGCATAGGCGGCGAACAGTGCGAGGGGCAGCACGGTCGCCGCGCCCGCCGCTGCCAGAAGGGTGGTGTTCAGGATCCAGCCGCCCAGCCGCGGGTCGACTTGCGCGCCGTCGGCCAGCCAGCTCTGGGCAAGCAGCAGCGCCGGCAGCAGGAAGCCGAGCAGCGGCGGCAGCAGGCACCAGAGGGTGGCCCGCCAGGCTCGCCAACCGCGCAGTGGCACGCGGGGCGCGGGCCGGGCCGCGCGGGCATGGAAGCGCATCCGGCTGCGCGAGCGCCGCTCCGTCCACATCAGCGCGCCGACGAAGACCAGCAGGATCAGCGCGAGCCGGGCGGCGCCGACCCGGTCGCCCATGCCTTGCCAGGCCCGGTAGATGCCGGCGGTGTAGCTGTCGACCGCGAAGTAGCTGACCGTGCCGAAGTCGGCCAGGGTTTCCATCAGCGCCAGGGCGGTTCCGGCGGCGACCGCCGGGCGCGCCACTGGCCAGGTCACCCGCCACCAGACGGCCGCGCGGCTCGAGCCCAGCGAGCGCGCCGCCTCGGCCAGCGAGGGGCTGCGATCAGCGAAGGCGGCGCGCGAGAGCAGGTAGACGTACGGGTACAGCGCCAGTCCGAGGAAGAGCCCTGCTCCGTTCGGGGAGTGGATCGCGGGAAACCAGTACTCGCCGACCTCCAGGCCGGTGAGCGCCCGCAGCCCCGACTGCAGCGGGCCCCAGGTGGCCAGGAAGTCGGTGTACGCATAGGCCATCACGAAGGCCGGCGTGGACAGCGGCAGCACCAGCAGCCAGGCCAGCCAGGCGCGGCCGGGGAACTCGTAGGCGGCGACCAGCCAGCCGGTGGACACGCCGAGCGCGACCACGATGGCCACGACGACCAGCGCGAGGTGGGCGGTGGCGAGCGTGTAGCGCGGCATCACCGTGCCGAACAGGTGGTCCAGGGAGCCTTGCTCGCCTGCCGAGGGCGCGAAGGCCAGCCAGAGCAAGGCGACGATCGGCGCGGCCACGGCCAGCGCAAGCAGGATCGCCCCGAGACTGATCGGATCGGTCTTGCTCTCGCGCAAGACGGCGGGGGCGGTGGCTTCGACGGCGGCGGACACGGTTCGCTACAATGCTTTGACTGAGAATTATAGTTATTCGCAAGTGAATATCGAGAAGAGTCTCGTCGCAGGCGCATCGCTGCAGGTCGAAGGGCTGACGGTTTCGTTCGGCAGCGGCAACCACCGGGTTCTCGCGCTCGACGGGCTGGGCTTCTCGCTGAAGCCGGGCGAGATCGGCTCCCTGCTCGGCGCTTCGGGGTGCGGCAAGACCACCGCCCTGCGGGCGATCGCCGGCTTCGTGCGCCCGCACCGCGGCCGCATCCTGATCGGCCAGCGCGAGGTGGTCTCGGCCACGGTATTCGTTGCTCCCGAGAAGCGCGGCGTCGGCGTGGTGTTCCAGGACTACGCCCTGTTCCCGCACCTGGACATCGCCGGCAACGTGGCCTTCGGCCTGCGCGAGCTGCCGGCGGGCGAGCGGGCCGACCGCGTGGCGCAGATGCTGGAGCTCGTCGGGCTGCCGACGATCGGCAGGCGCTTTCCGCACGAGCTGTCGGGCGGCCAGCAGCAGCGGGTCGCGCTGGCCCGCGCGCTCGCGCCCTCGCCTTCGGTGCTGCTGCTTGACGAGCCCTTCTCCAACCTGGACCCGGACCTGCGCGAGCGCCTGGCGCTCGATCTTCGCGCCATCCTGAAGAGGCACGGCACGACCGCTCTGCTGGTCACGCACGATCAGTACGAGGCCTTCGCGCTGGCCGACAGCATCGGCGTGATGGAGGCCGGCCGCATCGCGCAGTGGGACAGCCCCTACCGTCTCTACCACCAGCCGGACACGCGGCAAGTGGCCGACTTCGTGGGCCTGGGCGCCTTCCTGCCCGGGCGCGTCGAGCATCGCGACGGCCGCTCCTTCGTGCAGATCGAGCTCGGCACCCTGCCGATCCAGACCCGCGCAGACCAGGCGATGGCGGGCGCCACCGCCAATGCCCAGGGCGAGGTCACGGTGCTGTTGCGGCCCGACGACGTGATTCACGACGACGCGAGCCCGCTGCAGGCCGAGGTGGTCAATAAGGCCTTCCGCGGCGCGGCCTTCCTTTACACGCTGCGGCTGCCCAGCGGCGCCATGCTGCTGGCCCTGGTGCCCAGCCACCACAACCACGCGATCGGCGAGCGGATCGGAATCCGTTTCGGCGCCGACCACGTGGTGACCTTCCCGGCCGACGAGGGCAGCCGGGCGCCGTCACTGACCGGGCCTTCCTGAGGCGAACATTGAAGCCGCCCGGTGGGCGGACGGGATGATGTCGACGCCGCCCGGACGTGGCGACTCAGAGACCGGATGCGATCAGGAAGGCGCGCTGGCTCAGGAAGCGCACCTTCAGGTCGTCCATCCGCATCGAGAGCGCGCGGCGATCGCCGCGCCGGACCAGCAGCGCCACGGTCCGCCGCTGGTTGATCCAGGCGACCTTCGCGTAGCTGGACCGGTCGTCGCGGCCCAGCAGCTCGACCCAGTCGCCACGGCCAAGCTGCGTGAAGGCCTCGTTGCCGTCGAGCGGCAGTCGCCGGGGTGCGGGGGCCAGGTCTTCCAGGTCCAGCGAGCCGAGAATCTCCAGCAGCCTGCGATCCGCGTGTTCCGGCTCGCCGGTCTCGGTCTGCGCCGCCTGGTCGTCGCGCCGCGCGCCGGGTGCCGCCATCGGCGCCGATTCGGCGGCGCCCGACGGCGCGCCGCGATCGGCGGCGGGGCTTCGCGCGCCGTCCGGCCGTCCCCGCTTGCGCTGCATCCGGCGAAGGTGGATCAGGAAGAGTTCGTCGAAGAATGCGCGGTACTCGTCGTCCTTCGCGCCGATCTCGTTGACGCCCTGTCCGATCAGCCGGATCAGCGGCGGGATGCGTTCGGCGAGTTCGCGGCGGCTGCCACCGTCGCGGCCGTCGAGGCTCCAGACCAGGTCGTCGACCACTTGCATCGCGACCCGGAAATCGGTGCTGTCCTCGCCGCTGCGCAGCGCCGCGGTCCGCAAGTGCCTGAGCCAGACGTTCTGCAGGAATTCGCGCACCGACTCCGGCACTTCGCTGCCCGACAGGCGCCGCTCGATCAGCTCGCGGATGCGCTCGGTGACCAGGCGCTCGCGGTCCGGGCCCGGACGTCGCGAGTAGTCCCGGCGGTTGCGCCGATCGGGCGCGGTCTCGAGCGACTGCCGCTCGCGCGCGACCCGTTCGATCAGCTGCCCGACATGCTGGGCGGCGCGCGCGTATTCGCGTTCGACCTGGCGCGCGATCACCGACGACCGGGTCTGCAGCGCCCCCGTGACCACCTCGACCGCGCGCACGATGGTCTCCAGCCGGCGATGCAGTTCGCTGCCGCGAGTCAGGTCCTCGGCGAAGGCCACCGAGATCGCGCCGACGTGCTCGACCAGTCGCCGCAGCGATCGCGGCTCGTCGCCGAGATAGCCGGGATCGAGCAGCGACAGCGCGAGTGCGGGCTGCTGCAGACGCCAGACCAGCGGCTTGGCCGGTTCGGGCATCCGCCGGTCGTCGACCACGTAGTCGAACATCGCGGCGACGACATCGACGACCGCGAGCTGGGCCGGCGAGGCGCCGGCCCGTGACAGGCCGCCGCGTGCCCGTCCGAAGAACTCTGCGCGGGCTTCCCGGGTGTAGGGCGCCACACCGGCCGAATGGGCGAGCGCAACCGCATCGCGCTCCAGCGCGGCCACCGGCTGCAGCACCGAGAGCGCGGCGCCGGACGGTGGTGCGCGCAGCGCGGACAGCGGCGAGCTGCCCAGCATGGCGGCGTCCCGGTCGACCGAAGCCACGCGCTCGGCGACGCCGACATCGGTCTCGGCTCGGCCCTCGTCGCCGGCCGGGGGCGGCGGCAGCGATGCGGGGCCGGCGGGCGCTTCCCGGGCAGCAGGTTCCTCGATCGGGAGAACCGGTTCGGCGGCGCCCGCTGCCGGCCGTCCGGATTCGGCGCGGGGCCCGGATTCGGATTCCGGCCGGGCCCCGAACGCGTCCGGCTCGCCCTCCTCCGCCCAGTCGTCCTCGTCGAGCTCGACGGCAGGACGCTCCGGCGCCGAAGAGACGCCTTCGGCTTCCAGCATCGCATCGGCCGACGCGATCGCGGCGGCGATCGGGCCGGCCATGTGGCGGCACAGCGACTGGCGCAGCGCGAGCCGGGTATTGGCGGTTTCGGCCACGCCGGACACTGCCGAGACGATCGCCGCGGCGATCGTGCGCGCCCCCAGGGGGTTCGCGTCGTCGTCGCTCCAGTCGCCCGAGGCGATCCTGCGAACCCGGTTCACGTAGTCGTCGTACTGGACGCCGGCCCCTTCCCGGATCGCGGCGGCGAGCGATCCGGCCAGGATCTGCGCCTCGAGCGCCTCGTGGCCCAGAAGGGACAGGGCGGTGCCCTCGCCTCCGCGGGTGCGCGACAATTCCAGGCAACGCAGCACCCGGCGGGACAATTCTTCCGGCACGCGAGCGGAACGGCCGATCGGGTCGCGCCCGAGCTGGATCGCGGCCGAGAGCATCGACTGGCGCTCGCGACCGTCCAGGGCCGCGTCGGCGCCGCGCTCCAGGTCGTGCGAGATGGCGATCAGCGCTTCGCGCAGCGCGCGCGACGAAGCCGTGCCCAGCGCCTCGCGCACGCGGGCGAACAGCAGCGGGCGCGAAGGCTCCGCGGGTCTTGTCGGGTCGGCATCGTTCACGGTCGGGGCGATGCTACCCGAAGCGGGGCCCCGCCTACGTGAACTAATCGACGCGCCCCATCCTGCGGGCGAGGAACTCGTCCACGCACTGCGCGAGGCTGCGGCGGCCGGTGGTCGCGCGCCCGGCCGGCAGGCCTCGATCGGTGAGGCCGTCCTGGGAGTCCCGGTAGTCGTAGCGCGCGCGGTGCACCGGCAGCGCAAGCCCCAGCAGCGCGCCGAGGTCCGCCGGCGTTCCGGAAACGACCGCATCGGCACCGCAGGCGACGATGGTGGCCTTCAGGTCGGCGACCTCCTGCGCCGAATACCCCATCGCCGGCAGCACCCTGCCGATGTGCGGGTAGCGGCGATACACGTCGGCGATCTCGCCTATGGCCGAGGTTCGCGGGTCGACGATCCCGGCGGCGCCGGCGGCCTGCGCCGCCACCCAGCCCGCGCCGTGCGGCATGCCGCCATGGGTGATCGTGGGACCGTCCTCGACGACCACCACCCGGCGGCCCGCCAGCGAGGCCGGCGGGTCGAGCCGAACGACGGAAGCGCCCCGGACCAGCGCGGCGCGTGGCGCGAGTTCGCGCGCCGAGGCCTCGACCTGCGCCAGCGCCTCGTCGGTCGCCGAGTTGGCCTTCGCAACCACGACCACGTCGGCCATTCGCAGCACGGCCTCGCCGGGATGCCAGCTGCGCTCGTGGCCCGCCCGCAGCGGGTCGACCAGCACCAGGTGCAGATCGGGCCGAAGGAAGGGAAAGTCGTTGTTGCCGCCGTCCCAGAGAATCAGGTCGGCCTCGCGCTCGGCCTCGGCCAGGATGCGCGCGTAATCGACGCCCGCCCAGACGACGCCGCCCGCCGCGATGTGCGGCTCGTATTCCTCGCGCTCTTCGATCGTGCAGTCGGCGGCGTCGAGGTCGGCGCGCGAGGCGAAACGCTGCACCGCCTGCCGCGCCAGGTCGCCGTAGGGCATGGGGTGGCGGATCACCGCCACGCGCAGTTCGCGCGCCCGCAGGCGGGTGGACAGCCAGCGCGAGACCTGCGACTTGCCCACCCCGGTACGCACCGCCGACACCGCGATCACCGGCAGGCGCGACGCGAGCATCGTGCTCGCCGGGCCGAGCAGCGTGAAGTCGGCGCCGGCGGACAGCGCGATCGACGCGCGATGCATGACCTCGACGTGCGCGATATCGGAATAGGCGAAGACGACCTCGTCGATCCGCTTGTCCGCGATCAGGGCGGCGAGTCTCGCCTCGTCTACGATGGGAATGCCTTGCGGATAACGCGGGCCGGCCAGTTCGGCCGGATAGCGGCGATCGGCGATGCCGGGGATCTGCGCGGCCGTGAAGGCCACGACTTCGTGGCGCGCGTCGCCGCGGTAGACGACGTTGAAGTTGTGGAAGTCCCGGCCGGCCGCGCCCATGATGGCGATGCGCCTGGCGCGGGGTGTGGAGTGACTGTTCATCGTTGTCGGACGGGCTCGTGTTTCGATCCTTCGGTCTACTGTACCTGCAGGCCTGCCTCTCGACGGCGCTGCTGGCTGCCGGCCCCGCGGCTGCCTGGAGCAATCACGCCCTGGCAACGCGCTCGGCGCTCGCGCCCCTGACCGGGCTTGCAGCCGGCGCGTCCGTCGAGGTCGAGCGCATCGAGACCTTCCTTGCGGCACAGGGACGAGTCCTGACGGACGTGCTCGACGAGCACGAGCGCTGGGCGCGCGAGCACCTGCCCGACTACCCGCCCCGGCCCGACGCTCTTCGCTTCGCCCCGGGCGATGCGAGCGACGCCGCCGACCTGAGGCGACGCTTCCTGGCGGCCTTGCGGCTCGCGCCCGACGCGCGTACCGAGCTCTACCTGCAGCGCCTGCCCGGCGAGTCGCTCGAAGGCAGGCCGATGCTTCCCGGCGCCGAGGTGACGACGCTGGGCGGCAATCGCGTCGTGGCTCGGTCGCAGTACGTGCGCCTGGCGGCGGGCGATCGGGTCAGCCCGGCCGAGGTGCTGTCGACCGCCTCGGACGAGCCCGACTATGGCATGGATCTCGGCCTGTGGGCCGACAACGGCACGGCACACGGACGCGTCTACGGTTTCGGGCCGCAGCCCTTCGGCAACCCCGCCCTCGCCTTCTCGAGCCAGGCGCCGATCCACATGGGCTTCTGGCACGAATCTCCGATCGTGTCGGCGGCGGCGCCCTTCCTGAAGCGCACGCTTCCCGAGTACCGCATCACCCTCTTCATCGCGCTGGCCAGGCAGGCGTTGCGGACCGGGCACGCGTACTGGGGCTGGCGCTTCGCCGGCTGGGCCCTTCACTACGTCCAGGACCTCACACAGCCCTACCACGCCCGGGTGCTTCCGGGACTGGGCACGGCGCGAATGCTGTGGATCAACGCCTTGTCGCTCGCCGGCGAGAATCCGGCGGCGCGAGATGCGATGATCGACCTGCTCGTTCCCCTGATGAGCGAGTTCGGGGCGCACACGCGGGCCTTCGTCCGCGCGCTGCGCGGCGAGCCTTGACGATGCCGGCGGAGGGACGATGCGGGCGGGCGGCTTGAAGGGCCAGGGTTTCGGCAGGCGCGCGCGATTCGCGCTGAACGGGCTGAAGCTCGCCCTGGCCCGCGAGCGCAGCATCAGGACGCACCTGCTTGGCGCTGCGGCGGTGCTGCTGGTCCTGCTGGTCACGCGCCCCGCGCCCGTCTGGTGGGCGGTGCTCGGGCTGGCGGTCGGCCTGGTGCTGGTGGCCGAGCTCGCGAACAGCGCCCTCGAAACGCTGATCGACCACCTGCACCCCGCGCAGCACCCGGAGATCGGCGCGGCGAAGGACATCGCCGCCGGCGCGGTGCTGGTCGCCAGCGGGATCGCGGTGGCGGTCGGCCTGGCCTTTGCGTTCGACTTCCTGCGCTCATGACTGCCTGCGCTCCGCTGATCGTCTTCTCCCACGCCAACAGCTTCCCTGCCGGCACCTACGGCGTCCTGTTCCGCTCGCTGCGGGCGCGCGGCATCGCGGTCAAGGCGATCGAGAAGTTCGGGCACGACCCGCGGTATCCGGTGACCAGCAACTGGCCGCACCTCGTCCAGCAGCTGGCGGACTTCGCCGCACCCGAGATCGCGCGGCACGAGGGCCCGGCCTTCCTGGTCGGCCACTCGCTGGGCGGGTTCCTGAGCCTGATGTGTGCGGCGCGCCAGCCCCGCCTGGGCGGCAAGGGGGTGCGCGGCGTGCTGCTGCTCGACTCGCCCTTGCTGGGCGGCTGGCGGGCCCGCACCCTCGGACTGGTCAAGCTGACCCAGCTGGTGGGTTCGGTCTCGCCCGGCCGCGTCAGCCGCCGGCGCCGCTACCAGTGGCCGAGCGCAGAGGAGGCGCTCGAGCACTTCCGGCACAAGCGGGCCTTCGCAGGCTGGCAAGCGCAGGTGCTGCGCGACTACGTGGCGCACGCGATGCACGACGAAGTCGCTCCAGATGGCACGACGCGCCGTGTGCTGGACTTCGATCGGGACGTCGAGACGGCCATCTACAACACGCTTCCGCACAATCTCGATCGCCTGCTGCGCAGCCATCCGCTTCGTTGCCCGGTCGGCTTCATCGGCGGCACCCGCTCGCTGGAGCTTCGTCAGATCGGCCTGGCGATGACGCGCAGGGTGGTCGGCCGCGGCGACCCCGACCGCCTGCAGATGATCGAAGGCAGCCACCTGTTCCCGATGGAGCGGCCGCAGGACACGGCCGCGGCGATCGAGGCGATGCTCGGCCGGATGCTCGCGGTGACGAGCGGCTGAGCGCGGCGCGAGTGAAATCGCCTATGGATCCGATGGAAGGAAAGAATTGGATCCCCGACTCCATGGACGGTTAGAGTCGTCCATCACCAAGCGAAGGGAGATGCAAATGGATCAGAACACTGCGAAATCCGCCGGCAAGTGCCCGGTGATGCACGGCGGCGCCACGTCGGCCGGCGCGTCGCGCATGGACTGGTGGCCCAAGGCCCTCAACCTGGACATCCTGCACCAGCACGACAGCAAGACGAACCCGTTGGGGCCGGACTTCGATTACCGCAAGGAGCTGAAGAAGCTCGACGTCGAGGCGCTCAAGAGGGACCTGAAGGCCCTGATGACCGACAGCCAGGATTGGTGGCCGGCCGACTGGGGCCACTACGGCGGCCTGATGATCCGCATGGCCTGGCATTCCGCGGGCACCTATCGCATCGCCGACGGCCGTGGCGGCGGCGGCACCGGCAACCAGCGTTTCGCCCCGCTCAACTCGTGGCCCGACAACGGGAACCTGGACAAGGCGCGCCGCCTGCTGTGGCCGATCAAGAAGAAGTACGGCAACAGGATCAGCTGGGCCGACCTGATGATCCTGGCGGGCAACATCGCCTACGAGTCGATGGGCCTCGAGACCTTCGGCTTCGGATTCGGTCGTGAAGACATCTGGCAGCCCGAGAAGGACACCTACTGGGGTTCCGAGAGGGAGTGGCTGGCCCCCAGCGGCAGCGAGGGTAGCCGCTACTCGGGCGAGCGCGACCTGGAGAACCCGCTGGCCGCGGTGATGATGGGCCTGATCTACGTGAACCCGGAAGGCGTCGACGGCAAGCCCGATCCGCTCGAGACGGCCCGCGACATGCGCGTGACCTTCGCACGCATGGCCATGAACGACGAGGAAACCGTGGCCCTGACCGCGGGCGGCCACACCGTGGGCAAGGCGCACGGCAACGGGAGCGCAGCCAACCTGGGCGCGGCGCCGGAGGGCGCCGAGCTCGAAGAACAGGGGCTCGGCTGGAACAATCACAAGACCCGAGGCATTGGCCGCGACGCCGTGACCAGCGGCATCGAGGGCGCCTGGACCACCCACCCCACCAGGTGGGACAACGGCTACTTCGACATGCTCTTCGGGCACGACTGGTGGCTGCAGAAGTCTCCGGCCGGGGCCTGGCAGTGGGAGCCGGTGAGCATCGCGGAAGAGGACATGCCGGTCGACGTCGAGGATCCCTCGATCCGTCGCAAGCCGATCATGACCGATGCCGACATGGCGCTGCGCTTCGACCCCGAGTACCGCAAGATCTCCGAGCGCTTCCGCAAGGATCCGGCCTACTTCTCGGAAGTCTTCGCCCGCGCCTGGTTCAAGCTCACGCACCGCGACATGGGCCCGAAGTCCCGCTACATCGGCCCGGACGTCCCCGAGGAAGACCTGCTCTGGCAGGACCCGGTTCCGGCGGGCCGCAGCAACTACGACGTCGCGGCGGTCAAGGCGAAGATCGCGGCCGCCGGCCTGTCGATCGGCGACATGGTCAGCACCGCCTGGGACAGCGCCCGAACCTTCCGCGGCTCGGACTTCCGCGGCGGCGCCAACGGCGCGCGCATCCGCCTGGCGCCGCAGAAGGACTGGGAAGGCAACGAGCCGGCCCGCCTGGCCAGGATGCTCGCGGTCTACGAGAGGATCTCCGCCGAGACCGGCGCCAGCGTGGCCGATGTGATCGTGCTGGCCGGCAACCTCGGCGTCGAGCAGGCGGCGAAGGCCGCCGGCTTCGACGCGAGTGTGCCCTTCGCGCCGGGCCGCGGCGACGCCAGCCAGGCGCAGACCGACGTCGAGTCCTTCGAGGTCCTGGAACCCCTGGCCGACGGCTTCCGCAACTGGCTGAAGCAGGACTACGTGGTCACCCCCGAGGAGCTGATGCTCGACCGGGCGCAGCTGATGCGGCTGACCGCCTGCGAGATGACGGTCCTGGTCGGCGGCATGCGCGTGCTGGGCACCAACCACGGCGGCACGAAGCACGGCGTGTTCACCGACCGGGAAGGCGTGCTGACGAACGACTTCTTCGTCAACCTGACCGACATGGCCTGGACCTGGAAGCCGGCGGGCAGCAACCTGTACGAGATCCGCGACCGCAAGACCGGCAAGACGCGCTGGACCGCGACTCGGGCGGACCTGGTGTTCGGCTCGAACTCGATCCTCCGGGCCTACGCCGAGGTCTACGCGCAGGACGACAGCAAGGAGAAGTTCGTGCGTGACTTCGTCGCGGCCTGGACCAAGGTGATGAACGCGGATCGGTTCGACCTGGGGTGAGCGTGACATCCCTCCCGGGGCCGGCAGGCTTCGGGCGAGGAAAAAAGAAACGGGCCCTCAGGGGCCCGTTTCTTCATGTGTCCTGGCGGAGAGGGTGGGATTCGAACCCACGTTAGGGTTGCCCCTAAACCAGATTTCGAGTCTGGCGCATTCGACCACTCTGCCACCTCTCCGGGGTACCGTGCGCGATCGCCTGCATTTCGTGAACTTCAGGCAATCGGCAGTGCGTGGTGCGAAGCCGGAAAGTATAGCAAAAACTTTCGAGCGAGGAGCCTGCCCGCGGCGACGACTTGCCTGGGTCGGCGACCCGGCGCCGTCAGGCTGACGGCGCCAGCTTCGCGGCCCCTCCCATGTACGGCCGCAACGCCGCCGGCACCACGATGCTCCCGTCTTCCTGCTGGAAGTTCTCGAGCACCGCGACCAGCGTGCGGCCGACCGCCAGGCCCGAGCCATTGAGCGTGTGGACCAGCTCGGGCTTGCCCTGCGGATTGCGGAAGCGCGCCTGCATGCGCCGCGCCTGGAAGGCCTCGCAGTTCGACACCGACGAGATCTCGCGATAGGCGTTCTGCGCGGGCAGCCAGACTTCCAGGTCGTAGGTCTTGGCCGCGCCGAAGCCCATGTCCCCGGTGCACAGGGCCATGACCCGGTACGGGAGTTCCAGCCGCCGAAGGATGGCCTCGGCGTGACCGACCATTTCCTCGAGCGCCTCGTAGGATTTCTCGGGATGCACCACCTGCACCATCTCGACCTTGTCGAACTGGTGCTGGCGGATCATGCCGCGGGTGTCGCGGCCGTAGGAACCGGCCTCGGAGCGGAAGCACGGCGTGTGTGCGGTGAGGCGCATCGGCAGCGTGTCGGCCGGCAGGATCTCGCCGGCGACCAGGTTGGTCAGCGAGACCTCCGAGGTGGGGATCAGGTACAGCGCCTCGCCCTCGCCTTCCTGGCCGCCCTTCTTCACCGCGAACAGGTCCTGCTCGAACTTCGGCAGCTGGCCGGTGCCGCGCAGCGTGGCCGCATTCACGATGTAGGGGGTGTAGCACTCGGTGTAGCCGTGCTCGCCGGTCTGCACGTCGAGCATGAACTGCGCGAGCGCGCGATGCAGTCGGGCGATCGGCCCCCTCATCACCGCGAAGCGCGAGCCCGACAGTTTCACCGCCGATTCGAAGTCCAGCCCCAGCGGCGCGCCCAGGTCCACGTGGTCGCGCGGCGCGAAGCCCAGCGGCTTCGGGTCGCGGCCTTCGGGGCTCCAGCGGCGGATCTCCTTGTTGCCGTGCTCGTCGCGCCCCACCGGCACCGATTCGTGCGGCAGGTTGGGCACCTGGGCGAGCCAGTCGTCGACGCGCTTGCGGACCAGGTCGCTCTGCTCGGTGGCCGTCTTGAGCTCGTCGCCCAGGCCCGCGACCTCGGCCATCACCGCCGAGGTGTCCTCGCCGCGTGCCTTCAACTGCCCGATCGACTTCGACAGCGCATTGCGCTTGGCCTGGAGTTCCTCGGCGCGCACCTGCAAGGCCTTGCGCTCGGCCTCGAGCTCGCGGAAGGCGTCGAGGTCGAGCCGGTAGCCGCGCGAAGCCAGGCGGGCGGCAACGGTTTCGGGATCCTTGCGGAGTTGGGCGATGTCGAGCATGAGAGGACCGGCGCGCGGGCGCCGCTGCGAAGGGTGAGGGCCACGAGGGGGCGAGTTTATCAAGCCGCCCCGTCGCCCCCTGCCCTCAACCTGGTCCCGAGTCCTTGCCGGCATCGCGCGCGCGCAGCCAGGCCAGCTTCTCGCGGATCTTGATCTCCAGGCCCCGGTCCACCGGCTGGTAGAAGGTCGGCGCCTCGACGTCGTCCGGGAAGTAGCGCTCGCCGGCCGCGTAGCCGCCCTCCTCGTCGTGGGCGTAGCGATAGCCCTGTCCGTGGCCCAGCCCCTTCATCAGCTTCGTGGGCGCGTTTCGCAGGTGCATCGGCACCGGCGCCGAGCCGTGCTCGGCCACGAAGGCGCGCGCCCGCTTGTAGGCGGTGTAGACCGCGTTGGACTTGGCCGCGCACGCCAGGTAGACCACCGCCTGCGCCAGCGCGAGCTCGCCCTCGGGCGACCCGAGCCGTTCGTAGACTTCGGCGGCCTCGAGCGCCAGCGTGAGCGCGCGGGGATCGGCCAGGCCGATGTCCTCGTTGGCCATCCGGATGATCCGCCGCGCCAGGTAGCGCGGATCGGCGCCGCCGTCGAGCATCCGGCACAGCCAGTAGAGCGACGCGTCCGGGTCGGAGCCGCGCACCGACTTGTGCAGCGCGCTGATCTGGTCGTAGAACGCGTCACCGCCTTTGTCGAAGCGGCGCAGGTTCTGCGACAGCGCCTGCTCGAGGAAGTCGCCGTCGACCTGGTCGCGGCCCAGCCCCCGCGCGGCGTCGGCCACGATCTCGACCGCGTTCAGGAGCCGGCGCCCGTCGCCGTCGGCCCAGCCGCTCAGCCGCTCGCGGGCGACCTCGTCGAAGGCCACCGGCGGATCGAGCGCGGCCACCGCGCGGGCGAACAGCTCGGCCAGCTCCTCGGTCGACAGCGGTTGCAGCACGTAGACCCGCGCGCGCGAGAGCAGCGCGCCGTTGACCTCGAATGACGGGTTCTCGGTGGTCGCGCCGATGAAGGTGAACAGGCCGCTCTCGACGTGCGGCAGGAAGGCATCCTGCTGCGCCTTGTTGAAACGGTGAACCTCGTCGACGAAGAGGATCGTGCGACGGCCGGCCGCCCGCTGCTGCGCCGCCGCCGCGACGGCCTCGCGGATCTCCTTCACACCGCCCAGCACCGCGGAGATCGCGATGAAGTGCGAGTCGAAGGCGTCGGCCATCAGGCGCGCCAGCGTGGTCTTGCCCACGCCTGGCGGCCCCCAGAAGATCATCGAATGAGGCTTGCCGGCCTCGAAGGCCACCCGCAGCGGCTTGCCCGGGCCGAGCAGGTGGCGCTGGCCGATGACCTCGTCGATCGTGCGCGGGCGCAGCCGCTCGGCGAGCGGCACGGCAGTCATGTCGCGGCCATTCCCGCTGCCCTCGTCGGCAGTCGAGCCGACCGAGGTTGGCGCGCCCTCGCGGGGCGCCGATCGCCCTGCCGGGACGCCGAACAGGTCGGGTTCGGCGCCGCTCATTGGCTTCGCTCTCGCAAGATGCGCCCCTGCCTCAGGTCGCCTTCGCCGCCTGCGCGGCCTGGCCAGCCTGCGCACGCGCGGCGCCGCCGGCGCGGAAGGCGCCCGCGATCATCAGGACCTGCGCGATCGCGATGCCGATCCAGACCCCGGCCGGCGCGCCCTTGTCCAGCATGAAGCCGAAGATGGGCGGCGCGATCGACATGCCCAGGTCCAGCCCCGAATAGACGATGCCGTAGACCCGGCCGGTGGCGCCGGGTGGCGCCGCGCGCCGGATCAGCAGATCGCGCGAGGGATTGGCCACGCCCGCCGCGAAGCCCATCAGCGCGAACGGCACCGGCATCGCGGCGCCCGGCCAGGGCACGAAGGGCAAGGTGAGCGCGACCAGCGCCGCCAGGCCGAAGGCCATCGCGATCGTGCGCTCGGCCCGCGAGGGGTCGGTCGCCACGAAGCCGCCGGCGATCATCCCCGTGGCGCTCGACAGCATGTAGGCGGTCAGGCAGATGGCCACCACCCCGAGCGGCACCTCGTGCAGCAGTCGCGCCGACTCGGGCCCGAAGCTCTGCACGCCGCCCAGCGCGAAGGCGCTCGCGAAGAAGAAGGCGAAGCTGAACCAGACCGCCGGCAGGCGCATGAAATCGAGCGGGCTGGGCCCGGCGGCGTGCCGGCCTTGCGGCGCCGCGGAGCCGGTCGCCGGCGCCGCAGCTTCGGCCGCCCGATGGGCCGCCACGACGAGCAGGTCGCGGCGCAGCGTCACCGCGGCGAGCATTGCCGCTGCGAGCAAGGCGGCGCCGAAGAAGGCGCCTTGCCAGCCCGCGATCTGCGCGATGCCCACCATGAAGACCGGCGCAAGCGCCCAGCCCAGGCTGCCGGCCACCCCGTGCATGGCGTAGGCATGGCCGATCCGCGGCGTTGCCACCCTGGCGTTCAGGATCGAGTAGTCGACCGGATGAAAGGGCGCATTGCCCAGGCCGATGAGCACCGCCCCGGCCACCAGCCATTCCCAGGACGAGGCGAGCCCGATCAGCGCGGCGCCGCTTGCGAACAGCGCCAGCGCGGCCTGCATCACCGGCGCCGGACCGATGCGGTCGACGAGAAAACCCGCCAGGGCCTGGCCGACGCCCGAAACGGTGAACAGCACCGTCATCAACAGGCCGAGTTCGGCATAGCTCAGGCCGAAGGCGTCGCGCAACCAGGGAAACATCGGCGGCAGCACCAGGTGGAAGAAGTGCGACACGCCGTGCGCCGACGAGACCAGCGTGATCACGCCGGCATCGCCGCGTGTGCCGTGCCCGAGGGTGGCCATGGTCATGGGAGCGCTCCCGGTCGTGCGCGCGGCAATCGGGCGCTCAGCGCGACGCGCCGCGCGGCAGCACCGGCCAGACCGCCTCGACCGTGTTGCCGCGGTAGGCGACGATCCAGTCGTGCAGGTTGACCGTCGGGTCGCAGTGCCCCGGATCCAGGATGACCCGCTGGCCCAGCGCCAGCGGCGCTGCGCCTTCCAGCGGCCGGATCACCGTGTGCTCGTCGGACAGCCCGACCACCTTCCAGCGCGGATCGCGCATCGCGGGCAGGCCCGAATCGACGGCGAAGCTCTTCAGGCCGCCGTCGAGCACTGCATGCGCGGCGCGCCGGCTGATCACCGTGGTCATCACGCCCAGCGCCTGGCGCAGCCGCGGCGCGGCCGGATCCACCGCGTTGGCCCGGTAGTCGAGATCCAACAGCGCGTAGGAGCCTGCCTGCAGCTCGGTCCAGACGCCGGCCCCGGCCTCGTTCGGAAAGCTGCCGGTGCCGCCGCCGCTGATCTCGCTCACCGCGTGGCCCGCCTGCTCGAGCGCGGCGCGGAACTCGCGAGCCACCGCTGCCGCGCGGGCGACCGCCTCGGCCCGCTCGCCGGCACCTCGCAGGTGCTGGGCCCGCCCGTGGTAGGCCTGCAGGCCGCGCAGCGCGAGATGCGGGGCGGCCCGATCGATCGCCTCGGCAATGGCCAGCGCCTGCGAAGGGGTTTCGACGCCGCAACGCTGCTGGCCGACGTCGACCTCGATCAGCACGTCGACCCGGCTTCCGGCGCTCGCGCAGGCAGCGGCGAGACGTTCGACCTGCAACGGGTCGTCGACGCAGGTCGCGATTCGCATGCCGGGCAGCGTGGCCAGCCTGGCCAGGCGCAGGCACTTGTCCGGGGAAACGATCTCGTTGGTGACCAGGATGTCGCGCACGCCGGCAGCGGCGAATCCCTCCGCCTCGCCCACCTTCTGCACGCAGATGCCGACAGCCCCGGCAGCGATCTGCCGCAGCGCCAGCCGCGGGCAGCGATGCGCCTTGCCGTGCGCGCGCACCGCCAGGCCGGCGGCGACCGCCTGCGCGTGCAAGGCCGCCACGTTGGCGTCCGACGCATCGAGGTCGAGCAGCAGCGCCGGCGTGTCGATCGCGTCGAGCGGGTCGCCCGGTCGGGCCGGCGGCGCGAGCAAGACGCCCGGGTCGGGACGCCCGGTGACGGGCGGGCTGGTGTCGGTCGGCATCGTCATTTCTGCTCGATCACATCGGCGCCGGCAGGCGGTGCGAAGCGGAACAGCGAGGCTGAAAGCTCCGGATTGCGCCGGATGCCTTCGAAGGCGAAGACCGAGGTGCGGCCGAAGGCGTCGCGCACTTCCATGACCGCCGGCAGGCCGTCGCGCAGGCCGATCGCGATCCGGTCGAAGCCCTGGTCGGTCTGCCTGGGCACCGCCTCGACCCATTCCATGCCATCGCGCTCGCCCTGCTCGGACAGCGCGAAGGCCTTCTCCAGGTCGCCCGAGCCGAACAGCAGCGCCGCCGGCGTGGAACCGACGGCCGCGCCGAGCTTCTGGATCGTGACCTGATTGAGGTCCTTGTCGTGGAACCAGAGCCGCTCGCCATCGGCCACCATCAGCTGTTCGAAGGGCTTGCGCACCTCCCAGCGGAACTTGCCAGGCCGGGAGAAGGCGAACACGCCCTGCGTGGATTCGAGCGTCTGGCCATTGGCGCGCAGCACCTTCTGGCTGAACTCGCCCTGGGCGCTGCGAGTCTCGGTCAGGAAGGCGCGCAGCTGGTCGAGGCCGGCGGCGAAGGACGGCGCCACCGCGAGCGCCTGCATCACGAGAGCGAGGACGGGCGCGGCGAAGGCGGGAGCGAGGCGCCTGCGACGCCGGTCATGGGGGCGCGAGGCGGACGTTGGAGCAATGAACTGGGTCATGGCCGAGAAATTAGCATGCCGCGGCCCGCGGCCCGGCGAGCGATACGCGGCATGCGAACGATTCACAGCCGCTTACTCGAATACGCTCAGTCCTCGCCCTTCTGCTGCGGCACCAACAGTTCCCGGTTGCCGTTGGTCGCCATGGCGGACACCAGCCCGGACTTCTCCATCTGCTCGAGCAGGCGCGCGGCGCGGTTGTAGCCGATGCGCAGGTGGCGCTGCACCAGCGAGATCGACGCCCGCTTGTGCTTGACGACGACGGCCACCGCCTGGTCGTACATCGGGTCGGCCTCGCCGTCGACGCCGGCCTCGGCCAGCGTCTGCGACAACCCGCCGAAGCCGACCGCGCTGCCCGCGTCGACTTCATCCGGCACCCCGCCTTCGAGGATGCCCTCCACGTACTGCGGCTCGCCCCCGAGCTCGCGCCAGTGCTGGACCACCGCGTGGACTTCGTCGTCGGCCACGAAGGCCCCGTGCACCCGCATCGGCAGGCCGCCGCCCGGCGGCATGTAGAGCATGTCGCCCTGCCCAAGCAGCGATTCGGCGCCCATCTGGTCCAGGATGGTGCGCGAGTCGATCTTGCTGGACACCTGGAATGCGATCCGGGTCGGGATGTTCGCCTTGATCAGGCCGGTGATCACGTCGACCGACGGCCGCTGCGTGGCCAGGATCAGGTGGATGCCGGCCGCGCGCGCCTTCTGTGCAAGACGCGCGATCAGCTCCTCGACCTTCTTGCCGACGACCATCATCAGGTCGGCCAGCTCGTCGATGACCACCACGATCTGGGGCAGGCGGCCCAGCGGTTCGGGGGCGTCCGGGGTCAACGAGAACGGGTTCGGGATCAGCTCCTCGCGCTTCTCGGCATCGGCGATCTTGGCGTTGTAGCCGGAAAGGTTGCGAACGCCCAGCTTGCTCATCAGCCGGTAGCGGCGCTCCATCTCGGCCACGCACCAGTTCAGCGCGTTGCCGGCGTGGCGCATGTCGGTGACCACCGGCGCGAGCAGGTGCGGAATGCCCTCGTAGGTGCTCATCTCGAGCATCTTGGGGTCGATCAGGATCAGCCGCACCTGGCTCGGGTCGGCCTTGTAGAGCAGCGACAGCAGCATGGCGTTGATGCCCACCGACTTGCCCGAGCCGGTGGTGCCGGCCACCAGCAGGTGCGGCATCTTGGCCAGGTCGGCCACCACCGCGTTGCCGGCGATGTCCTTGCCCAGCGCCAGCGTGAGCGGCGAGGCGCTGTTCGCGTAGACCTGCGAGCCGAGGATCTCGGACAGGCGAACCGTCTGGCGGCGCGCGTTCGGCAGCTCGAGGCCCATCAGGTTCTTGCCGGGGATGGTCTCGACCACCCGGATCGACACCAGCGACAGCGCGCGGGCCAGGTCCTTGGACAGGTTGACGATCTGGCTGCCCTTCACGCCGGTGGCCGGCTCGATCTCGTAGCGCGTGATGACCGGCCCGGGCTGCGCGGCGACCACGTTGGCCGCCACGTTGAAGTCGGAAAGCTTCTTCTCGATCAGCCGCGACGTGTACTCGAGGGTCTCGGCCGACACGGTCTCCTGCTGCGCCGGCGGCTCGTCGAGCAGCGACAGCGGCGGCAGCTCGGTGTCGGCCGGCAAGTCGACGAACAAGGTGGACTGGCGCTCGGCCACGGCCCGCTCGGAAGGCTGGATGCGCGCCACCGGCGGCTCGATCCGGATCGGCGCCGGGTCTTCTTCGAAGATCTTGCGCTTCTCCTGGACCTGCTCCTCGCGCACGCTGGCCGCCGCCTCGCCGATGCGCCGGTCCTTGCGCGCCGAGACCGCCTGCACCGCGCGCAGGGCCAGCCACTCGAGCGCGGTCCCGACCCGTTCGAAGATCGCGAGCCAGGACCAGCCCGACCACAGGCTGAATCCGGCGGCGATCAGTCCGAGCAGCGCCAGCGTGCCGCCCACCGCGCCCAGCGCGTCGAGCAGCGGCGTGGCCACGATGCTGCCGAGCACGCCACCCGGCGCGAACGGCAGCTCGGCGCCGATGCCGTGCAGTCGGGCGGATTCGAGGGCCACGCAGCCGATCAACAACATCGCGAATCCGAGCCAGCGCTCCCAGGCGAAGCGGCTGCCAGGCAGCGGCTCGTCGGGCTTCTGCGCGCGCTTCTTCGGGGCTTCGGCCTCGCGGGCCGCGGCGCGCAGCCGGGCCATGCCGCGCACGACCGACACGCCCATCGCGCCCGCCAGCAGGTAGGCGCTGAGCCCGAACAGGTAGAGCAGAAGGTCGGCGAACCAGGCGCCCACCCTGCCCCCGGCGTTCTGGACGATGCGATCGGGCGCGGCGTGCGACCAGCCCGGATCGGCCGGGTGATAGGTGGCAAGGATCAGCAGCAGGAACAGCGCGAGCACTGCCAGCGCGAGCCAGCGGGCTTCCTGCACCAGGCGAAGCGCCCTGTCGGGGAGCATGAACGCGGAGGCGCGGGATGCGCCATTGGAGAGCGTGGAACTACGGGACACGACGGTCAATGGGTGTAGGAGCCGAGCTTCTCGCGCAGCAGCATCCGGCCTTCGGGCAAGGGCACGACGAAGCCCTCGGTCTCGAGCCCTTTCATCACGCGAGACACCATCTCGCGCGAGGCGCCGATCATCTTGGCGATCTCCTGGCGAGGCAGGCGGTTGCGCACGATCCGCTCGCCGTTGACGTCCTCGGAGAAGTCGAGCAGCACCCGGGCGACGCGGCCGTAGACATCGAGCAGCGCCAGGGTCTCGATCTTGCGGTCGGCTTCGCGCAGCCGGCCGACCAGCTGGCGCATGACCGCCATGCTGACCTCGGGACTCTCGGCGAGCAGCTTGCGGAAGCTGGCCTTCTCGATGGCCATGAACTCGCAGGGCTCGAGCGTGATCACGCTGGCCGAGCGCGGCGCGTCGTCGATCATGCTCATCTCGCCGAACCAGTCGCCGGAGCCCAGCACCGCGAGGATGACCTCCTTGCCCTCCGTGTCGGAACGCTGGACCTTCGCCCGGCCCGACAGCAGGATGTACAGCGACTGCGACGGCTCGCCTTCGGCGACGATCGTGCGACCGCGCGGAAAGCTGCGGCGGGCGCTGCCCGCGGCCAGGGCGTCGAGCTGCTGCTCGCTCAGCGTGGCCAGCAACGGAATCCGTCGCAGGAAAAGCTTGTTTTCTTCCTGACGCATACCCACCTCGGATTGCAGGGCTCGACCGCGGTCTCGGCGGCCGGAATCCCTATAATTCTGCCCTAGTCGTGCCGAATTTAACAAAGCGCTCAAAAAACGACCCGCTAAGCCGATGATTTTTTGAGTTTTTCGCAACGCAGCCCGCTGCCGTCCCGACGAACGGTCCGGCCGGGACGAACCAGGTCCTCCCGATCATGTCCGCACCCCGCCACGCCCGCCTCCTGATCCTCGGCTCCGGCCCCGCCGGCTACACCGCCGCGGTGTACGCCGCCCGCGCCAACCTGAACCCGGTGCTGATCACCGGCCTGGCCCAGGGAGGCCAGTTGATGACGACCACCGACGTCGACAACTGGCCGGCCGATGCCGACGGCGTGCAGGGGCCGGACCTGATGGCGCGCTTCCAGAAGCACGCCGAGCGCTTCGGCACCGAGGTGATCTTCGACCACGTCCACACGGTGAAGCTCGACGAGCGTCCGCTGCGGCTGATCGGCGATGCCGGCGAGTACACCTGCGATGCGCTGATCGTCGCCACCGGCGCCACGGCGAAGTACCTGGGGCTGCCCACCGAGCAGGCCTTCATGGGCAAGGGCGTGTCGGCCTGCGCCACCTGCGACGGATTCTTCTATCGCAACCAGGACGTCTGCGTGATCGGCGGTGGCAACACCGCGGTCGAGGAGGCGCTCTACCTGACCAACATCGCCCGCAAGGTCACCGTGATCCATCGCCGCGACAAGTTCCGCGCCGAGCCCATCCTGATCGACAAGCTGATGGACAAGGTGCGCGAAGGCAAGGCCGAGGTGCGCTGGTTCCACGAGCTCGACGAGGTGCTCGGCGACGCAACCGGCGTGACCGGCGTGAGGATCCGCGACAACCGAGACGGCGAGACCGTTGACCTGCCGTTGACCGGCGTGTTCGTGGCGATCGGCCATTCGCCGAATACCGAGTTGTTCGCCGGCCAGCTGGAAATGGCCAACGGCTACATCGTCACGAAGAGCGGGCTCAACGGCCAGGCCACCGCGACCAGCGTGCCCGGCGTGTTCGCCGCGGGCGACGTGCAGGACCACGTCTACCGGCAGGCGATCACCAGCGCGGCCACCGGCTGCATGGCCGCGCTCGACGCGCAGCGCTACCTCGAGGCCCAGTCCGGCCACTGAGGCCGGCTTCGGGCGCCCACCCCCCTCGACCACGGAGCCCGACGCGATGAGTCGCCGCGCGCGCGATGGGCGCCGGAATCCTCCGCTCGAGGGCCTCGGGGCGCTGGCCGGCCTGCGCGAATCGCTGGCCGAGCAGGCACGCCGGGCGCGCCAGGCCGAAAAGCAGGCGCGCGAAGCCGCCCAGCGCGCGGAGCGCGAAGCCAACCTGTTTCGCGCCGAGATGGCCGGCGCGACCCCACTGCGCGCCAGCGGGCGCGTCGAGCTTCGCCCCGCGGCACCGCCGACGCTTCCGATCCAGCGCATGCGCGACGAGCGGGCGGTGCTCGAGGAGTCCCTGTCGGACGAGATCGACGTCGAGCGCTATCTCGACACCGACGAGACGCTGTCCTGGCGCCGCCCCGGCATCGGGCCCGACGTGGTGCGCCGGTTGCGCCGCGGTGAATGGGTGGTGCGCATGCAGATCGACCTGCATGGCCTGCGGGTCGACGAAGCGCGCGAAGCACTGGCTGGTTTCCTGGCGCAGGCGGTGCGCGACGAGATCCGCTGCGTGCGGATCATCCACGGCAAGGGGCTGGGTTCGATCGGCAAGGAGCCCGTGCTCAAGCGCAAGGTGCCGCGCTGGCTGGCCCAGCGCGAAGAGGTGCTGGCCTTCTGCGAGGCGCGGCCCAACGACGGCGGCGGCGGCGCGATGATCGTGCTGCTGCGGGTCCAGTGATCTCGGGGCTGTTGCCGCCCGGCGTGGCGCCATGGCTGCCCGAGCTCGCGCTCGCTGCGGCGCTGGCCTGGGGCGCCGGCATCCGGCTCTACGCAGTGGTCTTCCTGTTCGGCCTCGCGCACAAGTTCGGCTGGTGGGAGCTGCCGACGCATCTGGAGGTGCTCGCCCACCCGCTGGTCCTGGGCGCGGCGGCCTTCATGGCGTCGGTCGAACTCTTCGCCGACAAGCTGCCGCTGCTCGACAGCTTGTGGGACGGCCTGCACACTTTCGTGCGAATCCCGGCCGGCGCGGCGCTGGCGGCCGCGGCGTTCGGAGACTCGGGCGCCGCGGTCGCGGTCGCGGCCGCGCTGCTGGGCGGCACGCTGACCGCCACGACCCATCTGGCGAAGTCGGGCACCCGGGCGGCGGTCAACACGTCTCCCGAGCCGTTCTCGAACCTGCTGGTGTCCGCGGCGGAAGACCTGATGGTGCCGCTGGGCGCCTGGCTGGCGGTCAGCTGGCCGCTGGTCTTCCTCGGGCTGCTGCTGGTCTTCGTGGTGCTCGCGGCGCTGGCGATCCGTTTGCTGCTGCGGGGCCTGCGCCGCCTGACCCGCCGTACCGCGCCGGGCGGCCAGGGCCTGTGAACGGGCCCAGGGCGGGCGCGATTCAGATCGCGCTGTCGCCGGTCTCGCCCGTGCGGATCCGGATCACCTGCTCGACCTCGCTCACGAAGATCTTGCCGTCGCCGATGCGTCCGGTGCGCGCGGCCTTGGTGATCGCCTCGATGGCCTGCTCGGCCTGGTTGTCGTTGAGCACGACCTCGACCTTGATCTTCGGCAGGAAGTCGACCACGTACTCCGCGCCCCGGTAGAGCTCGGTGTGGCCCTTCTGGCGGCCGAAGCCCTTGACCTCGGTGACGGTCAGGCCCGAGACGCCCACTTCGGCCAGCGCTTCGCGGACCTCGTCGAGCTTGAACGGCTTGATGATCGCGGTGATCTGTTTCATGAGTTCTCCGGAAAGTCCTGTCAGTCCCTGAATTTCGAGGTGATCGGGTAGCGCCAGTCGCGGCCGAAGGCGCGATGCGTAACCCGGATGCCCACCGGCGCCTGCCGGCGCTTGTACTCGTTGACCTGGATCAGGCGCACCACGCGTGCCACCGCATCGGCCGGGTGTCCCGCCGCGACGATCTCGTCGACGCTGCGGTCTTCCTCCATGTACAGGCGAACGATCGCGTCCAGCGTCTCGTAGGGCGGCAACGAGTCCTGGTCGGTCTGGCCGGGCTTGAGCTCGGCCGAAGGCGGGCGGGTGATGATCCGGTCAGGGATCGCGTCGGACACGGTGTTGCGCCACCGGCAGAGCCGCCAGACCAGCGTCTTGGCGATGTCCTTGATGACCGCGAAGCCGCCGGCCATGTCGCCGTACAGCGTGGCATAGCCGACCGCCATCTCGCTCTTGTTGCCGGTGGTCAGCACGATGGCGCCGAACTTGTTCGACAGGGCCATCAGCAGCATCCCGCGGATCCGCGCCTGCAGGTTCTCTTCGGTGGTGTCCTCGGGCAGGCCGCGGAACTCGCCGGCCAGCGTGGCGCGGAAGGCGTCGAAGCAGGCGCCGATCGGCAACTCGTCGTAGCGCACGCCCAGGCGCTGGGCCATGTCGCGCGCGTCGAGCCAGGAGATCTCGGCGGTGTACGGCGATGGCATCATCACCGCGCGCACCTTGTCGGCCCCGAGCGCGTCGACCGCAATGGCCAGGACCAGCGCCGAATCGACCCCGCCCGACAGCCCGACGATCGCGCCGGGAAAGCCGTTCTTGCCGATGTAGTCGCGCACGCCGAGCACCAGCGCGGCGTAGACCTGCGCCTCGGGAGGCGGAGACTCGGGAATGGCCTGGCTCACGAAGTCGACGCGCCCGTCCGCATCGGCCTGGAGCTCGACCACCAGCAGGTCGCTCTCGAAGGCCTTGCCCTGCGCGGCCAGCGCACCCGAGGCGTCGAGCGCGAAGGAGAGACCGTCGAAGACGAGCTCGTCCTGTCCGCCCACCTGATTGGCCGCCAGCATCGGCATGCCCAGCGCGCTCACGTTGGCGCGGGCGGTGTCCAGTCGCGAGTGCTGCTTGCCCAGGTGATAAGGCGAGGCGTTGAGCACCAGCAGGGCCTGCGCGCCGATCTCGTGCAGCGCGCGGGGCGGCACGGGGAACCAGAAGTCCTCGCAGATCGCCACGCCGAGCCGCATGCCGTCGACGTCGAAGACGAACGCCTCCTCGCCGCGCGCGAAGTAGCGTGCCTCGTCGAACACCGCGTAGTTGGGCAGCTCGCGTTTGCGGCACACCCCGACCACCCGGCCACGGTGCAGCAGCGATGCGGCATTGAAGCGACGCCTGCCGGCCCCCTGCCCTTCGCTGACCGGATGGCCGACCAGCAGGAACAGCTCGAGCGACGCCGTAGCCTCGCGGATGCGATCGAGCGCCTCGTCGCTGCGGCGCTGGAAGGCGTCGCGCAGCAGGAGGTCCTCGGGCGGATAGCCGGTGAGCGACAGCTCCGGCGTGACCAGTACCCGCACACCGCGGTCGGCCGCCTTGCGGGCTGCGCCGATAATGCGGTCGGCGTTGCCCGGGAAATCACCGACGGTCTGGTTCAGCTGGGCAGCGGCGATTCGCATGGAGGATTGAGAGTGTCCGTAGCCGACGATTATCGCATGCGACTGGTGGACGACCTGGCGACAGTCGGGCCTGCCGACTGGAATTCGCTGGCGGCCGCGTCCGGCTCGGGACGGGCGCAGCCCTTCCTGCGGCACGAGTTCCTGCACGCGCTGGAGGCGACCGGCTGCGTCGGCGCGGGCACCGGCTGGCAGCCTCGTCACCTGCTGCTCGAGGACGCCCGGGGCCGGCTGCGCGCGGCCGTGCCGATCTACCTGAAGAGCCACTCCTACGGCGAGTACGTGTTCGACTGGGCCTGGGCCGACGCGTACCAGCGCCATGGCAGGCGCTATTATCCGAAGCTGCTGTCGGCGGTGCCGTTCACGCCGGTGACCGGCCCGCGGCTGCTGGCCGCGGACGCGCGCGCGCGCGGGGCGGCGGCCCGCGCCTTGATGCGCCTGGCTGCGGAAAGCGGGCTGTCCTCCCTGCACGTGCTCTTTCCGACCGAGTCCGAGGCAGCCCTGCTCGAAGCGTGCGGCGCGATGCAGCGGCGTGGCGTGCAGTTCCACTGGCGCAACGAGGGCTGGCCCGACTTCGACGCCTTCCTGGCCGCATTGTCCCAGTCCAAGCGCAAGAAGATCCGCGCCGAGCGCCGCAAGGTCGCCTCGGCGGGCCTCGCCATCGAGCGACTGGCCGGCGAGGCGATCGCGCCCGCCGACTGGGCCTTTTTCACGCGCTGCTACGAGAACACCTACGCCGAGCACGGCTCGACGCCCTACCTGAACCTGGCCTTCTTCGAACGGATCGGCGCGCTGCTGCCCGGGAACCTGGTGCTGGTCGTCGCTCGCGACGGCGCGCGCCCGATCGCCTGCAGCCTGCTGATGGTCGACGACGAACGGGTCTACGGGCGTTACTGGGGCGCGGTCGAGCAGGTGCCCTGCCTGCACTTCGAGCTCTGCTACTACCAGGCGATCGAGTTGGCGATCGAGCGAGGACTCGCGGTCATCGAAGGCGGCGCGCAAGGCGAGCACAAGATGGCGCGCGGCTTCGAGCCGGTGCAGACCCGTTCGGCGCACTGGCTCGCCGAACCCGCCTTCGCCGACGCCGTGGAGCGATTCCTGGAGCGCGAAGGCGGGATGGTGGGCGCCTGGCTGGACGAACTGGGGGAACGATCCGCCTACTTGCGCTGATCCCCGCCGCGACGGCGCGCAGTCAGGTTGAAGAAGAGCGGCACGAAGATCGGCGCCACGAAGGTGGCCAGAAGCATGCCGCCGACCACCCCGGTGCCCATCGACCGGCGGGCCGCGGCGCCGGCGCCCGAAGCGATGGCCAGCGGCAGCACGCCGAGCACGAAGGCCAGCGAGGTCATCACGATCGGGCGAAAGCGCAGGCGCGCGGCCTGCAGGGCCGACTCCAGCGGCGTCTTGCCCGCCAGGAAGGCCTGCTGCGCGAACTCCACGATCAGGATCGCGTTCTTCGCCGCCAGCCCGATCAGCACGATCAGGCCGATCTGGAAGTAGATGTCGTTCTCCATTCCTCTCAGGAACACCAGGCCGAGCGCGCCCGCGATCGCGAACGGCACCGCGAGCAGCACCGCGACCGGCAGGCCCCAGCGTTCGTAGAGGGCGGCCAGGATCAGGTAGACCATCACGATCGCGAAGCCGAACGCGAACACCGATGCGCTGCCAGTGCGTTTCTCCTGGAAGGCCTGGCCGGTCCATGCGATGGCGTAGCCGGGCGGCAGGCTGGCCGCGGCGACGTCCTCGACCGCGCGGATCGCGTCGCCCGAGCTGACCCCGGCCTTGCCACTGCCCAGCACCTTCGCGGCCACGTAGCCGTTGAAGCGCTCGAGCTGCTCCGGGCCCACGATCGACGAGACCTGGAGCAGCGCCGAGAGCGGGATCATCTCCCCACGCGACGAGCGGACCCAGACGCGGCCCAGGTCTGCGGGCGACATCCGGAAAGGCGCGTCGGCCTGCAGCTGCACCCGATAGGTCCGGCCGAACATGTTGAAATCGTTCACGTAGAGCGCGCCCATCGTGGCCTGCAGCGCCTCGAAGACCTCCGGCACCGGTACGCCCAGCGAGAGCGCCTTCTCGCGGTCGACCTCGACCCGCAGCTGCGGCACCGAGGGCCGGAAGAAGGTGTTGATGCCCTGCAACTGCGGATGCTTCTGCAGGTCGGCGACGAATACGCCGATCACTTCGGCCAGGCGCTTGGGGTCGGCGTTTCCACGGCCCTGCACGTAGACCTCGAAGCCGCCCGCGGTGCCCAGGCCGCGGATCGCCGGCGGGTTGAAGGCCAGCGCCATGCCGTCGGTCAGCGCCATGCCCTTCGCGAAGATCTCGCCCGCGACCTGCGGCGCGGTCTGGGTGCGTTCCTTCCAATCCTTGAGCGGCACGAAGATCGTGGCGGCGTTGGTCTTGTTGCCGCCCCCGATCAGGTCGAAGCCGTTGACCACGAACATGTTCTGGATCGCCGGGTGGCCCTCGAACATCTTCTGCAACTGCGCGCCGGAGCGGCCGGTGCGCTCGAGCGTGGCGCCGTCCGGAAGGATGATCGCGCCGATCACGTAGCCCTGGTCCTCGGGCGGCACGAAGCTGCCCGGGATGCGGACGAACAGCGCGGCCGCCAACGCGAGGAATCCCAGGAAGGCGACCAGCGAAACCAGCCGGCGCCGGGCCGCGAAGCGCACCGCCGCCATGAACAGCCGGGTGAGCGCGTCGAAGCCCTTGTTGAAGGGCTTGAAGAGCTTCGACTCGTGATGCGCGCTCTTGAGCAGGAGCGCGCACATCACCGGCGTGAGCGTGAGCGCGACGAAGCCGGACAGGACCACCGCGATCGCCACGGTGACCGCGAACTGCCGGTACAGCTGCCCGGCGATGCCGCCGAGGAAGGCCACGGGAACGAAGACCGCGCACAACACGAGCACGATCGCGACGACCGCGCCCGAGACCTCGCGCATCGCCTCGATCGCCGCATCGCGCGCGGGGAGCCTCTCCTCGCGCATCAGCCGCTCGACGTTCTCCAGCACCACGATCGCGTCGTCGACGACGATGCCGATCGCCAGCACCATCGCGAACAGCGTGAGCGTGTTGATCGAGAAGCCGAACAGCCAGAGCCCCGCGAAGGTGCCGATCAGCGAGACCGGCACCGCGACCATCGGGATTACCGTCGCGCGCCAGCTCTGCAGGAACACGAAGACCACCAGCACGACCAGCACCGCCGCCTCGATGATGGTCTTGACCACTTCGTCGATCGACGACGACACGTAACGGGTCGTGTCGAAGGGGATCACGTAGTCGACGCCCTCGGGAAACCCGCGCTTGAGCTCGGCCATGCGCGCCTTGACGGCCTCGGCGACGTCGAGCGCGTTGGCGCCCGACTGCAGGAAGACCGCGGTGCCGATCGTCGGGCGGCCGTCGAGCGTGTTGAAGGCGTCGTAGCTCTGCGCGCCGAGCTCGATGCGGGCGATGTCCTTCAGGCGCAGCACGCCCTCGGGCCCGCCGGCCCGGACGACGATCTCGCCGAACTCCTCTGGCTCGACCAGGCGGCCGCGCGCGGTCACCGTGTAGATCAGGCTCTGCCCGGGCACGGCGGGCTCCGCGCCGATCTTGCCCGCCGCGTACTGCGCGTTCTGCGCGCGGACGGCCGCCGCGACTTCGGCCGTGGTCACGCCCAGCGCCGCCATCCGGTCGGGGCGCAGCCAGACACGCATCGCGTAGTCGCGCGCGCCGAAGATCGACACGTCGGCCACGCCGGGCAGGCGCTTGAGCTCGTCGACGATGTTCAGCGACGAGTAGTTCGACAGGTAGAGGGTGTCGAAGCGGCCGTCGGGCGAGGTCAGCGCGACCACCAGCAGGATGTCGTTCGAGCGCTTCTGGACGGTCACGCCGTTGCGGCGGACCTCGTCGGGCAGACGCGGCAGGGCCAGCTGCACCCGGTTGTTGATGTTGAAGGTCGCCTGGTCGACGTTGGTGCCGACATCGAAGGTGGCGGTGATCGTCACCTGGCCGTTCGAGGACGAGCTGGAATTGAAGTAGAGCAGCCGCTCGACGCCCGAGAGCTGCTCCTCGATCGGGGCGGCCACGGTGCGGGCGAGCGTCTCGGCGCTGGCACCGGGGTAGCTCGCATTGATCGTGACCGTTGGCGGCGCGATCTCCGGGTACTGGGCTACCGGCAGGATCTGCGAGGCGACCAGCCCGGCCAGCGTGATGACGATCGACAGGACGGCCGCGAAGATCGGGCGGTCGATGAAGAAGCGCGACATGCGGGCCGCTCGTCAGGAGGCCGGAGCCGGCGGCTTGGGCGCCACCTTGGCGCCCGGGCGCAGCCGGATCAGGTTGTCCACCGCGACGCGCTCGCCCGCCTTCAGGCCCTCGCGAACCACCCAGTCGCGGCCCACCCACTCGCCGGTTTTCACCGGGCGCGGCGCCACGGTGTCGTCGTCGCCGACGACCCACACGAAGCTTCCCCGATCGCCCTGCTGGACGGCCGATTGCGGCACCAGGATCGCGTCGGTCTCGCCGATCTCGACCGCGAGCCCCAGGTACTGGCCGGGCAGCAGCCGGGAATCCGGATTGGCGAATTCGGCGCGCAGCTGGACCGTGCCGAGCTGCGGGTCGACCCGCGAACCGGTGAAGTTGAGCTTGCCGGTCAGCTGGCTTGCGCTGCCGCCCTGCCCGGGCGTTTCGCGGACCGCGACGCGGGACTTCTCGCCCCGGCCCGCCCTGAGCCGGGCGTACTCGGACTCGGACAAGGAGAAGCGAACCCACAGCGGGTCGTGACGCACGATCGTGGTCAGGAGCCCATCGTCGCGGCTCGTGCCGACCAGGCTGCCCTCGGAGCGCAGCGAGCGGCCGGCGACGCCCGAGGCGGGGGCCTCGACCGAGGTGTAGGAGAGATCGAGCTCGGCCTCGCGCACGCCTGCGCGGGCCGCTTGCAGGGCCGCATCGAGCTGGGCCAGCGAGGCCGCCGCGTCGTCGTACTCGCGCTGGCTGACGGCCCGTTCGCCGAGCAGCTTCTTCAGCCGAGCCGCCTCGACCGCCGCGCGCTCGCGGCGCGCCTGCGTTTCGGCCAGCGCGGCCTTCGCGCGCTGCAGGGCGATCTCGAAGGGGGCGCGCTCGATCCGGTACATCGGCGCGCCGGCACGCACCGCGTCGCCCTCGCGGAACAGCTGGCGCTCGAGGATGCCGCTCACGCGCGCCCTGACCTCGACCTCGCGCGAGCCTTCCGCCCGGCCCACCGCCTCGAGGGTGACCTGAATGCGCTTCGGGGCGACGGTGAGCGTGGTGACCGGCAGCGGCGGCGGCGGCGATGCGCCGGGTCCCTGCGCGCCCTCCGCGCGGCGATCGCCGCAGCCTGCCAGGAGGGTCAGGGCAAGCGCCCCGGCGAGTGCGAGGCGCGTGAGCTTGTCCGACATCGATGGGGCCTGCTTGGGAACAAGCTCGGGATTATGTGTCGAAACTGGCTGCCGCGTCAGCACGAACGCCCCGCCCCGCCGCGTGTCCGGACGGACGGCGACTCAGAAGCGCGGCTTGTCCTTCAGCGCCTTGAAGCGGGCCACGCCGTCGGTGATCTCGGCGGCGGCTTCCTCGGGCCCTCCCCAGCCGACCACCTTGACCCACTTGCCGGCTTCGAGGTCCTTGTAGTGCTCGAAGAAGTGCTGGATCGTGGCCAGGCGCTCGGGGGCGATGTCGGTGATCTTCTTCCAGTGCTTGTAGATCGGCAGCACCTTGTCGATCGGCACCGCGACCAGCTTGGCGTCGCCGCCGGCCTCGTCTTCCATCTTCAGGATGCCGAGCGACCGGCAGCGCACCACCGCGCCGGTCGTGACCGGGAACGGCGTGATCACCAGCACGTCGACCGGGTCGCCGTCGTCGGCCACCGTGTGCGGGATGTAGCCGTAATTGCACGGGTAATGCATGGCGGTCATCATGAAACGGTCCACGAAAAGCGCGCCGGTCTCCTTGTCGACCTCGTACTTGATCGGGTCGGCGGCCATCGGAATTTCGATGATCACGTTGAAATCGTGCGGCAGGTCGCGTCCGGAATCGACTCGGTCGAGGTTCATGGCGGTTTCTGAGGAGGAAGTTCGGAGGGAGGCGCCGGGCCCTGGGTGGCGGCGCGCGAAGCGCGGCAGCAGGCTCGGCCGAGCCGATATTGTAGCGAGATGTCGCCGAATTGTGCAGCGCACAATCCGGCTCGCACGCCGAAGCGACGAACGACGGGCCGGGCAGGCGCGATAATGGCGCCTTGCGCGACATCGAACGGACGTCCCCATGCTCCAGAGCCCTGCCCGCCACGTTCACTTCATCGACAACCGAGCCGTGCCGGCCGCCGGCGGCGAGAGCCTGCCGGTCGTGGATCCTTCGGACGGCTCGACTTTCGCGCAGATCGCCCGCGGCGACGCGCGCGACATCGACGCGGCGGTCCGTGCCGCGCGCCGCGCCTTCGACGGCGAAACCGGCGAAGCGGCCGCGGGCGTCTGGGGCCGCACCAGCGCCGTGGAGCGCGGCCGCCTGCTGCACCGCTGGTCCGACCTGGTGCTGGCCCACCAGGAGGAGCTCGCGACGCTCGAGTCGCGCGACACCGGCAAGCCGATTTCCCAGGCGCGCGCCGACGCGGTCGCACTGGCCCGCTACTTCGAGTTCTATGCCGGCGCGGCCGACAAGCTGCACGGCCAGACCCTCCCCTACCAGCACGGCTACACGGTGCTGACGGTGCGCGAGCCGCACGGGGTGACCGGCCACATCGTGCCCTGGAACTACCCGATGCAGATCTTCGGCCGCACGGTGGGCGGCGCGCTCGCGGCCGGCAATGCCTGCGTGGTCAAGCCGGCCGAGGATGCCTGCCTGTCGTTGCTGCGCGCCGCGGAACTCGCGGCCGAGGCGGGCTTCCCGCCCGGCGTGCTGAACATCGTGACCGGGCTGGGCGCCGAGGCCGGCCAGGCGCTCGGCGAGCACCCCGGCATCGATCACATCTCCTTCACCGGTTCCACCGGCACCGGCCGGCGGGTCGCCGCCGCGGCGGCCGCGCGCCATTGTCCGGTCACGCTGGAGCTGGGCGGCAAGTCGCCGCAGCTGGTCTTCGCCGACGCCGACCTCGATGCCGCCCTGCCGGTCCTGGTAGGCGCCATCATCCAGAACGCCGGGCAGACCTGCTCGGCCGGCAGCCGCGTGCTGGTCGAGGCCTCTGTCCACGATCGGCTGCTCGAGCGCCTCGCCGAGCGCTTCTCGGCGCTGCGCGCCGGCCCGGCCATGGCCGATCTGGACCTCGGACCGCTGGTCTCGCGCCGCCAGCTTGCTCGGGTGCGCGAGTTCCTGGACGGCGGGCGCACCAGCGGCGTGCGCGTCGCGGCACAGGGCCGGGTGGCCGACGACGTTCCGGCGGCAGGTTTCTACCAGGCGCCGGTGCTGTTCGACGAAGTGCCGGCCGACAACGCGCTGTTCCAGGAAGAGGTGTTCGGTCCGGTGCTGGCGGTCGCCTCCTTCCGCGACGAGGCCCACGCGCTGGCGCTCGCCAACGGCACGCCCTACGGCCTGGTGGCCGGCGTCTGGACCCGGGACGGCGCCCGCCAGATGCGCCTGGCCCGCTCTTTGCGGGCCGGGCAGGTCTTCGTGAACAACTACGGGGCGGGCGGCGGCGTCGAGCTGCCCTTCGGCGGCGTTGGGCACAGCGGCTACGGGCGCGAGAAGGGGTTCGAGGCGCTGTACGGCTTCACCACGCTGAAGACGATCGCGGTGCGGCACGGCTGACCGGGCGAAGCAGGTCGCGGCCTGCGCCCGACCCGGGAGGCGGCCCGCCGGCTTGCGGGACATGTGCTGCAGCCCCGCCGTGGGCGGGGCTGCCCTCGCCCACCTCGAAATCTCGCACCCGCCTCGTAAGGGGCTTCGCCCCTACGAACGGGTCCCGCGAGATTTCTTTCGGTGGCGCTCGGCTTGCACGAATGTCCCGCAAGCCGGCGGGCCGCCTCCCGGGCCTGGACGGTGTTGCGTGCAGGGTCGTTCTCGCGCCCGACTTTCGGGCGTGACGCACCGCGATCGCCTTCAAGGACAGCGTCTGGCCACTTCAACGACCGTGTCTGGCCTCGTCGACGACCGTGCCTGGGCCGTTCAGGGGCCGGGTACCGGTAAAGCCGGGGGGTCGCGCTCGTCTTCTTCTTCGATCTCGGGGAGTTGCGGAACGCGGCGCGGGTCCAGGGTGAAGGCTGCGTCGCCGAAGGCGGTCAGCGCGGCTTCGCGGTACCAGTGGGCGGCGTCTCCCGGGCGCTCGAGGCGTTCGCAGAGACTGGCCAGCAGGGTCTGGGCGACCGGGTTGGGCGACTTGCGCTCGGCGCGCAGCAGGAACTCCTCGGCCTTGCCCCAGAGCGCTTCGGAGGCGCACAGGCGGCCGAGCGCCACCAGAAGCGAAGACTCTTCTCCCCAGCGCTGCAACCATTGCTCGGCGCGGGCGATCCGCTTGCGGCCGGGGATCGCGGTGAGCTCGGGCCAGAGCGCGATCAGGTCGGGATCGTAGCGCTGCGCGAGCGCATGCTCGACGATGCGGGCTGCCGGCTCGTGCAGGCCCGCGCGCAGCAGTGCCCGCACGGCGGCCAGCGCGACTTCCTCGATCTCGCGTTCGGGCGCCGGAATCTCGTCGAGGATGCGCCGGACCGTCTCGGCATCGTCGCCCGCTCCGTCGAGCATCGCGCGCAGCGCTCGCACGCGCGACACGCGCGCAGCCGGCGCTTCGATCGCGCTGCGCCGCTCGAGCTGGCGAACATGCTCGAGCACCTCGGGCCAGTGGCCCAGCTGTTCGTGGGCGCGCAAGGAGAGCCGCAGCGCGTGGATGTGCCGGGTGCCGCGCACCTGCACGTCCGCGATCGCGGCCAGCGCGTCTTCGGGCCGGCGGTCTTCGAGCGCCAGCTCGGCCTCGGTCATGCGGCGCGCGTTCTCGACGGCCGGCACGGCGGTCGCCGATTCGATCCAGCGATCGCGCCGATCGGGCTCGCGCATCCGCTGGGCCGAACGGGCTGCGATCAGCGCGGCCGAGCCGGCCAGCGCATCGTCTGAAAGGGCGCCGCGGGCGAGCCGCTCGGCCCGGCCAAAGCGCCCTTCGAAGAAGGCGAGCAGGCTGTCGCGAAGCCCTGCCAGCGCCTTGTCGCGCTGCCGGCGTTCGCGGTATTCGCGCACCCTGCCCGGCAGGTTCAGCGCTCCCGACAGCACCCCGAACAGCAGGTGCAGCAGCAGGAAGAGCACGATCAGGATCAGCACCGCCAGGTTGACCGACAAGTCGATCCGGTACGGCGGCCAGAGGATCGCCACGTTGCCGTGGCCCACCCGCATCAGCAGGGCGATGCCGACAGCGGCCGAGACGACGATCAGCAGCCAGACGACGCGGCGCATCGCGGCCCCCCGGCTCAGCGCACCGCGGCGCGCGCCTTGCGCACCGCCGCGAGGCTGTCGTCGATGCGCGGCGGCTCGAGCACCAGCCTGGCGTCGAGCATCTGCCGCAGCTGGTTCTGCACCGCGATCACGTTGCGGTGCTCGCCGTCGTAGTAGCTGTGGATCCAGCGGCGGGCGCGCTCCAGGTCTGCGCGATAGGCGTCGCCGTTGCGCGAGAGCAGCGCCAGCCGGGCGTTGAGCAGCATCAGCCGGAGGTTCTGGCGCAGGAAATAAGCCTGTTGGGGCGCGACCAGCACGGCATCGGGCGAATCGACGCGACGCACCCGGAAGAGGTCGCGCAGCTCCTTGCCGAAGGCGCCGAGCGTGGCACCGATCCGGTCGGCGGCCGAAGCCGCCGCGGGCGTGGGGGCGTCGGAACCCGAAACCGCGGACGGCGCCGGGGCGGCGCCCCCCGGTGCTGCATCGACCAGGCCGTTGGCGGTCTCGACCGGCTCGCGGATCGTGGCCAGCAGCGGCAGCTGGTCGAGCGCGGCGATCAGCGCGTCGAGGCGCAGCGCCAGCCGGCCGACATCGCTCGAGGGGTGCACGCGCAGGCGCTCGATGTCGCGCGCCAGCACGGCGCGAACCGGGCCCAGCCGCGCGTCGCTCTCGCGGGCGAGGCGAGCCTCGATGTTCTGGATCGCCGCGAGCACCGCTTCGACATCGGCGCCCAGCGCCAGTTGTTGCGCCGCCAGGGCCAGTCCCGATTCGGCCTCGGCAAGCGTGACGTCGAAGGAGTCCTCGGCGCGGTCGCGGAAGAGCTTCTCGACCTGCGCCTGCAGCCCCGCGGTCTCGGCCAGCTTGTTCTCGAGCACCGCGTTGCGACCCTGGAGATCGCGCAGCAGATCGCGCGACTGCCCGAGCATCGCATCGAGCGCGGCCAACTGCTGCTCGGTCGCCTGCAGCCGGCGGGCGATCTCGCCCTCGATCCGCTCGAAGCGCTGCATGGCCCAGGCGCCCACGACCAGCGCGATCACGATGGCGACGACGCCTGCCACCAGGCCGGCTCGCCCCGAGCCGCGCGAGGTCTCGGCTGCAGGCGCGGCGGAGCCCGGGGCCACTGGCATCGCCGGGGCCGCTGCTTCGCGCGCGGCCTCAGCGCTGCCGCCCTCGCTGCTCGCGTCTTCGCCGGTTCGTTTCTGCTCGGTATCAGTCACTGTCGCTTCCGCTGCGATGTTGGCGCTGCCCGGGGGCTTCCGCCACCCGCCGATCCGATTCTATCGCGGCGAGCAGCGCTTCCAGGCCAGGTTCGATCGGCGTAACCGATTTCCAGCCGAGCGTGCGCAGCCGGTCGGCGATGCGCGGATGGATCGCCAGCGCGTCGATGTCGCGCAGGCTGCCCAGTGCCCCGGGGCCCCCGGCCAGTTCGGCGAGCCGCTCGGCCGCCTCGACGGTGGTCACCAGCACGCGCACGCAAGAGGTCTCTCGTTCCGAAAGCCAGCGCGCCAGAAGGTCGATGCCGCCCCGATCCGGCTGCAACGCCGTCCGCCGATAGGCCTCGAACACCTCGGTTCGTGCGCCACGGGCAGCCAGCTCCCTTTCGATCCTCGGGTTTCCGCCCTCTGCCCGGACCACCAGGATCCGGCCGTGAAGCGGCGCGGCGAGCGCGGGCAGCGCCAGCAAGGCCTCGGCATCGTAGGCCGGCCCCGGGGGAACCAGCAATCCAGGGTGGCGGTCGCCCCCACGATCGGCCAGCACCGCAAGGCTGCCCGGGCCGACGACCGCGGGCGCGAGCCCGGAAGGCCAGCCGTCATGCAGGGCGTCGGCGAAGACCTCGATCGCGGTGGGGCTCACGAACACGACGCGATCGAAGCGCGCAAGGGCCGCCATCAGCGCGGCGGCGCCCGGCAATCCGGTCAGCGGATGCAAGGCCACGAATGCGAAGCGCAGAGCCTCGTGGCCGCGCTCGACGAGCACGCGCGCCAAGCTCGCGGCGCGCGGCTCGGGCAGCGTCAGGACGAGCCGAGCCACTGCGCTGCGCCTTGCTCCAGCAACCGGCGCGCAGCACGCTCGCCGATCCGCTCGGCCGATGCCCGGTCGGCCTGCGGGCAGCGTTCGACGGCCTCGACCATCGCGCTGCCGTCCTCGGCTGCCACCCGGGCCACCAGTTCGAGCCCTCCATCGGCGCGGGACACGCACCAGGCCGCGAGCGGCACCCGGCAGCTGCCGCCCAGCACGCGCGAGACCGCGCGCTCGGCGGCCACTTCGGCCGCCGTCTTCGGGTCGGCCAGCGGCGCCAGCCAGGCCTCGAGCTCCGGGCGCCCGGCCAGGGTCTCGATGCCGAGCGCACCCTGCCCCGCGGCCGGCAGGCTGAGCTCGGGCGGCACGATCGCCCGGATCCGGTCGGCCAGCCCCAGCCGCTTGAGGCCCGCCGCCGCCAGGATGATGGCGTCGTACTGGCCGCTGTCGAGTTTGGACAGGCGGGTATTCACGTTGCCGCGCAGCGGCAGGACCACCAGGCCCGGATAACGGTGCCGGATCTGCGCGGCGCGGCGCAGGCTGGAGGTACCGACCCGCGCGCCGGCCGGCAGCGCATCGAGCGAGGCGAAGCGACCGGAGACGAAGGCGTCTCGAGGATCCTCGCGCTTCATGACGATCGGCAGCGCGAACTGCGGGGCCAGCTCCATCGGCACGTCCTTCAGCGAGTGGACCGCCAGGTCGGCCCGGCCGTCGAGCAGCGCGACCTCCAGCTCCTTGATGAACAGGCCCTTGCCGCCGATCTCGTTGAGGGCGCGGTCGAGCACCTGGTCGCCGAGGGTGGTCATGCCGAGGATGGCGACCTCGCAATCGGGGTACAGCGCGCGAAGGCGATCCCTGACGTGCTCGGCCTGCCACATGGCGAGCCGGCTCTCGCGCGAGGCGATGACCAGGCGTTTCGGCAGGCCGCTCGGAGTCGTGGACATGCCGCTCAGCCGACCAGGTTCTTGACGATGGACCACTGCCGCCGGCTGACCGGCAGCCGCTCGGTCACGTCGCGCAACACCACCTGCCAGTACGGGTCGCCGCCCTCGGTGTCGCCTTGCGGCTGCACCCGCTCGAAGCCGGCGATCGACGGGCGCGCGACCAGCGCGTTGCGGTGGATGCGCACGAAGCGGTCGCTGAACTCGTCCTCGAGCCCGGTCAGCGACTCCTCGATCAGGTACTCGCGTTCCTTGGTGCGCACGGTGATGTACTTGAGCTCGGCCTTCAGGTAGATGACCTGCTCGAGCGGCACCAGGATCACGCGGCCCCGCTCGTGCACCGACAGGTGCCGGCGGCGGGTGTTGGTGGCCACGGCGAGCTCGTCGATCTGCTGAGCGTGCTCGCTGGGCAGCCGCGTGAGCGCCCGGCGCAGCGCCTGGCCCAGCCGCTCGGCGCGGACCGGCTTGAGCAGGTAGTCGATGGCGCGGACTTCGAAGGCGTCGACCGCGAATTCGTCGTAGGCGGTCACGAAGATGATCAGCGGCATCTGCCGGGGCGACTCTGCCGCCTGCGCGCGCGCCGAGATGTGCCGGGCGAGCTCGATGCCGGTCATGCCGGGCATCTGGATGTCGAGCAGCACGATCTGGGGCTGCGCGACCTCGATCTGCGAGAGCGCCTCGGGCGCGTTGGGCGCCTCGCCGACGATGCGGTGCGGGAAGTCGGGCGCCAGGTCGGCGAGCAGCTCGCGAAGCCGCGAGCGGGCGACCGGTTCGTCGTCAACGATCAGGATCGAAGGTACGTCTGACATCTCGGCGTCTTCTCTCTTTGCGGTAGGGAAACTGGACGACGACCCGGAACAGGCCGTCTTCCGCCTGGGTTTCGAGCTGCCCTTCCACATCGAAGGTCAGCGCAAGACGTTCGCGAACGTTGGACAGCGCCATGTGGTTGCCCGATCGTACCGGCGGCGCGTCCGGCAGCGGGTTCATGATCTCGACCCGCACCCGGTCGCTGTTGCGGGAGATCCGGATGCGGACCTCGCCCGGCTCGGTGCGCGGCTCGATGCCGTGATGGACCGCATTCTCCACCAGCGGCTGCAACAATAGCGAGGGCAACAGCGCATCGCCCGGCATGGCGCCGAGATCCCAGTGGACCTCGAGCCGGTCGGTGAGCCGCAGCTTCTCGATGGTCAGGTACTCCTTGCAGAGCAGCACCTCGTCGTCCAGCGGCACCAGCTCGCGGCTGTCCTTCATGAACACGCGGAACAGATCGGCCAGGTTCTCGAGCGTTCGCTCGGCCTGGCGCGGGTCGCTGCGCATCAGCCCGATCACGGTGTTCAGGCTGTTGAAGAGGAAGTGCGGGCGGATGCGCGCCTGCAGCGCCTGCAACCGTCCCTCGGCCTGCGAGGGCTGCAGCGAGACCAGGCGCAGGCGCAGGAACTCGGCGATCAGCCAGGTGATCGCGGCGGTCAGCGGCACCGTGTAGAAGGCGCCGAGCAGCAGGTCCGGCAGGCTGCGATTGCCATCCTGCACCCAGCCCACGAACACCGCGACCGCGAACGCCAGCATCGACGGAAGCGCCAGCGCCGCCGCCCACTGCGCCGGCCGCGGCCAGCCATTGACGATCCTGCGGGCGAAGCAGAATGCCAGCAGCGACAGCAGCGCGACCGGGTTGGCGACGGCGCCGGCGCGCATGGCGGCGGCGGGCACCGAGCGGATGTCCGGCGCCGCGACCAGCGCGACGAGCACCAGCGCGACGTTCAGCGGCAGCAGCACCCGTGCCACCGTGCCGAGGTTGCAGCAGTCCGGGAGCACCGGCAAGGCAGCACCATCGGTCAGTCGCCGGCGTCGCGGTGCCGGCGGCTGGGCATCGTTCATCGATCGTCCTTGTCGTCCTGGCCGCGGTTCGCGCCGCGCTCGGGCCATGCCCAGGACCCGCGCGGGTCGAACCGTATAATCGAGGGCCGATCGCCGCCCGACTCACGGTGCACGGCCGCCCCTTCCCCTTATCCGACCGATTATGACAGATCAATTCGCCAGGAAATCCGAGGCCTGGTCCGCGCGCTTCTCCGAGCCGGTGAGCGAGCTCGTCAAGCGCTACACCGCGTCGGTGGGCTTCGACAAGCGCCTCGCGATGGCCGACATCGATGGCTCCCTGGCGCATGCGGCGATGCTCGAATCGGTCGGCCTGCTCTCCGCCGACGACCTGAAGGCGATCCGCGCGGGCATGGAAACGATCCGGGGCGAGATCGCCAGCGGCGCCTTCCACTGGTCGATCGATCTCGAAGACGTCCATCTGAACATCGAGAAGCGCCTGACCGAGCTGGTCGGCGACGCCGGCAAGCGCCTGCACACCGCACGCTCGCGCAACGACCAGGTCGCCACCGACATCCGCCTCTGGCTGCGCGGCACGATCGACGACATCGTCGCGGCGCTCGAGGCGCTGCAGCAGGCGCTGCTCGCCAAGGCCGACGAGCACGCCGGCACGATCATGCCCGGCTTCACCCACCTGCAGGTGGCCCAGCCGGTGACCTTCGGCCACCACCTGCTCGCCTACGTGGAGATGTTCTCCCGCGATGCCGAGCGCATGCGGGACTGCCGCAAGCGGGTCAACCGGCTGCCGCTGGGCGCCGCCGCCCTGGCCGGCACCAGCTACCCGATCGACCGCGAGATGGTCGCGCGCGCGCTCGGCTTCGACGGCATCTGCGCCAACTCGCTCGACGCGGTCTCGGATCGCGACTTCGCGATCGAGTTCTGCGCCGCGGCGGCGCTGGTCATGACCCACGTGTCGCGGCTCTCCGAGGAACTGATCCTGTGGATGTCGCCGCGGGTCGGGTTCATCGACCTGGCCGACCGCTTCTGCACCGGCTCGTCGATCATGCCGCAGAAGAAGAATCCGGACGTCCCGGAGCTGGCCCGAGGCAAGACCGGACGGGTCAACGGCCACCTGGTCGCGCTGCTCACCCTGATGAAAGGGCAGCCGCTGGCCTACAACAAGGACAACCAGGAGGACAAGGAACCTTTGTTCGACACGGCCGACACCGTGCTCGAAACCCTGCGCATCTTTGCCGACATGAGCGGCGGCATCGCCGTGAGGGCCGATCGCATGCGCCAGGCCGCAGCCGAGGGCTTCTCCACCGCCACCGACCTGGCCGACTACCTGGTCCGCAAGGGCCTGCCCTTTCGCGACGCCCACGAGGCGGTCGCGCGGGCGGTGCGCGCTGCCTCCGACCGCGGCGTGGACCTCTCCGAGCTTTCGCTCGACGAACTGCGGGCCTTCTCGCCGCTGGTCGGGGCCGACGTGTTCGAGGCGCTCACGCTCGAGGGTTCGGTGAACGCCCGGAACCACCCCGGCGGCACCGCCCCCGGACAGGTGCGGCAGGCGATCGCGGCGCACCGGCAGCGGCTTGGCGGCTGAACGACCGGAGAGAAGCTTGAATCTTCGCCTCGACCCCGACACGCTCGCCCGACCGAACGGATTCGTTCACGTGGTGCGCAGCACCGGCCGCGATACGGTCCTGGTCTCGGGCCAGGTCGCCTACGACGCCAACGGCACCATCGTGGGCCGTGGCGATCTCGCCTTGCAGACGCGACAGGTCTACGGGAATCTCGCGAAAGCGCTGGCCGCCGTCGGCGCCACCCTGGACGACCTGGTCAAGACCACCCTGTTCGTCCGCGATCTCGATCCGGAGAAGGCACGGATCGTTCGTGCGGCCCGAGCGCCATTCATGGCCCCGGACCGCCTGCCCGCCAGCACGATGGTCGGGGTGTCGTCGCTCGCCCACCCGGACCTTATGCTGGAGGTGGAGGCGATCGCCATGGTGGCGCCGGCCCAGCCGCTATAATCGGCCGTTCCGGAACCCCCGCGGGGCCGATCGCCAGGCGGGTGCCGGCGGTGCACCCCGACACGATGAACGACACAGAGCCCGAGCCGCGCCGACCCGGCGCCATTCCCCACCCTGCCTTCACGGCACCGCAACGATGACCGAGATCTTCATCCTGCTCGGCCTCATCGTGCTGAACGGCCTGTTCGCGATGTCCGAGATCGCACTGGTCACCGCGCGGCGCGCGCGCCTGCAGAAGCTCAAGGACGACGGCGACAAATCGGCGGCCGTGGCGCTGGCGCTGGGCGAAGACCCGAATCGCTTTCTGTCCACGATCCAGATCGGGATCACCTCGATCGGCATCCTGAACGGCATCGTCGGCGAGGCGGCGCTCGCCGCGCCCTTCGCGGACTGGCTCGAAACGCTCGGTGCCACACAGCCCTGGTCTGACTACGCCGCCACCGCGCTGGTCGTCGTGGTGGTCACCTACGTGTCGATTGTGGTCGGCGAGCTGGTGCCCAAGCGGCTCGGCCAGTTCAGTCCCGAAGGCATCGCCCGCTTCGTGGCGCGGCCGATGACCTTCCTGTCGCTCGCCTCCAAACCCTTCGTCTGGCTGCTCTCGAAGTCGACCGAGCTGCTGCTCCGGGTGATGGGTGCGAACCGCGAAGCCGGCCCCTCGGTCACCGAGGAGGAAATCCACGCGATGCTGGCCGAGGGCTCGCAGAGCGGCGTCATCGAGCAGAGCGAGCACGCGATGGTTCGCAATGTGTTCCGGCTCGACGACCGGCAGATCTCCTCGCTGATGGTGCCGCGCCCGGACATCGTCTGGCTGGACCTGAGCGACCCGATCGAGGACAACCTGGCGACGGTGGCGAACACCGTGCACTCGCGCTTCCCGGTCTGCGACGGAGAGCTCAACAACGTGCGCGGGATCATCCACACCAAGCAGCTGCTGGCGCGTTCCTTGACCGGAAAGAGCTTCGACCTGACCCAGGACCTGCAGCCCGCGCTCTTCGTGCCCGAGACGCTCACCGGAATGGAATTGCTCGAGAACTTCCGCTCGTCGAATGCGCACTGCGCGCTGGTCGTCGACGAGTTCGGCGAGATCCAGGGCCTGATCACGCTGCAGGACCTCCTCGAGGCGATCACCGGCGAGTTCGGCGCCCCCGACGAGGAAACCAGCTGGGCGGTGCAGCGCGAGGACGGCTCCTGGCTGCTCGACGGCCTGATCCCGATTCCCGAGCTGAAGGACCGGCTCGAACTGCGCGCGGCACCCGACGAGGAACGCGCACGCTACCAGGCGCTGGCCGGCATGCTGATGCTCCTGCTCGGCCGGATGCCGCAAACGGGCGATACCGTGGTCTGGGAGAACTGGCGATTCGAGGTCGTCGACATGGACGGCAAGCGGATCGACAAGGTGCTGGCCAGCCAGGTCTCGCTCCCGCCGGACGAAGATTCGGGCGAGGACGCCGGCGCCTGACGCGCGCCGCCGGCCTGCCGGACGAGAGGAAAGCCGATGATTGCCATGCTCCAGCGCGCGCTCGCGCGCGTCGCGGCGGTTGCCGCCCTGCTCCTCGGCGCGGCGCTTGCCGTCGTGCTGGGCCTTTTCACCCTGCTGTCGGGCCTGGCGATCGGGCTGGTCGCGGCGATCGCCGCCTGGTTCGGCGCCCGGGGCCGCCGCAGCGCCTCCCAGGGGCCTGCCGACGGTCCGTTCGGCCGCGGTTCGGCCGGGAGCCGGCCCGGGGGCGCGGTGATCGACGTCGAGATGCGCGAGATCGAACCGGGCAGCACCCGCAGCCCGGCAAGCGAGCCGAAGGAGAGCGAGCGGTCCCGATCGGCCGATGACCCCGGCCCCGATCGGCCGCAGCGCTGAGCGTTCCCGGCGACGCTTGGCCCGCAGGGCCCGGAATGCGCGCCGCGGGAGCGTGGCCCCTTACTGGTAGATGACCTTCGGCAGCCAGGTGGCCAGGGCCGGGAAGCTGAGCAGCAGTGCGATCGCCACGATCTGCAGCGCGACGAAGGGAACCACTCCCTTGTAGATCATTCCCGTGGACACGCTGGACGGCGCGACCCCGCGAAGATAGAAGAGGGAGAACCCGAAGGGCGGCGTCAGGAAGCTGGTCTGCAGGTTCACGCCCACCAGCACCCCGAGCCAGACCGGATCGACGCCCAGGTTCAGCAGCACCGGCGCGGTGATCGGGATCACGATGAAGATGATCTCGAAGGTGTCGAGGATGAACCCGAGCAGGAACATCACGAACATCACGACGATCAGCGCCCCGATCGCTCCGCCCGGCAGGTCGGTCAGGAACTCGTGTACCAGGTCGTCGCCGCCCATCATCCGGAACACGATCGAGAACACCGCAGCGCCGAGCAGGATCACGAAGACCATCGAGGTGACGGTGGCGGTAGCGATCGTCGACTCGCGCAGCATCGCAAAGCTGAACCGCTTCTTGGCGATCGCGAGGATCATCGCGCCGACGGCACCGACCGAGGCCGACTCGGTCGGCGTGGCAATGCCGCCCAGGATCGAGCCGAGCACCGCGACGATCAGGGCGAGCGGCGGGAGCAGCGCGGTCAGCACGTCGCGACCGAGCGCGGCCTTCTCCGCTTCGGTGACGACCATCGCCGGACAGGATTTGGGATCGAAGACCGCCTTGTAGATCGTGTACAGGAAGTACAGGCCGACGAGCAGCAATCCGGGGATCATCGCGCCGGCGAACAGATCGCCGACCGACACGGGCGTGGGCGCGAAGTTGCCCTTGGCCATCTGAACCTGGGCGTTGATGCCTGCCAGCATGTCGCCCATGAAGATCAGCACGGTGGACGGCGGAATGATCTGGCCCAGCGTGCCCGACGCGCAGATCACGCCCGAGGCGAGCTTCGGGTCGTAGCCAGCGCGCATCATGGCCGGCAGGCTGATCAGGCCCATGGTCACGACGGTGGCGCCGACCACGCCGGTCGAGGCCGCGAGCAGCGCGCCGACCGCGATGACCGAGAAGGCCAGCCCGCCGCGCAGGGTGCCGAAGACGCGCCCCATCGTGGTCAGCAGTTCCTCCGCGATCTGCGATCGCTCGAGCACCGTGCCCATGAAGATGAACAGGGGCACCGCGACCAGGACCTCGTTGGTCATGAAGCCGACGTAGCGCGAGGCGAGCGCCCCGAAGTTCGATGGATCGAAGACCCCGAGCAGCCAGCCGACCAGCGCGAATATCAGCGAGGTGCCGGCCAGCGAGAACGAGACCGGGAAGCCGATGAGCAGCGTCGCGATGACGCCGAGGAACATGAAGACGGCGAGGATCTCGCCGAGCAGGACGGAATCCATCGTGGCTTATCCCTGACCGTAGCGGAACTGCGCGGGCAGCAGGTGTTCCCGCCCGGCGAGTACGAGGATGCTGCGCGCGAGCATCGCGATTCCCTGCAATCCGACCAGGACGACGAACGCGAGGATGAAGGCCTTCAGGATGAACAGGCCGGGCATGCCGCCCGGGTTCGCCGAGCCCTCCTTGAGCATCCACGAGCGCTGCACGTACTCGAAGCCCCAGAGCCAGACGACCGCGCAGAACGGGAGCAGGAAGACGATCACGCCGACCATGTCGAGCACCGCCTTCTTTCGCAGCGGGGCCGGCCGATAGAAGATGTCGACGCGCACATGGCTGTCGGTGAGCAGCGCGTAGCCGGCCACGGCCATGAACATGGCGCCGTTCAGCCAGACGTAGAGATCCTGCATCCACAACTGCGTGGTCGAGAACACGTAGCGCTGGACGACGACGGTGAAGCAGACGACGACCGCGGCGAACGCGAGCCAGGAAAAGGTCTTGCCGACGAGCCCGTTCAGGCGCCCGATGGCGGTGACGATCAATGCGAGCGACTTCATGTTTGCTGCCTCCCGGGGGATGGCATTCCGGGTCCGGGCTCTCGAAACGACCGAAGGCCGCGGGGTGCCGCGGCCTTCGGGATCTCCGGCCGCGCCGCCGGGGAAGGCGGCTGGCCGGAAAGGCCTGCCCTTACTTCAGCTTGAAGTACTTCTGGCGGGCCAGCAGGTACGGAAGGTCGGTCGCCTCGGCACGCGCGCGCATCAGGTTGAGCGCGGACAGGAAGCTCTCGACCGTCTTCTTGGCCAGCGCGTTGTCGCTGCTGCGCAGCGCCGTCATGACCTCGACGGCGGCCTTGGCGCCGGCCTCGACGATGTCGTCCGGGAACTGGCGGATGGTCACGCCATGCTTGGTCATCAGCGTTTCCAGGGCGCGCGGGTCGTTGGCGTAGAAGTCCGAGGCGACCTGGTCGTACTCGGCCTGGCAGGCGGTGCGGACGATCTCCTGCAGGTCGGCAGGCAGGGCCTTGAACTTCGACTTGTTGACCACGGCCTCGGTGGCCAGGCCCGGCTCGACGAAGCTCGACATGTAGTAGTTCTTCGCCACCTGGTGGAAGCCCAGGGCCAGGTCGTTGTACGGGCCCACGAACTCGGCCGCGTCGAGCGTGCCGCTCTGCAGGGCCTGGAAGATCTCTCCGGCCGCCAGGTTGGTGACCGAGGCGCCCAGCTTCGCCCACACCTGGCCGCCCAGGCCCGGCGTGCGGAAGCGAAGGCCCTTGATGTCGGCCAGGCTCTTCAGCTCCTTGCGGAACCAGCCGCCCGTCTGGGTGCCGGTATCGCCGGACAGGAAGCCCTGCACGCCGAACTGGTCGTAGATCTCGTCCCAGATCTGCTGGCCGCCGAGGAAGCGGACCCAGGCCGCCAGTTCGCGCGAGGTCATGCCGTAGGGCACGCCAGTGAAGAAGGACAGGCCCGGGTTCTTGTTCTGCCAGTAGTAGGCGGCGCCGTGGCTCATCTCGGCGGTGCCGTTGATGACCGCGTCGAGCGCCTGCAGAGGCGGAACCATTTCACCCGCCGCGAACACCTTGATCGTCAGGCGGCCGCCGGACATCGTGGTGATGCGCTTGGCCAGGTTCTCGGCGCCCACGCCCAGGCCCGGGAAGTTCTTCGGCCAGGTCGTGACCATGCGCCACTCGATCTTGCCCTGCGAGATGGCGGGGGCGGCCAGCGTGGCCGCGCCGGCGGCTGCGCCGGCGGTCAGGGTCTTCTTCAGTGCGGAACGGCGATCCATGTACGGTGTCTCCTTGGAACGAATCGTTGAGACCGGCCGGCAATCCGGTTGCCACGGCTTCGCTGGTCGCGCAGTGGCCGGTCGACGGAGGCGAATTGTAAACGCTCCGGGTTCGCGATCCTAACCGGCTTCTCGCGCGCTGACCACCCGCAGCGCCAGGACCCGCGACAAATGTCACCGAGGCGGCGGGTGCCTCCCGGGCACCGGCCCTCGCCCCGAGTCAGCGCTTGCGCGGCGGGGCGATGTCGGTGCAGACACCCTCGAACACCTCAGCGGCCATGCCGATGGACTCGCCGAGGGTCGGGTGCGGATGGATCGTCCGCCCGATGTCGGTGGCGTCGGCTCCCATCTCGATCGCCAGCGCGACCTCGCCGATCATGTCGCCGGCATGCGTGCCCACGATGGCTCCGCCCACGATGCGGTGGGATTCCTCATCGAACAAGAGCTTGGTGAAGCCCTCGTCGCGGCCGTTGGCGATCGCCCGCCCGGACGCCGCCCAGGGGAAGACCGCCTTGCCGACCTTCAGGCCCTGTTTCTTCGCCTCGTCCTCGGTCACGCCGACCCAGGCCACTTCGGGGTCGGTGTAGGCGACCGAAGGAATGACCCGGGCGTCGAAGAAGGCCTTGTGGCCGGCGGCGACCTCTGCCGCCACGTGCCCTTCGTGAACCGCCTTGTGCGCGAGCATGGGCTGGCCCACGACGTCGCCGATCGCGAAGATGTGCGGCAGGTTGGTGCGCATCTGGCGATCCACCGGGACGAAGCCGCGCTCGTTCACCGCGATGCCGGCCCGCTCGGCGCCGATCTTGTTGCCGTTCGGGCTGCGGCCGACCGCGCTCAGCACCAGATCGTAGACCTGCGGGCCCTCGCCTTGGGGCGCGTTCTCGCCCTCGAACCAGACGTGGATGCCGTCCTCGCGCGCAGTGGCCTTGACTGTCTTCGTACGCAGCATGACCCGGTCGAAGCGCTTCTCGTTGTGCTTCTGCCACACGCGGACCAGGTCACGGTCGGCACCGGCCATCAGACCGTCCAGCATCTCGACGACGTCGATCCGGGACCCCAGCGTGGAGTAGACCGAGGCCATCTCCAGGCCGATGATGCCGCCGCCGATGACCAGCATCTTCTTCGGCACCTGGCGCAGCTGCAGCGCCCCGGTGGAGTCGACGATACGCGGGTCGTTGGGCAGGAAAGGCAGCCGCACCGCGGACGAGCCGGCCGCGACGATCGCCTGCTCGAAGCGCAGCAGCTCGGTCTTGCCGGTCTTCTCCTGGCCATCGCCTTCGGTGAGCTCGATCTCCAGGTGCGTCGGGTCCACGAAATGCCCGTAGCCCCGGATCACCCTGACCTTGCGCCCCTTGGCCATGCTGGCCAGACCGCCGGTGAGCTTGCCGACCACCCGCTCCTTGTGGGCGCGCAGCGCGTCGATGTCGATCTTCGGCTCGCCGAACTCGATGCCGTAGCGCGAGAAATGCCGCGCCTCGTCGACGACCGCCGCCACGTGCAGCAGGGCCTTGGAGGGGATGCAGCCCACGTTCAGGCACACGCCGCCGAGCGTGGGATAGCGTTCGACCAGGACCACGTCCATGCCCAGATCCGCCGCCCGGAAGGCCGCCGAGTAGCCGCCGGGGCCACCGCCCAGCACGACCAGCTGGCACTGGTGGTCGGGCGGGGGCAGGTTCGCCGCGGGCGCGGCGGCCGGCGCAGGCGCTCTCGCCGCGGCAGCCGGCGAGCTCGCCTCGGCGGGGGCCGCGGCAGCCTGGGCGACCACGGCCGGCGCGGCCGCCGGCTGGGCAGCGGGAGCCGGAGCGGCGGCGGGCTCGAGCTCGAGCAGCACCGAGCCCTCGGACACCTTGTCGCCGACCTTGACCCGCAGCGCCTTGATCACGCCGGCTGCCGAGGACGGGATCTCCATCGAGGCCTTGTCCGACTCCACGGTGATCAGCGACTGCTCGACCGCGATCGCGTCGCCCGCCTTGACCAGGACCTCGATGACCTCGACTTCCTTGAAGTCGCCGATGTCCGGAATCTTCACTTCGATCGTGCTCATCGTCTTCTCGGTTGGGTTCTGTTCGGCTCGCTGCGGGTCAGAGCATCACGCGGCGGAAGTCCGCCAGAAGTTGCGCCAGGTAGACGTTGAAGCGCGCGGCCGCGGCGCCGTCGACCACTCGATGGTCCCAGGACAGCGACAGCGGCAGGATCAAGCGCGGTTTGAACTTCTCGCCGTTCCACACCGGCTTGGTGAAGGAGCGGCACACGCCGAGGATGGCCACCTCGGGGGCGTTGATGATCGGCGTGAAGTAGGTGCCGCCGATGCCGCCCAGGCTGGAGATCGAGAAGGTGCCGCCCTGCATGTCGGCCGGCGAGAGCTTGCCTTCGCGTGCCTTGGCCGCGAGCTCCGAGGTCTCCTGCGCGATCTGGAAGATGCCCTTCTTGTCGGCATCGCGGATCACCGGGACCATCAGCCCGTTGGGGGTGTCCGCCGCGAAACCGATGTGCCAGTAGTTCTTCAGCACCACGTTCTCGCCGTCGAGCGAGGCATTGAACTCGGGGAACCTCTGCAGCGCCGACACGCAGGCCTTGATCAGGAAGGCCAGCATCGTGACCTTCACGCCGGCCTTGCCCTGCTCCTGGTTCAGCTGGACACGGAAGGCCTCCAGCTCGGTGATGTCCGCCTCGTCGTGATTCGTGACGTGGGGAATCATCACCCAGTTGCGATGCAGGTTGGCCGCCGAGATCTTGCGGATGCGCGCGACCGGCTTCGTCTCGATGGGGCCGAACTTCGCGAAGTCGACCCTGGGCCAGGGGATGAGGCCCAGGCCGGCGCCCTCGCCTCCGCCCGCGGCCGGCTCGCCGCCTTCGATCCGCGCGATCGCTGCCTTGACCCAGGCGCGCACGTCCTCGTGAGTGATCCGCTCCTTCGGCCCGCTGCCCTTGACCCTGGACAGGTCAACGCCGAGCTCGCGGGCAAACTTGCGCACCGAGGGCGAAGCGTGTGCCTTGGCTACCCGCGAGCCATCGGGCTCTTCGGCGAGCGTCGCGGTCGGCGACGGCGGGCGGGCCGGCACCGCAGTCTCGACGACCGGGCTCGCGGCGCGGGTCGGCGCCGCTGCGACCGGCGCTTCGACGGTGGAAGCGGCAGCCGCCGCCTCGGCCGGCGCCGGCGCGGTCTTCGGCGCCTCGGAGGCCGGCGCCGCTGCCGCGGCCCCCTCGCCGGCCTCGACGATCGCGAGCAGCATGCCCTCGGACACCTTGTCGCCGACCTTGACCCTCAGGTCCTTCAGGACGCCGGCTGCCGAGGACGGGATCTCCATCGAGGCCTTGTCCGACTCCACGGTGATCAGCGACTGCTCGACCGCGATCGCGTCGCCCGCCTTGACCAGGACCTCGATGACTTCGACTTCCTTGAAGTCGCCGATGTCCGGAACCTTCACTTCGATCGTGCTCATCGTTCTCGTCTCTCTCGTGAAGGCGTCGCTCAGGCGTGATGCGGGTTGGACTTCTCGGGATCGATCCCGTACTTGCGAATCGCGTCGGCGACCTTCTTCGCAGGAATCGCGCCCTCGTCGGCCAGCGACTTCAGCGCGGCCACCACGACGAAGCGACGATCCACCTCGAAGTGCTCGCGCAGCCGGTAGCGGAAGTCGGAGCGGCCGAAGCCGTCGGTGCCCAGCACCTTGTAGCTGCGTCCCTTGGGGATGTAGGGCCGGACCTGGTCGGCGAACAGCTTCATGTAGTCGGTGGACGCCACCACCGGCCCGGTGGTCTTCTCGAGCATCGTGGTCAGGTAGGGTGTCTTCGCCTTGCCGGTCGGGTGCAGCAGATTCCAGCGTTCGCAATCCATGCCGTCGCGCCGCAACTCGGTGAAGCTGGTGATGCTCCAGACGTCGCCGGCGATGCCCCAGTCGGCCTCGAGCATCCTGGCCGCCGCCATGACCTCGCGCAGGATCGTGCCCGAACCCAGCAACTGCACCCGGTGCTCGGCCTTCTTCGGGCCCGCCTCGAGCAGGTAGCCGCCGCGAACGATCCCCTCCTCGTCTCCGGCCTTCAGCCCCGGATGCGGGTAGTTCTCGTTCATCAAGGTCAGGTAGTAGAAGACGTTCTCCTGATTCCCGACCATGCGCTCGAGGCCGTGCTGAATGATGACCGCCACCTCGTGCGCGAAGGTCGGGTCGTAGGACACGCAGTTCGGGATCGTGGCCGACAGGATGTGGCTGTGGCCGTCCTCGTGCTGCAGGCCCTCGCCGTTCAGCGTGGTGCGGCCAGCGGTGCCGCCCAGCAGGAAGCCGCGCGCCTGCATGTCGCCGGCCGCCCAGGCCAGGTCGCCGACCCGCTGGAAGCCGAACATCGAGTAGTACGCGTAGAAGGGAATCATGATCCGGTCGTTCGTCGAGTACGACGTCGCCGCGGCGATCCACGAACTGAACGCGCCCGCCTCGTTGATGCCCTCCTGCAGGATCTGGCCGGCCGCGTCCTCGCGGTAGTACATGACCTGGTCCTTGTCCACCGGCGTGTATTTCTGCCCTTCCGGCGCGTAGATCCCCAGCTGGCGGAACATGCCCTCGAGGCCGAAGGTCCGTGCCTCGTCGGGCACGATCGGCACCACCCGCGGGCCCAGCGTCTTGTCGCGCACCAGCGCGGTCAGCACCCGCACGAAAGCCTGCGTGGTGGAGATCTCGCGCCCCTCGGCGGTGGGTTCGAGCACCGCCTTGAAGGCGTCCAGGCCCGGCACGGCGAACTTCTCGCTGGACTTCGTCCGGCGCTGGGGCAAGGAGCCGCCGAGCGCGGCGCGGCGCTCGAGCATGTACTTCATCTCCGGCGACTCGGGGTCCGGCCGGTAGAAGGGCAAGGCCTCCAGCTTGTCGTCGGGGATCGGAATGGCGAAGCGATCGCGGAACTCCCGGATCGAATCGGCGTCGAGCTTCTTGAGCTGGTGGGTCGGGTTCTTGGCCTCGCCGGCGCGGCCCATGCCGTAGCCCTTGACCGTCTTGACCAGCAGCACCGTCGGCTGACCCTTGTGATGGGTGGCCGCGTGGAAGGCCGCATAGACCTTGTGCGGGTCGTGACCGCCGCGGTTCAGGCGCCAGATGTCGTCGTCGGTCATCCGCGACACCATCTCCAGCAGCTTGGCATGCTTGCCGAAGAAGTGCTTGCGCACGAAGGCGCCGTCGTTGGCCTTGTAGGCCTGGTACTCGCCGTCGACCGTCTCCTCCATGACGCGCTGCAGGATGCCGTCCTTGTCGCGCGCCAGCAGCGGATCCCAGTACGAGCCCCAGATCAGCTTGATGACGTTCCAGCCCGAACCGCGGAAGTCCCCCTCGAGCTCCTGGATGATCTTGCCGTTGCCGCGCACCGGCCCGTCGAGCCGCTGCAGGTTGCAGTTGATGACGAAGACCAGGTTGTCGAGCTTCTCGCGGGCGGCCAGGCTGATCGCGCCCAGCGACTCGGGCTCGTCCATCTCGCCGTCGCCGCAGAAGACCCAGACCTTGCGATTGCTGGTGTCGGCGATGCCGCGGGCGTGCAGGTACTTCAGGAAGCGGGCCTGGTAGATCGCCATCAGCGGGCCCAGACCCATCGAGACCGTGGGAAACTGCCAGAACTCCGGCATCAGCTTGGGGTGCGGGTAGGACGACAGCCCCTTGCCCTGCACCTCCTGGCGGAAGTTCGCCAGCTGCTCCTCGCTGAGGCGCCCTTCCAGGAAGGCGCGGCCGTAGATGCCGGGGGCCGAGTGCCCCTGGAAATAGACCAGGTCGCCACCGTGGCCCTCGTGCGGCGCATTCCAGAAGTGGTTCATGCCGGTGCCGATCATCGTGGCCAGCGAGGCGAAGGATGCGATGTGGCCGCCGAGGTCTCCGCCGTCGGGCGGGTTGTGCTTGTTGGCCCGCACGACCATCGCCATGGCGTTCCAGCGGATGAAGGACCGGATCCGCTCCTCGTATTCGGCGTTGCCCGGCGACCGGGCCTCGAGATGCGGGGGGATCGTGTTCAGGTAGGCGGTGTTCGCCGAGAAAGGAATGTAGGCCCCCGACCGACGAGCCTTCTCGATCATCTGCTCGAGCAGGAAATGCGCACGCTCGGGACCTTCGCGGTCGATGACCGCCTCGAGCGCGTCTAGCCATTCGCTGGTCTCGAGGGCGTCGATGTCGACGGGGTCGTTGGCGGCGGGCAGCTGGCTGGGGACCGCTGACATGGCTTCTCCTCTCTCGTTGCGATCGGCTGGGTGGTTCGCCGAATTCTAGGAAGGCCCCTTGCAAAAGACAAGAAAAATTTTCAGAATCTGAATTGATATTTCATATTATGGTTAACGAGATGTCCACTCCGTGCAGGTCCTGATGTCTCACTTGCCGCTCGAAGGTGGCGTCATGTAACCCTCGGTCTCCGCCGCCAGCCTCCGGACCGCCGCGATCAGTTCCCGCACCCGGCCATCGCGCGCAAGCGCGTCGTCGCCGGCCAGCCAGTAGGTCTCGACCCCGATCGACACGAAGCCCAGGCCGAAGCGAAGCGCGGCGGCCTTCAGGCCGAAGCCCGCGTCGGCGTCGCCGGCGGCAACCGTGGCCGCCACCGCCAGGTGCGAGGCCTCCTCGATCTCGTAGCCCGCGATGCGCTCCGGACTGATCCCCTGTTCCCGAAGCAGGCGGTCGAGCCAGCTGCGGGTGGCGGCGCCACGCTGGCGGTTCACGAAGCGCAAGCCCGTGCGCGCCAGGTCGGCCACGTCCCGGATTCGACGCGGATTGCCCGGCGCCACGATCAGGCCTTGCTCGCGGCGCGCCAGCGGGGCCACGAAGCTCGCTGCGCCGCCCGGCCGCGCCGGCGCGGCCGGACGTTGGCCGGCCGGCACATGAAAGCCCGCAAGCTCGACTTCGCCCCGAGCGAACGCCTCCAGCGCCTCTTCGGATCCCACGAAGCGCACCTGGACCCCCGCAGCGAGACGCTCGGCCAGGCAGCGCTGCAGCAGCAGGTCGTGGCTGGCCGCAAGCCGCAGCGGCCGGCGGGCGGCGCTCGACGAGACCGCGGCCAGCCGGGCGGCCAGCCTGTCGATCGGCCTTCGAAGGCCTCGTTCCGCCTCTTGCTCGAATGCAGCGACCGCCGCGACGACCGCGCGGCCGGTCTCGGTCAGGCGAGTCCCGTGCCCCTTCACTCGTTCGACGAGGTGAAAGCCAGTGAGCCGCTCGGCCTCCACCACCCTGCTCCACGCCGTCCGGTAGGACACGTCGAGCTCACGGGCGGCGGCCGCCATCCGGGGCGAGGATTCGAGCGCCGCGAGCAGGCGCGCCAGGCCGGTGAGATCCGGCGCCTGGTCGCCATCGGCGATCTGCACCGCGAGCCGTACCCGCGGAGCGGGCGCGCCGGACCCGGCCGATTCCGCGTCTCCCCGGCCGCGGGACGCAGTGGATGCGCGAGGTTTCATCCGGTCGTCCGATATATGCAAACAATTGCCGAATGGTAAGGCATGAAAGCCCCATTCATATACTGCACCGATGATCCCCGAGGCACTGCGCGAAGCGCTGGTCCTGCTGCGCCACTTCGAAGGCGACGTCGCGGACATCGCGCTGCTCTCCCTCGAGGTGAGCCTCAGCGCGGTCGCGCTCGGCGCCGCACTCGGCCTGCCCCTGGGCGCGCTGGTGGCGATCGCGCGCTTCCCCGGCAAGCCGGCAGTCACCGTGGCGATGAACACCTTCATGGGCCTGCCCTCCGTGATCGTCGGCGTGCTGGTCTACCTGCTGCTGTCCCGCAGCGGCCCGCTCGGCCCCATGGGGCTCCTCTTCACGCCGACGGCAATGGTGGTCGCGCAGACCTGCCTGACGCTGCCGCTGATCGCGGCGCTCACCCGGCAGATGGTCGACGACGCCTGGCGCGAGCACGGCGAGGCCTTGCGCTCGCTCCGCCTGTCGCTGCCCAGCCGGGTCCGCGTGCTCCTGTGGCACACCCGCTTCTCGCTGGTGGCGATCCTGCTGGCCGGCCTGGGCCGAGCGATCTCCGAGGTCGGCGCCGTGATGATCGTCGGTGGGAACATCGACGGGATCACGCGCACGATGACCACCGCGATCGCGCTGGAGACCAGCAAGGGCGACCTGGCGCTGGCGCTGGCGCTCGGCATGCTGCTGATGACCATCGTGCTCGGGCTGAACCTGGTGGCCAGCGCGAGTCGCGGCCTGGCGATGCGACGCTTCGGAGCCTGAGCGTCATGAGCGCGCCCCTCCTCGAGCTCGATGGCGTCTGCTTCCGGCCTGGCGGCCGGACCCTGCTCGACCGCATCGACTTCACCTGGGGCGATGGGTCGATCTGCGCCCTGATCGGCCCGAACGGCGCCGGCAAGACGCTCACGCTGCGCATCGCCCACGGGCTGCTGCAACCCGATGCCGGCCGCGTGCGCTTCGAAGGCCGCACGCCCCCGCGCGACGACACCGCCTTCGAAGGCCAGGCCCTGGTATTCCAGCACCCGTCGCTGTTCCGGGGCAGCGTGCTGGACAACCTGATGCTCGCCCGCCACGCGGCGGGGCTGCCTGAGAAGACCGTGCGCGCGCACGCGCTCACGATGCTCGAGCGGGTCGGCCTGTCGGCCCTGGTCCGCGCGCCGGCGCTGAAGCTCTCGGGCGGCGAACGCCAGCGCCTGGCGATCGCCCGCGCCTGGCTCACCGGGCCGCGGCTGCTGATGCTCGACGAGCCGACCGCCAGCCTGGACCCCGCCGCCCGCGAATCGATCGAAGCGCTGATCCGGGAGATCGCCGCCAGTGGATGCCGCGTGCTGATGACCTCGCACAACCTGGGCCAGGTGGCCAGGCTCGCCGACGAGGTCCTGTTCCTGAATGCCGGCCGGCTGCTCGAGCGCGGCCGGACCGGCGATTTCTTCCGCGCCCCCCGTACCGTAGAGGCGCAAGGCTTCCTTCAAGGAGAACTGCCATGGCAACCCGAGGCGGCCTGCGATTGCTGAGCCAGTCGATCGCCCGCGGGCGGCTCGCGGCGTTCCTCCTCGGCGCCGGGGCCGCGCTCGCCGCGCTCCTGTCGCTCGGTGCCGTCACCGCACAGACGGCCGAATCGATCACCGTTTCCTCGACCACCTCGACCGAGCAGTCGGGGCTGTTCAGGCACATCTTGCCGATCTTCGAGAAAAAGACCGGCATCTCGGTCAAGGTCGTCGCGGTGGGCACGGGCCAGGCGCTGGACATCGGCCGGCGCGGCGACGCCGACGTCGTGTTCGTCCACGACCGGGCCGCCGAGGAGAAGTTCGTGGCCGAGGGCTTCGGGGTGAAGCGGCAGCCTGTCATGTACAACGACTTCGTGCTGATCGGACCGAAGGCGGATCCGGCCAGGGTGGGCGGCAGCAAGGACGTGGTGGGCGCGCTGAAGAAGATCGCCGCAGCCAGGGCGCCCTTCGTGTCCCGCGGCGACCGCAGCGGCACCCACGCGGCCGAGATGCGCTTCTGGAAGATGGCCGGGGTGGACCCGAGGACCGGGTCGGGCAGCTGGTACCGCGAGACCGGCTCCGGCATGGGCCCGGCGCTGAACAGCGCCGCCGGCATGAACGCCTACGTCCTGGCCGACCGGGGCACCTGGCTCTCGTTCAAGAACCGGGCCGACCTGGTGGTCTCGGTCGAGGGCGACAAGCGCCTGTTCAACCAGTACGGCGTGATGCTGGTCAATCCCGCCAGGCATGCGCACGTGAAGCAGAAGGCCGGCCAGGCCTTCATCGACTGGTTGCTCTCCCCAGAGGGCCAGGCGGCGATCGGCGGCTACAAGTTCGACGGCGAGCAGCTCTTCTTCCCGAATGCAGGCGGCGATGCCTGAGGCACGCGCGGGCGGCTGACAAGCTCAAAAAAACTGTTATAATTTCGCTTCTGCGCGGCTGTAGCTCAGTTGGATAGAGTACTTGGCTACGAACCAAGGGGTCGTGGGTTCGAATCCTGCCAGCCGCGCCACCTTATTCAGCAAAATCAAGGGCTTAGAGAGAAATCTCTAAGCCCTTTTTTTTTGCGCATCGGTGGCCTTCGGCCGGGCTGCGCCCGGTACCCCGCCGAAGGCCTCCAGGTCAGCGTCTGCGGAGGTCCGCCATTTCCGGCGCTCCTGGCCGGCGGGAGTTGGCAAGCGCTCCGTGCTCATCGTCCTTCTTCTGACGCCACCAGGCCAGAAACGAGTCGAAGTCGCCATTGAACTTTCGTGCCTTCAGCGCCTCCCATACGACGCTGCACTCCATGGCGAAGCCAGCGTCGAACGGTTCGTGAATGGAGCCGTAGTCGCAGATCCAGAAGAGCCTTTCAAGCGATTCGATGCTCTCGCCGGCAAGGCTTCCCTGAGCCTGTGCGGCGCTCTGTCCGCCCATACCGCCCAAACCGCCCAGTGCGCCCAGTGCGCCCGCAACCGCGATCGTCGCCACCGCTCGCGTCACCCGAGTCTGTCCGCTTCCCATCGAAACGAGGTCCTGTGCCATGACGTTCTCCTTTGCGCACGTCTGGAATCGACCGATTCGCCGTGCACAGACGCTTGTGCAGGTTCCATGCCAGATGTGGTTCGGAGAAGACACGCCTTCGCAATCAATGGCTTGCCAGGCCTCAGGCCAGTTGGTCTGCGGCCCTGGCGCACCCGACCGCCGGATGTGACGGTGGCGCCCGTCGCAGGCGGCGGGCAGGTCAGCGGGATTCGCGACCGGTCGGCTTTCGAATCCCGTACTTGCGCATGCGTCCGCGCAGGGTGCTCGCATTCAGGCCGAGCAGGCGAGCGGCACCGTTGTCGCCTTCGATGGTCCAGCCGGTGGCGTCCAGCGCGCGGCGGATATGGGTCTGCTCGACCACCTGCAGCGACGCGATCGCCGACGGCATTTGCGGATCCGCCCGATTCTCGATGGGAGATGCTGCCAAACCATCCACAGCCTCGAGCAGGCCGCCGCTCGAAAGGATCAGCGCGCGCTCCACGGCATTCTCGAGTTCGCGCACGTTACCAGGCCAGTCGTAGGCGCACGCCCAGGCGATGAAGGCCGGCGAAACATGGTCCGCCTGCCGGCCGAGCCGTCTCGCAACGCGGGCGACGACATGTCGAACCAGTTGTGGAATGTCGCCCCGACGCTCCCGCAGCGGCGGTAGCGTGATCGGAAACACGCTGAGACGGAAGTAGAGATCGGCGCGAAAGCGCCCGGCAGCTACTTCCGCCCGCAGGTCGCGGTTGGTTGCCGCGATCACGCGCACATCGACGCGCAGCGCCCGCGTGCCGCCGACCCGCTCGAACTCGCGCTCCTGAAGTGCGCGCAGCAGCTTTGCCTGGGCTTCGAGAGGGAGCTCCCCGACCTCGTCGAGAAACAGGCTTCCGCCGTCGGCCAGCTCGAAACGGCCGCGCCTTTGCTGGTGGGCACCGGTGAATGCGCCCTTCTCGTGCCCGAACAACTCGCTCTCCACGAGCGCGCCTGGCAGCGCCGCGCAATTGAGCGTCACCAGCGCACGGTCGCGGCGAGCGCTCTGCTCATGAACGGCGCGCGCGACCAGTTCCTTGCCGGTGCCAGTCTCGCCGGCAATCAGGACGGTGCTGTCGGTGGCGGCCACCTGCGCGATGAGCCCGCGCACCCGTGACAGTGCCGCCGAGTCGCCGACCAGGACACCGGCGTCGTGCCGCTGCTGCTCGACCAGCCCGCGTATCGTGGCCTTCGAGCGTTGGTGGGCTGCGATCTCGCGACGCAACGCGACGTGGGTGCCGACCCGTGCAAGCAGCTCCGCGGTCTCGAAAGGCTTCGTGACGTAGTCGACGGCACCGATCTCGAAGGCACGGACCTTGTCGAAGGTTTCCTTCAGCGCGGTCAGGAAGATGACGGGAATGGCGCGGGTCGCTTCGGCCGCTTTCAAACGGCGGCAGGTCTCGTAGCCGTCGATGCCCGGCATCATCACATCCAGCAGGATCAGGTCAGGCGCCCGCTCGATGGCTCTAGCCAGCGCCTGTTCGCCATCGGTCGCAGCCAGGGTTCGGTAGCCGGCGGCCTCGAGCTCCTGCTCGAGCAGGTCGACGTTGAGTGGCTGAACGTCGACGATCAGCACCGTGGCGGCATCAGGGTGCATCGGGGCGACAGCGCTGCGGCAAGGTCAGCGTGAAGGTCGATCCTGCGCCGGGAACGGACTGCGCGACGAGCTCGCAATCCAGGGCCCGGGCCAAGCGCCGCGCGATGGCCAGTCCGAGCCCCGTTCCACCATGGACGCGGGAGCTACTGGCGTCGACCTGCTCGAACTCCTCGAAGATCGATTCGAGCAACTCGGCCGGAATGCCGATGCCGGTGTCGGCGACGGCGATCTCGACCGTGCCATCGCGCCAGCCGGCCCGCAGGTCGATGCAGCCGCGCTCGGTGAACTTGACGGCGTTGCTCAGCAGGTTGATCACGATCTGGCGCAGTTTCGCCTCGTCCACCCGCATCACCGGCAAGCCTGGATCGAACTGCGCGCGCAGGCGCACGCCGTCGGCCAGCAGTGGCTCCACCGTGCGCAGGCAATCTCGCAGCAAGAAGGAGAGCTGGACATCGGAAACCTGGATCTCGATCCGGCCTGCCTCGATGCGCGCCAGATCCAGCGTGGCGTTGATCAGCGAGAGCAGGTGCTGCGCGCTGGTCAGGATCTTCTCCAGGTTCTCGGCCTGCCGGACGTCTATCTGATCCCGGGTGGACCGCAGAACGATGCGGGTGAATCCGATGATCGCACTGAGCGGCGTGCGCAGTTCGTGGGACATGTTCGCCAGGAACGCGCTCTTGTGTCGGCTTGCGACCTCCAGCTGATGGCTCTTGTCGGCGACCTCCCGAAAGAGGCGCGCATTCTCGATCGCGATCACGGCCTGGTCGGCGAAGGATTGCAGCATCGCGAGCTGGGATGCCGGAAACGGACCCGGCTCAGCCCGGCCAACAGCGATCGCGCCGATCGGCCGGCCGTCGCGCAGCAAGGGCACGCCCAGGCTGCTCCGAAAACCTGCGGCGACAGCGGCTTGGCGAGGCGCAAATTCCGGGTCTTCGAGCACGTCCGGGATGGCCACGACCTCTCGGGTCAGCACTGCCCGGCAGGCCGCCGTGTCCCGGCTGACCGGCCGCGGAAAGATGCTGCGCATCGCATCGATGCCCCGCGGGTCGACGATGGCCAGAGCCGCGATGTGCAGCAGTGTGCCGTCGAACGTGAAGACGTTCGCGGAGCGCGCGCGGCACAGAGACAGAGCGGCCGCCGCGATGGTGTCGAATACCGGCTGTGCATCGCCGGGGGAGCGAGAGATCGCGCGCAGGATCTCGGCGGTGGCCGCCTGCTGCTCGAGCGCTTCAGCCAGCGCCTGGGTGCGCTGGGCAAACGCTTCGTAGATCGATTCCGCCGTGTCCATGTTGCGCTTGCCCCCGATGAGGCGACTACCGGCGACAACGAGCAGGTCGAACCACGACGATACACCAGGATTTGCCGCACGGTTCGGCACCCTGCGGGCACAGACCAATGCGGGTACCCCCGCAACAGGCCAGGTGCCGGGAAGTGATCATCGAATCCGGCAATCGCATCGGCAAGCCGCGGCACCGCTTTGCGGATTGCGGGGCGCCCGGTTACGCTGCCGGCTCGCTGCTATGGAGCCCATCGATGCCCGGTCCGCTCGCCTCCCTGTTTCGACCCTCGGCCCTGACCGCCGCACCACTCGCCGCCTGTGTCCTGATCCTGGGCCTGGCCGGTTGCGCCTCGATGCCCGGCCCCGGCGAGACGGTGACGGTCTCCGTCGGACGCCCGGTCACCGCCCAGGACCTCGAGACCCGTCGCGATGTCGCGGCGGCGCGCCCCGCGCTTCAGGCGGCCGGGATCGGCCCGGCCGAGATCGCGGCCGGGCGCGTGCTCCGGGTCCAGTGCGCGGTGATGACCGACGGCTGGTGGGACAGCCTCGCGATCCTGCCTCCGGGCTTCGATGCGCCCGGCGATCGCGCGCTGGTACTGGCGGTCGCGGACCGCGGCGACAACGACAGGCTGCCGGTCAACAAGGTGGCCGCCCGCGCGGAGCCGCCGCTCGGCCCCGGCGGGCAGGCCTACCGCTTCATTCCCGACTGGCGCGAGCGCGGGCTCAGCCGCAGTTTCGAGCGGCAAGCGCCCGCCGGCGGGCCGCCTTCGGACTATCTGATCGTCCAGGGCTCCTGGCTGGTGCGCTGCCGGCGCTGATTGCGCGCCGGTCCCGCGCGGGCCCGGCGGGTCCCGCTTGCCGCGGTGGGCATCACGTGCCGATTCCCGGCGCGGCGGGTTCGCGGCGCGCTCGACACGCGTCTATCATCGTTCCGAGAACGACACCCGGAGACGTGATGGCCGAGGCAGCATCCCCAGGATCGCGCCCTTCCCTGCTCGATCCGCGAGCCCCGCGCGAGGCCGGCGATGCCGGGCGCGACCGCATGCAGGTCGACGCCCTGATCGTCGGCGCGGGCTTCTCGGGCATGTACCAGCTGCTGCGCTTGCGCGACCATCTCGGCATGAAGGCGCTGGCGCTCGAGGCCGCCGACGGCGTGGGCGGCACCTGGTACTGGAACCGCTATCCGGGCGCGCGCTGCGACTCCGAGAGCCATTCCTACCAGTATTTCTTCGACGAGGATCTGGTGCGCGAGTGGCAGTGGTCCGAGCGCTACCCGGGACAGGCCGAGATCCTGCGCTACCTGAACCATGTGGCCGATCGCTACGCACTGCGGCCCGACATCCGCCTGAAGACCCGGGTCACTGCCGCCCGCTACGACGAGCCGGCCAACCGCTGGCTGGTCGAGACCGACACCGGCGAGCGCTACAGCGCGCAGTTCCTGATCGCGGCCGTGGGCGGCCTGTCAGCGGCCAACGTGCCGGACATTCCGGGCCTGCCGAGCTTCTCGGGACGCTGGTACCACACCGGCGAATGGCCGCACGAGGGAGTGGACTTCACCGGCAAGCGGGTCGGCCTGATCGGCACCGGTTCCACCGGCATCCAGTGCGCGCCGGTGATCGCGCAGTCGGCGGCCCACCTCACCGTGTTCCAGCGCACCGCCAACTACAGCATTCCGGCCCGCAACGCGCCGCTGGACGATGCGTTCAGGCAGTACGTTCGCGAGCACGTCGACGAGATCCGCAAGGTGATGCACGCCAGCACGAACGGGCACCCTTTCCTTTTCGCCGACCGTTCGGCCACCGCCACCCCGCCCGACGAGCGCGACGCCATCTACCGGGCGGCCTGGGAGAAAGGCGGGCTGCGCTTTCGCGCCGCCTTCAAGGACCTGCTGGTCGACCAGGCCGCCAACGACACCGCGGCCGGGTTCATCAAGGCGCGCATCCGCGAAGTGGTGAAGGACCCGGCCAGGGCCGCCATCTTGTCGGACATCGACCACCCCTTCGCCGCCAAGCGCCCGCCGATCGACACCGAATACTTCGAGACCTTCAACCGCGACAACGTGTCGCTGGTGGATCTGCGGGCCGCGCCGATCGTGGAGGTCGTCCCGGAAGGCATCCGGACGGCCGACGCGCTGTATCCGCTCGACATCATCGTCTTCGCCACCGGCTTCGACGCGATGACCGGCGCCTTCCTGAAGATCGCGATCGAAGGCCGCGACGGCCTCACGCTGCAGCAGGCCTGGCGGGCCGGGCCGCGCAACTGCCTCGGCCTGCAGGTGCCGGGCTTCCCGAACCTGTTCACGATCACCGGCCCCGGCAGTCCCTCGGTGCTGTGCAACCTGCCGGTCGCCATCGAGCAGCACGTGGACTGGGTCACCGACTGCATCGCCTGGATGCGCGAGCGCGGCGCCACCCGCGTCGAGCCCGCCGAGGAAGCAGTCGAGCAGTGGCTGGCCACGGTGCAGGCCGCCGCCGACGCCACGCTGCTGCCGAGCGTGCCCCACTCCTGGTACCTGGGCGCGAACGTTCCCGGCAAGCCGCGGATCTTCATGCCCTACGCCGGCGGCATGGCCCGATACCGCGCCATCTGCGACGACGTCGCTGCCCAGGGCTACCCCGGCTTCGTGTTCGACGCCCCGATGCGCGCGACGCCCCGGGAAACCGGCTCGGCGCTCGAGGCATAGCCGAACTCCTTCCTCTTCCCCCTCTCCCTTCTCCCCGAACATGATCAACGTCATCGCCGTCATCACCGCCAAACCCGGACAGCGGAAGGCCGTGCTCGAAGCCTTCCGCGCCAATCGCGCCAACGTGCTCGCCGAGGACGGCTGCATCGAGTACGGCGCGGCCGTCGACGTCGACCCGGTGCTGGGCTTCCAGGCGCCTTTCGGCCCGGACACCTTCGTGGTCATCGAGAAGTGGCGCGACCTGGATGCGTTGAAGGCGCATGCCCGCGCCCCGCACATGGCCGCCTACGCGGCGCAGACCAGGGATCTGGTCGCCAGTCGCGCGATCCACGTCCTTTCCCCGGCGGCCTGAGCCGCAGGACCCGCGCCCCGGGCATCGCCGGCGCCCGCTTCCCGACACGGGCGCTCGGGAACCCGGGGCGGGCGCTCAGGTTCCCGAGATGTAGCGCTGCAGGAAAAGCGTCACGGCAAAGCCTGCCAGCGCCAGCAGCGCCAGGGCCGGCGCGCCGGCGCCCGCGATCAGCATCGCGTCGAGCAGCGAGATGCCGGCGATCAGGCTGACCACGGCGCGCGGGATGTCGCCGCGCTGTCGGCGACGCAGGAACCAGAGCGCGACGAGCATCCAGACGACGAACAGCAGCAGGAAAGGCGCCACCACCGCCGACTGCGCGGCCAGCCAGGCGCCGTGCAGCACCGGCGCCGCCAGGAAGAGCAAGGGCCACAGGTTGCGGACCTCGCCGAGGTTCTCCTGCTTGGCCACGTAGGTGAGCCCGATCAGGTAGCAGAGCAGCAACCCCGCGCCCAGCCAGAGCGCGCCGGGCAGGACCAGGGTCACGCAGAGCCCTGCCCCGAGATAGACGAGGACCCGGCACAGGCCCATCAGCAGCGGGCTGAGCGGATTGCCCTTGTGCCAGGCATCGTACAAGGTGATCGCCGCCGCCAGCCCGACGCCGGCCAGCACCGGCGCGATGCCGGCGCCGGTCCCGAACCCGTAGCCCGCCCAGGCCAGCAGCAGGAGGCCGAGCGCCATCTGCGCGTAACCGGCGAGGAAGACGCTGCTCCGCGACACCTCTCCCGACGGGATCGGCCGCTCGGGGCGCTCGCGGGCGTCGTACTCGGCGTCGAAGGCGTCGTTCAGGAACATCCCGCCCACGTAGAACAGCGAGAATGCGACCAGCATCACCGCCATCTGTGCGCCGAAGGCGGTGGCGCCGGCCAGCACCGCGCCGGCCAGCGTGTTCGTCCATACGGTGGGAAGGTTGGACACCCGCCCGAGCTTCAGCACGGTCTTCGGTTTCATGGGCTCAGCCCCCGATTCTCTGCAGGACCCAGTCGAGCTCGCGGGCAATCGCCGCGCCCAGCGGAACCTTGCGATAGGCCTCGGGCAGCACGTCCCAGGTATAGGTCTCGACCTCGAGATGTCCGGACACCGGGTCGGACGCATGCAGTGCGAGCACCTCCGCCAGGAAGGACTGCGTGGTGCCGAATCCGATCATTTCCGGCAGGAAGACCGGCACGTGAAAGTGCACGCGCCATTCGGCGCCCCGGGCGGTGTCGCGCGCCGCGAGCGCCTCGGGCAGGTCCAGGAAGCGCCGCAGCTGGCCGTCGCGCCGCTCGACCACCTGGTGCAGGTAGACCGGCTCGGCGAAGGCCTCGAGCCGGGCCGCGCTCGCTTCGTCGAGAGCCGGCACCCGGAGCGCCGAACTGAGCTGGGCCTTGGCGATCCGGATGCCGCGCGCGCGCAAGGCGGCGATGCTGGCCGCCGGATCCTCGAACTCGACCGCCGCGTGGCAGACGTCGTAGCAGACCCCCAGGTGCCGGCGCATCGCGGCCTCCAGCGCCGTTCCCGACAAGCCGGTGGCGGCCGCCAGTTGCGCCCGTGCGGCCTCGCCGAACAGATGCCCCTCGAAGTACGCGATGGTTTCGTCGACGGTCTCGAGGAGGCAGCAGGGCTCGGGCTCCAGGGCCAGGCAGATCGTCTTGCCGGTGGCGCGCTCGATCTCCACCAGCCGCGCGACATGCGCGATCAGGTTCGCGGTGATCGTGTCGAGCCGCCCCGCGGCCCAGGGCCTGAAGGTGCCCGGCACCGTGCTCAGGCTGCCCTCCAGGCCATCCGGCAGCAGCCGGGCGAAGAGCTCGGCCAGCGCATTCGTGTACGCCAGTCGGAGCGGATCGCTCCAGTCGGGTCGGTAGGCGCCTTCCTTCACGGTGGCGCCGTGGAAGGTCCCGTACGGAAAGCCGTTGACCGTGAACACGTAGAAGCCGCCGTCGTCGAGGAAACCCTTCAGCGCCTCGAAGCGCGCGGGATCCTGGAGCGCCGCGAGCGCCGTCGCACCCAGTCGAAGGCCGACGCCCATCGGTTCGCCGGGGCAGACCTGGGCTCGCACCGCCGGCAGGTGCTCCCGCAACCCCGCCATCACCTCGTCGAGTGTTTCGCCCGCGTGGATGTTCGTGCAGTAGCTCAGGTGGCAGTCGGTGACCGTGCCGCGAATCCGCATCAGGCCTCCAGGCGCCGCTCGAGCCAGGCGATCGATTCCTTCATGCGGTCCACGTCGATCTCGTGGAGTTCCACGCCAGTGCCGATGCCTGCGAGCAGCGTGATCGTGAGCTCGCCGCCCAGGTGCTCGCGGAACTCGCGCAGGCCCGCCAGGATCGCCAGCTCGCCATCGGGCTCGGTGCGCAGCAGGCCCGGGTGCCAGAGGTCGAAGCCGAGGAACTCGAGCAAGGCGCAGATGCGATCTTCCTGCCCCGCCTCGAGCAGGCCGCTCAGCACCGAATAGCGTGCATCGAGCGCCATGCCGATCGCGACCGCCTCGCCATGCCTGACGTGGTGGCGCGTGATGCTTTCGAGCTTGTGCGCCGACCAGTGGCCGTAGTCGAGCGGCCGCGCGCTGCCCGTCTCGAAGGGATCGCCGCCGTGCGCGATCTGGCGCATGTGCAGCTCCGCGCATCGGCGGATCATGGTGGCCATTGCCTCGCGCTCGAAGGTGGCGAGGTGCTCGGAGTGCTGCTCGAGCCACGCGAAGAAACCGGCGTCGCGAATCAGCGCGACCTTGACCGCCTCGGCCATGCCCGCGATCTTGTCCCGATCGGGCAGGCTCATCGCGAAGTCGAGATCGTTGAGCACCGCGAACGGCGGCGCGAAAGTCCCCACGAAGTTCTTCACGCCATGCAGGTTGACGCCGTTCTTGACGCCCACCCCCGAGTCGTTCTGGGCCAGGACCGTGGTGGGAACGCGGACGTGCCGGATGCCGCGGTGCGTGGTGGCGGACACCAGCCCGACGGCATCGAGCACGGCCCCGCCCCCGATCGCCACGACGCAGGAGTGGCGGTCGATGTGGAAGTCGAACAACGATTGCTGGATCGCCTCGATGAAGTGCAGGTCGGCCTTGATCTTCTCGCCGCCGGGCACCAGCACCGGCTTGCAGACGAGCTCCAGGGCGTCGGCGTGCCCTGCCACGTAGGCCTGCACCTGGTCCGCCAGTTCGGGCCGCGCGGCAGCGAGGCCGTCGTCGATGAAGACGATCAGGCGGTGGCGCTTGTGTGGCTCGAGCCGGGCGATCGCGTCGCGCAGCGCGACGTTCCCGGGCGCGAACAGGTCCTCGGTGAACACCACCGGGAACTCGAAGGGCACGGAAAACCGCTGCCAGACCGTCTGCCTCTCGACCGCGGACTTCGTGACTGGGATGCTCATCGCTGCCGCCCTGTGTTTCCGGCCGCGCGGCGGCCGCTTTCGATCGTCATTGTGTACGAACAGACGAGGATGGAGAATGCGCTCACGGCCGGCGCGACCGGCCCGTACAACCGGAGACTTTCGCCGCCATGCGCTACCTGAACGTCCTGTTGGGAATCCTGATGCTCGCCTTCGTCGCGGTCCAGTACAACGACCCGGACGGGCCGCTGTGGATGGCGATCTACTCGGTGCCGATGATCTGGGCCTTTCTCGCCGCCTTCCGCCTGCCCCTGCTGCGCACGCCGCTCGGCAGCCGCCTGCTGCAGCTCAGCGTGCTCGCCGGCGTTGCCGCAGTCGCGTACTACTGGCCGCAGATGCCGGGCTTCTGGCACAAGGAAGTCTGGTGGAACGAGGAAACCGCGCGTGAAGGGATGGGCGTGATGCTTCTCCTGATCGTGCTGCTGGTCGCCTGGGTCAGCTCGCTGCGAGGCGGCGCTGCCGTCGGCCGGGTCTGAACGCCGCGCGGGCACACCGGTGCCCGCCGCCTTGGCGCGGCGCGCGCTCAGGGCGAGAACTCGTGGCTCTTGATGTAGGCCGCGACCGCCATCCGCTGCTGCTGCGAGAACACTTCCTTCCATCCGGGCATCTTCCGGAAGCCGTAGGTGACCCGGTCGTAGATGAAATCGGCGTCCATCCGTCCCGGCACCAGCTTGGGCGCCTTGCCCGGGTAGGCGCTGGCACCGTGGCAGTGGCGGCATTGCTGTTGCCAGACCTGCTTGCCCATCTCGATGTTGGCGGGGTCTTCCAGGAAGGCTTTCTCGAAGACCGGCGGTTTCTCTTCCTCGGCGGGCTTGCCTTGGGCATGCGCGCCGACAGACACAAGGAGCAGCGACACCGCCGCGAACGCGAGACTTTTTCTCATCAGCCTTTCACCTGCACAACTCGTCGGATCGGGAACGGTCCGGCGCTGCCGCCGCCGGACCTGGAAAGAATCGCTGGCTCGAAGCAACCTGGGGCATCGCGGGCCGTGGCCGACGATGCCCCAGGGCGATCAGGCCGCGATCACTGCGCCGGAACGATCTTGTAGATCGTGTCCAGCGAGCCGTTCGGGCCGGTGGTCACGGAGGTCAGCGCATAGACCTCGCCGTTCGCGTCCTGCGCGAAGGCCAGGATGTAGGGCAGCTTGCCCGACATCCCGACGACCTCGGCGAGTTCCATCGTCCACTTGCCGTCGGCGCCCTTGGTGCCCACGAAGATCTGACCGTCCATCTCTGCAAAGGACTTGCTCCAGTCGCCGAAGATGTACTTGCCCTTCCAGGCCGCGTTCGCGCCCTGGTAGACATAGCCGCCGGTGACCGAGATCCCCATGCATCCGTCGGGCTTGGCCGTGCAGTTCTTGTATTCCAGGATCGGCAGGGTCAGGCCGTTCTTGTCGCAACTGGCCGGATGGTTGTCGGGCTTCGTGTAGTCGAAGCAGTGGGTGGCTTCCATCCGGCGCCAGCCCATGTTCTGCCCCTTGCCCACGATGCTGACTTCCTCGTAGCTGTTCTGCTGCACGTCGCCGCAGAACAGGGCGCCGCTGCCGGTGTCGAAGGAGCAGCGCCACGGGTTGCGCAGGCCATAGGCCCAGATCTCGGGCATGGCGTTGCGATCCTTGGCGAACGGATTGTCGTCGGGAATGCCGTAGGGCTTGTCGCCGGTGCGCTTGTCGACGTCGATGCGAAGCATCTTGCCCAGCAGCGTGGTCAGGTCCTGGCCGTTGCCGTCGGTCACGTTGTGGCCGATGCCCCAGTCGTTCGCGTAGCCGCCGTCGCCGGTGGAGATGTAAAGCATGCCGTCGGGGCCGAAGCCGATCCAGTGGCCGTTGTGGTTGAACTGCGGCCAGGCGATCGAGCTGATCCGGCGGGCCGTGCTCGGATCGGCCATGTTCGGGTCGCTCCTGGAGACCGTGTATTCCTCGACCACGTTGCTGTGGTCGTACCAGAGCATCTGGCCGAGATCCTGCTGGAAGTCCAGGTGCGTGCTGAACGCGACGTAGAACTTGCCGTTCTCCCTGAACTTCGGGTGGAAGGCGATGCCGAGAAGCCCGCGCTCGTCGAAATCGTGGTGCTGCTTGACGATCTTGCTTCGGATGTCGAGGAAGGGCGTGGGCAGCATCTTGCCGTTCTCGATCACTCGCACCCGGCCGAACTGCTCGATGACGAACATCCGGTTGTCACCCGGCGGCTGGACCATCGCCAGCGGCGTGTTGACTTTGGTGACGAAGGGCTCCAGCTTGATCTTCGGGCCCGCCACCGCGGCACCGCTGCCGAAGGCGATGCCAAGCGCGGCGACCAGCGCGGCCCCCAGTTTGATGGGACTCATTGCTCCTCCTGATCATTGTTTCGCCGGAATGGATCCGGCGCTCGTGGTCCGGCGCAACGATGAGCCCAGCGACGGGTTCTTCCGCACCGGCAGGACACGCGCCGAAAACGCTTCTCTCCGGCGCGACCCGTGAATCGAGTATAGATCAGCCGACTTCAGTCGAACAACGCAAATCGGAGGGGGCGCGAAGCCGGGCCAGCCGGCGCCTTCACTTGATGATCAGGTCGTCCATCGACCGACGGTTGGCGAGCTTCTCGACACGCGGTTCGCGCCCGCCGCGCAGGATCGAGTTGCCCTCGTAAAGCGCGCGCTGATCGATGTCGACCGGGTTCAGCCAGTCCGCTTCCTTCATCTGCCCGCTTTGCCCGTAGGCGTCGAGCGCGTTCTGGTAGCAGGCCAGCCTGACCTGCTCCTCGGGGATGCCGCGCTGCAGCGCGAGCCGGGCGGTCTTGGCCACGCCGAGCGGCTCGGAGATGCCCCAGTCGCAGGCCGAGTCCACGATGATCTGGCGGGCGCCGTACTGGCGAAGGATCTCGACCATCCGCTCATTGCCCATCTTGGTGCTCGGATAGATCGAGAAGGCGGCCCAGAAGCCGCGGTCCAGGCACTCGCGGACCGTCTCCTCGTTGTTGTGGTCGATCACCACCTTCGAAGGCGCCAGGCCGTGCTCGATGCAGACGTCCATCGAGCGCGAGGTGCCGCGCTTCTTGTCGCGATGCGGGGTGTGGATCATGACCGGCAGGTCGAGCTCCTTCGCCAGGTCGAGCTGCAGCCGGAAGTACTTGTCCTCGAGCGCGGTCTGCTCGTCGTAGCCGATCTCCCCGATCGCGACCACCCCTTCCTTCAGCGCGAAGCGCGGGATCAGCTCCATGACGCCCTCGGCCAGCGCCTCGTTGTTCGCCTCCTTCGAGTTCAGGCCGATCGTGCAGTAGTGGCGGATGCCGAACTGGCCGGCGCGGAAGCGCTCGAAGCCGACCAGCGTGGACAGGTAGTCGAGGTAGGCGCCGACGTTGGTACGCGGCTGGCCGAGCCAGAAGGCCGGCTCGATGACCGCCACGACGCCGGCCGCGGCCATCGCCTCGTAGTCGTCGGTCGTGCGCGACACCATGTGCGCATGGGGGTCGATGAACATCATCTGTCGTCTCCAGGGTCTCTGTGCATGATGCGGTTCTGCGCGTCTCAGCCGCAGCGGGCGGCCAGCGCGCTCCAGTCGAGTTCGCCGCGGGCGATGGCCTCGCGCAGCTCGGGCGCGCGGTCGAGCACGGCCGCCGCGGCCGGGTCGGGGCTGGCCGACAGCCCGAGCGCCGCAGCCTCGCGGAAGCAGTCGCCGTCGTCCAGCGCCCGGGCCAGGTCGTCGACCATCGCCCCCCTTGCGAAGGGCCCGACGCAGCGCCAGATCTCCCACGGGACCGGCCGCGCGGCCGCCCTCCTCTCGTGCGAGAAGTCGATCATGATCCGGGCGAGCTCTTCGTTGGCGCGCTCGTCGAGGCCCACGATCGGGCCCAGCCTGCTGCCGATGAAGAGCGCCTTCAGGACCATGTGGTTCCAGCGGTGCTGGTCGAAGCATTGCCTCGGATAGGGATTGCGGTGGGCGATCGCCTCGAACACCGCCTGGACGTTGCCTCGCAGGCCTTCGCCCACCTGGTGCTCGAGCGCGTCGGAGCCCGGGTAGAGGGGCAGGCCACGATAGAGGGCGATCGACTCGGCCACGTCGGCGGTCTGGCACAGCCCCCTGAACCGCTCGGCGAAGCCCTCGGGCGGCAGCGCCGCGAGCATCAGCACGCGCGCCGCGTCGGACACGCTCCAGCCTTCCAGAGACCAGCCAGGCACCTCGGCGGCCAGCCGCGCGCGCGGCTCGGCATCCACGGCGAGCGCGGCCTTGCCGAGCCGGCGCGGCGCCATGCCGAGCGCGACGTGCAGGAACTTGTCGGTGGGGGCGGCGGCGATCGATCGAAGCTGCTCGTCGAGCCAGCGATCCCGCTCCTGGTCGAGGCGCGCGCGAAGGCATTCGCGAAGAATGTTCCGGGCCGGCTCGCTCATTTCTCCCCCTCTCGGATCGGTTTCGGCCGCCTGGAGGACGTTTGCCGAGGCCGTTTTCGGGGGATATTGCCAACGGTCCGACGCCCAGGCAAATGGTATTACACTCGCCCGGTTCGCAATCTGCCCGCCCGGCCTCCGGGCTCGCCCCGGAGCGCCCCGATCCGATGAAACCGTGCCTGGTCATCCTCGCCGTCGGCCTGTCTCCGGCCCTGGTCGGCGAGCACACCCCGAACCTGAGGCGTCTCGCGGATCGCGGCGGGCAAAGGCCACTGGACACGGTGGCGCCGGCGGTCACCTGCACGGTCCAGTCGACGCTGCTCACCGGGCTGCCGCCCTCGGGCCACGGCATAGTCGCCAACGGCTGGTACTTCCGGGACCTGAGCGAGATCTGGCTGTGGCGGCAGTCGAACCGGCTGGTCGCCGGCGAGAAGGTCTGGGAAGCGGGCAGGCGCCGCGATCCGTCCTTCACCTGCGCGAAGATGTTCTGGTGGTACAACATGTACGCCAGCGCCGACTGGAGCGCGACGCCGCGTCCCATGTACCCCGCCGACGGCCGCAAGATCCCCGATCACTACGCGCACCCCTACGCGCTGCACGACGAGCTCGACGCGAAGCTCGGACCGTTCCCGCTGTTCAAGTTCTGGGGGCCGATGACCGACATCTCGTCGACGGCCTGGATCGCCGATGCCACGCTGCACGTGATGCAGACGCGCGATCCCACCCTGACCCTGACCTACCTGCCCCACCTCGACTACAACCTGCAGCGCCTCGGGCCCGACCTGGCCCATTCTCGGGTGCAGGCCGACCTGCGCGAGCTCGACGCCGAGTGCGGCAAGCTGATCGACTTCGCCGACGCCACCGGCCGCGATGTGATCGTGGTGTCCGAGTACGGCATCACACCGGTCACCGATGCGATTCCCATCAACCGGGCGCTGCGCGAGGCGGGCCTGATCCAGGTCCGCCCGGAGGAGTTCGGCCGCGAGATCCTCGACCCGGGCGCCAGCGTCGCCTTCGCGCTCGCCGATCACCAGGTCGCGCACGTCTACGTGAACGACCCCTCGCGCATCGCCGAGGTGCGCACGATCGTCGAGCGGCTCGATGGCGTCGAGACCGTCCTCGACGAGGCCGGCAAGCGCGCCGCCGGCCTGGATCACGAGCGCTCGGGCGAGCTCGTCGCGATCTCGAGGGCCGATCGCTGGTTCAGCTACTACTACTGGCTGGACGACCGGCTTGCCCCCGATTTCGCCCGCACGGTCGACATCCATCGCAAGCCGGGCTACGACCCGGTGGAGCTGTTCGTCGATCCCGAGCTGCGCCTGCCGATGCTGGCCACGGCCTGGCGGCTCGCCAAGCGCAAGTTCGGCCTGCGCACGCTGATGGACGTGATCTCGCTGAAGGACGTGCAGCTCGTGAAGGGTTCGCATGGGCGGATCACCGGCGATCCGGCGCACGGTCCGCTGGTGATCAGCTCGCGCGGCGACCTGCTGCCTGCAGGGAAGGTCGGGGCCACCGCCTTCAAGCAGCTGGTGCTGGCGCACGTTTTCGCCTGAGCGCGGGCGCGACCCTCAGGTCGCCCTGCCCAGGGTGATCGCGCCCTCGGGGCAGGCGGGCGCGCAGCGGCCGCAGGCGTGGCAATCGTCGGGGCGCACGACGTAGGCCTGCCTGCCGCCGTGCGCCCAGGCCTTCAGCCGCCCGCGCAACGAGAGTGACGCCCGGTCGTCGCTCGAAAGCACGCGGATCTCGAACACGCCGAACGGGCAGACGGCGACGCAGGCCGCCTTGCCTTCGCAAAGGTTCCGGTCGATTGCGGGGACGATCTTGCCCGGGGCACCCCGGCAGCTTTCCGTGCTCATGTCGCTGGAGCGTCGCTGGCATCCACGATTCGCCCGCATGCGAGCGGGCCGCTGCCGGCATTCTCGCCGCAATGCGGCCCGGCGTCGATCCGGCCCACGTTCAGCCAGGATTCAGGGTCACGGTCATAGAGTCCGACATCGATCCGGTGCCTCGAACTCATGCCCGCACGCCTCATGCCCTCCTGCCGCCTTCTCGCCCTCCTGCTCGCCGCGTCGACAGCCGGCTCGCTCTCGCACGCGGGGCTCGCCCGGGCGGCCGAACCGCCCGCATCGTCGACCTCGTCGGCATCTCCCCGATCGTCGGCAACGCCGGCATCGCTGGAGGTGGCCCGATTCGCGGCAGCCGGCATCCAGACCGCGCCGGTCCTGAGCGCCGATGCCGGCTGGCTCGGTCACCTGCCGGCCCGCGTGACGGTGCCCGACGCACAGCTGCGATTCGTCGCCGCTCCGGTGAGCGCACGGGTCATCGCAATCCTCGTCGGCACGGGCGACTCCGTGAAGGCCGGGCAGCCGCTGGCGACCTTGTCCAGCGCCGAGCTGATCGGTTTGCGCCGCGACCTCGTCCAGGCGAGCGCCGAGCGCGATCGCGCGGCACGAGCGTTCGCTCGCGACCAGGCCCTGTTCTCCGAGGGTCTGATTCCCGCATCCCGGGTCGAGGCCAGCCGCGCCGCCGACCGGCAGGCCGCGGCGCTGCTCGCCGAGCGCCGCGCCCTGCTGCAACTGGCCGGCGCCGCCCCCGGAGGCAGCGCCGAACTGACGGTGAAGTCGCCGATCGACGGCGTGCTGCTGTCGCAGCAGGTGCGCGCCGGCGAGCGGGTCGACCCGGCGACCACGCTGTTCCAGGTGGCGCGACTGGAGCCGCTGGCGCTCGAGATCGACGTGCCGGTCGCGCTCGCCGGCGGTCTGGCGGCGGGACGGGCGGTGCGGATCCCCGCGAGCGGCTCGGAAGGCAGGGTGATCGCGGTCGGGCGCGCCGTGGGCGTCGGACAGACGATCGTCGTGCGCGCGCAGCTCGACACGCGCCTCGCCACGCTCAATCCGGGCCAGCAAGTCGAGGCGGAGATCGCCGTCCCGCCGCGCGAAGGTACGCGGCCGGCCTGGCGCATCCCCGGCAGCGCGCTCGTCAGGCTCGCCGGCACCGACTCGCGGCCCGTGGTATTCGCCGAGCGCAACGGCCGGTACGTGGTGGTTCCGGTCGAACTGATCTCCGGCTCGGATCAGGAGCGAGTGGTCAGGGGCGGCCTCGACGCCGGCGACCGGGTCGTCTCTCGTGGCACGAGCCAGCTGAAGGCCGCGCTCGGGCCTGGCTCGGGGGACTGATCGCGATGCTGTCCCGGATCATCGAATTCGCGCTGACCCAGCGGCTGCTGATGCTGGTCCTGACCGCCCTGCTGGTGGGCGCGGGGGTCGTCTCGATCCGGGCGCTGCCGATCGACGCCTTCCCCGACGTCTCGACGACCCAGGTCAAGGTCATCGTGAAAGCGCCCGGCATGACGCCCGAGGAAGTCGAGAGCCGGATCACCCTGCCGATCGAGCAGGAGCTGCTCGGCATCCCGCGGCAGCGCATCCTGCGCGCGGTCTCGAAGTACGGCCTCACGGACCTCACCCTGGACTTCGAGGACGGCACCGAAATCTATTGGGCCCGGCAGCAGGTGGCCGAGCGCCTGGCGGCCGCGATGGACGCGCTTCCCCCTCAGGCCAGCGGCGGCCTTGCCCCGATCACCACCCCGCTCAGCGAAATGTTCATGTTCACGATCGAGGGCCCGTTGTCCCTCGAGGAGAAGCGAACCCTGCTCGAATGGGTGATCCGCCCGCAGCTGCGCACGATCCCTGGCGTGGCCGACGTCAACAGCCTCGGCGGGCACTCCCGGGCCTTCGAGATCGTTCCCAATCCGCAGCTTCTCGCGGCGCGCGGCATCGGCCTCGACCAGCTCCGAAGCGCGGTGGAGCGCAACAGCCGAAACGATGGCGCCGGCCGGCTCGCCGACGGCGAGGAGGCGCTCATCGTCCGCGTCGAGGGCGCGGTCGTCGGCCTGGACGACCTCGCCGAGATCGTCATCGATCGGCGCGACGGTGTTCCGGTCCGGGTGGGCGACGTCGCCCAGGTGCACATCGGCAGCCTCACGCGAAACGGCGCGGTGACCCGCGACGGCGCCGGCGAGGCGGTGCAGGGCCTCGTGCTGGCCTTGCGCGGCGCCAACGCCCAGGCGGTGATCGACGGCGTGAAGGCGCGGCTGGCGGAGATCTCGACAAACCTGCCAGCCGGCACGCGCATCGAGCCCTTCTACGACCGGTCCACGCTGGTCGAGCGCGCGATCGGCACCGTGTCGCGGGCGCTGCTCGAGGCGATCGTCCTGGTGCTCGTGTTGCTGGTGGCTTTCCTGGGCAACCTGCGGGCCGCCCTGGTGGTGGCGCTCACCCTGCCCCTCGCGGCGCTCGGCACATTCGTGCTGATGCGCTACACCGGCCTGTCCGCGAACCTGATGAGCCTGGGCGGCCTGGCGATCGCGATCGGCCTGCTGGTGGACGCTTCGGTCGTGGTCGTCGAGAACCTGGAGACCCGGCTGGCCGAGGGCGGCGCGCTCGCGCCGGTGTCGGCCCTTCACCTCGTCTATCGCGCGGTGCGCGAGGTCGCGGTCCCGGTCACTTCGGGCGTGTGCATCATCGTGATCGTGTTCCTGCCGCTCCTCACGCTGCAGGGGCTCGAGGGAAAGCTGTTCATCCCGGTCGCTCTGTCGATCGTCTACGCGCTGTCGGTGTCGCTGGTGCTCGCCCTGACCGTGATCCCGGTCCTCGCTTCGCTGCTGCTCAGGCGCGGACCGGCCCACGCGCCCTGGCTGGTGCGCAAGCTCGACGCGATCTATCGTCCGTCGCTGGCCTGGGCCATGGCCCATTCCCGCGCCGTCTTCGTGGCGGCGCTGGCCCTGCTGCTGCTGGCCGGCGGCGCCTACGTCCGGGTCGGCAAGAGCTTCATGCCGACCATGGACGAGGGCGACATCATCATGCAGCTGGAGAAGCTGCCCTCGATCGGCCTGGCGCAGACGGTCGAGATCGACACACGGATCCAGCGGGCCATCCTCGAGCGGGTCCCCGAAGTCCGCAGCATCGTGGCCCGTTCGGGCTCCGACGAGCTCGGCCTGGATCCCATGGGCCTGAACCAGACGGACAGCTTCCTGGTGCTGGCGCCGATCGCCGAATGGCGCCGTCCGGACAAGGCCTGGCTCACCGACCAGTTGCGTGCGGTGGCGGCCGCCTTCCCGGGCGTGCAGGCGACCTTCACCCAGCCGATCGAGATGCGGGTGTCGGAGATGCTGACCGGCGTGCGCGGCGACGTGGCCGTCAAGGTCTTCGGCAACGACCTGCGCGAGCTCGCCGGCGCGGCCGCCCGGATCGAGAGGCTGCTCGGCGAGATCCCGGGGGCCGAGGACGTGTTCACCGCGAAGAACGAGGGCATGCAGTACCTGCGCGTACGGATCGACCGCCTCGCCGCCGGGCGCCTGGGCCTGTCCGTGGACGAGATCGAGTCGTCGCTGCGCACCGTGGTCCAGGGCCAGGAAGCGGGCTCGCTGGTCGAGGGGGGCCGTCGCGTCCCGATCCTGATCCGCGCCGACGAGGACTTCCGCGCAAGCGCCGCACGCTTCGCCGACCTGAGGCTGGGCCTCGACGGCGGCGGCGCCGTGCCGCTGTCGGCGGTGGCGCACCTGGAGCGCATCGACGGTCCGGTGAAGATCGACCGCGAGAACGGCGCGCGCTACGCTACGGTCCAGGCGAACGTGCGCGGACGCGACCTGGTCGGCTTCGTCGAGGAAGCGCGGGCCCGGGTGGCCACGGACGTCCCGCTGCCCGCAGGCTACCGCCTGGAGTGGAGCGGGCAGTTCGAGAACCAGCAGCGCGCCGCGGCCCGGCTGGCGGTCGTCGTGCCGGTCGCCCTGCTCCTGATCTTCCTGCTGCTGTTCTCGACCTTCGGATCGGTCCGGCAGGCGGCACTGGTCCTGGCGAACGTGCCCTTCGCGCTGGTCGGAGGCATCTTCGCGCTGCTGCTGTCGGGCGAGTACCTGTCGGTGCCGGCCTCGGTCGGCTTCATCGCCCTGCTCGGCATCGCGGTGCTCAACGGCGTCGTGCTCGTCACGCAGTTCAATCAGCTGATCGACAAGGGGATGACAGCCACCGAGGCGGTCGTCGAAGGCGCTCGACGCAGGCTTCGCCCGGTGATGATGACTGCGTCGATCGCGGCCTTCGGCCTGGTGCCGCTGCTGTTCGCCAGCGGGCCCGGCTCGGAGATCCAGCGGCCGCTTGCCGTCGTCGTGATCGGCGGGCTTGTCAGCTCGACCCTGTTGACCCTCTTGTTGCTGCCGATTCTCTTTCGTCGGTTCGGGCTCGATCGCACCCCGGCCGCCCTCGAGGGAGCACCGCGATGACGCAAGGCCGCACCGACATCGTGCTCACGCTCGTCGCGCCGGCGGCGCTCGAGGAGCCGCTGGTCGATCTCCTGCTGGCCATGCCGGAACTCGCGGGTGGTTTCACCAGCAGCCCTGCCGACGGCCACGGCACGCGCGTCCCGCTGGTCGGGGCCGACGAGAACGTCCGCGGCCGCGGGAAGCGGGTCCGCATCGAGATTGCGCTCGCGTCTGCCGCCCTGTCCACGCTGCTCGATGCGATCCGGCAAGCCATGCCCGCTGCCCCGATCCATTTCTGGACGATGCCGATCCTCGACTTCGGAAGCCTCCAATGAGACTGCCTGTCCTGATCAGCGCGCTTGCGCTCGCCCTGCCGCTGCTCGCCCATGCTGAGGGCGCGCCCCCCTATCCTTCGGAACTTCCGCCCGCGGAGCTCGTTCGCGAGGCGATCATCGAGGCGCCCGACGTTCAGGCCGCCGCCGCGATGCGCGACGCGGGGCTCGCCACCCGTCGGCAGCTCGTCGCCGGGCCCCAGGAATGGGTGGCGCGGGTGGATTACCTGCGGCGGCGCGCGACCCAGGGCGGCGACTCCGAACGCACGAGCGACTGGGAGCTTGCGCTGGAGCGCCCCCTGCGCTCGCCGACCAAGGCGAACCTGGACCGGCAACTCGGCGACATCCGCGTCGAGGAAGCCGACGTGGCGCTGGCCGATGCGCGGCACGAAACCGCCCGCGAGCTGCTCTCGCTCTGGTACGACTGGCTGCGCGCCAGGACGGTGGCGACGATGCTGCGCGACCAGTCCGAGCTGGCGACGCGCGAAGCATCGGTCGTCGAGCGACGCAACAGTCTGGGCGACGCATCGGCGCTCGACCTGAGCCGGGCCCGAGCAGCCGCCGCCGAGGCGCAGGCGGCCGCGAGCCAGGGGCTCGCGCGCGCCGAACAGGCGCGGATCATGCTCGAGCACCGATTTCCGAGGCTCGCCGGCCCCGGATCGATGCCCGGGCCGGCACCGCGCCCGGAGACGCTGTCGTCCGACCTGTCGGCGCTGGGCCGCGCAGCGATCGAGAGGGACCACGGCCTGTTGCTGGCGCGCGCCGCGGCGGCACGCGGTCTGGCCGAGAGCCGGCGCGCCCTGGCTGATCGCAGGCCGGATCCGAGCGTCGGCCTGCGGATGGCGCGCGAGCGCAGCGGCGCCGACGGCATGGTCGGCGTCTACCTGTCGATCCCGTTCGGCGGCGAAGCCAGGCGGGCCGCGGCGGACGCCAGCGTGGCCACGGCCGATGCGCTCGCGCGCCGGGCCGCCGCCACGCAACGGCGACTCGAGGCCGAGGTCGGCGCGCTGATCCACGCGGTCGAGTCGAGCCGCGCGAACTGGCAGGTCAGCGAGGCGGCGGCCGCCCTGCAGGCGGGGGTCGCCGAGCGGCTGGAGACCGCGCACCGCCTCGGCGAGGCGAGCCTGGGCGAGGTCCTGATCGCCCGCAGGCAGGCGAAGCAGGCAGCGCTGGCGAGCCTCGAGGCGCGCATCGAGGCCCTCCAGCGCCGGGCGCGGCTGCTGCTCGACGTGCACCTGCTCTGGGACTACGACTGACGCCTTCGCGCATTCCGGCACGGCCCCGGGTCGCCCGGCAGGGCCCCGCGGTCTAGAATCGGCCGCAGACCCACCCGACACCCGGCTCGCGCCGGGATACCGCCGTGAACGAGACACCCCGCCCCGGTTCCGCCCCGCAGAACATCGACCTCGACGAGGTCGGTCGCCTCGTCGACGCGCTCGAAGACGACCTCGCCAGGGCCCGCAGCGACTCCTCGCGGATCGACGCCCTGCGCGCCGAGGTCGAGCAGCTGCGCGCCGCGCTCGGCGCCGAGTCGCCCGAGGACGGCGATGTCCACCGCGGGCTTTCGGGCCTGCGCGATGCGATGCACAAGCTCGGCGACGAACTGATCTCGGATGCATTCGAGGGCAGCCGCTACATCGCCCAGATCGGCCGCATCCTGGGCCTGTGACGGAGACACCCGCAATGAACGGTGCCGAATCGCTGGTCCGCACGCTGCTTGCCTCGAAGGTCGAGGTCTGCTTCACCAATCCCGGCACGTCCGAGATGCATTTCGTGGCCGCGCTCGACACGGTGCCCGGCATGCGCTGCGTGCTCGGGCTCTTCGAGGGCGTGGTCACCGGCGCCGCAGACGGCTACGCGCGGATGGCCGACCGGCCGGCCGCCACGCTGCTTCACCTCGGCCCCGGGCTGGCCAACGGGCTGGCCAACCTGCACAACGCCCGCAAGGCGCGCAGCCCGGTGGTCAACATCGTCGGCGAGCACGCGATCCATCATCGCGGCTACGAAACGCCACTGGCCAGCGACCTCGAAGGCATCGCGCGCCCGGTTTCGCACTGGTTCCGGATGTCGGGCGACGCCCGCTCGGTGGCCGGCGACGCGGCCGAGGCAGTGCGACAGGCGCGCAGCGGCGCCGGCAAGGTCGCCACGCTGGCGCTGCCTGCCGACACCGCCTGGAACGAGGCCGACGGACCTGCCGCGCCGCGGGAGCCGCCGCCGCGAGGCAAGGCGGATCCGGGTGCGATCTCGCAGGCCGTGGCCGCGATCCGGTCCGGCAAGCGGGTCACGCTGATGATGTCCGGCCGCGCGCTGCGCGAGCCCTGCCTGGGCCTGGCCGCGCGGATCGCCGCCGCGACCGGCGTGCGACTGCTGTCGCAACAGTCCAATGCCCGGGTCGAGCGGGGCGCGGGCCGCGTGGTCGTGCCGCGGGTCCCCTACCCGGTCGACCAGGCGCTCGCCGCGCTGGCCGACATCGACGTGCTGCTGCTGCTCGGGGCCAATCCACCTGCCTCCTTCTTCGCCTACCCGGGCAAGCCGTCGATGATGACGTCGCCCGGCTGCGAGACCCTCCGCGTGGCCGGCCCCGACGACGACCTGGAGCACGCCCTGCGCTGGCTCGCCGACGAGCTCGGGGCGACCGCGGCGGCGCCGCTGGCCAACGACGCGATCTGCATGACGCCCGCCCAGCCCGGGCGGCTGACCGCCGAAGCGGTCATGCAGTCGGTGGCTGCCATGCTCCCCGAGCAGGCCATCCTGTGCGACGAATCGGTGTCTTCGGGCCGCGCGCTGTTCCGCTACACGGACGGCTCGGCGCCGCACGACTACCTGCAGCTCACTGGCGGCGCGATCGGCGAGGGCCTGCCCATGGCCACCGGCGCGGCAATCGCCTGCCCCGACCGCAAGGTAGTGAGCCTCGAAGGGGACGGCAGCGGCATGTACACGCTGCAGGCTCTCTGGACCCAGGCGCGCGAGCGGCTCGACGTGGTCACCGTGGTGCTGGCCAATCGTGGCTACCGGATCCTCCAGGGCGAGCTAAAGGGCGTGGGCGTGGAGAACCCCGGCGAGCGCGCGAAGCGGATGCTCGCGGTCGAAGACCCCGAGCTCGACTGGGTCGCGCTGGCCAGGGGAATGGGCGTCGAGGCCGCGGCGACGGACACCGCCGAAGGCTTCAACGACCTGCTGGCCGCGGCGCTTCGGAAGAAGGGCCCGTTCCTGATCGAAGCACAGCTGCCTTGAGTCCGACCGTGGTCGGCCGGGCGACCCTCTTCCGCGGCTGGTACGTCGTCTGGGCGGCCTTCGCCGCCATGACGGTGATCTTCGGGGTCGCCTATTCCTTCGCGGCCTTCTTCCAGCCCTGGTCGGTCGAGTTCGACGCCCAGCGCGCCGACGTGTCCTGGGTGTTCGGCCTGTCCTCGCTGCTCTACTTCTCGCTGGGCGCGGTGGGCGGCGCGCTGGCCGACCGTTTCGGGCCGCGCGCCACCGGCCTGGCCGGCATGAGCTGCCTGGCGGCCGGCCTGCTGGCCTCCAGTTTCGCGACGGACCTGGCCAGCATCTACCTGGCCTACGGGCTGGGCATCGGCCTCGGCGTCGCGCTGGTCTACACGCCCTCGATGGGCGCGGTCCAGCCCTGGTTCGCCAGGCGGCGCGGCCTGGCCTCGGGCATTGCCAGCTCGGGCATCGGCGCCGGCACGCTGGTCGTGCCGATCCTGGCCAGTTGGCTGATCGCCAACCTCGATTGGCGCGAGGCGATGCGCTGGCTGGCGCTGGGGGTCGTGCTGGCGGGCTTCGCCGCTGCCTGGTTCCTGGACCGGGACCCCGCCCGTCACGGACTGGCGCCCGACGGCCTGCCCCTGTCGGCAGCGAGTGGCCTCGCCGCCGACGCCACCACGCGTCGCGGGGCGCCGGCGGGGCTGACGCTGCGCGAGGCCCTGCGCGCCCCGAGCTTCCGATGGCTGTACGCGAGCACGCTGGCCGCCGGCGTCCCGATGTTCGTGCCATTCGCGCACCTGTCCGCGTCGGCGCGCGACGCAGGCATCGCCGACACCGAGGCGGTCGCGCTGGTCGGGCTGATCGGCATCGGCAGCCTGCTGGGCCGCTTCGGGATCGGCGGGTTCGCCGATCGGCTCGGGCGATTGCAGACCCGGATCATCGTCGAAGCCATGCTCGGCGCGTCCTTCCTGATCTGGGCGAGCGCCGACGGCTATCCGGCCTTTGCCGTCTTCGCGCTCGTCTTCGGCCTTTCGTATGGGGGCATCGTCTCGCTATTGCCGCCGATCTGCAGCGATCTCTATGGCCTCAGGGCGGTTTCGGGGATCATCGGCCTGCTCTACACCGGCGCCGCCTTCGGCGCCCTGCTCGGACCGGTGGCGGCCGGCGCGCTGTTCGACGCTCACGGCCACTACGGCTGGGCCATGGCCCTGTGCGCGACCGGCTCGGTGCTGGCGACCTTCTGTGCCTGGCGCGTGATGCGGATGGCGCCGCGGCAAGCGTAGCGCAAGGGGCCGCTAGACCAGCGTGGCGGCCCAGCGCGGCGATTCGTCGCCCGGGCGGCCCGGGCCCAGCGTCTCGCCGCTCGCATCGAGCAGGCGGCCGCAGCGGACCTCGAGCGCCAGGTCGGCGAGCATCAGTCCCGGCACGCCATGGCGCGGGAACGAAGCCAGATGGCAGGGTTCCTGGACCGCAGCCAGGGCCGTCCCGACCGATCCTGCGCGAATGCCGCGCAGGATGCCGGTGTACCAGCCGGCGACGACCGATTCCTCGGCGAACGGGAACAAGTGCCCCAACGCCAGCGGATTGGTGTCCGGCCAGCTGCCGGTGAGCCCGACGAGGCGCAGCAGGCCGTCGTCGCCGATCTCCCAGGTGGCCGCGTAGTCCGGGGCATCGGCGGACAGGCCGCTCGCGCGCCGCAACCCGGGCCGTTGGCCGATCAGCCGAAACCACGCCTCGAGCGGACGCGATCCCAGCCGGAACACCCGGTCCCGGTATAGAAGGGTATCGCCTGCGTAGGCTGTCATCGTGGACTCTCCATGGCGCTATCGCCGCACTGGGAGCACTGTCGTCCTTCGGCCCTGCCGCCGCTCGTCCCGCCCGACGAAGCGCCCGCATCGGGCGATGGCCGGCCCGTCGGGGCCCGGGGCCGACCCACCACCGTCCGGGGCCGGCCCTCCGGGGTCCGGGACCGCCCGCGCCGGCCAGCAGCCGCACGGGTTTGCTGTCATCCTTCCGCGTGTGCAAACCAGTCCAGCAACGAGGGGGAACAGATGTCGCTATTCGATCTGACCGGCAAGGTCGCAGTCATTACCGGCGCCAGCCGGGGAATCGGGCGGGCGATCGCCGAGCGGATGGCCGAACAGGGGGCGAAGGTGGTGGTGTCGAGCCGCAAGCTCGCGGCCTGCGAGACCGTGGTCGAGGGCATCCGGGCGCGCGGCGGCGAGGCCATCGCGGTCGCCTGCAACATCGGCCGCAAGGAAGAACTGCAAGCCCTGGTCGACGCCACCAACGCCAGGTGGGGCCGGATCGACATCCTGGTGTGCAACGCCGCGGTCAACCCCTACTTCGGTCCGTCGGTGGACATGCCCGACGAGGCCTACGACCGGATCATGAACAGCAACGTGCGCAGCAACTTCTGGCTGTGCAACATGGTGGCCCCGCAGATGGCCGAGCGCGGCGACGGCTCGATCATCATCGTGTCCTCGATCGGCGGATTCCAGGGCTCCGACGTGATCGGCGTGTACTGCATCTCCAAGGCCGCCGACATGCAGCTGGCCCGCAACCTGGCGGTGGAATGGGGCCGGAAGAACGTGCGCGCCAACTGCATCGCACCGGGCCTGATCAAGACCGATTTCGCGCGCGCGCTGTGGGAAGACCCGAAGATCCTCGAGCAGAGCGTGTCCAACACCGCGCTGCGCCGGATCGGCGAGCCCGACGAGATCGCCGGCGCGGCGGTCTTCCTCGCCGCGCCCGCCGGCCGCTACACGACCGGCCAGACCTTCGTGATCGATGGCGGCCGACTGGCCGGGCTGGCGCGCGGAGACTGAGCTGATGGCGGGCAAGCGGACCCGCCCGATCGGGCGCCCGCGCGGGAGCGGGCGCCTGCGCCCAGGGCTGCGCCGAGCTGCGCTGACGCTCTTCGCGCTGCTTGCCGGCTGCGGCTATGCGGAGATCTCGATCCTGCTGACCGATTCGGATCCCTCCTCGTGGTGGATCCGGATCGAGTCGCCGACCTCGCTCGCCGAATGGCACACAACCGCGCCGGCCGTGGTCGTCGCCGGCGGGGCCTTCGTACCCGAGGGTTCGCAATGCGCCGGTCCCGCCGGCACCATCGCGCCCGGCTACCGGATCGCCTGGCTGAATTCCGCCACCGGACAGGCCGGCCTCGCGGCAGCCCGACTCGACTGCCTCGACCCCCTGGCGCTGCGCTGGGACGCCGGCGCGTTGACGCTCGCCACCGGATCCAATCCGATCGTGGTCACGGCCAGCGACGCGGGCGGACACTCGGCCTCGGACACGCTGGTCGTCTGGCGTCAGTGAGCGGCCGCGACGGCGCCGGTCTCCCTGAGCAGGCGAAACCCGACCAGCGTGTAGCGCGTCTCGGGCGTGTTCCAGTTCCGGAACGAGGCCCGCGCGTAGAAAGGCCAGGTGTGCCAGGACCCGCCTCGGCGCACCTTGAGCCGGCCGTCCGGCGGACCTCCTGGGTCCTCGAGCGGCGAGACACGGTAATAGGCTTCCTCGTACCAGTCGGCCACCCACTCCCAGACATTGCCGTGCATGTCGTGGAGGCCCCATGCGTTCGGGGCGAAGCTCCCGACCGGCGCGGTGAAGACAAAGCCGTCCCGCGCCGGCAGCGCCTGGGCCTGCCAGCGCGGCCAGTGCGTCGAGGCGTCCAGGTCGAACAGGTTGGCGGCGCTCGTCTGCGGCACCGGCGCGTCGCCCCAGTGATAGCGGGTGCGGCTGCCGGCACGGCACGCGTATTCCCACTCCGCCTCGGTCGGAAGCCGATAGGGCACGCCCTCGATCTCGCCAAGCCAGCGCGCCATCGCCATCGCGTCGTTCCAGCTGACGTTCACCACCGGATGATCGTCGCCCTGCGGAAAACCCGGATTGCGCCACGAGTAGGCCGGATCGCGTCCCTCGAAGGCGTCACCGCGCGGCGATCGCGCAGGGTCGTAGTCGCTTCGGAACCCGTAAGCGCCAGTCCCGTCCGCGATCGACTCGGGCACATGGCCCGAAGCTTCGACGAAGCGCCGGAACTGGCCTACGGTGACCTCGTGCCGGGCGAGGTAGAAGCCGCGGGTGATTCGCACACGATGGCGGGGCGCCTCGTCGTGCAGCTCGGCGATCCGCTCGCGTCCGATCGTCGGGAACGCGGCCTCCAGCGCGCCGGCCGATTCCTCGCTGCCCATCATGAACTCCCCCGCCGGCACCAGGACGAAGGCCAGGCCCAGCCGGTCGACGATCGTCGCGGGGCCGCCTGCGCCTTGTTCGCCGCCCCGGCTCGCACAGCCGGCAGTCGCGAGGAGCAGCGCGGCAAGCAGCGTTCCTGCCGCGCGTTTCCTTCCGGAACTCGTGTGCTTGCTCATCTGCGCCCCCTTGGGGCACCCTCGCCCCTCCAGGGAGGATAACCATGAAGAAGATCGGATTCATCGGCGCGTCGGGCCTCATGGGCCACGGCATGGCGCGCAGCCTGCTCGCCAAGGGCTTCCAGGTCGGCCTGACGGTGCACCGCAACCGCGCGCGCGTGGCCGACCTGCTCGAGGCCGGCGCGACCCAGGCCGCCACGCCGGCCGAGCTCGGCAAGACCTGCGAGGTCGTGATCGTCTGCGTGACCGGCTCGCCCCAGGTCGAGCAGGTGCTCGCCGGTCCGGACGGCGTGCTGAGCGCCCCGCGCAAGGGGCTGGTCGTGATCGAGACCTCGACCAGCGAGCCCGACTCCACCGCCCGCCTGCGCGAGGCCTGCGCGGCGAAGGGGGTCACCCTGGTCGACGCGCCGCTCGCCCGCACCCCCGTCGAGGCCGAGCAGGGCCGGCTGAACACGATGGTCGGCGCCGACGATGCCACCTTCGCCGCGATCCGGCCCGTGCTCGAGGGCTATTGCGAGAACATCTTCCACGTGGGCGGCCCGGGCGCCGGGCACGTGATCAAGCTGCTGAACAACTTCGTGGCCCAGGCGATCTGCACGGCCACCGCCGAGGCCTTCGCGGTCGGCGTGCGGGCGGGCGTGGATCCCCGGAAGCTCGTCGAGGTGGTTTCCGCCGGCGCGGTGAACTCGGGGATCTTCCAGGCCATGGCCAAGACCCTGTCGGGCGACCTGGAGGGGCTGAAGTTCGAGCTCGACAACGCCCGCAAGGACGTGCGCTACTACACCCACCTGGCCGAAGGGCTGACCGTGCCCTCGATCGTCGGCGAGGCGGTGCACCAGAGCCTGGCCATGGCCAGCGCGATGGGCCAGGGCAAGAAGTTCGTGCCGGCGCTGGTGCTGGCGCAGGAGCAGCTCACCGGCGCGAAGATCGTGCCGGGCTGAGCGCGACGCAAGCCCGGGGTCGCCAGGCCCCGGGCCTCATGCCGGCTTGAGCGTGATCCGCCAGAGGCTGCGCGGATGCCTCGGGTCGGTCAGCGTGGCCGAATGCAGCAAGGCGGCGTTGTCCCAGATGACCACGTCGCCCACCTCGTAGGAAAGCCGGTACTGGTAGCGGGCCTGCGTGGAATGTGCCTTGAGCTCGTCGAGCAAGGCCCTGCCCTCGGGCTCGCCCATGCCTTCGATGCCGAAGGAGCTGCCCGACACCGCGTACAACGCCTTGCGGCCGGTGTACCAGTGCTCGAGCACCAGCGGATGGCGAACCCACTGCATCCGCGCCTTCTGCGCGTCGCTCAGCACCGAGGCCACCGTGCGCGAGGCTTCGTCGAGATCGTCCCGGTTGCCGTAGTGATGCAGCACCGTGAGCCCCTCGAGCCTCGACTTCGCGGCAACGGACAGGTCTTCCCACGCCGCAGTCTGGTCGGCGAACAGCGTGGCGCCGCCCACCGCCGGCACCTCGATCGAGTACAGCGTGGTCGCCCTGGCGGGTTCGGCCAGATAGGAGTAGTCGGTGTGGAAGTAGGTGCCGGCGTCGGCCAGCCCCTGGGCGACGCCATCCTTCACGACGTTGGACAGGCGAAGGATGTCCGGGATCTCCGGATGATGGAACTGATCGATCACGTGCGGCTCGGGCCGGCCGAAGCGCGAGGCCCAGCGGTGGAAGGCCGGCGCGTCGAGCCGCTGGCCGCGCACGACCAGCAGGTGGGCGTCGTAGAAGGCCCGCTCGATCGCGGCAAACAGCGTGTCCGGCATGGGCTGCGAAAGGTCCACCCCGCGCAGCTCGGCGCCGAAGCTTCCGAGCGGACGAATGTCGAGCGTCATCTGAGGAACTCCGGGGAGATCAGGCTGGGCACGAAGAGCGTGACCTGCGGCCAGAGGATGACGAGGATCAGTACGCCGAACATCGGCATGAGCATGATCATCGTGTCCTTGAGCACGTCACCGAGGCGCACGCCGGCGATCGAACAGGAGATCATCAGGCACAGGCCGTAGGGCGGCGTCACGAGGCCGAAAGCGAGCGAAACGATGCCGATCATCGCGAAGTGCACCGGGTCCAGGCCCGCCGTCCTGGCGACTGGCTGGAGGATGGTCCCGACGATGATGATCGCCGGAATCGCGTCCAGGAAGCAGCCCACCACCAGGAACACGGCCGCCACGAAGAAGCCGGTGGCGATGGGGCCCATCTCCCAGGCATTCACGCCGCCCAGGATCGCATGCGGGATCTGGTAGAAGGCCATCAGCCAGCCGAAGGCGCTGGCCGTGCCCACACAGAACAAGGTGGCGCCGGCGAGCCGGCCGGTGTCGAGCAACGCCTCGTAGAGCCCCTTGAGGCTCATCTCGCGATACGCGACGAGGGACAGGATCGCGGCATAGAGCACCGCGATGCACGCGGACTCGGTGGCGGTGAACCAGCCGAAGATCTTGCCGCCGATGATGATCACCGGCGTCAGCAGCGCGGGCACCGCCACGTACAGGGCCCGCACGATCTCCCCCGCGGACGAGGCCTCGTAGGTCGGGTAGCCACGCCGCTTCGCGTAGACGTGAACGGTGGCCATCTGGACCAGGCCCATCAGCAGGCCCGGAATGATGCCCGCCAGGAAGAGCGCGCCGATCGACGTGGTGAGCACCCCGCCCCAGACGATCATCAGGATCGACGGCGGGATGATGACCGCCATGACCGCCGACACCGCGGTGATCGCCACCGAGAAACTGGTGTCGTAGCCCTCCTTGACCTGGGCCTCGATGAACAGCTTGCCCTGGCTGGCCGCGTCGGCCGTGGCCGAACCGGAAATGCCCGCGAAGAAGATCGACAGGACGATGTTGATCTGCGCGAGGCTTCCCGGCAACTGCCCGACCAGCGCGCGCGACAGGCGGACCAGCCGGTCGGTGATCCCGCCGGTGTTCATCAGGTTGGCGGTGAGCAAGAAGAAGGGCACCGCCAGCAGGATGAACGAGTTGTAGGCGTTGAAGGTCTCCTGGGCGAGGACCATGAGCGACAGGTGCGGCTCGATGACGAGCATCGGCAGGCAGGCCAGGCCGAGCGCGACCGCCACCGGCACGCGCAGGAACAGCAGCACGAAGAAGATGCCGAACAGGACGGCCGAGGCCCCTCCGGGCGAGAAGATGAGGCTGCTCATGCGCGCGCGCCCCCTTCCCGGCCGGTGGCGACGCGCCAGAGGTCGACCATCCGCTCGCCGTGGAACGCGAGCCAGCTCAGCCCGAGGAGCGGCCAGGCGATATGGATCATCCACAGCGGCAACTCGGCCAGCTCCGAGATCCGGTTGAACGCGAACTCGGTGAACTCCCAGCCGGCAATCACGAAGACCACTGCGAACACCAGCACCGCGATGCCCGAGACGAGCTGCAGGACCGCATCGGCGCGCGGGGAGAGCCGCGGCCACATGTCGACGATGAAGTGCGTGCCCTCGCGCATCCCGACCATCGAGCCGATCATGATCAGCCAGACGAACAGGAAGCGCGCCATCTCCTCCGTCCAGATGTAGGACGGGATCAGCGAGGTGTAGCGCGAGAAGATCTGCAGGCTGACCGGGACGACCAGGATCGCCACCGAGATCACGAGCAGGAACGAGAGCAAGCGGTGCCAGGCGGCCGTGAAGCGCCGCCAGGCGCCGCGCGGAGCGCGGGCCTGGTCAGGAGACATCGAGAGGCGCCGTCAGATGGCGTTGATCTTCGCGAGGATGCCCTCGGCGCCGATTTCCCTGGCGTAGGCGGCCATCACCGGGTCGACCAGCTTCTTCATGGCATCCCGGTCGTTGAAGGCGATCCGCTTGAGCTTGCCGGCCGCCTCGAGGGTCTCGAGCCGCTTGCCGTCGCCGCCCGACTCGACCTCGCGGCCGTAGGTGGCGGCCTCCTTGCCGGCCCGGACAACGGCGTCCTGAAGGTCCTTGGGCAGGCCCTTGAAGGTCTTGGCCGAGAAGCACAGCGGCCGGATCGTGATCGCGTGCTGGGTCATGTTCAACTGCGGCGCCACCTCGTAGAACTTCATCTGCTCGACACCGGCCGCCTCGTTCTCGCCGGCCTCGATGACGCCGTTCTGTATCGCGTTGTAGACCTCGTTGTACGCGATGACCGTGGGCGCCATGCCCGTCGCCGCGAAGGTCTTGCTCCAGATGGGCGCGCCCTGCACCCGCACCTTGAGCCCCTTCATCTCGGCGAGATTCGTGACCGGCTTCGTCGCGAAAATGTTGCGAACGCCGCCGCCGCCATAGCCGATCAGCATGACGCCGGCCTTGGCCGCGATGTCGTCGGCGATCGGCTTGAACAGGTCCTGGTCGAGCACCTTGTTCCAGTGCGCGAGGTCGCGGAACAGGAAGGGGGCGTCGATGAAGGGCGCCGAGCGGGAGAACGTGGACATGTGGGCCGGCGAGGCCACCGCGAAGTCGACCGCCCTGCCCTGCGCCATGTACTCGACGTACTGCTTCTCCAGGCCCAGCGCGCTGTTCTTGTGGATGACGAAGTTGATCGGCTTGCCGTAGTACTTCTGGACCAGCTCGGCGAAGCGCTGCATGGCCATCGTGTAGGGATGGCTGTCGTCGAACTGGGAGGCGCCGTTGAGCGTCAGCGTCTGGGCGCTCGCCCGGCCGATGATTCCGAAAGTGCCGAATGCGGACGCCGCGGCGGTCGCGGACGCTGCGCCGATGAAGGATCTGCGGTGCATCATGTCTCCTCTGGGTTTGACCGGGCCGCCACGGAGGCTCCAGGACGGCCCGGCGATTTTTCTCGGGGCAGTTTAGCCCCAGAACCCGCCGCCGCGAAAGGTCTCGCGAACGACAATTTCGCGCGGCCCGGCCGGCATGCGGAAAACCGACATGGGAGACCTCTCGATGAGATTCAGCGTCCAGCACGCCCGCGACGGCCGCTTCGAAACCGACGGCCTGAGGCAGTACTTCGAGTACCGCGACCTGGGCATCCGGACCGCCACCGACGGCAAGGCCGTCATGCACGTGATCCGCGCCCGCGAAGGCACCCACGCCACCGGCGAGTGGCACCGGCACGAAGTCGACCTGCAACTGGTCTACGTGCTGAAGGGCTGGGTGCGCTTCGAGTACGAAGGGGTCGGCGAGGTGCTGCTCGAGGCCGGCTCCTGCGTGCACCAGCCGCCCGGCATCCGGCACCGCGAGATCGCGCACTCGCCGGACCTGGAGCTGATCGAGATCGTGTCCCCGGCCGATTTCAGGACCGAAGCAGCGGCAGCACCGGCCAAGCCACCGGCGTGACCAGGGCGACGGCGATCAGGGTCATCGCCAGGCTGGCGCGCATCATCGCGGCGGCCAGCGACAGCCCGCCAGGCCTGCGAGCGCGCCTCGGCCGGGCAGAGGCTCGTCTTCCTGCCTAGCCTGTATCGTTTCGTCCGTCATCGATTACTGCCCGATCGTCGAGTGCCGAAGCCGTCAGGATCTCGTGCCAGCGCCGAAGCCGGTTCCCCCGCTTCGGGCACCGGGCGTTCCACGGGCGACGCCGGGCTCGACGCTGCCGAGGCGGACCGGCGCCTGGCCCTGGACGGGCCCAACGAGCTGCCCCGCCCCGGCACCCGCACGCTGCGGCGCGTGACCCTCGACGTGATCCGCGAACCGATGTTCGGCCTGCTGCTGGCCGCGGGAGCGATCTACTTCGTGCTCGGCGACCTGGCCGAAGCCATGATGCTGCTGGCCTTTGCCTCGCTGTCGGTGGGCATCGCGATCGTGCAGGAGCATCGCAGCGAGCGCGTGCTGGAAGCCCTGCGCGACCTGACCAGCCCGCGCGCGCTGGTCATCCGGAACGGCGAGCGGCGCAGGATCCCCGGCCGCGACGTGGTCCGCGGCGACCTGATCGTGCTGGCCGAAGGCGACCGTGTGGCTGCCGACGCGATCCTGCGCCGCAGCGAGGACCTCCAGCTCGACGAGTCCCTGCTGACCGGCGAGTCGGTGCCGGTTCGCAAGCGTTCCCTTTCCGCCGCCGACGACCGCGTGGAGCTGGCCGCCCTGCCCCCCGGCGGCGACGACCTGCCCGCCGTGTTCGCGGGCACCCTGGTCGTGCGCGGCCAGGGCATCGCCGAGGTGAACGCCACCGGCGCTGCGAGCCGGATCGGCCGCATCGGCCAGGCGCTCGGCGGCATCGAGACCGCCACGCCTCGGCTGACCCGCGAGACCCGCGCGATCGTCCGCACCGTGGCCCTGGTCGGGCTCGCCTGCTGCCTGGTGGCGGTGCTGCTCTTCGGCCTGTTGCGAGGGTCCTGGCTGGACGCGGTGCTGGCCGGCATCGCCCTGGGCATGTCGATGCTGCCCGAGGAGTTTCCGCTGGTGCTCACCGTGTTCATGGTGATGGGCGCCTGGAGGCTGTCCCGCGCGCGGGTGCTGACCCGCCGGGCCGCCGCGATCGAGACCCTGGGCGCGGCCACCGTGCTGTGCACCGACAAGACCGGTACGCTGACCGAGAACCGGATGGCGATCGCCGCGCTGCAGCCGGCCGGTGGCGAATCGCTGTGGATCGACGGCGATTCGCCGGCTGCGCCGGCTGGCGCGCGGCGCCTGCTCGGCCTGGGCGCGCTGGCCTGCGCGCCCGAGCCGCACGATCCGATGGAAAAAGCCTTTCACGCGCTGCACCAACAGTGGGGCGGCGAGCTTCCCGACCCCGACGCGCTTCGCCACGTGTGGCCGCTGCGCCCGGCGCTGCTGGCGGTCGGCCAGGCCTGGGAACAGTCCGGCGGCACGCTCGTCGTGGCCGCCAAGGGGGCGCCGGAGGCGATCGCCGAGCTGTGCCGTTTCGACGCCGCGCGGCGCGGGACGCTGCAGGCCGACGTCGACCGGCTGGCCCGGGCGGGCCTGCGCGTGCTCGGCGTGGCGGAGGCCAGGCCCGCTGCGATGCCGGCCGGGGTCCGGTCCGGAAGCGGGGCCTCGGCCGATCCCATGCCCGCGGACCTGACCGGGCTCGATTTCCAGTACGCCGGCCTGGTCGGGCTCGAGGATCCCGTGCGCGACAGCGTGCCCGAGGCCGTGGCCGAGTGCCGCAGCGCGGGCATCCGGGTGGTGATGATCACCGGCGACTATCCGCAGACCGCCCGGGCGATCGCCGGGAAGGCGGGCATCGACTCGGGCAGCGTGATGACCGGAACCGAAATGGCCCGCCTCGGCGACGCGGCGCTGGCCGGCGCGATCGCGGGGGTGTCGGTCTTCGCCCGGATCATGCCGGAGCAGAAGCTGCAACTGGTCCAGGCGCTTCGCAGCTCGGGCGAGGTGGTGGCGATGACCGGCGACGGCGTGAACGACGCGCCGGCGCTCAAGGCCGCCGACATCGGGATCGCGATGGGCGGCCGCGGCACCGACGTCGCCCGCGAGGCCTCGGCCATCGTGCTGCTCGACGACGACTTCGGCTCGATCGTCCGCACCGTGCGGCTGGGCCGGCGCATCTACGACAACCTGCGCAAGGCGATGACCTACATCCTGGCGATCCACGTGCCGATCGCCGGCATGGCCCTGCTGCCGCTGCTGACCGGCCTGCCGATCGTGTTCTGGCCCATCCACATCGCCTTCCTGGAGATGGTGATCGACCCGGTCTGCTCGATCGTGTTCGAGGCGGAGAAGGAGGAGTCCGACGTGATGGGCCGGCCACCGCGCGACCCCGAAAGCCGCATCCTGTCCGCGCAGGTGCTGGGCTGGGCGCTGCTCCAGGGCCTGCTCGCCTTCGCCGTGGTCGCCGCCGCCTACCTGGGCGCGGCCCGGGCCGGCCTGCCCGAGGGGGACATCCGGGCGATCGGCTTCGTGACCCTGATCCTGGTGAACCTGGCGCTGATCCTGGTGAACCGATCCTATCGGGTGGACCCGGTGGGGTTGTTGCTGCGACCCAATCGCGCGCTGGTCTGGGTGCTGGTGGCCGCCGGCGGGCTCACCGCGCTCGCCCTCGCCTGGCCGCCCGCGCAGCAGGTGTTCCGGTTCGGAAGCTTCCACTGGCGCGACCTGGCGATCGGCACCGGCGCGGCGATCGCGCTGGCGATCGCGCTGGACCTGCTCAAGATGCTGTGGGGTCGTCGGCTGGCGGGCTGACTTCGGGCGCGGGAGCGATCTTGCCTTCGGCAACGAGCAGCGCCTCGATCTGCCCGTCCTTCTCGCGCCAGCGTTCCTGCTGCCAGCGCTGGATCGCCTTGCGAAAGCGCGGATCGGTCGCGTAGTCGCCCGCCAGCATGTCGGCGGGCACCTCCAGCAGGCGAACCCGCACGACGACCTTCTCCATCCGCCCGCACAGGAAGTCCCAGAAGGTCGGAACGCCTTCCGGGTACACGATCGTGACGTCGACGAAGGAGCGGAACTTCGCGCCCAGCACGCTGAGGGCGAGCGCCATCGCCCCGGCCTTCGGCTTGAGCAGGTGCCGATAGGGCGAGCGCTGGTCGGCGTGCTTCTGCGCGGTGAAGCGCGTGCCTTCGGGGAAGTTCATCACGCTGGTGGGCACCAGTGCGAACTTCTCGCAGGCGCGCCGCGAGGTTTCCAGGTCCTCGAACCGCTTCTCGGGGTGCTTCTTCAGGTAGGCGTCCGAATGGCGGCGCATGAACGGGAAGTCGAGCGCCCACCAGGCCAGGCCCATGACTGGCACCCAGATCAGCTGCTGCTTGAGGAAGAACTTGAGCAGCGGAATGCGCCGGTTCAGCAAGTGCTGCAGCACGAAGATGTCGACCCAGCTCTGGTGATTGGCGCTGACCATGTACCAGCCCCGGTAGTCCAGGCCCTCGACGCCGGCCACGTCCCAGGCCGATTTCTGAGTGAGCCGCATCCAGGCGCTGTTGCCCGAGATCCAGTTCGCGGCGACGCCGTTGAGCATCGGGTCGATGACCCGGCGCACCGCCGCAAAGGGCAGCAGCAGCTTGACCAGGGCCAGCAGGAACAGCAGGCCGCACCACAGCAGCGTGTTCAGCGCGAGCAGCGTCGCGGCGACCACGCCGCGCAGGACCGGGGGCAGGAAGGAGAGCATCTCTGGGGACGTGGATGACGCCGAGGATCGCAGGTCGATTGCCGCGGCCGATTTCCATTGCCGCGGGCCCACATGATAGCCCCGCGCCGGCGAGGCTCAGGTCCGCGCGTCCTCGGCGATCATCGCAGCCGCCCGTTCCGCGATCATGATCGTCGGCGCGTTGGTGTTTCCGCCCACCACCGCCGGCATGATCGAGGCGTCGACCACCCGCAGGCCTTCCAGGCCGTGGACCCTCAGCCGGGTGTCGACGACCGCGCCTTCGTCCGGGCCCATCCGGCAGCTGCCGACCGGGTGGTAGACGGTGTCGGCCCGCTGGCGGATCGCTTCGCGGATCCGGTCATCGGTCGTGAGCGAGGCGCCATAGATGTCGGCGCCGCGCCAGGGCGCCAGCGCATCGGCCTGCATGATCTCGCGCAGCGCCTTGTAGCCGCGAACCAGGACCTCCAGATCGTCGGAGTCGCCGAGGAAATTCGGGTCCACCAGCGGCGCCGCCATCGGGTCCGCGCTGCGCAGGCCCACGCGCCCGCGGCTCTTCGGTCGCAGGATGCAGACGTGGCAGCTGTAACCGTGCCCCCAGTGAAGCTTGCGGCTGTGGTCGTCGACGATGCCGACCACGAAGTGAAGCTGCACGTCCGGCGCGGCCAGCCCCGGATCGGTCTTCAGGAAGCCGCCCGCCTCGGCGAAGTTGGTGGTCATCATCCCGGTGCGCTGCCGGCGGAACTCGAGCATGGCGCCCAGCGTCCGGGCGGCGCCGCGCACCGAGAAGCCGAACAGCTCGCGGCGCGCCGAGCGGTAGCAGCTCACGTAGTCGAGGTGGTCGTGCAGGTCGCGGCCCACGCCCGGCCGCTCGTGCAGGACCGGGATGCCGTGGTGGCGCAGCTCCTCGCGGGGCCCCACCCCGGACAGCATCAGCAGTTGCGGCGACTGCAGCGCGCCGGAAGCGAGCAGCACCTCGCGGCGCGCGCGCAGGACCATCGTGGCCTGACCTTGCCGATACTCGACGCCGACCGCGCGCCGCCCCTCGAACAGGATGCGCGTCGCGCGGGCCCGGGTGAGCACGGTCAGGTTCGGACGCTCGCGCGCCGGCGCCAGGAAGGCACGCGCCGCGCTCCAGCGCTCGCCGTTTCGCTGGGTCACCTGGTACAGGCCGACGCCCTCCTGCTCCGCGCCGTTGAAGTCCGGGTTGCGCGCGAAGCCGGCCTGCTCGGCGGCCCTCAGGAAGTCCTCGCAGATCGGGTTCGGCGAGCGAAGGTCCGACACCGACAGCGGGCCGCCCACCCCGTGCCAGGCGTCCGCGCCGCGCGAATTGTCCTCGGAGCGGCGAAACCACGGCAGCACCTCGCTCCAGCTCCAGCCCGGGTTGCCCGCCTCTGCCCAGCCGTCGTAGTCGGACGGATGGCCGCGCGTGTAGATCATCGCGTTGATCGCGCTGCTGCCGCCCAGCGTGCGTCCGCGCGGCTGGTAGCCCCGCCGTCCGTTCAGTCCTGGCTGCGGCTCGGTCTCGAAGGCCCAGTTGTTGTGGCGGGTCGGGAGCATGGCCGCGGTCCCCGCGGGCACCCGCACGAACAGGCTGGTGTCCGGCTTGCCCGCCTCCAGCAGGCAGACGCTGGCGTCGGCATCTTCGGACAGCCGGGCGGCGAGCACGCAGCCGGCCGATCCGCCGCCCACGATCAGGTAGTCGAATTCCTGCACAGTGAGGTCGCTGCGGGCGATCGGCATTTCCGGCTCAGGTGAAGTAACGGGCGGTCATCCGGATCAAGGCCTTGACCCGGGGGGTGTACGGCGGGAACAGCAGGTGCGCGATGCTGAAGCGATCGACCAGCACCGCGCGCTCGTGCGAGAAGGCCCGGAAGCCGTGGACGCCGTGCGCGTTGCCGATCCCGCTGGCATTCAGGCCGCCGAAAGGCAGGTTGCCGTGCAGGAAGTGGACCACGCTGTGGTTCACGCAGCTGCCGCCCGAGACGGTTCCCGCCAGCACCTTCTCGATCCGCTTGCGGTCGCGGCCGAACACGTAGAGAGCGAGCGGCGTCGGGCGCGCGTCGATCTCGCGGATCACCGCGTCGAGGTTTCGGTAGCCGATCACCGGCAGCAGCGGCCCGAAGATCTCCTCCTCGAGGATCCGGCTGCCCGGCGCCAGGTCGGTCAGCACCGTGGGTGCGATGAAGCGGCTGGCCGCATCGGTGTCGCCGCCGGCCACCAGCCTGGCGCCGCGGGCCAGGGCGTCGTCGAGCAGGCCCTTGACGCGCTCGAAGTGCCGGGTGTTGACCACCCGGGCGTAGTCCGGGCTGGCGCGCTGCGCCTGCGCGTCGGCCCCGTAGACATGCGCGATGCGCGCCTTCAGCCGCGCGAGGAAATCCTCGCGGACGCTCTCGTGGACGTAGACCAGGTCCGGCGCCACGCAGGTCTGGCCCTTGTTCGCGAACTTGGTGCCCACCAGGTTGCGCACCGTCCGATCCAGGTCCGCGCTCGCGTCGACGATGAAGGGCGACTTGCCGCCCAGCTCGAGGGTGACCGAGCTCAAGTGCTCGGCCGCGGCCTTCATCACGATGCGCCCGACCGTCGTGCTGCCGGTGAAGAAGATGTGGTTGAAGGGCAGCGCGAGCAGGCGGGAAGCGACCTCGGCATTGCCCTCGACGACCGCGACCTCGTCGGGCGCGAAGGTGTCCGCCACGATCGCGGCGATCAGCCGCGAGCAGCTCGGCGTGAGCTCGGAGGGCTTGAGGATGGCCGTATTGCCGGCCGCGATGGCCGAGACCAGCGGCCCGAAGCTCAGGTTGAACGGGTAGTTCCACGGCGACACGATCAGGCAGACGCCCCGCGGCACGTAGCGGACCTCGGCGCGCGTGCCGAACATGGCCATGGTGGGCGGCACCCGCCGGGGCTTCATCCACTTCTTCAGGTGGCGCTTCGCGTGAGCGATCTCGTGCAGCACCGGGAACAGCTCGCTCAGCGCCACCTCCTCGGGCGGCTTGCCGAAGTCCTCGGCCGCCGCGCGCTCGATCTCGCGCTGCCGGGCCCGCAGCGCCGCGCCAAGCCGTTCGAGCTTGTCGATGCGCTCGCGCGCGGTGGTGGACCGGAGGCTGGGCGCGAAGGCCTGCTGGCGGCGGAACAAGGCCAGCTCGGATTCCGGGAGCGCTGTCGCGGATGCGCGATCGGCGCGGGATTTGGTTGTCATCGGTGTCGAGTCTCGGATCGTCTCTCGCCGCGAACTATAGACGGGAAGCGTCGCGATTCCGGAACGACGCGCTTCGGCCTCGGGCGTGCTTTGGTTGCGAATGCGAATCGTTCGTGTTTACACTCCGAGCCTTCCCGAGAACTTCCCGCTCACCCATGACCGACATGCCGCCCGCTCCGCCTCCCCGCCGTCCCCTCTGCCTGCCTCTGAGCTTCAGAATGCTGCCTCCCGCCAGCGCACGCACCACGCAATGCGGCGGCCCGGCCGCCACCGACGCCTCCCCGAGCCCCCTCCTGCGGACCGGCGCGGCCCTCGGTCTCTCCGCCGCGATGCTGGCTCCGCTTCAGGCGCTGGCGGCCGAAGAGGCCGCCCCTCGGCCTTCGAATCTCGCCCCGGTCACCGTGGAGGCCGCGCCGATCGAGCCCAATCCGAATGCCGAACCCGGCGTGCCCTACAAGGCCCGGACCTCGGGCGACGAGCGCCACAGGCGCCCGATCGCGGAGACGCCGAGCAACATCACCGTGCTGACCAAGCCGCAGATCGAGGACTCCGGCTACACCGACCTGCGCGACATCGTCGACGCGCAGCCCGGCATCACGCTGGGCACCGGCGAGAACGGGAACGCCTTCGGCGACCGCTACATCATCCGCGGCCAGGAGGCCCGCAGCGACGTCTTCGTGGACGGCCTGCGCGACCCGGGCATGACGATCCGCGAGAGCTTCGCCACCGAGCAGGTCGAGATCACCAAGGGACCCAGTTCGAGTTTCGCCGGCCGCGGCACCTCGGGCGGCGCGATCAACTCGGTGACCAAGCAGGCGACGACCGACTTCGACTACGCCAAGTTCTCGACCGGCCTCGGCACCGACCGATACACGCGCACGACGCTCGACGCGAACAAGGTCCTGAACGACCGCGCGGCGATCCGCGCGAACCTGCTCTACGGCTACGAGAACGTGCCCGACCGGGCGCCTGCCGACCGCGAGCGCAAGGGCATCGCGGTATCCGGGCTCTTCCTGCCCACCGACCGGCTGCAAGTGGTTCTCGATTACTACGGCATGCGTGCCCGCGACAACCCGGACCTGGGCGGCTATCTGGTGGGTACCCTGCCGAACCGGCGACCGGCCACGAACGTGCCGGTCTACGCGCAGCAGCCGGATTTCCTGAACTCCGACGTGGACACGCTGACCGGGCGGATCCGCTACCAGATCTCGCCGGACGTGAGGATCACCAACCTGACCCGGGTCGGCAAGTCGGCCAACGGCTACGTGGCCACCGGGGCGCGCGGCGTCACCACCGATCCGAGCAACCCGGGCGGCGTCTACGACACGGCCTCGCTGAGCACGCACCAGGGCTGGCAGGACGTCGACTACGTGGCGAACCAGACCAATCTGTTCGTCAACAAGACCATCGCGGGCAAGAAGCACGAATTCATCTTCGGTCTCGAGTACACCGACCACAGGGTGGTCAACGGCACCTACGACGTGAACAACTCCGGCGAGAACTGCATCGTCCCGGGGCGCGGGGGCACCTCGCCCGGCTGGTGCATCACCGACGCCAGCGGCGCCCCGGTGAACGGACTGAACACGATCATGAATCGCCAGATCACGAAGGATCGCTGGGATCTCGACTGGAACGTGAAGACGGTCTCCCTGTCGGCGATGGACACGGTGAAGCTGAGCGACACCTGGACCGCCTTCGGCGGCCTTCGCTACGACCGCTTCGACTTCGACACCACGGCGCAGGACGCGTCGCTGCAGACGACGAACTTCCAGTACTCGGACACGCTGCTCAACGGTCACGCGGGCGCGACCTGGCAGTTCCGGCCCGATGCCAACTTGTATTTCAGCTACGCGACCGCCAGCGACGTCAACGGCGGCGAGTCCGACGTGGGCACGAGCTGCGGCTACGGCGGCATCTGCATCGACTCCGCCAACAACGTGGGCATCGCGTCGAGCAAGCCGGAGACCACCCGCAGCATCGAGCTGGGAACCAAGTGGAACCTGGCGGGCGGCAAGCTGCTCGCGACCGCGGCCCTCTTCCAGATCACCAAGCACGACGTGATGGAGCAGGCGCCCAACAGCACCGGCTACTCCTCGGTAGGCGCGCTGAACACCGGCAAGAACCGGGTGCGGGGCATCGAGTTCGGGCTGGTCGGCAAACTGACCGACCGGCTCACCGCCCAGGGCGGCCTCGCGCTGATGCGGGCCGAGGTGCTGGAGTCCAACGTGGCGGCCAACATCGGCAAGACGCTGAGCAACTTCGCGGATCAGAGCGCCTACGCACAGCTCCGGTACCAGGCCACGGGCAAGTTCGCCTTCGGCGTCGGCGCGAAGTACGAGAGCGAGAAGTTCGCCGGCCAGCCGGATTCGGCGCCAGGCTACACCGCCAGTGGCGAGTACAGCCAGCCGATTCCCTCGTACACAGTCTTCAACCTGTTCGCCAGCTACCGGGTGAACCGGAACATGGACCTTCGGCTCAACGTGGGCAACGTGACCGACCGCGACTACTACCTGGCCGGCTATCGCTCGGGAGCCTTCCTGTACAAGGGCGACGCGCGCAATGCCCAGCTCACGCTCAACTATGACTTCTGACGGGATAGCCGAAGGCGCACGCGCGGCCGCGAAAGGCGCGCATGCGGCGGCCCCAGGGCAGGCCCTGCGCGTGCCCGAGGGGATCCACTGCGCCCAGGACTACGAGGCGCTGGCCTCGCGGTTCCTCGACGCACCGGTTCACGCCTATGTCGCAGGCGGCAGCGGCCGCGAACGGACGATCGAGGCGAACTCGCGCGCCTTCGACGAGCTCGGCATCCAGCCGCGCGTGCTGCGCGACGCGCGCGCCGGCCACACGCGGCTGACGCTTCTCGGCCGCGAGCTCGCCCACCCGGTCCTGCTGGCGCCAGTGGCGTTCCAGGCGCTCGCACACCCGCAGGCCGAGCGCGCGACGGCTCAGGGCGCCGCCGCTACGGACACCTGCATCGTCGCGAGCACGCTGTCCTCGTGCAGCCTGGAGGCCATCGCCACCGAGGCCGGCCCGGAGCGCTGGTTCCAGCTGTACCTCCAGCCTCGCCGCGAGGACACGCTGGAACTGGTGCGGCGCGCCGAGGCGGCCGGCTACGGGGCGCTGGTGGTCACGCTCGATGCTCCGGCCCAGGCGCCCAGCCTGCGCGCGCTGCGGGCGGGCTTCCGGTTACCCGACAGCCTGCAGCCCGCGAACCTGGCCACGCATCCGCCGGCGCCACCCTTGCCGACTGCCGCCCGCGGCGCGAGCCGGATCTTCCAGGGGATCATGGCGCAGGCGCCGGGCTGGCGCGACCTGCCCTGGCTGCTCGGCCAGACCCGGCTGCCGGTGCTGGCCAAGGGGGTGCTCCACCCCTGCGACGCGAAGGTGCTGAAGCGGGCCGGCGTCGCGGGGCTCGTCGTCTCCAACCATGGCGGCCGGGCGCTGGACGGGGCTCAGGCCAGCATCGACGCGCTGCCGGCGATCAGGCAGGCGGTCGGTGACGACTACCCGCTGCTGCTCGACGGCGGCATCCGCGCGGGCGACGACGTCTTCAAGGCGATCGCGCTCGGCGCCGATGCGGTGATGATCGGCCGTCTGCAGGTCTACGCGCTGGCGGCGGCCGGCGCGCTGGGCGTCGCCCACCTGATCAAGCTGCTGCGCGAAGAGCTGGAGCTCTGCATGGCGCTGGCCGGCTGCCCCACGCTGGCCGACATCGGCGAAACGTCGATCCATCGCTGGCCGCGCCCGGCGCTCGTCGACCACCAGGAACACCACGCATCCTGATCCCGGAACACCGACGATGCTGATCCCCGTAGAAAGAGTGCTCACGCGCGACGAGGTCGCCGCCTTCCGGGCCCGGCTCGACGCGGCCTCGTGGCGGGACGGGCTCGCCACCGCCGGCACGCTGGCCCGGTCGGTCAAGCGCAACCTGCAGCTCGAGGACGGTTCGCCGCTCGCGACCGAGCTGGGCAACGAGGTGTTGCGCCGGCTCCAGGCGAACTCGCTTTTCGTGTCGGCCGCCCTGCCCCGCCGGATCTATCCGCCGAAGTTCAATCGCTACGCCGACGGCGGCACCTACGGTGCCCACGTGGACAGCGCGCTGATGCAGGTGCCCGGCGCCGGGCTCACCGTTCGCAGCGACCTGTCGGCCACGCTGTTCCTGTGCAACCCCGACGAGTACGAGGGCGGCGAGTTGCAGATCGAGGGGCCCTTCGGCGTGCAGTCGGTCAGGCTCCCGGCGGGCGACATGATCCTGTACCCGTCGAGCAGCCTGCACCGGGTTACGCCGGTCACGCGCGGGGCGCGCATCGCCTCGTTCTTCTGGATCGAGAGCCTGGTGCGCAACGATGCGGCTCGCGCCCTGCTGTTCGACCTGGACCGTGCGATCCAGGGACTCACGCCGGCGCTGCGCCCGGACGATCCGCACCTGCTCTCGCTCACCGGCGTGTATCACAACCTGCTGCGACGCTGGGCCAGTCCCTGAGCGATGACGCTCAGAGCGGCCGCCGCTCGGAGTGAACGGCAGCCGGAGGCCCAGCGCTCGGCCGACCGGCCCTCAGTGATCCGATGGCAGCGGCTTCCACCCGGGGTGCTCGAAATGCTTGCCGTACTGCTCGAGCGCGTGAACCACGCCCATGACCCCATCGCCGCGCGAAACCTTTGCATCGCGGCCGCGCAAGGCCTCGTTGCCGGCCATCAGGTCGGCGAGGATGGCGTGCAGGACTTCGTCGGCCTGCGGATCGAGCTCGCAGTTCTGCACGATGTTCGCGACCTGGCGATCGATCTCGCCACCGAGGGCGTCGTATTCCGAGGCCTTCAGCTTGCCGCGATGCACCGCGGGCAAGACCGCGCCCACGGCATCGCGGATCATGGTCATGCTTTGACGCAGCGGCTCGTCGCCCTGCCATTTCCGGCCGTCGTTCAGACGGAGGACCTGCTCGGCGGACGCGTGGCCGTGATCGTGCGCGGCACCGCTCGCCGCCCAGGCGGAAGGCCCGGCGATCGCGGCTCCGGCCAGCAGGCCGGCGAAAAGCACCGCGTGCATCGCGGGTCTGGAAGTGGCTTTCATCTTTCGGACTCCTTCGTCGAATTGATCGGGGCCGGGGCGCCTCTCGCACCGGCCGCCCTCATTGAACGAAGTCACGCGCCGAAAGTTCCCTGCCTGCGCGCCAGGCGAACCGCGCCCACGCCAGGCGAATCGCGCCCACGCCAGGCGAATCGCGCCTATTCGCGATGCAGGCGCTCGAAGGTGGCGCTGGCGGCCGGTTGCGAGAGCAGCACCTCGGCCAGCTTCGCGCGCTGGCCAGGATCCAGCACGCTGCGCTCGGCGAGCAACTGCTCGATCACGAGGCGCTGCTGAGACTCCTGAAGCCGCGCGATGCTCGCCCGCTCGGACTCGATCGCCACCAGGTCGGGCGCCTGCGAGAAGATCTCGCGAATCATCCTTTCCCGATGGCCGGCGATGGCGCTGCTGCTCTCGGCCAGCCCGGCCAGGAAGGCGCGCTCCGCCTCGCGCCAGCGGCCCAGTTGCCGATCGTCCAGACCCAGGTGTTCGGGAAGACTGCCCTGGGCACTGCCCTGGTCGGCGAACTGTCCGACCGGGACCAGCTGCCGCCAGGCGACCGCCCCCAGCACACCGAGATTGATCGCAAGCGAAACGAGCAATGCCAGCTTCAACACGGTCCTGTTCATTCGGCGCTCCCCATCCGGTAACACGCCTCGAGGCCGATGCAGACGCCGCCCGGGGCGATCGGGTCGAAGACGGCCATTGCCGCGATCTGCGAGCCGGCCGCCACGCCGCCACCCGTCGTCAGGCCGAAGCCGAGCACGACACCGAGGCCGAGCGATGCGGCCAGGCCGAGTCCCGCCGGCAGCAGCGGCAGGAAAGGCGCGACACGGCGACGACGCGGACGCGTTCGCGACGCAGGCATGCCTTCGATTCGGCCCTCGATGACCCCGGCCAGATCCACCCCGAGCCGCGGCTCGGGCAGCGTGCGCATCGCCGCCTGGAGCGTGCGCATGGCCGCAAGCGCCTCGCCGCACACCGGGCAGGCACGCAGATGGGCGTCGAGGTCCTCCCTCTCGCGATCGGTCAGCGCATCGTCCAGCCGCGCTGACAGCGCTTCGATTCGGGGGCAGGTTTCAGTCATTCGGATGTCCTCCGTGTCGTTCTTTCCATGCCTGCAGCAGCGCGGCTCTCGCTCTTCCGATCCGCGACTTCACCGTGCCCTCGGCGACGTCGAGAACGGCGGCGATCTCCTCGTAGGAGAGGCCTTCCAGCTCGCGCAGCAGCAGGACTTCCCGGTGATCGGGCTGCAGCCGAAGCAGCGCGGCTTCCAGCAAGCGCAACTCTTGCGTCATCACTGCCTGGGACTCGGGTGTCGGCCCGGGGCCCGGGAGCTCGAACGCTTCGTCGATCGGAACGAAGTCCGCCAGGGATCGACGCCGCAGGACATCGAGGCTGGCATTGCGGGCGATCTGCAACAGCCAGGTCCGGAAGCGCGCCTCGGGCCGCCAGCCCGGAAGCGCTTGCCAGGCCTTCAGGAAGCTGTCCTGCGTCAGGTCCATCGCCTGGTCGCGCGAGCCGACCATCCGGAACACGAAGCGAAAGACGCCGTCCTGGTGACGCCGGATGAGATCGCCGAACGCACGGCGGTCCCCGGCGCTGGCCTGCGCGGCGAGCACCTCGTCGGACAGCCGCTTGTCGGCCCCTTCCGTCAAGCCCGACAATCTCCCAAGAATTCCTCCATGCGCCGCTCGGTCCTTCCTTCAACGAACCGGCGAAAGGAAAGTTCCCCGACCCGACGAACCGCAAGGCACGACCCTCGGGAGTATCCGTGACGCAGTCCCCTCGAGCTACCCGCCGGAGATTCCTGGGCGGCCTGCTGGCCAGCGCGGCGTCGCCAGTCGCCGCGGCCGGTCAGCCGAAGGCCGCGCCGGAGTCCGATGCCGCGCGCGCGCCGGCTCGGATCGCCATGCGCCAGATTCCGTCGACCGGCGAGGCGATCCCCGCGATCGGCCTCGGCAGCTGGATCACCTTCAATGTCGGCCGCGACCCGCTCGCCCGCGAGCGATGCGCCGAAGTGATCCGCGCTTTCCTCGAAGCTGGGGCAGCCTGATCGACTCGTCGCCGATGTACGGCTCGGCGCAGGAAACGATCGGCTACGGGCTGGCGAAATTCGGCGCGGCCGGGCGCGTGTTCGCCGCCGACAAGGTCTGGACCGGCTCGGGCGCGCGCGGGCCGGAACAGATCGAGACCTCGCGCCGCCACTGGAGCGTGGCGCGCTTCGACCTGCTGCAGGTCCACAACCTGCTCGCCTGGGAGGCGCACCTCGAGACGCTGTTCGCGATGAAGGCCGAGGGGCGGCTGCGATACGTGGGCATCACCACGTCGGAAGGCCGGCGCCACGCCGAGTTCGAGATGCTGATGCGCGAGCAGCCGCTCGATTTCGTGCAGCTCAGCTACAACGCGGCCGATCGCGAGGCCGAGCAGAGGCTGCTGCCGCTCGCGCGCGAGCGCGGGATCGCGGTCATCGCCAACCGGCCCTTTCGCCAGGGCGACCTGATCCGCGCCGCATCGCGTCGGCCGCTGCCGGCCTGGGCGGCCGGGATCGGCTGCTCGAACTGGGCGCAGCTCTTGCTGAAGTTCATCGTGTCGCATCCGGCCGTGCACTGCGCGATCCCGGCCACCGGCCGGGTCGACCATCTGCGGGAGAACATGGGCGCGGGCGTCGGGGTCATGCCCGACCCCCCGATGCGCAGGCGAATCGTCGAAGCGGTCGCCGGTCTCTGATGTCGGACTGGTGGACCTATCGGCTGTCGGACTTCCTGCTGTTCTCGCCGGACACCTACCGCCGGCTGTTCGAGCTGTACAACGCCGGAATCTGGCCGACCCAGATCGCAGCTGCCGTGCTCGGCCTGCTCGCGCTGGCAATGGCATTGCGCCGAACCCCGCACGAGGCTGAGGTGCTCGCGACCCTCGCCCTCTGCTGGGCATGGATCGGCTGGGCCTTTCACCTCGGCCATTACCAGACGATCAACTGGGCGGCCATCGGGTTCGCCGGAGCTTTCGGCGTCCAGGCGCTGCTGCTGGCCTGGGCTGCCCTCGCGGCCCGAGGCCCTGCAGCCGCAGGCAAGGACCCGGGCGGCCCGTTCAGCCGCGGCACGGGGCTGGCGCTCTGCCTGCTCGCACTGTTCGGCCTGCCGGCGCTCGACCTGCTGCTCGGCCGTCCCGCGGCCCAGGCAGCATTCTTCGGCGTGACGCCCGACCCCACGGCGATCGCCACGCTGGGGCTGCTGCTGCTGATGCGGGGCGGCGGCCGCGCCGCGCTGTGGCCGATCCCCCTCGCCTGGTGCGCGATCAGCGGCGCGACGCTGTGGGCGATGAGCGCGCCCGAGGCCTTGCTGCCGCCCGCGGCCGGCGCCGCAGCGCTCGCGGTTCGCCTGATCGGCGACCAGGCGTCCATGCGAAGATCCCGGCTCGCACGGGGACACGGAGAGGAGCGATGAGGGACTTCAGGGTCGAGACCGCGATCATCACTGGAGCGGGCGGCGGCATCGGCTCGGCGCTCGCCGCCGAGGCCGTGGCGCACGGCGCTTCGCGCCTGTTCCTGCTCGACATCGACGAGGACAAGGCCCGCCGGGTCGCCGACGGGCTCGCCCGCGACGGACTGGGCATCGAGGTCCGCGGCTGCGACGTCACCGATCACGCCGCGCTCGAGCGCATCGCCGAGCAGACCCTGAGCAGCGGGAGCGGCCCCGTTCTCGTCTGCGCCAACGCGGGCGTGACGGTGCCGCGCGCCCCGCTCTTCGAGGCGGACCCCGGCAACCTGCGCTGGGTCTTCGAGGTCAACCTCTTCGGTTGCTGGGCCACGCTGAAGGCCTTCGGCAGCCGGATGGCTGCGAGCGGGCGCTCCGGGCGGTTGCTGGTGACGGCTTCCGAACACTCGGTCGGCGTGCCCTTTGCGGGCGGCAGCGGGTACACCGCATCCAAGCACGCGGTCCTCGGGCTGGCCGACGCGCTGCGCCGCGAGCTGCCTGCGCAGATCGGGATCAGCGCGCTGATTCCGGGGCTCGTCGCAACGGATCTCTGGGGGGCGATCGGCAGCCGACCCGAGCGCTTCGGCGGTCCCGGCGACCCGGCGCCGGGGGCCGGCCGCCTGATGGCGGAGGGAATCCCGCCGGACGTGGTCGCCCGGCTCGCCTTCGAGGGCATGGCCGCCGGCCGCTTCCTGATCGCCACTCAGACGCATGTGCAGCGCTACGCCGACGCGCGCCGGCGCGACGTGGACGAAGCCTTCGCGGCGCTGGACGCCTCCGACGCGCCCAAGGCGTCCTATGACATCGGCGAGATCCAGTCGCGACTCGCGGCCCAGGCCGCCAGGGAGAACTCGTGAGCACTGCCGCCCCGCTCTACATCCGAATGGACGAGCGCGACAACGTCGCGATCGTGGCCAACGACGGCGGCCTGCCGGCGGGCACCGTGTTCGCCTGCGGGCTGGCGCTGCGCGATCGGGTGCCGCAGGGGCACAAGGTGGCGCTGGCCGACCTGCCGGTCGGTTCGGCGGTGCGCCGCTACGGCGTCACGATCGGCGTGGCCGAGTCCGACATCGCCGCAGGCAGCTGGGTCCACGAGCGGCTGCTGCGGATGCCCGAGGCCCGCTCGCTGGACGGCCTGCCGGTGGCCACCGCCCGCACGCAGCCGCTGCCGCCGCTCGACGGCCACGTCTTCGACGGCTACCGCAATGCCGACGGCACCGTGGGCACCCGCAACCTGCTGGCGATCTCGTCCACCGTGCAGTGCGTGACGGGTGTCATCGACTACGCGGTGCGCCGGATCCGCGAGGAACTGCTGCCGCGCTTTCCGAACGTGGACGACGTGGTCAGTCTGGAGCACGCCTACGGCTGCGGCGTGGCGATCGACGCGCCCGACGCCCCGGTGCCGATCCGTACGCTGCGCAACCTGGCGCTGAACCCGAACTTCGGCGGCGAGGTCATGGTGGTGAGCCTGGGCTGCGAGAAGCTCCAGCCCGAGCGGTTGATGCCCGCGGGCACGATCCCGATCGCCGACCTGCGTGGCGACGCGCAGCTCGACGTGGTCTGCCTGCAGGACGACGCGCACGTCGGCTTCGAGTCGATGATCGAATCGATCCTGCGCAGCGCCGAACGACACCTCGAACGCCTGAATGCGCGGCGGCGCGAGCCCTGTCCTGCGTCGGACCTGGTGGTGGGCGTGCAATGCGGCGGCAGCGACGCCTTCTCGGGCTTGACCGCCAATCCGGCCGTGGGTCACATGACCGACCTGCTGGTGCGCGCCGGGGCCACCGTGATGTTCTCGGAGGTCACCGAGGTGCGCGACGCGATCGACCAGCTGACCGCGCGTGCGGCCACCCCCGAGGTCGCGGCGGCGCTCGTCGAACAGATGGCCTGGTACGACGCCTACCTGGCGCGCGGCGGCGTGGACCGCAGCGCCAACACCACGCCGGGGAACAAGAAGGGCGGCCTGTCGAACATCGTCGAGAAGGCGATGGGCTCGATCGTGAAGTCCGGCAGCGCGCCGGTGGCGGGCGTGCTCGCCCCCGGACAGCGCCTGGGCGAGGCCGGCGCGCCGCGCAAGGGGCTGGTATTCGCCGCGACGCCGGCCAGCGACTTCGTCTGCGGCACGCTGCAGATGGCCGCCGGCATGAACCTGCACGTGTTCACCACCGGCCGCGGCACGCCCTACGGGCTGGCTGCGGTGCCGGTGGTCAAGGTGGCCACCCGCAACGACCTGGCGCGCCGCTGGCACGACCTGATGGACGTGAACGCCGGGCGCATCGCTAGCGGCGAGGCCACGATCGAGGACGTGGGCCGCGAGCTGTTCGAGCTGCTGCTCGAGGTCGCCAGCGGCCGCCGCGAGACCTGGGCCGAGCGCTGGAAGCTGCACAACTCGCTGGCGCTGTTCAATCCGGCGCCGGTGACCTGATCAACCTTTCGCCGGCGAGCGAGGCCCCGGTGACGGCCGGGCGCGGCTCAGTGACGCACGGGACGGCAGAAATGCCCCTGAATCGCCTCGGCCATCGCCTCCCGGAATTCCTCGCGCGACATGCGAAGCAGGCATTCGTGATCGCCGCCTTCCATGTAGACGACGTCGACGCTACCGAGGTCCTCGTCGACCAGGGTCGGCAGGCCCCAGGCCATGGCGAGCGGCGGCACGGCGCCCCGGTCGCACTCCTCGAAGAGCATCGCGATCCGGTCCTCGTCGGCCAGCCGCAGGCGCTCGCGGCCCAGCAGCTCCGCGATCCGGCCGATCATCACCCGGGAGTCCGCCGGGACGACGGCCACGACCCAGCCTCGGTCGTCTTCGAGGACGACCGACTTGGCCAGCTGGTGGGGCGGAATGTGCGCCGTGCGGGCAGTTTCCGCACTGCTGCGGCTGTAGTCGTGGGTGGAAACCTGGTAATGGGCGCCGCGCCGATCGAGATAGCGCGACAGGCGTGAGGGAATGGACATGGCGGGCCTCCTGCTGGCTGGCCAGGGCGGCTCCGGAGCAGCGGCGCCGAGGCGATCGCCCCGCAGGCCCTGGTGCGCAAAGTCTGCGCCGAGCGGAGCCCGATGACCAGTAACCATGTCGGCGCGAGCTGTTTACGGCTGCGTCTGCTTCGGCGAGCCCAGCACCAGTGCGATGCGCCGCCGGATCGCCGCGGCGGCCTCGGCATCTCCCGCCGCCTGCGCGCGTTCTTCCTGCACGCCGAGCCAGGCGAGCAAAGGACGACGCCAGCCGTGGGCCGACGCAGTCTCCACGACAAGGGCGATGTCTTCGGGCACGATCTTCCCGACACGCATCAGGGCGCCCGCGGCGACCAGTCGGGCGACCGGCTCCTCGATCGCTCCCAGTACGCCGGGAGTGGCTGGCGCCACGCCCTCGCGCTCGCCGTTCGCGCCGCCGACGGCCGTGAACGCCATCCGATGCGGAGCCGGCAACAAGGCCGGATCGAGCTCGGCCCACCGGCCCCCGATGTAGGCCGAGTAGGCGCGAGAACCGGCGCCGGCGTCCCGGGCAAGCGGCGCCAAGCCCGGGCAGTCGTCGAAATCGAGGCTCGCCCCCTGCAAGGCGCAGCGGGTGAGCTCCGCGCGCGCCACCAGTTCGGCGCTGCCGGTGCTGGCCAGCTCGCTGCGGGCCCGCTCGAAGGCCTGCTCGGCGATGCGCGATTCGCCCCGCAACCAGGCGTGCCGGTACTGGTCGAGGGCGGCGCTGGCGTCGCGACGCCACTGGGGCGGCAGTGGCCCGCCCTGGCAGGCGGCCAGCAGTGCAAGGGCCAGGCTCCCGGTCGCGATGGCTCTGGCCCAGTTCATGGCAGGTTCCTGCGCCTCATGGCAAGTTCAACTCCGCCTCGCGCCTGAATGGCCACTTGCGCTCGAGCTCGTCGATCAGCTGCGAGGCCTTGCGCAGGCTGGCCTCGACCTCGGCGCGCAGCGACTGCAGGTCGGTGGTGGCCGCGCGGGTGTCGGCGGCGATGCCCTGTGCATCGACCAGCACCGCGTCGACCTTCTCCAGGCTCTTGCGCGCGTCGGCCAGCATGGCGCTCAGCTCCCGCACGAGCGCCTGGGCCTCCTGTGCGATGCCGCCCTCGCCGAGCAGCTCCCGATCGGCCTTGACGAGGGTCTGCTCGGCCTTTCCGGACAGGCTGTCGATCCGGCGTGCGGCACTCTCCAGCGAGGCCAGCACCTTGTCCATGCGGTCGATCGCGCCGACCACCTTCCTCGCCTCCTCTTCGCTGCCCAGCAGCGCGGTGAGCAGGCCGTAGCGGCCGCCTGCGCGATCGGCGAGCGTGCGCAGCCCTTCGAGGCTGCGGTTGATGTCCGAGTCGTGGGCGGTCATCTGTTCGAGGTTCCCGACGAGGCGCTTGACGCCCGCGACCAGCGCCGGCAACTCGTCGGTGGTATCGCCGCGCAGCACCTCGCGCACCGCGCCATCGGGCAGCAGCGGGTCGTTCATGTCGGTGGTGAAAGCGCGCAACCGTGCGCCGCCCACCAGGCCGCGCTCGAGCGTGAACATGCTGCCGGAGCGCAGCCAGTGCGCCTGCGAATGCGGCACGGCGATCTCGATCCGGGCCTGCCCGGTGCGGGCCAGCTCGATTCGCTGCACCCGCCCGATCGGGAAGCCCGAGAAGCTCAGGTCCGATCCGACCGACACACCCTCGGCGTTGTCGGTCATCAGGACCAGGCGCTGCGTCTCCTCGAAGGTGCCGCGCGCGTAGAGCGCATACAGCAGGAAGCCGACCAGCAGCGCGAAGGTCAGCACCAGTAGGAGCGTGGCCTTCAGGGCGACCTTCTCCGACGGCTCGGCGAGGCGAGGCTGCTCTTCGCTCATTTCGACTCAGGCATACAGGGCGGTCACGAACACGATCTCGATCACGGCGAGCGTCACGCCGAGCCGGACCATTCCGCGGCGCACGGCGCCGGGCACCTCGCCGTGACCGGGCCGCATGCCGAGGGCCGCCCCGATCGGGACCGCGCCCACCACGGCGCCGAAGAGCGACGTCTTGAACAGGAAGCCGGCGACCGCCACGGGATCGAAGACGTGCCCCGTGACCCGCACGAAGCCGCCAATGGCCCAGGGCGAGAACCCGTAGAGCTCGACATAGGCGAGCAGCAGCGCGACGGCGCCGTTCAGCCAGGCGAGAAGCATCACCGCGACCAGGCTTCCGATCACCCGCGGCACCAGTTCCGCCCCCACCGGATCTCGCCCCGATCGCGCCACGCGCCCGAGCTCGCCGTCGACCCGCATCAGCGCCACCGTTGTGCAGATGGCGGCCCCCGAGCGAAGCGCCACGTACAGCGCGGCGAGCACCGGGATCAGCTCGAGCACCAGCACTCGCACGGTGAGCTCCAGTGCGTACTGGGGCAGCCCGAAGTCCTGCGCGGTGTCCACCACGATCCGGATCAGCACGAAGCTCAGCAATGCGCAGGCGAGCGTGAAGCCAGGCAGCGCCTGCCAGGCCGAGAAGTGGATCTGGCGGGCGGCCAGCGCGCGCGCCTGCCGGTCGTAGGCCGAGGGCGAGAAGGCAGTCACCACCGCGGCAGCCGAGAAGTGGGCCGCGCGCAGCCACCCCGTGAGGGCACGTGAGCCTCCGGACGCGCGCCGGGGCGCGTCGGCTTCGGGAATCGAGGACTGGCGCGGCTGCGGCATGGAAGGATGATAGCCCGGCCCCTCGCGCCCGGCTCAGGCTTCAAGCGCCTCGCGAAGCATGTCGATGAAGGCGCTCACGCGGGTGGCCTGCAGGCGCCGTCCTGGCGTGACGGCCCAGACGGTCATGGTGGGCAGGCACCAGTCGGGCAGCACGCGCTCGAGCAGGCCCTTCTGCACGAAGGCCGCCGCATACCGCTCCGACAGGCCGACCAGCCCCAGTCCGTGCGCGGCAAGCTCACGCTGCAAGCCGACCGAGTTGACCGCGATCGGCCCGGTGAGCGCGCCGACCCAGTGCTCGTCGCCGCGCGAGAGCTGCCAGGCCTGGGCCTCGCCGCTGCTGGTGATCAGCTTGAGCCCCGTGTGGGAGGCCAGGTCGGCCGGTGCGAGCGGGCGCCCGAATCGCGCCAGGTAGGCAGGGCTCGCGTACAGGCCGTGGCGCATCTCGATGAGGCGCCGCGCGACCAGGGTGGCGTCGTCGGGCAAGCGTGCCGCCACCCGGATCGCCAGGTCGAAGCGCTCGGCGATCAGGTCCACCCGCCGCGGAGAGAGGTCCATCTCCACCCTCACCTCCGGATAACGGGTGGCGAAGGCCAGCAGGAACGGGACCAGTTCCATCTCCTGCAGGAAGTCCGGTGGCAGGGAGACTCGCAGCGTGCCCTGCGGCGTGGCCTGGCGGTGCTGGGCCAGCGCGCTGGCGGCCTCCGCCTCCTCGAGCAGGCGCCGGGCGTGCTCGAGCATGCCTTCGCCGAACTCGGTGATCGCAAACTGGCGGGTGGTGCGGGTGAGCAGCCGCTCGCCGAGACTGCGCTCGAGCGCGCTGATCCGCCGGGAGACGGTGGATTTCGGCAGGCCGCAGCGCTCGGCGGCTTGCGAGAAGCTGCCGGCATCGACCACGCGGGCGAAGAGGATGAGGTCGTCTGCTGCGATGTCCATATGGCTGCCTTACACCATTATTGTTCCGTAAATGCACTAATCATATCCATTTGGATGGCTTCCGGATTGTTTTTCTGTCCAATAAAGTGAGCCCATCTGCAACGACACAACCGGAAACCGAACATGAAGATTCTCCAGATCAACGCCAGCGCCCGTTCCGAGGGCGCCAACTCGACCCGCATCGCCGACGCGATCACCGCCCGGCTGAAGGCCCTGCATCCGGCTGCGAGCGTCACGCTGCGCGACCTGGCCCGGGACCCGCATCCGGTGCTCGACGAGCCGGCGCTCAAGGCCCTCTTCACCCCGGCCGAGCAGCGGACGCCCGAGCAGGCGGCGCGGGTAGCGCTCGACGACGCCCTGATCGCCCAGGTGCAGGCGGCCGACGCGATCGTGATCGGCGTGCCGATGTACAACTTCGGGACCCCGATCCAGCTCAAGGCCTGGATCGACGCGATCGCGCGTGCCGGAGTCACTTTCCGTTACACGGAGAAAGGCCCCGAAGGCCTCATCCGGGGCAAGAAGGTGTACCTTGCGCTGGCCCGCGGCGGCCTGTATCGCGACACGCCGGCCGACACCCAGGCGGCCTGGTTGAAGACCGTGCTCGGCTTCCTCGGCATGACCGACCTGGAGCTGGTCTACGCCGAGGGCCTGGCCATGGGGCCGGACGCCGCCAGCAAGGGGCTGGCCGAAGCCGAAGCACAGATCGAGGCGATCGGCGCCTGACGAAACGCTCGCCGCCTCCATCCGGATTGCCGGTCGCGAGGCATCTCCGCTTCGCGGCCGGCGCTCACGCATCAGCGAGGTTCACATCGATGGACATGCCCTCTTCTCCCACCGCGCTGCGCCTGCGCGCCGTCGAGCGCCTCGTTCGGGGCGTCGCCACGTCGGATGGCGCGGGCGTCCGGCTCACCCGCGTGCTCACGCAGAACCTGCAGCGCCGCCTCGACCCCTTCCTGATGCTCGACGCCTTCCGAAACGAGAATCCGGAGGACTACATCGGCGGCTTTCCCGATCACCCGCATCGCGGCTTCGAGACGGTCACCTACATGATCGCCGGTCGGATGCGCCACCGCGACAGCGCGGGCAACGAGGGGCTCCTGGGCCCGGGCGGCGCCCAGTGGATGACGGCGGGCAGCGGGCTGATCCACTCGGAGCTGCCCGAGCAGGAGGAAGGCCTGATGGAAGGTTTCCAGCTCTGGCTCAACCTGCCCGCGCGCAACAAGATGGTCGCGCCGAGTTACCGGGACATCCCCTCGGCCGCGATCCCCGAGTTCACCGACGACACGGGCGTGCGGGTGCGGGTGCTGGCCGGCGAGAGCCACGGCGTGGCCGGGGCGGTCGCGCGGCCCGACACCGAGCCGCTCTATCTCGACGTGCACCTGCCGGCCGGCGCCCGTTTCCTCCAGGCCATCCCGGCCGGGCACAACGCGTTCACCTACACCTATCGGGGCAGCGTGAGCGTGGGCGGCAGCGAGGCGCCGGACCGGAACATGGCGATCCTGGCCAACGACGGCGGCGAGGCGGTGGAGCTGGCGGCCCGCGAAGCCTCGCGGGTGCTGCTGATCGCCGGCCGGCCCCTGAACGAGCCGATCGCGCAGTACGGCCCCTTCGTGATGAACACCGGTGACGAGATCCGGCAGACGCTGGTCGACTACCAGCGCGGCGCCTTCGAGGCGGCGAAGGTGCGCGCGCTGTAGGTTCTGCGCGCCGACACGGCACAATCCGGGTGACGCCGCAGCGCCGAACAGGCGCCTGCGCGCACAACCAGGAGTGAGTCCATCGTGAAGACCCGCATCACCGAGCTTTTCGGCATCCGCCACCCGATCATCCAGGGCGGCATGCACTACGTCGGCTTCGCCGAACTGGCGGCCGCCGTGTCCAATGCCGGCGGCCTCGGCATCATCACCGGCCTGACCCAGGGCACGCCCGAGAAGCTCGCGAAGGAAATCGCCCGCTGCAAGGAGATGACCGACCAGCCCATCGGCGTGAACCTGACCTTCCTGCCGGGCTTCGCGAATCCGCCCTACCCCGAATACATCGACGCGATCCTCCAGGGGGGCGTTCGCATCGTCGAGACTGCCGGCCGCAGCCCGGAGGCCTACATGCCGGCGCTCAAGGCCGGCGGGGTCAAGGTGATCCACAAGTGCACCTCGGTGCGCCACTCGCTGAAGGCCCAGAAGATCGGCTGCGATGCGGTGAGCGTGGACGGCTTCGAGTGCGGCGGCCACCCCGGCGAGGACGACGTGCCCAACTTCATCCTGCTGCCGCGCGCCGCCGAGGAACTGTCGATCCCCTTCGTGGCCTCGGGCGGCATGGCCGACGGCCGCTCGCTGGTCGCCGCGCTCGCACTGGGCGCGGACGGCATCAACATGGGCACCCGCTTCATCGCCACCCGCGAGGCGCCGGTGCACGAGAACGTCAAGCAGGCGATCGTGCGCGCCACGGAGCTCGACACCCGGCTGATCATGCGTCCGCTGCGCAACACCGAGCGGGTGCTGGCCAATCCGGCGGTCGAGAAGATCGTGGAGATCGAGCGCACAAAGGGCACCGCCACCACGATCGAGGACATCCGCGAGCTGGTGGCCGGCGTCTATCCGCGCGTGATGCAACAAGGCGACATGGACGCCGGGGCGTGGAGCTGCGGCATGGTGGCCGGCCTGATCCACGACGTGCCGACGGTGAAGGACTTGATCGACGCGATCATGAGCCAGGCCGAGGGACTCATCCGGCAGCGGCTGGAGGGGATGCTGGCGGGTTGAGTCTGCATCCTGGCCTGTCGTCGCATCACGGAAAAGGGCCCCGCAATCGGGGCCCTTCTCACACCCAAGGCGCGATGGCACGGCCGAGCGGCCGTGCCCGCGCAGGCTCAGGGCGCCAGGTTCAGCTTGTACATCGCGTAGAAGTTCGCGTACTCGCGACCGGTGGCATCGGACGCCCAGAGGTGAAGCCCGTTCAGTACGGCCCCTTCGGCGAAGGTCGGTCCGCCGTTGAAGCAGTGCAGATCCTGCTGCGTCTGCGGCGAGCACGGCACCGTCGCGCTGCGCGCGGTCGACGAGAAGCCCACGCCGTCGTTGAACCGGACGTTGTTGTAGCTGCCGTACAGCGTGATCGACGTCGGCGGCATCTGCCCGGCGAGCACCGACCAGCCGTCGGCGCCGTTCACGCCGATGTAGCCGTCTTCCCCCTCGGCGAAGATCAGCTGGCCGGCGAAAGGCTGACCGTCGGCCTGGGCGCCCGACTCGATGTCGGCGACCAGCGCCGGATTCAGCTCGGCGAAGCCCTTCGTGCGCAGCTCGGCGATCGACAGCGCGCGCGACCGGCTCCGGTAGTACTGCGTGGCGTCGGGCGTGCCGCCGGTGTTCCCCGCCAGGAAATAGTCGAATCTCCAGGTGCCGCCCGACGGCGTGTTGACGAGTTCCTCCTCGGTGAGCTCGGTCTGCGCGAACACCACCGCGGCGCTTTCGACCTGCGACGGATGCGGCCTCGCGGTCGAACCGTCGACATACTCGCTGCGCAGCCGGAGGAAGCTCGTCCCGGTGGGACTGCTGTTGAGGTAGAAGACCAGGTTGGACTGGCCTGCCGACGGCTTCAGCGGCGGCAGAACCTTGCCCTTCGGCGAGGTGACGATGACCCGGTCGAAGACCGGCAAGCCGCTGGCCGAAAGATTGCCGACCGTCGGGACATAGCCGGTGCTGAAGTAGCTGTACTGGCCCTGGCCGAGCGTGATGAAGTTGCGCTTCTGATGGTAGCCGACGATGTTGCCCGGGTAGGCGTACTGGTTGCCGATCAGCCGCAGCACGCCATCATCGCCCTTGCGGACTGCCAGCACGCCGAAGGTCTCGCCGCGCTGCGCGTCGCGTATCTTGAAGCCGACGACGTAGTCGCCGTTGGCGCGCGTGAACTCGTAGCTTCCCTGGCTCCAGACCAGGCCGTTCGAGCCGCCGCGGAACAGGCTCGCGAAGGCGCCCTGGTTGGACGCGGTGCGCTGCACGACGACACCGTTGTGCTTGTAGAGCCCCGGGTTATCGTCGACGAACATGGACCGGCATGCAGGCGCAGTGACGTTGGCGGCCGTGCCGACCACGTTGCCGAAGCTGTCCGGCGTGCCACTGACGCGCTGCTCGACGGGCAGCGCGAAGCAGGCCGTGATCCGCTGCATCAAGTCGGCGATCCGGACGGAAAGGCCGTCTTCGGCCAGCGAGCTCGAATCGATCGTCGTGCCGCCAATGCCGGTAGACGAGATCTGGTTGTCGGACACGATGGTGTCGAGCGTCTGGTCGCTGCTGAAGTTGATCGTGGGCGGGTTCGCGTCCTCGCCGCCGACCGACTTGACCGCGACCTCGATGTTGGCGCTCGCCCCGCTCGGCACGATCGATACGCTGATCGAATCGAGCAGCTGGTCGTAGCCGCTTCCGTTCGTCGCGAACGCGTCGCGCAGCGGATCGAACTCGGTGGTGCCGCTCGCGGCGAGCAAGGGACCGAGGATCGTCTTCACTTCCTGCACCGTGGCGGCCACCCCTTCCGGCGTGATCTGCACCTGGTTCGCGGCCAGCTCCTCGGCGAGCTTCGCCGGATCGCCGGACGCAGACAGCCGCGACGCGATCAGCGTCGTGATCGGGGTCAGGTTCGCGGTGGTGACGTCGGTGGATTCGACGACGCTGACCAGGGTCTGCGTCTCGCCTGTCGAAGAGGTGCGCGAGGCCACGAGCACGAAAGGCGGCGTCGCGCCTTCGGCGAGCGTGACGCTGTAGACGCCGTCGTCGCCCACCGGCAGGCTGGTGCCGACCACATTGCCCTTGCTGTCGACGACCGAGACGACGCCGCCAACGAAGGCGGCGCCGGTCGCCGCCACCCCGGTGATCACGACGGTCTTGACCTCGGGCGTGGTCGGTGTGCTGCCGGGCGGCGCGGTACTGGTGGTCGAGTCACTGCCGCCGCAGCCGGCGATCGCCAGTGCGGATGCGCAGGCGATCGCTGCCAGCAGGTTTCGGGTCGAGCGGATCAACAAGTTCGTTCTCCTCGGAGCGCGGATTCGACGGACGCACTTGCGCCCGCATGGATGTCCGCCCGGATCATCCGGAACTACCCGGCCCCTCGCCTCCCATGAACATGGGAGGCGCCACCTTCCCTTGGCCGGCTCGCCGCCTTATGCTTGCCGACCAGGCGGCCGCGAACACGAGGCCCGAGGGGAGTTCGCCCGTGTGGCGTGTGCTGATCATCGAGGACGACATCGCCACTCGCGAATTCTTCGCGGCCAGCGTGAGCCGCTGCGCGCAACTCGAGCTGATTGCCGCGGTCGGCACGGTCGCCGAGGCCGCCGCGGTGCTCGGGGGCCCCGCGGAACGGATCGACGTGATGCTCGTCGACCTCGGCCTGCCCGACGGCCACGGTCTCGACCTGATCGGGATGGCCCGCACCCTGCGACCCGAGTGCGAGGCGCTGGTCGTCTCGATGTTCGGCGACGACGAGAACATCCTTTCCAGCATCGAGGCCGGCGCGCTCGGGTACATCCACAAGGACGCGCCGCGCGAGGACATCGCGAAGACCATCGTCGAGATGAAGTCCGGCGCCTCACCGATCTCGCCGATGATCGCCAGGCGCGTGCTGACCCGGCTGTCGTCACCGCCCGGTACGCCCGCACCCGCCGTTCCAGGCCTCAGCAACGCCGACCCGCCGGCCCGGCGGGGCGCCGCGGAAACGTCGCTGGCGCTGACGCCGCGCGAGCGCGACGTCCTCGAACTGATCGCCCGAGGCTTCTCGTACGCCGAGATCGGGCGCCTTCAGGCGGTCACGGTCCACACGATCCAGACGCACATCAAGAGCCTCTATCGCAAACTCGCCGTCCATTCCAAGAGCGAAGCGATCTACGAGGCCACCCGGATGGGGCTGCTCGACGTCGATCGGCGCGATGTCTGAGAACGCGCCCCCCGGGGTGCCTTCCCTTCGCACAGGCGCCGCCCGGGGCGGACCCGCGACCTGGCTGAAGCTGATTGCCGGGCTTCTGCTCGCGCTCCTCCTGCTCCGCGTGGGGCACACCGCTCCCCCTGACGGCCTGCTCGAGATCGGCGAGGCGGACGCGACGATCACGGTTGCCGGGGACAGCACGACCCGGACGGTCGCCCTTCCCTATCAGTGGGATCGCGAGCACCCCGGCCGGCAAGGCGCGGCGACATTCCGGATCCGGTTCACCATCCGGAGCCTGCCGGACAGCCCGCTGGATCTCTACATCCCGCGCGTCGGCAACGCCTACGAGATCCGCCTGAATGGGACCCTGCTCGAACGCAAGGGCGATCTCGACGTCTTCAACGGCGCGGATCATGCCCAGCTCCCCCGCCAGATGACCGTCGCGCCCGACCTGTTCCGTCTCGACAATCTTCTCGAGATCAGGATCCGGGCCGACCTGGGCCGGCGCGGAGGACTCTCCCGGATTCACGTCGGTCCGCGGCCGCTCGTGGAGCCGCTGTACGACCAGGACTACTTCTGGCGCGTCACCGGGTCGATCGGTGTAATCGTGTTCAGCCTGGTTGTCGGGCTCGGTGCGATCGCCCTGTGGGCCACGCAAGTCGACACCACTCGGCCCGGCCCGGTCCGGCGCGACCCGATCTACCTGCACGCGGGACTGGCCGAGCTCTTCTGGACGCTGCGAGTCAGCGACGTGCTGATCGAAAATCCGCCGCTCCCGTGGCCGTGGTGGGGCATGGTGCCGGTGCTGGCGCTGGGCGCCTGGGGCTACAGCATGGGGATGTTCTGCATGGAGGTCGCCGGCTGGCGGGACACCCGGTTCGGGGCAGCCTTTCGCCGCTGGCTGGCGGCCCTTGTCGTGTCGAGCGCCGCGGCGGCCGTGATGGCGCGCGCGCTGGGCTGGCCGCTCGCGCTGACCGCCTGGTACGCCGCGCTGGGCGGCACCTTCCTCGTCTTCGGCGCACTCTTCCTGGCCCACGTCCTGCGCGCCCGATCGCCGTCCGCGCACCGGATCGTCGCGCTCGCCATTCTGTTGAGCGTGTCGGTCGGGCTGCGCGACCTGTACCTGTTCCGGATCGCCCCCACGTACGGTGCCAACTCGATGATCCGATACTCGGCCCTGCTGTTCGGATTCGGGCTCGCCTATATCGTGCTGGTCCGGTTCCGTGAGGCCACCGCGCAGGCGCGCGAGTTGCTGCAGACGCTGGCGACGCGGATCTCGGACCGGGAGGCGCAGCTCGCCCGGAGCTACGCCGAAATGGAGCACATGGCGCACGAGCGCGCGCTCGCCGAGGAACGCAGCCGGATCCTGCGGGACATGCACGACGGTGTCGGCGCGCACCTCAGCACGGCGATCCGCCAGCTCGATTCCGGCGTGGCCCAGCCGGGAGATTTGCTGCAGACGATGCGCGACTCGATGGACCACCTGAAGCTGTCGGTCGACGCCTTGAACCTGCCGGCCGGCGACATCGGCTCGCTCCTGGCGAGTCTGCGCTACCGGCTGGAGCCGCGGCTGCGTTCAGCTGGCATCGAGCTGGAATGGGCCGTGGATCTGTTGCCGATCCTGCCTGAGGTCGATGGCTACCGGATGCGGCAATTGCAGTTCGTGCTCTACGAGGCCTTGTCGAACGTCCTGCAGCACGCGGGCGCCGACAAGCTGCGAATCGAAGCCGCGTCGGTCGGCGGCGGCATCAGGCTGCGGATCGTCGACAACGGCCGGGGCTTCACGGCGGACGCCATGCCGCGTAACGGCCTCAGGTCCATGCGCGAGCGCTGTGCCGCGATCGGCGGGCGACTCGACTATCGAAGCGAAGCCGGACGCACCGAGTTCGAGATCCGGATCGGTCGCGGGCACGCGTAGCGCAGTCGACAGGTGATCCCCCGGCGGGCTGACGTCGCCGGGCGACGCCCGCGACGCAGGTTCAGCCCCGTGCGAAGAACACCACGCTCATGATCGCGCCGGTGGCGATCACGACCGCCCGGATCCACGCCGCCGGCAGGCGACGCGCGCCATGCGCGCCCACGAATCCGCCCAGCGTCGCGGCGACCATCATCAGCACGCCCTGCTTCCAGGCGATCGCCCCGGCCACCACGAAGGCGGCCACCGACAGCCAGGAGAGCACCAGCGAGTTCAGGTTCTTCAGCGCGTTCATGGTGTTGATGCGCGACTCGCCGGCCAGCGTGTAGAGCGCCATCAGCAGGATGCCAAGCCCGCCGTTGAAGTAACCGCCGTAGATGGAGACCGCGAACAGGCCCGGATCGCGCCAGCGGGCCTTGGCCCCCTGGCGGGCGCCGACCCGATTCGCGATCAGCGGCCCGGCGGCGAACAGCACCGTGGCGAACAGCAGCAGCCAGGGCACGATGCCCGCGAACACGCTGGCCGGGGTGACCAGCAGCAGCAGCGCGCCGACGACCCCGCCGATCGACGCGAGCAGCGTCTCTCGGCGCAGGCGCGCGGGCGGCAGATCGCGAAGCTCGCGCCGGAACCCCAGGGTGCCGCCCAGATAGCCCGGGCTGACCGCGAGCGCGCTGGTGGCGTTGGCCACGATCGGCGGGACACCGGTGAACACCAGCGCGGGAAATGTAAGAAAGCTGCCGCCGCCGGCGATGGCGTTCAACACGCCGGCGGCGAAGGCTGCGAGGGCGAGAAGGAGGTAGGCGTGCAGGGGATCCAATCGGACGTCTTCTCGGCGCGGGCCATGCTTGCCTTGCTCGCATGGCTGAGGAAGGGAGATGGGGAAAGGCTTGCCTTGCTCGCTCGGGGACGGTGGGATTCACCGCACTCGCTTCGCGTGCGACCTGGGCTGAAACTGGCGCGCGCGTCCGGCGAAGCAGGACGGATTATCGCACCAACCTGCCGAAGATCCGATGCATCGCTTCCTGGCGAAATCGAGGATTCGAACCGTGCGCGCCGCACACGCCGCATGCGCACCGCTCGAGCGAACGGGGACCGCCTGCCTCTCCCCTCGCTTCACGCGGCCCGCATCAGATTGGCCGCCCCGAGCAAGACAAACATCGCGAACAGCGCTTTCTGGAATGCGTGGCCGGCAAGACGGCCCCGAAACACCTCGCCGAGCTTCAGGCCCAGGAATGCGCCACCCAGCGCCCCGCTCGTGGCCACGATCGTGGAGGCGGACATCCACCCCGGGGACGCCGATGCTTGCAGCCGGAAAGCCAATGCGAGCGTGGCGACAGTGAACGACAGGCCGAGAGCTTGCACCATTTCATCCTTGTCGAAGCGCAGGGACTGCAGGTAGGGCACCCAGGGCAGCACGAAGACTGCGGTGAGCGACGTGACCACTCCGGTCGCCATTCCTGCCAGCGCTCCCACCCATCGGCCGTGTTCCGAGAGGTCCGGCAAGGCGGGTCGCCACAGGCCCCAAAGCCCATAACCGACGAGCACGATGCCAAGCGAGCGTGAGGCCGAGTCGGTCGCGGACGCATCGCCACCCATGCCAGGCGCGAAGACTGTGACGACGGCCATTGCCAGCCATCCAGGCCACAGGCGCGCGGCGAGTCGTCGCAGATGCGGTCCCCGGCATTGGGCCACGTTGGTTGCCAGAGACGGAGCCACGAGCAGCGCTGCTGCCTGCGCTGGCGGCATCCAGAGCCCGAGCACACTCATTGCCACGGTCGGCAACCCCATGCCAGTGATGCCCTTGACGCCACCGGCAAGCGCAAACACCGCGACCACGAGCAAGACTTGCATCGTTTCCATGAAGCCATCATGTACCGATGCGTCTTGCGACGTCCATTCGATTCATGCGGGGATATCCTTCGGGAATTCCGTAGGATAGCCATCATGACCGCCCCACGCCGCAGGGTCGCCTACCGAATCGACCCATTCGATCTGCACCTGTTCTCCGAAGTGATTTCGCACGGCACGATCACTGCGGCCGCCGAGGCGGTGAACCTTTCGCTGGCCGCCGCCAGTGCCCGCCTCAAGGCCCTGGAAGAGGTTGCCGGCACCCGCCTGCTCGATCGCTCGAAGATCGGGGCGGCTCCGACCGACGCAGGGCTCGCCCTGGCGCGTCATGCCAATCGGGTGCTCGCGGAACTGGAAACGCTGCACGTGGAGATGGCGGGCTTCGGTCATGGCCTGCGTGGCACCGTTCGCCTGCTCTGCAACACCGCAGCGATGTCGGAGGCCCTGCCCAAGGCGCTCGGGCGCTTCCTTTCCAGCAATCCGGAGATCGATGTGGATGTGCGGGAACTGGCGAGCAACGCCGTTCTCGACGCGTTGCGCCGAGGCTTTGCCGACATCGGCATCGTTGCGGACTATGTGGACACTTCGGGACTGATCTCGCGCCCTTGGCTGGACGACCGTCTGGTGGCGTTTTTGCCCCGAAGCTGGCCGACAGGGAAGCGACGCTCCATATCGTTTGGCGAACTCCTGGAACGCCCCTTGATCGGTCTTTCCAGTGACAGCGGCCTTAGCGGCTTCCTGGCCGCCCAGGCGAGTCGCAGCGGGCGGGTGCCCCGTCACCGAGTGCGCCTGTCTGGATTCGACGGGATGGCGCAACTGGTCGCAGCCGGCGTCGGCGCGGCGGTCATGCCGGAAAGCGCGGCATTGCGCTTGAGAGGCAAGGACACCCGGACCCTCGTGCTCTCCGATGGATGGGCTGCCCGCAAGCTGCTGGTCTGCATGACACCGCAAGGTGCCGATTTCGCCGGGGTAAGAACGCTGGCGGACTCCCTCGTTTCGAGTCGACCCTGACGAGGCAGGCGGCTTCCGTCCGCACTTCCTGCTGCGGCCCGGTCTTGGATGCCCTTGTCCTGTCGCCGGCCCGTATTGGCCGGACCGGAGGGATTCGGTCACGCCCGTTTCGCGCGTCTCCGTCAAACAACAACGCCCGCTGATGCGGGCGTGGTTGCTTGGCGGAGACGGAGGGATTCGAACCCTCGATGCAGTTTTTGGCCGCATGCTCCCTTAGCAGGGGAGTGCCTTCGACCTCTCGGCCACGTCTCCGGGCTTCGATGACTTTCGTTCTCGATGCCGGCTCGGGGCGAATTGTACCCGAAAGCCGGGCACTACCCGAGTACCGCTCGGGCTGCCTTTCGCGTCAGGCCACCGCGGGCACGTCGCCGGACTGGTCCAGTCCGAAGGCCTTGTGCAGCGCGCGCACCGCGAGTTCCATGTACTTGTCCTCGATGACGACCGAGATCTTGATCTCGCTGGTGGAGATCATCTGGATGTTGATCCCCTCTTCCGACAGCGTGCGGAACATCAGGCTGGCGAGCCCCACGTGCGAGCGCATGCCGATGCCGACCACCGAGACCTTTGCGATCTTCGGGTCGCCGATGACGTCGCCGGCGTTGATCGCGGGCTTGACCTTGTTGTTCAGCACGTCCATCGCACGCTGGTACTCGTTGCGGTGCACCGTGAACGAGAAGTCGGTCATCCCGTCGACGCTCTGGTTCTGGATGATCATGTCGACGTCGATGTTCGCTTCGGCGACCGGCCCCAGGATCTGGAAGGCGATGCCCGGGCGGTCCGGCACCTTGGTGACGGTGATCTTGGCCTCGTCGCGGTTGAAGGCGATGCCCGAAATGACGGCCTGTTCCATGTTCTCGTCTTCCTCGAAAGTGATCAGCGTGCCGGAGCTGGCCTCGATCCCGAGCGGGAGATCGGGGGGCGTGAGGCTCGACAGCACGCGCGTCTTGACCTTGTACTTGCCGGCGAATTCCACCGAGCGGATCTGCAGCACCTTGGAGCCCAGGCTTGCCATCTCGAGCATTTCCTCGAAGGTGACCTTCTCCAGCCGGCGCGCTTCGGGCACCACACGCGGGTCGGTGGTGTAGACGCCGTCCACGTCGGTGTAGATCAGGCACTCGTCGGCGCCCAGCGCCGCCGCCACCGCCACCGCCGAGGTGTCGGAGCCCCCGCGGCCCAGCGTGGTGATGTTGCCCAGGTCGTCGATTCCCTGGAAACCGGTGATGATCACCACGCGGCGGGCGTCGAGATCGGCCCGCACCTTCGCGTCGTCGATCGAGAGGATGCGGGCCTTGGTGTAGGCGCGGTCGGTCCTCACCGGCACCTGCCAGCCTGCGTAGCTGACCGCGTCGGTCCCGATGGACTTGAGCGCGATGGCCAGCAGCCCCACCGACACCTGCTCGCCGGTGGCGGCGATCATGTCGAGCTCGCGCGGATCGGCCTGAGCACTGATCTCGCGGGCGAGACCCAGCAGGCGATTGGTTTCGCCGGACATCGCCGAGGGGACCACCACCACCTTGTGGCCGGCGGCATGCCATTTGGCGACGCGGCGGGCGACGTTCTGGATGCGCTCGATCGAGCCCATCGAGGTGCCGCCGTACTTGTGAACGATCAGTGCCATGGTCGGCTCTTGTCGCCCGGGTGGTCCCGGGCGGGTCACGTGGGAAAACCCGGGATTGTAGCGCGAGCGCCCCTGCAGCGTGGGGCCCGGCGCTAGTCCGCCAGGTAGTACTCGACCGTCGAGACCACCCTCACCTTCTTGATGTGTGGCGTGCTGGCGTCGCGATCCGCGATCGAGAACTGTCCCTGGCTGGCGCGCCGGATCTTGCCCAGGTGGCTGCCCGAGTCGTTGGCGAACTTCGTGGCCGATTCGCGGGCGTTGCGGGTGGCCTCCTCGATCATCTCGGGCTTGATCGCATTCAGGCCGGTGAACAGGAACTGGGTCTGGGCGCCATGGTCGCCGCCGATCGCGATGCCCTCCCGACCCAGTTCGCCGAGGCGGTTCATCGTGGCGCGAACCCGCGCCACGTCGGCGGTGTGGACGGTGACCGTGGCGCGGCCGGTGTAGCGGAAGGGGCTGCGCTCGTCGCCGCCGTACTCGCGCGCCTGCTTGTCGACCACCGACGGGGCCGATGACCCGATCTCCTCGGGCTTGAATCCGGCCTGCTTCAGGAACTCGACCAGGCGGATGCTCTTGCGCTCGATGGTCCGGTACAGATTGCCGACGTCGTTGTCGGCCTCGGCGAAGGAGATCGGCCATATCGCCAGGTTGGCCGGCACCTCGCGCTCGGACAGGCCCTTGACCTCGACCGTCCGGTCCAATCGCTTGAAGGCCAGCAGCGACTGACCGCCGACCCAGGCCGCGCCGACCAGGCCGATCGCGACGAGCAGGCCGAGAATGGCCGCTGCAGGGGCGAGTCGGATGACGCGAGGATCGGAAGAGGATTGCATGGATTCAAAGATTCTTGTTATTCAAGGTCTTGAAACTGCTTCGTGCCGAAATACTTGAATTCATTGGGTCGATGCTCAAACCCTGGTTCGCCATAGACGCCGAGCCAGGGCGATCCGATCGGGTGCGCACGGATGCACTCTTGCAATGTGATAAAACACTCAAGATTTGTTTTTCATCTATTTGTTTTTAATGATTTTATCAAGAATTATCCACTCGAGCCGGTAGCGTTCGCCCTGGGTTGCCACCCGATCGGCATCGATGCCCAGCCTGGGCACCCACACAGGATGCCCGCGCGACCACAGGATCGGCAAGCACGGCCTGAGCCAGGGCGGCACGCCCTGCTCCTGGAACAGGTTCTTCAGACTGCGATGCGGCCCGCCGGGCCGGGTTCGAAGCCGCTCCCCTCCCGTTCGAGGCCGCAGGACCAGATCGGGGGCACGGAGGTCATCGGCACCCAGGCCGGGCCGGCCAGGCTCCAGGACAGGCTCGATCAGCAGCCAGCCGCCGAGCCCGGGACAGTCGATCCGCCCCTCGCCGGCCCAATCGATCGGCACCGACCGCGCTTCCCTCGCCGCTCCGAGCGGGACCGTGCCGGCAGCGGGCACGCCCTCCGGAGCCCTGCCACCCGGCGCGAACCCCGCTGCAGCAGGCGCGAGGATCACCAGATCTCGATAGCGGCGCACCACGCACCCGTCATGGCTCATGGCCGCCTGCGCGTCCTTGCGCGGCGACTCCAGCTGTCGCGCGATCTCCGCAAGTCGCGCACGCGAGGGCATCCGCACGCCGCACTCGGCGAGCCAGCGGCGCAGCACGCCCGGCCGGCGCGCCACTGGCAAGGCCCGCCAGGCCGACAACGACAGGCACAGGCCGAATTCCCTGGTATCCACCTCGACCCCAGCCAGGTCCCGGAGCTCCAGGGCGCGGATGCGGTCGCGCGCCTCGCGCAGCGAGGCCAACGTGTCGGGCAGACGATGGCGCAGCGAAGGCAGCACCCGGTCGATCGCCGGCATCAGCTGGCGACGCAGCGCGTTGCGGGCCACGCGCTCGTCGGCGTTGGACGGATCCTCGATCCAGGAGAGCGCCGACTCCCGGGCCCACGCTTCGATGCATCGCCGCGACAGCGCCAGCAAGGGCCTCATCAGCCTGAGCCCGTCGCGGGTCAGGTCGACCTCGATGCCGACCAGGCCATCCAGCCCCGCCCCGCGCGCGAGCCGAAGCAGGAAGGTCTCGATCTGGTCGTCGGCGTGGTGGGCGGTCAGCATGACCGACACGCCGCTCTCCGCGGCCATTTCGGCCAGCGCCGCGTAGCGATGCTCGCGCGCCCAGGCCTCGAGACTCTCGCCGCGTGCGGGCGAACCGGCCAGCCGCCGTGTGCGGAAGTCCACGCCCAGCGCTGCCGCCTGGCGCGCGCACTGGATGGCCCATTCGGCCGAAGCCGCCTGCAGCCCGTGGTCGACGTGCAAGGCAAGCAGCCGCCCGGCCGGCAGGACTTGCGCCGCCGCGTGCAACAGGACGGTGGAATCGAGGCCGCCGCTGAAGGCGACGGCCGCGCGCGCCGAAGCGCCCAGCGGCGCGAGCGCCGCCTCGAGCGCCTCGACCGGGCCGGGATCAGCCCTGCCCGGTCTCCTTGAACTTGCCATAGGCCATGATCCGCTCGAGGCGATGCCTGAGCAGGTCGTCGAGCCGCATGCCCTGCAACTGGCGCAGCGAGTCGGACAGGGCGCGCTTGAGCAGCAGCGCCATCTGCTGCGGATCACGGTGGGCGCCGCCCACCGGTTCGGTGACGACCTTGTCGACCAGGCCCAGGGTCTTGAGGCGCTGAGCGGTGATGCCCAGGGTTTCCGCGGCGTCGGGCGCCTTCTCGGCGCTCTTCCAGAGAATGGCCGCGCAGCCCTCGGGCGAGATCACCGAATAGACCGAGTACTGCAGCATCAGCGTGACGTCGCCGACCGCGATCGCCAGCGCGCCACCCGAGCCGCCTTCGCCGATGATCGTGGTCACGATCGGCACCCGCAGCGCGGCCATCTCGAACAGGTTCCGCCCGATCGCTTCGGACTGGTTGCGTTCCTCGGCGCCGATGCCCGGGAAGGCGCCCGGCGTGTCCACGAAGGTGAGCACCGGAATCTCGAACTTCTCGGCCAGCTTCATCAGCCGCAGGGCCTTGCGATAGCCCTCCGGCCGCGGCATGCCGAAATTCCGGTAACCGCGCTCCTTGGTGTCGCGCCCCTTCTGGTGGCCGATCACCATCACCGACTGGCCGTTGAAGCGGGCCAGCCCGCCCACGATGGCCGGATCGTCGGAGAACGCGCGATCGCCGTGAAGCTCGTGGAAGTCGGTGAAGATCGCCTTGACGTAGTCGAGCGTGTAAGGCCGCTGCGGATGGCGGGCGACCAGCGCGGTCTGCCAGGGTGTGAGCTTGGCGTAGGTCTCCTTGACGAGGACCACGCTCTTCTTCTGCAGTCGCTCGACCTCGTCGGCGATGTCCAGCGCCGAGTCTTCCTGCGCAAAGCGCAGCGCCTCGATCTTCTGCTCGAGGTCCGCGATCTGCTGCTCGAAATCCAGGAAAGTCGTCTTCATCAGTACTCCACGGGCACCGGCTCGAGGCTGCGCCACAAGTACCAGGTGGCGACCGTTCTCCAGGGGCGCCAGGCTTCGCCCAGCTGCCGCGCCTCGCGTCGCGTCACGCTCGCCCCGTTCCGGTAGTGCTTCTCGATTCCGCGCAGCAAGCCGAGGTCATCCACTGGAAGAACATCGGGCCGCAACAGATTGAATATCAAAAACATTTCCGCTGTCCAGCGGCCGATTCCGCGGACCGTCACCAATTCGGCGATGATGGCCTCGTCGTCGCGCGAAGGCCAGTGCGTGGGATCGACCTCGCCGACATGGAAGCGCCTGGCCAGGTCCTTCAGGTACTCGGCCTTGCGCTCGGACAGCCCGCAGTTTCGCAAGGTGGCCACGCGCATCCGCGAGACCCGCAGCGGAACGACCTCGCCGGCGGCCGCTTCGAAGCGGTTCCAGACCGATTGCGCCGCCTTCACCGAGATCTGCTGGCCCACGATCGAACGCGCCAGGGTCTGGAAGGGATCTCCGCGCGACACCAGATGGGCATGGCCCCGTTCGGCGATGATCCGCCCCATGACCGGATCGCGCCGCGACAGGTCGCGGCAGGCGTCGTCCCAGAAGTCGGGTTTCATCGGCTCGGGCTATCCTCGCGGCGGGCGCGCAGTGTATCAGTGCCCGCGCAACGGCAGGTTGAAGAGCAGGTTCTGCGGCTTCATGCGCAGCACCCCATCCTCGTCCATGGCAAGCGCCAGGTAGACCGGCTTGCCGGCCAACTGTGGATCCTGGTCTTCCAGGCGCTCGAAGTCCAGCCGCATCAGCAGCAGCAGGCGGCGATGCTCGTCCGGCGTGAGGCCGCCGTCTCGCCAGAGCGTGTCGAGCAGCTTGCTCGATTCGACGTCGAGCCCGACATGCCAGCGCCACCGCTGGTCCTCGATCTGGGCCAGCGTGCGGACCTTGACCGCCACGCCGAGCAGGTGCCCGACCCAGCGGCGAAGGAGGTCGCAGAGCATGGCCGAGGCGGTGCGCCCGTGCGTGAGCTCGACCGCGAAGTCGTGGCGCTCGTCACGGCCGAAATAGGCCTCGGCATTCTCGCGGTCGATGACCTCCAGGTCCACGCCGCGGGCAGCGACCTGCGCCTGGGCCAGCAACCGGCCGAGATCGCCGAGCCCCTGGTCCTCGCGACGCGCGTCGACCGTTTCGAGGTCGGCCAGCAGCACCCGGTTGTCGGCGATCGACACCCGCTGCTCGCGGAACCACAGCTCGGCCACACGCAGCATCAGCCCGTCTTCGCAGTCGGCCAGCAGATGGTGGACGATGATCTGCGCGAGTTGGTCCACGAAGAGCGGCGGCACGTCGATCCGGCCCGCACGCTGCGCATCGGCGAAGACGGCCACGTAGGCCGCCTGCAGGTTGGGCGCGCCCAGCAGCCGGTCGCGAAAGCGCAGGAACATGCGCCAGTTGTCGCGGGCATCGGGATCGGCCAAGCCGGCCAGTTGCGCGTCCGGAACCGCCGCCCGCGGCGCCGCCAGCAGGCCGGTGTGCAGCGCGCGCTCGGCGGCGCAGGACTCGGGCACCGGCGCGAGCTCGGGCCGGCGCAGGTAGGCCGCCAGGAACTCGTCGGTGACGATGAGGCCACCGTGCTCGTCCACGTCGAGCAAGGCCAGCCCGGAATGGACCCAGAAGGGTTTCATCCGCTCAGGCGCGCCGCCAGGTCGTGCCACCGGGACCGTCTTCGAGCACGATGCCCTGCACGCTCAGCGCGTCGCGGATCCTGTCGGCCTCTGCCCAGTCCTTCGCTTTCTTGGCGGCGACCCGCTCGGCGATCGCGGCTTCGATCGCGGCGTCGTCCGGCGCGCCTGCCGAAATCGCGGCCTCGCTGCCGTGCAGGCCGCTGCGGCGCACCTCGGCCGGGTCGCGGGCGAGCAGGCCCAGCAGGCCGGCCAGTTGTCGCAGCTCGCGCACCGCCTGGGAGGAGGCGCTGCGGTGGGCCTCGGCGGCAAGGTCGAACAGGACGGACAAGGCGATCGGCGTATTGAAGTCGTCGTCCATGGCCTCGCGAAAACGCGCGGCGGCGGGCGCTGACCAGTCGATCGGCGCCTCGCCGGCCGGCGCGGCGAGCGCCGCCCGCGCGGCGGCATCGGCGGCGGCTGCCGCATCGAGCGCGCCGTACAGCCGCAGCAGCGCCTGGCGGGCGTCCTCGAGATGGGCGTCGGAGTAGTTGAGCGGGGAGCGGTAGTGCGCGCGCAGGATGAACAGCCGCACCACCTCGGCGTCGAACTTCTTCAGCACCTCGCGGATCGTGAAGAAGTTGCCCAGCGACTTCGACATCTTCTCGTCGTCGACGCGCACGAAGCCGTTGTGCATCCAGTAGCGCACGAACTGGCAGCCCAGCGCCCCTTCGCTCTGGGCAATCTCGTTCTCGTGGTGCGGGAACTGCAGATCGGCGCCGCCGCCGTGGATGTCGATGGTCTTGCCGAGCAGGCTGGTGGCCATGGCCGAGCACTCGATATGCCAGCCGGGGCGCCCCGGACCGAAGGGCGAGGCCCATCTGGCCTCGTCGGGCTCGTCGGCCTTGGCAGCCTTCCAGAGCACGAAGTCGAGCGGATCCTGCTTGGCGTCGTCGACGGACACCCGCTCGCCGGCGCGCAGGTCGTCGAGCGACTTGCCGGACAGCCGGCCGTAGCCGCCAAAACGACGCACCGAGTAATTGACGTCGCCGTCCGCCGCACGATAGGCAAGGCCGTTCTTCTCGAGCCGGTCGATCAGGCCGAGCATCTGCGGCACGTACTGCGTGGCGCGCGGCTCGTGATCGGGCCGCTGAACGCCCAGCGCGTCGGCATCTTCGTGCATGAAGCCGATGAAGCGCTCGGTGAGCTCGCGCATGGTCTCGCCATTCTCGACCGCGCGACGGATGATCTTGTCGTCGATGTCGGTGATGTTGCGGACGTAGGTGACCTGGTAGCCCGAGGCGCGCAACCAGCGCTGCACCACGTCGAACACCACCAGCACGCGGGCGTGCCCCACGTGGCACCAGTCGTAGACGGTCATGCCGCACACGTACATCCGCGCGCGGCCGGGTTCCAGCGGGACGAATTCTTCCTTGCTGCGGGTGAGCGTGTTGTAGAGGCGGAGCATGAGCGCGCAGGACGCGCCGGGCCGACGGCCGCGCGTTGCTAGAATGCAGGGATGCGATCGAGTATAGCACCGGGCCTGAGCCGTCCTGCCGCCCCTTGGGCCGCCCATGTGGTCGCCGCCTGCGCGCTGTGGGGCGCCCTCGCCGCCGCATTCTTCGGGGCTGCGGCGATGGCCCAGTCGCCCGCCTCGACCGAGCTGCCCGCCTTGCTCGCGCCCGGCTCGCCGATGCCGGCCATGTCCGATCCGCGCGCCGCCGACACCGCCTACGCCCAGGCCCAGCGGCTCGCCGACGAGGGCAAGCCCGACGACGCGCTCGCCGCGATCGAGGTCGCGCTGAAGGAGTCACCCTCCGACGTGCGCCTGCGCTTCCTGAAAGGCGTGATCCTGAGCGGCCAGGGCAAGGACGCCGCCGCCATCGAGGTCTTCCAGGCGCTCACCCGGCAGTTCCCCGAGCTGCCCGAGCCGCACAACAACCTGGCGGCGTTGCACGCCGCGCGCGGCGAGCTCGACCTGGCGCGCGCCGCGCTCGACGAAGCGGTGCGCGCGCTGCCCTCCTACGCACTGGCCCACGAGAACCTCGGCGACCTTCACCTGCGGCTCGCGATACGCGCCTGGCAGCGCGCGGCCGAGCTCGAGCCGGCGAACGCCGCGGTCGCGTCCAGGCTCAGGCTGGCGCGCGAGCTCTCGCGACAGATCGCCCCAGCGGCGCCCGGCGCGGCGCCGCTGCCCGGATCGCGCTGAGCGCTGGCGCCAGTCCCGTCCTCGCCCCGCCTACGTTTCCTTCCTCCAGTTCCTTCCTCCAGGAGTCCACAGAATGTTCCGCAAGCTTCCGCTGATCGGCGCCCTGATGTTCGCGCTGGCCGCCCCCGACGATGCCGCGGCCGCGAATCCGCAGGTGCTGGTCAAGACTTCGGCCGGCGAATTCGTGATCGAGCTCTATCCGGACAAGGCACCGGGCACCGTCGACAATTTCTTGAAGTACGTGAACGACGGCTTCTACGCCGGCACGATCTTCCACCGGGTCATCGGCAACTTCATGATCCAGGGCGGCGGCTTCACGAAGGATCTCTACGAGGGCGGCCTGCGACCGAAGCCCACCCGCGCGGCAATCGCCATCGAATCGCGCAACGGCCTGCGCAACGACACCGGCTGGGTCGCGATGGCGCGCACCGGCGACCCCGATTCGGCAACCTCGCAGTTCTTCATCAATGTGGTCGACAATGCCGGCCTGAACTATCCGCAGCCCGACGGTCACGGTTATGCGGTATTCGGCAAGGTCATCCGCGGGATGGACGTGGTGAACAAGATCCGCGCAATGCCTACCCGCACGGTCGGCCCCTACCGCGACGTGCCCGGCGACGCGGTCGTCATCGACTCGATCGCGGTGGTCGGCGCGCCGCGCTGATCCCTGTGCTCGTGGCCGCATCCGGGTCCTGCCTCGCCCACGGGCCGTCCCTGTCGGGCAGCGACGTCGCGCTGTTCGGCTCGGACATGCACCTGGGCGATCACGACCCGGCGACGGCGACGCTGTTCTTCCAGCGGCTCGAAGCGGCCTGGCCCCAGGCGAGCCACGTGTTCCTGCTCGGTGACCTCTTCGAGGCCTGGGTCGGCGACGACCAGCCGGACGCGGTCGCGGCCGACGCCCAGGCGCTGTTCGCCCGCATCGGCGCCAGCGGCCGCCGGTTCTACGTGATGCGCGGCAACCGCGATTTCCTGCTCGACGCGGGCGGCGGCGAGCCTGCTGAGCCGCGCTTTGCCCAGCGATGCGGCGCCACCATGCTCGACGATCCCTGCCTGGTCGGACTGTTCGGCCAACCGGCGGTGCTGGCGCACGGCGACGCGCTCTGCACCGACGACATCGATTACCAGCGAATCCGCGCCGAGATCCGCGCGCCTGATTGGCGCAGCGCCTTCCTGGCCCGGCCGATGCCCGAGCGGCTGGCCTTCGCGCGCTCGGCCCGCGCCCAGAGCGAGCGGGTCAAGGCCGCGCGCTATCCGTCGGATGTCAACGCGGGCGCGGTCGACGCGCTGCTGCGCAAGGCCGGGGCGAGGCTGCTGATCCACGGCCACACGCACCGGCCGGCCTGCCACCGCTGGCTGCTGGACGGCCAGGCTGCCCGGCGCTGGGTTCTGCCCGACTGGGATGCGATCGACGGCCGCGGCGGCTTCCTGTGGGCCGACGCCGGCGGCTTCGAGACCGACGGCTGGCTATCCGCTTCGGGCGCCTAGTCCACCATCCGGTTCAGGGCACCGGCATCCAGCGGCTCGCAGCATTCCTGCACGTCGGCGCCCATCCGCCGCAGGCATTGCTGGAGGGCCTCGATCTGCCGGTCCTGCTCGGCCACGTGATCGATCAGCCGGTGCAGCGCCACTGCCAGCGGGTCGTCGGCGTCGCGGGTGACCGCATAGGCGGAGAAGCCCATCTTCGCGGCCTGCTCCTCGCGGCGCCGGTCGGCCTCCTCGACGATGATCCGCGCTGGAATACCGACCGCCGTCGCGCCGGCAGGCACCGCCTTGACCACCACCGAGTTCGACCCCACGCGCGCGCCCGCGCCCACGATGAACGGCCCCAGCACCTGCGCCCCCGCGCCGATCACGACGCCCGGTTCGAGGGTGGGATGGCGCTTGCCCTTGTCCAGCGAGGTGCCGCCCAGCGTGACGCCCTGATAGATCGTGCAGCCATCCCCGATTTCGGCTGTCTCGCCGATCACCACGCCCATTCCGTGATCGATGAACACGCGGCGCCCGATCGTGGCGCCCGGGTGGATCTCGATGCCGGTCAGGAATCGGGTCAGGTGCGACACCCAGCGCGCCGGAGTGCTCAGGCCCGCCGCCCAGAGATAGTGGGCGCCGCGATGAAGCAGCACTGCGTGAATCCCCGGGTAGCAGAGCAGCACCTCGAGCGTCGAACGTGCGGCCGGGTCCTTCTCCAGCACGTTCGCGATGTCTTCCCGCAGGCGTTCGAACATGATTCCGGTTCTCCAGTTGTCGGCGACCGCGAGTTTAGGGCCTGAACAGGTCGCGGGTCGCGCGGTCGGCCAGCGCAGGCGGGCGCGAGGGCAAGTGCACCCAGCCGCTCATCAGCCTGCGGGCGCTGCGCGACAGCACCGCCTTGTCGAAGCGCCAGGCGCCGTCGGCGAGCGACAGCTCCGCGCCCACGGTGAGCGTGCCCGCCGGGTGGCCGATGCGGGTCGGCACGCCCGGCAGGGTGCGCGCCACCTCGCCGACCACGGAGCCGGGCAGCGCGGCGGCGGCGGCCAGCGCGATCGCCCCGCCGTCGCCAAGGGCGGCCTGCGGCCTGCCTGTCGACAGGAAGCGCGCCAGCAGGTCGATCCGCTCGGCCGCGATCTCGGCGCCGCCGACGCTCCGATAGGCTGCCGGCCGCGCGACCCAGGCGAGCCCGGGCGCGTCGGGCCTCGAACGAGCGGCCTCTTCGGGCGTCTCGGCCAACCCCATCCGGACCGCCGCCTCGGCACGGATCGCCTCGAGCAGACCGAGCAGCTTGCGCTTGCCCCGCAGCTGCTCCGGCAGCTCGCGGCCGCTCAGGCCGAGCGTGTCGGCGCGCACGATCACGGTCGGTTCGCCGGCGCCGACCAGCGTGGCCCTCACCTCGCCCAGGCCATCGATTCGCAGCAGCTCCTGCGGCGACCCAGTGGGCAGGAGCGCCGTCGCCGGCGAGTCGACCGCCAGGAACTCCAGCCGGATCTCGGCCCCCGGAAACGGCACGCCCTCCTCGCTGAAGGCCCCCTCCTCGAGCACCTCGCCGTGTCGAACCGGAACGAAGGCGTCGATCCGCTGCCCGACGCCCTGCTGCCAGATGCGCACGCGAGTCAGGCCATCGACAGCCGGCACCAGCCCCTGGGCGATCGCGAAGGGCCCCACCGCAGCCGACAGGTCGCTGCAGTTTCCGGACCAGTCGATGGCTGGCCGATCGATTGCGACCGCCCCGAACAGATAGTCGACATCGCAGTCGTCGCGCCGCGACGGCGAGACCACCGCGACCTTGCTGGCGCCTGGCATGCCCCCGCCCATGCCGTCGGCCTGTCGGCCGCCGGGGTCGGGGCTGCCGATCACGCGAAGCAGCAACGCATCGCGCTCGGCATGCATGCGCGGCAGGTCCTTGCCTTCGAAGAAGACGCCCTTGCTGGCACCGCCGCGCATGTAGACGGCCGGGATGCGCAGGGGCTTCAAGCGCGCTCCGCGGGCTTGCCGGGTCCGGCGGGAGCCGGCTCCTGGTGGCCTTGCCCGGCGACGGCGCGCGACCGGCTCGGTCCGTGTATGTCGCCATCCGCCAGCTTCAGGATCTGGGTGCAGACGCCGCGCAGGATCGCGACCTCCTCGTCCTCGAGCCGGGCGCGGCCGAAAAGCCTTCGCAGGCGCGGCATCAGCCGCTTGGGGTGCGCCGGATCGAGGAAACCGATGCGGATCAAGACCTCCTGCAGATGGCCGAAGAAGCCCTCGACCGCCTGGATCGTGGCGGGGCGGCCTCCTTCCGCGAGCCCTTCTCCCGGCCCCTCACCGGGCTCGCCGGTACTCGTCGCGAGCGGCTGCAGCCGGTCGAGCGAGCGCAGGCAGTAGGCGACGATCTGTGCGGCCTGGGCCAGGTTCAGCGAGTTGTAGTCGGGTTCGCCCGGAATGCTGCACATGAGCTGGCAGCGCGCGGCGTCTTCGATGGACAAGCCGGTGCGCTCCGGCCCGAACACGAGGGCGACCTGCGCGTCGGGCGTGTCCAGCAGCGCCGCCCTCGCGTCGACTGCGATCGCTTCGGGCGGGCGGGGCTGCGGACCGAACTCGCGCGCCTCGGCGCTGACCGCCACCGCCAGCGTGAAGGGCGCGAGCGCCTCGTCGAGGGTGGCCGCCACGCGGGCCTGCGCGAGCACGTCGTGTGCGCCGCTGGCGCGCGCCACCGCCTCGGGGTGCGCGAGCACGTCTGGCTCGCGCGGGTCGACCAGGATCAGCCGGCGCAGGCCCATCGTTCGCATGGCGCGAGCGACCGCGCCCACGTTGCCGGGATGGCTCGGCCGCACCAGCACGAACGCCAGGCGCTCGAACCACGGCGGCGCGGAACGGTGCAAGGCGGACAGGTCGAATCCCTTACAATGGCGGATTGCACACAGACAGACCGAAGAGGTCTCACCGTACATGCATCCGATGCTGAACGTGGCGGTTCGCGCGGCGCGCCGCGCCGGGCGAATCATCAATCGCGCGAGCCTCGACCTCGACACGCTGCAGGTCGCGCGCAAGCAGCGCAACGACTTCGTGACCGAGGTCGATCACGCGTCGGAAGAGGCGATCATCGACACCCTGCTGACCGCCTATCCGGGCCATTCGATCTTAGCAGAGGAGTCGGGTCACTCGGAGAACGGCCGGAAGGTCGACAGCAAGAAGGGCGGCGGCCAGATGGCGCAGGTCATGGAGGCCGAGAACATCTGGATCATCGACCCGCTCGACGGCACGACCAACTTCATCCACGGGCTGCCGCAATACGGCATATCCATCGCCCTGATGCAGCGCGGCCTGGTCACGCAGGCGGTCGTCTACGATCCATCGCGCGACGAGCTCTTCACCGCGTCCAAGGGCCGCGGCGCTTTCCTGAACGACCGCCGGATCCGCGTGTCCAGGCGCACCCGGCTCGAGGAGTCGCTGGTCGGCACGGGCTTCCCGTTCCGCAAGATCGACAACCTCGACCAGTACCTGGCGATGCTGCGCGCAGTCACCGAGAAGGCCGCCGGCGTGCGCCGGCCGGGCGCGGCGGCGCTCGACCTGGCCTACGTCGCCTGCGGCCGCTTCGACGCGTTCTTCGAACTGGGTCTCTCGCCCTGGGACGTGGCCGCAGGCAGCCTGCTGATCACCGAGGCTGGCGGCCTGATCGGCAACTTCACGGCCGACGGCGACTACCTGTTCGCCGAAGAAGTGGTGGCCGGATCGCCCAAGGTCTTCGCCGCGATGATCGCGCTGCTGCGCGGCACGCGGGGCGCCGCGCGGCAGGCCTGAGTCAGCCCTGACCGGACAGCCAGGCCGCCAGGCCGTCGGCGTTCAGCCCGATGTCGAGCGTGAAGATCCGCTGAAGCTCGGCTTCGTCGGCCGTCCATCCCTGTCGGCGGGCCTCGGTGAAGATCAGCTCGCGCATCCCGTCGCGAAGGCACTCGCGCAGCGCCTCGGTCGGCACGCCGTGTGCGGGGGCCGCCGCGGCATCGCCGAGGCGCGCCGCGCAGTCGCGCCCCAACGCCACCATGGCATCGATCTGGCGATGCAGATCGGCAGCCAGGCGAGGCACGTCGCCCACCGGGCCGAAGTGGGTCAGCGCGACCGCGCGCGGTTGCAGCGCGGCGATGCGGTCGATCGACGCATGCAGCGCCGGCGGGTCGAACTGCACCGGCGTGGTCGAGGGCACGACGAACTGCCGATCGCCCTGGTCCAGCTCGCGGTAGGACAGCCCGAAGGTGTCGCCGGCGAACACGATTCCCGCCTTGCGATCGACCAGGCAGAGGTGGTGCTTCGCGTGCCCGGGAGTGTCGATGGCCTCGAGCCGCCGACCGGCAAGCTCGATCGCGAATCCGTCGGGCGCCTCGACCACCCGCTCGGCCGGCACCGGGACGATCTCGCCGTACATCTGCCGGGCGGCTTCGGCGCCATAGACCGCCACCGTGCCGGCCATCAGCCTGGCCGGGTCGATCATGTGCCGCGCGCCGCGCGGGTGAACGAGCAGCCGCGCCGCGGGCAGCCGGCTCATCAGCAGCCCCGCCCCGCCCGCGTGGTCCAGGTGAACGTGGGTGAGCACGACCCAGTCGACGGACTCGGGCCCCAGCCCCAACCCGGCCAGCGCCTCGAACACGCGCGGGACCGAATCGTTCACCCCGGTGTCGACGATCGCAACCCTCCCCCGCTCGACGATCAGGTGGATCGCGTCGAGCCGGGGGCGGAAGAAACCGGAATCGACGACGTGGATGCCGTCGCCGAACTCGCTCAGCACCCGACGCACTCCAGCAGGGCGTCGATGCCTTCGAGCGGCTCGAATCGGTTGCCGCGCTGGATCAGCCGGGTGGGCCCCGCCATGACGCGCTCGCGAAGCGGATGGCGCTCGTCACCCGGATAGGCGACCACCCGGCAGCCTTCCAGCTCGAAGGGCTCGGGCTCGATCAGCACCGGCCCGCGGCTGCGCGCGGACTCGATGACCTCGGCGGCCGACCGGTGCTGCGCGAGCTGCACCAGGCTCATGATCTGCGGCGGGCCCATCACGATCGAGCCGTCGCGGTAGCGGCGCAGCGCCTCGCGCGGATTCAGCCAGTCGCCGGCCACCGCCTCGTGATCGTCGAAGCCGGCCACCTGCCCCTCCGGCACCGCCGCCACGAAGAACCGGGTGTCGAAGCGCTTGTTGCGGGCCATCGCCGACGGCACGCGCGGGGTGATCCAGCGCGACCAGGGCACCAGCGCATCGGCCATCAGTTCCAGGTCGTGGGCGGCCAGCACCTCGGCGAAACCGAAGCCTTCGCGCAACATGGCCCAGGCCCGCTCGCCTGCCTCGGCGCCCGCGCCGCGCGCCAGCAGCACCCGCGCCTCCTCGAAGGTCTCCCGGCAGGCGGCGTAGAACAGGCCGGCAGCCGTGGCGGCGTCGAGATCGGGCTCGCCGAGCGCGGCATGCAGCCGATCGGGCAGCGAGCCGACCCGGCACAGCGACTCGCCCTCGCAGTCGGCGCGGTCCAGCTTGCCGCCCGGGAAGACGTAGGCGCCGCCGAAGGCGCCGGAGTCGTCGTGGCGGCGGAGCATGTACACCTCCGGCCCCTCGTTTCCGTCGCGCAGCAGCACGACGGTCGAGGCAGGACGGGGAACGATGGGCTGAGCGTCGTCGAGAGCGTGCATGTCTGGGGCCGCGATCCGGGGAACAGCCGTGATGATGCACCAGATCGCGACGCCCTCTCACCACGCCGGCTAGAGCGACATCGACGGTCTCTCGCCCATCGCCGCCCGCCAGCGGATCAGGTTCGGGTGCTGTTCGCCCGGCTTGATCTTCACGATCCGAGCGAAGTCGACCGCCACCGCCGCGGTGATGTCTGCGATGCTGAATCGGTCGGTGGCCACGAAATCACGCCCGTCCAGGCGGCCGTCGAGCATGACGAAGAAGTTCGCCACCCTCGCCAGCCCGCGCGCCGCGAGCTCCGGTATCTGGGGGTAGTCGACCGCGCCCGGAAGCGCCCGGTTGGCCATGGCCGGCGAGCTGTTGCGCAAGGCCTCGGCAATGGCCAGCAGGCCCTCGAACTCCATGCGCCAGTTCCAGCTGGCGATCTCGGCCTTCTCCTCGGGCGTGACGCCCAGCAGCGGCGGCTCGGGGAAGCGGGCTTCGACCCAGGCTGCGATCGCCGCGTTGTCGGTCAGCACGACGCCCTCGTCGGTGCGCAGCGCGGGCACCGTGCACTGCGGGTTCACCCGGCGAAAGGCTTCGCCGAACTGCTCGCCGCTGCGCAGGTCGATCTGCACGACGTCATGGGCAAGCCCCTTCTCGGCCAGCAGGATGCGCGCGCGGCGCGGGCTCGGCGCGGTGGCGCAGTCGTAGAGTGTGATCATCCGGCGGCTCCCGTCATCTTGTCTTGCGTGTTCGTGTCGAAGTCACTCGCGTCGTGACGCTCGTGCAGTTGGCTGGAGGGCTGCCCGAAGGTGCGATTGACCATCCGGCCGCGTCGGGCGGCCGGACGAACGGCGATCCGGTCGGCCCAGGCGATGACGTGCCGGTACTCGTGCACCTGAAGGAACTCGCCGGCCTCGTAGAGCTGACCCTTGACCAGCGCGCCGTACCAGGGCCAGACCGCGATGTCGGCGATCGTGTAGTCGTCGCCCGCCAGGTACGGGCTCTCGGCCAGGCGGCGATCCAGCACGTCGAGCTGCCGCTTCACTTCCATTGCATAACGGTCGATCGCGTACTCGATCTTGACCGGCGCGTAGGCGTAGAAGTGACCGAAGCCGCCACCGAGGAAGGGCGCGCTGCCCATCTGCCAGAAGAGCCAGGATAGGCACTCGGCCCGCTGGCCGGTCTCCGTGGGCAGGAAGGCTCCGAATTTCTCGGCCAGGTAGACCAGGATCGCACCCGACTCGAAGACCCGGATCGGCTTCGGGCCGCTGCGGTCGAGCAGGGCCGGGATCTTGGAGTTGGGGTTGACCGCGACGAAGCCGCTGCCGAACTGGGCGCCCTCGCCGATCGGGATCAGCCAGGCGTCGTACTCTGCGCCGGCATGGCCCAGGGCCAGCAACTCCTCCAGCATGACGGTGACCTTCACGCCGTTCGGCGTGCCCAGCGAGTACAGCTGCAGCGGGTGGCGGCCGACCGGCAGTTCCTTCTCGTGGGTGGGGCCGGCCACCGGTCGATTGATGTTCGCGAAGCGGCCGCCGTTGCCCTGCTTCCAGGTCCAGACGGCGGGCGGCGTGTAGTCGGTGGAATTGGTCATGCGGCGTTCTCCCGGTTCGATGCGAGGCTCGACGATACCAGCGCGACCGGCGGCCGCGACGGCGGCGTCGCCGATCGGCTCGCGAAACCCCGGACTAGCGGCCGAGCGCCCGCATGACTGCGCCGGTTCGATTCGACACGCCAAGCTGCCGATAGATGTTCTGCAGGTGCTTCTGCACCGTCCGCTTGCTCACGCCGAGCAGCTCGCCGACACAGGCATCGGTCTTGCCGGCTGCGATCCAGCCGAGGATCTCGGTCTGGCGTGCCGTCAGCCTCGTTGCGACACCCTGCGGGCGCGAGCGATCGTCGGGCGGGGCCGACAGGCCGTCCCCGCGCTGCCGCTCCAGCAACAAGGTGCAACCCGCGCCGCAGGCCAGGGGCAGGCACCGGATCGCCAGCCGCAATCCGGGCCGCACCTTGAGCATCGCCGGCTCGATCGAGGCATTCGGCGCGGTCGCCAGCGCCTGCAAACGCGCCCGCAGCCAGCGGCGCAAGGGCTCGGACAGCGCCGTGCCTCCGCCAGTGCCATCGCGGGCAAGTTCGGCCAACCAGAACAGGCCCTCGCCAGAAGCGTCGACGACCTGCAGTTGCGGATCGAGGCGAACCATCCCGACCCTTTCGCCGTCTGGAAGCCGGCGCAGCAGATTCTCGGCGCAGGCCGCGCAGGCCATCGCAACGGACTGGCGATAGATCGCGACGACCTGGTGTCGCAGCAGCTCCAGCAGCGCTGCCTCGCCATCGGTGAAATCGCCATGCGCCCGATTCAACACGATGCCGCGCAGCTCGTCGCCCTGCCAGCCGATCGGCAGCAGCACGGCGCTGTCGATGCCCAGCGGCCGGTAGTAGGCCTCGAACAGCTCGCTGTCATGGAATTGCGCGAGCGGCAGGCAGTCGGAGATCCGGCGCACCCGGGCATGCGGGTGCCGCAGGTGATAGCGGACCAGCGGATGGCCCGACATCAGGCGATCGAAACAGGCCAGATCGGCGAGGCCGAGCCGGCCGGCGGGCTGCGCGGATACCAGGCGCCGCCCCAGGCTCAGGTCGCAGACACTGAGCGTGAGCAGCTCGGCCGGAACGATCCGGGCGAGCGTCTCGAGCAATTCGCCCACTCGACCATGGCCCGGGCCGGGCACGCGCTCGTCGACCGTCCCGAGCAGTCGGAACGCCCGAACGATGTCGCAGTGCCGGGGCGCTCTCAAGGTGCTTCCTTCCTGCGGAGCGTCACGCCGCGCAGCCTACGCATCACTGCGCATTTACGGGCTGGCGGCGCAAGTCGAAAGTATAGGTGTCCGACGGCGCCGGCGCCATCGACACGCCCGATCCACGAAGCCGGCGTGGATGACCCTCGATCACAGGCATCGCACTGGAGGCGATCATGTCCCTTGACCAAGCGAAACTCGATAGCTTCCTCGGGAAGATGGTGAACGAACTCGGCGCCATCGCAAGCGCGCCGCTCGTGGTTCTCGGCGACCGTCTCGGCCTGTTCCGCAGCATGGCCGGCGCCGGTCCGATGAGCATCGACGATTTCGCAGAGGCGAGCGCCATCCGCCGACGCTACGCGCAGGAGTGGTTGAACGCCATGGCAGCGAGCGGCTACGTCGAATACGACCCCGCCAGCGAGCGTTACCGCCTCTCGGACGAGGCCGCGATGGTGTTCGTCGACGAGAACAGTCCGGCCTACATGGCCGGCGGCTTCGAGGTGCTCACTTCCTTCTACCACGACATCGACAAGCTGCAGCGCGCCTTCACCAGCGGTAGCGGCCTGGGCTGGCACGAGCATCACCCGCTGCTGTTCTCCGGCACCGAGCGCTTCTTCAGGGCGGGCTACAACGCGCATCTCGTGCCGGAATGGATCCCGGCGCTCGAAGGCGCCGACGCCCGGCTGAAGGCCGGCGCCCTCGTCGCGGACGTCGGCTGCGGCCATGGCGCCTCGACGATCGTGATGGCCAAGGCCTATCCCGAGTCGCGCTTCGTCGGCTACGACTACCATCAGCCCTCGATCGACGTCGCGCGCGAGAAGGCCCGCGATGCCGGGGTCGCCGACCGTATCCGCTTCGAGCGCGCAGGCGCCAAGGACTTCCCGGGCAAGGACTACGACATGGTCGCGTTCTTCGACTGCCTGCACGACATGGGCGACCCGGTCGGCGCGGGCCGCCACGTCCGCGAGACGCTGAAACCGGACGGCACCTGGATGATCGTCGAGCCGTTTGCGGGCGACTCGGTCGCCGAGAACATGAATCCGGTCGGCCGCGTCTACTACGCGGCGTCGACGATGGTCTGCACGCCCTGCTCCCTGTCGCAGGAAGTCGGCCTCGGGCTCGGCGCCCAGGCTGGCGAGAAGCGGCTTCGCGAGGTCGCCACGGAAGCCGGCTTCGGGCAATTCCGGCGCGCGACCCAGACACCGTTCAACCTCGTCTTCGAGGCGCGCGCCTGACCGGCGCGCGACCGATGACCCGATCCTGCCCCTGCAGCCGTCTTGATCTTCGTCAGCGTGCCCGCTGCCGGCCGGACCCCATACTCGGGACTGCCGGCGCATCGGTGCGCCGGCGGCAATCGGGGCGCGTCTGCGGGCAGCAGGGATTCGATGGCGGAGCGCAGCCTTCTGCCTCGCCTTGGCGATCGGCGGCTGCGGTGGCGGCGACGATTCCACCGCGCTCACGGTGACCATCGACGGGCCGGCCATCGTGGAGTTCGACGGGCCCGCGATCGTCCTGAGCGGCACGGCATCGCTACCGGAAGGCTCCTACGTCACCGGCGGCACGCCGTCGGTTCCCTGGGTCACCTGCCAGACCGGGCCCTACACGTTGACCTGGTCGAACGCCGCGACCGGGCAGAGCGGCAACCTCACCGCGTTCTGGAACTGCACGGAATCCTTCCTTCGCTGGTCGACGATTCCGCTGCCGCTCGCCCTCGGCGCGAACCCGGTCACCGTGTCGATGATCGACGAGCGGTCGAGCGCCAACGACAGCGACAGCGTGACGGTCAACCGGCGCTGAGCTCGAGCGCCGGCAGGCGCCTCGAGCGCGGGTCCGCCGATCCGCGCTGGCATACTTCGACCTTCCACGGATGGCCTTGACCCCGAGCGAAGTGCCCGCCCCTCGATCCCTCTCCGGCAAGCCGGATCCCGACCAGGATCTGGCCGCCCACACCCCGATGATGCAGCAGCGTTTGTTTGGCTACAGTAAAGGGTTTCAGGCCATGTCCGTAGAAACCTATACCAAAACCTATACTTGATAGTCCAGCTTGAGCTGCTGGCTCTTGCGGGCGGCAGCCCCGCCCCGCGGCCACCGCCCTGCCCTGCACTACCTCGCGACTGTCACCCTGACTTCCTCCCGCGCCGCACCGCGATACCGCTCCAGATCGACCCCGGCGAGCTCGGGCACCTTCTTGTAGTCGACGCTCCCGGCCTTCAAGAAGCGCGTGACCGTCACGCCGCAGCCCTGCTCGCTCGTGTGCTCGGCGAGCGCCACGAGCCGCCCCTTGGCCGCTTCCAGCTCCGCCGCTACCGCCTCGGCCGACGCCTTCAGCCGAACGTACTCGGCAGCAGCCTCGGCCCAGGCCGGGTCGTCACGCTGGCGCGTGTCGCCCTCGGCCAGCGGCGGCGGGGTGTCGGTGCGCACGTACTCGTCAAACGCCTCCCACCCCCGCCGGATCGTGTCCCAGCACTCGGGCTCGGCCGGCTGCTCGACCAGATGGCCCAACTTGCCGTCCCAGACGTAAAAGTGCGCAAGCCGCGCGCCGGCCACCATCAACTGGTGCTGAATCTGCCAGTAGACGTGGATCGGCACCCGGCCGGCCCGGGCATCCTTCAGCAGCCCCGAGTCCTTCGACTTCGGGCACTTGATCTCCAGCACCAGGTCGCCGTCGAGCGTGATGCCGTCCAGGCTGGCCGAGTACACGCCGTCGACCAGCACGAGCGGCTGCATCACGTTGCCGGTGAGCGTCTCGTACATGACCCGGGCCTGCGGCTCGGTGGCGGTGCCGTGAGCCATGGCGGCGGTGACCTCCACGGTCGCCCGCCCGGTGCGCTGCTGCCACAGCTGGTACGGCGTCGTGTAGGGCGAGAGCCCGAGCACGGCGGGAGTCTCGGAGGCGTTGCGGTGGGCGAGCCGGTGCACGTGCCACTCGGCGCTGCCCTGAACGAGCTTGACGATCGTGGCCATCACGCAGCCCTCCGCTTCTGCTCCAGCGTGCGGATCGCCCGGCTCGCGCTCTGCGAGGTGAGCTCCTCCAGGCCGTCGATGCCGAAGAACTCCAGCACACGGTCAAGGTCGCTGCCGGTCTCTTCGAGCAGCCGCTCGATGTAGCGGATCTGCGCGACCGTCACCTTGCCCGCCGTGGGCAGCTTCGAGACCGGCGCCTTGGGCCGGCTCGGGGCGTCGACTTCTGCCGGTTTTGCCGGTTCGGCCCCCTCGCTCTGCGGCAGATCCTCGCCCGCGTAAACGTACAAGCCGAGCCCGTGCAGCGCGATGGCCTTGACCAGCGCCCGCTGGATCGAGGCGTTGATGTCGAAGCAGGTCGGCTCGAAGATCGGCCGGTTCTTGCCGTCGAGCACCGGGTGGATCTGGGAGAGCGTGACGCCCTGCACCGTGACGGCGACCTCGACGAAGTAGCCGGTCTCGGTGCGCAGGAACGGCAGGCCGTCGAAGCGCCTCACCTCCCAGCAGGCGCTCGGGTCGGCCAGCCGCAACTGGGCCACTGCGTACGGCCAGCTCAGGTAGCTGAACGCGCCCTTCTTCTCGACGTGCTCGTTGACGTTGATGCGGCTCAGGACCGCGAAGTAGTTCTCGGACATGGTGAGGCTCCTTGAATGGAAAACGCCCGGCGGGGCACGAGGCTCGACCGGGCGTCAGGGGGATGGCCGCAGGTGCGGCCGGACAGGTGCCGGGGTGGCACCGGCAAAACCGGCGAAACTCCGGGAGGGGAAAGTCGAGCTACAGGAGGCCCTTCTCAGCGAAGCTGACCGTCTCGCGGCGGGTGACGATGAAGTGATCGAGGACCACGACATCAACCAGCGCCAGCGCCCGCTTGAGCGCGTCGGTGAGCATCCGGTCGGCGGCCGAGGGCTCGGGCGCGCCGCTCGGGTGGTTGTGCGCGAGGATCACGCCCGCCGCGTTGCGCTTGAGCGCCTCGATGACCACCTCGCGCGGATAGACCGCGGTTTGGGTCAAGGTGCCTCGAAACAGCTCGGCGATCTCGATCACCCGGTTCTGGGGGTCGAGGAACACGACCGCGAACACCTCGTGCTCACGATCCCCGAGCGCCAGGCGCAGGTAGTCGCGCACCGCGCCCGGCGAGCCCAGCGCTTCGGTCGAACGGACCTCTTCGGCGAGCAGCGCGAGCGCCGAGGCCACGAGCGGATGACGGGTGGTACTCATGCCGCCACCTCGCTTGCCGCAGGGGCCTGGGCCTGGGGGCCGTGACCGGCCAGACCGAGCACGTAGTCGGCCGCGGCCTGGGCGCGGGCGGCAGCGGTGAAGATCAGCCGCTTGTCCTGGCGCAGCGCCCGCAGCCAGCTCTCGATGTAGCTCGCGTGCTCCAGACGGCCCTGGAGCCCGCAGTGGGCGCACAGGAAGGCCGCGCCCATCTCGGCCACCAGCTCCTCGAAGGCGTACGCCTCGATCGCCTGGCGCGGCAGCAGCGGCCGGTTGCACCGGCTCGGGTGGCCGGTCGAGTGGGTGAGCTCGTGCAGGGCTGTCGCGTAGAACGCATCGCCCTCGGCGAAGGCCGAGCGCGGCGGCATCTGGATGCGGTCCTGGCCGGGGGCGTAGAACGCCTTGCTGCCGCCGTAACTGATGGCGGCACCGGAGGCGTCGAGCAGCAGCTCGGCCGACTCCCAGGGCGTCCACTCGGGCATCGCCGTGGGATCGGGCAGCGCCTTGGGCGGCAGGCCGTCGATCTGCGCGGCGTTGAAGACGACGAAGGTGCGCATCAGCGGCACGATCCGGGCCGTGGCGTCGGGCGCAGCCGGCTCGCCCTCGGCGCGGATCTCCTTCATCTTGAAGAGGATCACCGGGGTGCCGACCTCGCCCTTGCGCACCTGCGCGCCCATGGCCAGCGCCTGCCGGTAGGTCATCCAGCGGTTGACCCGGTACTGCCGGGCAGCGGCCTGAAGGTTGAGCAGCAGGACGTTGATGCCGCGGTACGCGCGGCCGGTGGCCAGGTTGGCCGGGTACGGATCGGCCGGGTCGGTCGACCAGGGCTGAATCCACGGCGGGGTGCCGGCTTCGAGCGCGGCGACGATGCGCCGGGTCACGGCGTCGTAGAGGTCGTTCATGGAGGGTCTCCAGAAGCGCGAACGCCCCGCCGGAATGACCGGACGGGGCGTTGCAGGGGGATGAAGGGAGCGGGCGAACTAGACGTCTAGAAGCCGCTGGCGGCGGCGGGCGCGACGCCCTCGCCTGGACCAGATCCAGTTCGCCGCGATGAGCGCGAGCGTGACGGCCAGATCGAGCAGCCAGTAGAGGGCCGCCTTCATGGCCGGTCTCCCACGCGCAGGTTGATCCAGCCGGGGTAGTAGCGCCCGGCGCGGATGTGGCCGAAGGCGCGCTTGGCCGCGCTGGTGGCCACGCTGGTAAGCAGCCCGGCGAAGGTGGCGGCGACCAGGCCCGAGAAGGTGCCGAAGTGCAGCGCCAGCACGACGACGGAGACCGCGACGTCGATCGCGATGTCGTAGCGCAGCGCCCGCAGCATCCAGCGCCGGGGCAGCTTGATGAGGACGAGGATCGTCGAAAGGAAGATGACGAGGCCGGTGATGAACATGGTGAGCTCCTTGCGCCTGCCGAGGGTCGGGGTGACCGCTGAGTGCGACAGACACAGGGCGCGTACCGAGCGAGCGGCGGGGTTCACCGCCGCTCGATGGAGGCGGCGACGCTCGCGATTCCCGTGCGACGGGCGGTGGGCGAAGAGACTCCTTTTCCTCGTCGCGGAACCCGAATCCGAACCGGGGTCGGGTTTCAGCGAGGCCCGGGGAGAGATTCGGGGCGCGGGTTCGTCTCTGAAAAATTTTTCACAAAATTTTTCGGGCCGGGAATCGTTCCGATTTCTGATGCTACGGTCGTCAGGGACCGACCCGACCGTCGGGCGGGAGTGCCGTCTGCGCCCTGCGCCGGGAGCTGAGGGTCGTCTGGTGAGCCCCTACGGCTCTATCATCGGCACGAAGCCGCCCGGCATGCTCCGACAAGAACGCCCGAGACAGTGAACCAATCCGCCCTTTCCGCCTTCATCTGGTCGGTCGCCGACCTGCTTCGTGGCGACTTCAAGCAGTCCGAGTACGGACGCGTGATCCTGCCCTTCACCGTGCTGCGCCGGCTGGACTGCGTGCTCGAAGCCACGAAGCCGGCGGTGCTCGCCGAGCTGGCCGAGCGCGAGAAGACAGGGCTGAACCCCGAGCCCTTCCTCCTTCGCATCACCGATCGCGGCTTCTACAACACCTCCCCGCTCGATCTGAAGAAGCTGGTCGGCGACCCCGACCACATCCGCGAGAACCTCTTCAGCTACGTGCAGGGCTTCTCGCCGGCTGCCCGCGACATCTTCGAACGCTTCGAGTTCCACGCCCAGGTCGACCGGCTCGCCAAGGCCAAGCTGCTCTACCAGGTCACCGAACGCTTCGCGCAGATCGACCTGCACCCGGGGGTTGTCGACAATCACCAGATGGGCCTGGTGTTCGAGGAGCTGATCCGGCGCTTCGCCGAGATCTCGAACGAGACGGCCGGGGAGCACTTCACGCCACGCGAAGTGATCCGGCTGATGGTCAACCTGATCTTCATCGAGGATGACGAGGTGCTCTCGAAGCCCGGCGTCGTCCGGACCATCTACGACCCGACGGCCGGGACGGGCGGCATGTTGTCGATCGCAGGCGAGTACCTGGCCGAGCACAACCCCGAGGCCCGACTCACCGTGTTCGGCCAGGAGCTGAACCCGGAGTCCTACGCGATCTGCAAGGCCGACATGCTGATCAAGGACCAGGACGTGGCCAACATCGCGTTCGGCAACACCTTGTCCGAGGACGGGCACCCCCACGCGAAGTTCGACTACATGCTCTCCAACCCGCCCTTCGGCGTCGAGTGGAAAAAGGTCGAGAAGGCGGTGCGCGACGAGCACGAGAAGCTCGGCTACAACGGCCGATTCGGGCCAGGCCTGCCGCGCGTGTCCGACGGCTCGATGCTCTTCCTGCTGCACCTGATCGCCAAGATGCGCCCGGCCGCCGATGGCGGCAGCCGCTTCGGCATCGTGCTGAACGGCTCGCCACTCTTCACTGGCGGCGCAGGCTCCGGCGAGAGCGAGATCCGCCGCTATGTGCTGGAAAACGACCTGCTGGAGGCGATCGTCGGCCTGCCCACCGACATGTTCTACAACACCGGCATCGCCACCTACGTGTGGGTCGTGAGCAACCGCAAGCCGGCACACCGCAAGGGAAAGGTGCAGCTGATCGACGCGAGCGGCATGTGGCAGAAGATGCGCAAGAGCCTGGGCTCCAAGCGCAAGGAGCTGGCCGACGCGCACATCGACGAGATCACCCGGATTTTCGGCCAGTTCGTGGAGGCCGAGCAGGACGACAAGCCGATCTCGCGGATCTTCGACAACGCCGATTTCGGCTACCGAACGATCACCGTCGAGCGGCCGCTGCGCGACGAGGCCGGCAAGATCGTGCTCGGCGAGCGCGGCAAGCAGAAGGGCAAGCCGCAGCCGGATACTTCGCTGCGCGACACCGAGAACGTGCCGCTGAAGGACGACGTCGAGGCGTACTTCCGGCGCGAGGTCCTCCCGCACGCGCCCGACGCCTGGATCGACCATGAGAAGACGAAGGTCGGCTACGAGATCCCCTTCAACCGGCACTTCTACGTGTTCAAGCCGCCGCGCCCGCTGGCGGAGATCGACGCCGAGTTGAAGCAGGTGACCGACCGGATCGTGGAGATGATTCGGGGGCTGTCGGCATGAGCTTTCCGCGGTATCCGGCGTACAAGGACAGCGGGGTCGAGTGGCTGGGGGAGGTGCCGGCGCACTGGCCGGTCGCACCGATCAAGCGACGGTATTCAGTTGTCGGCGGGTCCACACCGAAGTCTGATGCGCCGGCCTACTGGGACGGCGACATTGTGTGGATAACTCCGGCCGACCTATCCCGGCTGAGGGGCTTCGAGATCGTCGAGTCGATTCGCACTATCACCCAGGAAGGTCTGGATTCGTGTGGGACGACGCTGGTTCCGCCGGGCAGCCTCGTTCTGTCGACTCGTGCGCCCATCGGCTCACTCGGCATTGCCACACGAAAGCTGTGCACGAACCAGGGCTGCAAGGCCCTCGTCCCCAGTGACGGCGACGAATCCCGGTTTCTCGCCTACCTGCTATCAGTCACCACCGAAGAACTCAACATCCGCGGGCGAGGAACCACGTTCTTGGAGCTGTCCGGTGACGAACTCGGCGCGTTTCGCATCCCGTATCCGCCCCGAGACGAAAAGTCGCTTATCACCGCCTTCCTCGACCGCGAAACCGCCAAGATCGACGCGCTGATCGCCGAGCAGGAGCGGCTGATCGAACTGTTGAAGGAGAAGCGCCAGGCCGTCATCTCGCATGCGGTGACGAAGGGGCTCGATCCGAACGTGCCGATGAAGGACTCGGGGGTGGAGTGGCTGGGGGAGGTGCCGGCGCATTGGGAAGTGATACCTCTCAAGTGGCTCACTGACGCAGACCGCCCGATCATGTACGGGATCGTCCTTCCTGGGCCAGATGTTGGCGAGGGTGTGCCGATTCTCAAAGGGGGGAACGTGCGTCGCGAACGACTGCATCTGGAGGCGCTCGCGCGTACGACAGCCGAGATCGAAGCGCCGTACACTCGGGCGCGACTCCGTGCTAACGACCTGGTCTACTCGATTCGGGGGACGATCGGCGACTGCGAGATCGTTCCTGAAGAGCTTGAAGGGTGCAACATCACCCAGGACGTTGCCCGAATCGCGCCCGCCGAAGGCGTTGACAGTCAATGGCTCAGGTTTGCACTACTCTGTGAGCCGGTGGCCGAGGATCTCGCCTGCGGCTCTCTCGGAGCGGCAGTTCGGGGGATCAACATCTTCGATCTCAAGCGCGCGCGCATCCCCGTTCCGCCTGCCCATGAGCGGGCTGCGATCGCCGCCCACCTGGTCGACGAGATCGCTCGGCTGGAAAGGCTCGGCGATACGGCCGTATGCGCGGTTGGACTACTCCGCGAGCGCCGCGCCGCCCTGATTTCCGCCGCCGTTACCGGCCAGATTGACGTGCGCGGTCGGGTCGATGCTGAGGCCGTATGACCACCCGCCCCCACTCACGAGTGCCGCCATGGCCAATGCCGTGCGTTTAATTGACGAGACGCGGAGCATGCCCCCCTCTTCCCCGCAGCTGTTCCGCACCCCGGCGCGAGGCGTCTCGAGCGCATGAACACTCAATGCCCCCGGAGGCCTTAGTGAAACTTGGCCTAAATTCCGAACGACAGCAATTCATGCTCGTGTACCTCTACTCTCAGACCGGATGGTTCGGACATAACGTACCAGCATTTTATGCCGACAAGGACGGCGGCTCCCTGGTGATCACGGGTAGATCTGGCGCGCTGCTTTCGCCTGACGTTTTTCTTGACCAACCAGGCCTCCTTGATCCAATTCCGCCTCACACGGGCCTGACATATTCGCTGCTCTGGTATTACCACAGGACGATGAACGACGAGCAGTTACTCGAATTCTGCAAAGGCTATGAGAAAAATTTCAATCTCATCCGCGAAGTGGGTCGAATTGCCACCTTGCCCCATGCTCGTAGTTACATCGTTTTTGCCCACGACGACGGCACGGAGGGCGACTCGCATGACGGACAATTAAGTACGGAGGAGAAGGCGCAGGTCGTAAGGATCAAGCGCGGAGGGCCGGAACTCATCGCCGAATACATCCTATCTACGTTCAACCATCCGTGGTATGCCTCCATTTTCTCCGGAAGCGAGCATCTCTGCGACGATGGTCAGATTAGAAAATTCAGCTTCGATCTGCTCGATGACTTCAGAGCCATGGAGCGAACGTCCGTTGATATTGATATCGAAGATGACGGCCTAGATGCAAGCGTCGAGCACGAACATTATGTCTACAATTTCGATGACGAATTGCTCGAATTTCTTGAGCGGGAGTTTTCGATCCCTCAAAGAGTGTTCCACCTGTTGAGTGAAGATCAAAAACAAGCCTTGCGTAAAACTGTCTCGTCCGACTTGGAGAAAATGTCCACTTTCATAGTCTCAGAGTTAATCAGGAGTCTTAACTCGGATGCATAGGAATCGTGCGGTTAGGTAAAAAGTCCTGCTATCTAATCGGGACGGCCGCGGACGCACAGACCACATCCGGACGATTAGATGCCGAACTTTCCGAGGTGCCCAGTGTGAGTGGAGGCAGTATGCACGCCCTCGCGCTGTAAGGCCGTCAGGGGAACAGTATTCGTGGCCATTCACAAAGAGATCGAGTTCGAGAACGACATCTGCGCCCACCTGGCCGCGCACGGCTGGCTGTACGCCGAGGGCGATGCCGCCGCCTACGACCGCGCCAGCGCCCTGTTCCCGGCCGACCTGCTCGCCTGGGTCCAGCAGACCCAGCCGAAAGCCTGGGAGGCTCTTACCAAGAACCACGGCGCATCCGCCGAGGCCACGCTCCTCGACCGGGTCCGCAAGCAGCTCGACGACCGCGGCACGCTCGAAGTGCTAAGGCGAGGCATCGAGTTTCACTACCTGCGGGAGCCGATTTTCCTGGCCCAGTTCAAGCCCGCCCTGGCGATGAACCCGGACCTTCAGACCCGCTACGCGGCCAACCGCCTGCGGGTGGTGCGCCAGGTCCACTACTCCCAGCACAACGAGAACGCTCTCGACCTCGTGCTGTTCGTGAACGGCATCCCGGTCGCCACCGCCGAGCTGAAGAGCCAGTTCACGCAGTCGGTCGACGATGCGGTGGACCAGTACCGCTTCGACCGCAACCCGCGCCCGAAGGGTCAGGCATCCCCCGAGCCGCTCCTCGACTTCCCGCGCGGCGCGCTGGTGCACTTCGCGGTCAGCAACGAGGCGGTCCGGATGACGACCCGGCTCGCCGGCCCGGCCACCCAGTTCCTGCCCTTCGACCAGGGCGACCACGGCGGAGCCGGCAACCCGGTGAACCCGACGGGGCATCGCACCGCCTACCTGTGGGAGAGCGTCTGGGCGCGCGACAGCTGGCTGGAGATCCTCGGCCGCTACCTCGTGGTCCGGCGCGACAGCAAGAAGCAGATCGCCTCGATCGTCTTCCCCCGCTACCACCAGCTCGACTGCACCCGGAAACTGGTCGCCACGGTGCTCGCCGATGGGCCGGGCGAGAAGTACCTGATCCAGCACTCGGCCGGCTCCGGCAAGACCAACTCGATCGCCTGGACTGCGCACTTCCTCTCCGAGCTGCACGACGCCGAGAACAAGAAGCTCTTCGACTCGGTGCTGGTCATCAGCGACCGCACCGTGCTCGACGCACAGCTTCAGGAGGCGATCTTCGACTTCCAGCGCACAGTCGGCGTGGTGGCCGTGATCTCTGGCGATTCCGGCAGCAAGAGCGCCGAACTAGCCACGGCGCTATCGGGCGACAAGAAGATCGTCGTCTGCACGATCCAGACCTTCCCCTTCGCGATCCAGGCAGTGCAGGAGCTCGCCGCCACCCAAGGCAAGCGCTTCGCGGTGATCGCCGACGAGGCGCACAGCTCGCAGACCGGCGCTGCCGCGGCCAAGCTGAAGGAAGTCCTGTCGACCGATGAGCTGAAGGAGCTGGAGGACGGCGGCGAGGTCGCCGCCGAGGATCTGCTCGCCGCGCAGATGGCCGCTCGCGCCGCCGCGCCCGGCATCACCTACGTGGCCTTCACCGCCACGCCGAAGGCCAAGACGCTGGAGTTGTTCGGTCGACGGCCCGATCCGAGCCAGCCCGCTGGCCCCGGCAACCTGCCCGCCCCCTTTCACGTCTACAGCATGCGCCAGGCCATCGAGGAAGGCTTCATCCTCGACGTGCTGAAGAACTACACGCCCTACAAGCTCGCCTTCAAGCTCGCGAACGAGGGCAAGGAGTACGACGGAAAGGCCGTCGAGCGCAGCGAGGCGCTCAAGGGCATCCTGCGTTGGGTGCGTCTGCACCCCTACAACATCGCGCAGAAGGTCCAGATCGTCGTCGAGCACTTCCGCGAGAACGTGGCCCCGCTGCTCAACGGCCGGGCCAAGGCGATGGTCGTGGTGGGCAGCCGCGTCGAAGCGGTGCGCTGGCAGCTCGCGATCGAGAAGTACATCAAGGCACAGGGCTATGGCATCGGCACGATGGTGGCCTTCTCCGGCGAGGTCAACGACCCGGAGTCCGGCCCGGACCCGTTCACCGAGAACAGCAAGACGCTGAACCCGAAACTGAACGGCCGCGAGATGCGCGAGGCCTTCGCCACCGACGAGTACCAGATCCTGCTGGTGGCGAACAAGTTCCAGACCGGCTTCGACCAGCCGCTTCTCTGCGGCATGTACGTGGACAAGCGGCTGGCCGGCATCCAGGCCGTGCAGACGCTCTCGCGCCTGAACCGGGCCTACCCCGGCAAGGACACCACCTACATCCTCGACTTCGTGAACGAGCCCGAGGACGTGCTCGAAGCCTTCAAGGTCTACTACGAGACCGCCGAGCTGTCCGGCGTGACCGACCCGAACCTGGTGCTGGACCTGCGGGCCAAGCTCGACGCCAGCGGCCACTACGACGACTACGAGGTCGATCGGGTCGTGGCCGTGGAGCTGAACCCAAAAGCCAGCCAGGCCGAGCTGTCGGCCGCGATCGAACCGGTAGCCGACCGGCTGCTCAAGCGCTACAAGGCCGCCACGGCGGAGCTGAAGATGGCGCAGGCGAAGAAGGACGCGAAGGCCGAGCAGGAGGCGCAAAACGCGCTCAACGCGCTGGTCCTCTTCAAGCGCCAGCTGGGCGCCTTCCTGCGCGTCTACGCCTTCCTGTCGCAGATCTTCGACTACGGCAACACCGCGATCGAGAAGCGAGCGATCTTCTACAAGCGGCTGCTGCCGCTGCTGGAGTTCGGCCGCGAGCGCGAGGGCGTGGACCTGTCGAAGGTCGTGCTGACCCATCACCGGCTGAAAGACCAGGGGCGGCGCGACCTGCCCTTGACCGCGCAGGATGCCGCCCAGCTCAAGCCGATGACCGAGCCCGGTGCCGGGGAGGTGCAGGAAAAGGAGAAGGTGCTGCTCGCCGAGATCATCGAGAAGGTCAACGACCTCTTCGAGGGCGAGCTCACCGACGACGACAAGCTCGTCTACGTGAACAACGTGCTCAAGGGCAAGCTGCTCGAATCGGAGATCCTGGTGCAGCAGGCCACGAACAACACGAAGGAGCAGTTCGCGAACTCGCCGGACTTCGGTCAGGAACTGGTGAACGCGATCATGGATGCGCTGGCCGCGCACGGAACGATGAGCAAGCAGGCGCTCGGGTCGACGAAGGTGCAGGCGGGCCTGAAGAACATCCTGCTCGGGCCGGCGCAGCTGTATGAGGCGCTGCGGGCGCGGGGGGAAAGCCGGCCGGGCTGAGTCGGCGAAGCTCGGTTGTCACGCCGACATGCCCGAAATCGCCCTTCCGATCTTCCTTCCGAAGTGGCATCGGAACTTACTATAGAAACACCCTATGTATACCTACCCTTCATACCTTCCTTTCTATTACTACTTCTTAAGATTGGAAGAATGGAATAGATTATATAAATCAAATACTTAACCATTCCAAATTCCAATCCAGTTTTGCTTAGAGTCGCACGCGAGCCGTGACCCGTCGAGCAATTTCGTGAACGTACGCACTGAGCTGAAGACGCCCTTCCGATGGTTCGCCTCCCTCCCGGTCTCGATCGTGGCACTGAACTCGATCATGCTCGGCACGATCACCAGCGCGGCTGAGTACGACGGCTGGATCAGCTGGGGGCACGAGGCGTCGGGCCTGATGTTGGTGCCGATCGTGTTGTGGGCGGTGTGCGTGTACGCGACACGAGGCCGTCGACTCTAGGTCCCGAGGCGGAGAGGTTTTGCTCAATTTCGTCAACTCCACTCACCTCGACATGTCCGCACCCCTAGACAGCGTCACCCCCACCTAGCGCCTGCTGGATTTCGGGACGCACCACAGCTTTCCTCTTCGGCAAAGAGATGGGACGAATGCTTACAGACATTTTCGCAAATCGGTACGCCGGACGCCGGATATGGAATACGTTTGGAGCCGCCGAACGAGCTTTATTAGTCCAATGCTTCCGAAACGTCGCAGAACAGGTTATGCCCTACTGGCACCAAGGCAAACCAAACGAGTCCACGAAGAAGCTCTGGGATTCCGTGGAGCGACGCCTTTCTATGGAATTGGGCCTTGAGGAGTTGTCGCCGCGCGCTTATGGTTACTACAATCCGCAGAAATTCTGGATCAGCGGCACGTACTCGACGGAGATGGTGTGCAGGTCATGGATGCTTGCAGATATCTCCGAGGGTAGTGACCCAGACTCCTTCATGAAGGAGCGTTTAAGCTTTATTGAATTGGCGTTCCGAGAACGTGACGGCACCTTATCTAGAGAACGCTTGACCTATGAACTTCTAGGGAAACGGGGATTATCCCATGTAAATATCGAGCAAGCGGCACAGCGTAGCCATGAAATGCTTCGTGCATCCTTCACGGCGTACTGCAATGAACTGAATGAGCGCTTCCGTCTAGCCAGAGCTCCGGTCAGCTACCACAATGGTTTTATCCAGCTGACGACCGATGAAAAGCTAGAGTTGGAGGTCGTACAACCTTTCTGGAAGCTTGTGGCCGACAAGCCGTGGGAGAACGTGAGCATTGATATGGCGGAAGCGGTCGATCGTCGCGACACCGAGGGACGAGATCCCGCCTTCTACGCCGCAAAAGCGCTGGAGAGCGTGATCAAGATCATCTCGGAACAGAAGGGCTGGACGCGCGGCCACGAGAGAGGGGCTGCCAACTATATTGACAATCTTGTGAGCGAGCGAAACGGGAGGCGCTACATCGATGTATGGGAGAAAGACCTCTTGGCAGCGTTTTTCGCGAAGGTACGCAATCAGCTCGGCCATGGCCCCGGCGGGGAGCCCATGCCGAACTTGTCGAACCAACAAACAGACTGGGCTATCGCGAACTCCATGTCTTGGTGCAAGTCGCTAATCGAGCGCTTATAGCCGGGACAAACATCTACGCAAATGCGAAGAGCCGCTCCATACACCTCGTTCAGTTTACGTTCTCGGTCAAGGCGGGTGACCGGCCCCCACTGGTGGAAATGGGGCTAGCACACAAAAATCGAGGCATCGGGCAAAGCAAAAGCGTACGACACGTTACACAAACTCAACGAAGTAGTGTGGCGAGGCATTGGCATTGTCACTCTGCGGCCGAGTTTGCAGCCCGCTTCTGTCGGTCCAGGTCAATGCGAGCTTTCCGTTCCTGCATGTAGTGGATTGGGTCCCACATCCCAGCTCCTGCCCTCTCGCTAGGGAGCCTTGCGTACTTTCGGAGTCTGCTCGCAATGTCAGCCGCCTCGATGCCGAGCGCAGCGTACTGAAACTGACGCTCCTCAAATCCCTCTTCGTAGTCAGGCGGCCCTGCGCTGTACTCGAACTCAGCGCGTACGCTATGACTCGCTGCGCGGATCTTGGATGGGAAGTTCAAGATTTCATACATGAGGTTCGCCGGTAGCGATTTCCATTCAACATTAATATTCTCCAGCTCCAAGGTAGGCGCTGGTACTTGCACTTCTCTGCACCCGTCCTCACCGTATCCACCGTCGATTAGCCCGTCGTCCCCAACGACCTCTGCGCATTGATCTACGAATCGTTCAAGTTGGGTAGTCACCTGTATACAAAGATACTCGGCTGCTTTCCGATTACCCCGAGCAATAAACCACCACTCCTTCGCGCCCGAAAGCAGTGCTCCAATAAATACACCTATGAGGCCGAAAATAGCGGATTCCATATTATTCTTCCTTGTCCTTACGTCGAGACTAATTGCATCTGCGTACCCAGATGAGAAGAGGCGCGCGATTACCCCACGAAATGTTGGCGATCGACCGGCTGTCAGCGAGAGAGCGTGGATTGTGTGAGTGTATGTGTGCCGAAGCTGGCACCGGTCGCCGACCCCACAAGTTCGCCACCCTGCGGATTTCCGATGCGCACGGATCAACTCCGGAGGAGCATGGATGTGCAACCGCTACGTGAGTCCCGACCAGGCCGAGATCGAACGGTACTTCGAGGTCGGCCGGCGCAACCCGACGCCGCCCTGGCCCGCGGAGATTTTCCCTCGCGCGCCTGGCCCGTTCGTTCGTCTCGACCGTGACGGTCGTCGCGAGCTCGTCGTCGGCCGGTGGGGGCTGATCCCGCACTTCGCCAAGTCGCCGGACATCCGCTACTCGACGAACAACGCCCGCAGCGAGGAACTCGCCGAAAAGCCCACATACCGAACACCATGGGCCCGCGGTCAGCGCTGCATCATTCCGGCGCTGTCGTTCGACGAGCCGAACTGGGAGAGCGGCAAGAACATCTGGTGGCGCTTCCGACGGACCGACGGTGAACCGTGGGGCCTGGCCGGACTGTGGAATGCCTGGATCGACCGCGCGACGGGCGAGATCCACGAGAGCTACACGATGCTGACAATCAACGCGGACGACCATCCGTTGATGCGGCGCATGCACAAGCCCGATCCGGCACTGCCGGCGGACCAGCAGGACAAGCGCAGCGTGATCCCGGTCGAGCGCGTCGACTTCGAGCAGTGGCTGGCGGGCACCGTCGAGGAGGCCGAGGAGCTGATGCGGGTGCCGCCGCCCGAAGCGTTTGACGCCGGGCCGGTTTTTATGAAGCCGCACCGCGGGTAGCCCGCAGGCTCAGCTCCTGAGCCTCGACGCGTCCATCCTGTCGGGATGGCCGGCTTCCAACCTCACGCCGCTCCTCGCCCCTGCCGATACTGCCACTGGCTGATAGCCGTCGAGCACCACTGCGGCACGGCGCTCTGCGGGCGCGAGAATCAGATCGCACGGCACTGGCCAGCCGAGGGCGGCTGCGTGCTGTGGGAGCGCGAGCCGGGGGCGGATGATGACGCTTTGGGTGATCGATATGCTTCAGAGCACGCCGCGACCGGTCTCCGACTTCAGCAGCGCGGCAAGTTGTGAGCCCGACTTCAATTTTTCGATGAATGCGCAGCCCTGGTCCCAAGGCAACCAGTAAGGGCAGGCCAGAAAGTAGGTGTCGAGCAACCCCGTCGGATTCCCCTTCTTTTTCAACACCATGTGCTCGCCATGGACAGGGCAAGTCGCCAGCTCCACCCCTTCCTTTCGCCGAGACAGGTCCGACTTGAGATCATCGATTCTTTGGGTGACGATCTCAGCCGTGCCTGGGTTGGACACGATCTCGCCGAATTCATCCGCCGTGAGTGATAACTCGGGCGCAGACGTATCCATCATCAGAGCATAGTCCGAGCGCGTCAATCGCTCCTTGTGATTGCAGGCGCGTATCCCTCCCCTCACGAAATACCAACCAGTGCAACCCCAGAAAAAGTCGCGGGGGCCGGGGACGGGTTGGTCGCGAGGCCACTGCAACTTCATTTGCCGAGCGCACTTGGGGCACGCCTTTCCAAGGGAGTCGGCAAAGACGTTGTACTGAAGCACATGGGTGGTGTCGAGGTTGACTTCAACTTTCGTAATCAGTTCCTCGTTGTCGAGAATTTTCTCGGCGGCCGAGACCTCCTTGGCGTGATGGAGGACCCGCATTAGGTCGTCGCGCTCCTGGCGCAAGTCTTGCCACCGCCGCCGTTCCTGGTCGGAGAGGCGGCCGTTGCTCTGGGCCCTGTTGCGCAAGTGCATGATTTCGTCGTTGACCTCGCGCAAGCGGTCGTGCTTGCGGCGAGACTCATCCGCGGCGGCTTCCTTGACCGCGCCCCCTTTGCCGACAAAAGCGTCGTAAGCGTCGCGCACGGTCTCCACCACCGCGGTGACGGTATCCAACACGGCACCTATCACCGTTCCCAGGGTGTTTGACAGAAAATTGAAGAAGCTCACGCCAGCTCCTTTGAAAGTACGCGTTCTTGTTGTTGCAGCCGGAGAGCCATCAGCTTGTCGCGATGTGACGCATACGACGCCGCAAGGCCCGTCTGATTGACGGTTCGGTCGAAAATCAGACCTCCGGCAATAGCAGCTGGAATGGACAGCAGGCCCCCATCCAAGGCATAGACCGCTACGCCGACGGCTTGTGTGGCAACGATACGTTGGCCACGTCTAGACAAAGCCAGCTTGAACTCGTCCAATGACTGTGACCCGATGGCAAGCCGTCGCCCCTCATACAGGGCGACAGCAGCCAGCGGAAGCAAGAGATGAAAATGCTCAAGGAAGGCCTCCACAAGCGACTCGTCAAGATCCTCGACAGCGCTCCCCACTTTTTCGCGCAAGTCTTGATTGGAGATGCCGCTATCAACTACCAGGCCACTGGCGGAGACCTCGTTAGTGGCCAATATCTGGATGTCCGGATAGCGCTCCAGCGCTGCGCGGACGTAACCAACGCTGTCGGTGGCCTTGAGTTGCAGATATTCCACTGCTGAGCCGTTCGCATCCAGAATGCGTAGGTCCCAGCCCGGTTGCGTCATCGATTCCGCCAGCACCGCAGTCTGCCCTGGCTCCAGAAGCAACGGCCCAACCTGCTCCCCTGCATTGAGCCGTTGCGCGACCAGGTGCTCGAAATATTTTCCCTTGGAGGTGTTGACCGCGCCTTGCAGTGCCTCATCGTTCATTTCAAACAGCCGGGATTCGTCCAGCAACGGATTGGTTTCCCGGATGGCCCGCAATAGCAATGGATCGACATCTTCCTGATTACTGAGTGTCCCAATGTGTACGGATGCCGCCGCCGCCGTCACGTCCAGCAACGATTCCCGGTTGGCACGGAGATAACGTCGAAAGGCAGCGTGAAATGCCTCCCCCGCGGGAATATCGGTCCGTGCATAGCGCTGGCTTAACTGCACAAGCGCCCGGGAAGGTGGGGTGCGCATCATGATTGGGTTAAGCCTTGCGCAACCGGGCCAGCTCTGACTTTACGCGCTGCAAGTCGGCTACCCAGCCCGCTGTGGAGAGGCCTTCCGGTTCCAGCCCCAGACCTTCCTCGATGCGGGTGATACGCCGCTCCAACCCTTGCGCGAACTGGTCGAGCCCCCCCAGTACTTCTTCCACCATCAGGAGGTGCTGCTCCATCTGGGTGCGCAGGTCTCTCTGTGTCACTGATTCGAACATCGCGTCCTCTCAGAGATTGCGTGCAAAATTCTTCTCCGCCAGCGCCAATTGAGGGTTGTTAATGCGGACGGTGGTCACGCAGTCGTCGTGCCTGCCTTTGCCTTGAGGCTGACCCAGAAGCCCCCGTTCTCCTGAGTCAGGGCCAGTTCCGGGTAGGCACGAACCATCTCAGATAGTGCCGTGTGCCCATATGTCTTGGCCGTGAAGCCGGGGTCGGTGCGCTTCATGTATTGGCCTAAGGCGCCCAGCCCGACACGCCCATCCGGCGTGTCAGCAGCCAGTAGCATCACGGCGTTGATGACCGCCTTAGGGCGACGTTTGGCAACAGGTTTCGAGGCTGCTGCCGGCGTCGGCTTTGCTGCGTCTACCGGTTCGGCCGGCGATTCAGCTGGCAACCATTCGAAGAACTGGTCGCTAGCATTCCGAAGGGCGTCGGGCGTCTTCGCCTCCCCGACTATATGCACGGTCGCCCCACGTTCGCGAAGCTTCCGGCAGAGGTGGGCGAAGTCGGAGTCGCTTGTGACAAGGCAGAATGTGTCAGCCCGCGAGTCGAACATCGCTTCCAATGCGTCGAGCGCCAGCGCGATGTCGGCCGTGTTCTTTCCAGCAGCGTACTGGTATTGCAGGCAGGGCGTGAAGGCCAGGCGGACTAGCGCGTCCTGCCACTTGTTCGCCAACGTCGCGTGATTCCCGTAGCCGCGGCGCAGCACTAATCGCCCAAACTGGGCAACGATGCTCAGGCCGTATTCCAGGATGTCTGGAGTCGTGTTGTCGCAGTCAACGAGTACTGCGACGCGCGCATCTCCTCCGATCGCGTGATTGCTCACGCCGTCAGCCCTACCGATAGGCGCGTGTGGAAGGCGGGCCGGAGGCCGCGATACATGTGCATGTGAGGTCGACGAAGGTGGTTTACCGGCGTTCGTACGCCTTTCAGGCTCGTCGATCTCAGCGTGTGGGAACAGGCCGTAGGGGATGGGCGGTAGCCTGTGGCCGATGCGGTGCGGGGTCGTCGACCCGAAACAGCATTCCGGATGTATGTGAGAGACACCGAGTCACGAAGTTGGTCGCGCGAACTGCGATACCCATTTGAGGCCCCGCGACGCGCCCCAATTCGCTGGGAATGCGAAAGCAGGAACCCCGCCGAAGCGGGGCTTGCGCGACAGCACCCGGCCTACGCTTTGGGCCGCCTCAGCGCCAGGCCCGCGAATTCGGTCGAAGGTGGGTGCGTGATGTGGGAGCGCGTGCGAGCCGGGGGCTGATGATGACGCCCCCGGGAACTGGAGCCACAGAGCCCGCCCCAGACTGCCGCGGCAGACGTTGAGCGCCTGCGCACCCTCGATCAAACTGCCCTGGCTAGCCACTCAACCGGGGAGCGAGAGGAATGTCCGAGCGCAGTGACGATGCCGTTGAACGGGAGACTCTATACGCGGAGGTCTGGACCGACCCGATGACCGTCGTGGCCGAGCGCTACGGACTCTCGGATGTCGGCCTGGCCAAGCTCTGCAAGCGGTACGCCATCCCGGTCCCGAGCCGCGGGTACTGGGCGAAGGTCAAGGCCGGACGGATCATGGGGCGGCCGCCCCTGCCCGCCCTTCCGCCCTCGGTGCCGGCCACGACCACGCTCACACCCCTCTCGACCGAGCAGCGCAAGAAGCGCACGGTGGCACGCAACACAGTGAAGCGGGTCAAGGCGTCCTACCCAAAGATCGAGGTCCCGGCCGATCTCGTCGCCCCTCACCCGCTCGTTCGGGAGGCGTCGAAGCGCCTGAAGCATCGCGACGGGTGGGACAGCCCGCCGGGGCTGCGCAGCGCGCCGAAGGAGGTGCTGCACCTGGAGGTGAGCCGCGAGAGCCTCGACCGAGCGCTGCGGCTGGTCGATACGCTCATCAAGGCGCTCGAAGTCTCGGATGTCACGGTCCACGTCGACAGCCAAGCCGGCGAGACCGTGCTGAAGTCCGCCGGCGCTGAAGTGCCGCTGACGATCACCGAGAAGGTCACCTGGACCGAACACGTGCCGACGCGCACCGAGCTTCGCGCCAGGAGGCGGTACGGCAACTCGTACCTGACCGGCGAGGTGGTCCCGTACCCCCACATCCCTCGTGTCGATCCGAACCCGACCGGGCGGCTGACAATCACCGTCGGCTACAAGTACGGGGGGCGAAACTGGAACGACACCGAGCGCAAGCCCCTGGAGGACCGCATGGGCGAGGTGGTCGCCGGGGTCATCGCCTTCGTCGAGCTCAAGCGCGCCGAAGAAGCTGAGCGGGCACGGCGCGAGGAGGCGCGGCGTATGCGTCCGGGCAACCCATCTTGAATCGAGTCGCCTGAGATAGGAGCCTCGTGTCCGCGTAACTCTTATGCGGACACATGGACACTTATCCCGTAGAACTTCCGGATCGCCGCCGCCGGCGCCG
>NZ_VDUY01000001.1 GCF_008039575.1 Zeimonas arvi | reverse complement strand
CGTACCCAGATGCTTGCGAAGTGGCAGCACCACTACAACTGGCACCGCCCGCATCAGGGCATCGGCGGCGTGCCGCCGATCTCCAGACTCAACGCCGCGTCAGACAACAACGTCTTGACGCTTCACATCTAGTTGTGGTGGCCGAGGATGAAAAGATTGCTCAAGCATCGGAATCGCTTCCGGGTGTTTCCGTTCATCGCAGCTTGATCGCCTTCATCGACTCTGCCCCGATCCAAGCCGAACTTCTGGACTTGGATATCGTTAAGAATCTGCCGTCCATCAGGGATGTGATTGAGTCCTACGAGAATGAGGATGGCCAGATTGCCCATCATCTGCAGCACAAGGGTGGAGAAGCGCTCGTGTGGAAGGAGGTCCACTCCCGATCTATTCCGGACGATAGCCACGAAGCAACGATCACTGGCTACTGCGATCCTGCGGATATTGAGCTAGATTTCTCGGAGCTAAGCTACTACGGCTATGGTGAGTTTGGTCTTCCATTCACCTTTCTTGCCACGGTCTCGATCACCTACTACATTCTCAAGTCCGACTACTTCACGCTTGATGACAAGAATTTGCCAAGCGTCAGCGACCACAACGATCACTACTATGAAGCAGAAGAGGACCGGCAAGTGCGTGTTTCGGGGATTGTGAAGCTGTCTTTCGATCCGACCGCCCTGAAATCGATTTCCGAAGAGAACATTGGTGAGCACATCTCCATAGCCATTGATTCAATCGATGATGTGACTCTTGAAGATGACTATTGATTCTCCGGCAGTGAGGCCTAACCCCTTGCACAAGCTGACTCACTACGGCAGGCACTGTAAGCCCGTCCAGAGGTATTCCGCAGATTGTCTCAGTCCGGGCTTGCAGTACCTGCCTCCGCGGGCAGCTTAGCTCGAACGTTAGGTGCTCAGGGGCGGCTTCGTGGACGGCTACCTACAGACAACGATTGGCATCGTCGTATCCGTGATCCTCTTCCTGATCGGATATCGGCAGACAATTGGCGCGCGGAGAGAGCGGGTCAGCTCAGCGAACCGCGCTGTCTATAAAGCGCTTCTTCGTAGACTCGTCCTCGAGGAGTACGCCCCCAAAATCGATGACATAAACAGACTAATTGAAGGAAAGGCGCATGAGTTCAAGGTTTCTCCAGGTGATCTGCATCCGGACGAGCAGGTATTGAATAAAGTATTTGCAGAGATATTTGATAATGACTTCATCGCGCCAGAGAAACGATCAGAAATCGAATCTAGGGTTGGTAGCGCTTTTGACGAGTTGACGAAGGGAAAACAGAAGATTGACGAGGCGCGCCTCGCCTCGCCTGATCACGAGAAGCGAAAGGCCGTGCTCGTTGGCATTTTGGGTTTGCTTGCATCTTTGATGGGTGCGCTCGTTTCCCTATTTTTGACCATTGGCAAGGAGCTTTCGACGGGAACTGACATTTCTGCATTTCGATCATTCTTGCCGATCTTTGCGGTCTTCTTCGCGAGCTTGGTCTCGGTGATCGCAATATCTTTCGTCAAGAAGATTCGGGAGGCACCCGAGGATGCTCCAACTCGGGTTGCGGCTGCTGCAGAAGGGGCGCTACTTGAACACGAAGTAATGGAGACACTTGGAAAACAAGGGATCTCATTCCAGATTGAGCCAAAAATTGGGATGCTTAGGCCAGACTTTGTGATTGAAGTCGGCGGAAAGCGAATTGCGATAGAGACAAAGTCATGGCGCTCACCTCCGCCCATTTCGATGATTTCGCGTGTGGCAAGGTACCTACAAGAGCTATTGCGGACGGGCGCGGTTGACAGTGCAGCTGTCATCACACGGGGGCGGATGCCAAATCTTGAGAGACTGTTGGGCGCCGAGAACATACAGTTCGTGCCGTTCAAAGAGTTCCCCGAATGGCTCAAGTCACGGCGACAGAGCACCTAACAGTTCATTCAAACCGACGCAGCTTCGCGACGCGGCTTAATTACAGGCGTTAGGTGCATAGAGGCAAGGACCAATGGGCAAGAATAGATCCGCGCGCAGAAAACAGCGATACGATCCTGCGGAGACGCTCAAGCCTACGATGTTGGATCCATCGCTAGAAGGCATAGCTCGAGACCTCTACGAGAAGGCTTGTTGTGGAACGAGGCAACTGTGGCCTGATCTCGATTCGGAATCCACATTCAGAAACGATGTGGCGTTGCAGAAAAGATTTATGTCAGCTGCTCACGAAGGCATGAGGTCGGCTCAGGACTTCCTCATTGAGCAAGTGCAGTCCAGCGCACGACTCTCTGTGTCAGAAGAACTTCTCTATCGGGGGATAGCAGATTCGATCGCTTGGCAGTTCCTAGGAGGTCAGTTATGTCACGCACGTCGTCTCTTTAAGGAACGGCGTCAACCAGACCTCAGGCAATGCAATTTTTCGTCTGTCGTGGCCGCAGCCAATTCGATCATGCAGAGCGACGCCGATGCGATGCCGCTCATTTCAGACTTGACTAGCTTCGTTCAAATTGGAGACATCATCTCGATGGTTCCGGGAAAGGGGCTAACAATTATTGAGGTAAAGGAAGGTGCGGTAAACAATAGAATTCTCGACTTCCTGGGATTTTACCGTCAAAGCGGGTGTGACAGAGCGCTTGAATATTTCCTGGCGAGTGAGGGGCCACATGTGGCGAAGCAGATGGGCAGAATGCTTCGCCAAGAAGAGCGCATGAGCCATGTACTGGAAGTGATGAAAACCGGCACCGGCACGGACCCGGACACCTCCCAGAAGATCAAGATTCCGGAGGAATTCATTCCGGTCCAAGACTGGGACGCCGAGCTAAATCAATTGATTGAAAAGTCTGAGGAGAGAGGTTGGGCTCTAGACGTTGTGGAAGGCTGCCTCTTCGTTGCCTGCTACTCAAAGGGTGCAATGCTTCACGCGAGTAATCTTGCCTTTAACGCTTGGTTCGATGAATGTGGAGGAGATGAATTTAGCCCTCGTGCCCGACTATTGGACAGCATGCAAGCGCCGTTGGCGCTTCCAATATTCTCACGTCAACTACCGGAGGAGGCCAAATTTGATCTCCTATTCGGTCGCAAGCAGATATGCATGGGAATCAACGTGGATGCTTTAATCAAGCGCTGTGAGGCCGCTGGCCTTCACGTCAGGTTTGGATCGAATAAGGAGACGACGGAGATCGAACGGGCTGGCGTAAAGCCTCATCGCCACAAGGGTAGGTCGATATTCATAGGGAATAATGACAACGAAATGGCCCTCTTGGGCGGAATATTCATGCGCGCCCTGTTCCATGGGCAAAAGCCAATTTCTATCATTAAAACAATTCTTTCTATCTGAAGGGCGCACCTGGCAATGCGTCGCAGCGGACGCTTGAGGCGCCACCCAATTTCGCTGCCGCAAATATGGGCGGCGCCTCAAACGCCGTTGAACTCAGGCGTTAGCCAAAAGCGAAGTTGACATCCTCGCTAGGCGATTCCTATGCGACCCACAAGAACGGCCAGCGAACAGAAGGCGATCGATGTCCTAAGGGAAAGTCTAGCTCAAAAGTACGCCTTCATAGTTGAAGAAGACGGCATCACTGATCGTCCCGATGCGTTATTCGTTGTGGACGGGAAGCGTGTAGCCGTTGAATGTCGCATCTTTACGCCTGAAAGGCTAATGAAGTTGCACGGTTTCAGGTTCGCGCCAGAGGGTCTCTATCAGATTTTTATGCCCTTAGAACCTCATGTATGGGTTCGTGGCGCTGTTAATGAAAAGTCGCTCAAGGTCAACGCATACAAGAAGCGATGTGACGCCGAGGAAGCCTGGTTGGTGCTGCATGTTGGCTCGGCAGCGTTCAGTCATAGAGTTAACAAGCTCGAGCCAACATGGGAGCTTATAGGATCTGTTTGCGGCGTGTGTAGGGCAGCCAATACATTCGATCGAGTCTACGTTATCGATGAATTCGACCGAAAAGCGATCTGCTTGTATCGCCGAGATCGCGGCTACTGCGTGAGTGATCCTGGTGGTCTGGATTACCCCGGAGAAAGATTGCCAATCTCGATTACCTTCTTCGGCAGGGTCAGGGTTGCGCAGCTTGCGTCGGGTGGAAAGGGCGTCTCCGTGAATTTGAATAACCCTATTGAACGCGTATTTTTGCAGCCCCTGGATAAGGAGTACGTCGCCGACTACTCGTCCGTTCATCAACTCGATTTTTCCAACGTTTGGCATGGGCGTGCCTATCCGACGATGTACGCTCATCGGAAACCACGAGAAAGCTGTTTGTAGGCAGTTACCCGACACCATTCCTTCTTGGACAACTAGAGCGAGAGCGGTCGGTGACAGGCACTAATTACGGAGTTGCGTCCGTCCCAGCTCTTGTTGGCTGGCTAACCCTTCGCCCAAGCGGGCAGACGCCGGCAAGCCGGCGCCTGCCGCTCATGTCGAGCGTTAGCCGTTACCAGAACCCCCATGCATCATGCGGATCGCTGAAGCAACTGCAGCTGATTCACACGCCGTACTGAGCGTCGAACGCGCGGCCTTTGCGCGGGAAGACGAGGCGGCGCTGGTGGCGGACTTGCTCCAGGATCCCTCGGCTCAGCCCAGTCTCTCGTTGCTCGCCTCCTGCAGGACAAGCCAGTGGGGCACGTCTTGTTCACCAAAGCGGTTCTTGCCGGAGCTTCCCGCAAGGTTCCGGCTGCCATCCTGGCGCCTTTGGCTGTACTCCCCGAGTTCCAGCACCAAGGGGTGGGCCGCGCACTCATCGAGCACGGCGCCAGCCTGCTCGCAGCATCCGGTGTGCAGTTGCTCTTTGTGCTCGGCCATCCTGGCTACTACACGCGCTGCGGCTTCGTTCCGGCATTTCCCTTCGGCCTTCGTGCCCCCTATCCGATCGTGCCGGAGGAGGCGTGGATGGTTCGCCCACTGGTTCCGGACGTTCTGGGCACGGTCACGGGCGTCATCGCTTGCCCCGAGAGCATGGCCAAGCCAGAGTACTGGCGTGAGTAGGCATCTTTGACAACATAACCCCATAACTCTCGTTGGTCGGTCCGCGCAACGTAAGCCGCATTCCGAGATGACGAGCGTCAGGAGTTCATGGTGACCGGAGACTTGCCGTCGCTCGTCGTTTCTGTAATGACTCAGTGAAAACCTGCTCAGGTGTTCCGGTCGGCACCCATGACAAAGATCGCTCCCGCTCCGACAAGGCAACCACTGCTGGTGCGAATCACCGCGGCGCTGATGACCGTATCGGGGCTCGGTGCGCTGAGCTTCTTTTCTTCGTATGCACCGGGACGCTGGACGCGGTTCGGCTATGCGGGGCCGCTGTTCGGAGACGCCGCGCGAGACTTCGGCCTGGCCGTCTTCGTGATCGGCCTTCTGCCACTGGCTTTCTTCGCCAGGAGCGCCAGGCAGGCCGGCTGGTTCGCCGGATGCATCGTGGTCTTGTTCTGGGCGGCAATCTTCGCTTGGTTCGCGTCCGGATGAGCGCGCGTGCGAGGTGAGGTCGAAGCAACTCATCGAATCGACGGGCAGTCGGTGGAGTCATTCGAAAATGGACGCGCGGCAACCCTCATTCGATGCAGCGAAGTACAAGAACGCCCCGCGCGAGCAATGGAACAAGGACGGGGCGGCCTGGCGACGCTGGAATCCCGTTCCGGCTCGCTGGACGTCGAGCGAGTCGGGATGAAGATACGTGACTGGATCCGCCAAGCTGGCTAAACCGTCATTCGAGGCGACCGCCACCGGCAAGCCGACGGCAGCGCCTCAACTCAAAGGTCTGCCTTCAGATGCATCCTCTCTATGACGTCATCGGCAGCACTTACTCGCAATCCCGGCGTGCCGATCCCGCTATCGTGCAAGCTCTCGCCAGGGATATCCGGTTGACTGATGCCGGTGCGTACCTGGATCTGGCCTGCGGCACCGGCAACTACACAAGTGCGCTCAGTGCCCTGGGAGGCGCCTGGACCGCGGTAGATGTCTCCGAGCTCATGCTCGCTCAGGCTCGAAGCAGAGACGGCTCGATCACATGGATTCGGTCGAATGCCGACTCGCTTCCCTTTCCCAGCGGCAGCTTCGACGCAGCGATCTGCACGCTCGCCATTCATCACTTCGAGAGCCTGGAAGCCCCGTTCGAAGAAGTGCGTAGAACACTCCGTTCGGGCTCGTTCGTCATTTTTACGGGTCTGGCCGAGCAGATGCGCCACTACTGGCTCTGCCACTACTTCCCCCAGATGATGAAGCGCTCGATCGCGAGGATGCCCTCGGAGGCGCGCATTCGTGCCGCTCTGAATCGCTCCGGATTCAAGCGCGTCGACGTCGCCCCGTTCTTCGTCACGAGCGAGCTTCAGGATCTGTTCCTGTACTCCGGGAAACATCGCCCCGAGTTGTACCTGGACGGCGCCATACGCGCGAACATCAGTTCCTTCGCGAATCTCGCGGCGGCAGAGGAACTCCAAGTCGGTCTTGCCCGCTTGGCCGCGGATCTGGAGAGTGGCGCCTTCGCCTCGATCAGGAACGCCTGCTCGACAGCGGAGGGGGACTATGTGTTCATCATCGCGCGTACCGACGGCTAATTCTTCGCTGGAGCCGGTTTCCCGATCTGGCTCTTTCGGCCAAGGATCCACGACCGACGATGCCGAGCCGTTCTCTTCGATTGCATCGGCGCCATTCAATGCGGATAGTGGTCCAGTCCGCCCGCATAGGGCGATTCGAGCGATCACTGGAGGCCGTCAATGACCGCCGTAGGGCACGCGCCAGAACTAGAGCGGCGCAGATGCACCGCCCCGCCTGTCCGACAATCCGTAGTCCCGGACGACGTGCGCGACGCGGAGCCGGTCGTCGGCGAAGATCGATCGCCTGCCCTCCACCTGTTCGAGATGGGGCCTGAGTTCCGCTGCCGTGTCGAGATAGTCCTGCCGGCGGTCGGCATGGGGCATCACTTCGAAGATCACCGCGATCATTGGTTCTGTTCTCCTTCCTCCGGCGCGATACCGAAGGTGCCGTCCACCACTTCCACGAAAGTGCGCGCTTCCTTTAGGATCAACTTTCGATCCTGGGCCATGGCGAAGTTCGCGCGTCCTTCCTCGTCTGTCTTCAAGCGCGCGCGGTAGGCTTCGTACGCGGCAAGGCTCTCGAAGGCGATCAGGCCCCAGGCGACGTCGTTCGTCCCCTCGTGGGGCAGGAAGTAGCCGACGAGATGGCCGCCGCAACGCGGAATGATTCGGCCCCAGGTCTCGGCGTAGCGTTTGAAGGCCTCTCGCTGGAACGGGTCGATCTCGTAGCGGATCACGCAGGTGATGGTCATGGTGGTGTCTCTGATGAACGGGCTGTGCTCACAGTAGCGGCCGTCCCTTCAACTTGATTCGATCGAGGTCGAACCATGGCTCGAGGACCGAACATCGCGCGGGTCGCGTCGCTCATTGGCGATAACGCCAGGGCCGAGGTGCTTTCGGCCCTCATGGCGGGCTGTTCCTGGACCGCGACGGAGCTTGCGGACACGGCGGGCGTCACCCGGCAGACCATCAGCTCCCATCTCGGGAAGCTGCTGGATGCGGGCCTGGTGGAGGTCGACCAGCAGGGCCGTCACCGGTACTTCCGGCTCGCGGGCGGCGAGGTGGCCGAGCTCCTCGAGTCCCTGATGGGCCTCGCGGCCAGGTCGGCGCCATCGCGCCCGCGCTTCGGGCCCCGTGAGCCTGCGCTTCGCAAGGCTCGCGTCTGCTACGACCACCTGGCCGGCGAGCTCGGCGTATTGATCTACGAAGAGATGCTCGGGCACGGCCTTCTGGAACGTCTCGATGGCGCACCGAGGCTCACCGAGCAGGGGGGCGCCTGGGGCGCGCGCATCGGAATCGACCTTCGCCACGCGGCGGGGCGAAAGCGGTCGTTCTGCCGCGCGTGCCTAGACTGGAGCGAGCGTCGCCACCACTTGGCGGGATGGCTCGGGGCAGCGCTGCTGAAGCACATCCTGGACATGGGTTGGGCACAGCGCGAGCAGGCGTCCCGCGCGATCACATTCTCGACGGATGGCGAGCAGTCTCTTCGCGCCTTGTTCCAGGTGAGCGGCGCGAGAGACCCGGCTGCGGCGGAACTACAGGCAGCGGCGTGGCAACAAGAAAGATGGACATGAGGAACGAAGAATCGGCCCTGCTCCTGATCGACATGCAGCAAGGCATGCGCGGCCCGGCCGTCCATGTTCGCCACGGCAGATCGCCATGAGGCCGGGCATCTCCGTGATCACGCTCGGCGTCGACGATCTCGAGCGCGCGGTACGCTTCTACGCCGAGGGCCTGGGCTTTCCGACCGAGGGCATCGTGGGCCGGGAGTTCGAGTTCGGCGCGGTCGCCTTCTTCGACATGCAGCCGGGCCTCAGGCTGGCGCTGTGGCCGCGCAAGAGCCTGGCGCACGACTCGGGGCTGCCGGTGACGCCGCCGAGCCCGACCGGGCTCTCGCTGGGGCACAACCTGGCCTCGAAGGAGGAGGTCGATGCGGTCATGGCGCGGGCGCAGGCGGCCGGCGCCCGGATCGTGAAGGCGGCCGGGGACACTTTCTGGGGCGGCTATGCGGGATACTTCCAGGATCCGGACGGGCATCTGTGGGAAGTCGTCTGGAATCCGCAATTCCAGCCTTGAGCGCGCCTGATGAATGACCCGGCTTTCGTCGAGGAACCGAAAGCATGGATTCGTTTCAGCGCTCGCGACGCCGTGCGGACGGGGGACGGCCCGTATGCGGGGTTTTCGGGGAAGCCATCGCCGCGAAGGCCGGTAGAGCGGTGTTGACGTGACCGCGCAATCGATCAAGGCCGGGCTCGCATACTTCGCGCTGGTGTTCGGCGCCGGCTTCGCCCTCGGGGCGCTGCGTGTCTCCCTCCTGGTGCCGCGTCTTGGGGAGCGCATCGCGGAACTGAGCGAGATGCCCTTGATGCTTGCCGTCGTCGTGATGGCGGCGAGATTCGTCGTCAGGCGATTCGCCGTCCCGCTTGCCTTGCCCGCGCGGCTCGGAACGGGGCTTCTTGCCCTGGCCCTGTTGCTCGTTGCCGAAGTGCTGCTCGCGGTGGCCTTGCAGGAACGATCACTGGCGGAGTATGTCGCCAGTCGCGACCCCGTCTCCGGAAGCGTGTACCTGGCGATGCTGGTGCTGTTCGCACTCATGCCTGCCTTAGTCGGGCAATTTGATGGCGATCGGGACGATCGGGCGTGAGCCGGTCGTGGCCGGCCGGCGTTGCCGGATACCATGTGCGCTCGAGATTCATTCATCCACCACGAGCAAGGGAGACGAGACGTGCTGAGTCATGTGATGGTCGGAACCAACGACATCGAGAAATCCAAACGCTTCTACGACGCCGTCCTGGGCGTCCTCGGCGCGGAAGAGGCGGTGCGCAACATCGCTGCCACCGGCCATGCCAGGCTGTTCTACCGACACGATGGCAGCACGTTCTGTGTCTCCGAGCCGATCGACGGCGGTCCCGCCGTCCATGCGAACGGCGGAACGATCGGATTCAAGTGCAGTTCGCCTGAGCAGGTGCAGCAGTTCCACGACGTCGCGGTCGCGCATGGCGGTGCCTCGATCGAGAACCCGCCGGGACTGCGCGAAGGCGCCTCCGGATCGCTGTACCTCGGCTACGTTCGCGATCCCGACGGCAACAAGCTCTGCGCGCTTTACCGGCCGAAGTAGACCGGATCGGCGGCGGCGGCGGGGGGCGTCCTCGCCGCGGCCTTCCCGAAAGGGCGCTTCCGGCCTACGATCGACGATCCGCGCAGTGCGGTTCCGACACGGAGGTGCCCGATCATGCAGACAGCCGCTCCCGAGGTGACCGCCGAGGTCCTGCAGGCCTTCGCCGACGCGTGGAATCGCCACGACGTCGACGCGCTGATGTCCTTCATGGCCGAGGACTGCGTCTTCGAGGCCTCGGCCGGCCCCGGGGTCTGCGGAACCCGATATGCGGGCAGGGACGCCGTGCGCGCCGGCTTCGCCGAGGTCTGGGCCACGTTTCCCGACGCCCACTGGGCGAACGCGCGCCATTTCGTTCACGGCGACCGGGGCGTGTCGGAGTGGACCTTCACCGGGACCCGCGCGGACGGTACCCGCGTCGAGGTCCATGGCTGCGACCTGTTCACGCTTCGCGACGGCAAGATCGTCCTGAAGAACTCCTACCGCAAGAATCGTCCACCCATCCCCTCTGCCTGAGCCGGGAGAGCACCATGGCGCCCGATCCCGCGACACCCGTCGGCGACGACGAACAATCCCGGACGGTCATGAGTCGCGTGCTCGGCGCGATGTCCGTCTTCACCATGCTGATGACGGTTCCCCAGGTCCTGACCATCTGGGTGGGCCATCAGGCCGCCGGCGTTTCCATCGTGTCCTGGAGCGCCTACCTGCTCTCGGCCCTGCTCTGGTTCTGGTACGGGCTCCAGAAGGGCGACAAGAACATCTACCTGCCGTGCGTCGGTTGGGTGGGCCTGGACGCGGCGGTGATCGTCGGGGCGATCGTCTATGCCTAGCGCCGCGCAGATTCCGGCCTGACGGCGCGTCGCGGCAACATCTCTTCACGCGAGGCGCCATGCAGGCACAGAGTCCATTCCTGTGGCACGAGCTGGTCACTGCCGACCAGGCGGTCAGCGGCGCCTTCTTCAGCGGGCTGTTCGGTTGGACCCGCCGGGAGGTCGATGCGGGGCCCTACGGCACCTACACCCTCTTCCAGGCGAAGGGCCAGGACGTCGCGGGGATGATGAACCCGACCCCCGACAGCCCGGGCAAGGGCGCGTACTGGCATTTCTACATCGCGGTGGCGGACGCCGACGACAGCGCCAGGCGCGCTGTTTCCCTTGGCGGAAGCGTCGTGGTCGCGCCGCACGACGTGCCCGGCGTCAGCCGGATCTGCGCCGTGGCGGACCCCGCCGGCGCGGTCGCGCACCTGATGCAGCCGCTCGCGCGATGACGCCCGACGCGACCGAGCAAGGGGCGGGCAAGCCCTTCCATGCCCGAAGAACGTACCGGCTGATCACCGCAGCGCTCGGGCTGCTCCTGTGCGGCGTGGGCGCTTGCGTGCTGATCCTGGCCGACACGGCGGGTGTCGTCCGGCTTGCCGGTGGCGCGGCGTTCGTGACGGTGGGTGGCAACATGGTCTGGTCCGCTGTCACCGCCAAGGAGTCGTGGTTGTCGCGGCTCGGGCCCTTGCCCTGAGCTTCGAGCAGCTCGGCACCCAGGCAGGGTCGATGGCCAGGCGCGCGGGCCGCGGCCGGATTTCCAGGGGAGGCCCGAGGCTGAACCCGCAGGGGGCGCCGAGGCCTCGTGTTCGCCGGCCATCATCGGAGCGACAAGCGATGGACACGACGCATGTTTCGGACACGTGGGAACGCGGCAGCCCGTACGAGCAGTACATCGGCCGCTGGAGCCGAAGGATCGCCCCGCTGTTCCTGCAGTGGCTGGACCCGCCCGCGGGCAAGCGGTGGCTGGACGTAGGCTGCGGCACCGGTGCGCTGTCCGCGGCCATCCTCGATCGCTGTGCCCCGGGCAGTCTGGTGGGCGTCGAGCCTTCGGACGGATTTCGCGAGCTGGCCGTTCGCAAGCTCGCCCACAGGGCGCGCTTCCTCGCCGGAGATGCGGCTGCGCTGCCGCTCGATGACGGCGCGTGCGACGTCGTCGTCTCGGGGCTCGTGCTGAACTTCGTTCCGGCCTTGCCGGCGGCCCTCTCGGAGATGAAGCGGGTCACGGCTCCCGGCGGCGAGGTCGCGGCCTATGTCTGGGACTACGCCGAGGGCATGGAGGTCATCCGGCGCTTCTGGGACGTCGCCGCGTCGCTCGATCACGAGGCCGCGCGGCTCCACGAAGGGATTCGCTTCCCGGTGTGCAGGCCCACCGCGCTGGAAGCCGCCTTCGTGGAAGCAGGCTTCTCCGGGGTCGAGACGTCGTCGCTCGACGCGAAGGCGGAATTCGCCGACTTCGAGGACTACTGGCGTCCGTTTCTCGGAGGGCAGGGGCCCGCGCCAGCCTATGTCGCGTCGCTTCCGGAGGACCGGCGCGCGACGCTGCGGACCGCGCTGGAGTCGGCACTGCGACCTGCATCGGGCGGTGCGATCTCGCTCAGGCTGAGGGCCTGGGCCGTTCGCGGCGCTCGCCGCTCCGCCCTTTCGGCGGCGCCGGCCGGCTCCCCGGGTCCAGGTGCATCGCCGCCTTGATCAGCAGGTGCGCCGACACCGGCGCGGTCAGGAACAGGAACAGCGTGATCAGGAACTCGTGAACGCTGAGGGTCTGCTGGCCGATGCTGAACCAGATCGACGACGCGATCAGCACGCAGCCCACGCCCAGCGTGGTGGCCTTGGTCGGGCCGTGCAGCCGCTTGTAGAAGTCGGACAGCTTGGCCAGGCCCCAGGAGCCGACCAGCGCGAAGAAGGCGCCGACGACGACCAGCGCGGTCAGCAGCAGGTCGAGCCACAGCGGAAGGTCTTGCAGGCTCATGCGTTCACTCCGCGATGTCGCCGCGCGACAGGAACCTAGACAGCACCACGGTGCCGATGAAGCCCAGCATGCTCATCACCAGCGCCACCTCGAAGTACAGGTTGGTGCCGTACTGCAGGCCCGCCAGCACCAGCAGCGCCAGCGCGTTGATGTAGAGCGTGTCCAGCGCGAGGATGCGGTCGGGCAGGTCGGGGCCGCGCAGCAGCCGCCAGGCCGACAGCAGGATCGCCAGCGCGAAGGCGCCGATCGCGAAGGGCAGGACCTGGGCGATGATCATTCGAAGATCTCCCGCAGCGGCGTTTCGTAGCGTTCCTTGATCGACGCGACCAGCGCCTGCTCGTCGTCGACGTTGAACGCGTGCACCAGCAGGTGGCGCCGGTCCTCGGTCAGGTCGGAGGACAGCGTGCCGGGGGTCATGGTGATGATGCCGGCCAGCGCGGCGATGCCGTGCGGGTCGCGGATGTCCAGCGGCACCCACACGAAGCGCGGCGTGATCTTCGACTCCGGGCCCAGGATGCGCCGGGCCACCTCGATGTTGGACATCACGATGTCGTAGAGCACCAGCAGACCGAGCCTGGCGATGACCAGCGGGCGGCGGATGCGCGGCGGATCCACGCGAAAGCCGCCGAAGGCCAGCGGCAGGCCTGCCGCGAAGATCGCGGCCAGCACCAGGTTGCCGGCCGAGGCCGACTGGTTGAGCATCAGCCAGGCCACGAACAGCGTGGCGCTCAGCAGCGGGGCGGGCAGCAGTCGCTTCATGGCTTCTTCGCTCCCTTGATCTCGCCGCGCTCGCGCATCTCGCGGCGCACGTCGATCGCCGCCGGCACCGGTCGCGCGCCGAGCACCGCGTCGATGTAGGCCCGGCGCTCGAGCAGCTGCGCGGCCGCGGCGCTGGTGTACCCGTGCACCGGGCCGCCGAAGGCCGCGAGCAGCGGCAGCAGCGCAACCAGCAGGCCGGCGCCCAGCGCCTGCCCCGGGGCGAGGCCGGCCCGGGAATCGGGCTCGCCTTGCGCGGCGGGCCCCTGTGGACCGTGGCCGTGCGTGCCGTGGCCGTGCGCTTCCTCGCCGGACCGCGCCTGCCTGGACCCGTTGCGCCAGAACAGCAGGCTGCCGGTGCGCGACAGCGCCACGATCGTGCCCAGGCCGGCCGCGAGCACCACGATCCAGGTCCACACGGCCAGCGGGGTGGGGGTGGCGGCTTCCAGCAGCATCGCCTTGCCCAGGAAGCCGGCCAGCGGCGGCAGGCCGCCGGCGGCGACCGCGCAGGTGAAGAAGGCCGCGCCCAGCGCCGCGCGGTCGCCCAGGAAGTCGTCGGGTCTGAGGACGTCGCCGTGCACCGCGCGAGCCGCGGAGATCCGGTCGACCAGCAGGAACAGCGCGCCCGCCATCAGCGTGCTGTTGATCATGTAGAACAGGCCCGCGGACACCGAGGCCTCGTTGCCCAGGCCCAGCGCCAGCAACAGCGTGCCCGCCGAGCCGACCACCAGGTAGGCGACCAGGCCGCGCAGCCGGGTGGCCGCCAGCGTGCCCACCGCGCCCAGCGCGAGCGTGCCCAGGGCCAGCAAGGGCAGCCAGGGCCAGGCCACGTTCGCTGCCGCGCCGCCGTCGTCGCCGAACACCAGCGTGTAGATCCGGGCGATCGAGTACACGCCCACCTTGGTCATGATCGCGAACAGGGCCGCCACCGGCGCGGTGGCGGCGCCGTAGGTCTCGGGCAGCCAGAAGTAGAGCGGCAGCAGCGCGGCCTTCACCGAGAACACCACGAGCAGCAGCAGGCCGGCGGCGCGGATCATCGCGGTGTCGGTGCCAGGCAGCGCGGCCACGCGCTCGGCCAGGTCGGCCATGTTCAGCGTGCCGGTGAGGCCGTAGAGCAGCGCCACCGCGATCAGGAACAGCGAGGAGCCGGCCAGGTTGAAGGCCACGTAGTGGATCGAGGCCTTGAGCCGCACCGCGCCGCCGCCGTGCAGCAGCAGGCCGTACGAGGCGATCAGCAGCACCTCGAAGAACACGAACAGGTTGAACAGGTCGGCGGTCAGGAAGGCGCCGTTCAGCCCCATGAGCTGGAACTGGAAGAGGGCGTGGAAGTGCGGGCCGCGCGCCGCGTCGCCGGCCCGCGCGTACAGCACGCTGCCCAGCGCCACCAGCGCGGTGAGCACCAGCATCAGCGCGGACAGGCGGTCGAGCGCGAGCGCGATCCCGAAGGGCGCCTGCCAGTTGCCGAGCAGGTAGGCGTCGACGCCGCCGCCGGCGGCTCGCGCGGCGAGCATCAGCGCCACCGCGAGCTGCGCGAGCACTGCGAGCAGCGACAGCAGGGCGGCCGGGCCGCCGCCCGGCCGCGCGCCGCCCCGCTCCGCGCGACGCTCGAGCAGCAGCAGGAACGCGCCCGCCAGCAGCGGCAGGACGACCGGGACGATGATCAGGTGGGGCCAGTTCATGTGCGGTCGGAGCCCCCGCCGTCGACATGGTCCGACCCGGTCTCCAGGTGGGTGCGCAGCGCGATGACCAGCATCAGCGCGGTCATCGCGAAGCCGATCACGATCGCGGTCAGCACCAGGGCCTGCGGCAGGGGATCGGCATAGGTCTCGAGCGTGGGCGGCAGGTAGGGGTCCAGGATGGGCGGCGCGGCGACCTTGAGCCGGCCCATCGCGAAGATGAACAGGTTCACCGCGTAGGACAGCAGGGTGAGGCCCAGGATCAGGTCGAAGGTGCGGGCCCGCAGCATCAGCCAGAGGCCGGTGCCGGTGAGCGCGCCGATGCCCAGCGCAACGAGCAGGCTCATCCCTGGCTCCTTTCGTTTGCGGCGGCCGGTGCGGCCGGCGCGTTGAGTCGGGCGATCGAGGCCAGGCCCACCATCGTGGCGCCGACCACGGTGAGGAACACGCCCAGGTCGAAGGCGGCCGCGCTGGCCAGCGGCACCGCGCCCACCACCGGCCACAGGGGATAGTCGTAGGTGCTGGTCAGGAAGGGCGCGTCGAAGAGCCAGGCGCCCACGCCGGTGCCGCCGGCGATCAGCAGGCCCCAGCCGATCCAGGGCCGGAAGTCGGTGCGCATGCGCTCGCTCACGAAGCCCTGGCCGTTGGCCACGTACTGCAGGATCAGCGCGATGGCCAGCACCAGGCCGGCGATGAAGCCGCCGCCGGGCAGGTTGTGGCCGCGCAGGAACAGGTAGGCCGACACCAGCGCGGCCAGCGGCAGCAGCAGGCGCGAGACGATCGCCAGCATCAGCGGGTGCGGGTCGGCGCCGGCTGCGCCGGCGTTGGGGCGACGCCGCGGCATGAAGCCGGCGAGGATCGCGTGGATCGCGATGCCGGCGATGCCCAGCACGGTGATTTCGCCCAGGGTGTCGAAGCCCCGGTAGTCGACCAGGATCACGTTGACCGCGTTCGAGCCGCCGCCTTCGGGCAGGGCGGTCTCCAGGAAGTAGGGCGAGATCGACGACACCGGGCGGTCGAGCACCGCATACACCAGCGCCGCCACGCCCAGGCCGGCGACCATGGCCAGCAGCGCGTCGCGGCCGGTTTCCCAGCGGCTGCGCTCGCGCGGGCTCTCCTCGGGCAGCCAGGCCAGCGCGAGCATCATCAGGATGATGGTCACCACCTCGACCAGGATCTGGGTCAGCGCCAGGTCGGGCGCCGAGAAGTGCACGAAGGCCAGGCTCACGATCAGCCCCACCGCGCCCAGGGGAATCAGCGCGAGCAGGCGGCGCCGGTAGGCGATGGTCGTGGCGAAGGCCGCCACCACGCCCACCGCCCAGATCGCAGCGACGGCGCCGTTGAAGGGCGGAACCGGCACTGCGCCGACGCCGGGGTCGCCCGCACCGAAGCCCTGCTCGACGAAGGGCAGGGCGCCGGCCGCGATCGCGCAGACCACCAGCAGCATCAGGTAGCGCTGCAGGCTGCCGTTCTGCAGCGCGAGCGTGAGGCCGCGGGCCGCTTCGTAGCTTCGTTCGATCACGAACAGGAAGGCCTCGCGGCCGCCGCGCGGCACGCGGATGAACTGGTGCAGGTCCATCTTGCGCTGCAGGCCGAAGTAGAGCGCCAGGCCGCCCGCCAGCGCGATCGCGCTCATCAGCAGCGGCAGGTTGAAGCCGTGCCAGACAGAGAGGCTGTACTCGGGCAGCGGGCCGCCCAGCGCCGCGCCGGCGGCCACCGCAAGCAGCGGCGCCACGGTGAGCGCAGGCGCGATGCCCACCGCCAGGCACAGCACCACCAGCAACTCGACCGGCACCCGCATGAAGCGCGGCGGCTCGTGCGGGGTCTTGGGCAGGTCCTTCGGCTCGCCGTTGAAGAACACGTCGTGCACGAAGCGCGTGCTGTAGGCCACGCTGAACAGCCCCGCCAGCGTCGCGCCGGCCGGCAGCAGCCAGCCGGTGATGCCGCTGCCCGAGCGCGCCAGGGTTTCCGCGAAGAACATCTCCTTGGACAGGAAGCCGTTGAGCAGCGGCACGCCGGCCATGGCCGAGGCCGCCACCATGCCCAGCACCGCGGTCTTCGGCATGTAGCGGAACAGGCCATTGAGCTTGCGCATGTCGCGCGTGCCGCTCTCGTGGTCGATGATGCCGGCCGCCATGAACAGCGAGGCCTTGAAGGTCGCGTGGTTCATGATGTGGAAGACGCCCGCCACCACCGCCAGCCGCGTGTCCAGGCCGAACAGCATCGTGATCAGGCCCAGGTGGCTGATCGTGGAATAGGCGAGCAGGCCCTTCAGGTCGTGCTTGAAGATCGCGAGCCAGGCGCCGGCGAGCAGCGTGGCCAGGCCGGTCAGCGTGACGATCCAGAACCAGGCGTCGCTGCCGCCCAGCGCCGGGTACATGCGCGCCAGCAGGAACACGCCGGCCTTCACCATGGTGGCCGAGTGCAGGTAGGCCGACACCGGGGTGGGCGCGGCCATCGCGTGGGGCAGCCAGAAGTGGAAGGGGAACTGCGCCGACTTGGTGAAGGCGCCGGCCAGCACCAGCAGCAGCGCCGGCAGGTACAGGGGGTGCGCGCGGATGACGTCGCCTGCGGCCAGCACGTCGTCGAGCTTGTAGCTGCCCACGATGTGACCGATCAGCAGCACGCCGGCCAGCAGTGCCAGGCCGCCGGCGCCGGTGATCGTGAGCGCCATCCGCGCGCCCTCGCGGGCGTCGATCCGGTGGTTCCAGTAGCCGATCAGCAGGAACGACGACAGGCTGGTCAGCTCCCAGAACACGACCAGCAGCAGCAGGTTGTCCGCGAGCACCACGCCGAGCATGGCTCCCATGAACAGCATCAGGAACATGAAGAAGCGCGCGGGCGGATCCTCGTCGTGCAGGTACCAGGCCGAGTACAGCACCACCAGCGCGCCGATGCCCAGGATCAGCAGCGAGAACATCCAGGCCAGGCCGTCGAGCCTGAAGCCGAAGTCCATGCCCAGCCCCGGCATCCAGGGCACGCTCCAGGCCGGCACCCGTCCGCCGAAGACCGCGGGGGCGAGGCTCGCCAGCAGCGCGCAGCCGGCGAGCGCGGTCAGGCCGGCGATCCAGGCAGCGGCCGGCTTAGAGCGATTGGGCACCGCGGCGAGCAGCACGGCCGCCGCGAAGGGCAGCAGTGCGAGGATGGGCAACGAGGTCATCGACGCGGGCTCCGCGTGGCGCCCGGCCGGACGGCCAGCGCCACGAACGTGACGATCGTGAGCGGGATCACGAAGGACAGCATGACGTTCGAGAACCCTGCCAGCGCGTCGTGCTGCTGCGCCGCAAGGATCAGGTAGGCGGCGTACGCCAGGTAGTAGCCAAGGAAGATGACGCCTTCCCAGCGGGCGATCTCGCGGCCGGTGATCAGCACGGGCAGGCAGGCCAGCGCCGCGGCCAGCATCACCCAGATGTCGAAGTTCAGCACCGAAGGCGCGATTGCGAGCGGTGCGGGCGCCACCAGCGAGGCCAGCCCGAGGCAGGCCAGGATGTTCAGGATGTTGCTGCCCACCACGTTGCCCACCGCCATGTCGCGCTCGCCGCGCAGCGCGGCGGTGATCGAGGCGGCGACCTCGGGCAGCGAGGTGCCAGCCGCCACGATCGTGAGGCCGATCACCAGCTCGCTCACGCCCATCGCCCGCGCGAACGCCACCGCGGCGTCGACCAGCATCCGCGCGCCGAAGACGAGCGCGATCAGGCCGCCGACGACCAGCGCGATCTGGAGCGCCAGCCCGCCGCCCCGGCGCGGGGGTTTCGGTGCCGCCTGCGCGGGCCCGGACGCCCCGGCTTCGGCTGCCGCGCTGCCGCCGCCTGCCGTCGCCGCGCCCTCGCGCCGCGATTGCACGATCAGGAAGCCCAGGTAGCCCAGCGTGAGCAGGGCGAGCAGCGCGCCGTCCAGCTTGTCGAGCGAGCGATCGAGGATCAGCACCAGCAGCAGCAGCGAAGTGCCGAGCATCACCGGCACCTCCTGGCGGATCAGCTGCCGGGCCACTGCCAGCGGCACGATCAGCGCCGACACGCCCAGGATGAACAGCACGTTGAAGATGTTGCTGCCGACCACGTTGCCGACCGCCACGTCGGACTGGCCCTTCAGCGCCGCGCCCACGGAGATCGCGATCTCGGGCGCGCTGGTGCCGAAGGCGACGACGGTCAGCCCGATGACGAGCGGCGACATGCCGATCGCAGCGGCGAGCTTCGAGGCGCCGCGCACCAGCAGTTCGGCGCCCGCCACCAGCAGCACCAGTCCGGCAATGAACAGGAAGATGGTCATGATCAACCTTTTTTTTCGAGCACTCAGCGCGAACCTTACTTCACCGCGTTCCGGAATCGGGATGATTTCGTGGAGACGGGTCGGCGGCGATAATCGCTGCAAGGCAAGGCGAAGACAGGGCGGAGGCAGAAGATGGGGCGGATCGGAGACAGCCTGGCGGGCAAGCGGGTGCTCGTCACGCAGGCCGGGGATTTCATGGGGCCGGTGCTGGCCGAGGTGTTCCGCGAGCACGGCGCCACGGTGTTCGCCGACGAGTCCTCGATGGAGGATCCCGGCGCGCCGCAGCGGGCGGCCGAGGCCGCCGGTCCGGTCGACGTGCTGATCGCCAACCTGGGCGTGCCGGCGCCGTCCACCCGCGCGCACGAGGTGGGCGATGCCGAGTGGCGGCACGTGTTCGCCAACATCGTCGACCCGCTGCCGCGCCTGTTCCGGGCGGTGCTGCCCGGCATGCTGGAGCGCCGCGCGGGCAAGATCGTGGTGATGGGCAGCGCCACCGCCTTCCGCGGCCAGAAGCGCACCTCGACCTACGCCGCGGCGCGCGGCGCCCAGGTCTCCTACGTGCGCGCGGTGGGCGCCGAGGTGGCCGCCAGCAACGTGCAGGTCAACCTGATCGCGCAGAATTTCGTCGAGAACCCGATGTACTACGGGCCCGAGGTGCAGGCGCTGCCGGCCTTTCAGCGGCGGCTCGAGCGCGAGGTGCCGGCGGGCCGGCTCGCCACGCCGCGCGAGGACGCGCTGTTCGCGGTCTTCCTGGCCAGTTCGGAGGTGAACTTCTTCGCCGGCCAGAGCTTTCCCTTCGCGGGCGGCTGGGTGAGCTGAGCGCGGCGCCCGCGCAGTCGCGCGGGGCGGCACGCCGAGGCGCTCAGCCCGGCGGCAGCGGCCGCGGCTGGCGGTCCTCGTCGGTGGCCACGTAGGTCAGCGTGGCCTCGGTCACCTTGACCACCTCGTCGACCAGCCGGTTGCGCTGCGCGTAGACCTCCACGAACACCGTGATCGAGGTGCGGCCCACCTTGACCACGTCGGCGTAGAAGCTGAGCAGGTCGCCCACGAACACCGGCTGCTTGAACACGAAGGAATTCACCGCCACGGTGGCCACCCGGCCGTTGGCCCGGCGCACCGCGGGCAGCGACCCGGCGATGTCCACCTGCGACATGATCCAGCCGCCGAAGACGTCGCCGTGAACGTTGGCGTCGGCCGGCATGGGCATCACGCGCAGCACCGGCATGCGGCCTTCGGGCAGCGAGGTGGTCGTGGCTTCCATCCGCGGTTCTCCGGTATTCGGGGGTTCGTCGGAGAATAGCGCTTTTGTCGGGCCCCATCCCGGGCCTTCACCGACCCCGTACCGGCCCCTGCGACATGCGAAGAAGCGCCACCCTCGACCCGCCGCCCGCCGGCGCGGGCCCGCAGCCCGCCGGCGACTGGCACACGGTCGCCCGGCTGCTGCCCTACCTTTGGACCTGGCGCTGGCGGATCGGGTTCGCGCTGTCCTGCCTGGTGGCGGCCAAGCTGGCCAACGTGGGCGTGCCGCTGGTGCTCAAGGAGATCGTCGACGCGCTCGACGTGCGCGACGACGCGGCCCGCGCCGCGCTGGTGGTGCCGGTGGCGCTGCTCGCGGGCTACGGACTGCTGCGGCTCGGCGTGACCCTGTTCACCGAACTGCGCGAGCTGATCTTCTCTCGGGTCACCCACGACGCCTCGCGCACGATCACGCTGCAGGTCTTCCGGCACCTGCTGTCGCTGTCGCTGCGCTTTCACCTCGACCGTCAGATGGGCGGCATGTCGCGCGACATCGAGCGCGGCGCGCAGGGCATCTCCAGCCTGATCTCGTTCACGCTCTACAGCGTGCTGCCCACGCTGATCGAGATCCTGCTGGTGGTCGGCTACCTGGCGCTGAACTACGACCGCTGGTTCGCCGCGATCGCGGTGGGCGCGCTCACGCTCTACGTGGTCTGGACGGTGAAGGTCACCGAGTGGCGCACCCAGTTCCGCCGGCGGATGAACGAGCAGGATTCGCGCGCCAACACCCGGGCAGTCGATGCGCTGATCAACTACGAGACGGTGCGCTACTTCGGCAACGAGGACTTCGAGGCGGGCCGCTACGACGAGAACCTGCGCGAGAAGATGCGCGCCGCGATCCGCTCGCAGGCCTCGCTCAGCGTGCTCAACCTGGGGCAGAGCCTGATCATCGCCACCGCGGTGACCCTGCTGCTGTGGCGGGCCACTGCCGGCGTGGTCGACGGATCGATGTCGCTGGGCGACCTGGTGCTGGTCAACGCCTTCATGATCCAGCTCTACGCGCCGCTGAACTTCCTGGGCGTGCTCTACCGCGAGATCCGCCAGGCGCTGACCGACATGGAGCGGATGTTCCGCCTGCTCTCTGAGCAGCGCGAGATCGACGACGCGCCGGGCGCGCCGCCGCTGCGGCTCGAGGGCGCGCCGGCGGTGCGCTTCGAGCGGGTGTCCTTCGCCTACGAGCCGGCGCGGCCCATCCTGCACCAGGTGGATTTCGAGATGGCGCCCGGCACCACCACCGCGGTGGTCGGCGCGAGCGGCGCCGGCAAGTCCACGCTGGCCAGGCTGCTGTTCCGCTTCTACGAGGTGGGCGCGGGCCGGATCGCGATCGACGGCCAGGACATCCGGTCGGTCACGCAGGCCAGCCTGCGCGCGGCGATCGGGATCGTTCCGCAGGACACGGTGCTCTTCAACGACACCATCCGCTACAACATCGGCTACGGACGGCCCGGCGTCGGCGAGGACGAGATCGTCGCGGCGGCGAAGGCGGCCCGGCTCCACGATTTCGTTCAGGCCCTGCCCAGGGGCTACGACACCATGGTCGGCGAGCGCGGGCTCAAGTTGTCGGGCGGCGAGAAGCAGCGGGTGGCGATCGCGCGCGCCCTGCTCAAGGATCCGCCCATCCTGGTGCTCGACGAGGCCACGTCCGCGCTGGACAGCCGCAACGAGCAGGCGATCCAGGGCGCCCTGCGCGTGGCGGCGGCCAACCGCACCACGCTGGTCGTTGCGCACCGGCTGTCCACGATCGCCGACGCGGCCCAGATCCTGGTGATGGCCGACGGCCGCATCGTCGAGCGCGGCACCCACGTGCAGTTGCTGCGCGCCGGGGGCGAGTACGCGCGGCTGTGGGCGCTGCAGCAGCGCGACGCCGAGCCGGGCGCTCAGCGCGAGGCGCCCGCGCCGGCATAGCTGCGAATCGGGACGGCCCGCGGGGGCCTACGGCCCCGAGTTCTCGCCCGACTCGGGCCGGCCGCCCCACGGCCGCGCCGTGCCGGGCGCGGGCGGCGGCCGGCTGCTGCGCACGCCGTTGCCGTCGGGGCGCGGCGGGCGCCCGGCCTGCGGGCCGCCGTAATCCGGTCGTCCGCCGGGTTGCCAGCGGTTCGGCGGCGGGGAGGGCCGCGGCTGCCCGGCGTGGTAGCCGGGCGGGCGGTATCCCGGGTGCGGGCGATAGCCGGGCGCCGGCCGGTAGACCGGGGGCCGCTCGATGTAGACGGGCGGCGGGCTCACGATCACCGGGGGCGGAATGTAGCGCGGCGGCACGACCACCGTCGGCGGGTAGGAGGGGACGTAGTAGGGATCGACCCAGACCGGCGCCGGCGGGTAGGGCTCCGCGTAGACCGGGGCGGGCCCGACCGGATAGCCCTGGTCGTAATAGACCGTGGACGCCGGGGTCACGCAGCCCGCCAGCAGCAGCGTACCGCCCAAGGCCAGGGCGCCGACCAGGCGGAGGCCGTTGGACCCGGGGCGGGGGCCGGTGCTTCGATTCGCATTCATGCTTTCCAGAACGGCTGCGGCCAGCCCGCCGTTGACCTCCTCGGCGAGGCTTTACACTCGCTAACAGAGTTCACAGGATCGCCAGAGGAGGGCGGACAATGACGACACACCGGATCGCGGTGATTCCCGGCGATGGCATCGGCAAGGAGGTCGTGCCCGAGGGGCTGCGCGTGCTCGACGAGGCCGCCCGCAAGTTCGGCATCGACCTGCGCTACGACCACTTCGACTTCGCGAGCTGCGACTGGTACGCCAAGCACGGCGAGATGATGCCGGCCAACTGGAAAGACCAGATCGGCGGGCACGACGCGATCTTCTACGGCGCGGTCGGCTGGCCGGCCACGGTGCCCGACCACATCTCGCTGTGGGGCTCGCTGCTGCTGTTCCGGCGCGAGTTCGACCAGTACATCAACCTGCGTCCGGTCCGGCTGATGCCGGGCGTGCCCAGCCCGCTGGTCGGCCGCAAGCCCGGCGACATCGACTTCTACGTGGTGCGCGAGAACACCGAGGGCGAGTATTCGTCGGTGGGCGGCAAGATGTTCCCGGGCACCGACCGCGAGGTGGTGATCCAGGAGTCGATCTTCACCCGCACCGGCGTCGACCGCGTGCTGCGCTACGCCTTCGAGCTCGCGCGCAAGCGCCCGAAGAAGCACCTGACCTCGGCCACCAAGTCGAACGGAATCTTCATCTCGATGCCCTACTGGGACGAGCGGGTCGCCGAGATGCAGAAGCAGTATCCGGACCTGAAGGTCGACAAGTTCCACATCGACATCCTGACCGCGCATTTCGTGCGCAACCCGCACTGGTTCGACGTGGTGGTGGCCAGCAACCTGTTCGGCGACATCCTGTCGGACCTGGGCCCGGCCTGCACCGGCACGATCGGCATCGCGCCGTCGGCCAACATCAACCCCGAGCGCGACTTCCCCTCGCTGTTCGAACCGGTCCACGGCTCGGCCCCGGACATCGCCGGCAAGGGCGTCGCCAACCCGATCGGGCAGATCTGGTGCGGCGCAATGATGCTCGAGCACCTGGGCCACAAGGACGCCCATGACGCGATCCTCGCGGCGATCGAGCAGGTCACCGAGCACGGGCCGCGCACCCCCGACATGGGCGGCAAGGCCAGCACCGCCGACGTTGGCCGCGCGGTCGCCGAGGCGCTGGCTTCCGGTTGAAAGTGCCAAAAGTCAGGCCGGCGATACGGTTCCGGCGCCGGGAGCTGTCCGGATCGGTTAGATTCGGGCCGCTATTCCATTCCCAGGGAGCATTCCGATGTTCGTACGTCTGATGGCTGGCGCTGCCGGCCTGGCGCTGTCCTTCGCCGCCGGGGTCGCCTCGGCCCAGGACTACCCCACCCGCCCGATCGCGATCACCGTGCCCTTCGCGGCGGGCGGCCCCACCGACACGGTGGCGCGCACCGTGGCCGACGCGATGGCCAAGCACCTGCCCGGCGCCAACATCGTCGTCGAGAACACCGCCGGCGCCGGCGGGACGATCGGCGTGGGCAAGGTGGCGCGTGCCAAGGCCGACGGCTATTCGCTGCTGGTCTTCCACATCGGGATGGCCACCGCGCCCTCCCTGTACCGCAAGCTGCAGTACGACCCGCTCGAGGACTTCGAGTTCATCGGCATGATCAACGAAGTGCCGATGACCATCATGGTCAAGAACGACCTGCCGGCCAGGAACATGACCGAGCTCGTTCCCTACCTGAAGGCCAATGCCTCGAAGGTCACGCTGGCCAACGCCGGCATCGGCGCCGCTTCGCACCTGTGCGGCCTGATGTTCCAGTCGGCCATCGGCCAGGAGCTGGTCACCGTGCCGTACAAGGGCACGGCGCCGGCGATGGCCGACCTGATGGGCGGCCAGGTCGACCTGCTGTGCGACCAGACCACCAACACCACGCCGCAGATCAAGGCCGGCAAGGTGAAGGCGGTGGCGATCACCTCGCCCAAGCGGATCCCGTCGCTGCCCGACCTGCCCACGATGATCGAGCAGGGCCACAAGGACTTCGACATCTCGATCTGGCACGGCATGTACGCGCCCAAGGGCACGCCCAAGCCGGTCATCGACAAGCTGGTGGCCGCGCTGCAGAAGGCGCTCGAGGACGAGAACCTCAACAAGCGCTTCGCCGACCTGGGCGCGACCACCGTGTCGAAGGACCGGGCCACGCCCGAGGCCCTGCGCAAGCACCTGGCCGCCGAGATCGACCGGTGGCGTCCGGTGATCCAGAAGGCCGGCGTGTACGCCGACTGATCGCCGATTCGCGGCGTTCCCCGAGGCGGCTCGCGCGGCGCGCAGGCCGGCCGGGCGCCGCGCCCGCTGGGTTAAAGTTCGCGGGATGAATCCCCGCGAGCTGCTTCTCGAAAGCTTCCGGGCGGCGGTCGACGCCGCCGACCCGCTGAAGACCCTCTCCGGCTTCCTGCCCGCGCCCGAAGAGATCGGGCGCTTCCGCCGCACGCTGGTGGTGGGGGCGGGCAAGGCAGCCGCCAGCATGGCCCGCGCGGTCGAGCAGGCCTGGCCTGCCGGGGCGCCGCTCGAGGGGCTGGTCATCACCCGCTACGCGCACGGCCTGCCCTGCGACCGCATCCAGGTCGTCGAGGCCGGGCATCCGGTGCCCGACGAGGCCGGCGAGCGCGCTGCCGCCGACATCCTTTCGCGCGCCGCCGCGCTGGGGCCGGACGACCTGCTGCTGGTCCTGGTCTCGGGCGGCGGCTCCAGCCTGTTGAGCCTGCCTGCCGACGGCGTGCCGATGGCCGATCTCAAGGCGGTCACCCGCGCGCTGCTCGCCAGCGGCGCGCCGATCCAGGAGATGAACGTGGTGCGCAAGCACCTGTCGCGCATCCAGGGCGGCCGGCTGGCGCAGGCCACCCGCGCGCGGGTGCTGGCGCTGGTCATCTCCGACGTGGCCGGCGACGACCTGTCGGCGATCGCGAGCGGCCCCTGCGCGCCCGATCCGAGCACCTACGCCGACGCGCTCGACGTGCTGGCGCGCTGGGACGTCGAACCGCCGGCCTCGATCGCGCGGCGCCTGCAGGCCGGCGCTCGCGGCGAGATCGGCGAGACCCCGAAGCCCGGCGATCCGCTGTTCGCGCGGGTGCGCAGCGAGCTGGTCGCCACCGCCCATCGAAGCCTCGAAGCCGGGGCCGCGGTCTTCGAGCGCGCCGGCGTGCGCGCCGCGATCCTGGGCGACACGGTCACCGGCGAGGCTCGCGACGTGGCCCAGGTGATGGCGGCACTGGCGCGCGAGATCGCCTCGCGCGAGGCGCCCTTCGCGCGGCCGGTGGCGCTGGTCTCGGGCGGCGAGTGCACGGTCACCGTGCGCGGCCAGGGGCGCGGCGGGCGCTGCGCCGAGTTCCTGCTCGCGCTGGGCCGCGAGCTCGACGGCCTGGCCGGCGCCTGGGCGATCGCGGCCGACACCGACGGCATCGACGGCGTGGAGGACAATGCCGGCGCGGTGCTGGCCCCGGATTCGATCGCGCGCGGGCGCGCCGCCGGGCTCGACGCGCGCAGGCTGCTCGACGACAACGACGCCTGGCGATTCTTCTCCACGCTGGGCGACCTGGTGGTCACCGGGCCGACCCGAACCAACGTCAACGACTACCGGGCGATCCTGCTGCTGCCTCGCTGAGGCGCGGTCGTCGTCCCGAACCACGCACGGAGTCCCGATTGAACGACAGGCAAGCGACGGCGACTCTCTCGCTGACCCGCCCCGACGACTGGCACCTTCACCTTCGCGACGGCGAGGCGTTGCAGGCGGTCGCCGGCACGAGCGCGGCGCAGTTCGCCCGCGCGATCGTCATGCCCAACCTGAAGCCGCCGGTCACCACGGTCGCGCAGGCGCTGGCCTACCGCGAGCGGATCGTGGCCGCCCTGCCGGCCGGCAGCGACTTCGAGCCGTTGATGACGCTCTACCTGACCGACGTCACGCCGGCCGACGAAATCCTGCGGGCGGCCGAAGGCGGGGTGGTGCGGGCGGTCAAGCTCTACCCGGCCGGCGCCACCACCAACTCCGACGCCGGGGTCACCGACATCGCGAAGCCGCGCGCCGCCCTCGAGGCGATGCAGCGGGCCGGCATGCCGCTGCTGGTGCACGGCGAGGTCACCGATTCCGACATCGACGTCTTCGACCGCGAGGCGGTGTTCATCGACCGGGTGCTCGAGCCGCTGCGCCGCGACTTTCCGGCGCTGCGCATCGTCTTCGAGCACATCACCACCCGCGAGGCCGCGCAATACGTGGAGCAGGCCGGCGAGGGGATCGGCGCCACGATCACCGCCCACCACCTGCTCTACAACCGCAACGCGATCTTCAGCGGCGGGCTGCGGCCGCACTGGTACTGCCTGCCGGTGCTCAAGCGCGAGATCCACCGCCAGGCGCTGGTGGCCGCGGCCACCAGCGGCAATCCGCGCTTCTTCCTGGGCACCGACAGCGCGCCGCACCCGGCCCGGCTCAAGGCCCACGCCGCCGCCTGCGCGGGCTGCTACACCGCGCCGCACGCGATGGAGCTCTACGCCACCGCCTTCGAGCGGGCCGGCGCGCTGGACCGGCTGGAAGCCTTCGCCAGCTTCAACGGGCCCGACTTCTACCGGCTGCCGCGCAACGCCGGCCGCATCACGCTGCGGCGCGAGCGCTGGACCATCCCGGAGTCGCTGCCCTTCGGCGACGACGACATCGTGCCGCTGGCCGGTGGCGAGCCGCTCGACTGGAGGCTGGTCGCCTGAGGCGGGCGGCGGAGCCGGGCGCGCAGGTGGAGCCCGCTGCGGGGCCGCCCTGGCTCGCGCCCTTCGCCGCGTGGGCGACGGCGAGCGATCCGCGCCCGGTCGGGCGGCTCGATCTCGGGCGGCTGAACGCGCTGGCCGAGGCGCGCGGCCTGGCGCTGGAAGGCGGAACGCCGGTGCGCTTCGTCGACGCGGCGGCGGCCGGGCCGATGCCCTACGAGCTGGCCATCGCCGCGACCGGCGAGGTGCCGACCCGCGTCGACGGGCCGGGCATGGTGCACGACTGGTTCAACGCCCTGTGCTGGCTGCGCTGGCCGGCGATCAAGGCGCGGATGAACCGGCTGCAGGCCGAGGCGATCCGCGCCCGGCCGGCCAGCCTCGCCGGACCGCGCGGCGCGCTGCGCGACGCGATCACGCTGTTCGACGAAAGCGGCGCGCTGTTCCTCGCCGACGACGAGGGCGCGATCGCCAGCCTGCGGGGCTTCGACTGGCGGGGCCTGTTCGTGGCCCGGCGCGAGACCTTCGCCTCGCGCGTCCGCGTGCTGGTCGTGGGCCACGCCCTGCTCGAGAAACTGCAGTCGCCGTACAAGGCTCTCTGCGCGCACGCGCTGCCGGTCGCGATGGCGCTCGACGACGTCGCTCCCGGGCGGCCGGACGCGCTCGATCGCCTCGATGCCGCGGTCGCCGCGACGCTCGACGCCGGCGCGCTCGCGCGCGAACGGCTGGCGCCCTTGCCCCTGCTCGGCATCCCCGGATGGTGGCCCGGCAACGAGGACCCTGCGTTCTACAATGACGCCTCCGTTTTCAGACCAGGCAGACGAAGGAGTTCCCCGCAATGAAGATCCTGATCACCGGCGGCGCCGGTTTCCTGGGCCAGCAGCTCGCCCGCGCGCTTCTCGACCGCGGCTCGCTGCGCCTGGCCGGCGGCGAGGCGAAGGTCGACCGGATCGTCTGCTTCGACCAGGGCGCCGGCGCATTGCAGGATGCTCGCGTCGAGTACCGCACCGGCGACATCGCCGACCCGGCCACCGTGCGCGGCCTGATCGATCGCGACACCGCGGTGGTGGTGCATCTGGCCGCGGTGGTCAGCGGCGGGGCGGAAGCCGACTTCGACCTCGGCATGCGGGTCAACCTCGACGGCACCCGGCTGCTGCTCGACGCCTGCCGGACGGCGGGCCACCAGCCGCGCGTGCTGTTCACCAGCTCGATCGCGGTCTTCGGCGGCGACCTGCCGGCGGTGGTCACCGACGCGACCACGCCCACGCCCCAGGGCTCCTACGGCATCCAGAAGCTGGTCGGCGAGCTGCTGGTTGCCGACTACAGCCGCAAGGGCTACATCGACGGCCGCGCGGTGCGCGTGCCCACCGTGGTGGTGCGCCCCGGCGCGCCGAACGCCGCCGCCTCGGGCTTCGCCTCGGGCATCATCCGCGAGCCGCTGGCCGGCGTCGCGGCGATCCTCCCGGTCGAGCCGGCCACGAAGATGTGGGTCGCCTCGCCGCGCGCGGTGGTCGGGATGTTCCTGCACGCGCTCGAGCTCTCGCCGCAGGACTGGGGCTGGAACCGCTCGATCAACCTGCCGGGCCTGGTCGTCAGCATGGAGGAGGAGCTCGCCGCGCTGCGCGAGGTGGGCGGCGACGCCGCGGTCGCGCTGGTGCGCCACCAGCCCGACGAGAAGGTGCTGAAGCTGGTCCGGACCTGGGCCGCGAACTTCGATACCGCCCGCGCCCTGGCCATGGGCTTCCGCGCCGACCCGGACTTCGCGACCATCGTTCGCGCCTACATCGAGGACAACCCGACGGCGATCAAGCTGCCGGGTGTGCGCCGATCGGCGTAAAATCCCTTTCCAGGGAGCGGGCCGGACGGCCGCTGGCCGCGGCCTCGCGCCGCGACTGGAGGAAGGTCCGGACTCCGCAGGGCAGGGTGCTGGCTAACGGCCAGGCGCAGCAAGCCGAAAGGCCCAGGGCGACGGAAAGTGGAACAGAAAGCATACCGCCCAAGCGGCAGCCGGTTCGCCGGCTGCCGACGGCAAGGGTGAAACGGCGAGGTAAGAGCTCACCGCGGTCGTGGCGACACGACCGGCACGCCAAACCCCACCCGGAGCAACATCGAATAGGCATGCGCGGCGCCTCCGGGCGCCACAGGACGGCCCGTCCGAGCATGCGGGTAGATGGCTCGAGCGGCCGGGCAACCGGTCGCCCAGACGAATGGTCGTCACGCCGGGCTTCGGTCCGGCGAACAGAATCCGGCCTACAGGCCCGCTCCCCCCTTTTCTTCACAAAGCACATTCACGTGCTCGCCCAAGTCATTAATCGGGCGACGATTTCCTTGGTCTCGAGCTTCTCAACAAGCTTCGCTAAGTCTTTGTCCGGACTGGAAATTCCCCGTCTGGCCGGCTTGCCATGGCGCAACCTTTTCCGTAAAGTGGTGACTTGTGCAGATAAGTGCAAATTAGTGGGATCAGGAGCCCTTCCGGTGGGGCGCCGTCCCAGGCACGCAGCCGGATTGGATGGGCATGTTCCAAGGAAGTTCAGCGCTGTTGCTCGATGCGAAGGGACGGATGACCGTCCCGTCGAAACATCGTGACGCGCTGGGCGTGGAATGTGAGCACAAACTTACACTGACCCGCCACCCCGACGGCTGCCTCCTGCTCTTCCCCCGTCCGATCTGGGAGGCGCAGCGCGAGCGCCTCGCGGCGCTGCCGATCTCGGCGCGCGCCTGGACCCGGATCTTTCTCGGCAGCGCCTGCGACGTCGAGATGGACGGCACCGGCCGCATCCTGATTTCCCCGGAATTGCGCACCGCGGCCTCGTTGTCGAAGGAGGTGATGCTGCTCGGCATGGGCAGCCACTTCGAGATCTGGGACGCCGCGACGCTGGCCGAGAAGGAGAAGGCCGCGATCGCCGCCGGGATGCCCGACTCCCTCGCGAACTTCAATTTCTGACCCGTGAAGGCGCCCGGCGATGAACCGCGCGAACAACGGGCCCTGGAATCCGGACACGAACCGGTCCTGCTCGATGCCTGCCTTCGCGCCCTCGCGATCCGGCCTGACGGCTGCTACCTCGATGGCACCTTCGGGCGCGGCGGTCACAGCGCGGCGATCCTGCGCGAGCTCGGCCCTGGCGGCCGCCTGCTCGCGATCGACCGCGACCCGGCCGCGGTCGCCGCGGGGCGGGCCTGGACCGATCCGCGCTTCTCGATCGATCACGCGCGCTTCTCCGAGATCGGCGCGGTGCTGGCGGCGCGCGGCCTGGCCGCGGTCGACGGGGTCCTGCTCGACCTGGGGGTTTCCTCGCCGCAGCTCGACGAGGCGCAACGCGGCTTCAGCTTTCGCGCGGACGGGCCGCTCGACATGCGGATGGATCCGACCCGGGGCATCTCGGCTCGGCAGTGGCTGCTCGAAGCGTCCGAGCAGGACATCGCAAAGGTGGTGAGGGAATATGGGGAAGAACGGTTTGCTGTTCCGATTGCACAGGCGATTGCTGCTTGCCGCCGGGACGCCGGCGACGACGCGCTCCGCACGACAGGAGAGCTTGCCGCACTCGTGGCTGGTGTCGTCAGGCGGCGCCAGAAGCGGGCGGAGGTGGGCAAGGACCCGGCCACACGCACCTTTCAGGCTCTACGGATTTTCGTCAATCAGGAGCTTGAGGAACTCGCGCTAGTCCTCGATCGCGCAGTGGCCTGCCTGTCCCCGGGCGGGCGGCTCGCGATCATCAGTTTCCACTCGCTCGAGGATCGGATGGTCAAGCAGTTCATCGCCCGTGAAGCAGGCCGCGACGCTCCGCGCGATCCGGTGACCGGCGTGCCCCGGCCGCTGGTCGCCGCGCGGCTGCGCCCGGTGGCGCGGGTGCTGCCCGGCGAGTCCGAGATCGCCGCCAACCCCCGCGCCCGCTCTGCGGTGCTGCGGGTCGCCGAGCGCCTCTGAGCGCGCGGACGATGCTCGCGCGCTTCAACCTCATGCTCGCCTTCCTGCTCGTGATCTGCGCGCTCGGCCTGGTGACGTCCCAGCATCGGGCCCGCAAGCTCTTCATCGACCTCGAGCGCGCGCAGACCCACGCCGTCGAGCACGAGGTGCGCTGGGACCAGCTGCAGGTCGAGCAGACCGAGCTCGCCAAGGCCTCGCTGATCGACGAGCGCGCCCGCCGGGAGCTCGGCATGCAGGCGGTGCCGGCCGACCGCACGCTGCACCTGAGCGTCGATCCGGTCACCCGCTCGGTGAGCCTGAGCCAGCCCTGGATCGAGCGGCCGTCCGGCGCGCGCCTGTCCGGCGTGCGGGCGGCTGCGACCGGCCCGCGCAAGCCGGACAACGCGAGCGGCACGCGGCGCGCTTCCCCCGCCGGCGCCCCGCGCGCGGCCCCGACCGGTGCGCCGCCGGCCAAGGGAGTGCGGCAATGACCCGCAAGCGCGGCCGTCACGTGCCCTTCGCCGCCCATCCGCTGCTGCGGGTGCGGCTGCCGGCCTACCGCTCCCAGGTCCTGATGTTCTTCGTGGCGATCGGCTTCGTCGCGCTGGCCGCCCGCGCCGTCTGGCTCCAGGTGTTCACCCAGGACTTCCTGCAGCGCCAGGGCGAGTCGCGCTACGCGCGCACGCTCGAGCTGCCGGCTTCGCGCGGCAAGATCTTCGACCGCAACGGCATCGTGCTCGCGTCGAGCCTGCCCGCCCGGGCGGTCTGGGCGTCGCCCGAGGACGTCGACGCCACGCCGGCGCAGATCGCGCAGCTGGCGAAACTGCTCCAGATGAAGGAGCCCGACCTGCGCAAGCGGCTGGCCGACAACGACCGGACTTTCGTCTACCTGCGCCGCCAGGTCGAGCCCGACATCGCGCAGAAGATCGCCGCGCTCGGCATTCCGGGCATCCACCAGCAGCGCGAGTACAAGCGGCACTATCCCGAGGGCGAGACGATCGCGCACGTGGTCGGCTTCACCAACGTCGAGGACATCGGGCAGGAGGGCGTCGAGCTGGCCAAGAACTCGGTGCTCGCCGGCGAGCCCGGCAGCCGTCGCGTGATCCGCGACCGGCTCGGGCGGATCATCGAGGACGTGGGCGCGACCCGCGAGCCCCACCATGGCAGCGACCTCGCGCTCTCGATCGATTCGAAGATCCAGTTCCTCGCCTTCGACGCGGTGCGCGACGCGGTGCAGGAGCACAAGGCCAAGGCCGGCGCCGCGGTCGTGATCGACGTCAAGACCGGCGAGGTGCTCGCGCTGGCCAACTGGCCGACCTACGACCCGAACCGGCGCGACAAGCTCACCGGCGCGCAGCTTCGCAATCGCGTCCTGACCGACACCTTCGAGCCCGGCTCGACGATGAAGCCCTTCACCGCCGCCCTGGCGCTCGAGCTGGGCCGGGTGCGGCCGGAAACGGTGATCGACACCGCGCCGGGGCGCATGCGCATCGGGTCGAACACCATCGGCGATGCCCACCCGCACGGCCTGCTCACCGTCGAGGAGGTCATCCAGAAGTCCTCGAACGTCGGCACCGCGAAGATGGCGCTCGACATGCCGGCGCAGAAGATGTGGGAGTTCTACGCGGCGCTGGGCTTCGGCCAGGCGCCCCGCCTGGGCTTCCCCGGCGCGGTGGCCGGCAGGGTGCGTCCGTACCGCAGCTGGAAGCCGATCGAGCAGGCCACGATGTCCTACGGCCACGGCATGTCGGTCTCGCTGCTGCAACTGGCGCGCGCCTACAGCGTGTTCGCGCGCGACGGCGAGCTGGTGCCGCTCTCGATGTTCCGGGCCGATGGCCGGGTGCAGGGCGAGCAGGTGATCAAGCCGCAGACCGCGCGGGCGGTCCGCAGGATGCTCGAGCTCGCCGCCGGCCCCGGGGGCACCGCGCCGCGCGCGCAGATCGCCGGCTACCGGGTGGCCGGCAAGACCGGCACCGCGCACAAGCAGGAAGGCGGCCGGTACGTGAAGAAGTACATCTCGTCGTTCGTCGGCTTCGCGCCGGTCTCGGATCCCAGGGTGGTCGTGGCGGTCATGCTCGACGAGCCCTCGGCCGGCAAGTATTACGGCGGCGTCGTTGCCGCGCCCATCTTCGCGCGGATCACCGGCGACTCGCTGCGCGCGCTCAGGATTCCGCCCGATGCCCCGCTCGCCCAGGTCGTGCTGCCTGCCGAGCCCGTGAAGGAGAGCATGTGACCGATCCGCGCCAGGACAGCGATCCGCTGGTGCATTCCCTCGTCGCATGGCTGCGCGGTGTCGTCGCGCCGGGCGCCCATCTGGTCGCCGACAGCCGGGCTGTCCGGCCGGGCGACGTGTTCGTCGCGTTGCCCGGGCGGCGCAGCGACGGCCGCCGCCACATCGGCGACGCGGTCGCGGCCGGCGCCGCGGCGGTGGTGTGCGAGGCCGGCGGCGAAGCGCCGGCCTGCAGTGTCCCGATCCGCGAGGTCGAGGGGCTGGTCCGCTGCGTCGGCCTGCTGGCCGCGGCCTGGTACGGCGACCCGTCCTCGAAGCTGGTGGTGGTCGCGGTCACCGGCACCAACGGCAAGACCAGCTGCACCCAGTGGATCGCCCGCGGCCTGGCCGAGTCCGGCCGCAAGTCGGCCGTCATCGGCACGCTGGGCAGCGGCATCGTCGAGCCCGGCCGCGAGGGCGTGACGCTCGCCTCCTTCGGCCTCACCACGCCCGACGCGATCTCGCTCCAGCGCATGCTCGCCGCTTTCGTCGAGGCCGGCGTCGAAGTCGTGGCCATGGAGGTCTCGTCGATCGGGATCGACCAGGGCCGCATCGACGGGCTGACGGTGCACACCGCGGTCTTCACGAACTTCTCCCGCGATCACCTCGACTACCACGGCGACGAGCGCGCCTACCTCGGCGCCAAGCTGCGGCTGTTCGCGTGGCCGGGGCTTCGCATGGCGATCATCAATGGCGACGATCCGATCGCGCCGGTCGTCATCGATACCGTGCCCGAGGGGGTGCCCACGATCGCCTTCGGCCAGCTGCCCGGCGAACACGGCTGGCGGGCGCGCAAGAAGCTGTCCGCCTGGCAGATCGCCGAGGGCACCAGCAGCATGGCGGTCTCGATCGGCGGCGACTTCGGGCGCGCGCAGATCGAGTTCGGTGTGCTGGGGCGATTCAACGTGGTGAACGCCACCGCGGTCGCGGCGACATGGATCTCGCTCGGCATGCCCTTCGACGAGGCCATGTCGATGCTGCGCACGCTGCGGCCGATCCCCGGCCGGATGCAGCGCCTCGAGGCCGCCGGCTCGCCGCTGGTGGTGGTCGACTACGCGCACACTCCGGACGCGCTGATGAGCGTGCTGCAGGCGCTGCGCCCGGTGGCGACCGCCCGCGGCGGATTCCTGTGGTGCGTGTTCGGCGCCGGCGGCGACCGCGACGCCGGCAAGCGCCCGTTGATGGGCCTGGTCGCCGAGCGTCACGCCGATCGCGTGGTGATCACCAGCGACAACCCGCGCAGCGAGACGCCCTTCAGGATCGCGTCCGACATCCGGGCGGGGCTGACCCGCGAGCCCTGGCTCACCGAGCTCGACCGGCGCGAGGCGATCGCGCGCACGCTGCGGATCGCCGCGCCGGCCGACGTCGTCCTGGTCGCCGGAAAGGGTCACGAGGACTACCAGGAGATCCAGGGCGTGCGTCATCCCTACTCGGATGTCGACACGGTGTGCGAGTTGCTCGGGCTCGCGCAGCCGGCCGAGGAGCGCAGCGATGTTTGACCTGCGCCAGGCACTGGACTGGCTGTCGGCCGGCAGGCTGATCGGCGACCCGGCCGTGAAGGTGGCGGGTGTCTGCACCGACACCCGCGCGCTGGCGCCGGGGCGACTCTTCGTGGCCTTGCGCGGCGAGCGCTTCGACGCGCACGATTTCCTGGCCGGCGCGCGCGCGAAGGGCGCGGCCGCCGTGCTCTTCGAGCGCTGGGTCGAGGGCATACCGCTGCCGGCGCTGTGGGTGCCGGACAGCCGGCGCGCGCTCGGCGAGCTTGCCGCGGGCTGGCGGCGGCGCTTCGAGCTGCCGCTGATCGCGGTGACCGGCAGCAACGGCAAGACGACCGTCAAGGAGATGGTCGCGGCGATCCTCGCCGAGGCCTTCGGCGAGAAGGCCCGGCTCTCGACCCGCGGCAACCTGAACAACGACGTCGGCGTGCCGCTCACCCTGTTCAACCTGACCGGGGCCCACAGGGCGGCGGTGATCGAACTGGGCATGAACCGCCCGGGCGAGATCGCCTGGCTCTCGGAGATCGCCGCGCCCACGATCGCCTTGGTCAACAACGCCCAGCGCGAGCACCAGGAGTTCATGCGCAGCGTCGAGGCGACCGCGATCGAGAACGGGCAGTCCATCGCGGCGTTGCCTGCGGACGGCGTCGCGGTGTTTCCCGGCGACGACCCGCACACCCCGATCTGGCGCTCGCTCGCCGGCGCGCGCCACTGTTTCGAGTTCGGCCTGCGCGCCGACCCCGCCGATCACTCGCGCTTCACCGTGTCGGCCGAGGCCGGCGCGCGGCCCGACGGGTTCACGATCGCCATCGCGGGCCAGGCGCATCCGGTGCGGCTCTCGATCGACGGCGCGCACAACGTCCGCAATGCGCTGGCCGCCGCGGCCTGCGCGCTCGCGGCGGGCGCCGGCGCCGACGCCATCGTGCGCGGGCTCGAGCGCTTCCGCCCGGCGGTGGGCCGGCTTGCGCGCCTGCGCGCGGCCTCGGGCGCCACGCTGATCGACGACAGCTACAACGCCAACCCCGATTCGGTGCGCGCCGCGATCGACGTTCTGGCTTCTCTGCCCGCGCCCCGCGTGCTGGTGCTCGGAGACATGGGCGAGGTCGGCGACGAGGGGCCGCGCTATCACCGCGAGGTCGGCGACTACGCGCGCGAGCGCGGCATCGACCGCGTGCTCGCGCTCGGCGGGGCCACCCGCGAGACCGTCGCGGCCTGCGGCCCGGCGGCCGAGCACTTCGACGACGTCGACGCCCTGATCGAGCGGGCGCGCGGGCTGGCGCTGCCGCCGGCCACGCTGCTGGTCAAGGGTTCGCGCTTCATGCGGATGGAACGCGTCGTCGCGGCGCTGGCCGGCGCGGCGCAGGCGGAGGCTCACTGATGCTGCTCGCGCTCACCCAGTGGCTCGCCCAGGACGTCCGCGCCTTCTCGGTCTTCGGCTACATCACGCTGCGCGCGGTGCTCGCCGCGCTGACCGCGCTGGCGATCGGCCTGATGTTCGGCCCCTCGCTGATCCGCAAGCTCACCGAGCTGAAGATCGGGCAGGCGGTGCGCACCGACGGGCCGCAGACGCACCTGACCAAGTCGGGCACGCCGACCATGGGCGGCGCGCTGATCCTGATCTCGATCGCCTCGGCCACGCTGCTGTGGGCGGATCTGGGCAACCGCTTCGTCTGGATCGTGCTGATCGTCACGCTGGGCTTCGGTTGGATCGGCTGGATCGACGATTACCGCAAGGTCGTGCACCGCGACCCCAAGGGCATGTCGGCAAAGGAGAAGTACTTCTGGCAGTCGGCGATCGGCCTGGGCGCCGCGATCGCGCTGGCCTTCGCGGTGCCGGCGCAGACCAACGCGCAGGCCTGGTCGCTGTTCGTGGACTGGGTGTCCAGCGGCTTCACCGCCAGCCTGCCGCCGCAGGCCGACCTGATCGTGCCCTTCTTCAAGAACGTCGCCTATCCGCTCGGCGTGGTCGGCTTCATCGTGCTGACCTACCTGGTGATCGTGGGCACCAGCAACGCGGTGAACCTGACCGACGGCGCCGACGGCCTCGCGATCATGCCCTCGGTGCTGGTCGGTTCGGCGCTCGGCGTGTTCGCCTACGTGACCGGCAACGCGGTCTTCGCCAAGTACCTGCTGATCCCGTTCATTCCCGGCGCGGGGGAGCTGACCGTGTTCTGCGCGGCGATCGCCGGCGCGGGCCTCGCCTTCCTCTGGTACAACGCCTATCCCGCGCAGGTCTTCATGGGCGACGTGGGCGCGCTCGCGCTGGGCGGCGCGCTGGGCACGGTGGCGGTCATCGCGCGCCAGGAGATCGTGCTCTTCATCATGGGCGGCGTGTTCGTGGTCGAGACGCTGTCGGTGATGCTGCAGGTCGGCTACTTCAAGTACACCAAGCGCCGCTACGGGGAGGGTCGCCGCATCTTCCGGATGGCGCCGCTGCATCACCACTTCGAGGTCGGCGGCGTGAAGGAGAGCCAGGTCGTCGTGCGCTTCTGGATCGTCACGATGATGCTCGTGCTGTTCGGCCTGTCCACGCTCAAGCTGCGGTGACCGAACGATGAGCGCCCCCATCCTCCAGACCGGCCAGGCCTCGCAGCTCAGGCTCTTCGACCTGGCCGGCCGGCGCGTGCTGGTCCTCGGTCTGGGCGACTCCGGCCTGGCGATGGCCCGCTGGGCCGCGGCACGCGGCGCCGTGCTGCGGGTGGCGGACACCCGCGCCGGCGACCCCTCGCGCCTGCCGCGCCTGGCCGACCTGCGCGAGGCGGCGGGCGACGTCGAGGTGCGCGGCGGCGAGTTCGACGCGGCCTGGCTCGACGGCGTGGACCTGGTGGCCTGGAGCCCGGGCCTGTCGATCGAGGCCGGCCCCTCGGCCGCGTTCCACTCGGCCGCCCGATCGCGAGGCATCGCGGTGGCGGGCGAGCTGGAGCTGTTCGCGCAGGCGCTCGCCGAGCTGCGCGAGGGCGGCTATGCGCCGAAGGTCGTCGCGGTCACCGGCACCAACGGCAAGACCACCACCACCGCGCTGGCGGCTCACCTGTGCGCCTCGGCGGGCCTGTCGGTCCGCTCGGCCGGGAACATCCGCCCGCCGATGCTCGATGCCCTGCGCGAGGCGATCGCGGCCCAGGACCTGCCGCAGGTCTGGGTGCTGGAGCTCTCGAGCTTCCAGCTGGCGCTGGCCGACAGCTTCGCGCCCGACGCCGCCGCGATCCTGAACCTCAGCGAGGACCATCTCGACTGGCACGCGTCGATGGCCAGCTACGCCGCGGCCAAGAAGCGCATCTACGCGCCCGGCGCGGTGGCGGTCTTCAATCGCGGCGATGCGGCCACCGCGATCGAGCGCGAGCCGCGCGCCGGTTTCGGCGCCGACGCGCCCGCGGCGGCCGGCGACTTCGGGCTGGTGCGCGAGGGTCCCCTGGTCTGGCTGGCGCAGGCGGTCGCGGCCGAGGAGGCCCCGGGCGGACGCCGCCGCCGCGAGCCGGTGCCGGTGATGCTCCGCAAGCTGATGCCGGCCGACGCGCTGCGCATCCGGGGCCTGCACAACCAGCTCAACGCGCTCGCCGCGCTCGCGCTGTGCAGCGCGATCGGCGTGCCGATGGCGAAGATGCTGCATGGCCTGCGCGCCTATGAGGGCGAGCCCCACCGCTGCCAGCTCATCGCGGTCGTCGACGACGTCGAGTACTACGACGACAGCAAGGGCACCAACGTGGGCGCCACCGTGGCGGCCCTCGAGGGGCTCGGCAAGCGCTGCCGGTTGATCGCCGGCGGCGACGGCAAGGGCCAGGACTTCGCGCCCCTGGCGCCGGCGGTCGCGCGACACGCGGCCGGCGTCTGGCTGATCGGGCGCGACGCCCCGCGGCTGCGCGAGGCGCTCGCCGGCACCGGCGTTCCGATGACGGACTGCCCGGACCTGCCGTCGGCGGTCCGCGCGGCGGCCGAGGGCGCGCGCGCCGGCGACGCGGTGCTGCTCTCGCCGGCCTGCGCCAGCCTGGACATGTTCCGCGACTACGCGCACCGCGCCGAGGTCTTCGCACAGGCGGTGGCCGATCTCGCGGCGGACCGCGGCAATCCCGTGGAGGCCGCATGCTGAGCAGCCTTCGCCTGCGCTCGCCGGTCCGCGGCACCGCGCCTCGCCCGAGCGCCCGGCTGGCCTCGGCCGCGCCCGGCGTCGACGTGGCGATGCTCTGGGTGGTCGGGGCGCTGCTGATCACCGGCCTGGTCATGGTGTATTCGGCCTCGATCGCGCTGCCCGACTCGCCGCGCTTCGCACGCTACGCGCCCACCCACTTCCTGCTGCGCCACACGCTGGCCATCTGCGTGGGTCTGCTGGCGGCCGTGGTCGCGTTCTCGGTGCCGATGAACCGCTGGCAGTCGTGGTCCAAGTGGCTGTTCCTGCTGGGCCTGGTGCTGCTGGTGATCGTGCTGATCCCGGGCGTGGGCAAGGTCGTCTACGGCGCGCGGCGCTGGCTCTCGCTGTACGTGTTCAACCTGCAGCCCTCCGAGCTGATGAAGCTGTTCGTGGTGCTCTACGCGGCCGACTACACGGTGCGCAAGCAGGACCACATGCAGACCTTCAAGAAGGGCTTCCTGCCGATGGGCGTGGCGGTCGCCCTGGTCGGCCTGCTGCTGCTGCTCGAGCCGGACATGGGCGCCTTCGTCGTCATCGCCGGCATCGCGATGGGCGTGCTGTTCCTGGGCGGCGTCAGCGGCCGGCTGTTCGCCGGGCTGGTGGTGATCGCCGGCGGCACCTTCGCGGCGCTGATCGCGCTGTCGCCCTGGCGGCGCGAGCGCATCTTCGCCTACCTCGATCCCTTCGACGAGGCCAATGCGCTGGGCAAGGGCTACCAGCTGTCGCATTCGCTGATCGCCTTCGGCCGCGGCGAGTTCTTCGGCGTGGGCCTGGGCGGGTCGGTCGAGAAGCTGCACTACCTGCCCGAGGCGCACACCGACTTCCTGCTGGCGGTGATCGGCGAGGAGCTGGGCCTGGTCGGCGTGATGGCGATCATCGTGGCCTTCTTCTGGCTGACGCGCCGCGCCTTCGAGATCGGCCGCCAGGCGATCAAGCTCGACCGCGTCTATGCCGGCATGGTCGCCAAGGGGATCGGCCTGTGGATCGGCTTCCAGGCCTTCATCAACATGGGCGTGAACACCGGCCTGCTGCCGACCAAGGGCCTCACGCTGCCGCTGATGAGCTACGGCGGCACCGGCATCCTGGTCAACCTGACCGCGATCGCGATCGTGCTTCGCGTGGATTTCGAAAACAGGAAACTCATGCGGGGTGCCGCATGAGTTTCCTGTTTCGGCGCAGGCTGACTTCGCGCAGCAAAGTCAAGCGGGCGAATGCGAGCGGCCGGAGCCAAAACGTTCGTCCGATGCGGGGTGCCGCATGACTGCCGCCCCGATGACCCGCACCATCATGATCATGGCCGGCGGCACCGGCGGTCACGTGATGCCCGGCCTGGCGGTGGCCGAGGAGATGCGCGCGCGCAGCTGGAACGTGGTCTGGCTCGGCAATCCGGCCGGCATGGAAGCGCGGCTGGTGCCCAGGCACGGGATCGCGATGCAGCCGGTCGAGATCGGCGGCGTGCGCGGCAAGGGCCTCCTCGCCCGGCTGATGCTGCCCGCGATGCTCGCGCGCGCGTTCTGGCAGAGCCTGCGCGCGCTGCGCGCCACCCGGCCCTCGGTCGTCCTCGGCATGGGCGGCTACGTGGCCTTCCCGGGCGGCGTGATGGCGCGGCTGACCGGCCGGCCGCTGGTGGTCCACGAGCAGAACTCGGTGGCCGGCCTCACCAATCGCCTGCTCGCCAGGCTCGCGAACCGGGTGCTCGAGGCCTTCCCCGGCGCGCTGCCGGGCGCGCTGGCCTGCGGCAATCCGGTTCGCGGCGATCTTGCGCGGCTGCCGGATCCGGCGCAGCGCTACGGCGCGCGCAGCGGCGCGCTGCGCCTGCTGGTGGTCGGCGGCAGCCTCGGCGCGCAGGTGCTCAACGAGGTCGTGCCGGCCGCGCTCGCCGCGCTGCCGGCCGAGGCGCGGCCGCGGGTGACGCACCAGACCGGCCGCGGGCGTCGCGACGAGGTCGAGCGTCGCTACCGGGAATCGGGGCTCGACGCACAGGTCGTGGAGTTCATCGACGACATGGCCGGCGCCTACGCCGAGGCCGACCTGCTGGTCTGCCGGGCCGGCGCGATGACCGTTTCCGAGATCGCCGCGGCGGGCGTGGCCAGCATCCTGGTGCCCTTCCCGCATGCGGTCGACGATCACCAGACCGGCAACGCCCGCTTCCTGTCGGAGCAGGGCGCCGCCCGCCTGCTGCCGCAGGCGGGGTTCGACGCGGCGCGCCTGGCCGGCCTGATCGCCGAGCTCGATCGGGGCGCCTGCGCGGCGATGGCGGCGCGCGCCCGGGCGCTGGCGCGCCCCGACGCCGCGGCCGCGGTGGCCGACGTCTGCGAACAGGTGGCAGCCGACACATGAAGCACAAGGTCAAGCACATCCATTTCGTGGGCATCGGCGGGGCCGGCATGAGCGGCATCGCCGAGGTGTTGCTGAACCTCGGCTACCGGATCAGCGGCTCCGACGTCGCCGACAGCGCCACGACCCGCAGGCTCGAGGCGCTCGGCGCGAGCGTGGCGATCGGTCACGCGGCGGCCAACATCGACGGCGCCGACTGCGTGGTCACCTCCACCGCGGTGCGTGGCGACAATCCCGAAGTGATCGCGGCCCGCGGCCGGCGCGTGCCGGTCGTGCCGCGCGCGCTGATGCTCGCAGAGCTGATGAAGCTCAAGCAGGGCATCGCGATCGCCGGCACCCACGGCAAGACCACCACCACCAGCCTGGTGGCCTCGGTGCTCGCCGCCGGCGGGCTCGACCCGACCTTCGTGATCGGCGGGCGCCTGGTCAGCGCGGGCGCCAATGCGCGGCTGGGCACCGGCGAGTACATCGTGGTGGAGGCCGACGAATCCGACGCCTCCTTCCTGAACCTGTCGCCCATGGTCGCGGTGATCACCAACATCGACGCCGACCACATGGAGACCTACGGGCACGACTTCGCGCGGCTCAAGCAGGCCTTCGTGGAGTTCACCCAGCGCCTGCCCTTCTACGGCGCGGCCGTGCTGTGCATCGACGACCCGGTGGTGCGCGAGATCCTGCCCTTCGTGTCCAAGCCGGTGCTGAGCTACGGCCTGTCCGAAGGCGCGCGCTTCCGCGCCGCCGACGTGCGGCCCGATGCCGGGCGGATGCGCTTCACGCTGCTGCGCGAGGACGCCGACCCGCTGCCGGTCGTGCTGAACCTGCCCGGCGAGCACAACGTGCGCAATGCGCTGGCCGCGATCGCGGTGGCCGACGAGCTCGGCATCCCCGACGACGCGATCGTCTCGGCGCTGGCCGAGTTCCACGGCGTGGGCCGCCGCTTCCAGCGCTGGGGCGAGTTCGCCGCCAGCGGCGGCGGGCGCTTCACGGTGGTCGACGACTACGGCCACCACCCCGCGGAGATGGACGCCACGCTCGCGGCCGCGCGCGGCGCCTTCCCCGGCCGGCGGATCGTGCTCGCCTTCCAGCCGCATCGCTACACCCGCACCCGCGACCTGTTCGAGGACTTCGTCCGCGTGCTGTCCACGGTGGATCTCCTGCTGCTGGCCGAGGTGTACCCGGCCGGCGAGGCCCCGATCGTGGCCGCCGACGGCCGCGCGCTGACCCGGGCGATCCGGGTGGGCGGGCGCGTGGAGCCGGTGTTCGTCGAGGACATCTCGGACATGCCCGGGACCATCCTCGAAGTGGCGCGCGACGGCGACGTCGTCGTGACGATGGGCGCCGGCTCGATCGGCTCGGTGCCGGCCCGCCTGAAGGAAATCGCCGAGCAGGGAGGAGGCCAGTGAGCGACGATTCCAGGACCGTGGACCCGGCCGCGATGGGCCGCGTGGCCGTGCTGTTCGGCGGCCGCTCCGCCGAGCGGGAAGTCTCGCTGATGTCGGGCGCCGGCGTGCTCGAGGCCTTGCGCCGGCGGGGCGTCGATGCGCATCCCTTCGACCCGGCGGAGCGCCCGCTCGACGACCTTCGCCGCGAGGGCTTCGATCGCGCCTTCATCGCGCTGCACGGCCGCTACGGCGAGGACGGCACGGTGCAGGGCGCGCTCGAACTGCTCGGCATCCCGTACACCGGCAGCGGCGTGATGGCCTCCGCGATCGCGATGGACAAGGTCTTCACGAAGCGGATCTGGATCACCCACGGCCTGGCCACGCCCGGTTTCGCGGTCGCGCGCAGCGCCGCCGACGTGGCCGGGGCCGCGGCGCGATTCGGCCTGCCGCTGGCGGTCAAGCCCTCGCGCGAGGGGTCGACGATCGGCTTCACCAAGCTGACCTCGGCCGACCAGGCCGCGGTGGCCTGGGAGATCGCCCGCCGGCACGACGACGAAGTGCTGTGCGAGGAGTTCGTCGCGGGGCGCGAGCTCACCGTGGCCATCCTGGGCTCGGGCGCGCAGGCGCGAGCGCTGCCCATCATCGAGATCGTGGCGCCCGCGGGCAACTACGACTACCAGAACAAGTACTTCCGCGACGACACCCGCTACGTCTGCCCGGCCGAGCTGCCCGCGCCGCTGGCCGCGCGCATCGCCGCGCAGGCGCTCGACGCCTACCGAGCGCTGAACTGCGAGGGCTGGGGCCGGGTCGACGTGATGCTGCGCAAAGCCGACGCCGAGCCCTTCCTGCTCGAGGTCAACACCTCGCCGGGGATGACCGGGCATTCGCTCGTGCCGATGGCGGCGCGCGCCGTCGGCATGAGCTACGAGGACCTGTGCCTGTCCATCCTGGCCGGCGCGTCGCTCAAGATCGGAGGCGCACGGTGAATCCCTGGCACGACGCCCGCCTGCTGAACATGCTCGCGAACCTGTTGTTCGCGTGCGTGCTCGCGGCCTGCGCCGGACTGGCGATGTGGTGGGTCTCCCAGCGGCCGGTCTTCACGCTGCGTGCGGTCGAGGTCGAGCCGCGCCCGGGCGACGCGCTTCGCCACGTGTCCGACGCGGTGCTGCGCACCACCGTCGTGAAGGGCGTGCGCGGCAACTTCTTCGCGACGCCGCTGGCCGAGGTGCGCGCGGTCTTCGAGACGGTTCCCTGGGTGCGCAAGGCAAGCGTCCGGCGCGTCTTCCCCGACGGCCTGATGGTGGAAATCGAAGAGCATCGCCCGCTCGCGCTGTGGGGCGACGGCCGACTGGTGAACACCTTCGGCGAGCTGTTCTCGGCCAACCTCGGCGAGGCCGAGGAAGCCGGTCCGCTGCCGCACTTCTCGGGCCCGCCGGGCACCGAGGTGCAGGTGGCGCGCCGCTTCGCCGAGTTGCGCCAGGTGGTCGCGCCGCTGGGCGCGGAGCCGGTGGCCCTGGCCCTCTCGGAGCGCCACGCCTGGACGCTGAAGCTCGCCGACGGCACCACGCTGCTGCTGGGCCGCGAGCAGGGCATGCCGATCGACAAGCGGCTCGCGCGCTGGGTGGAGACCTATCCGCAGGTGATGGCCGAGCTGAACCGGCGCGCGGAGGTGATCGACCTGCGCTACCCGAACGGCTTCGCGATCCGCTCGCTGGCCATGCTCGAGGGCGAGGGGGGCGGCGAAGGCGGGGAAGGCGCGGGCGCCTCGCAGGGCCGGCAGGCCGCGCGCGAGCCCGCGCGGGGCCAGGGCAAGACACAGGAGCGGCCGCGATGAGCCGGCTCGCAGGACGGGCGACGCGCGGTCGCGGGGCGGCGCCGGAGGGCAGCGAAGGAGCGCCGCGCGGCGGCGGGGGAAACGAGCGGATGAACGCAGGGAAGAGGACGGGGATGAACGCAGCCGGGGCCGCAGCATGACGAGAGACGCGAAGGACCTGATCGTCGGGCTGGACATCGGCACGTCGAAGATCGTGGCGATCGTGGCCGAGATGCGCGGCGACGGCCACTACGAGATCGTCGGCCTGGGCCAGCACGACTCGAAGGGCCTGAAGAAGGGCGTGGTGGTCAACATCGAGAGCACGGTCGCCTCGATCCAGCGCGCGCTCGAGGAAGCCGAGCTGATGGCCGACTGCAAGATCCGCACGGTCTACACCGGGATCGCGGGCAGCCACATCCGCTCGTTCAACTCGAGCGGGATGGTGGCGATCAAGGACAAGGAGGTCACCGAGGCCGACATGGCCCGGGTGATCGAGACCGCCAAGGCGGTGAACATCCCCACCGACCAGCAGATCCTGCACGTGCTGCCGCAGGAATTCATCATCGACGGCCAGGAGGACATCCGCGAGCCGATCGGCATGAGCGGCGTGCGCCTGGAGGTCAAGGTCCACATCGTGACCGGCGCGGTGTCGGCCGCGCAGAACATCGTCAAGTGCGTGCGCCGCTGCGGTCTCGAGGTGCAGGACCTGATCCTGCAGCCGCTGGCCTCCAGCATGTCGATCCTCACGCAGGACGAGAAGGAGCTCGGCGTGGCGCTGGTCGACATCGGCGGCGGCACGACCGACATCGCGATCTTCACCGGCGGCGCGATCCGTCACACGGCGGTGATCCCGATCGCCGGCGACCAGATCACCAACGACGTGGCCATGGCGCTGCGCACGCCCACGCCCGAGGCCGAGGAGATCAAGCTGCGCTCGGGCATCGCCAAGCAGGCGCTCGCCGATCCGAACGCGAAGATCGAGGTGCCCGGGCTCGGCGACCGCAGCCCGCGCACGCTGTCGCGCCAGGCGCTGGCCGCGGTGATCGAGCCGAGGGTCGAGGAGCTCTTCTCGCTGGTCCAGCAGGTGATCCGCGAGTCGGGCTACGAGGAGCTGCTGTCGTCGGGCGTGGTGATCACCGGCGGCACCAGCCTGCTGCCCGGCATGGTCGAGCTCGCCGAGGACATCTTCCTGAAGCCGGTCCGCATCGGCATGCCCGCCTACAGCGGCGGCCTGGCCGACGTGGTGCGCTCGCCGCGCTACTCGACCGCGGTAGGCCTGCTCGAGGAAGCCCGCATCCAGCGACTGCGCGGCCGCAAGGTGGCCGAGCAGTCCGGTTCGTTCAAGGAAACCCTGCGCCGCATGAAGGAGTGGTTCCTTGGGAATTTCTGACAATCCCGTTTTCACCCAACGGGGCGACATCGCGAGAGGGCTTGGCCGCGAGGCCGTGCCTGCGGGGGCGCGTGCCATCGATCGGCTCGCCTTCTCCGAACCGTCGCCCTTCCATCCTGGAGGCCAGTACGATGAGCTTTGAAATGATCGAAAACGAAGTGGAAGGCGCCGTGATCAAGGTGATCGGCGTCGGTGGCGCCGGCGGCAACGCGGTCAACCACATGATCAACCGCGGCGTGCAGGGCGTCGAGTTCATCGCGCTCAACACCGACAAGCAGGCCCTGCGCCGCTCGCTCGCCGAGCGCGCGATCCAGCTCGGCGAAATGGGCCTGGGCGCCGGCGCCCGGCCCGAAGCCGGCCGCGCCGCCGCCGACGCGATGCGCGACGAGATCCGCGCCGCGCTGCAGGGGGCCAACATGGTCTTCCTGACCGCCGGCATGGGCAAGGGCACCGGCACCGGCGCGTCGCCGATCGTCGCCGAGGTCGCCAAGGAGCTCGGCGTGCTGACCGTGGGCGTCGTCACCAAGCCCTTCGAGTTCGAGGGCGCGAAGAAGATGCAGATCGCCGAGCAGGGCATCGAGCAGCTGGTCGAGCACGTCGACTCGCTGATCGTCGTGCTGAACCAGAAGCTCTTCGAAGTCATGGACGACGACGCCAGCCTCGAGGACGCCTTCCGCCGCGCCGACGACGTGCTGCACAACGCGGTGGCCGGCATCGCCGAGATCATCAACATCCCGGGCCTGGTCAACGTCGACTTCGCCGACGTGCGCACGGTGATGGGCGAGCAGGGCAAGGCGATGATGGGCATCGGCGAAGCCGCCGGGCTGGACCGCGCCCGGATCGCGGCCGAGCAGGCCGTGGCCTCGCCGCTGCTCGATGGCGTGGACCTGCAGGGTGCGCGCGGCGTGATCGTGAACATCACCGCCAACCGCAGCCTGAAGCTGAAGGAGACCAACGACGTCATCAACACGATCAAGGCCTTCTGCGCCGACGACGCCACGATCATCCACGGCACCGTGTTCGACGAGAACATGGACGACCGCCTGCGCGTGACCGTGGTCGCCACCGGCATCGGCAAGCGCGCCGCCAAGCCGGTCCTGGTGCCGCAGTCGCAGTTGCGCACCGGCACCGACAACGCGGTGGCGCCGGGGATGAACTACGGCCAGCTCGACCAGCCCACGGTGTGGCGCAGCGGCCGCGCCTCGGCGGTGGCCCAGGTGCAGGCGCTCGAGGACAGCGGCGTCGAGCGCTTCGACATCCCGGCCTTCCTGCGCAAGCAGGCCGACTGATCGTCGGTCGCGCGGGCCGGGCAGCCGGTTCCCCCGCACCGGCGACCCGGCCCGCGCAGGAGCGGTACCGCACGCCCGCCCGGGGAGGCCTCCACGGGCGGGCGGCGGCGTCGGGCGTGCCGCCGCGCCGGCAGCCGCATCGCATGTCCCCTGCCCTGGCAGGGGCAAGCGGCACGACTGCCGGCACAGCGACGCGCAAAGACTTAAAATGAAGGGTTCCTTCAACCCTTCAACCCCGCCAAGGAGTTCCGTCATGACGATCAAGATCGGCGACAAGCTGCCGGAAGCCACGCTGCACGAGTACATCGAAGTCGAGGGCAACGGCTGCTCGATCGGTCCGAACGCGTTCAAGGTCTCGGACCTGGTGCGCGGCAAGAAGATCGTCGTCTTCGGCTTGCCGGGTGCGTACACCCCCACCTGCTCGGCGCAACACGTCCCGGGCTACCTGAAGCACTTCGACGCGCTCAAGGCGAAGGGCGTCGACGAGATCTGGTGCGTGTCGGTGAACGACGCCTTCGTGATGGGCGCCTGGGGCCGCGACCAGAAATGCGGCGGCAAGGTCCGCATGATGGCCGACGGCAGCGCCGAGTTCACGAAGGCCGTGGGCCTCGAGCTCGACCTCACCGCCCGCGGTCTCGGCCTGCGCTCGCAGCGCTACGCCATGCTCGTCGAGGACGGCGTGGTCAAGTCGCTCGACGTCGAGGCGCCGGGCAAGTTCGAGGTCTCCAGCGCCGAGGCGATGCTGGCGCGCGTCTGAGCCGCGCCCGCTTCCTCGACCCGTTCCACCCGACCGACCCTCCCGGAAAGGCGATGATGCGACAACGGACGATCCGCTCGCTGGTGCGCACCACCGGCGTCGGCCTGCATTCGGGCGAGCGGGTCGAGCTCGTGCTGCGGCCAGCCGCCGCCGACACCGGCATCGTGTTCCGGCGGGTCGATCTCGATCCGCCGGTCGAGATCCGCAGCGAGGCTTCGCGGGTGACCGACACCCGCATGGCCTCCACGCTGACCGCCGGCGACTCGGGCGAGGCGGCGCAGGTGCGCGTGGCCACGGTCGAACACCTGATGTCGGCGCTGGCTGGCCTGGGCATCGACAACCTCTACGTCGATGTCACCGCCGCCGAGATCCCCATCCTCGATGGCTCGGCCGGGTCCTTCGTGTTCCTGATCCAGTCGGCCGGCATCGTCGAGCAGGCGGCGGCCAAGAAGTTCATCCGGGTGCTCGAGTCGGTCGAGATCCGCGACGGCGACAAGTGGGTGCGGCTCGATCCGCACTTCGGCTTCCGGCTCAAGTTCTCGATCGAGTTCGGCCATCCGGCGATCGACGCCACGATCCAGGAAGTCGAAGTCGACTTCGCCGAGACCTCCTACGTTCGCGACGTCGCCCGGGCCCGCACCTTCGGCTTCATGCAGGACGTCGAGTACCTGCGCGCGCACGGCCTGGCCAAGGGCGGGAGCTTCGGCAACGCCATCGTCATGGACGAGTACCGGGTGCTGAACGCCGATGGCCTTCGCTTCGGCGACGAGTTCGTCAAGCACAAGATCCTCGACGCGATCGGCGACCTCTACCTGGTCGGCCACCCGCTGCTGGCCGCCTACAGCGCCCACAAGTCGGGCCACGCGCTGAACAATCAGCTGCTGCGGGCCCTGCTCGAGCGCCGGGAGGCCTGGGAGATCGTGACCTTTTCCGAGCGGCGCGAGGCGCCGAAGTTCTTCGCACTCGACTGGGCGCATGCCTGAGCGCCGGCAAGCCGCGCGGCGCGAGTCCGCGGCGCACGACCCGGCCGGGGGCCGCACCCGGGCTGCGGGCCGATCCGGGGCTGCCGGCCTTTCCCGGACTTCCGGCGGATGATCGCCATCCTGCGCATCGTGGCCTTGCTGGGCCTGGGCTCGGTGGGCCTGTGCGCGCTGGCCTGGCTCGTGACCCGGGACCGCGTCTGGCTGGGCCGGGCGCTGCTGGCGCTGAAGATCTCGGTGGCGGTGGCGCTCGTGTTCTTCGGCGTGGTCATCGTCGAACGGCTTCAGGCCTGAGCGGCGAGCCCGCCCCGTGGCGGGCCAGCATCCGCGCCAGCGCCTGCTGCAGGGCGGGCGCGCCGGCCTCGGCGCGCAGGGCCGCCAGCGCCGCCAGGGCCTCGGGCGGCGGTGGCTTCTTCGGGGCGCGCGGCGGCGCGGCCGCCTCGGCCTGCCGCCTGGGGCGGATCTTCAGCCTTTGCACCCGCACGCCTTCCCGCGCCAGCGCCGCCACCAGGCTGGGCTCGACCTGTCGCAGCCTGCTTGCCCAGGCCGCCCCCGGCACCACCACGGTCAGCGTGCCGTCGGCGAGCCCCGACACGGTCACCGGCGCGCCGCCGCTGGCCTTGTGCAGCACGCGCTGGAGCGCCACCAGATCGTCGAGCTGGCGGGCAAGCTGCCGGAAGGCCGGATCGCGATCGAGCCAGGTCAGGACCGGGCGCGAGAAGCGGGCTTGCATCGGAGGGCGGGCTTCCTGGAAGGGCATTCCCGGCGGCTGCGCAGGGCCTCGGGAAGGGGGTGGAAGGATCGTCCTGGCCAAGATAGCACGGCCCCGGGCCGCCCGGGCTCGCGTGCTAGACTCCATCGGTTAATCTACCCGGCGGTTCGTCCGTCGCATTCGCGACCCTGGCCTGGCCGCCCGAGACCCGATGATCCAGAAATTCCTTACCCGGATCTTCGGCAGCCGCAACCAGCGGATGCTGAAGGGGTATCGCAAGACCGTTGCCGAAATCAACGCGCTCGAAGCCTCGCTCACGCCGCTGAGCGACGAGCAGCTCGCGGGCAAGACCGTCGAGTTCCGCGAGCGCATCGCCAAGGGCGAGACCGTCGACGCGCTGCTGCCCGAGGCCTTCGCGGTGTGCCGCGAAGCCGCGCGCCGCGTGCTCGGCATGCGTCACTTCGACGTGCAGCTGGTCGGCGGCATGGTGCTGCACTCGGGCCGAATCGCCGAGATGCGAACCGGCGAAGGCAAGACCCTCACCGCCACGCTGCCGGTGTACCTGAACGCGCTGGCCGGCAAGGGCGTGCACGTGGTCACGGTCAACGACTACCTGGCCAGCCGCGACGCCGAGTGGATGGGGCGGCTCTACCGCTTCCTGGGCATGTCGGTCGGCACGATCCTGTCGCAGCAGGCCACCGCCGACAAGAAGGAAGCCTACGCGGCCGACATCACCTACGGCACGAACAACGAGTTCGGCTTCGACTACCTGCGCGACAACATGGAGTACTCGGTCGGCGATCGCCGGCAGCGCGCGCTCCACTATGCGATCGTCGACGAGGTCGACTCGATCCTGATCGACGAGGCGCGCACGCCGCTGATCATCTCGGGGCAGGCCGAGGACCACACCGAGATGTACCTGCGCATCAACCAGGTGCCCAGGCTGCTGTCCGAGATGCCTCATGAGCCCAAGACCGGCGAGCCCGATCCCCCGGGCGACTACTGGGTCGATCGCAAGGCGCACCAGGTCTACCTCTCCGAGGCCGGCCACGAGAAGGCCGAGCACCTGCTCGGCGAGATGGGGCTGCTCGAGGCCGGCGCCAGCCTCTACGATCCGGCCAACATCGGCCTGATGCACCACCTGATGGCCGCGCTGCGCGCCCACACGCTGTTCCACAAGGACCAGCAGTACGTGGTGCAGAACGGCGAGGTGATCATCGTCGACGAGTTCACCGGCCGCCTGATGCCGGGGCGCCGCTGGTCCGACGGCCTGCACCAGGCGGTCGAGGCCAAGGAAGGCGTCGCGATCCAGGCCGAGAACCAGACGCTCGCCTCGATCACCTTCCAGAACTACTTCCGGATGTACGGCAAGCTCGCCGGCATGACCGGCACGGCCGACACCGAGGCCTACGAGTTCCAGGAGATCTACGGCCTGGAAACCATCGTGATCCCCACGCACCGGCCGATGGTGCGGCAGGACCGCCAGGACCAGGTCTTTCGCACCGCCGGCGAGAAGTACAACGCGATCATCGCCGACATCGAGGACTGCTACAAGCGCGGCCAGCCGGTGCTGGTCGGCACCACGTCGATCGAGAACTCCGAGCTGCTGTCGGGCATGCTGGCGGCCAAGAAGCTGCCGCACCAGGTGCTGAACGCCAAGCAGCACGAGCGCGAAGCGGCGATCGTCGCCGAGGCGGGCCGGCCGCAGGCGATCACCATCGCGACCAACATGGCCGGCCGCGGCACCGACATCGTGCTGGGCGGCAACGCCGAGAAGCAGGTCGATCACCTCCGCGCCGACGAGGGCCTGCCCGAGGCCGAGAAAGCCTCGCGAATCGAGAAGATCCGCGGCGAGTGGCAGGCGCTGCACGACCAGGTCATCGCGGCCGGCGGCCTGCACATCATCGGCACCGAGCGCCACGAGTCGCGCCGGATCGACAACCAGCTGCGCGGCCGCTCGGGTCGCCAGGGCGATCCGGGCTCCTCGCGCTTCTACCTGTCGATGGAAGATCCGCTGCTCAAGATCTTCGCCGGCGACCGGCTCAAGGCGATCATGGACCGCCTGAAGCTGCCCGAGGGCGAGGCCATCGAGGCCGGCATGGTCACCCGATCGATCGAGTCGGCGCAGCGCAAGGTCGAGGCCCGCAACTTCGACATCCGCAAGCAGCTGCTCGAGTACGACGACGTCGCCAACGACCAGCGCAAGATCGTCTATTCCGATCGCAACGCCCTGCTCGAGTCCGAGGGCATCTCCGACCGGGCCACCGAGCTTCGCCACGCGGTATTCACCGGGCTCTTCCGGCAGTACGTGCCCGAGGAGTCGGTCGAGGAGCAATGGGACGTCGCCGGCCTGCAGAAGCTGCTCGAGACCGAGTGGCAGATCGAGGTGCCGCTCACCCAGATGCTCGCCGACCAGCCCGACCTGACCGACGAGGACCTGCTCGGCAAGGTCGTCGCGGCGGCCGACGCGCACTACCGGACCAAGGTCGAGCTGGTGGGCGAGGAGGCCTTCGCCGGCTTCGAGCGCTCGATCCTGCTGCAGACCATCGACCAGCACTGGCGCGAGCACCTGTCGGCGCTCGACTACCTGCGCCAGGGCATTCACCTGCGCGGCTACGCGCAGAAGAACCCCAAGCAGGAATACAAGCGCGAGGCCTTCGAGCTGTTCGGCCTGATGCAGCAGCGCATCCGCGACGACGTCACGCGCATCCTGATGACGGTGCGGGTGCAGTCCGCCGAGCAGGTCGAGCAGGCCGAGGAGGCGGTGCAGCCGCACTACTCGAACGTGAACTACACGCACGCCGACTTCGACGAGGCGGCAGCCGCGGCCGAGGGCAGCGATCCCGAGTCGGTGGCCATCGCCCTGCAGCACGCGCCCGAGGCCGAGGCGGCGGGCCAGCAGCCGGTGCGCCGCTTCGGCAACAAGGTCGGCCGCAACGATCCCTGCCCCTGCGGCTCGGGCAAGAAATACAAGCAGTGCCACGGCCGCCTGGCCTGACGCTTCCGGAGTGACCCGATGCCAGTGAACCTGGTTCCCCCCGCGCGCGAGTCCCTGCTGCCGGTCGGCGGGGTCGAGATCGGCACCGCCAGGGCCGCGATCCGCAAGCAGGGCCGCCGAGACGTGCTCGTGATGCGCCTGGCCGAAGGCAGCACGGTGGCCGGCGTGTTCACCACCAACCGCTTCCGCGCCGCACCGGTGCGGGTTTGCCAGGAGCACCTGGGCGCGAGCGGCGGCGCGATCCGCGCGCTTCTGGTCAACACCGGCTGCGCCAACGCGGGCACCGGCGAGCAGGGCCTGGCCAACGCGCGCCGCAGCTGCGAGCTGCTCGGGCAGGCGCTCGGCTGCGAGGCGGGCCGCGTGCTGCCCTTCTCCACCGGCGTGATCCTCGAGCACCTGCCGATGGACCGGCTGGCGGCCGGGATCTCGGCGGCCGTGGCCGATGTCGGCCGCGGCGACTGGCTCGACGCCGCCGAGGCGATCATGACCACCGACACGATCCCCAAGGGCGAGTCGGCGCAGCTGAAGACCGGCGGGCGCACCGTCACCGTCACCGGCATCTCCAAGGGCGCCGGCATGATCCGGCCGAACATGGCCACGATGCTGGGCTACATGGCCACCGACGCGGCGATCGCGCAGCCGCTGCTCGAACGCTGGGTGCGCGAGATCGCCGACCTCAGCTTCAACCGCGTCACGGTGGACGGCGACACCTCGACCAACGATTCGCTGGTGGTGGCGGCGACGGGCGCCAGCGGCGCCTCGGTGTCGTCGGAGTCCGACCCTGGCGCGGCCGAGCTGAAGGCCGCGCTGCTGGCGGTCGCGCAGAAGCTCGCCCAGGCGCTGGTGCGCGACGGCGAGGGCGCCACCAAGTTCATCACGATCGAGGTCCGCCAGGCCGCGAGCGACGCGGAGGCCGCCGCCGTCGGCTACGCGATCGCCCACTCGCCGCTGGTCAAGACCGCGTTCTTCGCGTCCGACCCGAACCTGGGGCGCATCCTGGCCGCGATCGGCTACAGCGGCGTCGCCGACCTCGACGTCGACCGCATCGAGCTCTACCTCGACGACGTGCACGTGGCCACCCGCGGCGGGCGCCATCCCGACTACCGCGAGGAAGACGGCCAGCGCGTCATGAAGCAGGCCGAGATCCGGATCCGCGTCGATCTCGCCCGCGGCAGCCACGACACCACCGTGTGGACCTGCGACCTCTCGCACGACTACGTTTCGATCAACGCCGACTACCGTTCCTGATGTCCGCCTCCAGTTCCCCGCTCGATCGGCTCGTCGATCGCGCCAGCGCCCTGCTCGACCGCCTCGAGTCCCTGATGCCCGCCGCCGCCGAGCCCGACTGGGCCGGCGCTGTCGCCTTCCGCTGGCGCCGCCGCCAGACCGCGCTGGGCCTGCAGTCCTTCCTGCAGCCGGTGCGCCAGGTGTCCGGCATCCGCCTCGACGACCTGCAGAACATCGACGACCAGAAAGAGGCGATCGCCCGCAACACCCGCCAGTTCGTCGAGCGCCTGCCTGCGAACAACGTGCTGCTGACCGGCTCGCGCGGCACCGGCAAGTCCTCGCTGATCAAGGCCTGCCTGAACGAATGGGCCTCGGACGGCTTGCGGCTGATCGAGGTCGACAAGGACGACCTCGTCGACCTGCCCGACATCATCGAACTGGTGGCCGGGCGCCCCGAGCGCTTCATCGTGTTCTGCGACGACCTGTCCTTCGAGGAGGGCGAGGCCGGCTACAAGGCGCTGAAGGTGGCGCTCGACGGCTCGGTGGCCGCACAGTCCGAGAACCTGCTGATCTACGCCACGTCCAACCGCCGGCACCTGATGCCGGAGTACATGGCCGAGAACCTCGAAGCCAAGTACCAGGAAGACGGCGAGATCCATCCGGGCGAACGCACCGAGGAGAAGATCTCGCTGTCCGAGCGCTTCGGCCTGTGGGTGTCCTTCTACCCGTTCCGCCAGGAAGAGTACCTGGCCATCGTGGGCCACTGGCTGGCCAGCTTCGGCGTGGGCCAGCGCGAGATCGCCGCGGCGCGCGGCGACGCGCTGCGCTTCGCGCTCGAGCGCGGCTCGCGTTCGGGCCGCGTGGCCTGGCAGTTCGCGAAGGACTGGGCGGGCCAGCACGGCCGCACCGGCCGTCGCGCCAAGACCCGGGCCAAGCCGCGGGCCGCATGAGTTCCGGGCGCGCGCCGGACGCGGCGGGCATCGTCGAGGTCGCGGTCGGCGTCCTGGTCCGCGCCGACGGCGCCGTCCTCTTCGGGCAGCGCCTGGCCGGCAAGCCCTACGCGGGCTGGTGGGAGTTTCCCGGCGGCAAGCTCGAGGCCGGCGAGACCGTCACGCAGGCGCTCGCCCGCGAGCTCCACGAAGAGCTCGGCATCGACATCGCCGGCACCTCCCCCTGGGTGGTGCGCGAGCACGTCTATCCGCACGCCCACGTCCGGCTTCACTTCCATCGGGTCGAGGACTGGCGCGGCGAGCCGCGTTCGCGCGAAGGCCAGGCGCTGCGCTGGCTGAAGCCCGATTCGATCGACGCGGCGCCGCTGCTGCCCGCGGCGATCCGGGTGGTGGGCTGGCTGCGGCTGCCGCCGGTGCATGCGATCTCGGCGGCCGCGGAGATCGGCGACGCGCCCTTCCTGGCCGCTCTCGACGCGCGGCTGCGCGCCGGCGCGACGATGGTCCAGCTGCGCGAGCCCGGGATGAACGCCGCGCGATTCGACGCGCTCTTTCGCGAGGTGCGCGCCCGCTGCGAGCGGCACGGAGCGCGGCTGCTGGTCAACAGCGCGCACCCGGCTTCGTACTGGCGGGCGGCGGGCGGCGTGCACCTGCGCGCGGCCGACCTGATGCGGCTCGAGCGCCGGCCCGACCTGCGCTGGGTCGGCGCGTCATGCCACGACGAATCCGAGCTGGCCAGGGCCTGCGCGATCGAGGCCGACTACGCCTTGATCGGGCCGGTGCGGGCGACCGCCTCGCACCCCGGACAGCCGGGCATCGGCTGGCAGCGCTTCTCGGAAATTGCGGCGCCGACCTCGGTGCCGGTCTATGCGCTGGGCGGCCTGGCCGACCGCGACGGCCCGCAGGCGCGCCGCGCGGGCGCGCACGGCGTGGCGCTCAGGAGCGCGGCCTGGCGTTGAGGGCGGCGGCCTCGCCTTCGTCGGAAGAGGCCGCGTCGTCGCGGACGTCGCCCGCGATCCGGTAGGCTTCGGCGGCCCAGGCGCCGAGGTCGACCGTCTTGCAGCGCTCCGAACAGAACGGTCGCCAGCGGTTGGCCGGCGAAAAGTCCGCCTTGCGGCCGCAGGTGGGGCAGTCGACCTTCACCGCCATGGCGTCAGAGATTGCAGAGCGCGAGCTCGAAGTCCACGTCGCCTTCGAAGGGCTTGGGGCGCAAGTCGCCGCCCTGGCTGGTGAAGCGGATCCACAGCAGGTACTTGTTCGCGCTGATCTCGGGAATCGCACCCAGCGAGTCGTCGAGCCGCACCTGGACCATCTGCCAGGTGCGCCCGCCAAGCGACTGCTGGAAGCTGCCCTGCCGGGCGGTCAGCACCGAGCGCTGCGCGCTCTCGCGCAGCAGGCTCAGCACGATGGTCAGGCTGTCGTGGAGCGCCCGGAAAGGCGCCGCCCAGCCGGCGACGTCGCGCTGGCGAACCTCGGGCGGCCGATGCTGCCAGGCGTGGTAGGAGGGCAGGTCGAACTCGCAGGCGCCGCCGGCGATGATCACCCGGCTGCGGATGCTCATCAGCCACTCGTTGTCGCGCAGATGCTGGCCGGTGCGGCCGGTGATCGCGCCCAGGCCGGCGGCCGCGGCGTCGATCTGCGCCAGCACGCGATCGAGCATGTCGATCGCCACGTCGGGGCTGGCACGGAAGGCCATCAGCGTCTGGCGCTGGCGCTCGAGCTCCTGCAGCAGGTCGGACTTGAGGTCGGCGCGCGCGGAGACGTCGAGGATCTCGAACAGCGTGGTCAGCGCGACATGGTGGTCGAGCGGGTGCTCGCGCCGCGCGAAGGTGTCGAGACGTTCGAACAGATCCTCGAGCCGCAGCAAGGTCCGGACGCGTTCGTTTAGCGGGTACTCGTACAGGATCAAGGGCTCGTCCTGGGCCGTTCGTTGGCGCGGTTCGGCGAATTCTGGCGCAAAGGGTCGAGCTTGACAAACCGCTTGCAGCGGGCGGCGCCCGTCATCGGCCGTCCTCGCCGCGGTGGTTGGCCGCTGCGGGGCCCGCGTCGCGGGCCCCGCCCGGCCCCGCGGCCTTGCGTGCGGCCAGTTCGAGGTAGCGGGCATGCAGCGCGTCGACCTGCGGCGCGAGCGCCTGCGGATCGCCGCCGTTGTCGACGACGTCGTCGGCGGCGGCCAGCCTCGCCTCGCGGCTGGCCTGGACCGCGATGATCGCCTCGATCTGGGATCGCTCGAAACGGTTGCGCTGCATGACCCGGGCGATCTGCGTTTCCACCGGGCAGTCGACCACCGCCAGGCGGTCGATGCGCTGGCGCCAGCGTCCCGACTCCACCAGCAGCGGCACCACCGCCATCGTGTAGGGCCCGGTGGCCTCGGCGATCATCAGCTCGCAGCAGTGCCCGATCATCGGGTGCAGGATGGCCTCGAGCCGATGCCGGGCCTGCGGGTCGGCGAACACGACCGAGCGCATCGCTGCGCGGTCCAGCGCGCCGTCCTCGGCGATGACCGGGTCGCCGAAGGCTTCGCGGATGGCAGGGATCGCCGCGCCGCCGGGGGCGGTGAGCGCGTGCGCGATCGCGTCGGTGTCCACGATCGTGACACCGTGCGCGGCGAACAGGTCGGCAACCGTGCTCTTGCCGCTGCCGATGCCGCCGGTCAGGCCGACCAGGAAGCGTCTGGAATCCATGCGATCGAGTCTAGCAGGCCGCGTCGACGGCTTCGGGGCGCAGCACGGGCAGCCTTCGGGCAGTCGCGCCAGAATGTGGCGTGCGCTCCGAGCGGGCGCGCGCTCCGGCGGCGGGGCGGCCCGCCGGCCCGATCAGCGCAGGCCGATCAGCGAGCCCAGCGGTTCGCGGAAGTAGAGCGCGAGCAGCCCCGCCCCGGCCAGGTAGGGGCCGAAGGGGATGGGGACCTCGCGCAGGTGACGCGCGAACAGGATCATCGACACGCCGGCCACCGAGCCCACGACCGAGGCCAGCAGGATGATCGCCGGCAGGGCGGTCCAGCCGAACCAGGCGCCCAGCGCGGCCAGCAGCTTGAAGTCGCCGAAGCCCATGCCTTCCTTGCCGGTGACCAGCCGGAACAGCCAGTAGACGGTCCACAGGCTCAGGTAGCCGGCCATCGCGCCGACCACCGCTTCCTGCAGCGGCACGAACACGCCCCAGAGGTTGAACAGCAGCCCCAGCCACAGCAGCGGCATCGTCATGCTGTCGGGCAGCAGCTGCGTGTCCAGGTCGATGAAGGTCAGCGCGATCAGCACGAAGCCCAGGAGCGCGGCGCCGAGCCCGGCCCAGGTCGCGCCGAAGCGCCAGATCGCCAGTGCGGTCAGCAGCCCGGTGGCCAGCTCGACCAGCGGGTAGCGGGCGGAGATCGGGGTGCCGCAGGCCTTGCAGCGGCCGCGCTGGATCAGCCAGCTCAGCAGCGGGACGTTCTCCAGCGCCCCGAGCTGGTGGCCGCAGGACGGGCAGCGCGAGCGCGGCACCAGCAGGTTGAAGCGCTCGGCCGCCGGCGGATCCTCGCCGCGAAGCTCGGCGGCCTGGGCCTCCCACTCCAGTTCCATCATCTTCGGCAGCCGGTGGACGACGACGTTCAGGAAGCTGCCGATCATCAGGCCGAACACCAGCGCGGTGCCGACGGCCAGGGCAGGAGACTGCTGGAGGGCTTCGATCATGGGGGCAGGAAAGGAAGGCGATCCGCCTTATACCACCTGGCCCAGCTTGAAGATCGGCAGGTACATCGCCACGACCAGGCCGCCGATGACCACGCCGAGCACGACCATGATCATGGGCTCGAGCAGGCTGGAAAGGCTTTCGACCGCCTCGTCCACCTCGCGCTCGAAGATGTCCGCGGCCTTGGACAGCATCGAGTCGAGCGAGCCCGACTCCTCGCCGATCGAGGCCATCTGCAGCACCATGTTCGGGAACACCTGCGAGTTCTGCATCGCCACGGTGAGGCTGGTGCCGGTCGACACCTCCTGCTGGACCCTCTTCGTGGCCACCAGGTACACGTGGTTGCCCGCGGCGCCGCCCACCGAGTCGAGCGCCTCGACCAGCGGCACGCCGGCGGCGAACATCGTGGACAGGGTGCGCAGCCAGCGGGCGATCGTGGCCTTCTCGACCACCGCCCCGAACACCGGCAGCTTGAGCAGCAGCCGGTCCATGAACATCTGGACCTTCGTCGATCGCTTCCAGGCCTGCAACAGGAAGTACAGCGAGCCGCCGATGCCGCCGAAGATCAGGTACCAGTGCTCGACGAAGAAGTCCGACGCCGCGATCACCATCAGCGTGGGCGCCGGCAGGTCGGCGCCGAAGTTCGAGAAGACCTCCTTGAAGGCGGGCACCACGAACAGCATGATCACCGCCACGACGATGAAGGCGACCGCCAGCACCGCCGTCGGGTAGAACAGGGCCGACTTGATCTTGCCCTTGATCGCCAGCATCTTCTCCTTGTAGCTGGCGAGCCGGTCGAGCAGGTCGTCGAGGATGCCCGCCTGCTCGCCGGCATTCACCAGGTTGCAGAACAGGCTGTCGAAGTACAGCGGGTACTTGCGGAAGGCCTGGGCCAGCGAGGTGCCGGTCTCCACGTCGCCGCGGATGTCGGTGAACAGCTTGGACACCGCCGCGTTGCTCGAGCCCCGCGCCACGATGTCGAAGGACTGCAGCAGCGGCACGCCGGCCTTCATCATCGTGGCCAGCTGGCGGGTGAACATCGCGATGTCCTTCTCCTGGATCCTGCGGCCGCGCGCGTAGCTGCGCTTCTTGACCTTGGTCACCACGATGCCCTGGCGGCGCAGCGAGGACTGCAGCACTGCCTGGCTCTTGGCGCGGACCTCGCCGCGAACGGTCTTCCCGGCGCGGTCCCGGCCCTCCCACATGAAGGTCTGCTCGCGCGGCTGGGCCCGGCGGGGAGCGGTCGCTGCTCTGGTTGCCATCGGTCAGGTTCCCGTCGTTCGGTTCATTCGTTGGTCACACCGAGGACTTCCTCGATGCTGGTCATGCCCTGCATCACCTTCATCAGGCCCGAGCGGCGCAGGTCGCGCACGCCCTCCACCTCGGCCTGCGCCGCGATCTGCAGCGCGTTGCCGCCGGCCAGGATCAGCTTCTGCATCTCCTCGGTGATCGGCATCACCTGGTAGATGCCGACCCGGCCCTTGTAGCCGCTGCCATTGCAGCGCTCGCAGCCCACCGGCCGGTAGGGCAGCCAGCTGCCGTCGAGGTCGGCCTCCAGGAAGCCCGCGTTCAGCAGCGCGCCCTCGTCAACCTCGAGCGGTTGCTTGCAGGTGCACAGCCGGCGCGCCAGGCGCTGGGCGGTGATCAGGCTCACCGACGAGGCGATGTTGAAGGCCGGCACGCCCATGTTGGCCAGCCGGGTGAGCGTCGTCGGCGCGTCGTTCGTGTGCAGGGTGGACATCACCAGGTGGCCGGTCTGGGCCGCCTTGATGGCGATGTCGGCGGTCTCCAGGTCGCGGATCTCGCCGACCATGATCACGTCCGGGTCCTGGCGCAGGAAGGCGCGCAGCGCGGCCGCGAAGGTGAGCCCGGCCTTCTCGTTGACGTTGACCTGGTTGACGCCCGGCAGGTTGATCTCCGCCGGGTCCTCGGCGGTCGAGATGTTCACGCCCGGCTCGTTCAGGATGTTCAGGCACGAGTACAGCGACACCGTCTTGCCCGAGCCGGTCGGGCCGGTGACCAGCACCATGCCGTAGGGCCGCCTGATCGCATCGATCAGCGCTTCCTTCTGGTCGGGCTCGTAGCCCAGCGCGTCGATCCCGAGCTTGGCCTGGGCCGGGTCCAGGATCCGCATCACGATCTTCTCGCCGAACAGGGTCGGCAGCGTCGAGACCCGGAAGTCGATCGCCCGGTTGCCCGACAGCACCAGCTTCATCCGGCCGTCCTGGGGCACCCGCTTCTCGGAGATGTCCAGCCGGGAGATGACCTTGATGCGCGAGGCGAGCTTCTCCTTGATCGCGAGCGGCGGCTGGGCGATCTCGCGCAATTCGCCGTCGACGCGGAAGCGGATCCGGTAGAACTTCTCGAAGGGCTCGAAGTGCAGGTCCGATGCGCCGGCCTGGATCGCGTCGACGAGGATCTTCTGCAGGAAGCGCACCACCGGCGCGTCGTCGATGTCGCTGCTGTCGACCTGCCCCGCCTGCTCGTCGTTGGTGACGTCGACCCCCTCGACCTCGCCGGCGATCTCGTCCAGCGTGTCGGCGGCGCTGCGCCCGAGCTTCTCCACCATGCGAAGCAGCTTGTCGTGCTCGACGACGATGGCCTCGACGCTCGCCTGCGCGGTGAACCGGATGCGGTCCAGCAACTTGGTGTCGGTCGGGTCGGACACCGCCACCGACAGCCGACCGCCGCGCTTGCCCAGCGCGACGACGCCGGCCTCCGTGGCGAACTTGCGGTCCAGCACGTCGACGGGCAAGGCTGCCAGGTCGACTGCAGAGAGATCGAGCAGCGGGTGGCCGAAGACCTCGGCGGCGAACGACGCGAGCTGCCGCGCGTTCATCGCGCCGCTGGCGAGCAAGGCGTCGACGAAGCCCGTCTCGGCCTCGTCGGCCCGGCGCTGGATGTCGGTGGCCTGGTCGAGGCGCAGGCGCTGGTGCTGGACGAGCGCCCGTCCGAGGCCGGCCAGGATGGTCTGCCGGGCCTGGGGGCGTTGCGTGGTCGTGATTGCGGCCATCCGTCGTCGTCCTGCGTCCTGTAATGCGGGGTCCGATCCCGGCTGGGATCCCGGCAGATATTGCGCTGCGGGCGCGCGGGGCGCGGACCGGTGCTGGACGAGCGGCGGCGGGCGGTCGGACGAACGGTGCGCGGCGCTGCCCCCGGGCAACGCCTCACCGGCCGGGGCGGGGGGCGGAGGCGGGGCGGGCGCCCCGGTGCAGCCGGACGCTGCGGATCATCCGGTCCTCGATCTGCTGGATCTCGACGACCAGGTCGCCGATCCGCACGCTCACCGGCGCCTCGGGCAGCGCCTGCAGGATGTCCAGCAGCAGGCCGTTCAGCGTGCGCGGGCCGTCGAGCGCGAAGCGGGTGCCCAGGCGGCGGTTGAGGTCGCGCAGCGAGGCGGAGCCTTCCACGACCGCCTCGTCGTCGCGCCAGCCCTGTCCGCCGTCCCCGCCGGGGGCGGTGGTGGTGAACTCCCCGATGATCTCCTCGATGATGTCCTCGAGCGTGACGAGCCCGAGCACCTCGCCGTATTCGTCGACGACCAGCCCGAGTTTCTGGCGGTTCTCCTGGAAGAACTGGAGCTGCCGGAACACCGGCGTGCCGCTGGGAACGAAATACGGAGCGGAGAGCAGCGCCCTGACGTCGGCGGCGTCGAAGGACTCGCGCTGAAGCAGGCCCAGCGCCCGGCGGACGTGCAGCACGCCGACCACCCGGTTGATCTCGCCTTCGTGGACGGGGAGCTTGTTGTGGTAGCAGGTCGCCAGCTGCTCGCGCAGACCGCGCTCCTCGGTGGCCAGGTCCAGCGCCTCGACCCGATGGCGGGGGACCATCACGTCGTCGACGCTGATCCGCTCCAGGTCGAACAGGTTGAGCAGGATCGACCGATGCTTCTGGGGCATGAAGCGGCCCGATTCGAGCACGATCGTGCGCAGCTCGTCGAGCGACAGCGTCGGCTCCTTCGTCCCCGAGGTCTTCACGCCGGCCAGCGCGAGCAGGCGCCCCACGAACAGGTTGACCGTCCAGACCACCGGCGAGAAGAGCAGCATCAGCGCGCGCAGCAGGTAGCTCGCCGGCAGGGCGATCCGTTCGGGATGGGTGGCGCCGATCACCTTGGGCGTGATCTCGCAGAACACGATCAGGATCACTGCCACGACCGTCGTGGCGATCACGATCACCCGGTCGTCGTTGCCGAAGTAGCGGATCGCCAGCGCGGTCACGATCGCGGTCAGCGCGGTATTGGCCACGTTGTTGCCGAGCAGGATCGTGCCCAGCAGCCGGTCGGTCTGGGCCAGCAGGCCGGCGGTGATGCGGGCGCTGCGCCGGCCCTGGCGGACCAGGTGGCCGAGCCGGAAGCGGCTGAGCGCCATCATGCTGGTCTCGGCGATCGAGAAGAACGCGGAGGCCAGCAGCAGCAGGACCAGCAGCGTCAACTGCAGCCAGATCGGTAGGGCTTCCAAGCGAGGGCGACCGTTCGAGGGGTGGGCGCGTGGCCCGAAGGCGGGTGCGTCGAAAGCCTACCGGATTCCGATTCCCTTCGCATGGCCCCGGCGCGCGCCGCGACCCGCTCCCCGGCGCGCCGTCACGGCGCTACACTGGCCGGCTGACGGGCACAACGATGCCAGCCGACAACCCCCGACAGGATCTCCCGATGAGCAAGGACGGCAAGACCCCCAAGCTGCGCTCCCGCGCCTGGTTCGACAACCCCGACAACCCGGGGATGACCGCGCTCTACCTCGAGCGGATGATGAACTTCGGCCTCACGCTCGAGGAGCTCCAGAAGAGCGGCAAGCCGATCATCGGGATCGCGCAGACGGGCAGCGACCTGTCGCCCTGCAACCGCCACCACATCGACCTCGCCAACCGCATCCGCGACGGCATCCGCGATGCGGGCGGCATCCCGATCGAGTTTCCGGTGCATCCGATCCAGGAGACCACCAAGCGGCCGACCGCGGCGCTCGACCGCAACCTGGCCTACCTGGGCCTGGTCGAGTGCCTGTACGGCTACATGTTCGACGGCGTGGTGCTGACCACCGGCTGCGACAAGACCACGCCGGCAATGATCATGGGTGCGGCCACCGTCGACCTCCCCGCCATCGTCCTGTCCGGCGGCCCCATGCTCAACGGCTACTACAACGGCGGGCTGGCCGGCTCGGGCACCGTGGTCTGGTTCGCGCGCCAGGAGCTCGCGGCCGGGCGCATCGACTACGACCAGTTCCTCGAGATGGTCGCGGCTTCGGCCCCCTCGGTCGGGCACTGCAACACGATGGGCACCGCGCTGTCGATGAACTCGATGGCCGAGGCGCTGGGCATGGCCCTGCCGGGCTGCGCGGCGATCCCCGGGCCCTACCGCGAACGCGGGCAGATGGCCTACTACACTGGCCGGCGCATCGTCGAGATGGTCCACGAGGACCTGCGGCCCTCGAAGATCCTCACCCGCGAGGCCTTCGAGAACGCGATCGTCGCCGCCAGCGCGCTGGGCGCGTCCACCAACTGCCCGCCGCACGTCAACGCGATCGCGCGCCACGCCGGCGTGCCGCTCGAGGTGCGCGACTGGGACCGCATCGGCTACGAGATCCCGCTGCTGGTCAACTGCATGCCTGCCGGCCAGTACCTCGGCGAAGATTTCCACCGCGCCGGCGGCGTGCCCGCCGTCATGCACGAGCTGCTGAAGGCCGGCAAGCTGAACGCCGGGGCCATCACCGTGACCGGCCGCCCCATCGGCGAGCTGTACGCCGACACGCCGTCGTCCAACCACGACGTGATCCGGACCTACGACGACCCCATGCTGCACGAAGCCGGCTTCGCCGTGCTGTCGGGCAACCTGTTCGAGTCGGCCGTGATGAAGACCTCGGTGATCTCGCCCGAGTTCCGCCAGCGCTACCTGGAGAACCCGGCCGATCCGGAGGCCTTCGAGGGCCGGGCCATCGTCTTCGAGGGCCCCGAGGACTACCACCACCGCATCAACGATCCGTCGCTGAAGATCGACGCCGACTGCATGCTGTTCATCCGCGGCGTGGGTCCGGTGGGTTATCCGGGCGCTGCCGAGGTGGTCAACATGCTCCCGCCTGACGCATTGGTCAGGCAAGGCATCACGATGCTGCCCTGCATCGGCGACGGCCGCCAGTCCGGCACCTCGGGCAGCCCGTCGATCCTGAACGCCTCGCCCGAGTCGGCGGTGGGCGGCGGGCTGGCCTTGCTGCAGACCGGCGACCGGGTGCGCATCGACCTGAACAAGCGGTCCGCGAACATCCTGATCAGCGACGAGGAATTCGCGCGCCGCAAGGCGGCCTGGCGGCCGCCCGAGCTGGTGAGCCAGACGCCCTGGCAGGAGCTGCACCGCCGGACCGTGGGCCAGCTCCAGGACGGCGGCTGCCTCGATTTCGCGGTCAGCTACCAGCGGATCGACCAGACGCACGGCGTTCCGCGCGACAACCACTGAGCGCCATGCCATGAGCACGGCCCCGGCCGAGTCGGTTCCCGAGCGGATCCGCAGGCTGGGGTTCAGGCGCTGGCACGAGCGCACCTTGCTCGTTGCGCATGGTTGGCTGGTCGCCTGCTTCGTGGCCATGATCTTCGTGGCCACCGGCTTCGAGCTGCTGTCCCTGGGCGACGGCGCGTCCGAGTTCCTGTTCGACGCCTTGCTGATCGCGCTGGCGGCGACCCTGGGCTGGCAGGCCTGGCGGCGCTACCGGGTCTCGATGACACTGGCGGCGTCGGTCAGCGAGCAGGCAGTCTGTGAAAGGTGCCTGCGCTACGGTTTTCGCGTGGCCGATGCGCCTGCCGGCCGGCTGCGGGCGATGTGCCCGCGCTGCGGCGCGCAATGGTGGATCGATCTGGCCGCACCCGCGCGCGACGGCTGAATGTCCCCTTGTCGCCGGGGTCCGTTTGCGCCCGTTCCGGTTTCCCGCAATAATCGCCGCTCTGCGCAACGCCCGACCGGCAACCACCTCGGACAAGATGGCAGGCAATAACGATTACATTCTGGAGACAAGGAACCTCGTCAAGGAGTTCCGCGGCTTCGTGGCGGTCAACGACGTGAACCTGCGTGTCAAGCGCGGGCAGATCCACGCCTTGATCGGTCCCAACGGCGCGGGCAAGACGACGGTGTTCAATCTCCTGACCAAGTTCCTGATCCCCACCCGGGGCCAGATCCTCTTCAACGGCCAGGACATCACCTACGAGAAGCCCGCGCAGGTCGCGCGGCGCGGCGTCGTGCGCTCCTTCCAGATCTCGGCCACGTTCCCGCACCTGACGGTGCTCGAGAACGTGCGCATCGGACTGCAGCGCGCGCAGGGCACCTCCTTTCACTTCTGGCGCCCGGCCAGCATGCTCGATGCGCTGAACGACCGCGCGCTCGAGCTGCTCGAAATGGTGGACCTGCGCGAGTACGCCGACTTCGTCACCGTCGAGCTGCCTTACGGCCGCAAGCGCGCGCTCGAGATCGCCACCACGCTGGCCACCGAGCCCGAGCTGATGCTGCTCGACGAGCCCACCCAGGGCATGGGCCACGAAGACGTCGACCGCGTCACGCAGCTCATCAAGAAGGTCTCGGCCAACCGCACGATCCTGATGGTCGAGCACAACATGAACGTGGTCTCGACGATCGCCGACACGATCAGCGTGCTGCAGCGCGGCCAGGTCATCGCCGAAGGCCCGTACGAGATCGTGTCGAAGAATCCGCAGGTGCTCGAGGCCTACATGGGCAGCGCCGACGAGGCTCTGGCGGGGGCGTCCCATGGCCACTGACAAGACCGAATTCCTGCGCATCGCCGACCTGCACGCGTTCTACGGCGAGTCGCACATCCTTCATGGTGTCGACATGGTCGTGAACCGCGGCGAGGTGGTCACGCTGCTCGGGCGCAACGGCGCCGGGCGCACCACCACGTTGAAGTCGATCATGGGTCTGGTGGGCCGGCGCACCGGCTCCATCATGATCAACGGCACCGAGGCGGTGAACCTGCCGCCGCACACTATCGCCCGGCTCGGCCTCGGCTACTGCCCCGAGGAGCGAGGAATCTTCGCCAGCCTGAGCTGCGAGGAGAACCTGATGCTGCCGCCGCCGGTGGCCTCCGGCGGCATGGGCCTCGACGAGATCTACGAGATGTTCCCGAACCTGAAGGAACGTCGCAACAGCCCCGGCACGCGGCTTTCGGGCGGCGAGCAGCAGATGCTGGCGGTGGCGCGCATCCTGCGCACCGGCGCCAAGCTGCTGCTGCTCGACGAGATCTCCGAGGGCCTCGCGCCGGTCATCGTGCAGACGCTGGCCCGGATGATCCGCATGCTGCGCGAGAAGGGCTTCACCGTGATCATGGTCGAGCAGAACTTCCGCTTCGCCGCGCCGCTGGCCGACCGCTTCTACGTGATGGAGCACGGCCGCATCGTCGAAGGCTTCGAGGCTTCCGAGCTCGAACAGAAGATGGGAATGCTGCACGAGTACCTCGGCGTCTGAGGCGTGCGAACGACAACGGGGCGCCGCCGACGGGGCCCGAAGAGAATGGCGCGCCGAACGGGCGCCTGAACCGGTCTGGAGACCGATTAGTCCTGGAGGAATGACAATGATGAAACGCAAACTCACATCGGTCCTGGTCGGTGCGGCGCTGGCCGGACTCGCCGGCGCGGCTTCCGCGCAAATTTCGGATGGCGTCGTGAAGATCGGTGTCCTGAACGACATGTCCGGCCTGTACGCCGACATCGCGGGTCCGGGCTCGGTCGTCGCCGCCAGGCTGGCGGTCGAGGACTTCCAGAAGACGTCGAAAGCCAACCTGAAGATCGAGATCGTCTCGGCCGACCACCAGAACAAGCCGGACGTCGGCTCGACCGTGGCCCGCCAGTGGTACGACACCGACAAGGTCGACGTGATCGTCGACGTGCCGACCTCGTCGGTGGGCCTGGCGGTCAACCAGGTCACCCGCGACAAGGGCAAGGCCTACCTGAACTCGGGTTCGGCCACCTCGGACATGACCGGCAAGGCCTGCTCGCCGAACACGATCCACTGGGCGTACGACACCTGGATGCTGTCCAACGGCACCGGCAAGGCGATCGTGGAGACCGGCGGCGACACCTGGTTCTTCCTGACCGCCGACTACGCCTTCGGTCATGCGCTCGAGCGCGACACCGAGGCGGTCGTGGTCAAGAACGGCGGCAAGGTGCTCGGCAAGGTTCGCCACCCGTTCCCGGGCCAGGATTTCTCGTCCTTCCTGCTGCAGGCACAGGCTTCCAAGGCCAAGATCATCGGCCTGGCCAACGCCGGCGGCGACACGATCAACTCGATCAAGCAGGCGGCCGAGTTCGGCATCGTCGCGGGCGGCCAGAACCTGGCCGGCCTTCTGATGTTCCTGACCGACGTCAAGGCGCTCGGCCTGCAGACCGCGCAGGGCCTGATCTTCACGACCAGCTTCTACTGGGACCTGAACGACGGCACCCGGGCGTTCTCGAAGCGCTTCATGGCGGCTCACGGCGGCAAGCCGCCCACGATGGTCCAGGCCGGCGTGTATTCGTCGGTGCTGCACTACCTCAAGGCGGTCGAGGCCGGCAACACCGACGACGGCACCAAGGTCATCGCGAAGATGAAGGAAATGCCGACCGACGATCCGCTGTTCGGCAAGGGCTCGATCCGCGCCGACGGCCGCAAGATCCACCCGGCCTACCTGGTCGAGGTCAAGAAGCCGGCCGAGTCCAAGGGAGAGTGGGACCTGCTGAAGGTCCGCAAGACCATCCCGGCCGATCAGGCGTTCCGCCCGATCAACGAGGGCGGTTGCCCGCTGGTCAAGTGATCAGGCAAGTCTGACCTAGTCGTACCAGCCGCCGGGCGCAGCGCGCCCGGCGGCTCCCTGCACCCCCAGGACACTTTCAACGGGCTTCGCGGATGGAGATCTTCGGCATACCGACGCAAGTGCTGTTCGGCCAGTTGCTGATCGGCCTGATCAACGGGTCGTTCTACGCGCTTCTGTCGCTCGGCCTGGCCGTCATCTTCGGCCTGCTGAACATCATCAATTTCACCCACGGCGCGCAGTACATGATGGGCGCGTTCGTGGCTTACCTTCTGCTGAACAAGCTCGGCATCGGCTACTGGTGGTCGCTGCTGATCGCGCCGATCCTCGTGGGCGCCACCGGCGTCATCATCGAGCGCACGATGCTGCAGCGCCTGTACAAGCTCGATCATCTGTACGGCCTGCTGCTGACCTTCGGCATCGCGCTGATCATCCAGGGCCTGTTCCGAAACGAATACGGCTCCTCGGGCCAGCCCTACCAGGTTCCCGCGGCGCTCACCGGCGGCCAGAACCTCGGCTTCATGTTCCTGCCCAACTATCGGGCCTGGGTCGTCGTGGCCTCGCTCGTGATCTGCTTCGGCACCTGGTTCGTGGTCGAGCGCACCAAGCTGGGCGCCTACCTGCGCGCCGCCACCGAGAATCCCTCGCTGGTGCAGGCCTTCGGCATCAACGTGCCCAGGATGATCACGCTGACCTACGGCTTCGGCGTCGGCCTGGCCGCGCTGGCCGGCGTGATGGCTGCCCCGATCTACCAGGTCAGCCCGCAGATGGGCTCCGATCTGATCATCGTCGTCTTCGCCGTCGTGGTCATCGGCGGCATGGGTTCGATCATGGGGTCGATCGTGACCGGCTTCGGCCTGGGGTTGATCGAGGGCCTGACCAAGGTCTTCTACCCCGAGGCCTCGAACACGGTCATCTTCGTGATCATGGCGATCGTCCTGCTGCTCAGGCCCGCAGGCCTGTTCGGAACCCAGAAATAAGGCTGTCATGGCTCAGACGCAAACCCTCGCGCCGGCCGCGACCGGCGACAACCGCTACCAGAAGATCGCCTTCGTCCTGATGGCGGCGTTCTTCGCGATCGCGCCGCTCTTCGTCTACCCGATCTTCCTGATGAAGGTGATGTGCTTCGCGCTGTTCGCGTGCGCCTTCAACCTGCTGATCGGCTACGTGGGGCTGCTCTCCTTCGGCCACGCGATGTTCCTGGGCATGGCCGGCTACGTGTCCGCGCACGCGGCCAAGGTCTGGGGCGTCACGCCCGAGATCGCGATCCTGCTGGGCACTGCCTGCTCGGCGGCGCTCGCCTGGGTCGCCGGGTATCTCGCGATCAAGCGGCAGGGAATCTACTTCGCGATGATCACGCTGGCGCTGGCCCAGATGGTCTTCTTCTTCAGCCTGCAGGCGCCGTTCACCGGCGGCGAGGATGGCATCCAGGCCGTGCCGCGCGGCAAGCTGTTCGGCCTGTTCGACCTGAGCACCGCCGCCGGCATGTACCCGGTCGTGCTGGTGATCTTCCTGGGCGGCTTCCTGCTGATCTGGCGGATCATCAACTCCCCGTTCGGACAGATCCTCAAGGCCATCCGCGAGAACGAGCCGCGCGCGCTTTCGCTGGGCTACGACACCGACCGCTACAAGCACGTGGCCTTCGTGCTGTCGGGCACGCTCGCGGGCGTGGCGGGCGCCACCAAGGCGCTGGTCTTCCAGCTTGCCTCGCTGACCGACGTGCACTGGTCGATGTCCGGCGAGGTCGTGCTGATGACCCTGCTGGGCGGCCTGGGAACGTTGTTCGGCCCGGTGGTCGGCGCGGCGGTCATCGTCACGATGCAGAACTACCTGGCCCAGCTCGGCGCCTGGGTCACCGTGGTGCAGGGCCTGATCTTCGTGATCTGCGTGCTGGCCTTCCGGCGCGGCATCGTGGGCGAGATCGCGAACATCATCAAGAAGCCGCTCTGAGGCTTCGTTTCGGGCCGGCGGCGGGGGCGCCTGCCTCGGTCCGGGCGGCACCCGCGGTCCGGCCTGTTGGCCGGACTGCTCTGCGCTGCTCGCGCTTGCGGCCCTGGCGCGCAACTCACTTCGCTCGCTGCGCTCGCTTCGTTCGGACAGGCGCGCCAAGTCGGATTTTACGAAGCGCGCTGCGCGCGCGGGCCGCAAGCGCTGTGCTGCTCGACGCGGGGTCCTGATCCCCCGGACCGACGCAGGCGCCCCCGCCGCCGGCCTCTTTGTCGGCTGCGGGATTGTTGACTCGGTTTGACCTGGTTCGCTCAGATTGGCTCGGCTCGGCCCGGCCTGGCCCGGTCTGGCTCGAGCCGCCATCGCATCCAGCCCAGGCGGGCGCCTCGCGCTTCGGGCCTGCCTCGACGGCGCCGAGCCGCGCAGGAGCCGCGGCCCGCGCGCGCAGCGCGCCTCCACAACTGACTCGGCGCGCCTGTCCGAACGAAGCGAGCGCAGCGAGCGAAGTGAGTTGCGCGCCGGGCCGCGACTCCGAGCAGCGAGGGTAGTCCGGCCGTCTGGCCGGACCGCCGTCGCGGCAGGCCCGAAGCGCGAGGCGCCCGCCTGGGCCGCGCCGCCCGTCGAGCTCGAGCTTGAGCCCGAGGTCGAGGTCGAGCCGAGCCGAGCCGAGTCAGTCCACCACCGTCTGCGACTGCTCCCGCATGTACAAGGGCAGGTACCAGAACGACCCGATCGCCTTGCCGGTGCTGCCGCTGGCCTTCCAGCCGCCGAAGGGCTGGTAGCCGGGCCAGGCGCCGGTGGTGGCGCCCTGCGGGCGGTTCACGTAGACCACGCCTGCTTCGATCCGGTCCAGGAAGCCGTCGATCTCGTCGGCGCCGCCGTAGAAGCCGGCGGTCAGCCCGTAGTCCGATGCATTCGCCAGGGCGATGGCCTCGTGGACCGATTCGACCTCGTCGATCAGCACCAGCGGGGCGAACTGCTCCTCGCGCCACACGTAGTGGTCGCGCGGCGCGGCGGCCACGGTCGGCGCGACGAACCAGCCGCGCTCCAGCGCGCCTTCGGTGAGCAGCCGACCGCCAGCCAGGATGGTGCCGGCCTCGCCGATCGCGTCGACCGCGCGGCGAAAGCGCTCGCGGGCCGAACGATTGATCACCGGGCCCATCCAGTTCTCGCGCAGGGTCGGGTCGCCGACCTTGATGGCGTCGGTAAGCGCCACCAGCCGGTCGCGCAGCTCGGCGGCCGCGCCGCGCTGCACGTAGACGCGCGAGCAGGCCGAGCACTTCTGGCCCTGCAGGCCGAAGGCGGAGCGCACGATGCCGGCTGCCGCGCGCTCGAGGTCCGCGCGGTCGCTGACGATGGCCGCGTTCTTGCCGCCCATCTCGGCGATGCAGGGCCGTGGCCAGCGGCCTCCGGCGAACTCGCGCGCGATCGACATGCCGACCTGCGCGGAGCCGGTGAAGGTGATGCCGGCGACATCGGGGTGGCTGGCCAGCGCCTCGCCGATGGTGCTGCCGGGGCCGGTGACGTGGTTCAGCACGCCGTCGGGCAGGCCCGCGTCGCGGAAGGCCTGCATCAGCAGCGTGCCGCTCAAGGCGGTGTCGGACGCGGTCTTGAACACCGCGGTGTTGCCGGTGACCAGCGCGGCGCCGACCGGCCCGCCGGCCAGCGCGAACGGGAAGTTGAAAGGCGCGATCACCGCCCAGACGCCGTAGGGGCGCAGCCGTGTGCGGTTGTGGCTGGTGAAGCCGGTCAGCGGGTCGTTGGGCAGGCGCCGGTCGAAGCCCTCGTTCTCCTCCATCCGGTCGCAGTACCAGGCGATCAGGTCGGCGGTCTCCTGGACCTCGCCCAGCGACTCCATCCGGTTCTTGCCGACCTCGATGGACAGGCAGGCCGACATCGCCCAGACGCGCTCCTCGATCAGCGCCGCCGCGCGGCGCAGGATCGCCACGCGCTCGCGCCACGGCGTGTGGGACCAGGCCGGGAAGGCCTCGCGCGCGGCGCGGACCGCCTGGCCGGCGTGCGCGGCCGTGCCGTTCTGGAAGCGGCCGAGCAGCAGCTCGCGGTCGATCGGCGATCGGAGTTCGAAGCAATCGTCGGCGGTCACCGCGTGCGCGCCGACGCGCATCGCGTGCTCGGCGCCCATCGTCGCCCGGGCCTCGCCCAGTGCGGCGTCGAAGCGCTCGTGCAGCGAAGCGGGCGGGTCGAACATCGTCGAGTAGGTGAGCTTGTAGGTCTGCTCGGTCATTGCATCGGTCTCCACGGGAAGGGATCGGTCGATGTTAGCAGCGCGAGCGGGTATAACCGGGGGTGAGAAGCCGACAGCGAGGGAGGCGCCCATGGCGAGGATCGAATCGATCGAAACAGGACATTTCAGGATTGCCCCGGAGACCGAGATCGCGGACAGCACGCACGGCGACATCCGCGCCTTCGAGCTGAACACGGTCAGGATCCGCGACGCCGACGGCGCGCAAGGGTTCGGCTACACCTTCACCGTCGGCCGCAACGGCGCCGCGATCGCCGCGACGCTGCGCGTCGAGATCGCCGAACTGCTGCGCGGGCGCGAGGCGGACGACATCGCCCGTCGCTGGCACGAGTGCTGGTGGGCGCTGCACTACGGCGGACGGGGCGGCGCGGCGGTGCTCGCGCTGTCGGCGGCCGACATCGCGCTGTGGGACCTCAAGGCGCGCCGCGCCGCGCTCCCGCTCTGGAACCTGCTCGGGGGATTCGATCCGGCTGTGCCCTGCTACGCGGGCGGCATCGACCTGCAGCTCGACGTCGGCGCGCTGATCGCGCAGACCGAGCGCAACCTCGCCCGCGGCTTCCGGGCGATCAAGATGAAGGTGGGCCGTGATCGGCTGTCCGAGGACGTCGAGCGCGTGCGGGCCATGCGCGGGCACCTCGGCGCGGATTTCCCGCTGATGGTGGACGCCAACATGAAGTGGGGCATCGACGAGGCGATCCGGGCGGCCCGCGCGCTGCAGCCCTTCGAGCCGCTGTGGCTCGAGGAGCCGATCGTGCCCGACGACCCGGCCGGCCACGCGCGGGTGCTTCGCGAGGGCGGGTTGCCGATCGCCGCCGGCGAGAACCTGCGAAGCGTCTGGGAGTTCAGGCAGCTGATCGCGGCGGGCGGGGTCAGCTTCCCGGAGCCCGACGTGACGAACTGCGGCGGCGTTACCGCCTTCATGAAGATCGCCCACCTGGCCGAGGCCTTCAACCTGCCGGTGACCTCGCACGGCGCCCACGAAGTCACGGTGCACCTGCTGGCCGCCTGCCCGAACCGCAGCTGGCTGGAGGCCCACGGCTTCGGCCTCGAGCGATTCGTGGCCGAGCCGCTCCGGATCGTCGACGGGAAGGCGATCGCCCCGGACCGGCCAGGTCATGGCATCGAGCTCGACTGGGACGCGCTGGCGCGCTGCCGCGCCTGATGCAGCCGGCTTGGGAAGGCGCATAATCCCGGCTTTCCTCCCGCATCCTGCTTCGTGCGGCACCTGCTTCCGGTCGCGAACGTCTTCGGACTGCTGACCATCGTCTTCGCCCTGACGATGGGCGTTCCGCTGCTCGACTCGCTCGCCCAGGCCGACGGGGCCACCGACGTCTACCTGGAGGCGATGCTGGCCACCCTGGCCGGCGGCGGCCTGCTCGCGGCGGCCACCTGGCGCCACCGGCGCGAGCTGCATGCGCGCGACGCCTTCCTGCTGGTCTCGATGGTCTGGGTGGGGCTGCCGGCTTTCGGCACGCTGCCGTTGCTGCTCTGGTTCGGGCAGGCCGGTACGCCGCTGTCCTTCACCGATGCCTACTTCGAGACAGTGTCCGCGCTCACCACCACCGGCTCGACCGTGCTCACCGGCCTGGACGCGCTGCCGTCGTCGATCAACTTCTGGCGCTGCCTGATGCAGTGGATCGGCGGCATGGGCATCCTGGTGCTGGCGGTGGCCATCCTGCCGCTGGTGGGCAGCGGCGGCATGAACCTGTTCCGCGCCGAGAGCGCCGGCCCGCTGAAGGACACCAAGCTGACCCCGCGGATCACCGAGACCGCCAAGGGCCTCTGGAGCGTGTACTGCGGCATCTCGCTGGCCTGCGTGGTGGCGTATCGGGCCGGGGGCATGGACTGGCCCGACGCGTGGATGCACATGTTCACCACGATGAGCCTGGGCGGGCTGTCGAGCCACGACGCGAGCTTCGGCCACTTCCAGTCGCCGCTGCTCGAGTGGATCGCGGTGTTCTTCATGCTGGCGGCGAGCTGCAACTTCGCGGTGTACTTCATCGCGGTCTATCGGCGATCGCTGCGCCCGATCCTGGCCAGCCTCGAGACCCGGATGACGCTGGCCACGATGATCGGCGCGAGCCTTTTCGTGGCGATCTACCTGTGGTGGCTCGAGGTCTACGCGGACCCGCTCGAGGCCCTGCGCTACGCGAGCTTCAACCTGGTGTCGATCGCGTCGACCACCGGCTTCGCGTCGACCGACTATGCCACCTGGCCGGTGTTCGCGCCCATCCTGATGATCCTGCTGTCGTGCTTCGCCACTTCGGCGGGCTCGACCGGCGCGGGCATCAAGATGATCCGGGCGATCATCCTCGCGAAGCAGGCGGCCCGCGAGCTGGCCCGAATCCACCACCCGAAGGCCACGCTGCCGCTGCAGGTCGAGGGCGTGTCCGTGGAGAACAAGGTGGTGTTCTCGGTGCTCGCCTTCATGCTGATGTACGGCGGCACGGTGATCGTGACGACGCTGGCGCTGATCTTCTCGGGCCTGGACCCGGTGACTGCCTTCACCGCGATCCTGGCCAGCGTCAACAACATGGGCCCCGGCCTGGGGCCGGTCGGCCCGGCCGGCAACTACGCAGTGCTGACCGACTTCCAGACCTGGATCTGCACGATCACGATGCTGCTCGGCCGGCTCGAGATGTTCAGCCTGCTGGTGCTGCTCACGCCGGGCTTCTGGCGGCGCTGAGCGCCGCTTGCATCAGCCCGTCGACCCGGCCTTCCCGGCCGCCGCGGCGGCCGGCGTGACGGGCCGCGAGATCATCAGCTGGCTGGCGACCGTGGCGGCGATCAGGCCCGCGCCGATCAGGTCGGTCACGATGCCCGGCTTGATCAGCGCGAACGCCGCGCCGATCAGCATGGCCCGCTCCCAGATCCGGGTGGCGCCGAAGAAGAAGTAGCTGTGCAGGCCCCCGGCCAGGCACATCACGCCCACCGTGGCGCTCACGATGGTCAGCGCGATCGTGGAGGCCTCGCCGATCAGAAGCAGCGACGGGCCATACACGAACATGAAGGGGATGATGTACCCGGTGAGCCCGAGCTTGACCGCCGCCCAGCTGCTTTCCATCAGGCCCGCGCGCGAGATGCCGTTGGCCGCGTAGACCGCCATGGCCACCGGCGGTGTGATCGCCGACAGCACCGCGAAATACAGCACGAACAGGTGGGCCGCCTCGACCTGCACGCCCAGCTTGACCAGCGCCGGCACCAGCAAGGCCACCTGCACGATGTAGGCGGGCGTGGTGGGCAGGCCCATGCCCAGCACGATGCCGGCGGCCATCGTGAGGATCAGCGCCAGGATCAGCGAGTTCTGAGAAAGCGCCAGCACGACGCCGGTGAAGCTCAGGCCCAGGCCGGTCAGCGTGATCGTGCCGATGACGATGCCGGCGCAGGCGCAGGCCAGCGCCACGATCACCGTGTTCTTGGCGCCGGCCTCGAGCGCGTCGATGATCACCGGGATCGTGAAGGTCCTGCGGGTGTTCGCGCGCAGCCAGGTGGTGGGCACCACCGAGGCGATCCCGCACAGCGCGGCGAAGGCGGCGCTGAAGCCGGCGAGCAGCACGCCGATGATGATAGCCAGCGGCAGGAACAGGTGGCCGCGTTCGCGCAGCACCTGGCCCACCCGCGGCAGGTCGGGCTTGGGCAGCCCGACCAGACCCACGCGGCGGGCCTCGAAGTGCACCGCCATGAACACGGCGAGGTAATAGAGGATCGCCGGCAGGATCGCGAAGGTGGCCACCGTGAGGTAGGACACCCCCAGGAACTCGGCCATCACGAAGGCCGCCGCGCCCATGATCGGTGGCATCAGCTGGCCCCCGGTGGAGGCCACCGCCTCGACCGCGCCGGCGAAGGCCGGCCGGTAACCGGTGCGGATCATCAGCGGAATGGTGAAGGTGCCGGTGGTCATCACGTTGGCCACCGCGCTGCCCGACACCGTGCCGAACAGGCTGCTGGTGATGATCGCGACCTTGGCGGGCCCCCCCGAGGTGTGGCCGGCCAGCGCGAGCGCGAAGTCCATGAACAGCTGCCCGGCGCCGCTGCGCTCGACGAAGGCGCCGAACAGGATGAACAGCATCACGTAGGTCGCCGACACGTAGAGCGGGATCCCGAAGATGCCCTCGGTCGTCAGGTACAGCTGGTCGAGCATGATCCCGATCGACTGGTTGCCTGCGGTGAGGCCGTACAGCAGGAAGGCCAGCGCGGTGATGGGCAGCGCCCAGCCGGTCGCGCGGCGGGTCGCCTCGAGCAGCAGCAGGGTCAGGCCGCCGCCGAAGACGTAGTCGAGGACGATCGGGTCGTCGACGTAGTACATCCGGTTCTGGATGTACTGCAGGTTGAAGGTCGGATAGAGCGCCGACGCCGCGGCGGCGATCAGCAGGATCAGGTCGAAGGCGGTGGGCGCGCGCCGGCCGAAACCCGGAAACATCAGGAAGGCCAGCACCATCGCGAAGGCCAGGTGCAGCCCGCGCATCACATAGGCGTCGGGCGGCCCGACCTGGGCCACGTACAGATGGAAGACCGACATGCCGACGCCGGTAAGCGTGAGCAGCCATCGAGTCAGGGAGGCGGGCAGCGTGAACATCGTCAGGCGTCCTGGGCAGGTACCGGAAGGAAAAACGACGGCGGCCCGCCGTCAGGCCAATCGTCCGACGGCGGGCCGCATGGCCGCGAGGGCGGCCCGGGCGCTTACATCACGCCCTGTTCCTTGTAGAACTTGGCGGCGCCCTTGTGCATCGGCACGCCGATGTCCTCGGCCATGACCTTGGGGGTGGTCTTGCCCATGACCTTGGCGATCGCGGTCAGGTCGGCGTTGTTCGCGACCATCCCCTTCAGCACGTTGTAGACCACCTTCTCGTCGAGGTCGCAGCGCGCGATCAGGTGGGTGGCGTAGCCGACGGCCTGCACGTCCTTGTCCTGCTTGGGATAGGTGCCGGCAGGGATCGTGAGCTTGGTGTAGCCCGGATTCAGCTTGCGCATCGCATCGAACTTGTCGTCCGGGATCGGGATCAGCTTGATGTCGCGGGCCGAGGCCAGGTCCATGACCGACGAGGCCGGGATCGTGGTGCCCAGCGTGAAGGCCTGCGCGTTGTTGTCCTTCATCAGCGAGACCGCGTCGGTGTAGGACACGTGGCTCACCCGCGCCATGTCCTTGTAGCCCAGGCCGTAGACCTCGAGCGCCTGCACCGTGATGAACTCGGCGGTGTTGCCCTTGGGCTGGACCGCGATCGGCTTGCCCTTGAGATCGGCGAGCGTGTTGACGCCGGAATCGGCGTTCGCGACGATCTGCAGATACTGCGGATACAGCGTGGCCACGTTGCAGACGTTCTTGGTGGCGGTGTCGAAGGGCGCGCGGCCCGCGACGCCGTCGACGGTGGAGATCGAGTTGCCGAAGCCCATGTCGGCCTTGCCCGCCTCGACCGCCTTCACGTTGGCGATGCCCGCGCCCGGCAGCACCTGGATCTTGATGCCCGCGGTCTTGTCGGCGATGTTGGCCATGGCGCCGCCGAGCGGGTACCACGAGCCGCCCTGAGGGCCGGTCATCAGCCGGACCTGCTGGGCCTGGGCCGCGCCGGCGGCGAGCATGGTGGCGCCCATGGCGGCGGCGATTGCGATCTTCCTGGTCTTGACGCTCATCGTGTTGTCTCCTCTTTGTGTACAGAGCGGGCGACGGCCGCGCAAGCGCGGGTCCTCGAGGCGCATGGTATTACAGGTCGGCCGGTCGCGTTGCCGCCGGCCGGCCTCGCCGTTTCAGCCGCCGCGCGCGGCCGTCTCGGCCTGGAACCGCTGCGTGGCGTCCTCGACCGCCTTCGAGTGGACCGCCGCCAGCTCGGGGCGAGCGGCGCGCGCCCGCGCCGACGCCGCCATCGTGGGCTCGTGGTGACCCTGGAAGCGCGGGAACACGTGGCGTGCGATCAGCTCGTAGCTGCGCCGGGTGGCGTCGAAGTTCGCCCAGTTGTGCGCCAGCATCAGGTAGGCGCCGAAGCCGCCGTTCGATTGCTTCCAGAGCCGGTCGATCTGGGCGGTGACCATGTCGGGCGTGCCGATCGCGCCGAAGCCCGAGTCGTTGATGAAGGAGACCATCTCCTTGATGTTGCTGCCCGGCACCGCCATCTGCGGGAAGGCCGCCACCGCCTGGAAGTAGTTGAACCAGTGCTCGATGCCGTACTCGACGTCGCGGTACGCCTGGTCCATCGTCTCGGCGCAGTGCACCAGGCCCACCAGTCGCCACTTGCTGCGATCGACCTTCGTGCCGTAGTGGGCCGCCTGCTGCTCCATCACGTTCCAGTGCAGTGCCAGCGCGTCGAAGCCGGCCGCGGTGGTCGCGCCGATCGACAGCAGGCCGGTGCCGTGCATGCCCGCGAGCTTCGGGCCCGTCGGGGACGCCACCGCCGCCACCGCCACGTCGAACAGCGGGTTCGAGTAGGGACGCAGGTGCAGCCGCGCGTCGCGCAGGTCCCAGCGGTCGTTCTTGAAGGTGACCGGCTCCTCGGAGGTCAGCAGCTTCATGATGACGCCGAGCCCGTCCTCGAGCAGGCCCCGGGTCTGCGACTGCGACAGGCCGATCATGATCCCGTCGCTCGGCAGCGACCCCGGCCCCACGCCGAGCATGACCCGGCCGCGGGTCAGGTGGTCGAGCTGCACGATGCGCTCGGCGACCCACAGCGGGTTGTGATACGAGACGCTGACCACCCCGGAGCCGAGCCGGATGTGCCGCGTGCGCTGCGAGGCCACCGCCATGAAGATCTCGGGCGACGCGCTGATCTCGGTGCCGGCGGAGTGGTGCTCGCCGCACCAGGCTTCGTCGTAGCCGCAGCGGTCCAGCCACTGGATCAACTCCAGATCCTGCTCGAGCGCGAGGGTCGGATTGATGCCGGGCTTGTGGAAGGGCGCCAGGAATATTCCGAAGCGCATGCGGTGGGTCATCGTGTGCTCCTCGTGGTGGGGTAGTCTGTCCGGACGGAACGCCCTGCCGAATGTGTCTTCGGCTCTGCCCGCTCGCTTATATCGCGCCGCGGTTCGCGATGTCCACAGAATCCCCGGGCGCCAGGGGGTGGGTGAACCGTTTCCGGCACGGCACGCGGCATGCTCCGGCCTTGCGCGGTTATCGTTCGCAGGCAAATCGATCGGGAAGGAAATCGCATGTCGGAATCACCCCTCATCGTCGGCATCGGCGGAACCACGCGGGTCGGATCGACCTCCGAGCGCGCTGTCGCGACCGCGCTGCGACGGGCCGAAGCGCTGGGATGCGCCACGATGGCCTTCGGCGCCGGGGCGATGCCGACCGAGCCCTACGACCCCTCGCGTCCCGACCGCAGCGAGCAGGCCCGGGCGCTGGTCGCGGCGCTGCGGAGCGCCGATGGCGTGATCATCTCGACCCCCGCCTATCACGGCGGGATCTCGGGCCTGGTGAAGAACGCGATCGACTTCGTCGAGGACATGCGCGACGACGCCCGCGTCTACTTCGAAGGGCGGGCGGTGGGCTGCATCGTCTGTGCCGACGGCCCGCAGGCCCTGGGCTCCACGATGGCCTCGCTGCGGGCGATCGTCCACGCGCTGCGCGGCTGGCCCACCCCCTACGGCGCAGCGCTCAATTCGCGGTCGCGGCCATTCGGCGGCGACGGCATCGAGGCCGATCTGGCTGCGATCCGCGCCTGCGAGCTGGTCGCCGACGAGGTCGTCGCGTTCGCCCGGACGATGCGGCGGGGGTGACCCGAGGCGGCGCGGTCGAGGAACGCGCGGCTTCCCGGCCCCGGATGCCGGGAATGCCCCCACGTGCCGCAGGGCTTCGTTGACGGCACTGCGGGGCGGCTGGTTCAATCCGCGCTCCTCTCCAGGGGAGTAGCCGGCGCAGGGTCGCAGGATCCCGGCGCCGCGGCATCGTCATTACGGTGCCGGTCGGGCTGGCAACCGACCGGGCGCCCGGTGTCGTGATCCGCAGCGCTCGGGCGCGCGGTTGGCAAGACCAGTGAGGACCTTCGACAAAACCGTCGTCCGGCCCCTGCCAGGTCGGTGAAAAGGTCTTCCCGATGATCTCCATCGGCACGCCGTTGCTGTGGTCGCTCTTTGCGGTCTTCGTTCTGGTCGCGCTCGCGATCGACTTCTTCGCCATGAACCGCCAGGGCGCGCACGCCGTCTCGATGCGCGAGGCGGGAGTGTGGTCCCTGATCTGGGTCGCGGTCTCCTTCGTGTTCGTCGGCTGGCTCTGGTGGTACCTGGGCGGCACGTCCACCGACGAGGCCGCGAGCGCGCTGGCCGACGCCAAGGCGCTGGAGTTCGTGACCGGCTACCTGGTCGAGAAGGCGCTCGCGGTCGACAACATCTTCGTGTTCCTGATGTTGTTCACCTATTTCGCGGTGCCGGCCGAGTTCCAGAAGCGGGTGCTGATGATCGGCATCATCGGCGCGCTGGTGCTGCGCGCGGTCATGATCCTGGTGGGCGCCTGGCTGATCTCGCAGTTCCACTGGGTCATGTACGTGTTCGGCGCCTTCCTGGTCTTCACCGGCATCAAGATGTGGTGGGCCGCCGGGCAGGAGCCCGACCTCGACTCGAACCCCGCGCTGCGCTGGATCAACCGGCACATGAAGATCTCGCCGCGCTACGACGGCGAGCGCTTCTTCACGATGGAGAACGGGGTGCGCATGGCCACGCCGCTGTTCGTCGTGATCCTGCTGATCGGCATCGTCGACGTGGTGTTCGCGGTCGACTCGATCCCGGCGATCTTCGCGATCACCACCGATCCCTTCATCGTGCTGACCTCGAACGTGTTTGCGATCCTGGGCCTGCGCGCGATGTACTTCCTGCTCGCCGGCATGCACGAGCGCTTCCACCTCCTGTCCTACGGCCTGGCGGTGGTGCTGGTGTTCATCGGCACGAAGATGCTGCTGATCGACGTCTACAAGATCCCGATCGTCTGGTCGCTGGGCTTCACCGTGACCACGCTGGCGGTCACGATGCTGCTCTCGCTGCGGATCCCGGCGCGGCCGGGCGAGGCGGGCAGCGCCTACCCGTTCGGGGCGAAGAAGCGCGAGGCGCAGGCGGCACAGGAAGGGCGCTGATCGGCTCGGCGTGCACGCTGGTAGTGTCCGGAGTCAAATGCAGAATTGCTTGAAGGCAGGTGGCGATGAATACTCGCGAAAGCGAGTATTCATCGGGAGGCTTGGATGTAACATCTAAGGGTTTCGATTGCGAGCGGAGGCGAGCCCGGCGGGATGGAGCGCGCCGCGCTCCTCCGCGATAATGCGCCCATGGGCTGTAAGATCGTCGCTGTCGGAAAGCGCCGAGATGGCGGGATCCGCTATTGGTGCTTGGAGCACCACGCCAACGCAACGGCCAAGTACGGAGTGGCTGCGGAGCAGTGTGTCGCGGCGGATGATCCGCCGATCACGGCTGAAGAGACGCTGCACCTGGACTTCGCGGACTACCCCGGCGGCGTCGCCCTGTGGGGGTCGGTGCCGGCCGTCTACGACACGACCAGCCAGCCGACCGATCGCGGCATCCACGTCCACGCCAGATCCGCAAAGGGCGGCCTCAAGGACATCGACAGGACCTACCGCCGGCTGCGCATTCCCCTCCAGGCGGACCTGCTCTCGGATGGCTGGGTCGACGTCGACGAGATCGACGCGATCAACTACATGGTCTCCGGCGTCTTCGGCTTCGAGACGATCTCGGTCAGGTGCGTCTACTGCGGCTTCCCACACCTGGACCGCGACTGGTTCGCCGTGCACTCGCACCGCAAGCACCAGTGCCACGGGTGCGGCCGCCAGTTCTCGGACACTGCCGTGGGAGTCGGCAATCCCATCGCCGAACTGCGCCACATGCTAGGCGCGAGGCCCACCAAGAAGCGCAAGGCTCCCGATTCGATCTCGATCAAGCAGCGCGACTACCCGGGCGGCATCCAGATTTGGGGATCAAATCCCGCGATCCTGTGGACGTCGTCCGATCCCGAAATGACGGGCATTCACCTGCACGCCTTCAAGACCGCCGACCAGGAGATACCCGACGTCGACGAGACTTACGCCAAGGTCACGATCGACGGCATCAAGCTGGATCCTGAGCAGGTTCGGACCTACATGGCCCAGTCGGCCATGCCTCACCTGGAATGCCGCGTCGTGGATCTTACGTGCCCGCACTGCGGCGAGGCCCACTTTGAGCGCGGCAAGCACGCCTTCACTCCCCACGTCGATCACGAGTGCCATTCGTGCGGCGAAACCTTCCAGGCCCCGGGCCAGTTGAAGAAGACGATTGGGAACCCGTTCGTGGGCCTGCGCAGGAAGCTCGGGCTGAACGCCACCGGCCCGGTGCGCGAGGACAAGCTCGGGCTGCGCCCCGAGACGATCTAGGGCTGGAAGTCGGCCAACGACTTCTTGGGGAGAAAGCCCCCCAGGCGCTTCATCTGCTCGTAGGCGGCAAACGCCTCCTCCGCTGTCAACAGCCCTACGACGACGGCCTCGCGAAGCAGGCCCACGGTTCCCGTCATGCGTGCAATGCCTATCTCGCGCTCGACCACCCTACGGGCAGCCCCATCGTCGCAGGCGACCGAGCAGTCCAAGGCCTTCGCGGCCAGGATGCACTCGGTCTCGCCCGGACCCAGCTCCCAAACGGCAAGCGCGTCCTCATATTCCCCGGCGTCGATCGCGGTGTCGTCCACCCAGTCCAGATCTCCGCGCTCGACGGCAGCCTTGATCGCCTTGACGACGGTGCGCGACTCGCGCCGGACTTCCGGACTGATCTGAAAAATCCTGCCTGGAAGCGAGAGAACCTCGGCGAGGACCTCGCCGTTGTCTAGGTTGATCAATGTGGAGGCGTCGAGGACGACGATCACGCGCTGATTTCCGAGTTCGCGAGCACGATGGCCGAGACCGGAACGTTCAGCAGTTCCGCGGCTTTCCCCAGCGACAGCTCGCCGGCTCTCACTTTCGCCGCGGCGGACTGCAAGAGCGCGGGCGTCGTTTCGATGATTAGTTCTTGGCGCGCCGGGACGCCGACGTCGGCGGCGAATTTCTCAGGGTTCTTAAAGTCATCCTGCAGGCGCTGATAGAAGGCGCGCGCGCCGCTGGCGGGCAGCAATCCGAACGATTCGAAGCGCCTAGCGGCGACTTCGAAGCTGACGTGGAACAGATGCGCGATCCAAGCGATCTCCGCGGCGCCCAAGGGCTGCTGCGAGATGCCGAGTTGCTCGCGCACGACTTTCAGAGCGCTGAGCACGCCGTGCTGGGGCAGCAGGACGGCAGAGGCGAAGGCATCGGCGAACTTCTCCTCGGCGCGCCGTGGGCTTCGCGACCAGTCGGCCTCCTTGTCCAAATGTGCGTAGCCTTGGGCGCGGCGGTCGTGATGAGCGACTAGGTGCCCGAGCTCGTGGGCGACGGTGAACAGCATGCGCGGCTTGAAGGTGCGCGGTCCGATCACCACGATCGCGTGGCCCTCCACGATGGCGGACACTCCTTCGACCGTAGGGTCGCGCGAGAAGAGCAGCAGCACGCCCAAGGCGGCGAGGGCCTGCGCCAAGTGCGGGAATGGCTCGAAGTCGTCGATACCTCCGAATTCCTTGCGGAACAAATCCGCGAAACCAGGCGCGTTCGCAGGCACCGGCGCCATGCCGCGAAAGAGGTCCAGCCAAGCGAGATCCGAGCGCAGCCCATGGGCGATGGAGAGCGCGTCGCGGACCTGGGCTGAGAGCACGTCGACATAAGACGCGACCTCCACGGCTTCTCGCTGCTCCAACGTCTGCCGGAACAGCATCTTGATCGGCTCGGCAGCCTCGCGCTCGCGCTCCATGAGGCTCGATACCGGGACCTGCAAGGCCTTAGCGATGCCGCGCATCTCCCCCAGCGTTGCCTTTGCGCCACCCGCGACTTGCTTGAACCTCTCGGGAGTCATGCCGGCCTTCTTGGCCGCCTTCTCCATGGTCAGATTCTTGCTCGCAATGTGGGCAGCGATGTTGGTCACGAGCGCGCCTCTCGCTTGATGTCGTCGAGCGCGCGCAGCAACTGGTCGACTTGGGCGTGCGACAGTTTGCGCCCCCGTCCGACTACCTGCTGCATGCGATGCCCGGGGACGTCGAAGATGTTCGACAGGATGCCTACCGAGCGGTCGCGGCCGATCTCGACCTCCTTCGGAGTTACGAGCATCACCGGGTTCTTGCCTAAGATGTAATTTTTGATCCGGCTCTCGAACTTTTCGCGGTCGCGCTTGTCGTGGTCGTCGAGCGGGTGTTGGGTTCCGTCCGGCAGGGCGATGATGTTCCCGGCCCGCTGCGTGCCCTCGAAGCGCACCGCGTTCTCGGGGCGATGCCGGAGCGCCTCAAGCTGGTCATCGAGCTTCTTGTCGATCTGCATGCCCCCGATGACGTATTGGGGGATGGTCCGCCCGCGGCTCCCGCTGATCACGAAGATGTGGTCTCCCGGCTTCACCATGCGCCTCAGGTCTGGCCTGCACGTGCCCATGGAGGGCTTCGAGGAGCTGAGCATCGGATCCACGAGGGCGAGCCCGGCTCCTGGGTCGGAACCAGGCGACACGAAGATGTAGCTAGGCATAACTATCCTTTGTAGCGTACCTGTATTTTTAACCAGTACTAATTCTTGCGCAAGAGCCTATTGCTCGCGGCCGCCGGCGTTGCGGCGGACGATTCGGCGTTCGCCCTGCCGGACTTCCCTTGGGCTTTGTCGAATGGAAATTCGAGTCGGAGCGCCTCGTTGTTCTTGACGGAAGCGACGAAGCGGCTTCGATTGGTGATGGTCATCTGACGGTGTCCTCAGGCTGGAAGGAACCGTGGAGGCAGACCAAGCGGTGGTATACGGACTGAGAATTTCCCGCATACCTGCTCAGCAGAGGTGAAGACGGATGCGTTCCGTCCGCTCAACCGACGCGCTTTTGCACAGATTTGGCACGGCTGGGTGCCGGACGGGTTTCCACAAAGCAGATCGGACACCGAATAGTGCCCAGTCTAGAAGAAAAATCTTGGTCGGGGTGAGAGGATTCGAACCTCCGGCCTCTACGTCCCGAACGTAGCGCTCTACCAGGCTAAGCTACACCCCGATGATGGTGCGTCGATCCGCTTGCTCGGGCCGCTGGCGTCGGGAGAACCGGCCCTTGCCGCGGGGGCTGAAACGTGGCGCCTGACGCGCCTTCAGCGATCCCGCGAGATCGAGTAAGTCGGCAAGTATAGCAGGGCTTCTCGGCAGGCGGAAGCGGAGTCGTCGGATGCGCTGCCGGCGAGCATCGTTTCCAGGGCGGCCAGCGCCGATGCCGACTCGATGCGGGCCCTTTCGCGGGTGTAGTCCAGCGCGCCGGTGCGCCGGATCGCGGCCAGGATCGGGTCGAAGGCCTCGGTGTGGCCCTGCTCGATGGCCTCGCGCACCAGCGTGCGCTCGGCCTGGTTGCCGTGCGCGATCACGTGGATCAGGGGCAGCGTGGGCTTGCCTTCGCGCAGGTCGTCGCCGACCGTCTTGCCGATGTCCGCGGTGATGCCGGAGTAGTCGAGCACGTCGTCGATCAGCTGGAAGGCGGTGCCCAGGTGGCGGCCATAGGCGGCCGCCGCGGTCTCGACTTCCGGGCTCGAGGCGCACAGGATGGCGCCGATCTGCGCCGCCGCCTCGAACAGGCGCGCGGTCTTGTAGCGGATGACCTGCAGGTAGCGGCCTTCGTCGGTGTCGGGGTCGTTGCAGTTGATCAGCTGCAGCACCTCGCCCTCGGCGATGGTGTTCGTGGCGTCGGCCAGCACGCGCATGATGCGCATGTCGTTCACCTCGACCATCATCTGGAAGGCGCGCGAGTAGAGGAAGTCGCCCACCAGCACCGAGGCGGCGTTGCCGAAGGCGGCGTTGGCGGTCTGGCGGCCGCGGCGCAGGGCGGACTCGTCGACCACGTCGTCGTGAAGCAGCGTGGCGGTGTGGATGAACTCCACCACCGCGGCCAGCAGCCAGTGGTGGCCGGGCCCCCGGTAGCCGAGCGCCCGGGACACCAGCAGCAGCAGCACCGGCCGCAGGCGCTTGCCCCCGGCGCCGATGATGTAGTCGGCGACCGTATTGATCAGGGCGACCTCGGAGCCGAGCCGCTCGCGGATCACGCGGTCGGTCTGGGCCAGGTCGGGGGCGAGGGCAGGGAAGAGTTCGGCGGGTTTCATCGGCAAGCCGTGAGGGCCGGCCGATTATAGACGGACTGCCAGAGCCTTTGACGCACGGCCGAGTTTGAAGGACAATATAGGGTTTTCGGTTCCCGGCGGCCGGGATTGCGCTCGCTTTGCGGCGGGCGCGCTGGGTCGGCGGGTGTTCTTTTGATTGAAGAGGTTCCCATGTACGCGGTCATAAAAACCGGCGGCAAGCAGTACAAAGTCGCTGCCGGCGAAAAACTCAAAGTAGAACAGATACCGGCGGACATCGGAGCTGAAATCACGATCGACCAGGTGCTGGCGGTCGGCGCAGGCGACCAGCTTTCGGTCGGCACGCCGCTGGTGGCAGGGGCGACGGTTTCGGCGACGGTGCTTTCCCAGGGCCGGCACGACAAGGTCCGCATCTTCAAGATGCGTCGCCGCAAGCACTATCGCAAGCAGCAGGGCCACCGCCAGAACTACACCGAGCTGTTCATCAGCGGGATCACGTCGGCGGCCGGTTCGGTGAAGGCCGACCTCCCGGTTCGGGCCGACCACCCGGTTCGGGCCGACCACCCGGTTCGGGCCGAAGCCCCCGCGGCAGCGCAGCCGGCCGGCGAGTAAGCCGTCCCCGATCAAGTCAGGAGTCACATACCATGGCACAGAAAAAGGGCGGCGGTTCCACCCGGAACGGCCGCGATTCCCAGCCGAAGATGCTCGGCATCAAGGCATACGGCGGCCAGACCGTCAGCGCGGGCTCGATCATCGTGCGCCAGCGCGGCACCCGCTTCCATGCCGGCGAGAATGTCGGCCGGGGCAAGGACCACACGCTGTTCGCGCTGGTCGACGGCCAGGTGCGTTTCGCCGTGAAGGGCGAGAAGCAGCGCAGCACGGTCAGCATCGAGCCGCTGCAGCAGTAATCCTGCTGCGTTCGGCACGAAAGCCCCGCAGCGCGGGGCTTTTTTCGTCTGGGGGTCTGGAATGAAGTTCATCGACGAAGCGCACATCGAGGTCATCGCCGGCGACGGCGGCAACGGGATCGTGTCGTTCCGTCGCGAGAAGTTCATCCCGAAGGGCGGTCCCGACGGCGGCGACGGCGGCCGCGGCGGCAGCATCTGGGCCACGGCCGATCGCAACATCAACACGCTGGTCGATTTCCGCTACCAGCGCAGGTACCAGGCCCGCAACGGCGAGCGCGGCCGCGGCTCCGACCAGTACGGGGCGGCCGCCGAGGATGTCGAGCTCCGCGTGCCGGTCGGCACCCAGGTCATCGACGAGGACAGCGGCGAGCTGCTGTTCGACCTGACCCGTCACGGCGAGCGCGTGCGCCTCGCCAAGGGCGGCGAAGGCGGGCTGGGCAACATCCACTTCAAGTCGAGCACCAACCGGGCGCCGAAGCAGTGCACGCCGGGCACGCCGGGCGAGCAGCGCCGGCTCAAGCTGGAGCTGAAGGTGCTGGCCGACGTCGGCCTGCTGGGCATGCCCAATGCCGGGAAATCCACGCTGATCGCCGCGATCAGCAACGCGCGGCCCAAGATCGCAGACTATCCGTTCACCACGCTGCATCCCAACCTGGGCGTGGTGCGGGTCGGCGCGGGCAAGAGCTTCGTGGTGGCCGACATTCCCGGCCTGATCGAAGGCGCGGCGGAGGGCGCGGGGCTGGGCATCCGCTTCCTGCGCCACCTGCAGCGCACCCGCCTGCTGTTGCACCTCGTGGACATGGCGCCGGTCGACCCCGGCGCCGAGCCGGCGCGCGACGCCCGCGCGATCCTGAAGGAGCTTCGCAAGTACGATCCGGATCTCGCCGCCCGCCCGCGCTGGCTGGTGCTGAACAAGATCGACATGATCCCGCCCGAGGAACGCGAGGCGCGCATTGCCGACTTCGTGAAGCGCTATCGCGGCCGCGGCCGCAGCGCGATCCCGGTCGAGCGGGTGTTCGCCGTTTCCGGTCTCACGCGCGAAGGTTGCGAGCCGTTGTGCCTGGCGGTCAACGAGTACCTGGAGTCCATCAGGGAACCCGAGCCCGCGGTGGTCGACGTGCGTTTCGACCGCGATGCGCCGGCGGTGGACGATCCCCGCTTCGGCCCGCGCGGCGCGGCGCTGAGCGAGTCGGCCGAGCGCGGCAACCGCGACATCGAGCACGCGGCGGCGCTGCCGGATCGCGGCAATCCCGACATCGAGCGCGCAAGCCACGATTCGCCCCGCGCCGACGGTTTCGGCGGCGCCGACGAGCGGTCGTGCGCCGACGAGGCGGGCGGAGACATCGAGCGTGGCTGACGACCGGAACGAGGCCGGGCAGCGCGAGGCTGGCGGCGCCGGCGGGGGGCGGTCGGGCGCCGGACAGGCCCTGCGGGTCGCCGCCCACGTGCCCGAGTCGGTGGTCCGCGACGCTCGTCGCATCGTGGTCAAGGTGGGGTCCACCCTGGTCACGAACGAGGGGCGCGGCCTCGACGAAGACGCCATCTCGCGCTGGGGCCGCCAGATCGCCGAGCTGCGCGCGATGGGCAAGGAAGTGGTGATGGTGTCCTCGGGCGCCGTGGCCGAAGGCATGAAGCGCCTGGGCTGGGCCAGGCGGCCCAAGGCGATGCACGAGCTGCAGGCCGCCGCCGCCGTCGGGCAGATGGGTCTCGCCCAGGTCTACGAAACGCGCTTTCGCGCCCACGGGCTGGCCACCGCCCAGGTGCTGCTCACCCACGACGACCTGGCCGATCGCAAGCGCTACCTGAACGCGCGCTCCACGCTGCTGGCGCTGCTCGAACTGGGTGTGGTGCCGATCATCAACGAGAACGACACGGTCGTCACCGACGAGATCAAGTTCGGCGACAACGACACGCTGGGGGCGCTGGTCACCAACCTGATCGACGCCGACGCGCTGGTGATCCTGACCGACCAGTCGGGCCTGTTCACCGCCGACCCTCGCCGCGACCCGCAGGCGGGCCTGCTCGAGCGGGTGGTGGCCGGCGATCCGGTGCTCGAGACCATGGCCGGCGGCGCCGGTTCGTCGATCGGAAAGGGTGGGATGATCACCAAGGTGCTCGCCGCCCGGCGCGCGGCCAGCGGCGGCGCCCACACGGTGGTGGCCTCGGGGCGCCAGCCTGAGGTGCTGGTGAGACTGGCCCGCGGCGAGTCGATCGGCACCCAGTTCATCGCGCAGACCCCGCGGCTCGCCGCCCGCAAGAAGTGGCTGGCCGATCACCTGCAGCTGCGCGGTTCGGTGCGCCTGGACGAAGGCGCTGCGCGCGCGCTGGTGGCGGGCGGCCGCAGCCTGCTGCCGATCGGCGTCACCGAGGTCAGCGGCGAATTCGAGCGCGGCGAGGCCGTCGCGATCCGCGACCCCGAAGGCCGTGAGATCGCCCGCGGCCTGATCAACTACTCCAGCTCCGACGCCCGCCGCATCATGCGCCGCCCCAGCGCCGAGATCGAGACCATCCTCGGCTTCATCGAAGAACCCGAGCTGATTCACCGGGACAATCTGGTTCTGCGCTGAAAGCGCAGAACCAGATTGCGGCGCAGGCTGACTTGCCGCAGGCAAGTCAAGCCCGCGAAGCGGGCGGCCGGAGCCACAACAGACAAGTGCGGCGCAGGCTGACTTGCCCCAGGCAAGTCAAGCGCGCGAAGCGCCGGTCGGTGCCACAACAGACAGGGCGCCGGAGGCTATATTCGAACTCTCATGGCCGACCTCCGCAGTCTCGAGACCTTCGTCTGGATCGCCCACCTGGGCAGCTTCCGCGCGGCCGCCGACCGGCTCAACGCCACCCAGCCGGCGATCTCGCAGCGGATCGCCCTGCTCGAGCAGGAACTCGGCGTGCGGCTCTTCGACCGCGAGTCGCGCGGCGTGGCGCTCACCCCCAAGGGCCACGAGCTGCTGCCCTATGCCGAGCGCATGCTGCAGCTGCGCGCGGACCTGCTTGAGGCCGCCCGCGAGAAGAAGTCCATGCGCGGGCTGGTCCGCCTGGGTGTCGCGGAGACCCTGGTCCACACCTGGCTCTCCAGGCTGATCGAGCGGGTGCACGCCGAGTACCCGGCGCTCACGCTCGAGATCGAGGTCGACACTTCGCCGCAGATGCGCGACCGGCTGCTCGCGCGCCAGCTCGACATCGCCTTCCTCCTCGGGCCGGTCAGCGAGCCGAGGGTGCGCAACGTGCCGCTGTCGAGCTACCCGATGGCCTGGGTCGCCAATCCGCGGCTCGACCTGGGGAGCGAACCGGTGCCGCTGGCCACGCTGGCGCGCTGGCCGATCATCACCTACCCGCGCAACACCCGGCCCTACGCGCTGGTGCGCGAGATGATGGCCGGCGAAGGCCTGCACGACCTGCGGATCTACGGCAACGCGTCGCTGAGCACGATCGTGCGGATGACCCTCGACGGCATCGGCGTGAGCGCGATGCCGCCGGTGGTCATCGCTCGCGAGCTCGCCGAGAAGCGCCTGTGCGTGGTCCGTGCCGAGCGGCAGCTCCCCGATCTGGACTTCAACGCGAGCTACCCGGTCAAGCCCGACAGCTACATGGCCGAGCGCGTGGTGGCCATCGCGCAGGAGCTCGCGCTCGCCGAGCGAAGGGGGGGCTCGCGTCGCGCCGCGGCATCCAAGCGACGGATGGCGACTTGAGCCAGACATCGATTTTTCTTATGAGTCCCGATCCGAACTCCTGATTGGACATCGCGGTCCGCCCGTGATGCCATTGCGTCATTCACCGATGCAGGAGCGAGGCAGGGAGATGAACGCAGTCGCCGAGAACGCAGTTCCCCGGATCTTCGACAGCGGCGCCGAGGCGCGCCGGGCGGTTCGGCGTGGTGACCATCGCGCGCCGACTGCGGGCATCGCGCCGGGTTTCGTCCAGGCCAACCTCGCGGTGCTGCCCAAGGCGCTGGCCGACGACTTCTTCCGTTTCTGCCAGTTCAACCCGAAGCCTTGCCCGCTGCTGGCCGCTTCCGAGCCTGGCGACCCGCGCCTGCCGTTGCTCGGCGAGGACCTCGACATCCGGACCGACATTCCGCGCTACCGCGTGTGGCGCAAGGGCGAGCTGGTCGACGAGGTCGACGACCTGATGCGGATCTGGCGCGACGACCTGGTCGCCTTTGCGATCGGCTGCTCCTTTTCCTTCGAGGAGGCGCTGGTCGAGGATGGCATCCGCCTGCGCCACATCGAGCAGGGCACCAACGTGCCGATGTGGCGCACCAGCATGCAGACCCGTCCTGCCGGCCCCTTCCACGGCCCGCTGGTGGTCTCGATGCGCCCGCTCAGGCCCGCCGACGCGATCCGCGCGATCCAGATCACCTCGCGCTTCCCCGCGGTGCACGGCGCGCCGGTGCACATCGGCAAGCCGGAGTCGATCGGCATTGCCGACCTGTCGCGACCCGACTACGGCGACGCGGTCGAGGTGAAGCCCGACGAACTGCCGGTGTTCTGGGCCTGCGGCGTGACCCCGCAGTCGGTCATCGCCGCGGTCAGGCCCGAGTTCAGCATCACCCACGCGCCCGGCTACATGCTGGTCACCGACCTGAAGAACAGCCGCCTGTCGGTGTTCTGAGGCGCGAGTTTTCCACTGTCACAGCAAGACCCCAAGGAGACGAGACATGAAGAGCATCGCAAAGCGCGCCCGCCTGTGGGCGCTCGCCGGCGCAGTCGCGGCCGGCCTGGCCGGCACCGCCGTGGCCCAGGACATGCCCAAGACCTCGCTGAAGGTCGTCGGCGCCTGGGGCAACCTCACCCAGTACAAGAACTTCGAGCAGCCCTTCTGGACCAAGGAGCTCGCCGAGAAGTCGGGCGGCGCGATCACCGCCGAGATCACCCCGTTCAACGAGATGGGCCTGAAGGGCGCCGAGATCTTCCGCCTGATGCGCCTGGGCGTGATCGATTTCGGCTCCACGGTGCTGGGCTACGTGGCGGCCGACGACGCCCGCAACGAGGCGGTCGACCTGGCCGGCCTGTCGCCGGACGTGGCCACTGCGCGCAAGGTGTCCGACGCCTACAAGCCGATCTTCGACAAGTTCTACGGCGAACGCTTCGGCATCAAGGTGCTGGGCGTGTGGCCGTACTCGGCCCAGGTCCTGTTCTGCAACGGCGAGATCAAGGGCCTGGCCGACCTGAAGGGCAAGAAGGTGCGCACCGGCAACCGCACGCTGGCCGAGTTCGTCGAGGCCTTCGGCGGCACCGGCGTCACGCTGGCCTTCAACGAGGTGGTCCCGGCCCTGCAGAACAAGGTCGTCGACTGCGCGATCACCGGCACCTTGTCGGGCAACTCGGCCAAGTGGCACGAGGTGGCCACGCACATCTACGCGCTGCCGCTGGGCTGGAGCCACGTGATGCACGCGGTCAACCTGAAGCGCTGGAACAGCCTCGATCCGAAGGTGCGCGATTTCCTGCAGAAGGAGATCGCCGGCCTCGAGGATCGCATCTGGAAGGCCGCTGCGGAAGAGACCGAGCAGGGCTACCTCTGCAACGCCGGCAAGCCCGAGTGCACGATGGGCACCAAGGCCAGCATGACCGTGGTGCCGGTGTCCGAGGCCGACAAGGAGCTGCTGAAGAAGGCCCTGGCCGACGTCGTGCTGCCGAAGTGGGCCGCTCGCTGCCAGGGCGACTGCGTGGCGGCCTGGAACGACAGCGTCGGCAAGGTCGTCGGCCTGACGGCCAGGAAGTAAGCGCGGGGCGATCCCGCGCGTCTCGGCCGGGAGCGGGCGTCGCCCGCGACCCGGCGAGGCGGCAGGCCGCTGCCCCCCGCGGCGGCCCGCTGCCCGGCAACCCGGAGACACCCTCGTGAACATCCTCGATCGCTGGCTGGGCCTGACGGGCCGGCTGTCGCGCTACGGCGTCTGGTTCGGCGGCGCGCTCGTGCTCGCATCGGCCTTCCTGGTCGCCTTCGACGTGATCGTGCGCAAGCTGTTCGTGTTCACGATCGGCGGGGCCGACGAGCTGTCGGGCTACGCCTTCGCGATCGGCACGACCTGGGCGCTGGCCTTCACGCTGTTGCAGCGCGCCAACGTGCGGGTCGACGCGCTTTACATCCGCCTGCCGGCCGCGCTGCAGGCAGTCCTCGATCTGGTGGCCCTGCTCGTGCTGGGCTTCTTCGTGGGCCTGCTCACCTGGCAGGCGTGGGCAGTGCTCGAGACCTCGCTGGCCTTCGACGCGCGCGCCACCACGCCGCTGCAGACGCCGCTGTGGATGCCGCAGTCGCTGTGGCTGGCCGGGCTGGTGCTGTTCGCCTTCACCTGGGCGCCCCTGATGCTGCGCGCGCTGCTCGCGCTGCTGTCGGGCGACCTGGCCACCGTGCGGCGGCTGGCCGGCGCCCGCACCATCGAGGAGGACGCCGCCGCCGAGGCCTCGCACACGGCCCACCTGCGCGAACGCGGCGCCGGCGCCGCGAACGGGGGCTGATCCATGCTCGCCACGACGCTCTTCCTCCTTCTCGCCCTGCTCGCGCTGGCCCTGCCGGTGGCCGGCGCGCTCGGCACGCTGGGCGTGCTGCTCGACCAGATCTACTCGCAGATGCCGCTCACGCTGGCGCTGGGCGAAGTGGCCTGGTCCTCTTCGAAGGACTTCCTGCTCGTCGCGATTCCCATGTTCATCCTGCTCGGCGAGATCCTGCTGCGCGCTGGCGTGGCCGAGCGGATGTACGACGCGATGGTCAAGTGGATGTCCTGGCTGCCGGGCGGCCTGATGCACTCGAATATCGGCGCCTGCACCGTGTTCGCGGCCACCTCGGGTTCCTCGGTGGCCACCGCCGCCACCGTCGGCACGGTCGCGCTGCCACTCGTGAAGAAGTACGGCTACAACGAGCGGCTCTTCCTCGGCACGCTCGCGGCCGGCGGCACGCTGGGCATCCTGATCCCGCCCTCGATCAACCTGATCATCTACGCGGTGCTCACCGACACCTCGATCCCCAAGCTCTACCTGGCGGGGATCGTGCCAGGCCTCGGCCTGGCGCTGGCCTTCATGGTGATGATCGTGATCGTCTGCCTGGCGCGCCCGTCCTGGGGCGGGCGCCGGCTCTCGGCGAGCTGGGCGGAGCGCTTCGCGAGCCTGCCCCACCTGTTGCCGCCGCTGGGCATCTTCCTGGTGGTGGTCGGTTCGATCTACGCCGGTATCGCCACGCCCACCGAGGCCGCCTCGCTGGGCGTGGTCGCGGCGCTGGGATTGGCCTGGGCCTACGGCAAACTGTCGCTGGACATGCTGAAGGAAGTGCTCGAGAACTCGATGCGCACGACCGCCATGGTGATGCTGATCATCGTCGCGGCCTACTTCCTGAACTTCGTGATCTCCGCGATCGGCCTGACCGCGATGCTCACCGACTTCATCTCGGGCCTGGGCCTGTCGAAGTTCGAGATGCTGCTCGCGATCGTGGTCTTCTACCTGATCCTCGGCTGCTTCATGGAGACGCTGTCGATGATGATCACCACGATCCCGATCGTCGCGCCGGTGATGTTCGGGCTGGGCTTCGATCCGCTGTGGTTCGGCGTGGTGCTGGTGATCCTGATCGAGATGGCGCTGATCACGCCGCCGGTGGGCCTGAACCTCTTCGTCGTGCAGTCGCTGCGCACTCACGGCACGCTGAACGACGTGATCGCGGGCTCGGTGCCTTTCGTGGTGGCCATGCTGGTGATGATCGCGCTGCTCGCCTTCTTCCCGGGCCTCGCGCTGTGGCTGCCCGGCCTCTTTGGCTGAGCTGTCAGGCACCGCCCGCATTTTCCTGGAGTTGAGACCTTGCTGACCTTCGAACGTACCTGGCAGGACCGCCGCGATCGCATCGCGGTTCAGATCGACCAGCTGATCGTGGCAGGCTGGACCGCCCGCGACGCCGCCGCCGTCCAGCACCACATCGAGGAGCTCGGGGCGCTGGGCATTCCCGGCCCGTCCACCTACCCGCTCTTCTATCGCCTCGGCGTGACCCAGCTCGCGCAGGTCGAGCACCTGCAGGTGCTGGGGCCCGACACTTCGGGCGAGGTCGAGCCGGTGCTGGTGTCGCTGGCCGATGGCCTGTGGGTCACGCTGGGCTCCGACCACACCGACCGCAAGGCCGAGGCGATGGGCGTGGCGCTGTCCAAGCAGCTGTGCTCGAAGGTGCTGGGCACGCGGCTGTGGCGTTTCGACGAGGTGGCGCCGCACTGGGACCGGCTGGTCCTGCGCGCGTGGGCCACCATCGACGGCAAGCGCGTGCTGTACCAGGAAGGCGCCGCCGCGGCCATCCGCAGCCCCCAGGACCTGATGCAGCGCTGCACCGGTCAGGCGAGCCTGCCGCCGGGCACCCTGATGTTCTGCGGCACGCTGAACTCGATCGGGGGCGTGCGCCCGGGCAGCCGATTCGAGATGGAGCTCGAGGATCCGGTGCTGGGCCGCAGGCTCGTCCACGCCTACGACGTCGAGGCGCTGCCGGTCGTCAGCTGATCGTGCGCCGCGGGCGCGCCGACCGGCGCCGGTTCGTGCCGCCGACCGCCCGCTGCCGGCTCACAGCGCCATGTTCGCGTAGGTGAGCATGGTCTTCTTGACGTGAACGCCGATGATCGCCAGCACGTGATCGGGCGGGGCCGGCCGCAGCAGTTGCGCGGTCTCGACCGATACCTTGGTGATCAGCGCGTCGTCTTCCATCAGGCAGAAGAAGGGCTCGGGATCGTCGCTTCGCGAGTCGACCGCCCGGCCCTCGTTCGGGCCGCGGGGCAGGCGCAGCGCATCGAGCAGCGTCTTGAGGCGATTGTCGATGTCGCCCCCTTCGGAGAAGACCGTGCCGTGCACCTGCTGGCGCATCAGCAGCACCGAGATCTCGGCGTAGAGGTTGAGCCTCGGCGAGACCAGCGGTGCGAACAGCAGCCCGTCTCGCTCGACGACGATCGATTCGGGGGTGCGCTGCGGCGAGGCGTCGAGCAGGCGCGAGGCCGCCGCAACCAGCGGCTTTTCCTGCCAGAGCCGCGCGAGTTGCGGATGCAGCGCGCGGCGGATCTCCCACTTGTGCGCGGCCTTCGCGCCCTGCGCGAGCAGCGGGCCTTCGTAGACGAGCCGGAATTCCATCGGTGCCTCGGCTTTCTCCTCAGCGTGTCCCTGGGCGTTTCCGCTTGCGATGGACCGCCGGCAGCACCGCGCCGAAATAGACTGCCAGGTTCAGCAGCACGACGCCCAGCGCGAGCCAGCGTTGCTGTGCGCTGTCCAACCCGGGAGGATAGACCAGCGGGATCAGGTAGTGCTCGACGAAGCCGCCCGGGTAGCCGGACTCTCCCGCGGCCCGGCGCAGGCGATTCTCCCACGGCGTGAGCGGGCAGGTCGCGCCGGCGGCCTCGATCCATGCGCCCCAGGCCGCGGCCGGCAGGTGCAGCCAGGCCAGGCGCGGCCGCCAGGCGGCCAGCAAGCCGCCCAGCGCCACGAAGACGATGAAGGCCAGGTGCAGCAGCACCAGGCCATCGGCGGCGAGGCGCTCAGCCAAGCGGAACGAAGTCGTAGCCGGCGCCGCGCCGGGCGATGCGCCCGATCGCCGGGAAGGGCATGTGGTAACCCGAGATCAGCCAGTCCTGCGCGATTGCCTGCTCGAGCAGGCGTCGCCGGGTCTGGCGCGCCTTCTCGGCATCCATGTCGAAGGCCACCGCCCAGTCCGGGTTGCGCAAGAACAGTTGCGGAATGTTCGCGAAGTCGGCGAGGAAGACCCAGGTCCGGTCGCCCGACATGAGCGCGAAGGCCGTATGCCCGGGCGTATGGCCGAAGGCTTCCATCGACACCAGGCCCGGCAGCAGTTCGGCGCCGGGCTTGAACCGGTTCAGCTGCGAAGCGATCGGGCCGAACACCCGGCGCGGCGCCTGGAACGCGCCCTTCATCGCCTCGGACGCCTTGGCCATGTTGGCGTCGCTCATCCAGAAGTCCCACTCGGGCGCCGGCACGTGGATCTTCGCCTTCGGATAGACCAGCTGGCCGTCCTTGCCCCGCAGACCGTTGATGTGGTCGCCGTGGAAGTGCGAGATCACGATGTGATCGATCGACTCGGGCGCGAAGCCGGCCGACTTCAGGTTGGACAGGACCTGGCCGCTGGTGGGGGCGCCGAACTGGCCGTTGCCGGCATCGATCAGCACGCGCTTGCCGTCGAGCTCCACGACGAAGGCGGTGAACGAGAGGGTCACCTTGTCGGTCGGCAGGTTCGCCTCGCTCAGCGCCTGCTGGACTTGCGCCAGTGATGCGTTGCGCACGAAGCCGTCGGCCAGCGGGCGGACCGCGACGCCATCGGCGATCGCGGTGACGGTCGCGGAACCGACGCGAGTGCGATAGACGCCCTCCGACACCCGGGTCCCGGAAGGCGCGGCGCCCGACAGGCCCGCGCAGCCGGCGACGATGGGAAGCGACGAGGCAGCGGTCAGGCCGAGGCCGACGCGGAGGAACTGGCGACGGGGAAAGCTCATTGCGGAACTCCGTTCTTGTGCGTGTTCGATGCGGGGGGCTGGGTGCCGGCCTGTGGCCGTGCGAACCGGGCGATGCCGGGAATCCTGGGAGAGGCGTGCCGGCACTGCTCGCGAGCGTAGCAAATGGCCGCCCGGCTTTCCCGCATTCCTTCCTCGGACGGTGGTGTTTTCTGCCCTGCAGGGCGTAGGCTTGACCCGAAGGAGGGCGCCATGAACGACACCAGGATCGAACGCGATGCCTTCGGCACGATAGAGGTGCCGGCGGCCAGACTCTGGGGCGCGCAGACGCAGCGCTCGCTGCAGCACTTCGCGATCTCGACCGAGCGCATGCCGGTGGAAGTGTTGCGGGCGCTGGCCGAGGTCAAGCGCGCCGCAGCGCAGGCCAACGGAGCGTTCGGCCTGCTCGACGCCGCCAAGGCCCAGGCGATCGTCGCCGCGGCCGACGAGGTGCTGGCCGGGGCGCACGATGCCGAGTTCCCGCTCTCGGTCTGGCAGACCGGGTCCGGCACGCAGACCAACATGAACATGAACGAGGTGCTCGCCAACCGCGCCTCCGAGCTGCTCGGGGGCGCCCGCGGCGAGGGCCGCCTGGTGCACCCGAACGACGAGGTCAATCGCGGCCAGTCCTCGAACGACGTGATGCCCACCGCGATCCACCTGGCTGCGGCGGTCGCGGTCAGGGCGCGCGTGCTGCCGGCATTCGACGCGCTGCGCGCGACCCTGCAAGAGAAGGCGCAGGCCTTCGCCGGCATCGTGAAGATCGGGCGCACCCACCTGCAGGACGCCACGCCGCTCACCCTGGGGCAGGAGATCTCGGGCTGGGTCGGCCAGCTCGACCGGGCGCGGGCGTCGATCGACGCGAGCCTGCCGGCGCTGGCTCGCCTGGCGATCGGCGGCACCGCGGTGGGCACCGGCCTGAACACGCACCCGGACTTCGGCGCGAGGGTGTGCGCGCTGCTGGCCGCACGCAGCGGCATCGACTTCGCGCCGGCGCCGAATCGCTTCGCCGCCCTGGCCGGTCACGAGCCGGTCGCCGCGCTGCACGGCGCGCTGCGAACGCTGGCGCTGGCGCTGACCAAGATCGCCAACGACGTGCGCTGGCTGGCCAGCGGCCCCCGCGCGGGCCTGGCCGAGATCCGGATTCCCGAGAACGAGCCGGGCAGCTCGATCATGCCGGGCAAGGTCAACCCCACCCAGTGCGAGGCCATGACGATGGCCTGCGCGCAGGTGATCGGCAACGACGTCGCGCTGGGAATCGGGGCAGCCTCGGGCCAGTTCGAACTGAACGTCTACCAGCCGCTGATCGCGCACGACCTGCTGCAGAGCCTGCGCCTGCTGTCCGACGCGATGGCCTCGTTCGGACGCCATTGCGCCCGCGGCATCGAGCCCGATCGCGAACGCATCGCGAGCCTGGTCGAACGCTCTCTGATGCTGGTCACCGCGCTGGCTCCCCACATCGGCTACGACCGCGCCGCCGAGATCGCCAAGAAGGCGCATCGCGAAGGAAGCTCGCTGCGCGAGGCGGCGCTGGCGCTTGGGTACGTGAGCGGCGAGCAGTTCGACGCGTGGGTGCGGGCGGATCGGATGCTCGGGCCTTCGGGCGGGTGAGCCTCTGGTTGCGGTGGCGCGGGGGCTCGGCGAGCGGGCCCATGCTGCGGGACGGACGCGGGCGGCGCCCTCCCTGATCGCCGGCTCCTACGGTAGCCCGCCGCTTGCCCGCAATGTCCGCCCCGCAGCATGGGCCCGCTCGCCGAGCCCTGGCCAGCGTCGGGCGTCGGCTCGTCCGGCCGATGGCCCCGAACTACGGGCGCGTGCGGGAGTTCGGCGGAAGGATGTGACGGGCGACGACGATCGGCCTGCGCGACGCGATCGGTCTGCACGATGCGATCGGGCCGCACGGCGCGCGAGGGTCGCAGGCCGTGCGAGTGCCGAACGATAAGCCTCGTGCTGCGCCAACCTCCAGGTCCAGCGAGGACTTCCGACTCTGCGTGGACCTTAGGGCAAGCCGCGGGCTGCCGAAAGCAAATTCGCGGGACCCGCTCGTCGGGGCGAAGCCCCTACGAGGCGGGTGCGAATTTGCGAGGCAGACGCGGGAACCCCTCGCCGCAGGCGAGGGGCGCAGCCCGTGTCCACGCAGAGTCGGAAGTCCTCGCTGGACCGGGCGCAGGACGAATAACTACCCGCGCCCCATCATCGCCCGAATCGCCGCGAGCGCCTCGTCGATCTGCGCCCGCGACACGTCCAGGTGCGTGACCGCGCGGATCATGCCCGCCACCGGCACCAGCTTCACGCCACGTGATGCGGCCGCTTTCGCGAAGTCGGCCGCCGTCCATCCGGCCGCGCGCGGATCGAAGAACACGATGTTGGTCTCGGGCAGGCCGTGGACCAGCCGGATGCCGGGGATTGCCTGCAGGCCTTCGGCGAACCGCCTGGCGTTGTCGTGATCCTCGGCCAGGCGCTCGACGTGGTGATCGAGCGCGTGCAGGCAGGCTGCCGCTGCGATGCCGGCCTGGCGCATCGCGCCGCCGACCATCTGGCGCAGTCGCCGTGCCTCGGCGATGAACTCCCGGCTGCCGGCGAGCACCGCGCCGATCGGCGCGCCCAGGCCCTTGGTGAAGTCCAGCCAGACGGTGTCCACCTTCTCGCAGATCCGCCGTGCGGACAGGCCGCTCGCGACCGCCGCGTTCATCAGGCGGGCGCCGTCGAGGTGGACCTTCAGGCCGCGCGCGTGGGCGGTCTCGCAGACCGCGTCGAGCCGGTCCTGCGGCCAGACGGTGCCGCCGCCGAAGTTGTGCGTGTTCTCCAGGCACAGCAGGCGCGGGCGCGGGCCGTAGGGCGAGGGCAGGGCGCCGATCCGGTCGAGGGCCGCGTCGAGCGTGGCGGGGGCGAACGCGCCGCGTTCGCTCTCGAGCGGCTCGGTCATCACGCCCGAGACCATCCCGGCGCCGCCGCCCTCGGCGCGCAGCACGTGCGAGTCGCGCTCGGCGAGCAGCACCTCGCCGTGCTGGGTGTGCGCGCGCACCGCGATCACGTTGCACATCGTGCCGCTCGGCACGAAGAGCGCGGCTTCCTTGCCGAGCAGGTCAGCCACCCGGCCGGTGAGCCGCAGCACGGTGGGGTCCTCGTGCTTCTGCTCGTCGCCGACCTCGGCCGCCGCGATCGCGGCGCGCATCGCGGCGGTGGGCTTCGTCTCGGTGTCGCTGGTAAGGAGGATCATGGACGCGAGGTCGTGGCGCCGCAGTGGCGTGTGAAGGTCTCGCCGAAGCTCACATCACCGCGCCGATCGACCACGGGATGAACTCCTCGCTGCCGATGCCCAGCACCTCGCTCTTGCTGCGCTCGCCGCTGGCCACGCGCAGCACCATCTCGAAGATCTCGCGGCCCTTCTCCTGCACGCTGCTGCCGCCGTCGACGATCGCGCCGCAGTTGATGTCCATGTCCTCGACCATCCGCTCGTACATCGGCGTGTTGGTGGCCAGCTTGATCGACGGGGAGGGCTTGCACCCGTAGCAGGAGCCGCGACCTGTCGTGAACACGACCATGTTCGCGCCCCCCGCCACCTGCCCGGTGATCGACACCGGGTCGTAACCCGGGGTGTCCATGAAGACGAAGCCCTTGGTGGTGACCGGCTCTGCGTACTCGAAGACGTCGACCAGGTTGGTGGTGCCGCCCTTGGCGACCGCACCCAGCGACTTCTCGAGGATGGTGGTCAGGCCGCCGGCCTTGTTGCCCGGCGACGGGTTGTTGTCCATGCTGCCGTGGTTGCGGGCGGTGTAGTCCTCCCACCACTTGATACGTCGGATCAGCTTGTCGGCCACTTCCTGCGAGACCGCGCGGCGGGTCAGCAGGTGCTCGGCACCGTAGACCTCGGGCGTCTCGGACAGGATCACGGTGCCGCCGTGCGCGACCAGGATGTCGCATGCCGCGCCCAGCGCAGGGTTGGCGGTGATGCCCGAATAGCCGTCGGAGCCGCCGCACTGCAGGCCGATCGTGATGTGGCTGGCCGGCACCCGTTCGCGCCGGATGTCGTTGGCCTTGGGCAGCATGGCCTTCACCGCCGCGATCGCGGCCTCGACCGTCTTTCGCGTGCCCCCGCTGGTCTGCATGACGAAGGCCTTGAGCTGCTCGGTCTCCTTCATCTGCTGCGCCTGGAAGAGCGCGTCCATCTGGTTGGCCTCGCAGCCCAGGCCGATCAGGACCACGCCGGCGAAGTTCGGATGCCGGCCGTATCCGGCGATCGTGCGGCGCAGGATGTCCATGCCGGCGCCGCCGGTGTCCATGCCGCAGCCCGACGAGTGCGTGATCGGCACCACGCCGTCCACGTTGGGGAACTCGGCCAGCACCTCGGGCGTGAAGTGCTGGGCCACGAACTTCGACACCGAGGCCGAGCAGTTCACCGTGGAGATCACGCCGATGTAGTTGCGGGTGGCCACCCGGCCGTCTGCCCGCACGATGCCCATGAAGGTGGCCTGCTCGGCGGGCTTCTCCACCGGCTTCACGTCGACGCCGACCGCGTAGTCGCGCTCGAAGGTCTCGAAGGCCAGGTTGTGCGTGTGCACGTGCTGCCCGGGCGCGATGTCCGCGGTGGCGAAGCCGATGATCTGGCCGTAGCGGCGCACCGGTTGGCCCTTGGCGACCGCGCGCACCGCGAGCTTGTGCCCGGCGGGAATCGCATCGGCGCAGGTGACGCCTTCGGCCTCGACGACCGTGCCCGCCGACAGCGGCTTGGCCGCGATGACGACGTCGTCGGCGGGGCTCAGGCGCAGCGTGGGTCGGCGCACGAGGGAAACGACATTGGACATGGTGGACTCCTGGATGTTCAGTTGGCGCGGCGCGCGCCGGACGGATCGTGGGCGGGTCTCGCCGCCGGGGCTGCCTCCGGCATTCCGGCAGGCACGGGCAGCGGGCCCAGTCGCTGCGCATGCTCGCGAGCCATGCGCAGGCCGAATTCGGTGGGAAGCAGGGCGGGCGCCCGGTCGTGCAGCACCTCGAAGCCCATGCGCCAGGCCGCGATCCGCTTGCCGTAGCAGATCAGCGTGTCCAGCGACTGCATCGCGAACACGATGGCCGGCAGCAGGCGCTCGTAGCGCTGCCGCGCTTCGTCCGGGCGCCCTTCGGCGAGCGCCGAGTGGATGGCGTGCTGGTGGTCGGCGTTGTCGGGGGCGACGATCATCCCGCTGCAGCCGGCTTCGAGGTTCTCGAGCAGCTCCAGGCCGCCGCGGCCGTTGAGGACCTGCAGGCGGCCGCCGACCGCCGCGATCGTGCGCTCGATGATCACGCTCGACGCTTCGCCCTTGAGGATGCGGAACTCGGGCCGTTGCTCTGCCAGCCGCACGATCGCCTCGGGCGACAGGCCGAAGCCCAGGTACTCGGGCGCATTCTGGATGCCCACCGGCACCGGCTGCCCGCGCATGACTTCGGCGAAGAAGCGCTCGCAGCCGGCGGCATCGAGCTCGCCGCGGGCCGCGGCGGGCGGCGGCTGCAGGATCAGGAAGGCCGCGCCCTGCGAGACCGCGTAATCGGCCAGCTCGCGCTGGGCGGCCACGGTCTCGCCGGCGATCGTCACCGCCAGGGGCGCGCGGCCGGCGATGTCTTCCGCGGCCCAGCGGATGACGCTGCGGCGCTCGTCGACCGACAGCTTGCCGACCTCGGTGGCCACGCCCAGCACCGCGATGCCCGGCGCGCCCCAGGCGAGCGCTGCATGCACCTGCCGGCGCATGGCCTCGCGGTCGAGCCGATCGTCGGCGTCGAAGCAGGCGAAGAGGATCGGCCAGATGCCGCGCATGGCCTCAGATCCGGATGTCGTGGCGGGCCACGGCGCTGCGCTCGATGGCCGGCCAGTCCCAGTCGATGCCGATGCCGGGTGCGTCGGGCGGGATCGCGTAGCCGTCCTGGATCGCGATGCGCGAGGTGGTGATGCCGTCGAGCTGCGGGATGTACTCGACCCAGGCCGCGTTGGGCACTGCCGCGCACAGCGACACGTGCAGCTCCATCAGGAAGTGCGGGCAGATAGGCAGGTTGAAGCTCTCCGCCAGGTGGGCCGTCTTGAGCCAGGGCGTGATGCCGCCGATGCGGGCCACGTCGGCCTGCACGATCGAGCAGGCTTCGCGCTGCAGGTACTCCCGGAAGTGCTGCAGCGAGTAGATGGACTCGCCGACCGCCACCGGCAGCGAGGTCGATGCCGCCAGCCGCACGTGGCCGCCGAGGTCCTCCGCGGGCAGCGGCTCCTCGAACCATGCCAGGTCCAGCGGCTCGTAGTGGCGCGCGCGCCGGATCGCCTCGCCCACGGTGAAGGCCTGGTTGGCGTCGACCATGATCTCGAAGCCGGGGCCGACCGCCTCGCGCACCGCGCGCAGCCGCGCGACGTCTTCGCTGACGTGCGGCTTGCCGACCTTGATCTTGACGCCGCGGAAGCCGGCCTGCTTCGCGGCGACCGACTCCGCGACCAGGGTCTCGACGGGCAACTGCAGCCAGCCGCCCTCGGTGCTGTAGACCGGCACCCGGGGCTGCGCGCCGCCCGCGAGCTTCCACAGCGGCAGCCCGAGTCGCCGGCAGCGCAGGTCCCACAGCGCGGTGTCGACCGCCGCCAGCGCCAGCGCGGTGATCGCGCCGACCGCGGTGGCGTGGGTATGGAAGAACAGATCCTTCCAGATCGCCTCGATGTCGTCGGCCTCGCGGCCGAGCAGCCGGGGCGCCAGGTGATCGGCCAGCAGCGCCACGACCGACGAGCCGCCGGTGCCGATCGTGTAGGTGTAGCCGGTGCCCTGCGCGCCATCGTCGCAGGTGACGCGCAGCATCGGCGTCTCCTGCGTGACGAAGGACTGGATCGCGTCGGAGCGCGGCACCTTGGGCGGCAGGTTCACCTGCCAGATCTCGATGCGGCTGATCCTGCTCATGAGTGAATTCCCTTGCGCGGGTTCGGATCGCCCGGGTTCATTCCGGGTACAGGATGTTCGGCAGCCACAGCACCAGCTCCGGGATGTAGGTGATCAGCAGCAGCGTGATGAGCAGCGGGACCATCCACGGCACGATCGCGGCCAGGGTCTTCTCGAAAGAGAGCCCCGATATCTTCGACAGCACGAAGATGACGATCCCCACCGGTGGCGTGATCAGTCCGATCATCAGGTTCAGCACCATGATCAGGCCGAAGTGGATCGGGTCGATGCCGAGCTGGGCCAGGATGGGCATGAACACCGGCACGAGGATCGTGATCGCGGCGATCGTCTCCATGAAGCAGCCGACGAACAGCAGGAAGATGTTGGCCAGCAGCAGGAAGATCCAGGGCTCCGAGCTGATCGACAGCACCCACTGGGCGACTGCTTCGGTCATCTGGGTGGTGGTCAGGACCCAGGCGAAGATCGACGCAGCAGCGACGATGAACAGGACCGTGGCCGTGGTCTCGATCGTGTCCATCGAGATCTTCATCAGCATCCGGAAAGTCAGCGTCCGGTACCAGACGAAGCCGAGGAACAGCGCCCAGAACACCGCGGCCACCGCCGCCTCTGTCGGGGTGAACAGGCCAGAGGCCATGCCGCCGATCAGGATGACAGGGGTGAGCAGGGCCATCAGGGCGTCGAACTTGAACACCTTGTCGATGATCAGGATCGCGGCCAGCGGCGCGCCGAACTTCATCAGACCCCCGAGCTCCTTGTCGCCCCAGAGCTGGAACAGAACGACCGACGTGATGCCCACGACGATCAGCTCGCCGAGCCCGCTGGACATGCCGCGCCAGGTGAAGGGGTAGTCGGCGCCGTACTTCCGGACGTGCGCGTAGTACCCCACCATCAGCATCATCAGCAGCGCCATGACCACGCCGGGAATGAAGCCGCCCGCGAACAGCTTGCCGATCGACGCGTTCGCCTGCACGCCGTAGATCACCATCGGCAGCGAGGGGGGGATGATCGGGCCCAGCGTCGACGAGGCCGCGGTGATTCCGACCGCGAACTCGACCGGGTAGCCATGGTCCTTCATCGCCTTGATCTCGATCGTGCCCAGACCGCCGGCATCCGCCACGGCGGTGCCGGACATTCCGGCGAAGACGACCGAACCGACGATGTTGACATGGCCGAGGCCGCCTTTCATCCAGCCCACCAGCTTGAGCGCGAAGCCGAAGATGCGGTTCGTGATGCCGGCCGAGTTCATCAGGTTGCCGGCGAAGATGAAGAAGGGCACGGCCAGCAGCGGGAAGCTGTCCACGCCGCCGACCATCCGGTGCACCACCGTGATCGGCGGGATCGATCCGCTCAGCCAGATGTAGACGAGCGAGCCCAGCGCCATCGCGATCGCGATCGGCACGCCGGTGGTCATCGCCGCCAGGAAGGTTCCGAAAAAGAGGGCGTTCATGTTTTCGTGTTTCCGCTCGACTCAGTCCGCTTCGCCCGGGCGCTCCAGCGAGCTCCAGCCTTGCTTCCAGTGATGGATCGTGACCAGGAGGGCACGGAAGGTCATCATCGCGAAGCCGGCGGCGACGAAGCCGTAGACATAGCTCATCGGCAGGTCGACCACCGTCATGCCCAGGTTGTGCATGCGCGGCACCAGGTCGATCGACAGCCAGGTCGCGTAGCCGAGGAAGCCGAGCCTGACGAGGTCGACCATCGTCGACATTGCGCGGCCGGCCGGCGCGGGAAGGTATCGGTAAAGGAACTCGACGTGGATGTGCGTGTTCCTGCGCACGGCCATCGAGCCGCCGAGGAAGGTGATCACGATGAGCAGGTAGCGCGCGATCTCTTCGGTCCAGGCGGCCGAGTCGTCGAGCACGTAGCGGGTGAAGAACTGGTAGAAGACGGTGAAGGCGAGCAGCCAGAAGATCGCAAGCGTCAACCAGTCTTCCCATTTGTAGACGGAAAGATCGATCGGCTCGTCTTCGGCATGCAGGCCGGCGTCGTCGAACTGCCGGGCCTCGTGCCCTGCTGCTGTCTGGGTCATCGGGATGTTCCGCGTCGTTGGAGAAAAGAAAGGGCCGCGCCCGGCGACGCGCCGGCGCGGCCCCAGGGGCGATTACTTCAGGGCCTGGATCGCGTCCCAGTCCTTCTTGACGTAGCCCATCGACTCCATCGGCACCTTGTCCAGCACCGCTTTCTGGAACTCGCCGCGATCGACTTCGGTGACGGTCAGGCCGCGCTTCTTGAACTCTTCGGCCAGGGCCGCCTCGCGCTGCTCGACGATCTTGGTGCCGCGGCGGGCCGCTTCCTGGGTGACCTCGGTGAAGATCTTCTTCTCCTCGTCGGTCAGCTTGTTCCAGACGTGCGGAGCGATCTGGGTGGCCACGCCGTCGATGATGTGGCCGGTCAGGATTATGTGCTTCTGGACCTCGTAGAACTTCTTGGCCTCGATGGTCGGCAGCGGGTTCTCCTGCGCCTCGACCGTGCCGTTCTGGAGAGCCAGGTAGACCTCGGCGAAGGCGATCGGGGTGGGATTCGCTCCGCAGGCGCGCGGCATGGCCATGTAGGCCGGCACGTCGGGCACGCGGATCTTGAGGCCTTTCATGTCCGCGCAGTGCTTGATCGGCCGGTTCGACGTGGTGTGGCGGGCGCCGTAGTAGGTGAGCGCGGTGATGTGCACGCCGGTCTTGGCCTTGTAGCCGTCGGCCAGCTCGCGGAAGGCCGGGCTCATCGACCACTTGTACTGGTGATCGGCGTCACGGAAGGTGAACGGGTAGTAGCCCACGCCGATGCGCGGGAAGCTGCGCGCGGCGAAGGACAGGCCCGAGATGATCATGTCCACGGTGCCCAGCTGCAGGCCCTGGTTGATGTCGGTCTCCTTGCCCAGCGACGAGGCGGGGAAGACCTGGATCTCGAACTTGCCGTTGGTGCGCTTCTTGATCTCCTCGGCGGCCCACAACGATTCCGTGTGGTACGGCTCGGAAGTCTCGTAGACGTGCGCCCACTTGAGCTTGGTCTGCGCGGCGGCGGGGCCCGCGATGCCGAAGGCGGCGGCGACGGCCACCACGGTTGCGATGAGTTTCATGACTCCTCCTGTTGGAACGGGTTGTTGCGATGAAAGCGGCAGGGTCGCCGCGAAACCGGGGCGCGCGCCGGGGCGCGCGTCCTCATGCAGCGACCAGCTGCACTTTCATGCTGCGCGTCTTGTCGCGCGCGGTCTGGATCGCTTCGGCGGCCTTCTGCAGGGGCCACTCGCCGCTGATCACCGGACGCACGTCGACGCGCCGCGAGGTGATCGCGGCGACGGCGAGCTCGAACACGTTGCCGAACCTGAACGAGCCGCGCAGGTCGATCTCGCGCGACATGACAAGGTTGGCGTGAAGATGGATGCCCTCTGCGGGCAGCGTGCCGACCTGCACGACCACGCCGCCACGGCGCACCGACTCGAGGCAGGCGCCCAGCGCCTGCGGCGCCCCGGACACCTCGAAGGCCACGTCGAACTCGCCGCCCGCCGCCGCGGCCACCGTGGTGCCGGCGGGCAGCTGGTCGACGCGGAGGGCCTGGTCGGCGCCGACCTGCCGGGCCACCGACAGCGGATGGTCGACCACGTCGGTGATCGCGATCCGCGAGGCGCCAGCCAGCCGGCAGGCGATGACCTGCATGCAGCCGATGGTGCCGCTGCCCGTGATCAGCACCGACTTGCCGAGCAGGTTGCCGGCCCGGTTGGCCGAGTGCAGCGCCACCGACAGCGGCTCGGACATGGCGATCTCGCCCAGCGAGACGGCGTCGTTGGTGACCTTCACGCACTGCGACTCGGGCATCGTGAAGTACTCGCGGAACATTCCCTGCATGTGGGGGAACACGCTGGCGCTGCCCAGGAAGCGCACGTTGTGGCAGAGGTTCTCGCGGCCCTCTCGGCAGGCGGGGCACTTGCCGCAGGGGCTGGAGGGATTGATCGCGATGCGGTCGCCTTCCTCGACGCGGGTGACGCCGGCGCCGACCGCCGCCACGATGCCCGAGGCCTCGTGGCCCGGGGTGAGCGGCTCGCGGATCACGAAATTGCCGACGCGGCCGTGCAGGTAGTAGTGCAGGTCCGACCCGCAGATGCCGGCGGCGCCGAGCTTGACCAGCACCTCGCCGGCGGCCGGCGAGGGCATCGGCGAATCGATGATGCGCAGGTCTTCGGCGCCGTGGACTTTGCACTCGAGCATTGCTGGTTTCTCCCCCGGGGTATTCGAATTGCGGTTCCGCTTGGTGCGTCGGCGATCCTAGCACGCGTCTTGTGGACTAGTATACTAGTTCGCCATGTCCACCCTTTCGGGCAACAACCCGGGCCACAACGCGGGCCAAGCCAGCGCGCCGCGCCGCAGTCGCGTTGCGGTTCCGCAGATCTATTCCGACCTGCGCAGCCAGATCGTCTCGATCGCGCTGAAGCCGGGGGCGTGGCTGTCCGAGGCCCGGATCGCCGAGCATTACGGCGTGAGCCGCACGCCGGTGCGCGAAGCCTTCAAGCGGCTGGCCGAGGACGGCTTTCTCGACGTCGTGCCCCAGGTGGGGACCTACGTGGCGCGGATCGACATGCAGGCGGTGCGCGATGCCCACTTCGTTCGCGAGACGCTCGAGTGCCGGATCGTGGAGCTGGCCGCCGAGCGGATCGACGACGCCCAGCGCGCCGAGCTGGTGCGCAACCTGCGCGAGCTCGAGCTGGCGCAGCGCGGCGGCGATCGCGAGGCCCATTTCCGGGCCGACGAGTCCATGCACGCGATGCTTGCCCGTTTCGCGGGCCATGCCTACGCCTGGGACGTCATCCAGGAGGCGAAGGCCCAGCTCGACCGCATCCGCCACCTTGGCCTCACCCGGCCGGGCCGGCCTCGCGAGACCGTGCTCGAGCACCGGGCGATCGCCGAGCGCGTGATCGCCGGCGACGCGAAGGGTGCGGCCGAGGCGATGCGGGCCCACCTGGGCACGGTCATGGACGTGCTCGGCGCGATCGCCGAGAAGCACGCCGATTACTTCGACGACTCCGGTCGTCCCGGCGAGGGGCTGCCGGCCGGCCATTCCAGCCGCGAGGCGGTCGCCGCGCGAGACGAGGCTCGAGCAGGGGGCGAGGATTGAAAGCCAGTCGCATCGTGGCGATCCGCGCCACGCCGGTCACGGTGCCGCTCGAGGCGCCCCTGCTTCACAGCAACGGGGCGCACTGGGGGCGTTTCGTGCGCACGCTGGTCGAGGTCGAGACCGACGACGGCCTGGTCGGGCTGGGCGAGTTCGGCGGCGGAGGCGAGAGCGCCACCGCGGCGGTCGAAGGGCTGATCGGCTACCTGAAGGGGCATGATCCCTTCCGGCTCGAGGCCATGCGCTTCGCGATCTGCAACCCCACGGCGAGCCTCTACAACAACCGCACGCAGATCCACGCCGCACTGGAGTTCGCCTGCCTGGACATCATGGGCCAGAAGCTCGGCGTGTCCGTCTCCGAGCTGCTGGGCGGGCGCATCCGCGACGAAATTCCCTTCGCGAGCTACCTGTTCTTCCGCTACGGCGACGCGGACGGGCGCCACGAGGTGCGCACCCCGGAGCAGCTCGCCGCCCAGGCGCGCGTCCTGAAGGCGAGCCACGGCTTCACCTCGCACAAGCTCAAGGGCGGCGTGTACCCGCCGCGCCACGAGCTCGAGTGCTACCGGGCGCTGGCCGACGCGGTGGGCGGCGACCGGCTGCGCTACGACCCGAACAGCGCGCTGTCGCTGGGCGACGCGATCGAGTTCGGCCGCGCCATCGAGGGCCTGAACAACGACTACTACGAGGATCCGGTCTGGGGCATGCCGCAGCTCTCGCGGCTGCGCGAGTTCGTGCGCATCCCGACCGCGACCAACACCGTGGTGATCAACTTCGAGCAGCTGGCGGCCAACGTGGCGCAGCGCGCGGTCGACGTGATCCTGCTCGACACCACCTTCTGGGGCGGCATCCGGCCCTGCATCAAGGCGGCGGGCATCTGCGAGACCTTCGGTCTCGGCGTGGCGGTGCACTCGTCGGGCGAGCTCGGCGTGCAGTTGGCCACCATGCTGCACATGGGCGCGGTGGTGCCCAACCTCTCCTACGCTGCCGACGCGCACTATCATCACCTGCTGGACGACGTGATCGTCGGCGGCCCGATGCGCTACCGCGATGGCGCGATCGCTGTGCCCGAGGGGCCGGGGCTGGGCGTGAGGCTGGACCGCGACAAGGTCCGCCGTTACCACGAGCTGTTCCTGGAGCTGGGCGGCTACGCCTACGATCGCGATCCGGGCCGGCCGGGCTGGTATCCGCTCGTCCCCAATGCGCGCTGGGCGGATCCCGCGCAGCGCCTGGTGCCGGATCTCGGGGTGAAGCGTTGAAGGGTCCGGTGCGGCCGCGCTACGACCCGCGCGAGGTCCGCGTCGGCATCGTCCACCTGGGCATCGGCAATTTCCATCGCGCGCACCAGGCGGTTTACGCCGACGACGCGCTGGCCGCAGGCGAGCGCGACTGGGCGATCTGCGGCATCAACCTGCGCAGCCGCGACATCGTCGACCGGCTGAACGCGCAGGACGGGCTCTACACGTTGCTGGTGCGCGGCGCGGGCGAGGGCGACGCCGTTTCCGGCACCCGGGCGCGCGTGATCGGCGCGCTGCGCGAGGCCATCGCCTTCGCGGCCGAGCCGAAGCGCGCGACGGCCCGCCTGGCCGACCCGGCGGTGCGGATCGTCACGCTCACGATCACCGAGAAGGGCTATGCCGACGGCGTGGGTGGCGCGATTGCGTTGCTCCTCGACGGTCTCGCCGCGCGGATCGCGGCGCGGGCGGGCCCCCTCACCTTGCTGTCCTGCGACAACCTGTCGGGCAATGGCGACACGCTGCGCGAGGTGCTGGCGCAAGCTGCCGCGCGCCGCGGCGACCGGGCGCTGGCCGGCTTCGTGGCCGAGCGCATCGAATGCCCGAACACGATGGTCGACCGGATCGTGCCTGCCACCGGCCAGGCCGACATCGACGAGGCGCTGGCCCTGACCGGGCTTGCCGATGCCTGCCCGGTGGCCACCGAGCCCTTCACGCAGTGGGTGATCGAGGACCGATTCGCCGCGGGCCGCCCCGACTGGGCGCGCGACGGCGTGGCGTTCGTGCGCGACGTGGCGCCCTTCGAGGCGATGAAGCTGCGTCTTCTGAACGCCGCCCATTCGGCGCTGGCCTATCTGGGCGTGCCGGCGGGGCTCGACACGGTGGACCGAGCGATCGCCGATCCGGCGCTGCGCGGCTTCGTCGAACGGATGTGGCGCGAGGATCTCGCGCCCGGTCTGCCGGCCGAGGTCCGCGACGCGGTGCCCGGCTACTGTCGCGCCCTGCTTGCGCGTTTCGGCAATCCGGCGCTGGGCCACCGGCTGCGGCAGATCGCGATCGACGGCTCGCAGAAGATCCCGATGCGCTGGCTGCCCGCGGCGCGCGCGGCGCTCGCGCAAGGCGCGGTGCCCGATGCGCTGGCCGTGGCGATCGCCGGGTGGATCCGCTTCCTGGGCGGCCGGGGTGAAGGCGGCGAAGCGTGGACGATCGACGATCCGCTGGCCGCCGCGCTCGCCCAGAGGCTGGACGCTGCGTTCGCCGCCGACTCGCTCGCCACCGGCCCGCTCGCGGTCCTCGATCGCCGCGTCGACGCGGTGCTCGGCTTCGAGCCGGTGTTCGGCGACCTGGCCGGCCACGCCGGGCTTGCCGCGCGGGTGAAGCACTGGCATCGGCGGCTGCACGTCGAGGGCACGCGAGGCGCGCTCGAGTGAACGAGGCCGGCACGTCGCAGGCTTCGCGCGGCTCGCTCGCGGTGCTGCGCGCGCTCTGGCCTTTCCTGGCGCCCTACCGCTCGCGCGTGGCGCTGGCTGCGGTGGCCTTGCTGGTTGCGGCCGGCGCGACGCTGGCCCTGCCCCTGGCCTTTCGCCAGCTGATCGACCTGGGCTTCGCCGACGTGGCGGCCGCGGGCGCGGGCGTGAACCGCGCCTTCCTGGGACTGTTCGCGGTGGCGGTGGTGCTGGCGCTGGGCACCGCGCTGCGCTTCTACTGCGTGTCCTGGCTCGGCGAGCGGGTGACCGCCGACATCCGCAACGCGGTCTACCGGCAGGTGCTGCGCCAGGACCCCCGTTTCTTCGAGACGCTGAAGACCGGCGAGGTCCTGTCGCGGCTCACCGGCGACACCACGCTGATCCAGACGCTGGTGGGCACCAGCGTCTCGCTGGGCCTGCGCAACGCGCTGCTGTTCGCCGGCGCGCTGACCATGCTGGTCATCACCAGCCCCGCGCTGGCCGCGGCGATCGTGGGCCTGCTGGTGGTGGTCGTCCTGCCCATCCTGGTCTTCGGCCGGCGGGTGCGCCGCCTGTCGCGCGACAGCCAGGACCGGATCGCCGACGCCAGCGCGCTGGCCGGCGAGACCCTGAACGCGATCCAGATCGTGCAGGCCTACGCGCGCGAGGCCTTCGAGTCGGGCCGCTTCGCCGCCTCGACCGAGACCGCATTCGGCAGCGCGATCCGCCGGATCCGGGCGCGCTCGGCGCTGACCGCGCTGGCCATCGTCCTGGTCTTCGGCGCGATCGTCTTCGTGCTGTGGATGGGCGCGCACGCGGTGCTCGAAGGGCGGATGACCGCCGGCCTGCTGACCCAGTTCATCCTGTACGCGGTGATCGTGGGCGGTTCGGCGGGCGCGATCGCCGAAGTGTTCGGCGACGTGCAGCGCGCGGCCGGCGCCACCGAACGTCTGCTCGAGCTGATCGAGGCGCAGCCGGCGATCGCGGCGCCGGCCGAGCCGGTCCGGCTGCCGCGCCGGGCATCCGGGAAGGCGGCCCGCGCCGAGACGCCGGCGGCGGCAGGCGCGCCGGTGTCGGCGGCGGCCGTCGAGTTCGACCGCGTCGGCTTCAGCTATCCGTCCCGGCCCGCCGAGCGCGCGCTCGACGCGGTGAGCCTGCGCGTGGCGCCGGGCGAGACCGTCGCCATCGTCGGGCCGTCGGGCTCGGGCAAGACGACGCTCTTCCAGCTGTTGCTGCGCTTCCACGACCCGCAGGCGGGCGCGATCCGCTTCGACGGCATCGACCTGCGCAGGCTCGATCCGGCCGACCTGCGCGAGGCCATCGGCCTGGTGTCGCAGGACAGCATCGTGTTCTCGGCCGACGCGATGGAGAACATCCGCTACGGCCGGCTCGACGCGAGCGACGAGGAAGTGATCGCTGCGGCGCGCGCCGCGCGGGTCGACGAGTTCGTGGAGCGCCTGCCGCAACGCTGGCGCACCTTCCTCGGCGAGCGGGGCGTGCGGCTGTCCGGCGGCCAGCGCCAGCGCATTGCGATCGCGCGGGCCCTGCTGCGCAACCCGCCGCTGCTGCTGCTCGACGAGGCCACCAGCGCGCTCGACGCCGAGAGCGAGCGCGCGGTCCAGGCCGCGCTCGAAGAGGCGATGCAGGGCCGCACCACGCTGGTCATCGCGCACCGGCTGGCCACCGTGGTGAACGCCGACCGGATCGTCGTGCTGGACCACGGCCGCATCGTGGAGCAGGGCACGCACGACGCGCTGGCCGCGGCCGGCGGCCTCTACGCGCGGCTGGCCGCCATGCAGTTTGAGGTGAGATGAGCGCTGCGCTACGCTGGCGGCGGATAATCGCGGCTGGCGTCGATGCGGCACCCGAAGGCGAAGCATGACATCGACAGGAGAAACGAAAGTGGCGGGACGGTTGGAAGGAAAGCATGTGTTCGTCACCGCGGCCGCGCAGGGCATGGGCCGCGCATCGGTGCTGGCCATGGCGCGCGAGGGCGCTCGGGTGGTGGCCAGCGACCTGCGCGAGGACCTGCTCGAGGCGCTGGCCGACGAGGCGCGCGCCGAGGGGTTGCCCATCGTGGCGGCTCGGCTCGACGTGACCGACGACGCGGCCGTCGCGAAGATGATCGGCGAGCTGCCGCCGCTCGACGTGCTGTTCAACTGCGCCGGATACGTGCACCAGGGCACGATCTTCGAGTGCGAGGACGCCGACTGGGACCGGAGCTTCGCGATCAACGTGCGCGCGATGTACAAGACCATCAAGGCGGCGCTGCCCGGGATGCTCGAGAACGGCGGCGGCTCGATCGTGAACATGGCCTCGGTCTGCTCGTCGCTGCGCGGGCTGCCCAACCGCTTCGCCTATGGCGCCTCGAAGGCCGCGGTGGTGGGCCTGACCAAGCAGGTCGCCGCCGACTTCGTCGCGAAGGGCGTTCGCTGCAACTGCATCGCGCCGGGCACCGTGGAAACCCCCAGCCTGCACGACCGGATGCGCCAGCTCGGCGACATCGAGGAAGCCCGCAAGATGTTCGTCGCGCGCCAGCCGATGGGCCGGATCGCGACCGCCGAGGAGATCATCCCGATCGTGATCTACCTGGCCAGCGACGAAAGCGCCTTCATGACCGGGCAGTGCGTCGCCGTCGACGGCGGCATGACCATCTGACCTCTTTTACGTTCACCCCCCGATCCACACACGACCTCACTGGAGACCCCATGAAACTCGTTCGTTACGGAAAGCCCGGCAAGGAGAAGCCCGGCCTGATCGATGCCGCCGGCAAGCTGCGCGACCTGTCCGGCGTGGTGGCCGACATCGGCCCCGAGCAGCTCTCGCCCAAGGGCCTGGCGAAGCTCGCCAAGCTCAAGGCCGACAAGCTGCCGCTGGTGCGCGGCAAGCCGCGCTACGGCGTGCCGCTGACCGGCACCACCAAGTTCGTGGCCATCGGCCTGAACTACTCGGACCACGCGGCCGAGACCGGCTCGCCGGTGCCGAAGGAGCCGATCATCTTCCACAAGACGCTCAGCTCGATGGTCGGCCCGAACGACGACGTGATGTTGCCCAAGGGCTCGGTCAAGACCGACTGGGAGGTCGAGCTGGGCATCGTCATCGGCAGCCGCGCGCGCTACGTGACCAAGAAGGCGGCGCTCGACCACGTGGCCGGCTACGTGCTGGTCAACGACGTGTCCGAGCGCGAGTACCAGCTCGAGCGCGGCGGCACCTGGGACAAGGGCAAGGGCTGCGACACCTTCGGCCCGGTGGGCCCCTGGATCCTGACCGCCGACGAGGTGAAGAACCCGCAGAACCTCGACATGTGGCTCGACGTGAACGGCGTGCGCATGCAGACCGGCAACACGAAGACCATGATCTTCGACTGCGCCACGTTGGTGTCCTACGTGAGCCAGTTCATGACGTTGAACCCGGGCGACATCATCACCACCGGCACGCCGCCGGGCGTCGGCATGGGCATGAAGCCGCAGCAGTTCCTGAAGGCCGGCGACGTGATGACGCTGGGCATCGCCGGGCTGGGCGAGCAGAGCCAGCGGGTCCTGAAGTTCAAGGCCTGAAACCGCCCTCGGAACGTTCGCGGAGCGTTGCTCCGCGAACGTTCAGTTCGGCGGCTGACGGGTGCCGATGACGACCGGGTAGTCGGGCTGGCCGTTCTTCAGCCAGTTCACGATGTTCATCGCGGCCTTGCGCCGCAGCTCGATCTCCGACTCCACCGAATAGAAGGCCGAATGCGGCGAGAGCAGCACACGCGGATCGGACAGCAGCGGGTGGTCGGGCTGAACCGGCTCCTCCGGCAGGACGTCCAGGCCCACGCCTGCCAGTCGGTCGGTCTTCAGCACGCGCGCCAGCCCGTCGACGTCGACGATGGCGCCACGCGCGGTGTTCACGAGATACGAGCCGGGCTTCATCAGCGACAGCAGCTGTTCGCTCACCAGCCCGCGGGTCTCTTCGTTGAGCAGGCAGTGGATCGAGATGGCGTCGGCCTGCCGGAACAGGTCTTCGAGCGACACCCGCTGAACGTACTGCGGGAAGTCGCCCTCGATCAGGTAGGGGTCGTGCGCGATCACGCGCTTGAAGATCGGCTGGGCATAGTGGGCGAAGCGCTTGCCGATGCGGCCCAGGCCGAGGATGCCCACCGTGAGGTTCTGGGCGCGCGGGATCTTGCCGGGGCTGGTGTAGTGCCAGGTGCCCGCGTGGATGTCGCGGTCGTAGCGGGCGATGTTGCGGATCACCGAGAGCATCATCGACAGCGCGTGCAGCGAGACCTCGCCCACGCCGTAGTCGGGCGAGTTGGCCACCCACACGCCGTGGCGCGCGGCAGCGCGCGCGTCGATCGTGTCGTAGCCGGCGCCGATGCGCGAGGCCAGGCCGATGCCGGGGCGCGCGGCGAAGACCTTGTCGCCCACCGGCGCGTATTGCACCAGCAGCGCGCTGCAGCCTTCGGACAGGCGGATGACCTCGTCTTCGGTCCGGCACTGGCCTTCGACCAGCTCGATGCCGGCGTCGGCGAAGATCTTGCGCTCGAGCGAGACGTCGAGCATGTCGTAGTCGGTGAACAGTACTTTTTTCATTGGAGTCGTGCGGGTTCGGATCCGGGATCGGATCCGGGATGGAATCCGCCGCCAACGATACAGCAACGAGGAAGCTTCGAATGAACGAAATCGACCTGAAGGGCCGCGTGGCGGTCGTCACCGGTGGCGCGTCCGGAATCGGCGCGGCGATCGCGCAGCGGTATGCGTCCAGCGGCGCGCGCGTGGCGGTGTGGGACGTGAACGAGCAGGCGGCGAAGGCCACGGCCGCGGCGCTGCCGGCAGTCGCGGGCGGCGCGCACGCGGGCTACGCGGTGAACGTGGCCGACGAGGCCGGCGTGGACGCGGCCACCGCCGCCACCGTGGCCGCGATGGGCCGCATCGACGTGCTGTGCTGCAGCGCCGGCATCACCGGCCCGAACACCACCGTGGCCGAGTATCCGGCGGCGGAGTGGAAGAAGGTCTTCGACGTGAACGTGCACGGCGTGTTCCTGTGCAACCGCGCGGTGGTGCGCGAGATGCTGAAGAGCGACTACGGCCGGATCGTGAACATCGCGTCGATCGCCGGCAAGGAAGGCAACCCCAACGCCTCGGCCTACAGCGCGTCGAAGGCGGCGGTGATCGGCCTGACCAAGTCGCTGGGCAAGGAAGTGGCGAAGTCGGGCATCCGGGTCAACTGCGTGACGCCGGCGGCGGTGCGCACGCCGATCTTCGACCAGATGACCCAGCAGCACATCGACTTCATGCTTTCCAGGATCCCGATGGGCCGCTTCGGCGGCGTGGACGAGATCGCCGCGATGATCGCCTGGCTGTCGAGCGAGGAGTGCTCGTTCTCCACCGGGGCGGTGTTCGACCTGTCCGGCGGCCGCGCCGTCTACTGAGCCCACGGAGCGCACGATGACCGACGAACGCATGGGCGCACCTGAAGCAGGGAAGCGCGCAGCTGAAGCGGAGAATCGCCCACGCTTCGACGCCGCCGCGCTGACCGCCTTCGGCGAAGCGCTGCTGCGCGGCGCCGGGCTGGATGCCGGCAAGGCGCGCGACGTGGCCGAGGTGCTGGTCGAGGGCGACCTGCTGGGCCACGACACGCACGGGCTGCACCTTTTGGGCGGCTACCTGGGCGAACTCGAGAAGGGCTCGATGACCGTCGACGGCGATCCGCGCGTGATCGCCGAGCGCAGCGCGGTGGCCACCTGGGACGGCCGGCGGCTGCCCGGCCCCTGGCTGGTGCGCCGGGCGATCGCCTGGGGCGCGCCGCGGGCGCGCGAGCACGGCGCGGCCACGGTGGCGATCCGGCGCAGCCACCACATCGCCTGCCTGGCGGCCTACCTGGAGCAGCCGGCGCGCGACGGGCTGATGGTGGTGATCGCCAGTTCCGACCCGGCGGTGGCCAGCGTGGCGCCCTTCGGCGGCACGCAGCCGGTGTTCACGCCCAATCCGCTGGCGGTGGGCATTCCCGCCTCCGGCGGGCCGATGATGATCGACATCTCGGCATCGATCACCACCAATGGCATGAGCAACCGGCTCAAGGCGGCCGGCCAGCGCGGCGCGCACCCCTGGTGGCTCGACGCCGACGGCAAGCCGAGCGACGACCCGGTGGTGCTGTTCACCCAGCCGCCGGGCACCATCCTGCCGCTGGGCGGGCTCGACGCCGGCCACAAGGGCTACGGGCTGGCGCTGACCATCGAGGCGCTGACCGGCGGGCTGGCCGGCCACGGCCGCGCCGATCCGTCCGAGGGCTGGGGCGCCACCGTGTTCGTGCAGATCTACGACCCGGCGGCCTTCGCCGGCAGCGAGGCCTTCCTGCGCCAGAGCGACTGGGTGGCCGATGCCTGCCACGCCTCGCAGCCGCGCGATCCGGCGCGTCCGGTGCGCCTGCCCGGCGAGCGCGGGCTCAGGCTGCGCGCCGAGCAGCTCGCGCAGGGCGTGGCGCTGCATCCGGCGATCATGCCGGCGCTCGGGCCCTGGGCCGGCAAGCTGGGCGTGGCGCTGCCCGCGTCGCGCTGAGGCCCTCCGCAACCCACCCGCATTCGAACGACGAATTCGAACGACAAGAAAGGAATCCGCGATGAACGAATCCCCGATCCTGCTGATGGCGCCGCTGCACGGCCCCACCCAGGAAAAGCTCGAGTCCCGCCACACTGTGCACCGGCTCTGGGAGGCGCCCGATGCCGGCGCGCTGATCGCGTCGCTGGCCGACACCTGCCGCGTGGTGGTCACCACCGGCGGCAAGGGCATCGACGCGGCCACGATGGCCAGGCTGCCGAAGCTGGCGCTCGTCGCCTGCTTCGGCGTGGGCGTGGACGCGATCGACCTCGGCTACTGCCGCAAGCACGGTGTTGCGGTCACCAACACGCCCGACGTGCTGACCGACGAGGTCGCCGACCTGGCGCTGGCCCTGCTGCTGGCCACGGTGCGCCGCATTCCCTACGGCGACCGCTTCGTGCGCGAGGGGCGCTGGCTGAAGGGCGGCATGCCGCTCACCCAGAGCCTGCGCGGGCGCAAGGTGGGCATCGTGGGCCTGGGCCGGATCGGCGCCGCGATCGGCCGCCGCTGCGAGCCCTTCGGCACCACGATCGGCTGGCACGGCCCGCGTGCCAAGCCGGGCGTGGGCTGGCAGTACTTCGACGACGTGGTCGAACTGGCTCGCTGGGCCGACGTGCTGATCGCCGCCTGCCCGGGCGGCCCCGAGACGCATCGGCTGATCTCGCGCGCGGCGCTCGAGGCCCTGGGCCCGGAAGGCATCTTCGTGAACATCGCACGCGGCTCGGTCGTGGACCAGGCGGCGCTGGTCGAGCTGCTGGGCAAGGGCAAGCTCGGCTCGGCCGGCCTCGACGTGTTCGACGACGAGCCGAACGTGCCGCAGGCGCTGATCGAGATGGAGAACGTGGTGCTCCAGCCGCACATGGGCAGCGCCACGCACGCGACCCGCACCGAGATGGGCAGGCTGGTGCTGGAGAACGTTGCCGCGTGGAGCGAGGGCAAGCCGCTGGTCACGCCAGTGGCCTGAGCCTCGTCAGTACCGGTAGTGCTGCGGCGTGAGGTCCAGGCGCCGCAGCAGCTCGCGCGGGGTGCCGTCGGAGGTGCCCGCGCCGGCGCACCACAGTCGGGCGAGCTCGCGCCGGTGCGCGTTGAGCGTGTCGCCGGCGACCACCGGCCGCCAGTCGGGCCTGGACACCGGCGACCAGCCCTGGCCGTCGCGGCCGATGGCCAGCAGCGCGGCGCGGCCGTTGCCGCAGTCGATCGCCTCGTAGCCGATGTTGCGCACGCCGCTCGGGCTGGTGATCACGATCGTGTACTGCACGATCCGGCGGTCCAGGATCAGGAGGCTCGCCGGATCCACGCCGAAACGGTTGCGGCTGGTGGCGCTGACCTCGAAGGCCTTCGTGGCGCCTTCGGCAGGGATCGGCGGCATGTTCTCGGGCAGCGCTGCCTCGACCTTCTTGCGCTCCGGCGCCACGTAGTCGATCGTGGGGTTGTTGACCGGGTCGGGGGTCTGCGCGAACGCGGCCGAGGAAACGAGAGCGGCCAGCAGGGCAGGCGCCAGCGCCGCGCGCCTGGGCGCGGCGCGGCGCGCGCCGGCGTAGGGATGTCGCATCTTCATTGACCTTGTTCGGCGCCGCGCTGGACTTCGCCGGGTTCGCGCACGCGGCCGTGGCCCTGACGGTGGCCGTCGCCCCGCGGCAGCATCCGCGACAGTTCCTGCAGGGCGAGTCGGTACACCTCGCGCTTGAACTCGATCACCGCGTCGAGCGGAACCCAGAACTCGTTCCAACGCCAGGCATCGAACTCCGGATGGCCGCTGGCGCGCAGGTCGATGTCCGTGTCGCGCCCGACCAGCTTCAGCAGGAACCAGATCTGCTTCTGGCCGCGGTAGTGGCCCCGCCACTCGCGCCGCACCCAGTGCTGGGGGACGTCGTAGCGCAGCCACTCGCGGGTGCGGCCGATCACGCGAACGTGCTCGGGTCGCAGGCCGACTTCCTCGTGCAGCTCGCGGAACATCGCCTGTTCGGGCGACTCGCCGCGCTTGATCCCGCCCTGCGGGAACTGCCAGGAATGCTCACGGATCCGCTTGCCCCAGAAGACCTCGTTCCTCGAGTTGATCAGGATGATGCCTACGTTGGGGCGATAGCCGTCACGGTCCAGCATGGCCGCACCCCTTCGATCTCTTACAATTGAATCGATTATATAGAGCGAATCCCCTCATCCCATGAAAGCCTCCCGTTTCCACATTGCCACCCTCAAGGAGGCGCCCTCCGACGCCGAGATCGTCAGCCACCGGCTGATGACCCGCGCCGGCATGATCCGCAAGCTGGCCGGCGGCATCTACAACTACATGCCGATGGGCCTGCGGGTGATCCGCAAGATCGAGGCGATCGTTCGCGAGGAAATGAACCGCGCCGGCGCGATCGAGCTCCTGATGCCGGTGGTGCAGCCGGCCGAGCTGTGGATGGAATCGGGTCGCTGGGACAAGTACGGGCCCGAGCTGTTGCGGGTCAAGGACCGTCACGGCCGCGACTTCATCGTGCAGCCGACCTCGGAAGAGGTGATCACCGACATCGCCCGCCAGGAGCTGCGCAGCTACAAGCAGCTGCCCAAGAACCTGTACCACATCCAGACCAAGTTCCGCGACGAGCGCCGGCCGCGCTTCGGCATCATGCGCGGGCGCGAGTTCACGATGAAGGACGCCTACTCCTTCGACCGCGACCGCGAGTCCGCGCTGGCCAGCTACAAGATCATGTACGACGCCTACGTGGCGATCTTCGAGCGGATGGGCCTGAGCTTTCGCGCGGTGGCGGCCGACACCGGCGCGATCGGCGGCTCGGCCAGCCACGAGTTCCAGGTCATCGCCGACACCGGCGAGGACGCCATCGCCTGGTGCCCGGATTCGGACTTCGCGGCCAACGTGGAGCTGGCCGAGGCGCTGCCGCTGATCGCGAGCCGGGCGCCCGCCGCCGAGCCGCTGAAGAAGACCGCCACCCCCAACCGCGAGAAGTGCGAGGCGGTGGCCGAGCTGCTCGGGCTGCCGCTCGCGCGCACGGTGAAGTCCATCGTGCTGGCGGTGGACCGCCGCGAGCCGGTCAAGGACGGTTCCGAGGACTTCGCCGTCCCCGGCCGGGTGGTGGGTACCGACATCTGGTTGCTCCTCATCCGCGGCGACCACGAACTGAACGAGGTCAAGGCCGGCAAGGTGCCGGGGCTCGAGGGTTTCCGCTTCGCGAGCGAGGCCGAGATCGTCGAGCACTTCGGCAGCCCGCCGGGCTATCTCGGGCCCATCGGCACCGCGAAACCTGTGAAGGTGGTCGCCGACCGCACCGTGGCCAACATGAGCGACTTCGTCTGCGGCGCCAACGAGGAAGGCTTCCACTACACCGGCGTGAACTGGGGCCGCGACCTGCCCGAGCCGGTGGTGGCCGACATCCGCAACGTGCAGGCCGGCGATCCGTCGCCCGATGGCAAGGGTGCGTTGGCCATCCAGCGCGGCATCGAGGTCGGCCACGTGTTCTACCTCGGCACCAAGTACTCCGAGGCGATGAACGCCACCTTCATCGACGAGGACGGCAAGTCCAAGCCCTTCGAGATGGGCTGCTACGGCATCGGCGTCACCCGGCTGGTGGGCGCCGCAATCGAGCAGAACCACGACGAGCGCGGCATCGTGTGGCCGCGCGCGATCGCGCCCTTCGAGGTGGCGATCTGTCCGCTGGGCTACCGCAAGTCCGAGAAGGTGCGGGAGACCGCCGACGCGCTGTACGCCGGACTGCTGGCGGCCGGCGTGGACGCCATCCTGGACGACCGCGACGAGCGGCCCGGCGCGATGTTCGCCGACTGGGAACTGGTCGGCGTCCCGCTGCGGGTCACGATCGGCGAGCGCAGCCTGAACGAGGGCAAGGTGGAGCTGCTCGCCCGCCGCGGGATGCAGACCAGCGCGGTATCCGTCGGCGATGCGGTGCCGGCCGTCCGGCAGGCGCTTGCCGGCTGAGCCGGCCTCGCGGTTCAATCGGCGGATGCGCCTGGTCTCCTTCGCTCCGCCTCCCTGCGCGCTATCCGCGCGCGCCGGTTCCGCGCTGCGCGCGCGGATCGGTCGGCTGCGCACGCGCGTTGGCCCTCGCGTTGGTCGTTCGCTGGCGGCGCTGGCCGCGGCCTGCCTGCTGCTGGCCGGCGCCGGCAACGCCCATGCCGGCCGCCAGCAGTACGAGCCGCTCACCGACGCGGTGCGCACCGCGCTGGCCGCGGCGGTGAGCGACGACCGGGTCGGCGAGGCCCGCTACGACAGCGTGCTCGAGAAGGTGGACTGGCTGGCCGCGATGTCCACCCATCTGCCGCGGCGCTGGAAGCCGGATCACCGGCAGCGGGTGGAGTTCCTCGACGCGGTGCGCTACGAGGCGCAGCGCGCGGGGCTCGACCCGCACCTGGTGCTGGGCCTGATCGAGGTCGAGAGCGCCTTCCGGCGCTACGCGATCTCGCACGCCGGCGCGCGCGGCTACATGCAGGTCATGCCCTTCTGGACCGGCGTGATCGGCGACAAGGATCCGGCCAAGCTCTTCGACATGCGTGCCAACCTGCGCTACGGCTGCACGATCCTGCGCCACTACCTGGACATCGAGCGCGGCAACCTGTTCCGCGCGCTGGGCCGCTACAACGGCAGCCTGGGCCGCGCGGAGTACCCGAACCTGGTGCTGCGCGCCTGGAAGCGCTGGGAGGCGAGGGCGCCCGCGCCGCGGCAGCAGGCGGCGCCGATGCTGGCCGAGCTCAGGCCGGCTTCACCCGCACCTGCTCCGGCGGCCGGTCGATGACCGCCATGGTCAGCCGCGACACGCAGGTGCGGCGGCCGTCCTCGTCGTTGAGCTCGATCTGCCACACGTGGGTGGTGCGGCCCACGTGGATCGGCGAGCATCGCCCGTAGACCCAGCCCTTCGTGGCCGGCCGCAGGTGGTTGGCATTGATCTCCAGGCCCACCGCCGCCTTCGAATCGTCCAGGCACAGCCACGAGGCCACGCTGCCCAGCGTCTCGGCCAGCGCGACCGATGCCCCGCCGTGCACGATGCCCATCGGCTGCACGGTCCGGTGGTCCACCGGCATCCGCGCCCGCAGGAAGTCCTCGCCGATCTCGACGAACTCGATGCCGATGCGGCCGCACAGCGTCTGCGCATGCGTTCGGTTGATGTCTTCGCAGGAGGCGGTCTTCTTCCAGAGGGGGACGGGCATGGCGGGCGGTGCGGGCGAAAAGCCGCGATTCTAGCGCCAGTCGGGCGCTCAGGCCCCCACGATCCGGGCGAGCAGCGCCTCGAGTTGCCGGCGGTCCTCGGCGGACAGGCGGGCCGCCAGTTCGCGTTCGTGCCGGGCCAGCCGCTCGCGCAGGCCGGCCAGCGCGTTGCGCCCGGCCGGGGTCAGCTCCAGCGACTTCTCGCGCCGGTTCGGTCCGGCCCCGGCCTGCACCCATCCCTTGTCGGACAGGAATCGCACCAGGGCGACCAGGTTCGAGCGCTCGACCGCCATCGCGGCGGCCAGGTCGGCGGGCTTGATGCCGGGGTTGCTGCCGATCAGCTCCAGCGCGGTGTAGCGGGCCGCGGTCAGGCCGGTGCCGGCGAAGGCGCGCGCGAAGCCCTGCATGTTGGCCAGGTCGGCCAGGTGGACCAGGTAGCCCAGCGACTGCTTCAGCGCGCCGTGATCGACGGCGGCGGGACTATGATCGGGCTTGCGGATCGCCATGGTGATTGTTATAACGCATAGCAATCGAGGAGACAAAGAAAGTGAACCTGGCCGACATGCTGAAGCGCCGGGCAGCCGCATCGCCGCAACACCCGGCGATCCTGTTCGAAGGCAGCACGATCACCTATCGCGATCTCGACGAGCGCTCGTCGCAGCTGGCCCACGCGATGGCCGGGCGCGGCATCGCCGCCGACGACCGGATCGCGATCTTCCTGCCCAATGTGCCCGAGTTCGCGGTCGTGTACTACGCGGCGCAGCGGCTGGGCGCGGTGCCGGTGTCGATCAACGCGATCTTCCGCTCGGCCGAGGTCGAGTACCTGCTCAACGACTCGGGTGCGCGCGCGGTGTTCACCACCGGCGAGCTCGCCGGTTTCGTGCCGCGCGACAAGTGTCCGGCGCTCGAGCACGTGGTGGTGGTCGACGCGCCGGCCGGCAGCGGGGCGACGCCCGCCGGCGCCACGTCCAGCGGCGGCGCCCAGGTGCCGTCGGAGTCTTTGGCCGAATGGGTGTCAAGCCAGCCGACAAGCTTCGATCCGGTGTCGCGTGCCGCCGACGATCCCGCCGCGCTGCTGTATTCCTCGGGCACCACCGGCTTCCCCAAGGGCGTCACGCTGACCCAGGCGAACGTCGCGTCGAACATCGCCACCGCAGCGAAGTACTCGGGCTATCGGGCGGACGATCGGCTGGCCGCATTCCTGCCGCTCTTCCATGTGTACGGCCAGAACTACATCCTGAACGCGGCGATCCTGTCCGGCGCCACCGTGGTGCTGTTCCGCCGTTTCGTGCCCGATCAGGTGCTGAAGTCTGTCCAGCAGGACAGGATCACGATGTTCTTCGGCGTGCCGACCATCTTCATCGCCCTGTTGTCGGTGGATTTGACACCTTGGGACCTGAGCTCGATCCGCTACGAGATGTCGGCGGCGGCCACGATGCCCGAGGAGATCTCCCGCCGCTGGACCGAGCGCTTCGGCCGGCGGGTCTACGAGGGCTATGGCCTGACCGAGTGCTCGCCCTTCGCCTGCTACAACGACCTGGTCGAGCACCGTTTCGGCTCGGTGGGGCGGGCGGTGGAGGGCTTCGATCTCGCGATCTTCGACGAGAACGACCGGGAAGTGCCGCGCGGGGAGTGGGGCGAGATCGTGATCCGCGGCCCGGGCGTGATGAAGGGCTACTGGAACCGGCCCCAGGACACCGAGCGGGCGCTGCGCGGCGGCTGGCTGCATTCGGGCGACATCGGCCGGATGGACGAAGACGGCTACGTCTACATCGTGGACCGGGTGAAGGACATGATCAACGTGTCCGGCTTCAAGGTGTGGCCGGCCGAGGTCGAGCAGTACCTGTACAAGATGCCGCAGGTCCAGGAGGTGGCGGTCTACGGCGTTCCGCACCCCGAGAAGGGCGAGCAGGTGGCCGTTGCCGTGGTGCCCAGGGCCGGCCAGACCTTGTCGGCGGACGAGGTGATCGCGTACTGTCGCGAAAACATCGCCGCGTACAAGGTGCCGGCGCGGGTCGACGTGGTGAGCGAGTTGCCCAAGAGCGCCACCGGGAAGATCCTGAAGCGCGTCCTGCGGGACCAGGCCGGCCAGGTCTGATCGCCGTCGGCGCGCGGTAGAACTGACTGCACAGACAGACAACCAGGAGGAGACCACCATGACCCGAGTCACGCGTCGCGACTTCAACCGCCTTGCCGCCGGTTCCGCGGTCGCAGGTTCCGCGGCGCTGGCCGCGCCGGCCATCGTCCGCGCCCAGGGCAACAAGCTCAAGGTCGGCGTGCTGCTGCCGCGCTCGGGCACCCAGGCCTTCATCGGACAGTCCTGTCAGCTTGGCGCGGATATAGCGCCGGGGCCGCTGCGCGAGATGTTCGGCGTGGACATCGAGCTGATGAACGCCGATACCGAGACCAACGTGGAGGTGGCGCGGTCGCGGGCGGAAAAGCTGATCAACGACGGTGCCCAGTTGCTGATCGGGCCCTTCGATTCGGGCGCGGCGGCGGCGATCGCCCAGGTGGCCGAGCAACGGAAGATCCCCTTCGTGATCAACATCGCGGCCGCGCCGCAGATCACCGAGCAGGGCTACAAGTACACCTTCCGCAACTTCCCGACCGCGATCGACCTGATCCGCAATGGCCTGTCGCTGTTCCGCGACCTGTTCCAGGCGACGAACTCGGCGCCGCGCACCGCCGTCTTCATGCACGTGAACGACACCTTCGGGCAGTCGATGGCCAAGGGGATCTCGGCCATCCTGCCCCGGCTGGACTACCTGCCGTTCAAGGTGGTGGATACCATTTCCTACGATCCGGCGGCGCGCGACCTGTCGGTCGAGGTGGCGAAAGCCAAGGCCAGCGGCGCCGACATGGTGATGCTGGTCAGCCGGCTGAACGACGCGATCCTGCTGGTGCGCGAGATGGTCAAGCAGCGCTGGTCGCCGCAGGGGATCATGAGCCCGGGCTCGCCCGGCATGTACGAGGCCCAGTTCTACAAGGCGCTGGGGCCCAGGTACTCGGACTACGCGATCTCGAACGTGCCCTGGTACAACCCGAACGCCGCGCTGACCAAGCGGGTCGAGGCCGCCTTCAACAAGCAGTTCCCGAAGGAAAAGCTGATGTTCCACGCGCTGAACGTGGGCTTCACCTTCGAATCACTGATGATCGCCGCCGACGCCTTCAAGCGGGCCGGCAGCACCGACGGCACCGCCCTGGCCGACGCGATCCGGAAAACCAACATCGCCGACAGGATGATGGTCGGCGGCCCGATCAGCTTCGACGCCAAGGGCCAGAACACCCAGATTGCCTCGGCATGCATCCAGAACCGGGGCGGGCAGCCGGTGGTGGTGCTGCCCTCGAGTGCGGCGCAGGCGAAGCCGGTGTTTCCGGTGCCGGGGTGGACGCAGCGGGGTTGACGCAGCGAAGGGACGCCAGGCGCACCCCCTTCAAGTGTCGGCTAGTTTTACACCGCCCGGCGGAGGTGCCGCTGGGTTGTTTGCAAGTGATTGTTTTATAGACGCCATCATGGACAGGCATGCTCCTTGCTTCGGATTGGGCAAGATCCCTTGCGTTTATTAGGACGATGTCATGAAAGCTCCTCTCTCTGTTATTGCGGCCGCCGTGCTCCTGGGGGCGAGTGGGAGCGTCTTCGCGGCTACTTGCTCACTCGGCGGCACTCTCACGGCTGCTTCCCTTGGCACGATGTCGACTGCGGATGCCACGCTTTCCCTGAACGGGGGCGCAGCCATCGAGTCCGACGCATGCAACCTCAGCAACGACGGTAATGGCGGCAACACGAACGGCACCTTGCTCGGCACCTATTACAGTCCGACCTACGGTACGGGGAGCTTTACCCAAGTGCTGCAGGGCGCCACGATCAATGGTGTGACCTTCACCTCGATCAGTTTCGTTGCGAACGTCGCCCAAGATACGGGAACGTGGACGTTCAATTGGACGGGTGGTCCCGCCAGTCTCGATCTCGCGGTCGGCATTCACGCGTCGAACAGGGCTGGCACCTTCCTGTTCAACGATCGCGGCCTCGTTGCAAATTCGAGCGGTTCCGGGACTTGGGAAATCAACTGGCTCAATAACGGCGGAAACGTTCCCGATTTCTCGAACTTCAGCTTCTGGGCGAGGACGGGGGGTGGTGATGTTCCGGGGCCGGGTCCGCTACCCGAGCCCGCAATGCTCGGCCTGCTGGGTCTCGGTCTCGCCGGCATCGTTGCGGCTCGTCGCCGTCGCGCCGCCTGAAGTCGACCCGCTCGACGAAGAACGCCGGGGTTTCCCCGGCGTTTTTTTTTGGCTATGCTCGCCGCTGAAGTCGACGGTTATTCGTCATAACAATTCCGGGGAGACCGTCGCGTGCCCATCGACGCGATCGCCAACATCGTCCTCAGCGGCATCCTGACCGGCCTGGTCTACGGGCTGATGGCGCTCGGGCTGTCGGTGATCTACGGCGTGGTGCGCATCGTCAACTTCGCCCACGGCGAGCTGATGACCATGGCGATGTACGCCGCGGTGGTGGTCTTCGCCTTCGCCGGCCTCGATCCGCTGTGGATGATCGTGCCGGTGGCAGCAAGCTTCTTCGGGCTGGGTTACCTGCTGCAACGCGGCCTGATCAATCCCTTCATCGACCGGCCCGAGCACTCGCAGTTCATGCTTCTGCTGGCCGTCGCCCTGGTGCTGGTCAACGGCCTGCTGATCGTGTTCGGGCCCGACGCGCGCAACGTTCAGGTGGACTATGCGCTCGACTCGGTCGAGATCGGGCCGCTGCTGATCGACAAGGTCCGGATCATCTGCGCGGTGGTGGCGCTGGCCACCTGCGCGGTGCTGTTCGGCATCTTCCGCTACACCTCCTTCGGCAAGGCGATCCGCGCCTGCGCGGACAACCTGCTCGGCGCGCAGGTGGTGGGGCTGAACGTCAAGCACCTGTATGCGCTGACCTTCGGGCTGGGCACCGCCTGCGTGGGCGTGGCCGGCTGCCTGCTCACGCTGCTGGTCGACGTGACCCCGGTGTCGGGGCCGGCCTACACGCTGCTGGCCTTCATCATCGTGATCATCGGCGGGCTGGGCTCGATGGTGGGCGCGCTGGCCGGCGGGGTGCTGATCGGCGTGTCCGAGTCGGTGGCCGGTCTGCTGATCACGCCCTCGGCCAAGAGCATGCTGTCCTTCGCACTGCTGATCCTGGTGCTCGCCTTCCGGCCGCAGGGCCTGTTCTCGGGCAAGTGAGCGGATGAGCGCCCGCCGCGACCTGGTCGCCGTGTTCGCCGACGCGCCGACGCGCTCGCGCACGGCGCTGATCGTGCTTCTCGCGGCGCTGCTGGCGCTGCCGCTGGCGCTGGACCGATACCTGCTGTCGGTGATGATCCTGATCCTGTACTTCGCCTACGTGGGCCAGGCCTGGAACATCATGATGGGCTTCTGCGGCCAGCTCTCGCTGGGCCACGCGCTCTACGTGGGGCTGGGCGCCTACACCGCAGCGGCGCTGTACCAGCACTTCGGGATCATCCCCTGGGTGGGCATGGTGGCGGCGGTCCTCGTGTGCGTGATCGCCGCCACGATCATCGGCTGGTTGGCCTTCCGCTTCGGCATCTCGGGCACCTACTTCGCGCTGCTCACGATCGCCTTCGCCGAGTTCACCCGGATCGGCTTCGACCACTTCGGCTGGGTCGGCGGATCCGGTGGCTTCTTCCTGAAGGTGGTTCAGCAGGATCGCTTCGACCTGCTGAACCTGCGCGGCCATCCGCTGATGTTCTATTACCTGGCGCTGGGGCTCGCGGTGCTGGGCTTCGTGCTGTCGGCCTGGCTGCTGCGCGGCCGGCCCGGCTTCTATTTCCGCGCGATCCGCGACAACGAGGAAGCCGCCCGCGCGGCCGGCGTGAACACCTTCCGCTACAAGATGTATGCGATCCAGGTCTCGGCAGGCATGACCGCGCTGGCCGGCGTGTTCTTCGCGTTCTTCTACAACAACCTGTTCCCCGAGCAGATCTTCAACATCGGCCGCTCGATCGAGATCATCCTGGCACCCATCATCGGCGGTGTCGGCACGCTGTTCGGGCCGGTGCTGGGGGCGGCGGTGCTCACGCTGCTGTCCGAGGGCATCAACGAGGCGCTGGCCGCCACCGGTCACGAGATCCCGGGGGCCAAGCAGATCCTGTACGGGATCGCACTGGGGCTGTCGATCATGTTCATGCCCCACGGCATCTGGCCGGGCATCGCGCGCCGATTCGGTTTCGCGCGCAGCCGCGAGGAGACCGGGGAGGGCCGCGATGCTCGAGGTCGCTGAGGTCTCCAAGAGCTTCCGCGGCCTGCGCGCCGTGTCCGAGGCCTCGCTCGAAGTCAGGCAGGGCGAGATCGTGGCGCTCATCGGCCCCAACGGCGCGGGCAAGACCACGCTGTTCAACCTGGTGGCCGGCGCGATGAAGCCCGACGCGGGCAGCATCCGCTTCCTGGGCGCCGAGATCGCCGGCAAGCGCGCCGACCAGGTCTGCGATGCCGGCATCGGCCGAACCTTCCAGCTGGTCAAGCCCTTCGCCGACATGACCGTGCTCGAGAACGCGATGGTCGGCGGCTTTCGCGGCACCGCCGATCGCGAGCAGGCCCGCGAGCGCGCGTCGCTCGCGCTGCAGGGACTGGACATGTGGGCGCTTCGCAATCGCCCGGCCGCCAGCCTCACGCTGCCCGACCGCAAGCGGCTCGAGGTCGCGCGGGCGCTGGCGACCCAGCCGAAGCTGCTGCTGCTCGACGAGGTGATGGCCGGCCTTCGGCCCACCGAGACCGACCAGATGGTCGCGGCCTTCCGGCGGCTGGCCGAGCGCCACGGCATCACCATCCTGCTGATCGAACACGTGATGCGCGCGGTGATGGCGCTGGCCCAGCGGGTCTACGTGCTGCATCACGGCGAGATCATCGCGCAGGGCACGCCGCAGCAGGTGACCCAGGACCCGCGCGTGCTGGAGAGCTACCTGGGCACGGGGGCGGTGCACTGATGCGCGCGCCGATCATGCCTTCGGGAGGCGGGCGCTGATGCTGGCGGTCCGCGACCTGTCGGTCTTCTACGGCGACGCGCAGGCGCTCGACCGGGTGAGCCTGTCGGTGGGCGCGGGCGAGATCGTTGCGCTGGTCGGCGCCAACGGCGCCGGCAAGACCTCGCTGATCCGCACCGTGGCCGGCATCCTGAAGCCGCGCGCCGGCACGATCGAATTCGACGGCGTGGCCATCGGCGGGCTGGACAGCCACCGGGTCTGCGACCTGGGCGTGGGGCAGGTGGCCGAGGGCCGGCAGGTCTTTCCGTCGATGACGGTGCTGGAGAACCTGCAGGTCGGCGGGCTGCTGCCGCGCGCCCGCGGCCAGGCCGGCGGAACGCTCGAGCGCGTGTTCCGGATGTTCCCGCGCCTGAAGGAGCGCGCGGGCCAGCTCGCCGGCACCCTGTCCGGCGGCGAGCAGCAGATGCTGGCCATCGGCCGCTGCCTGATGGGCGCGCCGCGCCTGATCATGTTCGACGAGCCCTCGCTGGGCCTGGCGCCCGCGGTGGTGGCCGAGGTGCTGAACACGATCCGGATGCTGCACGGCGAGGGCATGACCATCCTGCTGGTCGAGCAGAACGTGGCGGCCTCGCTGCAGCTGGCCGATCGCGCCTACGTGCTGGAGAACGGCAGCATCGTGCTCGAGGGCAGCGGTGCGGCGCTGCTCGAGGACCCGCGGGTGCGCGAGGCCTACCTGGGGCTCTGAAGCGTCCGCGCCGCGCGGCGCGGCGGGCCTGCGGCAACGAGCCGCTGACCGGCGGTCGCCGGGGCGTTCCGCGAATGACGGTACCATCGGGGGGCGTCGGCAGTCCGGCGGCCCTGCAGTCTTCGCGTAGTTTCGATGCTTCGACCGTCCCCCGCTGCACGTATCGTCTTCCGATCGGCGTCCTTCCCGTCACGCTTTCGGCAGTGTGCGGCACGACTGCGCCCGCCTCGCCTTGCGGCCTGCGTGGCCGTCCTGTTCCTGGTCGGAAGTCCGTGGGCAGGCAGCGCCCGGGCCGGCTGCGACCCGCTGAGCGAGCCGCCCGGGTCGACCCCGAATGCGTCCGGCGCCGCGACGGCGGAGGGAGCTCCCACGCCGCCGTCATGGAGCATCGGCGAGATTGCCGACTCCAGCAACCAACACGTGGTGGTTCGCGGCGACAGCCTGACCTCGATCGGCGCGCGCTACGGCCAGTCGGTGCGGCGGATCGCCGAGACCAACGGCCTGGATCCGGGCGCCCGCCTGGAGGTCGGCCAAACGCTGATCGTCTGCTCGCGCCACCTGGCGCCGCGCGCGGCCGAGCTCGACGACGGCATCGTGATCAACCTGCCGCAGCGGATGGCCTTCCGCTATGTTGCGGGGCGGCTGGACGGCGCCTGGCCGGTGGCGGTGGGGCGCCCCGACTGGCCGACGCCCGTGGGCGACTTCACCGTTCGCACCCGCGAGCAGGACAAGACCTGGTACGTGCCGGTGTCGATCCAGGAAGAGATGCGCCGCGAAGGCAAGCCGGTGTTGACCCAGGTGCCGCCGGGGCCCGAGAACCCGCTCGGTCGCCACTGGATCGGCCTGAGCCTGCCGGCGATCGGCATCCACGGTACGAACGCGCCGGCCAGCGTCTATGGTTTCCGCTCTCACGGCTGCATCCGCATGCATCCCGACGACGTGGCGGCGCTGTTCGAGCGTGTGACGCTCGGCGAGCGGGGCCGCATCGTCTACGAGCCGCTTCTGCTGGCACGTGACGCGCGCGGGCGAATCTGGTTCGAGGCCAACCCGGACGCTTATCGGCGGGGCGGTGGAACGATCGAAACCGTGCGCGCCATGGCGCGTGAACAGGGCATCGCCGAAGCGGCGGTGGATTGGGCGCAGGTCGCGAAGATGCTGCGCGAGCGAGACGGGCTGGCCCGCGAGGCCGGCCCGATTCCTGGCGGACTCGCCGAAGCCGGCGCCGGGGCGGTGGCCGCCGGCGAGCCTCAGTCCAATGGAGGAAATCGATGATCGACCGAGTGGTTTCGCGGCGGCACCTGCTGCGCGCGGGTCTGAGGGGCGCCGTAGCCGGCGCGGGCATCGTGATGGCGGGCGGCGCGATCGCCAGGCCGATCCCGACCGTCGCCGGCTCGACGGCCGACGAACTGGCCCGGCTCGCCTTCGTGAACACCCACACCAGCGAGTCGCTGCGCGTGGTCTACCGCGAGGGGCCGCGCTACCTCACCAATGCGCTGGCCCGCATCGATCACGTGCTGCGCGACCACCGCACCGACGAGGTCCATCCGATCGACCCGGCCCTGCTCGACCAGCTCGACCGGCTGGCCGCGATGCTCGGCGTGGGCAAGGACCCCTATCACGTGATCTCGGGCTATCGCTCGCCGCGCAGCAACGCGATGCTGGCCTCGCGCAGCGGCGGGGTCGCGAAGATGAGCCTGCACATGGAGGGCCGCGCGATCGACATCCGGATTCCCGGCGTGCCGCTGGCGCGGGTGCGCGAAGCCGCGCTCGACATGAAGGCCGGCGGCGTGGGCTACTACCCGGGCTCGGACTTCGTGCATCTCGACACCGGGCGCGTGCGCAACTGGCGCGGGTGACCATCCGGGGGGCAAAGCACTGCCTGTCTGCCTGACCCTGCGCGAGGCTAGTCCTCGGCGAGCACCTTGCCGGGGTTCATGATCCCCAGCGGATCGAGCGCCCGCTTGACCCGCCACATCAGCGCCTTCTCCACCGGCGACTTGTAGCGCGCGGCCTCGTCGCGGCGCAGCTGCCCCAGGCCGTGCTCGGCCGAGATCGAGCCGTTGGCCGCGGCCACCGCGTCGTGCACCAGCAGGTTGATCGCTGGCTGCAGTCCCAGGAACCATGCCTCGTGCTCGGCGCCGGTGCGGCCGACCGGCGGCGACACGTTGTAGTGCAGGTTGCCGTCGCCCAGGTGGCCGAACACGACCATCCGGATGCCCGGGAAGGCCTGCTCGACCAGTGCGTTCGTTTCCTCGATGAAACGCCCGATGTCCGAGATCGGCACCGAGATGTCGTGCTTGATGTTCTTGCCCTCTGCCGATTGTGCCTCGGAGACGAACTCGCGCAGCTTCCACATCGCCTGGCTCTGGGCGAGCGACTGTGCGACCACTGCATCGGTGACCACGCCGGCCTCGATCGCGGCTTCCATCAGCGACTCGAAGCTGGCGTTGGCGTGGGCCTCGCTCTCGCTGTCGGAGGTCTCCATCAGCACCACGTAGGGCGAGGCCTCGCGGAAGGGCTTCTGGCAGTCGGGGAAGTAGCGCACCACCAGGTCCAGGCACAGGTCCGCGATCAGTTCGAAGGCGGTGAGCGAGGAGCCGAGCTTGCCCTGGGCCATCTCGAGCAGCTTCAGCGCGGCGTGCGGATCGGCGACCGCGGCGATGGCGGTGATCTGCGCGGCCGGCTGCGGGTAGAGCTTCATCGTGGCGGCGGTGATCACGCCCAGCGTGCCCTCGGAGCCCACGTACAGGTCGCGCAGGTCGTAGCCGGTGTTGTCCTTGCGCAGCCCGCGCAGGCCATCCCAGACCTCGCCCTCGGCGGTGACCACCTCGAGCCCCAGGCACAGCTCGCGCGTGTTGCCGTAGCGCAGCACGGCGGTGCCGCCGGCGTTGGTCGACAGGTTGCCGCCGATCGTGCAGGAGCCGCCCGAGGGCAGGCTCAGCGGGAAGAGTCGACCGGCGGCCGCGGCGGCCTCGCGCACCGAGTCGAGCGTGCAGCCGGCCTCGACGGTGATCGAGTTGTTGATCGTGTCGATCGACCGCACCTTCGTGAGCTTCGCGAGCGACAGCACGACCGCGCGGCCGGAGTCGTCGGGTGTGGCCGCGCCGGACATCCCGGTGTTGCCGCCCTGAGGCACGATCGGCAGTCGCCGCTCGGCGCACCAACGGACCACGGCGGCGACGTCGTCCACCGAATCGGGCACGGCCACCGCCAGCGCGCGGCCGCGGTAGCGGCGGCGCCAGTCGATCAGGAACGGTTCCTGGTCTGCCGGGTCGGTGATCAGGCGGCCGGAGAAGGCAGCCCGCAGCGACTCGAGGTCGGCGGGCGGCAGGGCTGCGGGGGCGGAGGAGGAGGCTTGCGTGTCCATCGGGGCAGTTTACCGCCGATGGACAAACGCCCGGGTGGATGCCCGGGCGTCGAAGGCGAAGCGGGCCGGCGGCCCGCATTCGCAGCGATCACTTCACCGTGAACGACACGGAGGCCTCGGTCTGGTTGCCGGCGTTGTCGACCGCACGTGCGGTCATCGTGCTGGTGCCCTTGGCCTTCCTTGCGTTCCAGCGCACCTGGTAGGGCGCGGTGCTCGAACTGCCGACCAATGCGCCGTTCACGAAGAAGTCGACGCGTGCGACACCGCCATCGTCGAACGCGCTCGCGCTGAAGGACACCGGCTTCGCCGGGAGGATCTCGCCATCTTTCGGGTAGGTCACCGAGACCGTCGGTGGTGCAGTGTCCGAGGCCGTCGTGCCGCCATCGGAACTCGGCGGCGTGACCGCGGTATAGACCTGCAGGCTCGCCGAAGCCGTGACGCTGCCGCGGCCCGAGGCGCTCACCGAGGCCCGCAGGTCGTAGATGCCGTCGGCGGCCGTGGCGCCCGGCGTGACGGACCACGGGATGCTGACGGAGGCGCCCGGGGACAGCTGGATCGACGAAGTCGAAAAGTTGCCGGTGAAACCGGCGGGCAGGGTCTGGGCGAACGAGAAAGCGGTATTCCCGCAGGCGCTCGAGTCGTTGTTCTTCACGGTCGCGGAATAGCCGACCGCCACGCCCGCCGAGGTCGTCTGGGGAGATGGTCCGACGGTCACGGACGGGGTCGCCGGCGCGCAGGTTGCGCCGGCGGTCTGGACCGAGATCGTGGCCGAGCCGCTGGCGATCGACTGCGCCGTGATCGTGATCCCGTTGGCGCTGTCCTTGAAGGACTCCCCCGCGGCCAGCGTGCCTTGAAGCACCGTCTTGGCCGGCATCGTGCCGGGCGACGTGTGGATCGAAATCCGGTCGCGATAGCTCGACGAGAGGTTGGCGTCGAGATCGATCGCGTGCCGCAGGCTCACGTAATAGAACTCGTTGGTGTCGGCCTTGCGCAGGCGAACGACCTGGGCCGCGCCGGTGTCGGGTGCAGCCAGCGAGGTCAGCGAATAGCTTCCCGAGGCACTCGCGTCGACCACGTTGCCCGGCGACAGCCAGCCGGCCATCGACTTGTTCGACCCGTTCAACTGCACCACCGGGTTGTGACCCATCGGGTCCGACAGGTCGCCGTACTCGGCGCTCGGCGTCGATGCGTGATGGAAGCGAAGGTTGTGGCCGATTTCGTGCGCGAAGATCGCGGGATACGCACAGTAGGCGATCCAAGAGCGGGTCGGCGCCGTGCCGCCCAAGTTGGCGACCCCGCCCCAGCCGCAACTGTTGGGCGGAATGGCATACGAGATCCGCGTGTACCTGCTGGTGTCGATGCCCGCGGCCCTGGCCGCCGAGTCGGCCGCCGTGCCCCAGGTGCGATAGTCGCAGGTGCCGGTCGACGAATAGGGAATATTGAAGGGGCCGACCACGTCCCCGGAGAGGCTGACGGCGTTGCGCGAGGACTCGCGCAAGATCTGGTTGGCGGAGTTGCTGGCGCCGAAGACCGTGTTGCGAACGGCGTCGACCGAGCAACTCACCGCCTTGTCGGTGAAGTTGGCGAGGATCACCAGCGTTTTCTGGTCGCCGCTGACCGTCGAGGTCGGCGTCGTCGCGTAGGCGTCGGTCGTGGTACTGCCGTCCTGAGTCGCGCCGGTGCCGCCCTTCGTCTTGTTGCCGGGGGCGTAGGCATCTTCGACCTCGTTCTTGTCGCCGACGATCAGATGCCGGTCGAGTTGCACCGCCTTGAGCCGGACGCGCTTCTCGATCAAGGCTTCCTGCTGTCGTTCGGACATGCCGGCGTCGACCCAGTGAAGGTCATACTGCCATTTGCCGGTGGGGCCGTCGACCTCCAGGAAGTACGGCTGCTTCGAGATGCCGCGTTCGATGTCCTCCTCGACCATCGCAGCCACGACGCCTTCGGCCTGCACGCGTTGCTCGACGAGCGACCGCGCATGCTGCGGCAGGCGCGCGCGCAGCGCCTCCGGCATCGCCAGCGCGAGCACCCGACCCGGGTCCGCCTTGACGAGTTCGAGCAGGGCCTGCCGGCGGGCCTGCACGATCTGGAGGACTTCATCTGCCCGCTGCGAGCGGTTGGCGCTCGAGGCGTTTTCCAGCGCCTTCATCGCGCGAAGCAAACCGTTGCCGAGGTCGGTGGCCTGCTTGTCCAGTGCCGCGCGCTGGCTTTGCTGCGCGGCCGTCGGCGAGGCGGGCACATGCGAGTGAGAGGCCTGGGCATGGAGTGCGGGCGAGAAGGCGGCGAGCATGGTCAGCGCCGTTGCGGTGGCCAGTGCGGTCCGGAGATGGCGTGCGGGGCCTGGGGTCGGTCGGGCGCGGTTCGGGCGCATCTGGGCCTCTGATCGATTAGGTCGCAGGGTGTGGGGGCTTCGGCCGGGAGGGGGCCGGTCAGCACTCCGATGAAACCTCGCGCACGAGAACTGCGTCACACGAAAGCCGACGCGAGGTCGTCCGTCGCCGATGCGCGGACGACGCATGGTCGAGAGCGTCTCGGGCCGACCGAGGGCGAATTTCAGGCAGGGATCGGGCGGGCGACGGGCGCGCGGCGGCGCCGGCCGCGAGGCACCGGGGCCTCCCTCGTGAGGCTCCGGGTCAGGCGAGGGGGAAGGGTAGGGAAACGGTGCGGGTCAGAGCCCGGCGGCGATCTCGTCGCTGGCGGCCAGCTTGGCGAACAGCCCGTTGATGCCGGCCAGGAAGGACTCGTGCACCTGGGCGGCGGGGAGGGTCTTGCCGTTCAGCACCAGCGCGCGGGTGGCGCAGGCGTCGTGGGCCAGCGTGCAGGCGTAGCCCAGGTCGAAGGCCGCGCGCACCGTGGAGTCGATGCACATGTGGGTCATCATGCCGGCGATGACCAGCTGATCGGCGCCGACCGACTTCAGGTGCTCCTGCAGGTCGGTGCCGCGGAAGGAGCTGGGCGTGTGCTTGACCACCCGCTTCTCGCCGGCCTGGGGCGCCACGGCTTCGTTGATCTCCGCGCCCTTCGTGTCGGGCAGGAAGAAGGTGGCGCCCGGCCGCGTGGATAGGTGCTGCACGTGGACCACCGGCAGGCGCTTGGCGCGGAAGGCGGCGAGCAGCTTCGCGGCCTTGGCGGCGGCTTCGGGGCTGCCTTCGAGCGGCATGGCGCCGCCCGGGAAGTAGTCGTTCTGGATGTCGACGATGACGAGGGCCTGGGTCATTCGAAGTCTCCGTGTGTTCTTTCAGCGCATGCCGCCGGGCAGCATGCCCTTCATTCCGCGCATCATCTTGGCCAGCCCGCCCTTCTGCATCTTCTTCATCATCGACTGCATCTGGTCGAACTGGGACAGCAGTCGGTTGACTTCCTGCACCGGCACGCCGGCGCCGGTGGCGATCCGGCGCTTGCGGCTGGCCTTGATCAGCTCGGGCCTGGCACGTTCGCCGGGGGTCATCGAGTAGATGATCGCCTGCATCCGCTTGACCTGCTTTTCCGCCTTGGACATGTCGGCGCCGGCGGCGGCCTGCTGGAACTGGGCGGGCAGCTTGTCGAGCAGGCCCGACAGCCCGCCCATGCGGCTCATCTGGCCGAGCTGGCCGGCGAAGTCGTTCAGGTCGAAGCGGTTGCCGGCCTTCAGCTTGGCGGCGAGCTTCTGCGCCTCTTCCTGATCGACGGCCTTGTGCGCCTCCTCGACCAGCGACACGATGTCGCCCATGCCCAGGATGCGGTTGGCCATCCGCTCGGGGTGGAAGGCCTCGAGCCCGGTGAGCTTCTCGCCGACGCCGGCGAACTTGATCGGCGCGCCGGTGACCGCCTTGACCGACAGCGCGGCGCCGCCGCGCGAGTCGCCGTCGAGCTTGGTGAGCACCACGCCGGTGAGCGGCAGCACCTCGCGGAAGGCCTTGGCGGTGTTGACGGCGTCCTGGCCCTGCATGGCGTCGACGACGAACAGGGTCTCGGACGGCTGCAGCTGCCGGTGCAGCTCGGCGATCTCGCGCATCATCTGCTCGTCGATCGCCAGCCGGCCGGCGGTGTCGACCAGCAGCACGTCGTGGTAGTGGGTGCGCGCCCACTGAAGGGCGGCGTTCGCGATGTCGACCGGCTTCTGGTCGGCGGTGGACGGGAAGAAGTCCGCGCCCGCCTGCCCGGTGACGGTGCGCAGCTGCTCGATGGCGGCCGGGCGGTAGACGTCGCAGGAAACGGTGAGCACCTTCTTCTTCTTGTTCTCCTTCAGCCACTTGGCGAGCTTGCCGACCGTGGTGGTCTTGCCCGCGCCCTGCAGGCCGGCCATCAGCACGATGGCGGGCGGGCGCACCGACAGGTCGAGCTCGGCGGCCTGGCCGCCCATGATCGCGGTGAGCTCGCGGTGCACCACGCCGACCAGCGCCTGGCCCGGGGTGAGGCTGCCTACCACTTCCTGGCCGAGCGCCTTTTCCTTGATCCGGGCGACCAGGTCGCGCACGACCGGCAGCGCCACATCGGCCTCGAGCAGGGCGACGCGGATCTCGCGCAGCATTTCCTGCGTGTTCGCCTCGGTGAGGCGCGCCTCGCCGCGCAGCGTCTTGACGACCTTCGACAGCCGTTGCGACAGATTTTCGAGCATGGCCTTGGAGTAAACTGGATTCGTGCCGATTCTACTGGTTATCGTCCACCTGCTCCCCGCGGCCTTCTACCTGGCCGCATGGTTCGCATCGGGTTCGCCCGCTGCGCGCGCGGGCGCCGGCCGGGGGGGCGCGGGTGGTGCCGACGTCCTGCTCGCGCTGGGCCTGGCGGCCCACGCCGCGTCGCTGTACCACGAAGTGCTCGGCGGCGGCTGGCGCCTGGGCTTTGCCGCCATCCTGTCGGCCACCCTCTGGATCGGCGTCATCGTCCTGTGGGTCGAGGGCCTGCGGGTCGGGGTGCAGGCACTGCGCCGGCTGGTGCTGCCGGTGGCCGCCGCAGCCTCGGTGCTGCCGCTGTTCTTCCCGGGCGCCGACATCAGCGCCCAGGCCGCCCGCCCCCTGTTCGTGCCGCACCTGATCGTGGGCACGCTCGCCTACGGCGTGCTGGCGCTGGCCGCCCTGCACGCGCTGCTGATGACCGCCACCGAACGCGCGCTGCACGGCGGCGCCGGACCCGCGCTCGACAGCCCGCTCGGGCGCTTCCTCGAGGAGCTGCCGCCGCTGCTGGTGCTCGAGCGCATCCTGTTCCGCTTCATCGCGGTGGGTTTCGCCTTCCTCACGCTCACCGCCGCCAGCGGCGTGCTGTTCTCCGAAGAGGTGTTCGGCCGGCCCTTCGTGGCCGATCACAAGACCGTGTTCTCGGTGATCGCCTGGGTCGTCTTCGGCGTGCTGCTGATCGGACGCCGGCTGCGCGGCTGGCGCGGCCGCACGGCATTGCGCCTCACGCTGACCGGCTTCGCGCTGCTGCTGCTGGCATACGTCGGCAGCCGCTTCGTGCTCGAAGTGGTCCTGGGCAGGCACTGAGCGCCGATGGGCAAGGTCCTCTTCTGGGTCGTGGTGCTCGCCGTGGGCTGGGGCGCCTGGTCGATGATCCGGCTCTCGCAGCGCAAGCGCGAACAGGGGGAGCGCCGGGCCGGGAAGCGCGAGCCCGAGCGCATCGTCGCCTGCGCGAAGTGCGGCGTGCACCTTCCCGCATCCGAGGCGCTGCGCAGCGGCGACGACTACTACTGCTGCGCCGAACACCGCAATGCGGGCCGAGGCTGAGCCGGTAAGCGAGTCCCAGTGGCTGTCGCTGCGCTGGATGGCGGCCAGCAGGCTGGCCGTCGCGCTGGCGCTCACCCTGCTGCTCTCGCTCGACGGCGCCCGCACCGGCGTGGGCTGGCTGGGCAACCCCACGCTCTTCGGCTGGGCCGCCGGGCTCTACCTGGCTGCGGCCTTCGTCTTCCTGGTGGCGATCGGCCCGCTCAAGCCGCGCTTTCATCCTCAGCTCGCGGTCCACGCGCTGACCGACCTGCTCGCGCTGGTGGTGATGCTGCATGCGGCAAGCGGCTTGCGCGGCGGCTTCGGCGTGCTGGTCGTGGCCGCGGTGACGGCCGCGTCGGTGCTGTCCACGAGGCTGATGGCGGCCTTCTTCGCGGCGTCGGCCTCGCTGCTGCTGCTGGGCGAAGCCGCGCTCTCCTGGTTGCGCAGCGACGGCTCCGGCGCCGGGCTGCCGATGATGGCCGGCCTCACCGGGGCGGCCTGCTTCGTGACCGCGATGCTGGTGAACTGGCTGGCCACGCAGCTGCGCCGCCAGGAGGAGATCTCCCGGGCGCGAGGCGAAGACCTGCGCAACCAGCTGGCGGTGACCCAGCGGGTGGTGGCCGAGCTGGAGCAGGGGGTGCTGGTGATCGCGCCCGACGGTCGCATCCGCGCGATGAACCCGGCGGCGCGCGAGCTGCTGGGCGCCGGCGCCGAGGACACCGGCGGCGCCGGCATGGCCGCGGTGGCGCGGGCCTGCGTGCAGTGGCGCGAGGCCGGCGCGCGCCCCGGCGAGCAGCGCGAGCTGCTGTTGCCCCCGCGTGAGGCACCGGCCGCCAGGCCGGCCGCCCCGTCGGTCGACGAGGCTGGAGGCTCCATGGGCGGCGCCACCGCGGGCGGCGAAGCGCCGCGCGGCGCGCCGCTGCGCGTGATGCTGCGCTTCGTGGCCACGCCGGGCGGCGACAGCGTGCTGATGCTCGAGGACCTGCGGCGCGCCGAGGAGCGCGCGCAGCAGCTCAAGCTCGCGTCGATGGGGCGGCTGTCGGCGTCGATCGCCCACGAGATCCGCAATCCGCTGGGCGCGATCCGCCACGCCAACGCGCTGCTTGCCGAGCGGCTGGACGATCCGGCGCAGGCTCGGCTGTCGAAGATCATCGAGGACAACACCCTGCGCATCGACCGCGTGGTCACCGACGTACTGTCGGTGTCGCGCCGCGAGCGGCCCGGCGACGAGACGATCGAGATGGCGCCCTTCCTGTCCGCCTTCGCCGAGGAGTTCGCCGCGCAGGCGGGCGTGCCGCGCGAGCGGATCGCGCTGGCCGTGGACACGCCGCGTCCGATGCGCTTCGATGCCAACCACCTTCGCCAGATCCTGGTGAACCTGGTCGGCAACGCGCTGCGCTACGCCTCGGCACGACCTTCCTCGGTGCGGGTTTCGTGGCGCGAACGCGGGCCCCATCGATTAGAATTGCGCGTCTCCGACGACGGGCCCGGACTCTCTCCCGAGATGCAGCAGCAGGCTTTCGAACCCTTCTTCACCACCGAGGCGCGCGGCACCGGGCTCGGCCTCTACCTGACCCGCGAGCTCTGCGTGGCCAACGGCGCGTCGATCCGCTACGAGCCGCCCTTCGGTCCGCGCCCCGGCGCCTTCGTCGTCGAGCCGCGGGCCGATGCCGCTGCCTGAGCACGATCGCCCGATGCCTGCGCCCGCCGCTTCGCCTGCCTCCGCCGCGCCGGCCTCCGCGCCGGCTCGAACGCCCGGTCCCCAGTCGGGCCGCTCTCGCGTGCCGCGGGTCCTGGTGGTCGATGACGAGGCCGACCTGCGCGAACTGCTCGAGCTCACGCTGGTGGGCATGGGACTGGACGTCGATTGCGCGCCCGACCTGGCCGGCGCGCTCGCGCTGCTCGATGCCCACGACTACGCGCTCTGCCTCACCGACATGCGGCTGCCCGATGGCGACGGCCTTCAACTGGTCGCCGCGATCCAGCGCCGCGAGGTGCAGCCGCCGGTGGCGGTGATCACCGCTTACGGCAGCACCGAGAACGCGATCGCCGCGCTGAAGGCTGGCGCCTTCGACTACCTGGCCAAGCCGGTCGCGCTCGATTCGCTGCGCGCGCTGGTGCGCTCGGCGATCGCGCTGCCGCAGGGCGGTGCCGCGGGCGCGCCGCCGGCCGGCGCGGCCGGGCAGGACGCTCGCCGTCTTCTCGGCGAGTCGCCAGGCATGGTCGAGGTGCGCGCGCAGATCCATCGGCTGTCGCGCAGCATGGCGCCGGTGGCGATCACCGGCGAGTCCGGCACCGGCAAGGAGCTCGCCGCGCGACTGATCCACGAGTCGGGGCCGCGCGCCGCGCGCCCCTTCGTGGCGGTCAACTGCGGCGCGATTCCCGAGACGCTGATGGAAGCCGAGTTCTTCGGCTACCGCAAGGGCGCCTTCACCGGCGCCGATCAGGATCGCGACGGCTTCTTCCAGGCGGCCAGCGGCGGCACGCTCTTCCTCGACGAGGTCGCCGACCTGCCGCTCGCGATGCAGGTCAAGCTGCTTCGCGCGATCCAGGAAAAGCGGGTGCGCAAGGTCGGCGCCACCGTCGAGGAGCAGGTCGACGTGCGCATCGTCAGCGCCACGCACCAGGATCTCGCCCGGTGCGTGGCCGCCGGCCGTTTCCGGCAGGACCTCTACTACCGGCTCAACGTCATCGAGCTGAAGCTGCCGCCGCTGCGCGAGCGTCGCGAGGACATCCCGGCGCTGGCCGACGCGGTGCTCGAGGGCCTGGCGCGCCGCGCGGGCATTTCGCCCGCGCCGAGGCTCGCCTCGGTCACGCTGCGTTACCTGCAGAGCTATGCCTTCCCCGGCAACGTTCGCGAGCTCGAGAACCTGCTCGAGCGCGCGCTCGCTTTCTCGAACGGCGAGGTGATCAACGTCGAGGACCTGGGCCTGCGGCCGGCCGTGGCCGACCTGGCCGAGAACGAGCGCGCCGACGAGGCCGGCGCGGCGCGGGCCCATTCGCCGGAGCAAGCGCAGCCGTCCGCGCAAGCCCCGGCAACGCAGGCCGGCGAGCGGCGTCCGGTACGACTCTCCGAAGACGGCATCCCCGACTCGCTGCCCGACTACCTCGACCAGCTCGAGCGCGAAGCGATCCTGCGCGCGCTCGACAAGACGCGGCACAACCGGACGGCCGCCGCCAGGCTTCTCGGCATCACGTTTCGCGCGCTGCGCTACAGAATGCAGCGCCTCGGCCTCAACTGACGCCGCGTGAGCAAATCTACTGCGCGGCCCGGTGGCTGGCGAGGCGGCTGGCTTCGATCCGCGCGGGCCGTGCCTTCGCCCAACCACGATGAGCGGCCGACGGGCGCGGCGGTCGAACTGCTGGTCGTCCACTACATCAGCCTGCCGCCCGGACGCTTTCGCGGCGACGCGATCGAGCGCCTGTTCACCAATCGCCTCGATGCCGCCGCACATCCGGCCTTCGCGCCGCTGGGCGAGCTGCGCGTCTCGGCGCATTTCCTGGTCCGTCGCAATGGCGAGCTGCTGCAGTTCGTCGACGCCGACCGGCGCGCCTGGCATGCCGGTGTCTCGCGGTTCGACGGGCGCGAGCGCTGCAATGATTTCTCGATCGGCGTCGAGCTCGAGGGCGACGGCGCGCACCGCTTCACCGCCAGCCAGTACCGGGCGCTGAGGCGGCTGGTCGCGCGGCTGCGCGAACGTTATCCGCTTCGCTGGATCGCCGGCCACGCCGACGTCGCCCCGGATCGCAAGGAGGACCCGGGGCCGTACTTCGACTGGCGGCGGATCGCGGGCGCGCGCGAGGCGCGCGGGCTGGCCGCGCCCTTCGCGCCGGCGCATGCCGGCGACGCGCTGCTGCCGCGCCGCCGGCGATCGCGGCTCGCGCGACTGTCGCATCCGGGCGTCTCGCCGGCCTGAGCGAGCGCGACGGGCCGCGCGCAGTGCCCGTGCGCCCTGCGGGCCGATATCGGCCGCAACCCCCCGTCGCAGTGCGCTTCGGCTTCGTCGATGCAGGCACCGCGCGGTCTCGCGCGGCGGGGCCTGTCGGGCGACCAGGAAACCGGTCCGATCGCACTTGATCGCCGGCACCCGCGGCCACTAGAATTAGCGCCATACAAGCTTCGCGGCACCACATCTAGTGGTCAGACCCCGAGGTCTCGCTTCCTCTCTTCCTTTTCGCCTGACCCCTGCCGCGCCGCAGGGGCGCATCGTCATTCACCGCGGAGGTTCACGCATGCAAAGGGTCGCCGAACGCTCGCCCTCGACCCAGGGGCATCACCATTCCGCCGGCGCCGCCGACATCGAGTCGCGCCCGGCCTCGTCGGGCGCCTGGGTCGACTGCAAGGTCATCCGCCGCAATGGTTCGGTCGTCGGCTTCGAGCCGTCGAAGATCTCGATCGCGGTGACCAAGGCCTTCCTGGCGGTCAACGGCGGGCATGGCGCGGCGTCCGCGCGGGTACGCGAACTGGTCGAGCAGCTCACCGCCGGCGTGGTGGCGGCGCTGACCCGCGGCAAGGCCGGCGGCGCGACCTTCCACATCGAGGACATCCAGGACCACGTCGAACTGGCGCTGATGCGTTCGGGCGAGCACGAGGTGGCCCGCGCCTACGTGCTGTACCGCGAGCGCCGCGCCCAGGAGCGGGCCGCGCAGGCCAAGGCCCGCGCCGACGATTCCGCGCAGCCGGTGCTGCACGTGGTCGACGGCGACAAGCGCACGCCGCTGGACATGGCGGCGCTGCGCGCGCTGGTCGAGTCGGCCTGCGTGGGCCTGGGCGAGTTCGTGAGCCCCGAGGCGGTCATCGGCGAGACCGTTCGCAATCTCTACGACGGCGTGCCGCTCGAGGAAGTGCACAAGTCGGCCATCCTGTCGGCGCGCGCGCTGATCGAGAAAGATCCGGCCTACAGCCAGGTCACCGCGCGGCTGCTGCTGCACACGGTGCGCCGCGAAGTCCTCGGCGAAGAGGTCTCGCAGGCCGCGATGGCCACCCGCTACGCCGAGTACTTCCCGCAGTTCGTCAAGCGCGGCGTCGCGGCCGAGCTGCTCGACGACAAGCTGCTGCAGTTCGACCTGAAGCGCCTGGGAGAGGCGCTCGATGCCGGTCGCGACCTGAAGTTCGGCTACCTCGGCCTGCAGACCCTGTACGACCGCTATTTCCTGCACATCGACGAGCAGCGCATCGAGCTGCCGCAGGCCTTCTTCATGCGGGTCGCGATGGGCCTGGCGCTCAACGAGATCGATCGCGAGGCGCGCGCCATCGAGTTCTACGAGCTGCTGTCGACGTTCGACTTCATGAGCTCCACGCCCACGCTGTTCAACTCGGGCACCCAGCGCTCACAGCTGTCGTCGTGCTACCTGACGACGGTCTCCGACGACCTCGACGGCATCTACGAGGCCATCAAGGAGAACGCGCTGCTGGCCAAGTTCGCCGGCGGCCTGGGCAACGACTGGACGCCGGTGCGCGCGCTCGGCTCGCACATCAAGGGCACGAACGGCAAGAGCCAGGGCGTGGTGCCCTTCCTGAAGGTGGTCAACGACACCGCGGTCGCGGTCAACCAGGGCGGCAAGCGCAAGGGCGCGGTCTGTGCCTATCTCGAGACCTGGCACCTGGACATCGAGGAGTTCCTCGAACTGCGCAAGAACACCGGCGACGACCGCCGACGCACCCACGACATGAACACGGCGAACTGGATTCCCGACCTGTTCATGAAGCGGGTGGCCGAGAACGGCGAGTGGACGCTGTTCTCGCCGTCCGACTGCCCGGACCTGCACGACCTGTACGGCAAGGCCTTCGAGGAGGCCTACCTGCGCTACGAGCGCAAGGCCGACAGCGGCGAGCTCAAGCTCTTCCGGCGGATCCCGGCGGTGCAGCTGTGGCGCAAGATGCTCTCGATGCTGTTCGAGACCGGCCACCCGTGGATCACCTTCAAGGATCCCTGCAACCTGCGCTCGCCGCAGCAGCACGTGGGCGTGGTCCACAGCTCGAACCTGTGCACCGAGATCACGCTCAACACCAGCGACACCGAGATCGCGGTCTGCAACCTGGGCTCGGTCAACCTGGTCGAGCACATGGTCGAGCGCGACGGCGCCTGGCAGCTGGACCACGAGAAGCTGCATCGCACGGTTCGCACGGCCATGCGCATGCTCGACAACGTCATCGACATCAACTACTACGCGGTCGGCAAGGCGCGCAATTCCAACCTGCGCCACCGCCCGGTCGGCATGGGCATCATGGGCTTCCAGGATTGCCTGCACCTGATGCGCACGCCCTTCGCGAGCCCCGAGGCGGTCGAGTTCGCCGACCGCTCGATGGAGGCGGTCTGCTACCACGCCTACTGGGCCTCGACCGAGCTGGCCGAGGAGCGCGGCCGCTACCCGAGCTTCCGCGGGTCGCTGTGGGACCAGGGCATCCTGCCGCAGGACACGCTGAAGCTGCTTGCCGAGCAGCGCGGCGGCTACGTCGAGGTCGACATGTCCGAGACCCTCGACTGGGGCGCGCTGCGCGAGCGGATCCGCGCTCACGGCATGCGCAACTCGAACTGCATCGCGATCGCGCCGACCGCCACGATCTCCAACATCATCGGCGTGTCGGCCTGCATCGAACCGACCTTCCAGAACCTCTACGTGAAGTCGAACCTGTCGGGCGAGTTCACCGTGGTCAACGACTACCTGGTGCGCGACCTCAAGCGCCTGGGCCTCTGGGACGAGGTCATGATCGCGGACCTGAAGTTCTTCGACGGCTCGCTGTCGAAGATCGACCGGGCCCCGGCCGAGCTGCGCGCGATCTACGCCACCGCCTTCGAGGTCGACCCGTCGTGGCTGGTCGAGTGCGCGTCGCGCCGGCAGAAGTGGATCGACCAGGCGCAGTCGCTGAACATCTACATGGCGGGCGCCTCGGGCAAGAAGCTGCACGACACCTACATGATGGCGTGGCTGCGCGGGCTCAAGACCACCTACTACCTGCGCACGCTGGGCGCCACCAGCGCCGAGAAGTCGACCACCGACAAGATCGGCCAGCTCAACTCGGTGTCGGCCGACGGCGGCATGAACGCGGGCTTCAGCTACGCCGCTGGCGCGGCGAGTGCGATGGCGGGCGGCGCATCGTCGATGCAGTCGGCGGTGCTGCCGGCGATGACCGACGAGCCGATCGCGCCGAAGTTCTGCGCGCTCGACGATCCGGAATGCGAAGCCTGCCAGTGACACGGATGCCTCGATGCGCGTCGCGCCCTTCGCGCGTCGCGCACCGAGGCCCGCGTCGATGCGCGCGCCGAGGCGCGAGTTGTTGCGTCGGTCACCACAAAGCGGCCGTTCGTCAAGACTCGATGCGCAAATGCGTTGCGTGCAGTACACGCGCGCCGTAAGATTCCGCTTGTGAATAACGGCGGAATCTCGCGGCAGTACAAGAAGTTAAATCGAAGTATTGAAGCGAGACCTCAGATGCTTTCCTGGGACGATCCGATTCCTGCCACGCCGGCCCGCCCGGCGCCCGCACAGTCGCCGATGCCGGCCCTCCAGCCGGTGAGCACGGCCGCCGCCCCGACCGCGGCCCGGCCGCAGGCCCCCGCCGCCGTCCGCGCCACACCCGACCAGATCGCCGTTCCGGCCCAGCCTCATGCCGATGCCCGGCCGCACAACGGCTCGCAGCTCGCGCAGAGCGACCGCCGCGTGCGCGTCGAGGACAAGCGGATCATCAACGGCGGCGCCGACGTCAACCAGCTGGTGCCGTTCAAGTACAAATGGGCCTGGGAGAAGTACCTGGCCACCTGCGCCAACCACTGGATGCCGCAGGAAATCAACATGAGCCGCGACATCGCGCTCTGGAAGAACCCGAACGGCCTGACCGACGACGAGCGTCGCCTGGTCAAGCGCAACCTGGGCTTCTTCGTGACAGCCGACTCGCTGGCCGCGAACAACATCGTGCTGGGCACCTACCGGCACATCACCGCTCCCGAGTGCCGCCAGTTCCTGCTGCGCCAGGCCTTCGAGGAAGCGATCCACACGCACGCCTACCAGTACATCGTCGAGTCGCTGGGCCTCGACGAGGGCGAGATCTTCAACGCGTACCACGAGGTCAAGTCGATCCGCGACAAGGACGAGTTCCTGATCCCGTTCATCGACACGCTGACCGATCCCAACTTCAAGACCGGCACCGCCGAGAGCGACCAGGCGTTGCTGAAGTCGCTGATCGTCTTTGCCTGCCTGATGGAAGGCCTGTTCTTCTACGTGGGCTTCGTGCAGATCCTCGCGTTGGGCCGGCAGAACAAGATGACCGGCGCGGCCGAGCAGTACCAGTACATCCTTCGCGACGAGTCGATGCACTGCAACTTCGGCATCGACCTGATCAACCAGATCAAGCTCGAGAACCCGCAGCTCTGGACGCCGCAGTTCCGCGACGAGGTCCGCGCGCTGTTCATGCGGGCGGTCGAGCTCGAGTACGCCTATGCCGAGGACACCATGCCGCGCGGCGTGCTCGGCCTGAACGCATCGATGTTCAAGGGTTACCTGCGGTTCATCGCGAACCGCCGGGCGCAGCAGATCGGCCTCGATCCGCTGTTCCCTCAGGAAGAGAACCCCTTCCCGTGGATGAGCGAGATGATCGATCTCAAGAAGGAACGCAACTTCTTCGAGACCCGGGTCATCGAGTATCAGACCGGCGGGGCGCTCAGCTGGGAATGAAATCGCGGCGGCGGCCCGCGCGAGCGGGCGTCGCGGCTTGCACAGGATCCGAATTGAGGTCTCACCGCAGATCGGGACTCGGCGAAGCAGCACAGGCAAGGCGGCCCCTGGTGGCCGCGGGGACTGCTTCCCCCTGCGGAAAGACCTCGAAGAAGGCGTCGCGCCCCGGTGGCCGGCGCCTTTTTTGCGCCGAATTCATTAGCGTAGGAGCTTTCGCGCGGACACCGCGCGTTCTTGCGCCGATGAATGGCCCGTGTCGGTGGGCGCCTTCGGGCGCTCCGACAGGGGTCTCCGTTACCGCAACATCCACGCAAGGAGATCCGTGATGGCAACCGCCAAGAAGCCCGCGAAGAAAGCCGCGGCGAAGAAGCCTGCGGCCAAGAAGGCCGCCGCCAAGAAACCCGCCGTGAAGAAGGCCGCGGTCGCTGCGAAGAAGCCCGCCGCCAAGAAGCCGGCGGCGAAGAAGGTCGCCGCCAAGAAGCCGGCGGCCAAGAAGGTTGCGGCGAAGAAGCCGGCAGCGAAGAAGGTCGCGGCGAAGAAGCCGGCGGCGAAGAAGGCCGTCAAGAAGGCCGTCAAGAAGGCGGCGGCCAAGGTCGCCAAGAAGGTCACCGCCAAGAAGGTCGCTGCCAAGAAGGCCGTCAAGAAGGCAGTGAAGGCGGTCAAGAAGGCCGCCGCCAGGAAGCCCGCCGCCAAGAAAGCCGCGGCGAAGAAGCCTGCGGCGAAGAAGCCCGCTGCCAAGAAGCCGGCTGCGAAGAAGCCTGCGGCCAAGCCCGCGGCGGCGAGCAAGCCGGCTGCCAAGAAGGTCGCGGCACCCAAGCCGCTGAACCCGGCCGCAGCCTGGCCGTTTCCGACCGGCAATCGTCCCTGACGGTTTGCGCGGGCCGAGCGCTTCGGCCCGCGCACGGTCTCCCGTCATGGCCGACGCGTGAACGCGCGTCGGCCATGACGGGGCTTTGTGCGAGAATCGTTCGAACCCCCCGGATGATCCTCCATGCACCAAGCGCTCTGGCTTCTGCTCGAAACGCTGGGCAGCCTGCTCGCAACGGCCTGCCTGCTTCGCGCCTACATGAACCGCGTCGGCCTCGGCGCGCGCAATCCCGTCGGCCAGTTCGTGGTCGCGATCACCGACTGGCTGGTCAGGCCGCTGCGGCGCGTGCTGCCGGCTGGCCGGACTGTCGACTGGGCCAGCATCATGGCGGGCTTCGTCGTGTCGCTGGTCCTCGCGGTGCTGTTCGTCGCGCTCTTCGGCGGCGGACGATTTCCGGCGCCCGGCGCGGTGCTGATGCTGTCGGTGTTCTGGCTGTTCAAGTGGTCGCTGTGGCTGCTCACCGCCCTGGTGCTGATGCAGGCGGTGCTCTCATGGGTCAATCCGCACGCGCCGATCGCGCCGACCATCGCGGCGCTCACGCGGCCCTTCCTGGCGCCGATCCGCCGGGTCGTTCCGCCCATCGGCGGCGTGGACCTCTCGCCGCTGGTGCTGATCCTCCTGGTGCAGGTGCTGCTCACGCTGCTGCAGTCGCTGCTCCCCGGAATGATGGCCTTCGCGCGCTGATCGCCCCTCACCAGGGGCGGGTGCCCCACAGCGCCCCGTAGCGCGCCGCGACCTCGTCCCGGCTGACCGGATGGTTCTGCGCACCCTGGTGCGCGATCTTCAGCGCGCCCATCAGCGAGCCGAGTCTCGCGGCGTCTCGCCACGACCAGCCGGCCGACAGGCCGTAGAGCAGGCCGCCGCGGTAGGCGTCGCCGCAACCGGTGGGGTCGACCGGGTCCTTCACTGCGACCGCCTCGACCAGCTGGCGACGCCCGCCCTCGTAGAGCACCGAGCCTTCGGCGCCGCGGGTCACGATCATCGCCTGCACGCGCGAGGCGATCTCCTCCTCGGACCATCCGGTGCGCTCGGTGAGCAGGCCCGCCTCGTAGTCGTTGACCGCCACCGCAGAGGCCTGCTCCACGAACTCGCGCAGCTCGGCGCCGTCGAACATCGGCAAGCCCTGTCCCGGGTCGAACAGCCAGGGCACGCCGGCCTGCGAGAACTCCCGTGCGTGCGAGAGCATCGCGTCGCGGCCGTTGGGTGCCACGATGCCCCAGGCGGCGCCGGCCTGCGCGGCCTGGCTCGCCGACACCCGGTGGGCCTCGGACATGGCACCGGGGTGGAAGGCAGTGATCTGGTTGTCGGACAGGTCGGTGGTGATGAATGCCTGCGCGGTGAAGAGGTCTTCGCAGCGGAGCATCGGCGCGGTGTCGACGCCCAGCGCGCGCAGGCGCTTGAGGAACGGCTCGCCGTCGTGTCCTACCGCGGCCAGCACCACCGCTTCGCCGCCCAGGCTCTGCAGGTTGTAGGCGATGTTCGCCGCGCAGCCCCCGAATTCGCGCTTGAGCCGCGGCGTGAGGAAGGCCACGTTCAGCATGTGCACGCGATCCGGAAGGATGTGGTCGCGGAAGTGGCCCTCGAAGACCATGATCGTGTCGTAGGCGACCGAGCCACTGATCAGCACGCGGCGGGACATCGGGACTCCTGTTCGGTTGTCGGGAAAAGGGGCGTTGTCGGAAGCGGGCGCGTCAGCGGTAGAAGAGCGTGACCGAATAGCCCGCCGGCTGGACCTCGTCGGCCTCGAGCGCGAGCCGGATCGGGCGCTCGGAGCGCGGCCGCAGGCCGGCCTCGACGGCTGCGGGCGAAAGGTAGTCGGCCGGGTCGATGGCCTTGCGCAGCAGCACCCGGTTGGCCGGATCGGTCAGCGTGAGCAGCATCGACGGCCAGCGCACCGCGTAGCTCGCGTCGTTGCGAACGATCGCCGAGACCGAGAACAGGCCCGGGCGCCCCGCCGCCTGCAGCTCGAAGGATTCGATGGCCAGTGACTCGAGCGCGCGCGGCAGCCGGATCTCGAGACCGATGGGCGCGCCCAGCGTGGCGATCATCGGCTCGAGCGCGGGGAAGCGCGCGGCCAGCCAGTCGCGGCTGGCGAACATCGCCTGCAGCCCCAGCAGAGCGACCAGCGCGGAGGCCCCAAGCAGCTTCCAGCCGCCATTCCGGCCGATGAAGCCGCGGCGGCGGCGCTCGGCCGAGAAGTAGTCGATCGCGGACTCGTTGTCGTCCCAGGCCTCGAGTTCCTGCGCGACTGCCTCGAGCTCCTCTGCGAAGCGCTGGTCTTCGTCGTGTGGCGCCGCAGGCTCACCGGCAGGCCGCCGCGCAGGCGGGGTGCGAAACAAGTTGCTCGGCGCGATGTCCGGCCATTCCGATCGCCAGGCCTCGCGCCGCGGCTGCGCCGCATCGTGCGGAATCGTGTCGTCGTTCGGGTGCGTTTCGTCCGGCGGGAGCGCTTCGTCCGGCGGGAGCGTTTCGTCCGGCGGGAGCGTTTCGTTCCGCGGGAGCGTCTCCTCGTGCGCGAGCGTTTCATCCTCGATCGGAAGGGTGTCCGCGGAATCGACCAAGAGCGTCATCGGCGACGCGTCTTCTTCGAAGCGCTCCGTGCGCCAGTGCTCGCCGTCGAGATCGTCTTCGCGCGCCGGATGCGCATGCGCGGACCGCCAGGGCGCGTAGTCCTCGGGGCCCGGGTCGTCGTCGATCTGCCCGGCAGCGCCGAAGGACGGCACGCCCGCCTCCGAAGCCGGGGCGCCGAAGGACGGGAGGGGGCCGCTGTCCGGCCCCGCCTCGGGTCCCGTCGCCGGCGTGACTGCAAGAGGGGCTGCCGTCGAAGGGGGCGCCGCACCCGACGCGCTGGTCGGCGCGCCGGATTCCTCCTCGAGCCTGCGCAGGCGCTCCAGCCCCGAGAACACGGTGCGGCACTGTCCGCAGCGCACGAACCCGCGGCGCAACTTGAGCTGGTCCGCGACGACGCGGAAGCTGGTTTCGCAGTTCGGGCAGGTGGTGACGAGGGTCATCGGATCGGGAGGATCGGCAAGCGGGCGCGCCGCCTGCGCGCGCGCGGGGCCGGCTCGCCGGCCGCGTCGATCATGACCGGGCGCGGCCGGCCAGGCAAGTCCAGCCGTCGAGCGAACGCCAGGCTTCGAGCGCCACGTCCGGATAGCAGGCGGCGATCTCCTCGGCCTGCCGGTCGAGCAGGCCTGCCAGGACCAGCCATCCGCCCGGCCTGACCAGCGAGGACAGCAGCGGCGCCAGGATCCGCAGCGGGTTGGCCAGGATGTTGGCGACCACGACGTCGGCGGGCGCTGGCGGCGTGCCGCCGGGCTCGCGCGCCTCGAGCGACACCTGGTTGACCGCGGCGTTCGCGCGAGTGCTCTCGACGGCCTGTGGATCGATGTCGATCGCGACGACGCTGCCGGCATCCAGCCGCGCCGCGGCGATCGCCAGGATCCCCGAGCCGCAGCCGTAGTCGATCACGGTGGCGCCGGGCGCGAGGTTCGCGTCGAGCCACTCGAGGCACATCCGGGTGGTCGGATGGCTGCCGGTGCCGAAGGCCAGGCCGGGATCGAGCACGATGGGCAGGCGGTTGCCGGCCGAGTCGCCGCTGGGCAGGTGCCAGGACGGCGTGATCCAGAGTCGCTCGCCGATCGGGATCGGCTCGAACTGCGCCTGGGTCTGTCGGACCCAGTCGAGCTCGGGCACCGGGCGCAGCGAATGCGAGACCGGCGGCGCGTCGCCGCACTGTGCGGCGGCGTCGGCCAGCATCCGCCCGGCGTCGACCTCGTCGCCGATCATCGCGGCGAGGCGGGTGCGCAGCCAGCCTTGTGCCGGCGCGGGCTCGCCCGGTTCGCCGAACAGGGCCTGCTCGTCGGGCGAGCCGTCGTCGGCATCCTCGGCCTGCACCGACACCGCGCCGCACTCGAGCAGCGCGTCGGACCAGGCCTCGACGCGGTCCTGGGCAACGACGAAGATCACTTCCCTCCACATGCCGGCATTGTCCTTCGGGTCGACCGCGCGATCAGAGCTTGCGCTGGGCCAGCCGGTTCTCGAGGTAGTGGATCGAGGTGCCGCCGGTCACGAAGTTCGCGTCCGCCAGCAGCTCGCGGTGAAGCGGCAGGTTGGTCTGGATGCCCTCGACCGCCATCTCGGACAGCGCGATGCGCATGCGCCGGATCGCCTGCTCGCGGGTGTCGCCGCGCGCCAGCAGCTTGGCGATCATCGAGTCGTAGTGCGGCGGAACGAAGTAGTTCGCGTAGGCGTGCGAGTCGACGCGGATGCCTGGCCCGCCAGGCGGATGCCAGGCGATGATCCGCCCCGGCGACGGCGTGAACTTGTACGGGTCCTCGGCGTTGATCCGGCACTCGATCGCGTGGCCGGTGAGCACGATGTCGCGCTGCTTGAAGCGCAGCTTCTCGCCGGCGGCGATCCGGATCTGCTCCTGCACGATGTCGATGCCGGTGATCAGTTCGGTGACCGGATGCTCGACCTGCACCCGGGTGTTCATCTCGATGAAGTAGAACTCGCCGTTCTCGTACAGGAACTCGAAGGTGCCGGCGCCCCGGTAGCCGATCTTGCGGCTGGCCTCGGCGCAGCGCGCACCCAGCCGGTCGAGCAGGCGGCGGCTGATGCCGGGCGCCGGCGCTTCCTCGATGATCTTCTGGTGGCGGCGCTGCATCGAGCAGTCGCGTTCGCCCAGGTGCACCGCGCTGCGGAAGCTGTCGGCCAGGATCTGGATCTCGATGTGCCGCGGATTCTCGAGGAACTTCTCGAGATAGACGGAGGGATTGCTGAAGGCCGCCTGCGCTTCGCTGCGGGTCATCGTGACCGCGTTGAGCAGGGCCGCCTCGGTGTGGACCACCCGCATGCCGCGCCCGCCGCCGCCGCCGGCCGCCTTGATGATGACCGGGTAGCCGACCGCGCGGGCGATCCGCAGGATCTCCTTCGGGTCGTCGGGCAGCGCGCCGTCGGAGCCGGGCACGCAGGGCACGCCGGCCTTCTTCATCGCGTCCTTGGCGGACACCTTGTCGCCCATCAACCGGATCGAGTCCGGGCGCGGGCCGATGAACACGAATCCGCTCTTCTCCACCCGCTCGGCGAAATCGGCGTTCTCGGACAGGAAGCCGTAGCCGGGGTGGATCGCCTCGGCGTCGGTCACCTCGGCCGCGCTGATGATCGCCGGGATGTTCAGGTAGCTGTCGCGCGAGGGCGGGGGACCGATGCAGACCGACTCGTCGGCGAGCTTGACGTACTTGGCCTCGGTATCGGCCTGGGAGTGGACGACGACCGTCTTGATGCCCAGCTCGCGGCAGGCCCGCTGGATCCGCAGCGCGATCTCGCCGCGGTTGGCGATCAGGATCTTCTCGAACATGTCATTCGATCACGAACAGCGGCTGGCCGAACTCCACCGGCGACCCGTTCTCGACGAGGATCTCGCGGATCGTGCCGGTGGCGTCGGCCTCGATCTCGTTCATCAGCTTCATCGCCTCGATGATGCACAGCGTGTCGCCTTCCTTGACCTGGCTTCCCACCGAGACGAAGGGCTCGGCGCCCGGCTGGCCGGCGCGGTAGAAGGTGCCGACCATCGGCGACTTGACCACGTGACCGCTCGGGGCCGCGGGTTCCGCGGGCGCTGCCCCTGCCGGGGCGGGCGCGGCGGGCGCGGCCACGGCGACGGGCGCCGTCATCTGCATGGGCATCGGTGCCGCGGCCTGCACCGGGGGCGCCTTCACGATCCGCACCTTGCCTTCGCCCTCGGTGATCTCCAGCTCGGAGATGCCGGATTCGGCGACCAGGTCGATCAGGGTCTTCAGTTTTCTCAGGTCCATCGTCTCTGCCTTTCGGGCGGCTCGCGGCCGCACCATGGAAATCGTGTGTGGATCGTTCCGGGCCCGCGCTCGGGTCCGGCTCGGGCCGACCGCGCTGCCGGGAACTGCCTCAGCCCTGGGCGGCCTTGTCGGCCTCGACCGTGGTGATCGCGTAGTCGAGCGCCAGCCGGTAGCCTGCCGGGCCGAGACCCGCGATCACGCCGACCGCCAGGTCGGAGAAATACGAATGGCGTCGGAACGCCTCGCGCCGGTGGATGTTCGACAGGTGCACCTCCACGAAGGGCACCGCCACGGCCGCCAGCGCATCGCGGATCGCCACGCTGGTGTGAGTGAAGGCCGCGGGATTGATCACGATGAAGTCCACCCCCGCCGGGCCTGCCGACTGGATGCGGTCGACCAGCGCGCCCTCGTGGTTCGTCTGGAATGAATCGACCTTGATGCCGCGATCCAGCCCGTATCTTTCGAGATCTTCGTTGATCTGGCTCAGGGTGGTCGAACCGTAGACACCGGGCTCGCGAGTGCCGAGCAGGTTCAGGTTCGGGCCGTGCAGAATCCAGATCAGTTTTGACATCGAAGGTGGGCGCGCAACTTGACCGCCCGTTCACCGAAGATGCCGGAGTTTAACGCCGATTCCGAAAATCGGGTCAAGAGATTTCCTGAGCCTGGGTTTTCCGGCTCTCAGGCGACGACCGCCTCGATGGCGTCGCGCAGGTCCTGGTACTTGAATCGGCCGATGATCCGGCGGGTCACCCGGCCGGAGCGGTCGATCACCACGGTGTAGGGCAAGCCGCCGGCCCGGTTCCCGAAGCGCCGCGAGAGCTCGCTGCCTCCCGCGCCCGCCACCAGCAGCGGATAGGCGACCGGTCTCTGCTCGGAGAACTTGCGGATGTTGTCCGGCGAGTCGACGCCCAGGCCGACCACCTGCAGGCCCCGGTCCCGGTACTGCTGCTGCAGTTCGCTGAGCTCCGGCATTTCCTCGACGCAGGGCGGGCACCAGGTCGCCCAGAAGTTCACGACCAGCGGCTTGCCGCGCAGCTGGTCGAGACCGGTGGCGAAGCCTTGCGCATCGGGCAGGTTGAGGGCGAACAGCAGATGCGCCGCGTCGATCTCGCCTTCGTCCGGCGCATAGCGGCGCCAGGCGGTCCAGGCCCCCAGGCCGCCGGCCACGGCCGCGACCGTTCCGAAGGCCAGCCAGCGTCGACGGGCGTTCATCGGGCGCCTCGCGCCACCGGGTCCGCCGTGCCGGGCTCTTCGATTCGCGCGAGCAGCGCGGGCAGGTCGCCGCGCTCGGCCCCGGCGCTGCCGCCGCGCAGCGCGCCGCGCAGGTCGTCCTCGTCGTACAGCGACAGCATCACCGGCTCGTCGCGCCACCAGAACACGATCGCCTCGACGTCGTCGCGGCTGCGATCGCGGAAGTGCGGGGTGGTTTCCACGTCGAAGCGGATGCCGTCGTTCAGAAGCTGGATTTCCACGTCTTTCGGGTTGTCATGAAACAGTTGCAGGTGGATCGGCGCATGTTCGGCGACGATCCCTTTCCACACGGCGCCGGTCAGGTAGGGCCGGAAGGGTGCGAGCCGGCGCATCAGCGCCGCAGCGGCCTGGCGCCGCCTGGCGACGCGGCCGGCGTGCTCCTCGTCGAACAGGTCGAGGTGCTCGCGCAGCGCGGCATCGATCTCGTCGTTGTCGGGCATCGAAGCTTTCGGCGAGCTGCCTTCGCCGAGCACCTGGCGAAGCGCCTTGCGCTTGGCGCCGGCGTAGTCGAGGCCGCCGTCGGCGATCAGCCGGGCGGCGACGGCGGCGATCTCGAGTCGCAGCGCGTCGGGGGAGGTATCGGTCATGGCGTTAGAATCCGGGGCCTTTTTCATTATCGCCCCGATGCACATTCACGTTCTCGGTATCTGTGGAACCTTCATGGGCGGAATCGCCGCGATCGCCCGCGAAGCCGGCCACCGCGTCACCGGTTGCGACGCCAATGTCTATCCGCCGATGAGCGACCAGCTGCGCAAGCTGGGCATCGAGCTGATCGAGGGCTACGATCCGGCGCAGCTCGCGCTCGCCCCCGACCTGTGGGTGGTCGGCAACGTGGTGTCGCGCGGCAATCCGCTGATGGAGGCGATCCTCGACGCCCGCCTGCCCTACATCTCGGGCCCGCAGTGGCTGTCCGAGCATGTGTTGCGCGGCCGCCCGGTCGCCGCCGTGGCCGGCACCCACGGGAAGACGACCACCGCGTCGATGCTGGCCTGGATCCTCGAATCGGCCGGCCTGGCGCCGGGCTTCCTGATCGGCGGCGTGCCGATCGATTTCCCGGTTTCGGCCCGGCTCGGCGCCGGCGAATGGTTCGTGATCGAGGCCGACGAGTACGACACGGCCTTCTTCGACAAGCGTTCGAAGTTCGTCCACTACCGGCCCCAGGTGGCGCTGCTGAACAACCTGGAGTTCGATCACGCCGACATCTTCCCCGATCTCGCTGCGATCGAGACCCAGTTCCACCATCTGGTGCGCACCGTGCCGCGCAGCGGCTGGCTGGTGATCAACGCCCAGGCGCCGGCGCTGGACCGGGTGCTCGCCCGTGGCGTCTGGAGCGGCTGCGTGCGCTTCGGTTCGGCCGAGGGCTGGCACGAGGCAGCGGTCGACGAGCTGCCGGATCGCACCGAGTTCGACGTGTTCGAGGGCGAGGTCCGCCACGGTCGCTGCGCGCTGCCCCTCGCCGGCGCCCACAGCCGGGCCAACGCGCTGGGGGCGATCGCCGCGGCGGCCCGCATCGGTGTGGCGCCGGCCGACGCGATCGCCGCGCTGGGCCGGTTCGGCGGGGTCCGCCGCCGGCTCGAGCTGCGCGGTGGGCGCGGCGGGATCCAGGTTTACGACGACTTCGCCCATCACCCGACCGCGATCGCGACCACGGTGGCCGGCCTGCGCGCCCGCATGGGCGGCGCGGGGCGCATCCTGGCCGTGCTCGAGCCGCGATCGAACACGATGAAGCTGGGCACGATGGCCGCCCAGCTGCCGGCCAGCCTGGCCGATGCCGACCTGACCTGGTGCTACACCGCGAACCTGGGCTGGGACGCCGCGGCCGCGCTGGCGCCGATGGGTGCCCGTGCCCGCACGATGGACGACCTCGACGCGCTGGTGGCCGCGGTGACGGCAGAAGCGCGTCCGGGCGACCGGATCCTGGTGATGAGCAACGGCGGTTTCGGCGGCATCCACGAGCGGCTGCTGGCCGCGCTCGGCTGATCCGCTCCGGCCGGTTCCCATGCAGCATCCCGAACGACCCCGCCTGATCTACCTGCACGGGTTCCGCTCGTCGCCGGCCTCGTTCAAGGCCCGGCTGATCGACGCGCGGATGCAGGCGCTGGGCCGCGGCGCGGACTTCGTCTGCCCGCAGTTGCCCGCCTCGCCGGCCGAGGCGGTCGCGCTGGTGTCGGAGCGGCTGCTGCCCCGGCCGCATGACACGCTGGTGGGCAGCTCGCTGGGCGGCTACTACGCCACCTGGCTGGCCGAGCGGCATGGTTGCCGCGCCGTGCTGCTGAACCCGGCGGTCGACCCCGCCCGCGACCTGCGCGGTCACGTCGGGCCGCAGCGGATGTACCACAGCGATGCGCCCTTCGTGTTCGAACCTCGCTACCTGGGCGAGCTCGCCGCGCTCGAGGTCGGCGCGATCACGTTTCCCGGGCGCTACCTGCTGGTGGCCGCCAAGGGCGACGAGCTGCTCGACTGGCGCGAGATGGTCGGCCGCTACGCCGGCGCGCGCCAGAGGGTCCTCGAGGGCAGCGATCACGGCCTGTCGGACTTCGCCGAGCTGCTCGACGAGGTCCTGGGCTTTGCGGGAATGCTGCCCGACGGCTGAGGGCGCGTGAACGGATCTGCCGCGCGGCGCGAGCTCGGGCCGCGCGCCGCGATCCCTTCGCGCGTTCCGGGGCCCCGGCGACCCGTCGCGCCTCGCGCGGCAACGAAACGAATTCGGACTGACTGAAAGGAAGCGATCATGCGTCTCGAGAACAGGGTGGCGATCATCACCGGCGCGGCAAGCGGCATCGGCCTGGCCACGGCGAAGCGCTTCGTGCGCGACGGCGCGCGGGTGGCGGTGGCCGACATCGACGACAAGCGCATCGCCGCTGCGCTGGCCGAGCTCGGCGCGGGCGAAGGCGGGGCGCTGGGCCTGCGGGTCGACGTGACCGACCGGGCCAGCGTCGACGCGATGGTCAAGGCCACCCGAGACGCCTTCGGCCGCATCGACTGCCTGGTGAACAACGCCGGCATCACGCTCGACGCGCGGCTGGTCAAGATGACCGCCGAGCAGTTCGACAAGGTGATCGACGTGAACCTGAAGGGCGTCTTCCACTGCACCCAGGCGGTGGCCGACACGATGATCCTGCAGGGCGCCGGCGTGATCCTGAACGCCTCGTCCGTGGTCGGCCTGTACGGCAACTTCGGCCAGACGAACTACGCCGCCACCAAGGCCGGCCTGATCGGCTTCACCAAGACCTGGGCGCGCGAGCTCGGGCCCAAGGGCATCCGCGTGGCCGCGGTCTGCCCGGGCTTCGTGGCCACGCCCATCCTCGACACGATCCCCGAGGCCGTCATGCAGAAGATGGTCGACAAGGTGCCGCTGGGCCGCCTGGGCCGGCCCGACGAGATCGCCGGCGTCTACGCCTTCCTGGCCTCGGACGACGCGAGCTACATCAACGGCGCGGTGATCGAGGTCTCCGGCGGCATCATGCTGTGAGCGGCCGTTCCGCTCCGCCGATCGGCCGCCCGCGGCCGGCGGCGCCCGAGTCCTGTAACCTTTCCCGACGATGAAGCACCTGCTGTTCGAAGACAACGGCGATTTCAAGGCCGGCACGCTGATGTCGGAGGCCGGCTCCAGCCTGCAGGTCGAGCTGGCCAGCGGCAAGCGGGCCAAGGTCAAGGCCTCGCACGTGCTGCTGCGCTTCGACGCGCCGGCACCCGAGGCGATGCTGCCGGCTGCCCGCGCCCTGGCCGAGGAGATCGACGTCGATTTTCTCTGGGAGTGCGCGCCGCACGACGAGTTCGCGTTCACCGCGCTGGCCGACGAGTATTTCGGCGGGCAGGCAACGCCGACCCAGGCCGCCGCGCTGCTGATCCGGCTGCAGGGCGCGCCGGTCCATTTCCACCGCAAGGGCCGCGGCCACTACCGGCCGGCGCCGGCCGAGACGCTGAAGGCGGCGCTGGCGGCGCTGGAGCGCAAGCGCCTGCAGGAGGCGCAGATCGAGGCCCACGCGCAGGAGATGATCGAGGGCCGGCTGCCCAGGGAGGTCGGCGAGCAGGCGGCCTGGCTGCTGGTGCGGCCCGACAAGATGTCGCTGACCTGGAAGGCCTTCGACCGGGCGCTGGCGGCCACCGGCAAGAGCCCGGAGCGGCTGCTGCTCGAGCTCGGCGCCTTCGCCTCGCCGCGCGACCTGCACATGGCGCGCTTCGCCGCCGAGCACTTCCCTCACGGCTTCGGCATCACGCTGCGCCGCGATCCGCTCGAGGGCTTTGCCGAGGCGGTGGCGGCGCTGCCGCTGGCAGAGGTCGAGGCCTTCTCGGTCGACGACTCCACCACCACCGAGATCGACGACGCGCTGTCGGTGCGCCGCACTGCGCGCGGCTGGCGCATCGGCATCCACATCGCAGCGCCCGCGCTGGCGATCGCGCCGGGCAGCGAGCTCGACCTGGTGGCCCGCGAGCGGATGTCCACCGTCTACATGCCAGGCGGCAAGATCACGATGCTCCCCGAGCCGCTGATCGCCGCCTGCTCGCTCGACGAAGGCCGCGAAATGCCGGCGCTCTCGCTGTACCTGGACATCGACGAGGACGGCGAGGCCATCGTCGGGCGGCACTCGCAGCCCGAGCGGGTGCGCGTCGCGGCCAACCTGCGCCACGACCTGCTCGACGGCGTGTATACCGAGGCCGTGCTGGGGCCGGCCAACGCGCCCGCGGTCGACGCCGACGGCCAGCCGCTGCGCTTCGCCGACGAGCTCGCCGTGCTCTGGAAGCTCGCGCTGGCGCTGGGCGCCGAGCGGGAGCGGGTGCGCGGCAAGCCGGAACCCCGCTTCCGGGCCGACTTCAGCTTCTATCTCGATCCGGCCGAAGCGGGCGAGGAGCCGCGGGTGCGGATCGTGCCGCGCGGGCGCAACTCGCCCCTGGACCGGATCGTGTCCGAGATGGCCATCCTCGCCAACTGCGAGTGGGGCGGGCTGCTCGGCGAGCACGACACGCCCGGCATCTACCGCTCGCAGCAGCAAGGTCGGGTGCGGGTCACCAGCCATCCGCTGCCGCACCAGGGCCTGGGCGTGCCGCAGTACATGTGGGCCAGCTCGCCGCTTCGCCGCTACGTGGACCTGGTCAACCAGCGCCAGCTGGTCGCGGTGCTGTCCGGCGAGCGCGCGCCCTTCGGCCAGAACGACGCCGACTTGTTCTCGGTGATGAACGCCTTCGATGCGAAGTACGCCGCCTACGCCGAATTCCAGCAGCGGATGGAGCGCTACTGGTGCCTGCGCTGGGTCGCCCAGCAGGGACTGACCCGCGTCGACGCGGTGGTGGTGCGCGAGGACCTGGTGCGGCTGGTGAACGCGCCGCTCTACTTCCGCCTGCCCGGCATGCCGATGCTGCCGCCGGGCCGGCGCTTCGTCGCCGACCTGCTTGCCACCGACGAGATCGACTTGTCGGTGCAGGCGCGTTTCGTCGAGGCCGAGGCGGCCGGCAGCCTGTTCGACGAGACCGACGAAGAGCCGGTCGCGGGGTCGCTCTGAGGCTCGCGGGATGGCCACCATGACTGCCCCGGCCTGGACACGGCGGCTCGCGGTGCCGAGGGACCGGCTCGCGTTCGCGATCGGCGTGTCGGTGCTGCTGCACCTGGTCGTGCTGATGATGCGCTTCGCCCCGCCGGCGCCGATCAGGTTCGAGCCGATCGATCCGCGGCTCGAGGTCATCCTGCTGAACGCGCAGACCGAGAACCGTCCGGCCAGGCCCGAGGTGCTGGCGCAGGTCGACATGGTGGGCGGCGGCGACCGCGACACGGGGCGCGCGCGCAGCCCCTTGCCGGCCGAGAAGCAGGCGAGCGACGGCGAGGCGCTGGTGCGGCAGCGCCAGCGGGTCGCCGAGCTCGAGGCTCGCCAGCGCGAGCTGCTCGCGCTGGCCGCCGGCAAGCCGGTGCCGGTGCAGGCCGAGCGTCCCGCGCCCAAGGCCGCGCCGCAGCCGACCGGGCAGGACGACCAGAGCGCCGACGCGGTGATCGCCCGCCTGCAGGCGCAGATCGACAAGCAGATCTCCGACTACAACAAGCGGCCCAAGCGGCTCACCTACGGCATCAACGCGGTCGGTGTCAGCTACGCGCGCTACGTCGAGGACTGGGCCGCCCGGATCGAGAAGATCGGCACCGAGCGCTACCCGCCCGAGGCGCGCGGCAAGCTCTACGATTCGCTGATCATCACCGTGGAGATCGACCGCGACGGCAACGTGGTCGACGTGATCGTCGACAAGCCGTCGAAGCACGCGGCGCTCAACCGCGCGGTGCGACAGATCGTGCTCGCCGGTGCGCCCTATCCGCGCTTCAGCGACGCGATGGCCCGCGAGGGCGACATCCTGCAGATCGTCCGCACCTGGAACTTCACCCGGGGCGGGCTCGAGACCGAGGCGGTGGACCGCCCATGAAGGACCGTTACGCCGTGATCGGCAACCCGATCGCCCACAGCCGCTCGCCGGCGATCCACGCCCGCTTTGCCGAGGCCACCGGCCAGGACATCGTCTACGAGCGGCTGCTCGCGCCGGTCGACGGCTTTGCGCAGGTCGCGCTGCGCTTTCGCGACGAAGGCGGGCGCGGCCTCAACGTCACGCTGCCCTTCAAGCTCGACGCCTTCGCGCTGGCCGGCCTGCGCAGCGCGCGCGCGCAGGCCGCCGGCGCGGTGAACCTGCTGGCCTTCGACGGCGACCGGATCTACGGCGACAACACCGACGGCGCCGGGCTGGTCCGCGACATCGAGGTCCGGCTGGCCCTGCCGCTGGCCGGCCGCTCGGTGATGCTGCTGGGCGCGGGCGGCGCGGCGCGCGGCGTCATCCGGCCGCTGCTCGACGCCGGCGCGAGCCGGGTCGCGATCGCCAATCGCGGCGCCGGCCGGGCACGCGAGCTGGCCGCCGATGTGGACGACGCGCGGGTGGTGGGCGGCGGCTTCGACGAGATCGACGCGATGCTCGGGCAGGGCGGCGCCGTCGACCTGCTGGTCAACGCCACCTCGACCGGCCTGGGCGGCGAGGCGCTGCCGGTGCCCGGCGCGCGCTTCGCCGAGGCGCGGCTGGCCTACGACATGGTCTACGCCGCGCGGCCGACCGCCTTCATGGCGCAGGCGAGCGCGGCCGGCTGCCCGCGGGTTTCCGACGGCCTGGGCATGCTGGTCGAGCAGGCCGCCGAGTCCTTCCTGGTTTGGCGCGGCACGCGCCCCGACACCGAACCGGTCTACCGGGCCCTGCGCGCCGAGCTCGCGGCCGAGGCCGCGCGCTGACCCGTGGCGAAGCGGGACCGCAGCCGCAATGCCGGCCGCACGCGCCGTGCCCGTCGCCGGGCTGCGCGCGGGGCCATGCTGCGCCTGACCGGGCTGGCCCTGGGCTGGGCGGCCGCGCTGGCCTTCGCGGCGGTGCTTGCGCTGCAGGCCTGGTACTTCGGTCACGTGCTCTGGTGGAGCCAGGTCGACCCCGCCTCCACCGCCTTCATGCGCGCCGAGCTCGCCCGTCTGCGGCAGGAGAATCCGAAAGCGGACCTGCGTTTCGAGTGGGTGCCCTACGAGCGCATCTCGGCGCACCTGAAGCGGGCGGTGATCGCCGCCGAAGACGCCAGGTTCACCGAGCACGAGGGCGTGGACTGGGACGCGATCGAGAAGGCCTGGGAGCGCAATCTCGTGCGCGGCCGGGTCAGCCACGGCGGCTCGACGATCACGATGCAGCTCGCCAAGAATCTCTTCCTGTCCGGCGAGCGCAGCTACCTGCGCAAGGGGCAGGAGCTGGTCATCACCTACATGATCGAGGCGGTGATGAGCAAGCGCCGGATCCTCGAGATCTACCTGAACGTGGCCGAATGGGGCACCGGCGTGTTCGGCGCCGAGGCAGGGGCCCGTCACCACTTCGGCGTGCCGGCCGCGCGCCTCGCCCCGGGCCAGGCGGCGCGCATGGCCGCGATGCTGCCCAGGCCGCGCTACTACGACGCCAACCCCGGTTCTGCGGCGCTGGCGCGACGCTCCGCCTTCGTGGCGCGCTGGATGGGGTCGATCGACCCGCCCTGATCTAGAATCGGCCTTGCCATGGCCGACGAAGACGTCCTGAACGCCGAGGAGGCCGAAGCCGCCTCTTCGCACGAGTACGAGTCCGGTCCGGACGCCTCGCAGCCGCGGGATCCGGAGGCCGCTTCGCGCGCGCTCGGCGAGGTCCAGGAGCTGCTGCGCCGGCACCGCGTGGTGCTCGAGCTAGCGCATCGCCAGCGGCACGGCGAGGCCGAGGAACGCCACGAGCTGGTCGAGCAGCTGGTCGAGAAGCAGCACCTGGCCGAGCTGCGCGCGCGGCTCGACCGGCTGCATTCGGCCGACATCGCCTACGTGCTCGAGGCCCTGCCGTACCCGGACCGGATGATCGTCTGGGACCTGGTCAAGTCGGAGCGCGACGGCGAGATCCTGCTCGAGGTCTCCGATTCGGTGCGCGAATCGCTGATCCAGTCCATGGATCGCGAGGAACTGGTCGAGGCGGTCGAGACGCTCGACACCGACGAGATCGCCGAGCTCGCGCCCGATCTGCCCACCGACGTGGTCGAGGAGGTCAGCCAGGGCCTCAGCCACGAGGAGCGCGCGCAGCTGCGCGCGTCGATGTCCTTCCCGGAGGACTCGGTCGGCGAGCTGATGGACTTCGAGGCGATCACGGTTCGCCACGACTACACGCTCGACATGGTCCTGCGCGAGCTGCGCACCCTCGAGGAACTGCCCGATCACACCGACCAGGTCTTCGTGGTCGACGAGCAGGGCGCACTGCTGGGCTCGCTGCCGCTCGACCGCCTGCTGGTGAACCAGCCCGACGTGCTGGTCACCGACGTGATGAAGCGCGACGTGCTGACGCTGCAGCCGCTCGAGGAGGCCGGCGAGGCGGCCCAGGCCTTCGAGCGCTACGACCTGGTCTCGGCGCCGGTCGTCGATCCGTACAACCGGATCATCGGCCGGGTCACGGTGGCCGAGATGCTCGACGTGATCCGCGAGGAGGGCGACTCCGAGGCGCTGGCCAAGGCCGGCCTGCGCGAGGAGGAAGACCTGTTCTCCAGCGTCTGGGACTCCGCCCGCAACCGCTGGCCCTGGCTGGCGGTGAACCTGTGCACCGCCTTCTTCGCGTCGCGCGTGATCGGCCTGTTCGAAGGCACGATCGAGCGGGTGGTGGCGCTCGCCACGCTGATGCCCATCGTGGCCGGCCTGGCCGGCAATACTGGCAACCAGACGATGACGCTGCTGGTCCGCTCGATCGCGCTGGGGCAGGTGAACGCCTCGAACGCGCGCCGGCTGCTGGCCAAGGAGTTCGCGATCGCGGGCCTGAACGGCGCGGCCTGGGGCACGATCGCGGGCCTGGCCGCCTGGCTGCTCTACCGCGCCTCGCCGCAGGGCTGGCTGATCGGGCTCACGATGGGGCTCGCGATCGTGCTCAATCTGCTGGTGGCGGCGCTGATCGCCTTCGCGGTTCCGTTCACGCTCGAGCGCCTGGGGCGCGACCCGGCCATCGGCTCGTCGGTGTTGCTCACTTTCAGCACCGACAGCATGGGGTTTATGATCTTCCTCGGACTGGCGACGCTCTTCTTCGCCTGACCGGGTTCTGCGGCCGGTCGGCCGCCTTCGACGATTGGCAGGCAGGGGATGGAGCTGACCACCGAGGTCTTCTTCGAGAACAATCCGGTCCCGATGTGGATCTACGATCGCGAGACGCTCGCGATCCTCGAGGTCAACCGAGCCGCCGTTGCCGCCTACGGGTATTCACGCGACGAGTTCCTCCGGCTGACGATCGCCGACATCCGGCCGCCGGAGGACGTGCCCGCGCTCGCCGATGTGGTTCGCACCGGAGTGCCCGCGCTGAGCCACTCCGGCGTCTGGCGCCATCGACTGAAGTCGGGCGCGATCATCCATGCCGACGTGACCTCGCACGAGGTCGCGTATCGCGGCCGCGGCGCGCGGCTGGTCTCGTGCCGCGACGTCAGCCACCAGGTCGCGATCGAGCGCGAGAACGCCGCGCTGCTCGCGCGCGAGCGCGAGGTCCGGCGCCTTGCCGAGGACGCGGCGGACCGGTTCCGCACCTTGTTCGAGGCGGCCCCCGGCGCCTTCCTGGTGCTCGCCCCCGGAACCTGGGAGATCGTTGCGGCCAGCGACGCCTATCTCGAGGCGACGATGCGCTCTCGCCGGGACATCGTGGGTCGGCAGTTGTTCGACGCGTTCCCGGCGGATCCGGCCGATCCGTCCGGCGACGGCGTGCAGAAACTGCGCGAATCGCTCGAGCGCGTCGAGGCCACCGGCCAGACCGACGTCATGGCCATCCAGCGCTACCCGATTCCGCAGCCGCCCGAACACGGCGGCGGGTTCGTCGAACGATGGTGGAGCTCGGTCAACACGCCGGCGAAGGCCCCGGACGGCGCGATCCTGCACATCATTCATCGGGTCACCGACGTCACCGAGGTGGTCCGCGGCCCGGCCGGCGATGCGATACCCGACGCGTCGCCGGACAGCGCCGGCGCGGTCGCCTGGTCGCTCGGCGAAGTGCTCTCCTCGGTTCGCGAATCGACTGCCGCAAGCACGCGCATGCGGGCCGAGGACGGCTACCTCAGGCTGGCCAAGCGGATGCTCGGCTTCGGGATCTGGAGCCTGGACGTCGACACTCGGGCCGTCCAGTGGTCGGACAACGTGTACCGGATCTTCGGGCTCGGGCGAGGCGAATTCGCGGGCAGCTGGACGGCCCAGCTCGAGCGGGTGCATCCCGAGGACCGGGACCTGCTGCAGGCATCGCTCGACGCGTTCCTGGCATCGGGCAGGCGGCGCATGGATTTTGCGCATCGCCTGGTGCGCCCCGACGGGACGATCGCCCACGTTCGCGGCGCGGCCGAGCTCGAGGGCGGGCAGGAACATCGCCGGCTCATCGGCGTCGTCCAGGACATCACCCGGGAGCTGGCATCCGAGAGCCAGCTCGCCAGCACGCTCGAGCAGATCAGCGATGCGTTCTACACGCTCGACGAATGCTGGCGCTTCAGCTTCCTGAACGGGCAGGCCGAGAAGCTGCTGCGCCGGGCGCGAACCGGACTGCTCGGCCGCGTGGTGTGGGACGAGTTTCCCGGGGCGGTGGGCACGACCTTCCAGCAGCAGTACGAACGGGCGGTGCAGGCCAGGGAGACGGTGCGGTTCACCGAGTACTTCGCGCCCCTGGACAGCTGGTTCGAGGTCGTTGCCTATCCGACCGCGGGCGGCCTCGCCGTCTACTTTCGCGACGTGACCGAACGCCGCCGGGCGGAGGAGGCCCTGCGCGCCAGCGAGGAGCGCTTCCGGCTGATCGCCCGGGCGACGAACGATGTCATCTGGGACTGGGATCTGCGGGCCGGCACGGTCTGGTGGAACGAGGCCATGCACCTCGTGTTCGGATTCCGGCGCGAGTCGCTCGAGCCGGGCCCGGAGTCCTGGCTGGGCCGGATCCATCCCGACGACCGGCCGCGAGTCTCCGCCGGAATCCACGCGGCGATGGATGGCGTCGCCACGACCTGGGCCGACGAGTACCGGTTCGTCCGAGCGGACGGCCGTTACGCGACCGTCGCCGACCGGGGCTTCGTGATCCGCGACGGGGCCGGCAAGGCAGTCCGGATGCTCGGGTCGATGACCGACATCACCGAGCGGCGGGAGCTCGACGAACGCCTGCGCCAGTCGCAGCGGCTCGAGGCCATCGGCCAGCTCACCGGCGGCATCGCCCACGACTTCAACAATCTGCTGACCGTGATCATCGGCAACAGCGAGATGCTCTGCGAGGAGCTCGCCGACCAGCCGTCGCGCAAGCAGCTGGCCGACATGACTGCCGCCGCCGCCGAGCGCGGCGCGGAGCTGACGAATCGCCTGCTCGCGTTCGCGCGCCGCCAGCCGCTCGAGCCGCGTCCGATCGACGTGAACCGGCTCGTGGCCGGCATGGACGGGCTGCTGCGCAGGACCCTGTCCGAGGACATCGAGATCGAGTTCGTTCGCGCGGCGGGATTGTGGATCGCCGAGGTCGACGGCGCGCAGCTCGAGTCCGCGCTGCTGAACCTGGTGATCAACGCGCGCGATGCGATGCCGGACGGCGGGCGGCTGACCATCGAGACCGGCAACGCCTCGCTCGACGAGGAGTATGCGGCGATGCACGGCGAGCTCGTGCCCGGCCAGTACGTGATGGTCTCGGTCTCGGACACCGGCACCGGCATGCCGCCGGACGTGGTTGCCCGGGCCTTCGACCCCTTCTTCACCACCAAGGAGGCGGGCAAGGGCAGCGGCCTGGGGCTCAGCATGGTCTACGGCTTCGTGAAGCAGTCGGGCGGCCATGTGCGGATCTACTCGGAGCAGGGCGAAGGCACGACGGCCAGGCTGTATCTGCCGCGGGTCAAGGCCGGTTCGATCGATCAGCCTGCGCCGGCGCGCGGCGCCGGGGTGATCGGCGGGGGTGAACACATCCTGGTCGTCGAGGACGACGACCTGGTCCGGGAGCACCTGATCGCGCAGCTCCGCGGCCTCGGCTACCGGGTCACCGGAGCCAGCGCCGGCCGCGCGGCGCTGGCCGAGCTCGAGCGCAACGCCGACATCGATCTGCTGTTCACCGATGTCGTGATGCCCGGTGGCATGAACGGGCGGCAACTCGCCGACACGGCGAGGGCGCGGTGGCCCGCCCTGAAAGTGCTGTTCACCTCCGGCTACACGGAGAATGCGATCGTTCACCACGGACGTCTCGACCGGGGCGTGCATCTGTTGAGCAAGCCATACCGCCGAGGGGAACTCGCCGCGAAGCTTCGCAGGGTGCTCGACGAGCCGAATCGCGGCGCCTGAGACCCGGGTCAGCCGGGCTGCCGCTGGCAGGCGATCGGCACGGTCCAGTCGCGCGCCCGCGCGGCCACTTCCTGGTTGCTCAGCGCGGGGCCGTCGGCGGGGCCCAGCTCGTAGCGCACGTCGTTGGCCTCGAGCAGCCGCTTGAGCGGCGCGAGCCGCACCGCGAAGTTCACGTTCTGGGGCAGGTCCCCGGTCAGCTGGGCGACGCGCAGCGCGTTGAGCTTGGCGAACACCACGCCGATCACCTGGCCGCGCCGATCGAGCAACGGTCCGCCGCTGTTGCCTTGCTGCAGCGGCGCGTCGATCTGCAACTGGTCGGGGTCGTTGCGGATGCCGGTCAGCGCGGTGACCATGCCGGCGCCGAGCTGGCCCGAGGCCGACAGCATGCCCGGCAAGGGGTAACCGTAGACCAGCACGTCCTCGCCCTGCACCGGGTCGTCGTCGGCCCGCAGCACCGCCCCGGACGGCCCCGGCGCGCCGGCCAGCAGGGCCAGGTCGTGCTTGCGGTCGGCGGCGACCAGCCGCAGGTTCCCCGTGGCCTTGTTGCCCGCCACGATGCCGATCGCGGTGCAGCCGTCCACCACGTGGCGGTTGGTGACCAGATGCCCCGCGTCGCCCACCCGGAAGGCAGTGCCGAAGGCGATCCGCCGTGCCGCCCGCGCCTGCGGGGCGCCGGTGCCGGCGGGGTCGCCCGGCGAGGCTTGCGGAGCCGGCGCCGGCCGAGGGCGATCGAGCAGCGAGCCGGGCACCGGGGTGGGGGCGGGCGGCAGCTGCGCCCGCGCGGCGGACGGACAGGCCGCGGCCCCGAGCGCGGCCAGCGCCGCGAACCCGAGGATCGCCGCGCGATGGAGCCTTGCCGTGACCGGGGACTGCTTCATGTGCGTAATGCTAGACTCATTCGCCCGACGCAGTGAGCGTCGAAAGTCACCGACCCCACGGACCGACGCTGCCCTTGCCCATGTTCCGCCGCCTGATTGCCGCCCTGATCGCGCTGTGGCTCCCGCTGCAGCTCGGGACGGCCTTCGCGGTGTCGGCACCCATGCAGGTCGCGGCGGGGGTGGGCCAGCACGCTTGCCACGGGCACGACGCCACGCCGGAAGGTCATGCATCGGCCGCGCATGCCGCGCCCGCCGCCTGCGCCAAGGCCGACGCGCACGATGCCGCGAGTTGCGTGGACTGCGCCTTCTGCTTCGCATCGTCGATCGCGCTGGTGTTGCCGGGCGCTTCGGTGCCGCCGGCGGAGGCGTCCTGCTCGGCGGTGGCCTCCCGCGCAGACCGCTTCGACAGCCTGAACCAGGTTCCTCCGGATCCCCCTCCCATCGCCTGAACGCGGATAGCGGACCGGCGCACCGTCGCCGGCCCGGGGCGGCCTCACGGCCGCCGTTGCCGGTCGCGGGCGGGATGACGCCGCCCCCGCCGGCTCATCCGGTCCCGCCGCCGTCCCGGCGGCAGGCCGGCATCCGAGACGTTCAGGTGAATCATGTCCAGACTCGCATCACGCGCCGCCCGCGTCGTCGCTGCCGCTTCGCGCGCAGCGCTTCCGACTCCGGCGGCCACGTTCACCGCGCTTGCCCTGTCCGTGGCCGTTCTGGCGTCGGCCGCGCGGGCGGCGCCGCCGGCCGCGCCGGCCCCGTCCGCTTCGCCGCTCGACCCCGCAGCGCCTGCCACCGCGCTGCCGCAGCGCCAGGGCCTGGCCGGCGGCTATCGTCCGCTGCCCGCCCTCGAGCCGCTTCCCTGGCGGCGGTTGTTCGACGACTCGGGGGACTTCGTCGACCACGATCGTCCGGCCGGCGCGCCGCAGGCCGGGCGTGAGCCGGGGCCGCAGGCCGAGCGCCCGCCGCTGGCCCAGGCCGCGCCGGCCGCTCACGGCCACGGCGGCGCCGATGCGTCGTCCGGTGCGTCGGCCCCCGCCGGCGCCGACGCGGTGGCGACCGTGCTCCGGATCGACCGGGAGGCGCAGCGCGTGCGCCTGCGCCACGGACCGATCGCCAAGCTCGAGATGCCGGGGATGACGATGCTGTTCCAGGTCGCCGATCCTGCCCTGCTCGACGCGGTGAGCGTCGGCGAGACGATCGGCTTCCGGGTCGAGCAGCGCGGCCAGGCATTCGTGATCATCGACTGGGTCCGGGAGGGCGCGAAATGAAAGGGATCACCCTGGCGCTCCTCATGCTCGTCCTCGGCGGTTGCGCGCAGTTCTCGGCCGACGGCGGACTCGACCCGGCCCGCCGGCTCGCGGCCGAGCGCTTCGGCACGACCGTGGGGCCGCTGCGCGACGACGAATCGCGCCGCAAGGTCGATGCCGAGGTCGAGCGGCTGCTGAGCGGCATCCTCGACGCCGATGCCGCGGCGAAGGTCGCGCTGCTCGGCGCGCCGGCGCTGCAGGCGAGCTTCGCGCAGCTGGGCGTGGCCGAGGCCGACCTGGTGCAGGCCGGCCGCCTGCGCAATCCGGTGCTGTCCTGGATGAAGGTGGACAACGACGCCGGCGACAGCAAGCGCGAAGGCGTGCTGTTGTTCGACCTGGGCGGCCTGCTGCTGATGCCGCTCGCGCGGGAGGTCGAGACTCGTCGCTTCGAGGCAGCCCGGCTCTCGGCCGCAGCCGCGGTCGCCCGCGTGGCGCTCGAGGCGCGCGCCGCGTGGTACGAGGCGGTCGCCGCCCGCGAGGCCGAGCGCTACCTGGCCGACGTCGTCGAGGCGGCCGAGATCGGCCGCGACCTGTCGGTGCGGATGGCGCGCGTGGGCAACTGGCCGCAGGCCAGCGCGGCGCGCGACCAGCTCTTCTACGCGGAGTCGCTCGCGCAACTCGAGCGCGCCCGCCAGCATACGGTCGCGACGCGCGAGCGGCTGGTGCGCGCGCTCGGCGTATGGGGACCGCGCGCCGAGCTGAAGCTGCCCGAACGTCTGCCCGCGCTGCCGGAGCAGCTCGCCGAGGCAGGCGACCTGGAAAACCAGGCGATGCGCCAGCGCTTCGACATCTCGGCTGCGCGCGCCGGGCTCGAAGGCACGGCCCGGGCCCTCGGCCTGACCCGCGCGAACCGCTTCGTCAGCCTGCTCGAGATCGGCCCCGCCCGGGTGCGCGAAGGCGACCACGCCTGGATGCGCGGCTACGAGCTGGAGCTCGCGATCCCGCTCTTCGACTGGGGCACGGCGAAGGTGGCGAAGGCCGAGTCGCTGTACATGCAGGCGGCGGCCGAGGCGGCGCGGGTGGCCATCGACGCGCGTTCCGAGGTGCGCGAGTCCTGGCAGGGCTGGCGATCGGCCTGGGAGCTGGCGCGCCACTATCGGGACGAGATCGTCCCGCTGCGCAAGCGCATCTCCGACGAGCAACTGCGCAAGTACAACGGGATGCTGATCGGCGTGTTCGACCTGTTGGCCGACGCCGGCCAGAAGGCCGCCACCGTCAACGCCGCCATCGCCGCGCAGCGCGACTTCTGGCTTGCCGACGTGCGGATGCAGGCGGCCATGCTGGGCGCGGGCGGCGCCGAGGTCGCGCCTGCCATGGCCGCGGCCGGGCAGGGCGCCACGGTGCAGGCCGGCGCGGGCGCGCCCCACTGAGCGCGCCCGCCGAACGAGCCGACTCCACGAACGGAAAACGAATCATGGTTTCACGCAGACAGTTCTTCGGCCGCGGCGCGGCGCTCGCGCTCGGCGCCGGCCTCGTGTCGAAGGCCGGGGCGGCCTCGCTCCCCGAGGCGCCGCAGATGGACAGCGCGGCGATGCAGCCGCCGCTCGCGCCGCCCGATGGCCGCCCCTATCGGCCGGTCGCCACGCTGAACGGCTGGACTTCGCCGTGGCGGGCCAAGGACGGATGGAAGGAGTTCCACCTGGTCGCCGAGCCGGTGCAGCGCGAGATCGCGCCGGGCATGGTCGCCAACCTCTGGGGCTACAACGGCCAGTCGCCGGGCCCGACGATCGAGTGCGTCGAGGGCGACAAGGTGCGCATCTTCGTCACCAACCGGCTGCCCGAGCACACGACCATCCACTGGCACGGCATCCTGCTGCCCAGCGGCATGGACGGCGTCGGGGGCCTCACGCAGCCGCAGATCCCGGTTGGCAAGACCTTCGTCTACGAATTCGAGATGACGAAGTCGGGCACCTTCATGTACCACCCGCACGCCGACGAGATGGTGCAGATGGCGATGGGGATGATGGGCTTCCTGGTGGTCCACCCGAGGAACCCGAAGGCGGTGCGCGGCTACGCCGAGGTGGACCGGGACTTCGTCTTCCTGATCAACGCCTACGACATCGAGCCCGGGTCGGCGACGCCGAAGATCAACACGATGCTCGACTTCAACCTGTGGACCTGGAACAGCCGGGCCTTCCCGGGCATCGACCCGCTGGTCGTGCGCAAGGGAGACCGGGTGCGGATCCGCTTCGGCAACCTGACGATGACCAACCACCCGATCCACCTGCACGGCTACGACTTCGAAGTCTCGGGCACCGACGGCGGCTGGGTGCCGAAGACCGCGCGCTGGCCCGAGGTGACGACCGACGTCGCGGTCGGACAGATGCGCGCGATCGAGTTCGTCGCGAACGCGCCGGGCGACTGGGCCTTCCATTGCCACAAGTCGCACCACACGATGAACGCGATGGGCCACGACGTGCCGACCACGATCGGTGTCGACTTCCGCGAGGTCGCGAAGCGCATCGAGCGTCTGGTGCCCGGCTACATGGCGATGGGCGATCGCGGCATGGCCGACATGGGCGAGATGGAGATGGAGCTGCCGGCGAACACCCTGCCGATGATGACCGGACGCGGCCCCTTCGGTCCGATCGAGATGGGCGGCATGTTCACCGTGGTCAAGGTGCGCGAAGGGCTCGCCGCGAACGACTACCGCGACCCGGGCTGGTACGCGCACCCGCCGGGCACCGTGGCGCGCGAGTGGACAGGCGAGCCGTTCGCGGCGCCGCGAGCGACGGGCGGGGCCGCGCATTCACCGCCCGTCGAACTGCAGGTCCGCAAGCCCGGCGCGCACGGGCACCACTGACCCGAAACCGATACTCCGAGAAAGGAAGACACCGATGAAGTTCCACACCCCGATCCTCGCTGCGCTGTTCGGATCGGCGCTGCTGGCGGCCGCTCCCGGCGCCTCTGCGCACGGCTCGTCGCACGATGCGTCGCATGGCCAGAAGGCCCTGGAGGTCGTCGAGACCGCCTTCGGCCGCACCGGCGATCCGTCGAAGGCCGCCCGCACGATCCGCATCGACATGAGCGACACGATGCGCTTTTCGCCCGATGCGATCCAGGTCCGCCGGGGCGAGACGGTGAGCTTCGAGATCGCCAATGCGGGCCGCGTCCTGCACGAGATGGTGATCGGCACCGAGGCCGAACTGAAGGCGCACGCCGAGATGATGAAGAAGTTCCCCGGCATGGAACACGAGGAGCCCTACATGGCCCACGTGGACCCGGGCAAGAGCGGCCGCATCGTCTGGCAGTTCACGAAGCCCGGCGAGTATCGATTCGCCTGCCTGATTCCCGGGCATTTCGAGGCCGGCATGGTCGGCCGCATCACCGTCACGGAGTAACGAGATGAACCGATCGAACGATCGTCGCAAACTGTTGGCTGCGGCGTCCGCAGCGGTGGCCGCAGCCCTGGCAGCGCCGGCCATGCCGGCCTTCGCCGCGCGCGCCCGGCCGCTGCTCGAGGTCTGGAAGTCCCCCACCTGCGGTTGCTGCGGCGCCTGGATCGAGCACATGCAGGCCGCCGGCTTCGACGTGCGGATCCACGACGTGGGCAACGCGGCCGCGCGCGCGAAGGCCGGCCTGCCGGCGAAGTTCGGGTCCTGCCACACGGCGCTGGTGGACGGCTACGTGGTCGAGGGGCATGTGCCGGCCGAGGACGTGATGCGCCTGCTGGCGCAACGCCCGGCCGCGCTCGGGCTCGCGGTGCCCGGCATGCCGATCGGCTCGCCGGGGATGGAGCAGGGCGATCAGCGGGATCCCTACGACGTGCTGCTGGTTTCCCGGGAGGGGGGCGCCTCGGTCTGGCGCGCCTATCGCTGACGGCCGGCCAGCGCCGCCACGATCGCGCCGAGCAGGGCCAGCGTGAGGCCCGGCGCGGCAGCCCCGGCCGGATGCGCGGCGTGCGGCTGCGCCTGCACGGCGAGCGCGAGGCCGCTCGCGCAAGCGGCCAGCGCCAGCAGCCGGCAGCCGAGGCAGGCAGCTCGCAGCCTGCGCATCGTCGAGCCCTCGTTCGCATCCGGGTCGCGGATCGTCGCGTGCTCGCCCGCCCGGTGGCGACCTGCGCGTTCGCCTGCGGCGGTCTCGTCGTCTCTCCGGAAACTGCTTCGCCTCGTGCTGCCTCGTTTCATCGTCGCCTCGCTCGTTCGCATTCGGTGAGGCGATGATCGGCAGGCCGGCGAGGGCGCGGCAAGCGCGGCGCGCGCGGTAGCGCGGCGTGATACCCCGGGGCGCAGCGGCTTCAGCCGCGTCGCTGGCGGATCCGGTGCACGGACCAGCCCGCCAGCGCGGACGAGGCGGTCGCCACCACGAAGGACGGCAGGCTCGCGTTCCAAAGCCGCAGCAGCATCACCAGCGCCACGAAGAACACCACGAAGCCGACCAGCCCGATCGCGAAGCCGCGCAGCAGGGTGACCGTGGCGGCGTGGCCGTGGACCGGTAGCGTGAAGCTGGGCAGGATGCTGCCGCTGATCGGCCAGGCGAGCATCAGGCCGCTCACCGCGGCGGGCACCCGCTCGGTGCTCAGCAGGATCGCCGCGGCCAGCACGAAGCCCGCGGCGACCCGCATCAGGACCTCGCCGCGCGGCACGTGGACCGCGCCGCTCGCCTTGGGTGCGCGCGGCATGATCGCCCAGGCGATCCAGGGCCCGGCCAGCGCGAGCGCGAACACGAACCACACCGGCACCCAGGCGGCGGTGGTGAGGCTTCCGACCGCGAAGAAGGCCAGCGCCGCGAAGGCCAGGCAACCCCACCAGGGCAGCCGGCGCGACAACCAGGCGAAGGTCACGATGTGCGCGATCGACGCCGGGCAGCCGGCCAGCGTGGCCTGCGCGATGTCGGCCACCTGCGCCGGCGGCAGGTCGATCATCAGCGCCGCGACGATCGGCCCGCCGATGATCGGGAAGCCGGCCAGCAGCCCCGAGATCGCGTGGCCGAAGCGCCGCGCGGCCAGGGTTGCGAGCAGGATCGAGGCCGGGACGAGGGCGAGCTTGAGCAGCAGGAGCATCGAACGAAGGCGTCGGCAGGTGGGCACCGGGCCACATCGGCGATGTGCGTGGGCCGTTCGCCCGACGGCCCGGTCCCCGGCATGGTGACATGATTCGGAGACGAACCCGGTCCGCTTTCCGGACCCCGCCCGCTCACGCCGGCACCGAACCTCGCCCCGCCCGCCCGCGCGCGATGATCGTCTTCATGATCTGCGCGGTGCCGTCGCCGATCTGGAAGCCCAGCACGTCGCGCAGCCGCTGCTCCATCGGACCGCGGTCGTAGCCGCCGTGCCCGAAGGACAGCAGGCACTGGTGCACCGTGTCGTAGGCGAGCTTCGGGCCCCACCATTTGCACATCGCGGCCTCGGCCGTGTGCGGCAGGCCCTTGTCCTTGAGCCACAGCGTCTGCAGGCACAGCAGCCGCGCGGCCTCGACCTGGGTCTCGTAGTCGGCGAGCGGATGCGAGACGCCCTGGAAGGCCGACAGCGGCTTGCCGAAGGCCTCGCGCTGCGCGACGTACTCCCAGGTCTCCTCGAGCGCGACGCGCGCCACCGCGAGCACCTGCAGTCCGATCAGCGCGCGCGAGAAGTCGAAGCCCTGCATCACCTGCACGAAGCCCTGGCCTTCCTGCCCGAGCAGGTGGCTGGCCGGCACGCGCGCGTTCTGGAAGAAGATCGAGCCGCGGCCGATCGCGCGCTGGCCGTGGCAGTCGAAGCGGGTGGTGGTCACGCCGGGCGTGTCCATCGGCACCAGGATGGCCGATACGCCGCGCGCGCCGGATTCGACCGTGCCGGTGCGCGCGAAGAGCACGGTGGCGTCGGCCTGGTCGGCCGCCGAGATCGAGGTCTTCTCGCCGTCGATCACATAGTGGTCGCCGTCGCGCGTCATCTTGAGCCGCAGGTTGGCCGCGTCCGAGCCGCCGCGCGGCTCGGTCAGCGCGATCGCCAGCAGCGCCTCGCCCCGGGTGAGCCGGGGCAGCCAGTGTGCGGCGACGTCGGGCCGCGCGTGCTCGGCCAGGATCTGGCCGGTCAGCGAGGCGAGCAGGTTGATGTAGGACAGGCTCAGGTCGGCGCGTGCGATCTCCTCGTGGATCACCCCGGCGGCCAGGCAGCCCATGCCCTGGCCGCCGTACTGCTCCGGCAGCTCGGGCGCGATGAATCCCATCTCGCCCATCTGGCGCATCAATGCGCGGTCGAGCACCCGGGTGCGGTCGCGCTCGAGGAAGCCGGGTGCGATCCGGTCGGTCGCGAAGCGCCGGGCGTGCTCGCCGAGCGCCGCGAGATCCTCGTCGATGTAGGGGTTCATCGCCACTCCTGGCTGCCGGTGGTCACTTGGCGTACTTGCGGAAGTCGGGCTTGCGCTTTTCCTGGAAGGCCTTGACGCCCTCGCGCGACTCCTCGGTGTCGTAGTAGAGCTTGAGCGCGTACATGCCCATGCCGGCGATGCCCGCCTGATGGGCGGTGTCCATGTTGAACGAGCGCTTGGCGATCGCGAGGGCGGTGGGGCTCTTCTCCATGATCTCGTCGCACCACTTCTGCACCTCGGCGTCGAGCTGCTCGTGCGGCACCACCGCGTTGATCAGGCCCATGGCCAGGGCCTCGGCGGCCGGGTAGCGGCGGCACAGGTACCAGATCTCGCGCGCCTTCTTCTCGCCCACCACGCGGGCGAGGAAGGCGGTGCCGAAGCCCGGATCCACCGAGCCCATCTTCGGGCCCACCTGGCCGAAGATCGCCTTCTCCGAGGCGATGGTGAAGTCGCAGATCGTGCACAGCACGTTGCCTCCGCCGATCGCATAGCCCTGCACCCGGGCGATCACCGGCTTGGGCACGTCGCGGATCGCGTTGTGCAGTTCCTCCACCGGCAGGCCGATGGTGCCGCGGCCGTCGTACTGGCCCTCGTGGGCCGACTGGTCGCCGCCGGTGCAGAAGGCACGCTCGCCGGCGCCGGCGAGCACGATGGCGCCGATCTCGCGGTCGTAGCCCGCGCGGTTGATCGCGTGGATCAGCTCGTCGCAGGTCTTGCCGCGGAAGGCGTTCATCTTCTCGGGGCGGTTGATCGTGATCCAGGCCGCGCCGTTGCGCACTTCGTACAGGATGTCTTCGTAGTTCATGTCTCGTTCCGTTCTGATGGTGTGATGGATTCGCATCCTCAGCCGGCCATGGTGAGGCCGCCGGAGACGCTCAGGACCTGGCCGGTGATGTAGGCGGCGTCGTCGCTCGCGAAGAAGAGGATCGCGCCGGGCAGGTCGTCGGGCTGGCCGATGCGGCCCAGCGGGATCGAGCGGGTGAAGGCCTCGACCAGCTTCTCGGGGTTGCCCGCGCCTTCCTTGTAGTCGGCGAACAGCGCGGTGTCGGTGGGGCCGGGGCACACCACGTTGACCGTGATGCCGTGGCGGGCGTGCTCGCGGGCGATGGTCTTGGAGAAGGCGACCAGCCCGCCCTTGCAGGCGGCGTAGACCGCCTCGCCCGAGGAGCCCACACGCGCCGCGTCCGACGACACGTTGACGATCCGGCCGCGCCGCCGCTCGACCATGCCGGGCAGCACCGCGTGGTGCATGTGCAGCGCGCCGACCAGGTTGATCGCGATCAGCCTGTCCCACTGCGAGGGCTCGGTCTTCGTGAAGGGCTTGAAGATGTCCCAGCCGGCGTTGTTGACCAGCACGTCGATCGGGCCGAGCTGCCCGGAGGCGGCCGCCACCGCCGCATCGACGCTCGCGCGGTCGGTGATGTCGCAGGTGATCGCGGCAGCGGCGCCGCCGGCGGCCTGGATCTCGCGGGCCACCGTGCCGGCAGCCTCGGGGTTGCGATCGAGCACCGCGACCCGGGCGCCGGCCTTCGCGAAGCGGCGGCAGGTCGCCCCGCCGATGCCGCCGCCGCCGCCGGTGACGATCACGGTCTTGCCTTCGAATGCGTTCAAGGGTTCCTCCTTCATGGATGGGGCTCCACGGCATGTCCTGGCCGGGAACCGGGGTCTGGTCGGAATTGTATGTCAATATATTGACTGATATGATCGATCAAGACAAGCGTTTTCCCCGAGGCTCATTCCGTTCCGGGCGGGTGCGCGATGACCAAGAGACGAGCCATGAAGACAGAGAGCAATAACACCGATTCGGGGCACATTCCGGCGGGTGGCGCGATCGATGCCACGCGCATGGATCTCGCCAACCGTCTCTTCTTCCGTCTGTACCAGTGCGCCAATATGTTGCATAAAACCGGCACACGCGCGGTGGAGGAGGAAGGGCTCACCACCCAGCAGTGGGCGGTGCTCGGGGCCTTGTCCAGGCCGCAGGCGGGCGACGGGATGACCGTCAACGAGCTCGCGCGCTACCTGATGGTCAGCCGCCAGAACCTCTCGGGCCTGATCGGCCGGATGGAGCGCGACGGTCATCTCGCCAGCGCGCCCGACGGGCAAGACCGCCGTGCGCGGCGCATCACGATGACGCCCTCCGGGCGACGCGTCTGGACCGTGCTGGCGCAGCCCAAGATCGAGGCCTATTACGCCCGGGCCCTCGAGGGCTTCTCGGTCGACGACATGGCCCACGCGATCCACTACCTGCTCAAGCTGCTCGACAACATGGCGCGACTGGACACGCAGGGGCGTTAGCATCGGGCTTTTCCAGCCGGGCGGTGCGCCCGCCCTTGCAGGGGAGAGCCTTGCCCTCGGAAGCGCCTTCATCAAGCAAGCAGTCCGGACCTGGCGCCGCGCGGCAGCGCGGGCGGTCAGGCGGGGCCGCCTCGCGCGCGGCCTTCGACGACTTCCGCGTCTACCTGTCGAGCGCCGACGCGCTGCTCGGCCTGTCGCTGCTCGGCGTGGCTGCCGGCGCGGTCACCGGCGCGGTCATCGTCGCCTTCCGTCTCCTCACGGAATGGAGCCTGGTGCTGGCGGGCGTCATGCCGAATGCCGAGCGCTTCGAGGCGCTGTCCTGGGAATGGCGGCTGGGCCTGCCCATTGCCGGCGGCCTCGCGATCGGCCTCTTGTTCCGGATGTTCGCGGTGGGTGCGCGCCAGGTCGGCCCGGTGCACGTGATGGCGCAGCTGGCCTCGCAGGGCGGGCGCCTGCCCTGGCGCAACGCGGTGCTGCAGTTCTTCGGCGGCGCGATCTCGATCGTTTCCGGGCACTCGGTCGGCCGGGAAGGCCCGGTGATCCACGTCGGGGCGGCCAGCGCGAGCCTGCTGGGCCAGTGGATGCGCCTGCCCAACAACAGCATCCGCACGCTGGTCGCCTGCGGCGTGGCCGGCGCCATCGCCGCCTCGTTCAACACCCCCATCGCGGGCGTCGTGTTCGCGATGGAGGTGGTGATGCTCGAGTACACGCTGCTCGGCTTCGCGCCGGTGATCCTCTCGGCGGTTGCGGCCACCTCGCTCAGCTGGCTGGCCTACGGCCCCGACCCGGCCTTCGCGGTGCCCGGGCTGCAGCGGGTCTCGCTGCTCGAGCTGCCCTGGGTCGCTCTGCTGGGCGCGGTCGTCGGCTGCATGGCCGCTGCCTACGTGGCCGGCGTGCGCGAGGTCGACGAGCGCTTCCGCCACCTGCCGCTGGTGCTGCGCACCACGCTCGCCGGCGCCTTCTGCGGCCTGTGCGCGCTGGTCGCGCCCGAGATCATGGGCCTGGGCTACGACACGGTGCAGCTCACGCTGATCGGCGGCATCGGGCTGGGCGCGCTGGCGCTGATCGCCGCCATGAAGCTGGTGGCCACGATCGCCTGCGGCGGCCTGGGCCTGCCGGGAGGGCTGATCGGTCCGATGATCGTGATGGGCGCCACCGCGGGCGGCGCGCTGGGCATCGTCGGCCACGCGATCGTGCCCGACGCCAGCGCTTCGCCGGCCTTCTACGCGGCGCTCGGCATGGTGGCGATGATGGGCGCCAGCCTGCAGGCTCCGCTGGCCGCGCTGATGGCGATCCTGGAACTGACCGCCAACCCCAACACGATGCTGCCCGGCATGGTCGCGGTGATCACCGCCTTCCTGGTCGCGCGGGTGGCCTTTCGCCAGGACCCGATGTTCGTGTCCATCCTGCGCTCGCGGGGCATGGACTTCCGCTTCGATCCGATTGCCCAGGCGCTCGAGCGCACCGGTGTCGGGGCGGTGATGAGCCGGCGCTACGCGGTCGTGGCGCGCGACGCCGACGCGGCGGCGCTGGATCGCGCGCGGGTCGGCAGGCCGGACTGGCTGGTGGTGGTCGACGGCGAGGCGGTGGTCGGCGTGCTGGCCGCCGGGGCGCTCGGGCTGCAGGCCGAGGACGAAGCAGGGCCGGCGGCGGATCCGGGCGCGCAGGCGGCGCCCATGGCGCTGCCCGGAAAGCTGCCCGCCTTCGCCACGGTGGCGATGCACGCCACGCTGCGCGAGGCGCGCGCCGCGCTGGACGATCGTCGCGCCGAGGCGGTGCTGGTCTGCGGCGGCGCGGCTCGGCGCAAGCAGGTCTACGGCGTCATCGGCCGGCAGGATATCGACTCGGGCGCCCGCAACGGCTTCTGACCCGGCTCAGCGATCGTGGCCGCGGCCCTTGCCGTTGCCCTTGCCGTGGTCGTCGCCCCGGCCCTTGCCGCGGCCGCGATCGTCGTCGCGCCCGCGGCGATCGTCGCGATAGTCGCCGCGGTACTCCACACGGCGGTCGTCGCGCGCGTCCATGTGACGCCCCCGCGCCTGCTCGCGATAGCGCGGCGCGTACACGTCGTTGTACCAGCCCTCGTCGACGAAATAGACCGGCTGGCCGCAGGCGCCGTACTTGTGGCAGTGCTTGCGCCAGTTCTTCGCGTGGCCCGGCGGCACGTGCAGGTAGGCCGGACGCCGGACGACGCCGACCGGCACCGGCTCGATGATCATCGGCTCGGCGTAGAGCAGCCGGGGCCGGGGGAAGTTCCCGATGTCGAGCCGGCCGTAGAAGCCGGGCTGGCCGATGCTGACCGACACACCGACATCGGTCGCGAATGCCGGCGTCGTGACGGCGGCCAGCGCGGCCGCGAAGAGGAAGCGCTTCATGTCGGGGTTCCTGGTACGAGCGGGTCGGTCAAGGGTTCGGGGGGCGTCGCGGCAGCTTCCGGATCGCCTGCATGCTGCGCCTGGCATCCGACCATGGGCGAGGCGGCGCGCAAAGCGCGAGCCGACGTTCGGCGCGGCGGGGCCGACCGCGAGCGGTGCCGGGCCGCGCCCCCCGTCAGGCCGCCACGAAGCTCCCGCTCTTGCCGCCGTGCTTCTCGAGCAGGCGCACCTGCTCGATCACCATGCCCCGGTCGGCGGCCTTGCACATGTCGTAGACGGTGAGCAGCCCGACCTGGACCGCGGTCAGCGCCTCCATTTCCACGCCGGTCTTGCCGTCGCACTCCACGGTGGCGGTGCAGTGCACGGTGCTGGCGGCCTCGTCGATCTCGAGTTCCACGGCGACCCGGGTGATCGGGATCGGATGGCAAAGCGGGATCAGGTCGGCGGTGCGCTTGGCACCCTGGATCGCCGCGATGCGGGCGATGCCGATCACGTCGCCCTTCTTCGCGCTGCCGCGCTTCACCAGCGCCAGGGTTTCGGGCTTCATGCGGATGCTGCCTCGGGCCACCGCCACACGGTGGGTGACCGCCTTGTCGGCGATGTCGACCATGTGGGCATGGCCGGCGGCATCGAAATGGGTAAGGGTCTGTTTCATGGGTCGACTTCGTCCGGGAACTATCATAACAATGCGATGCGCCGCAGGCGGCCGGGCAATGGGGCCGGCGGCGGCGCGGCGAGGTTCAGCATTGAGTCCGGGGTTCCTGTCCTTGTTTTCCATGGCCGCGTTCCGACGAGCGGCCGCGGTGCTGGTCGCCGCGGCGGTCGCGTTCGCGCAGCCGGTCGCGCTGGCGCAGTCGGCCAACCTGCCGCGCCTGGGCGACGCGGGGGCCGAAGAGCTCTCGCCGACCATGGAGCGCCGGATCGGCGAGCAGATCGTTCGCGACATGCACCGCGAGCGGGTGATCGCCGACGATGCCGAGGTCACCGACTGGCTGAACGCCTTCGCGGCCCGGCTCGCGTCGACTGCGCCCGCGGCCGGCTACAGCCTCGAGCTCTTCCTGATCCGCGACGGCACGCTGAACGCCTTCGCGTTGCCAGGTGGATTCATCGGCGTGCACAGCGGCCTGATCGTGGCGGCCCAGAGCGAATCCGAACTGGCCTCGGTGATCGCCCACGAGATCGGCCACGTCACGCAGCGCCACATCGCGCGCATGCTGGCGCGCGACCGGCAGGCCTCGGTGGTCATGCTGGCGTCGCTGGTGCTCGCGGCGCTGGCGGCCAGCTCGAATCCGCAGGCCGCGCTGGGCGTCGCGTCGCTGGGCAGCACCGTGGCCCAGCAGCAGATGCTCGGATTCTCGCGAGAGGCCGAGCGCGAGGCCGACCGGATCGGCCTGGACATGCTGCGCGAGGGCGGCTACGACGCCAACGGCATGGTCGCCATCCTCGGCAGGTTGCAGCAGGCCGGCCGGCTCTACGAGAACGGCGCGCCCGACTATCTGCGCAGCCATCCGGTCACCTCGGAGCGGATGGCCGACATCCAGAACCGGCTCCGCGAGACCCGTTATCGCCAGCACGCCGACAGCATCGATTTCCTGCTGGTGCAGGCCAAGCTTCGCGCGCTGGCCGGCAGCGACGTCGACACGCTGGCAAGGGCGGCGGCCACCTTCGAGCGCCAGTTGCGCAAGCGCACGATCGACGAGGCAGCCGGCTGGTTCGGCCTGGCCACGGTGCGCAATGCCCAGCGCGATCCGGTTCGGGCGCGCGAGGCGCTGGCCGAGGCGCGCAAGCGGGCCGGCGCCCATCCGATGATCGAGCGCCTGGCTGCGCAGATCGCGCTCGACGCGGGCCAGCCGGTGCGGGCGCGCGAGCTCGCCGACGCGGCGCTGGCGCAGCAGCCCTCGAACCGTGCGCTGATTCGCGTGAAGGCGCAGGCGCTGATCGCGGCGCGCGAGCATCGCGCTGCGGCGGACATGCTGGGCAAGGCGGTCGAGATCCACGCGTCCGACGCCACGCTCTGGCGCTTGCTGGCCGATGCCTGGAACGGCGCCGGCGAGCCGGCGCGCGCGCATCGGGCGTCGGCCGAGCACTTCGCGCTGCTCGGGGGACTGCCGGCCGCGATCGACCAGCTCAGGCGCGCGCGCCAGGCGGGCACGCTGGACTTCTATACCGGCTCGCAGGTCGACGCACGGCTGCGCGAGCTCGAGCGCGAGTACCTGCGCGAGCGCGAGGAGCGGGAGCGACGCTGAGGACGGAGGCGCGACGGACCCGATCCTAGGGCCGCGGCCGCATCACGAACCCGAGCGTGCCGGCGGGGTCGGCGGTCTCCGCCAGGGCGATCTCCCTGCCGCCCAGAGCCAGCACCATGGTGTCGCCGCGCTCCTCGATCGCCAGCGCCCCCAGGTCCAGGTCGTGCACCCCCCCCGGCCCCAGGTCGGTGGCCAGCAGGACCTCGCCGTCGGGCCCGACCCAGCCGGCGTCCACCCGCGATACCGGTTCGCCGGTGTGCGCGACCAGCCGCGCGTCCCGGCCCTCGCCGAACACCCTGAACACCAGCGGCGCCGCGTCCAGGTCCGCGTAGACCCGCTGCGGCCCGTTCTGCCAGTACCAGCGCCCCAGATCGTCGTGCGCGTAGTTGCGGTGAATGAACTCGACGATGGGCGGACTGGTGATCGGGCTGCCCCGACCGTCGCGCGACTCGTCGAAGCCTTCCTGCCCGCGGTCGATCAGATGCCAGCCGCCGCGCCGGTCCAGGCGCAGCCAGCCATGCACCGCCGGCACGTTCGGCCAGCGGGCCATGGCCTTCAGGACCTGCTCATCCATCGCCGTGCTCCGGATCGAGATGCTCGAGCAGCCGCGCCGGCAGCCAGTCGAGCCTGCCCGGCGGCACGCCGGTCGCGAAACCCACGTGGCCGCCCTCGGCCGAGTAGTCGAGGCGCACCGCGGCCGAGACCTCGGCGGGGCCGGCCAGCGCGCCGGCGGGCAGGAAGGGGTCGTTGTACGCGTGGACGATCGCGGTCGGCACGCGGATGCCGCGCAGGAAGGGTTTGCACGACGAGCGCCGCCAGTAGTCCTGCGCGCCGGCGAAGCCGTGCAGGGGCGCGGTGACCGCGTCGTCGAAGTCGAAGAAGTCGCGGGCGGCCAGCACCCGCTCGCGATCGAAGAGGCCGGGGTGGCGATCGAGCTGGGCCAGGCTCTTGCGCTTGAGCGTGACCAGGAAGTTCGCGGTGTAGACGCGGTTGAAGCCTCGCGCCAGCGCCGCCGCGCCGGCGGCCAGATCCTGCGGCGGCGAGACCGCTGCCGCCGAGCGCACGAAGGCCGCCGACTCGCCGCGCTCGCCCAGCCACTTGAGCAATGCGTTGCCGCCCAGCGACACGCCGACCGCGTGCAGCGGCGCGCCGCGTGCGGGGCCCGCCGCGAAGCGGCGCAGGATCCAGTCGATCTCCTCGGAGTCGCCCGAGTGATAGGCCCGCGGCAGCCGGTTCGGCGCGCCGCCGCAGCCCCGGAAGTGCGCGACCGCGCCGCGCCAGCCCCGCGCGGGCAGCGCCGCCATCAGCGAGCGGGCGTAGTGGCTGTCGGAGTCGCCCTCGAGGCCGTGGAACAGCACGACGAAGGGCCGGACCTCATGGCGGGCAAGCGGGCCGGATCCGCCGGTGTGGACCGCCCCGCGCGGCGGATCGTCGGCGAGCAGGTCGATCTCGATGAAGTCGCCGTCGGGCGTGTCCCAGCGCTCGCGGACGTAGCGCACCGGCGGCTTCGGCGCGAGCGTGGCCGGCCATATCGTCTGCAGGTGCGGGCCGCGCAACCAGCGCGGAGGCCGGTAGCCGTCGCGGCGGCCGTCCCGGGCGCGCATCAGTGCAGCACGGCCCCGGCCGGAGCCGAGGGCTCGGTCTCGGCGGCGGGAGATCCGTGGTGAAGCACGACCCGCCAGCCGGCCGCGCCCTTCACGTAGACGTTGGTGACCACGCACTCGACCACCTGGCTGCCCGTCCGGCCGTTGATCGTGATCTGCTCGATAAGGTTGTGCACCGAGACCACGCCGCTGCTCTGGACCGCGACGTCGCGCGTGCGCACCGTCACGCCGCCGCCGGAGAAGATCGACTCCCAGGACGCCCGGATCGTGTCGAGGCCGATCAGGCGGGCGCTGCCGGGATGGATGCAGGTCACTTCGTCCTCGGTCGACCACAGCGCCATCATCGCCTCGAGGTCGCCGCGCCGCATCGCGTCGTAGAAGGCTTCCTCGACCGATTCGGCGGTGTCGAAAAGCGGGCTGCGGCGCATCGGGGCTTCCTTCGGGGTCGTGGACTGCCGGACCTACCCGGCCAGGGCGGCCCGCAGCGCGCGCATTGCCCGCGCCGGCTCGATCCGGTTCAGGCAGTCGAGGTGGCCGAGCGGGCATTCTCTTTCGAAGCAGGGGCTGCAGTCGAGGTGCAGCCATTCGACCCGCGCGTGCCGCGAGCGCGGCGGTGTGTGGCGGGGGTCCGACGACCCGAACAAGGCGACCATCGGCCGGTCGAAGGCAGCGGTCACGTGCATCAGCCCCGAGTCGTTCGAGGCCACGCCGGCGGCCGACGACAAGAGGGCCATCGCTTCGGCGAGCGTGGTGTCGCCGCACAGGTTTCGCACCCGTGCGCGGCTCTGCGCGGCGATTTCGTCGCCGATCGGCCGGTCCCTGGGACCGCCCAACGCGACCACCTCGGCCTCGGGCCACGCCGCGCGCAGCAGATCGGCCAGACCCGCGAAGTGCCGCGCCGGCCAGCGCTTGGCCGGCCCGAATTCGGCGCCCGGGCACAGCGCGAACAGCGGGGCTCCGGCCGGCAGCGCCAGCCGCTCTCGGGCCGCGTGCGCGAGCGCCGGATCGATCGTCAGCCTCGGATCGGCAACCGGGCCGTCGGGCGCGCGGCCCGGCTCGAAGGCGAGCGCGGCGTAGTGATCGACCATCGGCGGGCGCTCGGCGCCCTGCCTCCGGTCCTCGTGCATCCGGTTGAGCATCAGCCGCCGCGCCTCGCCGCGATAGCCGATGCGCAGCGGGATGCCGGCAAGCCAGGGCACCAGCGCGGACTTGGCGGAGTTCGGCAGCACCACCGCGCGCGCGTAGCGGGCGGCTCGCAACGAGCGCGCCAGCCGCCAGCGACCGGCCAGGTCGAGCTTGCCGTGCACGTTCGGCGACTCGATGACCGCGTCGACCTCGGGCATTGCCCGGTAGACCGGGGCGATGTGCGGCGGGCAGAGCGCGTGGATCGGCGCGCCGGCTTGCTGCGCGCGCAGCAGCGCCAGCAGCGGCTGCGACATGACGGCGTCGCCGATCCAGTTCGGGGCGACGATCAGCGTTCGCATGGGCCGGTGGCGCGCGCCGCCGGCAAGGGCGGCCTGCGCGCCAGGTTCCTCAGTGGTGTCCCTTGATCACCGTGCCCGGCCGCAGCCGGTACAGGGTGCCGCAGTACGGGCACTTGACCTCGCCGGTGTGCACGATGTCGAGGAACACGCGCGGATGCGACGACCAGACCGGCATCTTCGGATTCGGACAATGAACCGGCAGGTTCTTGCCCTCGACCTCGACGATGGCCGTGCTATCGGTGGCGGCGGACATGGCTGCGTCTCCGTCAGACCGGCGCCAGCCAGCCGGCGTACTTCGGGTTGCGCCCGGCGACGATGTCGAAGAAGACGGTCTGCAGTTTCTCCGTGACCGGGCCGCGGCGGCCTTCGCCGATCGGGCGGTCGTCGAGCTCGCGGATCGGCGTGACCTCGGCGGCGGTGCCGGTGAAGAAGGCCTCGTCGGCGCAGTACATCTCGTCGCGGGTGATCCGCTTCTCGCGGACCTCGATGCCCAGGTCCTTCGCGATCTGGATCACCGAGTTGCGGGTGATTCCGTCGAGGCAGGAGGCCAGGTCGGGCGTGAACAGCACGCCGTCCTTCACGATGAAGACGTTCTCGCCGGCGCCCTCGGACACGTAGCCCTCGGTGTCGAGCAGCAGTGCCTCGTCGTAGCCGTGGGCGGTGACCTCCTGGTTGGCCAGGATCGAGTTGATGTAGTAGCCGCTGGCCTTGGCGCGGACCAGCGACACGTTGACGTGGTGCCGGCTGAAGGACGAGGTCTTGACGCGGATGCCCTTGGACAGGCCTTCCTCGCCCAGGTAGGCGCCCCAGGACCAGGCTGCGATCGCCACGTGGACCGTGTTGCCGCGCGGCGACACCCCCAGCTTCTCGGAGCCGATCCAGGCGATCGGGCGGATGTAGCAGGACTCGAGCTTGTTCGCCTTCACCACGTCCTTCTGCGCCTGCACGATCTCGTCGAACGAGTGCGGCAGCTTCATCTGGAAGATCTTGGCCGAGTTGAACAGTCGACGGGTGTGCTCGTTGAGCCGGAAGACCGCGGTGCTGCCCGAGTCGGTCCTGTAGGCGCGAACGCCCTCGAAGACGCCCATGCCGTAGTGCAGCGAGTGGGTCAGCACGTGGAGCTTGGCATCGCGCCAATCGACCATCTTGCCGTCGTACCAGATCAGACCGTCGCGGTCGGCCATCGACATGGAAATCTCTCCAGAGGGACTGTTTGGATGGTGCCGGACCGGGCCCGCGCGACGAGGCCGCGAGCTTCCGGAATTCCGGGTCAACTTGACATTTTATCCCCTGATGGCCGGGCGGCTAAACTTGACCGATGTTCGCCAATCTCCGCTTCCAGGTCGGCCTGCTTGCACTGATGCAGGCGCTGCTGCTGACCAACAACGTCACGCTGATCGCGGTCAACGGGCTGGCCGGCCTGCAGCTCGCCGACAACAAGCTGCTGGCCACCTTGCCGGTGACCGGCTACGTGCTGGGCGGCGCCTTCTGGGCGATGCCGGCCGCGAGCTTCATGCGCCGCTTCGGCCGGCGGGCCGGCTACACGGTCGGCTCGATCGTGGCCATGGCCGGCGCCGTCCTGGGCTGGTTCGCGCTCACCGTGGGCAGCCTCTGGCTGCTCTGCCTCGCCACCTTCGTCTGCGGGCTGTACAACGCCTTCGGCGCCAGCCTGCGCTTCGCCGCCGCCGACGTGGCCGACGCCTACCGGCCCGACTTCCGGGCGCGCGCGATCTCGCTGGTCATCACCGGCGGCATTGCGGGCGGCATCATCGGCCCCACGCTGTCGACCTGGTCGCGGACCTGGCTGCCGGCGCAGTTCGCGGGCACCTACCTGACCCTGGTCGCCTTTGCGCTCGCCTCGCTGCTGCTCGCGCAGTTGCTGCGCCTGCCGGTCGCCAGGCAGGCTGCGGCGGCCGGCGCCGATGCCGCCCGGCCGCTGGCCGAGATCCTGCGCCAGCCGGCCTGCTGGGTCGCGATCGTCTGCGCCGCCCTGGGCTACGGCGTGATGAACCTGCTGATGGTGGCCACGCCGCTGGCCATGGAGGTCTGCAGCCTGCCCTACGAGGAAGCCGCCTTCGTGATCTCCTGGCACGTGGTCGGCATGTTCGCGCCGGGGCTCTTCACCGGGGCGCTGATCGCGCGCTTCGGCGTGCTGCAGGTGATCGTGGCGGGCTGCCTGCTGATGCTGGCCTGCGTGGCGATCGCGCTGTCCGGCGTCGAGCTGATGCACTTCGTCTCGGCGCTGTTCCTGCTGGGCGTGGGCTGGAACTTCATGTACACCGGCGGCACCACGCTGTTGACCTCGGCCTACCGGCCCGCCGAGAAGAACCGGGTCCAGGGCTTCATGGACCTGTGCGTGTTCGGGGTGATGGTCACCTCGTCGGCCAGCTCCGGCGCGCTGCTGTTCGTGAACGGCTGGTCGATCCTGAATCTGCTGTCGCTGCCCGCGGTCGTCTTCGTGCTGGGCTCGGTGCTCTGGCTGGGCGCCCGAAAGGGCTGGCGCCTCGGCCGCGCCGCGCCGCCCGCGGCGCCTCGGCCGGCGTGAGCGGGGCGGCGTGAGCCGGGCGGGCCGGCGCGGCCCGTCGCCGGGCGTGGCGCGCCTGCGCCGCCAGCACCGGCGTCAGGCATTCCGGGCGGTGCTGCCCTCGGCCTTCGGCACCGGCAGCTGGGGACTGGTGACCGGCATCGCGATGATCCAGTCGGGGCTCACGCTGCCGCAGGCGCTGGGCATGTCGCTGCTGGTCTATTCGGGCACCACGCAGCTCGCCGCGATGCCGCTGATGGCGGCCGGCGCCTCGCAGGCGATGATCGCGCTCACCGCGATCCTCACCGGCCTGCGCTTCATCGTCTACAGCGCCTCGGTCTCGCGCGACATCGGTCGCTTGCCGCTGCGCAAGCGGCTGCTCTGGGGCTACCTGATGAGCGATTCCGGCATGGCGCTCTACCAGATGCGTCGCGCCCGCGAGACGCCGCCCCAGCGGATCTCGCTGTACATGGGCTACAACCTGCCGGTCTGGTTCGCCTGGCACCTGGGGTCGCTGGCCGGCATCGGCCTGGCCGCCGCCCTGCCGCCCGACCCGCGCTACGCCTGGCTGGGCATCCTCGCAATGCTGGTGATCACGGTGCCGATGATCTCCTCGCGGCCGGCGATCGGCGCGGCGGCGGCCAGCGCCTTCGTGGCGGTGATCGGCTGGCACTGGCCGTGGCGGCTGGGCATGTTCCTGGCGATCGTGGCCGGGGTGGCCGCGGCGCTGGCGATCGAGCGCTTCGCCGGCCGGCCGGATCCCGGAGTGCAGCCGCGATGACCGCGCCGATCTCGATCCCGGCCTTCGATGTCTGGACCACGATCCTGCTGCTCGCGCTGGTGATCGTGGGCCTGCGCAACACTTTCCTGGTGCTGCCGCGCGACTGGCAGCCGCGCGGCACCCTCGAACGGGCGCTGCGCTACGCGCCGCTGGCCGCGCTGGTGGCGCTGCTGGCCCCCGAGATCCTGCAGCCGATCCTGCGCGCGCCCGGCTTCGCCTGGGGCGGCTTCGTCGATCCGCGCGTGCTCTCGGCGGTCGCGGTGGCGGTGGTGAGCCGGTCCACGCGCAACGCGCTGGCCGCGCTGGTCTCGGGCGTGGCGGTGTTCTTCGTGCTGAGCTAGGGGCCTTCAGCCCGGGCGCAGGTCGGCGCCCAGCACCGCGCGCCACAACTGAGTGACCGCGGCGCGTTCGTCCTTCGCGTCGTCGGGCGGGATGCGCGCGTACTCGGCGTCGTCGAGCCGCAGCTTGTGCTGCAGCCGGCGGTAGCGGCGGTAGGCGTCGGCCACGGCGTCTGCCAGGCCGGCGTCGATCAGGCCAGCCCCGGCCGCCATCCCGAGCAGCGCGATGTTGCCGCGGTTCTCGAGCAGCGGCGGATGGTCGGCCGAGTGGGCCAGCACCAGGTACTGGACGATGAACTCGATGTCGACCATGCCGCCGAGATCGTGCTTCAGGTCGAAGAGCTCGCTGCGGTTGGGGTGGCCGTCGTGCATCTTGCGGCGCATCGCGACGACCTCCTCGCGCAGCTTCGCGAGGTCGCGGCGCCGGGCGAGCATGTCGCGGCGGATGGCCTCGAAGCGCTCGCCGATCGCGCGATCGCCGGCGCAGAAGCGGGCGCGGGTCAGCGCCTGGTGCTCCCAGGGCCAGGCCGAGTGGCGCTGGTAGGCCTCGAAGGCCGGCAGCGTGGAGACCAGCAGGCCGGCGGCGCCGTTGGGCCGCAACCGCAGGTCGATCTCGAAGAGCAGGCCGGCGGCGGTGCGCGTCGACAGCCAGCCGGACAGGCGCTGGGCGAGCAGCGCGTAGGCCTCGGGGGCGCGCTCGTCGTCGTCGTCGAACAGGAAGACCAGGTCCAGGTCCGAGGCGTAGCCGAGCTCCTTGCCGCCCAGCCGGCCATAGGCGATCGCGGCGAAGCGCGGCCGCTCGCGGAAGCGGTGGCGCAGCTGCGACCAGACGATGCCGATCGCCAGGTCGAGCACCCGGTCGGCCAGCTCGCTCAGGTGGTCGGACACCTTTTCCACGGTGAGGCGGCCCTCGAGATCCTGGACCATCAGCCGGAACACCTGGGCGTGGTGCGCCTCGCGCACGATGTCCATCTGGCGCTCGACGTCGGGCTGGTCGTCGATTCGCGCCGCGTCGACCCGCTGCGCGAGCTCGGCCGCCCAGGCGTCGTAGTCGGTGGGCTCGAGCAGCTCGCCGTCGAGCAGCTCGTCGAGCACCACCGGGTGGCGCATCAGGTAGTCGGCCGGCCACTTCGACCAGTCGAGGATGCGCAGCACCCGCTCGAAGGCCTCGGGGAACTGCGCGAGCAGCGCCACGTAGGCCGGCCGGCGGCAGACCGACTCGAGCAGATCCACCAGGCGGACCAGCCCCGAGTTGCCGCTGCCCAGGCGCACCGCGTCGGTCAGCAAGCGCTCGATGGCCTCGCGGGTGCTGGCCTTGGCGGCCGCGTAGCGCGGGCTGGCGCGCAGCGAGTCGAAGCGGCGGGCCACTTCGGGGTCGAGCTCGGCGGGGGTCGGCGCGCCCTCCCTGGGCGGCTCTTCCGCGGCGCCCGCGGCCGGCGAGAGCAGGCGATCGAAGATGGTTTCCACCGAGTCGGTGGCCTCGGCGATCGCGGCATCGAACTCGGCGGGCGACATCCGCAGCATCGCCGCCACGTCGGCGCGCACCGCCGGGTCCCTGGGCAGACGGTGGGTCTGAGCGTCGTCGCGGTACTGCAGCGCATGCTCGGTCCGGCGCAGCAGCCGGTAGGCCCGGTCCAGCGTGGCCGCCTCGTCGGCCGGCAGCAGGCCGCGCTCGGCCAGCGCGGCCAGCGTGACCCGGGTGCCGCGGTCGCGCAGGCCGGGGTCGCGGCCGCCGCGAACCACCTGGAAGAGCTGGGCGGTGAACTCGATCTCGCGGATCCCGCCGCGGCCCAGCTTGACGTCGGAGGCCTCGGGGTCGCGGGCCGCGCGCTTGGCGACCTCCTGGCGGATCAGCCGGTGCAGGTCGCGCAGCGCGGCGAAGGCCTCGTAGTCCATGTAGCGCCGGAACACGAAGGGATCGACGATCCGCTCGAGCGCCTGCTCGTCGGCGGCCCGGGCCTCGGCGCCGGCCACGCCGGAGTCGGCGATCACCCGGCCCTTGAGCCAGGCGAAGCGCTCCCACTCGCGGCCCTGCGCGTAGAAGTAGGTCTCGAGCATGCCGAAGGGAACGACCAGCGGGCCCGAATCGCCGTTGGGGCGCAACCGGGTGTCCACCCGGAACACGAACCCGTCTGCGGTGAGCTCGGAGAGTGCGGCGATCGTGCGCCGAGCCAGCCTGTGCATCCACTCGCTGTTGGCGATGCGGCCCGCGCCCTCGACGCCCTCGGTCTCGCCCTCGGCGCGAAAGACGAAGACCAGGTCGAGGTCGGAGGACACGTTCAGCTCGTTGCCGCCGGCCTTGCCCATGCCGACCGCGAGCAGGTCCTGGGGCCGGCCCTCGCCGTCCAGCGGCCGGCCGTGCCGGGCGAGCAGCGTGGCCGCCGCGTCGCGCATCGCGTGACCGGTGGCCACGCCGGCGAAGGCGGTCATCGCGCTGCAGACCTCGTCGAGGCTGGCGGCGCCGCGCAGGTCGCGCTCGATCAGGCCGAGCATCAGCCACTGCCGCGCCCGGCGCAGGGCGGTCTCGATCGGCAAGTCCGCGCCGGCCAGCTCGGCGGCCAGCAGGCGGTCGATCGCGGCAGCGTCGAGCGGCGCGCCGATCAGGGCCTCGAGGCGGTCCGCGGCGGCCCGCTCGCCGAGCCTCGCGCCCAGCGAGACCAGCGAGCGCCTGAAGTAGCTGGAGAGGCCTTCCGCTTCGAATCGCATGATCGACCGCAACTTCCTTGTGTCGGCGGCGCCGGCGACGCCGGTTCCGGCCGGTTATGCTAGCGGACAGGCGTCTCGTCCCCGGAGGAGACCGCCGTTCCGTTCGCCCATTGTCGCAAAACCGGCCGCAGCCACCGACCGACCCCGTGAGTTCCTCCGCCTCGTCCGAACGTGTACCGGCCGGCACCCGGCTGCTTCGCGCGCTGGCCTGGCTGCTGGTCATCGCCTACTTCGTGGCCGGGCTCGGCTATCTCGCGCTGCGCTACCTGGTCTGGCCGAATACGGCGCTGTGGCTGCCGCAGGTCGAACGCGTGCTCGCCGAGTCGGTCGGCAGGCCCTTGAAGATCGGCGCGGTGCGCGCCGGTTTCGACGGGTTGCGGCCTTCCCTCGACGTGGACGGCGTGACGGTGCTCGACGCCAGCGGCGAGCCGGCCTTCTCGGTCGATCGGATCCACGCGGCGCTGTCGCTCGGCAGCCTGGCGGCCGGGCAGGTCCGCTTCGCGCGGCTCGAGGTGCAGGCGCCGTCGCTGCGCGTCGAGCGGCTCGCCCCCGGCCGCTTCATCGTGGGCGGCATCGAGCTCGACCTGGCCGACGCCGGGAAGGTCGGAAGCGGCGCAGGCGGCGCGGACTGGCTGTTCGCGCAGCGCCTGGTCGCCCTGCGCGGCGTCGACCTGGAGTGGATCGATCGGGTCTCCGGCCGCGTGCTCGAGCTGGCGGGCGCGGACCTGGTGCTGGGCGCCGTCGGGCGGCGGCACCGCTTGTCGCTCAAGGTCGCGCAGGTCCCGGGCCTGGGCAGCGGCGTCGACGCGGCGATCGAGCTGCATCGCCCGGCCTTCGCGCCGCTCGCAGAGTGGCGCCGCTGGACGGGCGAGTTGCACCTGGCGGTGGCGCAGGTGGAACTGCCTGCCGTGAGCGCGCTTGCGCGCGACTTGCGCCTGGGCGCCCTCGTGCGCGAGCAGCGCGCCGGCGAAACGACGGACGCGCCGCCGCCGAGCGTGGAATTCGGCCGAGGCAGGGCCGCGGCCCGCCTCTGGACCCGCTTCGAGGGGGGCGCCCCGGTCGACGCCTTGCTCAAGCTCTCCGCGGTCGACGCCGAGCTCGCGCTCGCCGACGGCCCGCTCCCGATCGCCGGCCTCGATCTCGAGGCCGAGCTGAGCCGCGAGCGCACTGGCGAGTCGCTGCTGCGCTTGCGCCGGCTGGAGGCGGTCGTCGAGGACGGGCTGGTGCTCAGGGCCTTGCCGGATGCGATGCAGGCGCTTCGTTTCGATGCCGAGGCGGGCCTGCAGGGCGGCGAGCTCGCGTTCGATCGCTTCGACGCGGGCAAGCTGCTCGCGCTCGCGCAGCGCCTGCCCGGGCCCGATGCGCTGCGCGATCGGCTGGCGGCGATCCGCGCCGACGGCGTGGTCGAGCGGCTGGACCTCGCCTGGCGCGGCGCGCCGCTGCGCTACGCGATCGAGGCCCGCTTCGAGGGCCTGTCCCTCGCGCGCGAGGCCCCGGCTCCCGCGCCGGGCGAACTGGGGCTGCCTTCGTTCAGGAATCTGTCGGGTTCGGTGAGCTTCAACGAGGCCGGCGGCCGGCTCAATGCCGCCGGCCGCACGGCGGTGCTGGTCTTTCCGGGCCTGTTCGCCGAGCCGGCGATCCCGCTCGAGGCCATCGACGCGCGCGTGTCCTGGCGCATGCTGCCGGCGCAGGGCGGCTCGCCGGCTCCCGTGGAGGTCGACATCGAGCAGATGCGCTTCGCGGCGGCCGATGCCGCGGGCGAGACCTCGGGCCGCTACACCAGCGGCGGCAAGGGCCTGGGCGTGGTCGACCTGAGCGGCAGCCTGAGCCGCGCCGACGCGACCCGGGTGGCGCGCTACCTGCCGCTCGAGATCTCCGCGGACGTGCGCAACTGGGTGTCGCGGGCGATCCGCGCGGGCCGCTCCGACGACGTGCGCTTCGTGCTGCGCGGGGACCTGCGCGACTTCCCGTACCGCACGCCGGGCACCGGCCTGTTCCGGATCGAGGCGGCACTGCGCGACGCCACGCTGGCCTATGCCCCGGGCTGGCCGGCGATCGAGAAGATCCGCGGCCGCCTGCTTTTCGAGGGCGCGGGCATGGACATCGACGCGCAGTCCGGCCAGATCTGGGGCGTGACGCTGGGTCGCACCCGGGCCACGATCGCCGAGTATCGCGAGGCGCTGCTGCGTATCGAAGGCAGCGGCGACGGACCGGCGCAGGACATGCTTCGCTTCATCGACGAGAGCCCGCTGCGCAACCGGATCGGCGACTTCAGCCGCGGCATCGACGTGAAGGGCTCGGCCGGGCTCCGGCTCAATCTCGACATTCCGCTCGACGAGGTCGAGGCCACCCGGGTCGCGGGCAGCGTGCAGTTTGACGGCAACGACCTGGTCCTCGACACCGCGATCCCTCCGTTCTCGCGCGTGGCCGGCACACTGGCCTTCACCGAGGACTCGCTCGCGTTGCGGGGCATGAGCGGGGTCTTCCTGGGCGGCGCGGTGCGGGTCGACGGCGAGACGACCGAGGCGGGCCGCCTGGCCCTGCGCGCGAGCGGGCGGGCCGCGGCCGACGGCATCCGCCGGCTGGCCGACAACCCGCTGACCCGCGCGCTGGACGGCGCGACCGATTGGCGCGCCGACATCGACGTGCGCGGCCAGGTGCCGGCCATGGTCATCGAGTCCGATCTCGCCGGCCTGTCGACGCGTCTGCCCGCGCCCTTCGCCAAGCAGGCCGACGAGCGCTGGCCCCTGCGGATCGAGACCGTGCCGGCGCGCGCCGCCAATGGCGAGGGCCCGGGCGCACGGCGCGACACGCTGAGCATCGCGATGCGCGACGACGTACGCCTGGTGTTCGATCGCGAGCGCGACCCGGCCTCGGGTTCGATGAAGGTGCGCCGCGGCGTGTTCGCGCTGACCGCCGAGCCGCTGATGCCGGCCTCCGGATTCGCGGTGCGGCTGCAGGCGCCGCGCGTGGACATCGACGCCTGGGCTGCGGTTCTCGGCCCGGCGCTGGAGGGCGAGTCGACCGAGTCCGGGCAGGCCTTCTCGCTGCTGCCGAGCGAGTTGTCCCTGGTCGCGCAGGAGCTGCGGCTGGCCGGCAAGGATCTGAGCGAGGTCGTGGTCGGGGCGACCCGCAGCGGCGGTTTCTGGCGCGCCAACGTCCATTCGCGCCAGGTGGATGGTTTCTTCACCTGGCGGGCCGCGCTGCCCGGCCAGCAGATCGGCACGCTGACCGCCCGCTTCGGCCGGCTAGAGATTCCGCGCGCCCGCGGCGACGAGGTCGCATCGTTGCTGGACAGTCCGCCGGAGCGGCTGCCCGCGCTGGACATCGCGGCCGACGAGTTCGTGCTCAGCGGGCGCCGGCTGGGGCGGCTCGCCCTGCGTGCGGTGAATGCCGGCGGCGCGGCCGCGCCCGTCTGGCGGGTCGAGACCCTGAGCGTGGCCAACGAGGCGGCGACGCTGCGCGCCCAGGGCGACTGGCGCTCGCCGCGCGGCGGCGAACCCCGCGGCATGGCGCTCGATTTCGAGCTCAACGTCGACGATGCGGGCCGGCTGCTCGATGTCTACGGCTATCGCGACACGATGCGCGCCGGCGCCGGCAGCCTGGCGGGGCGCATCGCCTGGACCGGTTCGCCGTTCGCGATCGACTATCCTTCGCTTAACGGCCAGTTGTCGCTGAAGCTCGGCAAGGGCCAGTTCCTGAAGACCGATCCCGGCATCGCGAAGCTGATCGGGGTGCTCAACCTGCAATCGCTCAGGCGGCGGCTCGCCTTCGACTTCCGCGACCTGTTCGCCGAGGGCTTCGCCTTCGACGAGGTTGCGGGCAGCGCGAAGGTTTCGAAAGGGGTCGCGCAGACCGACGACTTCACGATGAAGGGCGTGACCGCCCAGGTGAAGATCACCGGGCAGGCGGACCTGTCCGCCGAGACCCAGGACCTGGTCGTCGAGGTGCGGCCCGAGCTCAACGCCGGCCTCGCGTCGCTGGCCTACGCGGCGCTGGCCAACCCGGCGATCGGGCTGGGGACCTTTCTCGCGCAGTGGCTGCTGCGCGAGCCGCTCAAGGACATCTTCGCCTGGCAGTACGAGGTGAAGGGTTCCTGGGCGGACCCGGTGGTCACGACGAAGTCGCGGCCGCAGGTCGAGGCGCCGCCGCCCGGCAATTGAGCGACGCGGTTCCCCGCACTCCAGGACAGGAAGCAAGGCGATGACGACAGGACAGACGACAGGCGGCGCGGGCCCGGCGCAGGCGGCGGCCGCATTGCGCGTGGCGGCCGTGCAGACGGTGTCGGCGGCCACCGTGGACACCAGCCTTGCCGCGGTCGAGCCGCTGATCGCCCGGGCGGCGCAGTCCGGCGCGCGGCTGGTCGCGCTGCCCGAGTACTTCGCGCTGCTGGGGCGAAGCGATCGCGACAAGCTGGCCATCCGCGAGCCCGATGGCGACGGCCCGCTCCAGGCCTTCCTGTCGGAACAGGCGCGCCGGCACCGGATCTGGCTGGTCGGAGGCACCGTGCCCCTCGCCTCGCACCGGCCGGGCAAGGTCTGGAACGCCTCGCTGGTCTACGGGCCGGACGGATCGCGGGTCGCGCGCTACGACAAGATCCACCTCTTCGGGCTGCGGCACGGCGAGGAGCGCTTCGACGAGGCGGCCACGATCGAGCCCGGCCGCACGCCGACCGTGCTCGACATCGACGAAGGCGGCCGGCGCTGGCGCGTCGGCCTGAGCGTCTGCTACGACCTGCGCTTTCCGGAGCTCTACCGCGCGCTCTCGCCGGTGGACCTGTTGCTGGTGCCGTCTGCCTTCACCTTCACCACCGGCAGCGCGCACTGGGAGACCCTGCTGCGCGCCCGCGCGATCGAGAACCAGTGCTACGTCCTGGCGCCCGCCCAGGGCGGGCTGCACGAGAACGGCCGGCGCACCTGGGGACACACGATGCTGGTCGATCCCTGGGGCGAAGTGCTGCAGGTGCAGCCCGAGGGCGAGGGCGTCGTGGTGGGCGACGTCGTGCGCGAGCGGATCGACAAGGTGCGCGCCACGCTGCCGGCGCTTGGCCACCGGGTCCTGTGAGCCACGGGAAGCCGTGAGCCGCCGAGCCCGCCCGGGCGGTGGTGCCATGCCTGCCGTCGTCCGGCCGCTCGGGTAGGATGAAGGCCATGAAACCGATCGACACCTCCATCGAACATCTGGCGATCGCCCGCCGGTTGCTGCTCGAGCCGGCCGGACTCGACGAGGGCCACCTGACCGGCGCGCTGGCCGAGATCTTCCGGCACCGGGTCGACTACGCCGATCTCTACTTCCAGTTCACCCGCAACGAGGGCTGGAGCCTCGAGGAAGGCATCGTCAAGTCGGGCAGCTTCTCGATCGACCGCGGCGTCGGTGTCCGCGCCGTGTCGGGCGACAAGACCGCCTTCGCCTACTCCGACGACATCACCGGGCCCGCGCTGCTCTCGGCGGCACGCGCCACCCGCACGATCGCGCGCAGCGGCGCCGGTCGCCTCAAGGTGGCCGCCACGCTGAACCCGGCCCGCGGGCGCATGCTCTACCCGGCCGACGACCCCATCGCCAGCTACGAGGCCGCGATGAAGGTCGAGATGCTTGGCCGCGTGGAGAAGCTCGCGCGCGCGCGCGACCCGCGCATCACCCAGGTCATGGCCGGGTTGGCCGCCGAGTACGACGTCGTGCTGGTGGCTCGATCCGACGGCCTGATCGCTGCCGACGTGCGGCCGCTGGTGCGGCTGTCCGTCACGGTGATCGCCGAGCAGGGCGGCCGCCGCGAGCAGGGCCACGGCGGCGGCGGCGGGCGCTTCGACCTGTCCTACTTCGACGACGCCGTCATCGCGCGCTACGTGGACGACGCGGTGCACGCGGCGCTGACCAACCTGGAGTCGCGCCCGGCGCCGGCCGGCACGATGACCGTGGTGCTCGGCCCGGGTTGGCCCGGCATCCTGCTGCACGAGGCGGTGGGCCACGGCCTCGAGGGCGACTTCAATCGCAAAGGCTCCTCGGTGTTCTCGGGCCGCATCGGCGAGCGGGTGGCAGCCCGGGGCGTCACCGTGGTCGACGACGGCACCATTCCCGATCGGCGCGGCTCGCTGAACATCGACGACGAAGGCAACGCCACGCAGCGCAACGTGCTGATCGAGGACGGCATCCTGCGCGGCTACATGCAGGATTCGCTGAACGCCCGGCTGATGAAGGTGCCGGCCACCGGCAACGGCCGGCGCGAGTCCTTCGCGCACCTGCCGATGCCGCGCATGACCAACACGCTGATGCTCAACGGCGACCGCGATCCGGCCGAGATCGTCGCGTCGATCGACCGCGGGCTCTACGCGGTGAACTTCGGCGGCGGCCAGGTCGACATCACCAACGGCAAGTTCGTGTTCTCGGCCTCCGAGGCCTGGTGGGTCGAGAACGGCAAGCTGCAGTACCCCGTCAAGGGCGCCACCATCATCGGCAACGGTCCGGATGCGCTGACCCGCGTCACCATGATCGGCAACGACATGAGCATGGATCCGGGCGTGGGCGTCTGCGGGAAGGACGGCCAGAGCGTGCCGGTCGGCGTGGGCCAGCCCACGCTGCGGATCGAGGGGCTCACCGTTGGCGGCACCGCCTGACGGCAAGCCCGGGCCGGCCGCCGCGCCGGCGTCGCCCGTCGGCGAAGGGGCCTCCTCGGCCGAGCCTCCGGCAGCGCCCGCTCGCCGCGGCTGGCTGCGCAGCCGCTGGTTCAGGGCGCTGGCGATCGTCGTGGCGCTCGTCGCGCTCTGGGGCATCGTGCTGCGCTTCGTCGCGCCGGGCCTGCTGCGCGACGCCATCGCCAGCCAGCTGGCCGAGCTGACCGGGCGGCCAGCCAGCGTCGAACGAATCGAGATCGAGCCCTATGCGCTGGTCTTCCGCCTGCACGGGCTGACGGTGGGCGAGCAGAGCGACGGCAGCGCCGGCGGCCCGGCCCGCAGTCATGCCCGGCTGGCCTTGCTGGAGGCCGACCTGTCCTGGCGTTCGCTCCGGCGCCTCGCGCCGGTGCTGGAGCGCCTGAAGCTCGCCGAGCCCGCGGTGTTCGTGGCGCGCGATGCCGAGGGTGTCTACGACGGCGCCGACATCGTCGAGCGGCTCGGCGCCCGCGGGCCCGAGGCGCCGCAGGAAGACGCCGGGCCTTTCCGCTTTTCGGTGGCGAACATCGAGCTCTCCGGTGGCAGCGTGGGCCTGGACGATCGCAAGCTCGATGCCCGCCACGCGGTGACCGACATCGGCCTGCGCGTACCTTTCGCGTCGAGCCTGCCGGTGGACCAGGCGATCGAGGTCGAGCCGGGCTTCGAGGCCACGCTCGATGGTGCGCCGATCCGCGCCCGCGGCCGGATGCTGCCGTTCGCGGCAGAACCCACCGGCGAGCTGCAGGTCTCGCTCCAGTCCTTCGACCTGACCCGGCTGCTGCCGCATCTGCCCGAACCGCTGCCGGTGAAGCTGGTGTCCGCCGAGCTGGCCAGCGAGCTCACCCTGGGCTTCCGGGCGCCCGAGTCGGCGCCGGCGGCGGTCACGGTGCGCGGCAGCGGATCGCTGGGCGGCGTGGAGCTGCGGCAGCCCGACGACCGGCCGCTGCTGAAGCTGCCCGCGGCCGAGGCCACCGGCATCGACTTCGACCTGATCGCGTCGCGGCTGTCGATCGACCGGCTGGCGGTGTCGCGGCCGGAGATCGCGATCGGGCGGCGCAGCGGCGAGGCGCGTTTCCTCGACCCGGTCCTCTCGGCGCTCGAGCGGCGGGCCGCACAGGGCGCGACCGCCGCCGACGGGAGCGGCTTCGCCTGGTCAATCGCCACGATCGCCATCGACCATGGGCGGCTGGCCTTCGACGACCAGGCCTTCACGCCGCAGCCGCTGCGGGTCGCGCTTGCGCCCTTCGACATCGCGCTGGACGGCTTCGGGCTGCCGCAGCAGCAGCCGGCGCAGCTGAAGTTTTCGGGCCGGACCGCCGACGGCGAGGTCCTGGCCGCGAACGCGAAGCTCAGTATCGCGCCGTTCGCGATGGACGGCGAGGCTTCGCTCGACGAGATTTCGGTCGCACGCTGGGCCTGGCTCGCCGGCCCGGCGCTCGCGCTGAAAGTGCGCGAGGGCAAGCTGGCGGTTTCGACGCGTTACCGGGTCCGGTCCGGCCAGGCGACGGAAGGGGGTGGGAACGCGGGCGCGAAGCCGGAGGCGGGCGCAAGCCAGGCCGAGGCGATCGGCTGGCAGCTGAACGACGGGCGCCTGCGCGTGGATTCGCTGGTCCTGGCCGACGCCGCCCGCGAGGTGGCGCGCATCGGCAAGCTCGAGGTCCAGGGCGTCGGCGTGGACCCGGGCAAGCGCCGGGTGACCCTCGACTCGGCGCTGCTCGACGGCGGCAAGCTGGCGCTCAGGCGCGATGCCCGCGGCGCGCTCGATGCGGCCGGCTGGTGGCGCGACGGTGGGGCGGGCGAAGCCGGGAGGTCCGCCTCGGCAGGTTCGGCCGACGCCGGCAGGCAGGGCAGGGGCGCCGCTCGGGACGGGCGCGACGATGCCGCCTGGCAGGCCACGATCGGCAAGCTTGCGGTCACGGGCGCCGAGGTCGAGCTCGCCTATGCGCCGGCGGGTGGCCAGCGGCACCCGCCGCTTCGCCTGGGCGGCATTGCGATCGAGGCGCAGGGCCTTGCCACCGACGGGACTTCGCCCGTGCCGGTGTCGGTCGCGGTGCGCGTCGACAAGGGCGGGCGGCTGTCCGCCCGCGGAACCGTGGTGCCGACCACGGGCGCGCTCGCGCTGGCGCTGCAGGCCCGCGCGCTGCCGATTCCGGCGGCCCAGGCCTGGCTGCCGCCCGCGGTCAACGCGAATCTGGTCTCGGGCGCCTTGTCGGCCGACGGCAAGCTTCAGCTCGACTTCGGCGCCGATGGCGCGCCGCGCGGCCAGTGGCAGGGCGCTGTCTCGGTGGCCGACCTGAATGCGCGGCTCAAGGGCGAGGCCGCGGCCGCCATCCCCGCCGAGATGGTCCGGGAGGGCGCCGACCCGGCAGACCTGCTCGGCTGGAAGTCGCTCCGCCTCTCGTCCACCAGGGTGACGCTTTCGCCCTTGTTCGTCGATCTCGGCGACATCGAGATCGACGGCTTGCGGTCCCGGCTGGTCATCCAGCCCAACGGCCGCTTCAACCTGCAAGACGTGGTCGACCGCGAGGGCGGCGGGGCGCCCGGGGGCGATGCGCCCGGCGCCGCGGCGGCAGGCGGCACGGCAGCCGCCGGCGACGCGCCGCGCGCCGACGACGGTCCGCCGATGGGCGGGGCCGATGCCGCGCCCGCGCGCAGCGCTGCGCTGCCCAAGACCGATCCGCCGCCGCTGCGCATCGGCCGCATCCAGGTGGCCGACAGCAACATCGATTTCAGCGACTACTTCATCAAGCCCAACTACTCGGCCAACCTGACCGGCCTGCGGGGGTCGGTCGGCGAGATGCGCGCCGGCCAGCCGGCCGAGCTGTCGCTCGACGGGCGCATCGACAACACCGGCTCGGTGAAGATCGCCGGCCGCATCGATCCGATCGGCGAGCCGCTCTTTCTCGACGTGCGCGCCGACGCCCACGACATCGACCTGCCGGCGCTCTCGCCCTATTCGGGCAAGTACGTCGGCTACGGCATCCAGAAGGGCAAGCTGTCGGCCAGCGTCGAGTACCGGGTCGAGTCCGGCCAGCTCACCGCCCAGAACAAGATCGTGCTCGACCAGCTGAGCTTCGGCGAGCCGGTCGACAGCCCCGACGCGCTGAAGCTGCCGGTGCTGTTCGCGGTGTCGCTGCTCAAGGACCGCAACGGCGTCATCGACGTGCAGCTGCCGATCAGCGGCTCGCTCGACGACCCGCAGTTCAGCGTGGCCGGCATCGTGCTGCGCATCATCGGCAACCTGATCGTCAAGGCGGTCACTGCGCCGTTCTCGCTGATCGCCGGGCTGGTGGGCGGCGCGGGCGAGGAGCTGTCCACGCTGGACTTCGCGCCTGCCGACGTGGCGCTCGGCGACAAGGCGCGCGAGCGGCTGGGCTCGCTGGCCAAGGCGCTGGCCGAGCGGCCGGGCCTGAAGCTCGACATCGCCGGGCGCGCCACTGCCGTCGACCGGATGGCGATGCAGCAGGCGCAGCTCGAGGCGCGGCTCAAGCGCATCCGCAAGGCCCTGGACGGCACCGACGAGAAGCAGCCGATCACCGAGACCCAGCGGCCCGTGCTGCTGGCGCAGGCCTGGCTGATGGGGCGCGTGCCGGCCCCGGCCGAGAAAGACCGACCGCCGGCCTACAGGATGCAGCAGGAGCTGGTCGCCGCGGTGGCGCTTCCCGACGGCGCCTTGCGCGAGCTGGCCAACCGGCGGGCGCAGGCCGCCAAGGACTGGCTGGCCGGGGCGGGCAAGGTCGACCCGGGGCGCCTGTTCGTGACCGCGCCGACGTCGACCGGGGAGGCCGAGGACAGGCCGGCGGTCGGCGTCGAGATGACCCTGAAGTGACCGACTGGCGCGCCCCGACTTGCGCGGCGGCAGGCTAAGGCATACACTCGATTCGTCATGTTGCACCGCATCGCGTTCTACTTTTTTTATTTTTTCGGCTTTTTCCGCCCGCGGCGGGACGAGTCGGGAGCGCGTTCGTAGACAGCAGGACTGAACCGAATCCGATGAAGACCGCCGGCGAGCCCGGCGGTTTTTTTTTGCACCGTCTCGCCGGATCCGAAGACCCCGATCAACCAAGCCGTCAACGAAGGCCCGTCATGACCGTCACCACCGATGATGTCCGGATCCGCGAGATCAAGGAGCTCGCGCCGCCCTCCCACCTGCTTCGCGAGTACCCGATCGGCGATCGCGCGGCGGCCACGACCTACGCTTCGCGTCAGGCGACCCACCGCATCCTGCATTCGATGGACGACCGGCTGCTGGTCGTCGTGGGGCCCTGCTCGATCCACGACTCGAAGGCGGCGCTCGAGTACGCGCAGCGCCTGGTGGCGGTCCGCGAACGCCTGAAGGACGACCTCGAGATCGTGATGCGGGTCTATTTCGAGAAGCCGCGCACCACGGTGGGCTGGAAGGGGTTGATCAACGACCCGGATCTCGACGACACCTTCAACATCAACAAGGGGCTGCGCACCGCCCGCTCGCTGCTGCTGGACATCAACGAGATGGGGCTGCCCTGCGGCACCGAGTTCCTCGACATGATCACCCCGCAGTACATCGCCGACCTGATCGCCTGGGGCGCCATCGGTGCGCGCACCACCGAGTCGCAGGTGCATCGCGAACTCGCCTCGGGGCTGTCCTGCCCGGTGGGCTTCAAGAACGGCACCGACGGCAACCTGAAGATCGCGCTCGACGCCATCAAGGCGGCCTCGCAGCCCCACCATTTCCTGTCGGTGACCAAGGGCGGACACTCGGCCATCGTGTCGACCAACGGCAACGAGGACTGTCACATGATCCTGCGCGGCGGCAAGGCGCCGAACTACGACGCGGCGAGTGTCGATGCCGCCTGCAAGGAGGCCGCGGCCGCCGCGCTGGCCTGCCGGCTGATGATCGACGCCAGCCACGGCAACAGCCAGAAGAAGCCCGAGAACCAGATCCCGGTGCTGAAGGACGTCGCCACGCAGCTCGCCGCCGGCGACATGCGGATCTTCGGGGTGATGGTCGAGAGCCACCTGAACGCCGGCCGCCAGGACCTGGTGCCCGGCAAGGCGCTGACCTACGGCCAGAGCATCACCGACGGCTGCATCGGCTGGGAGGACACGGTCTCGATTCTCGAGCACCTGGCCGATGCCGTTCGTCAGCGCAGGCTTGCCGTCGACGAATGACCGGTATCTGATTCGTCCTATAGACTTCGGGCCTGCTTCCGGAGGTGGAAATGCAGACGACGAATGCCGCGCCCCAGGACCAGGCGGCCGCCACGGCGGGCGCCGGGCGGCGCACGCCCCACGAGCGCCTGACCGCGCTGGGGCTGGTGCCGGTCGGCCGCGCCAACGACTACGCCGAGGAGATCCACCGGCTGATGTCGCGCACGCCGCTCTTTTCAGGTCTCGAGATCGAGGAAACCCGCAAGCTGGGCGGCTTCATGTACGTCTACGAGGCGCCGCCCGGGGTCACCATCATCAACGAGGGCGAGCCTGGCGACTTCATGATGCTGCTGATGGACGGCATGATCGACGTCCTGCGTCGCAATCGCTACAACTATCCCTCCCGGATCGCGGTGGCCCATGTGGGCCACGCACTGGGCGAGATGTCGATGTTCGACGGCGAGCCGCGCTTCGCCTCCTGCGTCACGCTCGAGAACTGCCGGCTGGCGGTGCTCTCGCGCGACTCGCTGATGCTGGTGCTCTCCGAGGAGCCCGAGCTCGGCAACAAGATCCTGCTGAAGCTGGTCCAGCTGCTCTCCGACCGGCTTCGCCAGACCAGCGCCAAGCTGGTGTCCTACCTGGAAGCCGCGCGCGACACCTGACAAGGTGTGAAGGGATCCGATCTCTTCACGCCTTGCGCGCTCAGCCGCCCTTGACGCGGTCCTTCTGCCAGAGCACGTCGCCGCAGCCCGCCTCGCGGTTGAGCACCCGCGCCAGCACGAAGAGCAGATCGGACAGCCGGTTCAGGTATTGACGGCACACCGGACGCAGCGTCTCCTCGCGGCCCAGCGACACCACGGCGCGCTCGGCCCGCCGGCACACGGTGCGCGCCACGTGGGCGATCGCGGCGGTGCGCGCGCCTCCGGGCAGGATGAACTCCTGCAGCCGCGGCAGCGCGGCGTTGTGTTCCTCCAGCAGCGCGTCGAGCTTCGCGACCTGCGCCTCGTGCACGTTCTCGAAACCCGGGATGCACAACTCGCCGCCCAGGTCGAACAGGTCGTGCTGGATGGCGATCAGCTGGTCGCGGATCGCGTCGGGCACGGCCTCGGCGAGCAGCAGGCCGATCGTCGAGTTCAGCTCGTCGACCTCGCCGATCGCGGCGATCCGCAGGCTGTCCTTGCCGGTTCGGCTGCCGTCGCCCAGCCCGGTGGTGCCGTCGTCGCCGGTGCGGGTGGCGATGCGCGAGAGTCGGTGTCCCATCTCCTTGGTCCTGCTCGGGGGAAAGCCCGCAGTTTAAAGCCTGCGGGCAGGGCGCCGGCGTCAGGGCCTTTCGCCTTTGGCCTGGGCGCCGGGTCGGCTAAGATCGAGGGCCTTCGCCGACACCCGACTCGCCGACCCCCGACATGCCGATGCCCGCCCCGTCCCGACACATCCTGCTCGCAAGCGCCTGTCTCGCCGGCGGCCTGCTTGCCGGTCCGGCGTTCGCGCAGCATACCACCGTCTACGGCGTGATCGACGGCTTCGCCGGGTCGATCCGGACCGAGTCGCCCGGCGCGCCGGCCGTCTCGCGGACCGTGGTCGACTCGGGCGGCATGCAGACCTCCTTCGTCGGCGTCGCGGGCGCCGAGGACCTGGGCGGCGGGCTGAAGGCGGTGTTCCAGCTCGAGGCCTTCCTGCGCAACGACACCGGCGCGGCCGGGCGCTTCGACGGCGACGCCTTCTGGGCGCGCAGCGCGGCGGTCGGTTTCGAGGGCGGGTTCGGCCGCACGACCTTCGGCAGGAACACCGCGCCCTACTTCGTGTCGCTGCTCGAGTTCAACCCGCTGGCGGACTCCTTCGTCTTCGGGCCGATGATCGCGCACACGTTTCGCGGGACGCTGGCCGGCGACACCGGCATGAGCAACTCGATCCGGCTGCAGACCGCGGGCCGCGGCCCCTGGCGCAGCGACCTGCTGTGGTCGGCCGGCGAGGAGCGGGGCACGCAGCCCGACCGCAAGCGGGGCAGGGCCTTCGACGGCGTGATCCACTACGGCTCGGGGCCGTTTGCCGCCTCGCTGGCGTACCGCTCGATCGACCTGTCGGGCACCCTCGCGCCGGGCGACGGCCGCGAGCAGAAGGCCTGGCTGCTGGGCGCGAGCTACGACCTGAAGGCCGCGAAGCTTTTCGCGCAGTACCAGGACATCGCCGACAGCGGCGCGGGCCCGGCCACCGAGGTCGATGTCCGCACCTGGCAGCTCGGCGCCTCGGTGCCGCTCGGCCCGGGAAAGCTCCTCGCCTCGTGGGCGAACTCGAAGATCGAGGACGCCGACCCGCTGTCTTCCGAGAAGCGCGACGGCTGGGCGCTGGGCTACGACCACCTGCTCTCGAAGCGCACCGATCTCTACGCCATGCTCTACCGCGACGCGCTGAAATCTCCGGCAGGCCCGACGGAACGGGTCATTGCCGTGGGCATGCGGCATCGCTTCTGAGCGGCGCCCATCGCACATCCGGAGTCACCGACATGAACCACCCCTACGCCTTCAGCGACGCGCTGCGCCGCCCCTTGCCCGACGCCATGATCGCCGCGCTGCGCGCGCGCTTCGGCGAGCGTTTCAGCACCGCCCAGGCAGTGCGCGACCACCACGGCCGCGACGAGTCGCCGTTCCCGGCGATCCCGCCCGACGCGGTCGTCTACGCCCACAGCACCGAGGAGGTCGCCGAGGTGGTGCGCCTGTGCGCGCAGGACAAGGTCCCGCTGATTCCCTTCGGCGTGGGCTCGTCGCTGGAAGGGCATCTGCTGGCGGTGCAGGGCGGGGTGTCGATCGACCTGTCGCAGATGAACAAGGTGCTGGCGGTCAACGCCGAAGACCTCACGGTGACCGTGCAGGCCGGCGTGACCCGCAAGCAGCTCAACGAGGAGCTCAAGAGCACCGGGCTGTTCTTCCCGATCGATCCGGGCGCGGACGCCAGCCTCGGCGGCATGAGCGCCACCCGCGCCTCGGGCACCAACGCGGTCCGTTACGGCACGATGAAGGAGAACGTGCTGGGGCTCACCGTGGTCACCGCCGACGGCAAGGTGATCCGCACCGCCACCCGCGCCAAGAAATCCAGCGCCGGCTACGACCTCACGCGGCTCTTCATCGGCTCCGAGGGCACGCTGGGCGTGATCACCGAGGTCACGGTCAAGCTCTACCCGGTGCCCGAGGCGGTGTCGGCCGCGGTGGTCAACTTCCCGACCATGGCCGACGCGGTCGACACGGTGATCCAGACCATCCAGCTCGGCGTGCCGGTCGCCCGCAGCGAGTTCCTCTGCGACCAGACGATCCGCGCGATCAACGCGCACAGCAAGACCACGCTGCGCGAGGCCCCGACCTTGTTTTTCGAGTTCCACGGCACCGAGTCTTCGGTCAAGGAGCAGGCCGAGCTGGTCCAGCAGCTGGCCCGCGAGCACGGTGGCCAGGACTTCGAGTGGGCGAGCCGCCCCGAGGATCGCACCCGGCTCTGGAACGCCCGCCACAACGCCTATTTCGCCTGCCTGCAGATGCGGCCGGGCTGCCGGGCGATCTCGACCGACACCTGCGTGCCGATCTCCCGGCTGGCCGACTCGATCAGCGGCGCGCGGCGCATCCTGGACACCGCGAAGTTCCCGACCATGCTGCTGGGCCACGTCGGCGACGGCAATTTCCACGCGGTGCTGCTGATCGATCCGGACGACGCCCAAGAGGCCGAGGAGGCCGAGCGCCTGAACGACGAGATCGTCAGGCTCGCGCAGTCGATGGACGGCACCTGCACCGGCGAGCACGGCGTGGGCCTGCACAAGATCGGCTTCCTCGAGGAAGAGGCGGGCGCCGACGCGATCGACCTGATGCGGCGGATCAAGCGGGCGCTCGATCCCGACAACATCCTGAATCCGGGCAAGATCTTCCGCCTAGACTGAGGGCGCCGGTGCGGGGGCTTGTCTTGCGTCAAGACCCCGCCGCCCTCATGCGCCCAGACTGGCCCGAGTTCCTCGTTCGGGCCCGCACACCATGAGCGCCAAGTCATCCCAGCAAGAGGGGCCGATCGCCGGCTTCTCGAATTGCCACGCCGGCATCCTGTCGCGCTTCGAGCGCCTGAAGCGCTTGCCGCAACTGCTCGCCGATCCGGCAGACCTGCCGGCGGCCCGCCAGTTCGCCGACGGCATGGTGCGCTTCGTGCGCGATGCGGTGTTCGAGCACCACGCCGAGGAAGAAGAGGCGCTGTTTCCGGCGGTGGCGCGCAGCGCCGCGCCCGGCGACGAGCGCCAGCTGGTCGACTCGCTGATCGCGCGCCTCACCCGGGAGCACCGCGAGCTCGAGGCCTTGTGGGCCGGACTGGAGCCCGCGATGAAGAACTTCGCGCGCGGCAAGACGGCCGACATCGACACCAAGGCGGTCGATCGCCTGTGCCGCTCCTACGCCGAGCATGCGCACTTCGAGGAGCGCGTCTGGCTGCCGCTTTCGGAGCGGATCCTGAAGCCCAACGACCAGGCGGCCCTGGGGCTCACCCTTCACCTGCGGCACGCGCTCGACAAGGTCGTCGCGCACATCTAGCGGTGCAGGATCTGGCTGAGGAACTGCCGGGTCCGCTCGTTCTGCGGGTCGTCGAAGAAGGGGCCCGGCGCGTTCTGCTCGACGATCTCGCCGCGGTCCATGAAGATCACCCGGTCGGCCACCGCCCGCGCGAAGCCCATCTCGTGGGTCACGCAGAGCATGGTCATGCCCTCGCCGGCCAGCATGATCATCGTGTCGAGCACCTCCTTGACCATCTCCGGGTCCAGCGCCGAGGTGGGTTCGTCGAACAGCATGATCGAGGGCGTCATGCAAAGCGCGCGGGCGATCGCCACCCGCTGCTGCTGGCCGCCCGACAGCTGGCCGGGGTACTTCTGCGCCTGGTCGGCGATGCGTACCCGCTCCAGGAACTTCATCGCGGTGGCCTCGGCCTCGGCTCGCGGCTTCTTGCGCACCCAGATCGGCGCGAGCGTGCAGTTGTCGAGCACGGTCAGGTGAGGGAACAGGTTGAAGTGCTGGAAGACCATGCCGACATCGGAGCGGACCTGGTCGATGTGCTTCAGGTTGTCGGTCAGTTCGGTGCCATTGACCACGATCCGCCCCTTCTGGTGCGGCTCGAGCCGGTTGATGCAGCGGATCAGCGTGGACTTGCCCGAGCCCGACGGCCCGCAGATCACGATGCGCTCGCCGCGGGCCACCGTCAGGTCGATGTCCTCGAGCACGTGGAACTCGCCGAACCACTTGTTCAGCTTCTCGATGACGATGGCCGGCGGGCCGCCCGCCTCGTTCGGCTGCGCGGCGGCGCCGGCGGCTGGGTTCGGGTTCGACGGGTTCATCGGGTTCACTCGAGGGCTCCGGCTGCGGATCTCAGCGCTGGTGGCCGCGCGCGAAATCGCGCTCCAGCTTCTGGCTGTACTTCGACATCGCGAAGCAGTAGATCCAGTACACGACGATCGAGAACAGGAAGGCCTCGATGAAGTACTTCTTCCATGAGAAGTCGGTCTCCACCGATTTCTTCACCGCGTAGGCGAAGTCGTAGATGCCGATGATCACCACCAGCGACGTGTCCTTGAACAGCGAGATGAAGCTGTTGACGATCGGCGGGATCGAGATGCGCAGCGCCTGCGGCAGCACGATCAGCCCCGTGGACTTCCAGTAGGGCAGGCCGAGCGCCTCGGCTGCCTCGTACTGCCCCCGGGGCACTGCCTGCAGCCCGCCGCGCACCGCCTCGGCCAGGTAGGCCGCCACGAACAGGATGATCGCGATCTGCGCGCGCAGCAGTTGCTCGATGCGCATGCCCTCGGGCATGAACAGCGAGAACATCACCGACGCCATGAACAGGACGGTGATCAGCGGCACGCCCCGGATCACCTCGATGTAGACCACGCAGAAGGCCCGCACCAGCGGCAGGCTCGACCTCCGGCCCAGCGCGAGCAGCACGCCCAGCGGAAAGGCGAAGGCCACGCCGAATATCGCCAGGATCAGCGTGACCGGCAGCCCGCCCCACTGCTCGGTGCGCACCGGCGCGAGCCCCAGGCCGCCGCCCATCAGCCAGAAGGTCAGCGCCAGGCCGATCGTCCAGACGACCGCCAGCCGTCGGTTCCAGAAGGCGCGGAAGGCCGAGACCACCAGCAGGCCGGAGAGCACGAAGATCGCGATCGCCGGGCGCCACTGCTCGTCAAAGGGGTAGACGCCGAACATCATGAAGCGGAACTTCTCCCAGACCACCGCCCAGCAGGCGCCCTGGCCGCGCACCGCGTCGCAGGCCGAGAGCGGTTGGTTTCCCCACACCGCGTCGAAGAACAGCCACCCCGAGGCCTTCGGGACGATCCAGGCCAGTGCGGCCAGCAGCAGGATGGTGAGGGCGGTGTCGAAGGGGGTGGCGAACAGGTTCGTCCGCATCCAGGCGAACGGGCCGCGGGACAGTGCGGGCGGCGCGCCGGGGACGCGCGGGCCCGCGCCGGGCGAGCCGGGGTCTGGCGTGCTGGCGGCGGGTCCGGTCATCGCTCAGCGCTCCACCAGCCGGACGCGGTTGTTGTACCAGTTCATGAACAGCGAGATCAGCAGGCTGATGCTCAGATAGACCGCCATCAGGATCGCGATCGCCTCGATCGCCTGGCCGGTCTGGTTCATCGTGGTGTTGGCGACCGCGACCAGGTCCGGATAGCCGATCGCCACCGCCAGCGACGAGTTCTTGGTCAGGTTCAGGTACTGGCTGGTCATCGGCGGGATGATCACGCGCAGCGCCTGCGGCAGCGTGACCAGCCGCAACTCCTGGCCGCGGTTCAGGCCCAGCGACATCGCGGCCTCGCCCTGGCCGCGATCCACCGCCAGGATGCCCGCCCGCACGATCTCGGCCACGAAAGCCGCGGTGTAGGTCGACAGGCCGATCAGCAGCGCGAGGAACTCGGGCGACAGCACCTTGCCGCCGCGGAAGTTGAAGCCGCGCAGCTCAGGGTAGACCAGCGAGGTCGGCGCGCCCAGGGCCGCCCAGGCGGCCAGCGGCAGGCCCAGCACCAGCAGCGCCATCGGCAGGCCGACCGGAAGCTGCCGGCCGGTGCGATCCCGCACCCGCTTCGCCCGGGCGCGCCAGGCCAGGGCCAGCGCGATGCCTGCGAGCAGCGCCCAGCCAGCCGCAGGCCATGCCGCGTGCGGCTCGGGCCAGGGATAGTAGAGGCCGCGCTGGGTGACGAAGATCCCGCCGCCCAGGTCGATCGCCTGGCGCACCGGGGGCATCAGCTCGGTGAACAGGCCGTACCAGACGAAGAGCTGCAGCAGCAGCGGAATGTTGCGCATCGTCTCGACGTAGGCCGAGGCGAGGCGGGACATCAGCCAGTTCGTGGACAGCCGCGCCACGCCCACCAGCGTGCCGATCGCGGTGGCCAGCACGATGCCCAGCAGCGCGACGTGCAGCGTGTTGAACAGCCCGACCAGGAAGGCGCGGAAATAGGAGTCGCTCGGCGCGTAGGCGATCTGCGACTCGGCGATCTCGAAGCCGGCCTCGCGGCCGAGGAAATCGAAGCCGACCTGGATCTGCCGGGTCGACAGGTTGTGCAGCGTGTTGCCGATCAGGTACCAGCCGACCCCGAAGACGGCGGCCAGCAACAGCAACTGGTAGAAGATGCCGCGTGCGCGCTCGTTGGAGAGCATGGGGCGGACTCCTGGGCCAGGACCGGGCGAGCGTGCGACGGAGGGATCCGGGCCGGCAAGGCCGGGCCGGGTCCCCCGAACCCGAAGGGACCGATCAGCGGATCGGCGGCGCGTACATCAGCCCGCCCTTGGTCCACTGCGCATTCAGGCCGCGCTGGATGCCCAGCGGCCCGATGTTGCGCTCGTACATCTCGCCGTAGTTGCCCACCGCCTTGACGGCGCGGATCAGCCAGTCGTTGTCCAGGCCGATGCTCTTGCCGGTGTCGCCCGACAGGCCCAGCAGGCGCTGCAGCGGCGGATTGTTCGCGGCCTCGCCCTTCTTCGCCTCGACGTTGGCCGAGGTGACGCCCATCTCCTCGGCCTCGAGCAGACCGAACAGCGTCCACTTGACGATGTTGAAGAACTCCCAGTCGCCGCGGCGGACCATCGGGCCCAGCGGCTCCTTGGAGATCGCGTCGGGCAGGATCACGTAGTCGTCCTTGTTGGGCGCCTTGAGACGCGTGGCCGCCAGGCCCGAGATGTCCGTGGTGTAGACGTCGCAGCGGCCGGCGAAGAAGGCCTGCTCGATCTGGTTCAGCTCGGCGATCACCACCGGCTTGAAGTTCATCTTGTTCGAGCGGAAGTAGTCGCTGACGTTCAGCTCGGTGGTGGTGCCCGGCTGGTGCCCGGCTGCACGCAGACCGTGGCGCCGTCGAGCTCCTTGGCGCTCTTCACGCCGAGCTTCTTGGGCACCATGAAGCCCTGGCCATCGTAGAAGAGCACGCCGGTGAACACCGAGCCCAGCGTCGCGTCGCGCGACGAGGTCCAGGTGGTGTTGCGCGACAGCATGTCGGCCTCGCCGGCCTGCAGCACGGTGAACCGGTTCTGGGCGTTGGTGGCGACGAACTGCACCTTCTCCGGGTCGCCCAGGATCGCGGCGGCCACCGCGCGGCAGAAGTCGGCGTCGATGCCGTTCCAGCGCCCCTTGCTGTCTGGCGCCGAGAAGCCGAGCAGGCCGGTATTGACCGCGCAGCGCAGCGAGCCGCGCTCCTTGATCGCGTCGAGGGTGGGGCCGGCCGAGGCGAGGGTGGGGGCCAGCAGCGCGGCGCAAGCCGCCAAGCCGATCAGGAATCGTCGTGCCATGCTTCGTCTCCGTTCGTTGTCGGTCACGCCCGGGGGAGGCGTGCTCGTTTCGTTGCTACGGGGCGAAGTCTAGCCATAGAACCCCGGCCGCTCAAGGCTTCTCAGCGTTTGTAGCGCTTGGGCACGAAGGGCAAGGAGGTGACCTGAACCGCCGGCCGCTTGTCGCGCACCACGGCGCGAAGCGGCGCGGTGGCTTCATGCTCGATGGCCTGGCGTTCGAGCCACGCCAGCATCACCGGGTGGCCCAGCGTGGGCGACACGGTGCCGCTGCTGACTTCGCCGATCTGGCGCTCGTGTGCGTCGACGATCGCGCTGTGCGCCCGGATCGGCACCGGGTCGTGCGAGACCAGGCCGACCAGCTTGCGGTGCGCGCCCTCGGCAAACTGCCTCAGGACCGTCTCGGCTCCAGGGAAGCCTCCGGCCTTCGGACCGCCGGGCCGCCGCGACTTCGGGATCGCGAAGGCCAGTCCGGCTTCCACCGGCGAGGTCTGCGGACCGATGTCGCTGCCGTGCAGCGGCAGGCCGGCCTCGAGCCGCAGCGTGTCGCGCGCGCCCAGTCCGGCCCACCTGACCTCGTCGATCTCGAGCAGGCGGGCGGCGATCGCCTCGGCCGCCTCGACCGGGATCGAGATCTCGTAGCCGTCCTCGCCGGTGTAGCCCGACCGGGTGGCGAAGCAGTCGGCGCCGAGCAGCTTCAGCGCGGCCGCCTGCATGAAGCGCAGCGAAGCGGCCTGCGGGTCGAGCGCCGCGAGCGCCTGCTCCGCGCCCGGGCCCTGCAGCGCCAGCAGCGCCGCCGGCACCCATTCGAAGTGCAGCTTCGGGCAGTGACGGTGGAACCACTTCAGGTCTGCGTCGCGGTTGCCGGCGTTGACCACGATCCGGACCTCGGCGTGCCGGCCGTCGGTGAGGTGGACCAGCATCAGGTCGTCCTCGATGCCGCCGGCGTCGTTGAGCAGGTACGAGTACTTCTGCTGGCCGCTGGCCCAGTCCTCGAAGTCCACCGGCAACGCCGCCTCGAGCTGGGCGTGCAGCGTCGCGGCCCGGCCGTCGGCGGCGGTCACGCGCAGCTGGCCCATGTGCGAGACGTCGAAGAGGCTCGCGGCCTCGCGTGTGTGCTGATGCTCGGCCTTGAGCCCCGACGGGTACTGGATCGGCATCTCCCAGCCGGCGAACGGGCCCATCTTTGCGCCGGCGGCGCGGTGCATCGCATCGAGCGGGACGCGTCGGGTGTCGGTCATGCTGTCGCTCCTGCCGGCTCGACGGCCGGCGCCGGGTGCGCCTCGGGGGCGTCGTCTTCCTCGTAGTCGGACATCGGCGGGCAGCTGCAGACCAGGTGACGGTCGCCCGCGGCATTGTCGATCCGCTTGACCGACGGCCAGAACTTGGCCTCGCGCACCCAGGGCAGCGGGAAGGCGGCGGTCTCGCGCGAGTAGGCGTGCGTCCACTCCCCGGCGATCTCGGCCGCGGTGTGCGGCGCGCACTTGAGGGGGTTGTCCTCGGCGTCCCACTCACCGCTGCGGATCTTCTGCAGTTCGCCGTGGATCGCGATCATCGCGTCGCAGAAACGGTCGAGCTCGGCTTTCGGCTCGGACTCGGTAGGCTCGACCATCAGCGTGTCGGCCACCGGGAAGGACAGCGTGGGGGCGTGGAAACCGTAGTCCATCAGCCGCTTGGCGACGTCCTCGGCCGACACGCCGTATTCGGCCTTCAGGTTGCGCATGTCCAGGATGCACTCGTGGGCCACGCTGCCCGAGTGCCCGCGGTACAGCACCGGGAAGTAGTCCTGCAGCCGGGCGGCCACGTAGTTGGCATTCAGGATCGCGACCTCGGTGGCCTTGCGGATGCCCGATGCGCCCATCATCCGGATGTACATCCACGAGATGGTCGTGATCAGCGCGCTGCCGAAGGGCGCCGCCGACACGCTCCCCGGCTCGCCCGAGAGCGGGTCGGTGGGCAGGTGGGGCGCCAGGTGCGCCGCCACCGCGATCGGCCCCATGCCCGGGCCGCCCCCGCCGTGCGGGATGCAGAAGGTCTTGTGCAGGTTCATGTGGCAGACGTCGGCGCCGATCAGCCCCGGCTTGGTCAGGCCGGCCTGCGCGTTCAGGTTCGCGCCGTCCATGTAGACCTGTCCGCCCGCGTCGTGGACCCTGCGGCAGACCTCGACGATCGTGTCCTCGAACACGCCGTGGGTCGACGGGTAGGTGACCATCAGCGCGGCGACCGCATCGCGGTGCTTCGCGATCTTCGCGTCGAGGTCGGCCAGGTCGATGTTGCCCTGGTCGTCGCAGGCCACCACGACGATCTTCATCCCCATCATCTGCGCCGACGCCGGGTTGGTGCCGTGGGCCGACGCAGGGATCAGGCAGACGTCGCGATGGCCCTGGCCCCGGGCGGCCAGGAAATCGCGGATCGCCAGCAGGCCGGCGTACTCGCCCTGGGCCCCCGAGTTCGGCTGGAAGGAAACGGCGGCAAAGCCGGTGATCTCGGCCAGCCAACGGCCGAGCTGCTCGAGCATCGCCGCGTAGCCGGCCGCCTGCTCGCGCGGCGCGAAGGGATGGATGGCGGCGAACTCGGGCCAGGTCACCGGCGCCATCTCGGCGGCCGCGTTCAGCTTCATCGTGCAGGAGCCGAGCGGGATCATCGAGTGGACCAGCGAGATGTCGCGATTCTCGAGCTTCTTCAGGTAGCGGACGAACTCGCTCTCGCTGTGGTGCCGGCTGAAGACCGGGTGGGTCAGCACCGCGTCGGTGCGCCGCAGCGCGGCCGGGACCGAGGCCGGATCGGCCGGCAGCGCGTCGAGCGCCGCCTCGAGCGAGGCCGCGTCGAGATGCTGGCCGGTCAGCACGAACACCAGGTCGACGATGTCGACCGGCTTCACGGTCTCGTCCAGCGCGATGCCGATGCGCGCCGGCTCGCCTTCGGCCGCCGGCAGCTCGCGCAGGTTGATCCGCAGCGCGGCGGCGCGCTCGCGGATGTCGGCGAGCAGCGTGCCGACGTCGAAGGCCAGCGTGTCGAACCAGGCCGCGTGCGCGGGCTGCAGCGGCGCGCCGCCGCGGGCCTGCGCGACCTCGGCCAGCAGCTTCGCCAGCAGACGGCCCATCGCGTTGACCCGCAGCGCGATCCGGCGCAGCCCCTGCGGCCCGTGCCAGACCGCGTAGAAGCCGGCCATGTTGGCGAGCAGCGCCTGCGCGGTGCAGATGTTGCTGGTGGCTTTCTCCCGGCGGATGTGCTGCTCGCGGGTCTGCAGCGCCATGCGCAATGCGGGATTGCCGGCGGCGTCCTTCGACACGCCGATGATCCGGCCGGGCATCGTGCGCACCAGCTCTTCGCGCGCCGACATGAAGGCGGCGTGCGGGCCGCCGTAGCCGAGCGGCACGCCGAAGCGCTGCGCCGAGCCGATCGCGATGTCGGCGCCCATCGCGCCGGCCGACTTGACCAGCATCGCGGCCAGCGGGTCGCAGCCCACCGACACCCGCGCGCCGGCGGCGTGCAGCGCGGCGATCTGCGGCGTGAAGTCGCGCAGCCGGCCCTGGGTGTCGGGGGTCTGCAGGTGGGCGCCGAAGAAGTCGGAGTCGCCTCCGGTCTGCGCCGTGTCGCCGCCCAGCACCGTTTCGGCATGGCCGGTCACCACCTCGAATCCCATCCACTGCGCGCGGGTGCGGATCACCGACAGCACCTGCGGGTGCACGTCGGCGTCGACGAAGAAGCGCGTCGATCTCGACTTCGACGCGCGGCGCGCCATCGCCATGGCCTCGGCGGCCGCGGTGGCCTCGTCCAGCAGCGAGGCATTGGCCACCGGCAGGCCGGTCAGGTCGATGATCATCTGCTGGTAGTTCAGCAGGGCCTCGAGCCGGCCCTGGGCCACCTCGGCCTGGTAGGGCGTGTAGGCGGTGTACCAGCCCGGGTTCTCCAGCACGTTGCGCCGGATCGGCTCGGGCACGAGGGTGTCGTGGTAGCCGGCGCCGATGTAGCTGCGCCAGACCTGGTTGCGGGCGGCCAGGCCGCGCAGCTCGGCCAGCGCGTCGGCTTCGGTGGCCGGGCCTTCGAAGGCGAGCGGCGCGTCGAGCAGGATCGCCGGCGGCACCGTGGCGCGGATCAGCGCGTCACGGCTGGGGTGGCCGAGCCGGGCCAGCATCGCGGCCTGCTGGGCCTCGGAGGGGCCGATGTGGCGGCCGTGGAATTCGTCGGGGGCGAGCAGCGCGCGAACGCCGTCGCCCGCCTGGTCATGCGGGGTCATGGAGGAGTCGCTCCTGCGGAGGGTCAGGCCGCGCCGGGGCCGGCGGCGTAGGCGGTGGCGTCGAGCAGACCGTCGATCTGGCCGGCGTCGTCGGGCCTGATCCGGAACAGCCAGCCGCCGGCGAAGGGCGCCTCGTTGACCGTCTGCGGCGCGTCGGCCAGCGCTTCGTTGACCGCGACGATCTCGCCGGTCACCGGTGCGTAGACGTCGGAGGCCGCCTTGGTGGACTCGACCACCACGCAGGCCTCGCCCTGCTCGACGCGGCGGCCGACTTGGGGCAGCTCGACGTAGACGAGCTCGCCGAGGGCGTCCTGGGCGTGATCGGTGATGCCGACGGTGGCGGTGCCGTCGCCTTCGCGGCGCAGCCACTCGTGGGAGGCGGTGTATTTCAGATCGGCGGGATTGTCCAAGGCGGGCTCCAGAGGCGTTCGCGAGTCGGCGGGTCGGGCGCGTGCGGCGAAGGCTGAAAAGACGAAGGGCGGCCGGAAGAACCCGGCCGGCAGCCCCCTCTGTCCGTTTGCCTGAGACATTCAGCGGCGCGGAGTGGTCCGCGCCACCTGTTTCCTTCGGCGAGCCGCGGCCCGGTCACGACCGGATGCAGCTTCTCTCCAGAGCGCCGAACCGCTGAAGTCCTTTTGCCTGAGAGTTTCCGGGGCGATACACCTTCGGCGCCGCGCGGGCCTGCAGGGCCTGCGCGATCTCTTCCACAGCGGTTGTTCGGCTCGCGGGAGGATGCCAACCGGGCGGGGCGCTGTCAAATCTCCATGGTCGTCGAGGAGCGCACGGGGCGGCCGGCCGCGGGCATCGTCGCAGAGATGCCGACGACCCTAGCGGGGTTCGAAGGGGGGAGATCGCCTCGCCGCCTCGAACTGTCGCAGCACCGCTGAGACGAGTTCACCGCGCGTGTAAGGCTTCGGAAGAACCTCGTAGCGGGCGCCCGCCAGCTCGGCTTGCTCACGGATCTCTCCGTCGTAGCCGGTGGTCAGCAGGATGGGAAGGCCGGGCCGCTGCCGGTGGACTTCGTCGGCCAGCCGGCGGCCGGACATGCCGGGCATCATCACGTCGGTGAAGACGATGCCGATCGTCATGTCGGTCGACAGGATCGAAAGCGCCTTCTGGCCATCGGGCGCCGGTATGCAGCGAAAGCCGGCGTCGGTCAGCATGCGCATGGCCTGCATGCGGACCAGGTCGTTGTCCTCGACGACCAGCACGGTCTGGCCTGAGGCGCCGGTGCCCGGCACCGTGCGAGGCAACCCGGGCGGGCTGTCGGCGGCTTCGACCGCCGGCAACAGCAGCTCGAAGCGCGCGCCCCGGCCAGGCTCGCTGGCGACCCTGACGAAGCCGCCGGACTTGCGCGCGAAGGCGAGCACCATCGGCAGTCCGAGACCGGAGCCGAGCCCCGTCTGCTTCGTCGTGAAGAATGGGTCGAATATCCGCTCCAGCAGTTCGGCAGGAATGCCGTGGCCGGTATCGCTCACCGTCAGCCTGACGTGCGGCCGATCCATCGCGGGCGGCACGGAATGGGCCGGCTCGAGGTCCAGCGGCTTGAACAGGTCGGCGGCAATCGTCACCACGCCGCCTTCGGGCATCGCATCGCGTGCGTTCAGCGCGAGGTTCAGCAAGGCGGTCGAGAACAGCGCGGGGTCGACCAGGCAATGCGGAAGGTCTGGCGCGAGCCGAAGTTCCAACCGGATGGAATCGCCGATCGCGCCCCGCAGCATCTGCTCGGTCTCGATCACCAGTGCCGCGATGTCGGCGAGGTGCGCCTGCACGTTCTGCACGCCGGTGAAGCTCAGCAGCTCGCGCGTCAGCGATGCCGCCTTGTCGGCGGCCTGCTGCATCGCAGCCATCACCTGGGCTTCGACGGTGCCCGCCTCGAAGCGGCCCCGCATCAGGTCGACGCCGCCGACGATGACGGTCAGCAGGTTGTTGAAATCGTGCGCGATGCCGGCGCTCATCTGGGACATCGTTTCGGCGCGAACCTCCTGGAGATGCCGCCGCTCCAGGGCCTTGCGGGCGCTGATGTCGCGCACCAGGGTGACCGAGCGGATGTCGCCGCGCTCGGTGGTGACCAGCCGCGACGCAACCTCGACGAGGATCGGTCGGCCGTCGCGGTGCCTGAAGCGCAGCTCTCCGACGAATTCGCCGGTCTTCTCCCGCCTGCGCACCGCCGCCGACAAGGTGCCGCCGTCGTCGAAGACGAGCTGCTCGCGGCGCAGTCCGACGATCTCGCGCTCGTCGTAGCCGAGCATCGCGCACGCTTGCCGGTTGGCGGCCAGCACGGTTTCGGGCGGATCGTCCGTGACCGTGCTGACCGCGTAGATCGCGCCGTCGACGATGTTGTCGAACAGGAACTGGTAGAGCTGCTGCTTCTCGTCGAGACTCATGGTGAGCGAGCGCAACTGCATTTCGCGTGCCTCGAAGTCGTGCAGCGCGACGTGCAGCCGTTCGGACAGCGCGAGGCAGAACGGCCGGTGACTGCTCGACCACGGCACGTAGGGCCCGTGCGTGAGCAACAGCAGCGCCACCGGCGAGCCGTCTCGCCGGTGCACCGGCAACAGGCCCGCCTGCCGCGGGCCGCCGCCGCTCGCCACCGCGACGGCCGCCGGCGAGGGCGTCCGAAGGTCCGGTGCAAGCCGATGCCCGCGGGCTGCCTCGTGCAGCGCCGCCAGGAGCACGTCGTCGGCCCGCAGCGACCAAAGCAGACGGTCGGGCAGGCCGCTGGCCGGATCGACCGAGTACAGAGCCGCCGAAGCGGCATCGTCCTGGTTGCTTGCCAGCGCCTCGCGCAGTCCGCCGAGGAAATCGGCGACGTCGCCGGTCGCCGGGCGCAGCGATGCGATCGCGTCGAACACCGCCTGCCGCCTGGCCGTCACGATGCGAGCGGTGGTTTCCACCGCTGCCGACAGGAAGCCGAGCACTCGCCCGTCCTCGTCGAAGACCGGACTGTAGGAGAAGTCGAAGTAGCACTCCTCTGGCGGGCCATGCTTGCTCAGCGCGAGCAGCGTGTTCTCGAAGTTCAGCGTATTGCCCGAGTCGAAGATGGTGTCGATGGCCGGCGCGAGGAAACTCCAGATCTCGCCCCAACACTCGGCCGCAGGCGCGCCGAACGCCGCCGGGTGCTTGTCGCCATAGATCGCGTTGTAGCCGTCGTTGTAGATCTGGACCCGGTGCGGCCCCCAGGCGGTGGCCATCGGCATGCCGGATGAGAGCACGGTGCGCACCGTCGCGCGCATGGCAGCGGGCCATCGGTCGACGGGGCCGAGCGGCGTGTCTTCCCAGCGGTGATTCTCGAACAGTGCGAGGTTGCGCGGCGATGCCATCGGGTCAGCTCAGGAGATTCTGCAGTCGCATGGCCAGATCCACGCGGCGGAACGGCTTGCTGAGAAGCTCCACCCCCGGGTCGAGACGACCGTGATGGATGATCGCGTTCTCGCTGTAGCCCGACACGTAGAGCACCTTCAGGTCGGGGCGCCGGGAGCGGGCAGCCCGGCGTCGATCGCCGCCAGGGCATCGTCGCCGTTGCCGAAATCGTGCACCGAGTAGCCGAGATCGACAAGCACGCTCCGTGTGAACTCGCGCACCAGCGAATCGTCCTCGACCAGGCAGATCGCTCCGGAGCCTCGCGGCGCCTTCATTCAGCGCGCTCTCGCGGTCCGGTCCGGCTGGGTGTGGCGCTCGAGCCAACGGATCGTGTCGTCTCCGCTCATCGGGCGCGCGAAGAGGTAGCCCTGGGCGCTGTCGCAGCCCGCCGCGGCGAGGAAGGCGAGGACGGCCTCGTTCTCCACGCCTTCTGCCGTGACGGTCAGGCCCAGGCCGTGGCCGAGGCCGATCACGGCGCGACAGATGGTCTGCGACTCGCTCGATTCGATCGCCCCGGCCACGAATGTCCGGTCGATCTTGAGCTCCGAGAATGGCAGGCGGGCGAGCTGCACCAGGGACGAATGCCCGACCCCGAAATCGTCGATCGACAAGTGGAAGCCCTTGAGCCGCAGCCGCGTCAGGAGGTCGAGGGCCGCCGACGGATCGTTCATCGCGGCGGTCTCGGTCAGTTCGACGATGATCCGGCGCGGGGCGATGCCGGCCTTGCGGCACCACTGCTCCATCCGGTCGGCGAGCCCGTCGTCATCCAGCGAGCAGGCCGACAGGTTCAGGGAAAGCCTGGTGTCGCTGGCAGGCAGATTGTGCGAAAGCCAGCGCAGACCCTCGTCGAAGACCTGCTCGGTCAGGCTGTCGATCAGTCCCAGCTGTTCGCAGGGGCCGATGAAGCGGTCCGGGCTGACGATGCCATGCTCCGGATGCCGCCATCGCACCAGCGCCTCGAAGCCGGACACCACCTGCGTGGCGCAGTCGATCCTGGGCTGGTAGAAGACCTGGAACTCGCGGCGCGACAGTGCCGCGCGCAAGGCACCTTCGGAGACGTCCAGGTCGGACTGCGGCGCACCGCGCTTGCGCCCGACGCGGGCCGAGTCCGCTGGCGCGCCGATCTCCAGCAACGCGCGCAGGCTGGCGCTGTTGAACGGCTTGGCCGCGACGCCGGCGATGTTCAGGCCGTGCTCGGATGCCGAGCGGCGCGCCGCCTCCAGCACCCTCGAGCCGGCGCCGCTGGTGATGATGATCGCGGCCGAGCACTCGATCGCGCCGAGTCGGCGCAGGATCTCGATGCCGTCCACCTCCGGCATCACCAGGTCGAGCGCGATGTGGGTCGGCTGCCAGCGCTCGAACTCGGCGAAGAACTCGGCGGCCATCACCGTGGTACGGTAGTCGAAGCCTTCGCGCTTGGCGATCAGGCCGATCGTCAGCCCGACGGCAGGGTCGTCGTCGAGGATCAGCAGGCGTCCTGGGGGCGTCATCGGCATGTGTGTCTCGTCGCCATGGGACTTCGAGTCAGGTCACGGTCGGGTGGCCCGCAGTGCGGCGCGGACCATGCCCGCAAGTTCCGGTTTGCGGTAGGGCTTCGGGAGAAGGATGACGGGAGCGTCTTCCCGCGAGGTGTCCTCGACGCTGGATTTCGCGTAGCCCGAGGTGTAGAGCACGGCGATGCCGGGACGAAGCGTCCTGGCCTGTCGCCCGAGCTGGCGACCGTCGATGCCGCCCGGCATCACGATGTCGGTGAAAAGCAGGTCGACCGGCAGGTCGCCACGCAGGCAGTCGAGCGCCTGCAACGCGTCGTTCGCGCAGGTCACCTCGTAGCCGAGCGTCGTCAGCAACCGGCGGGCGTGCGCCTGGACGAGCGGATCGTCCTCGACGACCAGCACCGCCTCGGTGCCTCGCGGAACCTCCTGCTCGGCGAGCGCCATGTCGGGGGCAGGCCCGGCCTCGCCGGCTCTCGGGAGCCAGAGGCGTACCGTGGTCCCGCGGCCGACGGACGATTCGATCGCGACCCGGCCGCCGGACTGGCGGGCGAAGCCGTAGACGATGCTCAGCCCGAGGCCGGTGCCCTTGCCCGTCTCCTTGGTGGTGAAGAACGGGTCGAACACGCGTTCGAGGTGCTCGGGCGGGATGCCTTGTCCGGTATCCGAGACGACCAGCACCACGTAGTCGCCCGGGTTCAGCGACGTGCCGGCGGCGCCGTCGCCATCGCCATCGAGAATCCGGCAGTGTTCCACCGCCAGCCGGAGCCGTCCGCCCGCGGGCATCGCGTCGCGCGCATTCACGCAGAGATTCAGGATCGCAGCCTCGAGCTGGACACGGTCGGCGAAGGCGAGCCAGCGCGCGTCGCCCGCGGTCTTTGCCAGGTCCACCTCGACCGCGGACGTGAGCGCGCGACGCAGCAGCGAGTCCATCGCCTGCAGCGTGTCCTCGATCGAGACCGCCCGTGGGGTCAGCGGCTGGCGGCTGGAGAAGGCGAGCAGCTGCCGGGTCAGTTCGGCGCCCCGCTGCGCGGCCGACAGCACCATCTCGACCGTCGGCAGCAGGGATTCGAGCGCCGGCTGCTGGGCTATCTCCTCGCCCAGCAGCTCGGCGTTGCCGACGATCACCGTGAGAAGGTTGTTGAAGTCATGCGCGATGCCGCCCGACAGCAGCCCGACGGATTCGAGGCGCTGCGCCTGGTGCAGCTGCAGCTCGAGGGACTTGCGCGCGGTGGCATCGGTGCTGATCGCGATGATGCCGGTCGGCTGGCCGTCGGCATCGAACATCAGCGACCAGCTGCTCTCGATCGTCAGCGGCATGCCGTCGATTCGCTTCTGGTGCAGTTCGCCGGCCCATTGCCCGTCCTCGGCCACCCGCCGGCACGCGGTCTCGTACTCGCGCTGGTCCTGATAGATCATCGGCAGCAGCGGCTGCCCGAGCATCTGTGCGGCGCTCCATCCGTACAGGCGTTCCGCGCCGCGGTTCCAGTACACGACGCCGCGCTTGAAATCGCGCACGACGATCGCGTCGCGGGCGGCGTCGAGCAGCGCCGCCTGCTGGGCAAGCTGCGCGTTGCGGCGTCGCGCGTCGGTGACGTCCGTCATGCCGCCGATCATTCGGCGCGGCTCGCCGGCTTCGTCGTAGAGCACGACGACGCGATCCTCGATCGTCGCCACCGAGTCGTCCGCCCGAAGGAACCGGTACTCGCCGTGCAGCGACGCCTTCCGGGTCGCGATGGCATCACGGACCGTCTCGAGCACCCGGTTCCGGTCGTCGGGGTGAATTCGCGAGGTCCACCAGCGAGTGGTGGCCACCGGCGCCTCACGCCGGTAGCCGAGGATCGTCTCGATTCCCTGGTTCCACCATACGGAGCGGGTCGCGAAATCGTAGTCCCAGATCACGTCGGTCGAGGCTTGCGCAACCGCCCGGAAGCGCGCCTCGCTGTCGCGCAGCGCGCGCTCGGCGGTGCGGCGATGCGTGATGTCCTGGCAGGCGCCCTGGATCCGGACGACGATGCCTTCCTCGTTGCGGACCGCCTCGCCGGTCGACCGGACCCAGGCTGCGATGCCGTCCGCGCGCAGGATCTCGAACTCGCCGTCGAAGGGCGTGCCGTTGCGGGCGCACGCCACGAAGGCCGCCTCGATCGCGCTCCGCCATGCGGGCGTGTAGTACTCGACGACCCGCTGCAGCGTCGGGTGCGTGCCCGCGGGCTCGCCATGAATGGCGGCTGCCTCGTCCGACCATACGATCAGGTCAGAGCCGCGCTCCCACACCCAGCCGCCCAGCGAGGCGGTGCGGCCGGCGATCTTCAGGAGTTGCTCGCTGCGCCGAAGGCCCTCCTCGGCAGCCTTGCGGGCATCGATGTCCTCGACGATCGCGATGATCTCGCTCGGTTCGTCATCGTCTTCGGAGATCGCCGTCAGCGTGAGCCGGACCCAGGCCTGCGAGCCGGCGCCTCGCAGGATCAGGGTGTCGGTCGAGAAGCGTTCGAGCCGGCCCGAGGCGAGCTTCGCCAGTTCGCCGATGATCGGTGCTCGCACGGCCTCGGGCAGCACCGACGCCAGTCCGATCGGCGGCAGGTCTGCCTCGTCATGCCCGATCAGTGTGCAGAACGCGCGGTTCGCTTCCCCGATCCGCCCGTCGGCCGAAAGGGTGACGATACCCACCGGCGCATCGGCGAGCAGGCGCCGGTAGCGACGCTCGCTGCTGCGTATCCGGTGGTTCATCCGGAAGATCTCGCCGGCCCGCAGGATCACCTCGGCGGCGACGCCACCATCGCCTGCCGGCGTCCAGGCCGGACTCGGCGCGGCGTCGCCGGATTGCTCGACCTGGTTGGTCAGCTCGGTGACGTCCTCGACCCGGTGGATCACGTAGGCGACCGTGCCTTCCCGGCCGGGCACCGGCGTGTTGACCACGCTCCAGTAGCGGGTCTCGAAGCCGCCGCCGAGCGACGCCGGGCGCGGGATCGGATAGCGCTGGATGGCCATCACGTCGGATTGTCCGGTGCGGCAGACCCGGCCGAGCGAGGCGCTCAGCGCTGCCACACCGCCGGCGTCGCGATCGCCGGGCGCCTCGGGAAACACTTCCTGGACAGGGCGACCGACGATCGACTCGCGACGCGTCATGGTCGCCTCGAGGTAGGCGTTGCTGACCGCCACGATCCGGTAGTCGGGCGCGGAAAGCACCAGGTACAGCCCCGGCGCATGTTCGAAGAGCGCGCTGAAGCTCGCGCGCGCCGCTTCCGCTTCCCGGCGTGCCCGCCTCTCGGAGGCGAGCAGGGCGCGCCGCTCGTTCTCGGCCTCGACCTGCCCGGTGATGTCGCGCACCGTGCCTGCGATCCGGTGGACAGCGTCTGCACCGGACCGCGTCGACAGGCAGCGCTCGTGCACATGGCGAATGCCGCCGTCCGGGAGCACGACCCGGTAATTCACTTCGTAGTTGCCACCCCCGGCCAGTGCCTGCTTCTGGATTCGCCGCATGCGTCGGCGGTCGTCAGGATGGACCCGGCCGATGAAATCGGCGAACCGGAGGTCGGTCGGCGCGGCGGGCAGGCCGAACAAGCGCGCCGTCTCTTCGCTCCAATACAGTCGGCCGTCGCTGTCGCGATACTCCCAGCTGCCGACCCCCGCAATGGCCTGGGCCAGCGCCAGGTGCGCGGCCCGCTGCTCCAGCCGCGCGATCTCGCGGTCGCGCTCGACGAGTCGCTGCTCCGCGCCGTCGAGCCGGCGCTGCAGCGCGCGCAGCGCGGCGGCCTGATCGGCGAAGGCCGCGAGCACGTCGCGCCGCGCGTTCTCGAGTTCCGCGGAGGGGCCGTTCGCCTCTTCGCCGAAATCCAGGACTGCGAGTACGCCGGATTCGTCAGTCGACGACCGGACCGGGGCACAGAAGACCCGCTGCAGACGGCGGCCGCAAGCGGCGCGGGGCAGCGGATCGGCCGGGGTCGCCGGCGCGGCCTGCGCACAGCGAAGGAGGATCTTCGCTGGGTCCTCGCCCTCGCGCAGCCCTACCGCGTGGCGCAGCCGCGTGCCGCTGCCGTCGTTCCATTCCAGCACGGCGGCGCTTGCGCGGCACGCGCGCGCGCAGTGATTCAACAACACGGTGAAGTCCGTGCCGTGATCGTCGTCGACCGGTTCGTCTGGCCGGCCGGGCGTGTGTGTGAGCTTGCCGGACACGATCGGCATTCGGAGATTGTTGGCGTTCGACGCTGTCAGGATAGGGGCTGTCAAGGTGCGACGCCAGTCGGGCGGACCGCCTAAACCGCTTCCCGGTCACCCTCGGGCCGACGAACGGCGGGCGGGGCGCCCGCGATCAGCACGATTCCGACAGCAGCGCAGACCAGGGCGACCGCGTGACCGGGGCCCGGCGACTCGCCGAGGAAAGCGATCGCGACCACGCTCGCGGCCAGGGGCATCGCGATCGTGAACACGCCGCTGTGGTTGGCCGGAACGTGCCGAAGCCCGCTCAGCCACAGCCAGGTCGAGATCATGCTGGCGGCCAGCGCATAGAAGAGCAGAAGGGCCCAGGCCCCGGCGCCGACCGCGCCGAAGTCGAAGCCGGCCGCCTGCCACAGGCCGAGCGGGGTCATCAGGGCGAGGCCCCACAGGTTCAGCAGCGCCGAGATCCGCCTGGCCGACAACCTCGCGGTCAGGCGCTTGCCGAGAATCACGTAGACCGCTTCGCAGAACACGCAGCCCAGCACCAGGAGATTGCCGACGAGCGACTGCGCGTCCTGCCCCGCGCCGCCGCGGGCGAGGGTCAGGACCGTGACGCCGCCGACGGCCAGCGCCACGGCAACCCAGGTACGCGGGCCCAGGCGCTCTCGCAGCACGAGCCAGGACAGCAGCGCGACCGCCGCCGGCAGTGTCGCCAGGATGACGCCGGCGGCGGCGGCCGAGGTCATCGACACGCCGCTCAGCATCAGGATCGAGAACAGGAAGTTGCCGAACAGCGATTGCACGAAGATCGTGCCGGCCAGGCCGCGATCCAGCGCGACCTCGCCCGGCTCGCGGCGCAACCAGGGGACCATGGCCACCGCGGCGATCGCGAAGCGCAGCCAGGCGAGCAGGAAGACGGGGAACGTGCCGGTCAGCGGCTTGCTCAGCGCCACGTAGGTCCCGACCAGGGCCATGCCGGAGAAGAGCAGCGCGTAGCCCTGCAGGCGGCGGGTGGGCGGGAATTCAGGCTGCGTCACGGCCGGCCAGTGTAAAAGAACTTCGACCTTCGGGTATCTTCCCCGGCGCCGCCTCCGGCGATACTGTCGGGGATCGGGAGAGAATCCAGCCATGAACACCGTCTACGAAGATCGTTTCGCCGATCTGGCCGCCGCGCCGCCGCCGGGCCGGCAGCAGCAGGTCGTCGAGCGCCTGAGGGCGCTGCTGCCGCCCCACGCGCTGCTCTTTCGCGAGGAAGACGTCCGCCCCTACGAGTGCGACGCCCTGACGGCCTTCAGGCAGATGCCGATGGTGGTGGCCCTGCCCGAGACCGAGGAGCAGGTCGTCGGCATCCTGAAGGCCTGCCACGAGCTCGAGGTGCCGATCGTGGCGCGCGGCGCTGGCACGAGTCTCTCCGGCGGCTCGATGCCGCACGCGGCGGGGGTGGTGCTGTCGCTGGCCAAGTTCAACCGGATCCTGGCCATCGACCCGGTGGCGCGGACCGCCCGCGTGCAACCCGGCGTGCGCAACCTGGCGGTGTCCGAGGCGGCGGCGCCCTACGAGCTGTATTACGCGCCGGACCCGTCGTCGCAGATCGCCTGCTCGATCGGTGGCAACCTGGCCGAGAATTCAGGCGGCGTGCATTGCCTGAAGTACGGCCTCACCGTCCACAACGTGCTGCGGGTGCGCGGCTACTCGGTGGCCGGCGAGCCGGTGGAGTTCGGCAGCGAGGCGCTCGATTCGCCGGGGCTGGACCTGCTGTCGGTGGTCATCGGCTCCGAGGGCATGCTCGCGGTGACCATGGAGGCCACGCTCAAGCTGGTGCCCAAGCCGCAGCTGGCGCGCGTGGTCATGGCTTCGTTCGACGACGTGGTCAAGGCCGGCGACGCGGTGGCCGGCATCATCGCCGCCGGGATCATTCCCGCCGGGCTCGAGATGATGGATCGCAAGGCCACCGTGGCGGTCGAGGAGTTCGTGCGGGCGGGCTACGACCTCGATGCGGCGGCGATCCTGCTGGCAGAGTCAGACGGCACGCCGGAAGAGGTCGCCGAGGAGATCGTCCGCATGGAAGCGGTGCTCCGCGAATCGGGCGCGACCCGGATCCAGGTCTCCGAGTCCGAGGCCCAGCGCCTGCTCTTCTGGTCCGGCCGCAAGAACGCCTTTCCGGCGGCGGGGCGGGTGTCGCCCGACTACTACTGCATGGACGGCACGATCCCGCGCAAGAACATCGGCCGACTGCTCGCCGACATCGCGGCAATGGAGGACAAGTACCGCCTGCGCTGCATGAACGTCTTCCACGCCGGCGACGGCAACATGCATCCGCTGATCCTGTTCGACGCGAACGATCCCGACGAATGGCACCGCGCCGAGTTGTTCGGCGCCGAGATCCTCGAGCTGTGCGTGGAATACGGCGGCACCGTCACCGGCGAGCACGGCGTGGGCATCGAGAAGATCAACTCGATGTGCGTGCAGTTCTCGCCCGAGGAGCGCGCCGCCTTCTTCGCGGTCAAGCGCGCCTTCGATCCTCCGGGGCTGCTCAATCCCGGCAAGGGCATTCCCACGCTTGCGCGCTGCGCCGAGTACGGAAAGATGCACGTCCACGCCGGCCGCCTGGCATTCCCCGACCTGCCGAGGTTCTGAAACGATGAGCGACTCCCCCTCGCAGGCCGCGCTGGTGCGCCTGGCCGACCGGATTCGCGCGGCTGCCGAAGCCGGCAGCGCGCTGCGGATCCGTGGCGGCGGCACCAAGGATTTCTACGGCTGCGAGCCGCGCGGCGAGGTGCTCGACACCCGCGATTACCGCGGCATCGTCTCCTATGAGCCGACCGAGCTGGTCATCACCGCCCGTTGCGGCACGCCGCTGTCCGAGATCGACGCGGCGCTGGCCGAGAAGGGGCAGTGGCTGCCCTTCGAACCGCCCGCCTTCGGCGCGGGCGCGACCGTCGGCGGCATGATCGCGGCCGGACTCTCCGGCCCCGGCCGCCAGTCGGCCGGCGCGGTGCGCGACTTCGTGCTGGGCGCGGCCATGCTCGACGCCCAGGGGCGGGCGCTGAACTTCGGCGGCCAGGTGATGAAGAACGTGGCCGGCTACGACCTGTCCCGATTGCTCTGCGGCTCGCTGGGCATCCTGGGCCTGGTTGCCGAGGTTTCACTGAAGGTGCTCCCGCAGCCGGCCGCGACGGCCACGGTGACCATGGCGCTCGACCGCCCGGCGGCGCTGCGCATGCTCAACGAGTGGTCCGGCCGGCCCTTGCCGATCTCGGCCAGCGCCTGGCTGGGCGGCACGCTGGCCTTGCGGCTGGCGGGCGCGCGCGCGGCGGTCGACGCCGCGGTCGCGTGGTTCACCCGCGAGCACGGCGCCCAGCCGCTCGATGGTGAGGTGCATCGCTTCTGGAGCGCCGTGCGCGGGCAGACCCTGCCCTTCTTCGACGGACTGCCCGGGACAGGACAGGCGGCCGGGGCGGGCCAGGGCGCCGGCGCGCTGCCCCTGTGGCGCCTCTCGGTGCCCTCGGTGGCCCCGCCGCTGGCCTTGCCGGGCGAGGAGCTGATCGAGTGGGGCGGCGCGTTGCGCTGGTGGCGCACCGACGCCGAGCCGGCCGCGATCCGCGAGGCCGCGGCCCGTGTCGGCGGCCACGCCACGCTGTTCCGAGGCGGCGATCGCCGGGCCGGCGTGTTCGCGCCGCTGCCGCCGGCGCTGCTGGCCCTGCATCGCCGCCTGAAGGCCGAGTTCGATCCCAGGGGCATCTTCAACCCGGGCCGGATGTATCCGGACCTCTGACCCGCAGCGGGAACACGCCGAACATGGAAACCCATCTCGCCGACTGGCTGAAAGGCACCGCCGACGGGGCCGAGGCCGAAGCGATCCTGCGCAAGTGCGTGCATTGCGGCTTTTGCACCGCCACCTGCCCGACCTACCAGCTGCTCGGGGACGAGCTCGACGGTCCGCGCGGTCGCATCTACCTGATCAAGCAGGTGGTGGAGGGCAAGCCGGCCACCGTCGCCACGCTGTCGCACCTCGACCGCTGCCTCACCTGCCGCAACTGCGAGACCACCTGCCCCTCCGGCGTGCGCTACGGGCACCTGGTCGACGTGGGACGCAAGCTGGTCGAGAAGCAGGTGCGGCGCCCTCTGGGCCAGCGCCTGGTGCGCGCCGCGCTGCGCGAGGGGCTCACCCGTCGCTGGCTGTTCGACCCGGCGATGCGGGTGGGGCAGGCGCTGCGCCCGCTGCTGCCGGCCACACTGCGCGACAAGGTTCCCGAGCGCCGGCCCGCCGGCGGCTGGCCGACCGGCCGGCACGAGCGCAAGGTGCTGATCCTGAACGGCTGCACGCAGCCTGCGATGATGCCCGGCATCGACGCGGCCACCGCGCGCGTGCTGGACCGCCTGGGCATCGAGACGGTGGTCGAGGCGCGCTCGGGCTGCTGCGGCGCGATCCGCCAGCACCTGAACGACCCCGACGGCGCGCTGGCCGACGTGAAGCGCAACATCGCGGCCTGGTGGCCGCACGTCGAGGCCGGCGCCGAGGCGATCGTGATCAACGCTTCCGGCTGCGGGGCCATGGTCAAGGACTACGCCCACCTGCTGCGCGACGACCCCGAGTGGGGCCCCAAGGCCCTGCGTATCGTGTCTTTCACCAGGGATCTCGCCGAGTGGCTGCCGGAGCAGCTCGCCGCGGCGGCGCCCGCCCTGCGCGACAAGCTGGCCGCCCGCGGTGCGCCCAAGGTCGTCTTCCATCCGCCCTGCACGTTGCAGCACGGCCAGCAGATCCGCGGCGCGGTCGAGAAGCTGCTGGCCTCGCTGGGCGTGCCGCCCTTGCCGGTGGCCGATGTCCACCTGTGCTGCGGTTCGGCCGGCACCTATTCGGTGCTGCAGCCCGAGCTCTCCAGGCAGCTGCGCGAGCGCAAGCTCGCCAATCTGCAGGCCGGCAAGCCCGACCTGATCCTGTCGGCCAACATCGGTTGCCTGGCCCACCTGCAGGCCGGCACCGGCACCCCGGTCCGGCACTGGATCGAGTGGCTGGACGAGGCGATGGCGGCGCCTGGCTGACGTTCACCGGTTCCGCGCTGCCGCTCGTCCGGCCGCAAGGGACGACAGGAGGCGCCGCGGAGTCCAATCGGGCCATTCGACAAGAAGGCCCGAGATGAACCCCTGTAGTCGACCTCGCAGGACGCCGGCAATCGCCGGCTTCACGCTGATCGAGCTGATGATCACGGTGGCGATCGTCGCGATCCTGGCGTCGGTTGCGTATCCGTCCTACGTGCAGTACGTGCTGCGCTCGAATCGCGCCGCGGCGCAGGGCGTGATGACCGATCTCGCCTCGCGTCAGCACCAGTTCTTTGTCGACACCCGCGCCTATTCCGGCACGGTCGCGGGGCTTCGCACCAGCGTGCCCGCCGACGTGGCAGCGAACTACACGATCACGATCGCGCTCGACGCAGGGCCGCCTGCCGGCTTCACGCTGACCGCCACGCCGCAGGGCAAGCAGGCCTCGGAAGCCTGCGGCACCCTGACGATCGACGAAGCCGGCGCGAAGGCGCCGGCAGACTGCTGGTGAGCGGGATGCGCGCCGGAGACTTCGCATGCCGCGGCAGCGGCTTCGTCGCGCGGCGCGCCGGCGGCTTCACGCTGGTCGAGATGCTGGCCGCCGTCAGCATCATGGCGATCCTCTTGTCGGTGGCTGTGCCGGGCATGCGCGACCTGCTCGAATCCCAGCGCCTGCGCTCCGCGGCCTTCGACCTCATGGCCGATCTCTCGCTCGCGCGCAACGAGGCGCTCAAGCGGGGTGCAAACGTGACGGTGTCGCCGCAATCGGGAGCCGACTGGACGACGGGTTGGCAGGTCCGGCTGGCCGCCGACAATTCGGTGCTGCGACAGCGTTCGCCCGCGGGCGGCGCGCTGGCGATCTCGAATGCGCCGTCGTCGCTGACCTACGACCGCAATGGCAGGCTTGCCGGCGGGGGGGGGACGGTGCGCGTGCAGCTCGACTCCACCGCCTTGTCGCACGACGGCCAGAAGCGCTGCGTGTCGATCGACCCGCTGGGCCGCGCCCGCAGCGACGTGGGAGGCTGTTCGTGAGGGCGCGCCGGATCGCGCCGGACGCAGGCGCCGCGTCGACGCGGCAGGGTGGCTTCGCCCTGCTGGAGGTGCTCATCGCGATCGTCGTGTCGGTGGTCGGTATCCTGGGCCTGATCGGTATGCAGGCCCGCTCCTACCAGGTCGAGGCCGAGTCCTACCAGCGCTCGCAGGCGCTGGCGCTGCTCGAGGACATCGCTTCCAGGATCAACGCGAATCGCGCCAACGCGGTGTCCTACCTGGGCGCCGACATCGGGACGGGGACCGTCGCGGATTGCACCCTCGCGGTCGACGCGGTCGCCAGGGACCTCTGCGAGATCGGCAACAACTTGCGCGGCGCCGGCGAGACGGCCGGCGGCGCGGCGGTCGGCGCGATGACGCAGGCGCGCGCCTGCATCACCAGCCCGGCAGTCGATACCTACGTGATCGCGGTCGTCTGGGCGGGGGTCGTGCCGAGCGGACCGCCCAATACCGCCTGCGGCGCCAACCAGTACGGCGACGAGGGCCTGCGGCGGGCAGTCACCACCGTCGTCGTCGTCCCGGACCTGGGAGCCTGAGCATGCGCAAGGGAAGGCCGCTTCGCGCGATGCGCGGCAGGAACACGCAGCTCGGCCTGACGCTCGTCGAGCTCATGATCGCGTCGGCGATCGCGCTGGCGATCACTGCGGCGCTCGTCGGTGTGTTCGTGAACAGCAGCCGGGCGCGCACCGAGCTCGACCGGTCCAACAGACAGATCGAGAGCGGCCGCTATGCGGTGGAGCTGTTGTCCGAGGAGCTGCGGGTCGCCGGTTTCTTTGGCGAGGTGCAGATTGACGGCGCCACGTATGCGACACCGTCGGCCTGCGCGGTCGACGCCGCGCAGCTCGGCTGGAGCGAGAGTCCGTTGCGGGTGCCCGTGCCGATGCAGGCGATCTACGCCGCGCAGGCCTGCCTTTCGGACCGCGCTGCGGGCCCGGTTTCCAGCCTGAACTTCGCGTCGCCCGCTCTCGCGATCCGTCGCCTGTCCACGAGCGCGATCGCGCCGGCGGCGGTGGCCGCAGGCAATGACTACGTGCAGGTCTCCGCCTGCAAGAGCGACCCGATCGGCACGCCGCTGGAGATCGACGGCGCTGCCTCGAGCTTCACGCTTCGCAGTCTCGACTGCGCCACCCTGGCGCCGGTGCGCCGGATCATGCAGCGCACGTATTTCATCGCCTCGTGCAGCAACTGCGGAGCCGACACGATTCCGTCGCTGAAGCGGGTGGAGATGGCGGGCGGCGCGCTGCGGCTGGACACACTGGTCGAGGGCATCGAGGCGATCGGCCTGGACCTGGGCTTCGACACCGACAATGACGGCTCTCCCGACGCGTGGCGGCTCACCGTCGACGCCTTGCCCGGGACCAGCGACTGGAACAACGTGATGGCGGTCCGCCTGTACGTGCTGTCGCGGACCACCGAGGCCACTGCCGGCTACCAGGACACCAAGGTCTACGACCTCGGGCTGGCAGGCACGGTCGGGCCCTTCAACGACGGCTTCAAGCGCAGGGTCTATGCCACGGTGGTCCGCCTGAACAACCCGGCGGGGCGGAGGGAGCTATGAAGCCGGGCGTTCACCTGCGCGCGCGCCAGCGCGGCGTCTCCCTGCTGATCGCCCTGATCCTGCTGGCCGCGATCACCTTCCTTTCGGTGTCGGCCTTCAACGCAGGCACCGCCAACGTCCGGGTGGTGGGCAACACCGAGGCCCGCCAGGAGGCGCAGGCGGCGGTGCAGGCCGCGATCGACCGGACGATCGGCGACACGCTGTTCACGACCGATCCCGTCGCCGTCGCGGCGGCGCCGGTCGACATCGACATCGACGGCGACGGCCTGGTCGACCTGCAGCCGGTCCTGCAGCCCGCGCCGGCCTGCCGGAAGGTGGCGCCGATCAGGATGACCGAGCTCGACGCGAGCCTCGAGGCCGACCTGGCCTGCATGGGCTCCGGCGTGGCGCGCACCGCCGGCATCGACAGCGCCGATGCGGCCGCCGAGGCGGGCAAGTCGATGTGCGCGAACTCCGAGTGGCTGATCCGCGCCCAGGTCGCGGAGCCGAACACCGGCGTGCAGGTCGCGCTGAACCAGGGCGTGGGCGTGCGGATCCTCGAGACCGATTCGGAAAACTTCTGCAACTGACGAGGGAATCATGAGCCGATCGCTGCACAGGTGGCTGGCAGGCACGATGGCATCGTGCGGCGCGCTGGCGCTCGTCGCGGCGGCGGGCAGCGCGCGCGCCGAGGACATCGACATCTACTCGGCCAACGTGGGCGGCACCGACCGGCCGAACGTGCTGCTCGTCCTCGACAACTCGGCGAACTGGCAGTCCTCGCTGGTCCACAACTGCAAGTACAAGGAGAACGGCGTCCTGACGGCGGAGGGGCCGGCCGAGACGACGGCCAAGGTCGGTCTCGAGAAGTGCGCGCTGCACAACGTGATCGACGCGCTCCCGACCGGCCCGACCGGCGAGGCGCTGTACAACGTCGGCCTGATGATGTTCAGCTCGTCGGGGGCCAAGGTGGACGGCGGCTACCCCAGGATCGCGATCGTGCCGGTGACCGCGACCGAGAAGGCGAACATGAAGGCGCGGATCCGCGCGATCTCGCATCCGGCCGACAAGAGCGACAGCCCGGCCTTCGCCAAGGCGCTGCACGAGGCCTACCTGTACTACGCGGGCGCCGCGCCCTTCGCGGGGGACCAGCTGAAGGCCTCGGACATGTGGCGGGTCGACGGCCGGGCCTTCTCCGGAGGCAAGTACGTGTCGCCCGCGGCCGGCTCCTGCAGCCGAAACTACGTGATCTTCATCGGCAACGGTTCGCCCGGCGACCCGGTCGGCGGAACGAAGCCGGAGTCGCTGCTCGCTGGCCTGGGCGGCGACACGACCATGCTCACCTACGCCTCCGGCTACATCAAGAACAGCGACCAGGCCAACTACGCAGACGAGTACACCAAGTTCATGGCCAGCGCCGACCTGAGCACCAAGGAAGGCGCCCAGATGATCACGACCTACACGGTCGGCGTGACCGACGGCGCAAAGAACGACGCCCAGTACCTGAACTTCCTGCGCGCGATGGCCCAGCAGGGCGGCGGCGACTTCCACGAGGCGCGCAGCGCCGACCAGCTGACCACGGCGCTGCTCGACATCTTCCAGGAGCTGGCCGACGTCGACAGCGCCTTCGTGTCGGCGAGCCTGCCGGTGTCGGTCAACAGCCGGGGCACCTACCTGAACCAGATCTTCATGGGTCTGTTCCGGCCGGACGCCACCGCAGCGCCGCGCTGGCGGGGCAACCTGAAGCAGTACCAGTTCGCCTACGACGCGGCCACGGACTCGTTGCAGCTCGCGGACGGCGCCGGCAACCCGGCGATCAACCCGGCCACCGGCTTCTTCGCGCCCAGCGCGGTCTCGTTCTGGACCACGAACAGCACCTTCTGGGCGAGCGAGCAGATGGGCACGCCGCCGTCGGCCAGCGACGCGCCGGACGGGCAGGTGGTCGAGAAGGGCGGCGCGGCGCAGCGCTTGCGCGAGGCCTACGCGACGTCGACTTCCGGCCCGAACCGCAGGGTGTTCACCTGCACCGGATGCGCGGGCGATTCCACGCTCGGGTCGGCCACCGGCACGGTGTTCGGTTCGTCGAACAGCGGGATCACGCAGGCAGCGCTCGGCGTTGCCGACGCGACCGACCGGGCCGCCCTGATCGACTGGGTCCGCGGCAAGGACAACGCAGGCGACGAGCTGGGCGCCAGCAGCGCTCGCTGGATCCGGCCCTCGGTGCACGGCGATGTCCTGCACTCCCGACCGGTGGTGGTGAACTATGGCGGCAGCAAGGGCGTGGTGGTCTTCTACGGCGCCAACGACGGGATGCTGCACGCGGTGAACGGCAACCAGACGCAGGCAGGACCGGACGGAACCATTGCCGGAGGCGAGTACTGGAGCTTCGTTCCCACCGAGGGCTTCGACAAGCTCAAGCGCCTGCGCGACAACGACCCGAAGATCCGCCTCTCGACGACACCGCTCGGGGGCACCGCGACGCCGCGCGGATACTTCTTCGACGGGCCGCTGAGCTTCTACCAGAAGATCGACGCCAACGGCGATACCGACAAGGTCTACCTGTACGCCGCGATGCGCCGCGGCGGGCGGGCCCTCTACTCCTTCGACGTCACCGACCCGACCGCGCCGAAGTTCCGCTGGAAGAAGACCAACGCCGACATCCCCGTGCTGGGCCAGACCTGGTCCGAGGCGCGCGTGGCCAAGGTGAAGGGCTACAGCAACCCGGTCCTGGTGATGGGCGCCGGCTACGACGCAGCCGCCGAGGACGCGGAGCCGCAGGGCGCGGTGACGATGGGCAATGCGGTCCTCGTGCTCGACGCCGAGACCGGCACGGTGCTCGCCAACTTCCCCACCGCGCGTCCCGTCGTGGCCGACATCGCACTGGTCGACACCGACTACGACGGCCTGGTCGACCGCGGCTATGCCGCCGACCTGGGCGGCAACGTCTACCGGATCGATTTCGAGGCGGGCACCACCAGCGGAACCGGGGTCTGGGCGATGAAGACCTTCGCCAGCCTCGGGGCGCGCAAGATCTTCTATGCGCCGGACGTGGTGGTCACGAAGAACTACGCGGTGGTGCTGGTCGGCACCGGCGACCGCGAGAAGCCGCTGGACGCCTCGACCGACGAACGCTTCTTCAGCCTGTTCGACGACAACCCCGCCAAGGGCCTGCCCGCGACCTTCACGCCGATCTCGATCACCGACGTGGTGACGCAGTCGAGCTTCACCACCCCTTCCGCAGTGCGAGGATGCTACGTCGCCCTGGACCCGGCAGGCGAGAAGGTGGTGAACTCGCCGGTCACCGCGGGCGGAGTGACCTACTTCAGCACCAACAGGCCGAGTTCCTCCACGGGCAACTCCTGCAACGGCAACCTCGGCGAGGCCAAGGTCTACGGCGTGCCGCTGATGTGCAAGACGCCGAAGTCGCAGGTCCTGCTGGGCGGTGGCCTTCCGCCGAGCCCGGTGACCGGCAACGTGGCGGTGACCTACGTGAAGCCGGACGGGACCACCGGCACCCGCCTGGTGCCCTTCATCATCGGCGGTTTCAATACCAAGAAGTCCGGCATCGAGGGATCGAAAGTGCCGATCACGGTGCCGCCGAAACGCAAGCGCCTGTACTGGTACCCGGAAACCGAGCGCTGAACCGGTTCAGCCCGCTGCCCACTCCACCAGCCGCCACCGGATCCGGTCCTCGTACGCGGTGACCGGCCGGCGGCCCGGCCAGCGGTACTCGCCGGTCCATTCCCGCTGGACCCAGCGGCCCACCTCGGGGGCGTGCCACAGCGTGTCGATCCGCCAGGGCTGCTCGCGCCAGGTGTCCCAGTGCCGAAAATCGATGTAGCGCTGCACCCGCAGCGCGACGAACTCGCCGGCCGGCACCCGTACCCGCTCCCAGCCGATCGCGCGCAGTCGCTGGCGCCAGTACAGCCGGAAGCTCGAGTCGGGAATCCGGTACCAGGTCGCGTCGTCGCGGCCGGCGCCGGGCTCCAGCCGGTCGGGCAGCAGCGGCACCGGCGTCTCGAAGTGCTGCGGCAGGTCGTAGGCCGGCTCCACCAGCACGTCCCAGGGGCGCGCCCAGCGCTCTTCGCCTGCCGGCGCGCCGCGCGCGTCGGCGAGCGCGACCACCAGCGGGTCCAGGCTCGTGACCTGCGCCCGCAGCTCGCCCACGACTTCCCCGCGATACAGGTCCACGGTCTCGTAGCGCCAGCGCTGGCCGAGCTTCACCTGCGGCAGCGGCGGCGCCACCGCGGGCGGGGGCAGCATCGGCACGGGCGTGGCGCAGGCCGCCGGCAGCACGGCCAGCCCGGCGAGCAGAAGTCGCCGGCGGTCCGGTCTCAGCGGATCTCGCGATCCTCGTTCAGTCGCATCCATCCCTTGATCATCCTGTAGCCGAACCAGACCTGGGCGATCACGAAGAACGGAACGAAGCCGACGGTGATGAAGGTCGGCACCAGCAGCAGCACGAACCACAGCAGGAACCACCAGAACGAGCGGCTCTGCCAGGCGAAGTGGCTGTAGTAGACGGTGCCGGCGGCATCGTCGCGCTTGATCCAGGTGATGATCAGGCCCACCACGAAGCCGATGATCGAGACCAGGCCGAAAAGGTGCATGGCATAGCCCAGCATCGCGTACCTGCGAAGCGACTCGTGCTCCGGTGTGCGGAGGGTGACCGCGTTGCTCATGCTTCAGATTCCCGAAACGAAGGTGCGGATGCCCGAGGCGATGAACTGCACGCCGATGCAGATCAGCAGGAAGCCCATCAGGCGAGTCATCGCGTCGATTCCGCTGCGCCCCAGTCTATTCGAAATCTGCCGGGCGCTGCGCAGCGTGAGCCAGATCAGCAGGCAGGTGGCCGCCATCGCGGCCACGGTGCCGGCGCCGGCGATCGCCACGCCGCCCCAGCCGCCCAGTTCCCGGATCTCGGTGGAGATGCCGATCACCACCGCGATCGTGCCCGGGCCGCTCAGGCCCGGCAGCGCCAGCGGAAAGAAGGCCGGATTGTGGGGCTGCTCGACGGCCGGGCCGCTGCGGACCTGTTCGCGTCCGAAGAGCATGCTGTGGCCCAGCAGCGCGACCACGATCCCGCCGGCGATCCGCAGCGCGCCGTAGGAGATCCCGAAGGTGCTCAGGATCAGGCTGCCGGCGAACAGGCTGACGGTGAGGATCGCGAAGGCGTAGAGCGCGCCGCGGCGCGCGAGCTTCTCGGTTTCGGCGTCGTCGAGCTGCGTGCTCAGCGACGTGAACAGCGGGATCGCCGACGGCGGGTTGATGATGGTGATCAGGCTCACGAAGGAGCCCAGGAAGAAGGTCGCGAAGATGTCGGAGAACAGCCAGATCATCGGCCGATGATACTGGCTGCGCCCGTCAGTCGATCGCCTTGACCATGTCCTCGACCACCTTCTTGGCGTCGCCGAAGACCATCATGGTCTTGTCCATGTAGAACAGCTCGTTGTCCAGGCCGGCATAGCCGGAGGCCATCGAGCGCTTGTTCACGATGACCTGGCGGGCCTTGTAGGCCTCGAGGATCGGCATGCCGGCGATCGGCGACTTCGGGTCCTTGGCGGCCGGGTTCACCACGTCGTTGGCGCCCAGCACCAGCACCACGTCGGTGTCGCCGAACTCGCTGTTGATGTCTTCCATCTCGAAGACCTGGTCGTAGGGCACCTCGGCCTCGGCCAGCAGCACGTTCATGTGGCCGGGCATGCGCCCCGCCACGGGGTGGATCGCGTACTTGACCGAAATGCCGCGCTCGATCAGCTTGTCGGTGAGCTCCTTCAGCGGATGCTGGGCGCGCGCCACCGCCAGGCCATAGCCCGGCACGATGATCACGCTGTCGGCGTTCGAGAGCAGGAAGGCCGCGTCGTCGGACGAACCCGACTTGACCGGGCGCTGTTCGATGGCGCCGCCCGCCGCTCCGGCGCCGGCGTCGCCGCCGAAGCCGCCCAGGATCACGTTGAAGAACGAGCGGTTCATCGCCTTGCACATGATGTACGAGAGGATGGCGCCCGAGGAGCCGACCAGCGAGCCGGCGATGATCAGCATGCTGTTGTTGAGCGAGAAGCCGATGCCGGCCGCCGCCCAGCCCGAGTAGCTGTTCAGCATCGACACCACCACCGGCATGTCGGCGCCGCCGATCGGGATGATGATCAGCACGCCCAGCACGAAGGCCAGGATGGTCATGATCCAGAACGGGGTCCATTGCTGGGTCAGGAAGAACCACAGGCCGAAGCCCAGCATGGCCAGCGCAAGCGCCAGGTTCAGCATGTGCTGGCCGGCGAACACCACCGGCGCGCCCTGGAACAGGCGGAACTTGTACTTGCCCGAGAGCTTTCCGAAGGCGATCACCGAGCCCGAGAAGGTGATCGCGCCGACGAAGGTGCCGATGAACAGTTCGAGCCGGTTGCCGAGCGGGATCGGCTGGCCCTTCCCGGCGATGCCGAAGGCCCAGGGCTCGGCCACCGCGGCGATCGCGATGAACACCGCGGCCAGGCCGATCATCGAGTGCATGAAGGCGACCAGCTCGGGCATCTTGGTCATCTCGACCCGCTTGGCCATGAGCGTGCCCGCGGTGCCGCCGATGGCGACGCCCAGCACGACCCAGCCCAGCCCAAGCGCGCCGGCGTCGCCCGAGAGCTTGACGATCAGCGCGATCGTGGTGAGCACGGCGATCGCCATGCCGACCATGCCGAAGGTGTTGCCAAGCCGCGAGGTGGTCGGATGCGACAGCCCCTTGAGGGCCTGGATGAAGCAGATCGAGGCGACGAGATAAAGAAGTACGACGAGATTCAGGCTCATTTTTGGTCTCCGCCGCGAGGGTCGCGGCCTTCGCCGTCCTGCGGCGCTCCGAGCTTGGAGGGATCGAACTTGCCCTTGACCAGGCCGAACTTCTCGGCCAGCCAGGAAACCGGGAACACGATCGCCGCGGCGATCGCGCCCACCACCAGGGTCCTGCCGAAGCCTTCGTCGGTGTAGCGCTCGGCGACGGTGGCGCCGATGAAGATCGCGACCACCGTGGTCAGCATCAGCAGGATGAAGCCGTTGCGGGTCATGCCCTGGACTCGGCCGCCTTCGCTTTCGGCTCCTTCTTCTTGAACATCTCGAGCATCCGGCGCGTGACCAGGAAGCCGCCGAAGACGTTCACCGCTGCCAGCGCGACCGCCAGCACGCCCATGGTCTTGCCCAGGCCGGTCTCGGTGAGCGCCGCCGCCAGCATCGCGCCGACGATGACGATGGCCGAGATCGCGTTGGTGACCGCCATGAGCGGCGTGTGAAGCGCCGGCGTGACGTTCCAGACCACGTGGTAGCCGACGTAGATGGCCAGCACGAAGATGATCAGGTTGACGATGGTGGGAGAGATGGCTTCCATCGGAAATCCTCGGTGATTGTCGGGTTGCCGCCGCGGCGGGCCGCGGCGCACGGGATCACTGGCGCAGCAGCTGGCCGTCGCGGGTCATCAGGCAGGCGGCCACGATGTCGTCGGCCATGTCGACGTTCAGCGTGCCTTCCCTGGCGACGATCAGCTTCAGGAAGTCGAGCACGTTGCGCGCGTACAGCGCCGACGCGTCCGCCGCCGCCATGGCCGGCAGGTTGGTCTCGCCGACCAGCGTGACGCCGTGCTTGATCACGGTACGGCCCGCCTCGGAGAGCGGGCAGTTGCCGCCCCGCTCGACCGCCATGTCCACGATGACCGAGCCTGGTTTCATCGACTTGACCATCTCCTCGGTGACCAGCACCGGCGCCTTGCGGCCCGGGATCAGCGCGGTGGTGATCACGATGTCGGCCTGGCGGATGCGCTCGGCCACCAGCGCGGCCTGCCGTTTCATCCAGCTCTCGGGCATCGGGCGGGCGTAGCCGCCCACGCCCTGGGCGATCTCGCGCTCTTCCTCGGTCTCGAAGGGGACGTCGATGAACTTGGCGCCCAGCGACTCGACCTGCTCCTTGACCGCCGGCCGCACGTCGGAGGCCTCGATGACCGCGCCCAGCCGCTTGGCGGTGGCGATCGCCTGCAGCCCGGCCACGCCGGCACCCAGGATGACCACCCGCGCCGCCTTGGCGGTGCCGGCGGCGGTCATCATCATCGGGAAGAAGCGTTGATAGACGTTGGCCGCCAGCAGCACCGCCTTGTAGCCGGCGATGTTGGCCTGCGAGGACAGCACGTCCATGCTCTGAGCGCGCGTGGTGCGCGGCGCGGCCTCGAGCGCGAAGGCGGTCAGGCCGGCGGCGGCGATCTTCTCCAGGCCCTCGCGATCGAAGGGATCGAGCATGCCGACCAGCGTGGCGCCGCGCGACATGGCCGCCAGCTCCTGGTCGCCGGGCGCGCGCACCTTGAGCACCAGCTCGGCGCCGAGCGCGTCTGCGGCCGAGCCGATCACGGCTCCCGCGGCCGTGTAGGCCTCGTCGGTCTGGCTCGCGCGCAGGCCCGCGTCGTGCTCGACGACGACCTGGTGGCCCGCAGAGACCAGCTTCTTGACGGTTTCCGCCGTGGCGGCGACCCGGGTCTCACCTGCCCGGGTTTCCGCGGGAACGCCGATGCGCATGCATCCTCCCATGGACGCCCCGCGAGGGGCCTCGAGAATCTGTTGGAAAAAAGACGGAGCCTTGGGGGCTCCTTAACCCTTCTTTATACCACGGCCAATCGGCCGGCCGGCCGGGGCGCCCCGGCTGCGGTATCCTCCCCGGATGAGCAACTGGAAGCCCAGCACCACGGTGGCGGCGGTCGTCGAGCGCGACGGGCGCTTCCTGATCGTCGAGGAAGAGACCCCCGACGGCCTGCGGCTCAACCAGCCGGCCGGCCATCTCGACCCGGGCGAGTCGCTGCCGCAGGCGGTGGCCCGCGAGGCGCTCGAAGAAACCGCCTGCCGGGTCGAGCCCGAGGCGCTGGTCGGGGTCTACATGACCCGCTTCCAGCGGCCGGCGTTGGGCCTCGACGTCAGCTACCTGCGCTTCGCTTTCGCCTGCCGCTTCCTGGCCGAGGAGCCGGGCAGGGTGCTGGACACCGGCATCGTGAGGGCGCTCTGGCTGAGCGCCGACGAGCTCCGGGCGGCGAGCGGGCGGCACCGCAGCCCGCTGGTGATGCGCACGGTGGACGACTGGCTCGCCGGCCGGCGCTTCCCGCTCGGGCTGATTCACACCGACCCTTCCTGCCTGCGATGAGCGCGCGCCGCGTCGTGGTCGGCATGTCCGGCGGCGTCGATTCGTCGGTCACCGCCTGGCTGCTCAAGCAGCAGGGCTGGGAGGTGATCGGCCTCTTCATGAAGAACTGGGAGGACGACGACGATGGCGACTACTGTTCCACCCGGCAGGATCTGATCGACGCCGCCGCCGCTGCGGATGTCGTGGGCGTCGAGCTCGAGGCGGTCAATTTTTCGGCCGAGTACAAGGACCGGGTGTTCGCCGAGTTCCTTCGCGAGTACACGGCCGGCCGCACGCCGAATCCGGACGTGCTGTGCAATGCCGAGATCAAGTTCAAGGCCTTCCTCGACCACGCCATCGCGATGGGCGCCGAACGGATCGCCACCGGGCACTATGCGCGGGTGCGCGAGACCGGGGCGCGCTTCGAGCTGCTGCGCGGACTGGACCCCGGCAAGGACCAGAGCTACTTCCTGCACCGGCTCACGCAGGCGCAGCTTTCGCGCGCGATGTTCCCGATCGGCCACCTGCACAAGCGCGAGGTGCGCGAGATCGCGCAGCGCATCGGCCTGCCCAACGCGGCCAAGAAGGACTCCACCGGCATCTGCTTCATCGGCGAGCGGCCCTTCCGCGAGTTCCTGAACCGCTACCTGCCGACGAAGCCGGGGCCCATCGTGAGCGACGACGGCCGCGTCGTCGGCAAGCATCTGGGGCTGTCCTTCTACACGCTGGGCCAGCGCAAGGGCCTGGGCGTGGGCGGCCAGCGCGAGGGCAGCGGCGACCCGTGGTTCGTCGCCCGCAAGGACCTGGCCCGCAACACGCTGGTGGTGGTGCAGGGCCACGACCACCCCTGGCTGATGAGCCGCCGACTCGAGGCCGACAGCGCCAGCTGGATCGCCGGCGAGCCGCCGCTCGACGATGGCTCGATGGGCGCCAAGACACGCTACCGCCAGACCGACGCGCGTTGTGCCTTCGAGCCGATCGACGGCGACCGTTTCAAGCTGGCTTTCGATTCACCGCAATGGGCGGTCACGCCGGGTCAGAGCGCGGTGCTCTATCGGGGAGAGGTCTGTCTTGGCGGCGGCATCATTGCCTCGGCCGACACCTGATCCGCAGGGCCGCGCAGGGGATTCAGGAAAGTCCGAAGAAATCGTAGCGAGCGTCCCGAGGTCGCGCCGCGCAGTAGATTCATCCGGAAGTTCAGGAGGGGCGCGTCTCGGCGAAGCTGGGCCGCGCGAACAGCTTGTCGGCGTGCGCGGCCAGGTTCGAGAACTGCGCGCGCCAGCCGAGCTGGGGAAAGCGGAAGTCGAGGTAGCCGAGGGCGCAGCCGACCGCGATGTCGGCAAGCGAGTACTTGCCGTCGGCGCACCAGGGCTTGTCGGACAGGCCGCTGGACATGGCGGCCAGGGCGCGCTCGATCTTGCCCATCTGCCGGGCGATGACATCGGGGCTGCGCTGGCCCTCGGTGCGTTGGGTCTGCTCGGCGCGCACCAGCAGCGCGGCATCGAGCAGGCCGTCGGCCAGGGCCTCCCAGGTGCGGACCTCGACGCGGGCCCGCCCGTTGGGCGGGATCAGCCGATGCACCGGCGTAAGGTTGTCAAGGTACTCGACGATCACGCGCGAGTCGAAGACCGCCCCGCCGTCGTCCATGATCAGGCAGGGGATCTTGCCGAGCGGGTTGGACTGCAGGATGGGCGAGTTCTCGGCATTGATGTCGACCAGCTCGAACTGGGCCTCGATTCTCTTCTCGGCCATTACCACGCGAACCTTGCGAACGTAAGGGCTGGTGATGGATCCGAGGAGCTTCATCTGGCGGCTGCCGGAGGTTGGTCGCGATCCAGTATAGCAAACGGCCTTACGCGGTTAAGGCTCCCTCGAAGGGACCGGAACCGCGCGAATGCTAGGATTTGAGGCTTTTCGCCCGGATCCGGAACCCGCCATGAACGCCTCGCTGACCGATCTTTCCGAACTGACCGCGCTCTCGCCGCTCGACGGCCGCTACGCCTCGCGGATGGGGCCGCTGCGGGCGCTGATGTCCGAGGCCGGCTTCATGCGCCATCGGGTCGAGGTCGAGGTCGAGTGGCTGATCGCGCTGTCCGACGCCGGTTTCGAGGAGCTGAAGCCCTTCTCGCAGGGCTCGCGCGATTTCCTGCGCGCGCTGGTCGGCCGCTTCGACGCCTCGCACGCGGCGCGCATCAAGGAGATCGAGCGGGTCACCAACCACGACGTGAAGGCGGTCGAGTATTTCCTGAAGGAGTCGGTGCGCGAGCACCCCGAGCTGGTCGCCGCCTCCGAGTTCATCCACTTCGCCTGCACGTCCGAGGACATCAACAATACCTCGCACGCGCTGATGCTGAAGGCCGCCCGCGACGAGGTTCTGCTGCCGGCAGCGCGCGGCATCGCCGCCACGCTGCGCGCGATGGCCCACGAGCACGCGGCCGTGCCCATGCTGTCGCGCACCCACGGGCAGCCGGCCTCGCCGACCACGCTCGGCAAGGAAATGGCCAACGTCCTGGCGCGCCTCGAGCGCGCGATCGCGGCGCTCGAGCGCGTGCAGCCGCTGGCCAAGCTCAACGGCGCGGTGGGCAACTACAACGCGCACCTCTCGGCCTGGCCGGACTTCGACTGGGAGGCCTTCTGCCGGGGCGTCGTCGAGTCGCTGGGCCTGGCGTTCAACCCCTACACGATCCAGATCGAGCCGCACGACTGGATGGCCGAGCTGTTCGACACGATCGCCCGGCTGAACACGGTGCTGCTCGACTTCGACCGCGACGTCTGGGGCTATATCGCCTTCGGCTACTTCCGGCAGCGCACCAAGGCCGGGGAGATCGGTTCCTCGACCATGCCGCACAAGGTCAATCCGATCGACTTCGAGAATTCCGAGGGCAACCTCGGACTGGCCAATGCGATGCTCGGCCACCTGTCTGCCAAGCTGCCGGTCTCGCGCTGGCAGCGCGACCTGACCGACTCCACCGTGCTGCGCAACATGGGCGTGGCACTGGGCTACTCGCTGCTCGCCTGGGATTCCTGCCAGCGCGGCCTGAGCAAGCTCGAGGTCGATGCGCAGCGCATGGCGGCCGACCTTGACGCCAACTGGGAAGTGCTCGCCGAGCCCGTCCAGACCGTGATGCGTCGCTACGGCGTCGAGAATCCGTACGAGCAGCTCAAGGAGCTGACCCGCGGCAAGCGGATCACCGCGGCCGACCTGGCCGCCTTCGTCGACGGCCTGGCCATTCCCGACGATGCCAAGACGCGCCTGAAGGCGATGACGCCGGCCTCCTACGTGGGCAAGGCGGCCGAGCTCGCGCGGCGCGCTTGACCCGGTTCCGAGACGTTAATCCGACCTCCTTGCGGGGAAGCCGTTGGTCGGGTTCCGGCCTTCGGGAATAATCCGAGGGGGCAATGCGTTTGCCCCCAGGATTCCTTCCCGATCCCTTACCCCCACGAGGAGCGCCCAATGAACAAGAATCTCGCCGTCGCGGCCATGGCCCTGGCCGTCGCCGCCGGCAGCCTGGTTGCCACCCCTGCCGCCGCGCAGTTCGCCAAGGCCGAGGACGCCATCGACTACCGTCAGTCCGCCTTCACCGTGATGGCCAATCACATGGGCCGCCTGTCGGCCATGGCCAAGGGAGAGAAGCCCTTCGACGCGGCGTCCGCGAAGGCTTCCGCGCAGCTGATCCAGACCATGTCGAAGCTTCCCTGGGAGGCCTTCACGCCGGGCTCCGATGGCGGTTTCTCCAACGTGAAGGGCGATCCCTGGAAGAACGCGGACGATTTCAAGTCCTTGCAGGAAAAGCTGATGGCCGAGACGGCCAAGCTCCCGGATGCGGTCGGCAGCCTCGATGGCCTTCGCAAGCAGCTGGGCGCCACGGGGTCGGCCTGCAAGGCCTGTCACGACAAGTACCGGGCGCAGTAATCCCGCCCGGCCCGTCGGGCGCGGCTCGCCGAGGCGGGCGTGCCCGCGCCCGACGGTTCAGGGCAGAAGTTCGATCACCGCCCAGACGATCCCGCTGCTGGCCGCGAGCAGGAGGGACGCGAGCGAACGCTCCCGAAGGCCGTCCCCGGAGGCGCGTGCGCGCGACCGGCCGGGCGGCGGCAGCGCGTCGCCGGTGATCATGGGCCGCACCAGCGGCTTGCGCTTGAACAGCGTGTAGTAGGCGATCGCCCCGAGATGCAGTGCGATCAACCCCAGCAGCACGTACCGGTTGGTCTTGTGCAGCGACGTCAGCCAGTCGCTGGTGGCATTGCTGACCGTGTTGCGCAGCGGGCCGTCCCACATGATCGCGTCGTTGGCGAAGAGCCCGGTGCAGGCCTGGAAGCCGAGCGACAGCAGCAATGCATAGACCGACAGCGCGCCCAGCGGGCTGTGGCCGAGCGCGCCCTGCACCGGCCCGCGCAGGTAGCGGAGCGCCGCCATGGGGTTCGGCGGGAAGGACGCGAAGCGCGCGTAGCGGGGGCCGACAAAGCCCCAGGCGAGCCGGAAGATCAGCAGCGTGAGGATGGCGTAGCCGAAGCGGAAATGCCAGGCCACCGCATTGCCGCCCAGGTTGATCGTGACCAGCGAACCGATCACGCAGGCTGCCAGGCCCCAGTGAAAGAGGCGTGTCGGCAGGTCCCAGACCCGAATCGTTTCCTCTCGCATCGTCGGTGTCCTCGACTCGTGGCGCCGTCTGCGACGAGGGGCGGCGCGCCCTCAGGTGAGGGGCGGCGCGCCCTCAGGGAAGCTCGGGCTCGCCCTCGTCCTTCTTCTTCGGCTTGACCAGGTCCTCGCGGGTGACGCCCAGCCACATCGCGATCGCGGCGGCCACGAACACCGACGAGTAGATCCCGAACAGGATGCCGATGGTCAGCGCGACCGCGAAGTAGTGCAGCGACGGGCCGCCGAACAGCAGCATCGACAGCACCATGATCTGCGTGGAGCCATGCGTGATGATGGTCCGCGAGATCGTGCTGGTGATGGCCTTGTCGATCACCTCCGCGGTGCCGATCTTGCGGAACTTGCGGAAGTATTCGCGGATCCGGTCGAAGATGACGACCGACTCGTTCACCGAGTAACCCAGCACCGCCAGCACCGCAGCCAGCACCGAGAGCGAGAACTCCCACTGGAAGTAGGCGAAGAAGCCGAGGATGATCACCACATCGTGCAGGTTGGCGATGATGGCCGCCACCGCGAACTTCCATTCGAAGCGGATCGCCAGGTAGGCGATGATGCCCACGATCACGAAGAGCAGGGCCATCGCGCCGTCGGCGAACAGTTCCTTGCCGATCTGCGGGCCCACGAACTCGACCCGCTTGAGCTCGGCGCCGGCGTCGGCCGCTTTCAGCGCCGCCATCACCTGCTCGCTCTGCGCGGCCGAGGTCTGCCCGGCCTCGGAGCGCAGCGGCAGGCGGATCATGACGTCCTGCGAGGTGCCGAAGTTCTGCACCTGCGCGTCGGTGTAGCCGAGTCCGCCGATGGTCTCGCGGATCTTGCCCAGGTCGGCGCTCTGCGTGTAGCCGACCTCCATGACCGTGCCGCCGGTGAACTCGATAGAGAGGTGAAGCCCGCGGGTGGCCAGGAAGAACACCGCGAGCACGAAGGTGATGATCGACACGGCGTTCAGCACCAGCGCGTGGCGCATGAACGGGATGTCGCGCCGGATCCGGAAAAGTTCCATTGTTCAGCTGCCTCGAGGCTTTGGTCCGCGCCTCAGGCCGCGGAGTCGGGTTTCCAGATCTGGCCGATCGAGATCTTCGCGAGCTTCTTGCGGCCGCCGTACCAGAGATTGACCAGGCCGCGCGAGAAGAAGACTGCCGAGAACATCGAGGTGAGCAGGCCCAGGCAGTGGACGACCGCGAAGCCGCGCACCGGGCCGGAGCCGAAGACCAGCAAGGCCAGGCCCGCGATCAGCGAGGTCACGTTCGAGTCGAGGATGGTGGCCCAGGCGCGGTCGTAGCCGGCTGCGATCGCCGCCTGCGGCGTGGCGCCGTTGCGCAGTTCCTCGCGCACCCGCTCGTTGATCAGGACGTTGGCGTCGATCGCCATGCCCAGCGTGAGCGCGATCGCGGCGATGCCGGGCAGCGTGAGCGTGGCCTGCAGCAGGGACAGCAGCGCGACCAGCAGCAGCAGGTTCACCGACAGCGCGATCGACGAGATCACGCCGAACAGCATGTAGTAGATCGACATGAAGGCCGCCACCGCCAGGAAGCCCCACATCGTGGAGTTGAAACCCTTGGCGATGTTCTCGGCGCCCAGGCTCGGGCCGATCGTGCGCTCCTCGATGATCTCCATCGGGGCGGCCAGCGAGCCGGCGCGCAGCAGCAGGGCGGTGTCGTTCGCTTCCTGGGTGGTCATGGCGCCGCTGATCTGCACGCGGCCTCCGCCGATCTCCGAGCGGATCACCGGCGCGGTGACGACCTCGCCCTTGCCCTTCTCGAAGAGCAGGATGGCCATGCGCTTGCCGACGTTCTCGCGGGTGACGTCGCGGAAGATGCGCGCGCCCTTGGCGTCGAGGTTCAGGTGCACGGCCGGCTGCTGGGTGTCGTCGAAGCCGGCCTGGGCGTCGTTCAGGTTCTCGCCGGTCAGGATGATCTGCCGGCGCACCAGGATGGGCCGGCCGCCCCGCTCGCTGTAGCGCTCGCAGCCGAAGGGCACCGTGCCTGCGTTCAGCGCGGCCAGCTCCTCCGGGGACTCGCACACCATCCGCACTTCGAGCGTGGCGGTGCGGCCCAGGATGTCCTTGGCCTTGGCGGTATCCTGCACGCCCGGCAGCTGGACCACGACGCGGTCGGCGCCTTGCTGCTGGATGACCGGTTCTGCCACGCCCAGCTCGTTGACCCGGTTGCTGAGCGTGGTGATGTTCTGCTTGAGCGCGTTGTCCTGGATGCGGCGCGCGGCTTCGGGCTTGAAGCTCGCCACCAGGCGCAGGGCCTCGCCCTCGCCGGCGTCGACGGTGGCCAGGTCGGTCAGGTTGTCGGCGATCAGGTTGCGCGCGCGATTGCGCGTGTCCGCGTCGCGGAAGCGCACCTCGACGCTGTCGCCCACGCGCGCGATGCCCGCGTGCCGGATGTTCTTGTCGCGCATCAGCGTGCGCAGGTCGCCGACGGTGGCCTCGATGCGCTTGTCGAGCGCCTCCTTCATGTCCACCTGCAGCAGGAAGTGCACGCCGCCGCGCAGGTCCAGGCCCAGGTACATCGGCAGCGCGCCGATGCGGGTGAGCCAGTTGGGCGAGTTGGACAGCAGGTTCAGCGCCACGATCCAGGTCGGGTCTGCCGGGTCGGGATTCAGTGCGCGGGAGACGACGTCCTTCGCGCGCAACTGCGTGTCGGTGTCGCGGAACCGCACCTTGATCGAGTTGGCGTCGGTGAAGATCCCGGTGTGTTCGATCCCGGCCTCGCGTAGCGCCGTTTCCACCCGGCCCGCCATGGCCGGCTCGAGCCGGACCGTGGCCTTGCCGCTGGAGACCTGGATGGCTGGCGCCTCGCCGTAGAAGTTCGGCAGCGTGTACAGCAGGCCGAATACGACCGCGAAGGCCAGGATCGCGTACTTCCAGACCGGGTATCGGTTCATGCGCTCAGATCGCCTTGATCGTGCCGTTGGGCAGCAGGGTCTGCACGGACGACTTCTGGAAGTGCATCTCGACCGCAGCTTCGCCGCCCTTGCCCTCGTTGCGCGCGACCTCGAGGGTCACGTAGCTCTCGCCCACCTTGATGACACGCCCGACCACGCCACCGGCGGTGACGACCTCGTCGCCCTTCTTCAGGGCCTCGAGCATGGTCTTGTGCTCCTTCGCGCGCTTCATCTGCGGACGGATCATCAGGAAGTAGAGCACCACGAACATCAGGATGATCGGCAGGAAACCGATCAGCTGCGATTCGGCGCCGCCGCCTGCAGCCTGTGCGTAAGCCGTTGAAATGAACACGAAAGTCTCCTTTTTGCGAGGCCGAAAGTATACCTGCCGGCCGCTGGAGTCCCTCCGGGCCGTGTGTTCTTCCCCGCGGCCGGCGCGGGCCGCGGCAAGCGCGGCGGGGCGGCGCGTCGCCCCGCGAGCTCAGCCCGTCAGGCAAGGTCCTCGTGAATACAGAGGTAGTTGCCCTCGGTGTCCTTGAACCAGGCGGCCTTCTCGGAGCCCAGCACGCAGACGTGCCCGACGGTCTTCAGGCCCGGCAGGTCGTAGTCTTCGAACACGACGCCGCGCGATTCGAGATCGGCGATCTCGGCCGCGATGTCGTGCACCCGGAAGCTGACCGCGGTGTGTTCGGCCTTCGTGCCGCCGGGCCGGGGGAACAAGGCCAGCGTGGCGCCGCCGCACTGGAACGCGAACTTGCCGTCGGCCGTATCGCCGATCGGCGTCAGGCCGAGACGGTCCTGGTAGAAGTGGCGGGCCCGGTCGAGGTCGACGACCGGGAGCATCGTGGTGAGCGGAGCGGAGCCGAGCATGTGAGCCTCCCATGCGTGCGGTGCCTGGCGCTTTGCGCGCCGAAGGCAATCTCCCATTATTCTCCTTCGGCCGGCTGGCGAGAAGTCCGGCCACCGACCCTCACGAGCAAGCTGAAGGACCCGCATGCGGGGCTGCATCGCCACCTGGACGACGATCCTGGGCCTGTTGGGCGCGGCCGCACCGGCCGCGTGCGCCGAGACCCTGCGGGTCGGCTCCAAGCGCTTCACCGAATCCTACGTGCTGGCCGAGATCCTCGTCGCGGCGGCCAGGCCCCATGCGCCGGTCGAGCATCGGCCGGGGCTGGGGAACACGGCGATCCTCTTCGCTGCGCTGCAGGCCGGCAGCATCGACCTGTACCCGGAGTACCTCGGCACGATCGAGCGCGAGATCCTGAAGCTGCCGGCAGCGAGCGGCTCGCTCGAGGCGGTGAACCGGGCCCTGGCGCCGCTCGGCCTCGCCGCGTCGATCTCGTTCGGCTTCGAGAACACCTATGCGCTGGCTGTCCGCTCCGACATCGCGGCCGGTGCCGGACTCGAGACGATCGGCGACCTCGCGTCGCGGCCCGGATTGCGCCTCGGCCTGTCGCACGAGTTTCTCGGCAGGGCCGACGGCTGGCCGGGGCTGAAGGCGCGCTACGGCCTCGCGCACCGCCCGGTCGGCCTGGACCACGGCCTGGCCTACGAGGCGATCGCCGACGGCACGATCGACGTGACCGACATCTATTCGACCGACGCGAAGATCGGCCGGTACCGCCTGAAGGTCCTGCGCGACGATCTCGGCTACTTTCCGCGCTACGACGCGGTGGTGCTCCACCGGACCGACGTGCCGGCGCGCTTTCCCGAGGCCTGGCCGGCACTGCAGGCGCTGGCCGGCAGCATCGATGCCCGGCGGATGGCCCAGCTGAACGCCGAGGCAGAACTGGGCGGCCGCGGGTTCGCCGACATCGCCGCCGGATTCCTGGCATCGCAGGCCCGGGGAGCCCTCGGCGCGGCAGCGGAAAGGGGCACGGGGCAGGCCCAGGGACAGCGGCAGGGGGAGGGGCCGGGCAGTGCCGGCGAGGGCGGCGTCCGCCGGGGCGCGGGCATCGCGGATGCGGTCTTCGCCGACGATTTCTGGCGGCTGGCGGCGCAGCACGTCGGCCTGGTCGCGGCGGCGGTGCTGGCCGCGGTGGCGGTGGGCGTGCCGGCCGGGGTCGCGGCGGCATTCCGGCCGCGACTGGGCGCGTCGCTGCTGGCCGTGGTCGGGGCGGTGCAGACGATACCGTCGCTGGCCCTGCTCGCGCTGCTGATCCCGGCGGTCGGCGCGATCGGCGCGCTGCCGGCGCTGATCGCGCTATTCGCCTACGCGCTGCTGCCGATCGTGCGCAACGCGTGCGTGGGCATGCAGCAGGTGCCCGGGGCGCTGCGCGAGGCCGCCGGCGCGCTCGGCCTGCGTCCGGGTGTGCGGCTCTTGCTGGTCGACCTGCCGATCGCCCTGCCGACCATCCTGGCGGGTGTCCGGACCGCGGCGGTCATCTGCGTGGGCACCGCGACGATCGCCGCCTTCATCGGGGCCGGCGGGTTCGGCGAGCGGATCGCCACCGGACTGGCGCTGAACGATCATCGCCTGCTGCTCGCCGGCGCGCTGCCGTCGGCGGCGCTGGCCTTTCTGGTGGATGGCCTGTTCGCGCTCGTCGAGCGACGGGTGTCGCGCTGGTCCCGGGCTGCGGGCTGAAACCTGCGCGGACCGCGCCGCTGCCGGCGGCTCAGCCGACGCCGCGCGCCCGGTCGCGGTGGAACGCCGCGCGCCAGGCCTCGAAGCGCCCCGCGGCGATCGCTTCGCGCATCTCGCGCATCAGCGTCAGGTAGTAGTGCAGGTTGTGGATCGTGGCCAGCCGGGCGCCCAGGATCTCGTTGACCTTCTGCAGGTGGTGCACGTAGGCCCGCGAGAAGTCCGCGCAGGCGTGGCAGCCGCAGGTCTCGTCGATCGGTCGGGTGTCGTCGCGATGCCGCGCATTGCGCAGGCGCAGGTCGCCGAAGCGGGTGAACAGCCAGCCGTTGCGCGCGTTGCGGGTCGGCATCACGCAGTCGAACATGTCGATGCCGGCCGCCACGCCGGCGACGAGGTCTTCCGGCGTGCCCACGCCCATCAGGTAGCGCGGCTTGCCGGCGGGCAGGCGCGGTGCGGTGTGCGACAGGATCCGCAGCATTTCCTCCTTCGGCTCGCCGACCGACAGGCCGCCGATGGCGTAGCCGTGGAAGCCGATGTCCACCAGCCCGGCCAGCGACTCGTCGCGCAGCGTCTCGTACATGCCGCCCTGGACGATGCCGAACAGCGCGTTCGGGTTCTCCAGCCGATCGAACGCGTCGCGCGAGCGGCGCGCCCAACGCAGGCTGAGCCGCATCGACGCCGCGGCCTCGTCGTGGCCGGTCGGCACGCCGGCGGTCTCGTAGGGCGTGCACTCGTCGAAGATCATCGCGATGTCGGAGTCGAGCGCGCGCTGGATCCGCATCGATTCCTCGGGCGTCAGCATCAGCCTGTCGCCGTTGACCGGCGAAGCGAAGCGCACGCCTTCCTCGCTGATCTTGCGCAGCTCGCCCAGGCTCCAGACCTGGAAGCCGCCGGAATCGGTCAGGATCGGTTTCTGCCAGCCGTTGAAGCGATGCAGGCCGCCGAACTTCGCGAACACTTCGAGCCCCGGGCGCAGCCACAGGTGGAAGGTGTTGCCCAGGATGATCTGCGCGCCGACCTCGTCGAGCTCGCGCGGCGACATCGCCTTCACCGCGCCGTAGGTGCCCACCGGCATGAAGATCGGCGTCTCGACGACACCGTGATTCAGCGTGATCCGGCCGCGCCGGGCCAGCCCGTCGGTGGCCAGGAGTTCGTATTTCAGCATCGGCGGATCATAGCGGGTCGTTCGGATCGTGCCCGTCCGCACCCGGCGAGCGTTCGAGCAGCATCGCGTCGCCGTAGCTGAAGAAGCGGTAGCGCTGCGCGATCGCGTGCGCGTAGGCGCGCCGGATGGTCTCCATGCCGGCGAAGGCCGAGACCAGCATCAGCAGCGTGGACTTCGGCAGATGGAAGTTGGTGATCAGCCTGTCGACGACGCGGAAGCGGAAACCGGGCCTCACGAAGAGCCGCGTCTCGCCGGCGCCGGCCACCACCGCGCCGTCGTGCGCGGCGGCCACGCCCTCCAGCGTGCGCAGCGAGGTGGTGCCCACCGCGACGACGCGGCCGCCGGCGGCGCGGGTGTCGGCGATCGCCCGGGCGGTGGCCTCGGGCACCTCGTAGCGCTCGGCGTGCATCCGGTGCCGGCTCAGGTCTTCGACCCGCACCGGCTGGAAGGTGCCGGCCCCCACGTGCAGCGTGACCCAGGCCAGGCCGACACCTGCGTTGCGCAGCCGCGCGAGCATGGCCTCGTCGAAATGCAGGCCAGCGGTCGGCGCAGCCACCGAGCCGGCCTCGCGGGCGTAGACGGTCTGGTAGCGGCGCTCGTCCTCGGCGCCGGGGGCGTGCGTGATGTAGGGCGGCAGCGGAAGCCGGCCCTCGCGCTCGAGCACCTCCATGACCGGGTCGTCGAAGCGCAGGCGCCAGAACTCGTCGGCGCGCTCCAGCACCTCGGCGCCGCCGCTGCGCCAGGCGATCCGGCTGCCCGGCTTCGGCGGCTTGCTCGCGCGCAGCATCGCGATCGCCTCTTTCGGGCCGCTCACCCGCTCGACCAGGGCCTCGACACGCCCGCCGGTGTCCTTGACGCCGAACAGCCGGGCGCGGATTACCCGGGTGTCGTTGAGCACCAGCAGGTCGCCGGGGGCCAGCAGCGAGGGGAGGTCGGCGAAGAGGCGGTCCTCGAGGCGGGCTTCCGGACGCTCTTCCGGCCGAGCCTCGGCTCCGCCCGCCGCCGCCGCACCGTCTCCGGCCCCGCCCGCACGCACCACGAGCAGTCGCGAGGCGCCCCGCTCGGCGGGCGGATGCTGGGCGATCAGTTCGGGGGGCAGCTCGAAATCGAAGTCGGAAAGGCGCATGGGCTGGCATTCTAGAGTTTCCCGGCGCACGCTCCGGGAGCGGCCGGACCGCAGGAGGAAGGGCGTTGGCACTCTCGATCCAGGGCATCGTCGAGTCGATCGGGGCAAGGACCGGCACGCCGTTCGAGGTGGTCATGCCCGACGGCACGCGCTGGCGGACGGGCCCGGGCGAACCGCGCTTCGGGATCCTGGTGCGAAGCCAGGCGGCGCTGGTCGCCGCGCTCACCCGGGGCTACGTCGGCCTGCTCGAGGCCTGGTTCGACGGGAAGGTCGAAGTCCAGGGCGATCTCGGCGCGCTGTTCGCGGCCGGGGCGGTCGGCTACGGGCAGCTGGAGTCCCGCGCGGTCACGAAAGTCGAGAACCACCTGCTCGAATGGCGAAGTTCGAACCGCGACCCGGCTCGCGCCAAGGCGAACGCCCGCGCGCACTACGGACTGGGCGCGGACTTCTACCGGCTGTGGCTCGACGAGCCTCTGATGATGTACACCTGCGGCTACTGGCCGGAAGGGACGGCTTCGCTCGAGCAGGCGCAGCGCAACAAGATCGACCACGTCTGCCGGAAGATCCGGCTCGCCGAGGGCGAGCGCTTCGTCGACATCGGTTGCGGCTTCGGCGGCTTCATGTTCCGCGCGGCGCAGACCACCGGCGCGAGCGGCGTGGGCGTGAACACGGCCACCGAACAGGTCGAGTGGCTGCAGGGCGAGATCGCCCGGCGCGGGCTGCGGGACCGGCTCTGGGTGCGCGAGGCAGATTTCCGCGAGGTCGACGCGCAGTACGACAAGGTGGTGTCGATCGGCGTGCTGGAGCACGCCGGGCGCGACCAGCTGGCCGGGGTGGTGCGGGCGCACGCCGATTTCCTGAAGCCGGGCGGGCTCGGCATGCTGCACTTCATCGGCCACGTGGGCCGCTACGACACCGAGCTCTTCATCCGCAAGCACGTGTTCCCGGGCGGGTGGATCCCCTCGCTGGCCGACGTGATCGTCGAAATGGAGCGCTGCGGGCTGGAGATCCTCGACATCGAGAACCTGCGCCGGCACTACGCGCTGACGCTGGACGCCTGGGCCGGGCGCTTCCAGCGCCACTGGCACGCGATACGCGCGCTCGACGCCGCGCGCTTCGACGAGCGGTTCCGCCGGATCTGGCTGACCTACCTGATCGGCTGCGCAGAGATGTTCCGTTCGCCCGCCGGCTACACGCACCTGTTCCAGATCGTGTTCAGCAAGGGCAACGTCACGCGCGACGGCTACCCGATGGCGCGTGCTTTCCTCCATGCGGGCGCCGGCGATGCCCGAGGGGACGGCCGTGGACGCTGAGCGAAGGGCCCCTGGCCGTGAGCGGGAGGGCACCGGCCGCGCAGCGCGGGAGCCGCGAGCCGGGCAGCCGGCGCGCGAGGCCCACCAGGCGCGGCTGGCACGGGTCGTCGCGAGTCTGCGGGGCGACGGCGCAGGGCAGGCGGCGCCGCTGGGCCTGTCCAAGCGCACGTCCAATCTCTTTCGCGACCGGGCAGCCGGGCCGAAGCGGCGGCTCGACCTCGACGAGTTCACGCACGTGCTCGACATCGACCCGGCCGCGGGCTGGGTCGACGTCGAGGGGACGATCCGCTACGAGTCGCTGGTCGACGCGACCTTGCCTCACGGGGTGATGCCTGCGGTCGTGCCGCAGTTGAAGACGATCACCGTGGGGGGGGCCGTGGCCGGGGTCGCCATCGAGGCCACCTCGTTCCGGCAGGGGCTGGTCCACGACACGCTGATCGACTTCGACGTGCTCCTGCCCGACGGCAGCGTCGTCGCCTGCGCGCCCGACAACGCGCACGACGACCTGTTCTTCGGTTTCCCGAACTCCTACGGAACGCTCGGCTACGCGGTCCGGCTGAAGCTGAAGACGATTCCGGTCCGGCCCTTCGTGCGGGTCGAGCACCGTCGCCACGCCGGCCAGCGCGCCTTCTTCGACGACCTGGCCAGGCAATGCGACGGCGACGCGGATTTCGTCGATGGCGTGGTCTTCTCCGGCACGGACCTGGTGCTGAGCGCTGGCCGCTTCGTCGGCGAGGCGCCCTGGACCAGCGACTACGGCTTCGAGCGGATCTACTGGCGCTCGTTGCGCGAGCGGGAGACCGACTACCTGGGTGTTCACGACTACCTGTGGCGCTGGGACACCGACTGGTTCTGGTGCTCCAGGAGCCTGGGCGCGCAGAACCCGGTGGTGCGGCGGCTGCTCGGGCGCAAGCGGCTGAACTCGCGCTTTTACACCCGCGTGATGCGGGCCAACGCCCGGCTGGGGATCACGCGCGCGCTGGCCCGCTTGCGCGGGCGCTTCACCGAGTCGGTGATCCAGGACGTCGATATCCCCCTGGACCGGGCAGCCGGGTTTCTCGACTTCCTGCTGCGCGAGATCGGCATCCTGCCGGTGTGGATCTGCCCGATCCGCCCGGCGGAGGGCGGGCGCCGCTTCACGCTGTATCCGCTCGAGCCCGGCCTGCGCTACGTGAACTTCGGATTCTGGGACGTGGTCGAGACCGGCTCGCCGCGCGAGGCCGGTCACTTCAATCGGCTGGTCGAGCGCGAGGTGATGCGGCTGGGCGGCATCAAGTCGCTCTATTCGGACAGTTTCTTCACGCCCGAGGCGTTCGCGCGCGCCTATTCGATGCCGGCCTACGCGGCGCTGAAGGCCCGGTACGATCCCGACGGCCGGATGCTGGGCCTGTACGAGAAATGCGTGCTGCGGGCCTGACCCGGAGCGGCCGTTTGCCGGCGGCCGGGCGATTGCAGATAATGCGGGTCCGCTTCGCCGTGCGTCTCGCTCGGCGCTCCTTGCCGGAGTGGTGGAACTGGTAGACGCGCCGGACTCAAAATCCGGTGCCCGAAAGGGCGTGCGGGTTCGATTCCCGCCTCCGGCACCAGGTCTTCACGCGAGCGCCAGCCCGCGATCGAGACGATTTCGTTATCTTCTCGATCCCCAATCGTCACGGCCGGGCAACGCCTGCGTGAATTCGTGATCCCAGACTTCAGTCATCGGCAGCGCGGTGCTGTCGACCCGACCAAAGCTTCAAGGAGCACGTCATGATCAAGTTCGCACGCATCCTGGTTCCCGCCGTCTTCGCCCTCGGTGCCGCTGGCGCCAATGCCCAGCTGATCGAGACCGACTACCCGGTCGTCACCGGTTCGGTCGGCGCCGGCGTGGTGGCGCCCGCGCAGACCTCGGCCGCGCCGGCAGGCAATGCCGAGCCCTTCCTGATCCAGTCGAGCGCGGGCCCGGTCCAGGTGAACCCGGCCTACGAGAAGGCGAGTTCGCTCACGCGCGCCGAAGTGCAGGCCGGCGCCGAGATTCGCAACCCGATCGGGCCGGCCTTCTCGGCCTGACCTCCTCCGGTCACCGATTCGAAAGCCGCGCGGCCTTCAGGGTCGCGCGGCTTTCGGCATTTCTGAGACACTGCGCCGAAAGTCGCGCGGGCTGCGCGATCCGCAGGCAGGCGCGCGAACTGCTTGATCCGACTCGGTGCAGAGGATGGACATGGACAAGGACTACGACCTGATCACGATCGGCGCCGGCTCGGGCGGCGTGGCCGCTTCGCGCCGCGCCGCCGCGCATGGCGCGAAGGTGCTGGTCATCGAGGGCGATCGGGTCGGCGGCACCTGCGTGATCCGCGGCTGCGTGCCGAAGAAGCTGATGATGTATGCCGCCGGCTTCTCTCAGGCCTTCGAGGAGGCGCGCGGCTACGGCTGGCGGGATGCCGGCGGCCGATTCGAGATGTCGGACTGGGCGGCGGCCAAGGCGGCCGAGATCGACCGGCTCGAGGGGATCTATCGCAACTTGCTGTCCGGGTCCGGCGTCGAGCGCCGGGCCGGCTGGGCGCGCTTGAAGGGGCCGGGCGAGGTCGAGGTGAACGGCGAGGTGCTCCGCGCGCCGCGCATCCTGCTGGCCACCGGCGGGCGGCCCGCCGCCGACGCCTTTCCCGGATTGGAGCTGGCGATGACCTCGAACGAGGTCCTCGACCTGACCACAGTGCCGGAGTCGCTGCTGGTGATCGGCGGGGGCTTCATCGCGGTGGAATTCGCCAGCATCCTCGCCGGGCTCGGGGCGCGCGTGACGCTGGCCTTTCGCGACGTGCTGCCGCTGCGCGGCTTCGACGCGGACTTGCGCAGGCGGCTCGCGGACGCGCTGGCCGCGCGCGGCGTCGCGATCGCTTCGGGCGCGGGCTTCGCATCGCTGCGCAAGGTGGCGAGCGGGTTCGAGGTCGAGCGCCTCGACGGATCGGTGCTCGCCGCGGCCGCGGTGCTCAATGCCACCGGAAGACGGCCGAACACCGCGGGCCTCGGGCTGGACCGGGCGGGGGTGGCCACCGACCGCTTCGGCGCCGTCGTGGTGGACCACGACAGCCGGAGCACCGTGCCGGGCATCTGGGCGATCGGCGACCTCACCAATCGCCGCAACCTCACGCCGGTGGCCATTGCCGAGGGACGCGCCTTCGCCGACACCGAGTTCGGCGCCAGCCCGGCCCGCGTCGACCACCGGGTCGTCGCGGCCGCGGTGTTCACCGACCCGCCCATCGGGACAGTGGGCCTCACCGAGTCGCAGGCCGTCGAGCTCGGCCCGGTGGACGTCTACGAGTCCGAGTTCCGGCCGATGAAGACCGCCTTCGTGGGCGGCCAGCAGCGCAGCTACATGAAGCTGATTGCCGACGGCCTGAGCGGGCGCGTGCTCGGTGTCCACATGCTCGGACCCGATGCGCCGGAGATCGTGCAGAGCCTGTCGGTGGCGCTGACCTGCGGCGCCAGCAAGCGCGACTTCGACCGGACGATCGCGGTGCATCCCACCGCCGCCGAGGAGTTCGTCCTGATGCGCGAGCCGTCTCGGCGGCTGCCTGCGCGCGAACCGGGCAGGGCGGCGTGACGGATCCGCGGGGCGGCGCGCCGCCGGACCGGGTCAATCGGCCGGCAGGAGGGCCGGCCCGGTCGGTGACTCCGCGCCGCCGGGCGGTGATCCTTGCGATCGCTGCCGGGCTTGTCCTGTACTTCTGGCTCGACCTCGATCGATTCCTGAGCCTGGAGTCGATCGCTTCGCAGCAGGACCGGCTCGAGGCCTGGCGGGCCGCGAGGCCACTGGCCGCGGCGGCGGCATTCTTCCTCGCGTACGTGGCGGTCACCGCGCTCTCGCTGCCCGGCGCCGCGGTGATGACGCTGGCCGCCGGCGCGGTCTTCGGATTTGGCTGGGGCCTGCTGATCGTGTCGTTCGCGTCCACGATCGGCGCCACGCTCGCCTTTCTCGCCTCGCGAACGCTGCTGCGCGACTGGGTGCAGTCGCGCTTCGGGGGGCGCTTGCGCGCGGTGAACGAGGGCATCGCGAAGGACGGCCCGTTCTACCTGCTCACGCTCAGGCTGGTGCCGCTCTTCCCCTTCTTCGCGGTGAACCTCCTGATGGGGCTCACCCCGCTGCGCGCTCGCACCTTCTACTGGGTCAGCCAGCTCGGCATGCTGCCCGGCACGCTGGTCTACGTGAATGCCGGCACCCGCCTGGCGAGCATCGATTCGGTGGCGGGCATCGTCTCGCCCGGCCTGCTGCTTTCCTTCGCGCTGCTGGGCCTGTTTCCGCTGCTTGCGCGCAAGCTCGTCGAAGTCGCGCAGGCCCGCCGGGTGTATGCCCGCTGGCAGCGCCCGCGCCGTTTCGATCGCAACCTGGTGGTCATCGGCGCGGGATCGGCGGGTCTGGTCACCGCCTACATCGCCGCCGCGGTGCGCGCGAAAGTGACCCTGGTCGAGAGGCACCGGATGGGCGGCGACTGCCTGAACACCGGATGCGTGCCGTCCAAGGCGCTGCTCCGCTCCGCGAAGCTCCTGTCGCAGATCGGCCGCGCGAGGGAGTTCGGGATTCGCGACGCGCAGGCCGAGCTCGACTTCGCCGAGGTCATGGCCCGTGTGGGGCGCGTGGTGCGGCAGATCGAGCCGCACGACTCGGTGGAGCGCTACACCGGGCTGGGGGTGGACGTGATCGAGGGCAACGCCCGGATCGTGTCGCCCTGGGAGGTCGAGGTCACGGGGCGCGACGGTGGCGTGCAGCGCCTGAGCACGCGCAGCATCGTGATCGCGACCGGCGCACGACCGACCGTGCCACCGATTCCCGGTCTCGACGAAGTGGGCTTCCTGACCTCGGACACCCTCTGGGATCTGCGCGAGCTGCCGAAGCGCCTGCTGGTGCTCGGCGGCGGCCCGATCGGTTGCGAGCTCGCCCAGGCCTTCGCGCGATTCGGTTCGCAGGTTTCGCTGGTCGAGATGCAGCCGCGCCTGCTGTCGCGCGAGGATGCGGAGGTGTCCGAGCTGGTGGCGCGGCGCTTTGCCGAGGAGGGCATCCGCGTGCTGACCGGCCACGCCGCCGCGCGCTTCGAGATCGGGCAGGACGGGAAGACCCTGGTGGCGCGGGATGGCGATGCCGAACTGCGGATTCCCTTCGACGTGGTGCTCGTGGCCGTGGGGCGGACCGCCAACCTGGAGGGCTTCGGCCTGGAGTCCCTGGGCGTGCGCGCCGGCCGGACGGTGGAGACCAACGGTTTCCTGCAGACCAACTACCCGAACATCTATGCCGCCGGCGACGTCGCCGGACCGTATCAGCTGACCCACGCGGCCGCTCACCAGGCCTGGTACGCGGCGGTCAACGCGCTCTTCGATCCGTTCCGGAAATTCCGCGCCGACTACTCGGTGATTCCCTGGGCGACCTTCGTGGACCCGGAGGTGGCGCGGGTGGGGCTGAACGAGCAGGAGGCGCGCGCGCGGGGCATCGCGCACGAGGTGACCGTCTATGGCATCGACGACCTGGATCGGGCGATCGCAGACGGCGAGGCGCAGGGCTTCGTGAAGGTGCTCACCGCGCCGGGCAAGGATCGCATCCTGGGCGTGACCATCGTCGGGGCCCACGCGGGCGAGCTGATCGCCGAGTACGTGCTGGCCATGAAGCACGGGATCGGGCTCGACCGGATCCTGGGCACCATCCACGTCTACCCGACGATGGCCGAGGCCAACAAGTACGCGGCCGGCGCGTGGAAGCGCGCGCACGCGCCGCAGCGCCTGCTGCGCTGGGTCGAGCGCTTTCACGCCTGGCGGCGCGGCTAGGTCGTACCGGCCGAGGGATCCACCGGGCCGGCGGCGCCGGGCAGGCGAACGAGTTCCGGGTCCAGCCCGGCCCAGGCGTCGAAAGGCGTGATCAGGCCGGGCGCCTGGTCGCCGGCGGGCTGCCCGGCCGGCACGGGCGCGGGCGGCGCCGGTTCGCGGCCAGCGTCGGCGCCGGCCGATGCGATCAGCGCGGCCGCCAGCAGTGAGAGGAATGCGGTCATGTCGTTCTCCCGCGGGGTGGAGCCTCGATCCTCCGCCGCGCGGGTCACGTCAGGGTCACGGCGCGGTCACTGCGCGTCCGGATTCCCCGGCGAAATCGTCTCGCGGACATCCGGTTTGATATTCTGAAAACCGGCCGGCGTTCCGGCCTCCCCTCCCGCGGCCGCCTCACCGGCCGTTCCGCCTCTCCTCGAATCTCGCTGCATGGACGCAGTCAACCAGGTCTTGCTGGCCGGCGCGCTGGTCATGTTCGCCGGCATCCTGCTGGGCGCCGTTTCGTCGCGCCAGGGCATTCCTTTCCTGGTCGTCTTCCTGGTGGTGGGCATGCTGGCCGGCGAGGACGGCATCGGCGGCATCCAGTTCGGCAACTACAGCACCACCTTCTTCGTGGGCAACCTGGCGCTGGCGATCATCCTGCTCGACGGCGGCCTGCGCACCAAGCTCGCCACCTTCCGGATCGCGCTCAGGCCCTCGCTGGTGCTGGCTACGGCCGGCGTGCTGCTGACCGCGGTGCCGGTCGGGCTGTTCGCCGCCTGGGTGCTCGGCATCGACTGGCGCCTGGGCCTGCTGCTCGGCTCCATCGTGGGCTCCACCGACGCAGCCGCGGTGTTCGCGCTGCTGCGCGCCAGCGGCACCCGGCTGAACGAGCGGGTGGCCAACACGCTGGAGATCGAATCGGGCGTCAACGATCCGATGGCGATCTTCCTGACCACGCTGATGATCCAGGCGCTGATGATGCCGGAGACCTTCGGGTTGGCGGACCTGCTGTCCCAGCTCGCGATGCAGTTCGGCCTGGGCATCGTGCTGGGGCTGCTGCTCGGCCGCGTCATGGCCTGGATCATGAAGCGGGCGCAGGTGGGCGAGGGCCTGTCGGCGCTGCTGCTCTGTTCGGGCGGGGTGGCGGCTTTCGCACTGGTCAACTTGGTCGGCGGCAGCGGTTTCATCGCGGTGTACCTGGTCGGGCTGGTGGTGGGCAACCGGATTCGCCGCGCCGGCGAGAACCTGCTCAAGGCCATGGACGGCATGGCCTGGCTCGCGCAATCCAGCATGTTCCTGCTGATGGGCCTGCTGGTCAGCCCGTCCGAAATGCCGGCGATCGTGGTGGCGGCGCTGCTGGTGTCGGCCTTCCTGATGTTCGTGGCCCGGCCAGCCGCCGTCTGGCTTTGCCTCAAGCCCTTCGCCTTCGCGCCGCGCGAGGTCGGCTTCATGGGCTGGATGGGGCTGCGCGGCGCGGTGCCGATCGTGCTGGCCATGTTCCCGCTGCTGGCCGGCGTGCCGGACGCCAAGCTGCTGTTCAACGTGGCCTTCGTGGTGGTTCTCAGCTCGCTGGTCCTGCAGGGCGCCTCGGTGCCCCTCGCGGCGCGTCGATTCGGCGTGGGACTGCCGCCGCGCGACGAGCCGCAGGTGCGGCCCACGCTGTCCAACGACCAGCTTGCAGTGCTCGAGTTCCCGGTGGGCGAGCGCTCGTCGCTGGCTGGCGTCGCGCTCGAATCCCTGATCTTTCCGCCCGGGGTCAGGGTGGTCGGCGTTTTGCGCGAATCCAGGCTGATGGACGGCGCCGAGGCCGGCGCGCTGCAGCCGCAGGACGTTGTCATGCTGGTCGCGCCCGATCACGAGGTCGATCGCCTGTCCGAGATGTTCACCCGGGTCGAGGCCGCGGTGCGCCGGGCAGCCTGGGGCGATTTCGTGCTCGATGGCTCGGCCGGCTTTGCCGACGTCTGCGCGGCTTACGGTTGCGAGGCCCCGGCTGACTACGCGGACAAGAGCCTCGACGAGACCATGCGCAGCCTGGCCCCGCGGCTGGTCGAGGGCGACGAGGTCAGGGTGGCCGGCCTGGCGCTGGTGGCCCGCGAGATCGCCGACGGCCAGGTGGTGAAGGCTGGCTTGAAACTGGTCAGATAGCCGGACGACGGGCGCAGCCCCGGCCGGCGCCGGCAGGGCCTCCGCGTTAGCCGGCAGGGCCTCCGCGTTAAACTCTCGGGCGAACCGAACGCTGGAGACGTCATGGACCTGAACTACACCGCCGACGAGCTCGCCTTCCGCGACGAAGTGCGGGGCTGGCTGCAGGCGAACATTCCGCCCGAGCTGCGCGAGAAGGTGCTCAACTACGAAGAGCTGTCGAAAGAGGACCTGGTGCGCTGGCACAAGATCCTCGCCAGGAAGGGCTGGCTCGCGCCCTCGTGGCCGGTGGAATGGGGCGGCACCGACTGGTCGCCGGTCCAGCGCTACATCTTCGAGGAGGAGTACGCCTACGCCGGCGCGCCCCCGATCGCGCCCTTCGGCCCCACGATGTGCGCGTCGGTGCTGCTGAAGTTCGGCACCGAGGCGCAGAAGAAGCGCTTCCTGCCGCGCATCTACCACTGCGACGACTTCTGGTGCCAGGGCTACTCCGAGCCGGGTGCCGGCTCCGACCTGGCCTCGCTCAAGACGCGCGCAGAGCGCCGCGGCGACCACTACGTGGTCAATGGCCAGAAGATCTGGACCACGCTGGGCCACTACGGCGACTGGATCTTCTGCCTGGTGCGCACCGACAGCACGGTGGCCAAGAAGCAGGAAGGCATCAGCTTCCTGCTGATCGACATGAAGACGCCGGGCATCACCGTTCGGCCGCTGATCCTGCTCGACGAGGGCCACGAGGTCAACGAGGTCTTCTTCGACGACGTCGAGGTGCCGGTCGAGAACCTGGTCTTCGAGGAGAACAAGGGCTGGACCGTGGCCAAGTACCTGCTCGGCCACGAGCGCCTGAACACCGGCCGGATCGGCGCCTCCAAGCGCGAGATGCTCAAGCTCAAGGACATGGCCGCGCGCACGACCAAGAATGGCCGGCCGCTGATCGAGGATCCGCGCTTTCGAGACAAGGTGAGTCGCGTCGAGGTCGAGCTGATGGCGCTGGAGATCACCAACCTGAAGTTCGTCGACGAGATGCGCCGCACCGGCCAGATCGGCGCCGACGTGTCGATGCTGAAGATCAAGGGCACCGAGATCCAGCAGGCGATCACCGAGCTGCTGATGCAGGTGGCCGGCCCGATGGCCCAGAGCTTCAGGCCGGTTGACTACGACGGCTTCGACGACTTCATGGGCTCGATCGCGGCGCGCTACTTCAACTTCCGCAAGACCTCGATCTACGCCGGCTCGAACGAGATCCAGCGCGGGATCATCGCCAAGATGTCACTCGGACTCTGATCATGGACTTCCAGTACACGCAGGAACAGCAGCAGCTCGCCGACGCGGTCGGCCGGCTGGTCGAGAAGAGCTACGACTTCGAGTCGCGCAAGAAGATCGTCGGGTCGGCCGAGGGCTGGAGCCCAGAGGTCTGGGGCAGCCTGGCGGAAATGGGCCTGCTGATGATCCCGTTCTCCGAGGCCGATGGCGGCTTCGGCGGCGGCGCCACCGACCTGATCGCCACGATGGAGGCCATCGGCGCCGGCCTGGTGGTCGAGCCATTCCTGTCCACGGTCCTGGGCGGCCGGCTGGTCGCCAACGCCGGCAGCGCCGCGCAGCGCGAGGCTTTGCTGCCGGGCGTGATCGACGGCTCCACGAAGCTCGCGTTCGCGCACACCGAGCGCACCGCGCGCTACACGCTGTCGCAGGTCGAGCTGAAGGCGAGCAAGGCCGGCGAGGGCTGGCAGCTCGACGGCGAGAAGGTGGTCGTGCTGCACGCCCCGATGGCCGACCGGCTCATCGTGTCGGCGCGCACGTCGGGCGGCGCCGCCGACGAAGCGGGCCTCAGCCTGTTCGTGGTGGACCCGAAGGCGGCCGGCGTCTCGATGAAGACCTACCGGACCATCGACAACCTGCGCGCGGCGGAGGTGAGCTTCACCGGCGTGAAGCTGCCTGCCGACGCGCTGCTCGGCGAGGCCGGCCGGGCCTTCCCGGCCATCGACGAGGCGGTCGACTTCGCCACCGTGCTGGCCTGCTGCGAGGCCGTCGGGGCCATGCGTTTCGCCAACGAGACCACGCTCGAGTACCTGAAGACCCGCAAGCAGTTCGGCGTGCCCATCGGCACTTTCCAGGTCCTGCAGCACAGGATGGTCGACATGCGGATCAGCGCCGAGCAGTCGCGCTCGATCTGCCTGCTGGCGGCCGCCAGGGTCGACGCCGCCGCGCGCGGCGAGATCGACGCCGCCGAACGCCGGCGTGTGGTGTCGGCGGCCAAGATCAAGGTGTCCGACGCCTGCCGTCACGTGGGCCAGGAAGCCATCCAGCTGCACGGCGGCATGGGCATGACGCAGGAAATGAAGGTGGCACACAGCTTCAAGCGGCTGACCATGATCGCCCAGCAGTTCGGCGACGTGGACCAGCATCTGGAGCGCTTCGCGTCGGCCGCCTGATTCCCTGCCGGGATCGCGGCGCCAACGAGGGCCGCGGTCCCGGCCCGCTTCGTGAATGCGGCTTGCTCGCGGCATCGGCGAGCGTTGCCGGCTCCCGGGTCAGGGTGCGGCGTGGACGGTTGCAGCTGTAACCGAACTGTCATCCGCCGCCCTTAGTCTTCACATGTCGATTCTCCCAACCTCCAGAGGGAACGCTTCATGAAGACGATCATCTCCGTGCTGGCCGGTGGCTTGTTCGCCGCCGCCACGATTTCCGCCCAGGCGGCCGACATCACCGGCGCCGGCGCCACCTTCCCGGCCCCGATCTACGCCAAGTGGGCCGAGGCCTACAAGGCCGCCACCGGCAACGCCCTGAACTACCAGGCCATCGGCTCGGGCGGCGGCGTGAAGCAGATCAACTCGAAGACCGTCGACTTCGGCGCCTCCGACGACCCGATGAAGGGCGCGGACCTCGAGAAGAACGGCCTGGTCCAGTTCCCGGCGATCATCGGCGGCATTGTGCCGGTGATGAACCTCGAAGGCGTGCAGCCCGGCCAGCTGAAGCTGACCGGCAAGGTGCTGGCCGACATGTACCGCGGCGCGATCACCAAGTGGGACGACGCCGCCATCGCGGCGCTGAACCCCGGCGTGAAGCTGCCTTCGACCGCGATCACCCTGGTCTATCGCTCGGATTCCTCGGGCACCACCGCCGGCTTCACCGACTACCTGGCCCAGGTTTCGCCCGAGTTCAAGGACAAGGTCGGCGCCGGCAAGACGGTCAACTGGCCGGTCGGCCTCGGCGGCAAGGGCAATGCGGGCGTGGCCGCCAGCGTCACCAAGATCAAGGGCTCGCTGGGTTACGTGGAGTACGCCTACGCCAAGCAGAACAAGATGACGCACGCGGCGATGGTCAACCGCGACGGCAAGGCGGTCCAGCCTGACGAGAAGACCTTCGCCGCTGCGGCCGCCAACGCCGACTGGAACGCGGCGCCCGGTTTCGGCGTGAACCTGAACAACCAGCCTGGCGCAGACGCATGGCCGATCACCTCGGCCTCGTTCATCCTGATGCACAAGACCGCCGACAAGCCGCAGCGCTCGGCCGAGTCCCTGAAGTTCTTCAAGTGGTCGCTCGAAAACGGCCAGAAGATGGCCGCCGAGCTCGACTACGTGCCGTTGCCGGCCAACGTGGTCAAGCAGATCGAGGCCTCCTGGTCCCAGATCCGCGACGCCTCGGGCAAGCCCGTGATGGGCGACTGAGGTCCGGCTTCCGGGGCCGGCCAGACCCGGGCGCAAGCCCGGATCCGGCCGCGGCTCGGGCTCCCGGAACGGCGGCGTTGGTCGAAACTGGCCACGCCGCCCGTTTTCTTGTCAAGATTGCGGGATGAAGAAACCGATGGGCACCACGGCAAGCACTTCGGCGACCGGGCTTGGCGCTCCGTCGTCCGGTGAAGTCGACGCCGCGCAGGCCGCGCAGCAGGCGCTCGCGAAGCGGGTCAGGCGCTTCGCCGCGCAGGACAGTCTTTTCGGCTGGGTCACCTTCTCGTTCGCCGCGCTCGTGCTGCTGGTGCTGCTCGGCATCCTCGTCTCGCTGTTCATCGAGGCCTGGCCGGCGCTGCGCGAGTTCGGTCCGTCCTTCCTGTGGGGCACCACCTGGAGCCCGACCGACGACGTCTACGGCGCGGTCATCGGCATCTACGGCACGCTGGCCACTTCGGCGATCGCGCTGCTGTTCGCGGTGCCCATCAGCTTCGGCATCGCGGTCTTCCTGACCGAGACCTGCCCGCGTTCCCTGCGCCGGCCGCTCGGCACCGCGATCGAGCTGCTCGCCGGCATCCCGTCGATCATCTACGGCTTCTGGGGCCTGTTCGTGCTGGCCCCCATCCTGCAGGAATACGTGCAGCCGCTGCTCGGCGCCACCGGCCTGCCGATCTTCTCGGGCCCGCCGCTGGGCATCGGCATCTTCACCGCCGGCATGGTGCTGGCGCTGATGGTGATCCCGTTCACCGCCTCGGTGATGCGCGACGTGTTCGAGACGGTGCCGCCGGTGCTCAAGGAGTCCGCCTACGGCCTGGGTTGCACCACCTGGGAAGTCATCCGCAACATCGTGCTGCCCTACACCCGCGTGGGCGTGATCGGCGGCATCATGCTCGGCCTGGGGCGCGCCCTGGGCGAGACCATGGCGGTCACCTTCGTGATCGGCAACGCCAACCGGCTGGCCTCCAGCCTGTTCGCGCCGGGCAACTCGATTGCCTCCACGCTGGCCAACGAGTTCGCCGAGGCCGACCCGGTCCTGCACATCCCGGCCCTGTTCGCGCTCGGCCTGCTGCTGTTCGTGATCACGGTGATCGTGCTGATCGGCGCCAAGTGGCTCACCGACCGCAGCACCGCGCGCGCGGGCCACTGAGGAGCCGATCGTGAGCCGCGGAATCTACACCCGTCGAAAGCTGACGAACTGGCTCGGCCTGGCCTTCTCCTACGTGTCGATGGCCGCCGGCCTCATCGGCCTGTTCTGGATCCTCTGGACGCTGTTCTACAACGGCCTGAGCTCCTTCAACGCCGACTTCTTCCTGGCCTCCACGCCGGCCCCGGGCAGCCCCGGGGGCGGCATGGCCAACGCCATCGTCGGCAGCCTGATGATGGTGGGCTTCGCCACGCTGGTGTCCACGCCGATCGGCATCCTGGCCGGCATCTATCTGGCGGAGTTCGGCGCCCGGTCGAAGTTCGCGGCCGTCACCCGCTTCGTGACCGACATCATGCTGTCGGCGCCGTCGATCGTGATCGGCCTGTTCGTGTATGCGATCGCGGTGGCCACGGTCAAGCACTTCTCGGGCTGGGCGGGCTCGCTGGCGCTCAGCCTGATCGCGATCCCGGTGGTGGTGCGCACCACCGAGAACATGCTCAAGCTGGTGCCGGGCAGCCTGCGCGAGGCCGCGTTCGCGCTGGGTGCCCCGCGCTGGAAGGTGAGCCTGGCGGTCACCCTGCGCGCGGTGCGCGGCGGCGTGATCACCGGCGTGCTGCTCGCGGTCGCCCGGATCATCGGCGAGACGGCGCCGCTGCTCTTCACCGCGCTGAACAACCAGTTCTTCAGCACCGACATGAGCCAGCCCATGGCCAACCTGCCGGTCGTGATCTACAACTTCGCGATGAGCCCCTACGAGGACTGGCAGCAGCTCGCCTGGGGCGCTGCCGCGCTGATCGCGCTGATCGTGCTCGGCATCAACATCTCCGCCCGCGTGCTGTTCCGCAGCAAGGTGCAGGCCTGAGAACGACCATGGAAACGATCCGATGAGTGCCTCCGTCCAGACTCCCGCGCCGATGACGGCCCCACGCCCGGCCGCCAGCCGCGCATCTGCCCTCGACGTGCCGGCCGCGCTGCAGATCCGCGACCTGTCCTTCTTCTACGGCCGCTTCCAGGGCCTGAAGGACGTGTCGCTCGACATCGCCCGCAACAAGGTCACCGCCTTCATCGGGCCGTCGGGTTGCGGCAAGTCCACCCTGCTGCGCACCTTCAACCGGATGTTCGACCTGTATCCCGGCCAGCGTGCCGAGGGCGAGATCCTGTTCAACGGCCGCAACATCCTCGACCCCAAGCAGGACGTCAACCTGCTGCGGGCCAAGGTCGGCATGGTCTTCCAGAAGCCCACCCCTTTCCCGATGACGATCTACGAGAACATCGCCTTCGGGGTGCGCCTGTACGAGAGCCTGTCCAAGTCCGAGATGGACGAGCGGGTGGAGTGGGCGCTGCGCAAGGCGGCGCTGTGGGAGGAGGTCAAGACCAAGCTCGACCAGAGCGGCCTGAGCCTGTCGGGCGGGCAGCAGCAGCGCCTGTGCATCGCCCGCATGGTGGCGGTCAAGCCCGAGGTGCTGCTGCTCGACGAGCCGACCAGCGCGCTGGACCCGATCTCCACCGCCAAGATCGAGGAACTGGTCAACGAGCTGAAGTCCGAGTACACGATCGCGATCGTCACGCACAACATGCAGCAGGCGGCGCGGATTTCCGACTGCACCGCCTACATGTACCTCGGCGAGCTGATCGAGTTCGGGCAGACTGACGAGATCTTCGTGAAGCCGAAGAAGAAGGCGACCGAAGACTACATCACCGGACGCTTCGGCTGACCGCCCGGCGCCGGCGAACGGAGAAAGAGATGCCCCTGGATCACACGCTCAAGAAATTCGATTCCGACTTCGATGCGCTGCGCAGCGTCGTCACCACGATGGGCGGTCTGGTCGAGCGCCAGTTCGTGCGCGCGGTCGACGCGGTGCGGCTGGGCGACATGGGGATCGTCGCGCAGGTGCTGACCGACGAGAACCGGGTCAACCAGCTTCACATGGAGTCCGACCTGCGCTGCCACCAGACGATCGCGCGGCAGCAGCCCATCGCGGTGGACCTGCGCGAGATCATCGCGATCATCCACAGCAACAACGACCTCGAGCGCATCGGCGACGAGGCCAAGAAGATCGCGATGAAGGCGCGCGAGCTGCAGAACGGCGCCGCGCCGATTCCGCTCGATCGCATCGAGCAGATGGCCAACCTGGTGTCGGACATGGTCCGCGCCGCGATCGACGCCTTCGTGCGCCACGACATCGCGGTGGCCGGCCTGCTGGCCGAGCGCGACGCCGAGGTCGACCAGCTGCGCGACGTGCTGATCGCCGACCTGATGGCCGTGATGGCCGAGCGCCCGACCTCGGTGTCCGCGGCGCTGGCGCTGATCTTCGTGGTGCAGTCGATCGAGCGGGTCGGCGACCATGCCCGCAACATCGCCGAGTACGTGGTCAACGTGGTCGAAGGCGTGGACCTGCGGCACGCCAGCCCCGAGGAAGTCGCCCGGATCGCCGCGCGGCGCTGACGCCCGCGCGCGGCCGGCTGCCGCTGGCCGCGCCCTCTGGGGGGCGGCCTCAGTCGGCCAGCAGTCGCACGGCCGGAAGCCGCAGCGAGAAGGTGCTTCCCTTGCCCGGCTCGCTCGCGATGTGCAGCGAGCCCTGATGGCGCAGCATGATCCGCCTGGTGATCGCCAGGCCCAGCCCGGTGCCGCCGGTCTCGCGCGAGCGGCCCCGGTCCACCCGGTAGAAGCGCTCGGCGATCCGCGGCAGGTGCTCGGGAGCGATGCCGATCCCGGTGTCGCGCACGCTGAGCCAGCCTTCCTCGCTGCGCACCGCCCAGCTCGCCGCGATGGTTCCGCCGTCGGGCGTGTAGCGGATCGCGTTGGTCAGCAGGTTGCGGGCCGCGCTCTCGAGTTCCGCGGCGATGCCGCTGACCCTGCGCGGGCCGTCCAGCGACAGCGTGAAGGCGTGCCGTCCGCTGGACAGCACCTTGGCCTCGTCGAGCAGGCCGTTCAGCAGTTCGTGGATGTCCACCGGCTCGTCGGGGGGCCGGTCGATGCTGGCCTCCAGCGTGGACAGCGTGAGCAGGTCCTCCACCAGGCGCTGCATCGTGGTGCTCTGCCGCAGGATGGATTCGAGGTACTGCCGGCGCTCGGCCTCCCCGAGGTCCAGCGAGAGCAGCGTTTCGGCGAAGCCCGAGATGACCGTGATCGGCGTGCGGATCTCGTGCGACACGTTGGCCACGAAGTCGCTGCGCATCGCATCCAGCCGGGCCTGCTCGGTGATGTCGCGGGTGACCAGCAGGCGCTGGTCGCGCTCGGCTCCCTGCAACCTCAGCTCGTAGACCCGCCCGGGCCGGCCGGGCAGGGCGAGCCGCACCGGCTCGGGCGCGTCGCCCCCTGCCAGCATCGCGATGAACTCGGGCTGGCGGATGAAGTGGTGGATCGGGCGCCGGGTGCCGAAGATGCCGTGCAGCTCCTGCGCGGCGAGGTTGCTCCAGACCACGTGGTCGAAGCGGTCGAGCACCACCAGTCCGTCTGAGAGCCGGTCGACCGCGGCGTGGATCCGCTCGAGCTCGGCGGCCAGTTCGGCGCGGGTGTCGGCCTCCTGGCGAACGAAGCGGGCCAGGCGGTCGAAGACGCCGCGCCACGGGCCGATGCCACCCGGCAGTTCGCGCTGACGGGGCAGCGCGACCCAGTGATTGACCCTGGCCAGGTGGAAGGCCGACAGCAGCGACTGCAGCGCGAAGGCACCCGCTATCCACCACAGGCCGGCGGCAGGCGATACCGCGCGGTAGAGCAGCGAGCCGATCGCCAGGACGACGGCGATCGCAACCAGGTATCGAAGAAAGAAGGCCAAGTCGGCGCGAGAAGAGAGTCCCGGGAAACAGCGCCCGGAGGCGCCGGCGCGGGTCAGCGGGGCAGGAAGCGGTAGCCGCCGCCGCGAACCGTTTCGATCAGCCGGTCGTGCCCGGTGGGCTGCAGCGCGAGGCGCAGCCGGCGGATGTGCACGTCGACCGTTCGCTCCTCAATATACACGTGGTCGCCCCAGACGTTGTCGAGCAGGCGGGTGCGCGAGAGCACGCGATCCGGGTTCTTCATGAAGAAGTGGAGCAGCCGGAACTCGGTGGGGCTCAGGCTCAGCGAGGCTTCGCCGGCGAACACCCGGAAGGTCGCGGGCTCGAGCCGGATGCCGCCCACCTCGATCGGCTCCTCGGCGGTCTCGGGCGCGGCGCGGCGCAGCAGCGCCCGGACGCGGGCCAGCAGCTCGCGCGGCGAGAAGGGCTTGGTCACGTAGTCGTCGGCGCCCACGTCGAAGCCCTGCAGCGTGTCGCCCTCCTGCGCGCGGGCGGTCAGCATCAGGATCGGGACCTCCCGGGTGCGCGGGTCGGCGCGCAGCCGCCTGGCGTAGTCGATGCCGGACTGGCCCGGAAGCATCCAGTCGAGGACGATCAGGTCGGGCACCGTGGCGTCGAGGTGGGCCTGGGCGGCCTCGGCGCTTTCCACGCCGCTGACCAGGTGGCCGGCGTGCCGGAGGTTCACGGCGAGCAGTTCGCGGATCGCGGGCTCGTCTTCGACGATCAGGATGCGGGCGGACACGGCGATATTCCTGCGCTTTGGGATGTCTTCCAGAATATGACGGTCATTTGACGGAACGATGACGGCGCTCGGTGCCCGCCGCTTCGATGTCCGGAAGCCGCCGCCACAGGTAGCGCCGCTCGGGAGTCGGCTCCGGATGCGAGCCGCCCACGGCCAGCCGCCAGGTCGATACAGGGTGGGCGCGCTTCGGGTCGAGATGCGCGATGGCGGTGCCGACCGCGGCGCGGTCGCGGGCATTGCGGACCAGCGTCAGGTGCGACTTGAAGGCCCGCGCGTCGAAGCGCACGCCGCCGGCTCGCAGACGCTCGCGCACCGCATCGACCAGCGGGGCGATCCAGGGCGGATCCTCGCTCGGGCCGGCCCACAGCAGCGCGGGGCCGAAGCGGCCGATCTCGTCGAGCGCGAAGCCGGGATGCTTCGCGGGCAGGCCGGCGAGCAGCGCGACCAGCCGGTCGCCCTCCGCGAGCGGCAGCTCGCCGATGAAGGCCAGCGTCAGGTGCAGGTCGCGCGCGGCCAGCGGCCTTCCGCGGCAGCGGGTGCCCAGCTCGGCCGCGAGCCGGCCCAGGCGCCCGCTGGCCAGGACGTCGGGGCGCAGCGCGACGAAGAATCGCGAGGCGGCCAGTGGCGAGCAGCTCGGTTCAGCCATCCTGGCGATTGTACGGACGATGCGGCGTGCGACACTCGCGGCTCGAATCGGGACTGGCAAAGGAGCGCAGGGCAATGACGAAGCCATCGGCGGGCAGGGTGCTGGTGACCGGCGGCGCCGGCTACATCGGCTCGCACACGGTACTGGAGCTGCTGCGGGCGGGCCACGAGGTCGTGGTGCTCGACGACCTGTCCAATTCGAGCCCCGAATCCTTGAAGCGCGTCGAACGCATCACCGGCAAGCCGGCGCCGCTGGTGGTCGGTGACGTGCGCGACGAATCGCTGCTCAGGGACCTGCTCACGCGCGAGCGCGTCGACGCCGCGATCCACTTCGCCGGCCTCAAGGCCGTCGGCGAGTCGGTGGCGCAGCCGCTGCGTTACTACGACGTCAACGTGGGCGGCACCACCACGCTGCTGCGCTGCCTGGGCGAGACCGGCGTGACCCGCTTCGTGTTCAGCTCGTCGGCCACCGTGTACGGCGATCCGCAACGGGTGCCGATCGACGAGGGCGCGCGCACCGGCCCGACCAATCCCTACGGCCGCAGCAAGTGGATGGTCGAGCACGTGCTGAACGACCTGGCGGCGTCCGATTCCCGCTGGGCCATCGGCATCCTGCGCTACTTCAATCCGGTGGGCGCGCACGAGAGCGGCCTGATCGGCGAGGACCCGCGCGGCATCCCGAACAACCTGATGCCCTTCGTGAGCCAGGTCGCAGTGGGGCGGCTGCCGCAGCTGTCGGTGTTCGGCGGCGACTGGCCCACCCCCGACGGCACCGGCGTGCGCGACTACATCCACGTGGTGGACCTGGCCCGCGGCCACCTGGCGGCGCTGGGCAGGGTTCGCGCACGGTCCGGCGCCTTCACCGTGAACCTGGGCACCGGCACCGGCTACTCGGTGCTGGAGATGGTGCGCGCCTTCGAGAAGGCGAGCGGCCGGCCGGTGCCGTACCGGATCGTGGACCGGCGGGCCGGCGACATCGCGGCCTGCTATGCCGACCCGGCGCAGGCCGAACGGCTGCTCGGGTGGCGCGCCGAGCTGGACCTGGAGCGGATGTGCGCCGACGCCTGGCGCTGGCAGAGCGGGAATCCCGAGGGGTATCCGAAGCCGGAATGACCCGGCGCCCCGTGACCGGGAATCCGCAGTCCCCGGGGTGGCACCTTGTCACCGAACTGTCATCGACATCTTCGACAATTCGACGATCGTGAAATCATCGTGGCCGTGTCCGATCGGGCGGCCCACAGCGAACGGATCATGAAAGTCGGCATCAACGGTATGGGCCGCATCGGCCGCCTGGCGCTGCGCGCCGCCTTCGGCGCGGCCGAGCGCCCCCCGGACGACCCGCGTGCGGGCAACCGCCTCGAGGTGGCCCACCTGAACGAGATCAAGGGCGGCGCGGCGGCCACTGCCCACCTGCTGGCATTCGACAGCGTGCAGGGCCGCTGGCGGACCGACATCGCCGCCGAGGGCGATGCGGCGATCCGGGTCGGCGATCGCAAGCTGTCCTTCTCGTCGCATGCCTCTCCCGGCGACATCCCCTGGGGCGACCTGGGCGTGGACCTGGTGCTCGAGTGCACCGGCAAGTTCCTGGCGCCGGAGACGATCCGGGGCCACCTCGATCGCGGCGCGAAGCGGGTGATCGTGGCCGCGCCGGTCAAGGTCGGCAAGGTGCTGAACATCGTCGTCGGCGTCAACGACCACCTGTACGAGCCCTCGCGCGACCGGATCGTGACCGCAGCCTCGTGCACGACCAACTGCCTGGCGCCGGTGGTGAAGGTGGTCCACGAGGCGATCGGCATCCGCCACGGGCAGATCACCACGATCCACGACCCGACCAACACCAATGTCGTCGTCGACGCCCCGCACAAGGATCTGCGCCGGGCGCGCAGCGCGATGCTCAGCCTGGCGCCGACCACCACCGGCAGCGCCACCGCGATCGCGCTGATCTATCCGGAGCTGAAGGGCAAGCTGAACGGCCACGCGGTGCGCGCGCCGGTGCTCAATGCCTCGCTGACCGACTGCGTGTTCGAGCTGCAGCGCGCGACGACGCCGCAGGAAGTGAACGCGCTGTTCGCGCAGGCCGCCCGCGGCCCGCTGGCCGGCATCCTCGGCTACGAGGAGCGGCCGCTGGTCAGCGCCGACTATGCGCGCGACACGCGCAGCGCGATCGTCGACGCGCCGTCCACGATGGTGACCGACGGCACGCTGCTGAAGGTCTACGCCTGGTACGACAACGAGATGGGCTATGCCTGCCGGATGGTCGACCTGGCCTGCCTGGTGCAGGACGAGGGCATCTGATCCTGGAGGGCATCCGCACGTGAACACCGCCGCCCGCAACTACGCGATCGTCACCGCCGCCTACTGGGGCTTCACGCTGACCGACGGCGCGCTTCGGATGCTGGTGCTGCTGCACTTCTACCGTCTCGGCTACTCGCCGTTCACGCTCGCCTTCCTGTTCCTGCTGTACGAGGCCGCCGGCGTGCTGGCCAACCTGGTCGGCGGCTGGCTGGCCACCCGCTACGGCATTGCGCGGATGCTCACCGCGGGGCTGGCCACGCAGATCTTCGGCTTCCTGTTGCTGTCCATGCTCTCGCCCGACTGGTCGGCTGCGCTGTCGGTGGCCTGGGTGGTGCTGGCCCAGGGTGTGTGCGGCGTGGCCAAGGACCTGACCAAGACCGCGAGCAAGTCGGCGATCAAGCTGACCGCCGGCGAGGCCTCGGGCACCCTGTTCAAGTGGGTGGCCTGGTTCACCGGCAGCAAGAACGCGATGAAGGGCGTGGGCTTCTTTCTCGGCGGTCTGCTGCTCGAGCTGCTCGGCTTTCGCGGCGCCCTGTGGGCGATGGCCGCGCTGCTGGCCGTCGTGCTCGCCGGCGTGATCGCCTTCGTGCCCAGGCTGATGGGCAGGAGCAAGGCCTCGAAGTCGGTGCGCGAGCTGTTCGCCAAGAACCGCGGCATCAACCTGCTGGCGGCCGCGCGGGTGGCGCTGTTCGGCGCGCGCGACGTCTGGTTCGTGGTCGGCGTGCCGGTCTTCCTCTACGCCTCGGGCTGGACCTTCACGATGGTGGGCGGTTTCCTCGCCGCCTGGACGATCGGCTACGGCCTGGTGCAGGCGATCGCGCCAGCGCTCGTCAGGCGAAGCGCTGACGGCCTCAGCCGCGAGGTGCCGGCCGCGCGGTGGTGGTCGGCCGCGCTCGCGCTGGTGCCGGTCGCGCTGGCCGCCGCGGTGGCGCTCGAGGCGCCGAACCTGGAGTGGGTGGTGGTGCTGGGGCTGGGCGTGTTCGGTTTCGCGTTCGCGGTGAATTCGTCGGTGCACTCCTACCTGATCCTGGCCTATGCGGGCTCGGAGAAGGCCGCCGAGGACGTCGGCTTCTACTACGCGGCCAATGCGGCGGGCCGCTTCTCCGGCACGCTGATGTCGGGGCTGCTGTACCAGTGGGGCGGGCTGCTCTGGGCGCTGGCCGGCTCGGCGCTGATGCTCGTCGCCTGCTGGCTGGTCACGCTGGCCCTGCCGGAGAACGCGGCCGCTGCCGCGCGGGGGCGGCGGCCGGCCTCCGGTGCCGGGGCGGCCTCGTGACCGAGGCGTCCGTCGCAAGGCGCGACGACCCGCGGTGAGGGCGCTGGCCGCGCTCGCCCAACCGTCGCGGCTGCAGGTGTTCCGCCCGCTGGCGGTCGCCGGGCGCCAGGGCATGACGCCGAGGGCGAGCGCGTCTCCAGCGACACCCGATTCATCCGGAGCGGAAAGTGAGCGACAAGATCTACAAGGTGCTGTTCATCTGCACCGGCAGTTCGGCGCGATCGATCATCGCCGAAGCGGTCATGAACAAGATGGGCGGCGGCCGCTTCCAGGCCTTCTCCGCGGGCAGCCATCCCAAGGGCGAGGTCAGCCCGTTCGCGCTGTCGCTGCTCGCGCAGTGGCGGGTTCCGACCGAGGGCTTGCGCAGCAAGTCCTGGGACGAATTCGCGCAGCCGGGGGCGCCCGGGTTCGACTTCGTGTTCACCGTCTGCGATGACGCAGCCGGCGAGGTCTGCCCGGTCTGGCCAGGCCAGCCGATGACCGCGCACTGGGGCGTGCCCGACCCGATGGCGGTCGAGGGCGGCGACGAGCAGAAGGCGCGCGCGCACGCCGATGCCGCGAAGATGCTGAAGCGTCGCATCGAGCTGATGCTGGCCCTGCCGCTGGCCAAGCTGGCCGGGCTGGCGCTGAAGCGCGAACTGGACCAGATCGGCAAGGCCGGCGCCTGAGCGCGGCAGGACCGGCGCCTGGCCGCCCGAGCGGGGCGGGTCGGCAAGCTGGCAGAATCGCGGCCATGCGATGCCTTTCCCGACGATTCCGCCTGCGATGCTGAGGATCACCGAACTCCGCCTGCCGCTCGATCACGCGCCGGACGCGCTGCGCCCGGCGATCGCGGCGCGCCTGGGCGTCGACGACGTCGACCTGCTCGGCTTCACCGTCTTCCGGCGCAACTACGATGCGCGCCGCAAGGCGGCGATCGTGCTGACCTACACCATCGACTGCGAGGTGGCCGACGAGGCGGCGGTGCTGGCCCGGTTCGCCGAGGATCGTCACGTGCGCCCTGCGCCGGACAGCCGCTATCACCTGGTCGCGCAGGCGCCGGCCGACTTCTACGCCGCGCAGCGGCCGCGGCCGGTGGTGATCGGCTTCGGGCCTTGTGGAATCCTGGCGGCGCTGGTGCTGGCCCAGATGGGGCTGTGCCCCATCGTGCTCGAGCGCGGCAAGGCGGTGCGCGAGCGCACGAAGGACACCTGGGGGCTGTGGCGCAAGAGCGTGCTGAATCCCGAATCGAACGTGCAGTTCGGCGAGGGTGGCGCCGGCACCTTCTCCGACGGCAAGCTGTGGAGCCAGATCAGCGATCCGCGCCACCTGACCCGCAAGGTGCTCGACGAGTTCGTGAAGGCCGGCGCGCCCGAGGAGATCCTCTACGTGGGCAAGCCCCACATCGGCACCTTCCGGCTGGTCAGCATGGTCGAGAAGATGCGCGCCGAGATTGTCGCGCTGGGCGGCGACATCCGCTTCGGGGCGCGGGTGACCGACCTGCTGCTCGAGGACGGTCCGGCCGACGAGGCGGGACGCACGCGCCACCTGCGCGGCGTCGTGCTGGCCGGCGGCGAGCAGATCCGCACGGACCACGTCGTGCTGGCGCTCGGCCACAGCGCGCGCGACACCTTCGCGATGCTCCAGGCGCGCGGCGTGTTCATGGAGGCCAAGCCCTTTTCGGTGGGCTTCCGGATCGAGCATCCGCAGGGCCTGATCGATCGCGCGCGCTTCGGGCCGAACGCCGGCAATCCGATCCTTGGCGCAGCCGACTACAAGCTGGTGCACCACGCGAAGAACGGTCGCTCCGTCTACAGCTTCTGCATGTGCCCCGGCGGCACCGTGGTGGCCGCCACCTCGGAATCCGAGCGCGTGGTGACCAACGGGATGAGCCAGTACTCGCGCGCCGAGCGAAATGCCAACGCGGGCATTGTGGTGGGCATCTCGCCGGACGACTACCGGCAGGACCGCAACGCCAGCGGACCGGTGTCGCCGCTGGACGGCATCGCCTTCCAGCGCGCCTGGGAGTCGCGCGCCTATGTGCTGGGCGGCGGCGGCTATCGCGCGCCGGGCCAGCTGGTCGGGGACTTCGTCGCCGGTCGCCACGGCAAGGCGGTGGCGCGCGAGTTCGGTGACGTGCTGCCCTCGTACAAGCCGGGCGTGACGCTCACCGACCTGGCCGAGCCGGGCAACGAAAGCCTGCCCGGCGAGGTGCTGGCCGCGATCCGCGAGGCGCTGCCGGCCTTCGAGCGGCAGATTCCCGGCTTCGCGATGGCCGACGCGGTGCTGACCGGCGTGGAGACCCGCACCTCGTCGCCGCTGCGGATCACGCGCGGCAAGGACTGCCAGAGCCTGAACGTGGCGGGGCTCTACCCGGCAGGAGAGGGCGCCGGTTACGCCGGCGGCATCATGTCGGCGGGCGTCGACGGCATCGAGGTCGCCGAGAAGCTCGGCGCGCGGATGATCGCGGGCGGCTGAGCCGGTCTTCCGCGGGCCGTGCTTCCGAGCACGGCCCGGTCCGCGCCAGGCCGCACACGGTTCGCTCCGCTTCAGCCGGCTTCGATCATGGTCGACGTGCGCTGCGCGTCGCGCTCGAAGGCAGCGATCGTGTGCTCGGAGGTGGGCGTGTTCAGCAGCACGGTACGCGCGACCTCGGCGTGCAGCGCGAAGATCTGGCCCAGCCGGGCGCGCGTTTCGGCCGGCAGCTCGTGGAGCATGGCGGTGACCAGCGCGTCGAGCGCGACCAGGCTGCCCTTCAGGTCGCAGATGCGCTCGGTGGCTTCCTGCAGGTCTTTCATGGCGAGTCCTCCAGGTAAGGATGCGCGGGCAGCGAACCGCGGCGCGCTTGGGCGAAAAAAAAAGGGTATCCGGATTTTAGTGTGGGAAGACCGCACTAGCCCTTCTTGTCTGACAGCTCTCGTTCGGTAGGTTTCTGGTATCGCAAGGCTTACGCGCTTTTAGCCTTCAGTGTGGGCTTTGTCTGGCGCATGTCGGTGCAAGGAAACAATCAGTGGCAGGTCACCTTGCCCCCGGCTCGAACTGGGGTTTGAGGCGCAGTGGAACGGAAAACCGGGTTAAGCCACGCGCCTAGCTCCCGTGCAGAGAATCGATCAGCGGGCACGACACAGTGCCTCGCTGCGCATGGCACTCGTTGACCAACCGTGACAGCACCGCTTCGATTCGCGTCAGGTCCGCCATCTTGGTGCGCACGTCGGTGAGCTGGAGCGCAGCCAGCTCGGCGGCTTCGCTGCAGTGAGTGCCGTCCTCAAGCTGTAGGAGTTGGCCGACTTCGTCCAGGTTGAACCCCAGCCGCTGGGCGGATTTCACGAAACGCACCCGCGCCACGTCCGCCGATCCGTAGCGGCGAATACTGCCGACGGGCCGACCTGGTTCTGGCAATAACCCCTTGCGCTGATAGAACCGGATGGTCTCCACGTTGACCCCAGCGGCCTTGGCGAAAGCCCCGATGGTCAGTGTTTGCGGATCGTTCACCATCGCGCTTGACTCCGTACTTGACTACGGAAGTAACCTTAGCGCATCACGCAACGTCTCGGAAGGAGATCCCTCACATGGCAGACCCCAGCAACGGCCGCGGTGCACTGGCCGCCGGTGGCCTCGCCGCCATCCTCGCCTCGACCTGCTGCCTCGGTCCGCTGGTGCTGATCACGCTGGGTTTCTCCGGCGCCTGGATCGGCAACTTGACCGCGCTGGAACCGTACCGGCCGATCTTCATTGGCGTGGCGCTCGTGGCGCTGTTCTTCGCGTGGCGTCGCATCTTCCGGCCGGCTCGCGCCTGCGCGCCGGACGACGCATGCGCCGTGCCCCAGGTGCGGACGGCCTACAAGGTGATCTTCTGGATCGTCACCGCCCTGGTGCTGATCGCGCTCGTGTTCCCCTACCTCATGCCCCTGTTCTACTGAAAGGAGATTGCCATGAAGAAACTCGTCGCATTGCTCGCTCTGACCGTTGCCCTCAGCGCTCCCGCCTGGGCCGCCACCAAAACCGTCACGCTGTCGGTGCCGAGCATGACCTGCGCCACCTGTCCGATCACGGTCAAGAAGGCGCTGACCAAGGTCGAAGGCGTCATCGAGGCCAAGGTGACCTGGGAGCCCAAGGAGGCGGTGGTAACCTACGACGATGCCAAGACCACTCCGGCCGCGTTGACCAAAGCCACCGAGAACGCCGGCTACCCGTCTACCGTCAAGAAGTGAGCACACGCTCATGACCGAGGCGATCACGCTGCACATCGATGGCATGACCTGCGGGTCGTGCGCCGAGCACGTCAAGCAGACCTTGGAAAAGGTGCCCGGCGTGCGTTCGGCCTCAGTGTCCTACCCACAGCGCCGGGCCGAGATTGAGGCCAGCGTAGGTACCGCCGCGGACGTGACCTCGCTGGTCGCGGCGGTATCCGCACTCGGTTACCGAGCGCAGCTTGCCGATGCGCCGGGGCAACCCAGCGACCTGCTGAACAATGCACAAGAGCGGCTGGGCGGCGAACCAAAGCGCGAGGACGATGAGGCTGCACTGCACGTGGCCGTGATCGGCAGCGGCGGCGCGGCGATGGCGGCGGCGTTGAAGGCCGTCGAGCAAGGGGCGCGTGTGACGCTGATCGAGCGCAGCACTCTCGGCGGCACCTGCGTCAACGTCGGATGTGTGCCGTCCAAGATCATGATCCGCGCTGCCCACATTGCGCATCTGCGTCGCGAGAGTCCGTTCGATGACGGCATTGCCGCCGCCTCGCCGAAGATTCTGCGTAAGCGCTTGCTGGCTCAGCAGCAGGGGCGCGTCGATGAACTGCGCCACGCCAAGTACGAAGGCATCCTGACGAGCACCCCGACCATCACCGTGCTGCGCGGCGATGCCCGATTCAAGGATGCGCACACGCTGACCGTGGCAACCGCTGACGACGGGATGCGCGAGGTGAGTTTCGACCGCTGCCTCATCGCCACCGGGGCCAGTCCGGCGATTCCACCGATCCCGGGCTTGAAAGACACGCCCTTCTGGACGTCGACCGAAGCGCTGGCCAGCGACACGATCCCCGATCGGCTGGCCGTGATCGGCTCGTCGGTGGTGGCCGTCGAACTCGCGCAGGCCTTTGCCCGGCTGGGCAGCAAGGTGACCATGCTGGCGCGCAGCACACTGTTCTTTCGCGAAGACCCCGCCATTGGCGAGGCCATCACGGCCGTGTTCCGCGCCGAAGGCATCGAAGTGCTGGACCACACCCAGGCCAGCCAGGTCGCCTATGAGGATGGGGAATTCGTGCTCACCACCGAACGCGGCGAACTGCATGCCGACCGGCTGTTGTTCGCCACCGGCCGCACCCCAAACACCCGCACGCTCAACCTCGACGCGGCCGGTGTGGTGGTCAATGCGCAAGGCGCCATCACCATCGACCACGCGATGCGCACTACCGTGCCGCACATCTATGCCGCCGGCGACTGCACTGACGAGCCGCAGTTCGTCTACGTCGCGGCGGCGGCCGGCACCCGCGCTGCAATCAACATGACGGGTGGCAACGCGACGCTGGATCTGACGGCGATGCCGGCGGTGGTGTTCACCGACCCGCAGGTCGCCACCGTGGGCTACAGCGAAGCCGAAGCGCACCACGACGGTATCGAGACCGACAGCCGCACGCTGACGCTCGACAACGTGCCCCGGGCGCTGGTCAACTTCGACACGCGCGGTTTCATCAAGCTGGTTTCGGAGGCCGGTTCGGGACGACTGATCGGCGTGCAAGCGGTAGCCCCGGAAGCAGGCGAGCTGATCCAAACCGCAGCACTGGCGATTCGCAACCGCATGACGGTGCGAGAGTTGGCCGACCAGTTATTCCCCTACCTGACGATGGTCGAGGGGCTGAAACTCGCGGCACAAACCTTCACCAAGGACGTAAAGCAACTGTCCTGTTGCGCGGGGTAGTGGCTGGGCCTCTTACCTATGCTTCATCGGCTGAATCACAAATTCAGGCTGAAGCGCCGCCTCTTGCACAATGGGCTGAGGACTATTCGAAATACCCCTCTTCGAGTAGCCGCGCCAGCGTCGGGAGATAGGGGCCGTACTCGACCACGCGCGTGATCTTCTTCTTGCGCGTTGCCGCCGTGGTCATCCGCTGGAACACGAAGTCCGTGGTCATTGGGTCGTCGTCATCGACCAACACGGTTTCGATAACCGAGCCATCCTTGCGCGCCTTCTTGTCGTAGAGCATGCGCGCCCGAAGCACCTCGAAGCTGTAACCCCTGCCCATGCGGTTCATGTCTTTGGCCACTCGGTTGACTGACTCAGTATAGGCATTGGTAATCGGCTGCTCGAAGTAGGCGAAGATTTCGTCGTGCCAGTTGTGCACGGCGGTGGTCAGGTCCTTGAACGTGGCCGCCAATTCGGTCGGAATATTGGCCTGCCACTTCGCGCAGGCGGCTTCTGCTGCTGGGCGGGTCTTCTGATCCCAGATCGACAGAAATCCTTCCTTGAGCGCGTGGGCTTCGCTTAGGTGTCAACGCCGGTTGAATTCTGACCCACCTTCCGGTGGAAACGTCGGAGTAAATCTAACCCACCCGACTCCTGTTCGATTCAGCTCTTCGATGCCTTGCCGAGCGGGGCGTGCCCAGCTCGGCGCTTGTCTTTCAGTCGCCAGCTCTCGCCCGTGATCTGCACGATGTGCGCGTGGTGCAGCAGCCGGTCGAGCATCGCGGCGACCAGCACCTGGTCGTCGGCAAAGGTGCCCGCCCACTGCGTGAACGGCAGGTTGCTGGTCAAGATCATGCTGCCGCGCTCGTAGCGCTTGGCCACCACGTTGAAGAACAGGTTCGCCTCCTCGCGCCCGAAGGGCAGGAACCCGATCTCGTCGACCACCAGCAGCTTGGGCCCGATCACCGCACGGTTGAAGTACTCGTTCAGCCGCCCCTGGTTGCGGGCCGTGGCCAGCTGCAGCATCAGGTCGGCCGCGCTGATGAAGCGCACCTTGATGCCGGCCATCACGGCCCGGTAGGCCAGAGAGATGGCGAGGTGGCTCTTGCCCACGCCCGAGGGTCCGAGCAGCACCACGTTCTCGGCCCGCTCGACGAAGCCCAGCCCGCCGAGCTCCATGATCTGGCTACGCGGCGCGCCCGAGGCGAAGCCGAAGTCGTACTGCTCGAGCGTCTTGACCGCCGGCAGCGTCGCCAGCTTGAGCAGCGTCTGGCGCTTGCGCTGCTGGCGCGCCTCGTACTCGGCCTTGAGCGCGCGCTCCAGGAAGTCGGCGAAGCTCGCCTCGGTGTCGGCCGCCTGCTGGGCCAGCGCCGGCCAGTCGGTGGCAAGACCCGCGAACTTCATCTGCTCGCACAGCGCGGCGATTCGCTCATGCTGCAGGTTCATGCCCGCACCTCCAGCAACGACTCGTACACCGACAGCGGATGCTGCAGGCTCTCGACCGGCAACGGCCGGCGGGTGGCCGCTCGCATCGGCACGATCTGCGCCGAAGGCGGCAGCGGCACCAGCGCCGCGCGCTCGATCACCAGGCGCCGATCGGGCCGCTCGCCGGTGGTGCCGTGAATCCGGGCGTTGGCCACCTCGGCCAGCCAGCGCCCGATGTGGGCGTTGGCGGCATCCGCATCCAGCTTCAGGCCGGCGGATTTGAGCGTCGCGGCCAGCGGCACCAGGAAGCTGCCCTTGAGGTAGCCGTTGAAGCGCTCCACCTTGCCCTTGGTGCGGGCCCGGTACGGACGGCACAGCCGCAGCGTGAAGCCGTACTGCTCGGCCAGGTCCAGCAGAGACGGGTTCCAGCGATGCAGCCCCTCGCCGTAGGCATCGCGCTCGATGACGACCGCCTTGGCGTTGTCGAACAACACATGCTTGGGCACGCCGCCGAACGCGGCCAGCGCCTCGCGAAGGCAGGCGACCCATGTTTGCGTGTCCTCGCCGGTCGTGAAGCGCACCCAGCTCGCGCGGCTGTAGCCCAGCGTGGCCACGAAGGCCAGCAGCGGCTCGCGTCCGCGCCGGATCACCGTGAAGTCGGCCTGCATCTGCTCGCCGGGCGACGTCTCGAAGCGCACCACCGGGTCGGCCGGCGCCGCCTTGAGCGGGGCAAGGAAATCCTTGAGCTGCGTCAGCCCGCCCTCGTAGCCGAGCTCCCCGATCTCGCGCAGCAGCACCACCGCCGGGATCCAGTGTGGTCGCGCCGCCTCGATCCTCGCGCACAGGTACGGCTTGAACGCATCGAGCTTGGTCGGCCGCGGCGCCCGAGGCCCGTAGCGCTGCGCCTCCGCATCACGCAAGTACCGCTTGACCGTGTTGCGCGCGCAGCCCATCTGCCGCGCGATCTCCCTGATCCCCATCCCCTGACGGGCCAGCACCCTGATCTCCACTGCCTGCTCCTGGGTCAACATCGATCGCGGCCAAAAGGCCCCGATCCTCTCCCAGGTGGGTCACTTTTACTCCGACGAAGCGGGTCAGTTTTACATCGGCGCTAACACTTAGGAGCGGGAACTGTTGGAACCATTCCCGCATCCGGTCCATATCTCTCCCTGTCAGGTCGTGCTGCCGCTTGAGCAGCAGGAACCGCTCGTCCTTGAGTTTGAGGCGCTGCCGGGTGGACAAATCCTTGCGAATGCGCTTGCGCAGCTTCTCCAGCGCGTCGTTCGCCATGCGCTGGATATGGAATCGATCGACCACGATCCGGGCCTGTGGCAGCGTGGCGCGCACCACCTGCCGATAAACGTGGTACATGTCCATCGCCACCCACTCGACCGAGTCCTTGTCCCGCAGGTCGCGGAAATAGGGCATCAACTCGGCTTTGGCCCGGCTGGGGCGGATATCGAACACGGTCTTGCGCTCGACGTTGGTGATCATGGCCCGGTACTGGCCGATGATCTTGAGCTCGTCGATACCCAGCACCCGCGGCGTCCGGAACTGGGTCTTGGCCTCGACCTCCTCGATGAAATCGTCGAAGACGTGGCGGACCGTCTTTTCGTCCACGGCTACTTCCCGGGCAAGGGCCGCAAAGGTCTTGGAGAAGGACTGGTCGCGGATATAACGCACCAGACGCGCCGTGGCTTGGCGTTTTCCATCAAGGTCCGCCACAGGCTCAAACAAGGTCTTGGTGCAGCTTGTACAGCGATAGCGACGGCGCTGGATGAAGATCACGACGGGTTTGCCGTGCGTCGGTGTGTCCTGAAACGACTGTTCCTGTGAGCCGTGACCATGCAGGCGTCCGGTCTTGCACAGCGGGCAGGTCACCCACTGATTGACGCCTTCGGCCTTGACGACATAACTGTCCTCGCTGGTCAGGATTTCAAGCGTCTTCAGGCTTCGCAGCTGGAGAAAGTCCGTCACTCAGCACCTTGGGCGAACCCACACTGAAATCCGACTTTTACTCTAGCACATCCGCTCAGCCGTCCAACACCAAAATCCATTCTTTGAAAGTGATAGCTACAAAGACCCAAGGAGCCAGAACCCACACCAGATTCCGGATACCCAAAAAAAACCGCGGACCAGGCCGCGGTTCTTTCGGGCAACCCCGCAAGGGGCCGCCGGCGTGTCGATCAGAGCACGCGGATGTTCGAGGCCTGGGGACCTTTCTGGCCCTGGGTCACTTCGAACTGGACGCGCTGGCTTTCGGCCAGGGTCTTGAAGCCGCCGCCCTGGATCTGGCTGAAGTGGGCGAACAGGTCCTTACCGCCGGTGTCCGGGGTAATGAAGCCGAAGCCTTTTTCTTCGTTGAACCACTTGACGATGCCGGTCTCGGTCATGTCGATTTCCTTTTGATGAGTGTTGCGCAAGCACATGCCGACGCAGTGCAGAAACGCCAAGAAACTCACCGCTGGGAATTTCGACCGAGCCTGCCGGAGAACCCGGCCGGTGCAGAGGAGACTTACAGAAATACAGTCTTGAACAGATCTACGAAGCGAATAGTACATGAAGCGGGGGCGCAGGGATACCTTTATTTTCGCATTCGCATGCGGGCTCACTCCCGATGCCCTTCGTCCACCCGCGTGACCATCACCTGGTCGATCTTGTAGCCGTCGACGTCCATCACCTCGAAGCAGTGGCCGGCCCAGGTCAGCGTGTCGGTGCGCCGAGGAATCCGGCGCAGCATCACCATCAGGAAGCCGGCCAGCGTGTCGTACTGGCCGCGGTGCGGCAGCGCCGTCGCGTCGGCGTCGATCGCGCGGGCCACGTCGCCGATCGGCGTGAGGCCGTCCATCAGCCAGGAGCCGTCGTCGCGGCGCACGATCTGCTCCTCGTCGCCGGGCGCCACCAGGCTGCCCATCACCGTGCTCATCACGTCGTTCAGCGTGATGATGCCGACCACGAGGCTGTACTCGTTGACGATCACCGCGAAGTCCTCGTGCGCCTGGCGGAACTGCTCGAGCACCTCGGACAGTGTGAGCCGGTCGGGCACGATCAGCACCTTGCGGATCAGCTCGCCGGCGAACCTGTCGTTCAGCGAGATCGACTCGTTCTGCAGCACGCGCTGGAACAGGTCGGGCGCGTCCACGTAGCCGACCACCTGGTCGATGTGCTGGTCGCAGACCAGGTAGGTGGAGTGCGGTTGCGAAGCGATGCGGCTGCGGATCTGCTCGTCGCTGTCGTCGAGAAGCAGGTACACGATCCGCTCGCGCGTGGTCATCGCGCTCTCCACCGTGCGGGTGTCGAGCTCGAACACGTTCTCGATCACCTGCTGTTCCTGCACCGCCAGCAGGCCGGCCTGCGCGCTGGCCTCGGCCATGGCCAGGATGTCGGCCGAGGTGACCCGCTCGTCGCGCTCGGTGGGCAGCCGGAACGCGCGGATCAGCAGGTTGGCCAGCCCGTCGAAGACCCACACCGCGGGCCGCAGCAGGAACATGAACCAGCGCATCGGGCCGACGACCCGCAGCACCAGCGCCTCGGGACTGACCATGGCCAGCCGCTTCGGGAACAGGTCGGAGAACAGCACGAACAGCGAGGTCACCGTGGCAAACGATGCGACGAAGCCGATCGTGGCCGCCGCCTTCGGGCTCGCGACATGCTCGAGCAGCGACACGAACCAGGGCGTGAGCACGCCCTCGCCGACGATGCCGCCGAGAATCGCCACCATGTTCTGGCCGATCTGCACCACGGTGAAGTAGTTGCCCGGCCGGACCTGGATCTCCAGCGCGCGCGTCGCCCGCGCGTCGCCGGCATCGGCGAGCTGTTGCAGGCGCAGCCGGCGGGCGGCGGCCATCGCGATCTCCGACAGCGACAGGAAGGCGCTCGCCAGGATCAGCAGCAGGATCAGCCCGAGTGTCAGCGGAGACTCCATGTGGCGGTGATCGTGGGTGCGGTCATCGTGGGTGCGGTGCCGGGCAGTGGCCGCGAAGGCCTCACTCCCCGATGCTGAAGAAGCTGCGCCGGCCGCGCAACTCCGCGAGCTGCCTGACCAGCACCGCGAAGTCCTCGTCGCGGTCGATCGGGTTCAGGTGCTCGGTGTTCACGATCAGCAGCGGCGCCTCGTCGTAGTGGTAGAAGTAGCGGCTGTAGGTCTCGGCCAGGGCACGCAGGTAGGGCTCGGAGATCGCGGCCTCCATCCCGATGCCGCGTTTCTGCACCCGCTCGACCAGCGTGTCGGGCTGGGCCTGCAGGTAGATGACCAGGTCCGGCGTGGGCGCCTGCGGGCTCAGGCTGTCGAAGATCTGCTGGTAGAGCCTGAGCTCGTCGTCGTCGAGCGTGAGCCGCGCGAACAGCGGGTCCTTGTCCAGCAGGAAGTCGCCGACCATCGCCTGCGAGAACAGGTCGTGCTGGGCCAGGTCGCGCAGCTGGTTGACCCGCTGGAACAGGAAGAAGAGCTGCGTGGGCAGCGCGTAGCGCCGGCTGTCCCGGTAGAAGCGCTCGAGGAAGGGGTTGCCCATTGCCTCTTCGAGCACCGGCTGCGCGCCGAAGCGCTCGGCCAGCTTGCGCGCCAGCGAGGTCTTGCCGGCGCCGATCGGGCCTTCGACGACGATGTGCCGGAAGCGCTCGAAGGGCGAGGCGAGATCGGGGGCGGGGCCCGGTGAGGCAGTGTGCGGATCGGTCATCGGCAGGAGAGGGTGCGCGTCAGGAGCGGAAGATGAAATAGACCGCGCCCAGCATGCACAGCGCGGCCCAGAGGTAGTCGAGCTTGACGGGCTGGTTCATGTAGAGCACGGCGAAGGGCACGAACACCGCCAGCGTGATCACCTCCTGGATGATCTTCAGCTGGGGCAGCGTGAAGTGTCCGAATCCTATCCGGTTCGCCGGCACTTGCAGCATGTACTCGAAGAACGCCACGCCCCAGCTGACGAGCGCGGCGATCCACCAGGGACGGGCGGCCAGATCCTTCAGATGGGCGTACCAGGCGAAAGTCATGAAGACGTTGGACAGCGTCAGCAACAGGACGGTCTGCAGCGGGATCGGCAGCGTGCTCATGGATTGTCCCGGTTGTCTCGCGAGGGGGCGCTCGTCGGGGGGTACAGGGGCCCGGGCCACCCGGGCCGGTCGGGGCCGTCGGGCGCCGGGTGCAATCGTTCGATCGGCTGGCCGGTGATGCGTTCGAGCAGCATGTCGACCCGGCCGCGGCCGGGCACCGACAGCGTCGGCGCCAGTTCGGCCAGCGGCGCCATCACGAAAGCGCGCAGGTGCATGCGCGGGTGAGGCAGCACGAGCGCCGGGGCGTCGGACAGCGTGTCGCCGTGCAGCAGCAGATCCAGGTCGAGCAGGCGCGGCGCGTTGCGGTAGGGCCGCTCGCGGCCGGCGGCGTGCTCGATCGCATGCATCGCCGCGAGCAGATCGGCGGGCGCGAGCCCGGTGTCGAGCGCGGCGACCGCGTTGAGGAAGTCCGGGCCGGCCGTGTCGACCGGGGCGCTCCGGTAGAGCGACGACACCGCGACGACCCGCGTGCCGGGCAGCGCGGCCAGTGCCGAGAGTGCGTCGACGAGCGCCCGCCTGGCGTCGCCCAGGTTGGCGCCCAGGGCGACCCAGGCGCGCGCCGGCGCGTTCATGGCAGCGTGCGCGAGCCCCGGGCCCGGCCGCTCAGGCTGCCTGGCCAGGGTCGCTCAGGTCGCGCCCTTCGCCGGCGGACTCCGAACGCTTGCGACCGCTTCGCCGGCGGCGCTTGCGCGCGCCGCTGCCCGAACCCGGGCCGCCCGCGGTGCGGCTGGCCTGTGCCTCGGCGATCAGCGCCTCGCGCTGCTCGTTGTCGGCGCCCTGGAAATCGGTCCACCAGCGGCCGATCTCCTCGGGCAGCTCGCCCGACTGGCAGCGCAGCAGCAGAAAATCGTAGCCGGCGCGGAAGCGCAGGTGCTCGACCAGGCCCCAGGGCGAGCGGCCGGTGCGGCGCTCGAAGCGCGGCTGCATCATCCAGATCTCGCGCATGTCGGCGAGAAACCGGCGGGTGATCGCCAGGCGATTGCCTTGTTCGTCGAGCACCGAGTCGATCGCGTCGGCCAGCGCCGGAATGGCCGGCGCGCCGCGCGCGACGCCTTCGCGCCAGCGCCCCGCCACCGGCTGCCAGAGCAGCGTGGCGAACAGGAATCCGGGCGAGATCGTGCGGTCGGCGCGCACCCGCTCGTCGGTGCGCTCGAGCGCGAGCGAGACGAAGCTCTTGCCGTCGGGCTGCTCGAGGATCACGTCGAGCATCGGCAGCATGCCGTGGTGCAGGCCCTCGCGGCGCAACTCCTGCAGGCAGGCCATCGCGTGTCCCGAGGTGAGCAGCTTGAGCATTTCGTCGAACAGCCGTGCCGACGGCACGTTGCGCACCAGCGGCGCCAGTTCGGCGATCGGCTTGCGGGTGGCCGGGTCGATCTTGAACCCGAGCTTGGCCACGAAGCGGGCCACCCGCAGCATGCGCACCGGATCTTCGCGGAAGCGCGTGACGGGGTCGCCGATCATCCGCAGCGTGCGGGCCTTCAGGTCGCGCACGCCGTCGTGGTAGTCGAGCACGATGTCGGCCACCGGGTCGTAGTAGAGCGCGTTGATCGTGAAGTCGCGGCGAGCGGCGTCCTCGGCCTGCGTGCCCCAGACGTTGTCGCGCAGCACGCGGCCGTGCTCGTCGGTCTCGGCGTCTTCCTGGATTGCCCGGAAGGTCGAGACCTCGATCTGCTCGCGGCCGTACATCACGTGCACGATCTGGAAGCGCCGGCCGATGATCCGCGAGCGGCGGAACAGCGCGCGCACCTGGTCGGGCGTGGCGTCGGTGGCCACGTCGAAGTCCTTGGGCTCGAGCTTAAGCAGCAGGTCGCGCACCCCGCCGCCCACGATCCAGGCCTGGTGGCCCGCCTTTTGCAGCGTCTCGCAGGTGCGCACCGCGGCCTGGGAGACGTCCTCGAGGATCATCCCGAGCTCCGTCCCGCGGTATTGCTTCGGCTTGCGTCGCACCGCCGCACGCGCTCCCTTGCGGCCGCCGATCAACTTGTCGATGAGCTTGCGGATCATTCGAAGAGCCTCAGGACCGGCCAGTTGCGTTCGCCGGCCAGCGCCGCGAGGCGCTCGTCGGGATTGGTGGCCACAGGGTTCGTGACCTGCTCGAGCAGCGGGACGTCGTTGGCCGAGTCGCTGTAGAACCAGCTCTCGCCGAAATCGGCGAAGTCGCGGCCCAGGTCGGCGAGCCACTCGCGGGTGCGCAGGATCTTGCCCTCGCGGAACGAGGGCGTGCCGCTCGGGCGGCCGGTGTAGCGGCCGCCGACGCGCTCGACGCCGGTCGCGACCAGGTGCTCGATGCCGAAGGCGCGGGCGATCGGGCCGGTCACGAACTCGTTGGTCGCGGTGACGATCGCGCACAGGTCGCCGCGCTCCAGGTGGCCGCGCACCAGTTCCAGCGCGCGCGGTCGGAGCTGTGGCCGGATGACTTCTTCCATGAACTGCGCGTGCCAGCGCTCGAGAGTTTCGGGCGGGTGGGCGCCGAGCGGCGCGAGCTGGAACTCGAGGAACTCGTGGATGTCGAGCGTGCCCGCGTGGTACTGGCGGAAGAACTCGTCGTTGCGGCGCTCGTACTCGGCGCCGTCGACCACGCCGATGCGCACCAGGAAGCGCGCCCACTCGTAATCGCTGTCGATCGGCAGCAGCGTGTAGTCGAGGTCGAACAGCGCGAGCCGGGCGGAGGCCCGGTGGGGCGTGGCGGACTGGGAGGGAGTGTTCAAATGCATGATTCGATTATGATTTTACCAGCGGCTCGGCGTTCTCGAATTCGCGCAGCAGCGGCAGCGTGATGGCGCGCTTGCGCTCGAGCGCGTAGCGGTCCAGCGCGTCGAGCAGCCGCAGCAACCAGCGGATGTCGCGCGAGCGGTGGGTGAGAAGCCAGCGGATCAGCTCGTCGGGCAGCGCGATGCCTCGACCCTGCGCGGCGCGGCGCAGCGCGTCGGCCTTCTCGCCGTCGGTGAGCAGCGCGAGCCGCAGCACCACGCCCCAGCCGAGCCGGGTGCGCAGCTCGTCGCGCAGCGCCAGCGCAATCGGGGGCTGGGCGCCGGCCGCCGCGAAGGCCGCGCCCGGGATCTCGCCCACCCGGTTGAACAGGTGGAAGACGGCCTGCTGGCGGGCGTCGTCGAGGCCTTCGCAGTCGTCGACGATCACCACCGGCGCGGCGGGCCGGGCCCCCGGTGGCGAGGCGGCAAGCTGCAAAAGCCGGTCGAGCGCGTCGGCGAAGGCCGCCGTCGGCGGTTCGGGCCCCAGGCGGATCGCGCGCGCCCCCACCGCCGCGGCCAGCGCATCGAGCAGGTGGGTCTTGCCGGCGCCCGGCTCGCCCCACAGGTAGACCGCGCGCGGCGCGGGCGCCGCGTCTTCCTCCCCGGCCACGACCCGGAGGACGGCCAGCGCTTCGCCGTTGCTGCCTGCCACGTAGTTGTCGAAGGAAGGCGGCTCGGCGGCGCTCAGGGCCAGCGGGATCTGCCGCATCGGGCCGGCGCTCACTGGCCCTGCTCGCGGCGGTAGAAGTCGCTGTCGACCCAGGCCTGTCGCAGCCGGCGCAGGCCCACCGCGGTGATCGCCGCCAGCGGCAGCGCGAGCAGCACGCCCACGAAGCCGAACAGCGCGCCGAAGGCCAGCAGCGCGAAGATCACCGCCACCGGGTGCAGGCCGATCCGCTCGCCGACCAGCCGGGGCGTGAGCCAGGTGCTTTCCGCGACCTGGGCGATGCCATAGATCACGGCCACCGACACGAAACCGGCCAGCGGCCCGAGCTGCAGCATGCCGGCGATGGCGGCGAACAGGAAGCCGAGCGCGAAGCCGATGTACGGAATGAAGATCAGCAGCCCGCTCAGCACGCCGATCGGCAGCCACAGCTCGAAGCCCGCGACCAGGAGGGCGACCGAGAACCAGACCGCCAGCGTCAGCATGACCAGCATCTGGCCGCGCAGGTACTGGCCGAGCAGCGCGTCGGTTTCCCCGAGCAGCGCGTCGATCTCGGGTTTCCAGCGCGGCGGGATCAGGTCGCGGGTGCGCCCGGTGATCTCGGGCCAGTCGGCCAGCAGGTAGAAGAGCACCACCGGCACCAGGAACAGGGTGCCGATCACCTGCAGCGCGGCGCCCCAGCCGGTCTTCGCGTAGCCGAACAGCGCGGCCAGCACGTCCTCGCCGCTGTCGGCGAACTGGGCGGCCAGCCATTCGCGGATCGAGGCTGCGTCGAGCTGGATGCTGAGCCCGGAGATCCGCTCGAGCCAGGGTTGCACCCGGCCGGTGATCGTGGCCACCAGCCCGGGCAACTCGCTGCGGATCAGGCCGAACTCCTTCTGCACGATGGGCACCAGGATCAGCACCAGCGCGAGCAGCGCGAGCAGCGCCAGCGAAATGGCGAGCACGACCGCGACCAGGCGGGGCACGCGCCGGCGCTGCATCGCCGCCACCAGCGGCGACAGCACGTAGGCGAGGATCGCGGCCGCGACGAAGGGCGTGAGCACCTGGCCGAGCGCGATCAGCGCCCAGACGAAGAGCGCGCCTACCCCTGTCCACAACAAGGTCTGGCGCTGGCGGGCGGTGAAGGGCAAGAGGCTACAATCCGGGGAAAAGCTCCATTTTACGGGCGCGGGGCGTCTTGCGGCCGAAACGCATGCGAACGGACGCGCACCACCGAACGCACGACCGACTCCACCGGATACCGCCACGATGGCTGATTCTCTCTCCTACAAGGATGCCGGCGTCGACATCGATGCCGGCGACGCGCTGGTCGACCGGATCAAGCCGCTTGCCAAACGCACGATGCGCGAGGGCGTGCTGGCCGGCATCGGCGGTTTCGGCGCGCTGTTCGAGGTGCCCAGGCGCTACCGCGAGCCCGTGCTGGTCTCGGGCACCGATGGCGTGGGCACCAAGCTGAAGGTCGCCTTTTCGCTGAACCGCCACGACACGGTCGGCATCGACCTGGTGGCCATGAGCGTCAACGACATCCTGGTCCAGGGCGCCGAGCCGCTGTTCTTCCTCGACTACTTCGCCTGCGGCCGGCTCGACGTCGACACCGCCGCCCAGGTGGTCGGCGGCATCGCCCGAGGCTGCGAGCTGGCGGGCTGCGCGCTGATCGGCGGCGAGACCGCCGAGATGCCTGGCATGTACCCCGACGGCGAGTACGACCTGGCCGGCTTCGCGGTCGGCGCGGTCGAGAAGTCCAAGATCCTCGACGGCTCGAAGGTCGCCGCGGGCAACGCGGTCATCGGCCTGGCCTCGAGCGGCGCGCACTCGAACGGCTATTCGCTGGTCCGCCGCATCGTCGAGCGTGCCCACGGCGGCTTCGACACGCCGGCGATGCAGGCCGACTTCGACGGCCGCTCTTTTGCCGATGCGCTGATCGCACCCACCCGCATCTACGTGAAGCCGGTGCTGGGCCTGCTCGAGGCGCTGCCCGTCCACGGTCTGGCCCACATCACCGGCGGCGGCCTGGTCGGCAACGTGCCGCGCGTGCTGCCCGAGCACCTGCAGGCCGTGCTGCATCGCGACGCCTGGACCATGCCGTCGCTGTTCCAGTGGCTGCAGCGCGAAGGCCGCGTGGCCGACGACGAGATGCACCGCGTGTTCAACTGCGGCGTCGGCATGGTCGCGATCGTTCCGGCCGAGTCGGTCGACGCTGCGCTCGCGGCCCTGCACGACGCCGGCGAAACCGCCTGGCGGATCGGGGAGATCGTCGAGCGGCGGGGCGATGCGCCGCAGACCGTGGTCGCCTGATCGTCACGGCGCGCCGACGCGCGGCGCGCTTCGCCTCCTCGCGACCGCCTGGCTGCTGCTGGTCGCCGCGTTGCCGGCGCGCGCCGAGAACTACCGGCTGGAGATCGAGGCGCCCGAGGAACTGGTCGAGCCGATCCGCGAGCGCACGCTGCTCGGGCGCTGGATCGAGGAGGCCGGCTTCGAGCGCGAGCAGCTGCCGCTCTTCGTGATCCGCGGTCGCGAAGAAGCCGCCGCCATCGTGCGCGACGCCGGCTACTTTTCGGCGAAGGTCGAGGTCCGGGTCGATCCGCCCGAGGCGGGCGAACCGGCCGACCTGCTGGCGCCGGCGCGGCCCGCTGCCGACGCGGCCCTGCCCACCGTGACCATCGCCGTCGACGCCGGCGCGCGCACCACGGTGTCGCGACTGGCCTTCGAGCTCGACGGCGCTGCCGACGCGCAGGCGCTGCGCGACGAGCTGCTCGAGCGCTGGCCCTTGCCGGAAGGCAGTTTCTTCCGGCCCAGCGCCTGGGAGCAGGGCAAGCGGCTGATGCTCGAGCTGCTGCAGCAGCGCGGTTTCGTGCGCGCGAAGATCGCGAGCAGCCGCGCCCAGGTCGACGTGCAGGCCACCGCCGCGAGCCTGGCGCTCACGATCGAGACCGGTCCGCGCCTGCCCTTCGGCGCGCTCACGGTGCGCGGGCTGGAGCGTTACGACCGCAGCATCGTGGAGGCGCTCAAGCCCTGGCGCGAGGCGGGCCCGGATGCCGCCGGCGACCCCTACGACTTCGACCAGCTGCTGCGCTTCCAGGCCCGGCTGCGCGGATCCGGCTATTTCACCGGAGTCGACGTGCTGCCCGACCTGTCGGCGATCGAGGCCGACCCCGGCCTGGCCGAGGTGCCGGTGGTGGCGGTGCTGCGCGAGCGGCGGCGCAAGCGCGTGACGCTGGGCGTGGGCTACAGCTCCGACGAAGGGCCCCGCGCGCTGCTTGGCTACGAGCATCGCGACTTCCTCGGGCGCGGCCTGCAGCTCGAATCGGGCCTGCTGTGGCAGGACGTGCGGCGGCGAGCCTTCGTGTCGGTGCGCACGCCCCAGCGGGCGGACGGCTACTTCGACCAGGCCGGCGCGCGCGTCGAGCGGCTCGAGGTCCAGGGCGAGCTGACCGACCGCCAGACGGTGCTGGTCGGGCGCGGCAAGCGCGGCGAGGAAATCGACCACTTCCTGTCGCTGCAGTACCAGACCGAGCAGCGCACGGTGCCGCTCGACCCGGAGACCGACCGCCGGCAGGCCTTCACGCTCGGCTATGCATGGAACCTGCGCCGGGTCGACTCCCAGGTCGACCCGCGGCGCGGCTACACGATCAGCGCCCAGGCCTCGGGCGGCGCGCGGGCCCTGTTCAGCGATCGCAGCTTCGTGCGGACCTGGGCGCGCGCGATGCGCTTCTGGCCGATGCCCGAGGGCTCGGCCTTCGATGGCGGCATCCTGGTCGGCCTGGTCGAAGGCGGGCAGGTCTTCGCTTCCTCGCGCGAGGGGATCCCGACCGAGAACCTGTTCCGCACCGGCGGCACGCACACGGTGCGCGGCTACCCCTACCTGTCGCTGGGCGTGCCCGAGGGCGGGGCGATCGTCGGTGGCCGCGTGATGGCGCTGGCCAGCCTCGAGTACCAGCATCCGCTGGTGCGCGACTGGTACGGCGCGGTCTTCCTCGACGCGGGCGACGCCGCCGACCGCTGGCAGGACTGGAAGCCGGCCTGGGGCGCCGGGGTCGGCGTGCGCTGGCGCTCGCCGATCGGGCCGGTCAACCTGGACCTGGCCTGGGGCGACGAGGTCCGGCGGCTGCGCTTCCACCTCTCGGTCGGGTACGCCTTCTGATGCGGCTGCGACGACTGATCGGCTGGGCGGCCGGCGCGTTGCTGGCCCTGCTGCTGCTGGCCGCAGCGGCGGGCGCCTGGTGGGTCGGGCAGACCACGTCCTTCGTGCGCTGGGCGCTGGCGCAGGCCGAAACGGCCGCTGGCGGGGCGCTGCGGTCCGGCGAGGCGCGCGGCACGCTGCTGTCGGGCGTCGAGCTGGCGCGGATGACCTGGGAGCAGGCCGGCACGCGGGTGGAGATCACCGGGCTGCGGCTGGGCTGGCGGCCGGTCGCGCTGCTGTCGGGCGAACTGCGCCTGAGCGAGCTGCGCGCCGCGCGCGTTGCGGTCACGCTCGGGCCGGGCGGCGAGGGCGGGCCGCCGGTGCTGCCCGAGCGGATCGCGCTGCCTATGAAGGTCGCCGTCGACGAACTCGAGGTCGGCGAGCTCTCGGTGCGCGGCGAAGGGTTCTCGATGCCGGCGATCCGTGGCCTGCTCGCCGGGCTGCGCATCGACGACCAGGCCCTGCGGCTGCCACGGCTGGCGGCCAGCGTCGACGGCTGGGGCGCGCTGAGCGCCGAGGCGCACGCGGCGGTGGCGTCGCCCTTCCAGACCGCGCTGGCGGCGCGCATCGAGCCGGCGATCCCCGGCTATCCCTTGCTGCCGCCGCTGCAGCTCGATGCGAACGGGCCGATCGAGACGCTCGCCGCACGTCTGCGGATGCTCGCCCCGCCCGGCAAGGCGAGCCTGGGCGAGCCGGGCCCGGGCGCGCCGGCCTGGGCCACGCTCGAGACGACGGTGCGGCCGCTGTCGCCGCTGCCGGTGCAGGCGCTGACGCTGTCGCTCGACGGCTTCGAGCCCGACGCGATCGGCCTGCCCGGCCCGCGGGCGCGGCTCTCCGGGCGGCTGGAGCTTGCGGCCGAATCCGCGAGCGAAGCGGCCTCGCTTGCCGAGGTGGCCTGGCGCGGCCGGCTGGCGCTGCGCAATGCGCTGCCCGGCCCGGTCGACACCGGGCTGCTGCCCTTCGCCAGCCTGGACACCGCACTGCGCTGGGCGGATCGCCGGCTGGCGCTCGACGACATCGATCTGGACGGCGGCATGTTGCGCGGCGAGATCCTGGTGGACACGGCCGTGTCGCGCCCGCTCTTCGGCGTCGAGCTGCCGGCGATCGCGGCACGGCTGGCCTTGCGCGGCCTGGATCCGGCGAAGGCGCACCGCCAGGCCTGGCCGGCCAGGCTGGGCGGCGAGATCGCGCTCGACGCCGGGCGCCTCGAGTTCTCGCTGACCGACGCCGACCGGCGCAACCTGAGCCTGGCCGGGGCGGCGATCCTGCAGGGCGAGCGCCTGCGGATCGCCTCGTCGAAGCTGCGCACGCCTTCGGGCTCGATCGACGTGGCCGGCAGTGCTCGATGGCAGGCGCCCTGGCAGATCGACCTCGAAGGCCGCTTTGCCGGCCTCGATCCGGCGCGCCTGGCCGCGATCGCCGGTGTCGAGCTGCCGGCGCAAGTGGCTGCGCTGAGTGGGCTGGCCGGCGACTGGGCGGCCAAGGGCGAGGTGGCGCCGGTGCTGGCCCTCGATTCGCGCCTGAGGATCACCGAGGGCCGGTTCGACGACCGGCCCCTTCGCGTCGACTGGCAGGGAAGGGTGTCGCCGGATCGGGTGACCGGCGCCGCCCTGGTTGCGTCGCTGGGCGAGCTGAGCGCGCGGCTGGCCGGCGATGCCGGCCGCGACGGCGACCGTTTGAGCCTGCGCCTGCGATTGCCGTCCTTGGCCGCCGTCGGCACGGCGCTTCCCTTGGCGCTGGGGCTGGAAGGTGCGCTGACCGCCGAGGGCGAGGTGTCGGTGCCGGGCTTCGACGCGGCCGCACTCGAGCGATCGCAGGTGGTGCTGCGAATCGACGCGCGCGGGCTGCGCCACCCGGCGGCCACCGTCGAGCGCGCGCGGATCACGGTCGAGGGCACGCTGGGCGCGCATCGCATGGCGTTCGATCTCGGGCGGGCGCAAGTCGGCTCGACTCGCGTCGCCGGTTCGCTCGTTGCGAGTGGCGGCCTGGCCTTGCCCGGGCTCGCTGCCGGTCAGCCCGGCCGTTCGGCCGGCCAGGCCGGTGGCGATGCCCGGGCCACGGGCGCATCGCCGGCCTGGCGCTGGGAAGGCCGCATCGACCGGCTCGCCACCGAGCTGCCGCTGGCGGTCGCGCTCGCCGCGCCGATGCCGCTTGCGGTCGAGCCGGGCAGCGTGCGGGCCGGGCCCGGCTCGCTGCGCGCCGACGGCGGCCGGCTCGACATCGCCGACTTCGCATTGCGCGAGGGCCGCATCGAGCTCGCCGGCGAGGCGCAGGCGCTGCCGGTATCGCGCTGGGCCGAACGCTTCGGGCTGATCCCCCGGGACGCCGCGACCATCGACGAGGTGAGGCTGGGCGGCCGGTGGACGCTTGCGGGCACCTCGGTCGACGACCTCGACGGCGCGCTGCAGCTGCGCGTCTCGACGACCGAGCGGCTCGACGCCGGCGGCCAGGCCGACCTGCGCCTGCAGCGCGGCGCGCTGTCGGGCCGCGTCGACCTGGTGCTGCCCTCGCTGGCGGTGGCCAACCGGATGATCGGCCCCGAGTGGGCGGTGGCCGGGCGCTTGCGGGTGGCGGCCGATCTGTCGGGCACGCTGCGCGAGCCCGGTTTCGCCGGCACGCTCGAGGGGCGCGAGCTGGCGATGATCCAGCGCCGGCTCGGCTGGCGTCTCGGCGACGGCGTGCTCGACGCCCGCTTCGACGGCGACCGGCTCGAGGTGAAGACGCTGCGGCTCGCCTCCGGCGAGGGCTCGGTCACGCTGAGCGGCACGCTGCTGCTCGAAGGCGCGCGCGGCGACTTCCGGCTGCTTGCCGATCGCCTGCCGGTGCCGATCGGGCCAGGCCAGCGCATCGTGGTCTCGGGCGACACCCGTATCGAGAGCCGGGCGGCGGAACTGCAGTGGACCGGCAAGATCCGCGCCGACGAGGGCCTGATCGAATTGCGCGGCGGCGAGGCGCCGTCGCTGCCGGGCGACGTGGTGATCGTCGACGCTTCGGCGCCGCCCGCGCCCCGGGGCGCCGGGGCCGCCGGAAGCGCGGCCGCGCAGTCCGGGCCCGCACAGTCGGAGTCCGCGCTGAGGCTGGGCGCCGACCTCGAGGTGGACCTCGGCGAGCGCATCCGGGTGCGCGGCAGTGGCGTGGACGCGCGGCTGGCCGGCACGTTGCGGCTGCGCGGCACCCTGCCGGACGCGCCGCGCGCGACCGGCACGGTGCGCATCCGCGACGGCACCTACACCGCCTACGGCCAGAAGCTGGAGATCTCGCGCGGCCGCGTGATCTTCAACGGCCCGCTCGACAATCCGGTGCTCGACATCACCGCGATGCGGCGTGGCCCTGCGGTCGAGGCCGGCGTGGCCGTCACCGGCACCGTGCTGTCGCCGCGGGTGAAGCTGGTATCCGAGCCCGAAGTGCCCGACTCGCAGAAGCTCTCCTGGCTGGTGCTGGGCGTGGGGCCCGAGGACGCCCGCACCGGCGGACAGGTCGCGGCGCTGCAGGCCGCGGCGGCCACGCTGTTCGGCGGCGAAGGCGGCGGCCTGGTGTCCGGCATCCAGGAGTCGCTGGGCCTGGACGTGCTCACGATCCGCAACGCGGCGGCCAGCGGCTTCGACGCGAACTTCGGCGCGAGCTTCCCCGGCCAGGCAGGCACCGGCAGCGCCCCCGCCACCGGCGCCACCCAGGACGTGGTCGCGATCGGCAAGCGTCTCGGCTCCCGGATGCTGATCACCTACGAGCAGGGCCTGCGCGGGATCTGGAGCCTGCTGCGCTTCCAGTACGACATCACCCGCCGGCTGTCGGTGCGGGCGCAGACCGGAACCGACACGGCGGTGGACCTGCTGTACTTTTATTCGTTCGACTGATCCGGGCAGAGGCCCGCGACGATGGCCTCGACCAGCGCGTCGACCGGCTCGGCCACGTCGAGCGTCAGCGCGTCGGCCGGCGGCTCGAGCGTGGCGAACTGGCTGGCCAGCAGCGCGGCGGGCATGTAGCGGTGCCGGCGCGCCGCGAGCCGGTCGCCGATCAGTCCGGCGCTGCCGGCCAGGTGCACGAAGCGCAGGCCCGGCATGCCTTCCGCCAGCGCGTCGCGATAGCGCTGCCTGAGGGCCGAGCAGGCGAGCACCACCGGACCGCCCGCGGCCGCCGATTCGCGCAGCATCGCGTTGAGCCGGGCCAGCCAGGGCGCGCGGTCGCTGTCGTCGAGCGGAACGCCTGCACGCATCTTCTCGACGTTGGCCGGCGGATGGAAGTCGTCGCCGTCGGCGAAGCGCCAGCCCAGGCGATCCGCGAGCGCGCTGCCCACCGTCGACTTGCCGCAGCCCGAGACGCCCATCACGACGATGGCGGTCACCGCGCCCCTCGCGCACGCATCGCCGCGGACCGGTGCGCTCACGATCCGGCCCCGGGCTTGCCCGCCAGCATGGCCGGCGACGAGGCGGCGGTGACCGCGTGGCCGCCGAAGCCCTTGCGCATCAACGCGAGCAGCCGGTTGCCGGTGTCGGCGCGCCCCTGCGAGTCGAAGCGGCTCATCAGCGCCATGGCGATCACCGGCGCCGGCGTTCCCTGGCGCACCGCCTCGTCGACGGTCCAGCGCCCCTCGCCCGAGTCCGGGACCAGCGGCGCCACCGAGCCGATCGCGCCGGGCTCGCGCAGGGCGTCGGCGGTCAGGTCGAGCAGCCAGGAGCGGACCACGCTGCCGTGGCGCCACAGCTCGGCGATCGCGCCGAGGTCCAGCTGCATCTCCTGCCGCCCCTCGAGCAGCGCGAAGCCTTCGGCGATCGCCTGCATCATTCCGTACTCGATGCCGTTGTGGATCATCTTGGTGAAGTGCCCGGCGCCGACCGGACCGCAGTGCAGCCAGCCGCAATCGGGCGCCGGCGCGAGCGCCCGGGCATAGACGGCCACGCGCGCGGCGGCCTGCGCGTCGGCCGCGCCGAACATCAGGCAGTAGCCGTTCGCGAGCCCCCACACGCCGCCCGACACGCCGCAGTCGGCGAAGCCGACACCGTCGGCATCGAGCTCGGCCGCGCGGCGTTGCGAGTCCAGGTAGTTCGCGTTGCCGCCGTCGACGACCAGGTCGCCGGGCGCCAGCAGGCCACGCAGCCCGGCGAGCGTGGACGCGGTGGCCTCGCCGGCCGGCAGCATCAGCCACACGGTGCGCGGCGCCGGCAGCGCGGCCACCGCGTCGGCGAGCGAGGCGTGCAGGCGAACGCCGGGCTCGCCGGCAAGCGCTTCGCGGCTGGCCGGCAGCGGGTCGAAACCCTCGACCGCGATGCCCGCGCGCGCGAGGCGGCGCGCCATGTTGGCGCCCATCCGGCCCAGGCCGATCATCGCGATCGGCGCAGCGGACGGATCGTGTCGGCGGGTGGCGGGGCCGTTCTCGTTTCCTGGGTTCATGTCGCGGGTCTCGTGGGTCTCGGGTGTCAGGCGCCGCTTGCGCGGCGTACGAGCGCCAGCGCCTGCGCGGCGGCGTCGCTCGCCAGGCAGTCGATCACCTGGCGGCCGGGCATCGCGCGCAGCCAGGTCAGTTGCCGCTTGGCCAACTGGCGGGTGGCGGCGATGCCGGCCGCGACCGCGCGCTGCCAGACGTCGCCGCCGTGTTCTCCTTCGTCGCACCATTGCCAGAGCTGGCGATAGCCCACGCAGCGCATGGCCGGCAGGCCGGCGTGCAGGTCGCCGCGCGCGCGCAACGCGCGCACTTCGTCGACGAAGCCGGCGCCGAGCATGGCCTGGAAGCGCTGCGCGATCCGCTCGTGCAGGGCCGCCCGCGAGGAGGGCTCCAGCGCGATCGTGAGGATGGTCTCGGCCGCTGTCCCGACGGGGCGCTGCCGCGCCAGCCACTCGGACATCGGCACGCCGGTCAGCGCCACGATCTCCAGCGCGCGCTGGATACGCTGCGCGTCGCCGGGCTCGAGCCGCGCGGCGGTGGCGGGGTCGAGCGAGGCCAGCCGTGCATGCAGCGCCGGCCAGCCGAGCGCGCGCGCCTCGTCCTCGATGCGGCAGCGCAGCTCGCGGTCGGCCTGCGGCAGCTCGTGCAGGCCCTCGGCGAAGGCCTTCGCGTAGAGCATGGTGCCGCCCACCAGCAGCGGCAGGCGGCCGCGCGCGCGAATGCCGGCGATGGCCGCGCGGGCGTCGGCCACGAAGCGGGCGGCCGAATAGCTCTCGGTGGGCTCGATCAGGTCGATCAGGTGGTGCGGCACGCGGCGCCTCTCGTCGGGGCCGGGCTTGGCGGTGCCGATGTCCATGCCGCGGTAGACGAGCGCCGAATCGACCGACACGATCTCGACCGGCAGTCGTTCGGCGATCGCCAGCGCGACGGCGGTCTTGCCCGAGGCGGTCGGTCCGAGCAGCATCACGAGCGGCGGATCGCCGGCGCTCATTGGCCGCGCAGGAACCAGCGGTCCAGCTCCGTGATGCCTACCTGCACCCAGGTCGGCCGGCCGTGGTTGCACTGGTCGGCCGCGGGGGTGCGCTCGATGTCGCGCAGCAGCGCGTTCATTTCGTCGAGGCCCAGGCGGCGATTCGCGCGCACCGCGGCGTGGCAGGCCATCGTGGCCAGCATCGCGTCGCGGCGTGCCGCCAGCGCCGCCGATGCGCCGTACTCGCGGATCTCGTCGATCACCGAGCGCGCGAGCGCGACCACGTCGCCGCGCGCGAGCTCGGCAGGCACCGCGCGCACCGCCAGCACGTCGGGACCCATCGCCGAGACGTCCAGCCCGAGCTGCGCGATCGTCTCCTGCTCGTCCTCGACCACGCGCACCTCGAGGGGGTCGGCGCGGAAGGTGGCCGGGATCAGCAGCGGCTGCTGCTTCAGTCCGTGGTCGGCGATGGCGGTCTTCAGCCGCTCGTAGACGATGCGCTCGTGCGCCGCGTGCATGTCGACGACCACCAGTCCCGCGGCGTTCTGCGCCAGGATGTACAGGCCGTGCAGCTGCGCGATCGCGAAGCCGAGCGGCGGGATGTCCGCCGGCGACCGTTGGACGAAAGCCGTGCCGCCGGCCTCGCCCGCTCCACCGGTCTCGCCTGTTCCACCGGACGCGGTCGGCACGGATCCGCTGGCCCGCTCGAAGATGGCCAGCCCGGCGCCCGGGGCGAAGTCCACGCCGGGCGCATGGAACTGCAGGCTGCGGGTCACGTCGGCGGCGGTGAGTCGCGAACCGATCGCGCCGGTCGCGGCGGCAAAGCGGAAGACCGTGTCGCCCGGGCCGCCGGAGGGTCCGCCTTCGCCGTGCCCGCCACCGGCATCCTGCCCGGCGCTGCCCCCCGCCGGGCGATGCGCCTCGCGCAGCGCGTCCTGGACCGCATGGAATACGAATGACCTGACCGCGGAGGCATCGCGAAAGCGGACCTCGGTCTTGGCCGGATGCACGTTCGCGTCCACCAGCGACGGATCGAGCCACAGGTGCAGCACCCAGGCGGCGTGCCGGTCGCCGTGCATCATGTCCGAGTAGGCTTGGCGTACCGCGTAGCCGAGCAGCCGGTCGCGCACGAAGCGTCCGTTCACGTAGAGGAACTGCCGGTCGGCGCGCGCGCGGTTCAGCGTGGGCGCGCCGAGCACGCCCTGCAGCCGCAGGCCGCCGGCCTCGGCGTCGACCAACCGGTGCGCGGACTTGTAGTCGTCGCCCAGGCCGGCCAGCGCCCGCTCGCGCCAGCCGCCGGCCGGCAGCGGCTCGACGGCCCGGCCGTCGTTCACCGCCTCGAAGCCGATGTCGGGATGGGCCAGCGCCACCCGGCGCAGCGCCTCCAGGCAGTGGGCCGCCTCGGTGGCCGGCGCCTTCAGGAACTTGCGCCGCGCCGGTGTGGCCGCGTACAGGTCCAGCACTTCGATCGTGGTGCCGCGCGCGCCCGCCGCCGGCTGGATCTCGCCGGTCTCGGCGTCGAGCTTCCAGGCGTGCCCGGCGTCGGCGGTGCGGCTGGTCACGCTCAGGCGGGCCACCGACGCGATCGACGCGAGCGCCTCGCCGCGGAAGCCCAGCGTGGCCACCCGCTCGAGCTCGTCGAGCGTGGCGATCTTGCTGGTGGCGTGGCGCAGTGGGGCGAGCGGCAGTTCGGCGGCCGGGATGCCGACGCCGTCGTCGGCCACCACGATTCGGCGCACCCCGCCTTCCTCGATGCGCAGCGAGATCCGGCTCGCGCCGGCGTCGATCGCGTTCTCGAGAAGTTCCTTGACCACCGAGGCGGGCCGCTCGACCACCTCGCCGGCAGCGATCTGGCTGATCAGGCGATCGGGCAGCGGCGCGATCGGGCGGCGCGTCGTGGGGGCATTCATGGCGGGATTATAGGGAGCCGCGTGCGACATCCCCGGCCAGCCGGCGGTGTTCGAGGCGCTCCGGCACCCGTCGAGGCGTTGCCGCGAAACGACGCGCGCTTGACCGATATCATCGCTCGCGCCCCCGGCCCCGCGTAGCATGAGCTCCGGACTTTCCTGAACCCCCCGGGGCGCGCCGCTCGGCGCCTCGATGCCGGCCGGCCGGAAACGGCCGGAATCGCCGATGAAGACACTCGCGGTCAGCCGGGATGACCTCACGCTCGAGCGCCTTGCCGAGCCCTTGCGCGCGGCCGGCCACCAGGTCGACCTGGCCGCCAGTCTCCTGGCGGCCGACGAGGCGCTGCGCGGCGGCCACTACGACGCGATCCTGGTCGACCTGCCCGTGCAGGCGGCCGACGAACTGGCGTGGCTGCGCAGCCTGCGCGAGCGCCGGATCCGGCTGGGCGTGGTCACGCTCAGCGCGCTCGATGCGGTCGAGACCCGGATCGCGGCCGTCGAGGCCGGGGCGGACGACCACCTGATCCGGCCGGTCGACCCGCGCGAGCTGGTCGCGCGCTGCCAGGCGCTCCTGCGCCGGCAGAGCGGGACGGCGCTGCGGACCGACGTCGTCGTCTGCGGGGAACTGGTGGTCGACAGCCGGCGGCGCGAAGTCCGGCACGGCTCGGTGCCCATCGACCTGACGCCGCGCGAGTGGTCGATCCTGGAGTTCCTGGTCATGCACGCCGGCGCCGCGGTCACCAAGGACCGGCTCTTGCGCGCGATTGCCGGATGGGACGAAAAGCTCGCGCCGAACGCGATCGAAGTCTACGTGTCGCGGCTTCGCGGCAAGCTGGCCGGCACCGGCGCGCGCATCAGCACGGTGCGCGGAGTCGGCTACCGGCTCGAGCAGCCCGCCGAGGTCGCCTGATCGTTCAGGTGAGCCGTCCGCGCTGCTCCGGCGGGTGGCTGCGCAGCCAGGACTGGATGCCCCGGAAGATCGCGTCGGCCACGTTCGCCTGGTAGCGCGGGTCGCGCAGCCGGCGTTCCTCGTGGGGGTTGCTGATGAACGCGGTCTCGACCAGGATCGACGGGATGTCGGGCGCCTTGAGCACCGCGAAGCCGGCCTGCTCGATCCGCGGCTTGTGGAGGTTGCCGACGTCGCCCAGCTCGGCCAGCACCCGCTGGCCGATCACGCTCGAGGCCTGGATCTGCGCGCTGGTCGACAGGTCGAGCAAGACCTGGCGCACCTCGGCGTTGCGCGTGTTCAGGTTCACCCCGCCGATCAGGTCCGAGGCGTTCTCCCGGTTGGCCAGCCAGCGCGCGGCCGAACTGCTCGCCCCGCGCTCGGAGAGCACGTACACCGAGGCGCCGCGCGCAGTCGGCCGCACGAAGGCGTCGGCGTGGATGGACACCAGCAGGTCGGCCTGCACCCGTCTGGCCTTGGCGACCCGCGTGGCCAGCGGCACGAAGTAGTCGCCGTCCCGGGTCATGAAGGGGCGCATCGCCGGATCGGCCTGGATCCTCTCGCGAAGCAGCTGTGCGATGCGAAGGACCACGTCCTTCTCGCGCGTGCCGGCGCGACCGATCGCGCCCGGGTCTTCCCCGCCGTGCCCCGGGTCGATCGCGATGGTGACCAGCCGGGTGGCGGGTCCCCTGGGCGAGGCGGGGGGGGCGACCGCGCCCGGGGGCCGCGACTTCGCAGGCCCGTGTCGCGACGTGATCGGCGGCACCGTGGCCGGCGCCTCGGCCCAGGCGCCCGGCGAGCCGCCCGGTCCGCCGGGCTGCGGTGCGGAGGGCCCGCTTGCACGGGGTTCGCCCGCGGGCACCCCCCCGGGCCGGCTCCCCCCCAGGAGCGCAGCGAGCGGATCGGGCTGCGGCGCGGGAGGGGCGGCGGGCCCGGCCCGGTTCATCTGCTCGAGCAGCGAGGCCAGCGGATCGGGGGCGACCGTGGGGTACAGGTCCAGCACCAGCCTGTGCCGGTAGTTGCCGACCGGCGGCAGCGTGAACAGCTGGGGCGCTACCTCGGTCTTCAGGTCGAAGACCAGCCGCGCCACGCGGGGCCGGTTCTGGCCGATGCGCACCTGAGCGATGTACGGATCGTCGGGCTGCACCTTGGCGATCAGCTCGCGCAGCGCGAGGTCGATCTCCAGGCCTTCCAGGTCGACGACGATCCGGGGCGGATCGGAGAGCTGCATCTGCGTGGAGCGCAGCGGCTCGTCGAGCTCGAGCGCCACCCGCGTGTAGTCGCGGGCCGGCCACACCCGCACCGCCACGATGGTGGCCGCCTGCGCGGCCGGTGCGGCGAGCGCGGCCAGCGCGCCCGCCACCGCGCGGCTCAGCGCGGCGCCGGCTCCGGCCCGAAGCAGCCGGCGGCGCGAATCGCGTTCAGGCATGCGAGCCCCTGCGGCCCGCGCGCGTGCGCGTCGACCCGGCGTGCGTCGCCGCCCGCCGCCGGATCGCAGCGGATCCGCAGCAGCAGGTCGGGTTCGGGAAGCGTGTTGCCGGCCATCTCGGGCCATTCGATGACGACCACGCCGCGCCCGTCGAGATATTCGTCGAAGCCTGCATCCAGCCAAGCCCTCTCGGATGAGAGCCTATAAAAATCAAAATGATACAGATTGAACTTCGACAGATTATAAGGTTCCACCAGCGTGAAGGTGGGGCTTTTTGCACGTCCGGTGTGGCCGAGCGCCCGCAGCAGGGCGCGGGTGAAGGCGGTCTTGCCGCTGCCCAGGTCGCCGGACAGGTGGATCGTGGTGCCGGGTTGCAGCGCGCCCGCGATCGCCCGGGCGAGCGCCGCGGTGGCGGTCTCGTCGGGCAGCAGCAGGCTCAGCGAATCGGCGGGCATCGGCGCGCCCCTTAGAATGGTCGAGTCATGTCCTCGACGCCGAACCTCGCGACCGCAACGCTGCGGCAGTGGGCCGCCGAGCTCGGCTTCGCGTCGCTCGGCGTGGCCGGCGTCGACCTGTCGTCGGTCGAGGGCGGCCTGCAGGCCTGGCTCGACGCGGGTTGGCACGGCGAAATGGATTATATGGCGCGGCACGGCATGGCCCGGGCCCGTCCGGCCGAGCTGGTGCCCGGGACCGTCAGCGCGATCATGGTCACGCTCGACTACGCGCCGGAGGATCCCGGATGGGTGGATCTGGCGTGGCGAACCCTCGCCCAGGGCGAGCGCGCCTACCTGTCGCGCTACGCGCTGGGGCGCGATTATCACAAGGTGGTGCGTGCCCGGCTGCAGAAGCTGGCCGAGCGGATCGCCGCGGCGGCCGGACCCTTCGGCCACCGGGTGTTCTGCGACTCGGCGCCGGTCATGGAGGTCGAGCTCGCGCGCCGCGCCGGACTCGGCTGGCGCGGCAAGCACACGCTGCTCATCCACCCGAAGCGCGGCTCCACCTTCTTCCTGGGCACGCTCTACACCGACCTGCCGCTGCCGGCCGACGAACCCGAGCCCGACCACTGCGGCAGCTGCACCCGCTGCATCGAGGCTTGCCCGACCGGGGCGATCGTGTCGCCCTGGCGCCTCGACGCCCGGCGCTGCATCTCCTACCTGACGATCGAGCTGAAGGGGGCGATCCCGGAGCCCCTGCGGGCGCCGATCGGCAATCGCATCTACGGCTGCGACGACTGCCAGCTCGCCTGTCCGTGGAACCGATTCGCGCAGCCAGCCGGGCTTCCTGACTTCGCGCCCCGCAACGGCCTCGACGCGGCCTCGCTGGTCGAACTCTTCCGCTGGAGCGCCGAAGAGTTCGACGCGCGCCTGGCCGGCTCGCCGATCCGGCGCATCGGCCACGAGCGCTGGCTGAGGAACATCGCGGTGGCGCTGGGCAACGCGGGCGGGACTGACGGGGTCCGCGGCGCGGAGGGCACGGGCGGCGGGGCCGATGCGATCGCCGTCGCGCGCGCAGCGCTCGCGGCGCGGGCCGATCATCCGTCCGCACTGGTCAGGGAGCATGTCGGCTGGGCCCTGGCGCAACTGGAGCGCCGCGCGCCGGGCGGGCGAAACGAGGGCGGCGAGGGGGCGCCGGCTCGCGCTAACGACTGAGGCCGATCCAGAACGGCAGCGCCACCAGCGCTGCCAGCATCGACACCGTGACCAGCATCGCCACGAAGGGGCCGTCGCCGCCCATCCTGCTCGCCAGGATGTAGGACGACGAGGCCGCCGGCATCGAGGCGAACAGCACCGCGATCTGCTGCGCGAGCGGCGGCACGCCGAACAGGCTCGAGAGCAGCAGCGCGGTGGCTGGCATCGCGACCAGCTTGACCGCGGTGAACCAGGCGGTCAGCCGCAACGCGCTGGCGCGCGCGGCGCCATCCGAGGTCGGCGAGCGTTCCAGCCGCAGGCCGGCGCCCGCGGCGAGCAGGCCGAGCGCCAGCGACGCGCTGCCCAGCCGGCCGATCGTGGCGCCGATCGGCTCGGGCAACGACAAGCCGGCGAAGTTGCCGGCCAGCCCGGCCAGCGTGGCCAGGATCAGCGGATTGCGCGCCAGCTCGCGCGCCAGGCCGCTGTTGGCCGTGCGCGCCAGGGGCCAGACTGCCGCCACGTTCAGGATCGGCACCGCCCCGCCCATGACGACCGCGGCCAGCGCGAGTCCCGGTTCGCCGGCAAAGCGCTGCGCCAGCGCCAGGAGAATGTAGGAGTTGAAGCGGAAGGCGCACTGCACGCCCGAGGCGAACTGCAGCGGCAGGGGCCTGAGCAGCGGACGGGCCGCAAAGCCGAGTGCGATCCCGATCGCGATCGCGCCGAGCGTCACCGACACTGCCGGCAGCGCGCCCGCCGAGCCCAGGTTGGTGCGCAGGATCGTGTTGAAGAGCAGCGCCGGGAAGAGCAGGAAATAGATCATCTTCTCGAGCTCCTGCCAGAAGCCGCGGCCCCAGATTCCGGAGCGGAAGAGCAGGTGCCCGATCGCGATCAGCGCCAGGTCGGGAAAGAGAAGGGTGAGCGTTTCCATCGGCACCGGGAGTGTAGCGGTCGGCTCGATTGACACAAAAATGTCTCATTCGGTACAATTCAATCACTACTCCGAATCGGACTCCCCATGCCTGTCACCTCTTCGGCCGCCCGCGTCGCCGGCGTCGCCTTGCTGACCCTGTCGGTCGCCACCGGATGCGGCCGTGATCCTTCCGCCGCGCAGCCGACGGGCGCCGCCCCGCCCCCGGCGCCGGTCGCCATCGTGGTGGCCGAGCCGACCCCCACGATCGTCTCGAGCGAACTGCCCGGCCGCCTCGAGCCGACGCGGATCGCCGAGGTCCGCGCTCGCGTGCCCGGCATCGTGCAGAAGCGGGCCTTTCGCGAAGGCAGCGAGGTCAAGGCGGGTCAGTTGCTGTTCCGGATCGACCCCGCGCCGCTGCAGGCCGACCTGGCTGCGGCCGACGCGAGCCTGCAGCGCGCCGAGGCGGCGCTCGCGCTGGCGCGCGCCGAGGTGGCCCGTTTCGAGCCGCTGGTCAAGGCGAACGCGATCAGCCGCCAGCAGTTCGACAACGCGCTGGCCCAGCAGAAGCTCGCCCAGGCCGACGTGGCCGCGATGCGCGCCGCCCGCGACCGCGCCCGCCTGAATCTCGGCTATGCCACGGTCGGCGCGCCGATCTCCGGGCGCATCGGCCGCGCGCTGGTGACCGAGGGCGCCCTGGTCGGCCAGGGCGAGCCCACGCCGATGGCCACCATCCAGCAGCTCGATCCGATCTACGTGGACTTCACCCAGCCCGCCACCGAGCTGGCCCGGCTGCGCAAGGCCTTCGAAAGCGGCAGCGTCGAAAGGGTGGCCGGCGAGTCGGCGCGGGTCGCGCTGGTCCTCGACGACGGCACCGAGCATCCCGCGACCGGCAAGCTGCTGTTCTCCGACGTGACGGTGGACCCCGGCACCGGCCAGGTCACGCTGCGCGCCGAGTTCCCCAATCCGGACCGCAGCCTGCTGCCGGGCATGTACGTGCGCGTGCGGCTCGAGCAGGGCGTGGACCGGCAGGCGATCCGGCTGCCGCGCCAGGCGATCCAGCGCTCGTCCGACGGCGGCGCCTGGGTCTGGGTGGTCGGCGACGACGACGTGCCGGCGCAGCGCACGGTGACGACCGGCGCCACGGTCGGCGACGAGCTGATCGTCCGCGAGGGCCTGAAGCCGGGTGATCGGGTCGTGGTCGAGGGCTTCCAGAAGATCCGCCCCGGCGCACCGGTGAGCGCCGAGCCCTGGGTGGCGCGTGGCACGGGCGTCGCCGACGCCGCCCCGAGGTCCTGACCATGCCGAAGTTCTTCATCGAGCGGCCGATCTTCGCCTGGGTGGTGGCGCTGTTCATCATCCTGGCCGGCTTGCTGGCCATTCCAGGTCTGCCGATCTCGCAGTACCCGAGCGTGGCGCCGCCCAGCGTGGAGATCAGCGCCACCTATCCGGGCGCCTCGGCGGAGACCGTGGACCAGGCGGTCACCAGCCTGATCGAGCAGGAGCTCAACGGCGCCAAGGGCATGCTGTACTACGAGTCGCAGAGCAACTCGTACGGCCGTGCGCAGATCACCGCCACCTTCGCGCCGGGCACCGATCCCGAGCTGGCCACGGTCGACGTGCAGAACCGGATCAAGAAGGCCGAGTCGCGCCTGCCGCAGGCGGTCATGCAGATGGGCTTGCAGGTGGAGAAGGCCAGTAGCAGCTTCCTGCTGGTGGCCACCCTGTCGTCGCAGGACGGCCGGCTCGACCAGCTCGGGCTGGCCGACTACATCACCCGCAACGTCATCAACGAGATCCGGCGCGTGCCCGGTGTCGGCAAGGCCGAGCTCTACGCGGCGCAGCGCGCCATGCGGATCTGGCTGGACCCCGAGAAGCTGGTCGGATACCGGCTGAGCGCGGCCGAGGTCAACGCGGCCATCGCCGCCCAGAACCGGCAGGTGCCTGCCGGCGCGATCGGCGATCGCCCGGCGCCCGACACGCAGCAGGTGAGCGCCTCGGTGATCGTCCGGGGCCTGCTCGGCTCGCCCGAGGAGTTCGGCGCGATCGTGCTGCGCGCCAACCCCGACGGCTCCACCGTGCGCCTGCGCGACGTGGCCCGCATCGAGATCGGCGGCGAGACCTACCAGTTCGGCGCGCGCCTGAACGGCAAGGAGACCGCGGCAGTGGCGGTCCAGCTCGCCCCTGGAGCCAACGCGCTGCAGACCGCCACCGACGTCGAGGCCAAGCTCGAGGAGCTCTCGCGCTATTTTCCGGCCGGCGTGAGCTACGAGATCCCGTACAACACTGCGCCCTTCGTCAAGATCTCGATCGAGCAGGTGGTCAAGACGCTGGCCGAGGCGATGGTGCTGGTGTTCCTGGTGATGTTGCTGTTCCTGCAGAACCTGCGCTACACGCTGATCCCCACCATCGTCGTCCCGATCGCGCTGCTGGGCACCTTCGCGGTGATGCTGGTGGCGGGCTTCTCGATCAACGTGCTCACGATGTTCGGCATGGTGCTGGCGATCGGCATCCTGGTCGACGACGCGATCGTCGTGGTCGAGAACGTCGAGCGGATCATGGCCGAGGAGGGTCTGTCGCCGAAGGAGGCCACCCGCAAGGCCATGGGCCAGATCACCGGCGCCATCGTCGGCATCACGCTGGTGCTGGCCGCGGTGTTCCTGCCGCTGGCCTTCATGTCCGGCTCGGTGGGCGTGATCTACCGGCAGTTCTCGTTGTCGATGGCCACCTCGATCCTGTTCTCGGGCTTCCTGGCCTTGTCGCTCACGCCAGCCTTGTGCGCCACCTTGCTGAAGCCGATCCCGGCGGGCCACCACGAGAAGAAGGGTTTCGCCGGCTGGTTCAACCGCCGCTTTCACCGCGTCACCGACCGGTACGAGGGCTGGGTCGGCGCGCTGGTCGGGCGGGCCGGCCGCACGCTCTTCGTCTACGCGCTGCTGCTCGGCGTACTGGCGTTCAGCTTCATGCGCCTGCCCTCGGCCTTCCTGCCGGTCGAGGACCAGGGCTACGTGATCACCGACGTGCAACTGCCGGCCGGCGCCACCGCCAACCGCACGCTCGCGGCGCTCGGCCAGCTCGAGGCGCACTACCTGTCGCGCCCCTCGGTCGACAGCATCGTCGCGATCACCGGCTTCAGCTTCTCGGGCATGGGGCAGAACGCCGGCCTGGCCTTCACCGTGTTCAAGGACTGGTCCGAGCGTGGTCCCGCCGAGTCGGCGCAGGCCGAGGCCGACCGCGCCAACGGCGCGATGTTCATGGGCGTGAAGGACGCGCAGATGTTCTCGCTGGTGCCGCCGGCGATTCCCGAGCTCGGCACCGCCAGCGGCTTCAGCCTGCGGCTGCAGGACCGCGGCGGGATCGGCCACGACGCCCTGCTGGCGGCGCGCGACCAGCTGCTGGCCGCGGTCGCCCAGAGCCCGGTGATCGCCTACGCGCGGGTCGAGGGCCTGGAGGACGCGCCCCAGCTGCAGCTGGAGATCGACCGCGACAAGGCGAGCGCGCTCGGGGTGGACTTCGGCGCGATCGCCAGCACGGTGTCGACCGCGCTCGGCTCGGCCACGATCAACGACTTCGCCAATTTCGGGCGGATGCAGCGGGTGATCGTGCAGGCCGACGCGGCCAGCCGGATGAGCCCGGAGGCGCTGCTCGATCTGAACGTGCCTGGCAGTCGCGGCGGCATGGTGCCGCTGTCGGCCTTCGCGACCACGTCGTGGACCACCGGTCCGGTGCAGCTGATCCGCTACAACGGCTATCCCTCGTACAAGATCTCCGGCGACGCGAAGCCCGGCTTCAGCACCGGCCAGGCCATGGCCGAGATGGAGCGGCTGGTCGGCGAGCTGCCGGCCGGCATCGGCTACGAGTGGACGGGCCAGTCGCTGCAGGAGCGCGAATCGGGCGCCCAGGCGCCGATGCTGATGGCGCTCGCGCTGATCGTGGTGTTCCTGGTGCTGGCCGCGCTCTACGAGAGCTGGGCCATCCCGCTGTCGGTGCTGCTGATCGTGCCGCTGGGCGTGATCGGCGCGGTACTGGCGGTCACGCTGCGCGGCATGCCGAACGACGTGTTCTTCAAGGTCGGACTGATCACGATCATCGGCCTGTCGGCCAAGAACGCGATCCTGATCGTCGAGTTCGCGAAGGACCTGGTCGCCCAGGGCAAGGGCACGATCGCGGCGGCGGTCGAGGCGGCGCGGCTGCGCTTTCGCCCGATCGTGATGACCTCGCTGGCCTTCATCCTGGGCGTCGTGCCGCTGGCCATCGCCAGCGGCGCCAGCTCGGCCAGCCAGCGGGCGATCGGCACCGGCGTGCTGGGCGGAATGATCGCCGCCACCCTGCTCGGTGTCCTGTTCGTGCCTGTATTCTTCGTTGCGGTCCAGCGCCTGTTCGGCCGGCGCCGCGACCAGTCGACGGCGGCCGTCGAGGGCGACGGGCTTGCCACGGAGCACCAGGAATGAGAACCGCACTCACGATTCCGCTGATCGCCCTGTCGCTGGGCGCCTGTTCGCTCGCGCCGGTCTACGAGCGCCCGCAGGCGCCGGTGGCCGCCGCCTGGAAGGTGGACGGCGCCGGCGCGCCGCGCGCCGCGGGCGACGCGGCGCCGGGTGCGGCCGCCGACATCGGCTGGCGCGACTTCTACGCCGAGCCCGCGCTGCGGCGGCTGATCGATCGCGCGCTCGAGCACAACCGCGACCTGCGCATCGCGATCCTCAACATCGAGGCGGCGCGCGCCCAGTACGGCATCCGCCGCGCCGACGAACTGCCCACGGTGGGCGCCGGCGCGAGCGCCAGCCGCCAGCGGGTGCCCGCCGACCTTTCGCCCACCGGGCGATCCGCGATCAGCGACCGCTACCAGGTCGACGTCGGCGTGACCGGCTTCGAGCTCGATTTCTTCGGCCGCGTGCGCAGCCTGAGCGAGGCCGCGCTGGCCGAGTACCTGGCCACCGAAGAGGCCGCCCGCGCGGCGCGGATCGGCCTGGTCGCGCAAGTCGCCGGCGGCTGGCTTGCCGAACGGGCGGCGGCCGAGCAGATCGCGCTGCTCGAGCGCACGATCGAGGCCCGACGGCGCAGCTACGAGCTGATCCGCCTGCGCCACGGCGCGGGCGTGGCCTCGGAACTGGAGCTGCGCCAGGCCGAGGGCCTGCTCGAAGGGGCGCGCGCCGAGCTCGCCGAGGCCCGGCGCGCGCGGCTGCAGGCCCGCAACGGCCTGGAGCTGCTGGTCGGCGCGCCGCTGGCCGACGAGGACCTGGCGGACAGTGTCTCGCTCGCCGAGGCCCGGGTGCAGGCCGCGCCGCCGGCGGGCCTGCCCTCGGCGCTGCTCGAGCGCCGCCCCGACGTCCTGGCGGCCGAGCAGCGCCTGCGCGGCGCCAATGCCAGCATCGGCGCCGCCCGCGCGGCCTTCTTTCCGCGCATCGCGCTGACCGGCGCGCTGGGCACCGCCAGCCGCGAGCTGTCGGGTCTCTTCGGTGGCGGCTCGGGCATCTGGAGCTTCGTGCCGCAGATCTCGCTGCCGCTCTTCGACGCCGGCCGCAACCAGGCCAACCTCGACCTCGCCGAGGCCCGTCGCAACATCGCGGTGGCCGACTACGAGCGCACGATCCAGCGGGCCTTCCGAGAAGTGGCCGACGCCCTGGCCGCGCGCAGCACGATCGGCGAGCGCCTGCGGGCATTGCAGGCCCAGGTCGACGCTGCCGCGCGCACCCTCGAGCTGTCCGAGCTGCGCTACCGCACTGGTGTGGACAGCCAGCTGCAGTGGCTCGAGGCCCAGCGCAGCCTGCTGGGCGCGGAGCAGGGGCTGCTGGCGGCGCGCGCCGCCGAGCTGGCCAATCGGGTGGAGCTCTACAAGGCGCTGGGCGGCGGCTGGAACGAGCGCTCGGCGAGCGGCGCAGCCTCATGAGCGTCGAACGCGACCAGCTGCTGCGCGCGATCGCGACGGTCCTCACCGACCAGCCGCGGCTTCCGATGGAGCAGCTCGCGCAGGCGATCGGCATCAGCCGGGCGACGCTGCACCGGATGTTTCCGAATCGCGAGGCCATCGTCGAAGCGGTCCTGGCGCTGGCGCTCGAGGCGAGCCGAGAGGCGATCGACAGCGCGGCCATCGACCAAGGTCCCGCCGACGAGGCGCTCAGGCGGCTGGTGGCCACCTTCATGCCGAACGCGGTGCTGTACCTGTTCCTGCAATCGGCGCGCCAGGAGCGCTGCGGGCAGGCCGACACCTGGCTGGCCAGGTTCGAACCGAACCGGCAGCGGGTGCTTGCCCTGTTCCGGCGCGGGCAAGAGGAAGGCTGCCTGCGCGTGGACCTGACCGCGCAGTGGATGCACGACGCCACGAGCGCGCTGCTGTTCGAGGCGGCGAATTCGGTGCGCGAAGGCCGGCTGGCCGCGGCCGACGCGGTGGAGTCGGTCCTGACCGTCCTGCTCGATGGCGCCCGGCGCCGGCCTGCGCCGGCGGCCGGGCGTTCGACCGCGGGGCTGGCCTCGGCACTGGCCGTCTCGCTCGCGCTTTGGGGCGGCTTGCCGGCGTCGGGCCATGCGGTCGAGGTGGAAGGCGTGCACTTCGACGACGCGGTCGCCCTGGGCGGCGCCACGCTCTCGGTGAACGGCACCGGCCTGCGCGAGGTCTACATCGTGAAGACCTGGGTGGCCGCGTTGTACACGCCCGGGCCGGTGCGCAGCGCCCAGGCGCTGATCGCCGATCCCGGCCCGCGCCGGCTGGCGATCTCGCTGCTGGCCGACGTCTCGATCGATCGCATCGCGCGCGGCATTCTCGACGCGATCCGCCGCAACCACGACCCCCTGCTGCTGGCCTCGATCGACGCGCAGATCAAGGCCTTCGTGGCGACCTTGCGCGCGATCGGGCCCACCCAGAAGGGCGACCGGCTCACGCTCGACCTGGCGGAAGGCAGCACGCGCGTTTCCTTCAACGACATGATGGTCGGCGAGCCGATCGCCGGACTGCTGTTCCGCGACGCGCTGCTGCGCGCCTTCGTGGGTGCGCAGCCGATCGACGTCGACCTGCAGCGCGGCCTGCTCGGCTTGCCGCCTCAGGAGGCGGCCGGGCAGGCCGGCTCGGCCGGCCCGGCGGGCGCGGCCCGATCCGACTGAGCGCCATGGAGCGAGCGGCCGAGGATTCCTCGCGGCTCGTGGAGGCCTTCTGCGAGGCCCTCTGGCTCGAGGACGGACTGGCCAGGAACACGCTGGACGCCTACCGGCGCGACCTCCTGCTCTACGCGCACTGGCTGCGGGCCGAATCGGCGCCCCCGCTGGCCGACGCCGGGGCGAGCGAGCTGCAGCGCTACATCGCCGCGCGCCACCCCGCGTCGAAGGCGACCAGCGCGAACCGGCGGCTCACCGTGTTCCGGCGCTTCTATCGGTGGCTGGTGCGCGAGCGCCGGCGCGAAGACGACCCCACGCTCCACATCCGGTCGGCCCGCCAGGCGCCGCGCTTCCCGAAGACCTTGTCCGAGCAGCAGGTCGAGGCCCTGCTCGCGGCGCCCGACACCGACAGCGCGCTGGGCCAGCGCGACCGCGCGATGCTGGAAACCCTGTACGCGACCGGCCTGCGCGTGTCCGAGCTGGTGGGGCTGCGCACCGTCGAGGTCGGCCTGAACGAGGGCGTGGTGCGCATCGTGGGCAAGGGCGACAAGGAGCGCCTGGTGCCGCTGGGCGACGAGGCCCGCGACTGGATCGCGCGCTGGCTGGCCGAAGGCCGGCGCGAACTGCTGGGCGCGCGGCCCAGCGACGCGATCTTCGTGACCCGGCTGGGCGGGCCGATGAGCCGGCAGATGTTCTGGAACCTGGTCAAGCGCTACGCCCGTGAAGCCGGCATCCACGCGCCGCTGTCGCCGCACGTGCTGCGCCATGCCTTCGCCACGCACCTGCTCAATCACGGCGCTGACCTGCGGGTGGTCCAGATGCTGCTCGGTCACGCCGACATCTCGACCACCCAGATCTACACGCACGTGGCGCGCGAGCGGCTCAAGGCGCTGCACGCGAAGCATCATCCTCGCGGCTGATCCGGGGCCCGCAGCCGGGCGCCAGCCGCCGCGGCATTCAGCTGCTTACCGTGCGGGGCCAGATCTCGTCGGAGCGCAGCACGAGCCTGGGCAAGGCCCGCGGCGCGACGGAGAAGGGCGCCTCGAGCGTTTCCGAGGAGGCCCAGGATGCGTCGGCCGCCAGCGGACCAAGGAATCGGTGCAGCCGGCGCGCGCCGACCTCGACGATCCAGTATTCGGCGACGCCATGCCCGGCGTACAGCCGCGCCTTGGTGTTCCGGTCGTAGCGCAGCGACGAGTCGGCGACCTCGATCGCCAGCAGCACATCGGCCGAACCCGGGTGGGCCGACGCGTAGTCGTCGGGGCGAGGCGCCAGCAACATGAAGTCCGGCTGCGGCATCGACCAGGGCGGAAGGCTCATCGGGTGCGCGACCGAGACGATCGCGCCGTCGCCCGCCCGCCGAATCAACAGGCGGTTCAGGCGATTGGTTACCGACATGTGGCCGGGTCCGATCGGGGGCATGTCGATCAGGTCTCCTTCGATCAGCTCGACGCGAGCGTCGGGCGCAAGGACACCTGCCTCGCCGAGGCGCATGTAGTCGTCGATCGACAGCTTGTGCCGGGTGGGCTCGATGACGGCGTTCATCTGGCGTAAGTCCCTGTTGCAGACATGCTGCACCAGTCTATCGCGGCCCGCCATCGGCCAGAAGGCCTATCCGCCGGCCTGTCGCCACGCCCATCCGCCGGATCACCGCCTTCTCGATCTCCTCGACCACGAAGACCAGCAGGCCGGCGCCGATGGCCCGCAGCCACTCCCCCGGCGAGAGGCGCGCCGAGCCGAAGATCGCGTGCATGACCGGCGTATGCGTATGCAGCCGCTGCAGCACCGCGCAGGCCGCGATCGAGGCCAGCACGTAGCGGTTTGCCGAGCAGGCCGGCCGGAAGGCCTTACCGCACGCCTTTGACCCGGCGCAAACGTTCTGGAAGTTCTCCGAGCAGTGCGTAGAGCTGGTCCATGCGGTCGGCGCCGATGCGCTCGCCGATCGCGCGGTAGCGCGCCTCCGAGTGGGGCGCCACCGTGGCGATCAGGCGCCGGCCTGCCGCCGAGATCGCGATCCGGGCGGCGCGCTGGTCGTCGGCCTCGGCGCCGCGAGAGATCAGCCGCCTCTGCTCGAGCGCCTTGAGGATCCGCGTCAGGCTGGGGCCGCTGATCAGGGTCAGCGCCGCGAGCTGGCTGGCGCGCAGCGACTCGGCGGTGGTCAGCGCGCGCAGGACGCGCCACTGCGTCTCGGTGATGCCGCGCTCGCGCAGGATCGGCCTGAACTCGGCCATCACCGCCTGGTGGCTGCGCAGCAGCATCGGCAGCGATTGCGAGAAGTCGCGCAGCGGCGCCGTCGACTTGCCGGCCGGCGGCGTCCCGTCAGGCCGCTTCATCGCCGACCGCGTTGCTCGGCATCCCGATGCCGTCCACCTCGACCTCGATCGTGTCGCCGGGCACCAGCCAGCGGGGCGGGTCGAAGCGCGCGCCCTTGCCGATCACGATCGCGATCTCGCCCCCGTAGTCGAGCTGCGCGGACTCGGGCGGGCGCAGGATGGTCGCGCCGTGCGCGACCAGCGAATCGGGGGCGCGCATGAACAGGCTCGGGTACTTCGGGCGCTCGCTGACGTCCTGGTACGCCTCGTTGCGCTCGGCGTAGTCGATGCCGACGCAGACGATCTTCTCGGGGAAGGGGATGGGCCGGCACAGCGTCAGGTCGCCCGCGCGCAGGTCGGCATATCGGGGCAGGCGCGCGCCCAGGTCCACGACCGCCGCCTCGGCGTGCCAGCCCGCGGGCGGCGCGGAGCCGTCGACAGCGGTCTCGACCACCGCGCCGAAGGAGGCGCGCCCGGAATGCTCGAAGCTGATCAGTTTCATCGCTTCGCATGCGAACCAACTGGCGGCCCCCCGCTCCCGCGCCTTTCCATCGCTTCCTCCGCTCGCGCAGTTCGATTCCGGCCCCGGCACCTCGATCGCCGCTGGCCGTCGTGTCGGCTCGCCTGCTATCGTCGGCGACTTCCCGTTCGTCCGGCCCGGCCATGACTGCCACTGCCATCGTCATCGTCAACCCCAGGGCCGCCGGCGGGCGGGCGGCGAAGCTGGTCGAGCCGATTCGGGCCTGGCTTTCGCGCCACGCGCCGGGCACGCCGGTCCTGGCGGCCGGGCCCGACGAGCTCCGCAGCCGGCTGGCCGGCTTGTCGCCGGGCAGCCGGGCGGTCCTGGTCGGCGGCGACGGCAGCGTCCACCGTCTGTTGCCGGCTTTGCTGGCCGGCCGGCTCGAGCTGGGGCTGGTGCCGGTCGGCACTGGCAACGATTTCGCGCGCGCCCTGGGCGTGTTCGGACTCGGCCTCGAGGCCGCGCTCGCGCGGGCGCTGCGCGCGCCGGCCCTCCCCTGCGACGTGGGCGAGCTGCGTATGCCGGCGGGGGCCGTTCCTTTCGCCTCCAGCCTGTCGGCCGGCTTCGACGCCGCGGTGTCCCGGCGCGCGCTCGCGGTGCCGGGCTGGGTCGGTGGCATGCCCCGATACCTGGTCGCCACCTTGGCCGAACTCGTCGCACTGAAGTCCTGCCGGATCAGGGTCCTGGCCGACCGCCGCCTGCTGCACGAGGGCGAGGCGCTGTTTGCGGCCTGCCTGAACACGCCCAGCTATGGCTCCGGCATGCCGATCGCGCCGGCGGCCCGCATCGACGACGGCGTGCTCGATGCCGTGGTCGCCGGCCGCTTCGGCCGGGCGGGCGCGCTGGCGATGCTGCCCAGGCTGCTGCTCGGGCGCCATCTCGGGCATCCGCGGGTGCTGGCTGCGCAGTTCGCGGAGCTTGCGATCGAGGCCGATGCGCCGATCCCGATCGCAGCCGACGGCGAGCCGCTGGGCGAGACGACCTCGCTTGCGGTGCGGGTGCTGCCCGGCGCGCTGCGCGTGGTGCGGTGATGCCGTCGTGGCGGCCGACCGGGCTTTCAATTGACATGTTAAGCAATCGAACAGGAAGCCTCGTTCCGGCTGCGGTCGCACGGCGGGCCAGGCAGGAGGAGTCGATGCCCCGCATCGTCGTCGAGTACTCGGTGAATCTCCGCGAGCGGTTCGCGCCGCAGCGGCGGGCCGATCGCCTTCAGGAGACCACGCTCGCCGCCTGCGCGGTGTTCGACGCGCTGGTCGCGCACACGCAGGCGCTGTTCGCCGAGTCGCCGCTGGGCCTCACGCTCGAGCTGCGCGAGTCCGATCCGCGGCCCAGCCTCGAGCGCGTGAAGAGGATCCGCGTCGGCCATCCGCTCGACCCGACCACCGAGGTCGGACCGCTGATCCACCCGCGTCACTGCGAGAAGGTGCTGTCCTGTGCGCCCCTCGCGCGCCCCGACTGGCCGGTGAACCCGGCTGGCTTCACGGTGCACGCGGCGATCCACGAAGGCGTGGCCGGCGCGCACTGCGTGATGCACACGCACACCACCGCCGGCATGGCGGTGGCCCGCTCGCAAGGCGGGCTGTCGATGAGCGGCAGGTGGACCGGCTGGATCCGGGGTACAGGGCCTAGGAGCTCAGCAGCAGGGGCTCCGGCGACAGGCGCATTGCCTCGTGGAGGTGCATCCACTCGATGAGCTCGTCGAGCGGCATCGGGCGGGCCAGGTGGTAGCCCTGCACGATGTCGCAGCCCATCTCGCGCAGCAGCCGCTCGGCGGCGGCATTCTCCACGCCCTCGGCGATGACCTTCTTGCCCAGGTTGTGCGCGAGGGTGATCGTCGAGCGCACGATGATCGCGTCCTGCTCGTCGGTGGTCATGTCGCGCACGAAGGAACCGTCGATCTTCAGGAAGTCCAGCGGCAGCCGCTTGAGGTTGGCCAGCGAGGAGAAGCCGGTGCCGAAGTCGTCGAGCGCCAGGCCCACGCCCTGCCGGTCGAGCCGGTCGAGCAGCTCCGCGACCTGCGTGGTGTCGTGCATGATCGCCGTTTCGGTCAGCTCGACCACGATGTCCGGGCCCGACAGCTCGTGCGCGCGGAGCTGGCGTTCGATGTCCTGCACGCATCGGTCGTCGACCAGGTTGCGCGCCGAGAGATTCAGGGCCATCGGGCAGGCGAAGCCCTCGCGCCGGAGCCTCCGGCAGGCCTGCATCGCCATCGCGAGCACGGCCCGGGTGAAGGGGTGGATCAGCTCGCTCGCCTCGACCAGCGGCACGAACTCGCCCGGGGCGAGGAAGCCGCGCTTGGGGTGACGCCAGCGCACGAGCGCCTCCACGCCCATGATCCGGCCGGTGCGCAGCTCCTTCTCGGGCTGGAAGTGCAGCACCAGCTGGCCTTCGTCGAGCGCCTCGGTGAGCTCGGCGAGCAGCAGCAGCTTGTCGGCCGAGTGGGTGTCGGTGCGCCGGTCGTAGAGGCTCACGCCCAGGCCGTGGTGCTTGGCCCGGTACATCGCCACGTCGGCGGCGCGCAGCAGCTGGTGGCTGTTGGCGCCGTGCTCGGGGTACAGGGCCAGCCCGAGGCTCGCGCCGATCTTCAGGCTCATGCCGCCGATGTCGAAGGGGCGCTCGAGCGCGTCGCGGATCCGGTGGGCGCGCTCGAGCGCCGCATCGGGGGATTCCGCGTCGCGCAACAGGACCGCGAACTCGTCGCCGCCCAAGCGGCAGGTCAGCGCGTCCTCGTGCCCCGCCACGCGCTCGAGCCGCCGCGCGATCGCGCTCAGGAGATCGTCGCCGACCTCGTGCCCCAGGGTGTCGTTGATCTCCTTGAACCGGTCGAGGTCGAGCAGCATGACCGCCGGCTGGGCGCCGGCGCGCAGCCGGTCGGCGAGGCCGTCGAAGGTCTCGTGCAGGACGATCCGGTTGGGCAGCCCGGTCAGCGAGTCGTGGCGCGCGCGATAGAGCAGGTGCTGCAGGTGGCGCGCGCTCGCGATCGCCATCGACAGCGTGCGGGCCACCGCCTCGAGGCTCGCGGTGCGGCCCGGCCCGAAGCGCTCGACCACGCCGGCGCGATAGAACAGCGCGACGCAGCCCAGCGGCGCGCCCTGTTCGGTGAGCGGCAGCAGGGCGGCCCCGGCCAGGCCGCGCGCGGTGAGCGCCTCGCGGATCGCCGGCGTGTACAGGTGCTCGGCGGCCAGGTCGGCGGCGATCAGCGGCCGTCCTTCCCGGAAGGCTCGCTCGCTCCAGCTGCCCTGCAGCGTGAACCGGGCCGCGGTGTGCTCGAACCCGGCATCGAAGCCGTGGCTCGCCACCAGCTTCATGTCCCGGCCGTCCGGGGCCATCAGGTAGGTGGTCACCTGCTCGGCGCCGGCCACCTCGACGATGGTGTCGATCGCCACCCGCATGATCGCCTCCACGTCGCGAATGCTCTGGATCCGCGCCGAGAGCCGGTGGATCAGCTGCAGTTCGCTGTTGCGCGCCTGCAGGTCGCGCTGGATCCGGTGGCGGGTGTCGAGCTCCTCGCGAATCCGCCGCGCGTTCTCGCGCGCCACCCGCAGCTGCCTCAGGAAGCGGCGGTGCGCGTGCAGGCCGACGAAGGCCGAGACGGGCAGCATCACTGCGAGCGTGAGCAGGTGATCGGCGGGCCCGGTCGCGTCGAGGGCGATCCGCTGCGTGTGCTCGAGCCAGGCCACGGCGCAGGCGCCGACGCCGGCCGAGAAGGCGACGAGCATCCCGGCGCGCCAGCCGATGAACCAGCCTGCGATCGCGGGCAGCGCCGAAAGCGCCAGCAGGGAAGGCGCGCGGATGCCCCCGAGCAGCAAGGCATCGGCCAGGCTCAGCGCCAGGCTGCCGTAGAGGAAGACGCCGACCGCCAGCGTGGCGCCGCCCAGGCGAAGCGCGACCAGCCCGACCGCGGTCACGCCCGCGAACATCAGGCGGATCGCGAGGCGGGCCGGCGTCGTGTCGCCGGTCAGGTAGCCGAAGAGGGCCGCGGCGAGCACCAGCGTCGTGACGAGCAAGAGCAGGATCCTCACGACGCGCGCGTCGTGGTCACCGGCCCGATCTCTCGGCGCGGTAGGGCCGGCGGCTGGCGAGTTCCGGGCCGTTGGCAGCTTTCCTCTCCGTTGTGGTGGGTCGCGGCCGTCCAGACGGGTCGGCCGGGTTCCATCGTAAGTCGGCGCCCGGGCGCGTGGGCGGGATACTTGCATCGGGTCGTCGAATGCGCCGCACCGTCCGACGAACGGCGGTGCATCGCGCGGCCGATAGAATCGTGCCGTGGTCGCGCCGTCGAAGGGCGTGGCGGTCGTCGCCCGGCGGTCCCGTCGGCCGGGCTTTTGACTTTTCGTTCTCGGAGACATCGATTCATGCGCATCGGCATCGTCGGCCTCGGCGCCGTGGGCGGCCTTCTCGCCGCGCGGCTCGTCGCCGGAGGACACCAGGTGAGCGCGCTGGCGCGCGGCGCCACGCTCGAGCATGTCAGGCAGGACGGCCTCGCGCTGCTCGAGGGTGCCGAAGATCGCCCGCGCGAGACGCGGCTGCAGCTCCGGGTGTCCGACGATGCGGCCGAACTCGGCGAGCAGGATCTGGTCGTGCTCAGCGTCAAGACCACCGGCCTCGCCGATGTGGCGCAGCGGATCGGCCCGCTGCTCGGCCCCGACACAGCGGTGCTTTCTGCGATGAACGGCGTGCCCTGGTGGTTCTTCCACGGGCTCGACGAGGCGCTGGCGGGCCGCGAATGGCAGGCGATCGACGCGGGCGGCCGCATCGCGGCCGCGATTCCGGCCCGGCGGGTGCTGGGCGCCGTGGTGCACTTCTCCTGCGCGATGCCCGCCCCCGGCGTGGTCAGGCACGGGCAGGGCAATCGGCTGATCCTCGGCGAGCCGCAGGGCGGTGTCAGCGAGCGGTGCGCGCGCGCCGCGCAGGCGCTGCGTGACGGCGGATTCGAGGTCGAGGTCTCGCAACGGATCCAGCAGGACGTCTGGTTCAAGCTGTGGGGCAACATGACGATGAACCCGATCTCCGCGATCACCGGCGCCACTGCCGACCGCATCCTCGACGACCCGCTGGTCAGGGGCTTCATCTCGCGCGCGATGCGCGAGGCGGCCGCGATCGGCGAGCGGATCGGCCTGCCCATTCCGATCACGCCCGAGCAGCGCCACGAGGTCACGCGCAAGCTCGGCGCCTTCCGCACCTCGATGCTGCAGGACGTCGACGCCGGCAAGGCGGTGGAGCTCGACGCGCTGGTGGCGATCGTGGCCGAGATCGGCAGCGCGGTCGGGGTGCCCACGCCCGACATCGAGGCCTTGCTCGGCATCGCACGACTGCACGCGCGGGTGCGCGGCCTCTACCCGTGGCCCGCGCCCGTGGCGGCTGCCGTGGCGTCCGGGGCCTGAGGCAGCGATGGCCAGGCACGTTTCCGAGACTCCGGCCACCCAGCTGCTGCGCAAGCATCGGGTGGCCTTTGGCGAGCATCCCTACGACTACGTCGAGCACGGCGGCACCGGCGAGTCGGCCCGCCAGCTCGGCGTGGACGAGCACGCGGTCGTGAAGACCCTGGTCATGCAGGACGAGGCCGGCAAGCCGCTGATCGTGCTGATGCACGGCGATCGCAAGGTGTCCACCAAGAACCTCGCGCGGCAGGCCGGTCGCAAGAGCATCGAACCCTGCGCGCCCGACGTCGCGCAGCGGCATTCGGGCTACCTGGTGGGCGGCACCTCGCCCTTCGCCACCCGCAAGGCGATGCCGGTCTACGTGGAGGCCACGGTGCTCGAGTTGCCGAAGATATGGATCAACGGCGGGCGGCGCGGATTCCTGGTGTCGCTCGAGCCGCGGGTGCTGGTCGATCTGCTGCGCGCGCAGCCGGTAAACTGCGCGCTCGCCGACTGAGTCGGCAAGACGGGCGCGGCGTCGGCGCCCGTCGCGGATCCAGGGGGGAGCATGGAAGCGCTCTACAGCGTGCTGGCGGTCGTTGCCGCCTATCTGATCGGCTCGGTGTCGTTCGCGGTCGTCGTCAGCAAGGCGATGGGCCTGGCCGACCCGCGCAGCTACGGTTCGAAGAATCCGGGCGCCACCAACGTGCTGCGCACCGGCAATCGCAAGGCGGCCCTGTTCACGCTGCTGGGCGACGCGCTGAAGGGCGTCGCGGCGGTGCTGATCGCGAAGGCGCTCGCCGATCGCCTGGGCTTCGGCGACGGCACCATCGCGCTGGTGGCGCTGGCGGCCTTCGTCGGCCACCTGTTCCCGGTGTTCCATGGATTCAAGGGCGGCAAGGGCGTGGCCACCGCCGCCGGCGTGCTGATCGCCCTGCATCCGCTGCTTGGCCTGGGCACGCTGCTCACCTGGATCCTCATCGCCTGGTTCTTCCGCTACTCGTCGCTGGCCGCGCTGGTCTCGGCGGTCTTCGCGCCCCTCTGGTACATGTTCCTGTTCCGCCCGGATCCGATCGCGGCGGCGGTCGTGCTGATGAGCCTGCTGCTGGTCTGGCGGCACTCCGCCAACATCCAGAACCTGCTGGCCGGCAAGGAGAGCCGGATCGGGGAGAAGAAGGGTCAGGCGGGCACGCAGGGAAGGGAGAAGCGAGAAGAGAAGGCAAGGGGCAAGGGAGCGGGGCGAAGGGGCTAGGCGCGTGATGCGGATCGGCATCGACCTGGGCGGCACGAAGACCGAGGTCGTCGCGCTCGACGAGGCAGGGGGCGAGGCCTTTCGCCATCGCATTCCTTCTCCGCGCGGCGACTACGGCGCAACGCTCGCGGCGATCGCTTCGCTGGTCGGGCGGGCCGAGGCGCGCTGCGGGCCGGCCTCGTCGATCGGGATCGGCATCCCGGGCTCGCTGTCGCCGCACACCGGGCTGGTGCGCAATGCGAACTCCACCTGGCTGAACGGCCGGCCGCTGGGCGCCGACCTGGCGCGGGCGCTGGGCCGGCCGGTGGCCATCGCCAACGACGCCAACTGCTTCGCGCTGTCAGAGGCCACCGACGGCGCTGCGGCGGGCATGGGCGTGGTGTTCGGCGTGATCCTGGGCACCGGGGTCGGCGGCGGCATCGTGGTCCGCGGGCACCTGCTCGAAGGCGCCAACGGCATCGCCGGCGAATGGGGCCACAACCCGCTGCCCGGGCCCTTCGCCGAGGGCGAGTTGCCCGGGCCGCGATGCTGGTGCGGCCGGCGCGGCTGCATCGAGACCTGGCTCAGCGGGCCGGCGCTGGCCGCCGATCATGCCTGGGTCGCCGGTCACGAGCGGACAGCCGATCGTGAACGAGGGGCCGTCACTTCGCCGCCCGACCGCGATGCCTCGGCGGTCGTCGCCGCGATGCGATTCGGCGACCGGATGGCTGCGGAGAGCCTCGAACGCTATTTCGGCCGGCTGGCGCGCGCGCTGGCCGGCGTGATCAACCTGCTGGACCCGGATGCGATCGTGCTGGGCGGCGGCCTGAGCCGGGTCGACGAACTCTACGCGGAAGTGCCGCGCCGCCTGCCGCGGCTGGTGTTCGCCGATCGGGCACGCACGCCCCTCCTGCGGGCCAGGCACGGCGACTCGTCGGGCGTGCGCGGGGCCGCGCGGCTCGTCGCGTCGCAGGCCTGAGCCGGGGCGCGCCGCGACACGGGCGCGATCAGGCGGCGTCGAGCTCGTCGAGCGGCCAGCGCGGCCGGACCCGGAAGCCCTCCGGCGGCTTCAAGCCGGCCAGCTCGCCGCGCTCCTTCAGCGCCGCCAGGCGAAGCGCCCCGGCGAAGGCGATCATCGCGCCGTTGTCCGAGCACAGCGCCAGTTCGGGGAAGTGCACGCGGAATCGCCTGCGTTCCTGCTCGGCCGCCAGCCGCTCGCGCAGCCTTCGGTTGGCGCTGACGCCGCCGGCCACCACCAGCGTCTCGCGGCCCGCGTGCTGCAGCGCCTTCACGGACTTGGCGACCAGCACGTCGGTGATCGCGGCCTGCACCTCGGCGGCGATGTCGGCGCGCACCTGCCGCGGGTCGCGGGTCTCGGGGTTGCCCGAGCCGGCGCCTTCGTCGAGCTCGCGGCGCACCAGCGTGAGCACCGCGGTCTTCAGGCCGCTGAAGCTGAAGTCCAGGTCGCCCGAGCGCAGCATCGGGCGCGGCAACTCGTAGCGGCCGGGGCGGCCCGATTCGGCAAGCTTCGCGATGGCGGGCCCGCCCGGGTAGCCCAGGCCGAGCAGCTTGGCGCTCTTGTCGAAGGCCTCGCCGGCGGCGTCGTCCAGCGTGTCGCCCAGCAGCTCGTAGCGGCCCACGCCCTGCACGTCCATCAGCTGCGTGTGGCCGCCGGAGACCAGCAGCGCCACGAAGGGAAAGGCCGGCGGGTCGACCGCCAGCAGCGGCGACAGCAGGTGGCCCTCGAGGTGGTGCACGCCGATGGCCGGCACGCCCAGCGCCCAGGCCAGCGAGGCGCCCACGCCCGCGCCCACCAGCAGCGCGCCCGCCAGTCCGGGGCCGGCGGTGTAGGCCACTGCGTTCAGGTCGGAGAGGCCGAGCCCGGCTTCGTCGAGCACCTGGCGGGCGAGCGGCAGCACGCGGCGGATGTGGTCGCGCGAGGCGAGCTCCGGCACCACGCCGCCGTAGCGCTGGTGCATCGCGATCTGCGAGTGCAGCGCCTGGGCCAGCAGGCCGCGTTCGCTGCAGTGGAGCGCGACGCCGGTCTCGTCGCAGGAGGTTTCGATGCCGAGGACGATCATGCCGGGATTTTCTCATGCGGCCGGATGTCGGTCAGCGCCTGTGACACAGGCGACGCCTGCGATAATCCGCGCCCATGGCCCAGCGCTTCGATGCGATCGTGATCGGTGCCGGCGCTGCGGGCATGTACTGTGCCGCGCAGGCCGGTCGGCGCGGCCTGCGCGTGGCGCTGCTGGATCATTGGCCCCGGCTCGCCGAGAAGATCCGCATCTCCGGCGGCGGGCGCTGCAACTTCACCAATCTCGACGCCGGCCGCGTCGACCGTTTCGCCGGCGAGAACCCGGCCTTCGCGCGCAACGCGTTGCGCGCGCTGCCCCCCGGGCGCTTCATCGAGCAGGTGCGCCGGCGCGGCATCGCCTTCCACGAAAAGCACAAGGGTCAGCTTTTCTGCGACGAGTCGTCTGAGCGGATCATCGCGATGCTGCGCGAGGACTGCGACGCGGCCGGCGTGCACTGGTTCCGGCCGGTGACGGTCGACGACGTGGAGCCGGAAGCCGGCTTCGTGATCCGCACCCGCGAGGCGGGCGAGCTGCGCGCCGACGCCGTGGTGGTCGCCACCGGCGGGCTCGCGATCCCCAAGGCCGGCGCCAGCGACCTGGGCCTGCGGATCGCGCGGCGCTTCGGCCACCGCATCGTCGAACCGCGACCGGCGCTGGTGCCGCTGACCTTCGACGCCCAGGCCTGGCGGCCTTATGCCGAGCTGGCCGGCGTCGCGCTGCCCGTCACCGTCCGCGCACCCGGCACGCCCGGCGCGCCGGCCTTCGACGAGGACCTGCTGTTCACCCACCGCGGCCTGTCCGGCCCGGCGGTGCTGCAGATCTCCACCTTCTGGAAGCGCGGCGATCCGCTGGCGATCGACCTGGCGGCGGGCAACGACCTCACGGCGCGCCTGATCGAGGCCAAACGCGCCACCCGGCAACAACTGGCAGGCGCGCTCGCCGGCCTGCTGCCGCGGCGGCTGGCCGCGCGCTGGCTGGCCGACGAACGCTTCGCCGCGCTTTGCACGAAGCGCCTGGCCGAGATTGCCGACCGCGAACTGGCCACCGTGGCCGCCGCGCTGCGCGACTGGCAGATCGTGCCCACCGGCACCGAAGGCTTCAGGAAAGCCGAAGTCATGGCCGGCGGCGTGGCCACCGACGAGCTCGACCCGCGGTCGATGCAGTCGTTCAAGGCGCCCGGTCTCTATTTCGTGGGCGAAGTCGTCGACATCACCGGCTGGCTCGGCGGCTACAACTTCCAGTGGGCCTGGTCATCGGGCTTCCTGGCCGGGCAGGCCATCGGCCGCCGATCCGCAACGGCGTGATCGCGCGGCGCCCTGGCGCCTTCGTCCTATTGGAGCATGCGCCCGGGCCGGTGCGAGGCGGCAGCCCGCGTCCGGGCAAGCGCTGCGGCCCCGCCTGCGGCGGGGCTTCCCTCGCCCACCTCGAAATCTCGCACCCGCCTCGTAAGGGGCTTCGCCCCTACGAGCGGGTCCCGCGAGATTTCTTTCGGTGGCGCTCGGCTTGCACAATGCCCGGACGCGGGCTGCCGCCTCGCACCGGCCCTGGATGTCGTGCCTTGCAGGGCGACGGCGCCAAGGCGCCGCGCGATCACGCCGTTGCGAGGCGGTCGTCGCCGACGACCCGGTTCCGGCCACGGGCCTTCGCGCGATAGGCACGGCGATCGGCTTCGTCGAGCAGTTGCGCGAGCGTCGCGCCCTGGCGATGCATCGTCACCCCGATGCTCAGCGTGATCGGGATCGGCGTCGCCCCCTTGTGGAAGGGGCTGGCCTCCATCGCCGCGCGCAGCCGTTCGGCGATCACGAAGGCCGCGGCCTCGCCGGCCACCGGCACCAGCGCGCAGAACTCGTCGCCGCCATAGCGGGCGATCAGCGCGCCTGCGCGCAGCTCGCGGCGCAGCACTTCGGACACGTGGCGCAGCACCTCGTCGCCGACCGCGTGGCCGTACCGGTCGTTGATCGTCTTGAAATCGTCCAGGTCGATCATCAGCAGCGCCCGCAGCTGGCCGTCATCCTGGCTGTCGAGCAGGTGGCGCGCGGAGTCGTTCAGCCAGCGGCGCGACACCAGGCCGGTCAGGTCATCGGTCTCGGCCATCCGGCGCAGCTCGCTCGACAGCTGCGAGTTCGCGATGCTGAGCACCACCACGGTGATCGCGAAAGGGATCGAGCCAAAGGCCAGCGAGAACAGCAGGCGCATGGTGCCCGGCGGCGAGCTGCCGTCGGACAGCAGGGGGATGTCCTGCATCACGAAGGCCGCCAGCCGGATCGTCACGATCGCCGCGTAGGCGGCCAGGATGTTTCGCATCAGCCGCACCGAGCGCAGCTTTGCCGCCCAGGGCGAGCGGTGGGCGTGGAGCGCCGCCAGCGTCAGGAAGGGGATCATGAAGACGCTGCTCAGCGTGATCCGCGCCATCGCGTGCGAGGCGAGCGGCTGGTGCGGGATCGCGATCAGCGCCAGGTAGCTGGCCAGCGCGACCCCGGCGACGACCGGGCGCGGCTGCGCCCCGAACAGGTGGGCCGATCCGAGCCAGAGCAGCACCCCGGCTACGCCGAATGCCGCGTAGCCGAACGAGGGCCCGATGACGCCCAGCCAGGTTCCGGGGTTGGCGAAGCAGGCGAAGCCCAGGCCCAGCATGAAGATCGAGGCGGCGACGGCGGTCAACGCCGGCTCGGAATGGCGATGGTCGCCGCGCAGCCAGAACAGGATGCAGGCGGCCATCAGGCTGCTGAAGCCGGTCAGCAGGTAGACGGTCGGGATGTCGAAGAAGGCGCTCGCCATCCGGAGATTCTTCGGAGCGGCCGCCGTTTCGCGCAAGAACGGGCCGATGGATGGCAAGGTGCGGCGTCGGAGCGACGCGAGCGCGAGATCAGAGCATCGGCCGGTCGCCGACCACCAGGTTGCGGCCACCCGCCTTGGCGTTGTACGCGCGCTTGTCGGCCTCGACGAGCCGCTCGCGCAGCGAGCTGCCGTGGCGATGCACCGACACGCCCACGCTGGCGGTGATCATGATCGGCGGGTCGACCTGCAGGTAGGGCGAGGTGGCCATCGCGATGCGCAGCCGCTCGCCGACCACGAAGGCGGCCGCCTCGCTGGCCACCGGCACCAGCGCGCAGAACTCGTCGCCGCCGTAGCGAACGATCAGCGAATCCTCGCGCAGCGACTCGCGCAGCAGCCGGGCGACGTGGCGCAGGACCTCGTCGCCCACCGCGTGCCCGTGCGCGTCGTTGACCCGCTTGAAGTCGTCCAGGTCGATCATCAGCACCGCCAGGCAGCCGTCGGCGGGCAGGCGGGCCAGCATCGCCTCGCCGCGCTCGAACAGCAGCCGGCGTGAGACCAGGCCGGTGAGGTCGTCGGTGCCGGCCAGCCGCGCCAGCTCCGCCGTCAGGCGGGCGTTCGAGATGGCCAGCGCGGCGATCGCGATCGCGAACGGAACCATCGCGAAGACCAGGTTGAACCAGCCCACGGCGATCCCGGGATGCTCGAGTTCGGCTGGCGGGGTCGGCCCGGCCACCGAGAGCGCCGCGATCCGGATCACCAGCAACAGGCAGAACACCACCAGCGTGCCGGTGGCCAGTCGCATCGCGCGGGCGTCCCCGCGGGGCGGCGCGGCAAGCAGCTGGCGCAGCGCGAGCCCCAGGAAACCCAGCGCCCAGACGCTGCCCAGCAGGTGCCGCAGGGGCTGCATGCCGGCCTGGGTGCTGAGCGGCAACAGCGCCGCCGCCAGGACGACCAGCGAGACCAGCATCAGCATCGGCTTCGCCGGGCGGTCGGCCAGCCGGCTGCAGGCGCCCCAGATGAGGACCGAGGAGCCGCTCACCAGCACGTTGGAAAGCACGCGCCCGGCGACCGTCTCGGGCATGCCGGCGGCGCCGAGGCCTACGAATCCGGCCGCCATCATCGAGACGGCCACCGCGAACAGGCCGAAGGCCTCGCGCAGCGCGCCGTCGCGCGGCCGCATGCCGAACAGGAAGGCGGCGCCCAGCAGGCTGCTGATGCCTGAAACGAAGAAGATCGACCTCAGGTCGAGCGGAACGGCGAAATCCATCGACAAATTATGACGCCGCCGAACGCGCAGCGGTAGCCTCGCCGGCCGGGCGGCCCCCGTCCGGAAGGCGATCCCTCAGGAGGCAATCCCGAAGGAGGCGATGCGTCAGAAGCCGATCCGTTGCCGCCGCATCGAGCGCTCCGCGTTCAGGTCCTCGGGAAGCAGCCGGTCGCGGCGCGCCAGCTTGGCGTTGCCGAAGGCGCCGACCAGTTGCCGGCGCATCTCGCGCGGCGCCACCGCGGCGAGCTTGTCGGCCACCGCCTCGTCGAGCATCTCCGGGAACTGCGCGCCCCAGCTGTGCGAATCGCGGATCTCGCGGTACAGGCTCTGGGCGATCCGGTGCGCGCCCTCGCGGTCCGGCGGTTCGATCTCGTAGACGTTCATCCGGTTCAGGATCGGCTCGGGAATCCGGCTCGCGTCGTTGGCCGTGGCCACCCAGACGATCTCCGAGCAGTCGAGCGGGATCTCGGCGAACTCGTCGACGAACTCGGCGGCGGTGCCCGGCTCGAGGAGGCTGTACAGGGCGCCGAGCGGATCGTACTGCCCGTCGGTGGCCGTCTTGTCGATCTCGTCGATCACGATGACCGGGTTCGCGTAGTCGCCGTTGACCAGCGTGTCGAAGACCTTGCCCGCCCGGGCATTGCGCCACTGCGCCGAGGCGCCCGACAGGATCCAGCCCGCGGTCAGCGAGCTCATCGATACGAATCCGTAGCCGGTGCCCAGCAGTCGCGAGATGCGCCGCGCGAAGTGGGTCTTGCCGATGCCCGGCTCGCCCAGCAGCAGCAGGGGGGCCAGCTCCACCGGATCGTCGGTCTCCAGGCACAGCGCGAGCTGTTTGCGCAGGTCGTCGAGGACTTCGGCGAAGTTGGGCAGCTCGGCGGCCAGTCCGTCGAAGTCGGGCATCGCGCCCGGCTTCACGCTGAAGCGCTCACCGCCGGCGCGCAGCATCTTCTCGTAGACGCCCTTCAGCGCCTCGTTGCCGCCCGGCCCCAGTTCGCCGAGCGCGGACTCGACCTGCGAGGTCGAGTAGATCCTCCGGAACCCGGCGATCGAGATCGGCGAGCCGCCGCTTGCGCGCGGATCCGCGGGGGCGGGAACGATCGACGACGTCATGGCGCGACTCCAATCGAACGACACTGCCTCATTTATAGGCACAGGCCGGGCGCGCATCAAGAGGCGCAGGGCGCCGGCGGCCGAACGGCGGCGGCGTGGCAACGCAGCCGCACGCTGGTTTGCGCAGTGGCAGGGTCTGTGCTATCGTGTCGGGCTCTATGAAAGGGGGTGAGAGTTAAATGCCGACAGTCCGCGTCAAGGAGAACGAGCCGTTCGACGTCGCGCTTCGTCGATTCAAGCGCACGATCGAGAAAGCCGGGATCATTACCGAGCTTCGCGCGCGCGAGTTCTACGAGAAGCCGACCGCCGAGCGCAAGCGCAAGAAAGCTGCCGCTGTAAAGCGTCACTACAAGCGCATCCGCAGCCAGATGCTGCCGAAGAAGCTCTACTGAGCTTCTTGCCTCGCACCGCCGGCTGACCGGGCCTGCTGCACGACCTGCGCGTCTGCAGCGCGGCCCCCGGCCCTGGCAGGTCCCTGAACCCGCCCCGGATTGCAGTCCGAGGCGGGTTTTTGTCTTTTCGGAATCGAACATGAGCCTGAAGAACCGTATCGGCGAAGACATGAAGGCCGCGATGCGCGCGCGCGAGGCCGACCGCCTGTCGGCCATCCGCATGTTGCTGGCAGCGATCAAGCAGAAGGAAGTCGACGAGCGCATCGAGCTCGACGACGCCCAGGTCACGGCGGTCGTCGACAAGCTGTGCAAGCAGCGCCGGGATTCCATCGAGCAGTACGAGCGTGCCGGTCGCCAGGATCTGGCCGACCGCGAGCGTGCGGAGATCGAGGTGCTGTCCGCCTACCTCCCGAAGCAGGCCAGCGAGGCCGAAGTGGCGGCCGAGATCGACGCAGCGATCGCCGCCGTGGGCGCCGCCGGCCCGCAGGACATGGGCAAGGTGATGGGCGTGCTCAAGCAGAAGCTGGCCGGTCGCACCGACCTGTCGGCCGTCTCGGGACGGGTGCGCGAGAGGCTCGCCGCGCGCTGAGCGGATGGCCGGTTAAGCTAGCCGGGTGATTCCCCAGAGCTTCATCCAGGACCTCCTCGCCCGCGTCGACATCGTCGACGTGGTGGGCCGCTACGTGCGGCTGAAGAAGGCGGGGGCGAACTATCTGGGGCTCTGTCCTTTCCACACCGAGAAGTCGCCCTCGTTCACCGTCAGCCCGACCAAGCAGTTCTACCACTGCTTCGGCTGCGGCGCGCACGGTTCGGCGATCGGCTTCCTGATGGAGCACGCCGGTCTCGGCTACGTCGACGCGGTCACCGATCTCGCGCGCTCGCTGGGCCTCGAGGTGCCGCGCGAGCCGGGCACGGTCGGCAGGGCCGGCCCCGACCCGCGCACGCCGGGCCTGCTGGATCTGCTGGCCCGCGCCGCCCAGTTCTACCGGCGGCGGTTGAAGGACACGCCGCGGGCGATCGACTACCTGAAGGGGCGGGGGCTCACCGGCGAGATCGCCGCCCGCTTCGGCATCGGCTACGCGCCCGACCAGTGGCGCGGCCTCGAGGCCGCGGTGCCCGATTACGAGGCGCCGGCCCTGGTCGAGGCCGGCCTGGTCATCGAGAGCGAGGGCGACGACGGCCGCAAGCGCCGCTACGACCGCTTCCGCGACCGGATCATGTTTCCGATCCGCAATCCCCGCGGCCAGGTGATCGGCTTCGGCGGCCGGGTGCTCGACCGCGGCGAACCCAAGTACCTGAACTCGCCCGAGACCCCGGTCTTCTCGAAGGGGCGCGAGCTCTACGGGCTGTTCGAAGCGCGCGACGGCATCCGCCGCGAGAACTGCGTGCTGGTCGTCGAGGGCTACATGGACGTGGTGATGCTCGCCCGTCACGGGGTCGGCAATGCCGTGGCCACGCTGGGCACTTCGACCACGCCCGACCATGTTCGCAAGCTGTTGCGACTGGCCGACCGGGTGGTCTTCGCCTTCGACGGCGATGCCGCCGGCCGCAAGGCCGCCTGGCGCGCGCTCGAAGCCAGCCTGCCCCAGGCCGCGGACGCCAGGCGGATCGACTTCCTGTTCCTGCCGCCCGAGCACGATCCGGACAGCTTCGTGCGCGCCCACGGCGCCGAAGGCTTCCGCGAGGCGCTGGCCGGCGCGATGCCCCTGTCGGAGCTGCTGGTCACGGAACTGTCCGAGCGGGTCGGCCTCGAGACGCCCGAGGGCCGTGCCCGGCTGCTGGCCGAGGCTGCGCCGCTGCTGCAGGCGCTGGCGGCGCCGGCGCTCAAGCTGCAGCTGGTTCACCGCGTGGCCGAGCTGGCCCGGCTCGGCGTGGACGAGGTCGAGCGCTATTTCGCCAGCCAGGCCGCCCAGCACGCTGCGCGCGCCGGGCAGGCGGGCAGGCCGGGTGCGGGCAGCCACGGGGGGCCGGTGGGCGGCGCGGACGGCCAGGGCGGCAGCCGGTCCGGCGACGCGGGGCCGTGGCAGGGCAATGCCGGGCCATGGCAAGACGAAGCGGGCCTGCCGGGCGAGGGCCGGTCGTGGAGCGGCGAGGGCCGTTCCTGGGGCGGAGAGGGCCGCTCGTGGAGCGGTCGCGGCAGGCCTGGCTTTCGCGATCGCCCGGTCCCGCGGCCGCCTGTGGCCAGGCCCGATCTGGAGGCGAGGCTGCGGCTGCTGGTCGCGCTTCACCCGGGGCTGGCGTCCACCGTCGAGCGCGGCGAGTGGCTGTCGGCCGGGCTCATCGAATGGGTGGACCGGGTGGCCGTGTTGCCGCCGGGCAGCACCGCCGGCAACGTCGTCGAAAGCCTCCGCGAGGCCGATCCCGAGTCGGTGCGCGCCTTCGAACGGGCGCTGGCCTCCGACGCGGCCGCACTGGCGGACCTGACGGCTGCCGAGGCTGCCGCCGAACTGTCGGCGGCGGTCGCGCAGTTGCGCGACCGCCACGTGCGCCGCCAGATCGACGAACTGGCGAAGGCCGGCATCCGCACCGACGAGGATCGCGAGAGATATCAGGCACTTATGGCGATGCGGGCCCGTTCTTGATATAATGATCAGTTACCCTGCCAAAAAGCCGCCTGGCTCGTCAGGGACCCCGTGTTCGAGCACCCCTGGCCGGTCCACGGCTGCGGGCGGCAAGGTGCCGCGTCGCAAGGCCGCGAGTGGACCACCGGCGCCGAAAGCCCGCCGGGCACGACCAGCGCCGCAAGGCCGCCGGGGTGTCGTCGACGAAACAGGAGTCCGGGTCGTTCGAGCATTCACGTCCCCCGGAGAAGGCGGCGCGATCCGGCGCGCAGGCAACCCGTCCAAGGCGAATCATCCAGTGACGACGAAAACTTCCGCCAAGAGCAGCAAGGCCGCGGGCAAGGCCCCGGCTTCCAGGATCGAAGCGAAGGCGCCGGCCAAGGCTGTGGCCAAAGCGCCGGCCAAGGCTGCCTCCAAGGCTGCGACGCCCAAGGCTGCCACGCCGAGAGCCGCCAAGGCCGCTGCGCCCAAGGCCGGCGCGCCGAAGGCTGCCGCCAAGGTTGCGGCCAAGACTCCCGCCAAGGCCCCGGCCAAGACCCCCGCCAAGACCCCCGCCAAGGCACCCAAGGTCGCGACGCAGGCAGCGAAGCCCGCCGCCAGAGCGGTGGCGCCCAAGGCCGTGCCGGCCCGGTCGAAGGCCGACAAGTCGGCTTCCGCCAAGGCTGCTGAGCCGACCAGGGCGGTCAAGTCGACCAGGGCGGCCAAGGCCGCCGCAAGCGCCGCTGAGGATCTACAGGAACTCGAGACCGCCGTTCCGGCCAAGACGGCCGGCGCAGCCAAGGCGCCCAGGGCCGGGAAGGCCGCCAGGGGCGTGAAGGCTGCGAAGGGAGCCAAGGGAGCCAAGGGTGCCAAGGGCGCCAAGGGCGCCAAGGGCAAGAAGGGCTCCGGCAACGGCGATCTCGACGACGACATCATCGAGGACGACGATTCCGTCGCGTCCTTCGATGACGACGCCGACGTCGACTCGGACGAAGCCGACGTCGAGGCCATCCCCGAGGAAGAAGTCGTCGCCGCGCCGGCGGTGAAGTCGCGCCGCGGCGCCCGCACCAAGGAAAAGCAGCTGCTCAAGGAATTCGGTGGGCGCCAGGGCATCACCGAAGAGCAGCGCGAGGCCACCCGCAACAAGCTCAAGCTGCTGATCAAGCAGGGCAAGGAGCGCGGCTACCTCACCTACGCCGAGATCAACGACCAGCTGCCCGAAGACCTGGTCGACGCCGAATCCATCGATTCGATCGTCGGCACGTTCAGCGACATGGGCATCCGCGTCTACGAGCAGGCGCCCGATGCCGAGACGCTGCTGATCGGCGAGACCTCGCCGGTGGTGGCCACCGACGACGACGCCGAGGAAGAGGCCGAAGCCGCGCTGTCCACCGTGGACTCCGAGTTCGGCCGCACCACCGACCCGGTGCGCATGTACATGCGCGAGATGGGCTCGGTTGAGCTGCTCACCCGCGAGGGCGAGATCGAGATCGCCAAGCGCATCGAGGACGGCCTCAAGCACATGGTGCAGGCCATCTCGGCCTGCCCCACCACCATCGCCGAAGTGCTCGCCCACGCCGAGAAGATCGGCGCCGGCAGCATGCGCATCGACGAGGTGGTCGACGGCCTGATCGACCCGAACGCCGACGAGGACGAGGACCTGCGCCCGGCCGCCTCGGCCGCGGCCGCCGCCGCCGCCTCCGACGACGAGGAAGAAGACGAGGACGCCGCGGCTGCTGCGGGCACCGCCAGGCTCGAGGAGCTCAAGCGCGCCTCGCTCGAGAAGTTCACGAACATCGGCCAGTGGTTCGACAAGATGCGCGTGGCCTACGAGAAGGAAGGCTACAAGAGCAAGGCCTACGTCAAGGCGCAGACCGCGATCCAGGACGAGCTTATGAGCATCCGCTTCACGGCCAAGATGGTCGAGAAGCTGTGCGACACGCTGCGTGGCCAGGTCGACGAGGTCCGCACCTTCGAGCGGGCCATCGCCGACATCTGCGTGAATCGCGTGGGCATGCCGCGCGAGAAGTTCATCGAGAGCTTCCCCGGCAACGAGACCAACCTGCGGTGGGCCGAGCAGATCATCGCGAAGAACCCGCCCTATGCCGAGGTCATGCAGCGCAACCTGCCGTCCATCCAGGACTTGCAGCAAAAGCTCATCGACCTGCAGGCGCGCGTGGTGCTCCCGCTGCCGGACCTGAAAGAGATCAACAAGCGGATGTCGGCGGGCGAGACCAAGGCCCGTCGCGCCAAGCGCGAGATGACCGAGGCCAACCTGCGCCTGGTCATCTCCATTGCCAAGAAGTACACGAATCGCGGCCTGCAGTTCCTCGACCTGATCCAGGAAGGCAACATCGGCCTGATGAAGGCGGTGGACAAGTTCGAGTACCGGCGCGGCTACAAGTTCTCCACGTACGCCACCTGGTGGATCCGCCAGGCCATCACCCGGTCCATCGCCGACCAGGCGCGCACGATCCGCATCCCGGTCCACATGATCGAGACGATCAACAAGATGAACCGGATCAGCCGCCAGATCCTGCAGGAAACCGGCCAGGAGCCGGATCCCGCCACGCTGGCCGCGCGCATGGAAATGCCCGAGGACAAGATCCGCAAGATCCTCAAGATCGCGAAAGAGCCGATCTCGATGGAAACGCCGATCGGCGACGACGACGACTCGCACCTGGGCGACTTCATCGAGGACACCGCCACGCTGGCCCCGGCCGACGCGGCGCTGCACGGCTCGATGCGCGACGTGGTGAAAGAGGTGCTGGACTCGCTCACCCCGCGCGAGGCCAAGGTGCTGCGCATGCGCTTCGGCATCGAGATGAGCACCGACCACACGCTCGAGGAAGTCGGCAAGCAGTTCGACGTCACCCGCGAGCGGATCCGACAGATCGAGGCCAAGGCGCTGCGCAAGCTGCGCCATCCGAGCCGCGCCGACAAGCTGAAGAGCTTCCTCGAAGGCCAGTAAGGCCGCGGGCGAGCGCCGGATGTCCGCCTCCCCCGGAGCGTCCCGGCCGGGCAGCGCGCCGCCGCTGCCCGCGCTGCGCGAGATCACGCCTGCCCACGTGGCCGGCTGGCTGGCCGCCGGCTGGCGAGACTTCGCTCGCGCGCCGCTGGCCAGCGCGCTGCACGGCCTGCTGTTCCTCGCCGGCGCGCTGGCGATCGTGGCCGTCGGCTGGCGCGACTCCGGCCTGCTGGCCGGCGCCTTCACCGGCTTCGTGATCGTGGCGCCGGTGCTGGTCACCGGCTTTCACGAACTGAGCCGCCGGCTCGAGGCGGGCGAGCGGCTGCCGCCGCTGGGCCTGCTCGCGCTGCTCGCGGTCTGGAAGCGGCGCGGCGCGCAGCTCGCGGCGCTCGGCGGGCTGCTCGCGGTGGCGGGCACGCTGTGGGTGGGCTTCTCGTCGATGCTGGTGCGCCTGGCTGGCGGAAGCGGCGCCGGTTCCGCGGCGAGCGGGTACGCCGGCGGCGTCGCAGGCTTCGTCCACCAGTTCCTCGCCGCCGGCGACGCCTGGCTGCTCGTCTGGTTCCTGGCCGGCGGGCTGGGCGCCGCGATCGTGTTCGCGGTCACGGCCGTCTCGGTGCCCCTGCTGGTCGACCGGCCTGTGCCGCTCGCCACCGCGATCCGCACCAGCGTGGCGGCGGTGGGCCTGAACCCGGTCTCGCTGGGCGTGTGGGCCGCGGCGATCATGGCGCTCACGCTGCTGGGCTTCGTCACCGTGATCGGCCTGGCCGTGGTGCTGCCGGTGCTGGGCCATGCCACCTGGCATGCGTATCGCGACCTGGTCGAGCCAATGGGTGGACAGGCGAACCCGGCCCGCGCGCCGCGTGCGGGGCGCTGAGATGTTCGGCTACACAGAAGAACAGATCGCCGAGTTCGGCATGACCTTCGGCGTGGGCGGGTTCATCCTGTTCATGCTGTTCGTCATCTGGAGGCTGGCGCGCGACTCGCAGGCCGGCCGCTTCGGGACCTTCATCCTGTTCTTCGTGCTCGCCTTCGGCATCCTCGGCTTCGTCGCCAAGTCGATCCTGCAGGCGATCCTGGCGCCGTGAGCGGGGCCGGCGCGTCGGGATCGTCGGGCCTGACCGGACCCTCCGGCCTGGGCCGCGGCCTGGGCGCCGCGCTGTTCGCCGTGCTGGTCTGGGGCGGGCAACTGCCGATCGCCAAGGGCATCTTCCCGGCGCTGGACGGTTTCTCGATCAGCGTGGTGCGCTACGGCGTCGCCTTCCTGTGCTTCATCCCGCTGCTCGTGTGGCTCGAGGGCCTGCGCGCCTTCGTCGCCCAGGGGCGCGACCTGAAGCTGGTCGTCGTGGCCGGCATCGCGATGGGCGCCTCGGCCCTGCTGATGATCACCGGCCTGGCGCGCACCCGGCCCGAGATCGCGGTGCTGATCCTCGGGCTGCAGCCGGCGATGACCGCGATCGCCGACTGGGCCGTCTGGAAGAAGCGCCCGCCGGCATTCACGCTGGCGTGCCTCGCGCTGGCGTTCGCCGGCGTGGCCATCGCCGTGACTCGCGGTGGCGACGCCATCCTGAACCCCGCGCCCGCGGTGCGCGGCGAGGTGCTGGGCAACCTGCTCACCTTCGGCGCCGCCACCGCCTGGGTGTCGTACGTTCTGATCACCACCCGCCTGCACGGCTGGTCCACGATACGCGTGTCGGCGCTCACCAGCGGCCCGGCCGTTGCGCTGGTGCTGGCCGCCTGGGGTATCGCCTGGCTGGCCGGCGCCACCTATGCGAACGAAGAAGTGCTGCCCGCGGCGAGCTGGCGCCTGGCCTACGTGTCGGTGGTCGGCGTCGTGATCTCGATGTTCCTGTGGAACTACGGCGCGAAGAAGATCGGCGCGGTCAACGCGATGCTGCTGCTCAACCTGATGCCGGTGGTCACCTTCGCCTTCCGCGCGGCCGAGGGCGCGCGCTTCGTGCCCTCGGAGATCGCGGGCGCCGCGATCGTGGTCGGGGCGCTGGTGGCGAACAACGTGTACCTGCGCCGTCGGCCGCGCCGGCTTTCTTGACGCGCGTCCCGGCCCGGCCTTAGTGTCCGGGACCATGAATCGCGGTTTGTATCGTCATTCGGACCTGCGCCGGCTCGTCGCGCCGGCCAGCATCGCCATCGTCGGCGCATCGGCACGCGAGGGCTCCTTCGGGCTGCGCCTGCTGCGCAATCTCGGCAACTACCTGGGGCGCCTGCACCTGGTCAACAGCCGCTACGAGCGGATCGAGGGCTTGCCCTGCCATCCGTCGCTGAGCGCGCTGCCGGAAGTCCCCGACTGTGTCGTGGTGGCGGCGCCGCGCGAGCAGGTCGAGGCGGTGATCGAGGAATGCGGCCGACTGGGCGTGGGCGGCGTGATCGTGTTCGCGTCGGGCTTCGCCGAGACGGGCAAGCCGGATCGCGCTGCCGAGCAGGCGCGCATCGTCGAGATCGCCCGCAACGCCGGCGTGCGGCTGGTCGGTCCGAATTGTCTGGGCGTGCTCAACTACTCGCTGGGTGCGATCGTCACGTTCGCGGCCACCGCGGTGATCGACGCGCCGCGACCGCTGTCGATCGGGCTGGTGAGCCAGTCGGGCGCGCTCGGCTTCGCGTTCGGGCAGGCGATCGAGCACGGCGTGTCGTTCAGCCACGTGCTGACCGCCGGCAATTCGGCCGACGTCGACGTGGCCGATTTCATCGCCTACCTGGCCGAGGACGACGCCTGCACCGCGATCGCCTGTCTGTTCGAGGGCATGGCCGAGCCGATGCGGCTGATCGAGGCCGCCGGGATCGCCCGCCGGCACGGCAAGCCGGTGATCGTCTACAAGATCGCCACCGGCGAGCAGGGCGCGGCCGCAGCGCTGTCGCACACCGGCTCGCTGGCCGGTTCGAACCGCACCTATCGCGCCGCGTTCGAGCATGCGGGGATCGTTCTGGTCGAGGACTTCAATGCGCTGGTCGAGACAGCGTCCTTCTTCGCGAAGGCGCCCAGGCCCGTGGCGAGCGGCGTGGCCGTGGCCTCGACCTCGGGCGGCGCCGCGATCATGGCTGCCGACGAAGCGGAGTCGCGCGGTATCGAACTGCCGCAACCGGCCGAGGCATGCCGGGCGGTGCTGGCCGACGCCATTCCCGAGTTCGGCTCGGCCCGGAACCCCTGCGACATCACCGCCCAGGTGATCAGCGACCCGATGTCCTTCAGGAGAGTCGCCGAGGCCCTGATGGCGGATTCCGCCTACGGCACGCTGGTCGTGCCCTTTGCCTACGCCTACGACATCGCGACCCCGAGGATCGGTGTGCTGGACGAACTGGCGCGCAGGCACGGCAAGATCGCATGCATCGTCTGGCTGACCCAGTGGATCGAAGGCCCGGGGTCGACGATCGCCGAGCAGTCCGACCGGGTGGCCTTGTTCCGCTCGATGGGCGCCTGCTTCGAGGCCTTGAAGAAGTGGCACGGGTGGTCGCAACGCGCGGCCGCGCGCGATCCGGCATCGGCGGCCCTCGTGGCGCCCGAGGTGAGCGCGTCGGTCGGGCGCAGTCTCGACGCGGCCCAGGCCGAGGTGATGACCGAAGGCCAGGCGAAGGCCGTGCTCGCCGCCTACGGCATCCCGATGGTGCAGGACCGGCTGGCGGCCTCCGCCGACGAGGCGATCGCCGCGGCGCGCGAGATCGGTTTCCCGGTGGTTATGAAAGTGGAGTCGATCGACATCCCTCACAAGACCGAAGCCGGCGTCGTGCGGCTCGCACTCGCCGACGAGAATGCGGTGCGCGCGGCGCATGCGGAGATCGTGGCGAACGCGCTGCGGGTGACCCACGCAGACGCGATCCGCGGCGTGCTGGTCCAGCCCATGGTGGGCGCCGGCGTTGAAGTGTTCGTGGGTGCCCGCGTCGACCCGCTGTTCGGGCCCACCGTGGTGGTAGGCCTGGGCGGCATCATGGTCGAGTTGATGCGCGATACCGCGGTCTCGCTGGCGCCGCTGGCGCACGACGAGGCGCTGCGCATGCTGCGTGGCCTGAAGAGCGCGCGCCTGTTGCAGGGCTTCCGGGGCAGCGAACCGGTCGACCTCGACAAGCTCGCCGACATCGTGTGCCGGGTCGCGCAGTTCGCCTCGGACCACCGCAGCCGGATCACCGAACTGGACCTGAACCCGCTGATCTGTTCGAAGGACCGGATCGTGGGCGTGGACGCACTGATCGGGTTGCGGACGCGGGCGGAACGGCCTACTTCCCCTTGAAATCCGGATTGCGCCGCTCGGCCATCGCCTTCACGCCTTCCTTGAAGTCCTCGGTCTTGAACTGCCAGTTCTGCTCGACGCTCTCGCGGGCGACAGCCAGCCGGATCTGTTCGACCATGCCCGCGCGCAGCGTGGCGCGCGTGGACTGCACCGCCAGCGGCGAGGAGATCGCGATCTCGGTCGCCATCCGCATCGCCTCGCTGCGCACCTCGGCCTGCGGCACCAGCACGTCGGCCAGCCCGATGCGCACCGCCTCGTCACCGCCGATCCGCTTGCCGGTATAGAAGAGCATCGCCGCCTGCTGCGGACCGACCAGGCGCGGCAGCGTGTACGACAGGCCGAAGCCCGGGTGGAAGCCCAGCCGGTTGAAGTTGGCCGAGAAGCGCGCCTCGGGGCAGGTCACGCGGAAGTCGGGCACCAGCGCCAGCCCGAGGCCGCCGCCGATCGCCGGGCCGTGAATCGCGCCGACCACCGGCTTGCTGCAGGCGAAGAGACGGACGGCTTCGAAGTAGATGGGATTGATGCCGCGCGGGCTGGCCTGCTCGGGCGTGGCGTCGCGCGTCTGGAAGTCCGCTCCCGCACAGAAGGACTTTCCCTCGGCGCACAGCAGGATGACGCGGCAGTCCGGATCGGCCTCGAGCGCCTCGAAGATGCCCGCAAGGCCGGCGATCATCGGGATGTCGAAGAAGTTGTGCGGTCCGCGGCGGATCTCGACGACCGCAACGTGATCGGCGAGGTCCACGCCGATGTCTGCGGTGCCGGGGGGCTTGCTCATGAAAGTCTCTCCTGAATCGTCTGTTGCCGACGCCCGATCAACCACGCGAACACCGCCCCGGTCGCTGCCAGCCCCAGGGCCGTGGCGGCGAACAAGGGCGCGAAGCCGGTCGAGGGAAGGGCGCCCGCTGCCAGCGTGACGCCGACCGACTGCCCGATGAACAGGCTCATCGCGAACAGCGCAACCGCCGTGCCGCGCACGGTGGGCGCCATCTGCGTGGCGTTCGTCTGCAGCGTGTTGTGCAGCATGTGGTAGCCCAGCCCGATCAGCATGCAGGCGATCGCGCCCGACAGGAAGCCCGGCGCCGCGGCGACCAGCCCGAAGCCCGCGGCCAGGACCGCGCCGCCGCCGATCGCCAGGCCCGCTTCGCCGAAGCGGCGCACCAGTCGCGCGGCGGTGAGCGTGTAGGCAAAGCCGCCCAGTCCGAAGGCCGCCACCGTGGCGCCGGCCAGCCAGATGGGCAGTCCCGCCTGCTCGTGCAGGGAGGTGGGAATGAAGGCCAGCGCGCCGAAGGCCAGCAGCCCCTCGATGGCCACGATGGCGAGGATCACTCGCGCCCAGGGCACGCCCAGCACGAGCGCATAGCGGGCGAGCGCACCGGCGGGTGGCGGCTCGACCGTCGCAGCGGGCGCGGCGGGCGCGGCTTGCACTCCGGCGCGCACCACCGCCCGCAGCTTCCACCCCGCCATCGCGAAGATCGCCGCCAGCAGCACGAAAGCCGATCGCCAGCCCAGCGTGTCGGCCAGCAGCCCGCCCATGGCCTGGCCCAGGATCAGGCCCAGGATGGTGCCGTTCAGGAATCGGGCGAGCGTGGCCTGCCGCCGCTCGTACGGCACCGTGTCGCCCACCCAGGCCATCGACAGCGGAATGATCGCCGCCGCGATCGAGCCGGTGAGCAGCCGCGCGATCTCCAGCACGGCCAGCCCCGGCGCCAGCGCGCACAGCAGTGAAGCCAGCGCTGCGGCCAGCGCCGCCCCCGCGATGTAACGCGCCTTGCCGATGCGGTCGCCGAGCGGTCCGTGCGCGAGCTGCGAGAAGCCGTAGCCGATCGTGTAGAGCGTGACCACCCCCGCCGCGCCCGTCGCAGTGGTGCCGAAATCGGCCGCCAGCGCCGGCAGCATCGGATCGCAGATGCGCATCGACGCCATGCTCGCGAACGAGGCGGCGGCGAGCCAGAAAAGGGTGCGATCGGGCTGGGACATCGAGAGGCGGCACGGCGCAGGGAGGGCAGGGGCGTAACGATACCGGAAGGGTCGGTCAGGCCCGGTTTGCCGCATTGCGGATCGATACGGCCCGCGGTCGGTGAGCGGTTATCATCGGCGGCGCGGGCCTCTAGCTCATGCCTGGTTAGAGCAGCGGACTCATAATCCGTTGGTGCTGGGTTCGACTCCCAGGGGGCCCACCAGATTGCGGGGCGGGGTGGGGATGCCAAGTGCGCCCCACTCGGCAAACGCCTACGTCGATCGACCCTCGGAGAGAACCCTCGGAGAGAATCATGATCGTCGAGGAGCGTCTGCGCGAACTCGATTTGTACGGTTCGGTATCGAGCGGCGGATTCGACTGGCGCGGCCTACTCCTTCTGCTCCCGCCGCTTTCTCATCGCCGCAACGCTCCTGGAGAGCGCCGGCGACATGGCGATCTCGCCCTTGCTGACGTAGGCCTCGTGGTTGCGCTCGACGGCCTGCAGCTCGTACACGTAGCTGACCATGAAGCCCAGCGCCTGCTTGAGCCCCTTGCTGCTGGTGTCGGCCGCCCAATGGACGCGGTCGAGCCGGGCGCCGTTGCCCAGGTGGAAGCGCGACACCGGGTCCAGCGACTTGGCCGTGCCGTCCTTCGCGTCGAAGAGATAGGTGAGCAGCGCGTTGTTCAGCGCCGGTTTGGCGGCTTCCAGCAGGCGGTCCGAGAGCTCGACGTCGCTGCGCGTGAGGGGCTCCAGCCTGTCGCGATCGCCGGGTGTCAGCAGGGCGCCGTCGCGGCTGGCAGCCTCCTTCGCCAGCCAGCGGGTGAAACCGGGCACGGGCGACAGGGTCGCGAAGGTCTGCAGCCCCGCGAACTCGCGTGACAGTTCCTCGACGACCTGCTTGATCAGGAAGTTGCCGAAGGAGACGCCGCGCAGCCCCATGTGGCAATTCGAGATCGAATAGAACACTGCGGTATCGGCCTTGCTCGGGTCTATCGGCTTGCGTTTCTCTGCGAGCAGCGGCGCGATGGCGCTCGGGATGCCCTCGGTCAGCGCGACCTCGACGAACACGAGAGGGTCGTTGCCCAGCGCGGGGTGGAAGAAGCCGAAGCACTGGCGATCGGATGGGTCGATGCGCCGGCGCAGGTCGTCCCAGCTGGAGATCTCGTGCACTGCTTCGTAGCGGATGATCCGTTCGAGAATCTCGGCCGGCGTCGACCAGTCGATCCGATGCATGCGCAGGAAACCGCGGTTGAACCACGACGACAGCAGATGCACGAAGTCGGCGTCGAGCGGCGCCAGATCGGGCTCCGCCTTCAGGTTGCGCAGCACGTCTTCGCGCATGCTCACCAGCGTGGCGGTGCCGCCCGGCGCCTGGTTCATCCGGCGGATCAGCTCCTGGCGGCGCGACTCGGCTGCCTGGTGCAGCGCCAATGCGGTCGCGCCTGATGGCTTCTTCATCCAGGCCGCGACACTGCGCTCGAGCGCCTTCTGGTCGGGCCCGAACTCGCGCGCCAGCTCCAGCAGGAAGGCCAGCTTGTCGGCGTCGCTGGCCTCGAGGTACTCGTCGAGCAGTTGCCGGGCGAGCGCCACGCCCGAGGCTTCGCCGCGGATGGAAAGCAGGCCGGCGGCCATTTCGGCCAGCCGGACTGGCGCATCGACCTTGTTGCGGCCCTTCAGCGCGCGCACGAAGCGCGCGAAGATCTCGGGCCCGTAGGCGACGGTTTCGGCCAGCCGGCCGACGGCGCCGTTGGCCTTAAGGCTGCCCGGCATCGTCGTCCGCCAGCGGGATGGGGCCGGGCAGGTCGTGGTCGAGGAACTGTGCCGCCCGCGTGCGCTCGCGCGTGACCTTCAGTTCGAACACGTCGAAGCGGTTGTAGTACCCGACGACGTCGTGGAACTGCTTGGGCTCCACGCAGGCGGCCAGGTCGAGTTCGCCGGTCAGGATGCCTTCCTCGGCCTGAAGCATGTCGCCCACCTGTGCGCCGGTCGGGTCGACCAGCATCGATGCGGCGCGCGGCGTCTCGTCGAGTACGTCGGCGACGCTCGCATCGCGGTCGACCAGGAAATCGCGCATCGCCCGGTCCATGAAGCCGGCGCACACGATGGTGAAGGCCTTCGCCTCGAACGAGTGCGCCGCGGCGCGCGTGCGGTTCGCCGCAACGTTGTCGTAGTTGCCGCCCGCGCGAGGCACCCTGGTCGGCCAGATCGGCGGCCAGGTCGAGATGTGGATCTGCTCGGCCTGGGCCATCAGCGCGTAGCGGGCCAGCGGATTGGTGTTCTCGCCGCAGATCAGCGCGCCGATGTTCCCGATCCGGGTGTCGGACACCCGCAGCCCGGCGCCGTCTCCGGGCGCCCAGACCAGTTTCTCGAAGAAGGTCGGCACCAGCTTGCGGTGGTGGTTCAGCAGTCGACCCTGATCGTCGATCAGCAGGTTCGAGTTCCAGATGCACCCGGCGCTGACCGGGCTCTTCTCGCTGATGCCCAGGGACACGAACACGCCGCGCCGGCGCGCCTCGGCGGCGATCATCCGGATCTCGGGGCCAGGCACCTCGATGCTGTTGGCCACCATCCGCGCGAAGAGGTCGTGGTTGTGAAGCGGCGCCCACAGCGCGGCCCAGACCGGGAAAGCCGGTACGTAGGACTCGGGAAACACCACCAGTTCGGCGCCCTGACGCGCCGCCTCGGCGATCAGGCTGACCGCCTTCTCGGCGGTGGCGCGCTTGTCGAGGAAGACAGGCGCCGCGTGCGCCGCGGCGACCTTTACCTTCGGGAGATGGCTCATGTTCTCGTGCCCGTCGTGCTGAATGAGTTGAATAAGGGTACGAGTCTTGCTACAAGCGAGGCAACGGCGAAAATTGCACGCTTGTGTGCATTACCGCAGAGGCGTGTGGAGGCAGGATGACGACGAAGAAGATCGCTGTCGAGAACATGAACTGGGACGACCTGCGGATCTTCATGGCTGTCTTGCGGGTCGGGAACATCTCGCTGGCGGCCCGGCAACTGAAGCTGGATCACTCCACGGTGAGTCGCCACATCTCGCGACTCGAGCTGTGCCTGGGTGGCGCATTGTTCAAGCGGCGCCGCACCGGTTTGACGCCGACGGAGCTTGCCGAGAGCATCCTGCCCCACGTCGAGGCCGTGGAAGGGGGAGTTGTCCAGCTGCGCGAGAAGATCTGCGGGAGCGCGGACCAGCCTTCGGGCCCCGTGCGCATCGCGATGATGGAAGGCATCGGCTCGCTCTACATGGCAAGGCGTCTTGCGTCTATTGCGGTGCAGCATCCGGATCTGCGGATCGAGCTCGTGACCTCGGCGCAGCAGGTCAACGTGAGCCGGCGGGAGGCCGATGTCTTCATCAGCTTCTTCGAGCCCAGCGGGCGCGGCATGAGTTTTCACCGTGTCGGCAGCTTTGCGCTGAGCCTGTATGGTTCGCAGGCCTACTTCCGCGAGCACGGCCGGCCCGAGACGGTCGCCGAACTGGCGCGGCACTGGTTCACCGGCTACCTGGAGGACATGATCCAGGTAGACGCGGTGCGCTGGCTGGAAGAGGTCATCGCGGAGCCCAGGATGCGATTCCGTTCGAACAGCATGATCGCCCAGATGACCGCGGCTGCCGCCGGGCTCGGTCTCGTGCTGTTGCCGCGCTTCTCGGTGGAGAACGAGCCCGCCTTGCAGCCGGTGCTCGAACGGGAGATCCGGGTGACGCGTGGCCTCTGGCTGAGTGTGCACCAGGATCTTCAGTACTCGAGCCGGGTGAAAGCGGTGCTGCGATACCTGGAGGCCCGGCTGCGTGAGGATCAGCCCTACCTGAACGGGGTCGGGGAGCAGGGCAGGCCCGGCGTGCGCTGCACGGGTACCGGCGAAACTGCAGGAATCGTGCAAGCAAGCGTGCAGATTTGAGGCTTTCTCGCGCCGGAAGCCTCAAGTAGATTGAATCGCATCGACCGGGAGGGGCATTGCGAGGATGCGGATGATTTGCTGCAAACCGATGACAGGGACGGCCCGCCATGCCTGAGTACCTGATTCCGCTGGCGATCAACGGTCTGGTCTGGGGGATGATCATCGCGCTGATCGCGCTCGGCTTGTCGATCATTTTCGGCTTGCTCGACATCATCAACATCGCGCACGGCGACTTCTTCATGATCGGAACGGTGCTTGCGTGGACCACCCTGCAGTTCACGGGCAACTACTGGCTCGGCTTCCTCCTCGTTCCGATCGCGGCCTTCGTTCTCGGCGTGATCATGGAGCGGCTGGTGATCCGGCCGATCAAGAGCGCCGCGGCGCTGTCGATCGTCGCCACGTTCGGACTCTCCCTGATCCTGCAAGAGGGCGTGCGCGCCACCTTCGGCGCTACGCCGCGTCGCATCCTGCCGCCGATCGAGGGGACGATCCCGATGTTCGGGATCGAGTACGAGGTCTACCGGCTGTTCGCGGCGCTGGTGTCGATGATCGTGCTGGCGGGCTTCTTCGTCTTCCTCAAGCGCACCAAGACCGGCACCTGGATGCGGGCGGTGCGCCACGACCGGGACACCGCGATCGCGATGGGCATCCCGGCGCAGCGGGTGTACATGCTGACCTTCGCGATCGGCACCGCGCTGGCAGCCCTGGGCGGATTGGTGGCGGCGCCGATCACGACCGTCGACTTTCGCGCCGGGGTCGACATCCTGCCGGTCTGCTTCATGGCAGTGATCATCGGCGGATTGGGCAACCTTCCCGGCACCGTGGCGGCCGCGATCCTGCTGGCCTTCCTGGAAGGGGTGATCGCGAGCTTCGCGGATCCGACCGTCGCGCGAATCACTTCGCTGGTCCTGATGAGCGCCGTGTTGATGTACCGGCCGCAGGGGATCTTCAAGGGGGCGGCACGATGAGCTGGTCCGTTCTCGAGAAGGTGCTGCTGGCGATCTTCGCCGCCTTCCTGCTCGCCGTGCCCTACCTGATCCCGGTGATTGCCGACGCTTTCTGGGTCAGCATCATCACCGAGATCCTGATCTGGTCGCTGCTTGCGGCCAGCGTGAACTTCCTGTTCGGCTACGTGGGGTTGTTGTCCTTCGGCCAGGCGCTGTATTTCGGGATGGGCATGTACGGGGTGGCGATCGGGGTGGCCAAGCTGGGCCTTTCGTTCTGGCCGGCCTTCGGGCTCGGCGTGCTGCTGTCGGTGGCCATGGCCGCGATCACTGGCGTGTTCGCGGTCCGGCTCACCTGGCACTACTTCGCCATCATCACGGTCGTGTTCTCGCTGATCTTCTACTTCCTCGCGATGACGCTCAAGCCGCTGACCGGCGGGGACGACGGGACAGTGTTCAGTCTGCCGCCGACCTTCACCTGGGGCGAAGAGGAGTACGGGCTGGCCGATCCGACCTTCCAGTACTTCTTCATTCTCGTCTGCGTGGCGCTCTGCTTCTACCTGAAGTACCGGGTGCTGGCCAGCCCGTTCGGCCGCGGCCTGATGGCGATCCGCGAGAACGACACGCGCGCGGCGCTGATCGGCCTGAACGTGTATCGGCTGCGCCTGCTGGCCTTCATCGTGGCCGGCTTCTTCGCTGGCGTGGCCGGCGCCTTGTTCGCGCTGTTCGGCCGCTATGCGTCGGCCTCGTACATGTTCTATCACGTGTCCGGCGAGGCAGTCGTGTGGGCCATCGTCGGTGGCGCCGGCACGCTGTTCGGCCCGATCGTCGGCACCAGTCTGCTCATCATCGTGCGCGAGGAGCTGTCGTCGATCTGGGAGCACTATTTGTTGCTCGTCGGCGCGGTTGCGATCCTCGTGGTCATCTATGCGCCCAAGGGCGTGGTCGGCCTCTGGAACGGATGGGTCACCGGCCTGGCGTCGCGGGGCAAGACGAAGGTGGAGGAGGAGTGATGGCCCAATCTGCTCGCAAGACCGTGGGCGTCGTGATGTTCGACGATGTCGAGGTGCTCGACTTCGCCGGACCATACGAGGTGCTGAAGGGGGCCCGGCTCGACGAGAAGACGCGCTGGGAGATGGATAGTCCGTTCGATGTCCGGCTGGTCGCGCAGGCCGACGTGGTGCGCTGCCATGGCGGCATGAAGGTGGTGATGGATCACAGCCTCGACGACTGCCCGCCGCTGGACTGGTTGGTTGTTCCCGGCGGTTGGGGAACGCGCCGGGAGGCGGGCAACGCAGCCCTGGTCGGCTGGATCCGGGAACGCAGCCGGCAAGCCGCGCTGACCGCCTCCGTGTGCACCGGCGCCCGGCTTCTTGCGGCGGCCGGCGTCCTCGATGGCCGGCGAGCCACGACCCACTGGAACTCGCTGGGCTGGCTGGCCGAGAACTATCCGAAGGTGCGGGTCGAGCGGCACATGCATGTCGTGGACGACGGTGATCTGGTCACCTCCGCTGGCATCTCCGCCGGGATCGAGCTGGCGCTGTCGCTGGTGGAGCGCGAGTGCGGCCAGGCGGTCACCCGGAGCCTGGCGCGCTACATGGAGTATCCGTACCCGCACGACAACCGCCGGCGCGTCGAGATCGAGGGCTGAGGCAAGCATGTCGAACATCCTGTCGGTGCGAGGCTTGACGAAGCGGTTCGGTGGCCTGACCGCGGTGGATGACGTGGAGGTCGACTTCGACTCCGGGCGCCTGCACGCCATCATCGGCCCGAACGGCGCGGGCAAGACCACCTTCTTCAACCTGATCTCCGGCTTCCTTCGGCCGGATGAGGGGAGGGTGGAGTTCGACGGCCACGACATCACCGGCCTGAAGACTCACCAGATCAGCAAGCTCGGGATGGCGCGCACGCTCCAGATCAAGAGCGTGTTCAACCAGCTGAGCGTCCGGGAGAACGTCTGGATCGCCGCACAGGCGCGGCTGCCCTGGCTGCATCCGTTCCGGCCCGTCAGTCGCTTCAAGGCGACCGACGAGAAGGTCGATCGGCTGCTCGAGGAGGTCGGCCTGACGCGGCTTGCCGAGCGACAGGCCGGCACGCTTTCCTACGGGGACATGGCGCTGCTCGAGCTGGGCATCGCGCTGGCCGCCGAGCCGCGCCTGTTGCTGCTCGACGAGCCCATCTGCGGCATGAGCCCCCAGGAAACCGCACACACGGTCGGGAAGATCGTCGAGCTGTCGAAGTCGATCGACGTCATCCTGATCGAGCACGACATGGAGGTCGTCTTCGACATCGCCGAAGACATCGTCGTGATGGCCCAGGGTGGCGTGCTGGCCCGCGGCACCGCGAAGGAGATCGCCACCGACGAGCGGGTGAAGGAGGCCTACCTGGGCATCGACGAGGACGAACTCGCGGGGGACCTGCATGCTTGAATTGGTGGACGTCCACGCCAGCTACGGAAAGGTCCGGGTGCTGCGCGGGGTCAACCTGAAGGTCGAGGCGGGTGAATCGGTTGCGCTGCTCGGTCGCAACGGCGTCGGCAAGACCACGACGCTGCGAACGATCATGGGGCTGCTGCCCGCGTCGGGCGGTCGCATCGAGTTCAACGGCCAGGACCTTCGCACCGTTGCGGCGCACCGGATTGCCGGCAGGGGAATCGGCTACGTGCCGCAGGGCCGGGGAATCTTCCCGATGCTGACGGTCTTCGAGAACCTCTGCATCGGCCTCAAGGGCAAGCCGCCCGAAGACAGGCTGAAGTATGTGTTCGAGCGATTCCCGCGGCTGCGCGAGCGCGTCGACCAGGCCGGCGGCACGCTTTCCGGCGGCGAGCAGCAGATGCTGGCGATCGCGCGCTGCCTGGTGCTCGAGCCCCGGTTGCTGATCCTTGACGAGCCGACCGAGGGGATCATGCCGAAGCTGGTCAACGAGATTCGCCACGAGATCCAGCGCGCGAACCAGGCCGGCATGTCGGTGCTGCTGGTGGAGCAGAACGTGAAGACCGCGCTGAAACTCTGCACACGGGCCTTCATCATGGAGAAAGGGGTCGTCGTCTACGACGGCACGACCGCGCAGCTGCGGGCCGAGCCAGAGCTGATCCACCGCTATCTTGGGCTTGCCTTGTAGGCGGGCGTTCCTTGTCGTCACGCAACCTGAACCGGGAGTAATCGCCATGTCCGACCGAAAAGTCACCCGACGCAGTTTCCTGAGCGCAGCCCTCGCGGGAGGTGCAGCGGCGGGCACCGCCAACCTCTACATCATGAAGGACGCCTTCGCGCAGCCGAGCGGGCCGATCAAGATCGGTCACCACGTGGAGCTGACAGGCGGCTTTGCCTCGTGGGGGTATTGGCATGACAAGGCCGGCCGAAAGGCGGTCGACTTGATCAACCAGGCAGGGGGCATCGCGGGCCGCAAGATCGAGCTGATCACCGAAGATACCGAGTCGAACCCGGCGAGCGGCGCGCGCAAGCTGCGATCGCTGATCCAGCGCTCGGGGGCCGAGTTCATCGTCGGCTCGGTGCACTCGGGCGTGATGCTCGCGTCGATTCCGATCGCAAGCGAGCTGAAGACCATCTATTTCTCGCAAGGCGAGGCCACCGAGGCCACTGGTTCGAAGGGCACCCGCTACAGCTTCCGCACCGGCACGGACACCTACGGCCTGGCCGCAGCCGGCGTGCCCTGGGCCTTCGAGAACCTCGGCAAGAACTGGACGATGATCTTCCCGGACTATGCGTGGGGACACAGCCACCATCAGGAGGCCAAGGCGCTGATCGAGAAGCTGGGCGGCAAGGTGAACCCCCCGATCGCGGTGCCGCTCGATGCGAAAGACCTGGTGCCCTACCTGTCGCGCATTCCGCAGGAGACCGAAGTCCTGTTCTCGGTGTTCTTCGGTTCGCTGTCGGTGGCGTTCTACACGCAGGCGAAGGCGATGGGCCTGGAGAAGACGATGCGGATGTATTCGGTTTCGGGGACCATCGAGGCGATCGCGCCCGACGACATACAGGGCGCAGCCGAGGGCGTCTACATCGTCGAGAACTTCCCGAGGATGCTCGCGCACAAGAACGACGAGTTCCACAAGGAGCACAACAAGATCATGGAGATCGACGACGTGCATGCGCGCGAGTTCACGAGCAAGCGCGTCATGGCCAAGAGCCACGCCTGGCAGTCGTGGGAGAACATGTTCGCGTTGAAGCAGGCGATCGAGGCCTCGGGGTGGAAGACCAGGAAGGACACCCCGGGAGTCGTCCAGGCGCTCGAGGGCATGCAGATGAAGAACTCGCTGGGCTACCCGCAGGGCGACAAGCTGCTGCGAGCCCAGGACCACAGCGGCATCATCGACTGCTACATCAGCCGGGTCGAGAACGGCAAGCTCGAGGTGAAGAAGCGGGTGACCAAGGAGGAGTTGGTCAAGGAACTGCCGCCCCGGTTCGACTTCACCAAGGAGAAGCTCTGAGAGACGCCTGGCCGGCCAAGGCCTTCGAGCCCCCGCGGGTCTGAACGGTGAAGCTCGTTCGCGCGGCCCGCCTCGTCGAGGCTCGGGCCGCGCGGACCGAAGGAGCTTCCATGCCAGCGCCACATCTGCAGGTGAATCCTGCGCCGTCGGGGATCTTGCGATCGACGAAGAGGGTTCCCGGCGCGTCCCATTCGAGGCCCGGTCGGCCGCATCGCTCGCCCTGGATCTGCCACGCGCGCAGGCGGCTCTTGTTCCCGCTCATCGCGGCCTGGATGAGCCGGTCGAGCTTGGCCTGGCTCAGGGTGTCCGGAACCTGCAGGGTTCGCCAGACCGGCGGTTCGATGTGGAGCAACCCGTTACGCGGTCTGTACGCATGCTCCAGGAAGCCTTTCCGAGGGGCTTGTCAAGCGGTGCTCGCATGATGCCGAGTCATGGCGCTACGAACCTCGGGCGCCACTGTCGACCAAGCTGACCCGGGCAGGATTCGCCGGGCCATCACCCGTTCTCGCGGGCCACCCTGACCAGCTGCTTGCCGAAGTTCTTCCCCGTCAGCAGGCCCTTGAAGGCCGCAGGCGCGTTGCGCAGGCCGTCCGCGATCGACTCCCGGTAGCGGATCTTCCCCTCGCGGATCCAGCGCGCCAGCTCCTCGAAGGCGCCCGGCCAGTGCGCCATGTGTTCGCTGATGATGAAACCGGTCATGGTCGCGCGCTGGCGGACGAACTCGAATGCGGGAACGCCGATGCCCGATGTCGGGCCGTCGTACTGGCTGATCGCGCCGCAAAGAACGACCCTGGCGTGGGCATTCAAGCGACGCAGCACCATGTCCATCAGCGGGCCGCCGACATTCTCGAACAGGACGTCCACATAGCCGGGGGTCAGCGCCGAGAACCGCTCCTCGATGCCCGCAGCGCGGTAGTCGAGGCAGGCGTCGAAACCGAGCTCCTGTACGGCGTGGTCGCATTTCGCGGGACCGCCGGCGATGCCGATCACCCGGCAGCCCCGCAGCTTGGCGATCTGCCCGACGACGCTGCCGACGGCGCCGGTCGCCGCGCTGACCACCACGGTTTCGCCGGGCTTCGGCTTGCCCAGCTCGAGCAGGCCATAGTGCGCGGTCGCCCCTGGCATTCCCAGGATGCCCACCGCGGTGGTGATCGGGGCGAGGGACGGGTCGATCACGCGCAGCGCCGCCGGATCGGCCACGATGTACTCCTGCCAGCCGAAACGGCCGCTGACATGGGTGCCTTCAGGAAGCGCGGGATTCCGGCTCTGGACCACCTGGCCCACCCCGAACCCCGGCATCAGGTCGCCGGGGTTCAGGTGAGGCACATAGGATCGCACCGGATCCATCATCGGGCGGATGAACGGGTCCAGCGACAGGTACAGGTGCCGGATCAGGACCTGGCCGTCCGCCGGCGCCGGCCGTGGCGCCTCGACGACCTGGAAGTCGGCGTCGTCGAGTTCCCCAGCGGGGTGGCGGGCCATGCGGATCTGCAAGTTGACTGGATTCACTGAGGGCTTCCTTCGATCGGTTCCGGTGGGCCGGGTCAGAGACCCAGCAGCTTCTCTGCGTTCCGGACCATGTAGGTCTCGAGGACGTCTTCGGGAAGGCCCAGTTCCAGCGTGCGCCTGACCGCGGTCCCGATGCTGCAGAAGGCGTAGGCCGAGGCGTAGATCATCCGCTCCGGCATCGCCCGGATCGCCTCGACGTACGCGTGGCCCCCGGGCGCGAACACGTAGACGTCGGGCGACAGGTGCACGTTCATGACGCCGGTCGCCTCGCTCTTGTAGGCCAGTGCGATGGCCTCGTTGACATAGGGCCAGGCGGCGTGACCGAGCACCACCGGCATCTTCGGAAAGGCGCGCGCGACGCGCTCGAATCGCACCGGGTCGGTATAGGTATTGTCCGGACCCGACAGTGGCCCGGACATGAACAGCAGCGGGACGCCGAGCTCCGATACCTTCTGGTAGATCGGCATCAGCGACTCGTCGTCGGCATACAGGGGCTTGCGGGCGAATCCTGGCTCGATGCATACGCCACGCATGTCCAGGGCCTTCATCGCGTGCTCGAGGCCGGCGAGGATCTCGCCGACCGGCTGGTCGAGATTCACGCCGGCAACCGCGACCATCCTGCCGTCCAGCTTGCCGACGATCTGGTGCATGTAGGCGTCCTCGATGTGCACGGGGACCGCGCGATTCGGCGAGTGCCGGCCGTTCATCACGCCCAGCCGAACGCCGGCTTCATCCATCTCCCTCACCAGCACGCGAAGCGCCTCATCGTCGGCCCCGTCCCGGCCGCTCGTGCTCGTGGTGTAAGACGCGGGAGCCCCTGCGTCGCCCCACATCCGGCACAGCCGGTCGACGACGGTCGGGGTGAAGAAGTCGCGGTACGGGCCGGTGGGAGGACGGAGTCGGAAGTCGATGATCCGGCCCTTCAGGGCCTCGAAGCTGGGATTCATTCGTGATCGCCTTGATTCGTTGGCATGCATGGATTCGGGGTCGCCTGCGCGCTGCGTGGTCACTCGGCCTTGATGCCCGAGTCGACCACCATGTCGCGCCACTTGAGCGCCTCCCGTTCGAGGAACTTCCTGAAGGCTGCCGGGCTGTCGCTCTTCTCGGGAATGGTGAGGAGCGTCCTGGCCGACGCCTGATGAAGCGGGCTGTCGACTGCCTTGACCGCGGCGGCGAAGATCTTGCGCAGGATCGGCTCCGGGGTGCCGGCGGGGGCAAACAGGCCGTTCCAGCTGTCGGCGACGTAGCGCTCGTCCTTGAACGATTCGGCAAGCGTCGGCACGTCAGGCCACTGGGGATGGCGCTGTGCCGAGGTGATCGCGATGGGTCGGACCGTGCCGGCGGCAATCTGGTTCGCCGCCACGCTGGTGACCGGAAACGCGAAATGGATGTCTCCGCGGGCGAGCATCGGCGCGAGATCGGCGGTCAGCGTCCGCAGGGGGACATGGGCGACATCGAGGCCGTTCCGGCTCACGATCGCCGAGGCGAGCAGATGCGAGGCGGCCCCCATGCCGCCCGAGCCGTAGGCGAGCGCACCAGGCCTGGATCGGGCAAGCGCCACCAGGTCATCGACGCTGCGCACGGGCGAATCCTTGGCGACCACCAACACGCTCGGCAGCCAGTTCACGAGGGTGATCGGCGCCATGTCCTTGAGCGGATCGATCTTCGATGTCGGGCGCAGGAACTGGTGGATGAAGTTCGCGTTGGTGCCGGCAAAGAGCGTGTAACCGTCCGGCTCCGCACGGGCGGCGATCTCGTAGCCGATCTGACTGCCCGCGCCGGTTCGGTTCTCGACGACGACCGGGCCGCCGATTGCCTCCGCGAAAGCCGTCGCGAACTGCCTCGTCTGGACGTCGATGCCGCTCCCAGCGCCCCAGGGAACGATGAGCTTGATGGGGCGGGTCGGATAGTCGGCAGCGCGCGCCGGAGACAAGGCCAGCGAAACAGCGGCCAGGGTCCCCATGGCGAGCATTGCGCGAAGAAGTCTTCTGGTCACGGTCATCGTCTCCTGCGGGTGATCGATCTGACGTCTGGGTACTCGGTGCGAATCTCTGTCGAGGATGCTCATTCGCTCCATGCGCGTCAAATGACTAATTGACCGCACTTCCCATACCATTCGTGTCATGTCATGTCACCAGATTCGCGAACGATGAAGAACCTGACTCTTTCGAGCCTGCGCACTTTCTGCGCCGTGGCAGAGGCGGCGAGCTTCACGGCGGCCGCCAGCCGCGTCTTCCGGACGCAACCCTCGCTTTCCAGGCAGGTGGCTCAACTCGAGCGCGAACTCGGCGTGAGGCTGTTCGACCGACAGGGGCGATCACTGGCCTTGACGCCGGCCGGCGAGGACCTGTACCGGCGGGCATCACGGGTGGTGGGCGACGCGGCCGATCTGCAGACCCGTGCCAGGGCGTTTGCCGACGGGGATCGGCGCGCGCTGCGGGTTGGCGCGAATCCCTTGCTGTACGACCGAACGATGCCGGACCTGCTGTCGGCGTACGGCAGGCGTCGTCGGGATGTCGTCGTCAGCCTCACCGCGGCGAGCGCCCCGGTGCTGCAGGAGCAGATCGAAGCGAGAAAGCTGGACGTCGCCTTCACGCGCTTCGTGTCGAATGACGCCATCGCCGCGAAGCGGCTGTTTCCGATGCACCTGATCGCCGTCGTCAGCGAGACGCACCGGTACGCGGGGCGGCGAAAGGTCGAGGTCGAAGACCTCGAAGAGGAGCCGCTGCTGCTGCTGCCGAGGGAAGTGGGCAGCCGGACCCTTCTCGACCAGGCGTGCCGCGACAGCGGCATTCTCTTGCGCAACATACGGCTCGAGTGCGGCGTCTACAACGGGCTCATCAGCCTGGCCACGGCCGGACACGGTGTCGCGGTCGTCTTGTCCATGGTCGACGTCGTCGATCCTCGGGCACGCATCATCCCGATCGAGCATCGCGGACAGCGCCTCGGCGCCTGGGCTGCAGTCATATGGAACCGGCAGTGCGCCCTGGAACAGGCTGCCGGAGCCTTCATCGACCTGGCTCGCCGCCGACTCGCGGCAGATTTCCCGGGCAAGCGATTCGATCTGCCGCCGCTGGCGGAGCCGGATGGAATCGGCTGATCCTGCGCGCCCGGCGCTCCCGAGTCGGCTGGATTGTCCGCGGCCGGGCAGGGTCGCTCAATACGACTTCGGCAAACCCAGCGCCCGCTCCGCGATGTAGCACAGAACCAGGTGCGGCGTGATCGGCGCAAGGCGGTGGATCATGCATTCGCGCAGGTAGCGCTCCACGTGGTACTCCTTGGCGTAGCCCATGCCGCCGTGCGTCATCACGGCGTTGGTGCAGGCGTTGAACGCCGCTTCGCCCGCCAGGAACTTGGCGGCGTTTGCCATGGCGCCGCAGTCTTCGCCGCGGTCGTAGAGCTGCGCCGCGCGGAAGGCCATCAGGTTGGCCGCCTCGAGCTCGGCCCAGTTCTGGGCGAGCGGGTGCTGGATCGCCTGGTTCATGCCGATCGGGCGACCGAACACCACCCGCTGCTTCGCATAGTCCGACGCCCGGCGCAGGGCGGCGCGCCCAAGCCCCACCAGACCCGCCGAGATCAGGATCCTTTCCGGGTTGATCCCGTGCAACAGGTAGCGAAAGCCCTTGCCCTCTTCACCGATCCGGTTCTCCACGGGTATCTCCAGGCCGTCGATGAACAGCTGGTTCGAGTCCACGCACTTGCGGCCCATCTTCTCGATTTCGCGGATCTCGACCTTCGAGCGGTCGAGGTCGGTGAAGAACAGGCTGAGCCCGTCGATCGGCTTGCCGGAGTCCGCGATGTCCGACGTGCGTGCGATCAGCAGGATCTTGTTGGCCACCTGGGCGGTGGAGATCCAGGTCTTCTGGCCGTGGACGACGTAGCGGTCGCCCTTGCGCACGGCGCGGGTCCGCAGGCGGGTCGTGTCCAGCCCGGCGTCGGGCTCGGTGACGCCGAAGCAGGCGATGTCCTCGCGCCTGACGATCGGCGGCAGCATGCGCGCCTTCTGCTCGGCGCTGCCGAACTTCACCACCGGATTCAGCCCGAAGATCCCGATGCTGACGGACGAAACGCCCCCGTTTCCGGCGCCCGACTCGGAGATCGCCTGCATCAGCAGCGCTGCCTCGGTGATGCCCAGCCCCGAGCCGCCGTACTCGACCGGCATGGCAATGCCCATGTAACCGCTGTCGGCAAGCACCCGGCAGAAATCCTCGGGGAAGCGCCCGTCCCGGTCGCGCTCGAGCCAGTATTCGTCGCCGAAGCGATCGCAGATACGCCTGACACTTTCAGTGATCTGGCGTTGCTCGGGGGTGAAGTCGATGCTCACGTGGCAGCTCTCGGTTGCGAATATACGAAAGAGTTTCGTAAAATCGTTCAAGACGATCATGGCCGCCAGGTCAGGGTCCTGTCAATGAATCGCGGGCCGCCGCGCGGCCCCGGGGGAGCGAGGGAAACGGCAATGAAGCTGCCCCTGCAGGGCATCAAGGTGGTGGACCTCTCCAACGTGCTGATGGCGCCCCATGCCACGCAGATCCTGGGCGACCTGGGGGCCGACGTGATCAAGGTGGAGGCGCCCGAGGGCGATCCGCTGCGTGGCATCGGGCCGTTTCGCAACCCGGGGATGGGCGCGATCTTCCTGCATGCCAACCGGAGCAAGCGCAGCATCGTCCTCGACCTGAAGCAGCCGGCGGGGCGCGAGGCGCTGATGCGCCTGCTGCCCGATGCCGACCTGATGGTCTACAACCTCCGGCCGCGTGTGATGCAGCGCCTGGGTCTTTCCTACGACGAAGTGGCCGCGGCCAATCCGCGCATCGTCTACGCCGGCCTGTTCGGTTACGGCCAGGCGGGGCCGTACGCGGACCGGCCAGCCTACGACGACCTGATCCAGGGGGCGGCGGCGATCCCCTGGCTGTCGCACATCGCCAGCGGCGAGCCGCCTCGCTACGTGCCCACGGCCATCGTGGACCGCGGGGTGGCGCTGTCCGCGGTGGGTCTGATCAACGCCGCGCTCCTGCACCAGGTTCGCACGGGCGAGGGCCAGCGTCTCGACATCCCGATGTTCGAGACCATGGCCGCCTTCGTGCTGGGCGATCACATGGCGGGGGAGACCTTCGATCCGCCGCTGGGTCCGCCCGGCTACCCGCGCATGCTCACGCCCGACAGGCGCCCCTACCGAACCCGGGACGGCTACCTGTGCATCCTCGTCTATTCGGACAGGCAGTGGCGTTCCTTCTTCAGGCTGCTCGGACGCGAGGACGAGTTCGAGCGCGATCCGCGCTTCGCGGACATGACCACCCGCACCCGGAACATCGAGGCCATCTATGGCGAACTGGCGGCCGTGATCGCCGAACGCTCCACGGCCGAGTGGCTGGCACTGCTGGAGGACGCCGACATCCCGGCAATGCCTCTTCACAGCCTCGAGTCGCTGCTCGACGATCCGCACCTCGCGGCGGTCGGCTTCTTCGCGACGGCCGATCACCCGAGCGAAGGTCGCCTTCGGCAGATGGCGGTGCCCAGCACCTGGTCGAAGACTCAGCCCTGCGCGACCCGGCCTGCCCCGCGGCTCGGCGAGCACAGCGTGGCGGTGCTGCGCGAGCACGGTTACGCCGAGCACGAGATCCGCGCTCTCCTGGCGGCCGGCGTCACCCGGGCGCCGGCGGGTCCCCGGTGAGCCGCGTGGGTCGAGAGCCCGGCGCCGATTCACCCTCCGGCGGGCCGCAGTCGGTGGGTCGCGTGATCGCGGTCCTGGAGATGCTCGCGACGCAGCGCGAGGGCGCCACGCTCACCGAGCTTGCTGCCTTCGCGGGAGCCCCCAGGACCAGCCTGGTGGGCCTGCTGAACGCGCTGGTGCGCGAGCGATGCCTCCGGCGGGAGGCGCACGGCTGCTACGTCCTGGGCGATCGGATCCACGAGTTCGTGGCCCTGGCCGCCGGCGGGCAGGCGTTCGCCGAGCTGGCGCAGCCGGTATTGAGGGACCTGGTCTCGGCCACTGGCGAAACCGCGGTGCTCGGCGCAATCGCCGACGACGCCGATCTGGTCGTCTACCTCGACAGGGTCGAGAGCGACAACCCGGTGCGCTACACGGTGAAGGTCGGCGAGCGGCGCGAGCCTCACTGCACGGCCACGGGCAAGGTGCTGCTGGCCTTCGGCGATCCCGCCTTCGCCAGGCGCATCCTGGCGAAGCGCAGCCTGAAGCGCTTCACCCCGACCACGATCACCTCGCCGTCGGGACTCCGGGTCGAGCTCGCGCAGATCCGGCGCGCAGGCCTTGCGCGCACGAACGCCGAGCGGGTGGCAGGGGCCAGCGGCATCGCGGCGCCGGTCTTCGGTCCGGACAAGCGCGCCGTTGCAGCACTGCTGGTGGCGGGTCCGTCGGAAAGGGTGGCCGCAAACGGCGGATTGATCGAGCGCGAACTCGCTGCGGCCTCGCGAAAGCTGAGTCGGATGCTCGGCGGGAGCACCCGGCCCGACCCGCGTTGACGAGCGTCACTTGTCCGCGCTTGCGGATGCCCTGGCGACCGGCAGGGCCCCGCCGCCAACCGCCCGCGGATCGCGCGTGCGCCAGCACCCTCGATCCACCGCCGAGAGAAAGCCCTGAACGCCGGCATTGAATGCCGCAGGCTCCTCCAGGTTCACCGCATGCCCGGTGCCGGGCACCACCCAGAGTTGCGCGGTGCGCATCGTGCGCTTCAGGAACAGATTCGTCTCGAGACAGGGATCGTCCTCGTCGCCCACCACCAGCAGCGTGGGCAGTGCGCACGCAGCGAACTCGGCCTCGAAGTCGAACAGCGAGGGGCGCAGCGCCTGGTAGCGTCGCAGGGTGTAGGCCGAGCCGACGGCCGAGTGCTCCGACAGGTGCTCCACGAACGCCTGCCATCCGCGCGGGTCCTTGGTGAGCAGCTGCACCCGGGTCGCGGCCAGGCCCATCTCCCGCGCGATCGCGGGCGAGCCTTCGTTCAGGAAGCGCTGGGCCAGGGCTTCGGAATGGGCCTTGAACTCGACGCGAACCTCGCGCGGGGCGCCGGAGCCGACTCCGGCTGCGACCAATGAAAGCGCGCGGCCCGGGTGGCGCAGCCCGAACTGCAACGTGGCGTAGGCGCCCATGCTCAGGCCCACGATGTGCGCGCGCTCGATGCCCAGTTCGTCCATCACCGCCAGGATGTCGCCGGCCGAGTGCTCGTAGCCGTAGAGATCGTCCGACTCCGGCACGTCCGAGGGCGGATAGCCGCGCGCATTGAAACGGATGCAGCGGTACTCGCGCGAGAACCAGCGCACCTGTTGCTCCCATTCGCGCAGGTCTGCGCCGAATTCGTGGACGAAGACGATCGGGCGGCCGCTTCCGGTTTCTTCGAAGTAGAGGCGGGCGCCTTTCGATTTGGCGTAGGGCATTCGGGCTCCAGTCAGTGTGGCAGTGTCGGATGCACAGGTTTCTGCAAGATTGCCTTGCCGGAAGTTACGGGCCGGCCGGCATGTCGCGCAAGCCTCGTCCTCCGGGCGCCAGGCGGTGGCTTCGAGTTGTAAGGGGCCGGCACGGGGAAGCGACTCGTGCCTGGCTAGACGAGCGAATGGCCAGCGCTTTCCTGCAATGCTTCACGAACCTGCGCCGCGACGCTCGATTGGACCCGGAGCGGCCTGCTCGCGATAGGGTGGGCGTCCGACCGGAATCGGCGCCGCCGCGGCGGTGATCGATGCTCACCGCACAGCAGACCCTCGACCCGTCACGATTCGGTACTGCCGGCGCTGGAAGTGGAGTTCCGCCGACTGGATCGGGTCGGCGTATCGCCCGGGCTCGCCGCGTTCGTCACTGCAGGCGCGCGACCTCTTGCTGGCAGCCGATCAGCGCGGCAAGGCCTGTCCGATCCAGCCCGCTCCCCACCAGGATCATCCGCGTGTGCAGGTCCCCGCGTGTGACCTCGTCCACCTCTTCGCCGAGGCAGCGCAGCCGCTTGTCTTCGAGCCTCACGTAGAACAGCTCGTGCCGCTTCGCCAGCGAGTGCCACAGCGCGTTCGCCGCGGGCGACTGCCGCGCGCCGGTGATCAGGCTGCGCCCAGCGGCGAGCCACCAGTCGTACACCGCGGTGGCCAGGCCGCATCGCTGGTAGTCGGGCGCGTAGCGGGAGTGCGGCGCGCGCAGGTGCCGGTCGGCTCGACGGTCCACTTCCACCAGCCGATTGAACACGGTGTAGCCGGCCAGGCGGCCGCGCGGGGCGTCCTCGACGTACACGTAGTGCTCGCCATCGGCCTCGCGATGGCGGAACACGAAGCCCGGCCGGCGGATGTCCAGCGTCGGCAGCCCGTTCAATGCGTCGCCCTTGCGGTGCAGACGCCGCTCGATCGCGTCGAGCTCGGCCTGCAGGTTCGCCGGATCGCGCTGCACGTCGATGCGCAGCTCGGTCGGACGCGGTCGGCGGCGCACCGTGGACTGGCGCAGCAGGACCGTCGACGCGTTCCGGATCAGGGGCGTGAACGCAAGCGGCAGGCCGGCCAGCAGGCCGACCCGGTCGAGGCTCGGCACGTGCGCGATCATTCCGCCAGCCCTCCGCCCGCTGCGCGCAGCCCTGCCGCGGGCTCGCAGCCCAGGCCGCGCATCCGGCCCACGGCCAGTTCGGCCGAGCGGTCCAGATGCCCGTGCGGTACCAGCAGCAGGTCGCAACGAAGCCCGCGCGCCAGTCGCTGCGCGAAGTCGCCGTTCAGGATCGTGTCGACCAGCGCGGGCGCCTGCCTGGCCGCCACGACCAGGTCGGCGCCGTTGTAGTCCTGCTCGTTCAGGATCTGCGCCACCGCATCGACCTGCCCCAGCGCCGCAAGCAGCCGGCTCTTGCGGTTCTCGAGCGGGTCGGTCAGCCTGAACGCGCGGTTGCCCTCGGCACGCCGGCCGTTGCGAACCGCCCGGGCCACCAGGCTGCGCGGAATCCGCGGGCGCGGCGTCTCGGCGGACGACCGGCGCTTCTCGATTCGCAGGACTTCCAGCGACGAGTCGGTCTCGAAGTCGCTCGCGTAGCGAACCAGGTCGCGCGGGTCGACCACCGGATCGAAGGCCAGCAGCGTCTTCGCATAGGCTTGCGGCCGCTCGTTTCGCACCACCAGCACGGGACACGGAACCTGCGCGATCACCTGGGGCAGGGCGGCGCGCCGCCACAGGCCTCCGAAGCGATGATCGGCGAGCGGATCCAGCACGAGCAGGTCGGCTCTTCGCGCCTGTTCGATCAGGTCGGCGAGCGAGGCCACGTGTCGCTGCGAGCCGCGCGCGTGAATGCGGTGTTCGCGTGCGAGCTGTTGCGCGCGCTGCGACAGGCGCGTCAGGCGATCGGCCAGGCGGTGGCCGGGCCGGTCGGTCAGGTAGGCCACGCGCAGCAGTGCGCCGTGGTCCGCGGCAAGCCGCGCCGCGCGCTCGAGCGCGAGGTCGGCGCCGGCCGAGAAGTCGGTCAGGGCGAGGATCGATTCGATTTTCATGCAGAGCTCCCGGTCGAGCGAAGACGCTCCAGGCAGCGAGGCCTGGAGTCCATGCAAGGCGCGCTGGCGCGCGCGGGGGAAGGCGACTACCGCTCGTTCAGAGCGTGTAGTCGCCGCTGGCTTCCGGCTGGAACAGGATCGACTCGATCGTTGCGCAGCGCTCGTCGCCGTGGGGCGTCTGCCAGCGCGCCGTGGCGCCCACGCGCAGGCCGAGCAGGCTCGCCCCGACGGGCGAGAGCACCGAGACGAAGCCTTCGGAAGGTTCGGCGTCTTCCGGATAGCAGAGCGTGAGCCTCTGCTTCGTGCCGGTGCCGCCATGGCGGATCACCACCTGCGAGTACATCGTCACCACGTCGGTCGGGACTTCCCGTGACGAGGTCAGGTCGGCCGCGGCAAGACCCGCAGCGAGGTCGTCGGGCAGACGGCCATCGCCGAGCCTGGACAAGCGAGCGAAGTCGAGCTCGGTGAGCACGCGCTCACCGCTGAGGATTGCGGACATGGAAGACTCCCGTCAGCGCGGCCGTGGTTCGAGAGGAACGGCCGCCATCGCGCCTGGCTTAGGCCCGGCGATAGCTGTTTGCGCTAATGAGAGGGGGTATCGCCGGGCTCAGGAATCTGCGGCGGACTGGCAGATTCCCGGAGTGCGCGTGAGCTCGCGCGCGCGCGACGACAGCTCGCGCCGCGAAAGCGGGGCGATGTCGGCGAGGCGAACGAGGATGCGGGGAATAGCCATGGGCCCGACCATAGGCAATATCCGGCAAGAAGTCAAACGAGGTCCCGATCGCAGCCCGGACCGCGGTGCGCCCGCGTCGATGCGCGCCGGTTTCAGACGACCGGCTCGAAGACCAGGAAGTACTGGTTCGGCAGGAAGCCGTGCTCCTGCTTCAGGCGATAGCCCGCCTGCGTCAGCTCTTCGATCACCGCTTCGGCGGGCAGCGCGGTGAGCAGGGTCGCGCAGGCCGCAAGGGCGGTGGCCCGAGCGATGCCGTGGGCGATGGCGGCGAACCGGTTGTCTGGCATGTGGGGAGAACCTCGTGACGTCGGGCGGGGGCGCCGGGTGCGCCGGCATTCGTCGATGGTTTCGGTGCGATTCTGTCTCTGTGTCTCGCCCCGGGTGATAGCCTTTCGCGGCGCCGCGCGCCCGCCGCGCGCGGCCTCCAACGGAGGAGACACCATGAGCGTCGAGTTCCACAATCCCGCCGGCCTCGCGGCCGGCAGCTATTCGCATACCGCGGTCGTGAGCGGTGGCCGCACCCTTTACGTGTCCGGCCAGGTCGCCTTCGACGAGTCCGGAAAGGTGGTCGGCGCCACCTTCGCCGAGCAGGCCGAGCGCGTCTTCCACAACCTGCGGATCGCTTTGGCCGCAGGCGGCGCGCAGTTCTCCGACATCGTGAAGATGAACGTCTACGTGCGGGACCTCACGTCGGAGAAGGTGCGCTGCCTTCGCGAGATCCGGGGGCGCCACCTGGGCGGGCACAAGCCGGCGAGCACGCTGGTGGCCACGCCGGCGCTGGTGCACGAGGACCTGATGCTGGAGGTCGAGGTGGTGGCGGTGGTCGGGTAGCGGCCGAGACCTGCAGTCCCGGCGCAAGCCGGAACCCGTGGACAGAGTCCGCCGGCTCGGTTAAGAATGCCGAGGTCCGGCGCATCGAGTGACCGAGCGCGGGGTCGGTGATGGGCGCGCCCGTGCGCTGGCGGCGCGCCCCGAAAATACCGGCCCCGGGGGAGCGGCGATGATCAGGATCGGAGTCCTCTGGGTCGCGCTTGTGCTCGGGTGCTTGCCGGGCCCGTCGGCATCGCAATCGCTCGAGATCCTCACCGGGGGCAAGGCGGGCGTCTACTACCCGGTCGGCCTCAAGCTGAAGGAAATCCTCGAGCGCGAGCTGAAGGGAACTTCGGTGACCGTGCGGTCCACGCAGGGCACCGTCGAGAACCTGAATCTCCTGCAGCGGGGGGTCGGCGTGCTCGCCCTGGCCCAGGGAGACATTCTCTCGGAGGCGATGGCGGGCAACCCGGCGGCGGGCTTTCCGAGCTCGCGCACCAAGATCCGCCTCGTCGGGGCCGCCTACCCCAACTACATACACCTGGTTGCCCGCCGCGACGCCCGTATCGGCACCATCCACGACCTTGTCGGCAAGCGCGTGTCGGTGGGCGCCGCGCGCAGCGGAAACGAACTCAACGCGCGGGCGCTTCTCGGTGCGGTCAAGCTCAGCTACGCGGACCTGCTGCATGTCGAGTACCTTCACTACGGCGAGAGCGTCGAGCTGCTGGTGAAGGGCGAGCTCGACGCGATCGTCGTTTCGGCCGGGCTCGGGGTCAAGGCGGTCACTGACGCCAGCACGCGCGCGCAAGTGACGATCGTGCCGATCGAGCGCGAGATCGTCGAGAGGAATCCGCGGATGTTCTTCTCGACTTCGATTCCTGCCGGCACCTATCCCGGGCAGAGCCAGGCCGTCGCGACGGCGGCCCTGAACAACTACTTCGTCACGACGATCGACGCTCCGGAGGCGCAGATCTTCGAGATCACGAGGGCGATCTTCGGGAATCTCGACGAGATCCGCGCAACGCACCAGGCGATCCGCGGGATCAGCGCCGAGAAGGCGCTGGCGGTTCGCCCTATCGAGGTCCATCCCGGGGCACTGAACTTCTTTCGGGCCAAGGGCCTCGCGAATTGACCGGCGTGAGCGCATGGAGCCGCTGGTCGATCAGGACGACCGTGTTCGTCGCGCCGTCGATCATCATTGTGCTGATGCTCGGTGCGATGCTGGTCTTCGACCTTGCGCTCCGCAAGCAGCAGGCCAGCTACCGCGAAGTGGTGCAGGGGCCTCTCACGGTCGCCACGACGACCACGACGCGTCTGCTGCTTTCGGTGTCTGAGGTGCAGGCGGCGGTGCTGCGCTACGCGCAGCTGCGGCAACGGCTGGATGCCGACGACCCCGTGCTCGCCGATCTTCGCGAATCGATCCTCGACCGCTACGAGGACATCGCGCGCGCGCTCGACAGCGTGAAGGCGAGTCCCGTCGGAGCAGGTCACGGCGACGTCGTGGCGAATATCGAGGACTTCCTGACGATCCACAGGGCGGTCTCCACGCGCATGTTCGGCGGGGCGCCGGTCGACACGATGTCGGTCAGCACGATCATGGCGCACTACCAGCAGCTGCAGGGCTACATCTCCGAACTCGCCGAGCGCTCGCTCGATTCCGCGCTCGCCACCGTCGAGCGTGCCGAGCGCGAGGTCGCCCGGCTGGCACGGATGCTCGCGATCGGGGCGGCGCTCGTGATCCTGCTTTCGATAGGGATCACGATCTACGTCGGCCGCGCGATCTCCCGGCCGATCAGCCAGATGATCGACATTCTCACGGCCATCGCGGCCGGGGACCGCGTCAACGAGGTGCCGGGCCGAGACCGGCGCGACGAGATCGGCGAGATGGCCCGGGCGGTCGGCGTGTTCGATGCGGTGACCCGGGAGCTCCGCGATCACGAGCGATCCCTCGACGAAGCTCGCAGGGCAGCCGAGGCGGCCAACCTGGCGAAATCGGCATTCCTCACGAATGTGAGCCACGAGTTGCGCACGCCACTGACCTCGATCCTCGGTTTCACGCGGTTGATCCAGCGCCGGCTCGAGCGGACGATTCGCCCGGCCATCCAGTCCGGTCCTGCGAATCTCGGGCCGGCAGTCGACGAGGTGAGCGAGCACATCGGGATCATCCTGGGCGAAGGCGAGCGCCTCACTTCCCTGATCAACAATCTTCTCGATCTCGAGAAGATCGAGGCCGGGGAGATGCGTTGGGACGTCGGCCCGGTCGATGTTCCGGAGGTCCTCTCGCAGGCGGCCGCCGCAACCAGCTCGCTTTACGCGGCGAAGGGCCTGGCCTGCAGGGTCCACGCTGCCGCGGATGTCGGCTCGGTGCTCGCGGATCGAGACGGCCTGATCCAGGTGCTGGTCAACCTGATTTCGAACGCGGTCAAGTTCACGTCGCAGGGAGAGATACGCTGTGCAGCGCGTCGGCGCGACGACGGCTTCGTGGAGTTCAGTGTCGCCGACACGGGCCTCGGCATCGCGCCGGAGGACCGCGAGGCCATCTTCGAGAAGTTCCGGCAGGTGGGCGATACGCTGACGGACAAGCCGACCGGCACCGGACTCGGCCTGCCGATCTGCCGCGAGATCGTCAAGGACTTCGGCGGCGAGATCTGGGTCGAAAGCGAGGTCGGCAAGGGCAGTACCTTCCGCTTTGTCCTCCCCGGCTGCGACGGGGGCGGCCGGAGCGTCGAGCGCCAGGAGGGCCGCGAGCCATGAAGAAGGTCTTGATCGCCGAGGACCAGGCCCACATCCGTACCCTGATCGAGCGAAGCATCGAGGAACTCGAGGACGAGGGAGTGGAGATCCTCGTTGCCCCTGACGGGACGACGGCGCTCTCGATGATCCTCGTGGAGCGGCCGGACGTGGTGCTGCTCGACGTCATGATGCCCGGGATGAACGGTTTCGAGGTCTGCGCGAACCTGCGCAACGACGACGGCGCTCGCGGCGCCCACGTCATCTTCCTGACGGCGAAGGGGCAGGAGTACGACCGCGCCAGGGCCCGGGAGGTCGGCGCGAACGGTTACCTGATCAAGCCCTTCGATCCGGACGCGCTCCTGGCCGCGGTTCGGCAGGCGCTTGGCTTCGCCGATGACTAGGGGACGCCTGCTCGACGCAGGCGAGCGGGCAGGCGCGAACGACGAGGGCGCCTCGGGAGCGTCCGGAAGGGCGTTGCGAAGGTTGCTTCGCAAGCCCGGGCTCGCCGAGTACCTGGCGTCCGAACTGACCAGACTGGGACCCCGGCACGCGTTGACGGATCCGCAAGGGAAGGCGGTTGCCGGCGATCCGATCGAGCTCGACGGCGAGCACCAGGTGGTGACGATTGACGGTCGCCCGGTTGCGCGGGTGTACGGCCCTCGCGCCGGCGAGCTGGCGCGCCTGCTCCGCGTGCTGTTCGCGCAGGAGGCAGAGACAGGCGCGCTCGCCCGCGAGTCGCTCGACCGCTACAAGGAAGTCACGATGCTCTACGCCGTCTCGGAGAAGATCATCGGGGCCACCGATTCGGGCGAGATCGCGCAGGTGCTCTGCGAGGAAGCGGCCCGTTTCCTTCGCTGCGACAGCGCGACCGCGCTGCTCCTGAATCCCGAGACGAACCGGCTGGAAACGGCGGCGGGGCGCGGCGATCCCTTTCACGACCGGGCGACCCGTGACGTGGCGGACGACATCGTCGCGTCGGTCCTGCAATCGGGGGTGGGCGAGATCGTCAACGAGGTCTCGTCCGACTCGCGATCGCTGGCGGCGCGGAACCGGCTGCAGTCGATCATCTGCAGCCCCCTGAGGTCGCACGACCGGGTATTCGGAGTGCTGGTGGCCGGGATGCGGGCGCGTCGCGAGTTCAGCGCCGGCGAGCTTCAGGCGGTCAACTCGATGGCGGCCCATGCTGCTGCGGCGATCGAGGCGGCGCGACTCGATCGCGCCCTGAAGTCGACATCCGGCAAGCCGGTCGATCTCATCTACGCGGTCGACGACCGTCCGCCGGTCGGGGTCGCCTTGCTGCTCGCATTCCAGCACGTGCTGATCGCGGTGATGTCCCTCGCCTATCCGGTGCTGGTGACCCTCGAGGCGGGCGGCTCGCGCTCGGCTGCCGCATCGGTCGTGAGCATGTCGCTGGTCGCGATGGCTGTTGCGACCCTGCTGCAGACGTCTCGGTCCGGATGGGTGGGATCCGGATTCCTCGCCCCGTACATCACGTCGGCGATCTACCTGGGCCCGAGCCTGCTCGCTGCCAGGCTCGGGGGCCTCGGCCTCGTGTTCGGGATGACGATCTTCGCCGGCGCGGTCACGCTCTTGATGTCACAGCTCGTGCTGCGTTTTCGCAAGCTGTTTCCGCCCGAGGTCTCGGGGGTGGTCGTCCTGATGGTCGGGCTGTCCATCGTGCCGGTTGCGCTGCCGCAGGTGTTCGGGGGTGGCGATGGTGTTGCCGTGGCCCGGTCCGCCAGCATCGGGGTGGGCCTGCTGACTCTCGGCGCGATCGTGGTCCTGTCGGTGCTGCCCTTCCGCAGGATCCGCCTCTACGCCACGGCCGCCGGCATGGGGCTCGGCTACCTCGCAGGGGCCGCCGCAGGCTTGCTGGATGTGACGACGGCCCAGCGGGTCGGCGAGTTGCCGTTGTTCGGCATGCTGGCGCTCCCCGCCGAGGGCCTGCGGTTCGAAGTGGCGCTGGTGATGCCCTTCTTCGCGGCGGCGCTCGCCTCGGGCGTGAAGGAGGCCGGCTTGGTGACCAGTTGCCAGAAGACGAACGACGCTGGATGGAAGCGGCCCGACATGCGCTCGACGAGCGGCGCAATCATGGCGAGCGGAGTGGGCAACCTGGCCGCCGGAGCCCTGGGCGGCGTCGGGCTGGGGATCTCGGGGGGGAGTGTGGGCCTCGCGGCAGCCACCGGCGCTACCGCGCGCGTGCTGGGGCTGGTGGTGGCCGGGATGTTCCTTGCGCTGGCCTTCATGCCGAAGGCGACCACGCTGCTTTCGATGATGCCTGCGCCGGTCATGGGGGCGGGCCTGCTGTTCGTCGCCTGTCACCTGGTGTCCTCCGGCGCCGAGCTCGTCACTGCGCGGATGCTCGACGCGCGGCGCAACTACGTGGTGGGGCTTCCCTTGCTTGCCGGAGTCGGGCTGATGGCGATGCCCGGCATTGCCGAAGATGCGCCGGCCTGGGCCCTGGCCTTGGCAGGAAGTCCGCTGTCGGTGTCCACGATCCTGGCGCTGGTCCTGAACCTGGGCCTCAATGCGGGGGTCTCCAGTCGCGCGAAGCTGGATCTGGTCTTCGACTCCGGGACCGCAGACCGGATCTTGCGGTTCTTCGAGCGGCAGGGCGCCAGTTGGGGGGCTCGCGGCGATGTGATCCACCGTGCCGCGCCGGCGGTCACGGAGTGGTGCGAGGAGCTTGCGATCGTGTCGGGCGCCACGAGCCTCGAGGTGGCGCTTCAGTTCGACGAATTCCGGCTTTCGGTGGTGGTGCGGAACGGGCAGCCCGGTTCTGCCCGCAGCGGCGCGCAGTCGCTCGACCAGTCGGCCGCGCTGGAGCGGGTCGCCCGGACGATCGAACGCCGGTACGACTGCAGGGCGCGGATCCTGGACGCGCAATCGATCTGCTTCGAGTTCGAGCACTGAGCAAGGCTGTGGCAGCCGTAACAGGGCGCGCGCGCCCAGGCAGGCGGCGAAGTGCAGCAGGCGCGAGACCATGTGGCCGTAGAGCCGCACCTGCGCGAGCAGGAGCGGCGATCCGGAATCGGCGAGATCGTCCGGACCGCCTACCTGCCGTGCCGGCCGGGCAGCGGCTTCGCCCGCACTCCCTCCGCCGCCACCGCGAACACGCCGCCGCCCAGGTGATGCAGCGTGTGCAGCGCCGCGTTTTCCGGCGAAAGGTGCCACTTGCCGCCGTCGAACACCCGCGGATCCGCCTGCGCCGAAGCCACCTCGGCGAAGAAGGTGTCGTAGGCTTGCTCGGCATGCGGCTCGGCGATCGTCCGGCACTCCATCCAGGCGATGCAGCCGGCGACCAGCGGCAGGCCGAGCTCGGGTCCGTCGAAGGTGTCGATGCCGTATTCGGCGAACTTGTCGGTGCCGTGCGCCAGCGACGCTCGCCCGCTGGTGCTGCCCACGGCGAAGGCCAGGTCGGCCTGCGCTCGACAGGGTATGTTCAGGGCGAAGGCGCCGCTCGCGGCGACCAGCTCTCGGGTGTAGGTGCTCTTGTCGATGACCACCGCGATGCGCGGCGGCGTGAACTCGACCGGCATCGACCAGGCGGCCGCCATGACGTTGCGGCATCCCCGGTGGGCGCTGCTCACCAGGACGGTGGGGCCGTGGTTGAGCAGGCGGGAGGCATGGGGGAGGGCAACGGGCTTTCGCATGGTCCGGCGTGCAGGTTCGGTGCGGGAAAAACGGCATGGCGGCCGCGTTCGGGATGGCACGCAGCATAGCCATTCGCCGGTCGAAAGGCTAAGTTGCGGCATGCCCAGCCCGACGAGTCACCGCCAGCGCGCCCTTGCCGTCGTCGCCGCGGCCACCGCGGTCAACCTGCCCTTCGGCACCATCTACGCGTTCAGCGTATTCCTGAAGCCGATGGAGGAGATGCTCGGCATCGGCCGCGCGCAGATGAGCTTCGTGTTCGGCCTGGCCACGATCTGCCTGGTCGTGGGCATGAACCTTTCGCCCTTGCTGTATCGCCGCCTGCCGGCCGTGCCGGTGCTCCTGCTGGCCGGCGCGGGCAGCGCGATCGGGCTCTGGCTGGCGGCGAGCGCGGGTGGCATCGGCCAGCTTGCGCTGGGTTACGGTCTGTTGTTCGGGCTGGGTGGCGGGGTGGGTTTCATCCTGGTCCAGCAGGGCGTCAACCAGACGCTGGCTTCGAGCGGCGGCCTGGTGAACGGCTACGTGGTGGCGTTGTACCCGTTGGGCGCCATGATCGGGGCGCCTCTGTTCGGCTATACGATCGCGGCCTTCGGATTGCGGGCCACGCTGGCGGGGCTCGGCGCGACCGTCCTCGCCGCCTGCGTGTTCGCCGCCTGGCTGCTGGCCCGGGCCGACATCCGGATGCGGACGTCAGACCTCCCGGCCGCCGGGTCGATCGATCGGCAGTGGCCGGTGTTCGCGCGGCTGTTCGTGGTGTTCTTTCTCGCGGCGGCGGCGGGGCTCACCGTGATGAGCCAGGCCGCCGGAATCGTGCAGGCCTACGGCGGGCGCACCGCACTGGCGCTCGGGGCCACCACCTTCATCACCGCGGCGATCGCCGCGGCACGCGTCGGGGGCGGCTGGCTGGTCGACCGCTTTCCGATGCCGCGGGTCGCCGCGGCTGCGCACCTGTGGTCGCTCGCCGGCGCGATGCTGCTGAGCTTCTGGCCCGGGCCCCTGGCCGCGGTGCCGGCGCTGGCGATGATCGGCATGGGCTACGGCTTCATGTCGGGCGCGGTGGCCGGGGCGATCGCCCAGTACTGGCATCGCAACGAGTTCGGCCGGATCGCCGGGCAACTGTACATTGCCTGGTGCATCGCAGCGGTCAGCCTGCCGATCCTGGCGGGCTGGCTGTTCGACCGCACCGGCGGCTATGGCGCCGCGGTGCTGGTCGCGGCGGGCGGCAATGTGCTGGGCGCACTGCTGGCGGGGGGATTGCCCGCCGGCGGCCGATCGCTCAGAAGCTGAGCGTGGCCGCGCCGGCCTTGATCCGCTCGTGCATGACGCTCGATCCGGCGATGATCACGCCATCGAGCAGGCTCTCCTGCGTGTACCCGCGGCTCTTCACGCAGGGGGTGCATGCCCACAGGGTGCCGCCCCGGGCCAGGAAGTCGCGCAGCATGTCGGCCAGGGGTTCCAGCGGCTTGACGTGAGTGGTGTCGGCGGCGCCCCGCCGAACGATGTCCACTCCCGAACTGGTCAGGAAGATCGAGACCTTCAGGCCGGCGGTCATGCCGCCCAGGGCGATGATCATGCCAGCCGACGAGAGTTCGTGGTCGATGCCGTGCGTGAGCACGACGACCAGTTCGCGGGCCCCGGGAGCAGTCTGGTTGGCCATGGCGGGCTTCCTCCGTTGTATGTTTCGTCAGCGTAGGCCGTTTTGCGCGGGGAGAACATGATCGAAAGGCCGAAGGTCTTGCCCGAAACGCCGGCTTCGGCGGGCGACCTGCTTTCGGACCTGCTGGGCAGCATGCACCTGGTGGGCACCGTGCTCTTTCGCGCCGAGTTCCGCGAGCCGTGGGCCGTGCAGACGCCGGGTTCGCGGCAGCTGGCGCGGGTGCTGCCGTTTCGCACCGAGCACATCATTCCCTTCCATATCGTGGCATCCGGCGGTTGCTGGCTCGAGTTGCCGGGGCACGAGCCGGTCTGGCTGGCCGAGGGCGACGCCGTGCTGCTGCCTCACGGCGACAGCCACGGCCTGCGAGGCCGCGAGGCCGCAATGCCGGTGCAGGTCGGGCAGCTGCTTCCGCTGCCGCCCTGGACGGACATCCTGGTCGTGCAGCACGGGGGCGGCGCGGGGCCCCCGAGCTCGATCGTCTGCGGTTTCCTGCAGTGCGACGAGTTGCTCTTCCATCCGATCCTGCGGCACCTGCCAGCGCTGCTGCACGTGGGGCCCGAGTCCTGGCCGGGTGACAGCTGGCTGGCGGCGACGATTCGCCATGCCGCCGCCGAGGCCACCGAACTGATGCCCGGCTCGCGCAACATGCTGCCGCGGCTGGCCGAACTGGTGTTCATCGAGATCCTGCGCGCGCGCATGCAGGGCCTGGCCGACGACCAGGCCGGCTGGTTCGCGGCCTATCGCGATCCGGTGGCCCGGGCCGCGCTCGGATACCTGCATGCCGAGCCCTTCGGGGCCTGGAGCGTGACGGAGCTTGCCCGGCGGGTGGGCGTGTCGCGCAGCGTGCTCGCCGATCGCTTCCGGCGCCTGCTCGACCAGCCGCCCATGCATTACCTGGCCGGTTGGCGCCTGCAGCTCGCTGCGCAGCAGTTGAAGTCCAGCGACTTGCCGACGAAGACGATCGCCGGTCGGGCCGGCTACGAGTCCGAGGCGGCCTTCAGCCGGGCCTTCAAGCGGCGCTTCGGGCTGCCGCCCGGCGAGTGGCGCAGGCAACAGCCCGGGCATGCCCCCGCGAGCCAGCCCCCGGTAGGCCAGTCTCATGCCGGTCGCGCGTCCGCGAGCGCCGGGCCATGAGGCGCGATCGCGGCCCCCTGCGTGGCCTGCGCCTTGCGTGCCTGCTGGCGCTGCTTGGCGCTGCGAACGCCTCCGCGCAGCCGTTCTGGGAAGCCGGCGTCGGCCTGTCGGCCGTTCGCCTTCCGGACTACCGTGGCTCGGACGAGGCGCACGGCTACCTGCTGCCCTTCCCGTACTTCGTGTACCGCGGCGAGCGCCTGCGCGTGGATCGAGGCGGCGTCGTGGCCCGGCTGTTCGACTCCGAGCGGGTGGAGCTCGACGCGAGCTTCACCGGGAACATCTCGCTGCGCAGCGGCGGCAACCGCGCCCGCGCCGGCATGCCCGAGCTCGACCCGCTCGGCGAGATCGGTCCCGAGCTCGTGGTGCGCCTGGTCGGCGACCGGCGCAAGCGCGAGAGCGAGCTGAGCTTCCGCCTGGCGGCGCGCGCCGCCTTCGCGCTGGAGGGCGGCGGGCTCTCGCACAAGGGCTGGACGGCGAGCCCCTACCTGGCCTTGCACCTGCCCGATGCCTGGGGCTCGGGGCTGGACGTGAACGCCTCGCTGGGCCTGCTCTATGGCGACAGCCGTCATCACGACTACTTCTACTCGGTGGCCCCGCGGTTCGCCACCGCCACCCGTCCGGCCTACGAGGCGCCGGGCGGCTATGCCGGCATCCAGTCGCAGCTGAGTTTCGGTCGCCGGTACGGAAACTTCTGGTTCGGAGGCTTTCTTCGCATGGACTCCTTGCACGGCGCTTCGGCGCTGGAGGACAGCCCGCTGGTGCGCTCGCGCAGCTACCTTGCCGGCGGGTTCGGCGTGGCCTGGATCTTTGCGGGGTCGCGATGAAGACGATCACTTTCCATCTGGACTTCGTGTCGCCCTATGCCTGGCTCGCCTTCGACGCGCTTCCCCGCGCGCTGGACGGGCTCGAGGTCGAGGTCATCCACCGGCCGGTGCTGCTCGGCGCGCTGCTGCGCGAGCTCGGCAGCCTCGGGCCGGCCGAGATCCCGCCCAAGCGCGACTGGACCTACCGGCAGGTGCTTTGGCTGGGCCGAAGCCAGGGCACCCCGCTGCGGATGCCGGCGCGGCATCCGTTCAACCCGGTGTCGTTGCTTCGCCTCGCGCTGGCCACCGATTCGCGCGGGTGCCCGGGCGCGGCGGCGTGCGAGGCGGTGTTTCGCCACGTGTGGGAGAGCGGCGAGGAGCCGCTGGATCCCGACCGCCTGGCCGCGCTCGAGCGCAGGCTCGCGCCGCAACTGGATCCGGAAGGGCCCGAGGTCCGGGCGCTGCTGCGCGCGAACACCGCCGAGGCGATCGCGGGGAAGGTGTTCGGCGTGCCGACCCTCGAGGTCGATGGTCGATTGTTCTGGGGCCTGGATTCGCTGCCGATGCTGCGGGCTTTCCTGGCGGGCGATCCGTGGTTCGCGGGGCCGGATTGGGCGTCGGTGACCCGGCTGCCCTGGGGCCTGCCGCGCGACCGCTAGGCAGGCTCGAACACCTCGACGCGGACCGGCGTCGACTTGCCGCCGTTGCAGTCGCCCGACTCGAGCGGGCAGACCGACAGCGCAACCAGCAGAGGCATCTCGGCGCGGAATTCGACGTAATCGCCGGCACGGCTGGCTGGCAAGCCGATCACCCATCGATGCCGGGTGCAGTCGTGCTCGTAGCGCATGTTGATGTCGAAGGTGTCGGGGATGTCCTCTGGCAGCAGGCCGTAGGGCGAGACGGCTTTCGCGATGATCTCGTGGCAGCCGTCCTGCGGCCCGAGCCCCAGCTGCACCTCGTACAGGTAGCGGTTGCACATGCGGTTGTGGCAGTCGTGCACCCCCTTCTCGGGAGCCGTCTCGTCGATGAAGGTCATCATCGGCCGGCAGAGGGTGGACATCAGGGTGTCGCCGACGTTGATCCGGTCGCGCGGGATGTAGTCCCCGACGTGCTTCGGGAGGTAGCGGGTCCGCGAGTACGAGGTCGACAGTTTCTCGCGCAGGTTCTGCAGATTGAACAGCGCCATGTCGACGACCTGCCGGCCTTCCAGGTCGGTGACGCGCAGCTGCTGTCCGGGCTGCATCTCGACGGCGATGCCGTGCTTTCCTGGAACCACTCTCTCGATCACCTTGTTCAAGGACGTCTCCGTGCGGGTTCGGGTTTCGGGTCCAGCGCGCGCTCGCGCATCGCGCGGACAATCATCGCAGAGAAGGCGTCCAGCCGCGACTCGCCCAGCCAGCGCTGACGATCGGGCGACTGGCGCCAGGCGGGGCAGTCGCGGGGCATCGGCCGACGGGTGGCGCAGCCAGTCGATCGCTTCGTCGGAGATCGGCAACGGCGTCGCCATCGCGTTCCGGATCGCGTCGTCGTCGAGCGCGGCCGCTCCTGCGCTCCTAGAATGAAGGGTCACCGAACGTCCAGGGGATCGCCTTGATCGAAGACGCACCTAAGATTCGCGTTGGGAAAGAACTGCGGCGCCCGCGCCCCGACCAGCTGGCGGCGCTTCGCGGCGTGCCCACCGGCTTCGTCGTCGATGCGCTCGGCGGCAGCGGCGGGCTCGACTACCGGATCAAGCCGGTCGTGTCGGAGCAGGCCGCCTTCTGCGGGGTGGCGCTCACCTGCGATGCCGGCCCGGCCGACAACCTGGCGGTGTTCGCGGCGCTGCGCCTGCTGCAGCCCGGCGACGTGCTCGCGGCGGCCACCGGCGGACATGCGGGCTGCGCGGTCGCCGGCGACCTGTTGCTCGGCATGGCGCGCAACAGCGGCGCGGTCGCCTTCGTGACCGATGGCTGCGTGCGCGACATTCCCGGGCTGCGCGAGGTCGGTCTCCCCTGCTTCGCGCTCGGCGTGACGCCGAATTCGCCTGCTCGCGAGGGCCCCGGCACGGTGGGTTTCCCGGTGGTGCTGGCCGGTTCGGCGGTCGCCACGGGCGACATCCTGGCCGGCGACCAGGACGGCGTGGTGGTCGTGCCCTTCGAACGGATCGACGAGGTGCTCGCGCGCCTCGAGGCCGTGCGCGCGGCCGAGGCGGCGCTGGATGCGAAGGTCAGGGCGGGCCTGCGCCTGCCGCCCTTTCTCGAGCGCTGATCCGATCCGCTCGCCCGCCGAACCGATACCATCGCAGTCTCGCGATCGCCTTCGATCCCGAGCCGTACCCCGCTCACCGACCCCGGACTCCACATGGCCACCATCACCTACCTGACGACGATCCAGTTCGACTTCGGCGCGCTGCGCCTGTTGCCCGGCGAGTTGCAGCGCCTCGGCGTGACCCGGCCGCTGATCGTCACCGACCGCGGCGTGGTGGCCGCCGGGCTGCTTGCCCGGGTCACCGAGGCGATCGGCAGTGCGGCCGACGCGCGGACCTGGGACGGCACGCCGCCCAATCCCACCGAGGACGCGGTGATGCTCGCCGCGCAGGTGTACCGCGAGCAGGCTTGCGACGGCCTGGTGGCCGTGGGCGGGGGCTCGTCGATCGACCTGGCCAAGGCGGTGGCGCTGATTGCCACCCATCCCGAGCCGCTGCTGCAGTACGCCGCGGTCGAGGGGGGCGCGGCGCGGATCACCGCCAAGGTGGCGCCGCTGGTGGCGATTCCCACCACCGCGGGCACCGGCAGCGAGGTCGGCCGCGGCAGCGTGATCGTGATGCGAAACGGCCGCAAGCTCGGCCTGCTCAGCCCTCATCTGCTGCCGAAGGTCGCGCTGTGCGACCCCGAGCTCACGCTCGGCCTGCCGGCCATGCTGACCGCCGCCACCGGCATGGATGCGATCGCGCATTGCATCGAGACCTTCTGCGCGCCGTCGGTGAATCCGCCGGCCGAGGCGATCGCGCTCGACGGCCTGCGGCGCGGTTGCGCGCACATCGAGCGCGCGACGCGCGACGGTGGCGATCGCCAGGCGCGCTGGGAGATGATGATGGCCGCGATGGAAGGCGCCATGGCCTTCCAGAAGGGGCTGGGCGCGGTGCACGCGCTGTCGCATCCGCTCGGTGCGTTGAAGGGACGGCCGCTGCACCACGGCACGCTGAACGCGGTCCTGCTGCCCGCGGTGCTGCGATTCAATGCCCCGGTGCTCGAGGCCAGGGCGCGCACGCTGACCGATGCGATGGGCCTGCCCGCGGGCGCCGATCCGGCGGCGTTCATCGAGGGTCTCAACGCCCGGCTCGGCCTGCCGGCGGGGCTCGCCGCAATGGGCGTTCGCCGCGATGACCTGCCGGGCATCGCCGACGCGGCGCTGCTCGACCACTGCCACGCGACCAATCCGCGCGCGGCCACGCGGGACGACTACCTCGGCATGCTCGAGGCGTCGTTCGAAGGCTGATGCGCGGCCGCCACCGGGATCGGTCCGCGACATGACAAGGAAGGACGCCGGCACGCTCGTCGACGTCTCGGCGCTGCAGTCCGCGCTGCAGGCGTTCGCCGACGCGCGCGACTGGAACCGCTTCCATTCGCCGAAGAACCTGGCGATGGCGCTGACCGGCGAGGTCGGCGAACTGGTCGAGATCTTCCAGTGGCTGACCGAGACCCAGTCCGCCGAGGCGGCCCGCGATCCGGCCACCGCGCAGGCGGTGCGCGACGAGCTGGCCGACGTGCTGATCTACCTGGTGCGGCTCGCTTCGGTGCTGGGCGTGGACCTGGACGCCGCGGTGCGCGAGAAGCTCGCGGCGAATGCGCGGAGGTATCCGGCCTAGCTCAGCGGCCCCGCCACGTGCGCGCGGTACCCTCGCCGCTCCAGCATGCGCCGGTAGTACGCCTCCAGCCGCGGCAGCGCCGGCCGCTCGATCGGCAGCGCCAGCCAGCGATGGACGAAGGCCGCGGCCGGCACGTCGGCCAGCGTGAAGCCCTCGCCGGCCAGGTGCGGCTGGCCGGCGAGCTGGTCGTCCAGGATGCGCATGCAGCGCTCGGCCTCGGTCGCGTTCGCTGCGATGACCTTGGGGTCGCGCTGGTTCCCGGGCGTGCGGATCAGCTGCCAGAAGAGCGGCGTCATCGCGATCGCCAGGCTGAACGAGGCCCAGTCCATCCAGCTCTCGATCCGCGCGCGCGCCCGCGCGTCCGTCGGCAGCAGGTCCTCGCGGCCGTGCCTGGCCGCCAGGTAGCGCACGATGGTGTTGGACTCGGCCAGCGTGAAGCCGTCGTCGTCGATGGTGGGCACCTTGCGGTTCGGGTTCATCGCCGCGTACTCGGGCGTGTTCACCACGCCGAACTGCATGCCGGCGTCGATCTGCTCGAAGGGCAGGGCGAGCTCTTCGCAGACCCACAGCACCTTCATCACGTTGATCGAGTTGCGGCGTCCCCAGATCTTCAACATCGTCGTCGTTCCGTGTGATTCCAGGCCGCGCCCGGCCTCAGGGTTTTCGCGGCGCTTCGGGCCAGAACCGCGTGTCGGGCCGCGCCGTCCCGCCGCCCAGGCCGATCGCGGTGCCGTCGGCGCGCCAGCAGGCGGCGCCGGTCATCGAGCCGTCTTCGCCGAACTCGATGCCGTTCATGCCGCCGGCCACGTGGGGCACCACCATGAGCGGGTGCCCCATTGCGCGCAGGGCTTCACGGCCGGCCTTCGGCAGGCCTTCCTCGGCCTCGAGCTCCTGGCCTTGCGTCCACAGCCGCGGCGCTTCGACCGCCTGCTGCATCGTCATACCGTGGTCGATCAGGTTCACCAGCGCCTGCATGACCGAGCCGAAGATGCGCAGGCCGCCGGGCAGTCCCAGCACGTAGCGCGGGTGGCCGTCGCGCAGCACGATGGTCGGCGCGGTGGAGGTCGTGACGCGCTTGCCGGGCGCGATCGACAGCGCCTTGCCGGGGTGCGGGTCGAACAGGTACATGTAGTTGTTGGGGATGATGCCGGTGCCCGGGATCATGATGCGCGCGCCGAACAGGCTGTTGATCGTCTGCGTGCTCGACACGATGTTGCCGTCGCGATCGGCCACGCTGACGTGGGTGGTGTTGGCGGATTCGCGGGGCAGGGGACCGGAACCGGCTGGCGCCGCGACGCCGGCTTGCCAGTCCCGGGCGCGGGCGCGGTCGAGCAGCGCGCGGCGCTCGGCCGCGTAGTCCTTCGACACCAGGCGAGCCACCGGCACGTCCACGAAGGCCGGGTCCGCGGTGGCGGCAGCGCGATCGGCGAAGGCGATCTTCAGCGCTTCGGCCAGCAGGTGCATGGCCTGCGGGGAGCCGAAGCCCATGCCGCGCAGGTCGAAGGCCTCGAGGATGTTCAGCATCTGCAGCACGTGCACCCCTCCGGCCGAGGGCGGCGGGGGGCCAATCACTTCGAGGCCCCGGTAGCTGCCGCGCACCGGCTCTCGGTCGACGAGCGAATAGCCTTCCAGGTCGTCGAGCGCGAGCAGGCCACCGCGGCGCGCGAGCGCCTCGGCGGCATGCCGGCCCAGGTCGCCGCCGTGCAGCGCGGCGGGTCCTTGCCGGGCGATCGTGGCGAGGGTGTCGGCATAGGCGGCCGACACCAGCCGGTCTCCGGCCGCCAGCGGCTTGCCGCCGGGCAGGAAGTGCCGGGCGATCTCGGCGTCGGCCGCCAGGTCGGCCGCGCATTCGGCGATGCAGCCGGAAAGGTAGCCGGTGATCCGGAAGCCTCGGCGCGCGTGCCGGATCGCCGGTTCCAGCAGGTCGGCGAGCGGCAGGCTGCCGTGGCGCCGCGCGGCCTCGCACCAGCCGAGCAGGTTGCCCGGCACCGCCACCGACTTCGCGCCGACCGCGTTCTCGCGGTCTTCGGTCTCCATGTAGTCGGGCATGCGGTCCGACACCGGCCGGTAGCTGTCGGCGCGCGCGGCGCCGGGCGCGCAGCTGAGGCCGTCGATGATGCGGTGACGGCCATCGGCAAGGCGCAGGTGCGCGATGCCGCCGCCGAAGATGCCCACCATCATCGGTTCGACGACGCTCAGCGTGAACAGCGCCGCCACGGCCGCGTCGATCGCATTGCCGCCGGCAGCCAGCATCTCGGCCCCGGCGGCCGAGGCCAGCGGGTGGTTGGTCACGACCATGCCCCGCGTGCCGATCGCGGGGCGCTTCTCGCAGGCGAATCCGAAGTCTGTGCTCATGTCGAATCGTGGTGCAGTCGGTCAGTCGGCAAAGCAGCCGTTGTAGGCCGGCGGGCAGGCCGTCGGACCGGGGGCGGCATCGTGCCGCGCGCCGCTCGCACAGCCGGCGAGCAGGCCGAGCGCGAGAACGAGGACCGGAAGCTTCATGGCGGGTCTCCTCCTTTGAGCGGCTGCCGCTTCAGCGTGCGGCCGGCACGCCGGGCAGCGCGGGCGGCCTGGCGAGCAGGAAGGCGAAGGAGCCGCCCAGCGCCAGCACCGCCAGCAGCGTGTAGCCGAGGCGATAGTCTCCGGTAAGGTCGGCGAATGCGCCAGCCACCAGCGGGCCGCCGACCTGGCCGACCGCGATGACCACCGACGACAGGCCCATGATCATGCCGATCGAGCGGCGACCGAAGTAGTCGGCCCGGATCGCCTGCATCAGCGGGCCGCGCAGCCCCCAGGCCGTGCCGTGCAGCAACGCGAAGGCGGCGAGCATCACGCTGCCGTTCGCGTAGGTGAGCATCAGCAGGCCAAAGCCGTGGCCCAGCATGCAGGCGGCGCAGATCCAGCGCTTGTCGTAGCGGTCGCCTGCCGCCATGCCGAGCAGTACGCCGCCGATCTGCGCGCCGGTCATCAGCGTGATCACCAGCGAGGCCTGCGCCACCGAGTAGCCCAGGCCTTCCTTGATGTGGGTGATCGCGTGCACGTTCACGCTGGTGACCGCGAACAGCGCGATGCCGTGGCCGGCCGACAGCAGCCAGAAGGCCCCGGTGCGCAGGGCCTGGCGCGCGGTCAGGCCCGGGGTCACGTCGGTGTGGGTCGGCGCGGGGGCATCGGTCGCCGCGGCCGTCTGGGCCGAGGCGCCGTCGATCCTCATGCCCAGCGCGTCGGGACGGCCCCGGAAGACCCGCGCAAGCGGCCAGCCGATGGCGATCGCGAGCACGCCCGAGCCGATCGCGGTGGCGCGCCAGCCGAACGCGGTGATGGATGCCGCCACCACCGGGACGAACAAGCCGCCCAGCGCAAGGCCCAATCCCGCGCTGGACAGCGCGCGGGCTCGCTGCCGCTCGAACCAGTGGATCAGTGCGATGTTGATCGTGAAGTAGCCGGCCAGGCTGCTGCCCAGCGCGACCAGCAGGACGGCGCCATAGAAGCCGGCCAGCGTGTCGACCGAGCCCATGGCGATCAGGCCCAGCCCGAAGATCACGATGCCAAGCTGGATGAGCCGGTGCTCGCCGACCCGGTCCACCAGCCAGCCCAGCGCCGGGCCGATCAGCGCGCTCTCGACCGACTGCAGCGCGGCGGCGCCCGACAGCGCGGTCTTGCTCCAGCCGCGCTCGGTCGTGAGGACCGCCACGTAGGCGCCGAATGCCTGCATCATCAGGCCGCCCTGCAGGAACTGCAGCGCGGAGCCCGCGATCACCATGCGCCAGCCGTAGAAGCCCTTCATGATGCGGACGATTATCGGGGCGCGACCGGGGCATCGGTCGGCTCCGCGTTCCGATCGGTCTTCCGGGCGTTCCGGTTCGGGCGATTCCGCGCGCCGCCGCGCTTTCGGTTAGTCTCCCGCTCCCGAATTCAACGCAATCCGCAGGGTCATGTTCAAGTCCGCCATCGTCTATCGCATCGCTCCCGGCTGGGAGCCGCCCTCGCTCGAAGCGCTCGAAGAGGCGCTCGACCGCGCGCGCTTCGCGCCCTGCAGCCCGACCGAGCCGCGCTCGGCCGGCTGGGTCGAGCCGCGGGGCAGGGCGCACGGCGCGCTGGCCGAGTCGGTGGGCGGCCAGCTGGTGCTGAGCCTGCGCACCGAGGTGCGCGCGGTGCCGGGTTCGGCAGTCAAGGACGCGCTCGAGGATCGGCTGCGGCGCATCGAGCAGGAGACGGGCAACCGGCCACGCGGCAAGCAGCGCAAGGAGCTGAAGGAGGAGGTGGTGATCGACCTGCTGCCGCGCGCCTTCAGCAAGTTCTCGACCACGCGGATCTGGATCGATCCGAAGGCCCGGCTCATGCTGGTGGGCGCCGGCAGCGCCGCCAGGGCCGACGAGGCGGTCGGCGCGCTGATGGAGGCCTTCCGCGACATGGCGGCCGAGCTGCCCGCCAGCCTGGTGAAGACCGGACTGTCGCCGTCGACCGCGATGTCGACCTGGCTGGCCGAGCGCGAGGCGCCGGCCGGGTTCTCGCTCGATCGCGAGTGCGAGCTCAGGCAGGCCGGCGCCGGCGAGTCGCAGGTGGCGCTCGAGGGCGCCGCGCCGGCCCCCGCCGGCGACAAGGCCACGGTGCGCTACGCCCGCCACCCCCTGGACATCGACGAGATCGTCGCGCACATCGAGCAGGGCAAGGTGGCCACGAAGCTCGCGATGACCTGGCAGGAGCGGGTGTCCTTCGTGCTCGACGCCAGCCTCGTGCTCAGGCGGCTCGAGATCCTCGACGTCGTGCTCGAGGCGGCCGCCGGCCAGCCCGGCGGCGGCGAGGAAGACGACGGCTTCGACGCCGACGTGGCGATCGCCACGGCCGAGCTCGGCCGGCTCGTTCCCGACCTGCTCGAGGCGCTGGGCGGCGAGATCGAGCCGGAGGGCGCGGCCGAGGCGGCGTCCGCGAGGACGGGCTGAATCCTCAGCGTTCGAGCAGGGCCCGGACCTGCTCGCGGATGAAGGCCCAGTCGGCGCCCCGGTGCACCGGGTTGCCGGCGCGGTGGCCCCAGTCGGACTCGATCGGGGCCAGCCGGCCGCGCGCGAGCCGGGGCAGCTCGTCGGCGTTGTCCTCGACCCGGAAGTAGAGGTCGGTGCGGCCGGGCATCAGCAGCACCTCGGCCCGGATCGCGCGCAGCGCCGCCTCGAAGTCGCCGGCGAAGGCCGGATCGTCGGCGATGCTGAAATGCTGCCAGGTGTGGATCTGGGCCAGCAGGTCCTCGGCGTGCCGGCGCAGGAAATTGCCCTCCCAGCCGCCCACCAGGTAATCCTCGAGCGACGAGAAGCCGACCTGTCGCCACAGCTCGTCGCGGTAGAAGGCCTGCGACATGGCCCAGCCGGCGTAGACCCGGCCCATGGCCCGCAGCCCGCGCTCGGGTTTGCGCTCGAAGCGCCCGTCGCGCCAGGCCGGGTCGGCGGTCAGCGCCGCCTTGACGCCTTCGAGGAACACGTAGTTGTGCCGGGCGCAGCGCGCCGCCCCGCAGACCACCACGACCCGCTCGACCTCGTCCGGGAAGCTGGCCCCCCACTGGTAGGCCTGCATGCCGCCCATCGACCAGCCGTAGACCATCTTCAGCCGCGCCACGCCGAACACCTCGCGCAGCAGCCGACGCTGCACGCGGACGTTGTCGAGGATGCTGAAATGCGGATAGCGGCTTCCGTCCCAGGGCGGAGCGGTATTGCTCGGCGAGGCCGACAGGCCGTTGCCGAACATGTCGGGGATCACGACGAACCAGCGCGTCGGATCGAGGATGCCGTCGGGCTCGATCAGCCACTCGGTGTCCAGGTGCTGCGCCGAATACGAAGTGGGATAGAGCACGACGTTGTCGCGCGCCGGCGAGAGCTTGCCGTAGGTGCGGTAGGAGAGCCGTGCGCCACGATAGGTGGCGCCCGAGCTCAGCCGGAGGTCTCCGGCTTCGAAGATGGCGGCAGGGTTCGTCATGAAGGATGAAGGCTCCGGATTCTGTCGTGTCCAGCCTATTGAGCCGGCCAGGACTGTCGTGGCGAGCCGCCCGACTGCCCGCCCTGGCGGATCTCGCGCTGGGGCTGCGGCTGCGGCGCGCGCTGCTGGTACTGCGGCGGCGCGGGCTGGCGCGGCGTCATCTGCTGCGGGACCGGTTGCCGTGGCGCGACCGGCAGCGATTGTCGCGGAAGCGTGCGCTCGGGCACGACGGCGGGCGGCTTGACCGGCACCTGCTGGCGCGGCAGCGGGCGGCTGTCTGGCATCGGGCGCGTGTCCGGAATCGGGCGGGTTTCCGGGAGCGGGCGTGCATCGGGCGCGCGTGGGGGCTGGACGCTGGGCGACACGCGCGAGGGCTTCTCGGGAAACAGCGGCGGGATGCCGTCGCGCAGCGCCGGGGTGCGGTACTCGACGTGGCGCCGATGGCTGGGGTCGTGCCGCCAGATCACCGGCCGTGGCGCGCTCGCGCTGGTCACGATCACGTTGGTCACCGGCTGCGTGCCGAGCACCACGGCGCGGTCGCGCCACACCGGAAGCGGGTCGCTCCAAAGCGAGTCCAGCACCAGCACCACCGGACCCCAGACGATGCCCACCGAGTAGACCTGAGGAAAGTAGGGCGGGCGGTAGACGACCGGGGGCACCCACAGGAAGGGGGGATAGGCCGGCCACCACCAGGTGCCGAACACGATCAGCGGGTTGTAGTAGGGCACCCAGTAGTAGCCGGGGTGCCAGGTCTCGATCAGGTAGACGCGGTCGCGAACGATCACGTTCTGGCGATCGTTCGGCCGCAGCGTACCGGCCGCCCAGGCGCGGTCGCGCAGCATCTGGATCGTGTCCATGACCTGCTCGCGCTGCGCGAGGAAAGCTTCGCCGAGGCGCTCGGTCCACTCGAGCTCCTCGTTCATCATGGCCAGCACCGACGGGAACTGCGTGAGCGCCGCGACGCTCGGGTCCCAGCGCATCGGCGCGATGGCGCGCGCCAGGGCATCGCCGGACAGGCCGGGGTTGCGCTGCATGAACCGCGCCGCCTGCACGACCTCGAGCGGGTAGGTGGCGGCCATCAGCACCTGCGCGAGCAGCGCGTCCGGATACAGCGCGATCGGCGCCAGCATCTGGTCGAGCTCCTGCTGGCTGTAGGGCGCATGGGCTCGCCAGATGGCGGGCTCCTGCGCCTGCACGGGCGCGACCGGGGCCAGCAGCAGGGCAGCGGAAACGATCGTGCCGGCCAGCGCGGCGATCGGCGTGGTGTGCTTCATCGACGGCTCCTCGTGCATCGCGGGTCGACGGCTTTCCTTCATCATGACACCGAAGCCCCGCACCGGGGCGCAGGCCGGCTTGAACCTGCTCAACGAGCGCTGGATTCGCCGGCCCGGTATCATTGCGTTCCGCATCCGCCGGCGTTCGCCTCGCCGGCCGGCCACAAGAACGAACCCGCAGGGCGATCCCGATGACCACTCCCCGCAAGGCCCGCTACCAGGGCGTTTTCCCCGTCGTGCCGACCACGTTCCGCGAGAACGGCGAGCTGGACCTCGCCAGCCAGAAACGCTGCGTGGACTTCATGATCGACGCAGGCTCCAACGGCCTGTGCATCCTGGCGAACTTCTCCGAGCAGTTCGTGCTGTCCGACGACGAGCGCGAGCTGCTCACGCGCGAGATCCTCGCCCACGTGGCAGGGCGCGTGCCGGTCATCGTGACCACCACCCACTTCAGCACCCGGGTCTGCGCCGAGCGCAGCCGCCGGGCCCAGGACATGGGCGCGGCCATGGTGATGGTGATGCCGCCGTACCACGGGGCCTCGATCCGGGTGGCCGAGCCGGTGATCGAGCAGTTCTTCGCCCGGCTTTCGGACGCGATCGACATCCCGATCATGATCCAGGACGCGCCGGTATCGGGCACCACGCTCACGCCCGCCTTCCTGGCGAAGATGGCCCGCGAGATCGAGCAGGTGTCCTATTTCAAGATCGAGACGGCCGGCGCCGCCTCCAAGCTGCGCGAACTGATCCGGCTGGGCGGCGACGCGATCGAAGGGCCCTGGGACGGCGAGGAGGCGATCACCCTGCTGGCCGACATGGACGCCGGCGCCAACGGTGCGATGACCGGCGGCGGCTATCCCGACGGCATCCGCACCATCGTCGATCCCTACCTGGCAGGCGATCGCGAGACGGCCATGGTCGCCTACAACCGCTGGTTGCCGCTGATCAACTACGAGAACCGCCAGGGCTGGCTGCTGGCCGCCAAGGCGCTGATGAAGGAAGGGGGCGTGATCGACTGCGAGGCGCCGCGCCACCCGATTCCGCCCATGCATCCCGCCACGCGAGCGGGCCTGATCGACGTCGCCCGGCGGCTCGATCCGCTCGTGCTGCGCTGGGGCAAGTGAACAAGGAGAACGCCATGACGAAACAGCACGAGAACCTGATCGGCGGCGAATGGGTCGCCGGCAATGCCTACACGAAGAACATCAGCCCGTCGAACCTGTCCGACGTGATCGGCGAGTACGCGCAGGCCGACGCCGCGCAGCTCGATGCGGCCGTGCAGGCGGCGCGGGCGGCCTTCCCGGCCTGGTCGACCGGCGGCATCCAGGCGCGGCACGACGCGCTCGACAAGATCGGCACCGAGATCCTCGCGCGCCGGGAAGAACTCGGCAGGCTGCTGGCTCGCGAAGAGGGCAAGACGCTGGCCGATGGCATCGGCGAGGCGGTGCGCGCGGGGAACATCTTCAAGTTCTTCGCCGGCGAGTGCCTGCGGCTGGCCGGCGAGACGCTGCCCTCGGTGCGTCCGGGCATCGGTGTCGAAGTCACCCGCGAGCCGGTCGGCGTGGTCGGCATCATCACGCCCTGGAACTTCCCGATCGCGATCCCCGCGTGGAAAGTCGCGCCGGCGCTGGCCTACGGCAACTGCGTGGTCCTGAAGCCCGCCGACCTGGTGCCGGGCTGCTCCTGGGCCATCGCCGAGATCATCTCGCGCTCGGGCATCCCGGCCGGCGTGTTCAACCTGGTCATGGGCCGCGGCAGCGTGGTGGGCGAGCGCCTGATCAACCACCCCGGCATCGACGCGATCAGCTTCACCGGCTCGCAGAGCGTGGGCGCGCGCGTGGCGCAGGCCTGCGCGCAAAACCTCAAGAAGGTGCAGCTCGAGATGGGCGGCAAGAACCCGCAGGTGGTGCTCGACGACGCCGACCTGAAGCAGGCGGTCGAGATCTGCGTGCAGAGCGCCTTCTTCCAGACGGGGCAGCGCTGCACCGCGTCGAGCCGGCTGATCGTGACCGACGGCATCTACACGAAGTTCATCGAGGCGATGAAGGAGCGGATGGCCGCGTTGAAGGTCGACGACGCGCTGAAGGCCGGCACCGACATCGGTCCGGTCTCCAGCCAGTCGCAGCTCGAGCAGGACATGAGCTACATCGAGATCGGCCAGTCCGAGGGCGCCACGCTGGTGATCGGCGGTGACCGCCTGAAGCGCGAGACCGAGGGCTTCTACATGGCGCCGGCGCTGTTCACCGACACCACCGCCGCGATGCGGATCAACCGCGAGGAGATCTTCGGCCCGGTGGCGAGCGTCATCCGGGTGAAGGACTACGAAGCCGCCCTGGCGGCGGCGAACGACACCACCTTCGGCCTGTCGGCCGGCATCGCCACCACCTCGCTGAAGCACGCCGCGCACTTCAAGCGCCACTGCCAGTCGGGCATGGTGATGGTCAACCTGCCGACCGCCGGCGTGGACTATCACGTGCCCTTCGGTGGCCGCAAGGGCTCGAGCTACGGCCCGCGCGAGCAGGGTCGCTACGCGCAGGAGTTCTTCACCACGGTGAAGACCGCCTACACGCTCGCCTGACGGGAGGCCCGGTCATGACGATGTCCCGCGCGGTGCGCATCCGCGAGTTCGGCGGTCCCGAGGCGCTCAGGATCGAGCAAGTCGAGCTCCCCGATCCCGGCGTCGGCGAGGTCACGGTGCGCCAGACCGCCATCGGCTTCAACTTCATCGACGTGTACCAGCGGCGCGGCGCCTATCCGCTGCCGCTGCCCACCGGTCTCGGTCACGAGGCCGCGGGCGTCGTCGAGGCCGTGGGACCGGGCGTGGCGGAGTTGCGCGCCGGCGATCGCGTGGTCTACATGAACGCCGGCATCGGCGCCTATGCCGATCGTCGCAACCTGCCCGCGGAACGGCTGGCCACCTTGCCGGCGTCGGTCTCCGACGAAGACGCAGCCGCGATCTTCTTCAAGGCGATGACCGCGCAGTACCTGCTGCGCAAGACCCATCGCGTGGCGCCCGGCGACCTGCTGCTGGTGCATGCGGCGGCCGGCGGCGTGGGCCAGATCCTGTGCCGCTGGGCCAAGGCGCTCGGCGCCGAGGTCGTCGGCACTGCCGGATCGGCAGCCAAGTGCGAGATCGCACGCGCCGCCGGCGCCGACCACGCGATCGACTACTCGAAGCCGGGCTGGCCCGAGGCCATGCTGAAGGCCACCGGCGGGCGCAAGGCGCGCGTCGTCTACGACTCGGTCGGCAAGGACACCTTCCTGCACTCGCTCGACTGCGCCGCGCCCTTCGGCCTGGTGGTGCTCTATGGCGCTGCCTCGGGCCCGGCGCCCGCGATCGAGCCGGAGTTGCTGAACAAGAAGGGCTGCCTCTTCCTGACGCGTCCCTCGGTCTTCCCGCACAATGCCGACCCGGCGACCTTCCGCGCCAATGCGGTCGAGGTCTTCCAGGCGATTGCCGCCGGCCACGTGCAGGCGGCCATTGGCGCGCGATTCTCGCTCGACGAGGTCGCGCAGGCGCACCGGGTCGCCGAGTCGCGCACGACCACCGGCGCGATCGTGCTGCGGCCATAAGGGGCGGGCGGGGCCGGCCGGATGAACGGGCTGGGCGTCGCCTTCCTGCTGTCGCTCGGCACCGTGGTGTCGAACTCCTTCGCGCGCTTCGCCTACGCGCTGATGCTGCCGGCCATGCGCAACGACCTCGGGTGGAACTGGTCGCAGGCGGGCTGGCTGAACACCGCCAATGCCTTCGGCTACCTGGCCGGCGCGCTGCTCGCCCGGGCGCTGGTCGACCGCGTGGGCAACCGCGCGCTGTTCGTCGCGGGGATGCCGGCCACCGCACTGGCGCTGCTCGCCACGGGCCTCGTCGACGACCTGTTCGCGCTGTCGGCGCTGCGCGCGCTTGCCGGCGTGGCCGGCGCCATGGTGTTCGTCTGCGGTGGCGCGCTCGCCGGCAACGTGTTCCCCGATGACCCGCGCCGCGCCACGCTGGCGATCACCGTGTTCTTCGGCGGATCGGGTGTCGGGCTGGTCCTGTGCGGCGCGGGCATCCCGCTGCTGCTCGAACTCGCGGGCGATGCCGGCTGGCGGCAGGCCTGGCTGGCGATGGGCGCGGCGTCGCTGGCGATGACCGTGGCCGCCATCGCAGCGGCCCGAGCGATCGTCGAGCCCGCGGCCATCGGGGCGCGGCGATCGGCGCACGGCGCGGCGCCTGCCGCCGCCGTCATCTCCGCTTCCGGCCCAGCCCCGGTTTGCGCCTCCGTCCGCGCGCCGGCCTGGCGGCCGCGCGATCTCGCGCCGGCGCTGCTCGCCTACACCGGCTTCGGGCTCGGCTACATCGGCTACATGACCTTCGTGATCGCGTGGATGCGCGAGCGCGGCGCCTCGACCTCCGACGTGATCCTGGTCTGGAGCCTGCTGGGCATCGCGACGCTCGTGGCCCCCTGGCTGTGGAAGCGCCCCTTCGCCGATTGGCGTGGCGGCCCGGTGATCGCGTTGGTGATGACCGTGCTCGCCGCCGGCGCCGGCCTGCCGCTGCTCGCCTCCGGCCTGCCCGCCATGCTCGCCTCGGCCGCCCTCTTCGGCGCCGGCATGTTCTCCACCCCGTCCGCCGTGAGCACCCTGATCCGCAAGCAGCTCCCGAAACCCGCCTGGGGCGGCGCGATGGCCGTCTTCACCATCGTGTTCGCCGTCGGTCAGATCGTGGGCCCCACCGTCACCGGCTGGCTGGCTGACCTGTACGGCTCGCTGCGCCCCGGCCTGGCCCTGTCGGTCGTCGTTCTGCTCGTGGGCGCCCTGGTGGCGCTCTGGCAGCGGGACATGACGCGCGGCTCGCGCGGCTGATCAGGTCCTTCCGCAAGTCGCGTCGTCGACGCGCGGGCTGAGCGGCAACGTGCACCCCACCGGCATCGGCGCGAGGGGCGGGCGAGGTGCGCTTCGGCGCCCCTTGGCGCTGGCGCGGGAGCGCAGTGAAGACCCGGCGCGCGAAGCGCGAGCGGAACGCTGTTCGAGGCCCGCCACCGGCGGGCCGAGTTGCGTTCCGCGGCCGGGGCTGAGCGTCCGCGCGACCAAGCGTTTCCGCGAAGCGGACAGCGCCTCGGGGCGCCGAAGCGCACCTCGCCCGCCCCTCGCGCCCGCGCGGGACTTACTCCGCCGCCACCCCCGCGAACGTCGAGCTCCCGAACTCCCGAAACGCACTGAACCGGATCTTCGGCCAGCGCTCCTTCGCCACCTCGAGCTCCACCAGCATCTTGGCCAGATAGGCCGGCGCGTCGACCGTGTCGCGGGCGATTCGCGCCTCGTTGTACGAGATGAAGCGCTCGAGCTCGGCCTCGTCGTCGCAGCTGACCCAGCGCGCCGCGATGTAGGTCGACGGGCCGATCCGCGCGGCCACGCCGTACTCGGCCGCGAGCCGGTGCGCGACCACCTCGAACTGCAGCACGCCCACTGCGCCGAGCAGCATCTGGCCGTCGTCGAAACGGAAGACCTGGATCGCGCCCTCGTCGCCCAGTTGATCCAGCGCGGCGCGCAGCTGCTTGGCCTTCATCGGGTCGACCACCTCGATCGAGCGGAAGGCCTCGGGCGCGAACCAGGGAAGGCCGGTGAACTGCAGGTTCTCGCCCTGGGTCAGCGTGTCGCCCAGCCGCAGCGTGCCGTGGTTCGGGATGCCGATGATGTCGCCGGGCCAGGCCTCGTCGACGATGTCGCGCCGCTGCGAGAGGAAGGTGACGACGTTATGCGGACGCAGCGTGCGCTTGGTGCGCGCGTTGACGATCGGCATGCCGCGCTCGAAGTGGCCCGAGCACACGCGAACGAAGGCCACCCGGTCGCGGTGCTGCGGGTCCATGTTGGCCTGCACCTTGAACACCACGCCGGTGAACGCGTCCTCGGTGGGCTCGACCTCGCGCTGTTCGGCGTGCTTCGCGCCCGGCGGCGGGCAGAAGTCCACGATCGCGTCGAGCACCTCGCGCACGCCGAAGTTGTTGATCGCCGAGCCGAAGTAGACCGGCGTCTGCGTGGCCGACACGAAGGCCTGCGGATCGAAGGGCTCGGATGCGCCCTGGACCAGCTCGATCTCGGCCTCGGCCTGCGGCCACTCCGGGCCCAGCGCGGCCATGCCGGCAGCATCGTCGGGCGAGACGAAGCTTTCCTCGCCGATCCGGTCCTCGCCGGCGCGGAAGATCCGCACGCGGTTCTCGCGCAGGTCGAACACGCCGCGGAAACGCGAGCCCATGCCGATCGGCCAGGTCAGCGGCACCGGCGTCATGCCGAGCTCGCGCTCGAGCTCGTCGAGCAGGTCGAGCGGCTCGCGGACCTCGCGGTCGAACTTGTTGACGAAGGTGACGATCGGGATGTTGCGGGCGCGGCAGATCTTCAGCAGCCGCATCGTCTGCGGCTCGATGCCGTTGGCGCCGTCGATCACCATCAGCGCGGCGTCGACCGCGGTCAGCACCCGGTAGGTGTCTTCCGAAAAGTCCTGGTGGCCCGGTGTGTCGAGCAGGTTGATCACGCAGTCGCGGTAGACGAACTGCATGACCGAGCTGGCCACCGAGATGCCGCGCTGCTTCTCGATCTCCATCCAGTCCGACGTGGCGAAGCGGCTCGCCTTGCGCGCGCGCACCGTGCCGGCGATCTGGATCGCGCCGGAGAACAGCAGCAGCTTCTCGGTGAGCGTGGTCTTGCCGGCGTCGGGGTGCGAGATGATCGCGAAGCTCCGGCGTCGGGCGACTTCGGTCTGGATGGACATCGGGGTACGTCTGGGCTGCGCCGGCCGAGGGCGGAATGCGACGCGGCAGCGCGGGAGGGTGGAAAACCCTTCAGTCTACCAGTGAAGTGGCCGCCGGCCTCGCGTTCTCAGCGGGGCCGGACCAGGTCGCCCCAGGCTTGCAGCGGGCCCAGCGGATTGCGGGTGACCTGCCGCTCGTTCATCGCGGGCTGCCCGCCGTAGACCGCGAAGACGGCCTGATCGTCGACGAACAGGATCGTGGCGGTGAAGGTCCAGCCGGTGCTCGTGACTTCGCGGCGGAAGTTGAACGAGTCGAGCCAGAAGTTGCCGGTGCGCTCGCGCTTGATCCGGCGCACCGCGATCGCGTAGCCGGTGCAGGTCTTGCCCGAGGTGAGGCAGCGCAGCACGCCCGGATCGAGCTGCTCGGGCTGCGCGGCCGCCCCTGCCGAGAAGCGCTGGACGATGTCAGGATAGGCGAGCAGCGTGACCGACGGGTTGTGGAGCGGGTCGATGCCCTGTGCCGCCAGCTCGGCGCGGGTGGTCTTGAAGGGTTCGATCCGCTCGATGGCGTCGCGCGCGTCGTCGAAGGTCTTCCAGGTGACCAGCGTGTCGTCGCGGGCGTCCGGGAGCAGCGACTGACATGACGCCAATGTCAGGACGGCCGCCGCAGCGGCCGCGGCGTGGCCGAGGGCCCGGGCCGGCGTTGCGCCCGAGGGCGCGGGCGCCGCAAGGCGCGTCGAAAGTCGTGGCTGCACGGCGATTTGTGTTGCATCGCGGTCCGAAAGCCGGACAATATCGTTTTTTCACCCCCTGTGCCGCGCCTCGCGGCATGTCAAGCAAGCATTTGACTACTACATTCGATTCCTTCGGCTTGGCCGAACCCATCCTGCGGGCCGTCACCGAGCTCGGTTACCGCGAACCCACCCCGATCCAGGCCCAGGCGATTCCGATCGTGTTGCAGGGCCGCGACGTCATGGGCGCCGCCCAGACGGGCACTGGCAAGACCGCCGGTTTCGCGCTGCCCATCCTGCAGCTGCTGATGAAGCACGCGAACACCAGCGCGTCGCCGGCGCGCCACCCGGTGCGCGCGCTGATCCTCGCGCCCACCCGCGAGCTGGCCGACCAGATCTTCGAGAACGTCCGCGACTACGCGAAGTACTCGGGGCTGCGGGCGGCGGTCGTGTTCGGCGGCGTGGACATCAAGCCGCAGATCGCCGAGCTGAAGAAGGGCGCCGAGGTGCTGATCGCCACGCCGGGCCGGCTGCTCGACCACGTGGGTCAGCGCACGGTGTCGCTGGCGCAGGCCGAGCTGCTGGTGCTCGACGAGGCCGACCGGATGCTCGACATGGGCTTCATGCCCGACATCCAGCGAATCATCAACCTGCTGCCGAAGAAGCGCCAGAACCTGATGTTCTCGGCCACCTTCTCGGGCGAGATCCGCAAGCTGGCCGAGAGCTTCCTGAAGGATCCGGTCTCGATCGAGGTCGCGCGGCGCAATGCCACCGCCGAGAATGTCGAGCAGGCCGTGTACCGGGTGGCCGACGCCGATTCCAAGCGCGCGGCGGTGGCCAAGCTGATCAAGGACCGGACGCTGTCGCAGGTGATCGTCTTCACGAACACCAAGATCGGCGCCGGCCGGCTGGCGCGGCTGCTCGAGCGCGACGGCCTGAACGCCGCGGCGATCCACGGCGACAAGTCGCAGCAGGAACGGCTCGCCACGCTCGAGGCCTTCAAGAAGGGCGAGACCAGCGTGCTGGTGGCCACCGACGTTGCCGCGCGCGGGCTGGACATCGCCGAGTTGCCGGCGGTCATCAACTACGACCTGCCGCACAACGCCGAGGACTACGTTCACCGGATCGGCCGCACCGGCCGCGCCGGGGCGAGCGGCGTCGCCCTGTCGCTGATGTGTGGCAGCAACGACGAGCGCCTGCTGGCCGACATCGAGAAGCTCATCAAGCGCGAGCTGAAGCCGGTGCCGCTCGACGTCGGGCCGGTCGTCCGCGAACGAGGCGAGCGTCCCGAGCGTGGTGAGCGCGTCGAACGCGGCGAACGCGTCGAACGCGGCGAGCGTTCATCGCGCGGCGACCGGACCGGGCATGAACGGCCCGTCCGAGGCGAGGAGTCCGGGCGCGCGCGCCGCCCGCGCGAGGCGCCGTCGGGCTCTCGGCCAGGCGCGCCCGCCCTGCGTGACGATCCGCTCTTCTCCCAGCCCTACGAAGCGCCCGAGCCGCCGGCCGCCACCGAGGCGGAGACCGAGCTGGTCGCCGCGGCGGCCGAGGCCGGTCGCCACGACCGCGGCGTGCGCGGCGCGATCACCGGGGCGCGTCGTTCGCGCAAGGTGGTGGCTGCGTTGCTGGGCGGTCTGGGCAAACCCTAGCCAGCGAACCAGTGCGAGGCGCGCCAGGCGCGCGCCGCACGTTCCCAGAAGACGTCCAGCGATTCGCGCCTGTCCGGCAGCATTCGCGCCTCGGCGAGCGGGGGCTCGATCGTCGACAGACCCAGGTGCCGCATCGCCGCGTGCAGCGCCTCCAGCGGCCGGCTCGCATCGACCGGCTCGGCGCCGTTCTGCTTCGACAGTTTCTCCCCGTCGGCGCCCGCCACCACCGGCAGGTGCAGGTAGCGCGGGGTGGGCAGCCCGAGCAGGCGCTGCAGCAGGATCTGGCGCGAAGTCGAGCCGATCAGGTCCTCGCCGCGCACGATGTCGGTCACGCCCTGCGCCGCGTCGTCCACCACCACGGCCAGCTGGTAGGCCCACAGTCCGTCGGCGCGCCTGAGCACGAAGTCGCCCACCTCGTCGGCCATCCGGTCCTCGAAGGCACGCCCGCTGCGGTCGGTCCAGGCGACCACCGCTTCGCCGACCCGCAGGCGCCAGGCGCGCGCGCTGCGTCCCGCGGGCATGCCGTTGCGGCAGGTGCCGGGGTAGACCCGTTCGCGGTTGCGTTCGCGCGCAAGTCCGGCGCGGCCGAGCGAATCGGCGATCTCACGCCGCGTGCAGGCGCAGGGATAGACCAGCCCGGCCGCGTGCAGCCGCTCGAAGGCCTCCTGGTAACGCGCGCCGCGCCGACTCTGGTACTCGATCGGCCCGTCGGGCGCGAAGCCGAGCCGCCCGAGCGTGTCCACGATGGTGGCCGCGGCGCCCGGCACTTCGCGCGGCGGGTCGAGGTCCTCGATTCGCAGCAGCCATTGCCCGCCGCGGGCGAGGGCGTCGAGCCGGCTGGCCAGCGCGGTGGCCAGCGAGCCGGCGTGCAGCGGTCCGGTGGGCGAGGGCGCGAAACGGCCGACGTAGCCGGGTCCACTGGAGCGGCTCGAAGTCTGCTCCGCAGTGATGTCGCCGGGCGGGGCGGGTGCGCGCGAGGCATGCATGCGCGGCATTCTATGTCCCTCGCGACGACCATTCCCACCGGGCCGTTGAAGGGGCGATAGACTCCGGGCTCCCGATCATTCAAGAAGAGGATCGCCCGATGGCCGAAGTTCGACGCGTCGCAGCCCCGGTCCATGGCGAACCCGCCTGAGGCCCCGATGCGCAAGGTCGTCGTCGCCTTTCACTCCGGTTACGGGCACACGCGCAAGGTCGCCGAGGCCGTCGTGGACGGCGCGGCCTCGGTGACCGGGATCGAGGCCGGCCTGCTGGACCTGTCGGCGCTCGACGATGCCGGCTGGCGCAGGCTGGCCGAGGCCGACGCGATCGTCTTCGGCGCGCCCACCTACATGGGCGGGCCCTCGGCGCAGTTCAAGGCCTTCGCCGACGCGAGCGCCAAGGTCTGGTTCACCCAGGGCTGGAAGGACAAGATCGCCGGCGGCTTCACCTGTTCGCTCACGATGAGCGGCGACAAGTACGCCACGCTGATGGCCATGGTCACGCTGGCGATGCAGCACGGCATGATCTGGGTCGGGCTGGGCATGCTGCCGGCCGAGCGTGCCGGCGACCCCGATCGGCTCAACCGCCTGGGCAGCTACCTGGGCGTGATGGCGCAGGCCGACAACCTGCCGCCCGACCAGAGCCCGCCGCCCGGCGACCTGGAGACTGCTTTCGTGTACGGGCAGCGGATCGCCGGGTTCGCCAGGCTGAGGTGAGCCACGCCGGCTTCAGGTGAGCCACGCCGGCTTCAGGCGACCCGCGCCAGCCAGTCGGCGAGATCGGCGCGCACCCGCGCGCGCATCGGTTCCGGTTCCTGCTGCAATTCGTGGCGCAGGCCGGCGTACTCGCGGGCGGTGAGCCTGCGCGCCGGCGCAGCGGCGGCGAAGCGCCGGCTGCCTTCGGGATTCACGAAGCTGTCGTCGGTGCCGTATTGCAGAAGCGCCGGCACCGCGAGCCGCGGCGCCTCGCGCAAGGCGCGGGCCGAGCCCTCGACGACGAAGCGCAGCAGCCGGGCGGTGATGCGCCCGTGCACCAGCGGATCCGCGCGCCAGCGTCGCGCCACCTCGGGGTCGTGCGAGAGCCGGTCGGGCTCGAGCCCGGACGGGACAGGCAGGTCTGGGGCGAGCGCCAGCATGGTCCGGTAGAGCAGCGCTTGCGCCCGGGAGAGTCCCGGGTCCAGCGCCGGCGAGGACATCACGAGCCCCGCCACGCGTTCGGGCGCGCGCAGCGCCAGGGTGAGCGCGACCAGACCGCCCAGGCTCTGGCCGAACAGCAGCGGCGGGCCGGCCAGGCGGGCGCCCGGTTCGCCGCCGGACTGGCCGCCAAACCGATCGGCAAGAGCCGCCAGCCCGGCCTCCAGGTCGTCGACCAGGTCCTCGGCTGCCGAGATCGCGGCGCGCCGCCCGCTCGATCGGCCATGGCCGCGGTGGTCGTGGCCGGCCACGATGAAGCCCCGGGCGAGGAACCAATCGGCGAGCTCGTCATGCCGGCCCAGGTGCTCGCCCAGGCCGTGGACGAGCCAGACTGCCCGGGCGGGGCCGGCGGGCGCGGTCGGCCGGCGAACCCAGCCGCGCAGCACCGTGCCGTCGGGGCGGCGCAGTTCGGTGTCCGTTCTCATCTCGCCGCCAGCAGGTGCGCGGCCAGCTCGGCGAAGCCCGCGCCGCTGGGCGCGCCGGTGATCCATCGAGGCAGCACCGGCATCCGGTCGGCCCGCTCGAGCAGGTTGGCCACGCCCACGGAGTTGCGAAAGGCCGCGAACAGCGGCGCGTCGTTGGGCGCATCGCCCACGCAGACCCAGCGGTCGCGGGCCGCCTCGTCGGTTTCGCCGAAGTGCCCGGCCAGCAACTCGAGCGCGGTACGGCCCTTGTCGAACTCGCCGAACCAGGCGTTCACGTGGATCGAGCTGGGCTGCGCATGCATGCCGTGGGCGCGCAGCAGTGCCACGATGCGTGCCACGCGCTCGGGCGCCACTGGCGGCACCGCCTCAGCGATGTCGATCGCCAGGTCGACGAGCCGGTAGGGCTGGTCGCCGGCCAGCGCCGCCTCGGGCACCTCGCGCAGCACCGCTTCGGCGATCGGCCCGCGTCGGGTACGGGCGGCTTCGAGCGCGGCGGCATCGGGCATGAACACGGTGCGCACGCCGCCGCCCTCGCGCAGCATGTAGAAGGCGCCGGTTTCGCCGATGACCGCGTCCACCGGCCACATCCGCACGAAGTGGTCGCACCAGCCAGCCGATCGGCCGGTGACCGGCACCACGCGCAGCCCCGCCTCGCGCAGCCGGTTCATGGCCGCGAAGGCCTCCGGGTCGAGGCGGCCATCGGTGCTCAGTGTGTCGTCGAGGTCGGTCAGCACCCCGTGGATGCCGCGCGCGTCGAACTCCGCGAGCGGTCTCACGCAGCAGCCTTGGCCACGACGCGTGGCGCCGAGGGGCGGGCGAGCAGGGCATTGCCGACCAGCGCGACGAGGACCACCAGCCCGCCCTGGATCGTCGCGGCGGGCATGGCCTCGCCGGCCCCGAGCCAGGCCCAGATCGGGCCGAAGACCACCTCGAGCAGCGCGATCAGCGCGACCTCGTGCGGGGCCAGCGAGCGGGTGGCCCGGATCATCAGGAAGCAGGGGATCGCGAGCTGGACCACGCCGAGCAGGGCCAGGATGGCCAGGTCGTTGCCGGTGGCATCCAGCGGCCAGGCGAGCGGCAGCGTGAACAGGCAGGAGAGCAGCGCGCCGATCAGCACGGCAGGGGCCAGGTCGACGTCGGCCTGCAGCTTCTTCAGCGTGACGATGTTGATCGCCGCCGCCACCGGCACCGCGGCGGCGATGAGCATGCCGGACAGGCCGTCGGCCGAGACCCCCTCGTGCACCATCCACCAGATCCCGAAGCCGGCCAGCGCGATCGCGGTCCAGGTCATCGGAGAGATCCGGGTGCCCAGCACCGCCCGGCCCAGCAGGGCCGCCAGCAGCGGGGACACGCTGAGCACCAGCAGCGTGTTGGCCACGCTGGTGCGGGTGATGGCCAGCATGAAGCAGGTGAACATGACCGACCACATGGCGCCCGAGAACAGGCCCGGCCAGCCCATGGCGATCACCGGCGCCAGCGGATTGCCGCGCCGCTGGCGGGCCAGGATGATCAGCATGGCGACCGCGCAGAAGAAGCTTCGCCAGAAAGTGATCTCGAATCCGTCGGCGCGCTCGAGGTGGCGAGTGAAGACTCCCGCGATGCTCCAGCAAAGCGCGCAGAAGGCCAGCAGCAGGGCTGCGTTTCGGTGGGAGAGGTCGCGGGGCATGGGGATAGAATTGTACCGATGACCGATCCCCGCTTCGTCCATCTTCGCGTCCATTCGGAATACTCGATCAGCGACTCGATCGTGCGCCTCGACGCGCTGGTCGCGGCGGCCGCCGCCGACGCGCAACCGGCCGTCGCCGTCACGGATCTCGGCAACCTGTTCGGCTGGGTCAAGTTCTACACGGCGGCGCGGGGCAAGGGCGTCAAGCCGATCTGCGGCGCCGATTGCTGGGTGGCCAACGACGCCGACCGCGAGCGTCCGACGCGCATCCTGCTGCTCGCGCGCAACCGCGACGGCTATCTGCGCCTGTGCGAGCTGCTGAGCCGCGCCTGGCTGGAGAACGAGTACCGCGGCCGGGCCGAGTTGCGCGCCGACTGGTTCGACGAGCCAGCCGGAGACGGTCGCCCGCTGGGCGAGGGCCTGATCGCGCTGTCCGGCGCCCACGCCGGCGAGGTCGGGCAGGCGCTGCTGGCCGGCAACCGCGAGGCCGCCGAGGCCGCCGCGCGACGCTGGGCGCAGCGCTTCCCGGGAGCCTTCTACCTCGAGGTGCAGCGATACGGCGCGCCCGAGGCCGAGGCGCAGACCCGTGCCGCCGCCCGGTTGGCCGCCGAGCTGGGCCTGCCGCTGGTGGCCACCCATCCGGTGCAGTTCATCGCGCGCGAGGAGTTCCGCGCCCACGAGGCGCGGGTGTGCATCGCCGAAGGCGAGATCCTCGCCAACCCGCGACGCCAGCGGAAGTTCACCGAAGACCAGTACTTCCGCAGCCAGCAGGAAATGTCCGAGCTCTTCGCCGACCTGCCGTCGGCGCTGGCCAACAGCGTGGAGATCGCGCGCCGCTGCAGCCTGCCGATGGTGCTCGGCAAGCCGCAACTGCCGCAGTTCCCCACCCCCGAGGGGGTCACGCTCGACGACTACCTGCGCCAGCTCGCGCACGAGGGCCTGGTCGGGCGGATGAAGAAGCTCTTCCCGCCGGAGACCACGCCGCCCGAGGTGCTCGAGGCCCGGCGCGAGCAGTACGCGAAGCGGCTCGAGTACGAGTGCGACACGATCGTGCAGATGGGCTTTCCCGGCTACTTCCTGATCGTGGCCGACTTCATCAACTGGGCCAAGCAGAACGGCGTGCCAGTGGGTCCGGGGCGGGGCTCGGGTGCGGGGTCGCTGGTGGCCTTCGCGCTGGGCATCACCGATCTCGACCCGATCCCGTACGCGCTGCTGTTCGAGCGCTTCCTGAACCCCGAGCGGGTGTCGATGCCCGACTTCGACATCGACTTCTGCCAGGACAACCGCTGGAAGGTCATCGAGTACGTTCGCGCCCGCTACGGCGAGCAGGCGGTGTCGCAGATCGCGACCTTCGGCACGATGGCCTCCAAGGCGGTGATCCGCGACGTGGGTCGCGTGCTCGACATGGGCTACAACTTCTGCGACCAGCTCTCCAAGCTGATCCCGGTGGTGCAGAACAAGCCGGTGTCGCTCGCCAAGGCGCGCGAGTCCGAGCCGCTGCTGAAGGAGCGAGAGGAGAAGGAAGACGAGGTTCGCGGCCTGCTGGCGCTGGCCGAGCCGCTCGAGGACCTGACCCGCAACGTGGGCATGCACGCGGGCGGCGTGCTGATCGCGCCCGGCAGGCTCACCGACTTCTGTCCGCTGTACCGGCCGCCCGGGGCCGAGGGCGGCGTGGTCAGCCAGTTCGACAAGGACGACGTCGAGGCGGTGGGCCTGGTCAAGTTCGACTTCCTCGGCCTGCGCAACCTGACCATCATCGACCTGGCGGTGCGCTACATCAACCAGCGCCACCCCGAGCTGCGCCTGGACCTGAACACGCTGCCCTTCACCGACCCGAAGGCCTACCAGGTGCTGAAGGACGCGAACACCACCGCGATCTTCCAGCTGGAAAGCGAGGGCATGAAGAAGCTGCTCAAGAAGCTCGCGCCCGACCGCTTCGAGGACATCATCGCGGTGCTCGCCCTGTACCGCCCCGGGCCGCTCGGCTCGGGCATGGTCGAGGACTTCATCCTTCGCAAGAAGGGCCAGCAGCAGATCGACTATTTCCATCCCGACCTGAAAGCCTGCCTTGAGCCGACCTACGGCGTCATCGTGTACCAGGAGCAGGTGATGCAGATCGCGCAGATCATCGGCGGCTACACGCTGGGCGGCGCCGACCTGCTGCGCCGGGCCATGGGCAAGAAGAAGCCCGAGGAGATGGCGCAGCACCGCGGGTTGTTCGTCGAGGGCGCCGAGAAGAAGGGCTATCCGGTCGACCTCGCCAACAAGCTGTTCGACCTGATGGCGATGTTCGCCGAGTACGGCTTCAACAAGTCGCACACGGCCGCCTATGCGGTGGTCACCTACCACACGGCCTGGCTCAAGGCGCACTATCCGGCCGAGTTCATGGCGGCCACGCTGTCGTCGGACATGGACGACACCGACAAGGTGCAGCTCTTCGTGGCCGACGCGAAGGCCAATGGCGTCGAGGTGCTTCCGCCCGACATCAACGAGTCGGCCTTCCGCTTCGAGCCCGTCTCGGACCGGGCCATCCGCTACGGCCTGGGCGCGGTCAAGGGCACCGGCGAATCGGCGGTGGTCGACATCCTGCGCGCGCGCGCGGAGCGGCGCTTCGAGAACCTGTTCGATTTCTGCGAGCGCATCGACCGCAAGCTGGTCAATCGCCGCGCGATCGAGGCGCTGGTGCGCGCCGGCGCCTTCGATTCGCTCGACCCCGATCGCGCGAAGATGCTCGTCAACGTGGGCCGCGCGATCGACGCGGCCGAGGCGGCCGGCGCGGCGGCCGACCAGGTGAGCCTGTTCGGCGAGGATTCCGGCATGCCGAGCGCGCCCGAGTGGCTGCCGGCGCCGGCATGGACCGAACGCCAGCGGCTGCAGGAGGAGAAGTCCGCGCTCGGCTTCTTCCTGAGCGGCCACCTGTTCAACGGCTACCGCGACGAGGTCAGGCGCTTCGTTCGCACCCGGCTCGCCGACCTGCAGCCGGCGCCGCAGCCGCTGTGGATCGCCGGCGTGGTGGCGGCCCAGCGAACGATGATGACCCGGCGCGGCAAGATGGTCTTCGTCACCCTCGACGACGGCAGCGCGGCGGTCGAGGTCTCGGTCTTCAACGAACTGTACGACGCGCACCGCCGGATCATCCGCGACGACGAGCTGCTGGTGGTGCTCGGCAAGGTCAGCAAGGACGACTACACCGGCGGCCAGCGGGTGGTGGCCGAGCGCGTGCTCGACCTGGTCGGCGCGCGCCAGGAGTTCGGCAGGCGGCTGCGCATCCGGCTCAACGGCATCGCCGACGGTGCGGCCCTGCGCGGCGCGATCGGCCCGTTCGCGGTCGGCGAGCGTCAGGACGTGCCCGCGGTTCCGGTGGTGGTCGAATACGGCAACCGCGAGGCGGTCTGCGCGGTGGAGCTCGGGCGCGGATGGCGGGTGCAACCGCACGACGACCTGATCGCCGCGATCGTCGACGCGCTGCATCCGATCGACACGGCGATCGAGTACTGACTTGGGCGGCGATTCGCCAGCGGGGGTCCTGCCCCGGGGCCCGTCCCCGGCCCTGGCGCGGGTCGGGGCGGCGCTCGCCGCGGCGGCCCGCGTCTGCTACGTCGCGGGCCTTGCCTTCACGCCCTGGCTGATCGCCCCGGTCAATGCGATGTTCGCGCTCGGCTTCCTGCTCTGGCTCGCCGGCGGGCGGCAGGGGGTCTCGTTGCGGGAGCTCGGCAGCGAGCCGCTGGTGCGCGTCTTCGTGGCGGGTTTCGCGCTGCTGACGGTCGCCGCGCTGGCCTCCCCCGATCCGTTGGCCGAAGGCCTGCCGGCGCTGCTCCGGTATCGCGAGCTGCTGTTGTCGATCCCGGTGGTCGCGCTGTTTCGCGACGAAGCCTGGCGCGAGCGCGCGCTGATGGCCTTCGGCCTGTCGGGCCTCGGGCTGGTGCTGGTGTCGACCGCGCAGTGGCTGGGGCTGGCCACCAGCCCGCGCGGGCCGACCGAGGGCGCCCTGGTGCTTCGCCACGGCATCACGCACTCGACCGTGATCGCCGCCCTCGCGCTGGTCGCCTGGCTGCAGGCGTCGCGCTCCGTCGCGGCCGGATCGCCGGCGCGCGCCGCGCTCTGGCGCTTCGTGTCGCTGGCGGCCGCGGCCAACGTGCTGCTGATGGTCCCGGGGCGCACCGGCTACCTGATCCTGGCCGCCGGGCTGATGTACTTCGGCTTTCGCCGCTTCCGGCTGCGCGGCGTCATTGCCGGGCTGCTCGCGATCGCGGTGCTCGGGGCCGGCGCCTACCGGGTGTCGGACACGATGCGCGCGCGCGTCGACCAGGCCGTGACCGAGACCTTGCGCTTCGCCGAGGGCGAGGTGGCGCCGACCTCGGCAGGTTCGCGCCTGCTGTTCTGGGAGAGCACGGTCGAGCTGGTGCGTGCGCACCCGTGGTTCGGCACGGGCCTGGGCAGCTGGCACGCGAAGGTCGCCGCCGAGATGTCGGCGGCGCAGCGCGAGCAGATGCTGCTGGGGCACGAGCATCCGCACAACGAGCTGCTCCACGTCGCGGCCCAGACGGGCCTGGTCGGTGCGGCGCTGTACCTGGCCGGGCTGCTGGCGCTGTTGCGCAGGGCCGCTCGCCTGCGGCCCGATGCCGGACTCCTGGGTGCGGCGCTGGTGGCCTACGCGGCCGGCGCGCTGGTCAACAGCTTCCTGTGGGATTCGGTCGAGGGGCAGCTGCTGGCCGCGCTCGCGGCGCTCGCAGTGGCCGGCGCCAGGGGGGGCGCTGCTAGAATCGGCTCCCACTCCGGCATGTCCCGATGAACAAGAGCCTAGCGATCTATCGCCGGCTGCTCGGTTACACGGCCCCTTACCGCAAGGGCTTCGTCCTGGCGATCCTCGGGATGGTCGTCGCCGCGCTGACCGAGCCATTCTTCCCGGCATTGATGAAACCGCTGCTCGACGAGGGTTTCGTCGAGCGCAGCGGCGTGCCGCTGTGGATGGTGCCCGCAGTGATCATCCTGATCTTCGTGGTGCGCGGGATCGGCACCTTCGCCGGGCACTACGGCCTGGCCTGGGTGGCCAACAACGTGCTGGCCTCGGTGCGCAAGGAGATGTTCGGCCATGCGCTGAAGCTGCCGGCCTCGGAGTTCGAGCGCGAGGCCGCCGGCCTGCTGATCTCGCGGATCGTCTTCGAGGTCAACAACCTGATGGCGGCCACCTCCAGCGTGCTGTCCACGCTGGTGCGCGACACGCTGATCGTGATCGGCCTGCTGGCCTGGTTGCTGTACCTGAACTGGCAGCTCACGCTGGTGGCCTTCGCGCTGATCCCGGTGATGGCCGTGCTGGTTCGCGTGTTCAGCAAGCGGCTGCGCAATCTCGGCCGCAAGAGCCTGGAGCACACCGGCGAGCTGACCCGGGTGGTCGAGGAGGCGGTGCACGGCTACAAGGTCATCAAGATCTTCGGCGCCTACGAACGCGAGAAGGCGCTGTTCGACCGGACGGTGGAGCGGCTGCGCGGATTCGCGATGCGCGAGGCGATCGCCAGTGGCGCCATGGCGCCGATCAGCCAGCTTGCGGCGGCGATCGCGGTGGCCGCCGTGGTGTCGATCGCGCTGGTGCAGTCGATGGACAACCAGACCACGGTCGGCGGCTTCGTGTCCTTCGTGACCGCCATGCTGATGCTGCTCGGACCGCTCAAGCACCTGGCCGACCTGAACGGGCCGCTGCAGCGCGGACTGGCGGCGGCCGAGAACGTGTTCGCGCTGCTCGACCGCAACGCCGAACCCGACGCCGGCTTGCGCACGATCGGGCGTGCCCGCGGCGAGGTCGTCTTCGAGAACGTGTCCTTCCGCTATCCCGGCGCTGCGCGCGATGCGCTGTCGGGCATCGACCTGGCCATCGGCGCGGGGGAGATGGTGGCCTTCGTGGGGGGGTCGGGCGGCGGCAAGACCACGCTGGCCAACCTGCTGCCTCGCTTCTACTCGCCCACGCAGGGCCGGATCCTGATCGACGGCGTACCGATCGAGGCGCTCACCCTGGAGAGCCTGCGCGACCAGCTCGCGCTGGTGAGCCAGGACATCGTGCTGTTCAACGACACGGTGCGCGCGAACGTGGCCTTCGGCGTGCGCGGCCCGGTTGCGGAGTCCGCGATCCGGCAGGCGCTGCGCAAGGCGGCGCTCGACTCGTTCGTCGATGGCCTGCCGCAGGGGCTCGACACGGTGATCGGCGAGCGCGGCGCGAAGCTCTCGGGCGGGCAGCGCCAGCGCCTCGCGATCGCCCGAGCGCTGCTCAAGGATGCCCCGATCCTGCTCCTCGACGAGGCCACGTCCGCGCTCGACACCGGCACCGAGCGCGAGGTGCAGGAGGCGCTCGAGCAGGGCATGTCCGGCCGCACCACGCTGGTCATCGCGCATCGCCTGTCGACGATCGAGCGGGCCGATCGCATCGTCGTGCTCGAGGGCGGGCGCGTCGTCGAGCAGGGGCGGCACGAGGCGCTGCTGGCGCTGGGCGGCGCCTACGCCGGCCTGCACCGCGCCCAGTACGCGGCGTCGGCAGCGGCTGCGGACTGACGGCGCGGCCATGAAGATCCTGCACACCTCTTCGGCCACCGATTGGGGCGGTGCTCAGATCCGGATGATCACGGAGGCCGCGGGCCTGATCGCGCGCGGGCACGAAGTGACGATCGCCTGTCCGCCGGGCGCGCCTGCCGGCGCGCGCGCCGCCGGCTACGGCGTGCCGGTGCTGGAGCTGCCGGCCGGCCCCGGCCTGGGCCGCGACGGCGTCGCCGCGCGCGTCGCGGCGCTGCGCGCGGCGCGCCGCCTGGTCGCCGACGGTGGCTTCGACGTGCTGGTCGCGCATGGCCCGGTCGACAACTGGCTGATGGCGCTGGCCCGCGCGAGCCTGCGCCGCGCGCCGCCGATCGTGCGCATCCACCACGCCTCGGCATCGCTGCCGCGCGGCCCGGCGAGCCGCTGGCTCTACACCCGGGCGGCCGCGCGCGTCGTGACCGGCAGCGAGGCGATCCGCCACATGCTGGTTCGCGACCAGGGCTTCGATGGCCGGCGCATCGTGTCGGTGCCCACCGGCATCGACCTCGGCCATTTCCGGCCCGGCGATCGCGCCCGGGCCCGGCGGGCGCTCGGCTTGCCGGAAGACGATCTGCCGGTGATCGGGATCGTGGCCTCGCTCAGGCGGGCCAAGGGCCACCACCTCCTGATCGATGCGGTCGCCGGCCTGTCCATGCCGGTCCGCGTGCTGGTGATCGGCGACGGCGCGCAGCGCGCGGCGCTCGAGAAGCAGGCGGACGGGGCGCTGCCGCCGGGACGCGTGCTGTTCGCCGGCAGCCAGGCCGACGTGCTGCCCTGGTTGCAGGCGCTCGACGCTTTCGTGCTGCCCACGCTGCACGAGGGCATTCCGCAGTCGCTCTCGCAGGCGATGGGCGCGGGCCTGTGCTGTGTGACCACGCCGGTCGGCGGGATTCCGGAGATCGCCGCCGATGGCGAGAGCGCACTGTTCGTGGCGCCAGGCGACGTGGCGGCGCTGCGCTCGGGCATCGAGCGGGTGCTCGGCGACGCGGCGCTGCGCGCGCGACTGGGCCGCCGCGCGCGCGAGGCGGCGCTCGAGCGCTGCTCCATCGAGGCGATGCTCGACCGGATGGAGCGGCTGTTCGCCGAGGTGGCGGCGGAGTCGGCGCCTTGAGCCGGCCCGTCCTGTCGGTTGCGGTCATCGCGAAGAACGAGGCGCACCGGATCGAGCGCTGCCTGCGCTCGGTGGATTTCGCCGACGAGATCGTGATCGTCGACTCGGGCAGCGACGACGGCACGCCGGACATCGCGAGACGGCTCGGCGCAACCGTGATCGCAACGCCGGACTGGCCGGGGTTCGGCCCGCAGAAGAACCGCGCGCTGGACGCCTGTCACGGCGACTGGGTGCTGTCGATCGACGCGGACGAGCAGGTCGACGACGCGCTGCGCGAGGCCATCCTCGCGGTGGTGCGGGGCGCGGGCGAGCCGCTGGGCTACTGGATCGAGCGCGGCAGCTTCTTCTGTGGCCAGCGCATCCGCCACGGCGACTGGCGCAACGATCGCGTGCTGCGCCTGTTCCGCCGCGAGCACGCCCGCTTCACCGACGACCTGGTGCACGAGCGGGTGGACTGCCCGCCGCCGCACGACCGGCTGGCCGGCCTGCTGCTGCACGACAGCGTGGACTCGGTGGAGGACATGCGCGAGAAGACCGTGCGCTACGCGCGGCTCGGCGCGGCGAAACTGCGTGCGAAGGGCCGGCGCGGCGGCGTCGCCAGCGCCGCCTTGCATGCCGGCTGGACCTTCCTGCGCGGCTACCTGCTGCGCGGCGGCTTTCTCGACGGCCGCGCGGGCTTCACGATCGCGCGGCTCAATGCGCTGGGCAGCTGGCTCAAGTACAGATGGATCGAGGAGGAGCCGCCCCGGTGAATCAGCCAAGACTGGCGCGCTCGCGCAGCCTGGTTCGCACGCTCGCGTACGCCTTGCGGCGCGTCGCGACGCCCGCCGGCAGCCTGGTCGCACAGGTGCCCGTGCTCGAGTTGAGCTTCCGCTTGCCGATCCGTTCCGGACTCGCCCGGCATCTGTACAAGTACCGCTCCTACGAGCCGGCGATCGGGAACTGGATCCTGGACGCCTTCCCGATCGGCGGCGGCGGGCTGTTCGTCGACATCGGCGCCAACTTCGGGTGGTACAGCTGCCTGTTCTCGAGGCTGGCGGGCGGCACGGGGCGGGTGGTGGCCTTCGAACCGGAGCCGGGCAATTTCGGCCTGCTCGAAGCGAACCTCCTGCGCAACGGCTGCCGGAACGTGAGCGCGCTGCGCGAGGGCCTGGCCGATCGGCCCGGCGAGCTCGAGCTGCACCTGTACAAGGCGTCGAACCCCGGCCGCCATTCGCTGCTGCCCACGCCCGGCGGGGAAACGGTGCGGGTGCCGGTCGTGGCGCTCGACGACCGGCTTGCCGCGCTCGGCCTTGCCGAGCGCCCCGTCGACCTGATCAAGATCGACATCGAGGGGTTCGAGCTGTCCGCGCTGCGAGGCGCCAGCGCGACCCTGTCTCGTTGCAGGAACATGGTGATCGAGTACTCGCCCGACCTGATGAGGCGGGCCGGCATTGAACCGTCGGCCTTGATCGACTTGCTGGACTCGAGCGGCATGCAGGTCTCGATGTTCGGCGAGACGGGCATGGTCGAGGTCGATGCGACCGCGCTGCGGACATTGACCGGGCAGGCCGATCTGCTGTGGCAACGGCTAACATGACGAGAATCGCTATCGGAGAACCATCGATGACCGACAAGACCGACCGTTACCCGCTGCCCAGGATCGCGGGCCTGCCCGACGACATCCGCGAGAAGATCCTGGCGGTGCAGGAAAAGGCGGGCTTCGTGCCGAACGTCTTCCTCAAGCTCGCGCGCCGGCCCGAGGAGTTCCGCGCCTTCTTCGCCTACCACGACGCGCTGATGCTGCCGAAGAACGGCCTGTCGAAGGGCGAGAAGGAAATGATCGTGGTCGCCACGAGCGGGGCGAACCAGTGCCTGTACTGCGTGGTGGCGCACGGCGCCATCCTGCGCATCTACGAGAAGAACCCGCGCGTCTCGGACCAGCTGGCCACCAACTGGCGCAAGGCCGAGCTCACGCCCCGCCAGTCCGCGATGATCGAGTTCGCGATGAAGGTCGCCACCGATTCCGCTGCGCTGGTGCCGGCCGACTTCGAGAAGCTCCACGCGCACGGATTCTCCGACGAGGACGCCTGGGACATCGGCGCGATCGCCGCGTTCTTCGCGCTGTCGAACCGGATGGCCAACCTCTCGGGCATGATGCCCAACGAAGAGTTCTACGCGATGGGCCGCTTGCCCCGCAGTTGAATCCCCGGGGCCGGTGCGTCGGCCGCGACCGGCCCGATTCGCAATCACGGAGACACGGAATGGAACAGATGCCGTCCGACGACATTCGAACCGAGCAGGCGAGGAAGCTCGCCACGATCTGCTACGCGCTCTACGCGATCTCCTGCATCATCGGGATCACCGCGATCGCGGCGATCATCATCAACTACCTGAAGCGTGACGAGGTCGCCGGCACCTGGGTGGCAAGCCACTTCGAGTGGCAGATCAAGACCTTCTGGTACACGCTGGTCGGCGCCTTCGTGAGCTGGCTGCTGATGTTCATCCTGATCGGATTCCCGATGCTGCTGGCAGTCGGCGTGTGGGCGATCTACCGCATCGTCAAGGGCTGGCTCGCGCTGAACGACGGCAAGGCGGTCGACGCGTCGAAGCTGGTCTGATCAACGCGCGGCAGCCTGCTTGTCCAGGCTGCGCACGTAGGCGATGATCTTCAGGATGTCGTCCTGGGGAATCCGGCCGCCGAAGGGCTGCATCGCGCCTGACGCGCCGGCGTAGACGACCGCGAACATCCCGGCGTCGGTCGCGGTCTGGGCGTAGACGTGCTTGTTCCCGACCAGCGACGGGCCCATCTTTCCGGTGGCGTCGGCGGCGTGGCAGACCTGGCACCACTCGTCGTAGAGCTTCTTGCCCGCGGCCAGCGCATCGGGCTGGCCGCGGTAAGGGTTCTCGCCGGTTTCCTTGAACTTCTCGAGGGCGGGCGTGGACTTCTCGCCGGCCTCGAGCGGCGTGTCGATCGGCGCGCCATCGAAGGGGTGCGTGAAGACCGGCTTTTCGGCCAGCGCCGCGCCCGCGAAGGCCGTGACCGCAACGCCCGCCAGCAACCCGCGGGCCCATCGTCCGGCGCGCGATCGTGGCGGGAATTCGGGCATGGCCCCTTTACTGAGCTTGTCGCACCCGCGCGACCTCGGCTCCGGCCGGGACCTGGTCGGCCGGCAGGATTCGCCACAGCGAGCCGGGCGGGTTCGCGGTCGGGCCCTTGTCCTCGGTGTAGAAGCAGACGCAATTGGTCGCCAGCACGTGTCCATCGGCATCGACCGTGCCGGAGGTGAACTGCAAGGTCGCCTGCAGCAATTCCTGCATCTGCCACTTCGATGCGCCGGGGTCCCAGGCCACGCCGAACAGGCGGCCCGAGCACCAGTCGCCGACCAGGTAGGTGCTCTTCATGCCCCCGTAATTGGCCACGCCCAGACCCTGGGCGGAGCAGCCCCATCCGCTCGTGAGTTTCTCCGCGCCAGGATAGGGCTCCTGGTGCGGATACTCCGCGACCGGCAGCACGCCGACGATCGGGCATTTCTCGCCCGGGCCGGTGGTGGGATGGCAATGCGAGCCCTGGTTGAACTTCCAGCCGTAGTTCTCGCCCCCCTTCGACGAGGCCGGCTGCCAGTCGATCTCCTCCCAGTGGTTCTGGCCGACGTCGGCGATGAACAGGTCGCCGGTCTTCGGATCGAAGTGGAAGGAGTAGGGATTGCGCAGCCCGTAGGCCCAGGTCTCGGGGCGCGAGCCGATCTGGTTGGCGGTGAAGCCTTGCTCGGTGATGCCGAACAGCGACATCAGCTGCGGCCGGTCGGCCTTCGCGAAGGGGTTGTCCTTCGGGATCGCGTAGGCCACGTCGTCGGGCGTGTCGACGTCGATGCGCAGGATCTTCGCCCAGAGCACGTTCAGGTTCTGTCCCGCGTTGAGCGGGTCGCCCTCCCAGCCGCCGTCGCCCTTGCCGATGTAGAGCTTGCCGTCGGGCCCGAAGTCGATCCGGCCGCCGTAGTGGTTGTAGTACGGCTGGGGGATGTTCATCAGGACCTTGGCCGATTTCGTGAGCTGCTCTTTCGTGATCCGGTCCGGGCTGGCCTTGTCCACCGTGAAGCGGGCGACCATCGACGCCCCGTTGAAGGGCAGCGACGAGTAATGCACGTAGACGTGGCCGTTCTCCTTGAACTTCGGATGAAGGGCGATCGACCAGAGCCCCTGCTCGACGAAGCCGGTCTGCACGTCGGTGCCCAGCGGATTGAAGTTCGTGAGGTCGAGGAAGGGCTCGGGATTGACCTTGCCGTCCTTGTTCACCACGCGCACGCGGCCGACCCGTTCGACGACGAAGATCCGGCCCGACCCGTCATTGGCCGCGGTGACGCCCACCGGGTCGTGAAAGCCGTCGGCGACCTTGACCAGCGCGAGCTTGGGCGCACCGGGGACCTTGCCGCCCGGTCGGGCGACCTGGTCGGGCGAGGTCGGGATCTGCTGAGCGTGGGCGGCGCCGAGTGCCGCCGCCGAGAGGGCCGCGCCGATCAGGGCGGCGCGGGGGCGCAGGACGTGCGCCGGGAGCGATCCGAAGGGCGAGGTGACCATGTTCCGATCCCCCTTTTCAGGACGCGAAGGGGCCTCAATCTATGCCCAATTTCCGCGGGGGTCAAAGGAAATGCATTGCGCGGCGCAGCAGCGCGCGTCGAGGCGCCAGGCCTCTTCCGTCCCGTGCTCGATCGACCGCTTCGCTCACATCAGAACGATGTCGTACTGCTCCTGCGCGAAGACGGTCTCGACCTGCAGCGCGATGCGCTTGCCGATCGCGTCGCCCAGCGCGGCCAGAGGCTGCGATTCTTCCTCGAGGAAGAGGTCGATGACCGACTGCGAGGCCACGATGCGGAACTCCTTCGGGCTGAACTGTCCCGCCTCGCGCTGGATCTCGCGCAGGATCTCGTAGCAGACGCTGCGCGCGGTCTTGATCTGTCCCTTGCCTTCGCAGGTGGGGCAGCGCTCGAGCAGGATGTGCGCGAGCGACTCGCGGGTGCGCTTGCGGGTCATCTCGACCAGCCCGAGCGAGGTGAAGCCGTTCACGCTCGACTTGGTGCGGTCGCGCGCGAGCGCCTTGCGCAATTCCTGCAGCACGGCCTCGCGGTGCTCGTTGCCGGTCATGTCGATGAAGTCGACGATGATGATCCCGCCCAGGTTGCGCACCCGCAGTTGCCGCGCGATCGCGTGGGCGGCTTCGAGGTTCGTGCGGAAGATCGTGTCGTCGAAGTTGCGCCCGCCCACGTAGCCGCCGGTGTTGACGTCGATCGTGGTCATCGCCTCGGTCTGGTCGATGATCAGGTAGCCGCCGGACTTCAGGTCGACCCGGCGCGACAGCGCGCGGGCGATCTCGTCTTCCACGCCGTGCAGCTCGAAGAGCGGGCGCTCGCCCGCATAGTGGCGCAGGCGCCCCGCCATCGAGGGCATGTAGGCGCGGGCGAAGTCCGCCAGCTCGGCCAGCGCTTCGCGCGAGTCCACCATGATCGCGCCGGTGCGGTCGGTGGCGAGGTCGCGCAGCACCCGTTCGCCCAGGCTCAGCTCCTGGTAGAGCAGCGAGGGCGCGGGACGCTCGCGGCTCGCGCCGAGGATCTGGCGCCAGCGCTTGCGCAGGTAGGCGATGTCGGCGGCGAGCTCGTCGTCGGAGGCGTCTTCGGCCGAGGTGCGGATGATGAAGCCGCCCTTCTCGTCGTCGGGCATCAGCCGCTGCAGGCGGGCGCGCAGCTCGGCGCGGCCGGCCTCGTCGCCGATGCGCTGCGACACGCCGATGTGCGGATCCTGCGGCAGGTAGACGAGGAAGCGCCCGGCGATGCTGATCTGCGTGGACAGGCGGGCGCCCTTGGTGCCCAGCGGGTCCTTGATCACCTGCACCAGCAGGGGCTGGCCCTCGAACAGCAGCTTCTCGATGGGGATGGGCGACCCGCTGCCGTGGGCGCTGGCACGCGACTGCCATAGGTCGGCCACGTGCAGGAAGGCGGCGCGCTCGAGGCCGACGTCGACGAAGGCCGACTGCATGCCCGGCAGCACCCTCGACACGCGGCCCAGGTACACGTTGCCGACCAGGCCGCGGGTGGCGGCGCGCTCGACGTGCAGCTCCTGCATCGCGCCCTGCTGGATGACGGCGACCCGGGTCTCGTGCGCGGCGTGGTTGACGAGGATCTCTTCGGTCATCGGGTCGCTGGGGGCGGGCTGCCGTCGTCGCGCAGCAGCTGCGCGGTCTCGTACAAGGGCAGTCCCATGATACCGGAGTGGCTGCCCTCGATTCGTCGCACGAAGCGCGCGACCATGCCCTGGATCGCGTAGCCGCCCGCCTTGCCGCGCGGTTCCCCGCTGGCCACGTAGCGCGCGATCTCGGCCGCGCTCATCCGGGCGAAGGACACGCGCGACACGTTGATCCGGTGCTCGATCCGCGGCCCGCGCACGACCGCCACCGCGGTCAGGACACGGTGGGTGCGGCCGGCCAGCTCGGTCAGCATCCGGCAGGCGTCGGCGTCGTCCGCGGGCTTGGCCAGGATCCTTCCGCCGATCGCCACCGTGGTGTCGGCCGCCAGGATCGGCGCAGGGGGGAGCGCGCGTCGAGCCTGCCGTTGCCGCGCGGCGGCAGCCTTGGCGAGCGTGACCCGCTCGACGTAGCGGGTCGGGGACTCCCCGGGGCGGAAGGCTTCGAGCGCTTCGGCGTCCTCGTCCGGGTCGGGCAGCAGCAGCTCGAAGCGCACGCCGATCTGCGCGAGCAGTTCCTGGCGGCGGGGGCTGGTGGAGGCGAGGTAGATGAAGTCGCTGGGCAAGATCGGGTTCCCTCGGGGCTCATTCCCGATGATACGGATGCCCGGCAAGGATGGACCAGCCCCGGTAGAGCTGCTCGGCCAGCAGCACGCGCACCAGCGGGTGCGGCAGCGTGAGGCTGGACAGCCGGATCGTCTCGTCGGCGCGCGCCTTCAGCGCGGGGTCGAGCCCGTCCGGGCCGCCGATCAGGATCGCGACCGGCCGGGCGTCTTCCTGCCAGGCGCGCATGCGCTCGGCCAGCCCGCGCGTGTCGAGGTCCTTGCCGCGCTCGTCGAGCACGACGATCCGGCAGGCTGCGGGCAGCGCCGCCTCGATGCGCGCGGCTTCCTTCTGCATCCAGGCAGCGGCGCTGGCGGTGCTCGAGCGCGTCTCGGCGCGGACCTCGCGCAGTTCCACGGTGAACCCCGCCGGCAGCCGCTTCGCGTAGTCGTCGACCGCGGCGCCGACCCAGGCCGGCATCCGCGCGCCGACCGCCACGACGCGGATCAGCACGGGCGTTCAGCCCGCGCCGGGCTTGCGGGCGGCGGGCTTCTTCGCTGCCGGCTTGCTGGCGGCAGCCTTCGGTGCGGCCGCCTTCTTCGCGGCAGGCTTGTTCGTTGCAGCAGTCTTCGTGGCGGCGGTCTTGGTTGCCGGCCTCTTCGCCGCCGGCTTCTTCGCCGCGGGCTTCTTCGCCGCGGGCTTCTTCGCCGCGGGCTTCTCGGCGGTCGCCTTGTCGGCGACGGGCTTCCTGGCCGGGGCGGGTCTGGCCGGCACCGGCTTCTCGCCCCAGATCTCCTCGAGGCGGTAGTAATCGCGGATGGACGGCTGCATCACGTGCACGACCGCGTCGCCGAGGTCGACCAGCACCCATTCGCCGGTCTCCTCGCCCTCGACCGAGATGACGTGGCCGCCGGCTTCCTTGACCTTGTCGCGCACGTTCGAGGCCAGCGCGCGCGTCTGCCGGTTCGAGGTGCCGCTGGCCACGATCACGCGGTCGAAGAGCTGGGTCTGTCCGGTGGTGTCGAAGACCTTGATGTCCTGGGCCTTGACGTCTTCGAGCGCATCCACGATGACGCGCTGCAGTTTCTTGATATCCATCCGTGTCCGGGTATCGGACGGAGGGCACGCGGGTCAGCCGCGGGCCGCGCCGTCCTGGTAGAGGTGGTGGCGGTCAATATAGTCGAGAACCGGGGCCGGCAACAGTTCGGCGGGCCGCTCGCCGCGCGCCAGCGCCTCGCGCAGCACGGTGGCCGAGACCGGCACCGGCGGCATCCGGAAGAAGACGATCGCGCCGGCGGGCGCATCGGGCAGCGCATCGCAGCCGTGGGTGGCGACCAGCACCTCGACCAGCGGATCGAACTCGGCGAGCCGGTGCGGGCCGCGCTGCGTGGCGGCGATGTGCGCGTGCTGGAGCAGCTCGCGATAGCGGTGCCAGGTGGCGAGGTTGCGCAACTGGTCGCTGCCCAGCAGCAGGACGAGCGCCAGGTCGGGGCCCAGCGCCTCGCGCAGTTCGCGAAGCGTGTCCACCGTGTAGGTGGCGCCCGCCCGGTCGATCTCGCGGGTGTCCACGGTCCAGCCCGGGGTGTCGCCCACGGCCAGGCGCGTCATCGCGAGCCGGTGCTCGGCGGCGGTGGCCGCGCCCTGCTTCTGCCAGGAATGGCCGGTGGGCAGGAAGCGCACCTCGTCGAGAGGCAGCGCCTGCTGGGCCGCGCGCGCCAGCGCCAGGTGCCCGACGTGGATCGGGTCGAAGGTGCCGCCGAGCAGGCCGATGCGTTTGCGCGCCACGGGAATCTTCACTCGCGCGTTGCGTCGGGGTGAACTCGCACCACGCGCTCAGGCCCAGTCGCGCGGCACGAGGAACTCGTACAGGCGCGCCTCGGGGCTGCCGGGCTCGGGATGCCAGTCGTAGCGCCAGCGCGCGATCGGCGGCATCGAACAGAGGATGGACTCGGTGCGCCCGCCCGACTGCAGCCCGAACAGCGTGCCGCGGTCGTAGACCAGGTTGAACTCGACGTAGCGGCCGCGCCGATAGGCCTGGAAGTCTCGCTCCCGCTCGCCGTAGGCGGCGTCGCAGTGCCGCTCGACGATCGGCGCGTAGGCTTCGAGGAAGGCGTCGCCGACCGCGCGCGTCATCGCGTAGGAGGTGTCGAAGCCAGGCTCGTTCAGGTCGTCGAAGAACACGCCGCCCACGCCGCGGGCCTCGCCCCGATGCCGAAGGTGGAAGTACTCGTCGCACCACTTCTTGAAGCGCGGATGCCAGTCCGCGCCGAAGGGCTGGAGCGCCTGCTTGCAGACACCGTGAAAGCGAACCACGTCCTTCTCGAACGGGTAGTAGGGCGTGAGGTCCATGCCGCCGCCGAACCACCAGATCGGGTCCCCCTCGCCGCCGGCGAGGAAGAAGCGCACGTTCATGTGCACGGTGGGCACGTAGGGATTGCGCGGATGCAGGACCAGCGACACGCCGGTGGCCTCGAAGGGGCGCCCGCCCAGGCCCGGGCGACGCGCGCTGGCCGCGGCGGGCAGGCGCTCGCCGTGCACGTGCGAGAACAGCACCGCGCCGCGTTCGAACACGCCGCCTTCCTCGATGACGCAGCTCACGCCGCCGCCGCCGCCCAGCTCGCTGGGGCCGCCGGGCTCGCGCTGCCAGGTGTCGCGCCGGAAGGGCCGGCCGTCGAGGGCCTCGAGCCCGGCCACGATCCGCTGCTGCAGGCCCAGCAGCCAGTCGCGCACCGCACCCGCATCGGGGCCCGAAGCGGCGTCCGGTGCCGGCACCACGCGCAGCGGGGGCGGGTTCATCGGGCGCTGCCGCCGCGGCCGATCGCGCGGTGGCCGATGTCGCGCCGGTACTGCATGCCGTCGAAGCGCAGCGACTCGATCGCGCGGTAGGCGCGGGCCTGCGCGATCTTGACCGAGTCGCCCAGCGCGGTCACGCAGAGCACGCGACCGCCGGCGGTGAGCGTGCGCTCGCCGTCGGCCGCGGTGCCCGCGTGGAAGACGATGCAGTCCTCGCCGAACTCGTTGCCGTGCGCCGGCAGGCCTTCGATGACGTCGCCCTTGCGCGGCGAGTCGGGGTAGCCCTTGGCGGCCAGCACCACGCCCAGCGCGGTGCGGCGGTCCCACTCGATCTCGGCCTGGTCCAGCGTGCCCGACAGCGCATGCTCGAAGACCTCGACCAGGTCGCTCTTGATGCGGGCCATGATCGGCTGGGTTTCCGGGTCGCCCATCCGGCAGTTGAACTCCAGCGTGCGCGGCTTGCCGGTGGCGTCGATCATCAGCCCGGCATAGAGGAAACCGGTGAACGGGATGCCGTCGGCAGCCATGCCCTCGACGGTCGGCTTGATGATCTCCCGCAGCACCCGCGCGTGGATGTCGGGAGTGACCACCGGGGCGGGCGAATAGGCGCCCATGCCGCCGGTGTTCGGCCCCTGGTCGCCGTCGCGCAGCCGCTTGTGGTCCTGGCTGGAGGCCAGCGGCAGCACGTGGCGGCCGTCGACCATCACGATGAAGCTGGCCTCTTCGCCGTCGAGGAAATCCTCGATGACCACGCGCGCGCCGGCGTCGCCCATGCTGTTGTCGAGGAGCATCGCGTCGATGGCCGCGTGCGCTTCGTCCAGCGTGCCGGCCACCACCACGCCCTTGCCGGCGGCGAGGCCGTCGGCCTTGATCACGATCGGCGCGCCGCGCCGGTTGACGTAGTCGTGCGCGGCCTTCGCGTCGGCGAAGGTCTCGTAGTCGGCGGTGGGAATGCCGTGGCGCTTCATGAAGGCCTTGGCGAAGTCCTTGGAGGACTCGAGCTGGGCCGCCGCGCGGGTGGGGCCGAAGATGCGCAGGCCCTTCGCGCGGAACAGGTCGACGATGCCCGCCGCCAGCGGCGCTTCGGGCCCGACCACGGTGAACGCGACTTTCTCCCGCTCGGCGAACGCGGCCAGCGTGTCGAGGCTGGTGATCGGCAGATTGACCAGGTTGCGCTCGCGCGCGGTGCCGCCGTTGCCCGGTGCGACGTAGACCATCTGGACCCGCGGCGACTGGGCGAGCCGCCAGGCCAGCGCGTGCTCGCGGCCGCCGGAGCCGACTACGAGGATCTTCATGATTGCCCGGTCTCGTCGAATTCCGCGTTGGTGTACACCTGCTGGACGTCGTCGAGGTTCTCGAGCGCATCGAGCAGCTTCTGCATCTTCGCGGCGTCGTCGCCGGCGAGCGAGGTCATCGTGTCGGGGCGCATCGTGATCTCGGCCAGCGCGGGCTTCAGCCCGGCGGCCTCGAGCGCGCCCTTGACCGCCTCGAAGTCGCCCGGCGCGCTGAGCACCTCGATCCCGCCTTCGTCGTCGGTGAGCACGTCCTCGGCGCCGGCGTCGATCGCGACTTCCATGACCCTTTCTTCCGGGGTGCCCGGCTCGAACAGGATTTGCCCGCAGTGGCGGAACATGAAGGCCACCGAGCCGTCGGTGCCCAGGTTGCCGCCGTTCTTCGAGAAGGCGTGGCGCACCTCGGCCACCGTGCGGGTGCGGTTGTCGGTCATGCAGTCGACGATCACCGCCGCGCCGCCGATGCCGTAGCCTTCGTAGCGGATTTCCTCGTAGTTCTGGCCTTCCAGGCCGCCGATGCCCTTCTGGATGGCCCGCTGGACCGTGTCCTTGGGCATGTTGGCGTCGGAAGCCTTGTCGAGCGCGAGCCGCAGGCGCGGGTTGGTGCCCGGGTCGCCCCCGCCGAGCCGGGCGGAGACGGTGATCTCGCGGATCAGCCGGGTGAACAGCTTGCCGCGCTTCTCATCCTGCCGGTTCTTGCGGTGCTGGATGTTGGCCCATTTCGAGTGACCCGCCATGTATCGCCTCTTGCCCTCTCGCGTGGCGACCACCCGGGCGCCGCTTGCCTCGCAAGCGGCCGCCGTGGTCGAATAGCTGCATCGGAAAACCGCCGATTTTAGCATTCGCCCTTCATTTTCCCCGCGCGTATCGCCGCGCCGAGCCCATGCCCGAGCCCCTTCTCATTGCCCGTCACGGCGACACCCTGCTGCACCTGCTCCCGGCGCTCGCCAACCGTCATGGCCTGATCACCGGGGCGACCGGCACCGGCAAGACGGTCACGCTGCAGGTGCTCACCGAGCGTTTCTCGTCCATCGGCGTGCCGGTGTTCCTGTCCGACGTCAAGGGCGACCTGACCGGCCTGTCGCAGCCGGGCGCGGCCTCGCCCAAGCTGAAGGAGCGGCTGGACAGGCTCGGCTTCGAGATGCCGGCCTTCGCCGGTGTCCCGGTCACGCTCTGGGACGTCTACGGCGAGAAGGGCCATCCGCTGCGCGCCACCGTGTCCGACATGGGGCCGCTGCTGCTGTCGCGGATGATGGGCCTGAACGAGACCCAGGAAGGCGTGCTGCACCTGGTGTTCAAGATCGCCGACGAGCAGGGGATGCTGCTGCTCGACGCCAAGGACCTGCGCGCGATGCTGCAGTTCGTGGGCGAGAACGCGCGCGAGTTCACCACCAGCTACGGCAACGTGTCGGCCGCGTCGATCGGCGCGATCCAGCGAGCGCTGCTGGTGCTCGACCAGCAGGGCGCCGACCGCTTCTTCGGCGAGCCGATGCTGAACGTCGACGACCTGATGCAGACCGACGCCCAGGGTCGGGGCGTGGTGAACGTCCTGGCCGCCGACCGGCTGCTGAACGCGCCCAAGCTCTATGGCAGCTTCCTGCTCTGGCTGCTGTCCGAGCTCTTCGAGCGCCTGCCCGAGGTCGGCGATCGCGACAAGCCCAAGATGGTCTTCTTCTTCGACGAGGCCCACCTGCTGTTCGACGACGCGCCCAAGGCGCTGCTCGACAAGGTCGAGCAGGTGGTGAGGCTGATCCGCTCCAAGGGCGTGGGCGTGTTCTTCGTGACCCAGAATCCGCTCGACGTTCCGGAGACGGTGCTGGGCCAGCTCGGCAACCGGGTCCAGCACGCGCTGCGCGCCTACACGCCTCGCGACCAGAAGGCGGTGCGCACCGCGGCGAGCACCATGCGCCAGAACCCCGCGATCGACACCGAGAAGGCGATCACCGAACTGGGCGTCGGCGAGGGCCTGGTCTCGATGCTCGACGAGAAGGGGCGGCCCAGCGTCGTCGAGCGCGCCTGGGTGTGCCCGCCGGCCTCGCGAATCGGCCCGATCACCGACGAAGAGCGGGCGCCGCTGCTGCGCAATTCGATCGTGGCCGGCGTCTACGACAAGACGGTCGATCGCGAGTCGGCCTTCGAGATGCTCAAGGCGCGTGCCCAGAGCGAAGCCGCCGAGCAGGCCGCCGAGCAGGCGGCGAAGGAGCAGGAAAAGGCGCAGAGGGGCCGCGCGGGCCAGGCGGGCCAGGGTGGCATCCTCGACGACATCCTCGGCGGCGGCGGCGGGCGCAGGCAATCCACGGTCGAGGCCATGGCCAAGAGCGCTGCGCGCTCGATCGGCTCCACGCTGGGCCGGCAGATCGTCCGCGGCATCCTCGGCACGCTGCTCGGCGGCACCCGGCGTTGACCGGCGCCGCCACGCCCTCGCGCGCCGGCGGCTTTGCGCTGGCCGCGACCGGCGCGGTGCTGTTCTCGGCCAAGGCGATCATCGTCAAGCTCGCCTATCGCTGGCAAGTCGACCCCGCCACGCTGATCGCGATGCGCATGCTGGTCGCGCTGCCCTTCTTCGCGGCCGCGGCGTGGTGGATCGGCAGGCGCGCGCCGATGGCCTGGCGCCCGGGCGACCGACTGCAGGTCGTCGTGCTGGGGCTGCTGGGCTACTACCTGGCCAGCTACCTGGACTTCCTCGGGCTGCAGTACATTTCCGCCGGCCTGGAGCGGATCATCCTGTACCTGAACCCGACGCTGGTCCTGCTGATCTCCGCGCTGGCCTTGCGCCGGCCGGTTCGCCGGCACGAAGTGATCGCGCTGGCCATCACCTATCTCGGCGTGTTCCTCGTGTTCGCGCACGACGTGCGGGTGGAGGGGGCGAACGTGCCGCTCGGCGGCCTGCTGGTCTTCGCCAGCGCGCTGTCGTACGCGATCTACCTGGTGGTCAGCGGCCAGATGGTCAAGCGGCTCGGGCCGGTGCGGCTGACCGCCTGGGCCAGCATCGTGGCGAGCCTGGCCTGCATCGGGCAGGCGCTCGTGCTGGATGCGGGCGCGCTGCTGGTGCAACCGGCGCCGGTCTGGTGGCTGTCGCTGCTCAACGGTACCCTTTGCACCGTCCTGCCGGTCTTCCTGGTCATGTTCGCGATCGACCGCATCGGTTCGGCCGCGGCCGCGCAGACCGGGATGCTCGGCCCGGTGTCCACGATCGCGCTGGGCGCGCTGCTGCTCGGCGAGGCGGTTTCCGGAACCCAGGTGCTCGGCACGGCCATCGTGCTTGCCGGTATCTTCTTTCTTACACGACAACAACGGAGAGTCTGACGATGGATCTCGGCATTGCCGGCAAATGGGCGCTGGTCTGCGGCGCCAGCAAGGGACTGGGCTACGGCTGCGCGATCTCGCTTGCGAAGGAGGGCGTCAACCTGGTGATCAACGCGCGTTCGGCCGGTCCTCTCGAAGAGGCCGCCAGGCGGATCGCCGGCGAGACCGGCGTCGAGGTCCGGGCGGTGGCCTGCGACATCACCACCGAAGCCGGCCGGAACGAGGCGCTGGCCGCCGCGCCCCAGGTGGACATCCTGGTGAACAATGCCGGCGGGCCGCCCCCGGGCGACTTCCGCAAGTTCACCCGCGACGACTGGATCAAGGCGGTCGACGCCAACATGCTCACGCCGATCGAGCTGATCAAGGCCACGGTGGACCCGATGATCGAGCGCAAGTTCGGCCGGATCGTCAATATCACCTCGAGCGCGGTCAAGGCGCCGATCGACATCCTGGGCCTGTCCAACGGCGCGCGCTCGGGCCTGACCGGCTTCGTCGCGGGGCTGGCCCGCAAGACGGTGGTCCACAACGTGACCATCAACAACCTGCTGCCCGGGATGTTCGACACCGACCGCCTGCGCGGCACGAACCAGGCCGCCGCCACCGCCGCCGGCATCACGCTGGAAGAGGCTGCAGCGCGCCGCATGGCCTCGATTCCGGCCGGCCGCTTCGGAACGTCGTGGGAGTTCGGTCAGGCCTGCGCCTACCTGTGCAGCGCGCAGGCCGGCTATGTCACCGGGCAGAACTTCCTGATCGACGGCGGCAACTACCCGGGCACGTTCTGATCATCGTTCACAGATCCACGAGGAGACGGCAATGACGAAAGCGATCCGGATCGCCGAGACCGGCGGTCCCGAGGTGATGAAGCTGGTCGACATCGAGGTCGGCGCCCCCGGCCCCGGCGAGGCGCAGGTGCGCAACCACGCGCTCGGCCTCAACTACATCGACACCTACTATCGAAGCGGGCTCTACCCGATGCCCTTGCCCGCCGGCATCGGGCTCGAGGGCGCCGGCGTGGTCACCGCGGTGGGCGCGGGCGTGACCGAGGTGAAGGTGGGCGACCGGGTCGCCTATTGCGGCGGGCCGGTCGGCGCCTACGCCGAACTGCGCAACATGCCGGCCGCCGTGCTGGTGAAGCTGCCGAAGAAGGTCGACTTCGAGACCGCGGCGGCGATGATGCTCAAGGGCCTGACGGTCCAGTACCTGTTCCGCCGCACCTACAAGCTGCAGAAGGGCCAGACCATCCTGTTCCACGCGGCCGCCGGTGGCGTGGGCCTGATCGCGATGCAGTGGGCCAAGGCGCTCGGCGTGACCGTGATCGGCACCGCGGGCTCCGAGGAGAAGGCGGCGCTGGCGAAGAAATTCGGCGCCGACCACGTGATCCTGTACCGCAAGGAGAACGTGCCCGAGCGGGTGCGCGAGATCACCAGGGGCGCGATGGTGCCGGTGGTCTACGACGGCGTGGGCAAGGACACCTTCCAGGCCTCGATCGACTCGCTGCAGCCCTTCGGGCTGATGGTCAGCTTCGGCAATGCCTCGGGCCCGGTGCCGCCGATCCCGCTCACCGTGCTCAAGGGCTCGCTCTACCTCTGCCGGCCCGGGCTGATGCCGCACACGGCGAAACGCGAGAATCTCGTCGAGATGGCGGCCGACCTGTTCAGGATGGTCGGCTCGGGCAAGGTGAAGATCGAGATCGACCAGCGCTACGCGCTGGCCGACGTGGTCAAGGCGCACAAGGATCTGGAGTCGCGCAAGAACACCGGCTCCTCGATCCTGCTGCCCTGAGTCCCTGTCGATGGAGGCGAAGCCGGCCTCGGCCGGGGCCGCCTGCCCGGTCGAGGCGAGCGCGGCCGCGGCGCCGCGCCGCTTCTCGGGTGTGGCGCGCGTGTTCGGCGACGAGGCCTTCGCGCGGATCGCCGCCGCCCACGTCTGCGTGATCGGGCTGGGCGGCGTGGGCTCCTGGGCGGCCGAGGCGCTGGCCCGCTCGGGCGTGGGGCGCCTCACGCTGATCGATCTCGATCACGTGGCCGAATCCAACCTGAATCGCCAGGTTCTCGCGCTGGATTCCACGCTGGGCGCCGCCAAGGTCGAGGCGATGCGGGCGCGGATCGCCGACATCGCGCCGGCGTGCCGGGTGAGCATCGTCGACGACTTCGTCACCCCGGAGAATGCGGCGCGACTGGTGCCGTCCGACGCGATCGTGGTCGACGCGATCGACCAGGTGCGCGCCAAGGTGGCGCTGGTGGCGCTGTGCCGCGAACGACGGCAGAAGCTGGTCGTGTGCGGCGGGGCCGGCGGGCGCCACGATCCGCTGCGCCTGCGCCGCGACGACCTGGCCGGCACGAAGGGCGACGCCCTGCTGTCTTCGCTGCGCGCCCGCCTGCGGCGCGAGCACGGGTTTCCGCGCGAGCCGGGCAAGCGTTTCGGCGTGGACGCGATCTACAGCGACGAGCACATGGCCGGCGGCCGCGCCTCGGGCGTCGCGAGCCAGGCGGGTGCGGCCCAGGCGGATGCGCCGCAGTGGGGCGGCGCCGGCCTGTCCTGCGCCGGCTACGGCTCGCTGGTCACCGTGACCGCGACGATGGGCATGGCCGCCGCGGCGCGCGCGCTGGATCTCGCGCGGGCCGCGCGGCGTTGACGTCGCGCGGGGCGCGGCGGTTCAGACGATCAGCGATTCGCGCTTCGCCGGCGCGCCCGAGCCGCTGAAGCGCTCGATCGCGAGCGACGAGACGTCGACGAAGGGTGTGTCGCCCCGCACTTGCGCGGCCACCACCCGGCCGATCGCCGCCGCCTGCTGCACGCCGTGGCCAGAGAAGCCGCAGGCATTGAACCAGCCGGGCGCGCCGGGCATCGGGCCCACCAACGGCTGGTGGTCCGGCGTGACCTCGTAGTAGCCCCACCAGCTGGCCTTGCGGTCCAGGTCCAGGGTCTCGAACCAGGGGAAGCGATCGACCGCGATCGGGTAGACCGTCTCGAGCCACGGCCAGTCGATGCCTTCCTCGAAACCGGTGTCCTCCGGGTTGCTCAGGCCGAAGATGATCCGCGGGCCCTCGGAGCGGAACCAGAAGCCGGTGCCGGCGTCGACGGTCAGCGGGTAGACCGCCTCTTGCGGGCGCGGGCCGGTGGCGAAGACGATGCGCCGCGCCGGGCCCACCGGCACCCGCAGGCCGGCCAGCGCGCCGACCTGGCCGGCCCAGGCACCCGCGCAGTTGACGAGAACTGGCGCCTCGAACTCGCCCGCCGGCGTGAGGACCTGCCAGCGCGGCGCGGCGGCCGAGCCGGCGCCGACGATCGCCTCCACTGGCGCGTTCAGCTTCAGGGTGGCGCCCAGCCGTTTCGCCTGCGCCAGGAAGGCCATCGTGATGCCGTGCGGGTCGAGGATGCCGTCGGTCGGGCACCAGGTCGCGCCGGCGATGTCGTCGACCCGGGCCGGAACGATGCGCGCCGCCTGCTCGCCGGTGAGCTTTTCGACCGGCATGCCCAGGGCGCGTTGCAGTTCGTAGCCGTGCAGGTGCGCGGGCCACTGTTCGGGCGGCACGAAGAACAGGTAGCCGACCGGGCAGTAGGAGGCCTCGGGCATGTCCCGGTATTCGGCGAGACTGGCGGCCGACAGCAGCACGTTCACCGCCTCGCTGAACTGGACGCGGATGCCCGCCGCGCTGCGCCCGGTCGAATGGGTCGCCGGCGCGGGCTCGCGCTCGAGCACCAGGACCTTCATTCCGCTCTCGGCAAGGCGGCGCGCGCAGGCCGCGCCCACGATGCCGGCGCCGATCACGATCGCGTCGAAGCGTCCCGCGGCGCCCGCACCCGGCGCCGCCGACCCGGCCGACCGCGTCATGGCGCGGTCTCGTCCGGCTGCAGGCCGCTGGCCGCCAGCAGGTGGCCCAGCCGCTGGCGCTTGGTGCGCAGGTAGCCGGCGTTGTGGGGGTTGGGCTCGATCTGCAGCGGCACGCGCTCGGCGATCTCGATGCCGGCCTTCTCGAGCGCGCGGATCTTGCGCGGGTTGTTGGTCATGAGCCGCAGCGCGCGCACGCCGAGCTGGACCAGCATCTCGGCGGCGATGTCGTACTTGCGCAGGTCGGGGGCGAGCCCCAGGCGCAGGTTGGCTTCCACCGTGTCGGCGCCTTCATCCTGCAACCGGTAGGCCCGGATCTTGTTGAGCAGCCCGATGCCGCGGCCTTCCTGGCGCAGGTAGAGCAGCATGCCGCGGCCCTCTGCGGCGATCGCGGCCAGCGCGGCCTCGAGTTGCGGGCCGCAGTCGCAACGCAGGCTGAACAGCGCATCGCCGGTCAGGCACTCCGAATGCAGCCTGGCCAGCACCGGCGTGCCGTCGCCGAGGTCGCCCATCGTGAGCGCGACATGCTCGCGGCCGGTGGCGGCCTCCTCGAAGCCGTGCAGCGTGAAGACTCCCCACTCGGTAGGCAGCTTGCAGGAGGCGACCAGCCGGATCGCGGGCTCGCCGGCGGCGGTATCGGGGGAGTCTTCGAGGGGCGTCTGGTTCGCCATGCTTGTGGGGGGACCATCGGGTCGCAAAGACGAATCATATCGGGCCGGGGCGAGCGGCGCTCCCGGCGCGTTCCGGGCGACCCCGCTGCCCAGCTCAGGCTGCCGCGCGCGCGAGCCTGGCCTCGCGGATCGGAAGGTGGATCAATGCGGCGCCCACCGCCAGCATGATGTCGACGTACCAGATCCAGTCGTAGCTGCCGGTGGCCTCGAACGCGCGGCCGCCCAGCCAGGCCCCGAGGAATCCGCCCACCTGGTGCGACAGCATCACCACGCCGAACAGCATCGCCATGTTGGCGGTACCGAAGAGCTTGGCCACCAGCCCGGCGGTCGGCGGCACGGTGGACAGGAAGGTCAGACCCATGACTGCCGAGAAGGCCAGCACGGTGAAACCGGTCTTGGGGGCCAGCAGGAAGGCGAGCACCGCGAGCGCGCGCGTGGCGTAGACCAGCGACAACAGTGACTTCATGCGCCAGCGTCCGACCGCCCAGCCCATCGCCACGCTGCCCACGATGTTGAACAGGCCCAGCATGGCCAGCGCCCAGGCGCCGAACTGGACCGGCAGGCCGCAGGTGGCGATCACGCCGGGCAGGTGGGTGGCCAGGAAGGCCACGTGGAAGCCGCAGACGAAGAAGCCCGCCGCGAGCATCCGGTAGCTGGGGTCGCGAGCGGCTTCGGCGAGGGCGGCGCGAGCGCCGACGGGTCGGGGGCTTGCGGCAGCGGCGGGGGAGGGAGCAGCGGTCGCTGAGGTGGCCGCGGAGGGCGAAGCCTGTCCGTTTCCGCGCAGCAGGAAAGCGGCCGGCAGCGCGAGCAGCACGATGGCGCCCAGGACCTGCATCGCGATCGACCAGCCGTAGCCGACCATCAGCGCGCCCGCGATCGGCGCCAGCGCGAACTGGCCGAAGGAGCCGCCCGCGTTGACGATACCGGTGGCCATGCCGCGCATGCGCTGCGGCAGGAGCCGCATCGTCGCAGCCATCAGCACGGCCGGGCCGGCCATGCCGGCGCCGCCGGCCGCCAGCACGCCGATCGCGAGCACCAGGCCGGCCGTGGTGGTCATGAAAGGGGTGAGGAGGGTTCCCAGGGCCACCAGCAGCACGCCGGCGAGCAGCACCCGGCCTGCGCCGATCCGGTCGGCGATCGCGCCGGCGAAGGGCTGGGTGAGCCCCCACCAGAGCTGGCCGAAGGCGAAGGCCAGGCTGATGCTGCCCAGTCCGAGTCCGGTGGCGCTGTTGAGCGGGCTCAGGAACAGGCCCATGGTCTGGCGGGTGCCCATGGTGAGCGCGAAGGTGCCGGCCGCGGCCAGCAGCACCAGCCAGACGGCGACGCGGGCCGGGTCCGGCACCGTGGCGGTCGCGGGGCCCGCGGCCTGCCCGGTTCGGTCGGAGGGTCGGCTCATTCGGTGTCTCCTTCGAGCGGCGCGTCGAGAAGCGCCAGGGATTCGTCGATCAGCGCGTGCAGGGCGATCAGCCTTCCCGGCCCCAGGCGCGCCTCGAGGCCTTTCTGGGCGCGCTGCCAGTCGCTTCGCGCGGCCTCGCGCAGGGCACGCCCGGCCGGGGTGATGGTGATCGTCCGCGAGCGCGCGTCGGGTCCGGCCGCGACGGCGACCCAGCCGGCGTCGACCAGCGGCTTGAGATTCCGGGTCAGCGTGGACGCATCCATCGTCATGGCGCGGGCCAGCTCGCCGGGCCGCACCGGGCCGAGCTTGAGCACATGCGACAGCAGCGAGTACTGGGTGGTCTTGAGGCCCGTCTTGCCCATCTCCGCGTCGTAGAACTGGGTGACGCGGCGGGTCAGCTGGCGGAGCCTGAAGTTCGTGCAGGCCCTGGGGGGCTGTGCGGAGCGTGCGGTCATCACGAATCGGCCACCGGATGGGCAAGCGGGGACAAGGTCGGACAGGGGGTGAATTTGTAATTACAACAATTGTAGATGCAATCAAAAGGGCAGCGCAAGCCGGCCTCGCGCGGGTCCGCTAGGATGAGCAGCGTGCGGGCATGGTGTCCGACGACGACGGGAGCCCCAGGATGAAGCGGCGAACGACTCTTGCGGCGCTGGCCGCACTGCTGGCCTGCGGCACCGCGCGGGCGCAACTGCCCCGGCTCGACGACCTGCTGAACAAGGGCGGCGCCGCGCTGCCCGGTCTGTCTGCCGGCGGCGCCGGCAGCGGCGATGCGCCGACCGACGTCGCCGGCATCAAGGAGGCGCTCGCCGTGGGCACCGAGCGCGCCGTGGCCGGCTTGTCCCGGCGCGACGGCTACTTCGGCAACCAGGCGGTGAAGATCCTGATGCCCGCGTCGATCCAGAAGGTGGCCGACGTCGCCCGGATGGCCGGCTTCCAGAAGCAGGTCGACGACTTCGTGCTGAGCATGAACCGCGCGGCCGAGGCCGCGGTGCCGATGGCCAGCCGCTTCTTCGGCGACGCCATCCGGGACATGACGCTCGACGATGCGCGGGGCATTCTCGCCGGCGGCGACACCACGGCGACCGAGTTCTTCCGCGGCAAGACGCAGGACAGGCTGTTCGCGGCCTTCAGGCCGGTGGTGTCGAAGAAGGTCGACGAGGTCGGCGCCACCCGCGCCTACAAGGACCTGATCGGCCGCTACGAGAAGGTGCCGCTGGTGGGTCGCCAGTCGCTCGACCTGGACGACTACGTGACCGGCAAGGCGCTCGACGGCCTGTTCCTGATGGTCGGCGAGGAGGAGAAGAAGATTCGCGCGAACCCGGCGGCCCGAACGACCGACTTGCTCAAGAGGGTCTTCGGCCGCTGACACCTGCGCCGGCGATCCTCAGGCGGCCCGGCGGAAGGTCAGGTTGACGCGGCAGCCGCCGAGCAGCGGGTGATCGCCGGACTTCACCGGCATCACGCCGTGATGGCGGAGCCGGGCGGGACCGCCCCACACCACCACGTCGCCGTGGGCCAGCGGAATCCGGCGGGGCCGCTCGCTGCGCTCGCGGCCGCCGAACAGGAAGACGGCCGGCAGGCCCAGTGACACCGACACGATCGGCGCGCCGAAGTCCCGCTCGTTGCGGTCCTGGTGCAGCGTCAGGCGCGCGCCCGGCTCGTAGCGATTGACCAGGCAGGCGTCGGGCGCGAAGCCCGGAAAGCCGGCGCGTGCGGCGGCCGCCACTGCGAGTCGCGCGAAGGCCTGCGGCATCGCGGGCCAGGGCAGGGCGCTGCCGGGGTCCCGCGGCGCATAACGATAGCCGCGGCGATCCGACACCCAGCCGAGCGCGCCGCAATTGGTCATCGCGACCGACATGGTGAAGCCGCCCGGCGTGACCATGCGGCGCAGCGGCGCCTGCGCCACGACCCGCTGCAGGCCGTCCAGCAGCGCGGCCTCGGCGGGCAGCGCGAAGCCGCGCAGCACGACCGCGCCTTCGGCGAGCGGCTCCGCGGCCGCTTCGCCGGGCAGGGGCGGGGCGACCGACTCGAAGAGGTCGGGGGTCATCGGCGAGCCGGGTCAGGCGGCATCGTGGAAGATGATGCCGAGCGTGTGTCGCCTGCCCGCGCGCACACGGCTGACGCCGTGGCGCAGCATCACGCGGTAGGGGCCGCGTGCGCCCTGCACCGGCCGGTGGCTGACCGCGAAGATCGCGGCATCGCCCTGCCGCAAGGGCAACACCTCGGCGCGCGACTGCATCCGCGGCCGCTGCTCGGTCAGCACGAACTCGCCGCCCTCGAAGTCTCGACCCGGATCGGACAGCAGCACCGCGACCTGCAGCGGGAACGCCTGCTCGCCGTAGAGATCCTGGTGCAGGCAGTTGTAGTCGTCGACGCCGTACTGCAGCAGCAGCGGCGTCGGACGCCGCTGGCCAGCCGCATGACAGCGCTCGAGGTAGGCGGCGTGCAAGGCAGGATAGCGGTCGGCGACGCCCATCGTTGCGTTCCAGCGGTTGGCGATCGGAGCCAGGCGCGGATAGATCGCTTCGCGAAGCTCCGCCACCGGCGCCGGCAGCGGGTAGTCGAAGTACTTGTACTCGCCGCGACCGAAACCGTGGCGCGCCATCGCCACGCGGCTGCGGAACCGATGGTCGGCCGGGTAAAGCGCCGCCAGGTCCGCGCACTCGGCGGGCGACAGCAGCCCGCCGAGGACCGCATTGCCGCGAGCGTCCAGCGCCTGCTCGATCGATGTCCAGTCGCGCCTCTCGATCCGGGTCCTCACTGCGCTGCCTCCCGCTCGAGCAGCGCACGCTTGCGCGCCACGCCCCAGCGGTAGCCGGCCAGGCCGCCGTCGGTGCGCACGACCCGATGACAGGGGATCGCGACCGCGATCGCGTTCGCTGCGCAGGCGCCGGCGACCGCGCGCACCGACTTCGGCGCGCCGATCCGCGCGGCGATCTCGGTGTAGCTGGCCGTGCTGCCGGGCGGGATGTCGCGCAGCGCCTGCCAGACCCGCTGCTGGAAGGCGGTGCCGCGCACGTCGAGCGGCAGCTCGAGTCCCAGTCGCGGCGCCTCGACGAAGCCGACGACGGTGGCGACCGTCTTCTCGAAGTCGGCGTCTCCGCCGACCAGGGCGGCGCGCGGGAAGCGATCCTGAAGGTCGCGGGCGAGCGCCTCGGGATCGTCGCCGATCAGGATCGCGCAGACGCCGCGCTCGCTCGCCGCCACCAGGATCGCGCCGAGCGAGCACTGGCCGATCGCGAAGCGGATCTCGGTGTTCGCGCCGCCGGCGCGCCAGACGGTCGGGGTCATGCCCAGCACCTCGTTCGCGTTCTCGTAGAAGCGGCCGCTCGATCCGAAGCCGGCGTCGTAGATCGCGTCGGTGACGCGCCCGCCGCCGCCGAGTCGCTCGCGCAAGCGTTGCGCGCGATGCGCGGCCGCGTACTGGCGGGGCGACAGTCCGACGAGCGCCTTGAAGACCCGCTGCAGGTGGTGCGGACTCATGCCGGCTTCGCGCGCCAGCGCATCGAGCGTGGGCGCTTGTTCCGCGCTTTCGATCGTCCGGCAAAGGCCCGCGACCATCCGGGCGTGGGATTCGGCCAGCGACGGCCGATCGGGCCGGCAGCGCCTGCAGGGGCGAAAGCCGGCCCGCTCGGCCTCGGCCGGCCCGGCGTGGAAGGCGACGTTCTCGGGCCGGGGCCTGCGCGCGGCGCACGAGGGCCGGCAGTACACGCCGGTGCTGGCCACCGAATAGACGAAGCGGCCGTCGCAAGCCGGGTCGCGCGCCGCCACGGCGCTCCAGCGGGGATCCGCCACCGTGGCCGCGGCGAGATGTTCCTTTCTCGTGCTCATGTTCATTTCCGTCCCTCCGGCAGGTAAAGCGTCGACGGACAGAATCTATTCGCTCTCGTGACCGGCTTCACTCCGCTGCTTGCGGTCGAATCGGGCGTGGATCACCTCGCCGCGCCGAGCCGTTCGACAGCCAGCCTGCAGGCCGCCAGGTCCCACAACGCCTGCCCCACGCTCTTGAAGACCACCGGGCCTGCGGCCGGCCTGTCGCCGGCCGCGATCGCGTCCTCGAGCGCGGTCACGCGATCCCAGTCGGCCTTCGCCTGGATGAAGTCGCCGGCCTCGTGCAGGCCGCCCGGCTTGTCGTCGATGTACAGGCGCGCGCGGCCCACCAGCCCCGCCGGCAACTCGCACATCTCGGGCCGGAAGGCGCCGACCGCGGCCACGAAGCCGTCGAAGGCCGGATCGTCGTCGAAGAGCGGGGCGAGGCTGGTGGTGCCGGTGACCACGATGTCGGCCTCGCGCAGCGCCTGCGCCGGGTGCCCGATCGCTTCGCAGTCGACGCCGGCGGCGCGGCCACGCGCGGCGAAGGCCTGCGCGTTCGCCGGATTGCGCGAGGCCACGCGCACTCGCCGCACGCCGAGCGCCTGCGTGAACACCTCGAGATGTCCCTGCGCCTGCACGCCACTGCCGACGATCAGCATCGACGGGCCGCCCTTCGGCGCCGGACCGGCCGTGGCGCCGGTGGGCGCCGAGAGCCTGGCGGCGCCCAGCTCGATCGCCGCGAGTGCGGACATGGCCGCGGTGCGTCGCGCCGTGACCGTGGGGCCGTCGAGCATCAGCAGCCGCTCGCCGGTGTCGGCGCGCATCAGCAGCACCTCGCCGAGCAGCGTGGGCAGGCCGCGCGCCGCGTTGCCGGCGCAGACGGTGACCAGCTTGGTCGACGCGTACTCGCCGTCGGTGGCCGGCATGGCGAGCAGGATGCCGCCGGACAGCGGCACGGCCAGCCGCTCGGGCGACTGGGTGAGGCCGGCGCGCCGGCGGGCCAGCATGTCGCGCAGCGCGCCGATCAGGCCGGCCCAGGGCAGGGCGGCGGCGGTGGCTTGGGCGTCGAGGACTTTCATCAGGGGTCGAGTTCGGGCAAGCGTTCGAGCGCACGATACAGCAGCGAAAAGTCCGGCGCCGTCTCCTCGAAGAGCTGGCCGAAGGAATCGACCACGAAGTAGACCTTCTGGAAGTCGTCGATCAGGTACTTCGTCTGCATCACCCGGATCAGGTCGAAGCGCTCGCGGTGGACGCCCTCGGCGTCGACCGCATGGCGGATCTCGCCCGGCGAGGACAGGATGCCCGCGCCGTAGGCGCGCACGCCGCCGTCCTCGGCGATCAGGCCGAACTCGATGGTGTACCAGTAGAGCCGGGCCAGGTACTTCAGGCCGCCCAGCCGCCTGGCCTTCAGCCCGCCCAGCCCGTAGGCCTGCAGGTAGTCGGCGATCTGCGGGTCGAAGAGCATCGGCACGTGGCCGAAGAAGTCGTGGAACAGGTCCGGTTCCACGATGTAGTCGAACTCCTCGGGTTCGCGTATCCAGACGGTGACCGGAAACTGGCGCTTCGCGAGGTGGCCGAAGAAGACGTCGTCGGGCAGCAGGCCGGGCACCGGCACCAGCCGCCAGCGGGTGGCCGCATGCAGGCGCTCGTTGACTGCGTCGAAGCGCGGAATGGCGCTGCCGAAATCCAGCCGGGCCAGCGCGGAGCGAAAGGCCGCGCAGGCCCGCCCGGGCAGCAGCTCGAGCTGGCGGGCGTGCAGGCGGCGCCAGAGGTCCTGGTGGGACGAGGAGTAGAGCCGGTAGTCCTGCTCGACGGTGTAGTCCTCGCCCATGCGCGAGTAGTCGCCGCGCAGGCCGTGCGCGGAGCGGGCGGCGACGTCGGCCAGGAAGCCGGCCCGGTCGCCGGGGGTGGCGGATGGCTCGTCGGTATCGCGCATCGTGGGGGTCCTGTTTGCAGCGGTCCTCCGTGGGCCGCCAGGCGGACGCGGGCCGCTGCCGGTGGCGGGAGGGCGCCCATGCCCGGATTCTGCCCCGCTCCCGGGTGGTCCGTCGACCGCGCGCTGGCTGTCATTTCGCACAGGGTGCCGACGACGAAAGTTGGTACGATCCCCTACCTCTGCGTCGGCGTGTCCGGCGCGCCGATTCTCCGGAGAAACATCTTGCGCCGGTTCCTGCCCACCCAGGACAGCATCAAGGGCAACCGCCTGTTGCGGTGGCTCGGCCCGCGCCTGCACGAGCCTGGCCTGTGGCACCTGAACCGGCGCGCGGTGGCCCGGGGCGTGGCGATCGGCGTGTTCTTCGGCTTCATGATCCCGGTGGCGCAGATCCCTGCGGCGGCCATCGGCGCTTTCCTTGCGCGAGCCAACCTGTGGGTCTCGGCGATCGCTACGCTGGTGTCCAATCCCTTCACCTACGCGCCGATCTACTACGCGGCCTACCGGCTGGGCGGCTTCCTGCTCGGCGCGCCCGAGGCGGCTGCCGCCGCCGACCTCGACCCCGCGCTGGCGCATGCGGTCACGCCCTCGCTCGAGCACGCGGCGTCGGGCATCGGCGCGTGGCTGTCGGAGATCTGGATCCGCCTGTCCGCCTACGGCAAGCCGCTCTTCCTGGGCCTGGGGATCATGGCGGTCTCGCTGTCGGTGCTCGCCTATTTCGGCACCCTGCTGGCCTGGCGCGCCTCGGTCGTCATCAAGCGGCGCCGCCCACGGCACCTGCGGGCCCGCGCGTGACGCCTGTCGTCAGGGTCGACTGGGTCCTCACCGCGGTCGAGATTGCCGGCACGCTGGCCTTCGGGCTGTCGGGCTTCATCGAGGCCGCGCGCAAGCGGATGGACATCGTGGGGGTCGCCGCGGTCACCTTCTTCGCGGCCTTCGGCGGCGGCACGCTGCGCGACATCCTGCTCGATCGGCGGCCCTTCTTCTGGGTGCAGCACAGCGAATACGTCTGGGCGGTGCTGGCCCTGGTGGTGGCCGGCACGGCCGGCCTGCGGGCCGCGCACCTGTCGCCTTCGGCGCGCCCGATGCTGTGGGCCGACGCGCTCGGGCTCGGGCTGTTCAGCGCATCGGGCGCCGGCCTGACCTGGGAAATGGGGCAGCCGGCGATCGTCTGCGCGCTGATGGGGGTGGTCACCGGCGTGTTCGGCGGCGTGATGCGCGACGTGCTGTGCAACGAGGTGCCGGCGATCTTCGCCGACCACCGGCCTTACGCGGTCTGCTCCTTCGCCGGGGCATGGTCCTTCCTGGCCGTCGCCTGGCTTCAGGGACCGGGCTGGCCGGCGCTCGCGGCGGGCATCCTGGTCACTGCCGGCCTGCGCCTGATCGCGCTCGCCCGCGACTGGCGCGTTCCCGGCCTTGCCGGACCCTGAGGCGGAGCACCCCGGGCGGGGTATTCTTCCCTGCATGGTGCAAGACGACACTCCGGACGGGCCGGTCGACTCGGGGACGGCCAACGAAGGCCCGCCGCCGCGCGCGATCGTGGAGTCCTGGCCCGGCTGGCCGGGCATGCGCCTGAGCCTGACCATCCTCGCGATCGTGGCCGGCGGCGTCGCGCTCTCGGCGGCGCAGGGGCTGCTGTTCCCGATCGTGCTCGCGATCCTGCTGGCCTTGCTGCTCACCCCGGCGGTGGACCTCACCGACCGCCTGCGGCTGCCGCGCTGGCTCGGCGCCCTGCTGGTGATGGTCGCCTTGATCGGGGTGCTGGTGACCGCGGCCACCCAGCTTGCCGCGCCGGCCGAGCGCTGGCTCAATCCCAAGTCCCCCGAGTGGCGCAAGCTCGAATTCCGGATCCGCGAGGTCAAGAAGCCGCTCGACACGATCAAGGACGCCCAGGAGCGGATGGCCGACATCGCCGAGGACAAGCCCGGCAAGCCCAAGCCGAAGGAAGTGGTGGTCGAGCGCCGCGACATCTTCAAGGCGCTGGACGACGCGAAGCCGCTGCTGGTGGGCGCCTTGTCCACGGTGGTCCTGCTGTACTTCCTGCTGTCCACGGGCGACCTGTTCCTGCGCAAGCTGATCCGGATCCTGCCCAGGCTCACCGACAAGAAGAAGGCGGTGGGGATCGCACGGACGATCCAGGTCGAGATCGGCCGGTACTTCATGACGATCGCCTCGATCAACCTGGGGCTGGGCGTGGTCACCGCAGGGCTGATGGCCCTGCTCGGGATGCCTTCGGCAGTGTTCTGGGGTGCGCTGGTGGCGGCGCTCAACTTCATTCCCTACGCCGGGCCGGGGATGAGCCTGGTGCTGCTTACCGCCGGCGCCTTCGTCAGCCTGGACAGCTGGCCGGCCATCCTGGCGGTGCCGATCAGCTTCTTCGCGCTGGTGCTGCTCGAAGGGCAGTTCCTGCAGCCCATCCTGGTGGGCCGGCGGCTGCGCCTCAACGTCGTCGTGACCTTCCTGGCCGTGCTGGTCTGGGGCTGGCTCTGGGGGCTCGCCGGGGTGGTGGTGGCAATCCCGATCCTGGTGGTGCTCAAGATCTGCGCCGACCACGTCGAACGCATGTCGGCGCTCGGCGAATTCCTCTCGCACGACTGACGCGCGAGCGTCGTCGACCCGCTGACCTGCGCGATGCTCGCGCGCTGACGGAGAAAGACATGAACGCCATCCTCGAACCCGCCGGCCCGGCGCTGCGCGTCGACGTGATTTCCGACGTGGTGTGTCCCTGGTGCTACGTGGGCAAGCGGCAGCTCGAGGCCGCCCTCGCGCGCTGGCGCGAGGCGCACCCCGACACGCCGGACCCGCAGGTGCGCTGGCATCCGTTCCAGCTCAACCCGGACCTGCCCGCGGAAGGCATGACGCGGGCCGATTACCTGGCGCGCAAGTTCGGCACGCCCGATCCCGGCGCGATCTACCAGCGCGTGAGCGCGGCGGCCCGGGCCGTGGGGCTCGAGCCCGACTTCGCGAAGATCGCCCGCCAGCCGAACACCTTGCGCGCCCATGCGCTGATCAGCGCCGCGCAGGGCGACGCGCAGCAGGCGGTCGTCGAGCGCCTGTTCAGCGCCTATTTCGTCGAGGGCGCGGATCTGACTTCCCGCGACACGCTCGCCGCGCTGGCGCGCGAGGCCGGCCTGCCCGACGAAGCGATCCGCGACGCGCTCGACGGCGCCGGCGCGCAGCAGGCGGCTCGCGACGACACCGAGGCGCGCGAACTCGGCGTGAGCGGCGTGCCCTTCTTCGTGATCGACGGCAAGCTCGGCGTGAGCGGCGCGCAGGGCGCCGACGCGCTGCTGGCGGCCTTCGGGCAGGCGCGCGGCAGCTGACCGGCGCGGCGAAGGCGCGCCTCCCGCCGCTGGAACGGCGGGGCGGTTCCTGTGATACGATTGCGAATCGTTCTCATTAAGATTCGTAATAAATCCAGGAGTCACCATGCCCGCAGACCGCAACGCCGCGGCGGCCGTGCTGATCGCAGCAACCGCCGCCGCCTCCATCCCGTCGATCTCGAACGCCCAGACCACCGGAGAGCGAGAGCTCGAGGCGGTGACCGTCACCGGCGAGTCGGCCGGCAGCTGGCGTGGCGTGTCTACCCAGACCGGCGTGTTCCGCGATCGCGACGTCATCGACGTGCCGTTGTCGGTCGACGTGGTGCCTGCCGCGGTGATCGAGGCGCAGCAGGCCACGACGATCTACGAGGCGCTGAAGAACACGGCCGGCGTCACCCGCTCGCAGCTCGGCCCGACGATCTACAGCAACATCGCGATCCGCGGCATCACGGTCGAGAACCGGTCGAACTACCGGATGAACGGTTCGCTGCCGGTGATCAACCTGATCGACTTGCCGATCGAGAACAAGGAGCGGATCGAGGTGCTGAAGGGCTCCTCCGGCCTCTACTATGGCCTGGTGCCGCCCTCGGGCATCGTCAACCTGGTCACCAGGCGCGCGGGCCCGGATCCGGTCACGACGCTCACGCTCACCGGCAACCAGCACGGCGCGCTGGGCATCCACGGCGACCTAGCGCGCCGCAGCGAGGACGGCAGCTTCGGCTGGCGCGTCAATCTCGCCGACTCGCGCCAGCGCGAGGGCATCCACGGCTTCGAAGGCTCGCGCAGCTTCGCCTCCGCAGCGCTGGACTGGCGGGTCACCGACCGGTGGCTGCTGAAGGCCGACCTCGAGCACGTTCGGCAGGATTCGGTCGAGCAGGCATCCGTTCGCTTGCTGCCGGCGGTCGACGGCGTCGTGCCGATCCCCAGGCTGCCCAATCCGACGAAGCTGCTGACCGCCGACTGGGCGCGCTACGAAGCCAACGCGACCAACCTGCTGCTGCGCTCGGACTACTCGCTGTCGGACAACTGGATCTGGACCGTCGAGGTCGGGTCTGCCGAGACCGAGCGGCCGCGGCGCAACTTCACCGACATCCGAAACTACGACCTCGTCACCGGCGCCGGCCAGGCCTTCACCTTCGTCCAGTGCTGCCAGGACTACGACAACCGGATGCTGCGCACCGAAGTCCTGGGAATGTTCGACGCCGGCGGGTTGTCGCATGAGCTGACCTTCGGCTGGGTCGACAATCGCAGGGAGCAGACCTCCGGGGCCTTCACCAGCTTCGCCCAGCCGCAGAACCTCTACGACCCGGTGGCGCTCGCCGCGCCGACCGTGACGCTGGGTGCACCGGCGCCGCGCACCCGTATCAACGACCGCGGCCTCTACGTTCACGACAGGATGAGCTGGGGCAACTGGAGCGGCTCGGTCGGCGTGCGCTGGATCGACTACCGCAACGTGTCGCCGACCTCTGTCTACGAGACCAGCGAGACGACTCCGGCCGTTTCCGTCGGCTACCGGCTGGCGCCGCGAGTCAACCTGTACGCCAGCTACATCGAGGGTCTGGAGGAGGGTGGCCAGGCGCCGCTGTCGGCGGCCAACCCCGCGCAGGTGTTTCCCGCGGTCAGGACGAAGCAGCGCGAAGTCGGCGCGAAAGCCGAGGTCGGCGGCGCGCTGGTGCAGGCCTCGCTGTTCGAGATCGACCGACCCAGCGCCGGCATCGATCCTGCGACCAACGTCTACTCGGTGAACGGCGAGGCGCGCTACCGCGGCCTCGAGCTGGCTGCGAGCGGCGAGCTGACGCGCCGGCTGTCCTTCTATTCCTCGACGCAGCTGCTCGATGCCGAGGTGGTGCGCTCGACCAGCCCGGCCCTCGTCGGCAAGCGGCCCGAGAACACTGCCGAGTTCACGGCCAGCCTCTACGTCGACTACCGCGTCGAGGCCCTGCCCGGCCTGTCGGTCGGCGCGGGTGTGTTCCACGTGGGTGCGCGCATGGTGAACAACCTCAATCAGGGCGAGATCGGGAGCTTCACCCGCGTCGATCTTGGCGCTGCCTGGCGGACGAAGTTCGATGGCAGGCCGGTCGTCTTGCGAGCGAACATCGAGAACCTGACCGACCGGAACTACTGGGCAGCGGCCGGCGCCGGCTATCTCGCCCAGGGACTGCCACGCACGCTGCGCCTGAGCGCGCAGATGGCGTTCTGATTCCGCGGCGTTCCGCGCGCAGGGCCCAGGATGGTTCCGGTTGCGATGGTGCACCCGACATGAAGCGGTCGCGTTCGCTGCTGCGCAGCCTCCACCGCTGGCTTGGGCTCGTGCTGCTCGTCCCGCTGTTGCTGCAGGGCCTGACCGGCTTGCTGTTGATCGTCGGCAAGCCTGTCGACCGGGCGCTCGGGCGGGAACTGTTCGTCGTCGAGCCGGGCCAGGCGAGACGAGGGCTCGACGCGATCCATGCCGGTCTCGTGGCACGTTTCGGGGATGGCGCGTCGTTCGTCTACCGGCCGCCTCGAGCGGACGACGAGAGCCTGATCGTCCATGTCGATGGCACCTGGCACGGGCGGGTGTTCGTCGATCCGTACACCGGGCGCCTGCTCGGCGAGCGCAAGGGGACCGGCGCCTGGTTCGACTGGCTGTTCGAACTGCACGCCGAGCTGTTGTCGGGCCAGGCCGGCCGGGCGGTGCTGGCGGCCGCCGGCCTGGGCGGCCTGCTGCTGATCGCGAGCGGCTACTGGCTCTGGTGGCCGGCGGGCTGGAGTTCGGCGTTTCGCGTGCAACCGGGGGCAGGACAGGTCCGGCTGCTTTTCGATCTTCATCGGGTCGGCGGTGCTCTGGCGGGCCTGATCATCGCCAGCAGCCTGCTGTCGGGCGTCTACATGGCGTGGCGGCCGGTCTCGGGTTTCGTCAGCGCGATTGCGGGAGAAGCGCCCCTTGTTCCGCCGTCGTTGCCGGCCGTCGCTTTCGAACCGCCGCATCGGCACCTGCCGTCGATCGATCGGTTGGTCGCCGCGGCCGACCTGGCCCTGCCGGGCGGGCAGCCCGGCTACGTGGAGGTGCCCGCCGATCCGGCGCGGCCGGTGCGCGTGCGCAAGCGGCTGCCGGGCGAGACGCATCCGAACGGGCTGTCCATGGTCTGGCTGGATCCGCGCACGGCCGAGGTGCTGCGGGTGACACGGCACGACGAGCTCGATCCCGGCACCCGCCTGTATGAGCTGATGTATCCGTTGCACATCGGAGAACTGGGTGGGGCCACCCAGCTGCTGCTGACCGGGATTTCGGGCGCCATGCTCGCCTCGCTGTCGGTGCTGGGCGTCTGCCTGTGGGGGGCCCGCCGCCCGGTGCCGCGGTCGCGCCGGCGATCCGGCGAGCCCGCCGCGGGCCGGCGACCGCGCTAGACTGGCCGCACGCCCTGGAATGCCGGGCGGCAAGCAGCCCGGTTGTTCGGGCCCGAAAGGATTGCCCGATGCCACAGCCCGCCGACCGAGTGCTGCCCCCGATTCCGGGAGACGATTCGGCGCGGGTCGCGCACCTGTGCGATCTGGGACTTCTCGATTCCCCGCCCGAGCCGGTGTTCGACCGCCTGACCGCGATCGCCCGCGAGCACCTCGGGACCCGCCAGGCCTTGCTGTCGCTGGTCGACGCGAACAGGCAGTGGTTCAAGTCGGTTGCGGGTCCGCTGGAGGCCAGGCAAACGCCGCGCCAGGACGCGTTCTGCGCCTGGGCGATCCTCGCCGCCGAGCCGATGGTGGTCGAAGATGCCGCCGCCGATCCCCGCTTCGCCGACAACCCCCTCGTTCTCGGCGAGCCCTTCATCGGCTTCTACGCCGGCGCGCCGATTCGCTCGGGCGGCTTCACGATCGGCACCCTGTGCGTGCTCGACCGGCAGCCGCGGCGGCTCGACGATGCCGGGCGCCGCCTGCTCGCGCAGCTGGCGGACACCGCCGCGGAGATCATCGGGCTGCGCAGGCGCGACGAGGAGCGGATCGCGATCGGCGACATGCTCGATGCCGCCGTCGAGGAAGCCTATCTGTTCGACGTGCACGCCGACCGGGTCGTCTACGCGAATGCGGGCGGCCTGCAGCGGATCGGATGCGGGGACGAGGAGATCGGGAGGCTCGGTCCGGCCCGGGTCTCGCCCGCCTACGACCGCAGGAACCTGGTCCGGATCATCGATGCCTTGCGGGACGGCAAGCCTTGGATCGTCAGCGAATGCGAGCACCTGCGACGCGACGGCGGCCGCTACCCGGTGGAGACCCGCTTCGTTCGCGCGGTCCGAGACGGCAGACTGTCCGACCGCCTGCTGGTGGTGATCGCGCGCGACATCACCGCGCGCAAGGAGGCCGAGCGGGAGCTGGCCTACCGGGCGCACCACGACAACCTGACGGGGCTCGCCAACCGATATCTTCTCGAGGACAGGTTCGAAGCGGCCCGGCGACGCCTGCGGCGCAAGGGGGCAATGATCGGCATTGCGCTCATCGACCTCGACCGCTTCAAGGAGGTCAACGACACCTGGGGCCACGACGCGGGCGACGCGGTGCTGATGCGCGTGGCCGGCCTGATGGGCGCGGCGGTGCGCCCCTCGGACACGGTGGCCCGGGTCGGCGGGGACGAGTTCGTGGTCCTGCTCGACGACCTGGACGAGGCCGCCCAGGCGGCGGCGATCTGCGACAGGTTGCGCGCGGCCCTGGACGGGATCGTCGTCGGCGGGCTGCCGCCCGGCGTGGTGTCGGCCAGCATCGGTCACGCGGTCGCGACCGACGCATCGGTGACGCTCGATGCGCTGATGAAGCTGGCCGATTCGCGGATGTACGCCGACAAGCTCTAGCAGGCTGTTGAAATTCGCCCGCAAGAACTTGTAGCTCTGCACCGTATCGATCGGGATAATCCGGTCATGGTCGATGCCTTGCGAGGTTGAGGATGCGTGGATCGGATGCGGTGCAAGAGGCGCTGTTCATGTTCGCCAAGCTCGATGATTTCGTGCCGACCGATCACCCGCTGCGTGCGATCCAGAAGCTGGTTAACGAGGGTCTTACGCGGCTCAATGGCCTGTTCAATACGATCTATGCCGACACGGGGCGCGCATCGATTGCCCCCGAGAAGCTGGTGCGCGCGCTGCTGCTGCAGGTGTTCTACTCGATTCGCGGCGAGCGGCAACTGATGGAGCAGATCCGCTACAACCTGCTGTTTCGCTGGTTCGTAGGACTGGCGATCGACGATGCGGTGTGGGACCACTCGGTGTTCTCCAAGAACCGCGACCGGCTGCTCGAGCATGAGGTGGTCGAGGCGTTCTTCACTGAAGTGATGACGCTGGCTGATAAGGCCGGACTGCTCTCGAAGGAGCACTTCTCGGTGGACGGCACGCTGATCCAGGCGTGGGCCAGCCACAAGAGCTTCAGGCCGAAGGACGGCAGCGACGACTCGGACGCGAGCGGCCCGGGACGTAATGCACAGGCGAATTGGAAGGGCACTCGGCGCAGCAACGACACGCACGCGAGCACGACCGACCCGGATGCGCGGCAGTACCGGAAGAGCCACAACACCGCAGCGATCCTGGCCTACCAAGGCCATGTGCTGATGGAGAACCGCTCGGGGTTGGTGGTGGGCACCATCGTCACGCACGCCGACGGATTCGGAGAGCGCGCCGCAGCGCTGGCGATGCTCGACGCGGTGCCGGCAAGCAGGCCGCGGACGGTGGGTGCCGACAAGGCCTACGACACGCGTGACTTCATCGAGGCGTGCCGCCGCCGGCAGGTGACGCCTCATGTGGCGAGTAACGGCTCGGGGCATCGGCGTAGCGCCATTGACGGGCGCACCACGCGTCACGAGGGCTACCGGCTCAGCCAGACCAAGCGCAAGCGCATCGAGGAGCACTTCGGCTGGGGAAAGACGGTGGGGCGCATCCGGCAGACCGTCTACCGCGGCATCCGCAACGTCGACCAGCACTTCAAGCTGACGATGACCGCCTCGAATCTCGTCCGAATGGCGCGAATACTGAGTGCGGTACCGCAAGGAGGTGCGGCATGACTCGGCAACCAGCAGCCGATGCTCGCCTTCTCGGCGCGCAGCGCGCTCTAATCGATCCATCTGGATGCCAAAGTTCATCCAAAACGCTCGCTAAACCGATCGTCGCACTCGCATCGCGGCGAAATTCAACAGCCTGCTAGCGCGTCATCCCCAGGGCCTCATCCCCGTGGCGTGAATTCGGAGCCGGGCTGGCGCGGCGGCGCCTGGTCGGCCACCGCAGGATCGTCCGAGGGCCGGTCGGGCAGCGGAGGCGGGGTCGGGAAGTCCGCGACCGGGCCCAGCCGCAGCGCATCGCGACGGAACAGCGGCTCGCTGGTCACGTAGGCGAACAGCAGGTCGGCGAGCGCCATCAGCGAATCCACGTGCGTGCGTTCGTAGCCGTGCGAGGCGTCGAGCGCGAAGCAGACCAGCGCGGTGCGGATGTCGTTGCCGGCCTCGACCGCCGCGGCCGCATCGCTGCGGTAGTAGCGGAACACGTCGCGGCTGTGCTCGATCCGGTGATCGCGCGCGAGCCCCAGCAGGTGGCGGGTCAGGTGCCAGTCGAAGGGGCCTGACGAATCCTGCATCGAGACGGTGACGCCGTACTCGCAGGTGTTCTGGCCCGGCGCGATCGTGCCGTTGTCGATCGACACCAGCTCGGCCACGTCGCCGTGCAGGACGTGCGAGGCGCCCACGCCGGTCTCCTCGGAGATCGTGAGCAGCAGGTGGCAGTCCACCGGCAGCCGGGCGCCGGTGTCGCGGCAGGCCTTGGCGACCGCCAGCAGCGCCGCCACGCCCGCCTTGTCGTCGATGTGGCGCGCGTTGACGAAGCCGTTGTCGCAGAACTCGGGCTGCGAATCGATCGAGATCGTGTCGCCGATGTTCACCCCGAGCTTCACCAGGTCGTCGATCGAGTGGCTGCGCTCGTCGAGCCGCAGCTCCACCTGCTCCCAGCCGACCGGCTGGGTGTCGATCTGCTCGTTGTAGGTGTGGCCGGAGGCCTTCAGCGGGAGGATCGTGCCGCGGAAGTAGCGGCCGTCGTCGCCGTGCACGGTGCAGCGCGCGCCCTCGGCGAATCGCGCCGACCAGTGCCCGATCGGCACCACCTCGAGCCGGCCGTTGGGCTTGAGCTGCTTGACCATCGCGCCCAGCGTATCCAGGTGCGCCACGATCGCGCGGTCCGGACTGTGGCGCACGCCTTCCAGGTCGGCGCGGATCGCGCCGCGCCGCGTGAGGCTGAAGGGAATGCCCAGCTTGTCGAGCTCCTGGGAGGCGGTCAGCACGATCTGGTCGGTCATGCCCGACGGGCTCGGGGTGGCGAGCAGCCGGCCGAGGATGTCGAGAAGATAGGCCCGGTCGATGACCGAGGCGTTGGCGGGCGCGCGCCCGGCGGGAAGGTTCGTCGTCATGATCCGGTCCTCGTCTGCGGGAACAGCAGGTCGACGAAGCGCTCGGCCGTCGGCTGCGGTTCGTGGTTCGCGAGGCCCGGCCGTTCGTTGGCCTCGATGATCGCGTAGTCGTCGCCGGTCACGTCGGGCACCATCAGGTCGAAGCCCACGACCGGGATCTCCAGCGCGCGCGCCGCGCGAATCGCGACCTCGGCCAGCTTCGGGTGCAGGCGCGCGGTCTCGTCATGGATCGTGCCGCCGGTGTGCAGGTTGGCCGTCCTGCGCACGATCAGCGTTTCGCCCGGCGCCAGCACCGAGGACATGGTCTTGCCGCCGGCCATCACGCAGCGCTCGGTCTCCGCGTCGAGCGGGATGGCGCTCTCGCCGCCGGTGGCCGCCTGGCGCCGGCGGCTCTGCTTGTCGATCAGCCTGCGCACCGTGTTCTCGCCGTCGCCGATCACCCGGGCCGGCCTGCGGGTGGCGGCGGCCACCACCTGGTAGTCGATGACCACGATGCGCAAGTCCTCGCCGGGCACCAGCTCCTCGACGATCACGTCCTCGCAATGGCGGCGGGCCTGGTCGATGGCTGCCTTCACTTCTCCGAGGCTGCGAAGGTCGACCTTCACGCCATGGCCCTGTTCGCCGCGCGCCGGCTTGACGACCACGCGGCCGTGCCGATCGAGAAAGGCGCGCAGCGATTCGTCGTCGCCAGCCGGGATCTGGTCGGGCATGCGCAGTCCGGCGCCGGTGAGCAGCCTGCGCGTGACGCGCTTGTCGTCGCAGCGGCTCATGGCCACCGCACTGGTCAGTTCGGAGAGCGATTCCCGGCAGGTGATCGTGCGGCCGCCGTGGCCGAGCCTGAAGTAGCCGTGCTCGGCGTCGATGACCTCCACGCCGATGCCGCGGCGGCGGGCCTCGTCGACCAGGATGCGCGCGTAGACGTTGAGCCCGGCGAAGCTGTCGGGGCCGACGAAGAGCTTCTCGTTGATCGGGTTCTTGTTCTTCACGCAGTAGACCGGCACCCGTTCGAAGCCGAGCTTCTCGTAGAGCCCGATCGCCTCGGCGTTGTCGTGCATCACCGAGAGGTCCATGAAACCGCGCCCGCGCTCGCCGAATCGCGCTGCGAGCGCCCGGACCAGCGCCTCGCCCACGCCGGGCCGCGTGCCCTGCGGGTCGACGGTCAGCGACCACAGGCTCGAGCCGCCGTCGGGATCGTCGCAGGCGGCCACGTGGTCCACGCCGGTGACGCCGCCGAGGATCGCGCCGCTGTCGGCGTCCTCGGCCACGAGCAGCTCGAGCGAAGGGTCGCGGCGCGCGTCGGCGAAGAAGCCTGCGCGCACCGGCACCATCGAACGCGACAGGTAGATGCGGTTGACTGCCGGCTCGTCCTCGGGACGCGCGCTGCGGATCGCGATGCCGCTGCAGACCGGATCGCCGGCCGGCCCCTTGCGCAGCGCCAGCCGGAAGGTGTGCGAGGGGTCCAGGAACAGTTGCTGCGGCGCCAGCGCGATCACCACGTGCGGATCGCGGATGTAGAGCGCGACGTCGCGCCGGCCCGGCGCCTCGCGGCGGATCTCTTCGGCGAGCCGCTCCGGCGACGCATAGGTCTGGCCGAAGACCAGCCGGCCCCAGCCGCAGTCGACGGTGGCCTCGTCGCGCATCCGCTCGCCGGCGCCCTCGGGCAGCGCGCCCCAGTGCTTGAGCGAGGTCATGCGGACCGGATCCATGGGGTCGCGGTCGTCGGCGGTTCCGATGTTCGTCATGGTGTTCTCCTTGCCGCGGCGGGCGGGCCGCGGCGCCGGCCGGTTCAGAGCCCGCGGGCCTGCAGCCAGAATTCCAGCAGCGCGACCTGCCAGAGCTTGGAGCCGCGCAGCGGGGTGATGTGCTCGGAGGGCGCCTGGAGCAGACGCGCCACCGCCTCGGGGCGGAACAGCCCGCGCTCGCGGGCCGCCCGGCTGCCGAGCGTGTCGCGCACCATGTCGAGCACCGGGCCGTCGATGTACTTGAGGATGGGCACCGGGAAGTAGCCCTTGGGGCGGTCCACCACCTCGTGCGGGACCAGCCTGCGCGCGATCGACTTCAGCACGCCCTTGCCGCCGTCGCCGAGCTTGTCCTCGACCGGCAGCCTGCCTGCCAGCTCGACCAGCTCGTGATCGAGGAAGGGCACGCGCGCCTCGAGACCCCAGGCCATCGTCATGTTGTCGACCCGCTTGACCGGGTCGTCGGCCAGCATGACCGTGGTGTCCAGGTGCAGGGCCTTCTCGACCGCGCTGCCGCCGTGGCCGGCGGCGAACTCGCGCTCGAGGAAGGCGCGGCTGTGATCGTCGGTGGCGAAGGCCTCGCCGACCGTGTCCAGGTACTCGGCGTGGCCGCGATCGAAAAAGGCGCGCGCGTAGTCGCCGGTGGGGTCGGCGCTGTCGGTCAGCTTCGGATACCAGTGGTAGCCGGCGAAGACCTCGTCGGCACCCTGGCCGCTCTGGACCACCTTCAGGTGCTTCGAGACCTCCCGCGACAGCAGGTAGAAGGCCACGTTGTCGTAGCTGACCATGGGCTCGCTCATCGCGGCGATCGTTCCGGGCAGCGCGCCCATCAGCTCCGAGGTCGGGATCCGGATCTGCGCGTGACGGGTGCCGAAGCGCCTGGCCACCAGGTCGGAGTAGACGAACTCGTCGCCCGATTCGCCGCCGGCGGCCTCGAAGCCGATCGAGAAGGTGCGCAGGTCGTGCTGGCCGGCCTCGGCCAGCAGCGCGACGATCAGGCTGGAATCCACGCCGCCCGAGAGCAGCACGCCGACCGGCACGTCGGCCACCATCCGGCGGCGCACCGCGGTGCGAAGGGCGTCCTCGACCATGCGCTCGCGCTCGTCGACAGGCAAGGCGGCCAGCGCAGGGTCGGCCTGCACCTTCAGGCCCCAGAAGCGCCCGGTCTCGCAGCGGCCCTCGGCGTCCCAGGTGGCCACGGTGGCCGGCGGCAGCTTGCGCACGCCGGCCAGGAGGGTGAGCGGGGGCGGGACCACCGCATGCCAGCTCATGTAGTGGTGCAGCGCCGCGGGGTCGACCGCCGTGTCGATGCCACCGCCGGCGAGCAGCGCCGGCAGCGAGGACGCGAAGCGCAGGCGCCCCGTGGCTTCGGTCAGGTAGAGCGGCTTGATCCCGAATCGGTCGCGCGCCAGCGTGAGCCGCCCGCTGTCGCGCTCGAAGATCGCGAAGGCGAACATGCCGTGGAAGCGATTGACGCAATCGCGCCCCCAGGCGTGAAAGCTCTTGAGCACCACTTCCGTGTCGCCATCGGAGAAGAAGCGGTAGTCGAGGGCTTCCAGCTCGCGCCTGAGTGCCCGGTAGTTGTAGATGCAGCCGTTGAAGACGACGGTGAGCCCCAGGCCCGGGTCGGTCATCGGCTGCTGGGCGGTCTCCGAGAGATCGATGATGCGCAGCCGGCGATGGGCCAGCGCGATGCCGCCGTGCTGGAAGGCGCCCGATGCGTCGGGGCCACGGGGCTGGAGGACTTCGCCCATCCGGGCGACGACGCCGATGTCGGCGGTGGCAGAGCCGAAGCGGGCTTCACCCGCAAATCCGCACATGAGTGGATTGCCTCGCTGTGTCGTGGGTGGAGCGAGGGGAGTATGGCAGAAATGTTGTTTTTATGCAAATGCATTCTGTCGAATGCGAATGACATCTTGCGCGATCAGGGGTCGAATTTCGGGGAATTCACGTGAATTTCCGGAATAGACGAAGACCTTGCGCCTACTTCTCGGCGAAGGCCTTCTCGATCACGTAGTGGCCGGGGTGGCCGGTCTGGGGCGAGATCTGGAAGCCGCGCGCGTCGAGCAGGTGGCGCAGGTCGGCCAGCATCGCGGCGCTGCCGCACAGCATGAAGCGGTCCCCGGCCGGAGAGATCGGCGGCAGGCCCAGATCGGCTGCGAGCTTGCCGGAATCGAGCAGCGTGGTGATGCGGCCCTGGTTGCGGAAGGGCTCGCGGGTCACGGTGGGGTAGTACAGCAGCTTCTCGCGGACCATCTCGCCGAGGAACTCGTCCTGCGGCAACCCGTGCTGCAGGTAGTCGGCATAGGCGAGTTCGCTGACCCGCCGCACGCCGTGCACCAGGATCACCTTCTCGAAGCGCTCGTGGACCTCGGGATCCCTGACGATGCTCATGAAGGGCGCCAGGCCGGTGCCGGTGGCCAGCAGCCAGAGCCGCTTGCCCGGCAGCAGGTCGGACGCGACCAGGGTGCCGGTGGGCTTGCGGCTCACCAGCACGGTGTCGCCCGCCTTCAGGTGCTGCAGGCGCGAGGTCAGCGGGCCGTTGGGTACCTTGATGCTCAGGAACTCGAGATGATCCTCGTGGTTGGCGCTGGCGATGCTGTAGGCGCGCATCAGCGGTCGGCCGTCGACCTCGAGCCCCAGCATGACGAAGTGGCCGTTGTGGAAGCGCAGCGAGCGGTCGCGGGTGGTGCGGAAGCTGAAGAGCCGGTCGTCCCAGTGGTGGACGTCGGTGACGGTTTCGGTATTGAAGGCAGCCATGGCGGGAGTGTCGCCCCTCGGCGAAGGCAAACCCTTGATTTTGATCGGGGTTCACGCAGGGACGATCGTAGTGTGAACAGGCTCTAGCCTCGGCCCGGTCGGGGGCCGGTGCTCAGGTAGACGATCGCGCCGATCACGATCGCGCCACCGAAGAGCTGGACCACGGACACGGTCTGGCCCAGCACCGCCCAGGCCATGGCCAGCGCGGCCACTGGCTCGAAGTTCATGATCGCGGCGTTGTTCACGGCGCCCAGGCGGGGCAGCACCACGAACAGGCCGGTGATCGCGGTGCCGTAGAGCACGGTGAGCAGCGTGAGGCCGGTCCAGCCGGTAGCGTCCGCGGGCCAGTGGAAGCCGGTGGTGGCGGCGCCGGCCGAAATCGTGACGACTGCCACGACCACCATGAACATCAGCGTGCGCAGGCGGCCGTCGATCGCGGGCAGCCATCGCCCGATCAGGTGCAGCGCCACGCCGAAGCAGATCGACGCGCCGATCGCGAAGCCCACGCCGGGCAGCATCGCCGTGAAGGAGGCGCCGGCGGTGCCCGCCGCGCCCGCGGCGCGATTGCCGACACCGGTCACGTCCAGCGCGATGGCCAGCCCGAGCAGCGCTACCGGCATCGCGATCAGGGTGCGCCGCGCCGGTCGCTCGCCGCCCGCCAGCCAGGACACCAGGCCGAGCATGATCGGGAAGGTATTGAAGGCCAGCAGGGCCAGCGCCACCGGGATCCGCGCCACCGCCGAGTACAGGCAGTAGCTCTGCACCGCGATCAGCACGCCGATCAGCAGGCCGCGGCGCAGCGTGGGCCCCGGGATGCCCAGCGGCACCCGCGACAGACGCAGCAGTACCAGCACGAACAGGGCCGTGCCGAGCGATCGCACCGCCACCGCGGTGCTGACGCTGGTGCCGTGATCGAAAGCAAGGCGTGCCGCCACGTGATTGGCACCGAAGGTGGCGGCGATCGCGAGCAGCACGAGAACGCCGAGCCACCGGGGCATCGGCCCTGCGGCAGGATGGGGGGATCCGGGCATGCGCCGGACTTTACACGCTCCCGCGGGTCCTCCGGCGCACCAGCAGCGGCGCGGCGAGCATCAGCATGCCGAGGCCGAGGGCCTCGAGCGGATGGGCCACCGCCTTCACGACCGGCCACAGCGCGACACGCACGGCCGCGCGCAGCGGCGCGCGCTCGCGGATGAAGTCGGCGATCGGCGGCGACAGGCGGTAGTAGGCGCGGACGAAGGCGCGGCCGGCATCGCTTCGCAGCAGGACCTCGTCGCGGAAGCGGCGCAGCGTGGCGACCTCGTCGGCCATCGGGCTGCCCCAGGCGGCGGTCGCGATGAAGCAGCCCGGCGCGGCGATCGCCGCGCTCGGCGGCTCGAGCGCATTGAAGATCGCAGTGCACGAAACCGCGCTGCTCATCGTGACGACGCCGTCGCTGCAGTCGGCATTGCCATCGGGGGTCCAGCCGCCGAACACCGAGCCGGAGGCCGGCACGGCGTGCAGGGTGACGACCGTGTCGCGATCGAAGCTGGCGATGCAGGCAATGCCGCAGTCGATGCCTGTCGGGCTCGAGGTGACGGTACCGATGCCGGTGCCCGATTTCGACACGGTGAGCGTCTGCAGGTCGCCGATCGCCAGGGCCTCCTCGCGCGCAGGGCTCGCGACGTAGGCGACACGGCCGTCGGGCGCGATCGCGATGCCGACGGGGGGCGCCGACCCGAGCTGGACCCGTGCCGATTCGCCGCCGCCCACCAGCCAGGCGCTGACGGTGAAGTCGTCCTTCAGCGCGATCAGGACCCGGGTGCCGTCCGGGGAGGCCGCGATGCCGGTCGGCCCGAGGCCGGGGGCGAAGCTGCCCTGGGCCGAGCCGGTGTTCGCGTCGAAGACATCGACCGTGCCGTCGAGCTGATTGGTGGCATGCAGCCACGCGCCGTTCGGCGTGATCGCCAGGCCCGTGGGCCGCCGGCCCGCCGGCAGCGTCAGGATGGTTTGGCCGCCGAGCGCATCGAGCATGCGGACCGTGTCGCCACCGGACAGCGCGGCATCGGCGACCGCGACGAAGAGTCTCGTGCCGTCCGGATGAACGGCGACTCCGAGCGGCACCTCGGCCGCGCCCATCGGCACGGTGACGATCGCGCGCGAGCTCAGGTCGACGATCGACAGCACACCGCCCTCTCGGTTGTCGGTCACATAGAGCCGCCGCCCGTCGGGACTCAGCGCGATGCCTTGCGGATTGTCGTAGAGCGTGCCGCCGGCCGGCGCGTCGATCCGGTCGATGACCGAGCCGAGCGCGGCATCGAGCACCAGCACGCCCGCTGCGCCCGCGGCGACGTAGACGCGCTTGCCGTCCGGGCTGGCGACCAGCGCCGTCGGTGCGGCGGGCGCCGGCAGCGGGGCGGGTGGAACCACGACCAGCTTGCGCCGGACCGTGTCGAGCACCGCGACGGCGCCAGGGGTCCCGCCGAACCCCGGTGTCGCGAGATAGGCCTTCGTGCCGCCCGGGCCGAAGGCGATGCCTTGCGCGCCTTGCAGGCCGGTTTCGATCGACCCGGCCGCGACCATCCCGGGCGAGCGAGGTGCCGGATCGAAGGCGCGCGGCGACAACGCGACGCCCGAGGGCGCCGTGACGGCCACCGGCGCAAGGCCCGCGCCGTCGGGCACGCGAGCCACCAGCGTGGTCGGACCCGCCGACAGCACGGTCGCGGTCGGCAGCCCGAAGGTGACCGCGTTGTCGGCCGGCGGGGCGCCGAACCCGGTGCCCGCCAGGGTGACGATCGTGCCGGTCACGCCCGAGGGCGGGTGGGCGAAGCGCACGCGCGGGCCACCCGGCACCGCGATCCGGCGGCCGGTCATGCTGCCGCTCGCGCCGGCGGCCGGCTGGCCCCAGGTGCCGGAGGCGATGTTCGCCTCGATGTCGATGGCGGTCAGCGTCCAGGTGTTCAGCACGCAGGGGCTGCGGTCGTAGGTGCCGCTCACCACGCTGTCCGCGTCGACGCCGCCGGCGACGACACCGTCCATGCAGTCGACGTCGCCGAGCAGCGTGGCCGTGCCGGAAACCGAGCGGTCGCCCTGCGCGAGCACCGCCTCGAAGGTGCCGCTCACCCGGCCCGCCACCGGGTCGGAGCCTTGCCAGGTTCCGGCCCAGACGCCGGAAAGGTCCGGCGGAGGCGGGACGGGAACGCCGTCGCCGCCACCGCCGCACGCGGCCAGGATCAGCAGGACCGGCAGAAGCAGCGGGAACCGGACGCGGTCGCGTCGATGGATGCGTTGCATGATGTCCTGCCCCCGCCTGCCATGCGCGTTTCCTGTGACCCAGGTGGCCGGCCCCCCTTGGAACGCCGCCCCCTGCCGATCATTCTGAGCGCGCCGACGCCGCCTGGCTTGACGGTCGTCAAGCGCGGCGCGGAGCCGGGCCGGTCAGCCGCCGTTGAGCATCAGCACCTGGCCGTGACGGTCGAAAGGGATCATCGACCCGATCGCGCCGCCCTTGATGGACGCCACCATCCGCTCGAGCGCCTTGTCGATGTCCGAATCGGCCGGCGCGCGGCCGTTGTGCCCCGAGAGTGCCGCGGCGAACACCAGCGCCCAGGACTGCCCGAACTGCTCCGACTCGCCGACCAGCGTGGCGAAGTCGGGCAGTTCCGCAGGCGACTTGTCCACGCACATCACCGGCGCGAGCGAGCCGCCGCGCCCCGCCTCGAACGCGGCGCGTTGCTCGGCGGTGGGCTTGTCCGGCAACTCGACGTTGGCGAACACGAAGAGCAGGCGTTGCGGCTCGGGCTGGCTGCGGGCGGCCTGGAGCAGGTCGTCGAAACTGGCGATGTTCATGCGGAAGTGTCGGGAGGCAGGATGTTTTCGCGACGGAGGGGTCTGACCGATGCTCGGTGCCCGTCCGCAAGAGGGTCTTGCTCCGGATCAAGCCCGGTGCAACAGCGTGAGCACGATCATCGTCGCAAAGGCCGAGCCCACGCCGAGGAACAGGTTGCGCCGGCTCAGCACGAAGTAGCACAGCAGCGCCACCGCGCAGCCGATCGCCCGCTCGGGCAACGTGGTCTCGGCCAGCACGCCGGCCGGCATCAGCAGGATGCGCATTGTGAGTCCGGCGATCATCGCCCAGGCCACGCAGCCGACCCAGGTGAACACCGCGCTGTCGGTGCGCACGCGACCCGACAGCACGACCCCGAGCGCGCGCCACAGGTAGGTGGTGGCGCCGCAGATCGCCACGATCAGTGCCTCAGCCATGGCGCGTGCTCGCCCGGTGGATCGCGAACGCGGCGGTGCCGCCGATCAGGCCGCCGCCGAGCACGCTCCACTGCGGCGTCACCAGGTAGACCAGCGGGCCGAAGACCGCACCTCCGGCGAGCGACAGGACCATGACCCGGGTGCGGGCGTCGCCGATCATCAGCAGCAGGAAGTAGACCGGGTTCATGAACACGAAGGCGGCCTTCGTGACCGGGGGCAGCGAATCGGCGATCAGGTAGCCGGCCCCGGTGGCGGCGATCGAGGCCAGCCAGAGCGCCAGCGCGAAGCCGACGAAGTAGGGCATCCGGTCGTGCGCGGGCAGGTCCGGCGCGCGGCGCATGGCCACGATCCAGCCGGTCATCGCGATCAGGTGAGCCGCCAGGAACTCCTTGACGCGCCCGTGTGCCGGTGCGCGCAGCACCGGCAGCAGGGACACGGTCATCGGCAGGAAGCGCACCGCCGAGAAGCTGACCGCCAGCAGGATCGCGATCAGCGGCGCGCCGGACGACGACATCTCGACCAGGATCAGCTGGCCGGGCAGCGCCCAGATCGCGATCGTGGACAGCAGCGTGCTCCAGAGCGACAGGCCGATGTCGGCCGACAGCGCGCCGTAGCCGATGTAGCCGGCCGCGAGCACCGCGGCCGGCGTGCCGAGCGCCTCGCGTGCGCCGAGGCGGTAGCCGGAACTCACTGCTTCAGGTAGCCGTACTCGCGCCAGATCGCGTACTCCGCGCGGAACTTCGCGTAGGACTCGTGCACGCGCTTGAAGTTCGGGTTCTTGGCGGATTCCTCGGCGATGACCTCCTTCCAGGTCTTCTCGAAGGCGGCGATGAACTCGGGCGGCCACTTCTTCAGCTCGACGCCCTTGGCCTGGATCTCCTTCAGCGCGCCGGCCTGGGTGGCCTCGCCCTGCGCGACGGTCTCCTGAACGGTGTCGCCGCAGGCCTGCTCGATCGCGGCCCGTTGCGCCGGCGACATCGCGTCCCACTTCTTCTTGTTGATCAGGAACTCGAGCGCGGTCGTCTGCTGGTGCCAGCCCGGCAGGTAGTAGTACTTCGCCACCTGGTAGAAGCCGAGCTTGAGGTCCATGACGGGCGTCGAGAACTCGGTGGCGTCGATCGTGCCGAGCTGCAGGGCCTGGTAGATCTCGCCCGGGGCGATCAGCTGGGTGGCCGCCCCGAGCTTGTCCATGACCTTGGCGCCGAGCCCGAGAAAGCGCATCTTCAGCCCCTTCAGCTCGTCGAGCGACTTGACCTCCTTGCGGAACCAGCCCGAGCCCTCGGGCGGCAGCATGCCGCAGGTGATCGAGTGGATGCCGTGCTGGCCGTACATCTCGGCCTTCAGCTCCTTGCCGCCGCCGTAGCTCAGCCAGGCCAGGTATTCGGCCGCGCCCGGGCCGAAGGGCACGCTGCTGAAGAAGTTGTAGGCGCTGTCCTTGCCCGACCAGAAGGCCGACGCGGTCCAGGCGGAGTCCACCGATCCCTGCGACACCGCGTCGAAGGACTGCAGCACCGGCACCAGCGCGTTCGGCTCGTTGAACTTGATCTGGACCGATCCGCCGGTGGCCGCCTCGACCTTCTTGACGAAGGCCGCGGCCGCTTCGCCCAGGATGGGCAGCGTGCTGCCGTAGGAGCTGGCCATCTGCAGCCTGACCTTCTTGTCCTGGGCGTGGGCGGCGCCCGCCGCGAGCAGCGCGGCCGTGCAGGCCGCGGCGACAACTGCCATCGTCTTCTTCGACATCTCAGTCTCCTCCTTGGGTGGGTTCCCCGTCGAGCAGCGCGCGCCCGACCGAGTCGATGTCGGGCGTGCCCGACAGTTTCATCGCGAGCGCGAGCTCGCCGGTCAGGATCTCGATGGCGCGGCGCGCCCCGGCTTCGCCGCCGGCCGCCGCGCCGAACAGCGCGGCGCGGCCGATCGCCACGGCGCCGGCGCCCAGCGCGCGCGCCTTCAACGCGTCGATGCCGCGGCGAACGCCGGAATCGACCAGGATCTCGGCCTTGCCGCCCACCGCGTCGGCGATGCGGGGCAGGGCGTCGGCCGACGCGATCGCGCCGTCGAGCTGCCGCCCGCCGTGGTTCGAGACCCAGAGGGCGTCCACGCCCATGGAAACCATGCGCCGGGCGTCGTCGGGGTGCTCGACGCCCTTGACCAGCAGCTTGCGCGGCCAGCGGTCGCGCAGGCGGGCCAGGTCATCCCAGTTCCAGGCCGGGTTCAGGTTCTGGCCGACGCGCGCCGCGATGGTCGGGCCGGCGCCCTCGTCGCCCAGGAGTCCGCGGACGTTCTCGAACTGGGGGAGGCCGGCGCGCAGCATCTGCAGCGCCCAGGAGGGATGCAGCATGCCGTCCAGGACGTGCCGCGCGCTCATCTTCGGCGGCAGCGAGATGCCGTTGCGCAGGTCGCGCTCGCGCTTGCCGCCGGCCTGCAGGTCCACGGTGACCGCCAGCGCCTCGTAGCCGGCCGCCGCCGCGCGCTCGACCAGCTTGTCGGTGGACGCCTGCTCGCGCAGCACGTAGAGCTGGAACCAGAGCCTGCCCTGCACCGCTTTCGCCATCCGCTCGATGCTGGTGGTGGACATCGTGGAGAGTGTGTAGGGAATGCCCGCCGCGCAGGCGGCGCGGGCGATGGCGAGATCGGCCTCTGGCCAGGCCAGCGCGCACGAGCCCATCGGCGCGATCACGAAGGGCGCTGCCGCGGGCGCGCCGAGCAGCGAGGTGCGCATCGACGGCTCGGACACGTCGATCAGCACGCGCCGAACGATGCGCCGGCGCTCGAAGGCGCGGCGGTTCCCGGCGAGCGTGAGCTCGTCTTCGGCGCCGCCGTCGATGAACTCGAACACGGCGCGCGGCAGGCGGCGGCGCGCGATCCGGCGCAGGTCGGCGATGGACAGGGCGCCTGCAAGCGCCTGTTCGGCGAGGCTCATGGGTGGAATGTCTCCCGGCCGGGCGAACCCGGGTTCAGTGCCCGGACGATGATGCCATGCGCTCCCGGCGCGAAGCGCGAGGCCATGCCGGATTCGACATGCGGATGATCCGGAAAGCCGCTCACAGGTACTCCGCGACCTCGACCAGGTTGCCGTCTGGGTCGCGCAGGTAGACCGAGCGGATCGGGCCGAGCGCGCCGCGGCGCGGCACCGGGCCGGTGTCGATCGGGATGCCCTCGGTCCCGAGATGCGCGATGAACGCGTCGAGCGGCACTGACGCGATCAGGCAGAAGTCGCCGGCGCCGATCGTGGGCACCCGCGCCTTGGTGGGCGTCTCGGTCGCCGCATCCTGCAGGTTGATCTTGAACTGCCCGCAGCGCACCGCGTGACGGGGCTGGCCCTCCGGGCCGCGGAAGAACTCCCGCTCGAAGCCGAAGGCGCGCTCGTAGAACCGGGTGGCCGCCTCGATGTCGGCGACGGTCAGAACGATGTGGTCGATGCGATCGACAAGCCTGCTCATGGGTTTCTCTCCTGTTTCTGCATGCCGCGCCGCGCCGGGTGTCGTGCGTGCCGCACCTGTCAAATGCGTGAAGCCTGACCCAGCGCCTTGCCGAAGAAGTCGTCGCCGCCTATCTGTCCGCCCTTGAGCACGATCTCGAGGCCGTCGCGCGCCGGGTCGGCGCTCCAGGCGCGGCACAGCGGCGCGCCGGGCACGATGGCCGCCTGCGCGGTCAGCGCGTCGATGCCCAGCGCCGAGGCGACTTCGCCGGAGCTGTCGCCGCCGGCCACGACGATCCGCTGCAGCCGCGTCTCGGCGAGGATGCCGCGCATCACCGCGGCAAGGCATTCCCCCACCCGGCGGGCCGCCTCACCGCGAGACAGGCCGGCGCTTGCGGCGACGGCGTCGAAGCCGGTCACCGCGGGATCGTCCGGGCCCTCGGCGCTGAAGACGATCGCGCTGGCGCCCCCCCGGAGGGCATCGACGGCGACGCGCGCGGCGCGCGCGATCTCGGCCGCGGCCGCGCGCGCGTCGCGGGCGAGCGCGCGGGCCAGGTCCAGTCGTTCGGTGCGGAAGCCGTGCGCGCGCGCCCAGCGGATCTGCCCGGCGGTCACCGGCGAGCAGCTGCCGCTCACCGCGGCGATGACCGGCGCAGGCGCCGCGGGCGGCAGACCGGGCGGCTCCGGCAGCCAGCCGCGGGCACGCCACCAGGCGGTCAGCGCGTAGTCCAGGCCCGACGAGGAAGCGCTGAACAGGCCCGGGCCGCGCTGCTCCCAGACCAGCCGGCCGGCCTGCGCGAGGGTCTGCTCGTCGACGACGTCGATGAAGACCGCCGGGACCTCGCCCGAAACGCGCCGGGGCGGCTGCGCATCGCCGCGCCGCAGCGCGAGCATGTCCACCAGCGCGATCGGCCGCGCGGTCTGCCTGGCCAGGTGCCGGGGCAGGTCGGCCTCGTCCATCGGGGTCACCGGGTGGCACGACATCGTCGGATGCCGATCCAGGCGATGGCCGGTGCCGCCGGCCACCGCGAACAGGTTGCCGAAGACCTGGAAGCGGCCCAGCCGCGGCGCGCCGACCACGCAGGGCGACCAGTCGCCGGGCATTCGGGACACGCCGAGGTCGATGGCCTTGCCGATCGAACCGACCGCGGGCGAGGAATCGAAGGTCGAGCAGACCTTGTACTGGAGTATGGGCGCGCCGAGCCGGGCCAGCGTGTCGAAGGCGGCGGGCAGGTGCGCGTCCATCCACGCGGGATCTCGTGCGCGCGACGAGCCCGCCAGGCCCACGCAGCGGGCGTCGGGGAAGCGCGCCAGCAACCGGGGAAGACGCGCCCACGGATCGGGGGCGGGCGGCTCGAGGAACAGCACGGTGGGCAGGCCCGCGGCGGTCATCGCCTCGAGCGCGTCGGTCGAGCCGGTGAAGTCGTCACCGTAGTAGGCGAGCAGCAGGCCGTCGGGCAGGCGGTCTGCCGCGGCAAGGGCGTCAGCCACGGGATCTTCGAGCCTGCCGGTGCGGGGGCTCGCCGGGCTCATTTCCAGAACCCCAGCGCGGCGCGCAAGGCCTGGCTGCGCTCGGCGCGAGCGGCCAGCGGCTCGCCGGCCATCGCGGCCTCCCAGGCCTCGCGCATGGCCGTGACGCCGGCGGCGACGCCCAGCGGGTGCCCGAAGATGCCGCCGCCCGCGGTGTGGATCAGGTCGGCGCAGCCCAGCGCCGCGTGCGTGCCGGCAGCCTGCAGTCCGGTCTGGCCCGAGCTGAAGACCGGCATCGCGGTCATCGGCGCCTCGGGCGAGAGCGGCGCCAGCACCGCGCGCGCGGCGGCGATCACGCTGTCGTCGGGCTCGCTGAACTTGTTGGCGAGCCCGTTCACGTGCATGTGATCGGCGCCGGCCAGCCGCCACAGCTTCTGCCAGGGCGCATAGTCCCAGCCCAGCGCGGGCGAGCGATTCAGGTGGCCCCAGCCCGCGCGATGCGCGTGGATCGGCAGCTGCGCATGGCGGCGCAGTTCGTGCAGCCCCACCAGCCCGATCGCGTTCAGGCAGGCCATGACGCAAGTGCCGCCCGCGGCCAGCACGATGTCGTGGCGGCGGCGCATCTGGTCGAGGTCGCCGGTCAGGTTGAAGGCCACCATCGCCTTGCGGCCGCTGCGATCGGCGGCGCGGTTCACGACGGCCATCACCCGTTTCACCCGCTCCTCGAAGGGGCAGTGGGGGCCGTCCGCCTGGAGCTCGTCGTCCTTGATGAAGTCGATGCTGCCCTCGACCAGCGCCGCGACCTGTTCGGCGGTCTGCCGGGCGTCCAGGCCCACGCTGGGCTTGATGATGGTGCCGACCAGCGGGCCGCGCGCCACGCCGGCCAGCCGGCGCGTGCCCGCCACGCCGAAGGCCGGCCCCGGGTACGCGGCCATGAAGGCCGGCGGCAAGTGCAGATCGAGGATCCGCAGGCCGGTGACCGCGCGCAGCTCGAACAGGTTGCCGGCGACCGTGGCCATCAGCATCGGCAGCGACGCCCCGAAGTTCTCGATGGGCCAGGACAGCTCCAGCAGGCAGCGGGTGTAGTGGGGTGCGCGCACCGGCGTGGGCAGGCTGGGCTCGCGCACGCGCTCGAGCACCTCGAGCCGCTCGACGCGCGCCCCCGAGCGCGCCTTGAGCGCGGGCGTTTCCATCGCCAGCGCGACGAAGGTGCCGCTCGACTGCTCGCCGGCGATCGTGTCGGCGGCGCGCTGCGGGTCGTCGCCGGTTTCCAGCCAGTAGCTTGCGCGGATGCGTTCGCTCATTTCGTGTCCGGGCCTCGTCGCGGGTGCGCGGCGGTGCTGCCGACCGGCCCGTGCCTTGGAAGTCATGTACTTGTCTGATAAGCTGACATCATACCAGCGAGCCGCCGCCGCGGGCACCGATGCCCTGCGGCGAGCCGCCGCGAACCAGACAGGAGCAAGCGGATGAACGAACCGACGATCGCGCTGTTCGGCGCGGGCGGAAAGATGGGCTATCGGCTCTCGCGCAACCTGCACGCCTCGCGCTACGCGGTGCGGCACGTGGAGCCGAGCCCCGCCGGCCGCGAGCGGCTCGAGCGCGAGCTCGGCATCCGCTGCGTGGACGAAGATGCCGCGCTCGCCGACGCGCAGGTCGTCATCCTGGCGGTGCCCGACACGATCATCGGCAAGCTGGCCGCCGCGCTCTCGCCGAAGCTGAAGCCCGGCACCATGGTCGTCACGCTCGACGCGGCCGCGCCCTTCGCCGGCCACCTGCCGGACCGGCCCGACCTCGTCTATTTCGTCACCCACCCCTGCCATCCGTCGATCTTCAACGACGACCCGAACGAGGCGGCGCGGCGCGACCGCTTCGGCGGGCTGGCCGCGCGCCAGTCCATCGTCAGCGCGCTGATGCAGGGTCCCGACGAGCACTACGCGGTCGGCGAGGCGATCGCCAGGGTGATCTACGCGCCGGTGCTGAACGCGTATCGCGTGTCGGTCGAGCAGATGGCGCTGCTCGAGCCCGGCCTGTCGGAAACGGTGGTGGCCACGCTGCTGGCCACGATGCGCGACGCGATGGACGAGGTCGTGCGTCGCGGCGTACCGAAGGAGGCCGCCCGTGAGTTCCTGCTCGGGCACATGAACATCCTGGCCGCGGTGATCTTCGAGGAAGTTCCGGGCGCCTTCTCCGACGCCTGCAACAAGGCGATCTCATTCGGCATGCCGCGCCTGCTGCGCGACGACTGGCTGGGCGTGTTCGACCGCGACGAGATCGCCGAGAGCATCCGGCGCATCACCTGATGACGGAAGCGCGCGAGCCGATCCAGCGGCGCAAGCTGTACCAGGAGGTCTACGAGCGGCTGCTCGAGCGGATCCGCAGCCGCGAGATCCTGCCCGGCGAGCACCTGCCCTCCGAGCGCGAGCTGATGGACCACTACGGCGTGGGCCGCTCGGCGGTGCGCGAGGCCATGCTCGCGCTGGCGCGCGCAGGGATCGTGGAGGTGAGCCACGGCGAGCGGGCGCGCGTGGTGCTGCCCACCGCGGAGTCGCTGGTCGCGCAGGTGGCGGCGGGCGCGCAGCACCTGCTGCGGATGGATCCGGCTTCGCTCGGGCACCTGAAGGAAGTCCGCGAGTTCCTTGAGACCGGCATCGCGCGGATCGCCGCGCAGCGGGCCGATGCGGCCGCACTGGCGCGGCTCGACGAGGCCCTGGCCGCGCACCACCGGCTCGCGGACGAACGCGGGCGCCTCGCAGGCGACCCGGCGAGCTTCGTCGACGGCGACCGGGAGTTCCACGTGGCGATCGCGGCAATGACCGGCAATCCCGTCTTCCCGGCCATCGTCGACGCGATGTTCCGCTGGCTCGGCGGCCACTATCGCGCGCTGGTCCGCGCGCCCGGCGCCGAGTCGCTCACGCTGCGCGAGCACGACGACATCCGCGACGCGATCGCGCGCCGCGATCCGCAGGCCGCCGAAGAGGCGATGCGTCGGCACCTGGCGCGCGCGAACGCGCTCTACGGGACCCTGTTGCGCGGCGAACCTACTGCGCCCCAGCCTCTTCGCTCGGCCAGAGCGCCCGCCCGTGCGCCAGGTCGTTCAGCCGCGCCACGAAAGGCGCGGCCGCGTCCTCGGGCAGGCTGAACGCGAGCTCGACCAGTTCGCCGTGCGCCACCGCGTCGAGCGACGCGCCGGCCTGCTCCAGCTCGCGCCGCACCATGCCTTCGAGCGCGTAGGGCACCTGGCAGCGCAACGCCTGCCTGCGCACGATCGGCACCTTCACTGCGCCGAGCAGCGCCTGCGCCACCGAGTCGGTGTACGCGCGCACCAGCCCGCCAGCGCCCAGCTTCACGCCGCCGAAGTAGCGCACCACGGTGGCCAGCACGCCGTCGAGATCCTGGTGGCGCAGCACGTCGAGCATGGGCCTGCCCGCGGTGCCGGACGGCTCGCCGTCGTCGACCGCGGCCGAGTGCCCGCCTGCCAGCAGCGCCCAGCACACGTGCGCCGCGCCTGGATGCTCGGCGCGCAGCACATCGACCACCGCCACGGCGCCGGCCCGATCGGCCATCGGCTGCACGCAGCCGATGAAGCGGCTCTTCCTGATGATCAGCTCGCTGTGGGCGGGGGCGGCGAGGGTGACGGACATTTCGCGGGGATCTGGCGCGTCGGGTGCATGCCCGCATTGTAGGGATCGGGCCGCGCCGGTCCCTATTGCCGCGACGCGCCGCTGCAGTTGGCCTTGGGGACTCCGCGCGCTGCGCACCGCGCCTGGCGGGCCTGATTCTCGGCCGCCGCCTTCGCGCGCACCTTCTCGAACTCGGCAACCGCCGCTTCCTCCCTCGCCTGACGCTCCGCCAGGCGTTGCTGTTGAGCGGCACTGTCCGCGGCGGCCTGCCTCTCCAGTTCCGCGACTCGCTGCTTGAGTTTTCGCTGGGCTTCGGTGTCGTCGGTGACGGTGATGCTGCCGACGGAGCGTTTGTCGCCGTCGCTGCGCGTGGCCCGCTGTTGCGCCGTCGCGTCGCTCTCCCGCCGCCGCTGCGACTCGACCGTCGCCGCGCGCTGCTGCTCGGCGCTTCGCTTGGTGGTGGCCTGCATTTCCGCCGCCTTCGCCTTGATCATCGCCGCGCGCATCTGCTCGTCGCGCTGCCGTTTCGCCTCGTTCTCGGCGCGCAGTTGCGCGCTCACGCCGCGGAGCCCGCTCGTGATCGACTGCATGAACTCGATGCGGGCGCGCGATTTCGATTCTTCCTCGAACTGCTTTCGGGCCCGCGCATCGGCAAGCACGGATTCGTACTCGTCTCGAGGCACGTCGCGAAGGGCGATCCGCTCGCCGCTCCCCGGGAATACCCGGTCGAGCGCGCCGTTCTCGTCCAGGGTCACTCGCGACACCGGCTCGAGTCCGAGAAGCGCCGTGGGCCATTCCACCGAGCCGTCCGGAAACACCGTCAGCTCGCGGATGTGCGCCCGATTGGCGTGAAGGTTGTACACGTCGAGCTTTCTGTTTTCGGGGTTGTACTGGAATGCCATGAGATAGTTGTACGGCCACCGACAGTGCTCCTCGATCACCACGCCCGGAATTTCCCAGCGGTAGGCGCAGGCAGCGAGCTGCCCGTCAGGCAGGGTGCCGATGAAGGACTTGCCCGCGGCCTTTGCATAGGCGCCGAACCGGGCGGCCTGGAGCTCCGGATCGGTCGTCTGCAGCGCCTGGAACGAGGCCTTGGTCGAATCGGACGCCGCGTAGTGCGCAGGGCCGGTGGCGCATCCGGCGAGCAACGCAAGGCAGGTGGCCAGCAGCATGCCGGACAGGGACTTGGAAATCGAAGCGATCATCTCGTCGGTCTGGTTGAGGATGGGCAGCGGGGGAGTATCGTCGGCCGGGCACGCGGCGAAGCGGCTCTCGGGACCGGCGTGCGGCCAGGGCCGATGTGCGGCGCGGGCGCATTCCGTTTATGGCGTCCTTGGTGCCGGGGGCCGCGCTGCGTCCCTGGACAGGCAGCTTCTGGCTCCCGGTGCGAACGACAAGGAGTTCCGGATGACTTCCCGATTGATGTGCCGTTTCGTGGCTTGGCTCGCTTCCTCGATGCTGCTCGCCAATGGACTGCCCGCGCGGGCCCAGGACCTGGCCCTGGCGCTCGTGGCCGACGGGCTGACCGCCCCGGTCGAGTTCGTCGAGCCGGCCGACGGGAGCGGGCGAAGCTTCATCGTCCAGCAGGACGGCGTCGTCCGGATCCTGGATCGCGACGGCCGGCTCGCGCCCGAGCCCTTCCTCGACCTGCGGCCGGCCATGCTGCCGCTCGAGCAGAACTTCGAAGAGCGCGGGCTGCTGGGCTTCGCCCTGCATCCCGAGTTCAGGCGCAATGGCCGGGTGTTCGCCAGCTACTCGGCGCCGCTGCGCGCCGGCGCACCCGGCAACTGGAACCACACCCGTCGAATCTCCGAGTTCAGCACCCGCCCCGGCGATCTCTCCCGCATCGATCCCGGGTCCGAGCGCGTGCTCCTCGAACTCGACTGGCCGAGCCGCAAGCACAACGGCGGTGGGCTCGCCTTCGGCCCCGACGGATTCCTGTACATCGGGCTGGGCGACAGCGGCGCTTCGCACGGCATCGGCAGGGCGGTGCGCTGGGAGGCCTTCGACGTCCCGCGCGAGGCGCTGACCTGGGACCACCTCGCGCAGGACACCGAGTCGCTGTACGGCAAGGTGCTTCGGATCGACGTGGACCGCGGCTTTCCCGGCTACGCCATCCCGCCGGACAATCCGTTCGCGCGCGGCGGCGGGCGCCGCGAGATCTGGGCCTGGGGCTTCCGCAACCCTTACCGGATCGCCTTCGATCGCGAGGATGGCAGCTTCTACGTCACCGCGGTCGCGGAGACGCTGTGGGAGGCCGCCTATCGCGTGGAGCGGCCGGGCAACTTCGGCTGGCCGCTGAGGGAAGGCACCCACTGCGTCGACCGGCTGAGGCCGCGGCAGCCACCGGCGTCCTGCCCTGCGCGCGACGCGAGCGGCCGGCCGATCCTCATGCCCGTGCTCGAGTACCCGAACATGCAGGTCTCGCATCCGGACACCAAGCTCGGCATCCGCGGCGTGGGCACCGCGATCACCGGCGCGCGCATCTACCGGGGCAAGAGCATCCCCGGCCTGGTCGGCAAGCTGCTGTTCACCGACTGGAGCGCCGACTTCCGCAAGCCGAGCGGACAAGTCTTCGTCGCAGATCCCGGCGGCGCGAAGGGCAGGCCCTGGCCGTACCGGCGCGTGCGGGTGATCGACAGCCGGATCATCGGCCTGGCCGAGGATGCCCGCGGAGAGGTGTACCTGCTGACGAACGAGACCTTCGGGCCGTACGGGACTACCGGGAAGGTGTTCCGGTTGGTGGCGCGCGGCGAAGGGAAGGGGGGCGGTTGAAACGCGTGGCGGCGGCGTCTGCCTGACCTGCCCCGGTCGGCTGCGGATGGCGCGCGGGCTGGCCCTGAAAGAAAAAGGGCCAGTCGCGAGGACCGGCCCTTTTCCCTTGTTCTTCTGGTAGGCCGTGCTGGGCTCGAACCAGCGACCAACGGATTAAAAGTCCGCTGCTCTACCAACTGAGCTAACGACCCACGTTTTCCGATGGCAAGGGTTGCCCGCTGCAATCCGGAAAGACAGAAATTATAGCCAGCGACACGGGTGTCGTCAAACCGCCTCGTCCGTGCCGGACCGCGGCGTCAGCCCATCCGCTCGATCCGCCACATCTGGTACTTCAGTGCGGCCACCGCACCCGCCACGATGGCGGCCACCGCCACGAAGGAGCCCAGCGCCAGCGTGGACAGGCCGGTGATGCCCTGGCCGATGGTGCAGCCCAGCGCGGTCACGCCGCCGATGCCCATCAGCAGGCCGCCCACCAGGTGGTTGGCGGTGTCCTCGGTGCCGCGAAAGCCTTCCCAGCGGAACTGCCGGGCGAGCAGGGCCCACAGGAAGGAGCCGGCGATCATGCCCAGCACCGCCGCGATGCCCACCGTCACGATCCGGCTGGTGTCGCTCCAGAAGAGCAGCAGCTCCAGCGTGAAGGCGATGGGCGCCACGAAGGTGAAGGATTCGGCGCGGCCGGTGTTGGTGGCCACGAAGGCTTCCTCGAGCGTGTCCGGGTGCTCGGCCACGTAGCCCAGATGGCCCGACACGTACCACAGGCCCACGATCGCGAGGCCGGTGGCGATGCCGCCGAGCAGGTTGTTCGCCTCGCGGAACTCGCGGCCGGCCAGGCTCCAGGCGAGCAGCGCGCCGCCGATCCCCAGCGCGAGCGCGATCCGCCACGTGTCGAGCATGGCGCCGTCGCTGCCGGCCAGCAGTCGAGGAAGGTCCTGGCCGGGGTGCATGACCGCCGACACCGGGTCGAGCGCGGCGACACGCCACACGCCGGTGAGGCCGCGCAGCGTCATGTAGGCGCCCAGCCCGAGCATGATGAAGACCACGAGGGACTTCAGCGAGCCGCCGCCGATCCGCACCAGCGTCTTGCTGCCGCAGCCCGAGGCCAGCACCATGCCGAAGCCGAACAGGAAGCCGCCCACCAGGTAGGACAGCCAGGTGAAGTTCGCGCCGGTGTAGATCGACTTGCCGGGGTCGACCAGGCCGGCAGCCGCCAGCAGCTGCGTGCCGATCATGGCCACGCCGATCGCGCTGGCCCACATCCGCATCCGGGTCCAGTCGCCCATGTTCACGATGTCGGCCACCGCCCCCATCGTGCAGAAGTTGGTGCGGTTCATGACCGCGCCCAGCACGAGCCCCAGCGCGAATGTGGCCCAGACCACGGTGCTCTGCACGGCGGCGATGTCGATCTCGGGCATGGCGGTATGGCCGGACTCAGCCGGTCTGGTAACGGGTGGAGTCGGGAAGGCCGGCGGCGGCGAATCCCTCGCGTCGGATCCGGCAGGAATCGCAGCGGCCGCAGGCGCGGCCCGCGGCATCGGCCTGGTAGCAGGAAACGGTCAGCGAGAAGTCCACGCCGAGCCGCGCGCCCTCGCGGATGATCTGCGCCTTGGACAGGTCGATGATCGGTGCGTTGATCCGCATGGGCCGGCCTTCGACGGCGGACTTCGTGGCCAGGTTGGCCATGCGCTCGAAGGCCTGGACGTATCCGGGCCGGCAGTCGGGATAACCGGAGTAGTCGACCGCGTTGGCGCCGAAGAAGATGTCGTCGGCTTGCAGCACTTCGGCCCAGCCCAGCGCGATCGACAGCATGATCGTGTTGCGTGCGGGCACGTAGGTGATGGGGATCGAGGGGTTGGATGACGCGGAGGCCGGGGCTCCGGCATCCGCGCCCTCGGGCACCGCGATCGAGGTGTCCGTGAGGGCGGAGCCGCCGAAGCGCGACAGGTCGACGTCGGCGATCACGTGGCGCGCGGCGCCGAGCGCGCCGGCCACCCGGACCGCGGCATCGAGCTCGGCGCGATGCCGCTGGCCGTAGTCCACCGACAGCGCGTAGCAGTCGAAGCCGCGCGAGCGGGCGATGGCGAGCACGGTGGCCGAGTCCAGCCCGCCGGACAGCAGCACGACCGCCCGGGCGCCGCCGGGAGCCCGCTCGTGGCTCATCAGCGCCCCAGGCTGGCGATCCGGTCGCGGGCCAACTGCGCCGCGGGGCTCTGCGGGTGCTTGTCGACGATCGACTGCAGGGTGCGGCGGGCGCCCGCGCGGTCGCCGCTCTCGGCCTGCGCGTAGCCCATGTTCAGCAGCGCGTCGGGCACTCTGGGGTTCTGCGGGAACCGGCTGACCAGCGCCTGGTGACTGGCGATCGCCGCCTTGTAGTCCTTCAGCGCGAACTGGCTGCTCCCGATCCAGAAGTAGACCGCGGGCGCGTAGGCGCTGTCGGGATACTGGCTCTGGAACTGGCTGAACGCGGTGAGCGCCGACTTGAAGTCGCCGCCGCGGAACAGCGCGAGCGCGGCCTCGAAGGCCTTCTTCTCGCTCTGGTCGACCGTGGCCTTGTTGCCGTCGATCTCGACGTCGACCGGCTCGAAGCGCTTGATCCGGTTGTCCACCGTGGCGAGCTGGTCTCGCAGCTGCCGCTGGGTGACCGCCAGCTCGTGGGCCTGCACTTCGACCTGGCCGCGCAGCTTGCTGATCTCCTGCCGGAGCTGGTCGACCTGGGCCTGGTTGTCCAGCTGAGTGTTCGACAGCCGGCTGGTCAGGTCGGCGAGCTGGGCTTCGATCTTCGCGAGGCGCTGCTCGGTCGTGTCCTGGTACTCCTGCACGCGACCGCGCAGGTCGAGGATCGCCTTGCGGGCTTCGTCGTCGCCGAACAGCGCGTGCGCCGGCGAGGCGCCGGCGACGAGCGCCAGCGCCAGCGCGCCCTGGACGAGCGCGGCGCGCATCACTGGTACACCAGGTCGGCGCGGCGGTTCTCGGTCCACGAGGCTTCGTCGGAACCGGTGGCGCGCGGCCGCTCTTCGCCGAGGCTGACCGCCTCCATCTGGCTCTCGGGCACGCCCAGCGCGCCCAGCGCGCGACGGACGGCTTCGGCCCGCTTCTGGCCCAGGGCCAGGTTGTACTCGCGGCTGCCGCGCTCGTCGGTGTTGCCCTGGATCAGCACGCGGCGGCCCTGGTTCGAGGTCAGGTAACGGGCATGGGCGTCGATCGTGCCGCGGTACTCGTCGCGGATCGCGAAGCTGTCGAAGTCGAAGTAGATGCTGCGACGGGCCAGCGGGCTGGCGGGATCGTTCAGCGGATCCTTGTCGCCCAGCGTGACCTGCTGCACGCCGCGCGAGCCGGCGCCCGAGGCGTCGGCCCCGCCGGCCTGACCGTTCGTCGTGCGGCTCTCGACCGGCGCGGCGGTCTGCTGGGTGTCTTCCAGCTTGACGTTCGAGCCGCAGGCGGACAGCAGGGCGGCGGTCAGGCCTGCGAGCAGGAGCTTGGTGGTTCGGTTCATCTTTTCCTCGGCGTTTCGGTTATCGGTTGTCGGAGAGAGCGGTCGTCAGGTCGAGTCATCAGTTCGAAAAAGGGCCCCAGGTCGGCTCGCGGATGTCGCCCGCGTTCGACGTGAGGCGCTGGCGCACCCGGCCGTCGACGCTCGCGGCCACCAGCGAATCGCGGCCGCCTGCCTGGGTGGCGTACATGATCCACCGGCCGTTCGGCGCGAAGCTGGGCGATTCCTCGCGGCCCCCGTCGGACAGCACCTGCTCCGCACCGGAAGTCAGGTCCCGGACCACGACCAGGAACCTGCCGTCGCGACGCGAGACGTAGGCCAGCAAGCGGCCGTCGGGGCTCACGCGCGGGCTCACGTTGTAGGTGCCGGTGAAGGTAACGCGCGTGGCATCGCCGCCGCTGACAGGAATCCGGTAGATCTGCGGCGAGCCGCCGCGATCGGAGGTGAAGTAGAGCGAACGGCCGTCCGGCGTGAAGACCGGCTCGGTGTCGATGCTGGTGGAGCTGGTCAGGCGCCTGGGCTGCCCGCCGCCCTCGGCCGGGATCAGGTAGATCTGCGACAGGCCGTCGATGGTGAGCGCCACCGCGAGCGTGCTGCCGTCGGGAGACCAGGCGGGCGCGCTGTTGCTGCCCTTGAAGTTGGCGACCGCCTTGCGCTGGCCGCTGGCCAGCGTGTGGACGTAGACGACCGGCTTCTTGCTCTCGAAGGACACGTAGGCCAGCCGCGAGCCGTCCTTCGACCAGCTCGGCGAGATGATCGGCTCGGGCGAGTTGAGCGGGGTGACCACGTTCTCGCCGTCCCAGTCGGCGATGTTCAGCTTGTAGCGATTGCCCTGCTTGGAGACGAAGGCGATCCGGGTGGAGAAGATGCCCTTCTCGCCGGTGAGTTTCTCGTAGACCCAGTCGGCGATCCGGTGGGCCCCATAGCGCAGGTCGGCCTCGGACACCACCAGCGACTCGCCGCCCAGCGTGGTCTGGCGGACCGCGTCGCTGAGTCGGTAGCGGATGTCGTAGCGGCCGTCGGCCAGGCGCGAGACCGAGCCGGTGAGCACCGCGTCGGCGCCGCGCCGGCGCATGTCGACGAAGTCGATGGAGGCCGTGTCGGACAGGGTGCCGGCCTGCTCGATGATGCGGAAGGCGCCGCTTCGCGACAGGTCGCCGCGCACGACGGCGGCCACGTCCTGCGGGGCGCGTCCGTCGCTCGCGAATTGCGCGATGGCGATCGGGTACTGGGTGGCCCCCACGCCGGAGACGTCGATGCGCATCTGCGCGGACGCCGCGAAGGGAAGGAACAGTGCGCCGAGCAGCGCGAGGACGAGATGCCTCATGGAACTCCTCGTGAAGGGCGAATCCAAATTCTAACCGGTCAGCGTTCGTCCCGCGGCCCGCGAGCGATTTCGAGCTCGCGCGGGCAGGTCCCATCGACCTGCGCAGGCAGCGGACTGGTCCGCTCGATGCCACGCTGCGCTGCCGCGTCCCAGGCCGGCACGCCGCTCGATCGGCGCAGCTTGACCGCGAGGATCTTGCAGTCGGCGCCCACCGTCACCACGAACACCGCCTTCGGATTGCCCTGCAGGTCGCCGGGGATCTGGTAGGTCGTGTTCGAGCGCAGCATCGACGACAACTTGGCGATGTAGCCGGCGTCGTTGCCGCCGCCGCCCGCTCCCGCGCCCGCCGCGGTGCCCGACGCCGACCCGCCGTTGGCGCTGCCCGCCTTGGCCATCAGGCTGTTCAGGTACTCCTGGCGGCGCTTCTCGGCGGCTTCCTGGCGGGCCTTTTCCTCGGCCGCGGCCTTGGCCTTGGCGGCGGCTTCGCGCCTGGCCTTCTCCTCGGCCTCGCGTTTCGCCTTCTCTTCCGCCTCGCGCTTCGCCCTGGCTTCGGCCTCGCGCCTGGCTTTCGCTTCGGCTTCGCGCTTGGCCTTCTCCTCGGCGGCGCGCTTCTCTTCGGCGCGACGCTTCTCCTCGGCTTCGCGCTTCGCCTTCTCTTCGGCCGCGCGCTTTTCCTCCGCGAGCCGCTTCTGGTCGGCTTGGCGTCTGGCCTTTTCATCGGCCGCGCGCTTCTCCTCGGCGGCGCGCTTCTCTTCTGCGAGCCGCTTCTCTTCGGCCTCGCGCTTCGCCTTCTGCTCGGCCAGCCGCGCTTCCTCGGCGAGCCGCTCCTGCTCGCGCCTGCGCTCTTCCTCGCGCTTCTTCTCGAGGGCGATCTCGGGGTCGGGCTGTTCGGGCGCCTTGACCGGCGGTGGCGGCGGGGGAGGGGGCGGCGGCTCCGGCTTCGGCTCGGGCTGCGAGACGAGCTTGGGCTCCGGCTTGGGTTCCGGTTTCGGTTCGGCCTTGGCCACCTGCGGCGGGGGCGGCGGCACCCAGAGCTCGGCCGACACCGCCGGCGGCGGCTGGGTCTGCCAGCGAATGCCGACGAACAGCATCGCGACCAGCAGCAGATGCATCACCAGGGCGAGCGCGAACGCGCGCAGGCGGCCGCGGGGACGCGGCGGTGTGCGCGACACGAGGCCCTCGGGGCGGCGCACCGGCTTGCGGCCCAACTTCATTGCGATCGACCCTGCGGCGAGACCCGCATCAGTTGCCCGGCTTGACCATCAGCGCCACCCGCGCGATGTTCATCTGTTGCAGGTCGCCGAGCACCTCGATCACGCGCTCGTAGCGCACCGCGCGATCGCCGCTGATCACCACCGGCATCGCTTCGCCGTGCTCGGCCAGCAAGGCCCGCACCGAGCCCTCCAGGTCGGCCCGCGCCACCCGTCGTTCGGACGGATCGCCGGTGTTGCCGGTGCGCAGCCGCATCGTGCCGTCGGCGAAGACCTGCACCTCGATGTACTTGTCGGTCTTGGCCGTGCTGCGGCCCGCGCGCGGCAGGTCGATCGCGCCGGGGGGCACCAGCGGCGCGGTGACCATGAAGATCACCAGCAGCACCAGCATGACGTCGATGTAGGGCACGACGTTGATGTCGTTCACCATCCGGCGGGACCGGCCGCCGCGCGAGCGGGAAGCGAGTGCGGGCATCGTTACTTCGCCTGGCGTTGCAGGATGTTGGAGAACTCCTCGATGAAGCTGTCGAAGCGGCTCGACAGCCGGTCGAGGTCGTGCGCGAATCGGTTGTAGGCCACCACCGCGGGGATCGCGGCGAACAGGCCGATCGCGGTCGCCACCAGCGCCTCGGCGATGCCCGGCGCCACCGCGGCCAGGGTGGCCTGCTGCACGTTGGCCAGCCCGCGGAAGGAGTTCATGATCCCCCAGACGGTACCGAACAGGCCGATGTAGGGGCTGACCGAGCCGGCCGACGCGAGGAAGGCCAGGCTGGACTCGAGCGCGTCCATTTCGCGCTGGAAGGTCGCGCGCATCGCGCGTCGCGAACCGTCGAGCATGGCCTGCACGTCGCCCGGCTTCTGCTGCCGGGTCTTCAGGAACTCGCTCATGCCGGCCTCGAAGATCCGGGCCATGGCGCCCCGATCGGCCGAGTCGTGGCGGACCTGCTGATACAGCCCGCCGAGGTCGCGGTCGTTCCAGAAGTCGTCTTCGAAGGCGTCGGTGGCGCGGCGGGCCGCCCGGATCGTGAATCCCTTGCGGAAGATGATCGTCCAGGAGCCGATCGAGATGGCCAGCAGGCCGGCCATCACCAGCTGCACCAGGACGCTGGCTTGCAGGACCAGCGACAGGATCGAGAGTTCGGAGTTCATGCGGAGTCGGGCAAGGGGTTGTTGGCGGGGCCGCGCGCCAGTGCGCGTTCGGCGAGGTCCTTCGGGATCGCGGTGGGCCGGCCGCTGGCCAGGTGCACGGCCGCGATGCGCAGCGTGGCGCTCACCAGCGGCTCCGATTCGCCCGGCCGGCGCGCCTGTTGCGCCAGGGTCCAGCTCGCGCGGCGCGCTTCGGCGAGCCGCACGTCGACCAGCAGCTCTTCGTCGAGCCGGGCCGGGCGCCGGTAGTCGATGCTCATGTCGCGCACGACGAAGCCCACGCCGGTTTCCGCCAGCATGCGGGAGTGCTCGACACCGAGCGCGCGCAGCCAGTCCGTCCGGGCACGCTCGAACCAGCGCAGCCAGTTCGCGTGGTAGACGATGCCCCCGGCGTCGGTGTCCTCGTAGTAGACGCGGACTCGCAGGCTGAAGTCAGGGGCGTCCGTCGAGACATGGGCAGCGGCAGTCACAGGGCGAGATTCTACCAATCCGCGCCGGTCGGAATCCCGAGCGCGGCGCGGATTTCCTCGCGCCGCGGCAGCGGGTCGATCGCGCCGTAGCCGGTGGTGGACAGCGCGGCCGCGGCGCAGCCTGCGCGGGCCGCCGCGGCCAGCGTATCGCCGGCCAGCAGCCGGGCGACGGTCACGCCGCCGAAGCAGTCGCCGGCGCCGGTGGCGTCGACCGGCTCGACCCGCATCGCGGCCACCTCGTGGATCGCCTCGCCGTCGGAGACCAGCGCGCCGCGCGCGCCGAGCTTGACCGCCACCGCGCGGGCGCCGAGTTCGTGAGCGAAGGCGATCAGGCGGTGCGGATCCTCGATGCCGAACAGCGTCGCGGCCTCGTCGATCGAGGGCAGGAACAGGTCGCAGGCGGCGATCGTGGCGCGAGCGATCGCGGCGGCGCGGGCCCTGGGCCAGAGCCGCGGCCGGAAGTTCAGGTCGTAGCTCACCCGCGTGCCGTGGGCACGGGCGTGGTCGATGGCCGCGAACACCGCATCGCAGGCCTGCGGCCCGATCGCCTGCGAGATGCCCGATGCGTGCAGCCATTTCGCCGCCGCGACCCGTTCGGCGAAGGCCTCGGTGAAGCGCATCCGGCTGGCTGCCGAGCCGCTGCGGCGATAGGTGAACTCGTGGCCGGCCGGCCCGTGGCTGACGAAGTAGATGCCGGTGGGCGCCTCGGGGTCGAGCGTGACCGCCGAGTGGTCGACGCCTTCGCGATCCCACAGGTCGAGGAACTGCCGGCCGAAGGCCTCGTCTCCCAGGCTGGTCAGGTAGGCGACCGAGGCGCCCGCGCGCGCCGCGGCGACCGCGAAATTGGCGGTGTCCCCGCCGAAGCCCTGGCGGTAGAGCGTCTGACCGGGAAGCTGGTTGAACTCGAAGAGGGGTTCGCCGATCGCGACGATGTCGGCCATGGTTCGTTCGGGGTTGCGGGAGATCGCGGCAGGTTTGCCGCCTGGATCGATGCCATCTATTGTGCCGGTTTCGGCGCAGGCCCCGTGCCGGCGCGTTCCCGGTTCCGGAGTCCGCCATGAATCGCCCCGATGTTCGCCATGATCCCGTCCTGTCCCCGGCCCGAAGTGCGGCGTCGATCCAGCCGACCGAGCCTGACGCTTCGGCGCCGCCGCTGGCCGACCGGCTTTCCGCGCCGGTCATCCCGGTCATCGTCGTGGCCGATGCCGCCGATGCGGTGCCGCTCGCCCGCGCCCTGCTGGCCGGCGGCGTGCGGGCCCTGGAGGTAACCCTGCGCACGCCGGCAGGACTCGAGGCGATCCGCCGGATCGCGGCCGAGGTGCCCGATGCGCTGGTCGGCGCCGGCACGGTGACCCGGCCCGCCGAGCTGCGTGCGGTGCGGCAGGCCGGCGCGGCCTTCGCGTTCTCGCCGGGCTGGGCGCCCGAATTGTCCGATGCGGCGCGCGACGAGGGCATCGAGTTCGTGCCCGGCGTGATGACTCCTTCGGAGACGATGGCCGCCGCCAACCGCGGTCACCGGGCGCTGAAGCTCTTCCCGGCCTCGGTGGCGGGCGGCGTGCCGATGCTCAAGGCGATGGCCGGGCCCTTCGCCGAGCTGCGCTTCTGCCCGACCGGCGGGGTGACTCAGGAGAACATGGCCCAGTATCTGGCGCTGCCCAACGTGTTCGCGGTGGGCGGATCCTGGCTCACGCCGGCCGATGCGATCGCCGGCCGCGACTGGCCGCGGATCACAGCGCTGGCCGAGCGGGCAGCAGCTGCCAGAGGATGAAGGCGGCGGCGATCGCCGCGCCCACGGCCACCAACGCGCGCGAGACCGCATTGCGCCGGTAGTCGACCCAGTCGAACTTCTCGGCCATGATCCAGGCCAGCGCGAAGCCCGACAGCAGCCCGCCCACGTGGGCCGCGTTGTCGACCACGCCCGAGGTGAAGCCCAGGAACAGCGAGTAGCCGACGAACATGAACAGCGACGAGCGCATCGACGCCACCAGCGGCGCGGGCAGCTTGTCGCGCTTGAGCAGGATGGCCGCGAGCAGGGCGCCGGTGATGCCGAAGATCGCGCCCGAGGCGCCCACCGACACCGCGGTGCGGGCCGCGAAGAACAGGCTGGCCAGCGAGCCGAACAGCCCCGAGAGCAGGTAGATCAGCGCGAACTGCGTGTTGCCGTAGAAGCGCTCGGCGATGCTGCCCACGTTCCACAGCGCCCACATGTTGAAAGCCAGGTGGATGATGCCGGCGTGCAGGAACATCGCGCTCACCAGCCGCCAGGGCTCGCGCTGGGTGAGCGGCAGCAGGTTGCCGCCCCAGGCGAGCAGCTCGCCGGCCTCGGGCAGGAAGGGGCTGAGACCCCCGGCCAGGTTGGCCAGCCAGACGAGCAGGTTCAGCGCAATCAGCGTGCCGGTCACGGTGGCGTGCGGCGTGGCCGCCTCGAGCCGGTGGAGGAAGTCCTCGATCATCGGGTTCGAGGACCGGGCCTCAGCCCGCTCCGGAATCCTCGGACCACAGGTCGGGTCCGGCCTGGCCGGGCGCGGCAAGGCCGAGGTGGCGCCAGGCGGCGGCGCTGGCCACGCGGCCGCGCGGCGTGCGCTGCAGGTAGCCCTGCTGGATCAGGTAGGGCTCGAGCACGTCCTCGATGGTGTCGCGTTCTTCGCCGATCGCCGCGGCGAGGTTGTCGAGCCCCACCGGCCCGCCGGCGAAGCGATGCACGATGGCCTCGAGCAGCTTGCGGTCCATGAGGTCGAAGCCGGCGGCGTCGACCTCGAGCATGGCCAGCGCGGCGTCGGCGACCTTCGTGTCGATCCGCCCGCTGGCCTTGACCTCGGCGTAGTCGCGCACCCGGCGCAGCAGGCGATTGGCGATGCGCGGCGTGCCGCGCGAGCGCCGGGCGATCTCCAGCGCGCCATCCGGCGTGACCTGGGCGCCGAGCAGGTCGGCCGAGCGCGCCACGATCTTCGCAAGATCGGGCACGTCGTAGAACTCGAGCCGCGCGATGATGCCGAAGCGGTCACGCAGCGGATTGGTGAGCATGCCGGCGCGGGTGGTCGCGCCGACCAGCGTGAAGGGCTGCAGGTCGAGCTTGATCGAGCGCGCGGCCGGGCCCTCGCCGATCATGATGTCGATCTGGTAGTCCTCGAGCGCCGGGTACAGGATCTCCTCGACGATCGGGCTGAGTCGGTGGATCTCGTCGATGAACAGGACGTCGTTCTTCTCGAGGTTGGTGAGCAGCGCGGCCAGGTCGCCCGGCTTCTCGAGCACCGGGCCCGAGGTCTGGCGCAGGCCCACGCCCATCTCGGCGGCAATGATGTGCGCCAGCGTGGTCTTGCCCAGGCCCGGCGGGCCGAACAACAGCACGTGGTCGAGCGGCTCGCTGCGGCCGCGCGCCGCGCTGATGAAGATCTCGAGCTGCTCGCGGATGCGCGGCTGGCCCACGTATTCGGCGAGCCGCTTGGGGCGCAGCGCGCGCTCGACCGCCTCTTCGGCGGGCGTGGCCGCGGACGGCGCGATCAGGCGGTCGTGTTCGATCATGGCTTGGCCAGGTGCCGCAGCGCCTGCCGGATCCCGTCGGAGACCGCGGCATCGGCCGGCAATTGCCTGACCGCCACGGCGGCCTCGCGTTCGGAGTAGCCCAGCGCCAGCAGCGCGCGCAGGACGTCGGCACCCGCCTCGTCGACCGCGCCGCGGCCGGCCACGCCGGGCAGCTCGGGCGCGAGCCGGCCCTTGAGTTCCAGGAGCAGCCGCTCGGCGGTCTTCTTGCCGATGCCCGGCACCTTGATCAGGCGCGCGCTTTCCTGGGCGGTCACCGCGCGGGCCAGGTCGCCGACCGACATGCCCGAGAGCACCGCGAGCGCGGTGCGCGGGCCGACGCCGGCCACCTTGATCAGTTCCCGGAAGGCGTCGCGCTCGCCGGCGGTGAGGAAGCCGTAGAGCAGGTGCGCATCTTCGCGGACCACCTGCTGGACCAGCAGCACCAGCTTCTGGCCCGCGGCGGGCAGGTCGTAGAAGGTGCTCATGGGCACGTCGACCTCGTAGCCCACGCCGCCGACGTCGACGAGCACCATCGGCGGGTTCTTTTCGAGCAGGGTTCCGGAGAGGCGTCCGATCATCGGGTCAGTTTAGCCGAAGCGGGGGAGCGCCGCGGCGGGCGGCGGGGCTCAGGAGGAAGCGCCGCGCCGCCCGGCGCAGCTCAGCGCAGGCGGCCGGCGCGCATCCGCAGGCCGCGGCCGGTCTTGCCGCGCGGGGCCGGGGCCAGCTGCGCGGTCGCTGCGGCGGTCATGGTGGCGGCGTGCGCGTGGCAGATCGCGCAGGCCAGCGCGTCGGCGGCGTCGGTCGAGGGCAGGCCGGGCAGCGCGAGCAGCCGCTGGACCATCGCCTGCACCTGCGACTTGGCGGCGCGGCCATAGCCGGCCACTGCCTGCTTGACCTGCATCGCGGTGTACTCGCTCACCGGCAGCTCGTGGACGACCGCGGTGGTGATCGCCGCCCCGCGCGCCTGGCCCAGCAGCAGCGTGGACTGCGGGTTCACGTTGACGAAGATGATCTCGACGGCGGCCACCTGCGGGCGGTATTCGCGTATCACTTCGGCCAGGCCGTCGTGCACGGTCTTGAGGCGGGGCGGCAGCGCGCCGCTGCCGATGCGGATCACGCCGCTGGCCACGTAGCGCAGCCGCGGCCCGTCGGCGTCGACGACCCCGAAACCGGTGACGCGCAGCCCGGGGTCGATGCCGAGAATGCGGATCAATGCCGGAAGTGCCGCACGCCGGTGAACACCATCGCGATGCCGCGCTCGTCGGCCGCCGCGATGACCTCGTCGTCGCGCACCGAGCCGCCGGGCTGGATCACCGCGACCGCGCCCGCGTCGACGACCACGTCGAGGCCGTCGCGGAAGGGGAAGAAGGCGTCGGAGGCGACCACCGAACCGGCGAGCGACAGGCCGGCGTTCTCGGCCTTGATCGACGCGATGCGGGCCGAGTCGATCCGGCTCATCTGCCCGGCGCCCACGCCCATCGTGGCGCCGTTCGCGCAGAACACGATCGCGTTCGACTTCACGTACTTCGCGACCCGCCAGGCGAACAGCAGGTCGGCGAGCTGGGCGGCGGTGGGCGCCTTCTTGGTGACGACCTTGAGCTCGTCCGCCCGAACCTCGCGGTTGTCCGCGGTCTGGACCAGCAGTCCCGAGCCGACGCGCTTGACGTCGTGCGCGTTGCGCCCGCGCGCCCAGTCGGTCGGGCCGTCGGCCCGCACCTGGTCGAGCGGGATCTCGAGCACGCGCGCGTTGGCCTTGGCCGACAGGACCTGCCGGGCCTCGTCGGTGTAGGAGGGCGCGAGCAGCACCTCGACGAACTGCTTCGACACCGCGCGAGCGGCTTCGCCGTCCACCGGCCGGTTGAAGGCGATGATGCCGCCGAAGGCCGACGTGGGATCGGTGCGGAAGGCGCGCGCGTAGGCGTCGGCCGAATCATTGCCCACCGCCACGCCGCAGGGGTTGGCGTGCTTGACGATCACGCAGGCCGGCGCGTCGAAGCTCTTGACGCACTCCCAGGCCGCGTCGGCGTCCGCGATGTTGTTGTACGAGAGCTCCTTGCCCTGCAGCTGCTTCGCGGTGACCAGCGAGCCGGGCGCGGGGCCCAGGTCGCGGTAGAAGGCCGCGCTCTGGTGCGGGTTCTCGCCGTAGCGCAGGTCCTGGAGCTTGACGAAGCGGCCGTTGCTCTGCGCGGGGAAGGCGGCGCGGCTGCCGTCGGGCTGCAGCGACGACAGCCAGTCGCTGATCGCGCCGTCGTAGTTCGAGATGGCATTGAAGGCCGCCACCGCGAGCGCGAAGCGGGTCGCGTCGGACAGGCCGCCGGATTCGCGGACCTCGGCCAGCGCGGCCTCGTACTGCGAGGCATCGGTCAGCACGCCGACGCCGCGCCAGTTCTTGGCGCCGGAGCGGACCATGGCCGGGCCGCCGATGTCGATGTTCTCGATCGCGTCCTCGAGCGTGCAGCCGGGCTTCGCGACGGTGGCTTCGAACGGATAGAGGTTGACGACCAGCAGGTCGATCGGGGGGATGCCGTGCTCGGCGATCGCGGCCATGTGCGCATCGAGATCGCGCCGCGCGAGCAGGCCGCCGTGGATCGTCGGGTGCAGGGTCTTCACCCGGCCGTCGAGCATCTCGGGAAAGCCGGTGTGCGCGGAGACCTCGGTGACCGCGATCCCGCTCTCGGCCAGCAGCTTCGCGGTGCCGCCGGTGGACAGGATGGCCACGCCCAGCGAGGCGAGCGCGCGGGCCAGCTCGACGACGCCGGTCTTGTCGGAAACGCTGATCAGCGCCCGGCGCACCGGCAGCGTGGGGTTCGGCTTGTCCTGGGACTGGGTCTGCGACGGGGTCTGTGACGGGGTCTGGGTCATGGCTTCGGGTGCGGGGTCAGAGCATGCCGTGCATCTGCAGCTTCTTGCGCAGCGTGTTCCGGTTGATGCCGAGCATCTCGCTTGCGCGAAGCTGGTTGCCCTGCGCCTCGCGCATGACCACCTCGAGCATCGGTCGCTCGACGGCCTGGATGACCATCTGGTAGATGGCGTTCGGAGGGGTGCCTTCGAGGTCGCGGAAATAGCGCTCCAGGCTCTTCGACACGGCTTCGTCGAGATTCGATTGCCTGCTCATGCCAGGTGGCTCCAACGGAACTGCTTGTCGTTGGCCGCGTCGCAGTGGGCGACGCGCCAGCCGGCGTCGTCGTGCGAGGCCGGATCGGTGTCGAGGAAGAGATCGATCGCCTCGAGCTGCTGCTGCGGGTCGTCGAGGCGGTTGAATCGGTCGATGAAGGCGAGCACGGCCGCCCCGTCGAGCGCGCCCGCGCGGGCCTGCTCGAACGCGCGCAGGTACCAGCCCACGTGCTTGCGGGCGGTGCGCACCCCGGTGAGCTCGCCGTGGAAGGCGTAGTGGTCGAGCAGGTGCTCGCGCAGCATCGCGCGCAGCTCGGCCGCGTCCGGCGGCGCGAGCATCCCGCCCGTTTCGAGAAAGTGGACGATCTCGCGGAAGATCCAGGGCCGGCCCTGGGCGGCGCGGCCGATCATCACCGCGTCGGCGCCGGTGAGCCGCAGCACCTCGCGCGCCTTGACCGGGCTGTCGATGTCGCCGTTGGCGACCACCGGCACCGAGACTGCCGCCTTCACCGCGGCGATCGTGTCGTACTCGGCGTGACCGCCGTAGCCGCAGGCCCGGGTGCGCCCGTGCACCGTGATCATCGCGGCGCCGGCGCGCTCGAAGTCGCGCGCGAGCCTCACCGCATTGCGGCTGTCGGGCGAGGGGCCGGTGCGCATCTTGACCGTGACCGGCACGCCGACCGCCGATGCGACGGCCTCGACGATCTCGCGGGCCAGCGGCTCGTTGGCCATCAGCGCGGAGCCCGACCAGGCATTGCACACCTTCTTGACCGGGCAGCCCATGTTGATGTCGATGATCTGCGCGCCGCGGTCGACGTTGAAGCGCGCGGCCTCGGCCATCATCCGCGGGTCGGCCCCCGCCAGCTGCACCGCCTTGGGCTCCATCTCGCCGGAGTGGTCGATGCGTCGCGAGGTCTTGACGCTGGCCCACAGCTTCGGGTTCGACGCGGCCATCTCGGATACCGCGTAGCCCGCGCCCAGTCGCTTGCACAGCTGCCGATAGGGTCGGTCGGTCACTCCAGCCATGGGCGCAACGAACACGTTGTTGCGCAAGGCGAAAGGGCCGATTCTCATCGCAGCAGGCATCAACGAATGGGATGTGGGAAACGGAGCGGGCGCGTCGCGAAAAAGGAGCGGGCGCGTGGCGCCTTGGGGAGGGGGATTCTAACCCCTTATTGCGCTGCCCAAGAACTGTGCAGCGCAAAAATCGCGTGCTAGTGGCTGCTCACACTTTGAGTACGCGCAATGTTCGCGCACGCCTGTCGCTCAGGGCGGGCGCTTGTCAGTTGCGAAGGCCGAACATGAAGGCGCGCGCGAGCGTGCGGCGAGCGGGGCCGGCGAGATCCAGTGCGCCGAGCGCAAGTGATTGCAGCGGATGCAGCGGCGGCGCGGCGAACAGCGTGGCCAGCATGTCGGTGACCGCCACCGTCGCGGCGCGATCGGCCCGGCGGGCCCGGGCGAAGGGCTTCAGCGAGGCGACCAGAGGCTCGCCGCGGGCGCGCGCCGCGCCGAGCGACTCGGCGAGCACGAAGGCATCGCGAAAGCCCAGGTTCATGCCCTGGCCTGCCACCGGGTGCAGGGCCTGCGCGGCATTGCCGATCGCGACCTCGCTGCCGTTCACCACCTGCCGGCGCAGGCGTCGGTGCAGCGGGGCGAGTTGCGGCGCATCGTGGAATTCGAGGTCGCCGAGCGCGGGGCCGAAGCGTTGCCGAAGCAGTGCGGCCAGCTCGGTTGCGTGCAGGCCGAGCCGATCTTGTGAAACCGGCGTGGGTGCGCACCAGACCAGCGACCAGAGGCCGCTCTCCGGCAAGGGCAGCAGCGCGAGCGGCCCTTCCTCGGTGAAGCGCTCGTAGGCCACGCCCTCCCGCGGGCGCGACACGCGCAACGTGGCGAGCAGCGCGGCCTGGTCGAAGTCGCGCGAGCGGCCGTCGTCGCCGGGGTTGCCGTCGGCGATGATGCTGACTGAAGCAGGAGAAGGAGGACGGGAGAAGGGAGTGGGGAGGGCCTTGCGCAGGGCGTGGTGGAGGGCTGCGTAGCGGACGACGTGGCCGAGGGCGGGGACGCGAAGTTCTTCGGCGGTGAGGCGGGTGCGGCCGGCCGCCCCGCGCAGCGTGACGTCGACCGTGGTGATCGGCGCCGACAGCGGGGGATGCGCAATGCGGGCGAGAACCTGCCAGCTGCCGAGCGACAGCGCGATCGCGCGCTGCGCGAGCCAGGGAGGCAGCGCGTCGGGAACCGGGTCGCAGGCCAGCTCGTCGGGCCCGAAGCCCTGCCGCGCGAGCAGGCCGCGCAGCAGCAGCGACACCGGGCCGGTGCCGATGATCCGGATCGCTGCCGGATCGCTCATCGCGAGCGCATCAGCGCCTCGATCTCGCCGGCGGCCTTCGGCACGTCGCCGGTGATGATCTCGCAGCCGCTCTCGGTGACCACCGCGTCGTCCTCGATCCGGATGCCGATGTCGTGGAAGGCCTCGGGAACATCGTCGGCGGCGCGCACGTAGATGCCCGGCTCGACGGTGAGCACCATGCCGGGCCGCAGGATCCGCCACGGGCGGCCGCCCTCGCCGGCGGGCTCGCCCGGCTCGCGGTAGTCGCCGCAGTCGTGCACGTCCATGCCCAGCCAGTGGCCGGTGCGGTGCATGTAGAAGCGTCGGTAGGCGCCCGACTCGACGGCCGCGTCGACGCTGCCCTGGAGCAGCCCGCAGTCGATCATGCCCTGCGCGAGCACGCGCACCGCCGCGTCGTGCGGATCGGTGAAGCGCGCCCCCGGTCGGGTCGCATCGATCGCGGCGTGCTGCGATGCCAGCACGATGTCGTAGAGCGTGCGCTGCGGGCCGCCGAAGCGGCCGTTGACCGGGAAGGTGCGGGTGATGTCGGAGGCGTAGCCGTCGAGCTCGCAGCCGGCGTCGATCAGCAGCAGGTCGCCGTCGGCCATCACCGCGTCGTTCGACACGTAGTGCAGCACGCAGGCATTGCGCCCGGCGGCCACGATCGAGCCGTAGGCGGGGTACTGCGAGCCGGCCGCACGGAAGGCGTGCAGCAGCTCGGCCTCGATCTCGTACTCGCGGCGCCCGGGGCGCGCGGCGCGCATGGCGCGCACGTGCGCGGCGGCCGATATCTTCGCGGCGCGGCGCATGATGTCGAGCTCGTGCGCGTCCTTCACGAGGCGCATCTCGTCGAGCACGTGCAGCACGTCGAAGGCCCGGGCCGGCGCGGTCACGCCGGCGCGCGCCTGGGCGCGCACAGCGTCGAGCCAGCCGCGCAGCCGCGCGTCCAGCGCGGCGTCGCTGCCCATGGCGTGCCAGACCGCCGGCTGGTCGGCGAGCAGCTTCGGCAGCTCCTCGTCGAGCTTGTCGATGGTGAAGCTGCGGTCGAAGCCGAAGCGCTCGCGCGCGAGCTCGGGGCCATGGCGCCAGCCGTCCCAGATCTCGCGTTCCTCGTTCTTCTCGCGGCAGAAGAGGATGGATTCCTCGGAATCGGCGCCCGCCACCACGACCACGATCGCATCGGGCTCGGGAAATCCGGTGAGCCAGTAGAAGTGGCTGTCCCAGCGATACGGATAGTGCGCATCGCGGTTGCGCGCCTTCTCGGGCGCGGTGAAGACGATCGCGACGCCGCCCCCCTGGGCCCGCATCGTGGCGGCCAGGCGGGAACGTCGGGAAGCGTGAACCTGCATGCGTAACTCCTGCGTCAGCGACGCAATTGTGCATCGACGGCGGCGAGCCGCTCGGGGGTGCCCACGTCGATCCAGCGGCCGTCGTGCAGTTCGGCACCCACGCGCCCGCGCGCCGCGGCTTCGCGCAGCAGCGGCGCCAGCCGGGCCGGCGCGTCGGGATCGAGCCCCGCGAACAGCTCGGGCCGGTAGACGCCGATGCCGGAAAAGGTGAGGTTGCGCCGTCCCGCATCGAGCAGGCCGTCGGCCAGCGCGAAATCGCCGTCGGGATGATGCGGCGGATTGGGCACCAGCACGCACCAGGCGAGCAGGCGCGCGGCAGCCATCTGCGCGGCGATCGTGCGCGCCCGCGCCAGCGGGAAGTCGGAGAAGACGTCGCCGTTGATCACCAGGAAGGGTTCGCCACCGAGCAGCGGCAGCGCGTGCGCGATGCCGCCGGCGGTCTCGAGCGCCGGGTTCTCGGGCGACCACGAGATCCGCAGGCCCCAGCGCGCGCCGTCGCCCAGCGCCCGTTCGAGCAGCGTGCCCAGGTGCGCGTGGTTGATCACCACCTCGCGAAAGCCCGCTGCCGCCAGCGCCTCGAGATGCCAGGCGATCAGCGGCTTGCCGCCTGCCAGCAGGAGCGGCTTGGGGCAGGTGTCGGTCAGCGGCCGCATCCGCTCGCCGCGGCCGGCGGCCAGGATCATCGCGCGCATCGCAGGGGATTCAGAAGGTGTAGCCGGCGCGCAGCGCGCGGTTCTCGACGCGATCGATCAGCCGCGCGAGCCCGCCGAAGGCGTCGTAGCGGCCGGCCACCTCGATCGCCGCGGCGAGCACGCGCGGCATGTCGGCGAGGTAGCGGTCCTTGCCGTCGCGGTGATGCAGCCGCGCGAAGATGCCCAGCACCTTCAGGTGCCGCTGCAGGCCCATCCACTCGAAGTCGCGCCAGAAGTCGCCGAAGTCGTGCGGCACCGGCAGGCCGCGCGCCCGGGCCGCCTCCCACCAGCGGATCGCCCAGTCGATCTGCCGGTCTTCGGGCCAGCTTGCATACGCATCGCGAAGCAGCGAGACCAGGTCGTAGGTGATCGGGCCATGGACCGCGTCCTGGAAGTCGAGCACGCCGGGCGCGGGCGAGTCGTCGTCGCGCGCCGGGCCACGGGCGGCAGGGGGCAGGACCATCAGGTTGCGCGAGTGGTAGTCCCGATGCACGAAGACGCGCGCCTGCCCGAGGTTGTTCGCGAGCAGCGCATCGAAGGCCGCGCGCAGCGCGTTGCGGTCGTCGTCGGTCAATGCGACGCCGCGATGCCTGGCCAGGTACCAGTCGGGGTAGAGCATCAGCTCGCGCTCGAGCAGCACGCGGTCGTAGTCCGGGAACACTCCTGCCCGGCTGGCCGCCTGCATGGTGATCAGCGCGTGGGTGGCGCCGCGATACAGACGCTCGATCCGCGCGTCGTCGGCCGGGTCGCTGCGCCCGAGCCGGTCGAGCAGGGTCTCGCCGCCGAAGTCCTCGAGCAGCAGGAAGCCGCGCGCCAGGTCGGCCTCCAGCACGGCCGGCACCCTCAGGCCGGCCGCCGCGAAGACCTCGGCGGCGTGCACGAACGGGCGGCAGTCTTCCTGCGGCGGCGGCGCGTCCATCGCGATCACGCTGCCCGCCATCGACTCGACGCCGGTGTCGATGCGGAAGTAGCGCCGGAAGCTCGCGTCGTTCGACGCGGGCCGGATCGAGTCGACCTGCAGTTCGTGCCGGTCGGCCAGCCCGGCGAGCCACTCGCGCAGCAGCGCGAGACGAGGGTCGGGCGCGGTCGCGTCGGGCGCGGTCGCGGTATCGGACGAGGTCGAGGACAAGGAGGGGGACTCCGGGCGGGTCATGGGCGCGGCGGGGCGTCGGCGAGGCTCTTCGATCCGTATAATAAGGCGAGCCGTCGGCGCCAGCCCGGCATGTCCTCGCGCCCTCCCAGCGGGCGCCTTTCTTCCGAATGGGTCGCCGACAGAAGCCTGCCCTCCGAAACCTTCGTCCGCTGCCGGCGCTCTCGCGCGGCGCGGCCGGGTTTGCCGGGGTGATTCCGGCCCTGCTGGGCTGCGCACTGGCGGCCGCGCTGCCTGCCGGGGCCCTCGCGCAGGCGAGCGCTCCCGATGCCGGCACGCAGCCGCTGCGGCTTCGGTTCGAATCCCGGCTCGGCGAGCGCAAGGCTGCCGGGGGCGACGCGCTGCCGGTCTATGGCAGCGGCGAGCGGCTCACCGGTCGCACCGGTCGCGACAGCACGCTCGAGGGCGAGGCCGAGCTGCGCCGCGCGGGCACCGTGCTGCGCGCGGACCGGATCACCTACTACGAGGCCGACGAAGAAGTCTTCGCGGTCGGCAACGTTCGCGTGAACCGCGACGGCAACGTCTTCGCCGGGCCGCAACTTCGACTCAGGCTCGACACGAGCGAAGGCAGCTTCTCGTCGCCCGGCTACTACTTTCCCCAGTACCGCGGACGCGGGCGCGCCGCCCTGATCGAGTTCCTGGGGCCGTCGCGCACGCGCTTTCGCGAGGCCAGCTACACCACCTGCGAGCCCGACGATCCCGACTGGATCCTGCAGGCCCGCACGCTCGAGCTCGACGAGGAAGAGGGCATGGGCACCGGGCGCTCGGCCAGCCTGAGCTTCATGGGGCTGAAGATCCTCGCGCTGCCGGCGTTCGCCTTTCCGCTGGGCGACGAGCGCAAGAGCGGCTTCCTGCCGCCCACCCTGGCGATCAACTCGCGAACCGGCCTCGACGTGGTCGTGCCTTATTACTGGAACATCGCGCCGAATCGCGACTTCACCCTGTACCCGCGCCTGAGCACCCGGCGCGGCGCGCAGTTCGGGGGCGAGTTCCGCTACCTCGAGCCGCGCTTCTCCGGGCAGATCGATTTCGAGGTGAACCCGAGCGACCTGGTCACCGGCGAGTCGCGCCACTACTACGGCCTGCAGCACGCGTTCAACGGCTACGCGGGCTGGAGCGGCGGCTGGCTGGTGCGCGGCGTGTCCGACGACAACTACTTCATCGACTATTCGCGCTCCATCCTCACGGCGGCCGACCGGGTGCTGCCGCAGCGCTTCTACGCCTCGCGCGTCGTGGGCCGCGACTGGTCGCTGCTGCTCGACGTGCAGAAGTGGCAGCCCATCCTCGATGCGCGACCGGGGCCCTACGAGCGGGTGCCGCAGATGCAGCTGCGCCAGGTCAAGCGCGACGTGGCCGGCTTCGACATCGACACCACGCTCGACGCCACGCTCTTCGCCTCGCCCACGCCCACCGGGCCGCAGGGCTGGCGGATGTTCGGCAACACCCAGGTCAGCTGGCCGATCGTGCGGCCCGGCTGGTCGATCGTGCCGAAGGTCTCGCTTCACGCCACCGCCTACCAGCTCGACCGCAACGCCGGCTTCGAGACCACGCTCACGCGGGTCGTGCCCACCTTCTCGGTCGACGCCGGGCTGGTCTTCGAGCGCGAGACCCGCTTCTTCGGTCGCGACACGATCCAGACGCTCGAGCCGAGGCTCTTCTACGCGCGCACCCCCTACCGCGACCAGTCGACCTTCCCGGTCTTCGATTCGGCGACCACCGACTTCAGCTTCGCCCAGCTCTTCTCCGAGAACACCTTCGTGGGGCACGACCGGATCGCCGACGTGAACCAGCTCACTGCAGCGGCGGTGTCGCGGATGGTGGAGCCGTCCACCGGGGCGGAGCGCATGCGCTTCGCGGTCGGCCAGCGCATCTACTTCTCGGACCAGAGGGTGACCTTGCCCGGCCTGCCGCCGGTCACCGACGGCAAGTCGGACATCCTGCTGGCGGCCGGCGGCAAGTTCGGCCAGGGAATGAGCTTCGACACCGGCCTGCAGTACAGCCTGGAGAGCTCGCGCATTCCCCGGTTCAGCGCGGTGTGGCGCTGGTTGCCGCGCGAGGGGCAGGTGCTCAACGTGGGCACCCGCTACCGGCGCGAGGAGATCGGCCAGTTCGACACCTCGTGGCGCTGGCCGCTGTCGAAGCGCTGGATGTCGATGGGCCGGCTCAACTACTCGTTCCTCGACAGCGGCCGCGACCCGGTGAGCGGCATCCCGAACCAGCGCGGCATCGTCGAGAGCGTGCTCGGCCTCGAGTACGACGCCTGCTGCTGGATCTCGCGTTTCGTGATCCAGCGCTACACGACCGGCGTCGATACCTCGACCACCGCCTTCTTCTTCCAGCTCGAGCTCAAGGGGCTGGGCAGGATCGGCTCCGACCCGTTCGATATACTGCGCCGGAACATTCCCGGCTTCCGCGTGCCGGACGTCACGCCGGGTCCGACTTCGCGCTACTTCGGATACGAATGAAAGATCGTCAGACCACGTCGCGAGCCCTGCGGGCGGCCTTCGCGGCGCTCGCATTCGCCCTCTTCGCGTCGACCGCCGTCGCGCAGCTGCGCGCCCCGGCGCCGGGCGGCTCGGGGCTGCGACTGCCCGGCGCCGGATCCGAAGCGCCGGCGGGCGATGCCGCCCGGCCGGCGCCCGCGTCCGGCAGCGCCGCGCAGGGCGGCGCGATCCGCGAGATCGACCGGGTGGTGGCGGTGGTCAACAACGACGTGATCACGCTGCGCGAGCTCGAGCGGCGGGCCGAACTGGTGAGCGCCCAGCTCCGGCGCCAGGGCACCGAGCTGCCGCCGCGCGACGTGATGCTTCGCCAGTTGCTCGAGCAGATGATCGTCGAGCGTGCGCAGCTGCAGCGGGCGCGCGAATACGGCATCCGTGTCGACGACCAGCAGCTCGACCGCGCGATCGCCGGCATCGCCCAGGAGAACCGCCTGACGGTTCCGCAGCTGCGCGAGCGGGTCGAGCGGGACGGGCGGAGCTTTGCCCGCTTCCGCGAAGACATCCGCAGCGAGATCCTTCGCACGCGCGTGCGCGAGCGCGAGGTCGACGCGAAGGTCCAGGTCAGCGAGGCCGACATCGACGCCTTCCTCGCAAGCCAGGGGGGACAGGCGGGCGGCGCGGCCGAGTACCGCGTCGCCCAGATCCTGCTGCGCGTGCCCGAGGGGGCGAGCCCCGAGCAGATCGAGCGGCAGCGTCTGCGCGGCGAGGAAATCCGGCGCCAGATCGAGGGCGGAGCGAGCTTCGCGCGGCTGGCGGCGGCGTTCTCCGATGCGCCCGATGCGCTGAACGGCGGCCTGCTCGAGTGGCGCAGCGCCGATCGCTTGCCCGAGCTGTTCGCCAATGCGGTGGGCTCGCTCGATCGCGGCCAGCTTTCGCCGCTGCTGCGCAGCCCGGCGGGCTTCCACCTGCTGCAGCTGGTCGACAAGCGCGAGGGTTCCGGCTCTTCGCTGCAGAGCCAACCGGTCACCCAGACGCGCGCCCGGCACATCCTGATCCGCCCGAACGAAGTGGTCAGCGAAGAAGAGGCCTTCCGCCGCCTGCGCGAGATCCGCGAGCGGGTGCAGGGCGGCACCGCCGATTTCGGCGAGATGGCGCGCCAGTATTCGGCCGACGGCAGCGCGGGGCGCGGCGGCGATCTCGGCTGGGTCTATCCCGGCGACACGGTGCCCGAATTCGAGCGCGCGATGAACGCGCTGTCGCCGGGCCAGGTCGGCGAGCCGGTTCGCACGCCCTTCGGCGTTCACCTGATCCAGGTGCTCGAGCGGCGCACCGACGAGGCCTCGCCCGAGCGGCTGCGCCAGCGGGTGCGCGAGATCCTGCGCGCGCGGCGCATCGAGGAGCGTTTCCAGGACTGGCTGCGGCAGCTTCGCGACAGCACCTACGTCGAGTACAAGCTCGACGGGAACTGAGGCGTGAACGCGCCCTGGCGAGCAGCGGGTGGCCGACCGTGAGCAGGAAACCCGGCGCGCCGGCCACCAGCGGACACCGCGCGCGAAAGCGTTTCGGCCAGCATTTCCTCGCCGACATCGGCGTGGTGCGCGCGATCGTCGACGCGATCGCGCCGCGCGACGGCCAGCACATCGTCGAGATCGGGCCAGGGCTCGCCGCGCTCACCGATGCGCTGCTCGAGCGCATCGATGCGATCCAGGCGGTGGAGATCGACCGCGACCTCGCGGCGCGGCTCCGCAAGCGTCATCCGCAGGACAGACTCGGGCTGCACGAAGGCGACGCGCTGGCCTTCGATTTCGCCGCCGTGCTGCCGGCCGAGGCGGCTGCCGCGGGCGAGCGCCTGCGGATCGTGGGCAACCTGCCCTACAACATCTCCAGCCCGCTGCTGGTGCGGCTGCTCGACTATCGCGCCATCGTGCACGACCAGCACTTCATGCTGCAGAAGGAGGTGGTCGACCGGATCGTGGCCGCGCCCCGCAGCGGCGACTACGGCAGGCTGTCGGTGCTGATGCAGGCCTTCCATCACTGTGACAGCCTGTTCGACGTGCCGCCCGAGGCCTTCGACCCGCCGCCGCGCGTCGACTCGGCCGTGGTGCGCATGACGGTGCGCCGCGATCGCGAGGCGGAAGACCCCGCTCCGCTGCAGCAGGTGCTGGCGGTGGCGTTCGGCCAGCGGCGAAAGATGCTGCGCGGCACGTTGCTGCCCTGGCTCGCGCAGCGCGGCGTGTCGGCCGAGGGAATCGCGCCGACCGCGCGCGCCGAGGAGATCGACGTGGACACCTGGCGCGCGCTCGCGGCGCGGGTGGCGGCCGCGCGCTGAATCAGCCGGGCTTGCGCTCGATCAGCTCGATCTTGTAGCCGTCCGGATCCTGCACGAAGGCGATCACCGTGGTGCCGCCCTTGACCGGCCCGGCCTCGCGGGTGACGTTGCCGCCGGCGGCCTTGATGCGGTCGCAGGCGGCATACGCGTCGGGCACCTCGATCGCGATGTGCCCGTAGGCGCCGCCCATCTCGTACGAGGACACGCCGTGGTTGCAGGTGAGCTCGATCTCGCCCTGGCCCTCGGCGTTGCCCTTGCCGAAGCCCACGAAGGCGAGCGAGTACTTCTGCTCGGGCCGCTCGGTGGTGCGCAGCAGGTTCATGCCCAGCACCTTGGTGTAGAAATCGATCGACCGCTGCATGTCGCCGACACGCAGCATGGTGTGCAGGAATCTCATTTCGGTTCTCCTCGTTCGGGATCGGGAATGCGTTTGAGCCAGTCGCGCGCGCGCTCGAACTCGGGGAACAGCGAGCCGACGGTGGACCAGAAGCGGGGGCTGTGGTTCATCTCGCGCAGGTGCGCGAGCTCGTGTGCGATGACGTAGTCGACGATCTCGAGCGGGAAGTGCACGAGTCGCCAGTTCAGCCGGATCGAGCCGTCGGCCGAGCAACTGCCCCAGCGGGTGCGCGCGGAGGAGATCGTCCAGCGCGCCGGGGCACGGCCCAGCCGCTCCGAGAACACCGGGATGCGCTCGGCGAAGACCTCGCGGGCGCGCTGCTGCAGCCAGGACTGCACGATGTCGCGGAACTGCTCGGGGCCGGCGCCTGCCGGCAGGCCGACCAGAAGTTCCTCGCCGGCCAGCGCCACACCGCCCACGCGCGCGTCGATCCGCATGGTGAGCGTGCGGCCCAGCAGCCTGAGCGGCGCGCCGTCTTCCCAGCGCGGCGCGAGCCGCTCGCGCCGCGCGGCGTGCTCGCGCCACTCGGCGAGCTTGCGCAGGATCCAGTCGGCCTTCTCGACGAGCGCGCGCTCGATCTCGGACAGCGTGACCCAGCGGGGCGCGCTCACCCGCAGCCCGCGGTGATCGATCATGAAGCCGATCGTGCGGCGGCGCGCCCGGCGCAGTTCCCAGGCGACCGGATGGCCGCCGAGCAGCACGCGGCGCGCCGGCGTGCCGACAGGTGCGACTTCGGCAGCATCCGCGCGCAGGTTGTCGAACAGCGAAAGCTGTCTCGAGTCGAGGGCGCGACCGGTTTCCTTGGGCATCAGCTCGTTCGCGAGTCGCCGGCCCGTGCCGGCTTCGGGGTGCCGGCATACAGGTGAGGGCTCAGCCGGCGCATCTCGGATTCTATCCAGCCTTCGACCGTCGCGTTCACCGCGTCGGCGTCGCGGCCCGCTGCCGGGATCGGCGGGCCGATCGACACGGTGATCACTCCCGGGCGCAACACGAATGCGCGGCGCGGCCAGCATTCGCCGGAGTTCACCGCGATCGGAACCACCGGCGCGCCGGTGCGCACCGCGAGCCGCGCGCCGCCGCTCTTGTAGCGGCCCTGCGAACCGGCCGGCGTGCGCGTGCCCTCGGGAAAGACGATGATCCAGCGGCCTTCCGCCAGCTTGCGCGTGCCCTGCGAGACCACTTGTTCGAAGGCATTGGCCCGTCGGCCGCGGTCGATGTGGATCATGTCGAGCAGCGCGATGCCCCAGCCGAAGAAGGGCAGGTAGAGCAGCTCCCGCTTGAACACGTAGCAGACCTCTCGCGGCAGCCACGAGGCCAGGAACAGGGTCTCCCAGGTGGACTGATGCTTGGCCAGCACGATCGCGGGGCCGTCGGGGAGATTCTCCGCGCCGACGACCCGCCACCGGATGCCGACCAGCGCGCGCGCGGCCCAGATCACCAGCCTGGGCCAGCCGACCGTGTAGCGGTACCGCAGCGGCCGTGGCAGCGGCGCGAGGAGCAGGCATCCGAGCGCGTACGGCACCACGGTGACCACCTGGAACAGCAGGAACAGCGCGGACCGAAGCGCCAGCATCGCGGCTTCGCGATCAGCTGTCACCCGGCGCCGCGATCTCGGCAGCCACCGCGGCGAGGTCGACGCGCACGATCGTGCCGGGCGGCAGATCGCCGCGCTGCATCGTGGCCTGCCCCTTGCCGCTGAGCACCAGCACCGTGCGGCAGCCGGCAGCGTGCGCGGCCTGCAGGTCGCGCAACTGGTCGCCGACCGACCAGGTCTCGGCGGGCAGGGCGCCGAAGCGCTCGAGCGCCTCGACGAACAGCCCCGGCCTGGGCTTTCGGCACTCGCAGGCCGCGTTCGGGCCGTGCGGGCAGAAGAAGATCGCGTCGATCCGCCCGCCGGCCTTCTCGACCAGCCCGAGCATCTTGGCGTGGATCGCGGCCAGCACCTGCAGGTCGAACAGCCCGCGCGCCACGCCCGACTGGTTGGTCACGACCGCGATGCGAAAGCCTGCCTTGGTGAGCCGGGCGATCGCCTCGATGCTCCCGGGCAGCGGCCGCCATTCGTCGGGACTCTTGATGTAGGCGTCGCTGTCGAGGTTGATCACCCCGTCGCGGTCGAGGATGATCAGCTTCGGGCGCGCGCCGCGCTCGCCGCCCGGCATCAGACGGACAGCCTCGAGATGTCGGCCACGCGGTTCATCAGCTCGCGCAGCCGCGCGAGGAGCGCAAGCCGATTGGCGCGCACCGCCGGGTCGTCGGCCATGACCATCACCGAATCGAAGAAGCGGTCGACCGGCTCGCGGGCGCGCGCCATCAGCGCGAGCGCGGTGCCGTAGTCCGACGCCTGCATCGCCGCGTCGACGCCGGGCGCGAGCGCCACGATGGTGTCGGCGAGCGCCCGTTCGGCCGGCTCCGCGAGCAGCGCGGCGTCGAAGCCGCCGGTGGCCCCGGAGGCGGCCGCCAGGTCGGCGCCTTCTGCCTTGCGCAGGATGTTGCCGATCCGCTTGTTGGCCGCGGCCAGCGCCTGCGCTTCGGGCAGGCCGGAGAAGGCCCGGACCGCCTCCAGGCGGGCCGGCACCTCGGCCAGGTCGTCGGGGCCCTGGTCGACCACGGCGGCGACTTCCTGCGCGCTGAAGCCGCGCTCGCGCAGCCAGCCGGCGAGCCGCTCGTGGACGAAGCCGGCGAGCGCATCGCTGGCGTCGGCCACCTTGCCGCCGAAGGCCGCGAAGGCGCAGCGCAGCAGCGCGGACAACGACAGCGCAAGCCTGGCCTCGACCAGCATGCGGATCAGGCCCAGCGCGTGACGGCGCAGCGCGAACGGGTCCTTGTCGCCGGTCGGCAGCTGGCCGATGCCGAACAGGCCGGCCAGCGTCTCGAGCTTGTCGGCCATGGCGAGCACCAGGCCGGTGGTCTGCGAGGGCAGGGCGTCGCCGGCGAAGCGCGGCTGGTAATGTTCGCGGATCGCGACCGCGACCTCCTCGGGCTCGCCGTCGTGCCGGGCGTAATAGGCGCCCATGATGCCCTGCAGCTCGGGGAACTCGCCGACCATGCCGGTGAGCAGGTCGGCCTTGGCGAGCAGCGCGGCGCGATCTGCCTTCGCGACGTCCGCTCCCAGCATGCCGGCGATCTCGCGCGCGATCGCGCGGACGCGTTCGACGCGCTCGCCCTGCGAGCCGAGCCTGGCGTGGTAGACCACCGAGGCCAGCCGCGGCACGCGCGATTCGAGCGTGGCCTTCAGGTCCTGCTCGAAGAAGAAGCGCGCGTCGGCCAGGCGAGGGCGCACCACGCGCTGGTTGCCGTCGACGATGAAGGACGGGTCGTCGACCTCCATGTTCGACACCAGCAGGAACTTCGGCAGGAGCTTCCCGCTCGCGTCGAAGAGCGGGAAGTACTTCTGGTTGGTGCGCATGGTGAGGATCAGGCACTCGGGCGGCACCTTCAGGAAGTCGCCCTCGAACTCGCCCAGGTAGACGGCCGGCCACTCGACCAGCGCGGTGACCTCGTCGAGCAGCGCCTCCACCGTGTCGCCCTCGCCGATGCTCGCGCCGAGCGCGGCGGCGCGTTCCTGCAGCAGGCTCGCGATCCGGGCGCGGCGCTCGTCGAACGAGGCCACGACGCGGCCGCGCTCGCGCAGCACGGCTTCGTAGGACAGCGCGTCGGGGATCTCCAGCGCGCCAGAGGACTGGAAGCGATGGCCGTGCGTGATGCTGCCGGCGTGCACGCCCAGCACCTGCGCGGGCACGAGCCGGTCGCCGTGCAGCACGACCAGCCCGTGGACCGGCCTCACGAAGCTCACGGTGGTGCGGCCGTCGGCCAGCTGGTACTGCATCAGCTTGGGGATGGGCAGCCGGCCGAGTGCGTGCTCGACGATCGCCTCGATCGATGCGTCGAGGATCTCGCCCGGCGCGGTGCTGCGGAACCAGAAGCATTCCTGCTTGCCGTCGCTGGCCCGCTCGAGCTGGCGGATCTCGGCGCCCTGGCGCTCGGCCCACTTGAGCAGGGCCTGCGTGGGCAGGCCATCGGCGTCGAGGCCGACCTTGACCGACGGGCCCTTCTGCTCGACCGCGCGCTCGGGTGCCTGCGAGCGTACGCCGTGCACGCGCACCGCGAGGCGGCGCGGCGTGGCGAAGCGCTCGACGCGCGCGTCGGCGGCCGCCAGGCCGCGCGTGCGCAGGCCTTCGGCGATGCCTTCGGCGAAGGCCTGGCCGAGCCGGGCGAGCGCCTTGGGAGGCAGTTCCTCGGTGAACAGTTCGACGAGCAGCGGGGCGGTCGTCGCGGGCGAAGGGGAGAGCAGGGCTGCGGTCACGGCTTCAGGCTGCGGCGTTGAGCGGGGCGAGCATCGGGAAGCCGAGCCGCTCGCGGGAGTCGTGATAGGCCTGGGCGACGGCGCGCGCCAGCGCGCGCACGCGGCCGATGTAGGCGGCGCGCTCGGTCACCGAGATCGCGCCGCGGGCATCGAGCAGGTTGAAGGTGTGCGAGCACTTCATGACCATCTCGTAGGCCGGCAGGGCGAGGCTGGCCTCGATCAGGCGCTTCGCCTCGGCCTCGTATTCGTCGAAGTGCCGGAACAGCATCGGCGCATTCGAGTGTTCGAAGTTGTAGGTCGACTGCTCGACCTCGTTCTGGTGGAAGACGTCGCGATAGGTGACGCCCTCGGTCCACTGCAGGTCGTAGACGCTCTCGACACGCTGCAGGTACATCGCGAGCCGCTCGAGGCCGTAGGTGATCTCGCCGGTGATGGGCTGGCACTTCAGCGAGCCGACTTCCTGGAAGTAGGTGAACTGCGTGACTTCCATGCCGTTGAGCCAGACTTCCCAGCCCAGGCCCCAGGCGCCCAGCGTGGGCGACTCCCAGTCGTCCTCGACGAAGCGCACGTCGTTGGCCTGCAGGTCGATGCCGATCGCCTCCAGCGAGCCGAGGTACATGTCCAGGATGTCGGGCGGCGAGGGCTTGAGCACCACCTGGTACTGGTAGTAGTGCTGCAGGCGGTTCGGGTTGTCGCCGTAGCGGCCGTCCTTCGGGCGGCGCGAGGGCTGCACGTAGGCCGCGCGCCAGGGCTCGGGCCCGATCGCGCGCAGGAAGGTGGCGGTGTGGAAGGTGCCGGCACCGACCTCCATGTCGTAGGGCTGCAGCAGCGCGCAGCCGCGCTGGTCCCAGTACGCCTGAAGGCGCAGGATCATCTGCTGGAAAGTGAGCATCGACGAGGCGGGCCCGGGGGCGGGCGTGTCAGGACTAAACCGCCATTCTATCGTGCCGCTTTGTGCGGCAGCCGGGCGCCCAGGCCGAGGCCGGCCAGCGCCAGCAGGGCGATCAGCGCCGCTGGCGCGAGGTCGCCGGCGCGCGCGTACGGGGTCAGGCCGGCGCTGCCGCGCAGCTCGATGGCGAGCGCGTCCTCGGTGTAGGGCTCGAGGGCGCCGAGGACCCGGCCGCGCGCGTCGATCGCGGCGGTCATGCCGGTGTTGGTGGCGCGAAGCATCGGGCGGGCCAGCTCGATCGAGCGCATCCGCGCGATCTGCAGGTGCTGGGGCAGCGCATGCGAATCGCCGAACCAGGCGATGTTGCTGAGGTTGACCAGGATCGTGGCGCCGTCGCGCACCTGCGGCGCCAGCTCGCGGCCGAAGATGTCCTCGTAGCAGATGTTGAAGGCCAGCCGCTGGTCGCGCACCGGCAGCGCCGGCTGGTGCGGCGTGCCGCGGCCGAAGTCGCCCAGCGGAATGTTCATCATCCGAACGAACCAGCCGAAGCCGGTCGGCACGAACTCGCCGAAGGGGACCAGGTGCCGCTTGTCGTAGCGCCAGGGCAGCGGGCCGCCGGCGCCGATCGCCGCCACGCTGTTGGCGAGCGTGGGCTCGCCGCGGCGGGTGGTCGCGGGCAGCGGCATCCCGATCGCGGCGATGCCGCCGTGTCCGAGCGACGCCGTGATCGCGTCGGCGATCGCCTGCGGCGTGTGCGACCAGGGAAGCGTCCAGGCTGTCTCGGGCAGCACGACCAGGTCGGCGGGCTGGGCGGCGATCGACCGGGCGTAGGCCTGCATGGCCGCCACGCTGCGTTGCGGATCGAACTTCAGCTGCTGGGGCACGTTGCCTTGCAGGAGCCTCACGCGGATCGGTTCTCCCGCCTCTTGCGACCAGCGCACCGGACCCAGGGCGAGGCCCGCCAGCAGCGGCAGCCCCACGCAGGCCAGCGCGGCGAAGGACGCGCCTCGCCGGCCGGTGGTCGCCAGCGCGAGGCCCGCAGCGACCAGCGCGGCCAGCGTGCCGACCCCGTGCGCGCCCACCAGCGGCGCCAGGCCGGCGAGCGGCCCGTCGACATGGGCGTAGCCCGAGGACAGCCACGGGAAGCCGGTGAACAGCCAGCCACGCAGCATCTCGCCGGCACCCCAGGCCCCGGCGAACAGCAGCGCGGCACCGTGACGCGCCTGGCGCAGGACGGGCGCGCCGAGCGCGAGGCTTGCCGCGGCGAACGCGCCGAGGTAGAGCGCGAACAGCATCAACGCCGCCGCCGCCATCGGCGCAGGCATGCCGCCATAGCGATGCATGCTCACGAAGAGCCAGGCCACCCCGCTCACGAACCATCCGAACCCGAAGGCCAGTCCGACCAGCGCGGTCGACCGCAGGGTCGCGGCGGCGCAGGCGAGCCGGATCGCGGCGGCGAGCGCCAGCAATTGCAGCCACCACAGGTTCAGCGGCGCGAAGGCCGCCGCATGCACGAGGCCGGCGGCGAAGGCCGCGCCGGGCAGCACCGCGCGCCGGAGCCGGTCTGGGCGCACCGGGTCAGTCGCGCGCCGCGCCCTGGTCGTCGGGATGGCGTGACGCCAGCCGCTCGACCAGGAGCAGATGGACCTGGCGAGCGTCGGCGCGCAGGATCTCGAAGACGAGGCCGTCGATCTCCACCCGCTCGCCGCGGCGGGGCACCCGCCCCAGCGTGTCGGTGACCAGGCCGCCCACCGTGTCGACGTCCTCGTCGGAGAGGGCGCTGCCGGCGATCTCGTTGAGCTGGCGGATGCCGGCGATCGCGCGCACGCGCCAGCGCGGGCCGGCGGCGCAAGGCTCGACCGGCACGATGTGGTCGATCTCCTCGTCGAAGTCGAACTCGTCCTCGATGTCGCCCACGATCTGCTCGAGCACGTCCTCGATCGTGATCAGGCCGGCCGTGCCGCCGTACTCGTCGACCACGATCGCCAGGTGGTTGCGGTTGACGCGGAACTCGCGCAGCAGCACGTTGAGCCGCTTGGATTCGGGAATGAAGATGGCGGGGCGCAGCAGGTCGCGCAGGTCGACTTCCTCGCCGCCGTACATCCGCAGCAGCTCCTTCGCGTGCAGGATGCCGACCACGTTGTCGCGATCGCCCTCGACCACCGGGAAACGCGAGTGCGCGGTGGCGATCACCTTGGTCAGGAAGGCTTCCGGCGGCTCGGAGACGTCGATCACGTCCATCTGCGCGCGGGGCACCATGACGTCGACCGCGGAAAGCTCGGCGACTTGCAGCACGCCTTCGATCATCGACAGCGCGTCGGCGTCGAGCAGCGATCGATCGTGGGCCTGTCGCAGCACGCCGAGCAACTGCTCGCGGTCCTCGGGCACGCGCAACAGCAGCGCGGCCAGTCGCTCGAACAGCGGGCGCCGGGCGTCCGGGCCCGGTGAGTCGTCTGACATGGATGGCGGGGGGAGTCGGGGCGGATCGAGGATAACCGATGCGATTCGGGGGCGCCAAACGGTCGCTCGGCCCGGACGCGGCGTCCGTTCGATCCGTGTGCGCGGCCGCGGGAGCGCGCCCCGGCCCGCCGGACATGGGGCGGCACCCCTCGCCTGCGGCGAGGGGTTCCCGCGCCTGCCTCGTCGCCGGCGGCTCGGGCGCAACTCGCGGGCCCAACGGGCCCGCTCGGACAGCGCCCTCGCTGATCGCCGGCTCCTTCGTCAGCGCGCGGCTTGCCCCGAATGTCCGGCGGGCCGGGGCGCGCTCCCGCGGCCTGGAGGTCTCGTCGTTCGGCCGCCGTGCCTGCGGCGCCGGCTTGCTCGGGCGGCAGCGTCGCGTCGCCTGCCTTGCCTGCAGCGCATCGCGTGCCCTGTACGCCCGGCTCACTCCTCGGCGGGCTTCCAGGCGGCGCGCAGCCTGGCCTGGACGGGGGGCGGGGCTTCTTCGTAGCCGATCAGCTCCAGGGTGTAGCTGCCCTGGCCGCCGGTGACGGCCTTCAGGCGGCCCTGGAAGTCTTCGAGCTCGGCCATCGGCGCGCGGGCGCTCAGGGTGACCATGCCGGCGCGGGCGGTGCCGGAGCCGGAGACCTGGCCGCGGCGGGCGGAGAGTTCGCCCGACACCGCGCCGATCGCTTCTTCGGGCACCGTGATCTCGAGTCCGAGGATCGGTTCGAGCACCACCGGCCGGGCGCGGGCGGCCGCGTCGAGGAAGGCCTTGCGCCCGGCGGTGACGAAGGCGATCTCCTTGCCGTCCACCGGGTGGCTCTTGCCGTCGTAGACGGTGACCGCGACATCCTGCACCGGAAACCCCGCGACCGCGCCCTCGGTGAGCGCCTGCCGCACGCCCTTCTCGACCGCCGCGATGAACGGCCCCGGGATCGCGCCGCCCTTGACCTCGTCGACGAAGCGAAAACCCTCGCCGCGCGCGAGCGGGGCGACCCGCAGGAAGACCTCGCCGAACTGGCCGGCGCCGCCGCTCTGCTTCTTGTGGCGGTGGTGGCCCTCGGCCGGCGCGGCGATCGTTTCGCGGTAGGGGATGCTGGGAGGATGCGCCTCGACCTCGAGCCGGTAGAGCGAGCGGATCCGCTCCAGCGCGCCGGCCACGTGCAGCTCGCCCAGGCCGCGGATCACCGCCTCGTGCGTGGTGGGGTCGTGCTCGACGCCCAGGCTCGGATCCTCGAGCGTGAGCCGCTGCAGGACTTCGGCGAGCTTCTGCTCGTCGCCCCGCCTGGCCACCCTGAGCGCCAGGCCGTAGACCGCGTGCGGAATGGGCAAGGGCTTGAAGTGGATTGCGGCGTCTTCGGGCGCGTCGTGCAGCACCGCGTCGAAGGCGATCTCGTCGACCTTGGCCAGCGCGCAGATCTCGCCGGGACCGGCGGCGGCGAGCGGCTTCTGTTCGCGCCCCTGAAGGAGCACGGGATTGCCGATGCGCACGGCCTTGCGGCCTTCGCCCACATAGAGGGACGCGCCGGGGCGCAGGGTGCCCTGGTGCACGCGCACCACGCCGATGCGGCCGACGTAGGGGTCGATCTCGACCTTGAACACGTGGGCGAGCACGTGGTCTTCGGGCGAGCGACTGGCGACGAAGGCCTTCGCCCGGGACGGATCTCCTTCCGGCCAGCGTTCGAACAGGGGCGGATTGCCCTCGAGCGGATGCGGGCACAAGCGGACGACGAAGTCGGCGAGCTCGGCCACGCCCGCGCCGGTGCGCGCCGACACGAACAGCACCGGCACGATGTGCGCTTCGCGCAGCGCGCGCTCGAAGGCGTCGTGCAGTGCGCCGGCCTCGATGGCCTCGCCGGCCAGGTAGCGTTCGGTCAGCGAATCGTCGACTTCGACGATCTGCTCGACGAGTGCGCGGTGCGCGCTCTCGACGCTGTCGAAGTCGGTCGGTCTCCCATCGGGCGCAAAGAAGCAGTCGACGACCCGCGCCCCGCCCTCGGCCGGCAGGTTGAGCGGCAGGCATTCGCGGCCCAGGGTGGCGCGGATCTCGTCGAGCCGGGCCGGCAGGTCGGCCTCGGCCGCGTCGATGCGGTTCACGATCACGACCCGGCAGAGCCCTCGGGTCTGGGCCCAGAGGCCCATTCGCGCGGTGGAGAGCTCCACGCCGCGCTGCGCGTCGATCACGATGCCGATGGTCTCGACCGCGTCGAGCGCGGCCAGCGCGCGGCCGGCGAAATCGGGGTAGCCGGGCGTGTCGAGCAGGTGGGCGCGCACGCCGTCGCGCTCGAAATGCGCGCAGGCCAGCTTCAGCGAATGGCCGTGGACTTTCTCGAGCGGGTCGTAGTCGCACACGGTGTCCCCGCCCTCGACGCTGCCGGTCGAGGGAATCGCGCCGGTACTCGCCAGCAGCGCCTCGATCAGCGTGGTCTTGCCCACGCCGGCATGACCGACGAAGGCCAGGGTTCGCAGGTTCTCGCTTGGATGCGCAGCCATGCGTGACTCCCTTGCGCCGCCATGCGGCAACGGGTGACTAGGATGAAGCGATCGGCGGGCGGGCGCAAGCGCCGGCCGCGTGCCCGGGCTAGCCCTGGTAGGGGTCGGGAATTCCGAAGCGGGCCAGCAGCGCGGTCTCGCGCGCTTCCATTTCGCGCGCCTCGTCGTCGTGCTCGTGATCGTGGCCGCAGGCGTGCAGCACGCCGTGCACGACCAGGTGGCCGAGGTGGTGCGCGAGCGGGATGCGCCGCTCGCGGGCCTCGCGCTCGAGCACCGGCATGCAGATGACGATGTCGGCCTGGACCGCCGGGGCGCGGTCGGACGGGAGCGCCGCCGCCCCGGGGCCGGCGGGCGGGTCGTAGGCGAATGTCAGCACGTTGGTCGCGTAGTCACGCCCGCGGTAGTCGCGGTTCAGCATCCGGCCTTCGGCCTGCCCGACGAAGCGCAGCGTGAGCGCGGCGTCGGCCTCGACCGCGGCAGCGACCCAGCGGCGCAACTGCGCGCGCGCGGCCGGCAGCGCCGCGACGCCGTCGCCGAGCTGGATGGACAGCGAGAGCGTCGGGCGCTCAGTCTTCCTTGTTCGCGAAGCGCTCATAGGCGTCGACGATCCGGGCCACCAGCGGGTGACGGACGACGTCGCTGCTGTCGAACTCGGTGAAGGCCAGGCCGCGGATGCCGCGCAGCACGCGGCGCGCCTCGATCAGCCCCGAGCCCTGGCCGCGCGGCAGGTCGATCTGGGTCATGTCGCCGGTGACCACCGCGCGCGAGCCGAAGCCGATGCGGGTGAGGAACATCTTCATCTGCTCGGGCGTCGTGTTCTGCGCTTCGTCGAGGATGATGAATGAGTTGTTGAGCGTGCGCCCTCGCATGTAGGCCAGCGGCGCGATTTCGATCGCCTGCTTCTCGAACATGCGCGCGGTGCGCTCGAAGCCCAGCAGGTCGTAGAGCGCGTCGTACAACGGACGCAGGTAGGGGTCGACCTTCTGCGCCAGGTCGCCGGGCAGGAAGCCGAGCCGCTCGCCGGCCTCGACTGCCGGCCGGGTCAGCACGATCCGCTGGATCGCGTCGCGCTCGAGCGCGTCGACCGCGCAGGCCACCGCGAGGTAGGTCTTGCCGGTGCCGGCCGGGCCGATGCCGAAGGTGATGTCGTGCGACAGGATGTTGCGCAGGTATTCGCGCTGGCGCGGCGTGCGGCCCTGGAGGTCGGCGCGGCGGGTGTGCAGCACGGGGGCCTCGTCGCCGGCATCGGGGGCGATCGGGGCGGGCCGGGGCGCGCGCCGCTCGACCAGGCCGAGCTGGATGTCGTCGAGCGACAGCGGAGTCTCGGACAGCGTCCAGAAGTGCTCCAGTGCCGCCAGCGCCCGGCGCGCGGCCGGCGCGGGGCCTTCCACCGAGAAGACGTCGCCGCGTCGCGCCAGCTTGACGTCGAAGGCTTCCTCGATCTGCCGCAGGTTCTGGTCAAGGGGGCCGCACAGGTTGGCGAGTCGCCGGTTGTCGGCGATGTCGGGGCTGAACTCGAGGGTCTTTGCTTTCAAGAATCGATCACTGTTTTCCGAAGACGGCGGCGCCACCGATCGCGCGATCGGGCGAGTCGCCGCGGACAGTGTAAGTCAATCCCAGACGGCTGGCATCGGGGCCGAAGAGCCCGCCCCGCAGTTCGACCCTGCATCCCGAGGTGGCGCACCCGACAACGTCGGCGCCGGCTGAACCGGCATCGACCGAGCCCGAAAAACCGAAGCGTGCGCCGGTGGCCAGCTCGCTGGCGCCGGGATTCGCGATGCCGCCGGTCGTCGTGAATCCGATCGTGCTGCCCCCCAGGCTTACCTGTCCTTCCAGGCCGATCCTCGCCGGCTGGGCCGGGCCGAACTGCACCGCCGCCCGGGCTGCGAAGGAACCGGGCGCGAGGCTGCCGTCGGCCATGGTCGGGCGCGTGGCACCCATCAGCGTGTAGCCGAAGGTGCCCTGCGTGGGCACCGTCTCCGATGGCACGCCCACCATGTAGTGGATGCCCTGGTTCTCGGTCAGCCGGCGTGCGCGCTCGGTGGGGAGGATCAGCGCCAGCAGGCCGCGCGGTGCCAGCACGCCGTCGGTCCACCGACCCCAGGCGACCTGGGCGTCGTGTCCCGATTCCGCGACCCGTGTCGTGCCTCGTGCCAGGCAGGCGAACGATGGGCATAGTCCGACGGACTCCAGGGTCGTCGCCTTGTCGAGGTGATAGCTCGCCTCGGCCGAATCGAGCCCGAGCGAACTGAGCCAGGAAATCGGCAGGCCGGTCAGGGAAATGGACACCCGGCCCGCGATCCCGGTGTGCCCTGGCCCGATCGGGGCGCCGCCGCTGCCGGGTGAGCCGGGGTCGGAACCCGGATCGGAGCCCGGGCCGGAGCCCGGATCGGATCCTGAACCGGAGCCCGGGTCGGGACCGGGATCACCGCCCGGGCCGCCGACTGGTGGAGGCGGCGCGGCCCCGGACGCCGAGACCACCGCGACGAGGTCGCCGCTCGGGTCGCGCGCCGCGTTCGCAGACGTGGCGTCGCCGGCAGCCGGAATCCACGACGCGTCGTCGAAAAGACCGTCGAGACTGCCTGCCCCGGTACCGGTGCTGGGGCCCGATCCAGGCATCACGGATCCGGCGCCGCTGCCCGCGCCGGCGCCCGCCGAGACCGCCGCGTCGCCGCCATCGGGCGTGGCGGCCTTCGCCGCGACGGTCGACGACGTGGTCGGGAAGAACCCGCCGTTGGCCAGGGCCACGGACGAGCCGGCGCCTTCGGATTTCGTCGTTGTCGCGCTGCCCGACGCCGGCCCGACCGCGCGGGCTGCTGTCGATCCGCTGACGCCCCCTGCCGAGGGCAGGTCGCCGGTCGCAGGCTGGGAAGAGCCTGCGCCGGCACGGACGGCAAGCGTGGGCGGCGCCAGCAACGGGCCGGCGGCGGCGAGGCGCGGCATCGCGTCAGGGCTCTCGACTTCGGCGGACTGGCCTTCGCCGACCTCGAGCGTGCCAGCGCGCGTGGTGAGCGCAATCCTGCCTTGCGTCACCGACACCTTCAGCCCGGCGCGCGAGCCCGGTGCGCAGACCGGGGCGCAGACGGTTTCCTCGGCCAGGAACTCGGTGCCGCGAATGCCGATCGTCGCGGTCGGGGTGCGCAGCCGGTAATGCTCATGGTCGCGCTTGCCGATCGCGCCGGTGGCAGAGCGCAGCGCGCCGCGCAGCAGCGAGAAGAAGCTGCGCTCGTCGGGCGTGTCGAACTGGTACTCGTCGATACGGAAGTCGGTGCCCGGCTGGAGCGACACCAGCCCCCCGTCCGAAAACCGGATCTGCGTGCGGCCGTCCGGGCCGGTTCGAACCAGATCGCCCTGGAAGAGCTCGCTGCCTACGCCCAGTGTCCGGCTGGCCGGCGCGCCGCCGGCGGAATCGACGCGCTCGGCCGACACCATGCCGACCAGCGCGATGACCACGCCGTCGGCGGCGACCGCCCAGCCCGCAGCCAGCGCGAGCCAGACGGCCAACAACGGCGCGGCGAGGCGACGCAAGGCGTGCGCCCATGCCGGCGGTCGCGTGGTCCGCGACGGTGCTTCGGCAAGGATGGGGGAGGCGGCTTGCATCGTTCGCGACTCCGCTGTCAGAACCGATGTCGCAGCTGGACACCCACCTCGGTGCGGCGGAAGTCGTTCGGCGACAGCGTCGAGCGATTTCGAGTGTGGACGATCTGCGGCGCCACGAACGTGCGATTGTTCACGCGGCGCTCGAACTCGATCCGCAGCTCGGTCTGGCGGTCTTCACGCACCGTCCCGAACAGCGGCTCCACGCCGTCGAAGTCGCGTTTCTCCCAGCCCAGCACGGTGGTGCCGCGCCAGTCGGCCGACAGCCGGGCGACCATCCCGGCCCGCAGGCTCAGGAAGTCGTGGCCGAGATTGTCCAGCCCGCTGCGCGAGGTCTCCTTGCCGGCGGCGATCGAGCCGATCAGGATGGGACGCAATGCCCCATCGAGGATGCGGGCGGCGTTCAGGCCCACTGCGTTGCGCCGCGCATCGCGCAGCCCGGCGCCCGGGAAGTCGAGCCGGAAGCTCTGCAGGGTGGCGCCGATCAGCGTGCGCGGATCGGTCTCGCACTGCCACTGCAGCAGCGCGCCCGACGCGTTGCGATAGGCCTGGCCGTCGAGCCGAAGATGCTGCAGCAGCGCGGCGATCGTGTAGCGGTGGCAGCCGTTGCGCAGCGACAGGCCGCTCGATACGTCGAACTGCTCCTGGTCGAAGTCGGACACCCGGTCGTAACGGCGAAGCGAGGCTCGGGCGCCGAGGTTCCACTCGAGCTTGCCGGCCAGCGGCCCGGCCAGCGAGGCGGAGACCGGCCCCGACGCCGTGGCCGCGAGGACGGCTCCCAGCGTGTTGCTCGAGCGAGGCAGCGAGGCCGCGAGCGGCGTGACCGCCGTGCCGTCGGCCAGCACCCACTGGCCCGAGGCGCTGCCGAAGTTCACGTTCGAGTCGTAGCCCGCATCGAGCGCGAGTTCCACGCGCGCGGTGGCGCGCGGCACCCCGGCCACGTCGCCACGCTCGATCGCATCGAGATAGCGGCCGATGGTCTGCCGCGCTGCCTCGGGAATCCGGCGCGCGGCGACGGCCGCGAACTCGCGGCGTGCATTCTCGGTCTCCCTGGCCATGAAATAGGCTCTTGCGATCTCCGCGCGGGCAGGCAGGAAGTCGGGCCGGGCCATCAGGACGCGCTCCAGCGCGAAGATCGCCTGCCCCGGACGTCCGGAATCGAGCGCGGCCAGTCCCAGCAGGTAATCGAAATCGGGCCTGCCGGCCATCTCGGCCGCTCGGGCCTCCAGCATCTGCCAGGCTGCCTCGGCGCGCCCAGCAGCCAGCAGACGCTCGGCCTGCCCGATCGGATCGGCGGCCGGCGTCGCCTGCGCGGCGCTGCCCGGGGCCGGCTGCGCCTGCGCGCACGGCGCCGGCGCGGCCAGAAGGCCGGCGACGATGGCGTGAGCGAGAAGCAGCCTGGCGGCGCTGGGCGTCATCGGCTCATTCGTCGACGGTGACGACTTCGCCGCGCAGCGAGTGGGGAAGGGCGGCGGTGATCCGGACGTCGGCGAAGTTGCCCAGCAGTCGATCGGCGCCGGCGAAATTGACCACCCGGTTGTTGTCGGTGCGGCCCGACAGCTCGCTTGCGTCCTTGCGGGCGCGGCCGTCGACCAGCACACGCTGCACCGTGCCCACCATGGCCTGGCTGATCCGGGCGGCGTTCGCGTCGATCGCGGCCTGCAGACGCCGCAGCCGCTCGAGCTTGAGCGATTGCGGCGTGTCGTCGGGCAGGTCGGCGGCCGGCGTGCCGGGACGCGAGCTGTAGACGAACGAGAAGGAGTGGTCGAAGCCGGTGTCCTCGACCAGCTTCATCGTGCGCTCGAAGTCCTCGGCGGTCTCGCCGGGAAAGCCCACGATGAAATCCGAGGACAGGCTGATGTCCGGACGCGCCGCCCTGAGCCTGCGGATGATCGACTTGTACTCGAGGGCGGTGTAGCCGCGCTTCATCGCGGCCAGGATCCGGTCCGAGCCGGACTGCACCGGCAGGTGGACGTGGCTCACCAGCTTCGGGATGCGCGCATACGCGTCGATCAGCCGATGGGTGAATTCCTTCGGGTGCGAGGTGGTGTAACGGATCCGGTCGATGCCGGGAATCTCCGCCACGTATTCGAGCAGCAGCGCGAAGTCGGCGGTCTCGTCGTCGGCCATCCGGCCCACGTAGGCGTTCACGTTCTGGCCGAGCAGGGTGACCTCGCGCACGCCCTGCGAGGCCAGGCCGGCGATCTCGGTCAGCACGTCCTCGAACGGGCGGGAGACCTCCTCGCCGCGCGTGTAGGGCACGACGCAGAAGCTGCAGTACTTCGAGCAGCCTTCCATGATCGACACGAAGGCGGTGTAGCCCTCGACCCGCGCCGGCGGGAGATTGTCGAACTTCTCGATCTCCGGGAAGCTGATGTCGACCTGCGGGCGACCGGTGTCGCGGCGCTTCGCGATCAGCTCGGGCAGGCGGTGCAAGGTCTGCGGGCCGAAGACCACGTCGACGTAGGGCGCGCGCGCAACGATCGCCTCGCCTTCCTGGCTGGCCACGCAGCCGCCGACCCCGACGATCAGGCCAGGCCGCTCGCGCTTGAGCGCACGCACCCGCCCGAGGTCGGAGAACACCTTCTCCTGCGCCTTTTCCCGAACCGAGCAGGTGTTGAACAGGATGATGTCGGCCTGCGCGGGGTCGTCGGTGGGCTCGACGCCCTCGGTGGCCGCCAGCACGTCCGCCATCCGATCCGAGTCGTACTCGTTCATCTGGCAGCCGAAGGTCTTGATGTAGAGCTTGCGCGTCACTGGATTGGCGGAGGGTCGCGGGGATTCTCGGTCGGCAGGCGTCCGGCTCAGTCGCCGGTCGGGCGGGCCCGGGCCGCCTCGATCTCTCCGGGGGCCAGGAGCCAGACGCGCGACAGCTGGCCCGACGGGTCGAGCCGATAGAGCGCCGGGTGCCTGCCGCTCACGGTGGAGGGCAGGGCGATCATGTTGCGGGCGTCGCGGATCTGCGCGCCGGCGGCGAGCCGCACGGTCTTGCCGTCGATCGTGGCCTCGGGATAGGCGAGGATCTCGAATTCGCCGTAGCGCGCATCGGCCGGGATCTGCCGCAGGCCCGGGACCGGGGTGCCGGGCGCTTGCGCGAGCGCGGCGGGTATCAGGGCCGGCAGGCCTGGGGCCAGGGCCAGCGCGGCGATCCGGATCAGGGCGCTTCGCCGGGGCGGCGCCGGGCACCGGTGCAGGACGGGGGTCGAACGCTTCATCGTGGGGAGTCTAGCGTCTGGTGCGCCGGCCCGGGCCCCGACGGCCCAGAAATCAGGATGGCTGGCCGCCCGGGACAGTTGCGCCGGAGGGGGTGGTAGAGATGGGTGGGCTTGAACCACCGACCTCGGCATTATGAGTGCCGCGCTCTAACCAGCTGAGCTACATCTCCACGGGTCCGGCAAGCAGCGGATCCGAGCAGACGGACGGCGTGACCGTTGTCGAACCACTGAACCCGAAATTCTATCGGCCAGCGTAGCTGCTGTCAAAAATCCTGCTGCTTCGGGAACATCACGCTGACCCGGGTTCCGAAACCGACGCCTCGCTTCGCCGGCCAGGGCAGACCGTCGTCGATGCGCACCCGGGCACGGTGGTGCTCGGCGATCTCGCGAACGATGGGCAGGCCGAGCCCGCTGCCCTCGCCCTGCACGTCCGCGATCCGGTAGAAGCGTTCGAAGACGAGCTCGCGCTCGGAGGCCGGGATGCCGGGCCCGTCGTCCTCGACCTCCAGCACCACCGTGTCGGGGGTGCTGCGCGCGCGCACCGTCACGATGCCGCCCGGGGGCGTGTAGCGCAGCGCGTTGTCGATCAGGTTGTTGATCAGCTCGCGCAGCAGGATCGGGTGGCCGGCGATCGGCGCCGGGCGGTCGTCGTTCTCCACCCCGAAGTCGATGCGCTGGCGGATCGCGAACGCCGTCCAGTCCGCCGCGACGGTCCGGACCAGCGGATGCAGGCCGAGCAGCTCGAGCGGCGTGCTCGCGCCGAGATTCTCCATCCGCGCGAGCGCCAGCAGCTGGCTCACCAGGTGTGCGCTGCGCTCGGCGCTGCGCACCAGCTGCGCGAGCGAGCGCCGGAGGTCGGACGGGTCGGATTCGCGCATGGCCAGCTCGGCCTGCGAGCGCAGGCCGGCGAGCGGTGTCTTCAGCTGGTGGGCCGCGTCGGCGATGAAGCGTCGCTGGGCCTGCAGGTTCTGCGACTGGCGCGCAAGCAGGTCGTTGAAGGACGCGACCAGCGGCGCGATCTCCTCCGGCGCGCCGAGCGGATCGACCGGCGAGAGGTCGTCGGGGCGCCGGGCGCGAATCCGCTCCTGCAGCGACTTCAGCGGCGCCAGCCCGCGCGACAGGCCGAACCAGACCAGCGCCAGCGCCACCGGCAGGATCAGGAACTGGGGCAGGATCACCCCCTTGATGATCTCGTTGGCCAGCACGCCGCGTTGTTCGAGGGTCTCGGCCACCTGCACCAGCACCTGGGCCTCGGCGTCGTCCGCCCGCGGCACGCCGATGTAGGTATAGGCGGCGCGCACCTCGTCGCCATCGATCACCAGGTTGCGGATCTTCACGCGACTGGCGTCCGGGAAGTCGTAGAGCCTGGGCCGGGGAAAGTCGCGGTCGCCGGCGAGCAGCGTGCCCCGCTCGTCGACGATCTGGAAGTAGTACTGGCCTTCGGCCTCCCTGTCGAAGAGCTCGCGCGCGGCGCGCTCGAGCGCCTCGCGGGGATCGGATTCGGGCGCGTTGCGGACCTGCTGGGCCAGGACGATCGCACGGTCGTGCAGCGAGCGGTCGAATGGCGCGTCGGCCAGCGATCGCGCCACCAGGAAGGTCACCGCGATCGACAACGGCCAGAGCAGCAGCAGCGGCGCGAACATCCAGTCGAGGATCTCGCCGAACAGCGAGCGCTGCTCGGTGCTGCGTGCCGCTCCGCGGCGCGTGGCCCGGTGGCGTGGCCGGTTTCCCGAGAAGACCGGCCGGCTCGGCGTCTCTCGGGTGGCGACCAGGTCCTCGAGGATCGAGGGGGGGCGCTCCGCAGGCGGGCCCTGTTCCGGCGAGTGGGAGTGCCCGGCCGAAGGAGGTCGCTCGGGGCGGTTCATTCGGCGGCGCCCGGCGAAGCGCCGGCCGCGTCCTCGCCCTGCGCCTCGTCGGCCGGCCGCTGCAGGCAGTAGCCGAGGCCGCGCATGGTCACGATGCGGATGTCGCCACCCTCGAGCTTGCGGCGCAGCCGGTGCACGTAGACCTCGATCGCATTGTGGCTCACCTCCTCGCCCCATTCGCAGAGGTGGTCGACGATCTGCTCCTTGCTGACCAGGCGGTCGACCCGCTGCAGCAGGATTTCGAGCACGCCGAGCTCGCGGGCGGAGAGGTCCAGCGCCTGTCCGTTCAAGGTGGCGGTGCGGCCGACCTGGTCATAGGCCAGCGCGCCGAGCTTGAGCTGGCTGCTGCCCGTGCCCATGCTGCGGCGGACCAGGGCGCGCGCCCTCGCCTCGAGCTCGGACAGCGCGAAGGGCTTGGCCATGAAGTCATCGGCGCCGAGATCGAGGCCGCGCACGCGTTGCTCGACGGAGTCCGCCGCGGTGAGGATCAGCACCGGCAGCCGGGAGTCCCGCGCGCGCAGCCGCTTGAGCACCTCGATGCCGGGAAGCCGCGGCAGTCCCAGGTCGAGGATCAGCAGGTCGTATTCCTGGGTGGACAGCGCGGTGTCGGCCTCGCTGCCGCTGGCGACGTGATCCACCGCGTAGCCGCCGCCCCGCAGCGAACGGGACAGCGCGTCGGCCAGCACCTGATCGTCTTCGGCCAGCAGGATCCGCATTCGGAAAGTCTAGCGCGCGGCGGCGTCTAGCGCGCGGCGGCGCGGCGCAGCGCGTCGCGGGTCTCGCGCGCCACGCGGGCCGCCGCCTCGGCCCAGTCCGGGCCCTTGCTGGCGTACAGGATCGCGCGCGACGAGTTGACCAGCATGCCCGGCGTGGCGCGGCCCGCGCCGGCTGCCACGGTGGCGTCGATGTCGCCGCCCTGGGCGCCGATGCCGGGCACCAGCAATGGCATCTCGCCGACCAGCGCCCGCACCCGGGCCAGTTCCTCGGGGAAGGTGGCGCCCACCACCAGGCCCAGCTGGCCGTTCGTGTTCCAGTGGCCGGCCGCGAGCCGGGCCACCCGCTCGAACAGCCGCTCGCCGCCCACGTCGAGCGCCTGCAGATCGCTGCCGCCGGGGTTGGACGTGCGGCACAGCAGGAACACGCCGCGGTCGCGCCCGGCGAGCCAGGGTTCGATGGAATCGAAGCCCATGTAGGGGTTCACCGTGACCGCGTCTGCCTGATAGCGCTCGAACGCCTCGATCGCGTAGCGCTCGGCGGTGGCGCCGATGTCGCCGCGCTTTCCGTCGAGCACCACCGGAATGCCGGGGTGGGCGCGGTGAACGTGGTGGATCAGCGCCTCGAGCTGGCCCTCGGCGCGCGCGGCCGCGAAATACGCGATCTGCGGCTTGAAGGTGCAGGCAAAGGGCGCGGTCGCGTCGACGATGCCGCGGCAGAAGCGCAGCACGGTATCCGGGTCGTCCGGCTCGCCCAGCGACGCCGGGATCTTCGCGGGGTCGGGGTCCAGGCCCACGCAGAGCATCGACTGCGAACCCTCCCAGGCCTTCCTGAGCGACAAAACGAAACTCACTCGCTGCTCCCCGCGCGGATAATCGTCGCCAATTCTATCCAGTCATGCCTCGCACCATCACCCTGAGCCCGCGGGACCTGGGCCTGCTCGCCCTGCTGACGCTGTTGTGGGGCGTCAACTGGCCGATCATGAAGATCGGCGTCCAGGAACTTCCGCCGATGACCTTCCGATCGCTGTGCATGATCGGCGGGCTGCCCATGCTCGCGGCGATCGCGCACGGCCGCGGCCTGTCGCTGAAGGTGCCGCGCGAACACTGGCGGGAGCTGCTGCTGCTCGCGCTCACGAACATGGTGCTCTGGTTCGTGTTCGCGATGTACGGGGTCAAGCTGCTGTCCTCGGGCCGCGCGGCCATCCTCGGCTACACGATGCCGATCTGGAGCGCGGTGGTCGCGATCCTGGTGTTCGGCGAGAACCCGTCGCGGCGACTCTGGATGGGCGTGGCCGCCGCCGCGGCCGGGGTCGCCCTGCTGCTGGCCAGCGAGTTCACCGCGATCGCCGGCAGCCCGCTCGGCACCCTGTGCATGCTGGCGGCCGCCGTGATCTGGGCCTACGGCACGCACCGGATGCGGCGGCGCATCCAGCCCACGCACATCCTGGTCATCACCTTCTGGTCGCTCGCGCTCGGGCTCGTCGTGTGCGGCAGCATCGCGCTGCTCTTCGAGCGCGGCCAGGTGCACCGCCCGCCCAATGCGGCGGAATGGGGCGCGATCGCCTTCAACGCCTTCCTGGTGTTCGGCTTCGCGCAACTGGTCTGGTTCCGGCTCGCGACCATCCTGCCGCCGGTGGCCAGCGGGCTGTCGGTCATGCTGATTCCTGTCACCGGCGTCTTCTCGGGCGTGTGGATGCTCGGCGAGCGGCTGCTCTGGCAGGACTGGGGCGCGCTCGCTTGCATCCTGGCGGCGATGGCAACGGTCCTGTCGCCATCGAGGAGAACTCCGCCCGCCGGCTGACGCCGCGGGCCGCCAAGTCCTCCACGTTGCCGCACCAGTCCGACCAGACCTTCGAAGCCTGCACGGCTGGGCGAGGTCGGGATGGCCGGGTCTGCCGGGGGATGAAGGCGGTCACCGAGGGGGTCGGGGCCTCGGCCTCGGTCGAGATCCTGCGGGTCGACGAAAAGCGGCAGATCTTCGAGAACGCGCTCGAGGAAGCGCTCTACAGCTGGCACGACGAGGTCCGCCTGCAGGTCTGCGGCAAGTTCGACGAGAAGGGCGGGGGGTGGCGAGTGGGTCGTGCCGCAGGTTGGCCGATGGCGCGAGGCGGCCACCCGGATGAGCCGTCGGTGCAGGCCACCCTGACGAGCCGTCGGTGTAGGCCATCCGGATCGACCGTGGGGGTGATCCGCGCGCCGTGGCGAATGCCTAGAATCGGGCAGATCTTCATCTCCAGGTGAGCCTCGATGCCCCGTCCCGCCGCCCGCATTCCCGACTACCTCCGGGCCGCCGCTCGCGTGCTGCCCGGACTTCGCCGCGGCACGGCCGACGGTCCGCACACCGCGCAGCCGGGGCGGCGCGCGATCGCCCGGGCCGCCTGGCAGCTGGCCTGCGTGTCGTGGGCCGGCGGCGTGGCGCTGGCCTCGTCGGGCTGCGCGACCGCCCCACCGCGCTTCGCCAGGGATCCGTTCTCGCTGGGCGTGGCCTCGGGCGCGCCAGAGCCCGAGGGCTTCGTGCTGTGGACGCGGCTGGCCCCCGAGCCCGGCCAGGTCCACGGCGGCATGCCGCCCGGGCCGGTGACGGTGCGCTGGGAAGTCGCCGAGGACGAGGGCTTTGCCCGCATCGTGCGCAGCGGCCGGACGGTGGCGCACCCGGAGCTTGCGCACAGCGTGCATGTCGAGGTGCAGGGGCTGAAGCCGGAGCGCTGGTACCACTATCGCTTCCTGACCGGCGACGGCGCGAACCAGGCGGTCAGTCCCGCCGGCAGGACCCGCACGGCCCCGCCGCCCGACGCATTGCCGGCCCGCCTGCGTTTCGCCTTCGCGTCGTGCCAGCAGTTCGAGCAGGGCTACTTCGGCGCCTACCGGCACATGGTCGAAGAGGATCTCGACCTGGTCCTGTTCCTCGGCGACTACATCTACGAGAGCAGCTGGGGGCGCGATCACGTTCGGGCCCACCAGGGCGGCGAGCCGAAATCGCTGGCGGAATACCGGATCCGTCACGCGCAGTACCGGGGCGATCCGGACCTGCAGCGGATGCACGCGGCGGCACCCTGGCTGCTGACCTGGGACGACCACGAGGTGGACAACGATTACGCCGACGATCGTTCCGAGGATCTCGATGCGACCTTCCTCGCACGGCGCGCGGCGGCCTATCGTGCCTACTTCGAGCACATGCCGCTTCGCCAGTCCGCGAGGCCCGAGGGCCCCGCCATGCGGCTGTACGGCCGGCACCGCTTCGGCAGGCTTGCCGAGTTCCTGATCCTCGACGACCGGCAGCATCGGGCCTACCAGGCCTGCCCGAAGCCGCGCCGCGGCGGCGCCAACGTGGTCGACGTCGAGCGGTGCCCCGATCTGCGCGATCCGTCCCGATCGATGCTGGGCGCGGCGCAGGAGCGCTGGCTGGACCGCTGTTTCGCCGAGTCGCGCGGCCGGTGGAACCTGATCGGGCAGCAGACGCTGTTCTCTCGGGCCGACGGCCGGCGGGGACCCGGCGAGACCGCATGGACCGACGGCTGGGACGGCTACCCGGTCGCGCGCCAGCGGCTGCTCGACGCAATGCGGGCGCGCCGGCTCGCCAACCCCGTGCTGCTGGGCGGCGACGTGCATTCGAACTGGGTTTGCGACGTCAAGGCGGATTTCGCCGATCCGGGCTCTGCGGCGGTGGCCACCGAGTTCTGCGGTACCTCGATCACCTCGCAGGGGCGGCCCCAGGCGCAGCTCGACCGGGCTCGCGACGAGAACCCGCATGTGCGGCTGGCCGAAAGCGATCACCGGGGCTATGGCGTCGTCGAGTTGACACCGGAGCGCTGCGCGACCACGCTGAGGACCGTGGATACGGTGAAGTTGCCGGGGCAGCGGATCGCCACCCGGGCGCGCTTCGTGGTCGAGTCCGGACGGCCCGGCGCCAGGCTGGCGTAGCGGCTTGGCGGCCAGGCGCTTGGCCGGCCGGAACGCCGCCGTGCCGAAACCGCTAAAATGGAACAGGGTATTTCCCTCCCCGGCGAGCCGCTTTCCAGCGGTCTCGTCACCTCGAAAGGAGCAGGAAGCACATGAAGAAGACCATCTCAATCCTCGCGGTCGCGGCCATCGCCCTGGCCGGTTGCGAATCGATGACCGAGACCCAGCAGCGGACCGCGATCGGCACGGGCCTGGGCGCGCTGGCCGGCGCGGCCCTGGGCAGCGCGGTGGGCGGCAGCGGCACCGCCACGCGCAATGCGGCGGTGCTGGGCGCGGCTGCCGGCGGCATCGGCACCTACATGTGGTCCAAGCGCATGGAAGAGCAGAAGCTCGCCATGCAGCAGGCCACCGCCGGCACCGGTGTCGGCGTCACGCAGACCGCCGACAACCAGCTCAAGCTGGACATCCCGAGCGACATCTCGTTCGACACCGGTCGCGCCGACATCAAGCCGAACTTCCGGCCCATTCTCGACCGTTTTGCCCAGACGCTGAGCGCGAATCCGGGCACCACGGTCCGGATCATCGGCCACACCGACAGCACCGGCACCGACGCGGTCAACGAGCCGCTCTCGGTCAACCGCGCGGCGAGCGTTCGCCAGTACCTGGCCGATCGCGGCGTGAGCGCCACCCGCATCGCCATCGACGGCCGGGGCTCGCGCGAGCCGATCGCCGACAACGCCACCGCGGCCGGCCGCGCCCAGAACCGCCGCGTCGAGATCTTCGTCGGAGAGCCCCAGGGCTGATCGCGGCCCCCTGGCCCTGTCCGCCGGTGGCCTCTTTTCCTCGGGCCGCCTGCGTCGGGTCCGGGAGCGGCGCAAGGGCGCGGTCAGCCCCGCCGGCGCCGTGCCGGGCGGGTGCGCGGCCGTTCCGGACCCATGGCAGGACACGCGGCACTGGGTGCGGCACAGGCCGCAACCGAGGCAGGGATTCTTCGTGAACGAAGCCAACGCACGAGCCGATTCCCGGCGGTCAGCCGACGGAGGGATCCACCTCGCAGGGCTTCCGGAAGTCTTCGCGGGCGAATCGCTGCGCCCCTGGCTCGTGCCGACAGGTTTCCTGGACAGCGACTCGCCGGCGATCCGGGAGTTCGTCGCGCGCGCGATCGGTGACGAGGCCGACGAGCGCCGCAAGGCGGTCCGGCTGTTCTATGCGGTGCGCGACGGAATCCGTTACGACCCGTACCGGATCTCCTTCGATCCGATCCAGTACCGCGCCAGCAGCGTCCTGGCGGCCGGTTACGGTTGGTGCGTGCCGAAGGCGGTACTGCTCGCGGCCTGCGCGCGGGCGGCCGGCATCCCCTCCGCCATCGGATTGGCCGACGTGGTCAATCACATGAACACCGAGAAGCTGCGCCAGCGGATGGGCGGCACCGACGTGTTCTACGACCACGGCTACGCGGCATTGCGGGTCGACGGACGCTGGGTGAAGACGGTACCGGCCTTCAACATCGAGCTGTGCGAGCGCTTCGGTGTACGGCCCACCGATTTCGACGGCACCAGCGACGCGCTGTACCAGGAGTTCGACGCCGACAACCGGCGGCGAATGGCCTACCAGGCCGATCATGGGACCTGGTCCGACCTGCCCCTGGACAAGGTGCGCGACGATTTCGTGCAGCATTATCCGCGGGAGCTCTTCGAGCAGGGGGCTTCGGTCTTGCCGGGCCACGCGGCGGGCCGGCCCGCCGCGGACGCGGGGCGCTTCGAGGACGACGCGCCACTGCGCTGAACGGCGGGGCGCCCGCATCACAGTCGACAGACGAAAAAAGCCCGGCTTTCGCCGGGCTTTTCTCTGGGCCGCGCGGCCACGAGGGCCGCGCCACGACCGGTCCGAAGACCGATTACATGTCCATGCCCATGCCGCCCATGCCGCCCATGCCCGGGGGCATGCCGCCGGCCGCCGGCTTGTCTTCCGGCGCCTCGGCGATCATCGCGTCGGTGGTCAGCATCAGGCTGGCGACCGAGGCGGCGTTCTGCAGCGCGGTGCGGGTGACCTTGGTCGGGTCGACCACGCCCATCTCGAGCATGTCGCCGTAGGTGCCGTTGGCCGCGTTGTAGCCGTAGCTGCCCTTGCCCTCGAGGACCTTGGCAACGACCACGCTCGCCTCGTCGCCGGCGTTGGCGACGATCTGGCGAAGCGGCTCCTCGACTGCGCGCAGCACGATCTTGATGCCGGCTTCCTGGTCGGGGTTGTCGCCCTTGACCTTGATCGCGGCGCGGGCGCGCAGCAGCGCGACGCCACCGCCGGCCACGATGCCTTCCTCGACGGCGGCCCGGGTGGCGTGCAGCGCGTCTTCGACGCGGGCCTTCTTCTCCTTCATCTCGACCTCGGTGGCGGCACCGACGCGGATGACGGCCACGCCGCCGGCCAGCTTGGCGACGCGCTCCTGAAGCTTCTCGCGGTCGTAGTCGCTGGTGGCTTCCTCGATCTGGGCACGGATGGCCTTGACGCGGGCCTCGATGGCCTTGGTCTCGCCGGCGCCGTCGATGAGCGTCGTGTTCTCCTTGCCCACCTCGACGCGCTTGGCACGGCCCAGTTCGGCCAGGGTGGCCTTCTCGAGCGTCATGCCGGTCTCTTCCGAGATCACGGTGCCGCCGGTCAGGATGGCCATGTCTTCCAGCATCGCCTTGCGACGGTCACCGAAGCCCGGGGCCTTGACGGCGACGGTCTTCAGGATGCCGCGGATGTTGTTGACGACCAGGGTCGCCAGGGCCTCGCCCTCGACTTCCTCGGCGATGATCAGCAGCGGCTTGCCGGCCTTGGCAACCTGCTCGAGCACCGGCAGCAGCTCGCGGATGTTGCTCACCTTCTTGTCGTGCAGCAGCACGAACGGATCTTCCAGGACGGCGACCTGCTTGTCCGGGTTGTTGATGAAGTAGGGCGACAGGTAGCCGCGATCGAACTGCATGCCCTCGACGATGTCGAGCTCGTTCTCGAGCGACTTGCCGTCCTCGACGGTGATCACGCCTTCCTTGCCGACCTTCTCCATCGACTCGGAGATGATCCGGCCGATTTCCTCGTCGGAGTTCGCCGAGATCGAGCCGACCTGGGCGATTTCCTTCGTGGTGGTGCAGGGCTTGCTGACCTTCCTCAGCTCTTCGGTCAGGGCGGAGACCGCCTTGTCGATGCCGCGCTTCAGGTCCATCGGATTCATGCCGGCGGCGACGAACTTCATTCCCTCGCGGACGATCGCCTGGGCCAGCACGGTGGCGGTGGTGGTGCCGTCACCGGCATTGTCCGAGGTCTTGGAAGCGACTTCCTTGACCATCTGGGCGCCCATGTTCTCGAACTTGTCCTTCAGCTCGATTTCCTTGGCGACCGAGACGCCGTCCTTGGTGACGGTGGGGGCGCCGAACGAGCGCTCGAGCACCACGTTGCGGCCCTTCGGACCCAGGGTGACCTTGACCGCGTTGGCCAGGACATTGACGCCGGCGACCATGCGGCTACGCGCATCGTCGTGGAAAAAAACCTGTTTGGCTGCCATATGCGTTTAACTCCTCGAAATCTGTTACTTACTCGACCACGGCCATGATGTCTTCTTCGCGCATGACCAGCAGCTCCTCGCCGTCGACCTTGACGGTCTGGCCGCTGTACTTGCCGAACAGGACCTTGTCGCCGACCTTGACGGCCAGCGGGCGGACCTTGCCGTCGTCACCGACCTTGCCGTTGCCCACGGCGAGAATCTCGCCCTGGTCCGGCTTCTCGGCGGCGTTGTCGGGAATCACGATGCCCGACGAGGTCTTGCGCTCGTTGTCCAGACGCTTGATGATCACGCGATCATGCAAAGGACGCAGTTTCATGCGATTTGGCTCCGAATTGGAATGAAAAGCGAACAGACAGGATCAGAAAGCCGGACAGGGCCGACTTCGGACAATCCCCACGGCAGCGTGCTGGTGCCGCATTCTTGTTAGCACTCACCGCTGGCGAGTGCTAATTGTAGGGGCTCGACGGAATTTTTCAAGCGCCGGGCCTGTCGACCGGGTTATTCTTTCCGCCGCCCGTTCCAGGAAGACCCGCCCGACGCGCGCCGGCGCCGGGCGCGCGCCACGAACTGCTCCCTTCCTCCTTTCCCCCTTCCTTCGGCATGCCCTACCTCGCCGCGCTCCTCGCCCGCACTCGGCGTCTGTTCCTCGCGCTGGTCAAGGTCATGCTGCCCGTGATGATCGCGGTGCGCGTGGGCCAGGAGATGGGCCTGGTCGACGGGCTGGGGCGGGCGATCGCGCCCGCCATCGGGTGGCTGGGTCTGCCGCCCGAGGCCGGCATGATCTGGGTCACCGGCGTCTTCGTGGGGGTCTACGGCGCGATCGGCGCCCTGGTCGGTTTCGGGCCCACGCTCGAGATGAGCGTGGCCCAGTTCAGCGCGCTGGCGGCCATGGTCCTGTTCGCGCACGGGGTCCCGGTGGAGCAGGCGATCGTGCGGCGGGCCGGCGCCAGTTTCTGGGTGACGGCGGGCCTGCGGATCGGCGCCGCGCTCGCCTACGGCACGCTGGTCACCTGGGCCTGCGGCGCCGCCGGCGTCCTCGCCGATCCGGTCTCCTTCGGCTGGTTGCAGGGCGGCGCGCAGGACGCCGCTTCCGGTGCTGGCGGTCTGGGGGACTGGCTGGCCGCCACCGCTTTCTCGCTCGCGCTCACCTTCGGCATCATCGTGGCCCTGCTCATGCTGCTGGACCTGCTGGAGCGCACGGGTATCACCCGCCGCATCACCGCGCTGATGGCGCCGGTCCTGCGGGTGAGCGGGCTGCCGCCGGCCGCTGCGCCGGTGACCACCGTGGGCGTGCTGCTGGGCCTGACCTACGGCGGCGCGCTGATCATCGAGGAGGCCGAGCGGCAGCGCTTCGCGGCGCGCACCCGCTTCCTGGCGCTGACCTGGCTTTCGCTGTCGCATTCGCTGATCGAGGACACGCTGTTGTTCCTCGCGCTCGGCGCCGACGTCTGGATCGTGCTGGTGGGCAGGGTGCTGCTCACGATGGCGATCGTCGCAGCCCTGGCCGCGGCGCTGCAGGAACCTGCGCTGCCTGCGGGCGAAAAAAAACGCGCCGCGTGAGCGGCGCGTTCTTCGGGTTCCGGGAGCGGACGCCGGCTGCCCCGAAGGGCGGGCTGGCGTCGGTCCGGAGCCGGCTTACAGGGGCTTGATCGCCGAAGCCTGCAGGCCCTTCGGGCCCTGCTTGACGGTGAACTCGACCCGCTGGGCTTCCTGCAGGGTCTTGAAACCGCTGCCCTGGATTTCCGAGAAGTGCGCGAAGAGATCCGCGCTGCCATCGTCGGGGGCGATGAAGCCGAAGCCCTTCGATTCGTTGAACCACTTGACCGTGCCGGTTGCTCTGCTCATGTTGCGCTCCATTGATTACGCATGACTAGAAACGCCTTGGGCGAAACATGCCCGTGGCGGCAAACAAATCAAGAGAGCACAACCAGGTATTCCAGGCCGGGATTCGGCCGCGACGCGCTGCGGGGCAGGCGGGCTTGACACAAGAAAGTGGGATCTGCTTGAACCGTATGCGAGGCGCACCTTACACGACGGGGAGGGCCTTGTCCAGCGGAAGTTGGGCGCCAGGCGTCCGGACCGGGCTCACGCGTTTCGGCGCGACGCGCGATCGATCGCGTGGCGGGTCGCCTCGCAGGCGTCGGATGGCGCCGCAGGCCGGCGCGGGGGCGGCGCCGAGAACGCGCCGAGCACCGCGCCGGCCTCGAGCCGGGCGGCGAGCATGGCCTCGCTGCTGGGCGGCGCCGCGCCGCAATCCGGGTAGAGGTCGCGGATCACGTCGTCGAGCCGCTGCGCGTGCAGCCCCCGCATCAGCAACTGGCGGGCGAGTTCCGGCGCGGTGACCCCGCGGTGCCCGGCCTCCCTGCGCAGGAACTCCGCCAGGGCGGGCGGCAACCGCACCATCAGCGGTCCGGAGGCCTTGCGTGTCATTCGGGTTCCACGCCCATCGCGACCAGGAAGCGCGACACCATGTTGTAGGCCGCGACGGTGGCCACGAACTCGACCAGCTCGCGTTCGGGCAGTCGGGACTTCAGCGCGTCGAAGGCCGCATCGGGGACCTTGACCGAGCGGGTCATCGCGATCGCGACCGCCAGCGCGGCGCGGTCGGTGTCGTCGAACAGCGCGCTGTCGGCCGCTGCCCGGTCGGGGTCGCGCATCGCGTCGACCTGGGCCTGGGTGCCGCCGGCCTCGATGAACACCGGCGCGTGGTGGATGAACTCGTACTCGGCGCCGTTGACGACCGCCACGATGCACATCGCGAGCTCGCGCAGCCTGGGCGAGAGCGAGAGCCGGGTGCGCACCGCGCCGAGATAGGCGTTCCAGCCGCTGGCGAGCTCGGGACTGTGCAGCAGCATCCGGTCCAGGTTGAGCAGCGTGCCGCCGCGGCGCTTGCGCACGGCGTCGACGATCTCGCGCGGCTCGGCCAGGTCTGCGCTCACATAGGGGATTCTCGCCATCGGTTCGCTTCCTCCTCGCGGTCGGTATGTCGATAGGTCTGTCGATGCGTGGGCGGCGGGCCGTGCCGTCGCGGGGCGCCGGGAGCGTGCCTCAGGCCCGGGCCGCGCGCAATGCCTTGTCCTGCAGTTCGCGCCACATGATCTTTCCGGTGGCCGAGCGCGGCAGCGCGTCGACGATCTCGACGACGCGCGGCGCCTTGTACGCGGCCATCCGTTCGCGGCACCAGGCCACGATGTCGTCGGCGCCCACGCGGCCGCGGCTTTCCGGCTTCAGCACCACCACCGCCTTCACCGTCTCGCCTCGCCGCTCGTCGCGGGCCGCGATCACGCAGGCCTCGCGGATGTCCGGGTGCGCGTACATCATCGCCTCGATCTCGGCCGGCCAGACCTTGAAGCCCGAGGCGTTGATCATCCGCTTGAGACGGTCGGTGATGAAGAAATAACCCTCGTCGTCGTAGTGGCCGATGTCACCGGTGCGAAAGAAGCGCTTGCCTTCGATCTCGACGAACGCGGCCCGCGTGGCCTCGGGGTCGTTCCAGTAGCCGAGGAACACCTGCGGGGCGTGGATCGCGATCTCGCCCGACTCGTTCGGGCCGCGCTCGGCCAGCGTGTCGGGGTCGATGATCCGCGAGTCGACGTCGAAGATCGGCACGCCCCCGCACTGCCGCTTCGGGCGCTGCGGCGGGTTGATGTGGGTGGGCGCGATGGTCTCGGACAGCCCGTAGCCCTCGATGTACTCCAGGCCGGTGAGCGCCTTCAGCCGGGCGCCGACGGCCTCGGGCATCGAGGCGCCGCCGCCGCCGATCCGGCGCAGGCTGGACAGGTCGTGCCGCTCGATGCCGGGCATCGACAGCAGGTCGATCGCCATCGTGGTGATGCAGGACCACGAGGTGATCTTCATCGATTCGATCAGCGCGGCCGCCGCCTCGCGGTCCCAGCGCTGGAGCACCACCATCGTGGCGCCGAGCAGGATCGGGCAGTTCATGTTGCCCTGCATGCCGGTCACGTGAAAGAGCGGCAGCGTGGCCAGGATCACCGGCGCTTCGCCCCAGTCGGCCCAGTGGGCGTGCATGACCGCCGTGGCCATCACGGTCCTGTGCGTGTGCACGCAGCCCTTGGGCTTGCCGGTGGTGCCGGACGAATAGGGCAGCACCGCGAGGTCGTCGGGGCCGGCCAGGTGCGGACCCGGCGCGATGCCGGCCGCCAGCGCGTCGGCCCAGCGCGCGATCCGGACCCCCGTCAGGCGCTGGCCCAGGGACGCGATGTCGACCGGATCGGCCAGCAGCGACGCCGGCGTGCGCGGCGCGGACGGGTGGCCGATGCAGTCGGCATAGCGGACCAGTACCAGGTGCGCGAGCCCGGCCCGGCCGAGGTGCGCGGCAAGATCCTCGGCCGCGATGGCCACGCGCGCGCCGCTGTCGGCGGCAAGGTGCGCCACCTCGTCGTCGAGCAGCATGGGATTGACCGGCACCACCATCGCGTCGGCCCGCAGGATCGCGTAATAGGCGAGCACCCATTGCGGGCTGTTCTGCATGTAGAGCAGGACACGGTCGCCGCGCCGCACCCCGCACTCGCGCTGCAGCCAGCCGGCCAGCGCGTCGACCTGGGCCAGTCCTTCGCCGTAGGAGATGCTGCCGTCGTAGAAGACCAGCATCGGGTGCCCGGGCTTGCGGCGGGCGGACAGCGACAGGTTCTCGTACAGCGAGCGCTGCGGATAGTCGAGCGAGAAGGGTCGGCCGGGCGGCCAGAAGCGGTGGTGCAGGGTCAGCGCGGGCATCGTTGCAGGCGGGGAATGAGGCTTCGGGATGATACCGGTCGAAGCCCGCCCCGCCCTGGCGTCGACTCGTCCCTACGCGATCCGAGAGTAGCCGCCGGCGGGCCGAGCGCCCTTGCCCAGGTATTCGTCGAAGGCCATGGCCACCGCGCGCACCAGCAGGCGCCCGCGCGGCAGCACGGTCACGCCGGCATCGTCGATCCGCACCGCGCCGGCCTCGACCAGCGGTGCCAGCGCGGCGAGCTCGCGCTCGAAGTGGCGGGCGCCGTCCACGCCGCGGCGCCGGGCCAGCCAGCCCCAGTCGAGCTCGAATCGGCACATCAGCGACTCGATCGCGTCGCGCCGGATGAAGTCCTCGCGGTTGAGCCGGATGCCGCGGGAGACCGGCAGACGGTCGGCGGCGAGCGCGTCGTAGTAGCCCTGAAGCACCTTCTCGTTCTGCGCGTAGACGTCGCCGACCGAGGCGATCGCCGAAACGCCGAGCGCGATCAGGTCGCCCGACGAATGCGAGGTATAGCCCTGGAAGTTGCGGTTCAGTCGACCCTCGCGCTGCGCGATCGCGAGCTCGTCGTCGGCCCTGGCGAAGTGGTCGAGCCCGAGGTACAGGTAGCCTGCCGCCTCGAACAGCCGCACCGCCTCCTCGAACATCCGGGCCTTGTCCGGCGACGAGGGCAGCTCCGCCTCGGCGATCCGCCGCTGGGGCTTGAAGAGCGTGGGCAGGTGCGCGTAGTGATACAGGGCGATCCGGTCGGGGCCGGCCGCGATCGTCTGCTCGACGGTTCGCCGGAAGCTGTCCGGCGTCTGTTTCGGCAGGCCGTAGATCAGGTCCACGTTCACCGAGCGAAAGCCCGAGTCGCGCGCCGCCTCGATGAGGGCGATCGTCAGTTCCTTGGGCTGGATCCGGTTGACCGCCTTCTGGACCTCCGGGTCGAAATCCTGCACGCCGAGGCTCACCCGGTTCATGCCCAGGTCGCGCAGCACGCGCAGGCGGGCGCCGTCCACCGTGCGCGGGTCGATCTCGATCGAGTACTCGCCTTCGCCGTCGGGCGCGAAGTCGAAGGCCTCCCGGAAGGCCCCGATCAGCCGCGCGAGCTCGGCGTCCGGCATGAAGGTCGGCGTGCCGCCGCCGAAGTGCAGGTGGCTCACCCGGTGCCCGGCGCCGATCCGGTGCTTGACCAGGTGCAGCTCCTTGAGCACCGCCTCGAGGTAGGGCGAGGACTGCTCCTGGTGCTTGGTGCCGATCTTGTTGCAGGCGCAGTACCAGCAGATGGTCCGGCAGAAGGGCACGTGAACGTAGAGGCCCAGGGGCTCGTCGCGACGGTCGGCGCGGCGCAGCAGCGCGCGATCGTAGTCCTCGTGGGTGAAGCCCGCGTGGAAACGGTCGGCGGTCGGATAGGAGGTGTAGCGCGGCCCGCGCCCGCCGAAGCGGTCGAGCAGCGCCTCGTCGATCTCGAGGGGCGGCGGTCTGGTGGATAGCATGGCGGCAAGTGTGCCGCCCGCCGCGCATTCCACGTCTTGATCGGGCGCAAGCGCGCGGGAAGGAATTCCGCCGTGCGGATCAGGAATTTCCCTGGCCGGCATTCACTCGACCGGCACGGTGTAGTTGAGCGCCATCCGCCCGCCGTCCGGATACACGATCTGGCCGGTCAGGTAGGACGCATCGTCGCTGGCCAGGAACAGCGCCACCTTGGCGACCTCGTCGGGCTCGCCCAGCCGTCGCATCGGCGTGCGCGACAGCAGCTTGAGGCGCGCCTCGGGCGAGCCCATGACCGCCTTGCGGGCGAGCTCGGTGGCGATCGTGCCCGGCCCGACCGCATTCACGCGGATGTCGTGCGGCGCCAGGGAGATCGCCATGACCCGGGTCAGCTGGTTCACCGCGCCCTTGGAAACCACGTAGGGCACTTGGTCGGGAATGGCCAGGATCGCGTTCACGCTGGACATGTTCACGATCGCGCCGCCGCCGCCCTGGGCGACCATCTGGCGCGCCGCCGCCTGGCCGACGACGAAGTAGGAGCGCAGGTTCACCGACAGCACGCGGTCGAAGTCTTCCTCGCGCAGGTCGAGGAAGTCCGCGGCGTGGGTGATGCCGGCGTTGTTCACCAGCACGTCGAGCCGACCGAAGCGCTCGATCGCGGCCTCCACCAGCGCCGTGCCCGCGCCAGGGGCGGCCACGTCGGCGGCCACGAAGTGCATGCCCGGCACGCTGGCCGCGACCGCGCTGCCGGCATCGGCGTCGCGGTCGGCGATGACCACTCTCGCTCCCTCGGCTGCGAAGCGGCGCGCGATCGCCTCGCCGATGCCCTTCGCCCCGCCCGTCACCAGCGCCACCTTGTCCGTCAAACGCATTGCCTGTTCTCCTCCGTTTTCGGCTTGCCCGATGGGATAATCCGGGCGACATGAAAGCTTCGAGATCGGGGCGGCCCGCAAGCCGCCGAAAGTCGGCATTTTGCGCCATCCTCGCGATGGTCCTCTTCGTGCTCGGTGTCCCGGGGTCCCCGGCGCGCGCCGAGACCGGGCCGCCGGTCGCCGACTGGCTGCGCGAGGCAGGGATCGATACGGCCGACGTGGGCATCGCGATCCGCCGGCTCGACGGCGTCCGCGGCGGTCCGGCCTGGGGCCTGAACGCCGACCGGCCGTTCAATCCGGCCTCCACGCTGAAGCTGGTCACCACCTGGGCCGCGCTGTCCATCCTCGGGCCCGAGTTCCGCTGGCGCACCACGCTGCACCTGCGCGGCGCCATCGTCGACGGCGTTCTCGAGGGCGACCTGATCCTGCGCGGCGGCGGCGACCCGAAGCTCGTGGTGGAGGATCTCACCGAGTGGATCGCCCGGATCCGGGCCGCCGGGCTGCGCGAGATCCGCGGCGACCTGGTGATCGACGACGCGATCTTCGAACCGGTCGACGATACGCAGGCGCCCTTCGACGGCGACCCCTCGCAGCCCTACAACGTGTTGCCCTCCGGCGCGCTGATGAACTTCAAGGCCACGCGGTTGGTGGTCCGCCCCGAGGCCGCCGGGGCCCGCATCGAGCTCGATCCGCCGCTGGCCGACGTCCGGATCGAGAACCGGATCCGCGTGCAGCGCGGTCCCTGCCGCCATGGCGTCGCGGGCCTGCGGGTGCGCGATGAGGCAGGGCGGGGCGACGCTCCGCCGGTCATCCGGGTCGAAGGTCCTTACTCGGCAGGGTGCGGCGAGCAGGGCCTGTTCGCGGCGGTGCTCGGCCACGTCGAGTTCGCGCGGGCCTTCTTCGCGGCGGCCTGGCGGGGCTCCGGCGGAGTCTGGGAGGGCGGCGCGCGGCTCGAGCGCGGCGCGGCCGACGGCAAGCCGTGGATCGACTGGGTTTCGCCGCGAACCCTTGCCGAGGTGGTCGACGACGTCAATCACTTCAGCAACAACGTGATGGCCCGCCAGCTGCTGTTGCAGGTCGCGGCGGCGTCCGGCGCGCGGCCGGCGGGCGTCCGAGAGGGGGGCGACGCGGTGCGCGCCTGGCTGCGCGAGCGCGGGCTCGATTTCCCCGAGATGGTGCTGGACAACGGCGCAGGCCTGTCCCGGCAGGCCCGGATCAGCCCGGCCAGCCTGGTCAGCCTGCTGGCGCAGGCGGCCCGGGAGCCCCTCGGCGAGCGCTTCCGGGCTTCGCTGCCGCGGGTTGGCGAGACCGGCACGGTCCGCTTCAGGCTGGTCGGCCAGCCAGTCGCCGGCCGCGCCTGGATCAAGAGCGGCAGCCTTGCGGAAGTCCGCTCGATCGCCGGCTATCTCGAGGCGGCGTCGGGCCGGCGCTATGCGCTGGCGATGTTCGTCAACGGTCCCCGCGCGGGCGCTTCGGGCGCCGCCCAGGACAGGCTGCTCCGCTGGCTGCACGAGAATGGCTGAAGGCGCGGGCCGCCGGCCTCGCCTTGCGCTCGCCGCGGCGACCGTGGCGTACCTGCTGTTCGTCGCCTACCAGTCGCTCGCCGGCGGCGGTGCCGGCGAGTGCAGGCTGCCCCTGCTTCAGCAGGGGCAGCGGCTCTCGCTGAGCGACGGGCTCGCCAACCTCGTCGCCTACCTTCCTCTGGGCCTGCTCGCCGCGGCCTGGCTCGCCCCCCGGCGCTCGGCAGTGTCCCTGGCGGCCGGGCTGGCGGCGATCGCGGGGTTCTCGCTTGCGATGGAGTTGCTGCAGGCCTGCATGCCGGCCCGCGTATCCTCGTGGTTCGACCTCGCGATGAACTCGGCCGGCGGGCTGGCCGGGCTGCTGCTCATGTCCCGCGTGGCGGCGCCGGGCCATGCCCCGGTGGCCGCGCCGGGCCATGCCCCGGTGGCCGCCGCGATCCGCGCGCCGCTGCTCTGGCCGGTGCTTCTCGTGACGGGCGCCTGGCTCGCGCTGGCGCTGGCGCCCTGGCGCTTCACCCTCGACGTGGGAACGATCCGGTCCAACCTGGCCTTCCTGCTGCACTGGGCGGACTGGGGCGGTCCCGATCCGTGGCGCTTCGCCCGTCACTTCTTCGGCTGGCTGGCGGTGGCCGTGGCCTTGCGGGCGATCTGGCGCGGACGGGCGGCCGCGAGCCTCGCGCTGGCCCTGGCGATCGGCGCGGCGCTCGTGGGGCAGGTGCTGCTGGTCTGGCGGGCCCTGTCCTATGACGAGCTCGCGGCGGTGGCGCTGGCCGCCGCGCTCGCATTCTGGATGCCTTCGCGCTCGGCCGGTCCGGTCCTGGCCCGGCTGTTGCCGCTGCTGGCGCTCGTCTCGGTGGGGGCCTACCAGCTCGCACCGGGGCGGGGCGGCGTGCACGCCGGCGGGTTCGAGTGGTTGCCGCAGCTTGGCCGCGGCAGCCTGCTGCCGGCGCTCGAGCTTTCGCTGATGTTCGGTTGGCTCGCGTTCTCGCTGCTGCTCTCGCTGCGCTGGCTCCAGCAGTGCGGCGTGGACATCGCGCGGCGCCGCGTCGTGCTGCCCGGCGGGGTGGTCGGGCTGATGCTCGCTTCCGAGGTCGCCCAGGCCTGGATACCGGGGCGCGTGCCCGACAGCTCGGCGCCGCTGCTGACCGGGCTGGCCTTCGCCGTGGCCTGGGCGCTCTTCGGCCGGGCAGGCGATGACCGCCCGATCAGAGACCGAGCTCGGCCCACATCGCGTCGACCCGCCGCCTGACCGCTTCGTCCATCACGATCGGCCGACCCCACTCGCGCGTGGTCTCGCCGGGCCACTTGTTGGTGGCGTCCAGCCCCAGTTTCGAGCCGAGCCCGGACACCGGCGAAGCGAAGTCCAGGTAGTCGATCGGCGTGCGGTCGACCAGCGTCGCGTCGCGGATCGGATCGACCCGGGTCGTGATCGCCCAGATCACTTCCTTCCAGTCGCGCACGTCGATGTCCTCGTCGACGACGACGATGAACTTGGTGTACATGAACTGGCGCAGGAAGCTCCAGATCCCGAACATCACCCGCTTGGCATGGCCCGGGTACTGCTTGCGGATCGACACCACCGCCATCCGGTAGGAGCAGCCCTCGGGCGGCAGGTAGAAGTCCACGATTTCCGGAAACTGCCGGCACAGGATCGGTACGAAGACCTCGTTCAGCGCCACGCCGAGGATCGCCGGCTCGTCGGGCGGCTTGCCGGTGTAGGTCGAGTGGTAGATCGGCGACTCGCGCATCGTGATCCGGTCGATGGTGAACACCGGGAACCAGTCCTGCTCGTTGTAATAGCCGGTGTGGTCGCCGTAGGGACCCTCGAGCGCCATTTCCCAGCCCGTGCGCGCGGTGGCCGGAAGATCGCCCTGCCAGCCCAGGCGCCGGGCATGGCCTTCGGTCAGGCTGCCGTCCGGATCGGGCCGGATCGCCCCTTCGAGGACGATCTCGGCGCTGGCGGGCACCCGCAGCGTGCTGCCGAGGCATTTCGCGAGCAAGGTCTTCGAGCCGCGCAGCAGGCCCGCGAACTGGTACTCCGAAAGCGTGTCCGGCACCGGCGTCACCGCGCCGAGGATCGTCGCCGGGTCGGCGCCCAGCGCCACCGCGATCGGGAAAGGCTGTCCCGGATGCCGCGCGGCGTGGTCCCGGAAGTCCAGCGCCCCGCCGCGATGGGCGAGCCAGCGCATGATCGTCTGCCTGGGTCCGATCACCTGCTGGCGGTAAATGCCCAGGTTCTGTCGCGCCCGGTTCGGGCCGCGCGTCACCACCAGCCCCCAGGTGATCAGCGGCGCCGCGTCGCCGGGCCAGCAGGTTTGCACCGGCAGCTTCGCGAGGTCGGCCTCGTCGCCTGCGAGCACCTGCTCCTGGCAGGCGGGCCGGCCCACCTCCTTCGGCGCCATGTTCAGCACCTGGCGCAGCATCGGCAGCTTGTCCCAGGCGTCGCGCAGGCCCTTGGGCGGCTCGGGTTCCTTCAGGTAGGCCAGCAGCTTGCCGGTCTCCCTAAGCGCGTCGGTCGATTCGGCGCCCATGCCCAGGGCGACCCGCCTGGGCGTGCCGAACAGGTTGGCCAGCACCGGGATCGGCCAGCGCCGGCCCTCGTGGACCGGATGCTCGAAGAGCAGGGCAGGGCCGCCCGCCCGCAATACCCGATCCGCGACCTCGGTCATTTCCAGGGATGGCGACACCTCCTTGCCGATCCGCTTCAGCTCGCCGGCGGTCTCGAGCTGGCGGACGAAGTCCCGCAGATCCTCGTATTTCATGGGTTTCCAGGCGTCGTTGAGGGGCGCAGCGGATTGTCGCACCGGCCCGGGCGCGCAAGGATTCCGGCCATCGGCCCGGCCCGGAGACTGCATTCTGGCAATATCTTTCGGTTGACCCCGCCGCCGTCGATCCCTAAAATCCGGCCATCTCTCCACAGGGTCGGCCGCCGTTCCAGCGCGGCCTTGCGTTCGTCGGAGGCCTCTTGACGAGCGCGAAAGCGGGGGTCGTGCCGTGAGCATGCCGGCGATCCGGCCCCCGACGAGGGCGAATCGGCTGTGAGCATGCCGGGGGTTCGCCTACAGCAGGCGGCCACGCATCGCCCGCAAGAGGTTCCGCAGGTCTCGACCACGCTGTCGACGCGGAACCGGGTCCGCTCACTGCACGGTCTGCGGTCCCGATTCGCAGGATCACTCGCCTTTCGGGCGAACCGTACGGCGCAAGCCGGAAGGAGGCTCGATGCTCGAGCAGCGTCAAGTCACGAACATGTTCGGATCGCTCGCGCGATTCGTCGGCGCCGGCCGATCGTCGGTGGCGTCGATGCCGATGGTCGCGGTGATCGCGGTCGCGGTTTCGACGCTTCACGGTGTCGGCGCGAAGGCCGACGCCAATCGGTCCGTGCTGTCCGGCGCGGGAAGCGACGTCGCGTTCGCCGTGCCGGCGCAGTCCGGCGCCGCCGCCCTCGCGCAAGGCGCCCCCGCGTCCGCGGGCGGTGCCCGCGCCAGCGCGCTTGCCGAGATCGAGCGGCACATGGCGCGGGCCAGGCATGCGGCGGCAAGCCGCGAACCGTCGTCCGGCGGCGGCGCGCAGCGCGCCCTGGCGTCGACGGGCACGGCCGTCCCGGGCCAGCCTGCGGTCGAGCGCGAGCGCCTCGCGCGGCAGGCCGCGACCGCACGCGAGGCCGAGGCCGCGCGCCCGCCCCTCAAGCTCACCGACGAACAGCGCAACATCGCGCGCTTCATCGCGTCCAAGTACCGGGTCGCGGTCGACGACGTCCAGACCTTCGTCGCCCATGCCTACCGCGCGGCGCGCGAATTCCGTCTCGATCCTCACCTGATCCTCGCGGTCGTCTCGGTCGAGTCGAGCTTCAACCCGAACGCGCGCAGCTCGAAGGGCGCCCAGGGCCTGATGCAGGTGCTCACCCGGGTCCACACCGACAAGTTCGCGCCCTTCGGCGGCGCGGCCGCCGCCTTCGACCCGGTGGCCAACATCACGGTCGGCTCGGCGATCCTGAAGGAATACCTGGTCCGGGAAGGCTCGGTCGAAGGCGCGCTCAAGTCCTACGTCGGCGCGGCCCTGCTGTCGCACGACTTCGGCTACGGGCGCAAGGTGCTTTCAGAACGCGAGCGGATCGCGGCGGCGGCCCAGGGCCGCGCGCAGGCCGAGCGCCAGGCCGGCGCCCGCGTGATTCCGGAGGCTGCACGCATCACGCCCGACAGCGGCACGCCGGGCGAGACCAAGACCATCTCGCTGTTCGATCTCGACGCGCCGATCGGCAAGATCGACGTCCCGCCGGCCAGCAGCGCCGACCTCCGCGGCGTGGAGGCGGTGGCGCAGCTGATGGACAAGCTGCACGACCACTGACCCGGGCTGCCATCGTCCGCCCGGTCCGCGCGGCGCCCCGGCCGCGCGATCTCCGACTGCCGCGATTCCTCAGCTGCGCTGCGCGAGGTGCCGGCCCAGGCGTTCGATCGCCTCGCTCATCTTCTGCATCGAGGTCGCGTACGACAGCCTGATCCAGCGCTGCGGGTCGTGGCGGCCGAAGTCCTTGCCGGGCACCACCGACACGCCGGTCTGCTCCAGCAGCTCGATCGCGAAGGCCGAGCTGTCGTCGGCGTGCGCGCTGCAGTCGGCCCAGGCGTAGAAGGCGCCGTCGGGCATCACCGGAACGTCGAGCCCGATGCCGCGCAGCGCCGGCACGATCCAGTCGCGCCGGCGGCGGAACTCGTCGCGCCGCGCCTCGAAGATCGCCAGCGACTCGGGATCGAAGCAGGCGAGCGCCGCATGCTGGGCGAGCGTCGACGCGCAGATGTAGAGGTTCTGCGACAGCTTCTCGAAGACTGGCGCCAGCGACTCCGGCACCACCAGCCACCCGAGACGCCAGCCGGTCATGTGGAAGTACTTCGAGAAGCTGTTGGTGACGATCAGGTCGTCGCCCAGCGCCAGCGCGCTGCGCGGCGCGTCGTCGTAGGACAGGCCCAGGTAGATCTCGTCGACGATCGAGAAGCCGCCGCGCGCGCGGACGGCGTCCGCGATTCGGGCCAGCTCGTCGAAGGGAATCGAGGTGCCGGTCGGGTTGGCAGGCGAGGCGAGCAGCGTGCCGCGGGTGTTCGGCGCCCAGTTCGCCTCGAGCAGTGCCCGGTCGAGCTGGAAACGCGTGTCCGGCCCCACCGGCACCAGTTGTGGCTCGCCGTCGAAGGCGGCCACGAAGTGCCGGTTGCACGGGTAGCTGGGGTCGGTCATCAGCACGCCGTCACCAGGGTTGACCAGCGCGCAGCAAGCCAGGGACAGCGCGGCCGAGGCGCCGGCGGTGACCACGATCCGCGAGGGCGCGATGTCCAGCCCATAGCGCTCGCCGTAGTCGTAGGCGATCGCCTTCCTCAGCGAAGCGAGCCCGGTAGCGCCGGTGTACTGCGTGTGGCCGGCGCGGGCGGCGCGCTCGAGCGCCGCGACCACCGGCTCGGGCGCGGTGAAGTCCGGCTCGCCGATGCTCATGTGGATGATCGGGTGGCCGGCGGCCTCCAGCGCGGCGGCGCGCTTGGCCAGCTCCATCACGTGGAAGGGATCGATGCGGCCGGTGCGGCTCGCCAGGGGATAGGAAACGGGGAGGGGAGTCGGAGGCGTCATGTCGGTGTCGTCGGGTGGCGGCCGGCCAGCGCGCGTGGCGCCGCCGGCCGCCGGGGCGGCAAGGTGCTAGTCGGCCCTGACGACACCTTCCGCGATCAGCGCGTCGATCTCGTCGGCCGTGTACCCGAATTCTGCCAGCACCGCCCGGGTGTGCTCGCCCAGCGCGGGCGCGGGCTTCGGCGCCACCGCGGGCGTCCCGTGCAGCTTCACCGGAAAGCCCACCGCCCGGGTGCGGCCGGCCTTCGGGTGGTCGACCTCGACGACCATGTCGCGGGCGAGCACCTGCGGATGGGTCAGTGCCTCGCCGATCGAGTGCACCGGTCCTGCCGGCACGCCGGCCGCGTCGAAGGCCGCGATCCAGTGGGCGCGATCGTGCGCGATCAGCACTGCCTCCATCGCCTCGACCAGCGCCGTCAGGTTGCGCATGCGCGCGTTGTTGTCGACGAAGCGCGGGTCGGATTTCCACTCCGGATGACCCAGCACGTCGGTGATGCGCTCCCAGTTCGACTGGTTCGCGCCGCCGATGTTGATGAAGCCGTCGGCGGTGCGAAAGGCCTGGTAGGGCGCGGTCAGCACGTGGCTCGAGCCCAGCGGCCCGCCCGAGGCGCCGGTCGCGAAGAAGATCGCCGCGTGCCAGTAGGTCTGCTGCAGCGCCGCTTCCATCAGCGAGGTCTCGACGATCTGGCCCTCGCCCGTCTTCAGCTTGTGCACGTAGGCCGCGATGATGCCCATCGCCTGGAGGATGCCGGCGTTGATGTCCGCGACCGGGTTGCCCGATTTCGCGGGCGGGCGGCCCGGCTCGCCGGTGATGCTCATCAGGCCCGAGAAGCCCTGTGCGATCAGGTCGAAGCCGCCCTTGTCGGCCCAGGGACCGGTGCGGCCGTAGCCCGAGACCGACGAGTAGATCAGGCCCGGGTTGAGCCTGGACAGCGTGTCGTAGCCGACCCCGAGCTTCTCCAGCGTGCCCTTGCGGTAGTTCTCGGTCAGCACATCGGCCCCGGCCGCCATCCGCTTGAGCACCTCCTTGCCCTTCGGGTGCTTCAGGTCGAGCGCGATGCCGCGCTTGTTGCGGTTCAGGATCATGAACGGCGCCGAGACGCCATTGACCCGCGGCTCGCGGTAGCTGCGCGAATCGTCGCCCCCCGGCAGCTTCTCCACCTTGATCACGTCGGCGCCGAGGTCGGCGAGCATCATCCCGGCGGTGGGGCCGGCCATGATCTGCGAGAGCTCCAGGACCTTCATGCCGGCCAGCGGGCCGGCGCTTCGTTTCGTGCTCATCCCGGATGATCCTCAGCGGCCGACGAACTCGGGCTTCGCCTTCGCGAGGAAGGCCTTGTAGCCGATGCGGAAGTCCTCGGTGTCGAAGCAGTCGAAGCACTCGAGGTATTCCTGCTCGGTCAGCGGCTGGCCGCTCATCAGCTTGCGGGCGAACTTCTTGTGCCAGCGCGCCACCAGCGGCGCGCCGTCGGCGATCCGCCGGGCGGTCTCGCGGCACTCGCCGGCCACCCGGTCGTCGGCGACCACCCGGTTGACCAGCCGCTTGTCCTTCGCCTCGGCGGCGTCGAAGATCCTTCCTTCATAGAGGATCTCGAGCGCGACCGACGGGCCGGCCAAGTGGATCAGCGGCTCCATTTCCGGGAAGGCCATCACCAGCCCCAGGTTCTTGATCGGCGCGCCGAATCGGCTCGACTCGCCGCAGATCCGCATGTCGCACAGCGCGGCGATCTCCAGGCCGCCGCCCACGCAGATCCCGTGGATCTGCGCAAGCGTCGGGTGGCGGCAGTCGGCGATCGCGCGGGCGGTCTCGTGCATGATGTGACCGTAGGCGATGGCCTGCTCGCGGTTCGAGCGCTCGGTCTCGAACTCGGAGATGTCGTTGCCGGGCGAAAAGGACTTCTCGCCCGCGCCGCGCAGGATCACGCAGCGCACCGAGTCGTCGGCCGACAGCCGGTCCATGATCTCGCCGAGCAGCCTCCACATCGGCTTGGTCAGCGCGTTCAGCTTGTGCGGGCGGTTCAGGATCACCGTGGCGATCGCGCCATCGCGCTCCACCACGATGGTTTCCGCAGTTCTTTCAGTCATGTCGGCTCCGGAAGTGAACGGGGGCCGATCGACGCGGATCGATCGGCCCCCGGATGTGAAACGTAGGGGCCGCCGGGGCGGCCCGGGGTTCAGCGGTAAAAGAGTTCGACCAGGCCCATGCCGGTGATCGGCACGTAGGTCACCAACAGCAGCACCGCCAGCAGCACGCCCACGAAGTACACGTTGGTCCGCGTGACTTCCCAGACGCCGGCCTTGGCGATCGAGCAGGCCACCATCAGCACGCTGGCCACCGGCGGAGTCTGCTGGCCGATGCCCAGGTTGATCGTGACGATCAGGCCGAAGTGAACCGGGTCGATGCCCGCGGCCTTGACCAGCGGCATCACCACCGGCACGACCAGGATGATCGCCGCGGCCGAGTGCAGGAACATGCCGAGCAGCAGGAACAGCACGTTGAGCAGGGCCAGCACGAACCACTTGTTCGTGGTCAGGTCCATCACCGCCTGGGCCAGTTCCTGCGGCGCCTGGACCTCGGTCAGGTAGACGCCGAGCAGGGCGGAGGTCGAAACCAGCAGCATGACCACCGCGGTCTGGCTGCCGCCCTCGATGATGGCCTCCTTGAGGTGCGGCAGGTCCAGCTCGCGATAGACTGCGAGCCCGATGAACAGCGCGGCCACCACCGCCAGCGCGGCGCCCTCGGTCGCGGTCACGAAGCCGCCGAAGATGCCGCCCAGGATGATCATCGGCAGCGTGAAGGCCCACATCGCCTCGCGGGCGGTGCGGCGCACTTCCTTCCAGCTGAAGCGCTGCTCGATCGGCAGGTTGTAGCGGCGCGCGAAGTAGTAGGCCATGGCCATCAGGCCCAGGCCGCCGATGATGCCCGGCACGATGCCGGCCACGAACAGCTGGACCACCGAGGCTTCGGCCATCACCGCGTACAGGATCATCGGGATCGACGGCGGGATGATCACCGCCAGCGTGGCCGACGAGGACATCACCGCGGCCGCCAGGGCCCGCGGATAGCCCTTCTTCTTCATGGCCGGGATCGTGATCGACCCCAGTGCGGCCACGTCGGCGACTGCCGAGCCGGAGATCTCGGCGAAGAACAGCGAGGCGCCGATGGAGACCATGGCCAGGCCGCCGCGGATGAAGCCGAGCAGGGCCGTGGCGAAGGCGATCAGCCGCGACGAGATCCCCGACGCGTTCATGATCGCGCCGGCCAGGATGAACAGCGGGATCGCCAGCAGCGGGAAGTTGGTCGCCGCGTTGTACACGACGATCGGCAGGTTCAGCAGCGCATCGGTGCCCTGCGCCAGCCAGATCGCGGCGATCGCGACCACGCCGAGCGCGACGGCGATCGGGACGTTCAGCAGCACCAGGCCCAGCACGCACGCGAACAGGAACAGCATCTCCATGTTCGATTCTCCTTGTCTTGTCTTTCTTCGGGTGTTTCGACGTTCGTGCGGGCCTTCAGTGCGAGGCCTCGCGGGCCGCGCCCTCCGCCGTCGCGCCGTGTGCGTGGTCGGCGCGCGCCCAGGCCAGCGCCTCGGGCAGGGTCAGCAGCTCCGCGATGATGATCAGCACGGCCGAGATCGGGATCACCGACTGCACCCAGGACACCGGGATGTCGGGCAGGCTGACCAGGGTGTCGGTGGCCAGGATCTCCAGCACGTACCAGCCCATGTAGCCCAGCAGCGCGAAGAAGCCGATGACGAGGGCCTCGACGACGATGGTCACCGCCAGCCGGGGGCCGGGCGGCATCATCGCGACCAGCTCCGGACAGCTGATGTGGCCGCGCCTGGCGGCGGCGTAGGCGGAACCGTAGAAGGTGAGCCAGGCGAGCAGGATCGACGCGATCTCGTCGTACCAGACGAGCGAGGCGCCCATGGTCCGGTACACGACGCCGACGGTGACCTCGACCGCGAGGATCACCATCAGCACGATCACGACCCACTCGAGGATCTTTTCGTAGCCCTTTCGAAGCGCTTGCATCGATTCTGTCTCCTGGCTCTATCGGTTCTATGCGTTCAGTGCTTCACTTGCCCAGGGCGATCGCCTTGTCGACCAGCGGCTTGGCGCCCTTGACCGAGTTGCCGAACTCCTCGTAGATCGGGCCGCTGGCCGCGATGAAGGCGTCCTTGTCGACCTCGTTGACCTGCACGCCGGCGCCCTTGATCGTCTTCAGGAGATCGCCTTCCATTCGGTCGGTGGCCGCGTAGACGGTGGCCTGGGTCTCGCGGGCGGCCGCTTCGAGCTCCTTGCGGATGTCGGCCGGCATCTGTTCCCACTTGCGCTTGCCCGCCACCAGGTAGGCCGGCGCGTACACGTGGCCCGACAGCGACAGGTACTTCTGCACTTCGTGCAGCTTGGCGCTGACGATCTGGGTGAACGGGTTCTCCTGGCCGTCCATCACGCCGGTCTGCAGCGCGGTGAAGAGCTCCGAGAACTTCATCGGGCTCGGGTTGGCGCCGTAGGCCTTGAACATCGCCACGCGCCACTTGCCCTCGGGCACGCGCAGCTTCACGCCGGCCAGGTCCTCGGGCTTGACGATCGGCTTCACGTTGCTGGTGATGTGGCGATAGCCGTTCTCCCACAGCGCGAGCATCTTCAGGCCCTTGGGCTCCACGGCCGGGGCCAGCGACGGCCAGAAGATCTCCTTCTCGATCTTCGCCAGGTGCTTGCGGTCCTTGACCAGGTAGGGCATCTCGAACATGCCGAACAGGTCGACTTCGCTGCTCATGACCGTCGACGGGATCGACATGTCGAGCGTGCCCAGCTTGATCTTCTGGAGCATCTCCTTGTCGCCGCCGAGCTGGCTCGAGCCGAAGATGGTGATCTTGACCTTGTCGCCGAGCTTCTGCTGCACGCGCTTGGCAAAGTCCTCGGAAGCGATCTGGTACAGCGAGCCGGGCTCGCCGACGTGGCCGAGCTTGAGCTCGATCTGCTGCGCGGCGGCGGGCAGCGCGAGGGCGGCCGCGCCGCCGGCGATTGCCGCCTGCAGCAGCAGGCGGCGGGCGGACTTCATCGTTGCTTTCATCGTCTCCTCCTCCGGAGTGTCTGCCCCTTTTTGGGGCGGTTCAGTGATCGTCGGCGGCGGTCCGGCCGCTCAGGCAGCCTTTTCGCTGGCCGGCGCCGCGGGCGCGGTGGCGGCCAGGTGCTCCATCGCCGCCAGCACGCCGCCCTTGCGGTGCGGCACGCCGGACAGGCCCAGGCCCATCTCGACGCCGGCGAGCGTGCCCATCAGCGTCAGGTCGTTGAAGTCGCCCAGGTGTCCGATCCGGAACACCTTGCCGGCGACCTTGCCCAAACCCTGGCCCAGCGACATGTTGAAGTTCGCCAGCACGATCTTGCGGAAGGCGTCGGCGCTGTGCCCCTCGGGCATCACCACCGCGGTCAGCACCGGGCTGTACTCGGCAGGCTCCAGGCAGAGCACCTCGAGGCCCCAGGCGCGCACGGCTGCGCGAGTCGCCTCGCCGTGGCGCTTGTGACGTGCGAACACGTTGTCCAGCCCCTCTTCGTGCAGCATCGCGATGGCCTCGTGCAGGCCATAGAGCAGGTTGGTGGCCGGCGTCGACGGGAAGTAGCCGCTCGCGTTGGACGCGATCATCTCGTTCCATTCCCAGTAGGCGCGCGGAAGCTTCGCGTTCTTCGAGGCCTCCAGCGCCTTCGCGCTGATCGCGTTGAACGACAGCCCGGGCGGCAGCATCAGGCCTTTCTGCGAGCCGGACACGGTCACGTCCACGCCCCACTCGTCATGGCGGTAGTCGGCCGATGCGAGGCCGGAGATCGTGTCGACCATGAAGAGGGCCGGATGCTTCGCGCGGTCGATCGCCTTGCGCACGTCGGCGATCCGGCTGGTCACGCCGGTCGAGGTCTCGTTGTGGACCACGCAGACGGCCTTGTAGCGATGCTGCGGATCGGCGGCCAGCTTCGCCTCGATGGCCGCGGGATCCGCCCCGTGACGCCAGTCGCCGGGGATGAACTCCACGACCAGGCCCAGCCGTTCGGCCATCCGCTTCCAGAGCGAGGCGAAATGCCCGGTCTCGCACATCAGCACCGTGTCGCCCGGCGACAGCGTGTTGACCAGCGCGGCTTCCCAGGCGCCGGTGCCCGATGCCGGGTAGATGACCACATGCGACTCGGTCCTGAAGATCTTGCGGATGCCTGCGAGCACCGACTTGCCGAGCTGCTGGAACTCCGGTCCGCGATGGTCGATCGTGGGGTAGTCCATCGCGCGCAGGATCCGGTCGGGCACGGTGCTGGGCCCTGGAATCTGCAGGAAATGCCGACCGGACGGGTGGCTGTTGAGCGCCAGGCCATTGGACAGTTTCATGTTCGCCTCGACGGTGAAGGGTGGCAGTGATGATTGCGAAAACGCATTTTGTATGCAAAAATCTGGCTGCGCAACCGGGATTTTCCCTTAAATCTGTCCTCGTTCCATATTCTGTATGCAAAATGCCGTCGAGCAGTCGCTCGAGATCGACAGGCGCCCGCTGCACGAGGAGGTCGCCGACCGGCTCCGCGCGATGATCACCGAAGGCCTGCTCGCGCCAGGCGCGCGCCTGAACGAACGGGTGCTCTGCGAGCGGCTGCGCGTCTCGCGCACGCCCCTGCGCGAGGCCTTCAAGGTGCTGGCCGCCGAGCGGCTGGTGGAACTCAGCCCGAACCGCGGCGCGAGCGTCGTCGCCTTGTCGCGTTCGGACGTCGATCAGCTCTTCGAGCTGATGGGCGCGCTGGAGGGCCTGGCCGGCAAGCTCGCGGCCGAGCGACGCACCGAGGGGGAGCTCGCCGAGATCCGCGCGCTGCACTTCGAGATGCTGGCCGCGCACGCGCGGCGCGACCTGCCGGCCTACTACGACCTGAACCGGCGCATCCATGTCGCGATCAGCCGTTGCGCGCGCAACGACATGCTCGCCGAGACCTACGACAGCGTGAACACGCGCATCCAGAACCTGCGCTTCCGCTCCAACTTCAACCAGGACAAGTGGAACCACGCGGTCCGCGAGCACCAGCAGATGCTGGAGGCGCTCGAGACCGGCAATGGCTCCGCGCTCCGGGCCCTGCTCGAGACCCACCTGCGCAACAAGCGCGATGCGGTGCTCGAGCAGTGGCCGGCCATCGACCCCGCCGCGACATGAACGCTCCCACCCCGGTCCGCATGCTGCGGACTGCCTCGCTGGACCGCAGCCGCCTCGCGCAGCGGCTTCGCCGCGTGCTGCGCGGCGACGTGCTCTTCGATGCCGCCTCGCGCGGCCGCTACGCAACCGATGCCTCGATCTACCAGGTCGACCCGGTCGGCGTCGTGGTGCCCGCCGACGAGGCCGACGTGGTCGCCGCGATCGACCTGGCCCGCGAGATGCGCGTGCCCATCCTGCCGCGCGGCGGCGGCACCAGCCAGTGCGGCCAGACCGTCGGCGAGGCGCTGGTCATCGACAACAGCCGCCACCTGAACAAGGTGATCGCCTTCGATCCCGAGGCCCGCACCGTCGAGGTCCAGCCCGGCGTCGTGCTGGACCACCTCAACGCATACCTCAAGCCGCACGGCCTCTGGTTCCCGGTGGACGTGTCCACCTCGGCGCAGGCCACGATCGGCGGGATGGCCGGCAACAACTCCTGCGGGTCGCGCTCGATCGCCTACGGCAACATGGTGCACAACGTGCTGGGCATCGAGGCGATCCTGTCCGACGGTGTGTCGGAGTACTTCGGCCCCTTCGGCGTGAACGCCGGCCGCGCGATGGCCTCCGGGCGCGCCGGCGAGCTGGTCGCGCAACTGTTCGCGCTCGGCGCGCGCGAGCGCGACGAGATCGCGCGCGTCTGGCCCAGGGTCCTGAGGCGCGTGGGCGGCTACAACCTCGACGTCTTCCACCCGCAGTCCGAGCGCCCGTACACCGACGACGGCTCGGTCAACCTGGCGCACCTGCTGGTCGGCTCGGAGGGCACGCTGGGCTACTTCCGTCGGCTGGTGCTCGAGCTCTCGCCCTTGCCGAAGGCGCGCGTGCTGGGCGTCGTCAACTTCCCGACCTTCTGGGCCGCGATGGACAGCGCCCGGCACATCGTGAAGCTCGGGCCCAGCGCGGTCGAGCTGGTCGATCGGACGATGATCGAGCTCTCGCGCGCCAACCCGGTGTTCCGACCCACGATCGAGCGCGCGCTGATCGAGCGCGAAGGCAAGCCGCCCGAGGCGATCCTGCTGGTCGAGTTCTCGGGCGAGGATCGCGGCGAGCTGCTCACCCGGCTCGCGCGCCTGGTGGAGCTGATGGGCGACCTGGGCCTGCCCGGCAGCGTCGTGGAGATGCCCGAAGAGCAGGCGCAGAAGGCCTTGTGGGACGTCCGCAAGGCGGGCCTGAACATCATGATGTCGCTGAAGGGCGACGGCAAGCCGGTCTCCTTCATCGAGGACTGCGCGGTGCCGCTGGAGCACCTCGCCGAGTACACCGGCCGGCTCACCGAAGTGTTCTCCCGGCACGGCACCCGCGGCACCTGGTATGCGCACGCCTCGGTCGGAACGCTTCACGTGCGGCCCATTCTCGACATGCGCCAGGACGGCGCGGCCAGGATGCGCGCGATCGCCGAAGAGGCCGCCGCGCTGGTCCGCCACTACAAGGGCGCCTTCTCGGGCGAGCACGGCGACGGCCTGGTGCGCACCGAGTGGGTGGGCTGGCAGTTCGGCGCGCGGCTCACCAAGGCCTTCGAGGAGGTCAAGGACCTGTTCGACCCGCTGGGGCTGATGAACCCGGGCAAGATCGTCCGCGGCACGAAGATGGACGACGCTCGGCTGTTCCGCTACCCGCCGGGACACGCCGCGCTGCCGCTGTCGACCGCGCTCGACTGGTCGGCCTGGGACGTGACCGCCGACCCGGTGACCGAGCGGGTCAGCGCACCCGGCACCGGCGGTGATCCGGCGCGCGGATTCGCGAAGGCCGCCGAGATGTGCAACAACAACGGACACTGCCGCAAGTTCGACGCCGGCACCATGTGCCCGAGCTGGCGGGTCACGAAGGACGAGAAGCACCTGACCCGCGGCCGCGCCAACACGCTGCGGCTGGCGCTGTCGGGGCAGCTGGGGCACGAGGCGCTGACCTCGTCGGCCATGCGCGAGACCATGGACCTGTGCGTGGGCTGCAAGGGCTGCAAGCGCGATTGCCCGACCGGCGTCGACATGGCCCGGATGAAGATCGAGTTCCAGCACCACTACACGAAGAAGCACGGCCTTCGCCTGAAGGACCGGCTGATCGCCTACATGCCGCGCTACGCGGCCTGGGCCTCCCGGCTGCGCTGGCTGCTGAACCTGCGCGACACGCTGCCGGGCGCCGCGCGCCTGTCGGAGAAGCTGCTCGGCTTCTCGGCGAAGCGCAGCCTGCCGCGCTGGCGCGGCGACCCGTTCACCGCCGATCGGGGGCTCGATGACTTGCCGCCCGCCGCGGCGGGCGAGGTCGTGGGCGAGCTGGTGCTGTGGGCGGACACCTTCGACAACTGGTTCGAACCCGAGAACCTGCGCGCCGCACGCAGGGTGCTGCGGGCCGCCGGTTACCGCGTCCACGTGGCGCGCGCCGCGGCCGATGCCGATCCCGCGCGCCCGCTGTGCTGCGGCCGCACCTTCCTGTCCGCCGGTCTGGTCGACGAGGCGCGCGCCGAGGCGCGGCGCACCCTGGCCGCGCTTGCGCCCTACGTCGAGCGGGGCGTGCCGGTGGTGGGCCTGGAGCCCTCCTGCCTGCTCACGATGCGCGACGAGTTCCTGGTCATGGGACTGGGCGACGCCGCGCGCCGTCTGGCCGGCCAGGCCCTGCTGTTCGAGGAGTTCCTCGCGCGCGAGCACTCGGCGGGGCGCCTGTCGCTGCCGCTGCAGGCCCTGCCCGGGCGCACCGCGCTGCTTCACGGCCATTGCCACCAGAAGGCCTTCGACGCTGTGCGCCCGATCGAGATCGTGCTGAAGCTGGTGCCGGGCCTCGAGGTGAAGACGGTCGAGTCGAGCTGCTGCGGCATGGCCGGAGCCTTCGGCTATGAGGCCGAGCACTACGAGGTCTCGATGAAGATGGGCGAGCTGTCGCTGCTGCCGGCGGTGCGCGAGGCCGGCCCGGACACGGTGGTGGTGGCCGACGGCACCAGCTGCCGTCACCAGATCGCCGACGGGGCGGGCCGCGACGCGGTGCACGTGGCGGTGCTGCTCGACCGCGCCCTGGACGGCAGCGGCCGGCGGCCCGCCGCGCAGTAAGTGCGACACGGCGCTGCCCGTCCCCGCAACCGCTTCGACCTCGCCGAGGTCGGCGGCGCGTTCGGGGACCTCGGCACGCTGATTCCCTTCGTGGTCGCCTACGTGGCGGTGCTGAAGATGAATGCCACGGCCGTGCTGCTGCCTTTCGGCGTGGCGCTGCTGGTCGTGGGCGCGGTATTCCGCACGCCTTTCCCGGTCCAGCCGATGAAGGCGATCGGCGCCACCGCGCTGACCCAGGCCACGGTCTCCGGCGGCCTCACCGGCGACGCCGTCGTCGCCGCGGGGCTGGTGACCGGCCTGATCTGGCTGGCGCTGGCGCTGTCCGGGCTGGCGGCGCGCCTGGCCCGTCTGGTGCCGCGCGCCGCGCTGCTCGGCGTGGTCATGGGGCTCGGTTTCGCCTTCATGCTCGAGGGCGTCCGGATGATGGCCGGGCAATGGCTGCTCTCGGCGGTGATGCTGGCCGTCACCTTGCTCATGCTTTCGCGGCGCTGGCCGGCGATGCTGGCACTGCTCGCCGTCGGGGCCGCGATCGCGCTGCTGCGCGACCCGTCGCTCGCCGCCCGGCTCGGCGACCAGCAGGCGGTGCTGCGCTGGCCCGCCTTCGCCTGGCCCGGCCTGTCGGCGTCGGACCTCTGGACCGGCGCGCTGCTGCTGGCCTTGCCTCAGTTGCCGCTGACCTTCGGCAACGCGCTGGTGGCGATCACCGCCGAGAACAACCGGCTGTTCCCGGACCGTCCGATCGACGAGCGCAGGGTGGCATTGTCCACCGGCCTGATGAACCTGCTGGCCAGCGCCGGCGGCGGCGTGCCGATGTGCCACGGCGCCGGCGGCATGGCCGGCCACGTGCGATTCGGCGCCAGGACGGGCGGCGCGGCGATCATGCTCGGGGTGGCGCTGATCGTGCTCGCGCTCTTCTTCGGCGACGCCATCGGTCTGCTGTTCGATCTGGTGCCGGCGTCGGTGCTGGGTGTCATCCTGTTCCTCGCGGGGGTGGAGCTGGCGCTCGGCAGCCGCGATCCCGAGGCCGAGAAGACCGACCGCTTCGTGTTGCTGGCCACTGCCGGCATCGCGACCTGGAACGCGGGGGCCGCGGTTCTGTTCGGGATCGCCGCCCATCACGCGGTCCGCGCAGGGTGGCTCAGGCCCTGATCGCGGCGGGCGAGTATCCTTTCAGGCCCTGCCGGCCGGAAGAGCCGGGCAGTCGCCCGCGCACAGCGCCTGGTCGCCCGCGCGAAGCACCCAGACACCCGCGCAAAGCATTCACGGAAAGCGTTCAGCCATGGATCCGAACCTTCGCAAGGCCGCCCTCGAGTACCACGAGCAGGGCCGGCCCGGAAAGCTGTCGGTCACCGCGACCAAGCAGCTCGTCAGCCAGCGAGACCTGGCGCTCGCCTACTCGCCCGGGGTCGCGGCGGCCTGCGAGGAGATCGTCGCCGACCCGGCGAACGCGTTCCGCTACACCAGCCGCGGCAATCTGGTCGGCGTCGTCACGAACGGCACCGCGGTTCTGGGGCTCGGCAACATCGGGCCGCTGGCCTCCAAGCCGGTCATGGAGGGCAAGGCGGTCCTGTTCAAGAAGTTCGCCGGCATCGACGTCTTCGACATCGAGCTGGCCGAACTCGACCCGGACAGGCTGGTCGAGATCATCGCGGCGCTCGAGCCGACCTTCGGCGCGATCAACCTCGAGGACATCAAGGCGCCGGACTGCTTCATCGTCGAGCGCAAGCTGCGCGAGCGGCTGAAGATTCCGGTCTTTCACGACGATCAGCACGGCACCGCGATCGTCGTCGGCGCCGCGATGACCAACGGGCTCGCCGTGGTGGGCAAGAGGATCGACGAGGTCAGGCTGGTCTGCAGCGGCGCCGGCGCGGCAGCGCTGGCCTGCCTGCAACTGCTGGTCGACCTCGGCCTGAAGCGCGAGAACATCTGGGTGGCCGACATCGCCGGCGTGGTCTACGAGGGCCGCGCCGAGCTGATGGATCCCGACAAGGCCCGCTTCGCGCAGAAGACCGACAAGCGCACGCTGGCCGAGATCATCGACGGCGCCGACGTGTTCCTCGGCCTGTCCGCCGGCGGGGTGCTCAAGCCCGAGATGGTCGCCCGCATGGCCGCGCGGCCGCTGGTGTTCGCGCTGGCGAATCCCACGCCCGAGATCATGCCCGAGGAGGTGAAGAAGGTCCGCGACGACGCGGTCATCGCGACCGGCCGAACCGACTATCCGAACCAGGTCAACAACGTCCTCTGCTTTCCCTTCATCTTCCGCGGCGCGCTCGACGTGGGCGCCACCACGATCACGCGGGAGATGGAGGTCGCCGCGGTGCAGGCGGTGGCCGAGCTGGCCCGGGCCGAGTCCAGCGAGGTGGTCACGGCCGCCTACGGCGCGGTCGGCACCGGCTTCGGCCCCGAGTACCTGATTCCCAAGCCCTTCGACCCCCGGCTGATCGTGAAGATCGCGCCGGCGGTGGCCAAGGCCGCGATGGACAGCGGCGTGGCGACCCGCCCGATCGCCGATTTCGACGCCTACCGTTCGCAGCTCGAGCAGTTCGTCTACCACTCGGGCAACTTCATGAAGCCCATCTTCTCGACGGCGCGCCGCTCGCCGGACAAGCGGATCGTCTACCCCGAGGGCGAGGACGAGCGGGTGCTGCGCGCGGTCCAGGTGGTGGTCGACGAGAAGCTCGCCCGGCCGTTGCTGGTGGGCCGTCCGGCGGTCATCGAGCGGCGCCTCGAGCGCTTCGGACTGCGGATCCGGCCGGGCGTGGACTTCGAGATCGTCAACCCGGAGTGGGACGAGCGCTACGGTCGCTACTGGCGCGAGTACCACCGCCTGACCGAGCGCAAGGGCGTCACCGAGGAATACGCGCAGATCGAGATGCGCCGCCGGCTGACCCTGATCGGCGCGATGATGATCCACATGGGCGAGGCCGACGGCATGGTCTGCGGCACCTTCGGCCACTACTCGCTGCACCTGCACTACATCGACCAGGTGATCGGCCGGCGGCCGGGCAGCACGGTCTATGCGGCCATGAACACGCTGATGCTGCCCAACCGGCAGGTCACGCTGGTCGACACCCACGTGAACGCCGACCCCACTGCCGCGCAGCTGGCCGAGATCACCCGGATGGCCGCCGACGAGCTGCTGCGCTTCGGCATCCGGCCCAAGGTGGCCTTGCTGTCGCACTCCAACTTCGGCACCTCCAACCACCCGAGCGCCGAGAGGATGCGCGAAGCCCTCGCGCTGCTGCGCGAGCAGGCGCCCGAGCTGGAGGTCGACGGCGAGATGCACGGCGACGCCGCCCTGGACAGCGAGCTGCGCCGGCGGATCATGCCGCGTTCGACGCTGGCCGGCGAGGCGAACCTGCTGGTGCTGCCCGGCATCGACGCGGCCAACATCTCCTACAACCTGCTCAAGACCGCGGCCGGCAACAACGTGGCGATCGGGCCGGTGCTGCTCGGCGCCGCGCGCCCGGTCCACATCCTGACCGCCTCGGCCACGGTGCGCCGGATCGTCAACATGACCGCCTGGACCGTGGTCGACGCGATCGCCGAACGCTAGGCGGGCGCCGGGCGCCAGGCGAGCGCCTGGCGGCCCGTCCGCAACGGCCGGCCCGCCGTTCGTCGGCACGCGGCGCCGCAGGGCGCCGTTCGTGCCGGCCGCGATTGACCTGTCCGGGGCCGGCCCATAGCCTCGGAAGCTCACATCTCCGAAGCACGACGACCCCATCATGTCCCTGGCGCAGGCTGGCACCGCGACCGCTCGCGACGACCGCGACGAGCGCGACGACGACGATGCGCCCATCGACCCGGCGCGTCGCTCCGCGCTGCTGCAGGACTGCAGCGGGATGGTGGTCTCGCAGCTGTCCGGCGCGATCGCCGAGGCGCTGAAGAAGGTCGGCGACGACCTGACCGCTCTGGCGCTGCGCAACAGGGACCCTGCGGCCCAGCAGGCGCTGCTCGATGCGGTCACGCTGGTGCGGCGCCATCATGCCGACATCGAGGCCCGGTTCCGGGAGATGTTCGCCGACATCTTCGCGCGACGGATCCACGGCGACGACGACGGGCCCGCCGACGCGCCGGCGGGCGGACTGGCCCTGGTCGACGACAGCGTGATCGAGGAGAAGATCGCGTTCGACCGGATCATCCAGCGCGCGCGCAGCAAGCTCGACCCCGACGAGGTGCTCGGCATCCGGGCGCGGCTCGGGGTCCTGGCGGCCGGCGACTGGTTCGACGAGGACAATCACCCGGCTGCGCCCGAGGCGGTCTTCGAGGCCCTGCGCCGGACGCTGGCGCAGCTCAACGCCGAAGCCGGCGTGCGCGATGCGCTCCTGGACGCGATCGAGCCCCATGTCTCGTCGAACCTGGGCGCGATCTACACGACGGTCAACGAGCGTCTGCGCAGCAACCACGTCCTGCCCCGCATCCGGCCGCAGGTGGTGACCGCGAAAGCCCAGGCCCGGCGCGCCAAGGCGGCCCAGCCGCCCGCGCCGGCCCCGGACTCCGCCGTCGCGGCGCCGGCTGCCGATCCGGCGATCGAGAGCGTGCCGGCTGGCGAGGATCCGTTCGTTCTGCTGGCCGCGCGGCTGGCGGACGGCACGACGCCGGCGCGACTCGCGGCGGCGCGCCTGCTGGCGAATCCGGCCAGCTTCGGCGCGGGCAAGTCGCCGCCGGCGGTCGAAACCGGCCTGCTCGACTCTTTGCATGCGATTCAGGCCGGATGCGGCGAGAGCGGCGCCGGCGGCCCCAGGCTCCTGGACGAGATGCTGGAGAAGGGGCGCACCATGGGGTCGCCGCTGGACCAGCTCACCGTGGAGATCGTCTCGCAGGTCTTCGACCACCTCTACGCGGATCGACGCCTGCCGGACACGATCAAGCAGCAGATGCTGCGGCTGCAGGTGGTCGCGGTGAAGGCCGCGCTGATCGACCGCAGCTTCTTCGCCAGCCGCCGGCATCCGATGCGCCGCCTGCTGGACGAGATCTGCCGCGCGGCCAGCGACCCGGATGCCGACGTGGGTCCCGATTCCGCGCTGGTCGGCGGCGTGGCCGAGATCGTCGACTGGCTGCTCGCCAGCTTCGAGAGCGACCTGTCGGTGTTCGACGACGCTGCGATGCGCCTCGACCTGCTCCTGTCGATCGAATCCCAGCGCCGCATGGAGCGCGACGCGGCGCTCGCCAGGCAGGCCGAGCGGCTCGAGGCGCTCGTTCTCGCGCAGGAGCAGGCCAGGGCCGAGATCCGTGCGCGGGCAGGCGAGTCGGCGCCCGCCTTCATGGTCGACTTCCTGGACCGCAGCTGGTACCGGGTGATGGCGATGCTGCGGGTCGAGGACGGCGACGCGGCCTGGCGCGACGCGCTGGCCTGCATCGACGCCCTGGTCTGGAGCGTGCAGCCCAAGGAGTCTCCGGAGATCCCGCGGCTCGCGAGCCTGTTGCCGAAGCTGATCGCCGAACTGAACCGGGGACTGGCGCGGGCGGGCGTCGACAAGAGCGACCAGGAGCGGTTCTTCAACGAATTGCTCAAGCGGCACGGCGAGGTGATCCAGCGCGCCAAGGTGGGCGCCGCCGGGCCCGCCAGCCCGCTGCCCGCCTTCGGGCAGCCGGCCGCGCCGCCGAGGGAAGCGGTCGCTTCCAGGCCCGCCGAGCCGCCGGTGTCCCCGGAGATCGCCAGGCAACTGGGCGACCTGCGCCGCGGCGACACCCTGGAGTTGCTGGAGCCCGACGGGGCGCGGCGCCGCCTGAGGATCTCCTGGGTCAGCCCGACTCGCCGGCTGTTCGTGCTCACGCGCCACCCTGAGGTGGCGCGGCCGGTCGAGCGCGCCGAACTCGCGCGCTGGCTGGCCACCGGCCGCGTTCGGCTCGCCGACGCCGAAACGGCCATCGAGCGCACGATCGCGACGATCGCGGCAGGCAAGGCGGGCCTCCCCGCCTGATCGCCTCGCGGTCGTTCCCTGGGCAGGGGAAGGCGTTTACCATGCCCGCATGATCTGGCGACGCCTTCTCTCTCTCTGCCTTCTCGTTCTCGCGCTCGCTTCGGGTGCGTGCTCCCCGCGCGTCGATTCCGGCCCCGCCGGCAGCGAGATCTCGCTCGAGGCCTTGCCGGCCGAGGCGCAGGCCACCTACGCGCTGATCCGGCGCGGAGGGCCGTTCCCGTACTCGAAGGACGGCACGACCTTCTTCAATCGCGAGGGTTTGCTTCCGGCGCGGCCTCGTGGACACTACAAGGAGTACACGGTGCCCACGCCGGGGTCGCGCGATCGCGGCGCCCGCCGCATCGTGGCGGGCGGCGACCCGAAGGCCTCCGGCGACTTCTGGTACACCGAGGATCACTACCGCAGCTTCAGGCGGATAAGGGAGTGAGAAGATGGGTGCGTTGAGCAACATCCCGCCTCATGCCGTATTGCCGCTGGGCGCCTACGACGGCGACTCACTGAAGCGAGCGGCCGAGCGCGCCGACCAGCGCCTGCTCGCGGTGGACCTGTCCGGCGCCACCGACCGCGATTCGGTGATGGGGGCGATCGCCGATGCCTTCGCGCTCCCCCCGTACTTCGGGCGCAATCTCGACGCGCTCTACGACTGCGTCACCGACCTGCAGCCGCTTGCCGATGCCGAGCACCCGGGTTTCCTGGTGATCCTCCAGAACCTTCCCGACACGCGGAGCTTCGGGCGCGAACAGCGCGACGCGCTGCTCGATGTGTTCCGCGACGCAGCGGACTTCTTCTACGATCGCGACACTGCGTTCCGGGTGTTCTATTCGGTGGCCGGAGCGTCGAGCGACCGGGCGGCCGGCCGGGCCTGAGCGCCCACTGATCGGGCGCGTTTCCTCTGAGCGCCCGCGCGCCGGGCGCGTTTCCTCTGAGCGCCCGCGCGCCGGGCGCGCCTCCTCTGACCGCCCCTCAGAAATCGCCGGCGAGCGCCTGCAGCGCTGCGATCGCGGCCAGGCCGGCAGTCTCCGTGCGCAGGATTCTCGGGCCCAGCGACACCGGCAGGAAGCCGGCCGCGATCGCGAGCGCCAGTTCGGCCTCGCCGAAGCCCGACTCGGGGCCTGCCAGCAGGGTCACCGAGTCGCCGCGCGCCACGCCCGCGGCCGACAGCGGCACCGACGCCCCCGGCGCGAGCACCAGGCGGCGGCCCGGCACGCTGTCGCCGATGAACGCACGCAGCGATTCCAGCGGATGCAGTGCCGGCAGCCAGGCGCGGCCGGACTGCGCGCAGGCCGACTCCACGATCCGCAGCCAGTGATCGTGCTTGCGGGCGGCGCGCGATGCGTCGAGCCTGACCTGGGAGCGATCGGACTCGAGCGGCACGATCGCGCGCGCGCCGAGCTCGACCGCCTTCTCGATCGTCCAGTCCATCCGCTCGGCGCTCGACAGGCACTGGGCCAGCGTGATCGACAGCGGGCTCTCGGTCTCGCGTGACAGGCGCTCACCGAGCAGGAGCGCGCTGCGCCTCGGGTCGGCCTCGGCGATCGTCGCGGCAAAGACGCTGCCGGTGCCGTCGAAGGCCTCAACGCGTTCGCCGGCCCTCAATCGCAGCACGCGAACCAGGTGATGCGAGCGGCGCTCGTCGAGCACTACCCGGTCGCCGGGGGCGCAGGCCCCGGCGTGGCCGTCGAACAGGACGCGGGTCATCTCGGTCCGGTCGCCTCGATGCCGGCTTCGGCGCGCTCGCGCGGGCCGGTCAGCCGACCAGCTTGCGAAAGAAGTTGGGCAGCGCGAACAGCGCGCGATGCACGTCGCCGTTGAAGTACTGCAGGTCGCCGATCCTGCGCTCGGCCAGCCGGCGTTCGACCACATCGGGCTCGATCGCCAGCGGATCCAGCGCGTCGGAGGCGCAGGCCATCCCCCAGTAGGCGCCGTAGAGCGGCACGTAGAGGCCGAAGGGCCGCACGATGCCGAACACGCCCGACAGGTGGGAGACCAGTTCGCGGACTCGCGCCGGGTTGTAGACCGGCGAGCCGATGTGCAGCGTGAGCGCGCCGCCGGGCGCGAGCGCTCGCTTCACCAGGCGGAAGAACTCCGGCGTGTACAACTGGTGCGCCGGCGTGTCGGGGTCGGTCAGGTCGAGCACGACCAGGTCGAAGCGCTCGCCGTCGGGCTGCCCGGCCAGGCGCTCGACGTACTTCCAGCCGTCGCCGATCTCGACCGTCAGGCGTGGGTCATCGAACACGCCGTGGTGCACGCCGGCGAGGTGCTCGCGGGCGACCCGGACCACCTCGGGGTCGAGTTCGGCCATGACCACCCGCTGCATCGACGGGTGCTTGAGCAGCTCCTCGCTCGAGCCGCCGTCGCCGCCGCCGATGACCAGCGCGGAACGAGGCGCGGGCTGCGCGATCGCTGCCGCGTGCACGATCGGCTCGTGGTAGAAGAACTCGTCGCGCTCGGAGGTCATGTAGCAGCCGTCGAGGCGGAACAGCTTGCCCCATTGCGGCGTGTCGAAGACCTCGAGCATCTGGTAGGGCGTGCGGACCGTCTCGAGCCGGCGCGTTGCCCGGAAGCCGTAGGCCGAATCGGCGTTGAGCCACTCGAGCAGCAACTCGTCGGACCGCGTCTCGGGATCCTGCGAACCGCGAAGGATGCGGTTGGTGCTCTGCTGGCGCGGCGCGAAGGCCACGATCAGGTCGTCGAGCAGCTGCTCGGCCCTGTGCGAGTTGTCGGTCGAGAAGTTGCAGACGTAGACGTCGAGCGTGACCCCGCCGCGCTCGGGCCAGGTGTGCACCGCCAGGTGCGACTCGGCCAGCAGCGCCGCGCCGGTGACGCCGCCAGGCTGACCTTCCCACTCCGGAAAGGTGAAGTATTTTTCGTCGACGAGCGTGAGGCCCGCGCTTGCGACCGATTGCCGGCACAGTCCGGCGAGCGTTTCCGCGTCGATCAGCAGGGAGGCCTCGCATTGGCATCCGTACAGATCGGCGGTCAGATGCAATCCCTGCATGTTTCGACCAACCCCGTCCTGGTTTCCTAGCCCGCTCGCCGCAGGCATGACGCCGCGCCGATATGCCGGACCAATGGAAAGGTGGTGGGCCCGCCGCCGACAAGCCGATTCCTGGGCGGGCCCCAAAAACTTTTGATTCTATCAAATCCGTGTGTCGCGCCACAGTCACGGCCATGGCCCCTTTGGTAGAATCGCCGGTTTGGATTCGCGCGTCGAGGCGTGTGCCGGGCGGCGCCGATTCCCGGTGCCGGATGGCGCCGACTCCTTCTCCCGACCAAGGACCGAGGCATGGGCAACTCCGAACGCGCAGACCAGTCGAACCGCCAGTCTCCGGGGGGCGTTCCGGCCTCGGCGATGGCCAACGCGATCCGCGCGCTGTCCATGGATGCTGTCCAGCAGGCCAACTCGGGGCACCCCGGCATGCCGATGGGCATGGCCGAGGTCGCCGTCGCGCTGTGGTCGCGCCACCTCAGGCACAACCCGGCGAACCCGGCCTGGGCCGATCGCGACCGCTTCGTGCTGTCCAACGGCCACGGCTCGATGCTGCTCTACTCGCTGCTGCATCTCACCGGCTACGCGCTGCCCGTCGACGAGCTGCGCAACTTCCGCCAGCTGCACTCGCGCACGCCGGGGCACCCCGAGGTCGGCGTCACGCCCGGCGTGGAGACCACCACCGGGCCGCTCGGCCAGGGGCTGGCCAACGCGGTGGGCATGGCGCTGTCGGAGAAGATCCTCGCCGACCGCTTCAACCGCGACGGCTTCCCTGTCGTGGACCACTTCACCTGGGCTTTCGCCGGCGACGGCTGCCTGATGGAAGGCATCTCGCACGAGGCCTGCTCGCTGGCCGGCACGCTCAGACTGTCCAGGCTGGTGGTGCTGTACGACGACAACGGGATCTCGATCGACGGCCAGGTGCGGCACTGGTTCTCCGACGATACCGCGCGCCGCTTCCAGGCCTACGGCTGGCACGTGATCCCCGACGTCGACGGGCACGACGTCGAGGCGCTCGACGCGGCCATCGCCATGGCCCGCGACTGGGGCTCGAACGGCCGCGACGGCGTCTTCGCGCCCACGCTCATCCAGTGCCGCACGCACATCGGAAAGGGCTCGCCGAACCGCGTCGACTCGGCCAAGGCCCACGGCGAGCCGCTGGGCAAGGACGAGATCGCGGCCACCCGCGCGGCCATCGGCTGGCCGCATGCGCCCTTCGAGGTCCCTGCCGACGTCTACGCGGCCTGGGACGCCCGCGAAGCCGGCGCGGCGCGCGAGGAGACCTGGCAGAAGCTGTTCGAGGCCTATGCGGCCGAGCACCCGGCCGAGGCCGCCGAATTCGAGCGCCGCATGCGCGGCGAGCTGCCGGCCAGCTTCGACGACGCGCTCGAGGCGGCGCTCGCCGAGGCGCTCGCCAAGGGCGAGGCCATCGCCACCCGGAAGGCCTCGCAGAACGCACTGAACCACTTCGGGCCGGCCATTCCCGAACTGGTGGGGGGCTCGGCCGACCTGACCGGCAGCAACCTGACCGATTTCAAGGGCGCGGGCGCGCTGCGCGCCGACGCGTCCTTCGCCAACGCCCGGCACATCAACTTCGGGGTGCGCGAGTTCGGCATGAGCGGCATCCTCAACGGAATGGCCCTGCACGGCGGCTTCATTCCCTACGGCGGCACCTTCCTAACCTTCTCCGACTACGCGCGCAACGCGCTGCGCATGGCGGCGCTGATGAAGCAGCGGGTGGTCTACGTCTACACCCACGACTCGATCGGGCTGGGCGAGGACGGCCCGACCCACCAGGCGGTCGAGCAGGCCTCGTCGCTGCGGCTGATTCCCAACATGGATCTCTGGCGGCCCTGCGATCCGGTCGAGAGCGTGGTGGCCTGGTCCGAGGCGATCTCGCGCCGCGACGGCCCCAGCTCGCTGCTGTTCTCGCGCCAGGCGGTGCCCTTCGTGACCCGCTCCGAGCGTCAGGTCGACGCGATCCACCGTGGTGGCTACGTGCTGCGCGACGCCGAAGAGGCGGCGGCGGTCATCATCGCCACCGGCTCCGAAGTCGGGCTCGCGCTGGCCGCGCGCGAGCTGCTGGCAGCCGATGGCATCGCGGTGCGCATCGTCTCCATGCCGTCCACCACCGTGTTCGATCGCCAGGAAACCGCCTGGAAGAGCGTGGTGCTGCCCGAAGGGCTGCCGCGCGTCGCGGTCGAGGCCGGCGTCAGCGACTTCTGGTGGAAGTACCGCTGCGACGCGGTCGTGGGCATCGACGCCTTCGGCGAGTCGGCGCCTGCCGGCGCGCTGTTCCAGCACTTCGGCTTCACCGCCGAGAACGTGGCCGACACGGTGCGCGAGGTCCTGCGCCGGCGCGCCGGCTGAGCGCCGCTTCCGAACGAATCCATTCAACCTCCCGGGAAAACTGCCATGACCATCCGTGTTGCGATCAACGGCTACGGCCGCATCGGCCGAAACATCCTGCGCGCCCACTACGAGGGCGGCAAGAAGCACCCGATCGAGATCGTCGCGATCAACGACCTGGGCGACGCGAAGATCAATGCGCACCTGACCCAGTACGACACCGCGCACGGCCGTTTCCCCGGCACCGTGTCGGTCGACGGCGACTCCATCGTGGTGAACGGCGACCGGATCCGCGTGCTGTCCAATCGCAACCCGGCCGACCTGCCCTGGGGCGAGCTGGGGGTCGATGTGGTCCTCGAGTGCACCGGCTTCTTCACCAGCAAGGAGAAGGCCTCGGCGCACCTGAAGGGCGGCGCGAAGAAGGTCATCATCTCGGCGCCGGGCGGCAAGGACGTCGACGCCACCGTCGTCTACGGCGTCAACCACGGCGTGCTGCAGGCCTCCGACACGGTGATCTCGAACGCCTCGTGCACGACCAACTGCCTGGCACCGGTCGCCAAGGTGCTGCACGAGAAGATCGGCATCCTCAACGGCCTGATGACGACGATCCACGCCTACACCAACGACCAGGTGCTGACCGACGTCTACCACGAGGACCTGCGCCGCGCGCGCTCGGCCACGATGTCGATGATCCCGACCAAGACCGGCGCGGCCGCCGCGGTCGGCCTGGTGCTGCCCGAACTGAACGGCAAGCTCGACGGCTACGCGATGCGCGTGCCGACGATCAACGTGTCGATCGTCGACCTGTCCTTCGTCGCCGCGCGCGACACGACGGCCGACGAAGTCAACGCGATCATGAAGGCGGCGGCCGAAGGCTCGATGAAGGGCGTGCTCGCGTACAGCGAAGCGCCGCTCGTTTCGGTCGACTACAACCACGACCCGGCGTCCAGCACCTTCGACGCCACGCTCACCAAGGTCTCCGGCCGGCTGGTCAAGGTCAACAGCTGGTACGACAACGAGTGGGGCTTCTCGAACCGGATGCTCGACACCACGGTTGCCCTGGTCAACGCCAGGTAAGCCCGGCGTGGCGGGGCATCTGGCGGCCGCCGAAGCGGCGGCCCTGATCCGCGAGCTGCTGGCAGGCACGCGGGCGCTGCGGCGCGCCGGCACCGGCCGGCCGCTGGTTTCCGTGGCGGTCGGCGAATGGGCGGTCGAGGCTGGCGACGCCACCCTCGTCTTCTTCGTCGACAGCGCCAGCATCGACCATGTCGCCCGGATCCGGCTGTCCGACGGCCGCGAGGCCGGCTTCGCCGACTGGCTGTCGCGCGATGGCCGCAATCCGCTCGAGTTCCTCGACGACGGGGAGCTGGTCGAGCTGGAGCAGAGGCTGCACGAACTGTGAGTGATGCGATGCGATTCAAGCGACTCGAAGACCTGGACCTGAAGGGCAAGCGGGTGTTCATCCGCGCCGACCTGAACGTGCCGCAGGACGACGCCGGCGCGATCACCGACGACACCCGCATCCGCGCCTCGGTGCCCGCCATCCGCCACTGCCTCGACGCCGGCGCGGCGGTGATGATCACCTCCCACCTGGGCCGGCCCATCGAGGGCGAGCTGCGCGACGAGGACTCGCTCGCCCCGGTGGCGCGGCGGCTGGGCGAGCTGCTCGGCCGGGAGGTCAGGCTGGTGCGCGACTGGGTCGACGGCGGGTTCCAGGTGGCGCCGGGGGATCTGGTGCTGCTCGAGAATTGCCGGGTCAACAAGGGCGAGAAGAAGAACGACGAGACGCTTTCGCGCAAAATGGCCGCGCTGTGCGACGTCTACGTGAACGACGCCTTCGGCACCGCCCACCGCGCCGAGGCCACCACGCACGGCATCGCGAGGTTCGCGCCGATCGCCTGCGCCGGCCCGCTGCTGGCGGCCGAGCTCGACGCGCTGGGCCGCGCGCTGCACGAGCCGAAGCGGCCGCTGGCCGCGATCGTGGCCGGTTCCAAGGTCTCGACCAAGCTCACGATCCTGAAGTCGCTGGCGGCCAAGGTCGACCAGCTGATCGTGGGCGGCGGCATCGCCAACACCTTCATGCTCGCGGCCGGCCTGCCGATCGGCAAATCGCTCGCCGAGCGCGAGCTGGCCGGCGAGGCGAAGGCGATCATCGACCTGATGGCCGCGCGCGGCGCGCAGGTGCCCATCCCGGTCGACGTCGTCTGCGCCAAGGAGTTCTCGGCCAGCGCTGCCGCCACCATCAAGGCCGCGACCGAGGTGGCCGACGACGACCTGATCCTCGATATCGGACCGAAGACCGCGGCGATGCTCGCCGAGCGCCTCGGGCAGGCCGGCACCATCGTCTGGAACGGCCCGGTGGGCGTGTTCGAGTTCGATGCCTTCGCCAGGGGGACCGAGGCGGTGGCGCGCGCGATCGCCGGATCGCCGGGCTTCTCGATCGCCGGCGGCGGCGACACGCTGGCCGCGATCGCCAAGTTCGGCGTCACCGACCGGGTCGGCTACATCTCCACCGGCGGCGGCGCCTTCCTCGAGTTCCTCGAAGGGCGCGAACTGCCCGCGGTGGCGGCGCTGGCCGAGCGGGCCTGACGCGCCCGGCGGGCGATGCCCCGCCGGGGCGTTTCCTTGTCATGCGCAGCGCGCGGCCTCTCGGGTAGGATGAACGGCAAACCCGCTTCATCACAACGACAAGGCTGCGCCTCAATGTTCACTCCCGCGCCCCGCGCCACGAAGATCGTCGCCACGCTCGGCCCGGCGTCGAGCGACCCCGCTGTCCTGGAGAGAATGCTGCGGGCCGGGGTCGACGTGGTTCGCGTCAATTTTTCGCACGGCACGGCCGACGAGCACACCCGGATCGTCAACCTGGTCCGCGAGACCGCCCAGCGGATCGGCCGCGGCGTGGGCGTGCTGGCCGACTTGCAGGGCCCGAAGATCCGCGTCGGCAAGTTCGCCGACGGCAAGGTCGAGCTCGTCGACGGCGACCGCTTCACCTTCGACATCGACTGCGAGCTCGGCGACCAGGGCAGGGTGGGGCTGGACTACCCCGAGCTGGTCAACGACGTGAAGGCCGGCGACACGCTGCTGCTGAACGACGGCCGGATGATGATGAAGGTCGACCGGGTCACCGCGACCACCATCGAGTGCACCGTCACCCAGGGCGGCACCCTGTCCAACCGCAAGGGCATCAACCGCCAGGGCGGCGGGCTGTCGGCGCCGGCGCTCACCTCCAAGGACATGGAGGACATCAAGACCGCGGTCGCCTTCAAGGCGGACTTCATCGCGGTGTCCTTCCCGAAGAACGCGGCCGACATGTACATGGCCCGCGAGCTGGTGCGCGCCGCCGGCGGCAAGGCACTGATGATCGCCAAGATCGAGCGCTACGAGGCGATCGGCAACCTCGAGGAGATCCTGAAGGCCTCCGACTGCATCATGGTGGCGCGCGGGGACCTCGCGGTCGAGGTCGGCGACGCCGCGGTGCCGGCGCTGCAGAAACGCATGATCCGCATGGCCAAGGAGCTGAACCGGGTCACGATCACCGCGACCCAGATGATGGAGTCGATGATCGAGGCGCCGGTGCCGACCCGTGCGGAGGTGTCGGACGTGGCCAACGCGGTGCTCGACGGCACCGACGCGGTCATGCTGTCGGCCGAGACCGCGGCCGGCAAGTATCCGGTGGAGACCATCGAGGCCATGGCCCGCGTGTGCGTCGAGGCGGACCGCTCCGAGATCGTGTCCTTCGACGCCGCCTTCCTGCACCGGACCTTCTCGCGGATCGACCAGTCGATCGCGATGAGCGCGCTGTTCGTGGCCCACCACATGAAGGTCAAGGCTGTGGTGTCGCTGACCGAGTCGGGCTCGACCGCGCTGTGGATGTCGCGGCTGGATTCCGGCGTGCCGATCTATGCGCTCACTCCGCTCGAGTCGAGCCGCCGGCGCATGTGCCTGTATCGCGAGGTCCATCCGCTGCTGATGAACTACCACGCGCAGGAGCGCGAGGCGCTGCTGCTCGAGGCCGAGCAGAAGCTGCTCGAGGCCGGCATCGTGGAGAAGGGCGACCTGATCGTGCTGACGATCGGGGAGCCGATCGGGAAGTCGGGGGGGACGAACACGCTGAAGATCGTGCGGGTGGGCGAGCACCACTGACCCGCCTGACCCCGGGTGCGGCTTGCGCCCGGGCCGGCGGGCGGGCAGGCCGATGCCGGGCAGGGTGCTGCGGCCCCGCCGTTGGCGGGGCTTCCCTCGCCCACCTCGAAATCTCGCACCCGCCTCGTAAGGGGCTTCGCCCCTACGAGCGGGTCCCGCGAGATTTCTTTCGGTGGCGCGCGGCTTGCACACTGCCCGGCATCGGCCTGCCCGCCCGCCGGCCCTGGAGCGGTCGGCTTGCGCGAGGGGGTTCGCGCGGGTCGCTTCGCTCCCGCGGCGGCCCTCCGATCGAGTCTCTCACCGGCCTGGCGGTCAGCGGAGGCGCTGGTATTGCCGATTGGGCGGATCGTGGCTAACATCCGGATTTGCAAACGTATGCAACGGGGCTGGCAGTGGCCGGGCCTCGACTCGCAGGAGCAGTCAACATGGCAATCCGTTACCTGAAACGCGGCAAGGATGCCGCGGCGATCTCCGAGGCGGACGCCAAGGTGCGCGCCACGGTCGAGGCGATCGTCGCGGACATCGAGAAGCGCGGCGACGAGGCGGTGCGCGAGTACTCGCGCAAGTTCGACAACTGGGACCCCTCGGAGTTCCGGCTCTCGCAGGCGCAGATCGAGCAGGCGATCGGGCGGCTGTCGGCGCGCGAGATCGAGGACATCCGCTTCGCGCAGAAGCAGATCCGGAACTTCGCGCGGATCCAGCGCGAGTCGATGACGGACGTCGAGGTCGAGACCATGCCGGGCGTGGTGCTCGGCCACCGGCACATCCCGGTCAACGCGGTGGGCTGCTACGTGCCGGGCGGCAAGTACCCGATGATCGCCTCGGCGCACATGAGCGTGCTCACCGCCAAGGTGGCGGGCGTGAAGCGGATCGTTTCGACCGCGCCGCCTTTCCAGGGCGAGCCGCATCCGGCGATCGTGGCGGCCATGCATTTCGCCGGGGCCGACGAGATCCTCGCGCTGGGCGGCGTGCAGGCGGTCGCGGCCATGGCGATCGGCACGAAGGCGATCGCGCCGGTCGACATGCTGGTCGGCCCGGGCAACATGTTCGTGGCGGAGGCCAAGCGGCAGCTCTTCGGCCGCGTGGGCATCGACCTGTTCGCGGGGCCCACCGAGACGCTGGTGATCGCCGACGACTCGGTCGATGCCGAGATGTGCGCGGTCGACCTGCTCGGGCAGGCCGAGCACGGGCCGACCTCGCCGGCCATCCTGCTCACCGACAGCGAGGCGCTGGCGCGCGAGACCATCGCCGAGGTCGATCGGCAGCTCGGCATCCTGCCCACCGCCGACATCGCCCGCGTGTCCTGGGCCGAGCATGGCGAGGTGATCGTCTGCGACACGCGCGAGGAGCTGCTCGCGAAGGCCGACGAGCTGGCCTTCGAGCACGTGCAGGTGATGACCCGCGATCCGGACTTCTTCCTGCGGAACATGACCAACTACGGCGCGCTGTTCCTCGGGCCGCGCACCAACGTGAGCTTCGGCGACAAGGTCATCGGCACCAACCACACGCTGCCCACCCGACGCAACGCGCGCTACACCGGCGGCCTTTGGGTCGGCAAGTTCCTGAAGACCTGCACCTATCAGCGGGTGACGACCGACGCCGCCTCGACGCTGGTGGGCGAGTACTGCTCCCGGCTGTGTCACATGGAGAACTTCGCCGGTCATGGCGAGCAGGCGAACCTGAGGGTGCGGCGCTACGGCGATCGCGGCGAAGTGCCCTGGTACCAGCCGGTGCCGGCGCTCGATTGAGCCGCGGGGCGTCGGCCATGAAGGCATCCGCCGTGCCTGCGCTGCCGGTCACGCCTTCGTTCCGGCTCGACGGCCGGCGCGCGCTCGTGACCGGCGCGGGCCGCGGCATCGGCCTGGCCGCCGCGGTGGCCCTGGCCGACGCCGGCGCCGAGCTCACGCTGGCCTCGCGCACGCAGGCGGACCTCGATGCGCTGGCCGAGGCGATCCGCGGCCGCGGCGGGCGCGCCGACACCCTGGTGCTGGATGTGACCGATTCGGCCGCGGTGACCCGCGCCTTCGCCGGCGCGCGCCCCTTCGAGATCCTCGTCAACAACGCGGGCACCAATCGGCCGAAGCCGATGACGGAGACTTCCGACGAGGACCTCGACGCGGTCGTCGACCTGAACCTGAAGGCGGCTTACCGGGTCGCGCGCGAGTGGGCGCGGGCGCTGCTGGCGAGCGGCCGGGGTGGCAGCCTGATCAACGTCTCCTCGCAGATGGGGCACGTGGGCGGACTGAACCGCACCGTGTACTGCGCGACCAAGCACGCGATCGAGGGCTTCACGAAGGCGCTCGCCTGGGAGCTCGGCTCGGCCGGCATCCGCGTGAACTCGCTGTGCCCGACCTTCATCGAGACCGAGCTGACGCGGCCGATGCTGGCCGACCCGGCCTTCGTGGCCTACGCCGCGCCGCGGATCGCGCTCGGCCGCTTCGGTCGGCTCGAGGACATCATGGGCGCGGTGCTCTTCCTGGCCAGCGACGCTTCGGCGATGGTGACCGGCTCGGCGCTGATGATCGACGGCGGCTGGACCGCGGCCTGAGCGCGTCGGGCATGGCCAGGGACAGGCGGCACGGCGCGGTCACTTCGCTCGACGTGGCGCTGCTGGCGGGCGTCAGCCAGTCGGCCGTCAGCCGCGCGTTCACGCCGGGGGCCAGCGTGGCCCAGGCGACGCGCAAGCGCGTGTTCGAGGCGGCTCGGGAACTCGGCTACCGGCCGAACGCGATCGCGCGCACGCTGATCACGCGCCGCTCGCGGATCGTGGCGATGGTCGTCTCCTACCTGGAGAACCCGTTCTATCCGGCCATCGTCGAGCGGATGTCGCAGCGGCTGCAGCGCGACGGCTATCACCTGCTGCTGTTCATCAGCGACACCGAGGCCGCCGATGCCCTGCTCGAGCAGCTGATGCAGTACCAGGTCGACGGGATCGTGCTGGTCAGCGCGACGCTGTCGTCGGCGCTCGCCCGGGAGTGCGCGAGGATCGGTGTTCCGGTCGTGCTCTTCAATCGCGTGGACGCGATCGGCAACGTCAGCGCGGTGGCCTCCGACAACGTCGAGGGCGGCCGGATCGCCGCCCGCGCGCTGCTCGACACTGGCCACCGGAACCTCGCCTTCGTGGCCGGGCTCGAGAACACCTCGACCAGCCGCGACCGCGAGGCGGGCTTCCGGGAGGAGCTGGCGCGCCATGGCGTCAGCCGCTACCGGCGCGCGGTCGGCCACTACAGCTTCGACGGGGCCCGCAAGGCGGCCAGACGATTGTTCTCGACGGGCCGGCCGCCTGATGCGCTCTTCGTGGCGAACGATCACATGGCGATCGCGGTGATGGACACGCTGCGCCACGAGCTCGGGCTGCGCGTGCCCCACGACGTGTCGGTGATCGGTTTCGACGACGCGCCCCAGGCCGCCTGGGATTCCTACCGCCTCACCACCGTCGAGCAGGCGGTGGCGCCGATGGTCGAGGCCACGGTCGCCTTGCTGATGGATCAGGTCGACCGCAAGTCCGCTTCCGCGCGCCGCGTGGACGTGCCGGTGAGGCTCGTCGTGCGCGATTCGGTCAGGGGGCTGGCGGGCTGACCCGGACGGGCCCCGGCGGGTCCCCCTGCAGGTGTGGCGGAGTTCCTGAGCGCAGGTCGCCGGCTGGGCGATAATCACGGTTTGCCGAGGCGTCGCAGAACGGCCGTGCGGCCGCGGCGCCTCGCCCGCATTCCAATCCGGAGGTCTTCGCAGATGCCCCTCGTTTCCATGCGCCAGTTGCTGGATCACGCGGCCGAGAACGGCTACGGGATTCCCGCCTTCAACGTCAACAACCTGGAGCAGGTCCAGGCGATCATGTCCGCGGCCAGCGAGGTCGACGCGCCGGTGATCATGCAGGCCTCTGCAGGCGCCCGGAAGTACGCGGGCGAGGACTTTCTCAAGCACCTGATCCAGGCCGCGGTGGCGTCCTATCCGAAGGTGCCGGTCGTCATGCACCAGGACCACGGCCAGTCCCCGGCCGTCTGCCAGGGCGCCATCGACCTCGGCTTCTCGTCGGTCATGATGGACGGCTCGCTGAAGGAAGACGGCAAGACCATCGCCAGCTACGAGTACAACGTCGACGTGACCCGCAGGGTCGTCGACATGGCCCACAAGGTCGGCGTCACCGTCGAGGGCGAGCTCGGCTGCCTCGGTTCGCTCGAGACCATGAAGGGCGACAAGGAAGACGGCCACGGCGCGGAAGGCACGATGACCCGCGAGCAGCTCCTGACCGATCCGGAGCAGGCCGCCGACTTCGTGCGCCAGACCCAGGTCGACGCGCTGGCCATCGCGATCGGCACCAGCCACGGCGCCTACAAGTTCACCCGCAAGCCGACCGGCGACATCCTGGCCATCGACCGGATCAAGGAGATCCACCGGCGCATTCCGAACACGCACCTGGTCATGCACGGCTCGTCGTCGGTGCCGCAGGAGCTGCTCGCCGAGATCCGCAAGTACGGCGGCGACATGAAGGAGACCTACGGCGTCCCGGTCGAGGAGATCCAGGAAGCGATCAAGTACGGCGTCCGCAAGATCAACATCGACACCGACATCCGGCTGGCGATGACCGCCGCGATCCGCCGCTTCATGGCCGAGAACCCGTCGAAATTCGATCCCCGCGAGTACCTCAAGCCGGCCCGCGAGGCGGCCAAGGCGATCTGCCTGGCCCGCTACCGCGAGTTCGGTTGCGAAGGGCAGGGCGGCAAGATCCAGGCGGTGCCGCTGTCGACGATGGTCCAGCGCTACGCGAAGGGCGAGCTCGCCCAGGTCGTGGCCTGAGAGGCCTGCGCCGGGCAAGGGGCCGCCGAGCGGCGGCCCGAGGACCATCCGGAGGGAAGCAATGAATCTGGCCGAGGTTCGCGCGCTGCTCGATGCGCGCTGGGAAGACGACCTGGTGCCGCGCCTGGTCGACTACGTGCGGGTGCCGGCGAAGTCGCCGATGTTCGACGCCGGCTGGGCGGCGCGCGGCGAGCTCGGCTCGGTCCTCGACGAGGCCCGCCGCTGGGCCGGGGGCCTGGGCATCGCCGGGCTCGCGCTCGAGATCGTCGCCTTGCCGGGCCGCACGCCCTGCCTGCTGTTCGACGCCCCAGCCACCGGCGGGCTCGGCAACGAGCGCACGGTGCTGTTCTACGGTCACCTCGACAAGCAGCCGGAGATGGCGGGCTGGCGCGAGGGCTTCGGCCCCTACGTGCCGGTCATCGAGAACGGCAGGCTCTATGGGCGCGGCGCGGCAGACGACGGCTACGCGGTCTACGCCGCGCTGTCGGTGCTCCAGGGGCTCGACGCGCAGGGCATCGCGCGGCCGCGCTGCGTGGGGCTGATCGAGACCTCGGAAGAATCGGGCAGCCCGGACCTGCCCGCTTATCTCGAGGCGCTGGCGCCGCGCTTCGGCGACGTGCAGCTCGTGTGCGCGCTCGACTCCGGTTGCGGCAACTACGAGCAGCTGTGGGTCACCAGCTCGCTGCGCGGGCTGGCCGGCGGCACGCTGACCGTCGAGATCCTGCGTCACGGGGTGCATTCCGGCGCTGCCAGCGGCCTGGTGCCGTCGAGCTTCCGGATCGCCCGCCAGCTGCTGTCGCGCCTCGACGATCCGGCCACGGGTCGCGTGCTGCTGCCCGAGCTGCACGCCGGCATTCCGGCCGAACGGCTCGAGCAGGCGCGCCAGGCCGGCGCCATCCTGGGCGACGCGGTCTGGCAGCAGTTCCCGTGGGCCTCCTGCGAGCACCTGCCGCAGCCGAAGGTCGAGGGGCTCGATGCAGCGGCGAGGCTGCGCGCCCAGGCCGCCACGCACGCCGCGCCCGGCCACCTGCAGGCGCAGCCGACCACCACCGACCCGGTCGAGGGACTGCTGAATCGCACCTGGCGGCCGGCGCTGTCGGTCACCGGTGCGGCCGACCTGCCGCTGCCGCGCGACGCCGGCAACGTGCTGCGCCCGCGCACCACGCTGAAGCTCAGCATGCGGCTGCCGCCCACCGTCGACGCCGAACTGGCCACGGCGGCAATGAAGACGGCCCTCGAGCGCGACCCGCCCTACGGCGCCGTCGTGCGCTTCGAGCCCGACCACGCGGCCAGCGGCTGGAGCGCCGCGCCCACGGCGCCGTGGCTGGCCCGCGCGCTCGAGGACGCCTCGCAAAGCGCCTTTGGCCGCCCGGTCGCCTGGATCGGCGAAGGCGGCACCATCCCGTTCATGGCCATGCTCGGCGAGCGCTTTCCGAAGGCGCAGTTCGTCGTCACCGGCGTGCTCGGCCCGCAGAGCAACGCGCACGGGCCGGACGAGTTCCTGCACATCGGGTACGCGAAGAAGCTCTCCGTTGCGGTCGCTTCGCTGCTGACGGCGGTTCGCTGAGCTCTCTCGGTCAGCCTGCGTTGGGCAGCGGGCCGGAGGCGGCCCTGTTTTTCAGGGCTCGAGGCGCTGTCCGCTTCGCGGAAACGCTTGGTCGCGCGGACGTTCAGCCCCGTCGCCGAGCCGAACTCGCTTCCTGCGGTCGCTCGGACATGGCTCGGCTCTCGCTTCGCTCGCCGGGTCTTCACTGCGCTCCCGCGCCAGCGCCAGGAGCCCTGAAAAGCAGGGCCGCCTCCGGCCCGGCGAAGGACCCCGTCCACTCCGCGCGGGCGTCGATCGGCCAGAGTCGAGCGACCACATCGGCTTCGCGAAGTGGCCCGCGTCCGTTGGTCGACGCTCGTGGCGGCGTGTCGCGGCGCCGGTACCGGCCACCTCGAGCGGGATCGGGCTTCGTGTCTTTTCTCCGTCCCGAGGCGCTGGCGCGGGAGCGCAGTGAAGACCCGGCGCGCGAAGCGCGAGCGGAACGCTGTCCGAAGCGCGCCGCAGGCAGGCTGAGTTGCGTTCCGCGACGGGGCTGAGCGGCCGCGCGACCAAGCGTTTCGCCGAAGGCGACAGCGCCTCGGGACGGAGAAAAGACACGGAGCCCGAGCCAAGGCCCGGAGCCCGAGCCCGCCCGCAGACCCTCAGGCGTCGATGATCGCGCCGAGGGCGTTGTCCACCACCAGCGGCGTCTCGAAGTAGCGGATCGTGGGCTCGCTGCCGTACTTCGCGCGGATCCGCTCGCGCCAGGCCTGGTCGTGCGCGCGCTCGGCGGCCTCGCGATTCGGCCACAGGTAGAGCGCGCCGGTCTGGCCGGCCTCGGGGTCGTAGAGGAAGGTCTTGCGGATCAGGTCCGGGTTGCGCCGCCAGTTGGGCGCGACCTCGCGCATGCCTGCGATCACCTCTTCGCGGCTCATGCCGGCCGGCAGCGCGAAGCTGACGAGTTCGCTGATCATTCCTTCTTCTCCTGTCCTTGTTCGTCGCCGGCCTTCGCCGCGGCCGTGCGCCCGACTGGCGCGCCCAGCGATTCGAGGAAGGCGACCAGATCGTCGATCTGCGCGTCGCTCAGCTTCAGCGGCTTCAGCAGCGCTTCGCCGTCGGCGTGGAGCCGGTCGAGGTCGAGCTCCGAATAATGCCTGACCATGTCGCGCAGCGTGGCCAGGCTGCCGTCGTGGGTGTAGGGCCCGGTGGCGGGCAGGCCGCGCAGCGTGGGCGTCTTCCACTCGCCCCAGTTGCGGTGCTGCAGCGCCACGGTGCGGGTGCGCAGCGAGGCGTCGGCCGACCCGCCCGCAGGCGGCTGGTCGTTCCAGCGTCCGGTCAGGTTGTAGGGGTCGGTCTTCAGCCGGCGGATGCCGGCGTGCCTGCCCGGGTCGATGCGGCCGCGCTCGACGAGGAAGGGGCGACCGATGTCGTGGAACTCGCCGTTGCTGAAGGCGGGGCCGGCGTGGCAGACCGAGCAGTTGCCGCGGCCGGTGAAGAGCTTCAACCCGCGCAGGGCGGGTGCCGGGTAGGCGCGCATCGCGGCTTCGTCGCCGCGGGCCAGCGCGTCGCGGAATTCGTCGAAGGGCGTTCGCGGCGACACGAGGGTTTCCAGCCAGGCGGCGATGGCCTTGCCGGCGTAGACCAGCCGGGCCTCGTCCGAAGCTGGCGCCTCGTGTGGGGGCCAGGACGCCAGGCGACCGGCCAGCTCGGGGCGCTCGCCAAGCCGGGCTGCGGCGCTGGCGGCGTCTGCGCCCATCTCGATCGGCGAGAGCATGGGCCGTATGGAGGCCGCCCACAGGCTGTCGGCGCCGCCGTCCCAGCCGAACCAGCGCTGAAGGCTCAGGTCGAGCAGCGCCTGGGTGTTCCGGTCGTGGCGCGCGAGGCCCTGCCCGCGCGGCAGTCCGTCGGTGAAGCCCTTCGCGGGGTCGTGGCAGCTCGCGCAGGAGATCCGTCCGTCGCGCGACAGGCCCGGGTCGAAGAAGAGCTCGCGCCCCAGTGCGATCGCATCGGGGTCGCCCGACAGGCGGTTCGTCGGGTCGCGGCGTGGCTCGGGCGGCCAGGGGCCGTGCGAGAGGATCGTGGCGATCTCGGCCTCGGTGAACCCGGCCGCGATGCCGCCGTCCGCCTGTGCGTGCGCGGGCAGCAGCGGCGCGAGGGCGACGAGCAGCCGCGCAAGCCCCGCTTGCAGCCTCGCGAGCCCGGCAGGCACGGCCGGGAGGGCCGGGAGGGCCGGCACGGCGCGACGCGGCATGCGGTCGCGGCTCAGCGAATCACGATGTCGTCGGCGAAGCGCTCGACGGCATCGCCTTCCCGCGCCTCCACCACCAGCTGCCAGCGCCCGGCCATGTGGAACAGCAGGCCGTCGGCGACCAGGCCATTCGGGCTTTGCGCGAGGCGGGGCGTGTAGTTCATGCCGTGGCGGTGCTCGGGCATCGTGGCGTCGACGCTGAGGCGGGCGCCGGCGCCCGAGGTGGCCCCTGCGCTGGCCCGCGCCTCGGCTTCGGGGCAGAGCCTGGCCAGCAGGCGGAAGGGCTCGCCGAGGGCGATCGCGGCGGGCTCGGTCCGGTAGACCAGCCGTGCCGCCTTGCCCTGCAGGCTGCGCACGCCGTTGCCCGCCTGCGCGCAGGAAGGGGGCTCGGGATTGCCGGCCGCGGGCGCGGGCGCGCCGGCAGGCGGCGGGGATGCGCCGGCAGGCGTGGCCGAGGCCGAGCGGGCAGGCCAGGCCGCGGCGAGCAGGGCCTCGGCGTTGCGCCAGGCGATCCGTTCGGCCACCTCGGCCGGCAGCGTGGCGAGCCAGCCCCGCGCCCACGCGGCGTGCTGCGGGATGTAGAACAGCCGCTCCGGCGTGAAGGTGTCGGTGCCGACCATGAAGCGCTCGGGGAACTCGAGGAAGGCCTCGCGCCAGCCGGGGTCGATCCGCTCGCCCGACGCGTGGTCGCTGCGGAAGGCGAGATCCGCCCACAGATTCGGGTGCGCGCGCAGCATCTCGCGAACGTTCTCCGGCGAATCGAATCCGGCGTGGGCCCAGATGATGCGCGCCTCCGGCCACTGCCGGAACAGCCGCTTGACCGCGTCGGCGTCGGAGTGGGCGTGCAGGATCAGGTCGTGACGTCGGGCCAGCGTGACCATCGCGGTGGGGACCGGCAGGTCGGCGTCGGCGCCGTACAGGTGGAACTCGCCGATCGCCGCGTAGCGATGGCGCGCCAGTCGCTGCTCGAGATAGTCGATCACGGTCGGGTCGCGGAACCAGGTCCCGATCTCGCCGCGCGAGCGGTAGGGGCGCAGGCTGGGCACCACGATGTCGGGCGCGAGCCCCAGGAGTTCCTGCGTGCCGGTGTCGTCGGAGCTCGACACCAGCGCCCGGCGAAGTCCGGCCTGGCGCAGCAGCCCGAGCACCTCGTCGGCCGGCACCGAGGCCACCGCGTCATGGCTGTAGTGCAGATGCATGTCGGCGATCGGCATCGGCGACTGCGCGAAGGCCGCCGCCGGTGCCGCAAGGCTGGCGGCGACCAGGAGCCGGGCCAGCGCACGGGCCGGGGCGGATGGTGAGGCGGGCATCGGCATCGGGCTTTCCGGAAGGGCTGGGACGCCCGGGAATCATCGCGCGTCGCCGGATCCTGGCCCGCAAAGCCGGTGGCTCGATGTCGGGTTTCCCCGTGGCGATGTCGGGTTCAGCCCCGGTTTTGGCCCTAAGATTGCGGCAACAACAGATCCACGCTCCCGGAGCCGTCATGCCTCGTTTCGCCGCCAACCTCTCGATGATGTACAACGAGCACGCCTTCCTGCACCGCTTCGCGGCGGCGGCCGGTGACGGCTTCGCGGCAGTCGAGTTCCTGTTTCCGTACGACCACCCGGCCTCCGAGGTCGCTGCCGCGCTGCGCGGCGCCGGCCTGAAGCAGGTGCTGTTCAACGCACCTCCCGGCGATTGGGCCGCGGGAGAGAAGGGCGTTGCCAGCCTGCCGGGCCGCGAACGCGAATTCGACGAGGGGCTCGACAAGGCGATCGACTACGCCCAGGCGCTCGAGTGCCCGCGCATCCACCTGATGGCCGGGCTGGTCGCGGACGAATCGCGCCGCGCCGAGCAGCACGCGACCTACGTGGCGAACCTGCGTCGCGCGGCGAAGCGGCTGGCGGCCTACGGCCTGACCGGCCTGATCGAGCCGATCAACACGCGCGACATCCCGGGCTTCCTGCTGAACACCCAGGCCGACGCGCACGCGGTGATCGCGGAGGTCGGCGAGCCCAACCTGAAGGTGCAGATGGACCTTTATCACTGCCAGATCGTCGAGGGCGATCTGGCGATGAAGATCCGCAAGTACCTCGCGGGCGTCGGTCACATCCAGATCGCCGGCGTGCCCGAGCGGCACGAGCCCGACCTGGGCGAGCTCAACCATCCCTACCTGTTCGCGCTGCTCGACCAGCTGGGCTACGAGGGCTGGATCGGATGCGAGTACCGGCCGCGGGCCGGCACCAGCGAGGGGCTCGGCTGGCTGAAGGGGCTGCGCTGACCGGGCGGGCGAGCGCCGCCGGTTCGAGGCCGCCGCGGGGCGATCAGGCAAAATGGCGGTTTTTGCCGGAGCCGTACCGATGGCGGCCGTCGTCCACCAGTCTTCGCTTCATTCGCTGCCGCTGCTCTCGCGCGGCAAGGTCCGCGACAACTACGCGGTCGGCAACGACCGGCTGCTGATCGTGACCACCGATCGCCTGTCGGCCTTCGACGTGATCATGTCCGAGCCGATTCCCGACAAGGGGCGGGTGCTCAACAGGATGGCGCTGTTCTGGTTCGATCGCCTGGCCGACGTGGTGCCCAACCACCTGACCGGCGTCGATCCCGACTCCGTGGTGGCGCCCGACGAGCGCGAGCAGGTCCGCGACCGTTCCATGGTGGTCAAGCGCCTGAAGCCGATCCTCGTCGAGGCGGTGGTGCGCGGCTACATCATCGGCTCGGGCTGGAAGGACTACCAGGCCACCGGCGCGGTGTGCGGCATCGCGCTTCCGCCCGGCTTGCAGATGGCCGACAAGCTTCCCGAGCCGATCTTCACCCCGGCGGCCAAGGCCGAGCTGGGCGAGCACGACGAGAACATCGGCTTCGACGACATGGCCGCGCGCATCGGCGGCGAGCTGGCCGAGCGGATCCGCGCGATCAGCCTCGAGCTCTATCGCCGGGCGTCGGGGCATGCGGCCACCCGCGGCATCATCATCGCCGACACCAAGTTCGAGTTCGGCCTCGACGACCGGGGCACGCTGCACCTGATGGACGAGGTGCTCACCGCTGATTCCTCGCGCTTCTGGCCGGCGGACGAATGGCGGCCCGGCGTCTCGCCGCCGTCCTTCGACAAGCAGTTCGTCCGCGACTGGCTCGAAACGGTGCCCGGGTGGAACAAGCGCCCGCCGCCGCCCAGCCTGCCCGCCGACGTGATCGCGCGCACCGCGGCCAAGTACCGCGAAGCGCTGCGCAGGCTCACCGGCATCGAACTGGAAGACTGAGATGGACGCTCCGCTGGTAGGCGTGGTGATGGGATCGAGCAGCGACTGGGACGTGATGCAGCACGCGGTCGCGGTGCTCAGGGAGTTCGGCGTGCCGCACGAGGCGCGCGTCGTGTCGGCCCACCGGATGCCCGACGACATGTTCGCCTACGCCGAGCAGGCGCGCGGCCGCGGGCTGCGCGCGATCGTTGCCGGCGCCGGCGGCGCGGCCCACCTGCCTGGCATGATCGCGTCCAAGACCACGGTGCCGGTGCTGGGCGTGCCGGTGCCGTCGAAGTACCTGCGCGGCGAGGATTCCCTGCTGTCGATCGTGCAGATGCCGCGCGGCATCCCGGTGGCCACCTTCGCGATCGGCGAGGCCGGCGCGGCCAACGCCGGCCTGTACGCGGTGGCGATGCTGGCCGGCACCGATCCGGCGCTGGCCGAGCGGCTGGAGACCTTCCGGGCCAGGCAGAGCGCCGCGGCCCGCGCGATGACGCTGCCGGCGAGCGAATGATGGCGGGCGAAGGGACGATGGCCGGCGAACGAAGCTCGGGCGGTGCCCGCAGGGTCCCGGTTCCGGCGCTGCCGCCCGGCTCCTGGCTCGGCATGCTCGGCGGCGGGCAGCTCGGCCGCATGTTCTGCATGGCGGCGCAGTCGCTCGGCTACCGGGTCTGCGTGCTCGATCCGGCCGACGACAGCCCGGCCGGGAGCGTGGCCGATCGCCACCTGAAGGCCGGCTACCTCGACGAAACCGCGCTCGACGAGCTCGGCCGCCTCTGTGGCGCGGTCACCACCGAGTTCGAGAACGTGCCGGCGCAGGCGCTGGACTTCCTGGCGCAGCGCTGCGTGGTGAGTCCCGCCGGTCCTTCGGTGGCGGTCGCGCAGGACCGGATCGTCGAGAAGGGCTTCGTGCGCGAATGCGGCATCGAGACAGCGCCCTATGCCCCCATCCGCTCTGCCGGCGATCTGCGCGCGGCCGATCCGAAGCTGTTTCCCGGCATCCTGAAGGCGGCCCGCCTGGGCTACGACGGCAAGGGCCAGGCCACGGTCGCCTCGGTCGACGAGGCGGTCGCGGCCTTCGAGTCCTTCGGCAGCGTGCCCTGCGTGCTCGAGAAGCGCCTCGCGCTCGAGCTCGAGGTCTCGGTGATCGTCGCGCGCGGCTTCGACGGCAAGGCGGTCGCCTACCCGGTGTCCGAGAACGTGCACGTGGGCGGCATCCTGGCCACCTCCACGGTGCCGGCGCGCGTGTCGCAGGACGTCGCGGCGCGCGCCGAGGCGGCCACCCGCAAGATCGCGCAGGCGCTGGACTACGTGGGCGTGCTCTGCGTGGAGTTCTTCGTGCTGGCCGACGGCGCCTTGCTGGTCAACGAGATGGCGCCGCGGCCGCACAACTCCGGCCACTACACGATCGACGCCTGCGTCACCAGCCAGTTCGAGCAGCAGGCCCGCGCGATGGCGGGGCTGCCCCTGGGCTCGACCCGCCAGCACCAGCACGCGGTGATGCTCAACCTGCTCGGGGACTGCTGGGTCGCGGCCGGTGGCGAACCGCCCTGGGCCGAGGTGCTCGCCTTCCCGGAGGCGAAGCTGCATCTCTACGGCAAGACCGAGGCACGGGCGGGGCGCAAGATGGGTCACGTGACCGTGGTGGCCGACTCGCTGGCCCATGCGGTGCATGTGGCCGGCCAGGTCGCCCGGGTGGTCGGCGCCGCGCGATGAACCCGCGGCCCGCGGACGCTGCCGCGATCGAGGCGGCGGCGGCGGAACTGGCCGCCGGCCGGCTGGTGGCCTTCCCGACCGAGACCGTCTACGGTCTGGGCGCGGACGCCGCCTCGGCCGAGGCGGTCGGCGCGATCTACCGGCTAAAGGGTCGGCCGCCCGACCATCCGCTGATCGTGCACGTGACCGGCGCCGACCAGGCGCGCCGATGGGCGCACTGGCGCGATGCGGCGCAGCGACTGGCCGACGCATTCTGGCCGGGGCCGCTCACCCTGATCCTCGAACGCCTGCCTGGCGCGCCCGCCTGGGCCTGCGGCGGACAGCCCTCGATCGGCCTGCGTTCGCCCGCGCATCCGGTGGCGCGCGCGCTGCTGCAGGCCTTCGAGCGCCTCGGCGGGATGGGGGTGGCGGCGCCCTCGGCCAACCGTTTCGGCCGGGTCAGTCCGACCCGGGCTGCCCATGTGATCGACGATCTCGGCGCCGACGCGCCGCTGGTGCTCGACGGCGGCGCCTGCGAGGTGGGCCTGGAGTCCACGATCGTCGACTTGTCGCGCGGCCGGCCGGTGCTGCTCCGACCGGGCGGTCTGCCCGCCGCGCGGATCGAGGCGGTGCTGGGCCAGCCGCTCGCGTCGCCCGATGCGGCGGCGCCACGCGCATCGGGCACGCTGGCGGCCCACTATGCGCCGCGCACCCCGCTCGAACTCCTCGACGCGGGCGCGATCGGGCAGCGGGTGCGCGTGCTCGCTGCACGAGGCGTGAAGACGGTGGCCTGGTCGCGGCAGCGGCCGGACCGGGGCGAGGGCGGCTGGGAGCCTGCGGCGGCCGAGCCCGAGGCGTATGCGCGCGCGCTCTACGACACGCTTCGCCGGCTCGACCGGGCCGGCTTCGACCGGATCCTGATCGAGCGGCCGCCGGAAACCGGGGAATGGGCGGCGGCCGCCGACCGGTTGCATCGCGCCGCGGTGGGCGCGCCTGCGCTGGACTGACTCGCCGGCGGAGCCGGTCCCCGGTCCGAAGCGCAGCAGGGGCGCTCCCGAATGCGCGCTCAGCGCTCCGCGGGTGGCACCAGCAGCAGCGGCCGGCGCAGCTGCTTCAGCACGTCCTGCGCGGTCGAACCGAGCAGCGCGGCGGACAGCCCTGAACGGCCCAGCGTACCCACGCAGACCAGGTCGGCGTCGTAGTGCTCGGCCTGCTCGGCGATCGCCTTGGCCGGCAGATCGTGCTCGACCACTTCGCAGACCACGGTGCGCGAGCCGGCCTGCGCGTCCCTGGGCACCAGTCCCTCGAGTGCCTGCTGGCGGTTGGCGCGCTCGGCGGCGTGCTCGGCCTCGAACTGGCGATACGAGGGACGGCCGTAGGCGCCCTCGAGCATCTGGTTCGGGCTCATCACGTGGATGATCCGGACCTCGGCGCCGGCGGGGGCGAGCGCCAGCGCGTGCGCGACCGCCCGGTTGCCGGTCTCGGACAGGTCGGTGGCCACCAGCACGCGACGTACCTCGTGCGGCGTCGCGGCGAGCGCGGCAGCAGCGGCATCGGTGGTGGGCACCACGATCAGGTTGGTGGCCGCGTCGCGCAGCAGCTGCAGCGAAACCGAGCCCGCGATAAGCCGCAGCAGCGGCCCGCGCTGCTGGGTGCCGGCGATGACCAGGTCGGCGTTCTCGCGCTCGGCCAGATGGGCGAGTCGCGCGGCCGGGTCGCCCAGATGGGCCGATACCACGACGTCGGCCGGCAGTTCCGGCTCCAGCTCCGCGACCCGGTTCGCCAGCGCCTCCTGCAGGCGCGCTTGCGCCTCGTCGGGCGTGTCGGACAGGCCCATCCTGCGGGCTTCGCGCTTTGGATCGTCGGTGAAGGCGGCCACGATCCGGCAGTTGCCCAGCCGGGCCAGGCGCGCCGCGAAGGTCAGTGCCGAGCCGGCCTGCGTCGAGAAATCGAAGGCCACCAGGATCTGCAAGGCCCGCTCGCCGCGCAGCCAGGCGAGCAGCGGCGCCGGGTCGCGAACCACCAGCATCGGCAGCCGGGTGCGCGACAAGGTTCGCTCGCAGGTCTTGCCCACCGACACCCCGGCTCCGTCCCGCGAGCCGGTGGCGGCCAGCACGATCAGCGTCGAGTCGTGCCGCTCGGCCTCGCCCAGCAGCGCCTCGTCGGGCCAGCCGTCGGGCATCGCCCCCTCGACCGCGGCGCCCAGCCCGCGCAGCCGCTCGATCTCGGCGTCGAGCCGCTCGCGCGCGGCCTCCTCGAGCGTCTGCAGCACGTGCGCCGCGCCGAACACCGCCCCGCGCGTGTCCAGCGCGTGGACCAGCTCGAGCCGCCCCCCAGAGCGAGCGGCGAGCAAGGCCGCGACCTCGGCAGCCTCGCGCCCGCGTTCGCTGAAATCCGTGCCACAGGTAATTCGCATTGCCCGTTCCTCGTGTCGACTCGGCGGCGCAGGGGACTCGAGCCCCGCGATACGAGTCAAGTGTAGCGGCGGTGAGGCCAGGGGCGTGAGCCGGGCGCCTTTCCCGGTCCCGAGGCGCTGTCGCCTTCGGCGAAACGCTTGGTCGCGCGGACGCTCAGCCCCGTCGCCGGCCCGAACTCGGTCGCTTCGCTCCCTCGGACAGTGGGCCGGCTCTCGCTTCGCTCGCCGGGTCTTCGCTGCGCTCCCGCGCCAGCGCCAAGGGACCGGGGATGGCGCCCGGCTCACGCCCCTGGCCTCCCATCATGAGCGAGCCGACAGGTCAGCGCCAAGCAGAGCCGCGCTCGCCAGTCCCGACCGCTGGGAGCGTGCGCGAGCACATGTGTCGCGGCGCATCCCGGAGCGCGGGCCGGTTCCCTTTCGCCGGCGCGTGGACGCTGGCGCGGGAGCGCAGCGAAGACCCGGCGCGCGAAGCGCGAGCGGAACGCTGTCCGAGGTCCGCCGCAGGCGGGCCGAGTTGCGTTCCGCGACGGGGCTGAGCGTCCGCGCGACCAAGCGTTTCCGCGAAGCGGACAGCGTCTCCGCGCCGGCGAAAGGGAACCGGCCCGCGCTCCGCGCACGGCGCACGGCACGTCAGGGCATGTACTGACCGCCGTTGACCTCCAGGATCTGCCCGGTCACGTAACCGGACAGTCGATCCGACGCGAGGAACACGAAGGCCCCCACGCATTCGTCGGCGCTGCCCAGGCGCCCCATCGGGATCGTGGCCTTGAAACCCTCGAGCTGCTGCGGCGTGCTGAACTTCTCGTGGAAGGGCGTGGTGATCACGCCCGGCGCGACCGCGTTCACGCGGATCTGGTCCTTGGCGAGCTCCTTGGCCAGTCCCCGGGTGGCGGTGCTGACGAAGCCCTTCGAGGCCGCGTAGAGCACCGCGCCGGGGCCGCCGCCGTGGCGGGCCGCGACCGAGGTCACGAAGATCACGTTGCCGCCGCCCTGCTTGCGCATGTGGGGCACGGCCGCGGCGGTGGCCATCCAGGCGGATCGGCCGTTCAGGTGCAGCACTTCGTCGAAGAAGGCGTCGTCGGTGGCCTCGACCGGCACGCGCTTGACCAACGCGCCGGCGTTGTTGACCAGCACGTCGATGCGTCCGAACCTGGCGACCGTGGCCTCGACCGCCGCCTTCATCTGCGCGGTGTCGAGCCCGTCCGCCTTCACGGTGAAGGCCTCGCCGCCGGCGGCGCGGATCTCGTCGGCCACCTTCTCGGCGGCGTCGCGGCTGCTGTTGTAGTGCACGCCGATCTTCGCGCCAAGGCGGCCGAACTCGCGCGCGACCGCGGCGCCGATGCCGGTGGAACCGCCGGTGACCAGCGCGACCTTGCCCTTGATGTCGTCCATTCGTCTTTTCCTTGTCCGTGTGTGAGCGGGGGCATCATGGTAACGTCGCCCTCCGGGCGGCAGCGGCCTTCCGTTTCGAAGCGCCGCGCGATGCGCGCGCGCCGCCCCGATCACGCCACGAGCGACACCGCGATGCGCCAGGATCCACGTTTTCCGAAACTTTTCATCATCGATCACCCGCTGATCCAGCACAAGCTGTCGCACATGCGCGACCGGACCACGTCCACGCGCACCTTCCGCGAACTGCTGCGCGAGATCACGCTGCTCATGGGCTACGAGATCACGCGCGACCTGCCGCTGACCACCCGGGCCATCGATACGCCGCTCGAGCCGATGGATGCGCCGGTGATCGCGGGCAAGAAGGTCGCGATCGTGCCGGTGCTGCGCGCGGGCCTGGGCATGGCCGACGGCCTGCTCGAGCTGATCCCGTCGGCGCGCGAGGGTCACATCGGGCTGTACCGCGGCGAGGACAACCGGCCGGTGGAGTACTACGTGCGTCTGCCCGAGCCCGAGCGGCGGCTGTTCATCGTCTGCGACCCGATGCTGGCCACCGGCTATTCGGCCTTGCACGCAGTGCAGATGCTGATCGATCGGGGCGTGGCGCCCGACGCCATCCGCTACCTGGCCCTGGTGGCCGCGCCCGAGGGCGTGCAGGTCTTCCAGGACGCGCATCCGCAGGTGCCAGTCTACGTGGCCGCGCTCGACGCGCGGCTCAACGACGATGCCTACATCGTGCCGGGGCTGGGCGACGCGGGCGACCGGATCTTCGGCACCAAGAACTAGGGCGTGACGACGCGCCCCGACGAACATCGACACAGGGGGAAGAATGCGAGTCTTCGAGAAGCTGGCCGATCTGAAGGCGCTGGTCGGCGAGGAGCTGGCCACCAGCGACTGGTTCCCGATCACGCAGGAGCGGATCGACACCTTCGCCGAGGCCACCGGCGATCACCAGTGGATCCACGTGGACCCGGAGCGCGCGGCGAAGGGGCCCTTCGGCAAGACGATCGCGCACGGCTTCCTCACACTGTCGATGCTGCCGCTGTTCCTCGAGTCCTCGGTGGACATCCGCGACGTGAAGATGGGCGTGAACTACGGTTTGAATCGCGTGCGCTTCACCTCGCCGGTGCCGGTGGGCAGCGAGCTGCGCGCGCGCATCCGCCTGAAGGCCTTCGATGAGCTCCCCGACGGCGGCGTGCAGATGACCACCGAGGTCACGATCGAACGCAAGGGCTCGGACAAGCCGGCCTGCGTGGCCGAGACGATCTCGCGTCGCTATGCGTGAGGCGCCCGGCGCGCGCCAGGCCTGAACCGCCCGCGGGGCCTCAGGCCTGGGCCGGGAACTTCGCCTTCAGCTCCGCCACCTGCCCGGGCGTCAGGCAGCGGCAGGCGCGCCCGTGCAGCGTCAGGTGCAGCTTCGCGGTGGCCTCGAGCTCCTCGATCGCGTCGGCGGCGGCCGACAGGCTGCTGCCGGCCACCACCGGGCCGTGGTTGGCCAGCAGCACCGCGTGGTGGCGGCCGGCGAAACGGCGCACCGCGTGCGCGAGGTTCATGTCGCCGGGCGCGAAATAGGGCACCAGCGGCAGCGTGCCGATCCGCATCACGTAGTAGGCGGTGAGCGGCGGCAGCACGTCTTCCGGGTCCACGCCTTCCAGCACCGACACGGCGGTCGAGTACGTGGAATGCAGGTGGACCACCGCCGCGCTGCGCGCGCGCTCCTCGTACATCGCGATGTGCAGGAAGCTCTCCTTGGTCGGCTTGTCGCCGTCCAGGTGCGTGCCCGTCGCGTCGAGCTTGGACAGCCGGGCCGGGTCGAGCTCGCCGAGCTTCGATCCGGTGGGCGTCATCAGGTAGCCGCCGTCGGGCAGGCGCACGCTCAGGTTCCCGGTCGAACCGTGGGTGAGGCCGCGCGAGAACATCGAGCGGCCGAGGCGGCAGAGGTCCTCGCGCAGGCGGGATTCTTCGGCGCTCATCTCAGGCGTCCAGCAGCGCGAGCGACTTCGCGAAGAAATCGACCGCGCCGAAGTTGCCCGACTTCAGCGCGAGCGCGACCGGCTCGCGCTCCACGGTCTCGGTCCACGGCACGCCGGGGTCGATCTGCGGGCCGATCCGCAGGGCGCGCACGTCGAGCGCCTGCACCACCGCGCCCGAGGTCTCGCCGCCGGCGACCACGAAGCGGCGAGTGCCGGCCGCGCGCATCGCACGCGCGACCTCGGCGAGAGTGCGCTCGATCATCGCGCCGGCCTCGTCGCGGCCGAGCTGCTGCTGGACCGCGCGCACCTCGTCGGGCGAGGCGCTGGCGTAGACCAGGGCAGTCTCGCCGCGGGCCTGCGCCTCGCGCGCGAAGGCGGCGGCTTCGGCGGCGACCGGCTCGCCGCGCGCCACCCGCATCGCGTCGACCTGGCAGGCGGGCCGCGAGGCGCGCCATGCAGCCACCTGGGCGAGCGTGGCCTGCGAGCAGCTTCCGGACAGCACCACCGCGGGTCCGGCGATCTTCGGCAGCGCGGGCGCCACCGGCTCGGCCGGCAACAGCCCCGCGCGGCGGAAGTTCTGCGGCAGGCCGATCGCCACGCCGGAGCCGGCGGTGACCAGCGGCAGGTCGGCGAAGGCCTCGCCCATGGTCATCAGGTCGGCGTCGCTGGTGGCGTCCACGATCGCGACGCCCACGCCGTCGGCGCGCAGCGTCGCGATGGCGGCCTGGCTGGCCTCGACCCCCTGCGCAAGCGTGTCGTAGCGCAGCAGGCCGACCTTCTTCGCGCTTTGCCGCTGCAGCACGCGAACCAGGTTCGCGTCGGTCATCGGGGTGAGCGGGTGGTCGCGCATGCCCGAATCCGACAGCAGCAGGTCGCCCACGAACAGGTGGCCGCGGAAGATCGTTCGGCCGGCCGCGGGGAAGGCCGGGCAGGCGATCGTGAAGTCGCAGCCCAGTGCGTCCATCAGCGCATCGGTGACCGGGCCGATGTTGCCGAGCTCGGTGGAGTCGAAGGTCGAGCAGTACTTGAAGTAGAACTGCCGGCAGCCTGCCGCGCGCAGCCAGGCCAGTGCGGCCAGCGATTGCGCCACCGCGTCGGCGGGGGCGATCGTGCGCGACTTCAGCGCCACCACCACCGCGTCCGCGTCGATGGCAAGCGAGGCGTCGGGCACGCCGATGGTCTGCACGGTGCGCATGCCCGCGCGCACCAGGTTGTTGGCGAGATCGGTCGCGCCGGTGAAGTCGTCGGCGATGCAGCCCAGGAGCATGGTCAACCTTCCTTCTTCGGCTCCGGCAGGTCGATGCCGGTGAGCCGCTGGAACATCTTGATGACGGCGGAGTCGTCCTCGCCGCCGAGGCCCGAGGCGCTGGTCGCGATGAACATCTGCAGGGCCGACGAGGTGAGGGGCAGCGGGAAGGTCATCTTGCGCGCGGAATCGAGCACGATGCCGAGGTCCTTCACGAAGATGTCGACCGCCGACAGCGGCGTGTAGTCGCCGGCCAGGATGTGCGGCACGCGATTGCTGAACATCCAGCTGTTGCCCGCGCTGTTCGAGATCACCTCGTAGAGCGTGTCGGGGTCGATGCCGGCGCGAATGCCCAGCGCCATCGCCTCGGTCGCCGCGGCGATGTGCACGCCGGCCAGCAGCTGGTTGATCATCTTGACTTTCGAGCCCATGCCGGGCGCGTCGCCCAGGCGGTAGACCTTGGCCGCGATCGCGTCGAGCACGCCGGCCATCGCTTCGAAGACCTCGGGCGCGCCCGAGGCCATCACGGTCATCTCGCCCGCGGCTGCGCGGGCCGCGCCGCCGGACACCGGCGCGTCGAGCATCGCGAAGCCGGCCTTGGCGAGCCGGGCGCCGAGCGCCTCGCCGTAGTGCGGCGGCACGGTGCTCGAGGCCATCACGATGCCGCCGGGCTTGAGCGTGCCTGCGGCGCCGTTCTCGCCGAACAGCACCGCCTCGGTCTGGTCGGCGTTGACCACCAGCACGATCAGCGCATCGACCCTGGCCGCGAGCGAAGCGGGCGTGGCGTGGGCGTGCGCGCCCTCGGCCGCGATCTGCTCGAGCACCTGCGGGCGCACGTCGCAGGCGTGCACCTCGAAGCCCTTGCGCAGCAGCGAACGGGCCACACCGATTCCCATGGCGCCGAGGCCGACGACGCCGATCTTCGATACCTTCATTCCGACTCCCGTGTTGTGCCTTGCGTGAGGCGCTCGCGGGCGCCGGGGGCGCCCGAAACGGACCCTGGCGGCCGGCGGTGGCGCGGCGAGCCGCTATGATCGCACCGATACGAACCGACCCGCACCGCCCGATGGCCGTCCTGTTGCTGACCAAGCCCACGCCCCCCCAGGCGGTGGCGAACAAGATCCGCGAGATCGCCCCCGACATCCGCTGCATCGAGCGCCGCGAGGACGCCGACCCGGCCGAGATCGACGCGATCCTCGGCTGGCGGATCCGGCCCGGCTACGCCGCCACGCTGCCGAACCTGAAGCTGGTCTGCGCCAACGCGGCGGGCGTCGAGAAGCTGATGACGCCGGACCTGCCTGCGCAGGTGCCGGTGACCCGGATCGTCGACCCGCTGGTCAACCTGGGCATCGCCCAGCACGTGGTCACGATGGCGCTCTGGCATGCGCGCGATTTCGGCCGCTACGCCCGCCAGCAGGCCGAGCGGGCGTGGACCCGATTTCCGGTGGAGGTCGCCACGCGGCGCGTCGGCATCCTGGGGGTGGGCGCGGTAGGCGCCACGATCGCGCAGACCCTGGCGGGGCTCGGATTCGCGCCGCGCGGCTGGAGCACGCGCCGTCGGCCCGAGCTTCCGTTCCCGAGTTTCGGCGCCGACGAGCTCGACGCCTTCCTCGCGGAGTCCGAGATCCTGGTCTGCGCCCTGCCGCTGACCCCGGCAACCGCCGGCATCGTCGATGCGGCGATGCTGGCCAGGCTGCCTCGCGGCGCCTACTTCATCAACGTGGCCCGCGGCGAGCATGTCGTGGAGCCCGACCTGATCGAGGCCGTCCGCTCGGGGCACATGGCCGGCGCCGCGCTCGACGTGCAGCGCAACGAGCCGATGCCGCCCGACGATCCGCTGTGGTCGGTCGAGGGGATCTCGATCACGCCGCATATCGCGGGCCAGACGCGGCTCGAGATCGTCGCCAGCCAGTTCGTCGAGGCCTACCGGGCGGTGCAGCGCGGCGAGCCGATTCCGCGGCGGGTGGATCGGGCGCGGGGGTATTGAGCAGATGGCGATGGCGCGAGTGCTGGTCGTGTCGCTGGGCGGCACCATCACGATGACCCAGGGCGGCTCCGCGGGCATCGTGCCCACGCTGACTGCCGCCGACCTGATCCGTTCGGTGCCCGGCATCGAGAAGGTGGCGGAATTCGAGGCGATCTCGCCGATGCGGCTGGCCAGCGCGTCGCTGCCGGTCGACGAGCTGATCGCGCTGGCTGCGATGTTGCGTGAGCGGCTGGTGGCTGGCGCAAGCGAGCCCGGCACGGTGGACGGCGCGGTGGTGATCCAGGGCACCGACACGATCGAGGAGACCGCCTGGCTGCTCGACCTGCTCGTGGGCGGCGACAAGCCGGTGGTGGTCACCGGCGCGATGCGCGGGCCGCAAGCCCCCGGCGCCGACGGGCCGGCCAACCTGCTGTCGGCGGCGATCGTCGCCGCATCCCCGGCTGCGGTCGGACTGGGCGTGACCGTCGTGCTGAACGACCAGGTGCACGCGGCGCGCTACGTGCGCAAGGCGCATACCGCGCTGCCCTCGGCCTTCGCGTCGCCGCTTGCCGGCCCGGTGGGACTGGTGGCCGAGGGGCGGCTGTCGGTGTTCCTTCGGCCGCCGCGTACCGAGCCGATCGCGATGCCTGCCCACTGGCGCGAGCGACCCGAGGCGCCGGTCGCGCTGCTGCGGATGGCGCTGGGCGACGACGGCCGGCTGCTGAGGGCGCTGCCGGCACTCGGCTACCGTGGCGTGGTCGTGGAAGGCATGGGCGCTGGCCACGTTCCCCAGGACGTGGCGCCGCTGTTCGACGCGTTGGCGGCCTCGGTGCCGGTGGTGCTCGCTACCCGTGCCCATGCCGGACCGGCCTTCACGCGCACCTACGGCTATCCGGGCTCGGAGATCGACCTGCTTGGCCGCGGCCTGATCCCGGGCGGCGCCCTCGGCGGCTTGAAGGCGAGAGTCCTGCTGATGCTGCTCCTGCGTGCGGGCCAGTCGGGCGCGCCGCTCGCCGAGGCCTTCGCGGCGCGGGCCAACTGAGATCCCGAGCGCCCGTCCGCCGGCGACGGTCTTCTAGCCGCGAGGCCCGGTCGACGAGGACTCCGGCGCCGCCAGCAGCGTGCGCGCCGGTATCGCCCAGGCAACGATCAGCGACAGCACCGCGACCCCCAAGGTGACCCCGAAAGCTCCGCGGAAGCCCGCCTGCAGCGTCTCTGCCGCCACGTCGGCGAGCGGACCGGTGGCTTCACCAGCGGACAGCCCGCGCGCGGCGCGCACCTGCGCGAACAGCACCGCGGTCAGGATCGCGATGCCCACCGCGCCGCCCAGCGTGCGGAACAGCGCGCTCACCGCGGTGGCGATGCCCATCTGGCGCGGCGCCACGGCAGACTGCACCGCCACCAGCGAGGCGGGCATCTGCAGCCCCAGGCCGAGGCCCAGCAGCGTCATCGCGAGCGCGGCGGGCAGGTCCGCGGCCACCGGGATGAACGGCAGCGCGGCGGCGGCAGCCAGCGACAGGACGCTTCCCCAGAGCATCAGCGGGCGGTAGCCGGCGGTGCGCATCATCGTGCGTCCCGACACGAAGGCACCGGCCGGCACCGCCAGGGTGAGCGGCAGCATCCGCAGCGCGACCTCGTCGGCGCCGGCGCCGCCGAGCGACTGCATCCAGATCGGCAGTAGCACCGAGTTGCCCACAAGCACGAAGAAGGCCAGGCCGGCCAGCAGGTAGCAGAGGATCACCGTGCGACTGGTGAACAGGTCAGGCGGCAGGATCGGTTCGGGTGCGACCTGTTCGCGCAGCGCGCAGGCAATGAGCGACAGCGCCGACAGGCCGGCGAGCAGAAGCGTGGAGGGCGAGTCCCAGCCGTGGCCCTGGCCGATCCGGGTGAGCGCGATCATCAGCGCGCTGAGACCCGCGGCCAGCAGCAGGGCGCCGAGCCAGTCGATCGGTCGGCGCTCGCCGCGCGCCGACAGCCGCAGCATCGCGCGGCGCGAGATCAGGAAGGCCGCGATCGCCAGCGGCACGGCCTGCCAGAAGATCGCGCGCCAGGAGAGGTAGAAGGTCAGGTAGCCGCCCAGCACCGGGCCCGCCACCGCAGCCACCGCGAACACGCCCGACAGGTAGCCCTGGTAACGGCCGCGCTGGGCGCCCGGCACGATGTCGGCGATCGTGGCCTGCGACAGCGCGATCAGGCCGCCGCCGCCCAGGCCCTGCAGGATTCGGAAGGCGACCAGCTGCGGCATCGACTGGGCCAGCGCGCACAGCAGCGCCGCGAGCATGTAGATCGCGATGGCCACCGACAGCAGCGGCCGCCGGCCATAGAGATCGGACAGCTTGCCGTAGATCGGCGTGGAGACGGTGGAGGCGACCAGGTAGCCCGAGACGACCCAGGGCACCAGCTCGAAGCCGCCGATGTCGCGCGCGATCGAGACCAGTGCGACCGAGACGATGGTCTGGTCGATCGCGGCCAGGAACAGGGCCAGCAGCAGGCCGAGGACGACCCGCGTGACCTCCGCTTCGGTGAGCGGCGCGGGCCGGCCTGTGTCGCCTTCGGTCAAGTCCGGATGGGCCCTGTGCGGTATGCGGTCAGCAGATCACCGAACCACCGAATCACGAGAAGGCCTGGATGCCGGTCTGCGCGCGGCCCAGGATCAGCGCGTGGATGTCGTGCGTGCCTTCGTAGGTGTTGACCACCTCGAGGTTGACCAGGTGGCGGGCCACGCCGAACTCGTCGGAGATGCCGTTGCCGCCCATCATGTCGCGCGCCAGGCGCGCGATGTCGAGCGACTTGCCGCAGGAGTTGCGCTTCATGATCGAGGTGATCTCGACCGCGGCCGTGCCCTCGTCCTTCATGCGGCCCAGGCGCAGGCAGCCCTGCAGGCCCAGCGTGATCTCGGTCTGCATGTCGGCCAGCTTCTTCTGGATCAGCTGGTTGGCGGCCAGCGGGCGGCCGAACTGCTTGCGGTCCAGCACGTACTGGCGGGCGCGGTGCCAGCAGTCCTCGGCAGCGCCCAGCGCGCCCCAGGCGATGCCGTAGCGGGCGCTGTTCAGGCAGGTGAAGGGGCCCTTCAGGCCCTCGACGCCGGGCATCAGCTGGGCGTCGGAGACCTCGACGTTGTCCATCACGATTTCGCCGGTGATCGAGGTGCGCAGGCCGACCTTGCCCATGATCTTCGGCGCCGACAGCCCCTTCATGCCCTTCTCGAGGACGAAACCCTTGATGCGGCCGTCGAAGTCGCCGCCCACGCACTTGGCCCAGACGACGAAGACGTCGGCGATCGGCGAGTTGCTGATCCACATCTTGTTGCCGGTGAGCGCGTAGCCGCCATCGATCTTCCTCGCGCGGGTTTCCATGCTGCCCGGGTCGGAGCCGTGGTTCGGCTCGGTGAGGCCGAAGCAGCCGATCCACTCGCCGGTGGCCAGCTTGGGCAGGTACTTCTGCTTCTGTGCTTCGGAGCCGAACTCGAAGATCGGCACCATGACCAGCGAGCTCTGCACGCTCATCATCGACCGGTAACCGGAATCGACCCGCTCGACCTCACGGGCGATCAGGCCGTAGCTGACGTAGTTCAGGCCCGGGCCGCCGTACTGCTCGGGGATGGTCGGGCCGAGCAGGCCCAGCGCGCCCATCTCACGGAAGATCTCGGCATCGGTCTTCTCGTTGCGGAAGGACTCGACCACGCGCGGCAGCAGCTTGTCCTGGCAGTACGAGGCGGCCGCGTCGCGGACCATGCGCTCTTCCTCGGTGAGCTGCGCGTCGAGCAGAAGCGGGTCGTCCCACTTGAAGGCGGCCTTGATGCGGGAGTCGGGGGCGTTCATCGTGATCTCCTGATGTGCAGCCCTCGATGTTAACGCGCCGGCCAATGCCCGGACAAACGCGTATTCCGAAGCCAGTCATGCCATAAACTCATGACTGACATGAGAAGAAAGCTGCCCAGCACGCAGGCGCTCGTCTGCTTCGAGGCCTCGGCGCGCCACGAGAGCTTCACCAAGGCCGCGCACGAGCTCGCGCTGACCCAGAGCGCGGTCTACCGGCAGGTGGCGGGGCTGGAGGACTTCCTGGGCGTGAAGCTGTTCCGCCGCTCGCGGCACGGCATCGTGCTGACCGAGGCGGGGCAGAACTACAGCCGGCTGGTGGCCAGGCGGCTCGACGCGGTCGAGCGCGATGCGCTGGCGGTCATCGGGCGCGGCGAGGCTTCGGGCGCGATCGACCTGGCCGTGGTGCCGACCTTCGCAACGCGCTGGCTGCTGCCGCGCCTGCCGGACTTTCGCGCCCGGCACCCGGCCATCGTGGTGAACATGGAAACCAGCACCCGGCCTTTCCTGTTCGCCGACACCGATTTCGACGCCGCGATCTACGCCGGGACACCGGCCGACCTGGCGAACTGGCCGGGCACGATCGCGACCGCGCTGATGCCGGAGATCGTGGTGCCGGTCTGCGCGCCGGCGCTGATCGCGCCGCGCAAGCGGCTCACGCCGGCGCAGCTGGCCGAAGTGCCGCTGCTCCAGCAGTCGACGCGGCCCTATGCCTGGCGGCAGTGGTTCGAAGCCAATGGTGTCGCCGGAGCCCCGGACCTGAACGGCCCGCGCTTCGACCTGTTCTCGATGCTCGCGGTGGCGGCCGCGCGCGGGATGGGCGCGGCGCTGATGCCCACGATGCTGGTCGAGGCCGAGCTCGCCCGCGGAGAGCTGGTCGTGCCTTGCGACCGGCCCTTGCACGGCGGCCGCTCGTACCACCTGGTGGTGCCGGAGCGGCGGGCAGGGAACCCGGCGCTGGCGCGGTTCGCCGACTGGCTGGTCGCGGCGGCGGCCAGCTGAGGCCGATCAGAAGCCCACGTTGTTCCCGCCCTTCAGTTGCAGCATCGCCCGCGCCTCGTCGGGCGTGGCCACTTCGAGCGACAAGGCCTCGATGACGGTGCGGATCCGTTTCACCTGGTCGGCGTTCGACTTCGCCAGATTGCCGGGGCCGTCCCAGAGCGAGTCCTCGAGGCCCACCCGCACGTTGCCGCCTATGGCCGCCGACACGGTGGCGATCGGGATCTGCGAGCGGCCCGCGCCGAGCACCGACCACAGGTAGTCGTTGCCGAAGAGGCGGTCGGCGGTGCGCTTCATCTGCATGACGTCCTCGATGTGCGAGCCGATGCCGCCGCGCAGTCCGAACACCGACTGGATGAAGAAGGGCGCCTTGATCAGGCCGCGATCGAAGAAGTGCGACGCGGTATACAGGTGGCCGATGTCGTAGCACTCGATCTCGAAGCGCGTGCCGTTGTCGCTGCACGACTCGAGGATGTAGGCGATGTCCTTGAAGGTGTTGCGGAAGATCCGGTCGTCGGACCCCGCCAGGTAGGGTCGTTCCCAGTCGTGCTTGAACTCCTTGTAGCGGTTCAGCATCTCGTACAGGCCGAAGTTCATCGAGCCCATGTTCAGCGAGGCGACCTCGGGCTTCAGTTGCAGCGCGGGCTGCAGCCGCTCCTCCACACCCATCGTCGGCGCGCCGCCGGTGGTGAGGTTGATCACGACCTTGGACGCCGCCTTGATCTTCGGCAGGAAGGCGCGGAACAGGTCCGGGTCCTGCGAGGGGCTGCCGTCTTCGGGTTTGCGGGCGTGCAGGTGGACGATCGCTGCGCCGGCCTCGGCCGCGCCGATCGCCGCGTCGGCGATCTCGTCGGCGGTCACCGGCAGGTAGGGCGACATCGAGGGCGTGTGGATCGCGCCGGTGACGGCGCAGGTGATGATGACTTTCTGCTTGGCCATGATGGGTCTCTCTCAGGATTCGGGTTGACTGCGTTTGTGCGCGAGCAGCGCCATCAGCCGGCGGTCGCGCCAGGCCGAGCGCTTCTCGATGTCCTCGAGCGGCAACTGCTTCCGGCGTTCGGCATCGGCCTTCGCGACGGTTTCGGCGTCCCAGTCAAAGGCGACCGCGCTGGCGGCCACGTCGCGATAGGTGCCGCCGAATCGGGCCGCGTAGTCGGCCAGCCCCGCGGGCGCGTTGAGGTCGATCGTCTCGAAGGGGCCCATGAAGGACCAGCGCAGCGCCAGGCCGTCCTTGAGCACGCGGTCGAGATCCTCGGCGTCGGCGTAGCCCTCGCGATACAACGCGAAGACCTCGCTCAGCACCGCGCTCTGCACGCGGTTGAGCAGGAAACCGGTGATCTCCTTCTTCAGGGTGACCGGCGTCTGGCCGGCCTTCGCGTAGATCTCGCGGGCGCGCGCGACCGCCTCGGGCGAGGTCCACGGCGCCGGCGCGATCTCGACCAGGGGCACCAGGTAGGGCGGGTTCACCGGATGACCGACCAGGCAGCGCGCGCGACCCGGCACGTGCTCGGTGAAGCTCGACGCGGGCAGCCAGGACGTGGAACTGGCGAGGACTGCGTGGGGCGGCGCCAGGCGGTCGAGCTCGGCGAAGATCTCGCGCTTGACTTCCAGCTTCTCGGCCACGTTCTCCTGCACCAGCACCGCCTCGCCGACGGCCTCGGCCAGCGAAGGCGAGGGACGGATCCGCGCCAGGATGGTCTCGGGCGGCTCGGCGATCAGTCCGAACTCGGCCAGGTCGCGCAGGCGCTCGCCGATGATGCCCAGGCAATTGTCCAGCGCGGCCGGCACCTGGTCGTGCAGCCGCACCTGGAAGCCGCTGCGCGCGAAGACGATGGCCCAGGCGCGGCCGATCAGGCCGGCGCCGACGATTCCGACGGTTTCATCTTTCATGACAGGTGCTTGCTTGCTCATCCGAGATGCTCCACGTTGCCGCAGACCGAGAGGCTCTGCCCGCTGATGTGCTGTCCGGCCGGCGAACAGATGAAGAGGATCTGGTTGGCGATGTCGTAGGGGCTCACCATCGTGCGAAGCGAGACCTTGGAGACCAGCCGTTCGCGCATCGCGTCCCTGTCGATGCCCAGCGCCTCGGCCTTGGCCGAGATGACCCGCTCGATGCGGTCGCCCGACACCGCGCCCGGGAGGATCGCGTTGACGCGGATCTTCGCGGGGCCGAGCTCCATCGCCCAGGTCTCGGTCAGGCCGATCACGCCGAACTTGGTGGCGGAGTAGGGCGTTCGCAGCGGGAAGCCGAGCCGGCCGGCGACCGAGGACAGGTTCACGATCGAGCCGCCGCCGGCCTTCCTGAGCATCGGCACCGCGGCGCGCGTGCACAGGAACATGCCAGTCAGGTTCACTGCCAGCGTCCGGTTCCAGTCGGCCAGCGAGATGTCCTCCACCGCCGCGGTCGGGCCTGCGATGCCGGCGTTGTTCACCAGCACGTCGAGCGTGCGCCAGCGTTGGCGCAGGTCGGCGAACATTGCCTCGACCTGCGCGTCGTCGGCGACGTCGGTCAGCGAGGCGGTGACGCCGGGCAGACTCTTGACGGTGGCATCGAGCGCGGCTGCGGCGACGTCGCAGACGTGCACCTGCGCGCCGGCGCTGGCGAAGGTTTCCGCGATCGCGAGCCCGATTCCCTGCGCGCCGGCGGTCACCAGCACCCGCTTGCCGTTCATCGATGTGTCCATGGCCTCCCCGGTCTCGTTCGTTCGACAGTCGGCCATTCTAGGGCTTGCCGCATGGAGGTGCGCTGGTCTGACGGCCATCTCTGGTAAGTTCATCGGATGTTCGCCGCATTCAACGAACTCATCGAACGACGCATCGACGAGGCGCGCCGCCAGGGCGCCTTCGACGACCTGCCGGGCGCGGGCAAGCCGATGGACCTCGACGACGACCGGCTGGTGCCGGAGGAGTTGCGGGTGGCCTTCCGCATCCTGAAGAACGCAGGCTACGTGCCGCCCGAGGTCGAGGCGCTGCTCGATCTCGATTCGATGCTGCGGGTGGCGGTCGACGCGCCCGAGGATTCGCCGGAGGCGAAGCGGGCGGGCCGCAGGCTGCTCGCGCTGTCCATTGCGCTCGAGGCGCGCGGGGCGGCGCTGACCACCGGCGCGGCGCTCGAATATCGGCGGGCGCTCCTCGAACGTTTCGACAGGGAGAAGGCATGAACCGGCAGGTTGCGATCCTGGCAGGCGGATGCTTCTGGTGCACCGAGGCGGTGTTCCTCGAGGTCGACGGCGTGCTGTCCGTCGAATCGGGGTATTGCGGCGGCCAGACCTCCGACCCCGGCTACGAAGAGGTCTGCGGCGGGCGTACCGGCCACGCCGAGGCGGTGCGCATCGAGTTCGACGCCGACCGGATCGGCTACCAGGACCTGCTTGGCATCTTCTTCGGCACCCACGATCCGACGACCCTGAACTGGCAGGGCAACGACGTGGGCACCCAGTACCGCTCGGCGATCTTCCCGCTCGACGAGGCCCAGCGCGCGCAGGCCGAGGTCTTCGTCGCGAAGCTCCAGGCCGACCGCGTGTTCGACGCGCCGATCGTGACCACGATCGAGCCGCCCGGCACCTGGTACGCCGCCGAGGCCTACCACCAGCGCTTCTTCGAGCGCAATCCCTGGCAGGGCTACTGCATGGCGGTGGTGGCGCCGAAGGTGGCCAAGTTCCGGCGCGCCTTCGCGGCGCGTCTCAGGAAGCGCTGAGCGCGGGCGCGAGTCTTCTTCAGTCCGGCTTGATCCCCAGCCGACGGACCACCGGCAGCCACTTGGCCGACTCGGTGCGCATCATCTCGGCCAGCAGCTCGGGCCGGCCGCCGATGACGTCCATGCCGCCGCCGGCGAGCTTCTCGCGCACCGCGGGCTCGGCGAGCACCGCGTCGATCGCCGCATTGAGCTTCCCGACGATCTCGGCGGGCGTGCCGGCCGGCGCCACGATCGCGTTCCACAGCGGCGCGTCGACCTGGGGCACGCCCTGCTCGGCGAAGGTCGGCACCTCGGGCAGGCGCGGCGAGCGCTTCTTCTCGGCGAGCGCGAGCACCCGCAGGCGGCCGGCCGACACCGGACCCTGCACGTTCACGTAGGCGGTGAACAGCGCGTCGACGTCACCGGCGATCAGGCCCTGCGTGGCCGCCGGCCCGCCGTTGTAGGGAATGTGGACGATGAACAGCCCCGCTGCGCTCTTGAACAGCTCCATGGTCAGGTGCGAGGCGCTGGCATTGCCCACCGACGCGTAGTTGGCCTTGCCGGGCGCGGCCTTCACGCCGGCCACGAATTCGCGCAGCGTGCGGGCCGGATGGGCGGCATTGACGACCAGCACGTGGGGCTGCGACACGGTGGCGATGATCGGCGCGAAGCTCTCCAGCGGCTTGTAGGGCAGCCTGGGGAAGACGTGCTCGGCGGTGGCCAGCGGGCCATTGAAGCCCACGAACAAACTGTGCCCGTCGGGGGCGGAGCGGGCCACGTCGGCCGCGGCGATGGTGCCCCCGGCCCCCGGTTTGTTCTCGACCAGCACGGTGGCGCCGCCGAGCTTGCCGCGCAGGCCCTCGGCGATCAGCCGCGCGGCCACGTCGACCGAGCTGCCGGGCGGCGTGGGGACCACGAGGCGGATCGGCCGGCTGGGCCAGGCCTGCGCGAACGCGCGCGCGGGCGACAGGGACAGGGTGGCGGGCAGGACAGCGGCGGCGAGGCCGGCCAGCGCGCGGCGACGGGAGGCTTGGGTGTTCATCGTTGGGCGCGGGTATCCGGAAGGCGCACTGGGCGGAAGACATGCCTGGGAGACGAAGCATGGTACTTCAGCAGTACTTCAGCACGGCTGCGCTAGACTGGACCGAAACCAAGGAGCTGGCACATGAACCGAATCGCGAAATGGCTGCTGGCCGTCGTCGCCGCGGCAACGCTGAGCGGCTGCGGCTACAACTCGATCCAGCAGGCCGAGGAAGCCACCAAGTCGGCCTGGTCCGAGGTGCTCAACCAGTACCAGCGCCGGGCCGACCTGATCCCCAACCTGGTGAACACGGTCAAGGGCTTCGCCGAGCAGGAGCGCGAGGTGCTGATCGCGGTCACCGAGGCGCGCTCGCGGGTGGGCCAGGTGCGCGTCGACCCGGGCGATCCGGCCTCGCTGCAGCAGTTCGAGGCGGCCCAGCGCGACATGGGCAGCGCGCTGTCCCGCCTGCTGGTGGTGGCCGAGAACTATCCGCAGCTGAAGTCCGACGCCAACTTCCGCGATCTTCAGACCCAGCTCGAGGGCACCGAGAACCGGATCACCGTCGCGCGGCGCCGCTACATCGAGTCGGTCGAGCAGTTCAACGTGCTGGTGCGCCAGTTCCCGGTGAACCTGACCGCGATGGTCTTCGGCTACAAGCCGAAGCCGCAGTTCGCGGTCGAGAACGAGCGCGAGCTCTCGAAGCCGCCCACGGTGGACTTCGGCCGCGGCACGCCGGCGCCTGCCGGAGCGAAGTGAAGCCCGACGCAAGGACCGGATCGAGGGCCGCAGCGCGGTCCTGGGCCGCCTTTGCGGCGCTGTTCTCGCTCGTCCTTGCGCTGCTGCTGGCGCCGCTCACCGGCGCCGCGCAGTCCGGCCTGCAGCCGGTGCCACCGCTGCAAACCCGTGTCACCGACCTGACCGGCACGCTCGACGCCGCCGCCCGCGCGCGGATCGAGTCGCGCCTGCAGGCTTTCGAGCAGCGCAAGGGCAGCCAGCTGGCGGTACTGATGGTGGGCAGCACGGCGCCCGAGCCGATCGAGGATTTCTCGATCCGGGTCGCCGAGGCCTGGAAGATCGGCCGCGGCCGGGTCGACGGGCAGCGGGTCGACGACGGCGTGCTGCTGGTGGTGGCCAAGGACGATCGGCGCCTGAGGATCGAGGTCGGCTACGGGCTCGAGGGCGCGATCCCCGATGCCCGGGCCAGGCAGGTGATCGAGAACATCATCACGCCGCGCTTCCGCCAGGGCGACTTCGCGGGCGGCGTCGAGGCCGGCGTCGATGCGCTGATGAAGCTCATCGACGGCGAGGAACTCCCCGCGCCTGCGCGCGGTCAGGCGCCGGCGGCTGGCGCGGGCGACTCGGGCGTGGACTGGGTGAGCGTGCTGCTGTTGGCCTTCTTCGCGGGACTCATCCTGCGGCAGATCTTCGGCCGGGTGCTCGGCTCCTCGGCCGGCGCGCTGTTCGGTGGCGCCAGCGCCTGGGTGTTCGGGGCCGGACTGCCGTTGGCGATCGGCGCCGGCTTGCTGATGTTTCTCGTGCTGCTCGTGATGGGCGTGGGCGCCGGCATGGGCAGGGTGGGTCCGCACACCTGGCGTTCCGGTCCCGGCGGCTTTCCGGGGGGCATCGGGGGCGGAGGCGGCTTCCCGCGCGGCGGTGGCGGCTTCGGTGGCGGAGGCTTTCGCGGGGGCGGCGGCGGCTTCGGCGGCGGCGGCGCCTCGGGGGGGTGGTGATGAAGCGCGGGCTCGCCAGGATCTGGGCGCACCTCGCCTGCGACGCGCGGGACGTGCGCCGGCTTTTTCCCGACGAGAGCCTGCGTCGGATCGAGCAAGCGGTGAGCGAGGGCGAGCGCGGCCATTGCGCCGAGATCCGCATCGCGATCGAGGCCTCGCTGCCCTGGCACCGGGTGGCACGCGGTGTCATGCCGCGCGAGCGTGCGCTGGAGGTCTTTTCCGAACTGCGTGTCTGGGACACCGAGGCCAACAACGGCGTGCTGGTCTACCTGATGGTGGCGGACCAAGCAATCGAGATCGTGGCCGATCGGGCTGCGCTCGCGGCGCTCGGCGCGCCCGAGCTGCAGCAGGTCTGCGACCGGCTGGGCGAGGGGCTTGGCGCCGGCCGCGGCGAGCAGGGCCTGCTGGACGCGATCGCTCGCCTCAACCAGGACCTGGCCGAGGCCTTCCCCCTGGTGTCCCCGGAGACGGACGAGAACGAGTTGCCGAATAGGCCGGCGATTCTCTGAGAACCGCCGGCGATTCTCCGGGAAGGCCCCGCGATCCTCTGATCAGCCCGCCAGCAGCGCTTCGATCCGCTCGCCCACATCGAGCAGCGCTTCGTCGCGCCCGTAGTGACCGACCAACTGCAGACCGACCGGCAGCGGCACGCCGAGCGGATCGGCCGGGTCGGGTTCGAAACCGGCCGGGAGCGACAGGCCGGGGTGCCCGCTCACCGTGATCCAGTAGCAGCTCTTGACCCAGTCGATGTAGGTGGCGAGCGGCTTGCCGTCGATCTCGGTGGGGAAGGGAATCTCGTGCGCGAAGGGCAGCACCTGCACCGTGGGCAGCAGCCAGGCGTCGAAGCCGCCCAGGAACGCGGCCACGCGCGCGAAGATCCGTGTGCGGGTGACGGCGGCCGCGGCGAGCCGCTCGGGCGTGAGCGCCAGCCCTTGTTCGATGTTCCAGGCGACCGTGTCCTTCATCTTCGCGCGGTCGGTGCGGTACAGCTCGCCCAGGTTTTCCACGAAGTACTGGGCGCGCAACACCTGGAAGCAGTCGTCGGCGTCGGCCATGTCGGGAAAGGCTTCGACCAGCTCGATGCCCCTGGCGCCGGCCCGGGTGCGCAGCGTGTCGATCGCGCGCTGCAGGGCGCGGCGCACCGGGGCAGCCACCGGCATCGCGCCGCCGGCGTCGATCGAGTAGGCCAGGCGCAGCGGGCGATCGGCTGCGGCGCGCCTGCGCGCGGCAGCCTCGGCGTCGATCGCTGCCAGCCAGTCGGCCATCGGGCGGGCGGGCATCGGCGCGTGGATCGCGCGGTTGATCCAGCGCAGGTCGGCCACCCGCGGCGCCATCGAGCCCACGGTGTTCATCGTGTTGAAGCCGTTGGCGTCGGGCATCAGCGCCGGGTTCGAGATCGTCGACGGGCGCAGCCCGACCACCCCGCAGAAGGCCGCCGGGTTGCGCAGGCTGGCGCCCAGGTCCGAGCCGTCGGCCACCACGGCCATGCCGGAGGCGACTGCCGCGGCCCCGCCGCCCGAGGAACCGCCGGAGGTACGGCGCGGATCGTGCGGATTGCAGGTGGTGCCCAGCACCGGGTTGAAGGTCTGGCCGCCCGCAGCGAACTCGGGCGTGTTCGACTTGGCGATCAGGATCGCGCCGGCGTCGAGCACCCGCTGCACGATCGCGTCGTTCCGATCGGGCACGTGGTCGGCGAAGATCGGCGAGCCGAAGGTGGTGCGGATGCCGGCCGTGCGGTGCATGTCCTTGGCCGCGTAGGGCAGCCCGGCCAGCGCGCCCACCGGCTCGCCGGCGCGGATCGCGCGGCCCGCCCGCTCGGCGGCTTCGAGCGCGCGCTCGCGCGGCACCCGGGTGGGCAGCGCGTTGATCTGGCCGTCGAGCCGGTCGATCGTGTCGAAGCAGTCGCGCATCAGGCCTTCGGGCGTGCGCGCGCCGGCGTGGAAGTCGCGCAGCAGGTCGGCGACCGGGGGAAGCGGCTTGGGCTGGGTCATGGAGCGGTCCGTGGTCGATGGGGATCGACGCGGGGCCGCCGTGCCCGGGTCAGCCGGGAACGCGCAGCAGCCTGCGGCAGGCCCTCGCGTCGACGCCCAGCCCGTATCCGAAGGCCAGGGCGTCGGCCGAATCATACAGACGGCCCTTGCGCTCCGCGGGCGGGCAGGCCGCGAGTTCGGCGCGGTAGGCCTCGATTTCGGTACGCAGCCGATATTTCGGATCGGCCAGGTAGCGCACCAGATGGATCACCGCGCCGCCTCGCCAGAACTGCTTGCAATGCTCGAGCTCGTGGACCAGCGTGGGCCAGTCGTCGTGATAGCCGTGGCGCACCAGCACCAGCGGTCCCAGGCTGATGCCGACCACGCGCCCGGGCAGCCGGCGCACCACGATGACCGGGACCGGCACCACCCGCCATATCGAATGAATTCTTATCTTCATCGACGGGCATCGAAGCAACATTCGGGCCCGGGAACTGGGTGTCATGCGCATCAATGGTTTGCGAAACCTCGGGGATGGCGCCGCCGGACCGGCGTCAAGAAATCCGACAGGAAATCGGTCACTCGGATCGTGTCCGCAGGCCGATGGTATAAGAGCTGCGTCGACAATCCCAGACACGCATGGACACTCCCTCGACGGCCCGAAACGTGCTCGGCGGCCCGCTGCTGGCCTGCTCCTACGACCCGCTGACCGGCTTCACCCGCAGCGGCTGCTGCGAGACCGGTCCCGACGATGCCGGCCGGCACGTGGTCTGCGCGCGGGTCACCGCCGAATTCCTGGCGTTCTCGATGTCGCGCGGCAACGACCTGTCCACGCCGCGCCCGGAATGGCGTTTTCGCGGGCTGAAGCCGGGTGACCGCTGGTGCCTGTGCGCCGCGCGCTGGCTGGAGGCCCACCGGTCAGGCGTGGCACCGCCGGTGGTGCTCGAGGCCACCCACGAGGCGGCCCTGGAAATCATCCCGAAGGACCTGCTGCTCGCCGCCGGCCAGACCGGCCCCGTCCGATGAAACTGCTGATCGTCCCCGTCACCCCCTTCATGCAGAACTGCTCGCTGCTGGTCTGCGAGGAAACGAATCGCGCCGCCGCCTTCGACCCGGGCGGCGACCTCGACCGGATCGACGAGGCGCTGAAGGGCACCGGCGCCACGCTCGAGAAGGTGTTCCTCACCCACGGCCACATCGACCACTGCGGCCAGTCGGCCGAGTTCGCGAAGCGCCACGGCGTGCCGCTCGAAGGCCCGCAGCGCGAGGACGCGTTCTGGATCGACCAGTTGCCCGAGCAAGGCAAGCGCTTCGGCTTCGCCCGGCTCGACGCGTTCACGCCGGATCGCTGGCTCGAGGACGGCGACACCGTCGAGTTCGGCGCGCAGACGCTGAAGGTGTTCCATTGCCCGGGCCACACGCCCGGCCACGTGGTCTTCTTCCACGAGGCCGCTCGGCTGGCCATCGTGGGCGACGTGCTGTTCCAGGGATCCATCGGCCGCACCGACTTTCCGCGCGGCGACCATGCCACGCTGATCCGCTCGATCACCACCAAGCTCTGGCCGCTGGGGAACGACGTGTCCTTCGTTCCTGGGCACGGGCCGATGTCGACCTTCGGAGACGAGCGGGCGGGGAATCCGTTCGTGGGGGATGCGGTGCTGGGGCGCCGCTAGCGCCTCCCCCCGCCCCAGGAGTCCTTCAGCGTCACCGCCCGGTTGAACACCGGCGCGCCCGGCTTCGAGTCGACCCGGTCGGCCACGAAGTAGCCGTGCCGCTCGAACTGGAAGCGGTCGTCGGGCAGCGCGGCGGCCAGCGTCGGTTCGAGCTTGGCGCGGATCACCTTCTTCGAGTCCGGGTTCAGCGAGGCCAGGTGGTCGGTATCGCCGGCGCCGGGGTGCGGGTCCTTGTAGAGGCGGTCGTAGAGCCGCACCTCGGCGTCGAGCGCATGCGCGGCCGACGCCCAGTGCAGGTTGCCCTTGACCTTGTAGGCATCGGCGCCCGGGGTGCCGGACTTCGAGTCGTCGAAATACGTAGCGTGCACCGCGATCACGTTCCCGTCGGCGTCCTTTTCGCAGCCGGTGCACTCGATCACATAGCCGTAGCGCAGCCGCACCCGGTTGCCCGGGAACAGCCGGAAGAAGCCCTTGGGTGGCGTCTCGGCGAAGTCCTCGCGCTCGATCCACAACTCGCGCGAGATCGGGAAGACCCGCTTGCCGCGCTCGGGCTGCTGCGGGTGGGCCGGCGCCTCGCAGTCCTCGACCTTTCCCTCGGGCCAGTTGGTGATGACGAGCTTGAGCGGGTCCAGCACCGCCACCGCGCGGGCCGCCTTGGCCTCCAGGTCGTCGCGCAGCGCCAGCTCCAGCGTGCCCATGTCCACCCAGGAGTCCGCCTTGGCCACGCCGATCCGGTCGCAGAAGAGGCGAATGGACTCGGGCGTGTAGCCGCGCCGGCGCAGGCCCACGATGGTGGTCATGCGCGGGTCGTCCCAGCCGTCGACGTGGCCGCCGCGGATCAGCTCCTGCAGCTTCCGCTTGCTGGTGATCGTGTAGGTCAGGTTCAGCCGGGCGAACTCGATCTGCTGCGGCAGCGGCTTGTCGAAAAACTTGCCTTCAGCCAGGCGCTCGAGCAGCCAGTCGTAGAGCGGCCGGTGGTCCTGGAACTCCAGCGTGCACAGGGAGTGCGTGATGTTCTCGAGCGCATCCTCGATCGGGTGCGCGTAGTCGTACATCGGGTAGATGCACCACTTGTCGCCGGTCCGGTGGTGGCTTGCGACGCGGATCCGGTACAGCGCCGGGTCGCGCATGTTCATGTTCGGCGAAGCCATGTCGATCTTCGCGCGCAGCACGTGCGAGCCCTCGGCGTGCTTGCCGTCGCGCATTTCGCGGAACAGCCGCAGGTTCTCCTCTGGGGAACGGTCGCGGAACGGCGAATTGCGGCCAGCTTCGGTCAAAGTGCCGCGATTGGCTCGCATCTCCTCGGTATTCTGCGAGTCCACGTAGGCGTGGCCGGCCAGGACCAGCCACTCCGCCATCGCGTAGAAGTGGTCGAAGTAGTCGCTCGCGAAGTAGAGGTTGTCCTCCTGCGAGTCCTTCCACGAGAAGCCCAGCCAGCGGACCGAATCCAGGATCGAGTCGACGTACTCCTGCTCCTCCTTCTCCGGATTCGTGTCGTCGAAGCGCATGTGGCAGCGCCCGGCATAGTCCAGGGCGAGGCCGAAGTTCAGGCAGATCGACTTGGCGTGGCCGATGTGCAGGTAGCCGTTGGGCTCGGGGGGGAAGCGGGTGCGGATCTTTGCGGGGTCGAGCGGCGCGGCTCGGTGCGCCTGGGCGACGTCGGGGTGGCCGGCCCAGCGGCGGGGGGCGTACTTGCCGTTGGCAAGGTGCTCGTCGATGGCCGACCGGATGAAGTTCGTCGGCGCCGGAAGGGCCTGGCTATCGTACTTGTCGCGCATCGTGGAGGTCGGCGGGCGGATCGGTTTGGTCGCGAACCTTGCATTGTACGAAATGCCGCATCGGGAGCGCGCGTGCACCTCTTGCAATCCGGCTGGAGTAACCTTCGACCGGACAACCGACGAAGGTCATGGATCGATACCTCACGAGACTCCGGATGGCCTTGGCCTTCCTGCGCGAGCCTCAGCGTGTGCTGATGGTATGCCTGACCGTGGCCTTGGGAACGATTGCGCTGATCCTCGCCGACGGTTTCATAGACCGGACGATGTTCGTCTTCCGCGAGGACATCATTCGTGCGCACTTCGCGCATATTCAAGTGCTACCCGCGGAGGCCGACGGGCGAATCGGCACGGAGGCGCGCGGTGGCGACACCAGGAGCTTGTTGGAGCGGGAACTCGCGTCTGATCCGGGCGCGGTCGTGGCCGCACGCCTGTCCTTTGCCGGCCTGGTGTCCTTCGGTGAACGTACCGTCGGATTTGTCGGCGAGGGCGTCGAGCCGGACAAGGAGGTGGCGCTCTCGAAGGCCGTCAGGCTCAGTTCCGGTTCGCAGATAACAGGAAGCGGGAACGAAGTTTTGCTTGGCGAGGGGCTCGCCCGCAGCATCGGCGCGAGCGTCGGCGATCGTATTACGCTGTTGACGAACGTTCGCGGTGGAGGCGTCAATGCCATCGAAGCTGTCGTCGTCGGTTTGTTTCACACCGCGACGAAGGCCTATGACGATCGGGCGCTGCGATTGTCGATCGCAGCCGCGCAGCAACTCACTCGCAGCAGCGGAGTCTCCAGGCTGATGATCCTGCTCTCCGATACCGACGCCGCTGCCGCGACTGCGCTGCGCCTGCGCGAGGTACTGACGGGCGAGGGCGTGCAGGTCAAGGTCTGGAGCGAACTCGCTGACTTCTACAACAAGACGGTCGACCTTTTCAGCCGCCAGTTGAGCTTCGTGCGCACGGTGATCCTCGCGATCGTGCTGCTCGCGGCCTCCAACGCCATGGCGCGAAACGTGCTCGAGCAGCAGCGCGAGATCGGGACCATGATGGCACTGGGGGCGCGGCGCGCGACCGTCGCCGGAAAGTTCGTCGCCGAGGCACTGGCGATGGGCGTGGTCGGTGGCCTTGTCGGTGTCGTCGTCGGTGGGGCGATTGCCCGAGCGGTGACCTGGATCGGCATTCCGATGCCGCCGCCACCCGGCAACGCGCACGGTTTCGTCGGGGGGGTCAGCTTCTCGCTCGCTACCGCTTCGTTGGCATTCCTGTCCATCGTGGCGATCTGCGTGATCGCGGCACTGTTGCCGGCGCTGCGTGCGTCGCGGGCGAATATCGTCGACGCATTGCGCGCCGATCGCTGAATCCCTTCCCCGTCGGTCCCCGCTACCGCAAACCTGCCCAGATGCCTTTCAACGCACTCCTACGGATCGCCTTGCGGAACCTCATGCGCCAGGTGCGGCACAGCGCCTTCGCGCTGGCGGCCATCGTGTTCGGGGTTGCCGGGCTTGCCCTGGCGGATGGCTTCATCCGCGACGTCTTCTTCCAACTCGGCGAGGCGACTGTCAGGGGGCAGCTCGGCCACCTCCAGGTCGCCCGGCCGGGATTCAGGGAGAGCGGAGCTGGCCGGCCGGAAGCGTTCGTCATCGAGCGAACCGAGGCGATACGCAGCGCATTGCGAGGCGATTCCCGCATCGAGTCGGTGGCCGGGAGGCTTCAGGTTTCGGGCGTGATCAATGTCGAGAACCGCGAGTTGCCGGTCGAGGTGGAAGGCGTCGAGCCGACGCCCGAAGCGGTCGACGGCACCTACTTGACGCTGCTGGACGGTGTCGGCCTGGATCGAGGCGGAGCGCATGCCGCCCTGCTCGGCGAAGGAGTTGCCCGACACCTGGGCGTGCGCCGCGGCGACTACGTCACGCTGACCAGCGCCACGGTCGACGGGTCGATGAACGCGGTGGAACTCGAGGTGGCGGGCGTCTTCCGGACCTTCTCGAAGGAATTCGACGATCGCACCATCAGGATTCCGCTCGCCGACGCGCAGGAGTTGGTCCAGGTAGCCGGCGTCAACACAATCGTGATCCACCTGCGCCGAACCGACGATACCGGCGCGGTGCTGGCCGATCTGGTCGGACGCTCGCAGCTCCGGGGCCTCGACCTGCAGCCCTGGTACATCCTGTCCGACTTCTACGCAAGCACTCGGGAGCTGTATGCCCGCCAGTTCGGGATCCTCCGGCTCATTGCCCTGGTGCTCATCGCGATGAGCGTACTGACGAGCACCAACATCACGGTGTTCGAGCGCACTGCCGAGTTCGGCACGATGCGCGCGCTCGGCGCGGAATCGCGCACCGTGGTGAAGCTGCTCGCACTCGAGTCCGCCGCTCTTGGGTTCGCGGGCGCCTTGCTCGGGGTGGCCGTAGCCATCGTTGCCGGAATGCTGATCTCCTGGATAGGCATCCCGATGCCGCCGCCGCCGAATGCTGAGGCGGGATTCACGGCGAGAGTGCTCTTGTCGCCTGTAGCGTTGCTCGGTGCGGCGGGAGTGGGTGTCGCTTCCTCGGTGATCGGGGGATGCCTACCTTCGTTCCGGGCGGCACGATTACCCATTGTTTATGCATTGGGCAAACGGGTTTGAGGTTTGAGATTCCGAAATGTAGGTCCTGGAAACAAAAAAAGCTCCCGAGGGAGCTTCTTTCGTCAGGCGAGCCGCCTGCCGTTGCGTGATCGCCGACAGGCGGCCGTAGCGCGTCTTAACCGCGCCGGCGCCGCACCGTGGCGCCGAGGCCCAGAAGGCCAAGCCCCAGAAGGGTCATGCTGGCAGGTTCAGGCACGCTGTAGAAACCAGCGGAGCCATCGCCTTGCGCAAGGCCGGTGTAGTTGCCGGCGGTGAGCACGGGCGTAAAACTCTCGTTCTCGCCAGTCACAACGACGTTGAGGTAGAAGTTGATCGGATCGATGAAGTAGCTCTCACCGAGGGCGGAGAGCAGCAGATCACCGTAGTTGATCACATACGATCCGCCGGACGCTGCCTGGTTGCCAACGAGAGGCACGTTGGCTTGCGAGCCCCCGAGCACTTGGCTGGACGAAGCAAGGATGCCGTCATTGCCCGAAACGTCGTTAACACTCGGCGTGCCGCCTGCGACCACAGAGAGCACAGTGTCCTGCGTGGGGTCTGCATAGAGGGCAACGCTGCCGCTTGTGAACGTGGCCAGCGCGGTGGTGCCGACGAAACTGATCGTGCCGCTCACCGAAAAGAGGCCATACATCCCGTAGCCGCTGGCTTCGGGGGAGTTCAGGTAACTAGACTGGGCAGTATTTCCCAGAACCAGCCCGGTGGCGTCAAACCAGCCCGTTTCCGTGAAGGAGGTGACTCCCGTACCGGCATCCAGCACCTGGACGATCGAGGCCTCGTAACGGATGGTGATCTGATCCGCAGTGACCTGATTCGAAGGAGTGCCAGAAATGGCGCTTTCCTCCACCGTGAACTGCTGCAGCACGGCCCCTTGTGCTGCCACGGCAACCGTGCTCAGCCCCAAGGCCGCAACCAATGCTTTGAGCTTCATCTGATACTCCTTGTTTTCATGAGGCCACAATGCCATGTAGCGCTCGGGTATAAGCAATTGACATGCCAGATGAGCAAAGCTCTGTTTTAAAAGAGAATTTTTTGTCCGCCGGAAAGGCCAAGAATCTCAGTGTAAAGAAATTCGACAGCGCGAAGTGCCGTGCCGCGACGCACGACGTCAGTCGATGCGGAAGTGGTCGACAGGAGGGCGCCCCGCGACGACGCGAGGCGTCCTGGCCCGCCCGATTCGTAGCGCCATCACTGGAATAGCATTCGGAAGCTCGTGCTTCCAGCGGTTGGCCAAGTGCAACTGCAGGTGATGCGGAATTCCGTCGTGGGAAGCGCTTGGGAGGGCGTAGAGGGCAGCGGCGGGCAGTGGCTGCGCGACGCGTCCCATCTGTGTCAGGCCGAGCCAAGTACGCTGCAATACTCTCCCGGCGTCGAAGAGCGGCCCGTTGTCGAGCGACTTGACAGCGAGCAGGGCCAGATCCGGCGCTATCCGGCTCGGGAGTGCGGCGGCGCGAAAGCCGAGCATGCGGTGCGCGCCCAAGGCGTTCGCCGCCCGGAGGATTGGCCAGTGCCGAAGCATCCTGAAGAAGGGCCGCAACGGGGGCTCTATGCCGAGGGCTCCTGGGGGAAGACCTTCGGTGGTGCTGGATCGCCACCCCGCCTCGAAGCGGATCGACGAGAACATCTCCTGGTGCAGTAAGCGGTTCCGGAATCGTTCGGACTCCGCGCGGTGTATCAGGTCCAGGACCGAGCGTCGGCGCTGGGGCTGGTCGAGCCATTCAAGGCTGCAGTCTGGAAAGCACTCTATCGCACGATCCAGGCGCGCGCGCTCGTCGCCGGACAAGGCAGGACCTCGGAAGCGCAGACTGCGGTTCGTATGCCGCAGGGCGATTGCCGGCCAGAGTGGCGTGGAATTCCGGGCGGAATCCTGTTGTTCGAAACGGATTCGTGTGAGCAAACGCGGACTGGACGGTTCGGGCAGCAAGGACGCCGCTGCTCCAAATCCGAAGCGACCTGCGGCGGTCGCAATGTTCTCCACGACCGCGCCGAGCGAAAGCAGGTCGAGGACGAGACGGTAGCTAACTTGGCGGGGCAGCCCCTGCTCGCTCGACAGGATCGACAGTGCGTCGCCCTCGCACTTGAACCGCAAACGGTGTAGATTGTCGGCCGAAGGCGCAAGAATCGCGCTCTGCAGGACGAACTCGAGTTGCTCGTTGGTCAGTCGGCCCATCGTGCCTTCACCCGCGGCGGTGCCCGAGCCCCAGCTGCCGCATCGCAATCGCGATCGCCAGCCGATTGAGCGGATTCCGGTTGCCGCCCGGCCGCCAGGTGTGGGCCAGTTTGTTGCGATAGCCGTCGTACTGGATGCCGTGCGGCGCGGCCCAGACTTTTCCGCGGCCCAGCAGAAGCTTGAGCACTTCGATGCCGGCGACCCCGGCGCAGAGCTGGCAGGCCATCACCGTGGAGGGCCCCGCGCCGCTTTCGAGGCTCACCCGGGTCTTGTCGGCCAAGTAGTGCCGGTGCTGCAATGCCGGCGCCAGGCCGACCAGAAAGCGCACTGCCTTCTCCAGGTCGGGCCGGCCCGCGACCTGAAAATACTCCTCGAAAGTCATTTCTCCCGGCAGGAAGTTCAACAGGGCTGCGCTCATGCCCAACGGCGCCACCGTGACTGCGGGAATGCCCTTTTCGGCGCAGTAGGCGAACACGCGCTCGCGAATGTCGAAGGAGAAGAAATCCAGCCCGTCCACGTAGACGTCGACGCCGTCGAAAAAGGCGTCGAGATTCGACTCGTTGACGCCGTCCCGGAAGATCCCCAGCTCCAGCTCGGGGTTGATCTCCCGCGCTGCTTCCGCCATGACCTCCACCTTGGGGCGCCCGAGCGTGGACATGGATGCCCCCGCCTGTCGGTTGAAGTTGGCCAGCTCGAAGTTGTCCAGATCGGCGATGTTGAACCGGCCGATGCCGAGCCGGGCCAGGGTCAGAAGATGCACGCCGCCTACGCCGCCCATGCCGGCGATGGCCACGCGCTTGCTGCGCAGGACCTGCTGCTCGTCTTCGCGCAGCCAGCCGATATTGCGCGCGAAGGCGCCTTGGTAGTCGAACATTCTCTACATCGAAAAGCGGAAATCGGGGGCCCTGTGCGGGGGTCGCGGCCTCAGGGACGGGCGCGTAGCAGCCGCTCGGCGATGCCGGCTTCCTCGGCCGTGGAGAACGAGAGCGGATACAACGAGCGAATCTTTCGCGCCAGCTCTCGTTTGCCCCCATATCGAGCGATCTGCCGCTCACCGAATTCCAGCGATAGTGACAAGAGTACCGCCGGCGCGTTCACCCTGGGGCAGGTCCGTTCCGGGCCGATCTGCTGGAAATCGAGCATCCGAGTGTAGAAGTGCAGATGGCGCGGGTTCACTTCGGCAAGGACATGTGTGGCGCCGCGTTGCCGCCGCGCCAGCAAATAGGCAACGTGGAACATCATCGCGAGCAACTCGAGCGACCGGTCCGATCGATCGACCGCGAAGCGCGTGAATTCGCACAGACGGGCGCCTGTTTCGCGCAGCCTGGAGACCTCGTCGGGGTACAACTCGCATGCGCTCATCCCGGCCGGCGAGTCGAACCCGATCGTCAGGGTTGCCACCGCCGCGGCGTCATCGAGCGCGACCAGCGTGACGCAGTTCGGATCGTCAGGAAGCTGCGCGGTCGTATAGCCGCGCCACCCGTACCGCTTGTGCAGCAAATAGCTCGCCTGATTACGCCGGCCGTTGTCGTCGGCCAGCCTGATGGTGAGGCGAGAGTCGTCCTTTGCCGGGATTTCGACCAAAGGCTCAGCACCCGAATCTGCGAGCACGCGTTCGGAAGAGCCCGGGTCGCGCCGGAGCGGGCGGCCGCTGTCGCGGCTTCCGGAAAGAACGGGCGCCAGGCTGTCGTTGTCCAATGGTTTCGTTCCCTAAATACAACAATGCCGAAACCGAACGGACGTGTTTGCGGCGAAGTCAGCAGGCTATCGCACTTTTGCCGTTGACTTCAATGCTTGAATCTGCCAACGATAAGATGAACTCAGGGGCGATACTGGCCTTGCGTCAGCCTAGCTGGAAGAGCCGCGCATGGATGCCTTCCTCTTCCCGCGGGGAGAACCCCAGCGGGTACAGGGAACGGATTCGACCCGCCATCTTGCGGTGACCCCCGACCCGGGCCAGTTCTTGCTCGCAATGGGACAGGTCCAGCCTGAGCAGCACCGCAGGTGCGTCGACGCGAGGGCAGATCCTCTGCGGGCCTAGCCGCTCGAAACCCAGGGCAGACTCGTAGAAGCGCACATGGCGGGGGTTGACCTCGATGAGGAGCTCGGTGCACCGGTTTATCCGTCGCGCGTAGATGTAGGCGATGTGAAACAGCATCGCCAGGACTTCCTGCGAATGCTTGCCGGGCTCGACCGCAAGCTTCGTGAACTCGCACAGCCTCGCGCCCTGGGCGCGGAGTCCGGCCACTTCGTCGGGATAGAGCGAGTCCGCAAGAAGACCGGCGTCGCGGTCGAAGCCGACGGAAATCGTTGCCAGCGCGCGCTCGTCGTCCGAGGCGATCAGCGTGATCTGGTCCGGCGTCATACGGATCGGGCCGGCCGTGTAGCCGCGCCAGCCGTAGCGCTTGCTGACCAGGTAGCTGGCCAGGCTGCGGCGCCCTTCGTCGTTCGCGAGCCGGATGCGGAAGCGACCCGGCGTGTCCACGAACTTCCGCATTGCCGAGAAATCTTCTGCGAGCACGGATTCCGGAAGAGATGCCCGAAGGACGCCTTCATCCTCGCGCACGTTCACGATGGTGTCAGGCCAAGGATCCTCGGCAGCCTGCGCCAACATGGGCAAGGCTCCTTCGGCAGTCAACATTGACAGATCGCTCACTTCGCTAGACCTTGCGTCAAGGAACCCCTGCGCAAATCCGTCGCAGGCGGGGTGCAAGGTGAAGTTACGCAGGACGCCCGGGCAGGACACGCGGATCCGGATGGATGGGCGCTTCGGCGGCACGGATGGCCGCCGGCCCGAGCTGTCAGGCCGCCGCGCCCAGACGGCTGGCTATCCGCGCGATTTCTTCTGGGCGGAACCCCAGCGGGTAGAGCGAACGCACGCCCCGGGCGATCTCGTCGTGCCCGCCGAACCGGGCAATTTGCTGCTCCGCGTGCTCGAGCTTCAGCCCGAGCAGCACCGCCGGCGCATTCACGCGCGAGCAGACTCGTTCCGGCCCCAGCTGCGAAAAGTCGAGCATTCGCCTGTAGAAGGCGGCGTGCCTCGGGTTCACTTCGACCAGCAGGTCCGTGCCGCCGCGCAACTGCCGAGCATAGATGAACGCCACATGGAACATCATGGCGAGCAGTTGCGTGGAGTGCTCGGCGCCGTCCACCGCCAGCCGGGTGAATTCGCAAATGCGCGCGCCCTCAGCCCGCAGGCGCGCCACTTCGTCCGGGTAGAGCTCGCTGCACGCAAGGCCAGCCGGCGAATCGACGCCGACGGTCAAGGTGCCGACCAGCCGCTGACCGAGGAAAGCGATCAGGGTCACGCCCGTGGGCGACGCATCGTTGCGTGCGCTCCTCACTTCAGGGCGGGCAGTGGTTTCCGCGCCCTCGGTCCTGTAACCCCGCCAGCCATACATCTTGCTGACCAGAACACTGGCCTCGCGGCGCTGGCCGACGGTGTCGGCGACGCGGATGCTCAGCCTGGATGGGGAGACGTCCCGCAGCAGCGATGCCGTCAGCAAGGAGCGGGCGGCGAGCGACTGGCCGTCGGCGTCGTTCGCGGCGTGGCGGGGACAATTGAACTGGGGGTCGAGAGCCGGGGGGGGGTGCTTTTCCTGGCAGGTCGCCGACAGGAACGCAGAGAGGGGTGCTGCTTGATACAAGGCTCTGCTTCTTCTAAAAATGTCAAGCGAGAAGGGAACACGTTGTTGCGAAATTCCCCAGTTGCCGAAGTCTAGCCGCGATGCCTCCGCCGTCTGTGACGGGCGGCGGGATATATTCGGGCAATTCGATGGCAATTCCTGAAGAATCGGAACGTCCCCTGCTCGCGTGCGCTGGAATCCGCGTGTCGGTCCGGGCTTGCCCTACTCCAACCGCTTCATGTAGTCCTTCGTGAACATGCGATCGGGCAAGTTCCGTCGTTCGAGGTCGGAATACTCGAGTACTGACACGTCGCCGGGTTTCAGCGCGTCGGTCATCACCAGCCTGGTGGGCCGGACCTGACCGCCCAGCTCCCGGAAGTCCTCGTATACGCAGGTCTTCAGCAGCCTGCCTGAGAGTGCGTAAAACTCCGCCTTGTGTGGATGTCCGTTGTCGGCCCTCACCCAGTAGAGGACCTTCGGATAGGTCACGCCGCGCTCGGCGGCCTTCAGTTCCAGCACGTGATGATCGTGGCCGCCGATCTTCTCGGTGCGCAGGATCGTAGGCGTGTAGTCGCCCGAGAAATTGGCCCGCGCCAGGTCCCCGTTCGCCACCTGGCCGGTGAGCCGCTGCGACAGCGACAGGCGCACCGGTTGCGACACGGTGGGCATGTAGATCCAGAGCTCGCGCCCGCGCATCAGCAGGTTCTGGCCCCGTTCCACGACGGGCTCCACGGTCTGGATGATCGTGTTCTCGTTGCCCTTGGAGAGCACCCGGTACAGGCGCGGCTCCTGGGCTTCGCCGCCGGTCGTCGAGCTCACGCGGATGTCGACCTGGAATCCGCCCTTCGGAAAGCGGACTTCGTCGGCGCGGGCCACGATCTCGCGGGCGCGTTGCGTGTCGGCGTCCTCGGCAGCCGCCGGAGCCGCGCTGTCTGCGGTCTGCCCGACATCCTGCGCGCTTGGCGTCGACGGCAGCGCGAGCGCCGCGGCCAGCAGCAGCGCAACGCAGGCTCGGTGGCGAACGGGCAGGCGGCGAGGCGCGAAGGGCCCGACGGGAACGAACAGTCGGAGGGGAACGAAGGGTCTGGCCATGGCGGCACCCGGTTCTGATCGGTTACATTCAGGCATGGCTCTCGTCATGCTCGAAAACGTCTCGAGGCAATACCGGCTCGGCGGTCAGACGGTGCACGCGCTGCGCGACGTCAGCCTGCGCATCGACGAGGGCGTGTTTCTCGCGATTGCCGGCCCCTCTGGAAGCGGCAAGTCTACCTTGCTGAACCTGATCGGCTGCATCGATACCGCGGACTCGGGTCGCATCGTCATCGACGGCCGGGACGTCAGCGGCCGGACGCCAGACCAGCTCGCCGACTATCGCGCGCGCACGGTCGGCTTCATCTTCCAGACCTTCAACCTGTTCCCGGTGTTGACTGCCTGGGAGAACGTCGAGTATCCGTTGCTGCAGTTTCCCGAGCTGGGAAAGAAGGAGCGGCGGGAGCGCGTCGCCCGCTTCCTGGACCTGGTGGGGCTCTCGAAGTTCGCCGGCCACCGCCCCAACCAGCTGTCGGGCGGCCAGCGCCAGCGGGTGGCGATCGCGCGAGCGCTCGCGGTCAAGCCGCGCATCGTGCTGGCCGACGAACCGACCGCGAATCTCGATCATCAGACCGGCGGCGAGATCCTTCGACTGATGAAGGCCATCAACCAGAAGTACCGGACCACCTTCGTGTTCTCTACGCACGACGAGAGCGTGATGGCGGCCGCCGATCGCCTGGTTCGCATCGAGGACGGCCGCATCATCGGGCTGGGCGTCAGGCAGCAATCCCGCTGGGTGATGGTCAAGGCCGATGCAGACGCATCCATGGAAGCCCTGGAACGATGATTCCCGAACGCACTCCGAGGACTGCCCGCGGCGCGATACTCATGCTGGCATGGGCGATGGCTACCGCGATCCCGTCGGCCTTCGTCTTACCATCCGTACAGGCGCAGACCGCAACGAAAACCGGCGTCTCGACCGCGAGCCCGGCCGGCCTCGGCTTCAAGCCTGCCGAGCCCACCCGCTGGAACGGCTGGTTGCAGGTCGACGCAGCCTATGGCTGGCAGTCTCCCGGTCATTTCCAGAACCTGCGCACCATGGCCGAACTCGCGGGCCGTGGCGCCTGGGAGAACGGCGCCAAATGGAAGCTCTCCGCGCAGGCGAGCCTCGATGCCGCCTACGGCATCTCGGACCACTACCTGCCCGGCGTGCGCCGCGACCAGCGGGCCGAACTGCGCCTGCGCGAGGCTTACGTGGACTTCGGCGCCGGCAGCTGGGAGTTCCGGCTGGGCAAGCAGAACATCGTGTGGGGCGAGATGGTCGGGCTCTTCTTCGCCGACGTGGTGTCGGCAAAGGACCTGCGCAGTTTCGTGTTGCCCGAGTTCGAGCAGATCCGGATTCCTCAATGGGCGGCGCGCGCCGAGTGGTTCGGCGACGACACGCACCTGGAGCTTGTCTGGCTGCCGGCCCCCGAGGTGGATCGCATCGGAGAGCCCGGTGCCGAGTTCTTTCCATGGCCGCCGCAGTACCAGGGTTACGGCTACAGCATCCTGGGCGATGAGCGGCCGTCGCGCCGACTGTCGAACTCGGGCATCGGCGCGCGGGTGTCCACCCTGGTCAGCGGCTGGGACCTGACCGCGTTCGTCTATCGGGCGCCCGACACCCAGGCGGCCTTCAATCGCTCGCTGGTGCCCGGCGCCACGCCGGCCGATCCGCAGTCCGTGGTCTACCAGGCCCGCTACGACAAGGTCACGCGGATCGGTGGCACGGTGTCCAAGGATTTCGACGGCATCGTGGCCAAGGCCGAGATCGTCCACACCAGCGGCCGCAAGTTCGGGCTGCTCCCGCTCGATGCCGGCAGCGGGCTGGCCGAGCTCGACACGATCGACTGGGCGGCCAGCCTGGACTTCACGCCCGCCGACGACTGGCGCGTCAACGCGCAGTTCTACCAGCGGGCCTTCCTCGACCACGATGCGGCCACGGGGACGGATCGACGCGAGAACGGCATGAGCCTCCTGGTCGCGCATGCCCTCACCGGTCGGCTCGATGCCGAGTTCCTCGGCATCACCAGTCTGAATCGCAGCGATCGCCTGCTGCGCGCGATGCTCACCTGGAAGCCTGACGCGAATCGCCGGATCCGGGCTGGCGTGGACGTCTTCGCCGGCAACCCGCTGGGGCTGTTCGGCCGCTTCGACAACAGCGACCGACTGTGGGCCGAGTATCGGTACAGCTTCTGACCCGCCCTCAGACCCCCAGCAGCTCCACCTCGAACAACAAGGTGGCGTTCGGCGGAATCACCCCGCCCGCGCCGCGCGCGCCATAGCCCAGGTCGGCCGGGATCACCAGCATCCGGGTGCCGCCCACCTTCATGCCCTGCACGCCTTCGTCCCAGCCGCGGATCACATGGCCGGCGCCCAGCGGGAACACGAAGGGCTGACCGCGGTCCTTGCTGGAGTCGAACTTGGCGCCAGCCTGGCCGTTCTCGTAGAGCCAGCCGGTGTAGTGGACGCTGACGCGGTCGCCGGCGCGGGCCTCATCGCCGCTGCCGACCACGGTGTCGTTGAACTGCAGGCCGGAGGGGGTGGTGGTGTAGCTCATCGTGTCGATTCCTTGTGGTTTGCTGAGTTCGGATTGGAGCCTTGCGCGAATCGTCTCGATCCGGGCGCGATTCACGCCGAAGTCCTTGCGGCCGAGCCGGGAGGCCGATCGTACATGGATGACGCCTGCTCCCTCGTCGAGCAAGAATTCGACGTCGTCCACGAAGCGCAGCCAGCGGCTGGTGTACTCGGCGTACAGGTAGCCGGGCCGGCGCTCGACGATGGCCGCGGCCGGATCGGCAGTCACGAGCGCTTCGAGCCGGGCGAAGGCCGCACGCGGTGCCGGCCCCGCGGCCAACGGCGCGATCCGGTGGTAGTCACTGCTGGCGAAGCTGCTGACCGAGTTCCAGAGTTGCTCGCGCACCGGCGCCAGCCGGCCGTCGACAGGGCCGAGGCCGGCGGGGCGCTTTCCGGAGAGCAGGCCCATCCGGGTGGCGAGAACCGAGGCGGCGGCCAGGAGCGCGAGCGAGGCGAGGAGACGACGACGGCGCATCGGCCCTCGGTCACTTCGCCTTGCGCAGCCGCTTGATCAGGCTGGAGGTGTCCCAGCGGCCGCCGCCCATGCGCTGCACGTCGCCGTAGAACTGGTCGATCAGGGCGGTGGCCGGCAGCGGCGCGCCGTTGCGCTTGGCTTCGTCCAGGCACATGCCGAGGTCCTTGCGCATCCAGTCCACCGCGAAGCCGAAGTCGAACTTGTCGTCGACCATCGTGCTGCCGCGGTTGTCCATCTGCCAGGAGCCGGCCGCGCCCTTGTTGATCACGTCCAGCACCAGCTTCATGTCCAGGCCGGCGGCCAGGCCGAAGTTGATGCCCTCGGACAGGCCTTGCACCAGGCCGGCGATGCAGATCTGGTTGACCATCTTGGCCAGTTGCCCGGCGCCCGGCGCGCCCACCAGCGTGAACGCGCGCGAGTAGGCCACGCCCACCGGCTTGACCCGGGCGAAGTCCGCCTGCTCGCCGCCGCACATGACGGTGAGCATGCCGTTGACCGCGCCGGCCTGGCCGCCGGACACTGGCGCGTCCACGAAGGCCAGACTCTTGTGCCTGGCGGTCTCGAACAGTTCGCGCGCCACTTCGGCCGAGGCAGTGGTGTGATCCACGAACACCGCGCCCGCCTTCATGCCGGCGAAGGCGCCGTGCTCGCCCAGCACCACCGAGCGCAGGTCGTCGTCGTTGCCCACGCAGCAGAACACGATGTCGGCGCCGTGCGCCGCCTGCCGCGGCGTGGGGGCCGACTTGCCGCCGTACTCGGCGGCCCACTGGTCGGCCTTGGCCGAGGTGCGGTTATAGACGGTCACGTCGTGGCCAGCCCTCTTCAGGTGGCCGGCCATCGGGTAGCCCATCACGCCCAGCCCCAGGAAGGCGACCTTGTGCGGGGTGACCGGGTCGTAGCTGCGTTCGCTCATCTTCTTTTCTCCTCTGTCGCGGGTCGCTGCGCGCGCCGCTGCAGGACGGCGCGCCGTATTGGGTCCGGCGGGCGATCAGTAACCCACCGCCGAGCCGTCGCGCCGGCTGTCGCTGGCCGCCACGTAGCCGTCTTCCATGTCGTCGGTCAGGCGCCAGATGAACTGGCCCGAGCCGAAGTCCATGTACGGGTCGTTGATCTTCTTGACCGAGTGGCCGCGCGCCTGCAGCGCCTCGACGACCTCGGGCTCCATCGTGTCCTCGACGTCGACGGTGAGCCCGGTGTGGACCTTCCAGCGCGGCGCGTCGCAGGCGGCCTGCGGATGCTGCTTCGCGTCGAGCATGCGCGACAGCGTCTGCATGTGGCCCTGCGGCTGCATGTTGCCGCCCATCACGCCGTAGCTCATCTGCGGCTTGCCGTCCTTCATCAGGAAGGCGGGGATGATGGTCTGGAAGGGCCGCTTGCCGGGCGCCACGCAGTTCGGATGCCTGGGGTCGAGCACGAAACCGTGGCCACGGTTCTGCAGCGACACGCCGATCTCGGGCACCACCACGCCGGAGCCGAAGCCCATGTAGTTGGACTGGATGAACGAGATCATCATCCCGCTCTCGTCGGCGGCGCTCAGGTAGATCGTGCCGCCCGACGGCGGCATGCCGTGCTTGAAGTCGGTGGCGCGCTCGCGCGAGATCAGCGAGGCGCGGTGCTTCAGGTAGCCGTCGTCGAGCAGGTGTTCGGGCGTGACTTCGGTCATGTGGCGGATGTCGGCCACCCAGCGGTACACGTCGGCGAAGGCCAGCTTCATCGCCTCGATCTGCAGGTGCCGGCATTCGGCCGAGTCCGGGTCCATGTTCGGCAGGTCGAAGTGCGACAGCATGCCCAGCGCCATCAGCGCGGCGATGCCCTGGCCGTTGGGCGGGATCTCGTGCAGCGTGTAGCCGCGGTAGTCCTTGGCGATGGTGCCGCACCAGTCGGGCGCGTAGCCGCGGAGGTCGGCCAGCGTCATCGCGCCGCCGTGCTGGTTCGACCAGGCCACCAGCTTCTCGGCGGTCTCGCCCTCGTAGTAGTCGCGGCCCTTGCTCTCGGCGATGCGCCGCAGCGTGGCGGCCGCGCCCTTGAGCACGAAGCGCTCGCCGATCGCCGGCGCGCGCCCGTTCGGCATGAAGACCTCGGCGAAGCCCGGCTGGTCCTTCAGGATCGGCACCTGGGCGGCCCACTTGCGCTGGACGATGGGCGTCATGCCGTAGCCGCGCTCGGCCAGCTCGATCGCCGGCTGCATCAGGTCGGCGAAGGGCAGCTTGCCGAACTTCTCGTGCAGCGCAACCCAGCCGGCGATCACGCCGGGAATGGTGACGGTGTCCCAGCCGCGGGCCGGCATCTTCTCGCCGTGCTTGCGCTTGAAGTAGTCGAGGTCCCAGGCCGCCGGCGCGGTGCCCGAGGCGTTCAGGCCGTGCAGCTCGCGGCCGTCCCAGACGATCGCGAAGGCGTCGCTGCCCAGGCCGCAGGAGACCGGCTCGACGATGGTGATCGCGGCCGCGGCGGCGATCGCCGCGTCGACCGCATTGCCGCCGGCCAGCAGCATCCGGAGACCGGCCTGCGCGGCCAGCGGCTGCGAGGTCGACACCACGTTGCGGGCGAACACCGGGGTGCGGACGGTGGGATAGTTCTTGGCCCAGTTGAAGGGATAGGTCATCGTCGGGGGTCCTATGAATGCTCAGCAGCCGAGCTGCCGGGCGAGATCCAGGAAATCGGTGGCGTGCCAGTCGTTGGCCGGGTCCGGGCTCACGTCCTTGGGCAGCGTGGGGCCGAACTCGAAGCGGCGCTCCACGTAGGCCGCGCGGCAGCCGCAGGCGCGCGCCGCGGCCAGGTCATCCTGGTGCGCCGCCACCAGCATCATCTCGGCGGGCGCCACATCGAAGACTTCGCACACGCCCAGGTAGGCCTCGGGGTCGGGCTTGTAGTGCCGGAACACTTCGGCCGACAGGATCAGGTCCCAGGGCAGGCCGGCGCGCTTGGCCATGTCGGCGAGCAGGCCGAGATTGCCGTTGGACAGCGTGCAGAGGGTGAACTTCGACTTCAGCCGGCGCAGGCCCTCGACCGCGTCGGGCCAGGGATCGAGCCGGTGCCAGACGAGGTTCAGGTGCCGGCGCATGGCCTCGTCCATGTCCTCGAGGCCGAACTTCACCAGGATGTCGTCGAGGATCATCCGGTGCAGGTCGTCGATCTTCGTCCAGCCCAGCTCGCCGCCGCGCACCCGCGCCATCGCCGGCCGGTAGCCGGCTCGCCACGCGATCGCGAACTGGCCGGGGTCCACCGGCAGGCGCAGCGCCGACACTTCGCGCACGATCGAGCCGTGCCAGTCGACCACCGTGCCGAACACGTCGAAGGCCAGGACCTTGGGCAGGGCCGGCGCCGAGGCCGGCCGCGACGTATCGGTTTCGCTCATCATCGCCGCCATGCGCTTCAATCGAGCTTGATGTTGGCCCGCTTGATCACCGCCTGCCAGTTCTCGCTCTCGGTGCGATAGAGCTTGGCGAACTGCTCCGGCGAGCCGGTGGCCGGCTCGGCGCCCACCCGGTCGAAGCGCTCGACCACGTCGGGCTGCCTGACGATCGTGTTCAGCTCGCGGTTCAGGCGCTGCACCACGTCGGCCGGCGTGCCGGCCGGCGCGAACACGCCGAACCAGTTCGAGATCTCCATGCCGGTCACGCCGATCTCCTTGAAGGTGGGCACGTCGGGCAGGGACTTGGAACGCACCGCGCCGCTGACCGCGAGCGGCTTGATCCGGCCGTCCTGGATGTGGCTCTGCGCCGAGACGATGCTGTCCATCAGGAAGGTGATCTGCCCCGAGACCAGGTCGGGAATCACCAGGCCGGTGCCGCGGTAGGGAATGTGGACGACGAACAGGTTGCCCGCCCGCCACTTGAACATCTCGGCCGCCAGGTGCGGATAGGTGCCGATGCCGCTCGAGCCGAAGTTGTACTTGCCGGGATTCTTCTTCAGCAGGTCGATCAGCTCGGTGGCCGACTTGACCGGCGAGCTGCCGCCCACCACCAGCACGCTCGGGGCGCTGGCCACGTGGGCCACCGGCGCGAAGTCCTTGAACGGGTCGTAGGGGATCTTCGGGTTGATCAGCGGGCCGATCGAGTGGGTGGAGCTGGTGGCCATCAGGATCGTGTAGCCGTCGGGCGCGGCCTTCGCGACCTGATCCGCGCCGATCGTGCCGCCGGCGCCCGGCCGGTTCTCGACCACCACGTTCTGGCCCAGCGCGGCCGACAGCTTCTGCGCGATCGTGCGGCCCACGATGTCGGTGGCGCCGCCGGCAGGGAAGGGGATCACCAGCTTGATCGGGCGCGAGGGCCAGGACTGCGCGGAGGCGGGGGCTGTGGCAACGGCCATCATGGCGGCCGCGACGAGGGCGAGAAGCTTCTTCATGATCGAAGTGCCAGAGAAAGGATGAGCGGGCCGGAATGCCCGGCCCGGGTTTCGGGCCGCCCGCGCGGAGACTGTCGCCGGGCAGGAACCAGACCGGCGAGGATAGCAAAACCCGGGTCGGAGAAAGGAAAGGGCCCCGAGCGGGGCCCTTCAGCGGAAAGGGCCCCTCTCGGGGCCCTTCGGGAGCGCGAAAGCCGAAGCCCCGTCAGTCCTGTTCCTCGGCGAAGGCCTCCTCGCGCTTCTTCGCGATGGCCGGCAGGAACACGATCACCAGCAGCACCGCGGCGATGATCAGCAGCGTGAGCGACAGCGGCCGGGTCACGAAGATCGACCAGTCGCCGCGCGAGATGGTCATCGCGCGCCGCAGGTACTCCTCCATGAGCTGGCCCAGCACCAGGCCGAGCAGCAGCGGCGCCGGCTCGCAGCCGAACTTGCGGAACAGGTAGCCGAGGATCGCGAAGGGGATCGTCATGAACACGTCGAAGACGTTGTTGTTGACAGAGTAGACGCCCACGCAGCAGAACAGCAGGATCGCCGGGTACAGGATCCGGTAGGGCACGGTGAGCAGGCGGATCCAGATGCCGATCAGCGGCAGGTTCAGGATGACCAGCATCGCGTTGCCGATCCACATCGAGGCGATCAGGCCCCAGAACAGCGTGGGGTTGCTGGTCATGACCTGCGGCCCCGGCTGGATGTTGTGGATCATCATGCCCGCCACCATCAGCGCCATGACCGCGTTGGTCGGGATGCCCAGCGTGAGCATCGGGATGAACGAGGTCTGGGCGCCGGCGTTGTTCGCGGCCTCGGGGCCGGCCACGCCTTCGATCATGCCGGTGCCGAATTTCTCCGGCGTCTTCGACATCTTCTTCTCGATGGCGTAGGAGGTGAACGAGGACAGCACGGCGCCCCCGCCCGGCAGCACGCCCAGGAAGGAGCCGAGCGCGGTGCCCCGGATGATCGGCGCGATCGATCGCTTGAACTCTTCCCAGCTCGGCAGCAGGCGCCCGACCTTCTTGGTGAACACCTCGCGGTTCTCGCGCTGCTCCAGGTTGGCGATGATCTCGCCGAAGCCGAAGATGCCCATGGCCACCGCGGTGAAGCTCAGGCCGTCGGTCAGTTCCGGGATGTCGAAGGAAAAGCGGGCCACGCCCGAGTTCACGTCGGTGCCCACCATGCCGAGCAGCAGGCCGAACACGACCATGGCCAGCGCCTTGATGATCGAACCGTGCGCCAGCACCACCGCCGCGATCAGGCCCATGACCATGAGCGAGAAGTACTCGGCCGGGCCGAACTTGAAGGCGATCTCGGCCATCGGCGGCGCGAAGGCCGCGATCATGATCGTGGCGACCGAGCCAGCGAAGAAGGAGCCGATCGCCGCGATGGCCAGCGCCGGGCCGGGACGCCCGTTGCGGGCCATCTGATAGCCGTCGAGGGTGGTCACCACCGACGAGGTCTCGCCCGGAAGGTTGACCAGGATGGCCGTGGTCGAGCCGCCGTACTGCGCGCCGTAGTAGATGCCGGCGAGCATGATCAGCGCGGTCGTCGGGTCGGTCATCTTGTAGGTGATCGGCAGCAGCATCGCGATGGTCGCGAGCGGGCCGAGGCCGGGCAGCACGCCGATCAGCGTGCCGAGCAGCACCCCCACGAAGCAGTAGAAGAGATTGTCGAAGCTCAGCGCCGTGGCGAAGCCCAGACCGAGATTGGCAAGGATTTCCATGTGCAAGGCCTCGGCTTCAGTTGGTCAGGAACGTCGGCCAGACCGGGAATTGCAGTTCCAGTCCCTTGACGAACACGAGTTCGGACATGATCAGCAGCACGACGATGGACAGGATCGTTCCTTTCCAGGTGAACTCGTGGCTGGCGATGGACGCGACCAGGATCAGCAGCACGATCGCGATCACCATGCCCAGGGTGGACAGCGTGGCGCCGAACAGGGCCACCGAGCCGAGGATCAGCAGGATCTCGCGCCAGCCCGTCCGGGCGAGCGTGGATTTCGGATGCGAGGCGGCAAAGGAGCGCCAGCCGATGATCAGGCCCAGCAGCGCCAGCAGGATGCCGAGGAGCAGCGGGAAGTAACCGGGACCCATCCGGGCGGCGGTGCCCACCTCGTAGGAGGTGGAGAAGAAGGCGAACAGCACGCCGATGAGGGTGAACATCACCCCGGCCCAGAAATCCTGCTGGTTCCTCAAACGCATGAAACTCCCCCTGTTGTTCGAAATGCCTGCGGGCGAAGGCCTGGCGCGCCTTTTGTCTGCCGCCCTCTGGCCGCTCTTTCTGGCCGCCCTGCGCGCGGCCCCGGCGGCTTCTCGCCGCCGCGGCAACTCGCGATCTTAATCCGCGGTTCCGGGACCGGCCATGCGGGAAATCCACAATGCCCGCAAGGGCCGGACCGCCCTCCGCCGGTCTTCCGTCAGTCGACCCGCGCCCCCGATGCCTTGACCACTTTCTCGTACTTGGCCTGCTCCGTGCGCACGAAGGCCGCGAAGTCCGCCGGGCTCAACGGCGACGGCTCGGCGCCCAGCTTGGCCAGCAGCTCGCGTATCGCGGGCGAGGCCAGGGCCTTGCCGAACTCGGCGTTCAGGCGGTCGACGATCGCCGGCGGCGTGCCGGCCGGTGCGAACACGCCGAACCAGGTGCTGATGTCGAAGCCGGGCAGCCCGCTCTCTGCCACCGTCGGCAGCTCGGGGAAGAAGCCCGAGCGCTGCGAGGTGGTCACCGCGAAGGCCTTCAGCTTGCCGGCGCGGATCTGCGGGGCGGCCGAGGCGAGGTTGTCGAACATCAGGTCGGTCTGCGCGCCCAGCAGGCCCAGCTGGGCCGGCGCCGCGCCCTTGTAGGGGATGTGGACCATGCTGACCTTCGCCTGCGCCTTGAACAGCTCGCCCGCCAGGTGGCCCGCGCTGCCGTTGCCGCCCGAAGCGTAGTTCAGCTTGCCGGGGTGGCTGCGCGCGTAGGCGACCAGGTCCTCGACCGAGCCGATGCCCAGCTCCTTCGCGGTCTCGGGGTTCATCACCAGCACGTTGGGTACCGTGGCCACGCGGGTGACCGGCGCGAAATCGCGGTTCGCGTCGTAGGGCATCTTCGCGTACAGGTACGGGTTGATCGCATGGGTGGCCACCGCGCCCATCACGATCGAATAGCCGTCGGGCGCCGACTTGGCCACGTTGTCGGCCCCCAGGTTGCCGCCCGCCCCCGGCCGATTCTCGACGACCACCGTCTGGCCGAGCGGATCGCGAAGCGATTCGGCGAGCGCGCGGGCGACCGAGTCCAGCGGTCCGCCCGGCGGGTAGGGCACCACGAAGCGGATGGGCTTGGAAGGCCAGGCCTGCGCCGCGGCGGGCGCGATCGTGAACGGGATGGCGCTCGCCAGCATCAGCGCGCCGGCGGCCAGCACGCGGGTCGCTGAACGGCGGGCGAGTGCGCTCGCAGGCCGCGAAGCGCGGGCGATCCTGTCTTTCATGGCTCGGTCCTCGGTCGGTTGTCGGTTGCGCGGATGATAACCGCGCGCTCAGCCTTCGCCCGGCGCGAGCAGGCGGGCGAGCTCCACCGCGCTGCGCACTTCCATCTTGGCGAAGACGTTCGATCGGTGCACTTCCACCGTGCGCATGCTGATGCCTAGGTCCTGCGCGATCAGCTTGTTGGAGCGGCCTTCGAGCACCCGGTCCATGACCTCGCGCTCGCGGGCGCTGAGCCGCGCAAGGCGGGACTCCACGCTGGCCGCGCCGCGGGCGGCGGCGATGCGCCGGGCGGATTCGCCGAGCGCCTCGATCAGCCGATCGGCCAGCCGGTTGTCGCTGAACGGCTTTTCGAAGAAGTCGAAGGCGCCGCGCTTGACCGCGTCGACCGCCATCCGGATGTCGCCGTGTCCGCTCAGGAACACGACCGGTGCCGCGAGCCCCGGGCGCTCGCGCTGCAGAAGGTCGAAGAGCTCGAGCCCGGACATGCCGCGCATCCGGACGTCGAGCAGCAGGCAGGCGGGCTGCTCCGGCCAGCCCGGGTTGTCCCGCAGCTGCCGGAGGAAGGCCTCGGCGGAGTCGTGGCGCTTCACCGCGAGCCCTCGCGACGCCAGCAGGAAGGCGAGCGCGTCGGCCAGCGCGTCGTCGTCCTCGACGACGAACACGGTGCCGGCGCTCACGAGCGGGCCTCCGCGGCGGGCAGCTCGAAGCGGAACACCGCCCCGCCGCCTTCCCGGGGCAGGTAGCGCAGCCTGCCGCCGTGGGCCTCGATCACCGAGCGGCACAGGCTCAGGCCGATGCCCAGGCCCTCGGGCTTGGTCGTCACGAAGGCGCTGAAGAGCTGCGGCGCGACCTCGGGCGCCACGCCTGCGCCGCGGTCGCGCACCTCGACCGCCACGGCGCCACCGCCCGGTGGCTCTCGTCGCGCTTCGACCTCGAGCACGCGCCGATCCGCCTTCGACTGCTCCATCGCCTCGATGGCGTTTCGGGTCAGGTTCAGCATGACCTGCTCGAGCATCGTGCGGTCGCCGAGCACGATCGTGTCGGGGTCGGCGCGCCAGTTCAGTGTGCAGGCCGATCGCCGCGCCTGGAGCTGGATCAGCGGCTCGATCGAGGCCAGCAGCGCGTCGAAGCGGATCGGCGCGCGATCGACGTGCCGCCGTCGCATGAAGGCCTGGACGCTGCGGATGACCTGGCCGGCCCGCTCGGATTGGTCGCGGATCCGTGACAGCGCGGTGCGCAATGCGCCGACGCTGCCGCCGTCCCCGGCGCGCGTCGGTTGCGCGGGATCCTCGGATTCGCCAGGCCTGCCGGCTGCCAGCAGGTTCTCGCCGGCGGTGGCGTAGCTCGCGATCGCGGCGAGCGGCTGGTTGAGCTCGTGCGACAGCGCGGAGGCCACCTCGCCGAGCAGGGCCATCCGCGCGTTCACCTGCAGTTTTTCCTGCTGGACGCGGGCGAGCGTCTCGACCCGACGCTGCTCGCTGACGTCCAGGATCGAGCCCATCCAGCCGGTCTGCCGCCCGCGCTCGTCGATCAGCGGCGCCTCGAAGATCAGCACCGGGAAGCGCTCGCCGTCGCGTCGCACGAACTCGGTCTCGTAGCCCAGGCGCATCGCGTCGGAGCCGCGCATCCGGTCGAGCCGCGGCCGGCCGTCCTGCACCAGATCGGGCAGCCAGTAAGGCATGGGCGGGGCCCGGCCCACCAGTTCCTCGGCGGTGTAACCGGTCATCCGGCAGAAAGCCGGGTTGACGTAGGTGATCCGGCCGTCGAGGTCGCGGGCGCGCAGGCCGGTGAACAGCGAGTCCTCCATCGCCTTGCGGAAGGCGTGCTGGTCGCGCAACTCGCGCTCGGCGCGGGCGCGCAGCCGGCTGTCGCGCCACAGCAGCGCGCCGCTGGCCAGCAGGCCCAGCGTGACCGCGATCAGCAGCGCGGTCAGCAGGTTGGGGATCAGCTTGGGGGAGCCCTGCGCGCTGTTGGTGCGCAGCTGCAGCGACATCCCCGGCAGCTCCAGCGGCACCGACGCGGTGTAGATGCCGGCGCCGTGAAGGCGCACGGACGAGCGGGCGACGAAGGTGCCGTCGGTCTCGGTGAGGTAGACCTGGTGGGAGCGCAGCAGCGAGGCCGGCAGCGTGCCGTCGATCAGCAGCGGCATCGAGTACACGGCGACCAGCGCCTCGTTCGCGCTGCCTTCGACCGGGACCGCCAGCTCGGTGACCTCGAAGCCGCTGCTGTCGCCGAAACTCACGTAGTAGGGGCGCGAGTACAGCGGGCGGTCGAACTCGATCGCCGAGCGCAGCGCCAGCATCGCCTCGAAGCCCAGCTTGCCGCGCAGCGATGAGTCCAGCTTCGGGCGGGGCGCGGGCGCCCCCGCGCCGTGCAGCAGCGCGCCGGAGTCGTCACGCCACTCGACGCGCAGCAGCGCGTTTTCCTCGGCGAGCAGTTCGTGCGCCATCCGCGCGAAGTGCTGGGCCGCATCGCTTCGCTGCAGCTCGGCGGCCAGCAGGCCCAGGCGGCGTTCGGTGTCGGCCATGCGCGCCCGGATGGCGGCGACCGCGTCCTCGGTGGCGCGCAGCACCGCCTCTTGCCGCTCGCTGCGCTCGTAGCGGATCGAGAGCATCACTGCGGCAGCCAGCACGGCGCCGACCATCAGCGCGGCCAGCGCAGCGAGGATTCGGGTGCGCCTGTCCATGCCCGGGAGGGGCCTCAAGCGCGCAACGCGCTGCAGTCGTTGGAGCAGACGGGGCTGGAATCGAACATTTGTCAGCAATGGCGAGGGCGCAATTACGGAAAGTTACAGGATTCTTGATTTCGACACCCCTCGGGCAGCGCTGCCGCGACAAGATGTCCTCGACGCGGCGCGGACGACGCGCCGGATCGAGTTCACGAACCGAAGGAGCACGCGATGCGTACCAGGATCCTGATTGCCGGCCTGCTTTCCAGTGCAGCGATCTCGGCGTGGGCCCAGACCCCTGCCACGCCGGCCGTCCCGGCAACGCCCGCCAATCCGGCCGCCGGCACTGCCGCGGTTCCGGCCACGCCGGCCACCCCGTCTGCCGGTCAGGCCTTCGGCCGCGGTCCGGGCCAGGGCGCCGGTCAGCAATTCGGTCCCGGGCCGGGCCAGGGCGCCGGGCAGCAGTTCGGCCCCGGTCCGAACGCCAATCCCGGCGCGGGCCAGGGCATGCGGCAGGGCGATCCAGCCCGACTTCAGGAACGCAAGCGGATCCGCGAGCGCGAGCACCCGATGCAGCGCCGTCAGGACGGCACCGGTGGCGGCCAGGGCATGCGCGGCGGCACCGGCGGCGGCGTGGCCGGCGGCCGCGGCCGCTGAGCGTCAGGAATCGACGCCACGGCAGACCACCTTCAGGGAGCCAGATGCTCTCTGCCCCCTCCTCCCCCTTTCGGGCGCCTCTGGGCGCCCTTCTTTTTGGCGTCTCTTTTTGGCGTCATTGGTTCGCCATGATTGGGTAGAATCACAGGTTGCCCAGAATTTCCTCTTGAGTTCCCCCCTCAGTTCCCACCTAGACGAGCTCCGAGCACGCCATGAAGTCGGCCGAGATCCGCGAGAAATTCCTGCGCTTCTTCGAATCGAAGGGGCACACGATCGTTCCTTCGAGCCCGCTGGTGCCGGCCAACGATCCCACGCTGCTCTTCACCAACAGCGGCATGGTCCAGTTCAAGGACGTATTCCTCGGCAAGGAGCATCGCCCGTACAAGCGCGCCACCTCGTCGCAGCGCAGCGTGCGGGCCGGCGGCAAGCACAACGATCTCGAGAACGTCGGCTACACCGCCAGGCATCACACCTTCTTCGAGATGCTCGGCAACTTCTCCTTCGGCGACTACTTCAAGCGCGAGGCCATCGCCTACGCCTGGGAACTGCTCACCGGGGTCTACGGCCTGCCGAAGGAAAAGCTCTGGGTCACCGTCTACCAGGACGACGACGAGGCCCATGACATCTGGGCGAAGGAGATCGGCGTGCCGGCCGAGCGCATCGTGCGCATCGGCGACAACAAGGGCGCGCCCTACGCCTCGGACAACTTCTGGCAGATGGCCGACACCGGCCCCTGCGGCCCCTGCAGCGAGATCTTCTACGACCACGGCCCCGCGGTCTGGGGCGGGCCTCCGGGGTCGCCCGAGGCCGACGGCGACCGCTACATCGAGATCTGGAACCTGGTCTTCATGCAGTACGACCGCGACGCCAGCGGCACGCTGCACCCGCTGCCGCGCCCCTGCGTGGACACCGGCATGGGGCTCGAGCGGATCGCCGCGGTGCTTCAGCACGTGCACAGCAACTACGAGATCGACCTCTTCCAGGTGCTGATCGCCGCGGCCGCGCGCGAAACGGGCTGCACCGACCTGGCCAATCCGTCGCTGCGGGTCATCGCCGATCACATCCGCGCTTGCGCCTTCCTGATCGTCGACGGCGTCATTCCCGGCAACGAGGGGCGTGGCTACGTCCTGCGCCGGATCGTCCGCCGCGCCCTGCGCCACGGCCACAAGCTCGGCCAGTCGCAGCCCTTCTTCCATCGTCTGGTCGCCGACCTGGATCGGGCCATGGGCGATGCCTATCCCGAGCTGCGCGCCGCGCGCGACCGGGTGGCCCAGGTGCTGGCCCAGGAAGAAGAGCGCTTCGGCGAAACGCTCGAGCACGGCATGGCGATCCTCGAGGCGGCGCTGGCGGGCGGCGCCACGCGGCTCGACGGCGAGACCGCCTTCAAGCTCTACGACACCTACGGCTTCCCGCTCGACCTGACCGCCGACGTCTGTCGCGAGCGCGGCGTGAGCGTCGACGAGTCCGGTTTCGAGTCGGCCATGAACCGCCAGCGCGAGCAGGCGCGCGCCGCCGGCAAGTTCAAGATGGCGGCCGGCCTCGACTACGACGGCCAGTCCACCGCCTTCCACGGCTACGATCGGCTCGCGCTCGAGGGCGCGAAAGTGCTGGCGCTCTACGTCGACGGCGTGTCGGTGCCCGCCATGCAGGGCGGCCAGCAGGGCGTGGTCGTGCTCGACAACACCCCGTTCTATGCCGAGTCGGGCGGCCAGGTCGGCGACGCCGGCGAACTGTGGTCGGCCGACCGCGCGGTGCGCTTCGCGGTGGAAGACACCCAGAAGATCCAGGCCGAGGTCTTCGGCCACCACGGCCGCCTGCTGTCGGGCGCGCTGAAGGTCGGCGACACGGTCACCGCCGAGGTCGACGCCGAGCGCCGCGCGCGCACCGTGCGCAACCACTCGGCCACGCACCTGATGCACAAGGCGCTGCGCGAGGTGCTGGGCACCCACGTGCAGCAGAAGGGCTCGCTGGTCGATCCCGACAAGACCCGCTTCGACTTCTCGCACAACGCGCCGCTCACCGACGACGAGGTGCGCCGCATCGAGGCCATCGTCAATCGCGAGATCCTCGCCAACGCCGCCACGCAGGCCCGGTTGATGGGCTTCGACGAGGCGGTCAAGCACGGGGCAATGGCCTTGTTCGGCGAGAAATACGGCGACCGGGTCCGCGTGCTCGACATCGGCACCTCGCGCGAGCTGTGCGGCGGCACGCACGTGGAGCGCACCGGCGACATCGGCCTGTTCAAGATCGTCTCCGAAGGCGGCGTGGCAGCCGGCATCCGCCGCGTCGAGGCGGTCACCGGCGAGAACGCGCTGGCCTGGGTGCAGCAGCTCGAGGACACGGTCAACGAGGCCGCCGCCGCGCTGAAGGCGCCGGCTTCGGAACTTTCGGCCAAGCTGGGCCAGATGCTGGAGCAGGTCAAGTCCGCCGAGAAGGAACTGGCGCGGCTCAAGTCCAAGCTCGCCGCCTCGCAGGGCGACGACCTCGCCGGGCAGGCGGTCGAGGTGGGCGGGCTGCGGGTGCTCGCCGCCTCGCTCGACGGCGCCGACGTCAAGACGTTGCGCGAGACCATGGACAAGCTCAAGGACAAGCTCGGCAGCGCGGCCATCGTGCTGGCGGGCGTGGACGGCGGCAAGGTGAGCCTGATCGCAGGGGTCACCGCCGACGCCACCGCCAGGGTCAAGGCCGGCGAGCTGGTCAACTTCGTCGCCAGCCAGGTGGGCGGCAAGGGCGGCGGCCGGCCCGACATGGCCCAGGCCGGCGGCACCGAACCCGCCAAGCTGCCCCAGGCGCTGGCTTCGGTGGCCGACTGGGTGCGCGAACGCGTCTGACGGAGACGGCGTCCCCGGTGCGAACGGCCGGTCGCCGGGGCGCCCCATGCCGATGAGGCACGCCCGCCCATGAGGCTGACGCCCATCCGGCTGCTGGTCGCGCTGACTGTCCTGAACCACACGGCCTTCGCCGGCAGCCGGGTCGCGATTCCGCTCGGCGCGCTGGAACTCGGCGCGTCGCCCTTCGCGATCGGGCTGCTGCTGTCCTTCTACGGGCTGCTTCCGATGTTCCTGGCGGTGCCGGCCGGTCGCTGGATCGACCGGGTCGGCATGCGCCTGCCGATGCTCGCGGGCACCGGCCTGCTGGCTTTCGGCGTGGCCGTTCCCTTCCTCACCTGGGACATCGGCGCGATGTACCTGGCCAGCGTCACGATCGGGCTGGGCATGATGGGCTACTACCTGGCGGTCCAGAAGGCGGCCGGCATGATCGGCGGCGACGCGTCCCGCACCGCCAACTTCAGCCTGATGGCGCTCGGCTTCTCGATGTCCGGATTCCTCGGGCCGACGAGCGCCGGCGTGGCGATCGACCTGATCGGCCATCGCTGGACCTTCGCGCTGCTGGCGGCGGCGGCGTTGGCGACCCTGGCCGTGCTGCTGCGCGCATCGCTGACGCGCGAGTTGCCGGCGCCCGGGCCGCAGGTGGCGGGCCCCCCGGCGCCGCCGACGCGGCTCATGGATCTGCTCGGCACGCCGGAACTCAGGCGCCTGTACCTGTCGGTGGTGGTGCTCTCGTCGGCCTGGGACGTGCACCAGTTCCTGGTGCCGCTGTACGGCGCATCGCTCGGAATCTCGGCCTCGAAGATCGGCCTGGTGCTCGGGGCCTTCTCGGTCGCCACCTTCATCGTGCGGCTGACGATTCCCTGGCTGGCCGGACGGGTCGGCGACTGGCCGCCGGTGCTCGGCGCCATGGCCGTGGCTGCGCTGGTCTACCTGGCCTATCCGGTGTTCCCGGTGCTCTCCACGATGCTGGCGCTGTCCTTCCTGCTGGGCCTGGGGCTGGGCGTGGCGCAACCGATGATGATGGCGGTGCTGTACCGGGCGTCGCCCCACGACCGCATCGGCGAGGCGGCCGGCCTGCGGATGACCCTGATCAACGGCACGCAGACCTTCCTGCCCACCGCCTTCGGCGCCTTCGGCGCGGCCTTCGGCCTGTCGGCGATCTTCTGGGGCATGGCGCTGCTGATCGCCGGCGGCGGCGCGCATGTCTGGCGCGGGCTGCGGCAGGAGGAGCGGGATTGAACCGCCCCGCCTCGCTGCTCGAGCTCTTCCTCGTGTTCAGCCGCCTGGCCTTGCACGGCTTCGGCGGAGTGCTGCCCTGGGCGCAGCGGGTGCTGGTCGACGAGCGGCGCTGGCTGAGCCGCGAGGACTTCGTGGAGCTGCTGGCCTTCGGGCAGCTGATGCCCGGGCCGAACGTCTGCAACCTGGCGCTGATGGCCGGCGACCGCTGGTTCGGCTGGCGCGGGGCGGTGGTGGCGCTGGCCGGCATGCTGACCTTCCCGGCGGTCATCGTGCTGTCGATCGCGGTCGCCTACGATCGCTTTGCCGAGATCGCCTGGCTGCAGCGCGCGGTCAGCGCGATGGCCGCGGTGGCGGCCGGACTCCTGCTGGCCACTGCGGTGCGGCTCGGGCAGGGCTTTGCCGGCCGCTGGCGCTGGCTGGCCTTCGGCGCTGCCGCCTTCGCCGGCATCGCGGTGCTGCGCCTGCCGATGGCCTGGGTGCTGGCGGCGGTCGCGCCGGTCGCGATCGGCCTGGCCTGGATCGCCGAGCGCCCGCGCGATGCGGCGAATGACGTTCCCGGCGCGGACACGGGCGGGAGCGGCCGGTGAGCGGCACCGACCTCCTGCAGCTCTTCCTGCACTTCCTGTCGCTGTCGCTGCTGGCGATCGGCGGCGCGCTCGGCACTTCGCCCGAAATGAACCGCTACCTGGTCGACCAGCGTGGCTGGATGACCGACGCGCAGTTCACCGACGCGATCGCGCTGGCCCACGCCGCGCCGGGCCCCAACATCCTGTTCGTGACCCTGCTGGGCTGGCAGGCCGCGGGCGCCCCTGGCGCGCTCGCTGCGACCGCGGGCATCCTGTTGCCGTCCAGCGTGCTTTGCTTCTTCGGGAACCGCTGGCGCGCCGCGAACGCGAGCGGCCGGCTCGTCCGGTCGATCCGGCGCGGCCTGTCGCCGATCGCGATCGGCCTCACCCTCGCGGCCGGCTGGATCATTTCGGTGGCCAACAACGTCGACTGGAAGCTCTGGGCGCTCTCCGTGGCCGCCTTCGGCTTCTTCCTCTTCAGCCGGCGCAACCCGCTGTGGCTGATCGCGACCGGTGCCCTGGCCGGCGCGCTGGGCGTCGTCTGAGAACGCCGGCCCCCTTGCCGGCCGATCGATCCGGGTCGCGCGGCTGCTGCTAGACTTGATTTTTGTCAGTTTCCGTCCGGCCATCAACGACAACGAACAGCGACCAGCCATGACAGACACCGCCATCTCGTTCGACCGCGAGGTCGACGCGCGCGGGCTCAACTGCCCGCTACCCATCCTCCGCGCAAAGAAGGCGCTTGCCGAGCTGCAGAGCGGGCAGGTGCTCAAGGTCATGTCCACCGACCCCGGATCGCAGCGCGACTTCCAGGCCTTCTCCCGCCAGACCGGCCACGAGCTGCTGCGCACCGACGCCGGCGACCGCGAGTGGACCTTCTTCCTCAAGCGCCGCTGACATGAACGTCTCCTTCGACTATTCGGGCAAGACGGTGCTGGTCACCGGCGGCACCTCGGGCATCGGCGCCGCGACCAGCCTGGCCTTCAAGCGAGCCGGCGCGCGCGTCGTCGCCTGCGGCTTCACGCCCGAGGAGATCGCCGCGGCGCGGACCAACCCCGATTTCGCCGGCATCGACGTGCGCGCGCTCGACGTGTCCGACAAGGCCGCGGTCGATGCTCTGGTCGGCGGGCTCGACGCGCTTGATGTGGTCGTCAACAGCGCGGGCATGATCATGCGCGACGCCGAGCACGATCCGGTGATGTTCGACAAGGTGCTCGACGTCAACGTGTCGGGCGGCATGCGCGTGTCCACCGCCGCGCGGCCGCTGCTCGCCAGGAGCAAGGGCGCCATCGTGTTCATCGCCTCGGTGATGACCGTGTTCGGCGGCCCGAAGCAGCCCGCCTACTCGGCCTCGAAAGGCGCGGTGCGCAACCTGACCATGTCGCTGGCCGCCGCCTACGCGGCCGACGGCATCCGCGTGAACGCGGTCGCGCCCGGCTGGATCGTGACCAACCTGTCGAAGGGCGCGCGCGACAACCCCGATCGCCACGCCCAGATCATGTCGCGCATTCCGATGGGCCGCTGGGCCGACCCGTCCGAGATCGCCGACCCGATCCTGTTCCTGTGCTCGGATGCGGCGCGGTACATGACGGGCACGGTGATGCTGGTGGACGGCGGCTACTGCACGGTGGGCTGATCCCGTTTCGGCTCGCCCGCGCGTCGGGACGTTGGGGCGGGCGCGCGGAGGGGGAGGTGGGGATGCGCACCCGGGTGCGCTGCCCGCTTCGCGGAAACGCTTGGTCGCGCGGACGTTCAGCCCCGTCGCGGAACGCAACTCAGCCCGCCTTTGGCGGGCTTCAGACAGCGTTCCGCTCTCGCTTCGCTCGCCGGGTCTTCACTGCGCTCCCGCGCCAGCGCACACGGGTGCGCATCCCCATCCCCCTCCGCGCGCTCGATACGTTGCGGCGCGCGGGCGTGCCGATTCGGGCTCGGTGCTGGAAGCCCGAAGGACTCGAAAGTGGCGCGCGATGTCGTCGCGACAATCGTTCGGTCGCGCATGACTTTGACCGCGGCGTTCGCTTTGCCAGGCATGAGCGAGCGCAGCGCGTCACCCTGGCCGCGTGCGTCGCATTTCGAGATGGCGAGGGCGTGGGGCGGGGGCCGCGAGTGCGGGGGCTTGTGCGCGGCGAGCGCTTCCGAAGGGAGCGGCGATCAGCGAGGGCGCTGTCCGAGCGAGCCCAAAGGGCTCGCGAGTTGCGCCCGAGCCGCCGCGGACGAGGAAGGCGAGCGAACCCCGCGAAGCGGGGCGCAGCACCGCCCCCGCACTCGCGGCCCCCGCCCCACGCCCGGCGCACTCCTCACAGCGAGCACGCGGCCAGGGTGACGCGCCGCGCGAGCGGTCAGCCGAGGCGGGCCCGCTGCGCCCGCAGTTTCGCCACCGTCTCGCTGAACCCCGCCAGCCGCCCGCGCTCCTGCTCGACCACCGCCGCCGGCGCGCGCTCGACGAAGCTGGCATTGCCCAGCTTGCCCTGCGCCTTCGCGATCTCGCCGTCGATCCGCGCGATCTCCTTGTCCAGGCGCTGGCGCTCGGCGTCGACGTCGATCTCGACCTTGAGCATCAGGTGCGCGTCGCCCACGATCTGCACCGGCGCGACCGAGTCGACAGGCAGGGCGTCGACGATCTCGACCGCTTCGAGCTTGGCCAGCGCCTTCAGGTAGGGCGCGAAGCCGGCAAGCCGCCCGCGATCGCCGGAGGCGACCAGCGGCAGCTTCTGCGCGGGCGAGATGCCCATCTCGCCGCGCAGCGCGCGGCAGGCGTCGATCTGCGACTTGAGCTCCGACACCCAGGCCTCGGCGACCTCGTCGATCTTGCCGGGCTCGGATTGCGGGTAGCGCTGGGTCATGATCGAGAACCGGCGCTCGGCCATGGCCTGCGCGAGCGCCTCGCCGGCCAGCGTCTGTTCGCCGCGCTCGCCGTAGCGCTGCGCGAGCGGCGCGACCTTCTGCCACAGTTCCTCGGTGATGAAGGGGACCACCGGGTGGGCCAGGCGCAGCACCGCCTCGAGCACGCGCAGCAGCGTGCGCCGGGTGGCGCGCGCGATGGCCTCGTTGCCGCCTTGCACCTGCACCTTGGCCAGCTCGAGGTACCAGTCGCAGTACTCGTTCCAGACGAACTCGTAGATCGCGCGCGCGGCCAGGTCGAATCGGTAGTCGCCGAAGTGCTTCTCGACCTCGGCCTCGACCCGCTGCAGTTGCGAGGTGATCCAGCGGTCGGCCTGGCTGAACTCGAGGTAGCCGCCGGGTGCGCACTGCTCGGCGGTGTGCGGTTCGAGCCCGCAGTCCTGCCCTTCGCAGTTCATCAGCACGAAGCGGGTGGCGTTCCACAGCTTGTTGCAGAAGTTGCGGTAGCCCTCGCAGCGGCCGAGGTCGAAATTGATGTTGCGTCCCGGGCTGGCCAGCGACGCGAAGGTGAAGCGCAGCGCGTCGGCGCCGAAGGCCGGGATGCCCTCCGGGTACTCCTTGCGGGTGCGCTTCTCGATGCTTGCGGCCTGCTTCGGGTTCATCAGGCCGGTGGTGCGCTTGGCCACCAGCGCCTCGATGTCGATGCCGTCGATCAGGTCGATCGGGTCGAGCGTGTTGCCCTTGCTCTTCGACATCTTCTGGCCTTCGGCATCGCGCACCAGCGCGTGCACGTAGACGTGCCGGAAGGGCGCCTGGCCGGTGAACGCGAGGGTCATCATGACCATGCGCGCGACCCAGAAGAAGATGATGTCGAAGCCGGTGACCAGCACCGACGAGGGCAGGAACTGCGCGAGCCTGGGCAGCACGTTCGGCGCGCCGTCGCGGAAGGGCCGCTCCGGGTCGACCAGCGTGGAGAAGGGCACCAGCGCCGACGAGAACCAGGTGTCGAGCACGTCGGCGTCGCGCACCAGCGGGCCGGTCCAGCCGGCGGCGGCCGCCTGCGCGCGCGCGTCGGTCTCGTCGAGCGCAACGAACACGCTGCCGTCGTGAATGGGCGCGCCGTGCTCGCCGGCCTTGTACCAGGCCGGAATCTGGTGGCCCCACCAGAGTTGGCGCGAAATGCACCAGTCCTGGATGTTCGTGAGCCAGTGGTTGTAGGTGGCGGTCCAGTTCTCGGGAACGAAGCGGATCGAACCGTCGGCCACCACCTCGAGCGAGCGATCGGCGATGCTCTTGCCGCCGAGCAGCGAGTCGGCCGGCGAGGGCTTGCTCATGGCCACGAACCACTGGTCGGTGAGCATCGGCTCGATGACCGCGTTGGTGCGGTCGCCGCGCGGCACCATCAGCTTGTGCGGCTTGACCGACTCGAGCAGGCCGAGAGCTTCGAGGTCCTCGACGATGCGCTTGCGCGCGTCGAAACGGTCCGTGCCCTGGTAGCGGGCCGGGCCGTTCTCGTTGATCTTCGCGTCGAGCGTGAGCACCGGGATCACCGGCAGCCCGTGGCGCTGGCCCACCGCATAGTCGTTGAAGTCGTGCGCGGGCGTCACCTTGACCACGCCGGTGCCGAACTCGCGATCCACGTAGGCATCGGCGATCACCGGGATCTCGCGCCAGCCCGCAGCGCGGCCGGCCGCGGCCAGCGCGGCGGCGTCCATTGCGCGGCCGTCGAAGGGCTCGCCCTCCCCGGTGACAGGCAGAAGGACCCTGCGGCCGATCAGCGCCGCGTAGCGCTCGTCCTCCGGATGCACCATGACCGCGGTGTCGCCCAGCATGGTCTCGGGCCGCGTCGTGGCCACGGTCACGAAGCCGCTGCCGTCGGCCAGCGGATAGCGGATGTGCCACAGGTGGCCGTCCTCTTCCTCGCTGACGACTTCCAGGTCGGAGACCGCGGTGAGCAGCTTCGGGTCCCAGTTGACCAGCCGCTTGCCGCGGTAGATCAGGCCTTGCCGATGGAGCTTCACGAAGACCTGCTTGACGACCTCCGAGAGCTTCGGGTCCATCGTGAAGTACTCGAGCGACCAGTCGGTCGACGCGCCCATCCGGCGCATCTGTCGGGTGATCGTGGAGCCGGACTCCTGCTTCCACTCCCAGACGCGCTCGACGAACTTCTCGCGGCCCAGGTCGTGGCGCGACATGCCCCTGGCGTCGAGCTGGCGCTCGACGACGATCTGGGTCGCAATGCCCGCGTGGTCGGTGCCGGGCAGCCACAGCGTGTTGGCGCCGCGCATCCGGTAGTAGCGGGTCAGCGCGTCCATGACCGTCTGGTTGAACGCGTGGCCCATGTGCAGCGTGCCGGTCACGTTGGGCGGCGGCAGCTGGATGCAGAAGGCCGGCGCGTCGGGCGTCTCGCCGGCGGCGAAGTAGCCGCGGGATTCCCACAGCGGGTACCAGCGGGCCTCGATGTCGGCGGGTTCGAAACTCTTGGCGAGCGCGTCGGCGCCCGCGGCAGTTGCAGCGGTCATGTTCGCAAGTGTCTGATCGAACGGGAGATTATAGAGGGCGCCGCCTGCGTGCAGCGGGCATGGCGTGCCTACAGCGGCGGCTGCCCCGGGCCGCCCTGGGCCGCCTCGCGCACCGCCTCGCGCACCGCCGGCGCGAGCGCGTCGTGCAGCGCGTAGACGAGGGTGGCGCGCAGCTCGGCGGCCAGCTGCTCGGCGAAGCGCTCGGTGGCGGCGGCGATCGCATCGCGCAGCGGCCCGCCCAGCAGCTCGGGATCGCCGAGCAGGCGCTCGATCGCGCGCTCGACGATGCGGTCCTCGGCTGCGGCATCCAGCGCCGGCGCGGTTTCGCCGCGGGCCGGCCCGGCCACGACCTCGGTCAGCATCGGGATCGCGTCGTCGGCTTCGTCCGGCTCGCCTGCGGCTTCGGCTCCGCCGCCCGGGCCGCGCAGGCGCTCGGCCAGTCTTCGGATCTCGTCGTCGTTCATCGTGGGTCCTGGTGGCGGCGCTACTCGGCGCCCGACGCGCGGTCGTGCGTCTGCATCGGGTAGCCGCGGTCGCGATAGAAGCGGAAGCGCTCGCGCGCCAGGCCCTTGTCCTCGTCGTCGATCGACACCAGCTCGATCAGCCGGTCGAAGCGCGAGAAGTTGGGCGGCGTGCGCTGGCCGAGATTCACCAGCACGTCGTGGTGTGCGACCTCGGGGGCGTCGGCGGCCAGCAGCACCGGGGTGTCGGCCGCGAGCGGATCGGAGGCCGCCACGTGCGGAATGAAGTCGCCGGCCGAGAAGGTCCAGAGCAGGCGGTCGAATTCCGCCAGCATGACCGGGTCGTCGCACCAGACGAGCACCTGCCGGCCCGACTGGTAGGCCTTGCGGACCAGCCGGCAACCGTAGGCCAGCTTGTCCGGGACGTTGATGTGGAAGTCGACGCGGGTCAAGGGGCGGGCCTTCGGCGGCGCGCGGGCGGCCTCGCCGGGCGCCTGCGCTTCAGCCTTCGCAGCGACCGATCAGGAAGCGGGTCAGCAACGGCACCGGCCGGCCGCTGGCGCCCTTGTTCGCGCCGGACTTCCAGGCGGTGCCGGCAATGTCCAGGTGCGCCCAGTCGTAGCCGTCGGCGAAGCGCGACAGGAAGCAGGCCGCGGTGACCGAACCCGCGGGCCGGCCGCCGATGTTCGCCATGTCGGCGAACGGCGACTTGAGCTGCTCCTGGTAGGCGTCGTCGAGCGGCATGCGCCAGCAGGTGTCGCCTGCCTCGCGGCCCGCGTCGGTCAGCTCGGCGGCCAAGGCGTCTTCGCGAGTGAACAGGCCGCTGTGGTGGTGGCCCAGCGCGATCACGCAGGCGCCGGTGAGCGTGGCGATGTCGACCACGGTGCGCGGCTTGAAGCGTTGCACGTAGGTGAGGGCGTCGCAGAGCACCAGCCGGCCTTCGGCGTCGGTGTTCAGGATCTCGATCGTCTGGCCCGACATGCTGGTCACGATGTCGCCCGGCTTGCTGGCCCGGCCGCCCGGCATGTTCTCGGCGGCGGCGATCACGCCGACCAGATTGATCTTCAGCTTCATCTCGGCGACCGCGCGCATCGTGCCCAGCACCGAGGCCGCGCCGCACATGTCGTACTTCATCTCGTCCATCTCGGCGGCCGGCTTCAGCGAGATGCCCCCGGTGTCGAAGGTGATGCCCTTGCCGACCAGCGCGACCGGCGCCTGCTTGCTCGACGCGCCCTGGTAGTGGAGGACGATCAGGCGTGGCGGCTGCTCCGAGCCCTTGCCCACCGACAGCAGCGAGAACATCTTGAGCGCCTGCATCTGGCGCTCGCCCAGCACCTCGACCTTCAGGTCGAAGTCGCGGCCGAGCTTCTTGGCGACGTCGCCCAGGTAGCTGGGGGTGCAGACGTTGCCGGGCAGGTTGCCGAGATCGCGCGCGAGGTCCACGCCGTTGGCCAGCGCGGTGGCGCGGGCCACCTCGGTGGCGGCGCGCGAGGCGCCGGCGCGCGCGACCAGCAGCGTGACCCGCTCCGGCCGCACCGGCTGCTTGTCGCGCTTGCTCTTGAGCTGCTCGAAGCGATAGGCGGCCTCGCGGCCGGCCGCGACCTGGTTGCGCAGCTTCCACTCCACGCCGCGGCCGGTCACGGGGACCTCGTGCAGCAGCGACACCGCGTCGTTCGCGGCAATCGCGCCGGCGGCGCGAAAGGCCGCGCGTACGGCTTCGTTCCAGGCCTTCTCGCCGACCTCGTCGGTTTCGCCGAAGGACACGAGCAGCGCGCGGCGCGCGTCGCCGTCGAGGTGCAGCATCAGCGTGGCGCCGGCCTTCGCGGACAGGTCGCCGCTGGCCAGGGCAGCCGAAATGCGGCCGCCGGTCTCGGCGTCGAGGGCCTCCCCGCCCGGGCTCAGGTGCCTGCCGCCGACTACCGGCAACCAGACGCAGTCGGTGCGAAGGCGCTCGATCGATGCCGCTCGTGTGCTAAATTTCATCGTTCTCTTTCCGTCCGGTTCGCCGCGATTTTTCAGCGGCCGATTATAGCGAGGGCCCGCCCGTCCATGCTTTTCCGGAAAGCGTTGCGGCGCGACTTGCTCAATCTCGCCGGCATCGTGTTCTCGACGCTGTTCGTGATCATGGTCACGACCTCGCTGATCCGGCTGCTCGGCCGGGCGGCGGGCGGGCGCGTGGACACGGCCAGCGTGCTGCCGCTGATCGCCTTCAACGCGATCAACGTGCTGCCGGTTCTGCTGGTGCTCACCCTTTACATCGCGGTGCTGTCCGCGCTCACCCGCGCCTATCGCGACTCCGAGATGGTCGTGTGGTTCGCCAGCGGGCAGAGCCTGCTCTCGTGGATCAGGCCGGTGCTCGGTTTCGCGGCGCCCTTCGTGGTGCTGGTCGCGCTGGTCGCTTTCTTCGTGGCGCCCTGGGCCAACCGGCAGTCGAGCGAGTACCAGCAGCGTTTCGCGCAGCGCGAGGACGTCTCGCAAGTCTCTGCCGGACAGTTCCGCGAATCCGTGTCGGCCAATCGCGTGTTCTTCGTCGAGTCGCTCGACGAGACAGAGAACCAGGTGCGCAACGTCTTCGTCACGCAGCGGCAGGGTGACTCGCTGGTGGTGGTGGTGTCGCGCGGCGGGCAGATCGAGCGCCAGGAGAACGGCGACCGTTTCCTGGTCCTTGAAGACGGCCGGCGTTACGACGGCGGGCCGGGCCGGCTCGACTTCCGCCTCATGGAGTTCGAGCGCTACGGCATCCGGCTCGAGTCCCGCGCTACCGTGCTGAGCGACGAGCGCAGCAAGATCAAGTCCACGCTGGAGCTGTTCGCCGATCCCAATCCGCGCAACCTGGCCGAGCTGCTGTGGCGGATCGGCCAGCCGGTGTCGGCCGTGCTGGTTGCGCTGCTGGCGATCCCGCTGTCGGCCATGAATCCGCGCATCGGGCGCTCGGTCAACCTGTTCGCGGCGCTGCTGCTCTACGTGCTCTACAACAACCTCATGTCGGTGTCCCAGGCCTGGGTGGCGCAGGAGCGGATCGGTTTCGGGATCGGCGTCTGGGGGGTCCACGCAGCGCTTGCAGCGCTGATCGCGCTGCTGTTCTGGCGCAGGGTGCGGCTGCCGCGCGGCAGCCTGTTCGCCCGCTTCGCGCTGGCGCGGCCCCGGAGCACGGGCTGATGCTGCTGGTCGGCCGCTATCTCAGGCGCGAGATCGTCGTCGCGGTGGCCTTCGTGCTCGTGGGATTTCTCGCGCTCTTCGCCTTCTTCGACCTGATCAACGAGCTCGAGGACGTCGGCCGCGGCGGCTACCGGCTCCAGCACGCAGTGGCCTTCGTCCTGCTCGGCCTGCCTTCCCACGTGTACGAGCTGATGCCGATCGCGGCCCTGATCGGCAGCATCTACGCGCTTTCGCAACTGGCCTCGCACTCCGAGTACACCGCGATGCGCGCCGCAGGCCTGGGTCGCCGGCGCGCCCTGGGGGCGGTGGCCCGCGTGGGGCTCGCCCTGGCCGTGCTCACCGCGCTGGTGGGCGAGGTGCTGTCGCCGCCGGCCGAGCGCCTCGGGCAGCAGCTGAGGCTGTCGGCGATCGGCGGCTCGGTCACCGGGCAGTTCCGCTCGGGCCTGTGGGTCAAGGACACCGCTCGCGACCAGGCGGGCGAGGTGAACCTGATGCGCTTCGTGAACATCGGTGAGCTGCTTCCCGACGGCACCTTGCGCGACGTGCGGATCTTCGAGTTCGATGCGCAGATGCGCCTGAGCCGCCTGCTCGAGGCACGTGGCGCGAGCTGGGGACGGGGCAACGGCTGGGAGTTGCGCGAGGTCGAGGAGATCCGCTTCACCGACGTGCCGGCCGCGGGGCTGGCGCCGGCCGTGGGCACCCGGCGGGCCACCGCGCCCACGCTGCACTGGCAGACCGAGCTCAGGCCCGAGATCCTCGGCGTGCTGCTCGTGGAGCCCGACCGCATGTCGGGGCTGAACCTGTACAGCTACATCCGGCACCTGCGCGAGAACGCGCAGAACACCAGCCAGTACGAGATCGCCTTCTGGAAGAAGATCGTCTATCCGCTCGCGGTGATCGTGATGATGGCGCTGGCGCTGCCCTTCGCCTACCTGCAGGTCCGGGCCGGCGGCACCGGCTACAAGGTGTTCGCCGGCATCATGCTGGGCATCGCCTTCCACTTCATGAATGGGCTGTTCTCGCATCTGGGCCTGCTGAACACCTGGCCGCCGCTGCTGTCGGTCAGCATCCCGAGCGTGGTCGCCTTCATGCTCGCCTTGGGCATGCTCGCCTGGGTCGACCGGGCCCGCTGAGCGCGCGCGAATGAATCTGCTGCGCGGCCCGATCTCGCACCTGCGATGCTCGCCGTACGCCCCCGTACGGCTGCGCTTCTCGGCGCGACCTCGGGCCGCTCGCTACGATTTCTTCGCGCGTTCGGAAGTGGGCAAGGCAGGAGGGGCAATTACTTAGGGAAATTGTCGAGAGAGGATAAGAAATCCTCCTGCCTGTGGAATGTCCGTATTCGTCATCGAATTGTCATTGGATTGTCATGGACAAGAAATTCGTAGACGAAGCGCAATCGATTGAATTAGGATTCGCCGCAATCAAGCCGCGACAGCGGTTCCAAGGAGTATCGAGGAGGAGGAGAGGCAGCGATGCTGCCATTTGGGGCGCACAGCGATGTGCGCTTTTTTTTTTCCTGCCGAGACCCATGATCTCCCGTCTCCAGACCCTGCTCGCGAGCCCCGGTTCCTCGCGGCGCCTGTTCCTCTTCGTGCTGCTCGTGCTGACCGCGCTGCGCGCCGCGCTGTCGGCGGGCCTGCCCTTCACCAGCGACGAGGCCTACTTCACCTTCTGGGGGCTGAATCCCGACTGGGGCTTTTACGACCACCCGCCGATGATCGGCTGGTGGCTCGCGCCGCTGTCGGCGATCTCGCTGGAGCCCTTCGTGCTGCGGCTGCCCGCGCTGGCCGCGCCGCCGCTGCTGGCGTTCCTGGCGGTGGCCGCGATGCGCCGCCACGGTCAGACGCTGTCCTGGAACGCCGGCACGCTGACCCTGCTGGTGCCGTTGAACGCCTGGAACGTGGCGGTCACCACCGACATCCCGCTGATGATCTTCAGCGCGTTGACCGTGCTGGCCTACCTTCGCGCGCAACGCAGCGGCAGGGCGGCGGATTTTCTGCTGGCGGGCCTGATGCTCGCCGGCGCGCTGATGTCGAAGTATTTCGCCGGGCTGCTGGCGATCGCGATCTTCGCGCATTCGGTGTGGCGGCCCGAGCGCAGGCGCATCGTGGGCTTGTTGTGGGTGGTGCTCGGCTCGCTGCCGGCGGCGGCGATCCAGATCGCCTGGAACGCGCAGCACTGCTGGCCCAACGTGATGTTCAACCTGGTCAACAGGCACGACAACGCCGGGCTTTCCTGGCAGACGCCGCTGCTGTTCGCGATCTCGGCGGTCTACGTGCTCACGCCGGCTGTGGCCTGGCGGCTGCTGCGCGGGAACGCGCAGACCGGCTCGACCGTCGAGACCAGCTCGACCGGCGCGCTCGCCGACGCCCGTGTGCTGCGCTGGCTCGCGCTGGTGCCCTTCGCGATCTTCGCGCTGCTCTCGCCGGTCAAGACCATCGGCCTGCACTGGCTGGCGAGCTTCGTGCTGCCGGCGGTGCTGGCCTTCGTGCTGCTCGCCGGGCCGCGTGCGCTGGCGCGCGCGATCGCCGTGGCCGGCGGCATCGCGGCGGCGCACTGGCTGCTGATCGCGGTGCTGGCGGCCCTGCCCACCGAGACCTTCCGCAGCTGGAAGGGCTATCCGGGCCTGGTGATGACCGCGCACGTCGACGAGCTGGCCCGCGAGCTCGAACCCTGGCGCGGCCGTTACGCGATCGCCTCGTCGGGCTACTCGCCGGCGGTCACGCTGGGCCATGGCCTGCGCGAGTACGTATTCGTGTTCGGCCCCGGCTCCAGCCACGCCCGCCACGACGACATCCTGACCGACGTGCGCGAGCTGGCCGGCCGCGACATCCTGATCGTTCGCAAGGACGACCGCTACGCGAAGGACGACTACGATCCGTACTTCGAGCGCGTCGAGTACCGCCAGCTGGTGCTGCGCGGCGCCACCTTCCACCTGATCGAGGGCCACGGCTTCCGCTACGAGGCCTACCGCGACCGGGTGCTCGACGAGGTCCGTCGACGCTGGTATGCGGTGCCCGAGTGGCTGCCGGCCGGCCCCTGCTATTTCTGCGACCGCTACTTCCCCGAGCGGGCCTGCCACCGGAGCGGTTCATGAACCTGCAGCAGTTGCGCTTCGTCCGCGAGACCGCGAACCACGGCTTCAGCCTGACGCGCGCGGCGCAGGCGATCGGCACCTCGCAGCCGGCGCTCTCGCGCGGCATCCTCGAGCTCGAGGCCGAGCTCGGGGTGGACATCTTCGTGCGCCACGGCAAGCGGATCCTCGGCCTGACCGAGCCGGGCAAGGCGGTGCTGGCCCGCGCCGAGCGGGTGCTCGCCGAGGTGGCCGGCATCGAGCAGGTCACCGCCGACTTCCGGGCCCGCGACGCCGGCGAACTGCGGGTCGCCACCACCCATGCGCAGGCGCGCTACGTGCTGCCGGCGGTGGTCGGCGAATTCCGGCGCCGGTATCCCGCGGTGCGGCTCACGCTGCTGCAGGGCAGCCCGAAGCAGATCACCGCGTTGGTGCTGGCGCGCGAGGTGGACTTCGCGATCGCCACCGAGGTGCCCGACGACGTCGACGAGCTGGTGTCGATTCCCTCCTACGACTGGGAGCACGCGGTGATCGTTCCGACGAAGCACCCGCTCGCCGGCCAGGTGCCGACCCTGCAGGCGCTGGTCAAGTACCCGCTGATCACCTACGTGGAAGAGTTCGCCGGGCGCCGCCGCATCGACCGGGCCTTCGCCGAGGCGGGGCTGAAGCCGGACATCGTGCTGGCCGCCATCGATGCCGACGTGATCAAGACCTACGTGGGCGTGGGCCTCGGCGTGGGCATCGTCGCGGACCTCGCCTTCGACGCGGCGCGCGACAAGGGCCTGGTCGCGATGCCGGCCGGCGCGCTGTTCGGCGCCAACCGGGTCAAGCTCGCGGTGCGACGCGATGCCTTCCTGCGCGGATTCGCGCTGAGCTTCATCGAGCTGTTCGCGCCCGAGGTGGACCCGCGCACGCTCGAGCGGCTGATGCGCGGCCCGTCCCGCAAGGAGTGAGCCGCCGGCCCTGCGGGGCCGCGCGCGCCCCGACATACCTGTTCCCACTTCGAATGGAGAGACTGACGATGGCCCGGATCGGTTTCATCGGAGCCGGCGCGATGGGCGCGCCGATGATCGGCCACCTGCTCGGGGCCGGCCACGAACTGGTCGTGCACACCCGGCGGCGCGAGGCGGCGCAGGCCGTGGTCGACCAGGGCGCGCGCTGGGCGGCCACGCCGGCCGCGGCGGCGCGCGAGGCGGACTTCGTCTGCACCAACGTGACCGCCACCGCCGACGTGGAGAAGGTGCTGTTCGGCGAGGGCGGCGTGGCCGGCGCGGCGAATCCGGGAACGGTCGTGATCGACTTCTCGACGATCTCGGCGGTGGCCACCCGCGAGTTCGCCGAGCGCCTGGCCAGAAAGGGCATCGAGATGCTCGACTGCCCGGTGTCGGGCGGCTCCATGGGTGCGCAGGCCGCCACCCTGTCGATCATCGTCGGCGGCAAGGCCGAGGTGCTCGAGCGGGCGCGGCCGCTGCTCGAGACGCTCGGCAAGACGATCACCCACATCGGGGGCCACGGGGCCGGCCAGGTGGTCAAGGCCTGCAACCAGGTCGTGCAGGTGGTGAACATCCAGGGCATCGCCGAGGCGATGCTGTTCGCGCAGGCCAACGGCGTGGACCCGAAGAAGATGCTGGTCGCGCTTCAGGCCGGGATGGCCGGCAGCCGGATGCTCGACATGATGGGGCCCAAGATGGCCGGGCGCGACTTCGCCGCCGGCATCGAGGCCCGCCTGCACCAGAAGGATTTCGGCCTGGTGGTGTCGATGACGCAGGCGCTGGGCCTCGCCATGCCGGCCACCGCGCTCGTTTCGCAGCAGCTCAACGCGCTGGTCGGCAAGGGCTGGGGCAGGGACGACACTTCGTCGCTGCTGCGGGTGCTCGAGGGCGCGAATCCGGCGGCGAACGACCCGGGCAATGCCTGATCCGGGTGCCCGCCGGCCGGGTGCGAAGGCTTGCCGGAGCATTGCCCGATCTGTGTATAATGGCGGGCTCTTGGGGCGGTAGCTCAGCTGGGAGAGCGTCGCGTTCGCAATGCGAAGGTCGGGAGTTCGATCCTCCTCCGCTCCACCAAGAATCGAAAGGCTCGGGGTCAAACCCGGGCCTTTTTGTTTTCGCGGCGAAGCCGACGTCGACGATCCGGGCGTGACCGTCATCACCCGCCGCGATGCGCCGGATGCCGTCGTGATGTGGCGGGATGCCTTCGAAATCCGGCAGGCGACCGTGCATGTGCCCGAGACGCCGGCCAACGCCGCGCACCTGGCCAGGTCGATCCGGCAACGCGAGTGGGCGGGAGCGCACAGGCTCCGGGCACGAAGCGGCGGCCCCCTGGCCGCTGCCTGCGTCCTGGCCCGGGATCCGCGCGATTCACGTCGATCCGGAGGCCGCCGCCCCGAAGCGCCTGCAGGAATCTGCCCCGGTCAGCCCGGAGGCCGGCCGCGCGCGGCCATGATTCGACGGTATGCTCCGACTGACGCCCGACAAGCCGGGCCAGCCAACCAGCAGGCAAAGGGAGAGCCCATGAACATCCTCGAAGCGATTCTTTCCGCGCAAGGCGGCGCCCCGGTGCGCCAGATGGGCGCCCGCGTCGGGGTCGACGAGGGCCAGGCCCGGTCCGCGCTCGAGGCGCTGCTGCCGATGCTGGCCGGCGCGGTGAACCGCAACGCCACGCAGCCCGGCGGGCTCGAGGCGCTGCTCGGCGCGCTGTCCGATGGGCATCACCAGCGCTATCTCGACGATCCGTCCAGCCTCACGGACGAGGTCGCGGTGGAGGACGGCAACGCCATCCTGGGCCACCTGTTCGGCAGCAAGGAGGTGAGCCGCGAGGTCGCCTCGCGCGCCTCCGCGCAGACCGGGCTCGGCGCCGACGTGCTCAAGCGCATGCTGCCCATCGTGGCAGCGATGCTGATGGGCGGGCTCAGCAAGGGCGCACTCGGCGGCGGGCAAGGCGACTCGGGCGGACTGGACGGTGTCCTCGGCGGTGGACGGGGCGGCAGTCAGGGTGGACTGGGCGACGTGCTCGGCAGCGTGCTGGGCGGCGGATCGGGTGGCGCGGCATCGGGTTTCGGCCGGCCCGGGTCCCAGGGCGGCCTGCTGGACATGCTGACCCCGATGCTCGACCGCAACCGGGACGGTTCGGCGCTCGACGACATCCTGGGCATGGCAAGCCAGTTCCTGGGCAAGCGCTGATCGCAGGTCCGGCCGCTGATCGCGCCTCCGGCGTCCGATGAGCGTACTTTCCAGGCTGCTGTTCGCCCACTGCCTGCTGGTCTGGGCCCTTCTGGCGGGCTCGGTGTCGAGCGTGCTCGCCCAGCCGGCGGCGGCGCAGGCGGGCGCGTCGGCGCCGGACGCGGCGGTGGTCCGCAAGAATCTCGACGAACTGGGTTCGCGGAATCTGCCCGAGGCGGAGCGCAACGCGCTCAAGCAGGTGCTGGAGCAGACGCTCGCCCAGCTCAAGACGGCCGAGGAGAGCGCCGAGCGGCTCCGGCAGCTCAGGCAGACGCTCGATGGAGCGCCCGCGCGGATCAAGGAGGCGCGCGCCGAGCTCGAGCGCCTGGGGGCGGGCGCCGAGCCCGCGGTGCCAGCCGGGGTGGCCGAGCGCGGCCTGGGCGAGCTCGAGAAGCTGTTCGACGAGCGCAGCGCACGCCTTGCCGAGTGGCAGAAGGAACTGGCCGACGCCAACAGCCAGGTCATTGCTGCGCAGACGCGCCCCGAACGCGGCTCCGAAGAGACCATCGCGGGCGAGAGCCGCGCGAAGGCGCTCGCCGATGCGCTGCGCACCGGTCGCGAGGCCAACCGGCCGCTCACGCCCGAGCGCCGTGACCTGCTCGCGGCGGAGGCGCTGGCGCTCGAGAATCGCCTGCGCCTGCTGCGGCAGGAACTGGCCGGCAACAGCGTGCTCCTGGAGCTCAACCAGGCTCGCCGGGATCTGCTGGCGGAGCGGATCGCGCGCGAGGAGCGGGCGATCCAGGCGCTGCAGCAACGGATCGCGGAGCGCCGCCGCGCGCAGTCGGAGCAGGCGGTGGCGGAGCTCACGCCCGGCGCGCCTGCCCAGGGCGGCGGCCTGCTGGCGCAGGAGGCCGCGCTCAACCGCAAGCTCTCCGAGTACCTGCTGGGCGCCACCGACCGGCTCAACGATCTGAACCGGCGCAGTCTCGAGGCGCGCCGGCAGCTCGACTCGCTCGAGCAGGTCGAGCAGGCGCTCGACGAGCAGATCAGCGTGCTCCAGGGAAGCCGGCTCCTCACGCGGATCCTGTACGAACAGCAACGCGCGCTGCCCCGGCTGCAGCTCGACGGCGAGCTGGCCGACCAGCTTGCCGACCTGCGCCTCTATCAGTTCGAGATCGGTCGCTATCGCAGCGAGCTGGTCGATCCGGAAGCGCTCGCAGCGCGGCTGATCGCCGAGCATCCGTCCGAGCCGGCGACCGACGCGCTGCGCCAGGAGTTGCGCGCGCTGCTCGCCACGCGGGCCGAGTTGTTGCAGCGGCTGACCCGGGAACTGGACGCGCTGATCGGCGCCTCGTTCGAGCTGCAGACCAGCCAGACGGCGCTCCGCACCACGACCGACCGCCTGCGCGCCACGCTCGACGAGCACATGTTCTGGGTGCCGAGCAACCGTCCGCTGGATCTTGCCTGGCTGAAGGCGGTTCCCGGGATGCTCGAGCGACAGCTCGCCGGTTTCTCGTGGCGAACGATGCTGTCCGATCTCGGCGCGGCGTTCTCGGCGCGACCCCTGGCCGTCTTGCCGGCGCTGCTGCTGGCGGCGGTATTGTCGTGGCAGCGCCGGGCCCTGGGGCGCAGGCGGCAGGCGCTGCACGGCGACATCGGCAACGTGCGGCGCGACAGCCAGTGGCACACGCCGCTGGCGGTCCTGCTCGACCTGCTGGCCGCGCTGCCTGTGGGCCTGATGCTCGCGCTGGCCGGCCACGCGCTGCAGCGCGACGGGCGCGGCCTCAATCCGGAGATCGGCGGGGCACTGCTCGAGATGTCGCTGGTCTGGATCGTGCTCCACACTGCCTGGCGGATGCTGTCGCCCGGCGGCGTGGCGGAGCGGCACTTCGGCTTCGATCCGGCCAGGGCCGCGATCGAGCGCACGCGCACGCGCAGGCTCGGCCTGGTGACGCTGGTCCTGATCGCGGTGGCGACGCTTGCCGAGAAGGTGCCGGCGGCGCTGGCCGAGGACGTGATCGGCATCGTCGTGCTGCTGGCCGGGCTGGGCCTGATGGCCTGGCAATTCGGGGCGCCGGTCCGCGACGAAGAAGGCGAGCGGATCCCGGGCTTCTCGCTGCTCGCGCTGCTCGCCCTGCGGCTGTTGCCGCTCGCGCTGATCGTGACGGTCTGGCTGGGCTACTACTACACCGCGCTGAAGCTGAGCGGCCGGCTGGTCGACACGCTGCTGGTGCTGGTGGTCTGGAGGGTGCTCGAGGCTTCGGTGATGCGCAGCCTGGCGGTGGCCGCGCGCCGGCTCGCGTTCCAGCGGGCGCTCGCGCGGCGGCAGGCTGCGCGCGAGGAGGCCGCCCGCGAGAACGCCGAGCTGCCCGAGGTCGTGGAGGAGCCGGTGCTCGACATCGAGCAGGTCAACCGGCAGTCGCTGCGCCTGGTGCGGCTGGGCCTGCTGGCGCTCGCGCTGCTCGCGCTCTACTGGGTCTGGGCCGACCTGATCGCGGTCACCGCCTACCTCGACAAGATCACGCTCTACCAGTACGAAGGCGGCTCGGCCGGCGCCTCGGCCCTGGTCCCGATCAGCCTGCTCGACGTGCTGGGCGCGCTGGCGATCGCCGGGGCCGCGCTGGTGCTCGCGCGCAACCTGCCCGGCCTGCTCGAAGTGCTGGTGCTGTCGCGAATGAGCCTGGGCCAGGGCAGCGCCTACGCCGCCACCACGCTGATCTCCTACCTGATCGTGGGGGTCGGCGCGGTCTCGGCGCTGTCCGCGCTGGGCGTGAGCTGGGACAAGCTGCAGTGGCTGGTCGCCGCGCTGGGCGTCGGCCTGGGGTTCGGCTTGCAGGAGATCTTCGCGAACTTCGTGTCGGGCCTGATCATCCTGTTCGAGAAGCCGGTGCGCATCGGCGACGTGGTCACGATCGGCAACCTCTCGGGCACGGTCAGCCGGATCCGGATACGCGCCACCACGATCATCGACTTCGACCACAAGGAGATCATCGTCCCGAACAAGACCTTCGTGACCGACCAGCTGGTGAACTGGACCCTCACCGACACGGTGACCCGGGTGACGATCAAGGTGGGAGTCGCCTACGGCTCGGACCTCGACCGGGTTCGCAGCCTGCTGCTGAAGATCGCTGCCGAGAATCCACGCGTGCTGAAGGAGCCCGAGCCGATGGTCGTCTTCCTGCAGTTCGGCGCGAGCACGCTGGATCACGAACTGCGCGTGCACGTGCGCGAACTCGCCGACCGCAATGCCGCGGTCGACGAGATCAATCGCAGGATCGACCGGGTGTTCCGCGAGCTGGGGATCGAGATCGCGTTCAACCAGATGGAAGTCACGCTGCGAAGGGCGGACGCGGTCGCACCGAGGCCGCGACCGGAAGACGGCGCTGCGCCGGCGCTAAAATGATGGTCTCGCCTGCGCGAGCCAGGGCGGCGCGAGCGCGTCGGGCAGGCCATGCCGCGGCGCCTGTCGCGGGGCGCGCTGCCGAAGGAAGTCACTCCCGATGAGCTCCCCCGAGCGTAAACGGCCCTCGGCGCCGAAGGCGCCGCCCCACGAGTCCGGCGAGCCTGCGTCGGGCGGCCTCGCTGCGCGTTTCGCCGGCAAGCGGGTCGGCCTCGCGCTCGGCAGCGGCTCGGCGCGCGGCCTGGCCCACATCGGCGTATTGCGTGCGCTGGTCGAGGCCGGCATCCGGGTCGACGTGGTCGCCGGCACCAGCATGGGCGCCTTCGTGGGCGCGATGTTCGCGGCCGGCAAGCTCGACGAGCTCGAGAAGGAGTTCCGGGGCATGGGCTGGCAGGGCATCGCGTCGCTGGTCGATCCGGTGTTCCCGCGCTCGGGCCTGATCGACGGGCTCAAGATCGGCGAGTTCGTCAGGCGCCATGTGGCCGAGCCCGACATCGAGGCCTTGCCGATTCCCTTCCGGGCGGTGGCCACCGACATCTCCACCGGCGAGGAAGTGGCCATCGGTTCGGGCAGCCTGATCGAAGCGGTGCGCGCGAGCATCGCGGTGCCGGGTGTTTTCAACCCGGTCCGGTGCAACGGCAAGGTCTTCGTCGACGGCGGGCTGGTCGATCCGGTGCCGGTCAGCGTCGCCCGCCAGATGGGCGCCGAGGTCGTCATCGCGGTGGACCTGAACCACGACATCGTCACCAACCGGCTCACGCGGCCCAACGGGACCGACAACGGCAAGCCGATCGTGCAGGCCATGACCCGGGTGCTCGAGAGCTTCCAGCCGCTCGAGCATCCGATGCTGATCCAGTTTCGCGAGTGGCTCGAGCGCGAGCCGTTGCCGGGCATCGTCGACGTGATGCTGGCTTCGCTGTACATCATGCAGGCGCGCATCGCGCAGGCCACGCTGCAGCTCGATCGGCCCGAGGTGCTGATCCAGCCGCCGCTGGGCTCGGTGCGCTTCCTGGAGTTCGATCAGGCGGGCGACATCATCGAGATCGGATATCGCAGCGCCACCGGGCGCTTGCACGAACTGGCAGGCGAGCAGGCGCCAGGCAAGCTCGAGGCCTGACGATCCGGGGCCCGGGAAGGGCGCGCCGCAGGCGGGCGCATTCAGCCGAAGAGCACCAGACTCCAGACCGCCGCCACGTTCAGCAGCGCGATCATCACCGCGGCGCTGCCAACGTCCTTGGCGCGCTTGGCGAGCGGATGGCGGTCGAGCGAGATCCTGTCGATCGCGGCTTCGACTGCCGAGTTCAGCAGCTCGACGATCAGCACCAGCAGGATGCTCGCGATCATCAGCGCCTTGCCGGTTCCGGGCACGTCGAGCAGCAGGGCCACCGGCACCAGCGCGATCGCCAGCAGCAGTTCCTGGCGGAAGGCGGCTTCGTGGCGCCAGGCCGCGGCAAGTCCGTCGGCAGAGTTGCGCGTGGCGTTCAGCACGCGGCGCAGGCCCGTTGCGCCCTTGCGCGGCGAGTCGGCGTCCCTGCCGGTTGGCAGCGTGTCGCGCGGCTCAGGCATCGGCGCGCGAGGCCTTCAGCGGGCCGGGGCCTCTGGCGCGGCGGCGCCGCCGAAGCGGGTCTCGATCCGGCGATGGAAGAACGCGCCTGCGGCAACGCTGGCCGCCCAGGCGAGTCCGATGCCCGCCAGGTTGGCGAAGGGGTCTGCTCCCACGAAGCGGGCGAACGCGGCGTTCACCACCAGGCACACCGGGAAGTGGACCAGGAAGACCGAGTACGAGATGTTCCCCAGGAAGGCGATCGGGCGGGCGTGCGGCCATCGCGAAAGCATACCCCAGCGACTGGCGGCCGCCAGGCCGATCGCCACGGCGAGCGCCACCGCGATCCGGACCCGGAAATCGAGCGCCAGCGCGGCGACCGTGGCAGCGAGCAGCAGGATCGCGGCCAGTGGGATCCGGGCGCGGTCGCGTGCCTGCCAGGCAAAGGCGCCCAGCGCGTAGGCGCCGAAGAAATAGGGCGCGGCCACGTCCCAGCGGGCATCGCGATTGAACACGAACAGCGAGGCCAGCGCCAGCGCGAGCACCGGCAGCCACGGGGCGCCCAGCCGCTGGCCCAGCCAGATTGCGAGCAGCATCGTGCCGAAGAGCTGCAGGTCGATGGCCACGTACCAGACACCGGCCGACAGCGCTTCCTGCCCGAGCAGGTCGTGCAGCAGCAGCGCATGCGCAAGCAGCTGGCCGAGTCCCGGTGCGGCCGGCACCGAGTCGTGCTGCATCCAGGCGCGAGCGATCGCCGCGCCCACGATCGCGAGTCCGATCGCGGCGATGAAGGGCAGGGCCAGCCGGCGGTAGCGGCGCCCGAAGGCGGCGAGCATCCGGCCCGGCGTCGCCGGGGCCGCGCCGGTCCTGGCGAGGCTTCGCGCGGTCAGGAAGCCGCCGATCACCAGGAAGACCTGGACCGCCACCCGGGCGTGCTCGGTCAGCCAGCCGAACAGCGCCGGCGCCAGCGGCGCCGCGGCGTCGGACATCGGTCCGTAGAAGGCCAGGTGGTGAAGGACGATCAGCTGCGAGGCGATCGCCTTCAGCGCGTCGATCAGCGGCAGGCGCGCGGCCAGCGCCGCGGATCGGCTCATCGGCGGCGCTCAGGCCGCCTTCGCCACCTGTTGCTCGGCGACCCGGGCGCCGATGTGCGCGAGCGCCTCCTCGACCTGGTCGACCAGCACCAGGCACAGGTCGCCAGGCTGCAGCCTGGCCAGCGCGCGGTCGATGGCCAGGAACTCGCCGCGGATCTCGTCCACCTCGCGCACGCGCGTGGCGCCGGCCAGGCCCTGGCGCAGCAGCGACAGCACTTCGCCGTCGGCGCGGCCGCGCTGGCAGGCGTCTTCGTAGAGGATCACGTCGTCGAAGCTCGCGCCCAGGATCTCGGTCTGGCGCCGCAGGTCTTCGTCGCGACGGTCGCCGGCGCCGCTGATCACCACGTGACGGCGCCTGGCGGGCATCGCGTCCACCGCCCGCACCAGCGCCTCGATCGCATCGGGGTTGTGCCCGTAGTCCGCGATCACGGTCGCGCCCTTGTAGTCGAAAACGTTGAAGCGGCCCGGCGCCGTGTTCGCGTCGTTGACGAAGCTGCGCAAGCCGGCTGCGATGGCGTCCCAGGACAGGGCCACTGCCCAGCCGGCCGCCATCGCGCCCATCGCGTTCTCGACCTGGAAGGGAATCGTTCCGTTGCGGGTGAGCGGCACCTGCGCGAGCGGGATCCGGTGCTCGGACTCGCCTTCGGCGGCCACGAGGTCGCCACGCTCGACGAACACCACCCGCTTGCCGGCGGCGCGATGCGCGGCCAGTACCGGATGCGAGGCGTCGGCGGCGAAGAAGATCACCGAGCCCGGGCAGTAGGGGGCCATGGCCGCCACGATCGGGTCGGCGGCGTTCAGCACTGCATGGCCGGCGGGGGCTACGTTCTCGACCACGACCCGCTTGACCGCGGCGAGGCCTTCGACGGTGGTGATGAAGTTCATCCCCAGGTGGTCGCCCGCGCCGATGTTGGTGACGACCGCCACGTCGCAGCGGTCGAAGGCCAGGCCTTCGCGCAGGATGCCGCCGCGCGCGGTTTCCAGCACCGCGAAGTCGACGTCCGGATGCATCAGCACGCTGCGCGCGCTTCGCGGGCCGCTGCAGTCGCCGGTGTCGATGCGGTTGCCGGCCACGTAGACGCCGTCGGAGTTGGTCATGCCGACCCGCTTGCCGGTGCTGGCGGCCAGGTGAGCGACCAGCCGGACGGTGGTCGTCTTGCCGTTGTTGCCGGTGACCGCCACGACCGGGATCCGGCCGTCCTCGCCCGGCCCGAACATCGTGTCGACCACGGCCTGGCCCACTGCCTGGCCTTCGCCGAAGGAAGGCGAGATGTGCATGCGCAGGCCGGGCGCGGCGTTGACCTCGACGATGCCGCCGCCTTGCGATTCGAGCGGCTCGGCCACCGTGGTGCAGACCACGTCGACGCCGCAGATGTCCAGGCCCACCGTCTGGGCGGCCGCGACCACGCGGGCGGCCAGCTCGGGATGGACGTCGCGGGTCACGTCGGTGGCGCTGCCGCCGGTGCTCAGGTTGGCGTTGTTGCGCAGGACGACCCGCTCGCCCCGGGCGGGCACCGAGTCGGGCGTGTACTGCTGGGTGGCCAGCCGCGCCAGCGCGATGTCGTCGAGGCGGATCCGGGTCAGCGGCGTGGCGTGGCCGTCGCCGCGGCGCGGATCGGTGTTCACCTGGTCGACCAGCTGGCGGATCGTGCGCTTGCCGTCGCCGACCACCAGCGGCGGATCGCGGCGCGCCGCGGCGACCAGTCGGTCGCCGACCACCAGCAGCCGGAAGTCCTGGCCCGGCAGGTACTTCTCGACGATGATCTCGGCGCCGTGCTCGCGCGCCGCCGCATAGGCGGCCAGCACCTGCTCGCGGGTGCTGACGTTCACCGCCACGCCCTTGCCCTGGTTGCCGTGGCGCGGCTTGACGACCACTGGCGTGCCGATCTCGCAGGCGGCCTTCCAGGCGTCGTCGGCGTCCTCGACCGGCCGGCCGAGCGGCACCGGGATGCCGGCGCCGTGCAGCAGGTCCTTGGTCAGGTCCTTGTCCTGCGCGATGGATTCGGCGATCGCGCTGGTGCGGTCGATCTCCGCGGCCTGGATCCGCTGCTGCCGGCTGCCCCAGCCGAACTGCACCAGGCTGCCGCTGGTCAGGCGGCGATAGGGGATGCCACGGGCCACCGCCGCGTCGACGATGTTGCCGGTGCTCGGCCCCAGGCGCTCGTCTTCGTCGAGCGCGCGCAGTCGGGCCAGCGCGGCAGCCGCGTCGAAGGGCAGGTCGTCACGCGCGGCTTCGCAGAGGGCCTGCGCGAGTTCCACCGCCAGGCGGCCGACCGCCTCCTCGCTGTACTCGACCACCACCTGGAAGGTTCCGGCCTCGGGGGTGGGTGCGGTTCGCGAGAAGCTCACGGGGCACCCCGCCTCGACCTGCAGCGCCAGCGCGCAGGCCTCGAGCGCGTGGGCGAGCGAGGCGTCGGCGCCGAGCGCGGGCAGCGCCGGGAAACGCTGCCGGACCCGGGCCAAGAAGCCCGGCATCAGGTCGAGCGATCGTTCGCGCGCCTCGCATTCGACGACCGCCTCGATCGAGGTGCGGCGGCTCCAGAGATTCGGACCGCGCAGCGCGCGGATACGGGTGAGATTCATGCGTGGGGGGTTCCGCTGGGGAAGGGCAGGGCGGCGATGGGGGTCGGGCCGACGGGTCAGGCCAGCGCGCGATCGGCCGGCGCCGGTTCGGCGGCGGCCGGAACCGCGGCGCGAACCGGGACGGCCGGGGCCACGCCGGTGGCCGGCGCGGGCTCGATGGTCTCGATCGCCGAGCGGATCAGCTCGGTGCTCAGGCCCAGCGCCCAGGCGGCGGCAACCGCGGCCAGCACCGGCTCGACGGCCGGTTCGTCGGCGCCTTCGAGCGAGGGCACCGAAGCCAGGCGGGTGAGGATGATCTCCTCGCCGCCGGTGGCCAGCACGATCAGGCCGTCGCGGGTGTGGACCGAGCGGCCGCCGCGCGCGCGGTGGCCGTCGATGGCCGGCAGGGTCGGGTTGGCCGCGTAGAAGATCACCTCGCCGTCGCTGAGCGATGCCATCCGCGCCACCATCGGATCGGCGGCGTTGAGCACCGAGGCGCCGTCGGTCAGGACCACGTCGACCTGCGTGCGCAGCAGGCTGTACACCTGATCGAGCTCGAGGATGTCGCGTCCGGGCAGGGCGTCGGCCAGTTCCACGCTGGTGACCACGCCGACCGCGCAGCGGTCGTAGGCGAGACCTTCTTCGGCGATCGTGCGGGCGGTGTTCTCGATCACCGCCGCGTCGACCGCGCGATTGACCAGCAGCCGGCGACCCGACTCGAAGTCGGTGCAGTCGCGCTGCTCGAGCTGGCGCTCGGCGAGATACAGGCCATCGGCGCAGGCCAGGCCGGTGCGCTGGCCGGACAGGCGGAGCATCCGCTCGACCAGATGGGCGATGGCGGTGGTGCCGCGGCGGCCGGTGATCCCGACCACCGGAATCCGGCCGGATTCACCTTCGGGGAACAGGTGATCGGCGATCGCGCGGCCCACGGGGCGCGGCTTGCCCTCGGCGGGCTTGAGGTGCATCAGCAGGCCCGGGCCGGCATTGACCTCGACGATCGCGCCGCCCTGTTCCTGCAGCGGGCGCGAGATGTCTTCGGCCACCAGGTCGACGCCGGCGATGTCCAGGCCCACGGTCCGGGCGGCCAGCGCGGCGGCTGCCGCCACCGAGGGGTGGACCTCGTCGGTGCAGTCGATCGCCACGTTGCCGTTGCGCTGGATCAGCACCCGGCTGCCGGCCGGCGGGATCGAGTCGGGCTCGAAGCCCTGGTTGGCCAGCTCGATGCGGGCGGCCGAGTCGATCCGGACCGGGTTCAGCGGCGCGTCTTCGGTGCGGCCGCGACGGGGGTCGGAATTCAGCTGGAGCTCGATCAGCGACCGGATCGTGTTGGCGCCGTCGCCGGTGACCCAGGCCAGCTCGCCACGCGCGGCGGCGGCCAGCTTGCCGCCGACGACCAGCAGGCGATGTTCGTTGCCCAGGACGAAGCGCTCGACGATCACGCCGCTGCCTTCCCCCGCAGCGACTTCCCAGGCGCGGGCCACCTGCTCGCGGGTGCGCAGGTTCGTGAACACGCCCCGACCGTGGTTGCCGTCGTAGGGCTTGACGACCACCGGCAGGCCGACTTCCTCGGCGGCGGCCCAGGCGTCGTCGGCATCGGTCACCAGGCGGCCCTCGGGAACCGGCACGCCGACCGTCTGCAGCAACTGCTTGGTCAGGTCCTTGTCGCGCGAGATGCCTTCGGCGATCGCGCTGGTCAGCTCGGTCTCGGCCGTCCAGATCCGCTTCTGCCTGGAACCGTAGCCCAACTGGACCAGGTTCCCGTCGTTCAGGCGAATGGCCGGGATCTTGAGCGCTTCCTGGGCGGCCTCGACGATGCAACCGGTGCTCGGGCCCAGGCAGGCGTCGTCGGCCAGGTCCTTCAGCGTGTCGATGGCGCCCGGCACGTCGAACGCCCGGTCCTCGATGGCGGCCATGATCAGGTCGCGCGCCGAGTACAGCGCCGGAACCGTGACCTTCTCGTGCCAGGCGGTGACCACGACCTTGTATACGCCGCGTTCGGAGGTTTCGCGCGCCTTGCCGAAGCCGCCGGGCATGCCGGCCTGGTTCTGCAGCTCGAGCGTGACGTGCTCGAGCACGTGTCCGGCCCAGGTGCCTTCGCGCAGGCGCCGCAGGAAACCGCCCCGGACCCCGTAGCTGCAGCGATGCTCGATCAGGCCGGGCAGCCAGGTCGACAGCCGCTCGTAGAACCCGGGCAGGGTGTTCGACGGAAAGTCTTCCAGTTCGCCGATGTCGACCAGCGCCTCGATCACCGGCGGGTAGGTCCACATGCTGGGACCGCGGAGGTGGGTCAGCTGGAGGATGTCGATGTAGCGCTTTTTCACTTTTGCGAGTCCGGCCTGGCGGCCTGTATGCGGGAAGAGCCCCGAGGGGTGTTCAACGGAGTGTCGGCGAACCGGTTTACCGGCTGACGCGGGTTCGAGCGCGAATCGCTCCAATTCCGAGACAAGCCTCGCAGCGGCCCTCATTGCGTGCGACATCTGTCAGATTCGATCAGATTCGCTACGCTTCCGATGCGGTACGCTTGCCGACCTTCCGGCCCCCCTGCCCCCGGTTGCCCGGTCGCCCGATGCATTCCTCCGAACATATTTCTTCGATCGCCCCGTCCGAGCCCGTTCGCGAGTCGCACGGCGATCGCTCGCATGAGTTGGTGGTCCCCGAGCGTTGGCGCGGCCCGCTGGGCGCCGGGCTCGACGGGGGCGAGACCCTGCTGGCCTTCTTCGTGCTCGATCTCGACGCGTCCTTGCGCTTCACCGAAGGCCTGCTCGCGCTGACCGACCGGCGGCTGCTCGCCCGCGGCGCCGACGATGCCGTCTGGCAGGCCTGGCCGCTCGACCCGTCCTGGTCGCTGCGGCACCACGACCACGCCGGCGTGGGCACGCTCGAGCTGGTCGACGAGCGGGGGCGCCTGGCGCTGTGGCGCTACACGATCGGCCATCACGCCACGATGCTGCGTTTCGTCGAGGCCTGGGAGCGCGCCTGCGTCGAACTGCGCGAAGGCAAGGCGCCGACGCCGATCGCCAGGCCGCTCTGCGCGAGTTGCGGCGCGCCGCTGCCGCCCGGCTCGGAGGAATGCCCGCGCTGCGACGGCGAGTCCACCGAGGCGCCGTCCACCTGGACCCTGTTCCGGCTCTGGCGTTTCGCCCGCCCGTATCGCTGGCAGTTGCTCGGCGGCTTCCTGCTCACGCTCGCCGCGACCGCCGCGACGCTGGTGCCGCCCTACCTGACCATGCCGCTGATGGACGAGGTGCTGATCCCGTACCAGAACGGCCAGCCGATCGACCGCGCGCTGGTCACCGGCTACCTGGGCGCGCTGCTGGCTGCGGCACTGGTGGCCTGGGCGCTGGGCTGGGCGCGCACCTACATCCTGGCGCTGGTCAGCGAGCGGATCGGCGCCGACCTGCGCACCAGCACTTACGAGCACCTGCTTTCGCTGTCTCTCGAGTACTTCGGCGGGAAGCGCACCGGCGACCTGATGGCCCGGATCGGCGCGGAGACCGACCGCATCAACGTCTTCCTGTCGCTGCACCTGCTCGACTTCGCGACCGACGTGCTGATGATCGCGATGACCTCGGCGATCCTGTTCTCGATCGAGCCCTGGCTGGCCTTGGTCACGCTGCTGCCGCTGCCCTTCATCGCCTGGATGATCCACCAGGTGCGTGACCGGCTTCGTCACGGCTTCGAGAAGGTCGACCGGATCTGGGCCGAGGTCACCAACGTGCTGTCGGACACGATCCCCGGCATCCGCGTGGTCAAGGCCTTCGCGCAGGAAAAGCGCGAGGCGGCCCGCTTTCGCGCGGCCAACCAGCACAATCTGGCGGTCAACGATCGCGTGAACCGGGTCTGGTCGCTGTTCTCGCCCACGGTGACCCTGCTCACCGAGGTGGGGCTGCTCATCGTCTGGGCCTTCGGCATCTGGCAGGTCTCGCGCGACGAGATCACGGTGGGCGTGCTGACCGCCTTCCTGGCCTACATCGGGCGCTTCTACATCCGCCTCGATTCGATGAGCCGGATCGTGTCGGTGACCCAGAAGGCGGCCGCCGGCGCCAAGCGGATCTTCGACATCCTGGACCACCAGTCCAACGTGCCGGAGCCCGTCGATCCGGTGCCGCTGGCCGACGTTCAGGGCCGCATCACGCTGCGCGACGCGGGCTTCCGCTACGGTAACCGGGCGGTGATCCGCGGCCTGAACCTCGAGATCGCCCCGGGTGAGATGATCGGCCTGGTCGGGCACAGCGGCTCGGGCAAGAGCACGCTGGTGAACCTGATCTGCCGCTTCTACGACCTGAGCGAGGGCGCGATCCTGGTCGACGGCATCGACGTGCGAAAGGTGGCGATCGCGGACTGGCGCCGGCGCATCGGCGTGGTGCTCCAGGAGCCTTTCCTGTTCTTCGGGACCATCGCCGAGAACATCGCCTACGGCCGGCCCGATGCGAGCCGCGAGGAGATCGTGGCCGCGGCGCGCGCGGCGCACGCCCACGAGTTCATCCTGCGCCTGCCGCACGGCTACGACTCCGTCGTGGGCGAGCGCGGCCAGTCGCTGTCGGGCGGCGAGCGCCAGCGGATCTCGATCGCCCGCGCGCTGCTGATCGATCCGCGCGTGCTGATCCTCGACGAGGCCACCTCGTCGGTGGACACCACCACCGAGAAGGAAATCCAGAAGGCGCTCGACAACCTGGTGCGCGGTCGCACCACGATCGCGGTGGCGCACCGGCTCAGCACCCTGCGCCGCGCCGACCGGCTGGTGGTGCTCGACCGCGGCCGCATCGTGGAGATGGGTACGCACGACGCGCTGCTCGCGCGCGAAGGCGCCTACTGGAAGCTCTACCAGGCGCAGCAGCGCCAGGCCGAGGCCGATGCCGAGGCGGCCGCGCAGACGCTGCCGTCTCCGGCGCGGGAGGAAGCATGACGACCGGCACGAACGAGAACGCGATCCGCACCGGCGATTTCACGCTGGTGCGCGACGGTTTCGGCCGGCTGGTGCTCACTGGCGCTGACGGCGTCGCGCACGAAGGCGTGATGCCGGTTCGAGCCTTCCCGATCTCGTCGCCGGACACCGGGTTGGCGATCATGAGCGCCGATGGCCACGAGCTCGCCTGGGTGGACGACCGGGCCGCGTTGCCGGCCGACCTTGCCGCGCTGATCGCCGAAGAACTCTCCGGACGCGAGTTCATGCCCGAGATCCGCGCGATCGTCTCGGTGTCCAGCTACATGACGCCCAGCACCTGGAGCGTGGCGACTGACCGCGGCGGCGTGAGTTTCGTGCTGTCCGGCGAGGAGCACATCCGCCGGCTGGCGGGCGGCATGCTGCTGATCGCCGACAGCCATGGCGTGCACTTCCTGATCCGCGACCCGAAGGCGCTCGATCGCGCGAGTCGCAAGATCCTCGACCGCTTCCTGTAGCGCGCCGCAGCGACCGGTCGCGGGGCGCCGCCCCCGCGTCGATGACGACGAACAAAAAAGCCGCCGGGCTCCTGCGAGCACCGGCGGCCAGCACGCCGCCCGGGACCGTCCGGGCGACGTCAGGGAGGCAATGGCGCCTTACTGCTGCCCGCCCTCGGCGAGCCTGCCGCCGCGCGCGGCGCGTGCCGGAGCCGCGGCCGGCTGCAGCGGGCCCTGCAGGCCGCTGACCACCTGCCAGGCCATGGCCACGGCGCCCACGATGAACACCACGTCGCCGAAGGTGCGCACCCAGCGCAGCGTCTCGAGCAGCGGTTGCTGCAGGAACTCCTCGCTGCGGGCGTACCACATGCCGACCGTGGCGCTGGCGTGGAACTGGAACAGGCCGATCGGCAGCAGGCTGGTGGCGATCATCAGCCCGATGCCCAGGTTCAGCGACCAGAAGGCCACCTTCATCAGCTTCTCGTCGAACACCATCTGCGGCCGGATGTAGCGCAGCACCAGCAGCGTGAAGCCCAGCGCGAGGAAGCCGTACACGCCGAACAGCGCCGCATGCGCGTGCACCGGGGTCGTGTTCAAGCCCTGGATGTAGTACAGCGAGATCGGCGGGTTGATCATGAAGCCGAAGACGCCCGCGCCGAGCATGTTCCAGAAGGCGACCGCCACGAAGCAGTAGAGCGGCCACTTCAGGTTCTGCATCCACGAGGCGCGCTCGCGCAGCCGCCAGTTCTCCCAGGCCTCGTGGCCCAGCACCACCAGCGGCACCACTTCGAGCGCGCTGAAGGTCGCGCCCACCGCCATCACCGGCGTGGTCGTGCCGGAGAAGTACAAGTGGTGGAAGGTGCCCGGCACGCCGCCCAGCATGAAGAGCGAGGCCGATGCGAGGCTCGCGGTGGTGGCCATCCGTTTCGACACCAGGCCCAGCGTCGAGAAGATGAAGGCCAGCGCCGTGGTGGCGAAGACCTCGAAGAAGCCCTCGACCCACAGGTGCACCACCCACCAGCGCCAGTACTCCATGATCGAGATGTGGGTGCGCTCGCCGTAGAACAGACCGGCGCCGTAGAAGAGGCCGATCGCGATGACCGACGAGGCCAGCAGCGCGAGCAGGTTGCGGTCGCCGGGCTGGCGCAGCGCCGGCACCATGCCGCGCAGCATCAATACGAGCCAGAAGGCCACGCCGACGAACTTGCCGATCTGCCAGAGCCGGCCGAGGTCCACGTACTCGTAGCCCTGGTGGCCCAGCCAGAAGTTCAGGTGCTCGGGCATGATCTGCGCGATCGCCAGGTAGTTGCCGGCGAAGGAGCCCACGCACACCACGACCAGCGCCCAGAACAGGACGTCCACGCCCAGCTTCTGGTACTTCGGATCCTTGCCGCCGTTGATCAACGGGGCAAGGAACAGGCCGGCCGCCAGGAAGCCGGTGGCCACCCAGAAGAGCGCCGCCTGGATGTGCCAGGTGCGCACCAGCGAGTACGGGAACCAGCGCGAGACCTCGATGCCGTAGAAGGTCTGGCCCTCCACGGTGTAGTGCGCGGTGAAGCCGCCGATCAGCACCTGGAACACGAACAGCGCCACGACCAGGAACAGGTACTTGCCCAGCGCCTTCTGCGAGGGCGTCAGTGCGAAGCTGGTCAGCGGGTCGCTGGCGGGCGCCTTGGGCAGCTCGCCTTCCTCCTTCCGAAGGAATGCCCAGGCCCAGATCAGGAAGCCCACGCCGGCGATCAGCAGCACCACGCTCACGATCGACCACATCACGTTCTCGCCGGTCGGCACGTTGCCGATCAGCGGCTCGTGCGGCCAGTTGTTCGTGTAGGTGGCCGCGCTGTCGGGCCGCTCGGTGGCGGCCGCCCAGGCGGTCCAGAAGAAGAACTGCGTGAGGTCCTGGCGACGCTCGGCGGACGGCAGCGTGTCCTCCTTCATCGCGTAGCTCTCGCGGGTGCCCTGCAGCGCGGGATCGGCCGAGAAGAGGCGGCCGTAGTAGTCGGCCGTCTGACGCATCGCTTCGGCGCGGCGCGCGGACAGCGTCAGCGTGCCGGTCGCGCGGTCGACGTCGTTGCCGCGGTACTCGAGCTGGGCCTGGTAGCGCAGCGCCTCGCGGTCCGCGGCGTCGAGCCGGGCCCAGGCCTTGCCGTGCTCCTCCTGCGCGGCAAGGTCGAGCCAGGCGACCACCTCACGATGCAGCCAGTCGGCGCTCCAGTCCGGCGCCTGGTAGGCGCCGTGGCCCCAGACCGAGCCGAGCTGCATGCCGCCCACCGATTGCCAGGCGGTCTGGCCGTCGAGGATGTCGTCCTTCGTGAAGAGCTTGTCGCCCGACGCGGTCACGACCTGCGCCGGGATCGGCGGCGCGACCCGGTAGACCTCGGCGCCGTAGTAGCCGAGCAGGGAGAAGGTGACCGCCAGGACGGCGATCAGCAGGAACCAGAGTCGGCGGTACTCACGCATGGCTGACCTCCGCGGCGGCGCTCTCGTCGAACAGGATGTTGTTCTCGAGGTGGATGTGGTTGACGAGGTCGTCGCGCAGCGTGGCCAGCCCCAGGTACAGCGCCCGCCAGGTATTGCAGGCGCCCGAGGGCGTGACGATGCCGTTGGTCAGCGCCGACAGGCCCTCCAGGGCATCGCCGTGCTGCTCGTGCTCGAAGCGCATGACCGAGATGGGACCCGCGGCCTGCGGCCGCATGCCGCGCGCCAGCATCGGGAACAGGATTTGCTCCTCCTTCATCATGTGGCTCTCGAGCTCCTGCCGCATGGCTTCCAGGTGGTCGGCCAGACCGGCCGGACAATCGGGCCGCTCGCCGTGCACCTGCTCCACGCGGCGGGCAAGCCGGATCAGCTCCGGCAACTGCTCGCGGTGGCGGGCGTGGTATCGCTCGACGATGTGGTCGATCAGTTCGGCGGCCGGCGCGGCGCGCCAGTCGCGGCCTTCGGCAGGGCCGCCGCGCATCGCGTCCAGCCGTGCGGCGAGGGCTTCGGCGTCCAGGCCGTTCTCCGCGGCCGCCTTGCGCAGCGTCTTGTTGCCGGCGCAGCAGAAGTCCAGGCCGCTGGCGTCGAAAAGGGCGGTCGCGCCCGGAATGCTCCGGGCCAGCGATCCGAGCGATTGGTCGAGCGTGCTCGCGGGCGTGCTCAGGGGTGTGGCGACTGAGGTACTCACTGTTCTTATCTCCGTTCAGACGGCATTGCCGTGCCCTTGGCTTCGCAATCGACGTGCCAGAATGGGAACGCTTTGGAATCAGGGATTTGCGCACTGCAACATCGGGTATAAGGTCAAAAAAACCCTGGCAGATCGAGGTAATAGATACCTTTTAGGGTTATGATTACCTATATGCGCGATACCTTGCTGGCCGATCTCGCCACCGACCTTCCTCATGCGGTCAGGCTTCAGCGTCTGGTCTGCACGCTGCGTGAGCACTTCCGCTGCGGGGCGGTGGGCCTGCTTCGCCTGGAAGGAGACAGCCTTCGGCCGATCGCGGTCGACGGCCTCGTGCGCGAGGCGCTCGGCCGGCGATTCATGGTCAGCCAGCACCCGAGGCTCGCCGCGATCCTGGCGCGGCGCGGCACCACCCGGTTCGAGCCGGATTCCGAGCTGCCCGACCCCTATGACGGCCTGCTCGATTCGCAGGTCGGTGCGCCGCTGCCGGTGCACGACTGCATGGGCGCGAGCCTCTACATCGAAGGCGAGTTGTGGGGCGCGCTCACGCTCGACGCGTTGCAGGCGGGCACCTTCGACGAGCGCGCGCGCGACGAACTGCGCCGCTATTCGTTGCTGATCGAGGCGGCGATCCGGGTCACCCGGCTCGAGGACGAGATGCGCGGGCTCCGGCTGTCGCGCGGCTCGGCCGGGCCGGTCGAAGGCGTCGCGGCAGACGGGCGCGACGAGATCGTCGGCGGCAGCGAGGCGATCGCGGCGCTGCTGCGCGAGATCGACGTGGTGGCCGATTCCGAGCTGCCGGTGCTGCTGCTCGGCGAGACCGGCGTCGGCAAGGAGCTCTTCGCGCGCCGCATCCACCAGCGCTCGCGCCGGCGCGAGCGGCCGCTGGTGCACGTGAACTGTGCGGCGCTGCCGGAGTCGCTCGCCGAGAGCGAGCTCTTCGGCCATGCCAAGGGCGCCTTCTCCGGCGCCGGCGCCGAGCGGCCCGGCCGCTTCGAGGCCGCCGACGGCGGCACGCTGTTCCTGGACGAGGTGGGCGAGCTGCCGTTGCCGGTGCAGGCCAAGCTGCTGCGCGCCCTGCAGAACGGCGAGATCCAGCGGCTGGGCGCCGACCGCCCGCGCAGCGTGGACGTGCGGGTGGTGGCCGCCACCAACCGCAACCTGCGCGAAGCGGTGCGCGATGGCCGCTTTCGCGCCGACCTCTATCACCGCCTGTCGGTCTACCCGGTGCCGATACCGCCCTTGCGCGAGCGCGGCGCCGACGTGCTGCTGCTGGCTGGTCGCTTCCTGGAGCTGAATCGCGCGCGCTTGGGCCTGCGCAGCCTGCGCCTGTCGCCCGAGGCGGGCGAGGCGCTGTCCCGGTATCGCTGGCCGGGCAACGTGCGCGAGCTGGAGCACGTGATCAGCCGGGCGGCGCTGAAGGCCTTGAGCCGGGGCGGCGAGCGCGGCGGCATCGTCACGCTCGATGCCGCGCTGCTCGATCTGGACGTGGGCCGCGAGGTCGCCGAAGGGCCCGTGGCGAACGGTCGCGCGGCGGGCCCCGGCTTCGGCGCCTTGTCGGGCGAGGGCATCCCCACCGGAGAGCCCGATCCGGACTGGCCGTCCGGCGAGCCGATCCAGTTGCGTGACGCGGTCGACGCCTGCCAGCGACGGATGATCCGCCAGGCGCTGGCCGCCTGCGACGGCAACTGGTCGCAGGCGGCCCGGAGGCTCGACGTGGACGCCAGCAACCTGCACAAGCTGGCCCGCCGGCTGGGGCTGAAGTGAGGGGCGCGGCGCGATGATCCGTCACACGCGCCTGCTGCTCTGGCGGATCTTCGCCGCGCTGATGGTGCTGCTGGGGATGGTCGGCGCGGTGCTGCCGGTGCTGCCCACCGTGCCCTTCCTGCTGGTGGCCGCATGGGCCGCGAGCCGTGGCTGGCCCTCGCTCGAAGCGCGCCTGCTGGCGCATCCGAAGCATGGCCCTCACATCCTGCGCTGGCGCGAGCGCGGCGCGGTGCCGCGCAAGGCCAAGTGGTTCTCGTCGCTGATGATGCTGGCCAGCGCGAGCATGCTGGCCTTGTCGACCGCGCCGCTCTGGGTCAAGATCGGCGCGCCGGCCATGATGGCCTCGGTGGCCGTCTGGCTCTGGCGCAGGCCCGAGGACTGATCCGCGGCGGCTCAGGCCGCCGGATCGATCGCCTCGCCCAGGGGAAGGCGCCCGCTGACCCGCAGGCCGCCGAGCGCCTCGGAGCGGTCGTACTCGATGCTGCCACCGTACTGCGCCACGATGTCGCCCACGATCGCGAGGCCCAGCCCGTGGCCCGGCCGGCTCTCGTCGGCGCGCGCGCCGGCGGCGCCGATGTCGGCGAGCAGCGCATCGGGAACTCCCGGGCCGTCGTCCTCGACCCCGAAGACCAGGGTCTCGGTCGCGCCCTCGTGCCGCAGCGCGATCCGCACTCGCGAGCCGGCCCATTTGCAGGCGTTGTCGAGCAGGTTGCCGAACAGCTCCAGCATGTCCTCGCGGTCCACCGGCAGGCGCGCATCCGGCGCGTCGACCTCGATCGAGACGCCGCGCGCGGCGTGCAGGCGCCCGAGCGCGGCAGCCAGCGCCTGCAGCTGCGCGCGCGCCTCGAAGCCGCTTCCCGGCGTGCCGCCGCCCGCGAGCCGGGCGCGGTTCAGCTCGCGCTCCACGGTCGCGCGCATGGCATCGAGCTGGGCGCGCATCGTCGCGGCGAGCGCGGCCTCGCCCCGCGAGGCGGCCTCGTCGGCGGCCTGCGCCAGCACGGCCATCGGCGTCTTCAGCGCGTGCGACAGGTTGCCGGCGGCGTGCCGGATCCGCGACAGCCTTTGCGCCTGGTGGCGTGCCAGTCGGTTGACCGCGTCGATCATCGGCTGCACCTCGGCCGGCGCCCGGCCCCCGACCGGGGCCGCCTCGCCGCGCTCGAGCCTGCGGCAGGCGTCGACCGCCGATTCCAGCGGCGCCAGGCCGCGCACGATCAACCGGCGCTGCACCCAGAGGAGCAGGGCCAGCGCGAGCGCCACGCCGGCCAGCAGCCAGCGGCGGAAGGCGGCGATCGCCTCGTCGACCTGGGAGACGTCTTCGGCCACCACGATCCGCCAGGGCTCGGGGTCGCCGGGATAGGTCCGCTCGATCGCGAGCAGGGCCTGGCCCGCGGGCCCGGACATTCGCGCGACCCGGTCCGGCGCCTCGACGCCTGGCGAGGCGGCCGAACGGGCCGGCATCGGCGGGAGTTCCTCGTCCCAGAGCGAGCGGGAGCGGATCGAGAACTCGCCGCGAACGACCCGGAAGTAGTGTCCCGACAGGGGGAGCCGGTAGACGGTGCCTGCCGCCTGCTGCGCGGCCTCGGCCGCGGCTGCCGTGTCGGGAGCGTCGTGCACCCGCGCGTAGAGGAGATCGGCGTCGTGCTCCAGCCGCGAAAGCACGTAGCCCTCGACCAGATCGCGCGGGTAGCGCTCGAGCCCGGTCGCGAGCAGCGCGGCGGCGGCGACCAGCACCAGGGCCAGCCACAGGGAGAGCCGGTTGCGCAGCGAATTCATCGCGCCTCGGTCACGCCGGTCCCCGCTCCGTCGCAGCGGAAGAGGTAGCCCTGGCCCCGGCGGGTCTCGATCCGGTCGGCGCCGATCATGCCACGCAGCCTGCGCACGTAGACCTCGATCACGTTGCTGTCGCGATCGCCGTCGTAGTCGTAGACGTGTTCGGACAGCCGTGTCTTCGACAGCACCTCGTTCGGGTGGCGCATGAAGTAGCGCAGCAGCCGGAACTCGGTCGCGGTGAGCGGCTGCTCGCGTGTCGCCGCTCGGGCCCTGGTGTCCTGAGCCGCAGCGGTGCCCTTTGGGGCGCCGGACTGCGGCACCTCATCGGCCACCAGGCACTGCCGTGCCTCGTCGAGCCGCCACGGGCCGACCCGAAGTTCCGGCGCCTGTGCCGGCGCGGCCCGCCGCAGCAAGGCCTGCACGCGCGCCAGCAGTTCTTCGGGGTGGAAGGGCTTGCCCAGGTAATCGTCGGCGCCGGCCTGCAGGCCCTCGACGCGCTGCGCCCAGCCGTCGCGGGCGGTGAGGATCAGCACCGGCACCGTGTTGCCCGCGGCGCGCCAGTCGCGCAGCACGTCGAGACCGGGCCGGCCGGGCAGGCCGAGATCGAGGATCACCGCGTCGTAGGGCTCGGTGGCGCCGAGGTGATGCGCATCGATGCCGTCGGCGGTCAGGTCCACGGCATAGCCCTCGCGGGCGAGTCGATCGCGGAGCCGGTTGCCCAGCTCCGCGTCGTCTTCGGCGATCAGCAGCCGCACGGGTTCAGCGCGCCTTGCGACGCAGCACCTCGCCGGTGCCGGCATCGAGCTCGAGCTTGTGGACCTTGTTGCCGGTGTCGATCAGCTTGACCTCGTAGACGTAGCGGCCGTTCTCGCGCTCGAGCTCGACCTCCACCACCTGCCCGGGCTGCGCCTGCCGGGCCCGCCCGAGGATGTCCTCCATCGGCATGATCTTGCCGCTTTCGCGCAGTTGCCGGACTTCGTCTTGCCGCAGGCCGCTGTCGGCACTGGCGGGGAGGGCGGCGATCAGGCCGGCGCCGGCGACCCCGGCAGCGGTGACGAGGGCGAGGATGCGTGACTTCTTCATGATGAGGCTCCAATCGTTGCACTTTAGTGGGAAAGCCCGGAGGCGGGGCGGTCCGGCGTTTCGGCGCCGGTGCGCTCGCGCGCGGGTTTGCGACCGGTGACCATCGCGCGAACCAGGTTCTCGCGGTGCACCAGGCTCTCGACGACGACGCCGGCCACGTGCAGCCCGACCAGCAACATCGTTGCGTTGGCGAGGAATTCGTGGAGCTCGCCGATCCATTCGCCGGTGTCGTGGCCGACGCCCGCGAGCAATCCGGCCAGCGGACCGGCGCCTTCTTCCACGGCCAGCGTCGCCATCCCGCTGAGCGCGACCAGGGCGACCCCGACGAGCAGCACGATCACCATCAGCCCGCCGGTCGGGTTGTGGCCCAGGTGACGCTCGGCGCGGCCGGTGACGGCCTGCAGGGCATAGCGGAATGCTTCGCGCGGCGCGCGCACGAAGTCCGAGAAGCGGGCGTGGCGCGGGCCGACGAAGCCCCAGGGAAGGCGCAGCGCCACCAGCGCCAGCGCGATGTAGCCGGCCCAGCTGTGCACCGCCAGGTTGTGGTCCTCGACGACGAAGGCCGTGAGGAAGGCCGCGGCCAGCCCCCAGTGAAAGATCCGCACGAACGGATCCCAGACCTTGATCTCTCCTGCCTGCCTCATGATCGACTCCCTTGGCTGGCCGGCGGATCCGGCCCATGGCAGGCAGTGTCGGCGGCGGCGCCTGAAACGAAACTGAATGGCGCGTCTTGACGCGGATCAGGTCGACGCGGCGCCGATCCGTCAGACTTCCTGCACGAATCGACAGGGATGCAGCGAATGGCCGAAGGCGCTTTCTATCGAACCGACGAGCTCGAAGCGGTCGTCGCCCGCATGGCGCGCGATGCGCACCGCCTGGTCGAGGATCCCGCGGGGCTGGTCGTCGTCGGCATCCTGCGCCGCGGCGCGCCACTGGCCGACCGGCTCTGCGCGCACCTGCGGGCGCTGTGGCGGGTGGACCGGATCGCGCGGCTCGACCTCGACATCAAGCGTTATGCCGACGATCTCACGCTGCTCTTTCCCGAGACCCGGCTGCGCGAGCGCGAATCCGGCGAGCAGTCGGATGTCGTCGGGCGCACCGTGCTGCTGGTCGACGACGTGCTCTACGAAGGACACTCGATGCTGCGTGCCGTGGAATGGCTCGCCACGCGCCGGCCCGCAGCCATCCGCACCGCGGTGCTGGTCGACCGCGCCTGCGCGAGGCTGCCGATCCGCGCCGACGTGGTGGGCATCACGCTCGAGGTCGCGCCGCTGCAGATCGTGGACGCGCACGTGCCGCCCTACGAGCCCGAGTTCGAGCTGCACATCCTCAGGCGGGAGGCCGGCGATGTTCAGGGATCGTGACGACGCCGCGCGCCAGCTGGCCACCGCGCTGGCGGCCTGGCGCGGCAAGGATCCGCTGGTGCTGGCGATCCCGCGCGGCGCCGTGCCGATGGGCCGCATCCTCGCCGACGAGCTGGGCGGCGAGCTCGACGTGGTGCTGGTCCGCAAGCTCGGCGCGCCTTTCCAGCCCGAACTCGCCCTGGGCGCGATCGACGAGAGCGGCCAGGTGCACTGGACGCCCGGTCTGGGCCCGGAGGCCGCCTCCTCGGGCTGGATCGAGCGCGCCAAGCGCGAGCAGCTCGAGCTGATGCGCAAGCGCCGCGAGCGCTACGGCGCGCGCCGACACCCGGTGGATCCCGAGGGGCGCGTGGTCATCGTCGTCGACGACGGCCTGGCCACCGGCTCCACGATGGTCGCCGCGCTCGCCGCGGTGCGCGCGCGCAAGCCGGCGAGACTGATCTGCGCGGTGCCGGTGGCGGCCAGCGACAGCCTGGCGCGCGTGAAGCCCCTGGCCGACGAGGTGGTCTGCCTGTCGGTGCCCGAGTGGTTCGGCGCGGTGTCGCAGTTCTACCTCCATTTCGACCAGGTCGAGGACGAGGAGGTCGAGCGGATCCTGGCGGGCGCGGCATGAAATCCGCGGGTTCCTTGCTTCGTCGCTCTTCGCTGGCGCTCGCGGCGCTGGCGCTGCTGGCCGGCATCGCGTTCGTGTTCCTGCGATCCGGCCCGCTTGCGCCGGTGCGGGTCATCGTGGCCCAGGTGGAGCGGGGCAGGGTGTCGCCGTCGCTCTTCGGCATCGGCACCGTCGAGGCGCGGCGCGCTTACCTGATCGGACCCACGGTGGCCGGTCGCGTGCTGCGCGTGCTGGTCGACGTGGGCGAGCGGGTCGAGGCCGGCCAGCTGCTGGCCGAGATGGACCCTGTGGACCTCGATGCGCGCGTCGCCTCGCTCGACGCGGCGATCGCGCGGGCCGCCAGCGCGGTGACGGCCAGCGACGCGCAGCGCCGCGACGCCCAGGCGCGCCGCAAGGTCGCCGAGGCCAACGCGAAGCGCTACGAGGAGCTCGGCCGCCAGGCGTTCGTGAGCGCCAGTGCGGTCGAGATCAGGGTGCAGGAGAGCAATTCGGCCGTGGCAGCGGTGCAGGCCGCCGAGGCCAACCTGGCCGGCGCCCGGCAGGAGTCGTCTCGCCTGGGCGCCGAGCGCGATGCGCTCGTCAGGCAGCGCGCCAACGTGCGCCTCGTCGCGCCCGCGGCGGGCGTGGTCACCTCGCGCGATGCCGAGCCCGGCTCCACCGTGGTGGCCGGGCAGGCGGTGCTCAAGCTCGTGGAGCCCGCCAGCCTCTGGGTGCGCACCCGCTTCGATCAGGGGCGATCGGCGGGCCTGGCCGTCGGCCTGCCGGCGCGCATCGTGCGCCGTTCCGATCCCGCGGTCGAACACCCGGGCAAGGTCGCCCGGCTGGAGCTGCTCAGCGACAGCGTGACCGAGGAGCGGATCGCGCAGGTGGGCTTCGACGCGATCCCCGCGGGCCTGTCGGTGGGCGAGATGGCCGAGGTCACGCTCGAGCTGCCGCCGGCGGCCGAAGGGCCGGTGGTGAGCAACGCCGCGATCGCGCGGCGCGGCGCCGAAACCGGCGTCTGGGTGGTGGCCGACGGCAGGCTTCGCTTCCAGCCGGTACGCGTGGGCGCCACCGGGCTGGACGGCCGGGTGCAGGTGATCGAAGGGGTGTCGGCCGGAGATCGTGTGGTCGCGTACGCGGAGAGCGAGCTCTCGACGCGCAGCCGGATCCGTATCGTCGAATCGCTGCCGGAGCGCACGCGGTGATCAGCCTGGCCGGCCGCGACATCGCCCACTCGATGGGCAAGTTCCTCCTCACCGGGCTGGGGCTGGGCCTGCTGATCGGCGTCACGCTGACCATGGCCGGCGTCTACCGCGGCATGGTCGACGACGCGAAGGCGATGCTCGACAACAGCCGCGCCGACGTCTGGGTGGTGCAGCAGGACACGCTGGGGCCCTACGCCGAGTCCTCGAGCATCCGGGACGACGTGGTGCGCAGCGTGCTGGGCATGCCCGGCGTGGCGGCCGCCTCGAACGTCACCTACCTGACCATGCAGGTCCGCAAGGGCGAGATCGACGTGCGCGCCATGGTGGTGGGCTTCGAACCCGGCCAGCCGGGCGAGCCGGGCCAGCTGGTGGCGGGCCGCCGCATCACCCGCAGCCACTACGAGGCGATCGCCGACGTGCGCACCGGCTTCACCATCGGCGACCAGATCACGATCCGCCGCCACGACTACGCGGTGGTGGGGCTCACCCGGCGCATGGTCTCGTCGGGCGGCGACCCGATGGTCTTCATCCCGCTCAAGGATGCTCAGGAAGCGCAGTTCCTCAAGGACAACGACGCCATCCTGAACGAGCGCGCCCGCACCGCCGCCAACCCCCAGCTGAACCGGCCCGGCGTGCCCGGTCTGCTCGAGGCGGTGCAGGCCTCCCAGTCGAGCAACCGGAACGTGAACGCGGTGCTGGTTCGGGCGGCCGAGGGCAGCACGCCCGAGGCGGTCGCCGAGCCGATCCGGCGCTGGAAGCATCTCGAGGCCTTCACCCGGGCGGAGATGGAGGAGATCCTGCTGGCCAAGCTGATCGCCACCTCGGCGCGCCAGATCGGGATGTTCCTCGTGATCCTTGCGGTGGTCAGCGCGGCGATCGTGGCCTTCATCATCTACACGATGACGCTGGGCAAGATCCGCGAGATCGCGGTGCTCAAGCTGATCGGCACCCGCAACGTGACCATCGCCTGGATGATCCTGCAGCAGGCGCTCGGGCTCGGGCTGATCGGCTTCGTGGTGGGCAAGGTGGCCGCCACGATCTGGGCGCCGGCCTTCCCCAAGTACGTGCTGCTCGAGAACGGCGATGCGGTGCGCGGGCTGGTCGCGGTCATCCTCATCTGCGTGCTGGCCAGCACGCTGGCGATCAGGGCGGCCTTGCGGGTCGATCCGGCCGCGGCGATCGGGGGCTGAGGTGAAGGCGCGGGTCGACGCCGAGAAGGCGACCGAGCCGAGGGTCGCGATCCTGCTCGAGGGTGTGCGAAAGCGCTACGGCAGGGGCGACACCGCGGTCGACGCGCTGAAGGGCGTGGACATGCGCGTGGCGCCGGGCGAGGTGGTCGGCCTGATCGGTCCCTCGGGCTCGGGCAAGAGCACGCTGCTGAAATGCCTGGGTGCGGTGATCGAACCGACGGCAGGGCGCATGACGCTGGGCGGCGAGCTCATCTACGACGACGGCTGGAAGATCCCCGACCTGCGCGCGCTGCGGCGCGACCGCATCGGCTTCGTGTTCCAGGCGCCCTACCTGATCCCGTTCCTCGACGTGACCGACAACGTGGCCCTGCTGCCGATGCTCGCCGGACGGCCCAACTCCGAGGCGCGCGATCGGGCGCGCGAGCTGCTCGATGCGCTCGGCGTGAGCCACCGGGCGAAGGCGCAGCCGTCGGAGCTGTCCGGCGGCGAGCAGCAGCGGGTGGCGATCGCCCGGGCGCTGGCCAACCGGCCGCCGGTGATCCTGGCCGACGAGCCCACCGCGCCGCTCGACAGCGAGCGGGCGCTGGGGGTGATGAAGATCCTGGAACAGATGGCGGGGCAGTACCGCACCGCGATCATCGTGGTGACCCACGACGAGAAGATCATGCCGACCTTCCGGCGGATCTACCAGATCCGCGACGGCCGCACCGCGGAGTTGAGCGAGGCCGAGCGCGCCGGCCTGGCGCGCGGCGCCTGAACTCAGGCCTCGGGCTGGTTCCGGCAGCGAGCCAGCTCGCCCAGCCGCTCCACGTCGAGGTCCACGCAGCGGCGCTTCTCCTCGTCGATCAGCCCCTCGCGCTTGAACTCCGCCAGCAGCCGGGCCACGCTGACCGGCGTGATCGCCAGCAGGCTCGCCACGTCGGTGCGGCGCAGCCACAGCGGCTCGCCCGGCGCCAGCTGGCTGCGCAGGAACAGCAGCAGCCGGGCCAGCCGCGCGCGCGCCGGGCCCTTGCCGAATTCGCCGAGGATGCGGTCGGCATCGGCGATCGCCTGATGCCAGTCGCGGAAGATGCGCTCGGTGACCCGCGGATCGTCGCGGCGCATCTCGTCGATCAGGGGCACCGGAATCCGGCAGGCCACCCCCGGGTGCATCACGTAGGCCGAGTGCGGGTGCGGCTCGCCCAGCAGCGCCGACAGGCCGACCACGCCGCCCTTCGAGACCAGCCGAACGATGCACACCGAATTGTCGGGGCAGGGGATGGTTTCCTTCACGATGCCGCTCTGCACCACGTAGATGGCCTTGCCCACGGTGCCGGCCTCGAAGAGCCGGGCGCCCGCGAGCAGGGGGATCCGCACCGAGCCGGACCGCGCGCCGGGCTCGCCCGGTTCGGGCGCCTCGTCCGGATGGTCGACGACGTCGCACATCAGGCAGAAGGGATGCCGCGCGGGCGTGCGGACGGAGGGTGACGGGCCGGGCACCTCGATCGGCGTGCCGCCGGACAGGTTGCCGCGCGCGAGCAAGGGGTCGGCGGCCTGATGCTCGACCGGCCATGAGCAAACCATGATTGGCCGCTTCTGCAAGGGGATTCTCCTGTCTGCTCCGGGGCGCCGCATTCGGCATGCCGACGACCTGGTCTTTCGTCAGGCGCATTTTCCTTGCCGCGGACCTGTAGCGACGGCGCCCGCCCAGGAATGAATCACGCGCTCATAACAAAGATCAGTATCCGCTCGCCGGGCCTCGAATTTCTTGACGGCTCTCAAGGGATCACGTTCAGGATTGGCCCCTAATGACGACTCGATACTGGCCTTGTGTGACCAGTAGGGCGGCAAGCCCGAAACTCCGGAGAAGGCAAGCAAGAAACGGGCATCGAGGAGACGTTTTCTGGCCCTTGCGGCAGGCGGCACGGTTGTCGCGACAGCGGCAGTCGCGGGCACGCTCATCCCGCTGGACGCACCGCTGGTGATGTCGACCAGCGATCCGGCCAACAACGCCTTCAAGGCGAAGATGGGCTGGATCTCCTACATGTCCGGCCCTGCCGGGACCCAGTACGACGTGAAGGCGCAGGTGCTCGTCTATGCCGATGGGCCCGCGGGCGCGGGCGCCAATGCGCTGGTCACCTTCACGAGCTCGGACTGCGAAGGCTCGGCGGCGGAGAAGGTCAACGACAACCTGTTGACCGGCCTGCAGCAGGGCGCTGGCGGTGGTCGCGCCCTCGCTGATCTTCGGCCACCTGCGCGAGCGTTTCGACAGCGTCTGGCCCGCGGTGGCCATGCACGCGCTCTACAACGCCGGCTTCGGCATCGCTGCGCTAGTCGCCGGGCGCGCTTCGGTCTGACCGACGGCCCGACCGATGCAGTCGGTGTGCGCGCAGCAGCAATGCCAGCGCGCTCCAGGCGGCCAGCAGCGCGAGCGGCCAGGCGACGACCCTGGGCCAGACGAGGGCCAGCACGGTGAGCAGGGCGAGCGCGCCGCCGGCCATGGCCATGGTCTTCGCCTCGGCGGCGCCCAGCACGCGCCGGTTCGCCAGGGCCGCGCCGAAGGTGTTGCCCACCCGGATCGCGCCGGCGGCGATCTGGCCGGCCGAGCCGCCCGACACGCGCGGGGGTTTCGGCTCGCCGGCGGCCCGCCGGGCCCGCCGCTCGGCGCGACGCTGGCGCCTGCGCTCGGCGGTGCGGGCCGCCGCGGCCGGATCGGCCGGGCGCACCCGGTTGCGTTGCCCGAGCACGATTTCGGTGGCCCCCGACAGGTCTTGCAGGTAGATCTCCTCCATGTGCTCGGCGAAGTCCTCGTCCTCGGCGGCGATGTCCAGTTCCCAGTTGCCGAGCCAGCTCGCCACGTTCAGGTTGCTCGAGCCCACCCGCGCCCATCGGCCGTCGGCCACCGCGGTCTTGGCGTGCAGCATCGGGCCGTTCCACTCGAAGACCCGCACGCCTGCTTCGAGCAGCGGCCGATAGCCGGCGCGGCTGACCGGCGACAGGGCAGGGATGTCGCTGGCTCCCGGCACCAGCAGACGCACGTCGACGCCGTCCATCGCGGCCTGCCGCAAGGCCTGCACATAGCTGGCCGTGCCCACGAAGTAGGCATCGGTCAGCCACAAGGTTTCGCGCGCCAGGGCCGCGATCAGCTGGTCGAGCCGATACAGACCGGCCACCTGCGGCATGCTCGCCAGCACGCGCAGCGTCGCGTCGCCGGCAGGCAGTATCGTTTCCGCGTCCGGCAGCTCGTCCTCGGGAATCGGTTCGCCCGCCGTGGCCCAGGCGCGGGCGAAGGCCTTGGCGATTTCGGCCACTGCCGGTCCGCGCACCGCCACCCCGGTGTCCCGCCAGGGCGCGGTGCCGCGCGCCGGGTCGCCGGCCCAGACCTGGCCGACGCACAGGCCGCTCACGAAGGCGACCTCGCTGTCCACGCACAGCGACTTGCGGTGATTGCGGCTGATCCAGCCGAAGGGGCTGACCAGGCTGGGCGGATTGAAGGCCCGCACCACCACGCCGCCCTGCCGCAGCCGGTCCCAGTACGCGCGCGAGGCGGTGCGCAGGCAGCCGAGCCAGTCGTACAGGACGCGCACGCGCGCGCCGCGATCGGCGGCCTCGAGCAGGGCGTCGGCGAACTGCCGGCCGATCGCGTCGTCGTGGACGATGTAGTTCTCGAACATGACGGAGTCGCGCGCGCCGGCGATCGCCTCCAGCCAGGCGGGGTAATTCTCCTCGGCGTCCCGGAGCAGTTCGATCGCGTTTCCGCCGAGCAGCGGCGCGCCGGCGGTACGCGACAGCGCCTGCTCGGCGAGCAGGCGAAGCGGCGAGGTCTCGGTCTCGGGTGGCATGAGGCGGACGATAGCCCAAAAGCCGCCGGGTTCGAGGCCGCTCGGGGCGGCCATGCTGGTCGCCGCCGCATCGGCCCACGTCGCGGCCGAAACGCCCGTGGAACGCGGCCGCTGCCTGGTGAACACGATTCTCGCCCGTGGCGACGGCCACACCCCCAAGGATGCCGAGGGCAGGCCGCTTGCGGGCAGGGAGCTGGCAGGTCGCGGTCTGTCCTTCGACCTGTCGTTCTTCGCCGGCACCGCTTCCATTCGTCGGCACCGCTTCCAACATCACGCCCGATCGTCGAACGGGCATCGTATCCTGGACCGACGCCGAGACTGCCCGGGCGATCACCCGCGGCGTCTCGCGCGACGGCCGCGCGCTTGGGCCGCCGATGGGCTGGCACGGGTACGCCGGCCTGGCAGCCGAGGATGTCGCCGCGCTGGTTGTCTGGCAGCGGACGGTGCCGCCTCGCGACCGATTCTCCGGGCGATTTTCGGGGGCGCCGGCAGGGTCATCGTTTGCCGAAATAGGACTCAAAATGTACTATATCGCCCATGCAAACAGACCCTCGAACAGACCGTTATCGCGACGAAATCACCCACCCGACCGACCCCCTCGAACAGTTCCTGGCGCTGAGCGCCGTTCACCTGGGGCTCGACACGGCCGGGGCCGAAGGGCCCGGCGCGCAGGACGACTAGCCATGCTGCGAGTCAGCCGCCTCACCGACTACGGCACGATGGTCATGAGTCACATGGCCCGTTCGCCCGAGCAGCTCTTCAGCGCGACCGACCTGGCCGCGGCTCTGGGCCTGGGCGTGCCCACGGTGGCGAAAGTGCTGAAAAGCCTGGCGCGCGGCGAGCTGGTCACCAGCGTGCGCGGGCTGCGCGGCGGCTACTCGCTGGCGCATCCGCCCGAGCAGATCACGGTGGCCGACATCGTCGACGCGCTCGAGGAGCGCCCCTTCGGGCTCACCGAGTGCAGCGCGAATGATGGGCTGTGCGGCATCGAGGACGGTTGCGGCATTCGCGCCGGCTGGCTGTCCATAAACGACCTGGTCCGGCGCGCCCTCGAGGGCATGACGCTGGCCGACATGATCCGGCCCTTGCCGCGGCGCGAGCAAAGGATCGATCCGAATTCAATCCGAATCACCCGGAGCATCAGCAGATGAGCAGTGCAACCCGACAGCTCGACGCCTTCCTGGAGCGCGAGTACTCGGCCGGTTTCGTGACCGATGTCGAGGCAGACTCGGTTCCCAAGGGGCTGTCCGAAGACACGATCCGGCTGATCTCGGCCCGCAAGGGCGAGCCCGAGTTCATGCTCGAGTGGCGCCTGCAGGCTTACCGCAAGTGGCTCACCATGACGCCGCCCGAGTGGGCGCAGGTGAGCTTCCCGGCGATCGACTTCCAGGACATCGTCTACTACTCGGCGCCCAAGAAGTTCAAGGACGGGCCCAAGAGCCTCGACGAAGTCGACCCCGAGCTGCTGCGCACCTACGAGAAGCTCGGCGTGCCGCTGCACGAGCGCGCCCGCCTGGCCGGCGTGGCGGTCGACGCCGTCTTCGACTCGGTGTCGGTGGCCACCACCTTCAAGAAGCAGCTCGGCGAGCACGGGATCATCTTCTGCTCCTTCTCCGAGGCGGTGAAGGAGCACCCGGAGCTGGTGCGCAAGTACCTGGGCACCGTGGTGCCGCAGGGCGACAACTTCTACGCCGCGCTGAACTCGGCGGTGTTCTCCGACGGCTCCTTCGTGTTCATCCCCAAGGGCGTCAAGTGCCCGATGGAGCTGTCCACCTATTTCCGGATCAACGCCCGCGACACCGGGCAGTTCGAGCGCACGCTGATCATCGCCGAAGAGGGCGCCTCGGTCAGCTACCTCGAGGGCTGCACCGCGCCGATGCGCGACGAGAACCAGCTGCACGCGGCGGTGGTGGAGCTGGTGGCGCTCGACGACGCCTACATCAAGTACTCGACGGTGCAGAACTGGTACCCCGGCGACAAGGACGGCGTGGGCGGCATCTACAACTTCGTGACCAAGCGCGGCGACTGTCGCGGGCCGCGTTCGCGCATCTCCTGGACCCAGGTGGAAACGGGTTCCTCGATCACCTGGAAGTACCCCAGCGTGATCCTGCGCGGCGACGACTCGGTCGGCGAGTTCTACTCGGTGGCGCTGTCCAACCACAGGCAGCAGGCCGACACCGGCACGAAGATGTTCCACCTGGGCCGCAACACGAAGAGCACGATCATCTCCAAGGGCATCTCGGCGGGCCACGGCAGCAACACCTTCCGAGGCCTGGTGCGCATGTCGCCCAAGGCCGAGAACGCGCGCAACTACACGCAGTGCGACTCGCTGCTGATCGGCGAAAAGTGCGCGGCGCACACCTTCCCGACCATCGAGGTGCGGCACCCGAGCGCGCGCGTGGAGCACGAGGCGACCACCTCGCGGATCGGCGAGGACCAGCTCTTCTACGCGATGCAGCGCGGCCTGTCGGCCGAAGACGCCGTCTCGATGATCGTGAACGGCTTCTGCAAGGAAGTGTTCAAGGAGCTGCCGATGGAATTCGCGGTCGAGGCGCAGAACCTGCTGGGCGTGAGCCTGGAAGGCAGCGTGGGCTGAGCAGGCAACAGGAATTCGAGCCGTCGACCCGGTCGGCGGCATGAGCGGAAAACGGAGAAAGCATCGATGTTGACGATCAATGGCCTGAAGGCCTCGGTGGACGGCAAGCAGATCCTGCGCGGGCTCGACCTGCAGGTCAACGATGGCGAGGTTCACGCGATCATGGGGCCCAACGGCTCGGGCAAGAGCACGCTGGCGCAGGTGCTGGCCGGCCGCGACAGCTTCAGCGTCGACGGCGGCAGCGTCACCTGGGACGGTCGCGACATGCTCGAGCTGGCCACCGAGGAGCGCGCCCGAGAGGGGCTCTTCCTGGCCTTCCAGTACCCGGTCGAGATTCCCGGCGTGTCGAACGCCTACTTCCTCAAGGCGGCGGTCAACGCGGTGCGTCGGCACCGCGGCCTGCCCGAGCTCGACGCGATGGACTTCCTCGCCAGGGTCAAGGCCGAGATGAAGGCGGTGGGCATGCGCGAGGAGTTCCTGTATCGCTCGGTCAACGAGGGCTTCTCGGGCGGCGAGAAGAAGCGCAACGAGGTGCTGCAGATGGCCCTGCTCGAACCGAGCCTGGCGATCCTCGACGAGACCGACTCGGGCCTGGACATCGACGCGCTGCGCGTGGTGGCCGACGGCGTGAACCGGCTGCGCAGCCCCGATCGCTCGATGGTCGTCATCACCCACTACCAGCGCCTGCTCGACTACATCGTGCCCGACAAGGTGCACGTGCTGGCCCAGGGCCGGATCATTCGCTCGGGCGGCCCGGAGCTGGCCCACGAGCTCGAGGAGCGCGGCTACGCCTGGCTGCTCGAAGGCGCGGCCGGCCAGGGGCAGGGCGCCCCGGCCACCGGCCCGGCTCGCGCCGCCGCGGCGGCCCAGTCCGGAGCCAAGCGATGAGCGCAGCGGAAACCTGGCTGGCCAGCTTCCGCGCGCGGGCCGCCGGACTGCCGGGCGCCGGGCTGCCGTGGCTCGACCGCGTCCGCGCGCAAGCGATCGAGCGCTTCGCGGCCGAGGGCTGGCCCAGCGGCAGGCTCGAGGCCTGGCGGCATACCTCGCTGCTGTTCCTGAACAACGAGTCCTTCGCGCCCGCGCCGGCGGGCGGCGTCGACGAGGCGGCGATCCGCAATGAGGTGGCTGCGTTGCGCGCGGCCGACGGCGGCCACTGGCTGGTCTTCGTCGATGGCCGCCATGCGCCGGCGCTCAGCCAGATCGGCTCGCTGCCGGCCGGCGCGCGCATCGAGCCCTTGTCGGCCGCGCTCGCGCGCAAGGCCGACTCGGTGGAATCGCTGTTCGGCGATGCCAGCCAGGGCGGCAGCCCGGCGGCGCTCAACGCGGCGCTGGCCACGGACGGCGCCTGCGTGGAACTGGCCGCGGGCGTGGCGCTCGAGGCGCCGGTGCACCTGGTCTTCGTGGCCGGCCAGGCCGGCAGCAGCGCGCAGGTGCGCAACCTGGTCCGCGCCGGCGCCAACGCGCAGGCCACCGTCGTGGAGCACTACGTCGCCTCGTCGGCCGATGCCGCCACCCTGACCAACGCGGTCACCCGCATCGAGGCCGACGCCGACGCGCGCATCACCCACCTGAAGCTGCAGCAGGAGTCCGAGCGGGCGATCCACCTCGCCAGCATCGACGCCTCGCAGGCGCGCGGCGCGCGCTTCGAGTCGCACTCGATGTCCTTCGGCGCCCGGCTTGCGCGTCACGACATCGTGACCCGCTTCGGCGGCGAGGGCTGCGAGACGCTGCTCAACGGCCTGTACCACGTCGACGGCAAGCGCCACGTGGACCACCACACCCGCATCGAACACCTGTCGCCGCGCGGCACCAGCCACGAGTACTACCGCGGCATCCTCGACGGCGAGGCGCGCGGCGTGTTCAGCGGCCGCATCGTGGTCGCCCCGGGCGCGGTGCGCACCGACGCGATGCAGCGCGCCGACAACCTGCTGCTGTCGCCGCGGGCCGAGGCCGACGCGCGGCCCGAGCTGGAGATCTACGCCGACGACGTCAAGTGCTCGCACGGCGCCACCGTGGGCCAGATCGACGAGGCGAGCCTCTTCTACCTGCGCACCCGCGGCATCGACGAGGCGCATGCCCGCAACCTGCTGACCTGGGCCTTCGCGGCCGAGGTGCTGGCGCGCATCGAACTCGCGCCGCTTCGCGAGCGCGCCACGCAAGCGATCCGCTCGCGCCTGCCCGGCGGCGAGCTGCTGGAGACCATGGCATGAAGCGCGCCGCCGATTTCCCGATCCTGTCGCGGCCGGTGCGCGGCAAGCGGCTGGCCTATCTCGACAACGCCGCCACCACGCACAAGCCCGAGCGCGTGATCGAGGCCGAGAGCGCCTTCTACCGCGAGTCGAACGCCAACATCCACCGCGGCGTGCACTGGCTTTCGCAGCACGCCACCGACCTCTACGAGGGCGCGCGCGAGCGGGTGCGGGGCTTCCTGAACGCGGCCCGCGCCGACGAGATCGTCTTCACCCGCGGCACCACCGAGGCGATCAACCTGGTCGCCTTCAGCTGGGGCCGCGCCAACCTGAAGGCCGGCGACGAGATCGTGCTCACCGAGATGGAGCACCACTCGAACATCGTGCCCTGGCAGCTCGTCTGCGCGCAGACCGGCGCGACGATCAAGGTGGTGCCGATCACCGACGCCGGCGAGCTGCGGCTCGACGTCTACGAGAGCCTGCTGGGCCCGCGCACGAAGCTGGTGGCCATCGGCCACGTGTCCAACGCGCTGGGCACCATCAACCCGGTGGCGCGGATGATCGAGAAGGCGCACGCGGTCGGCGCACTCGCGCTGGTCGACGGCGCGCAGGCGGTGGCCCACTTGCCGGTGGACGTGCGGGCGCTGGGCTGCGACTTCTACGCCTTCTCGGGCCACAAGCTCTACGGCCCCACCGGCATCGGCGCGCTGTACGCGCGGCGCGAGCTGCTGGGCGCCATGCCGCCCTGGCAGGGCGGCGGCGACATGATCCTCACCGTGGCCTTCGAGGGCAGCACCTGGGCCGAGCCGCCGGCGCGCTTCGAGGCCGGCACGCCCAACATCGCCGGCGCGGTCGGCCTGGCTGCGGCGATCGACTATCTGGACGAGGCAGGCCTGGAGGCGGCCGCGGCCCACGAAGACGCGCTGCTGGCTCACGCGACCGCCGAGATCCGCAAGCTGCCCGGCATCCGGCTCTACGGGACGGCCGCCCGCAAGTCCGGCATCCTGTCCTTCACGGTGGACGGCATCCATCCGCACGACCTGGGCACCATCCTGGATTCCGAGGGCGTGGCCATCCGCGCCGGCCATCACTGCGCGATGCCGGTGATGACCCGCTTCGGCATTCCCGGCACCGCGCGCGCCTCCTTCGCGCTGTACAACGACGAGCGCGACGTGGCGGCGCTGATCGCGGCGATCGCCAAGGCGCAGAAACTGTTCGGCACGGAGGCCGCGGCATGAGCATGGGCGGCGGCGACCTGCGCGAGCTCTACCAGGAAGTGATCTTCGATCACAACCGCAAGCCGCGCAATTTCCACGAGATGCCCGAAGCCGATCACGTGGCCGACGGTCACAACCCGCTGTGCGGCGACCGGCTCACCGTGTACCTGCGCATCGAGGACGGCCGGATCGCCGACGTCAGCTTCGAGGGCCACGGCTGCGCGATCTCCACCGCGTCGGCCTCGCTGATGACCGAGGCGGTCAAGGGCAAGCCGATCGACGAGGTCGAGGCGCTGTTCCGGGATGTGCACGCCATGCTCACCGATGCGCCGCCCGAGGGGCGCGACTTCGGCAAGCTGCAGGTGCTCTCGGGCGTGCGCGAGTTCCCGGCCCGGGTCAAGTGCGCTTCGCTGGCCTGGCACACGCTGCACAACGCGCTGGTCGGCGCAGGCACCGCGAAGACCGAATGATGCGGCGAATTCCGATCGAGGCAGAGCGACCGAGCGAGGCAAGGAAAATGAACCGGCACGGCGACATCAGGCAGATCTACCTGGAACGCGACTGCGAGGCCACCCAGATTCCCTGGGGATCCTCGACCACGCTGCCCGGCGGCAGCCTGGCCCAGATCACCCAGCAGCTCGGCGGCAATTTCACCGTGATGGTGGGCGGCAACCTGTACCGGATCTCGGGCGCCAATGCCGACGCCCTGGGCCTCGACCCGTCCGACGCCGGCGACCCGAATCCGCCCGGCAGCGGCCCGCAGGCAGACGACCCGGCCCTCCCGCCCACGGCCGAATCGGTCGAGGCCGAGGCCTGGCGCAGGCTGGGCACCTGCTACGACCCGGAGATCCCGGTCGATATCGTGAACCTGGGCCTGGTCTACCTGTGTCAGGCCATGCCCTTGCCTGACGGCGGTTTCCGGCTCGACGTGCGGATGACGCTGACCGCGCCCGGCTGCGGCATGGGCATGACCATTGCCGACGAGGCCCGCGAGAAGCTGATGAGCATCCGCGGCGTCGAGCAGGTCGACGTGGACCTCGTCTGGGACCCGCCCTGGAGCCGCGAGATGATGAGCGAGTCGGCGCGGCTGGAGATGGGGCTGATGTAGGCGTGGGCCGGCCGGCCTCGGCTTGCCGGTCGATGCTGGCGGACCGCTCGGTCCGCCGTTCTCACTCGACGATCTCGCCGTCCAGGTAGTACCAGCGCCCGTCCTCGCGCACGAAGCGGCTGGTCTCGTGCAGCCGCTGCGCGCGGCCGGCCAGCTTGCTGCGCGCGACGAACTCCACGGTGGCGTGCGAGTCGTCCTGCTGAACGCAGCGCCTCACCTCCAGCCCCAGCCAGCGCAGGCCCGGCTCGTTCGGCTCGAGCCCGCGCGGCCGCCCGTCCGGATGCCAGGTGGCCAGCAGGTAGTCGTTCAGCCCCAGCACGAAGGCCGAGTAGCGCGAGCGCATCAATGCCTCGGCGGTGGGCGCTGCCAGGTGCAGCGGCCCGGCGTGCCAGCGGCCGCAACACTCGGCGTAGCGGCGGCCGCTGCCGCAGGGGCAGGCCGCGCCGGGAGAGATCGGATCGGGGGAAGGCTTGGTCATGGTCAAGCGCGATTATCCTCGCCGCGCTAGATTGCGCGCATGAGCATCGACCCGGTATCCGCGCTGCTGGGCACCGCCAGCCCCTGGGAGTGGTGGCGCGGCGTCGACGACCTGTGGCGCTGGGGCCTGCACGCGCAGAAGATCTGGGCCTACGACGCGGCCGACGACACACGCCGCGCCGAGATCCGCCGCGAGCGCCTGGCCGGCATGATCGAGCACGCGCGCACCCGCTCGGCCTTCTATCGCGCCCACTGGCGCCACGTGCCGCCCGGGAGCGACGACCTGACCGCCTATCCGCCGGTTTCGCGCGGGCAGCTGATGGCGAGCTTCGACGACTGGGTGATCGACCCCGACCTGCGCAAGGCCGACCTGCTGAAGTTCGTCGCCGACCCGCAGCGGATCGCCGAGCCCTACCTCGGCAAGTACGCGGTCTGGACGAGTTCCGGCACCACCGGGGTGCCCGGCATCTACGTGCAGGACGCCGACGCGCTGGCCCTCTACTCGGCGCTGATGACCTGCCGCTTCGACCTCGGGGCGCGCATCGCGGACCCGCGCGCACTCGTGCCGGAGCCGGCTCGGCTGGCCTTCATCGCGGCTGTCGAGGGCCATTTCGCCGGCGTGGTGTCCTGGGAGCGGCAGCGTCGCATCCATCCGGCGATCGGCGCGAGCGCGCGCGCCTTCTCGATCCTGCGGCCGCTGCCCGAACTGGTGGCCGCGCTGAACGAATGGCGGCCCGGTTTCGTGGCCAGCTACCCCACGATGCTGATGCTGCTCGCGCGCGAACGTGCCGAGGGGCGGCTGGCCATCGAGCCGCGCGCGCTGTGGTGCGGCGGCGAGGGCCTGACCCGGGCCGACCGGGCCGCGATCGAAGCGGCCTTCGGCTGCCCGGTCGTCGAGGACTACGGCGCCTCGGAATGCATGAACATGGCCTTCGCCTGCCGGCACGGCCGCCTGCACGTCAACGACGACTGGGTGGTGCTCGAGCCGGTGGACGAGCAGGGCAGGCCGGTGCCGCCGGGCGAGGCCTCGGCCAGCGTGCTGGTCACCAACCTGGCCAACCGGGTGCAGCCGCTGGTCCGCTACGACCTGAGCGACAGCGTCACGCTGGACGACTCGCCTTGCCCCTGCGGCTGCGGCCGGCCGTCGGTGCGCATCGAAGGGCGGCGCGACGACGTGCTGCTGCTGCGGCGGATCGGGCAAGGCAAGGGCGAGGTGCGGATCCTGCCGCTGGCGATCGAGACGGTGATCGAAGAACAGGCCGGCGTCCACGGGTTCCAGCTCGTGCAGACGGCGCCGGATGCGATGTGCCTGCGGATCGAGGTCGCCGACGACGCCGAGCGCGCGAAGGCCTTCACGCGGGTGAAGCGGGTGCTGGCGCGATACCTTAAGGCGCAAGGCGCCGCGCCGGTGACGCTCTCGCTCGACCCGCAGCCTCCCGAAGCGAACCCGGTCAGCGGCAAGCTCAGGCAGGTGCGGGCGCTGCCGCCCGGCTCGCTTCAGCCGACGCTCACGCCGACCAGCGCGCCGATGCCGTAGGTGGCCGCGCCGGCGGCCGCGCCGATCGCCAGCATCCGCAGCCCCGACATCAGGGCATTGCGCCCGGTGAAGAAGGACAGCGCGGCGCCGACCCCGAACAGCGCGGTCGCGGCCAGGCCGATGGAGGCCGCGAGGGCCGCCGCCTCGCTCGCCAGCAGGAAGGGCAGCAGGGGGATCACCGCGCCGGCCGCGAAGGCGAGGAAGGACGAGATCGCCGCGCCCCAGGGCGAGCCGAGCTCGTCGGGGTTCAGTCCCAGCTCCTCACGCGCCAGCGTATCGAGCGCGCGCTCGGGGTCGGCGATCAGCGTCCGCGCGAGCCTTCGCGCATCCTCGGGCGGAAAGCCCTTGGCCTGGTAGATCAGCGCCAGCTCTTCGGCCTCGGCGTCGGGGTATTCCTCGAGCTCCTCGCGTTCCAGGCCGATCTGGTACTCGAAGACCTCGCGCTGCGAGCGCACCGACACGTACTCGCCTGCGGCCATCGAGAAGGCGCCCGCCAGCAGCCCGGCGATGCCGGCCAGCAGCAGCGTGCGCGGGTCGGCCGACGCGCCGGCCATGCCCATGATCAGGCTGGCGTTCGAGACCAGGCCGTCGTTCACGCCGAACACCGCCGCGCGCAGGTTGCCAGCGCCGGTGCGATGCCGGCGCCCGATCTCGTCGGCCCGGATCGGGTGAGGGTGCCCGGACGGGGCGGGCGCCGAGTAGACCGACAAGCCGCGCACCTTGAGCGTGGACAGCACGCCGCGCATCGGGCGGATGCCGATTCGCCTGGCGAGCGCGAGCGCGAGCCGGGCCCGGAAGCCGATCGGCGCCTCGGCGGGCGGCTGACCGCCTGCCTGCCGCATGCGCACCGCCCAGAAGGCCGCTTGCTGGTCCGCGGCCCCGGCCAATTCCCGGTACATCCGGGCGACCCTCGGCTCTCGCTCGATGTCGGCCAGTTCGCGATACAGGCGTGCCGAGCGAGCCTCTTCGAGGAAGCCCGACGTGGCCGTGTCGAGATCCGGTGCGCTCATCGCGGGGATCGTATCCTGTCGGTGAGCGTCCCGGCCAGCGCCGGCTACTTTGCCTGCAGCCGGTAGATGTAGTCGATCAGGGCCAGGATCCGCGTCCGAACGTAGACCTCGGGGTCGTACGGCGTGTCCATGTAGTGCTGGGCTGCCTGGACCCGATACTCGTAACCCCACACCGGCATGTCCGCGGTACCGTGCGCGGTGGCCTCGCGGCTTCCCTCGATCGTTGCGTAGAGCTTCGCGACCGGCATGACGCCGCCGTTGTTCTTCGCGAGCATCGTCAGGTCCGGAGCGCTCTTCGTCAGCCAGGGTTTGACCGGTCCGTCGCCCTTGCCGGCCGGGCCGTGGCAACTGGCGCAGTTTGCGTCGTATTCGCGCTTGCCGATGTCGGGTTTCTGCTGGGCCAGTGCCGCTCCGCCGGCGATGGTCAGTCCAATGCCGAGCAATGCGGCGTTCACGAGATCGCGTTTCATGAGAGTCTCCTTCCTGATTCAGGCTGAATGCGCCTCATGGAGAATCTGCGCGTCTCCCGTGGATCGCGACTTGACGCAGGACAGGTCGGGCATGGACCTGGCCGATTCCCGTCGCCGATCTGCGATGATCTTCTTCGTACCAACATTCCTGCGATGCGGCATGCCGCCGCGCCGCCGAGGCGCCAATGATCTCCCCCCTCCTGGACCGACGCCCGCCGAGTCGCCTCGTGCTGCCGGCGCTCGAGCCGCTGCGACTGCGCGAGCGGATCGGCTGACAGGGAGCACACGACCATGTTCAGCTATCGCCACGCCTTCCACGCCGGCAACCACGCCGACGTCCTGAAGCACCTCGTGCTCGTTCAGCTGCTTCGCTACCTGGCCCAGAAGGACACGCCTTTCTGGGTCGTCGACACGCACGCCGGCGCGGGCCTCTACGGACTCGAAGGCGAATGGGCCGCCAAGCGCAGCGAGTTCGCCGACGGCATCGGCCGGCTTTGGGGCCGCGCCGACGCGCCGCCGGCAGTGGTCGACTATCTCGACGAGATCCGCGCGCTGAATCCGGAGGGGCGCTTGCGCCACTATCCTGGCTCGCCCTTCATCGCGCTGCGTCACCTGCGCGAGCGCGACCGATTGCGCCTGTTCGAGATGCATCCGACGGAGAGCCGGGTGCTCGCCGGCAATATCGGCGAGGCGGGTCGCGAGGCGCAGAAGCGCGCCATCGTCGACGCGGGGGACGGCTTCGCCGGACTCAAGGCGCTGCTGCCGCCGCCGCCCCGTCGGGCGCTGGTGCTGATCGACCCCTCGTACGAGGACAAGCGCGACTACGCGCGGGTGCTGGCCGCGCTGCGCGACGCGCTGTCGCGCTTCGCGACAGGCTGCTACGCGATCTGGTATCCGCTGGTGCAGCGCCCGGAACCGGCCGACCTGGCGCGGCGGCTGCGCAACCAGCCCGGCATCCGCTGGCTGCACGCCACGCTGAGCGTGCGGCACCCGTCGGCCGATGGCCTGGGCCTGCACGGCAGCGGCATGTTCGTGGTCAATCCGCCGTGGACGCTGCAGGCCAGCCTGCGGGAATGCCTGCCCTGGCTGCTGGCGGCCCTGCGCCAGGACGATGGCGCGGGTTTCACGCTCGAGACGGACGGCGAGGAGCCCCATGGCGCAGGCGCAGCCGGCCCGGGCCGCAAGCCGGCAGCCCGCGTGCGCGTGGCGGCAAGCGGACCGGGGGCCGGGCGGGCCCCTCGAGGCCCGAGGCGGCCTTGAAGCTCGTGGTCGCGAGGCTCGCGCTCGCGCCGTTGCTGATCGCGCAGGGCAGGCGGGTTCGCAGGATCGCGCTTCGCCTGCCCGAAGCGGCGGGACTGCGCGAGGGCGCCGAGGGCCTGCCCGAGGGGGGCGCCGTCCGCCCGCTGCGGCTGCTGTTGGTCGGCGATTCCTCGGCGGCCGGCGTCGGCGCCCCGACGCAGGACCAGGCGCTGGCCGGCAACCTGGCGCGGGCGCTGATCGGCCCGGCTGCGTTCGACCGGGTGGCCTGGCGGCTCGAGGCACGCACCGGCGCCGCCGCCGCCGATGCGCTCGCGATGGCCCAGGCGCTGGCGCCCTGGCCCTGCGACGTGGCGGTGCTGGTGGTCGGCGTGAACGACGTGACCGGCGCCACGCCGCCCGCGCGCTGGCAGCGCACCGTGGATCGGCTGATCGACACGCTGGGGCACCGGCACGGCGCGCGGACCGTGGTGCTCTCCGGCCTGCCGCCGATGCACCGGTTCCCGCTGCTGCCGCAGCCGCTGCGCTGGTACCTCGGCGAGCAGGCCCGCCGGCTCGACGCCGTGCTGGTGCGGCGGGCCGCGGGCGACCCCGCGCTGCGCCATCTGCCCTTGCCGGCGATGGACGACCGCTCGACGATGCACGACGGCTCGCTGCCGGCCGCCCGCTCGCCGATGGCCGCCGACGGATTCCACCCGTCGCCGGTCGGCTACCGGATCTGGGCCGGGACGCTGGCGGGCGAGGTGCTGCGCGCGATGCCCAGCCGCAGCGCGGGAAGCCCGGCGACCGCGGCCAGCGCCAGCACGAAGTAGGCGGCCTGCCAGCCGGCGACGCTGCTCGGCCCGCCGAAACCGTCGATGGCGAGCCCCATCGCGAGCGGCCCCAGGAAGGATGCGCCGAAGCCGATGGTCGAGTGCAGCGCCATCGTGGCCCCGCGGCAGTCGGGCTCGGCCGCCCCGACCATGCCCGATGTCAGCGAGCCCGAATCGGCCGGGATCGCGAAGCCATGCAGCAGCAACAGCGCCAGCACCAGTGGCCAGGGTGCGGCCGAGGCGAACCCGAGGCCGAGTGCGATCAGCGAGGAGGCGATCATCACGCCGGCGATCAGCCGGCGGCGGCCCAGCCGGATCGCCAGCTCGTTGCCCAGGATGCTGGCCGGCATCGCGATCAGGGTGACCGCCACGCTGACGCCGACCGCGTCGATCCACGAGGGCGCACCGCTGCGCGCGGCGGTGAACAGCCAGAACGACACGATCCAGGCCCGCATCGCCGCGAGTTCGAAGCAATGCGCGCCGTAGCCGAGCACGAAGGCCATCGCCGGCCGATTGCGCAGCACCGGCCGGAAATCCAGCAAGCGCGTGCCGGCGCGCGGCGTGGGCTGCCAGGCCGGAAGCGACAGCGCGACGGCCACCATCACCAGCGGCCCGCAGCCCACGGACACGAAGGCCGTCTGCCAGCCGAACTGACGCTCGAGCAGCTGGGCGCCCAGGAAGGACAGGCCCACGCCGATCGAGTAGCTCGAGGTGTAGAGGGTGATGCTGCGCGAGGCGTCGCCCGGCGGCAGCCGGTCGGTCAGCGCGCGCAGCCCGGGCATGTAGGCGCCGGCGAAGCCGGCTCCGGCGAGCGCCCACAACAGCGCCGCCGACCAGAAGTCGCGGGCGAAGGCCGCGAAGGCGAAGGTGGCGAGCGCGCTGACAAGGGACCCCAAGGCCAGGATGCGGCGCGCGTCGACCCGATCGGTCAGCGTGGTGGTGAGGGGTACCACGCACGCGTAGCCGATGAAGAAGGCGCCGGAGATCGCGCCGCTCTCGGCGGCGCTCAGGCCCCAGAGCGCGGCGAAGCGCGGGATCAGCGCCGAGAACGCCATGTGGGGCAGCAGGCTGCCGAGCTGTCCCGCGCACATCGCGGCGACGAGAGGGGCCGGGCGCATCGGTCAGCCCGTCGCTCGCGGCGGGTTCAGGTGAATTGGCATCGATTGACCCGCGTCAGGGTGCGGACGGCAGATGACGAGAACAATGATGACATCGGGCGCGCCCCTCGTTGCGTACCGTCTGCCCCGGGGCATCCTCCTCCTCAACGATCCAGACCGGAAACGTTCCATGATCCGTAAAGTCGAAGGCGACATCCTCCTGACCAGGGCCCAGTTCATCGCGCACGGCATCGCACCGCAGGACCACTTCGACACCGGCCTGGCGCTGGCGCTGCGCGAGCGCTGGCCGTCGATGGTGCGCGATTACCGGCACGCGATCCACGGCAAGCCGCTGGCCGCCGGCGAAATCTGGGCCTGGCGTGGCGTCGATGTCGACGGCAGCACCCGCGGCATCGTCAACCTGCTGACCCAGGACACGATGGGCAGCGGCGGGTCGGCCAGGCCCGGCAAGGCCACCACCGAGAACGTGAGCCGCGCGTTGAAGGCGCTGGCGAAGTTCGTCCGCGCCGAGCAGGTGCAGAGCGTGGCCCTGCCTCGCCTGGCCACCGGCGTGGGCGGTCTCGAGTGGGCGCAGGTCGAGCCGCTGGTCAAGCAGCACCTGGGCGACCTGGGCGTGCCGGTCGTCGTCTACGAGACCTATCGCGCCGGCGCCAAGGCCGACGAGCGACTGGGCTGAGCGCGCGCGTCGCTCGCCGGCGTTTCGGTTTCAGCGCGCGGTCGAGGTCGCCAACTCGATCTCGCCGCGCGCCTGCCTGAGCACCGACACCGAGGCTGTCAGCGCGAGCGTGGCCATCACGCTCGCGACCGCCAGGTCGGGCCAGGCGGTGCCGGTGCCGAACACGCCGAGCGCCGCAATCCCCACCGCGAGGTTCCCGATCGCATCGTTGCGGCTGCACAGCCACACGGAGCGCAGGTTGGCATCGCCCTCGCGAAAGCCGAACAGCATCACCGCGACGCCGGCGTTCACCGCCAGCGCGATCACGGCGATCGCGCCCATCGTGATCGGCTCGGGCGCCGAGCCCGCTGCCGCCGCCCAGGCCGCCTTGCCGAGCACGAAGGCCCCGTAGGCGCCCATCGTGGCGCCCTTGATCCAGGCGGCGCGGGCCCGCCACAGCAGGCCCATCGACAGCACGGTGAGCGACAGCGCGTAGTTGGCCGCATCGCCGGCGAAGTCGACCGCGTCGGCCAGCAGCGAGACCGATCCGGACTTCAGTCCGCCCACGATCTCGACCGCGAACATCGCGGCGTTGAGGATCAAGGCGATCCACAGCACCCGACGAAGCCGCGGGCTGCGCGCATCGAATGCGGTGGCACTGCAGTGATAGCCGTGGCAATGGGACACGATGGAATTCCTGTTCAGCGAGACATCGATATCGATGGTTCGATATTGAAAAGCCTGTAGTCGCTACGGAGTCAAGGGGCTATGATCGGTCGAACGCAGTGCGCGACCATCGGAGGGAATCATGCGTATCGGCGAACTCGCGAAAGCCACCGGCGTCGACGTCGAGACCATCCGCTACTACGAGAGGGCGGGTCTGTTGCCGGAGCCTGCGCGCGAGAGCAACGGCTATCGCGCCTATGGCATCGGGCATCTCGAACGGCTGGCCTTCGTGCGGCACTGCCGCGCGCTCGACATGCCGCTCGAGGCGGTCCGGCGCCTGCTCGACTTCGCGGCGCAGCCCGAAGCCGATTGCGGCGACATCAACGAGCTGATCGACGACCAGCTGGGTCGGGTGCGCGCGCGGATCGAAAGCCTGCGGGCGCTCGAGCGCCAGCTGGCCGCGCTGCGGGCGCAATGCGGGGAGCCGCACGCCGCGCGCGAGTGCGGGATCCTGCAGGAGCTGGTGGCGGCCGCGCACGGCGAGGCCTGCGCCTGTCACGAGCCCGAGGGCTGAGGGCGGGGCCCCCGGGCCCCGGCGCGGCGATCCGGCATCGCTTGACCGGTGTCATTGTCCTGACGCAGATCTCAGGGTCTGATCGCGAGGATTCGAACCGAAGGGCAGACGAGACGGCGCGATGTTCCCCCGGGTGGTGACCTTCGTTTACCTGATCTATCTGGTCACGCCGATCCTGCTGCTCTTCGCGGGGTCCTTCGGCGACCTGTGGCTCGGCACGCTCCTGCCCACCGGGTTCACCGCGCGCTGGTACCTCGAAGTCGCCACCGACCCCAGCTTCCAGCGCGCCTTCATGGCCAGCCTGATCGTCGCCGGTGCGGCCTGCGCGGCCTGCCTGGCCATCGGCCTGCCGCTGGCCTACGCAGTGTTCAAGGCGCGCGATCCGCGCATCCGGGCGCTGTCGCGCGCGCTCTACCAGTTGCCGATCGCGCTGCCGCCGCTGGTGCTCGCCTTCGGCTACATCCTCGTCTTTTCGTCGGACACGCTGCCGTGGCTGGGCAGCATCTGGCTGCTGATCGCCGGGCACATCGTGCTCGGCCTGCCGTACTTCCTGCAGGCGGTGGTGGCGGACATGCAGCGGCTCGGCCTGCAGGTGCTCGAAGACGCCGCCGAGTCCTGCGGCAGCACCGGCCTGCAGCGCTACCTGCACATCGTGCTGCCGGCGCTGCGCCACTCGATCCTGTCGGGGCTGATCGTGGTGGCCGCGCTGTCGATCGGCGAGTTCCAGTTCTCGAACCTGATCGCCGGATTCCTGAACCGCACCTACCCGGTCGTGCTGCTGCAGGCCTTCTACGGGGCCACCGGCATCGGCGAGGCCCGCAACGCGATCATCGCGCGCTCGGCACTGTGCCTGGTCGCGATCGGCGACAGCTTCGGCACCCTTTCCGAAGTGGCGCTGGGCCGGCAGTCCGGCAAGACCGTGGTGGCGCTGGAGGGCGCGGCGCGCATCGGCGGCGTGATCGCGGCCGGCACGGCCGAGGAAGCCATGGCGTGGGTCGCGGCCTGCGCGCTCGGGTTGGCGCAGGGCGGGGCGGCGCGGGCCTGACCTGCGGCGTTTGGCGCAGAATGTCCGGACTTGGCGCCGCAAGGCGCGCTGCTTCCTCACGACCGCTTTTCCGAGAACAGACCGATGCACGACTTCAAAGGCGTCTACCCGATCCTGGCCACCCCTTTCCGCAGCGACGAGCGCTTCGACGAAGAATCGCTGCGCCGGATGCTCGCGTTCATGGCGCGCATCGGCGTGCAGGGCGTGACCGTGCTGGGCGTGCTCGGCGAGGCCAACCGGATGGGCGACCGCGAGCGCGAGGCGATCGTGCGCACCGCGGTCGAGGAGGTCGGCAGCCGGATGACCGTGATCGTCGGCATCTCGCATCCGGGCACGCGGGCCACGGTGGACCTGGGCCGGATGGCTGCCGAACTCGGCGCGCACGCACTGATGGTCACCCCCTCGGCCGAGCCGGCGCCCAACGATGCGCGGGTGGCGGAGTACTTCTCGCGCGTGTGCGAAGGCGTGTCGCTGCCGGTGGTGCTTCAGGACCATCCGGCCTCCACCGGCGTGCACATGGGCGTGCCCCTGATCGCGAAGATCGTGGCCGACAACCCGCGCATCGCCTGCATCAAGGCCGAGGCGGTGCCATCGGCGCCCAAGATCGCCGCGCTGAAGGCGGCGCTGTCGCGCGATCTGCCGATGCTCACCGGTCTGGGCGCGCTCTACGGCCAGTTCGACCTGGAGCAGGGCTCGAGCGGCTACAACACCGGCTTCGCGTTTCCCGAGGTGCTGCAGGCCCATGTCGCGGCGTGGCAGCGCGGCGACAAGTCGCTCGCGCGCCGGGTCTGGACGCATTTCCTGCCGCTGATCGTCTTCGAGCAGCAGCCCGGCGTGGCGGTGCGCAAGGAGTTGCTGCGCCGGCGGGGGCTGCTCGCCACCGGAACGGTCCGGCACCCGGGCGGCGCGCTGTCGCCGGTCAGCGCGACACAACTGGGCGAGCTGCTCGACGCGGTGATGCCGGGCGTGGACATCACCCAGCCGCTCGACGTGGCGGCCGTGATCGGCTGAACGATGCGCGCGCCCGAGCACCAGGGGCCCCGCGTCTCGGCCGTGCTGGTCGGGCGCGCGGTGCCGTTCAGCCGGCCGGGCAGCTTCAGCGCGATCGCGAAGTCGGCCGTCACCGGGCCTGTCGACGCGGGCCCAGAAGGCCTGCGGGGCGACGAGCACGGCGATCCGCGCGTGCACGGCGGCGTCGACAAGGCCGTGCACCTGTACGCCTGGGAGCACTACACAGCCTGGCGCGCCGAGCTGGGTCCGTTGCCGGTGCTCGACCGGCCGGGCGCCTTCGGCGAGAACCTGTCGACGATCGGCCTCACCGAGGACGAGGTCTGCATCGGCGATCGGATCCGCGTCGGCACGACCCTGCTCGAGGTCACGCAGTCGCGCCAGCCCTGCTGGAAGCTGAACGACCGCTTCGGTGTGCCGGACATGGCGCGGCGCTTGCAGGACACGCTGCGCAGCGGCTGGTACTGCCGGGTGCTGGAATCCGGCAGCCTGCAGGCGGGCGATGCGATCGAGCTGGTCGAGCGGCCGCACCCCGGGTGGCCGCTATCGCTGCTGATGGAGATGCTCTACCGGCGGCCCCTCGATCGCGGCCTGCTGGCGCGAGCCCGCGCGCTGCCGCTGGTGATGTCGTGGCAGCGCCTGATCGAGCGGCGACTCGAGGAAGGACGTGTCGAGGACTGGTCGTCCAGGCTCGAAGGGCCATCGCCCTGAACCAGGCCTCGGCATGGACCAACCCTCGGCATGAACCAGGCACTGCGGGGAGCGACGATGGAAATCCTGATCGATGTGCCATCACTCGAGCGCGGCCTCCCCGGCACGCTCACGATTCCGCCGTCTCCCCGCGGTGTGGTGGCCTGCGCGCACGGCAGTGGCAGCAGCCGGCTGTCGCCGCGAAACGCTTTCGTGGCCGGGGCGCTGCAGCGCCGCGGCATCGCCACGCTGCTCTTCGACCTGCTGACGCCGCAGGAGGACCGCGACCTCGAGGCGCGCTTCGACATCCCCTTGCTGACGCTGCGCCTGCTGGCCGCCAGCGACTGGCTGTCAGGCCAGGCCGCCGCGGCGCGACTTCCTCTCGGATACTTCGGTGCGAGCACCGGCGCGGCCGCGGCACTCGAAGCCGCGGCCGAGCAGGGCGCCGGGGTGTCGGCCGTCGTGTCGCGCGGCGGCCGGCCCGACCTGGCGGGCCCCGGCCTGCTCGAGTCGGTCGGCGCGCCCACGCTGCTGATCGTGGGCGGCCTCGACGACGTGGTGATCGGCCTGAACCGCAAGGCGATGGCGAGGCTCTCCTGCGAGAAGGAACTGGTGATCGTCCCTGGCGCCACCCACCTGTTCGAGGAACCGGGCACGCTCGCGCAGGCCGCGGAGCACGCGGCCGACTGGTTCGACCGGTGGCTGTCCTGAGGGGCGGGTCCAGTCTCTTGGTGAGTCGATGCTCTCGGTGAATCTCGGCCCGCTGGGCCTGTCGGTCGACCGCCTCGCGGTCGTGCTCGCCTTCCTGGCGGCGTTGTCGGTCGGCTGGCTCGTCGGGCGGCGGCGCGGCGCGGTCCGCGGCGAGGGCGTGGGCGCGGTGCTGCCCGACATGCTGCTGGTCGGCCTGCTGGTGGGGCGCATCGTTTTCGTGGTGCGCTGGTTCGACTCCTACCGGGACCAGCCCTGGTCGATGCTCGACATCCGCGACGGCGGCTTCGACGTCTGGGCTGGCGTCGCGGCCGCGCTGCTGCTGGCGGCCTGGCGAGGTTGGCGGCGCCCGAAGCTGCGCGTGCCGCTCGCGGCGGGGCTCGCCGCCGGTGCGCTCGCCTGGGGCGGCGTCGCGGTCGGCGTTCACCAGATCCGGGCTTCGATGCCCGGCGTGCCCGACACGGCGCTGCAGTCGATGACCGGCGAACGCATCACGCTGGCCGCCCTGGCCCAGGGCAGGCCGATGGTGGTGAACCTCTGGGCGACCTGGTGCCCGCCCTGCGTGCGCGAGATGCCGGTGCTGGCCGCGGCGCAGCAGCACGAGCGCGGCATCGCCTTCGTGTTCGTGAACCAGTCCGAGGGTGCGGCACGCGTCGAGCGTTTCATCCGCGACCAGAAGCTCGTGCTCGACAACATGCTGCTGGACGCGGGCGGCGATCTGGCTCGCGCCGTCGGTTCGCGGGCCATGCCCACCACGCTGTTCTACGATGCGCAAGGCGGGCTGGTGGACACGCACCTGGGCGCGGTGTCGGACGCCTCCCTGGCGGCGAAGCTCGCGCGGATCCGGGCAGGGGGGTCCAGATGATCGCGGAGGAGGGCGGTGCGATGAATGCGCCAGGCAAGTCGATGGCGTCGCCGGACAAGGCCGGGACGAAGTCCGTGCGCTTGCGGATCAGCGGGCGCGTGCAGGGCGTCGGCTATCGGGCGTCGATGGCGCATGAGGCGCGTCGCCTCGGCGTGTCCGGTTGGGTCCGGAATCGCCACGACGGCTCGGTCGAGGCGGTGGCTGCCGGACCCGAGGCCGCGGTCGGCGCGCTGATCGACTGGGCGCAGCGCGGTCCTCCAACCGCCCGGGTCGAGCGGATCGACGTGGAGGCCGTCGCCGGCGAGTTCGTCGGCTTCGAGCAGCGGCCGACAGTCTGAACAAGGCACGGCGGGACAAAAAAAGAGCCCGCCGAAGCGGGCCCTGTGAATTGGTGTGGACGCCGCTTCAGCGCGTCCGGCGGCGACTCAAGCCGAGGCCCGCAAGGCCGATGCCGAGCAGCGCCAGTGCCCCCGGCGCGGGTACCTGGCCGCGGTCGGCGGTCATCTGGATCAGATAGCCGGTCTGCCCGCCATGGTCCTCGCGCAGGATCTGCAGATAGTGCATGCCCGCGCCTAGAGAAGCGATGTCGATGTCGTATTCGGTGATGGCGGCGCCGCCCGGCGCCATCGCACCGAAGATGTAGGCCCCGTTGAGCCAGACATAGATCCCGTTGTCGACGCCGAGGTCGATGTGCACGTTGCTCAGGCCCGAGCCAGCGTTGATCGCGTAGACGATTGCCGTCTCGGAATTCACGGCCCAGGTAGACGGGATCGCCATCGGCGCGGCGGACCAGGTGCCGCCGGTCGGCGCGGCGTTTGTCAGCCAGCTGCCGAGATTGGTGACCGACGAAACGTCGGGCGCAGTGGCGATCGGGGGAATGGTCGGGTCGCCGCCGGAGACGTTCGCGGCGGGGAACAGCGAGAATCCGCCTGCGCTGGTTTGCGTACCAAGGGCGGGAGCGAGGTCGCCGAGCCCGTCGTTGTAGTAAGCCTGAGTGCTTGCGTCGATGATGACGGCGGCCTGAGCCGTGCTCGCCCCGAAGGCGACACCGGCGCTCGCGACGGCCAAGGTGAACAAACGCTTGAGTTTCATTTCGATTCCCGAATCGAGCCAGACAGTGGCCGATCTGGATGCAAGTTGTGCGCCAGCCGAGCATATCGTAGAAATTTCAATGGTTTACAGCGCACCCCCGGGGTCCGATGTAAGAAAATCCGACAGCTCCGTCGACGCGCGCGGCGCCCCGACCAGGCGGTGCCATGCCTGCTTTCGAAAGCGGAAAAAAGAGGCCCGCCGAAGCGGGCCCCATCGGGCGGCTCGGCTGGCCGGCGCGCGAGCGCAGGCTGCCGAAGTCCGGACCATCAGCCCATCGACGCCTTCAGCTCCAGCCGGCGCCGATGCAGGATCGGCTCGGTGTAGCCCGAGGGCTGGGTCGTGCCCTCGAAGACCAGGTCGCAGGCCGCCTTGAAGGCCACTGTGCCGAAGCTCGGCGCCATCGGGCGGTACAGCGGGTCGCCGGCGTTCTGCTTGTCGACGACCGCGGCCATCCGCTTCATGACCTCCATGACCTGGTCCTTCGTGACCACGCCGTGGTGCAGCCAGTTGGCGATGTGCTGCGAGGAGATCCGGCAGGTGGCGCGGTCTTCCATCAGGCCCACGTTGTTGATGTCGGGCACCTTGGAGCAGCCCACGCCCTGGTCGACCCAGCGCACCACGTAGCCGAGGATGCCCTGCGCGTTGTTCTCGAGTTCCGCGGTGATCTCGGCCGCGGTCCAGTTCGTGTCCTTCGCGACCGGGATCATCAGGATGTGGTCGAGCTCGCCACGCCTGCCGTGCTTCGCGATGTCGGCCTGGCGGGCCAGCACGTCGACCTTGTGGTAGTGGGTCGCGTGCAGCGTGGCGGCGGTCGGGCTCGGCACCCAGGCGCAGTTGGCGCCGGCCTGCGGGTGGCCGATCTTCTGCTCGAGCATCGCTGCCATCAGGTCCGGCATCGCCCACATGCCCTTGCCGATCTGGGCGCGGCCGGCCAGCCCGCACTCCAGACCGATGTCGACGTTGGCGAGCTCGTAGGCGCCGATCCACGCCTGGGCCTTCATGTCGGCCTTGCGCACCATGGCGCCGGCCTCCATCGAGGTGTGGATCTCGTCGCCGGTGCGGTCCAGGAAGCCGGTGTTGATGAAGGCCACCCGCGACTTCGCGGCGCGGATGCATTCCTTCAGGTTGACGGTGGTGCGGCGCTCCTCGTCCATGATGCCGATCTTCACCGTGTTCTTCGGCAGGCCGAGCGCGGCCTCGACCGCGGTGAAGATCTCGTCGGCGAAGGCGACTTCCTCGGGGCCGTGCATCTTGGGCTTGACCACGTAGACCGAGCCCTGCGTGGAGTTGCGCGCGCCGCCGGTCTTCTTCAGGTCGTGCATCGCGATCAGCACGGTGCACATCGCATCGAGCAGGCCCTCGTGGGCCTCCTCGCCGTCGCGGTCGAGCACCGCCGGGTTGGTCATCAGGTGGCCCACGTTGCGCACCAGCATCAGGGAGCGGCCCTTGAGCGTCAGGGCCGAGCCGTCCGCGGCCGTATAGGCGCGGTCCGCGTTCAGCTTGCGCTCGAAGCTGCCGCCGCCCTTGGCGACCGTCTCGACCAGGTCGCCGCGCATCAGGCCCAGCCAGTTGCGATAGGCGAGCGCCTTGTCCTCGGCGTCGACCGCGGCGACCGAGTCCTCGCAGTCCATGATCGTGGTGATCGCGGCCTCGAGCATCACGTCGGCCACGCCTGCCTTGTCGGTCTTGCCGATCTGGTTGCCGCGGTCGATGCGGATCTCGACGTGCAGGCGGTTGTTGCACAGCAGGACGGCAGACGGCGCGGCCCCGTCGCCGGCATGACCCGCGAACTGCGCGGCGTCGGCCAGACCGGTCTCGCCGGCCGCGGTGTCGGCCACCAGCTTGCCGCCGGCCACGCGATAGGCGGTCACGTCGGCGTGGCTGCCCTTGGCCAGCGGCGCTGCGCCGTCCAGGAAATGCTTGGCCCAGGCGATCACGCGGGCGCCGCGCACCGGGTCGTAGCCGCCTGCCTGCGGCGCGTCGCCCATGGCGTCGGTGCCGTACAGCGCGTCGTACAGGCTGCCCCAGCGGGCGTTGGCGGCGTTCAGCGCGTAGCGGGCGTTCATCACCGGCACCACCAGCTGCGGGCCGGGGATGCTGGCGATCTCGGCGTCCACGTTGGCGGTGTCGACCTTGAAGTCCGCGCCTTCGGGAACCAGGTAGCCGATCTCGACCAGGAAGGTCTTGTAGGCGGCGGCGTCGTGCGGCTTGCCGCGCCGCTCGCGGTGCCAGGCGTCGATCTTCGCCTGCAGTTCGTCGCGCCTGGCCAGCAGCGCGCGGTTCTTCGGGCCCTTCTCGTGGACGAGGGCGGAGAGCCCCTTCCAGAACTGGTCCGAGGCAACGCCGGTGCCGGGCAGCGCTTCGTTCTCGATCATGTCGTGCAGGGGGCGCGCCACCTGCAGGCCGAATTTCTCGATGCGGTCGGTCATGGAAGGTCTCCGAGTCGAAGGATGGATGCTTGAAAGGGATGGCTAGCCGGTCGGGCGGGCGACGGCCAGCACGTCGGTGAGCAGGCTGCCGGTGTGATCCGGGGCGGTGTCGAGGCGGTCGAGCGGCGCGCCGGCGCGATTGATCCAGAAGCTGGTGTAGCCGTACCAGCGGGCGCCGACCGCGTCCCAGCAATTCGAGGACACGAACAGGATTTCGCGCGGCCGGCATCCGAAGGCCTCGGGCGCCAGCGCGTAGAGCCTGTCGACCGTCTTGAAGGTCTTCACTTCCTGCGAGGACAGCAGGTGATCGAACAGGCCGGTCATGCCGGCGCTGCGCACCGACACCTCGATCATCTCGCGGTTGCCGTTGCTCAGGATGCCCAGCGGCAGGCCGGCGTCCTTCAGCGCGCGCAACGCGGACAGGTTCTCGGGGAAGGCGGAGAGGCTGGAATACTGGTTCATCAGCCGTTGCTCGGATTCGACGGACAGCGGCACGCCCAGGCGCTCGGCCGAGAAGCGCAGCGCGTCGCGGGTGATGTCCCAGAACGGCTTGTAGCGACCCGACATTGCGCGCAGCCACGAGTACTCGAGCTGCTTCTGCCGCCACAGCTGCGACAGCGCGTCGCCGTGTCCGGGGAAGAGCTGCTCTGCGAGACTCGCTACCGAATGCACGTCGAACAGCGTCCCGTAGGCGTCGAACACGACGGCCTTGATCGGCGCAGCGCTGAAGGAATCGGGGGATCGAGCCATTGCCATTCTCCTGACTCGGAGCATAGCGGCTCGATTACCTTTAAAAAAGTGGCGAATTGGCTAAGGACTTTGGACTTTTAGTTAAAAATCAGTCAAGAAAACGCGGCTTTCGCCGGGGACGCGGGCCTGGCAGCCGCGGAGCTGCGCTGCGGTGCGATCAGGCCCAGTGCCTGAAGCGCGTGGGCCATGGCGACTTCGACAGGCGTTTCCGCCAGCGGGCCCACGGCCTGCATGAGGCGCCTGCCGTCGAGCGCATGCGGCGCCTGCCACAGGTAGGCCATTTCGGCGATCTCCCGCCACATCGGTACGAGGAGGCCGCCCGCGCGCAGCAGGAACCAAGGCAGGCCGCCGCAGCGCCACCCGCCGGCGGGCCGGATGCCGCCGGCCTCGGCGGCGCGCTCGATCGCGTCGAGCAACTGCGCGCCGGTCAGCGTGTGGCCGGCAAAGTGCAGCCGCTCGGCGACAGGCAGGTCGGCACGCTGCGCCACCGCCACGAAGGTGCGAGCCAGGTCCGGCAGGTAGGCCCAGGCGTGCGGCCGATCGGTCGGGCCGGGGTAGACCAGCTTGCCGGCGCGCAGCGACTTCGCGATCACCAGATCGAGCCAGCTGCCGGCGCCGCCGCCGAAGAAATCGCCCGCCCGGATCACGACCGACCGGAGGCCGGCGGCTGCGCGCGACTCGAGCTCGCTCTCCATCCGGACGCGGATCTGGCCCTTGCGGGTTCGCGCGTCTTGCGGCGCGTCCTCGCGAAGCAGCGGCGGCATGGACTCGCCGAAGTTGTAGACGTTGCCCGGCAGCATGAATCGCGCGCCCAGGCGCTCGGCGACCGCCATGCCGGCACGCGCGAGCGGGAGGGCCTCGGCCGCCCAACGGGTGTAGGGGGGATTGACTGCGTAGACCACCGTGTCGGCTCCGTTCGCCTGCGCGGCCAGCGCCGCCGGATCGGCGAGCGGCGTGTCGACATGGCGGACCCCGGCCGGCAGGGCGGCCGGCGCGCGCCGGGCCTGCGCGATCACCCGCCAGCCGGCTTCGGCGAAGGCCTGCGTGGCGGCTGCGCCGAAGCGGCCGTTCGCGCCGAGCACGAGGACGATGCGGGCGGTCGGGGCGGCGCGCGAGGTCGGGGCGGCGCGCGAGGTGGGTGCGGAGCAGGCGTTCGGTTCCATGAGGGTCTTCCTTCGGTTCGGGTGGCGGGCGGCGGTCGGGCGCGTGTCGGGATGCCGTCAAGTGTCGGCTCCGGCCTGCCATCCGACAATTGCGCACCGGCGCATTGCAGTCATACGATTCGGTATGACGACGCAGCGCTTCGACTGGACCCTGATCCGCAGCTTCCTGGCCGTCCTGGAGGCCGGCAGCCTGACCGGCGCGGCCCGCGCGACCGGAGCCCGCCAGCCGACGCTCAGCCGGCACGTCGCGGAGCTTGAAGCGCAACTCGGCACGGCGCTCTTCGAGCGGACGGGGCGCGGCGTGGTGCCCACCGCCGCCGCGCTGGCGATTGCCGATGACGCGCGGCAGATGGAGGAGGGCGCCTTGGGCCTCGAGCGCGCGCTGGCCCGGCAGCGCGACACGGCGACGGGCGTGGTCCGGGTCACGGCCAGCCAGGTGGCGGCGGTATGGCTGCTTCCGCCGCTGCTGGCCGAGTTCCAGGCCGCCGAGCCGGGAATACAGGTGGAGCTGGTGGCCTCGAATGCCCTGAGCAATCTGCTGCGCCGCGAGGCGGACATCGCGGTGCGGATGGTGCGCCCGGACCAGGGTTCGCTGGTGGCCCGCAAGCTGGCCGACGTGGGGATCGGCGCCTATGCGCACCGACGCTATCTGGCTCGCGCCGGTGAACCGCGCAGGCCCGAGGACCTGGTGGCGCATCGGCTGGTCGGCTATGACCGCGACGAGACGATCCTGCGCGGCTTCGCTGCGCTGGGACTGCCGATCGGGCGCGAGGCCTTCGCCTTGCGAACCGACGATCACATCGCCTACGGCAGGCTGGTGGCCGAAGGCTCGGGCATCGGCTTTCTCGCGCACTACACGGCCGCCGGGGAGCCCGAGCTGAGGCGGGTCCTGCCGCAGCTGAAGGTCCCGCCGATGCCCTGCTGGCTGGCGGTGCACCGGGAGATCCGCGGCAACCGCGTGGTCAGGCGCGTCTACGACTTCCTGGCCGCGCGGATTCCCGAGCGGCTCGCCGAACTGTCCGGGTGACTCAGGCCTCGGGCGGCGGCTCCGCGCCCTTGCGCTCCACGATCATCCGGTACTGGTCGGGTTCGCGGTGCCGCGCGAAGTTGAAGGTGGTGCTCTTGTAGGACCTGGTCAGGTCCAGGTCGCAGCGCGCGATGGCCAGCTCGTCGCCCAGAGTCGAGCAGGCGGCCACGATCTCGCCCGAGGGCGCCACGATGATCGAGTTGCCGATCTGGTCAACGCCTTCCTCGCGGCCGGCCTTGGCCACGCCGACCACCCAGGTGCCGTTCTGGTAGGCGCCCGACTGCATGACCAGCGAGTTGTGGAAGTTCGACAGCGCGTCGTGCTCGGGCGCGGGCGGGTTGTGCACCGGCGTGTTGTAGCCGAGCAGCACCATTTCCACGCCCTGCAGGCCCATCACCCGGTAGGTCTCGGGCCAGCGGCGGTCGTTGCAGATCGCCATGCCCATCAGCCCGCCGAAGGCCCGGTAGACCGGGAAGCCCAGGTCGCCGCGCTCGAAGTAGCGCTTCTCCAGGTGCTGGAAGGCGCGCCAGGGCTCGTGCTCGTGGTGGCCGGGCAAGTGGATCTTGCGGTACTTGCCGACGATGCTGCCTGCCTTGTCGACCAGGATCGAGGTGTTGAAGCGGCGCAGCCGGCCTTCCTGCTCCACGAGCTCGGCGTAGCCCAGGTAGAAGCCGATGCCGAGCTCGCGCGCCGTGTCGAAGAGCTTGCGGGTGTCGTGCCCCGGCATCTGACGCTCGAAGAAGGCGTCGATCTCTTCCTGGTGCTCGAAGTACCACCGGGGGAAGAAGGTGGTCAGCGCCAGTTCGGGAAACACGACCAGGTCGCAGCCGTGGCCCTTTGCCTGGCGCATCAGCGCGACCAGGCGCTCGACGACCTCGGCGCGGCTTTCCTTCAGGGCGATCGGGCCGAGTTGGGCGGCGCCGACGGAGACGATGCGGGGCATGGGGGTTCTTCCAGATCGGTGAATGCGTCGTTCGGGGGGCGTGCCGTCAGCTCGCGAGCTCGACCAGCGTGCGCAGCAGCACCTCGGCGCCGGCGGCGAGGTCCTCGGGCCGCGTGTCCTCGGCGGGGTTGTGGCTGATGCCGCCGATGCTTGGCACGAAGATCATGGCGGTGGGGCAGATGCGGGCCAGCATCTGCGCGTCGTGGCCTGCCCCCGAGGTCATCCGGCGACAGGACAGGCCCATCGACGCCGCGTGTCGCTCGACCACGCGCGCGATGCCGTCGTCGAATCGCACCGGCTCGAAGCGCGCGAGCCGACGGGTCTCGATCTTCACGCCCTCGGCATGGGCCAGCGCTTCCAGGAAGTCGGCGAAGCGGCGCTCGGCCTCCTGCAGCCTGGCCTCGTCGGTGTTGCGGATGTCCACGGTGACCGTGGCCCGCGCGGCGATCACGTTGATCAGGTTGGGGTGCAGCCTGACCATGCCCATCGTGCAGACCTGGTCGCCGCCGAGTTCGCGGGCGATCTCGCGCAGCTTCGTGCCGATGGCCGCGGCGCAGTAGCCGGCGTCGTGGCGCATGCGCATCGGCGTGGTGCCGGCGTGGTTGGACTGGCCGGTGATGCTCACCTCCTGCCAGGAGATGCCCTGCAGGCTCTCGACCGCACCGATGCGCACGCCCTCGATGTCGAGCACCGGCCCCTGCTCGATGTGCAGCTCCACGAAGGCGTGGGGCCGGTAGAGCCCGAGCCCCGCATCGCCCGCATAGCCGATGCGCTCGAGCTCGTCGCCGAGCCGTCTGCCGTCGATGCCCACCGTGTCGAGCGCCTGCCGAAGCGGCAGCCCGCCCACGTAGGCCAGCGAACCCAGCATGTCGGGCGCGAAGCGCGCCCCTTCCTCGTTGGTGAACACGGCCACGACCAGCGGACGGCGGGTGCGCGCGCCGACGTCGTTCAGCGCCTCGACCACCTCGAGCGCGCCGAGCACGCCCAGGTTGCCGTCGAAGCGGCCGCCGGTGCGCACCGTGTCGATGTGCGAGCCGCTCATGACCGGGGGCAGGTCCTCGCTGCCGCGGCGCAGCCCGAAGATGTTGCCGATCCGGTCCACCCGCACCTCGAGCCCGAGCTCGCGCATCCAGGAGACGACCAGGTCGCGGCCGGCGCGGTCCTCGTCGGTCAGCGCGAGGCGGCAGCAGGCGCCCTCGTCGGTGCGCCCGATCGCGGCAAGCCGCTCCAGGCGGTCGAGCAGGCGGTCGGGGCGGATCGCGAGCCCCGCCAGTGCAGGGTCCTCAGGCGCCGATCCGGCGTGATCGTGGCCGGCGTGACCATGGCCGCAGCAGCTCATGCCGCGAGCACCGCGTCGGCGGACCGCCCGACCACCTCGCGATAGATGGCCGGGTCGGTGTCGCCCTCGCTGCCAAGCAGAAGGACCCGCGAGCTCGCGTCCAGCTTCAGCGTGGCCGCAAGCGCCGGGTGGTCACGCACCGCGAGCAGCGCGGCCAGTCCCGATGCGCCAGTCTCGCCGGACACGATCGGCGTGTCGCCGGCCAGCGGGTTGGCGAACAGCCGCATGCCGGCCAGCGCGTAGCGGTCGTCGACCGCGATCGCCGAGTTCGCGCCTTCGCGCAGGATCGCCCAGGCGAGATCGGACACCTCGCCGCAGGCCAAACCGGCCATCACGGTTTCGAGCGAACCCTGGACCGCGACCTGCTCGCCCTTCTCGAGGCTGCGGTACACGCAGTCGGCCGCGAGCGGCTCCACCACCACGAACTGCGGGCGGCGCTCGCCCCAGCGGATCCAGAAGTCGGCGCAGATCGCGGCAGCCAGCGCGCCCACGCCGGCCTGCACGAAGACGTGCGTGGGCGGTTCGGGCGTCTGGGCGCCGATCTCGGCGGCCATCACGCCGTAGCCGTGCATCACGTCGCTGGGGATGTCCCGGTAGCCGGGGTAGGAGGTGTCGGAGACGACGGTCCAGCCGTTGGCGGCGGCCTGTTGCGCCGCGTGCCGGACCGCGTCGTCGTAGTTGCCCTTGACCTCGACGACCTGCGCGCCGTACTGCGCGATCGCGTCACGCCGGCCCTGGCTGACCGTCTCGTGCACGTAGATCACGCAGCGGCAGCCGAAGAGCCGCGCGCCCCAGGCCACCGAGCGGCCGTGATTGCCGTCGGTGGCGCAGGTGACGGTCTCGCCGCGGATCAGGTCGTCGTGCGCGCCGGAAAGCAGGTCGGCCGAGCCGAGCGACGCCAGCGGCAGGCCCTTCGCGGCGGCCACCTTGCGGCGAAGCACGTTGGACACCGCGTAGGCGCCGCCCAGCGCCTTGAAGCTGCGCAGGCCGAAGCGGCCGCGCTCGTCCTTGTAGTGAAGCTGGGCGAGCCCCAGGGCCGAGGCAAGTCCCGGCAGCGCCACCAGCGGCGTGCGCGCGTAGCCGGGCCAGCTGGAGATCTCGGCGAGCGCGGCGGCGAAGCGCGGCGCGCTCATGACCTGCGACCGGGCCTCGCCGTAGGGCTCGGCCGGCGCGGCGGCACGAGGATTGGACACGGCGCGTGCTTGCGCGCCGGCTTCGATGGAGGAGGGCAAGGTGGGCATCAGCGAAGGTGGCAGGCGACGAGGTGGCCCGGCTCGATCTCGCGCAGCACGGGCTCTTCGACCTTGCAGCGCGCCTCGGCGTAGGGACAGCGGGTGTGGAAGCGGCATCCCGACGGCGGTTTCATCGGGCTCGGGACGTCGCCCTTCAGGATTATCCGCTTTCTCTCGACCGTGGGATCGGGCACCGGCACCGCCGAGAGCAGGGCCTCGGTGTACGGGTGCCGGGGCGCCGCGAAGATCTCGCGCTTGGGCGCGATCTCGACCATCTTGCCCAGGTACATGACCGCCACCCGGTGGCTGATGTGCTCGACCACCGCGAGATCGTGCGCCACGAACAGGTAGGACAGGCCGAACTCTTCCTGCAGGTCGATCAGCAGGTTGATCACCTGGGCCTGCACCGATACGTCGAGCGCCGAGACCGGCTCGTCGCAGACGATCAGTTTCGGCTGCACTGACAGTGCGCGGGCGATGCCCAGCCGCTGGCGCTGGCCGCCCGAGAATTCGTGCGGATACTTGACCAGCTGGTCGGGGCGCAGGCCCACGCGGTCGAACAGCGCGGCCACCCGCTCGCCGATCTCCTTCCGGCCGAGCGATTCGAAGTTGCGCAGCGGCTCGGCCACGATCTCGGCCGCGCGCATCCGCGGGTTCAGCGAGGAGTACGGGTCCTGGAACACCGCCTGCAATTCGCGGCGGAAGGCGCGCATCTGCCCCTGCGGCAGCTTCTCGATCTGCCTGCCTCGCCAGTTGATCGTGCCGCTGGTCGGGTCGGTGAGCCGCAGGATCATCTTGCCGGTGGTCGACTTGCCGCAGCCGGACTCGCCGACCAGCCCCAGCGTCTCGCCTTCGCGGATCCAGAAGCTCACGCCGTCGACCGCGCGCACCTTGGCGCCGCCGCGGCCGAGCAGGCCTTGCTTGACGTCGAAGTGCTTGCAGAGGTCGCGGACCTCGAGCAGCGTGTCGGCGGGCGCCGGGGCGCCGGAAGCGCCGGCGCGTTCCTTCATGACGGCGCTCATCGGGCTGCGCTCCCTTGCAGCGCGCCGGCCGAGGCCAGCGCGGCGACACGTTCCGACTCCCAGCAGGCCGACAGGTGGCCGTCACCGTAGTCCTTCAGCGGCGGCACCTCGCGCGGGCAGCGCTCGGTGGCGAAGGTGCAGCGCGGGGCGAACAGGCAGCCCGGCATCTCGGTCTTCAGCGAGGGCACCATGCCCGGGATCTCGGTGAGCCGCTGGCGATCGTGCCCGCGCAGCGATTCGCCCAGCTTGGGCATCGAGTCGAGCAGCCCGCGGGTGTAGGGATGGCGCGGCACGGCGAAGAGCTGCCGCACCGGCGCCTCCTCGACCTTGCGGCCGGCGTACATCACCACCACGCGCTGCGCCATCTCGGCCACCACGCCCAGGTCGTGCGTGATCAGGATGATCGACGCGTGCGTGTCGTCGCGCAGGTCGCGCATCAGGTCGAGGATCTGTGCCTGGATGGTCACGTCGAGCGCGGTGGTCGGTTCGTCGGCGATCAGCAGCTGCGGCTCGCAGGCCAGCGCCATCGCGATCATCACCCGCTGGCGCATGCCGCCGGACAGCTCGTGCGGGTACTGCGTGACCCGGCGCTCGGCCTCGGGGATGTTGACCCGCCGGAGCATCTCGACCGCCCGTCCGGTGGCCTGCTGCTTCGTCATGCCCTTGTGCAGCACCAGGGCCTCGGAGATCTGCCTGCCGATGGTGAGCACCGGGTTCAGCGAGGTCATCGGCTCCTGGAAGATCATCGAGATCTCGTTGCCGCGGATCTGGCGCATCTGCGCGTCGCTGAGATCGAGCAGGTTGCGGCCCTTGAACTCGATGCGGCTGCCCGGCATGATCCGCGCCGGCGGCGTGGGGATCAGGCGCAGGATGGACAGCGAGGTCACGCTCTTGCCGCAGCCCGACTCGCCGACCACCGCCAGCGTCTCGCCCGGCATCACGTCGAAGGACACGCCGTCGACGGCGCGCACCACGCCGTCGCGGTTCTCGAAGTGGGTCTTCAGGTTGCTGACCCGGAGCAAAGGCTGGTTCTTGTCGGTCATGGTGCCGCTCACATCCGGCGCGCCAGGCGCGGGTCGAGCGCGTCGCGCATCCCGTCGCCGAGGAGGTTCACGGCCAGCACCGTCAGCGACAGGAACAGGCCGGGGAAGAAGATCAGGTAGCCGGCGATCTGGAACAGGCTGCGCGCTTCGGCCATCACGTTGCCCCAGCTCGGGATGTTCGGCGGGGTGCCCGCGCCGATGAAGCTGAGGATGGCCTCGGTGATCATCGCCGATGCGCAGATGTAGGTGGCCTGCACCAGCAGCGGGGCCATCGTGTTGGGCAGGATGTGCTTGAGCAGGATGCGGTGCAGCCGCGTCCCCGAGGCCACCGCGGCCTCCACGTAGGGCTGCTCGCGCAGCGTGAGCACCAGGCTGCGCACCAGCCTGACCACGCGCGGGATCTCGGTGATCGTGATCGCGATGATCACGTTCTGCAGGCTCGCCTCGGTCAGGGCGATCAGCGCGATCGCCAGCAGCACCGAGGGGATCGACATCAGCCCGTCCATGATCCGCATGACGATCGCGTCGGCCCAGCGCACGAAGCCGGTCACCAGGCCGATCGCCAGGCCGATGATCGAGCTGAGGATGGCCACCGCGAGCCCCACCGACAGCGACACGCGGGTGCCGTAGACGACGCGGCTGTACACGTCGCGGCCCAGCATGTCGGTGCCGAACCACCATTGCTCGCCGGGCGGGCGCAGCCGGCGGATCGGGGACAGCGCCAGCGGATCGGTGGTGCCGAGCCAGGGCGCGAGGATGGCGATCAGCGCCATCAGGACGAGGACGGTGCCGCCGAAGATCGCGGTCGGGTGGCGCCGGAGCGCATCCCCGAGGCGGGTCCTGCGGGGCGAATCGGGCTGCGCGGGGGCAGCCGCGGGCGAGACGGTCGCGGAGCTCATCGTGGATCGGTCACAGGGTCAGTAGCGGATGCGCGGGTCGAACAGCGTGTAGGACAGGTCGACCAGCAGATTGACGATCACGTAGACCGCGGAGAACAGCAGCGTGACGCCCTGGATGATCGGATAGTCGCGGCGCAGGATCGCGTCGACGGTGAGCCGCCCGATGCCGGGAATCGCGAACACGGTTTCGGTCACCACCACGCCGCCGATCAGGAGCGCCACGCCGATGCCGATGATGGTCACGACCGGCACCGCCGCGTTCTTGAGCGCGTGACCGACCAGCACGGTCTGCGGCGCCAGCCCCTTGGCCTGCGCGGTGCGAACGTAGTCCTGCGACAGCACGTCGAGCATGCTGGCCCGCGTGATGCGCGCGATCAGCGCCATGTAGACGATGCCGAGCGCAACGCTGGGCAGGATCATGTGCCGGATGAAAGGCACGAAGCCTTCGGAGAGGCTCTTGTAGCCCTGTACCGGCAGCCACTCCAGCTGGATCGAGAAGAGCCCGATCAGCAGGTAGGCCAGCACGAAGACCGGCACCGAGAAGCCCATCACCGAGATCGCCATCACCATCCGGTCGACCCAGCCGCCGGCGCGCGCCGCGGCGATGACGCCCAGCGGCACCGCGATCACGATCGAGACGATCAGCGTGCACAGCGTGAGCGCCACGGTCGGCTCGACCCGTTGCGCGATCAGCTGCGTGACCGGCAGGTTGGTGAAGATCGAGGTGCCCAGGTCGCCCTGAGCGAGGGCCCACAGCCAGTGTCCGAAGCGCACCAGGTAGGGCTGGTCAAGGCCGAGCGAGGCCCGGATCCGGGCGATGTCTTCCTCGGTGGCGATGTCGCCGGCGATCACCGCGGCAGGGTCGCCGGGGGAGAGATAGAGGAGCGAGAAGACGAACAGCGCGACCACCCCCATGACGGGGATGGTCGCGAGCAGTCGCTTGACGATGTAGTAGATCAAGACCGCCTCGGAGACTCAGGTCACTTCTTCTCGACGTTCCACAGGAACGTGACCGGCGACTTGATGATGCCGGTGATGTTCGTGCGGTACGCGGTCGGAATGATGAACTGGGCGGTCGGGACGTAAGGCACGGTCTCGAAGGCGCGCTTCTGGAGTTCCTCGGCCATCTTCTTCTGCTCGGCGGGCGTCTGAGCGGCGAACCAGGCGTCGCGCAGCTCTTCGAGCTTCGGATCGTTCGGCCAGCCGAACCAGGACTTCTCGCCCGCGCCGCGCAGCGGCGAGTTCAGGGCCGGGTTCACCATGTCCGGGCCCACGAACCAGGTGTGGAAGATGCTCCAGCCGCCTTTCTCGATCGGCTCCTTGGACGAGCGCCGGGTGATCAGCGTGCCCCAGTCGCTGGCCGCGAGTTCGGCATTGATGCCGATCGAGCGCAGCAGCTCCGAGGTGACCAGCGCCTGCGAGTGGACGATCGGCTGGTCGGTCGCGGTCATCAGGATGACCTTCTCGCCCTTGTAGCCCGAGTCCTTGACCATCTGCCTGGCCTTGGCGATGTCACGCTTGCCGGTCAGCGCCTCGGAGCCGGCGTCGTTGGCCAGCGGCGTGCCGCAGGTGAAGTACGACGCGCAGGGCTTGCCGCTCTTCGGGTCGCCGGCGATCGCCAGCGCGTAGTCCTGCTGGTTCACCGCGGCGAGCACGGCCTGGCGCAGTTTCACGTTGTTGAACGGGGGCTGCAGGTGGTTGAAGCGCAGCAGGCCGATCGAGCCCAGCGGATCGACGTTCTCGACCTTCACGTCCTTGTTCCTGGACAGCAGCGGGATCAGGTCGGGCGGGAGCTGCTGCCACCAGTCGACCTCGCCGGCGTTGAGCGCCGCGGCTGCGGTGGCCGAGTCGGGGATGTAGATCCACTCGACCCGGTCGACCTTGACCACCTTGCCGCCCGAACCCCAGGACGGCGGCTCCGAGCGCGGCTTGTAGTCGGTGTTCTTGACGTAGACCACCTTGCTGCCCGGAACCCACTCCTCCTTGACGAACTTGAATGGGCCCGAGCCGATCGCCTCGGTGACCTGCGTGAAGGCATCGGTCCTGGCCAGGCGCTCCGGCATGATGAAGGGCACGTTCGACGAGGGCTTGGCCAGCGCGTCGAGCACGTAGGGGAAGGGCTGCTTGAGCTTGAGCCGGAAGGTCTTGTCGTCCACGGCCGTCCACGATTCGGTCATGTCGCCGAGTTTCTGGCCGAACACGTCGCGCTTGGCCCAGCGCTCGATGGACGCGATGCAGTCGGCCGAGCGGACCGGCGAGCCGTCGTGAAACTTGAGCCCGTCGCGAAGCGTGAAGGTGTAGGTCAGCTTGTCGGCGCTGATCTCCCACTTGTCGACCATCTGCGGCTTGACGTCGAACTTCTCGTCGACGGCGAGCAGCACGTCGTAGATCATGTAGCCGTGGTTGCGCGTGATGTAGGCGGTGGTCCAGATCGGGTCGAGGCTTCGCAGGTCGGCCTCGGGGACGAACTTCAGGACTTTCTGCTGCGCGACGGCCGGAGCGGCGATCGCGAAGGTGGCCGCGGCGACCAGCGAAAGGGTCGCGCGCGCCAGCACGCCGGCCAGCGGACGGGACGAAGACTTCAGGAACATGGTTTCCCCTCAAGGTTGGTGGAACACGGACGCCGACCGGCCCGAGCTTTCCGGAGACTCTGTTGAAGCAAGGAACATGCCCGCTGTGCCTGTCTCGAACCGGGCCGTCCAGGGCCTCCTTGATGCACGCCTTGGGTGCCTCCTCCTGGCGCGCTGCGTCACTGTAGTGCGCGCGGGCACCCAAGTCCAGACGCATCCGGGTGTGCCGGCGGTGCCGGGTTGCGGGTCCGGAAAGGACCGCTTGCGACGCGACCTGCGCAGCCGCAGACTGAAGGGCTTTCGAGACTTCGCGAGGTGGGCATGTCCGGTTGGGAATTGTTGTTGCGCGGCGGGCAACTGATGGACGGAAGCGGCGCGCCGAGGGTCAGCGCCGATGTCGCGATCGCCGATGGAAGGATCGTCGCGGTGGGCAACCTCGATCCCGGCGGCGCCGCGCGGGTCCGCGATCTCGACGGGCTCGCGCTCGCGCCGGGCTTCATCGACGTGCACACGCACGACGACCGGCTGCTGCTCTCCGACCCCGGCATGGCGCCCAAGGTCAGCCAGGGAGTGACCACGGTGATCGTCGGCAATTGCGGGATCAGCCTGGCGCCGCTCGGCGCGAGCGAGCCGGTGCCGCCGATCAACCTGGTCGCTGCCGACGACGGCGAGCGCTTCGACAGCTTCGCCGAATGGTTCGCGGCGCTGGATGCCCGACCGTCGGCGGTGAATTGCGCGGCGCTGGTCGGGCACACCACGCTGCGCGCGCGCACCATGTCGGCGCTCGACAGGCCCGCCAGCGACGACGAGATCGCCGCGATGCAGGCGCTGGTGCGCGAGGCGCTCGCGGCCGGCGCGATCGGGGCATCCACCGGCACCTATTACGGCCCTGCGTCGGCCGCCACCGCCGACGAGATCCGCCGCGTGCTCGAGCCCTTGCGCGGCAGCGGTGCGCTGATTGCCTCGCACATCCGCGACGAGACCGACGATGTCGTGCCGGCGATGCAGGAAGCGTTCGGCATTGCCGCCGAACTCGGCGTTCGGCAGGTGATCTCGCACCACAAGCTGGCAGGCAAGGCCAACTTCGGGCGTTCGTCGGAGACGCTCGCGCTGTTCGACGCAATGCGCAAGCGCGCCGACGTGTGCCTGGACTGCTACCCGTACGCCGCCTCGTCGACCATCCTGCGCCGCGACGCCGCGGGCATCGCGGCGAGCACGCTGGTCACCTGGTCGACCCCGCGGCCCGAGCTCGCCGGGCGGTACCTGGCCGACATCGCCGCAGATCTCGGGGTCGACGCGGCCGCAGCCATCGACATGCTGCAGCCTGCCGGCGCGATCTACTTCATGATGGACGAGGCCGATGTCGAGCGAATCCTCGCCTATCCGGAGACCATGGTGGGCTCGGACGGCCTGCCACACGACCTGTTCCCGCATCCGCGGCTCTGGGGCGCGTTCCCGCGGGTGCTGGGGCACTACGCACGCGAGCGCCGCTTGTTCCCGTTGGAAACCGCGGTGCGCAAGATGACCGGGCTGTCGGCCGATCGCTTCGGGCTGGCCGGACGCGGCTACGTCCGGCCAGGCTGCGCGGCCGATCTCGTGGTCTTCGACCCGGACAAGGTTGCCGACACCGCCACCTTCGCCCGGCCGGTGAGCCCCGCGAAGGGCATCGTGTCGGTCTACGTGAACGGCAGGCAGACCTGGACTGCCGCCGGTCACACCGGCGCGCGGGCCGGGGTCGCGATCAGGCGCGCTTCATGTGCGCCGGGCGCCCGTCGCTGACGGTCTTCCGGTTCATCGGGCTTCCGGTTCGGCGGGGTCGTCAGGCTCGGCCAGCCTCGGCTTCGGCGCGGCGATCGGCTCCACGTGCGTGCTGAGCGTCGTGCCCACCCGTTGGACGGCCATCTCGATTTCGTCGGCCAGGTCGTGTGCGCGGGTCACGCTCCAGTGGCCCGGCACCAGCAGGTCGACATGGGCGAAGCGCAGTGGACCCGCCGAACGGGTGCGCAGGTTCGCGAAGCGGCAGCCGCGGTCGGCAAAGCCGGCGAAGACCGACTCGATCTTCGCGATGTCGCCATCGCCCAGCGCGCGGTCCATCAGCCCATCGACCGAGCGGCGCATCAGCTCCCAGCCTTCGCGCAGGATGTTCAGCGCGACCGCGATCGCGATCACCGGGTCGAGCCAGTGCAATCCCAGGGCGGCTGCGAGCGCCACACCCGCCACCACGCCGGCGGTGGTCCACACGTCGGTCATCAGGTGACGGGCATCGGCCTCGAGCGCGAGCGAGTGGTGCCGTCGCCCGACCTCGAACAGCACCCGCGCGACGGCGAAGTTGACCACGCTCGCGGCGACCGACAGGGTCGTGCCGACCCCGAGTTCGCCGAGGGGCTGGGGATTGAGAAGCCGCTCGCCGGCCGCGACCACGATGGCGAGCGCCGCCAGGAAGATCAGTCCGCCTTCGAAGGCGGCCGAGAAATACTCCGCCTTGCCGTGGCCCCAGGGATGCTGGTCGTCGGCGGGCGTGCGCGCCAGGTTGACCATCAGCAGGGCGAAGGTGGCGCCGGCCAGGTTCACCAGCGATTCGAGGGCGTCGGACAGGAAGCCGACCGAGCCGGTCAGCCACCAGGCGCCGGCCTTCATCGCGATCGTGGCCACTGCTGCGGCGACTGACAGCAGCAGGGCGTGCTGAGGAGTCATCGATTTCATCGGAAGCGGAGGCAGGGAGTCGGGCGCGGCACGCCCGGCCGCGATCTGCCGAAGATATCAGCTTCGCTGGCGGGTCATCGATGCGACTCGCGTCGGTTCCCGCTATCCTCGAGCAATGATCAAGGCAATCGTCACCGGACACAGCCGCGGCCTCGGCGCCGCGATCGCCTCGAAGCTGCTCGACCGCGGCATTGCCGTGCTCGGGCTCGCAAGAGCCTCCAACCCCGGGCTGGCCAGCCATCACCCCGAGCTGCTCGAACAGATCGAGCTCGACCTGGCCGACCCGGCCGCGCTCGCGGGCTGGATCGAGGGCGGCGCCCTCGATGCCTGGCTGTCGAACGCGGGCACCGCGCTGCTGATCAACAACGCGGGCGTTGTGCAGCCGATCGGGCCGCTCGCCGCCCAGGACATCGCCGCGGTGTCGCGGGCGGTCGCGCTGAACGTGGCGGCGCCGCTGATGCTGTCGGCAGCCTTCGCGGCGCGCGGTCCGGCCAATGCCGATCGGCGCATCCTGCAGATCTCGAGCGGCGCCGCCCGCAACGCCTATGCCGGCTGGTCGGTGTACTGCGCCACCAAGGCCGCGCTCGATCAGCACGCGCGCGCGGCCGCGCTGGACGGCGCGCCCGGACTGCGCATCTGCAGCCTGGCGCCGGGCGTCGTGGACACCGACATGCAGGCCGAGATCCGCGCCACCGGCATCGAGCGTTTCCCTCTGCGCGAGCGTTTCGATGCGCTCAAGCGCGACGGCGCGCTGGCAAGCGCCGCCGACTGCGCGCGGCGCATCGTGGACCATCTGCTGGGCGATGCCTTCGGCGACGCCCCGGTCGCGGACCTGAGAGAACTCGCCACAGCCGGCGACAGGTCCTGAGTGCCCGGCCGGCGCTTCGCGCCGGCCCCGTTCCGAACAGGAGAGAGGTGGCGAATGAGCGAGACACTCGACGCGATCGTGGTGGGCGCCGGTTCGGCCGGACTCGCCGCGGTCCGGGAAATCGGCAAGCGGACCGACCGCTTCCTGCTGGTCAACGATGGGCCTTACGGCACCACCTGCGCGCGGGTGGGCTGCATGCCGTCGAAGGTGTTGATCGAGGTGGCCAACGCCTTCCACAACCGCGGGATCCTCGACACGTTGGGCATTCGTGGCGGCGCCGGCCTGTCGGTCGACCTGCCGGCGGTGCTTGCGCGGGTGCGCGCGCTGCGCGACGACTTCGTGGCCGGCACGCTGAAACTGACCGATCGGCTGGGCGATCGCAGCATTTCCGGCCGGGCGAAGCTGATCGGGCCGGGGCGTGTCGAGGTGGGCAGCCGCGAGTACCGGGCGCGCAGCATCGTGCTGGCCACCGGGAGCAGCCCCGTCGTGCCGAAGTCCTGGCGCGCTTTCGGCGATCGCATCCTGACCACCGATTCCCTGTTCGAGCAGCAGGCGCTGCCCGGTCGCATCGCGGTCGTCGGGCTGGGCGCGATCGGCGTGGAGATCGCCCAGGCGCTCTCCCGGCTCGGCGTGCAGGTCTGGGGCTTCGATGCCGCCGAGCGGATCGCCGGCTTGGCCGACCCGAAGGTCGAGACCGTGCTGCGCGAGGCGCTCGGGGCGGAGTTCCGGATCCGCACCGGCGTGGCGGTCGAACTCGCGGAGGCAGCCGGCGGGATCGCGGTGAAGGCCGGTGACGAGCGGATCGTGGTCGACAAGGTGCTCGCCGCGATCGGCCGGCGGCCGAACCTCGCGGATCTCGGATTCGACACGCTGGGCGTGAAGCTCGACGAGCGCGGGATGCCGCCGGTCGATCCGGGCACGATGCGGATCGGCGACCTGCCGGTGTTCCTGGCGGGTGACGCCAACGGCGACCGCGCGCTGCTGCACGAGGCCGCCGACGAAGGCCACATCGCCGGGCTCAACGCGGTGGCCGAGAAGCCACTCTGCTTCCAGCGGCGTACGCCGTTGGGCGTCGTCTTCTGCGCGCCCAACCTGGCCACGGTGGGCCTGCGTTTCGACCGGTTCGACGAGGCCACGATGGTCGTCGGCGAGGCTGACTTCCGCAGACAGAGCAGGGCGCGCATGAGCGGCCGTGATCGCGGCCTCGCACGGGTCTACGCCGATCGAGAGAGCGGCCGGCTGCTCGGCGCGACGATGTGCGTGCCGGAAGGCGAGCACATGGCGCATCTGCTGGCGCTCGCCGTCGGGCAGGGGCTGACCGTGGCCGACCTGCTGCGCATGCCCATCTATCACCCGGTGCTCGAGGAGGGCCTGCGTGGCGCCTTCCGCGAGCTGGCCAGGCAGCTGCCGGGCAGCGGCGATTCGGATCTCGCCGCCTGCGGCGGCTTCCAGGCCGAGGCGCTGGACTAGTTTGAACAGACTCCTAGGCGTCGATCGCGGAGGGATCCCGTGCGGCGGGCGCGCCGCCGTGCTCGACACGATTCCGGCCGCCTTGCTTGGCGCGGTAAAGCGCCGCATCCGCTGCCGCGATCAGCGCGTCTGCCGAGCGGGCATCGTCGGGGTGGCAGGCCACGCCGATCGACAGCGTGGCCCGCTGCACTTCGCCGCCTCGCGGCATCGGCAGGCTTTCGAAGGCCTTCCGATAGGTCTCCGCCCGCTCGAGCGCGGCTTCGCGCGGCAGAGTGGGCAGCAGGACCAGGAACTCGTCGCCGCCCCAGCGGCAGACCACGTCGGACTCCCGGGTGTTGATCTTCAGCAGCGTCGCCAGCCGGACCAGGCACTCGTCGCCCGCCTGGTGGCCGAGGGTGTCGTTGACCGCCTTGAAATGATCGATGTCGATCAGCATCAGGCTCAGCGGGCGGCCTTCACGGCGCATCCGGGCCATCTCGCGCTCCATCGTGGCGGTGAGATAACGCCGGTTGAAGAGCCCGGTGAGCGGGTCGAGCTCGGCCTGTTGCTTCAGCTGGGTCTGCAGGGCCTGGATCTCGCCGAGTTGTCGTTGCAGCGCCTGCTCGTTGTCGCGCAGCCGGTCGCGGGTCTGGCGCAACTGCAGCGCCCGCGTGTAGGCGTCGTGGCCGAAGGCCATCAGGTACAGGAACAGCGACAGCATGCTCAGCGCCGTGGTCAGCGTGCCGGTCGCAGGCGCGATCTCGGGCCGCGCCAGCGCCCAGCCGGCGGCCAGGCCCACGGCGACCGCGCCCAGGGCCAGCGCCATGCCGGTCATTCCGCGGAACACCACGAGGTTCAGCACCAGCGCCACGACCAGGATGAAGCCGATCCAGGCCGGGAACCCGAGCGCGCCGACCCAGCCGCAATAGAGCGCCGCATCGACGAGCATGAAGCGGATCTCGGTCTCGAGCGGCCGGGCCGATCGTTTTCCGACGGCGTAGACGAGGTGCGGATAGACGAGGAAGGTGGCCGCGAGGGCCAGCCAGGCTGGGAGGCCGGCGCCGAGGTCCGACAGGTGCGAGCCGATCGTCGCCAACAGCAGCAGCGCCGACAGCGAGCGGTTGCGGTAGTTCATCCGCACCGCCCAGTGGGGTCTCGCTCGCTCCTTCCCGGTCATGGTCGTGGTTCGTAGGGACTGCGCGAGTGTAGACCCAACCGGGCCCGACCGCCTCGAGCCGGCTAGCCTCGCCGCGTCGAGAACTGCGGGTGCAGCCTGGCGACGACCTCGCCATCGGCGGCCCAGGCGTGGCAGCCGTCGATGAAGTGCGGCCGTTCGCCGGTCTCCTCATGCTTGGGCCTGCAGGCGCCTTCCGGGCCGTCCTCGGGCCAGCCGAGCACGGTCTGGAAGGCCACCGTGGCCATCGGGAACAACAGTTCGCGGGTGTGCGTGCAGCCGCGCGTGGCGCCGACGGCCTCGTTCACCGACTTGCGCCAGCCGCGCGCGATGCAGGCGCCGACCAGCCCCTGGAAGTTCAGCTTCGCGCCGACGCAGGTGGGGTAGGGGGTCGAAGGCATGTCGACCTCGATCGCGCGGACTACCAGCTCGTCGTCGATCGTGAGCCGGATCGCCATGTGGTGCACCTCGCTGCCGGGCTCGCGCACGCCGCGCCAGGGTTCGGTGTAGGCGTAGGTCTTGGTGTCGAGGATCCGGCCCTCGATGTCCCACAGGCCGTCCTCGCGCAGGAAGCCTTCGCAGTGGACCTTGCGGGTGTGGAGATGGCGACGCGGGGCGGGATCGGAGAAGGTCATGTGGATGGGCAGGTTGGGGGGAGGTCCGAGGGTCAACGCCAGGCGTACCAGACGCCTGCCACGACGACCAGGGCAACGGTCGCCCAGCCGAGGCGGTCCACGTAGCGCTGCAGCATGGCCTCCATCCTCTCGCCGCCCCAGGCCATCAGGCCCGCGACCAGGAAGAAGCGCAGGCCGCGCCCGACCAGTGAGGCGATCGTGAAGGGCAACAGCGCCATCGACAGGGCGCCGGCGGCGATGGTGAACACCTTGTACGGGATCGGCGAGAAACCGGCAATGAAGACCGCCCACACGCCCCATTCGTCGAACCACGCGACCGCGGTTTCGTAGGCGGGCCAGTACCGGCCTTCCTGCAGCCAGGGCAGGATCGCGTCAATCGCGAACAGGCCGATCGCGTAGCCGAACAGGCCGCCCGCCACCGAGGTCAGCGTGGTCAGCAGCGCGAAGGCCATCGCGCGGCGGGGGTTGGCCAGGCTCATCGGCGCCAGCATCACGTCGGGCGGCACCGGGAAGAAGGAGGATTCGGCAAAGCTCAGGCCGCCGAGGTACCAGGGGGCGCGCGGATGTCGCGACCAGGTCATCGCGAGGCGGTAGAGCGGCGAGAAGAGCTTCATGCGGGGGGACGGTGGATGAACGTGGCGCGATTGTCGCGCATTCCCGGCCTCAGCCCTGTCCGAATCGCGGCTGGCGTTTCTCCAGGAAGGCGGCGACGCCTTCGCGGGCATCGGCCGAGTCGAAGGTGGCGCGCACCGCGGCATCCTCGACGGACAGGCCCGCGTGCGCGACCTGCTCGCCGGCCGCATCCACGCAGCGGCGGATCCAGGCCAGCGCCCCGGCCGGCCAGCGGACCACCTCGCGCCCGAAGCCGACCGCCTGGTCCGGCAGGGAGCTGCCGTGCTCCGCAAGGCGGTGCACCAGGCCGATCGACAGCGCCTCGTCGGCGGCAATCGTCCGGCCGGTCATCATGATCTCGAGCGCCCGGGCCTTGCCCACCAGCGCGGGCAGGAACTGGGTGCCGGCGTAGGCGGGCAGCAGGCCGAGCTTCACCTCGGGCAGCGAGAAGCTGGCATGCGCTGCCGCGATGCGCAGCGTGCAGGCCATCGCGAGCTCCAGCCCGCCGCCGAAGGCCAGGCCGTTGACCGCCGCGACGCTGACCAGGCGCGAGCGCGACAGGCGAACCAGCAGCTCGCGCGCCATCGTGCTCTTGGCGATCCGCGCATCGGGATCGAGTGTCTGCAATTCGCCCAGGTCGGTGCCGGCACAGAAAGCGCGCTCGCCCGCGCCGGTGACGACCAGCAGCCGGGCGCCCCGCGCTTCGAGCTCGTCGAGGCAGGCGGCCAGGCCGAGCAGCACCGGCCGGGTCAGCGCGTTGAGCTTGGCGGGTCGTTCGATCCGGAAGATCGCGCCCTCGGGGATCGGGTCGATCGCGAATTCCCGGGCGGTCTGCGGTGCGTTCATGTCAGCGATCCTCGGGAAAGGCCACGGTGCCGGCGATGCAGTCGGCCACCTGGCCGCCGACCCAGATGTCGTTGCCGACTCGGTCCAGGAAGACCTTGCCGGCGCGGCCCAGCGCGGTGCCCTGGCGCACCGTGTAGTTCGAAGCCGCTAGGCCCGCGCCCATCAGCCACTGGGCCAGTCCGGCGTTCAGGCTGCCGGTGACCGGGTCCTCGGACACGCCCAGCGTCGGCACGAAGGCGCGAACCTCGAAGTCGGTGTCGCTGCCGGCCGGCTGCGGCCCGATCAGGCCCAGCCTGGCGTCGCCCAGCACCGCCCAGTCGGGGCGAACGGCCAGCACCCGCCCGGCCGAGCCGAGCATCACCGCGCACCAGCCGGGGCCGTTGTCGACCCACTGGTGGGCAATGATCTCGCCGTCTCGCAGTCCGAGCGCGGCGGCGAGCCGCGCGAGCAGCGCGTCGTCGAGCGGCCCGGTCCGGCGCAAGGGGGGCGCCGCGAAGGCCAGCCGCGGCCCGTCGCGGCGGATGCGCACCAGGCCCACGCCGCACTGCTGGACGATCGAGTCCCCGCCGCGCGGCGTGCCGCCCGCGGTCAGCCAGGCGTGGCAGCTGCCCAGGGTGGGGTGGCCGGCGAAGGGCAGCTCGCCGCCGGGCGTGAAGATGCGCACCCGGTAGTCGGCCTGCGGGTCGGTCGGCGGCAGCAGGAAGGTGGTCTCCGACAGGTTGGTCCAGCGGGCGAAGGCGGCCATCCGAGCATCGGAGAGGTCCTGCGCGTCGTGGACCACGGCCAGCGGATTGCCCTGGTACGGGATGGCGGTGAAGACGTCGAGCTGGTGGAAGCGGCGGGGCTGGGGCATCGGAGTCAGTCGGTGGGGATGGGTGCGGCCCATTCGCGGCAGATCTTGACGGTCTGTTCCGCGGCGAGCGGCTCGCCGGTCAGGCCGCAGTGCGTACCGCCGGCGTCGGCGCGGAAGTGGGCGCATTGGCTGCACACGCCGAAGGCGCGGCGGCCGTTGATCCGCTGCAGCGCGGCCAGGACATCGACCAGCGTCTCGTCGAGCCGCGCCGATGCGGGCTCGGCGCACAACGCCGCCTGCACGCGTTCGGTCCAGCTGTCCCCGAGGATGGCGAGGCCCTGCGGCGTGAGGCGCAGGTGGACGCGGCGGCCGTGGACGGGGTCGCGCGCCTTCGTCAGCAAACCCCGTCGCTCCAGCACGGAGAGGGTCTGCGAGACCGTGCCGCGCGTGATGCCGAAATACTCGGCGATCGCGATCGGCAGGTCGCTGTATCGGTTGGCTTGGGCGAGGTACTGGAGCACCTGCAGATGGATCGGAAGCAGGCCGTGACGCGCGGCGTCGTCGCGCACGGCCTGATGGACGAGCGCGCCGAGGCGTTCGAGGATCATCGGGGTCCTGATCATCGACAGAATGTATCGCCTCCAAGCATTGCTTGACAAACCTGGGCTTGTCGCGCACGCTGTTTTATGTATCGAGTCGATACATAAAACACGAGGAGGCATCACCATGAAATCACTGTTCCTTGCCGGTTGCGCCTGCGTCGTCGCCGCCGCGCCCGTGCTCGCCGCCGACCCTTCGGTGCCCTATCCGGAGAACTACCGCAGCTGGCATCACGTCAAGAGCATGGTGATCGAGGAGGGACACCCCCTTCACGCCGCTTTCGGCGGGATCCACCACCTGTACGCGAACCAGAAGGCGCTCGAGGGCTACCGCAACGGCCGCTTTCCCGACGGCGCGGTCATCGTGTTCGACCTGCTCGAAGCCAGCCGCGCCGACGGGGCAGTGACCGAGGGCGCGCGCAAGGTGGCCGGGGTCATGCACAAGGACGCGAAGCGCTACGCGGCCACGGGCGGCTGGGGATTCGAGGGCTTCGCCGGAGGCGATCCCGCGAAGCGCGTGGTGGCAGACAAGGCCGAGGGGGCGTGCTTCGCCTGTCACGCGCCGCAGAAGGATCGCGACTACGTGTTCAGCTCGCTGCGCGACCGGTGAGCCTGTCCCGCCGGCGACCCGGGTGCATCCAGGGACGAGCGCAAGGTGAACGGTTCTCAGCCGGTCAGGACCGGCGCGAGCGCCTCGGCCTCGGCGACGACGAAGTCGAAGAATGCGGCGACTCGCGGTTCGTGCCGCAGATGGGGCGGCGTCAGGACCCGCCAGATCCGGCGCAGCGCCGGGATCGGGCCCAGCACCCGCTCCAGGTCGGGCTCGGCCTCGGCGATCGCGACCGGCAGCGGCGCCAGGCCGAGCCCGGCCTTGGCCGAATGCAGCAGCCCGAGCACGCTGCCGTTGCGCGCCACCAGCGGCGCGTCGGGCGCGATCTCTCGCAGCCAGGCCGCGGCGCGATGCCTGGACATCGAGTCGTCGAGACCGATCAGTGCGTGCTGGCGCAGGTCCTCGACGCGCGCCGGTCGCCCGTGCGCGGCCAGGTAGTCGCGGCTGCCGTAGACGGCCCAGATCGAATCCGCGATCCGGCGGCCGACCAGCTCCCCGTCGTCGGTGTCGCCCGAGCGCAGCGCGACGTCCGCATCGCCCTGCATCAGGTCCATGTAGCGGTCGCTGACCAGGAACTCGATCCGCAGCCCCGGGTGGCGGGCATGGAAGCGGTCGACTAAGCCAGCGCGCTGCAGCCGCAGCACGATCGGCTCGGGGCAGGTGACGCGCACCACGCCCGCTTCGCCGCGGACCGCTTCCGCGACCGACTGCTCGAAGCGTTCGACGGCCGCGTGCACGTCCTGGGCCGGCCCCAGCAGCGCGCGGCCGAAGTCGGTCAGGCGATAGCCGCTCTGCCCGCGTGCGACGAGCGGGCGCCCGAGGCGCTTCTCCAGCGCCGCGACCCGACGCTGCACCGTGGACTGGTCGACGCCGAGCGCCCGACTCGCCGCCAGCGTGCTGCCCTCGCGTCCGAGTGAAACGAAGTACCTCAGGTCATCCCATTCGACCATGCGCAGCCTCCGGGAAGAATCCTGCGGGGCCGCGATTCTGCTGCCCCGGACGGACATTTTGCGCCTTACAGCGGGCGCCGTCAGCGTCTAGCCTCTGTCTCGTCGTGTTCCGCGATGCCGAAGCCTGAAAGGAGCCGCCATGGAAGTCGATCCGGTCGCATTCAAGGAGGCCGCCCGCGCCGCGTGGGAGCGCAGCGCCGCCGGTTGGGACGCGCACACGCCGGCCGTACACCGCTGGCTGGCGGCAGCCACCGAGACGATGCTCGATCTCGCCGCCGTGGGGCCGGGCAGCAGGGTGCTCGACGTGGCCGCCGGCGCCGGTGACCAGACGCTCGCGATCGCCCGGCGAGTCGGGCCGACCGGGCGGGTGCTGGCCAACGACCTGTCGCCCGCGCTGCTGGCGCTTGCGCGGTCGCGCTGTCGCAAGGCGGGGTTCGATGGCGTCGAAACGATGGCCGGCGACGCCGAGTCGCTCCGGGTCGAGCCGGAAAGCTTCGATGTCGCCGTCTGCCGGCTCGGCCTGATGCTCTTTCCGCGCCCGGTGCACGCGCTGCGCGCGATGCGGCAGGCCCTCGTTGCGGGAGGCAGGTCCTGCTCGCTCGTGTTCGGCCGGCCCGACCGGAATCCCTGCGTGGCCGTCCTGATGAAGACCGCCGTGGCGCACGCCGGCGTGCCGATGCCGGACCCCGGCCGGCCGGGCGGGCTGTTCAGCCTCGGGATCCCGGGCGCGCTCGAGCGGATCCACGAAGAGGCGGGCTTCAGGGAGATTGCTGTTTCGGTCGTCGACGCGCCTTTCGAGCTGCCGTCGGCCGGCCACTACATCGACTTCATCCGCAGCTCGGCCAGCCCGATCCAGCAGATCCTGGCGTCGCTCGACGCCGGGCGGCAACAGGCCGCGTGGGACGACATGCGCGAGCGCCTCGAAATCTTCCGGGACGGCGACCGCTGGGTGGGGCCGAACGAACTGCTGCGGGTGTCGGCGCGTCGCTGAGGCGGCGAAAGGCGCCCGGGCTTCTGCGACTCAGCCGGCCCGGTGCCTGGCCACCGCCGCTTCGTCCCACTCCAGGCCCAGCCCCGGCGCATCCCAGGGGGTCACGCAGCCGTCGCGCAACTGCAGCGGCGCGCGGCGCAGGCCGCCGGCCGCGTCCATCACCTCGAGCCAGTCGGCCGTGGGGGTTGCGCACAGCAGGTGCGAGGCGGCCTCGGCGAACAGGTGCGAAGACATCGGCAGGCCGGCCGTTCGGGCCAGTGCCGAGGCCTCCAGCCAGCCGGTCACGCCGTGGATGTACTGCGGGTCGGGCATCACCAGATCCATCGCGCCCGCAGCGATCGCCGCGCGCATTTCGCCCGGACCGTTGAAGTTCTCGCCGATCTGGATCGGCGTGCGCACCGCATCGGCGATGCGCGCGCAGGAGCCCAAGTCGTCGGCCGCCACCGGTTCTTCGATCCAGGCCAGGCCCTCGTCGTCGAGCGCCCTGCAGCGGGCCATCGCCTCCGGAGGGCTGAGCGACTGGTTGTAGTCGACCATCAGCGCAGTGCCGTCGCCCAGCGCGCGGCGCGCCGCGCGGATCGCGGCCAGGTCTTGCGCGAAGCTCGCGAAGCCGGCCTTGATCTTGAGGCCGGCGTAGCCGGCGGCGAGGGTTTCCTCGGCGATCTCGACCACCGATGCGGCGTCGTACAGGCCGACGCTGTTGTAGGCCTTGACCGGTCGCGACTCGGCCCCCAGCGCGCGGGCCAGCGGCTCATCGCGGGCGCGGGCCCAGGCGTCCCAGATCGCCATGTCCAGTCCGCCCAGCGCGATGCCGGTCATGCCCTTCAGGCCGAACAGGCGGCAGCGTTGCAGCAGGTGGGCGTGCAGCGCGCGCGGCGAGAGATCGCGGCCCACGACCATGCCGGCCATGCCGGCCACGCAGCGCTCGAGCGCGGGCAGCAGCTCGGGCAGGTAGACCAGCGAGTAGGCGCGGCCCTCGACGCCCGCGTCGGTGCTCAGGTCGATCAGCACCAGCGGGAAGCGTTCGATCGCGCCCGATGCGGTCCGCACCGGCCGGGGCAGCGGGGCGAGGACGGCGGTGGTGCGGATGTCGGTGATCTTCATGGCCGGAGCCTTCGGGTCAGGGGTTCGCGACGTGCACGCCCGGCCGGCGACCGTCGTTCCAGCGGCCGCCGAGCGCGCGCTCGACCTGCGCGGCCAGCTGCAGCAGCAGGCCGTCGTTGGCCTGCCCGGCCTGGGCATGGACGCCGAGCGGCAGGCCGCTCTCCTGCCAGGCCATCGGCAGCGAGATGCCGGGGATGCCGCACAGGTTGGTGAGCGGCGTGTAGGCGAAGTTGCGCCACAGGTTCTCGAACCAGTCGTGCACCGACGGGTTGTCGCTGATCGTCAGGTAATCGGTGGTGCCGATGGGCGGCGTGGGCAGCGCGGTGATCGGCGTCAGCACGATGTCCCACTGCCCGAAGAATTCGCCGAAGCCGCGCGAGGTGGTGTTGAACGCCGCCTGCATCCGGAAGCGCTCGGTGTAGCTCGTCTTCATGCCGAGTTCCCAGACACGGATGCACATCGGCTCGACCAGGTCGGGCGACGGCCGGGCCAGGCCGCGCGCGGCGAGCAGGCTCGAGATCGTCTGCGCGAAGTTGCTGATGTAGCACAGGGTCTGGGCCTGGAAGGCGGCGCGGTAGTCGATGTCGGGCTTCGCCCATTCCACGCGGTGGCCCAGCCCTTCGAGGAAACGGCCGGCACGCTCGAGCTCGGCCACGATGTGCGGCGTGGCGCGGTAGTCGCCCCATTCGTGCGACAGCGCGATGCGCAGGGGCGGCGGGTCGCGCCGGATCAGCTCGACATACGGTTCGTCGGCCTTCCAGTAGGGCATGAACTCGCCCGGCGCGCCGCCGCGGCACTGGTCGACGAAGGCGGCGGTGTCGCGCACGGTGCGGCTCTGGCAGCCCTGCGTGGACACGTAACCGCTGATGTCCGACAACCGCGGCGCAGTCGAGAACACGCCGCGCGAGGGCTTGAGCCCGATGTTGCCGTTGGCGCCCGCCGGGATGCGGATCGAACCGCCGCCGTCGGTGGCGTGCGACAGCGGCAGGACACCCGCGGCCACCGCCGCCGCGGTGCCGGCCGACGAGCCGTTGGTCGTGTACTCCAGGTTCCACGGGTTGCGCGTCACGTAGACCGCCGGGTTCTCGGCGGAGCTGCACAGCCCGAACTCGGGCGTGGTGGTGCGGCCGATCAGGTTCAGGCCCGCCTGGCGCATCCTGACGGTCAGGAAGGCGTCGGCGTTGGCGCGGTTGCCGCGCATCAGCCGCGAGCCCATTTCCTGCAGCCGGCCCTTCAGCGTGGGGCCCAGGTCCTTCATCAGGAAGGGCACGCCGGCGAAGAAGCCGTCGGGATTCATGCCGTCCGCAAGCGGGTCGGCGACCACCTCGTCGAAGACCTCGATGACGGCGCTCACCTGCGGATTGACCCGCTCGATCGCGGCGGCGGCCTGGGCGGCGAGCTCGGCGGGCGTGAGCTCGCGCTTGCGCACGCGCTCGGCGAGCGCGGTCGCGTCGTGCGCGGCCCACTCGTCCCAGGTCATGGGGAGGGTCATTCGGGGTGTCCTCGTGCTGGCTGTCCAGAAGCGCGTTCAGCCGCAAGTATGCATCCCGGCCGACGGCGCCCGGGTCCGATTCCGGCGCTAAGATCTGCGTCGATGCCGCACGCGGGACTCGTGGCGTCGCCGCCTGTGGACATCCGGGGGAACGAGAATGAACTTCAGCCGCGAGGAATTCGAAGCCGCTCGAGCCATCGTCCGGCCCGTCGTCCCGCCGACTCCGCAGTACGCCTGGCCGCTGCTGCGTGAGCGCCTGGGCATGCCGGTCTGGGTCAAGCACGAGAACCACACGCCGGCCGGCGCGTTCAAGCTGCGCGGCGGCCTCGTGTATTTCGACGCGCTGGCGCGCGAACACTCGGGGGTCACGCGCGTGATCTCGGCCACTCGCGGCAACCACGGCCAGTCGGTCGCCTGGGGCGCGCGCCGCCACGGCCTGGAGGCCACGATCGTGGTGCCGCGCGGCAACTCCACCGAGAAGAACGCCGCGATGCGCGCGCTGGGCGCGGAACTGGTCGAGCACGGCGCCGACTTCCAGGCGGCGCGCGAGCGCGCGATCGAACTGGCCCGGGAGCAGGCGATGCACATGGTGCCGTCCTTCCACCGTGGGCTCGTGCTGGGGGTGTCCACCTACTGGCTCGAGTTCTTCGAAAGCTTCGAGCGCGGCGAGGAGCCCGAGGTGGTCTACGTGCCGATCGGGCTGGGGTCGGGCTTCTGCGCGGCGGCTGCGGCGCGGGCCTTCTGCGGCGCCCGATCGAAGCTGGTGGGCGTGGTCTCGGCGCACGCGACGACTTACCTGGATTCGTTCCGGGCGGGCAGGGTCGTGGAGGCGCCGGTGACCACCGAGCTGGCCGACGGGCTGGCCTGCCGCGTCGCCGAACCGCAGGCGCTGGAGATCGTGCGGAAGGAGGCCGACGACATCGTGGCCGTCACCGACGACGAGGTGGCCGAGGCCATGCGCATCCTGTTCTCCGACACGCACAACGTGGCCGAAGGCGCGGGCGCGGCGGCGCTGGCCGCCGCGATCCGCGAGCGCGGCCGCACGGGCGGGCGCGCGGTCGGCTTCGCGCTGACCGGGGGGAACGTCGACACCGGTGTCTTCGCGCGGGTGCTGGCCGGGGCGTAGCGCCGCGGCCGGCAGGCCGAGGGACCGAAGTTCAGCCGGCCGCGCGCATCGACTGCGCGAGTTCGTCGAAGCCGCGCGCGGCCAGCGTGTCGGCGGCGCCGAGCCGATCGCGGGCTTCCTTGTTCTGGCTGAGCTTTCGCTTGCCCACCAGCGAGGTGACGGCGATCTCGATGCCCACGATGTTGCGCAGCATGCCATCGATGAACTCGGGCGCGGAGTCGCCCATCTTCCACGGCTTCGGCTCGGCGGCCTCGTGGCGGCGGGTCAGGCGCGCGACGATGCGCCGCACGAAGCGCTCGTCGTCGTGAACGGTAAGCGTGCCGTGCGCGTGCACCACCTCGTAGTTCCAGGTCGGCACCTGGCGATGGGCCTCGTGCTTGCTCGGGTACCAGTTGGGCGACACGTAGGACTGCGCGCCGCGGAACACGACCATCACCGGCGTGCCGCTGGGGCAGCGCTGCCACACCGGGTTGGCGCGGGCCACGTGGGCGGACAGCATGCCGAGCCCGTCTTCGCCGGGGTCGTACTCGAACGGGATGTGATCGGCGTCGAGGCCGTGACTTCCGTGGGTGACCAGCATGCCCAGCGGGTGCTCGCAGATGATGCGCTGCAATTCCTCGGGCCGGGTTTCGGCGAAGTGGGCGGGGAGGTACATGGCGGTCGACGGGCTCGGAGTGGCTGGGAGATCGCCCACTATCGCGCAGGACCTGCAAGATCGGAAGATCTTGTCGCACGAGTGCGCTGGCGATAGCATTCAGCCTTTAAGTTGATATCAACTCATGCAACGCACATTCCGATATCCAGGCATGAACCTGGATTGACAGGGCCTTCCATTCTCCGCTGCGAAGGGAGCGACCATGCACAAGAACACGATCTGCCTCTGGTTCGACAAGGACGCCGAGGATGCCGCTCGTTTCTATGCCGCGACATTCCCCGACAGCCGGGTGACTGCCGTCCGTCGGGCGCCCGCCGACTACCCGTCCGGCAAGGCTGGCGACGTGCTGACCGTCGAGTTCACGGTCGCGGGCATCCCCTGCCTCGGCCTCAACGGCGGACCGGCCTTCCGGCAGACCGAGGCGTTTTCGTTCCAGATCGCCACCGACGACCAGGAAGAAACCGACCGCTACTGGAATGCCATCGTGGGCAACGGCGGCGCGGAGAGCGCCTGCGGTTGGTGCAAGGACCGGTGGGGTGTTTCCTGGCAGATCACCCCGCGGGTGCTGACCGATGCGATGGCGGCAGGGGGCGAGGAAGCAAGACGGGCCTTCGAAGCCATGATGACGATGAAGAAGATCGACGTCGCGGCCATCGAGGCCGCCCGGCATGGCTGACAGTTCGGCCGCGGCGACGCAGCCATCGGTCTGGGCCGATCTGCGCGCCGCCCTGCGCGGCAGTAACGCCGACTACACCCGCATTCCGCTCGAGCGCGCGGTGTTCCTGCTCGCCGTGCCGATGATGCTCGAGCTGGTGCTCGAATCCACCTTCGCGGTGGTCGACATCTTCTTCGTCGCCCGGCTCGGCGCGTCGGCGGTGGCGACGGTGGGGCTGACCGAGACCTATCTCTTCCTGCTCTACTCGATCGCCATGGGTCTGGCGATGGCGGTCACCGCCGTCGTGGCGCGGCGCATCGGCGAAGCGCGCGGCGAAGAGGCAGCGCTGTCGGCGGTGCAGGCGATCCTGCTGGCGGTGGGGATATCTCTGCCGTTCGCGCTCGTCGGCATCGTCTGGGCGCAGGACCTGCTGCGCCTGATGGGAGCGGACGCCTGGGCCGTCGAGCATGGCCATCGCTACACCCAATGGATGCTCGGCGGCAACGCCGTGATCATGCTGCTCTTCGTCGTGAATGCGATCTTTCGCGGCGCGGGGGATGCGGCGGCAGCCATGCGCGTCCTGTGGGTGGCCAACGCGCTGAACATCGTGCTCGACCCCGTGCTGATCTTCGGCATGGGCCCGATTCCGGCCATGGGCATCGAGGGCGCGGCGATCGCCACCAATCTCGGTCGCGGCGCGGGCGTGCTGATGCAGCTGTGGATCCTGTCGCGTGGCAGCGAGCATCTGCGCGTGGCGCGGCGACACTTGCGACTGGAGATCGGCACGCTGTTGCAGATCGCGCGCACCTCGCTCGGCGGCATCGGCCAGATGATCGTCTCGATGACCGCGTGGATCTTCCTCATGCGCATCCTGGCCAGCGTCTCGACCGAGGCGGTGGCGGGCGCAACGATCGCCATGCGCGTGATGATGTTCACCCTCATGCCGGCCTGGGGCATGTCCAATGCCGCCGCGACCCTGGTCGGTCAGAACCTCGGCGCGGGCGAGCCGACGCGGGCCGAGGCCGCGGTGTGGCGCATCGGCTGGATGACCATGGCGTTCACGCTGGCGGTGTCGGTGGCGTTTCTCTTCTGGCACGACGGCATCGTCGGCCTGTTCACCGACGACGCCGCTGTCATCCGCGTCGGCGGCGAGTGGCTCTCGATCCTCGCGTACTCCTACTTCGTCTACGGGTGGTGGATGGTCGCCGTGCAGGCCTTCAACGGCGCGGGCGACACGATGACGCCGACGTGGATCAACCTCGTGTTCTTCTGGCTGATCCAGATTCCGCTTGCGTGGGCGCTGGCCGTGCCGCTCGAACTGGCGCACAGCGGCGTGTTCTGGGGCGTGTTCGTCTCGGAAACGACAGCGGGCCTGTTCACCTTGTGGCTCTTCTCCAGGGGGCGGTGGAAGGCGGTGAAGGTCTGACGGTCGCCGGCGCAGCGCCTGTCCGGTCGGGAATCGGACTTGCCGGGGCGCGGCTCGGCGGAAGCTCAGGACCCGGCCTGGGACGAAAATCGCCGGATGAAGCCACGATCGATCCGGTCCTTCAGGCGCCAGGCCCACCGGCCCGACAGGCTCCAGGCGCCCCGCGAGGCGATCGCACGGCCATCGGCGGTCGCCAGCAGCGACAGGAAAGCGGTCTGCGGCCGGTACGGTCGCAAGGGTCGACCCGCGAGCGACGCCTGCAGGTTGTGGAGCAGCACGGGCCCCATGCGCACCGCGAAGACCCCCGCCTTGGGCAAGGGGCGAAGCCACTGTGCGCAATCGCCCGCGGCAAGGACATCGGGGTGAGACACCGAACGCAGGGTCTCGTCCACTTGCACGAAGCCCTCGGGGCTCACCGCGAGCTCGCCGCGGCATTGCGGGTCGCGCTGCCACGCATGGGCTTGCGCGCCCGTGGCCCACAACACCAGGTCGGCACCTTGCCCGGCCTCGCCGGACCAGTCGGAGCCCGCTTGCAGGCTCACGTTCGCCTCGCTCAGCGCGCGCATCGCCGCCCGCTGAGCGGCGGCGGGATGACCGGGCAGGACATCGGGGCTGCGGGTCAGCAGGGTTCCCTCCACACGCCGCCCGGGCCGCAGGTCGCGCAGGCGCCGCAGCACCGCGAGCAGCGACTCGAAGCCGGCGGCGCCGCCACCCACCGCAGTGATCCGGAAGGGCTGATCGCGATCGTCGTCGCGCCACTGCGCGAGCAGCAGCCCGTAGCGTTCCCGAAGCTCGGCCAGCGGGCGCATGGGCAGGACCCGGGCGCTGAAGTCACCGGCGGGCGGCGTCAGCGTCGAGCCCACGTTGAGCGACAGGAGGTCGTACCGGAGCCGCTCCCCGTTGCTCAGCTCGAGATGCCGGTGTCGAGGGTCGAGACGAAGCAGTTCGGCCGGCACCCAGCGGGCGCCCGCCCGCTCGCACAGCGAGGAGAAATCGATGACGATGTCGTCGAAGTCGTAGGTGCCCGCCAGCCAGCCCGGCACCATGCCGGAGTACGGCGCCAGCGCATGCGGGGAGACGACCACCAGCTCGACGCCGGGCAACGGTGATTCGGCCCATCCTTTCAGTACCTGGGCATGAGCGTGACCCGCGCCGACCAGCAGCAGACGCCTGCTGATCGGATTCGCGCCCGCGCTCATCTGACTCGCGCCTGCGCTCATCGCCAGGCCGCCGGCAGGTGAACCAGGTCCGGCGGTTCGTCGATGTCGGCCACGGGCTCCAGTTCGACCCACTCGACGCCCGCCTGGCGGGCCCGCGCCCGGGTCTCGGCCATCACGCGCGGCGTGCTCCAGGGCATGCCGTGGAACAACGCCGGCAGGGGTCGGGTGAGTCCCACCAGCGCGTAGCCGCCGTCCAGCGCCGGCACGAACACCGCTTCGTGGCGCGCCAGGGCCTGCTCGGCATCCTGCAGCGTGGCCGAAGTGATGGCCGGCGCGTCGGTGCCGATCAGCAAGGCCTTGCGGTGAGTGGCCAGGGCCCGCGTGAGCGCCCGGTGCATCCGTTCGCCCAGGTCGCCGTCACCCTGGAGCGTCAGGCGCAGGCGGCCTCCGGTGTCCGAAACGGCCTGCGCGAAGGCGGGGTGCCGGGTGTCGGGGGACACGCAGAGTTCCCAGTGATCCGCGGACAAGCCGCCGGCCTCGCGCAAGGCGTGGTCCAGCAGTCGCCGCGCCAGCCAGGCAGCGCCTTCGGCCCCCAGGGCCGGGATCAATCGGGTCTTGGCCTGGCCCGCCACCGGCGCCTTGGCGAAGACGATCAGCGCGGTGCTCACCGGTAGGCCGCCGCCAGCCGGTGGGCGGACTCGCCGCGCCAGTAGCGCCAGCGCAGGCGCCACATCAGGAAGATCGTGCGCCACACGCCCCGTGACTCCCAGCGCCGGCCCGAGGTGATCGCGCGCGCCGGCAGGCAGGCCGGGGCGCAGACCCGGCGCAAGCGTCGCGACAGCTCGATGTCCTCCATCAGGGGCTGGTCCGGGAAACCGCCGATCCGCTGGAACAATTCGCGCCGCACGAACATGCCCTGGTCGCCGGTGGCGATGCCCGTCAGGCGGGAGCGCAAGTTCATGAGCCGGGCCACCACCCGCAGCATCGGGTGCCGGCCCGCGATGCGAACGTCGAAGCGCCCCCAGTCGCGCCCGCCGGCCACGGCCCGAAGGACGTGCCGGTCCGCCTCCGCAGGCAGGATCGTGTCGGCGTGCAGGAAAAGCAGCACCTCGCCCCGGGCCGCGGCGGCGCCGGCGTTCATCTGCCGCGCGCGGCCCCGCGGGGCGTCGAGGACCGCATCGGCCTCGGCGCGCGCGAGGGCCACGGTGCCGTCCTGGCTGCCGCCGTCGACCACGATGAGCTCGACGCCTCGGTGACGCAAGGGGGCCAGGGCAGCCAGCGTGGCCTCGATCTGCCCGGCCTCGTCGAGCACCGGCACGACGATCGACAGTGCGGGTCGCGTCACCGCGCGGTCCCCGCGCCCTCCAGGGCGCCGCCGCAACTGCTGCCTTGCCCGGCCGTGCAGCCGTAGCAGTGGTCCGCCACGCGGATCGGCGCGCCGTCGCCGTCGGTCTCGAGCAAGTCGCGCAGGTGGGGCCTCGCCTTGCCGGCGAGCGAGGCGGGCAGGCCCAGCATCTGGTTGAAATCGCAATCGTGCAGGTAGCCCTGCCAGTCCACGCTGACGAGGTTGCGGCACATGACCGTGTCGAGGTTCTCGGCCCGGTACGAGGACTTGAGCAACTGCATGTAGGTCTCGAAGCTGCCCTGGCTCAGCAGCGTGCTCCCGAAGCGCTGCACCGGCATGTTGGTCAGCGCGAACAACCGGTTGAACCGGATGCCGAAGTGCTCGAACAGCTCACGCTTGTAGTCTTCCTCCAGCGGCCCCTGCGGCGGGGGCAGCACCGGGCCCTGCGGGTTGTAGACCAGGTTCAGCACGAGGCCGGACCCCGGCTGTCCATATCCGAGGGCATTGAGCGACTGCAGGCCGGCGATGCTGCGCTCGAACACCCCATCGCCGCGCTGCCGGTCCACGTTGGCCGCCGAATAGCACGGCAACGAGGCGGTGACCTCGACGCCTTGCCCGGCGAGGAAGGCGGCCAGGTCGTCCTGCCCGGGCTCGCTCAGGATGGTGAGGTTGCAGCGGTCGATGACGCGCACGCCCAGCGCGCGCGCGCCGCGAACCAGGCCCCGGAAGTGCCGGTTGAGCTCGGGCGCGCCACCGGTGAGGTCAAGCGTTCCCATGCGCCTGGCCTCGAGCACCTGCAGCACGAGGCGTGTCGTCGGCTCGTCCATCGCCTCGGTGCGGTGCGGTCCGGCGTTGACGTGGCAATGCACGCAGGTCTGGTTGCACCGGTAGCCCAGGTTCACCTGCAGGGTGTCGATGGGCTTGCGGCGCAGCGACGGGAACTGCGTGTGAACCAGCAGGGGGAGTGTCGGTCTCATCGATTCCGTTGGTTGTCCGCGAGCGGTCTGTCAGGAAGGCGCCCGACACGGGCTCCCCTCCTGAACGAAATGGAAGTCGGCGAATCCGGCATGGGCGGACGTGCCGGTGTTGTCCGTGTCCGCGGTCACCGCCAACTGCACGGCGCGCGCGCCCGGTACGAACAGGCGGGAGACGTCGGTGTTCACGTTGCGGCGCTCCCACACCCATTGGCCGGCCTCTGCATCGCCGGTGCGCAGGACCACCATCATCGCCCGGTCGGTATAGGCATTGGCCTGCTCGGTGCCCGGCGGGTTGCGGTTGTCCCAGACGTAGTTGACGGCGGCATCGGGCAGGTCCGGCCCCCAGACAGCGCGGGCCAGGGCCAGCCTGGCCTTCAGTCCGAAGCTCATCGTGGCGTCGGGCAGCTCGAAGCTCACGTACACGCGGGCCGCATAGTCGTCGCCTTGTCGCTGGCGCATGTCCGCCTCGGCGATCGAGGCAGCCACGCGCCAGCGCCAGCACAGTACGGGCGTGGCCTTGAGGTCCACATCCAGGGGGCGGGCCATCAGGGACATGCTGGAGGCCGATCTCACCTCCAGGGCCTGGACGCCGTCCCACTCGCGGTACTGGAATTCGTTGGGGGTCAGGTCGGGCTCGAGGCGGACTTCGCGCCAGGCATCGTGATCCTGGGCGAATCGGCCGACCCAGGCCACCGGCTCTGCGGCGGTGCCGGGGCTCGCGGCGCGAGCGATTCCGCAGGGGATGCCGGCTGCGAGCAGCATTGCCAGACCCACGATGCGGCTGGCCGGCAGGCGAGGGCGGGCCGTCGGGCTGACCGAGCGGGATGGCTTCAGTGCGTGAGAGGCGACCGGGCGCATCGGGCCGTCGGGGTCGGTCATGGAAGGCGCGGCGCCCGCTTCGTTGCCTCTTCGAACGGGGCCCGGAGCGTGGTGATCGGGGTGATTGAAGGCATGTCCTTGGTGGGGAACGTATCACAGGGACTTACACCGATACGGACGCAGGGGCAGCGCGTGGTCGGACGGCTTCTCGCGTGCCTGGCTCGCCCCCAGGAGCCTCGCGCGAGTACGCGCTCGTCGTTCGCGCGGCGCGGCGCATGCGCCGCGAAACCCCGCGCTCACCGTCGGTGCCGGACGCGGATTCGGTTCCCGCGAGAGTCCCGTCGTGTGAAAGCAAAACGGGCCGCCCCTTTCGGGGCAGCCCGTTTTGCTTTCAATGGTGGAGCCGGCGGGAATCGAACCCGCGTCCGCAAGTCCTCTACGACCAGTTCTACATGCGTAGTCGCTCTATTTGGATCTCGGTGGGCGATTAGCCGAACGACAGGCCGCCGCACACCCAGTCACCTTGAGTTTCGCGCCTGGACCAAGTGACCCGGCCCGGGCGCTATCCGACTGAAGTTACACCGCAGCCCTTCCGGTTGCCCGGTCAGGCCCAGCCCGTCGGCTGACTGTTGCGGCGCTCGCGGGGTTTAAGCCGCGAGAGCGAAACGCTCGTCGTTGGCGTTTGTAGATTTGCCAAAGGATTTACGAGGACTTGGCGCCTCGGCATGCCCTGTGCCGCTTCGCTACCCACGTCGAAACCAGGTCGGCCCCGGGTGTTCAGCGTTGCTGCTACAGCAACTCGTTCATCATCTCACATATGGCGACTCGAGGTCCGGTTTCGAGTCGCCGGTCTGCTGACAATTGCGTGCATCGGCTCGGCCGCGCACTTTCCCGACATGGGGGTTTCCGCTTGGATTTCAATGCCGATTTCTCGCTTCGCGTCGTGCAGGCGCCGGACCGGGCCGAGTGGGTGCCGTCCCCGCTGCCGGGCGTCGGGCGCCGGATGCTGGACCGAGTGGGCGGCGAGGTCGCCCGCGCGACCAGCATCGTCCGCTACGCGCCGGGCAGCAGCTTCTCGAGGCACGTGCACGGCGGCGGGGAGGAGATCCTGGTGCTCGACGGGGTGTTCTCGGACGAGTCGGGCGACCATCCGGCCGGGGCCTACCTGCGCAATCCGCCGGGCACGGCGCATGCGCCGTTCTCTCGCGAGGGCTGCACGATCTTCGTGAAGCTCTGGCAGTTCGCGGCCGACGACCTGGTGCCGGTGCGCGTCGACACCCGCAGCGCCCCCTGGCATCCGGGGCTGGTGCCGGGCCTGTCGGTGATGCCGCTGCACGAACACGACGGCGTGAGCACGGCGCTGGTCCGCTGGGCGCCGGACACGCGATTCCAGCGCCACGCGCATCCGGGGGGCGAGGAGATCCTGGTGCTGCAAGGGCTGTTCGTGGACGAGCACGGGGCGTATCCGGCCGGTTCCTGGCTGCGCAGCCCACGCTGGAGCAGCCACGCGCCGCATGCGGGCCCGGAAGGGGCGCTGATCTACGTGAAGGTCGGGCACCTGGGGGCGCCCTTCATGCCGCTGCCGGTGGAACCGGCCCTCCGGTGACGACCGTCCTGCTGCTGGGCGCCACCGGCCAGGTCGGCGGGCAGGTGCTTCGCCTCGCGCTGGCGCACCCCCAGGTGTCCCGGGTCGTGGCGCCCACGCGCCGGCCGCTGGCCGTGCCCGCTGCGGGGCGGCTGCAGAATCCGGTCGTGGACTTCGAGCGCCTGCCGCCCGATGCCGACTGGTGGCGTGCCGATGCCGCACTCTGCGCGCTGGGCACCACGATGAAGCTCGCCGGCTCGCAGGCGGCATTCCGGCGGGTGGACCACGACTACGTGCTCGAGGCCGCCGGGCTCGCGCGCCAGGCCGGCACGCCGGTCTTCGTGCAGAACTCGTCCCTGGGCGCCGATCCGGATTCGCGCAGTTTCTACCTGCGGGTGAAGGGCGAGGCCGAGCGCGACGTGCGGACGATCGGTTTCGACTCGCTGACCATCGTGCGGCCATCGCTGCTCGATGCGGGGCCGAGGCCGGACTTCCGCCTCGGCGAAGCCCTGGGGCTGGCCGCGGCGAGGCTGCTGAGGCCGCTGATTCCGCCTCGCTACCGGCCGGTGGCTGCCGCGGCGGTGGCGAGGGTCATGCTCGACGCCGCGCTGCGAGCCGAGCCGGGCACCCGGGTGATCGAGTCCGAGGCCCTCGCCGGCACGCGCTGAAGCCCTGCAAGGAACGGGAGCGGCATGGCGCCGCCCGGGTCCCTCACTGCTTGCCGATCCGCTGCACGACGCCCGCCATCACCCTGGCATCCTCGGCCACGAACTTCGCGAATTCGGGTGCGTCCAGGTACTGGATCGGCGTGCCGGCGGTGCCGATCGTGCGGATCACCTTCTCGTCGGTGGCGGCCTTGCGGGCGGCATCGCGCAGCCTGGCGATCACCGGTTCCGGCGTGCCCGCGGGCGCGAACAGGCCGGCCCATTGCGAGAAGGTCACCTTGGCGCCCAGCTCGGTCAGGCTGGGCACGTCCGGCAGGGCGGCGAGCCGGCCGGTGCCCCAGTGCGCCAGCACGCGCAGCTTGCCGGCCTTCACGTGCTGGACGACGGTGGCCGGGCCGGTGGCCAGCGCGTCGACCTGCTCGCCGAGCAGGCCCACGATCGCGGGGCCGGCGCCGGTGTAGGGCACGTGGACCATGAATGTGCCGGTGGCCTGCTTGAGCATCTCCATCGGAACATGCATCGTGCCGTAGTTGCCCGAGGAGCCGAAGGTGATCGCGCCGGGCTTGGCCCTGGCGTGGGCGATGAAGTCGGCGTAGGTCTTCCACGGGCTGTCCGCGCGCACCGCCAGCACCGTGGGGTCGGCGGTGAAGCGGGCGATCGGCACCAGCTGGTTCAGCTGGTACATCGGCGACCGATTCAGGATCTTGTCGGCCTCGGGGATGATCGTGATCGACGACAGGGCCAGCAGCAGCGTGTAGCCGTCCGGCGTAGATTTGGCTGCGTGGGCCATGCCGATGCCGCCGCCGGCGCCGGACTTGTTCTCGACGACCACCGACTGCCCCAGGTAGCGGCCCAGCGCATCGGCAACCGGACGACCCACCGTGTCGGCCACGCCGCCCGGCGGGAAGGGCACCACCATCGTGATCGCGCGCGACGGGTAGTCCTGCGCGAGTGCAGGGCCCGACAAGGGGGCGAGGGCGGCGATGGCTGCGGCGCCGGCGAGCGCGACGCTCAGTGCGCGACGGCTGGGGGATTTTGCCTGCATCATGAGGGTCTCCTGATTCGTTGTCGGACCGCGCCCGCGAGCGACTGCGAGGCGGCGCGCCGCAACGGATGATGGCACAACCGATCGCGGGAGGAAGCGCGATGCTCACGCACGAGGTGTTCAACCAGCCCGATCCCTTGGCCGATCTGGATCTCTTCGGATCCGACCGGGCGCTGGCCGAGGCCGTGGGTCGCGTGGACCCGCAGGCCTGCCCGGCGCTGTCCGCTTTGGGCCGCCGCCTCGGCGCCGCCGACACGCTGGATCTCGGTCGCCAGGCCAACGCTTACCCGCCGATGCTGCGCAGCTTCGATCGGTTCGGCCGGCGCATCGACGAGGTGGAGTTCCATCCGGCCTGGCACGCGCTGATGGGCATGCTGAGGGCCGAGGGCCTTCACGCGGCGACCTGGACCGCGGCCGACGGCTCGGGCTTCGTCGGCCCGGGGCGAAAGCCCGTCGACAGCCACCTGATGCGCGCCGCGAAGTACCTGTTGTTCTCGCAGGTCGAGAACGGCACGCAGTGCCCGGTGACGATGACCTGGGCCGCCATTCCCCTCATGGCCGGACAGCCGGCGCTGGCGCAGGACTGGTTGCCCAAGCTGCTGTCGCGCGACTACGACCCTCGCTTTCGCCCGCTGGCCGATCGCGGTTCGGCGCTGCTGGGCATGGGCATGACCGAGAAGCAGGGCGGTTCCGATGTTCGCAGCAACACCACGCGCGCCGAGCGCGCGCCGGCATCCGAGTTCGGCGATCGCTGGGGCGAGCCCTTCCGGCTCACCGGCCACAAGTGGTTCATGTCGGCGCCGATGTGCGACGGTTTCCTGGTGCTCGCACAGGCGGACGGCGGCGGGCTGTCCTGCTTCCTGGTGCCGCGCTGGCTGCCCGACGGGCGCCTGAACGCGCTTCACTTCCAGCGGCTCAAGGACAAGCTCGGCAACCGCTCGAACGCCTCGTCGGAGGTGGAGTTCGACGGCACCGCCGCCTTCCTGGTCGGCGAGATCGGGCGCGGCATCCCGACCATCCTCGAGATGGCTTCGCTCACCCGGCTCGACTGCGCGATCGCCTCGGCCGGCATGATGCGGCGGGCGGTCGCCGAGGCGCTGCATCACGCGGCGCGGCGGGAGGCCTTCGGACGGCCCCTGGCCCGCCAGCCGCTGATGGCCAACGTGCTGGCCGACCTGGCGCTGGAGTCCGAATCGGCGATGCGCTGGGCACTGCGGCTGGCGGCGATGCTCGATGCACGGGCCTGCAACCCGGCGGCCGACGCGCTGCTACGGATCGGCACGCCGCTGGCCAAGTACTGGATCTGCCGGCGCGGCCCCGCGCTGGCCTTCGAGGCGATGGAGGTGCTCGGAGGCAACGGTTATGTCGAAGAGGCGCCGCTCGCGCGCCTGTACCGGGAGTTGCCGGTCAATTCGATCTGGGAGGGATCGGGCAACGTGATGTGCCTGGACCTGCTGCGCGCGCTCGCGCGCGAGCCGGGCTGCGCCGAGGCGCTGTCGGCCGAGCTGGCCGCGGCGCTAGGCAGGCTGCCGGCCTACGACCGCTTCGCGTCGCCGCTGATCGAGCGGCTCGAAGCGCTGCGCGCGGGCCCCGCCGGCCCTGCGGAGCGCAGCGAGACGGCGGCCCTCCTGGATCCGTTCGGCGCGCGGCGACTCGCCGGCGATCTCGCGCGGGCCTGGCAGGCCGCGGTCATGATCGGCGACGCGCCAGCCGGGGTCGCGGCGGCCTTTTGCGCCGGGCGCCTGGACCCGACTCGCGCAGCCGGCGATCAGGCCTTCGGAACCTTGCCCATGGAGATCGACGCGGCGGCGCTCGTGGCCCGCGCGATGCCCAGTTCGGCGAGCAGCTGAAGCGGCGTTTCGATCAGGTGGTCCGCGCCCCATTCGGCGGGCGCCGCCGACACGCCGCAGAACCCGTAGGCCGCGGCCACGGTGCGCATCGCCGCGGCCCGTCCGGCCTCGATGTCGCGAAGATCGTCGCCCACGTAGACGCTGCAGGCAGGATCCACCGCGGCCAGCCGCGCGCCGTGCAGCAGCGGTTCGGGGTGCGGCTTGGCGAAGGGCGTGGTGTCGCCCCCGATCGCGCAGACCGACCGAGCGCCCAGGCCGAGACCCTCGACGATGGGCCTGACGTAGCGCTCGACCTTGTTGCTGATCACTCCCCAGCGGATGCCTGCGTCGTCCAGGGCGTCGAGCACCGTGTCCATGCCCTCGAACAGGCGGGTGTGGACCAGCATCGCCTGCTCGTAGCGGGCCAGGAACTCGTCGCGCAGGGCGGCGAAGTCGTCGTCGTCGCGTTCCACGCCGAAGCCGCGCAGGATCAGCCCGCGCGCGCCCATCGACGCGAAGGGGCGCAGCGCCTCGAAGGGCAGGGGCCCGAGCCCGCGATCGGCGCGCATGGCCTGGATCGGCTCCACCAGGTCGCGCGCGGTGTCGGCCAGGGTGCCGTCGAGGTCGAAGAAGATTGCCTGCAGCATCGCGGTCATCCGGGCTTGCGAACCGCGATCGCGTAGTTGACCGACACGTCCTTCGGGTCCAGGGCGTAGATCTGGGTGATCGGGTTGTAGGTCAAGCCGGTCATCTCGACCGTCTCGAGCCCGCAGCGGCGGATGGCCGCCGCCAGCTCCGAGGGCTTGATGAACTTCCCGTATTCGTGCGTGCCGCGCGGCAGCAGCCGGAGCACGTACTCGGCGCCCACGATCGCGAACAGGAAGGACTTCGGGTTGCGATTGATCGTGGAGAAGAAGAGCCAGCCGCCCGGCTTCGCCAGCTGCGCGCAGGCGCGCACGGTGGATTCCGGGTCCGGCACGTGCTCGAGCATCTCCATGCAAGTGACCGTGTCGAAGCTGCCCGGCTGCTCGGCGGCCAGCGCCTCGGCCGAAATGCGCCGGTAGCTCACCTGCGCGCCGCTTTCCAGGGCGTGCAGCTCGGCGACCTTCAGCGGCCGGTCGGCCAGGTCGATGCCGAGCACTTCGGCGCCACGCCCGGCCATCGACTCGGCCAGGATGCCGCCGCCGCAGCCGATGTCCACGACGCGCCGGCCCTTCAGGGGCGCCAGCCGATCGATCCAGTCCAGCCTGAGCGGGTTGATCTGGTGCAGCGGCTTGAACTCGGATTCCGGGTCCCACCAGCGCGAGGCCAGGGCCGAGAACTTGGCGAGCTCGGCCGGGTCGGCGTTGGCCGGGGCGGCTTGATCGGAATGGGCGGTGTCTGCGGTCACGAAACCGATTCTAGATGACGAAAAAAAACCCCGCCGAAGCGGGGTCTCTCCGGAGGGACCGGCCGAAGCCGATCCCGAGCCGGTATCAGCGACGCGGACGGGTGCCGACCACCTCGACTTCCACGCGACGGTTCTTCGCGCGGCCATCGCGGGTCTTGTTGTCGGCGACCGGCTGCTTCTCGCCCTTGCCTTCCGTGTAGATCCGGTTGGCTTCGATGCCCTTGCTGACCAGGTAGGCCTTCACGGCTTCGGCGCGACGGACCGACAGCTTCTGGTTGTAGGCGTCGGAGCCGATGCTGTCGGTGTGGCCGACGGCGATGATGACCTCGAGGGTCACGCCCTGCAGCTTGCCGACCAGATCGTCCAGTCGAGCCTTGCCTTCCGGCTTGACGACGGCCTTGTCGAAGTCGAAGAAGGTGTCAGCCGCGAAGGTGACTTTTTCGCTGGTCGGGGCCGGCGCGGGCTTCGGAGCGGGCTTCGGAGCCGGGGCGGGAGCCGGAGCCGGGGCCGGGGCGGGCGCCGGGGCGGCCTTCGGCAGCAGATCGTCGTCGCAACCCTTGATCGCGTCGGCCGGGGTCCAGTAGCCGGTGCGCCAGCACTGGCCGAACGGGTTCACCACGACCTTGCTGTCCGGGCTGATGACATAGCCGCTCTTCTTCGGATCGGCAGACTGGGCGACAGCGAGCGTCGAAGCCGACAGCATCGCCGCAGCAACCAGATACGCCAGTTTTTTGACCGGTTTGTTCATGTTTCTCCTCTCGGTAGAAAGCGATTCAGCGGGGTTGGGCACGACAGGCTGGATCGCTCGATTCGAACCCGCGGGAAACGGGCTGCAAACACGGGCTGTCAGTCAGCCTGACAGGATTTCACCGGTCCGATTGTGCCATAGCGCCGTTCGGCCAACCAATTCGGAAACAGCCTCGCTTGCAACGTCGTCAGTTAATTGTCGCTTTCGGACAACATGCCGGCCGTCGATCCAGACATGCTGCACATGCTCGCGTCCGGCCGCGTAAACGAGTTGCGAGACCGGGTCGAAAACCGGCGAAAGCTCGGGGGCCGAGAGGTCCACCGCCACCAGGTCGGCGCGTTTGCCGGCTTCGATCGAGCCGATCCGATCGTCCAGTCCGAGGGCCGCGGCGGCGTCCAGGGTGAGCGCCCTCAGCACCCGCGCGGCGGGCCAGGCGTCCGCCTGCCCCGAGCTTCCCTTGGCGAGCAGGGCAGCGGTGCGCGCCTCCTGCAGCAGATCGAGCCGGTTGTTGCTGGCCGAGCCGTCGGTGCCTATGCCCACCCGGATGCCCGACTCGATCATGCGCGCCACCGGTGCAATGCCGCTGGCCAGCTTCAGGTTCGAATGCGGGCAGTGGGCGACCGAGGCGCCGGCCGTGGCGAGCAGCCGCAAGTCGTTGTCGTCGAGGTGCACCGCGTGAACCGCGATCAGTTCCGGGCCCAGCAAGCCCAGGGCGTCCAGCCGCTGCAGTGGCCGCTTGCCGTGCCGAGACTGGGATTCCTCGATCTCGGCAGCAGTTTCGTGGACATGGGTGTGGATGGGGAGGCCCAGCTCGCGTGCCAGCACGGCCACCCGCTTCAGGGTCTCGTCGCTGACCGTGTAGGGGGCGTGCGGCGCCAGGCAGAAACCGACCATCGGGTCGTCCCTGTGCCGGTCGCGCAGCTCGAGCCCCTTCCTCAGATAGTCGCCGGCATCCGACGCGTAGGCGCTCGGGAACTCGATGACGATGATGCCCTGCATGCTGCGCATCCCGAGCTGACGCGCCGCCGCCACCGCCTCCTCGGGGAAGAAGTACATGTCGTTGAAGCAGGTCGTGCCGCCCATCAGCATTTCGTGGGCGGCGAGCAGGGCGCCGTCGCGCACGAAGGCCCGCGACACCAGCTTGCCTTCCAGCGGCCAGATCCGCTTGCGCAACCAGTCGTGAAGCGGCAGGTCGTCGGCCACGCCGCGCAACAGCGACATGGCCGCGTGGGTGTGCAGGTTCACGAAGCCCGGGACCAGCAGTTGCCCGGGCAGGAGGGTGAGCGGCACGTCGGGATGCCGTTCGCGCAGCCCGTCGAAAGGCGCGAGCTCGGCGATCCGTCCGTCCTCGACGAGCACCGCATGGCCGGTCAGCACGCGCGGGTCCGGGGCGACCGGTGCGATCCATTGCGGGGCGAGGATGACGGCTTCCGGCATGCGAACGCTTCCTTGGCTGGGTTCCGCGCGATTTAAGCACAGCCCGGCCGGGCGGGATGGTGTCGCGTGTTAAAATTCAAAGATTTAGCTCCTCGTATTCCTCTCCGGGACCCCGCAGCACATGGATCAGTTCGCCAAGGAAACCCTTCCTATCAGTCTCGAAGAGGAGATGCGGCGCTCCTACCTCGATTACGCGATGAGCGTGATCGTGGGACGGGCCCTTCCCGACGTCCGCGACGGCCTCAAGCCGGTTCACCGCCGCGTGCTCTTCGCGATGCACGAATCGAACAACCACTGGAACCGGCCCTACGTGAAGTGCGCGCGCGTGGTCGGCGAGGTGATGGGCAAGTACCACCCGCACGGCGACAGCGCGATCTACGACACCCTGGTGCGCATGGCGCAGGATTTTTCGCTGCGCTATCCGCTGGTAGACGGGCAGGGCAACTTCGGCTCGATCGACGGCGACAACGCCGCGGCGATGCGCTACACCGAGTGCCGTCTGGACAAGATCGCCGCCGAGATGCTGGCTGACATCGACCGCGAGACGGTCGACTTCCAGCCCAACTACGACGGCAAGGAGCTCGAGCCCACCGTCCTGCCGGCACGGATTCCCAACCTGCTGATCAACGGCTCGGCGGGCATCGCGGTGGGCATGGCCACCAACATCCCGCCGCACAACCTGGGCGAGATCGTCGACGCCTGCCTGCTGATCCTGCGCAAGGCCGACGCCACGATCGACGAGATCATCGAGCTCGTGCCCGCGCCCGATTTCCCGACCGCCGGCATCGTCTACGGCGTGCAGGGCGTTCGCGACGGCTATCGCACTGGCCGCGGGCGCGTCGTGATGCGCGCGCGCACCCACTTCGAGGAGCTCGACCGCGGCAACCGCAGCGCGATCATCGTCGACGAGCTGCCCTACCAGGTGAACAAGCGGGTGCTGCTCGAGCGCATGGCCGAGCTGGTCAACGAGAAGAAGCTCGAGGGCATCTCCGACATCCGCGACGAGTCCGACAAGTCGGGCATGCGGGTCGTCATCGAGCTCAAGCGCGGCGAGCTGCCCGAGGTCGTTCTGAACAACCTCTACAAGCAGACGCAGCTGCAGGACACCTTCGGCATCAACATGGTGGCGCTGGTCGACGGACAGCCGCGCCTGCTCAACATCAAGCAGATGCTCGACGCCTTCCTCGCGCACCGGCGCGAGGTGGTGACCCGGCGCACCGTGTTCGAGCTGCGCAAGGCGCGCGAGCGCGGCCACATTCTGGAAGGCCTGGCGGTGGCGATCGCCAACGTCGACGACATGATCGACCTGATCAAGGCCTCGCCGACACCGCCCATCGCGAAGGAGCGGCTGATGGCGCGCGACTGGAAGGCCGGCGTGGCGCGCGAGATGCTCGAGCGCGCCGGCGCCGACATCGCGGCCTTCCAGCCCGAGGGACTCGATCCCTCGGTCGGCCTGCGCGGCGACAGCTACCGGCTGTCCGAGGCCCAGGCCCAGGAGATCCTGCAGATGCGACTGCAGCGGCTCACCGGGCTGGAGCAGGACAAGATCGTCCAGGAGTACCGCGACGTGATCGGCCAGATCACCGACCTGCTCGACATCCTGGCGCGTCCCGAGCGGATCACGCAGATCATCGGCGAGGAGCTGGCCGGCATCAAGGCCGAGTACGGCAATCCGCGCCGCTCGTACATCGAGCTCAACGCCACCGAGATCGACACCGAGGACCTGATCACACCGCAGGACATGGTGGTCACGCTCTCGCACGGCGGCTACATCAAGAGCCAGCTCCTGTCGGAATACCGGGCGCAGAAGCGCGGCGGCCGCGGCAAGCAGGCCACCGCGATGAAGGAAGAGGACTGGATCGACCAGCTCTTCATCGCCAACACGCACGACCACATCCTGTGCTTCTCGAACCGCGGCCGCGTGTACTGGCTCAAGGTCTGGGAGGTGCCTTCGGGCACGCGCAACTCGCGCGGCCGTCCCATCGTCAACCTGTTCCCGCTCGCCGAAGGCGAAAAGATCACCGTGATCCTGCCGGTGAAGTCCTTCGACGCGGCGCACTACGTGTTCATGGCCACCAGCCTGGGCACGGTCAAGAAGACGCCGCTCACCGATTTCTCCAACCCGCGCAAGGCCGGGATCATCGCAGTGGACCTCGACGAGGGCGACTTCCTGATCGGCGCCGCGGTCACCGACGGCGAGCACGACGTCATGCTGTTCTCCGATGCCGGCAAGGCGGTGCGCTTCGACGAGAACGACGTGCGCCCGATGGGGCGCAATGCCCGCGGCGTGCGCGGCATGAACCTCGAGGACGGCCAGCGGGTGATCTCGATGCTGGTGGCCGTCGACGAGACCCAGAGCGTGCTGACCGCCACCGAGAACGGCTTCGGCAAGCGCACGCCGATCGGCGAGTACACCCGCCACGGCCGCGGCACGAAGGGCATGATCGCGATCCAGACCACCGAGCGCAACGGGAAGGTCGTGGCGGCGGTGCTGGTCGACGAGAAGGACGAGATCATGCTGATCACCACCGGCGGGGTGCTGGTGCGCACCCGGGTCTCCGAGATCCGCGAGATGGGCCGCGCCACCCAGGGCGTCACGCTGATCGCGGTCGACGACGGGTCCACGCTCTCGGGCGTGCAGCGCGTGGTCGAGAGCGACGCGAGCGAGGCGGCCGAAGAGGGCGGCGAGGGCGAGGAGCAGGCCGGCGCGCCGGGAGCCCCGGCGTCCGGCGCCGACGGCGAGGAATCCGGCACCGGCGCAGCCGACTGAGGCCGGCCCGCAGCGGGCCCCAGCGCGACGCGCCGATGCCGATCTTCTTCGAGGTCATCTTCCCCGTCGTCGTGCTGATCGCGATCGGCTACGGCGCCGCCCGGGCGGGGCGCTTCACCGATGCGGCGGTTCGCGCGCTTTCCGACGCGACCTTCCTGATCTTCATGCCGGCGTTGCTGTTCGGCGCGCTGGCGCGGGTGGAGTTCGACACCCTGTCGCCGGGTGCGGCGCTCGCCTACTACGGCGCCGGCCTGCCGCTCTTCGCCGCGGTGCTGGGGGTGCAGCGCTGTCGCGGGGTCCCGATGGACCAGGCGGTGATCCAGGCCCTGTGCGGCGTGTTCTCGAACACCGCGATGCTCGGCATTCCGCTGGTCCGGCTGGCTTTCGGCGAGGAGGGGCTGGCCTTCCTGCTGACCATCATCGCGCTGCACGCGCTGACCTTCCTCACGCTGGGCACGCTGCTGATCGAGCTGTCCGGCGGGGCGGCGCCGGCGGCGCACGCGCGAGGGGGGGCCGCCGCGGACGCGGCGCCCCACCGCGATCGCGGCCGGCTCGCCGCCCAGGTCGCCCTGGTGGTGCGCAATTCGCTGATCCATCCGGTGGTGCTGCCCATCCTGGCCGGCCTCGCGTTTTCGGCGGCGGGCCTGAAGCTGCCGCGCCCGCTCGACGTGCCGCTGGGCATGCTGGCCGGCGCCGCCGCGCCGCTTTGCCTGGTGCTGCTCGGCGCATCGCTCGCGCAGTTCGACCTGCGCCGGGGCTTGCGCGGGGCCGCCTCGCTGGCCGCGCTCAAGAGCTTCGTGCATCCGGTCGTCGCCTACGCGATCGGCCGCTGGCTGCTCGAGCTCCCGCCGCTGCCACTGGCCGTGGCCACGGTGACCGCCTCGCTGCCGATCGGCGCGAACGTCTATCTCTTCGCACAGCGCTACCGCGCCGGCGCCGAGCAGGCGAGCGCCGGCGTGACCCTGTCCACGCTGATCGCCGCGGCCAGCCTGCCCCTGCTGCTGCTCGTGCTGCCGGGCCGATGAGCCGGCGCGCCTCCCGACCCCTTCCGCTTTGATACGATCCGCCGTCATGTCCGAAACCGTCTACAACTTCTCCGCAGGGCCGGCGGTGCTTCCCAAGGAAGTGCTGCGCCAGGTCGCCGACGAACTGCCCGACTGGCACGGCACCGGCATGTCCGTGATGGAGATGAGCCATCGAGGCCCCGAGTTCATGGGCATCCACGCGCAGGCCGTGGCCGACCTGCGCGAGCTGATGCGGATCCCGGAGCACTACAAGGTGCTGTTCATGCAGGGCGGGGCGATCGCGGAGAACGCGATCGTGCCGATGAACCTGCTGCGCGGCGGCGGGCATGCCGATTACCTGGTCACCGGCCAGTGGTCGGCCAGGTCCGCGAAGGAAGCCGCGCGCTACGCCCGGGTCAACCTGGTGGCCGACGCGGCGAAGCTGCCCGCGCCTCATCGCGATGGCGAGACCGGCGCCTACACCTTCGTGCCCGAGCAGTCGCAGTGGCGCATGTCGCCCGATGCCGCCTACCTGCACCTGTGCACCAACGAGACCATCGACGGCGTCGAGTTCCAGCGGCCGCCTTCGCAGGGCGCCGGCCCCGCCGACGTGCCGGCCGGCGTGCCGATCGTGGTCGACGTGTCCTCGCACGTGCTGTCGCGCGAGATCGACGTGAGCCGCTACGGCTGTCTGTACGGCGGCGCGCAGAAGAACATCGGGCCGGCCGGCCTGACGATCGTGATCGTCCGCGAGGACCTCATCGGCAGGGCGCATCCGCTGTGCCCGACCGCCTTCGACTACAAGGTGGTGGCCGACAACGACTCGATGTACAACACGCCGCCCACCTTTGCGATCTGGGTCGCCGGACTGGTCTTCGCCTGGCTCAAGCGACAGGGCGGGGTTGCCGCCATGGAGGCGCGCAACATCGAGAAGGCCGCGCTGCTGTACGACTACATCGACGCCAGCGGCTTGTACGAGAACCGGGTGCGCAGGCAGGACCGTTCACGGATGAACGTGCCCTTCTTCCTGAAGGACCGGGCGCTCGACGCCGACTTCCTGAAGGGCGCCGAGTCTGCCGGCCTGCTGCAGCTCAAGGGGCATCGCAGCGTGGGCGGCATGCGCGCCTCGTTGTACAACGCGATGCCGATCGAGGGCGTGCGCGCCCTGGTCGGCTACATGAAGGACTTCGAGCGCCGCCATGGCTGAGCAAGACAACACTCAGGGCGCGACCGACGCGAAGGGCGACCCGCGACTCGACTCGCTGCGCGTGCGGATCGACGAGGTCGATCGCGAGCTGCTCGCGCTGCTGAGCCGGCGCGCCCGGCTCGCGCAGGAAGTGGGCGAACTGAAGAAGACGACCGATGCGCCGGTCTATCGGCCCGAGCGCGAGGCGCTGATCATGCGCAAGCTGCGCGAGGCCAATCCGGGCCCGCTGCCCGGCGCGGCGATCGAGGCGGTCTGGCGGGAGATCGTGTCGGCTTGCCGCGAGCTCGAGCGCAGGATGCGGGTCGCCTACCTGGGGCCGGCCGGCACCTTCTCGGAGCAGGCCCTGCTCAAGCACTTCGGCAGCGGGGTCGACCCGATCGCCTGCCCGACGATCGACGAGGTGTTCCGCGCCACCGAGGCCGGCACCGTGGACTTCGGCGTCGTGCCGGTGGAGAACTCGACCGAGGGCGCGGTCAACCGCACGCTCGACCTGTTCCTCGAGACTTCGCTCGCGATCAGCGGGGAGGTCCTGGTGCCGGTGCGCCAGAACCTGATGAGCCTGGGCGGCACGCTGGAGGGGGTCACGCGCATCGTCTCGCACGCGCAGTCGCTCGCCCAGTGCATCGGATGGCTCGACCGGAACTGTCCCGGCATCGAGCGCGTGCCGGTTGCGAGCAACGCCGAGGCCGCCAGGCTGGCCTCGCTCGACGCCGCCACCGCGGCGATCGCCGGCGAGAACGCGGCCGCGCGCTACGGCCTCGAGCTGGTCGCCCGCAGCATCCAGGACGATCCGAACAATCGCACGCGCTTCGCGGTGGTGGGCCGCTACGAGTGCGCGGCCACGGGGGCCGACCAGACCTCGCTGATCCTGTCGGTGCCCGACCGTGCGGGGGCGGTGCACGCGCTGATCGAACCGCTCGCCCGCCACGGCGTGTCGATGAAGCGCTTCGAGTCGCGGCCCGCGCGCCGGGGCGAATGGGAGTACTACTTCTACATCGACATCCTCGGCCACCAGAGCGACACGAACGTCGCGACCGCGCTCGAGGAGCTGCGCCGCAACTCGGCCTTCTGCAAGGTCGTGGGTTCGTATCCCCGCGCGGTGGTCTGACGCGGGCGTCGGGCGGGCACCGAAAGCGCGTGACACCGGCGAAAACCGTCGGCTACACTGTTTCCGCAAGCCGAAGCGGTCGTCAATGAACCGCGCGGCGCACAGGCAACGATCCTGGAGGAGACAAGCATGCGCACGTTCACCCGCCTTGCGGTCGCGATCTCTCGCGCCCGCCAATCGGCTTCCGCACTTTCCGCATCCGCACTGTCGGTCGGCGCCGCAGCCGTCGCGACCCTGGCCGTGTGCGGGCTCGCCGCCCCGGGGCAGGCCCACGCGCAGGACAAGCAGATCAAGATCGGCGTCATCTACGACCTGACCGGCCCGCTGGCGGCGGGCGGCTCGCACGCGGGCTACCTCGGCAACAAGTACGCGATCGACATGATCAACGAGCGCGGCGGGGTGGAGGGCTACAAGATCGTCCCGATCTACGCCGACGCACAGAGCAAGGCCGAGGTGGCCATCAACGAGACCGAGCGCCTGCTCAACCAGGAAAAGGTCGACATGATCATGGGCGTGTTCTCGTCGGCGCACTGCGTGCCGATGGCCCAGAAGGTCGACCAGGCCAAGAGCTTCATGTGGGCCAACATCTGCGTGGCCTCCAGCGTGTTCAAGGACAAGAACCTCAGGAACGTCTTCCGCGCCCAGGTCCACTCCGACCAGTTCGGCGAGGCCTCGTGCAAGTTCCTGGCCGAAAACGCCAAGAGCAAGCTCGGCAAGGAGGTCAAGGACCTGAAGGTCGCGATCATCTACGAGGACGGCCCCTACGGCGCCGGCGTGGCCGCCGGCAACGAGGCCACCTGCAAGCAGCTCGGCATGCAGATCGCGATCAAGGAGGGCTATGCCGCGACCTCGCCCGACCTCTCGCCGCTGGTCACCAAGCTGCGCCGCGCGCGCCCCGACGCCATCCTGCACACCGGCTACAACCCCGACATCACGCTCTTCCTGCGCCAGGCCAAGGAGCAGGGCCTGAAGTGGGACGCGCTGATCGGCCACGGCGCCGGTTACGGCCAGTTCGACAAGCTCTACGCCACCTTCAAGGACGACGCCAACCTGATCTACAACGTCGACCCGGTGGCGGCGCAACTGCTCGACCCCAAGACCCTCGCGCCGGGGCTCGGCGACGTCACCAAGGAGATGGTCAGGCGTTACGTGGCCGAGACCAAGGCCGACGAGGTCCCGCCGCACGTGTCGATGGGCTTCAACCAGGCGTGGATCTTCTTCACCGACGTTCTGCCGCGAGCGATCAAGAAGCATGGCGGCATCTCGCCCGAGGCGCTGCGCCAGGCCTCGCTGGAAACCGACATTCCGGTCGGCGGCACCATCCAGGGCTACGGCGTGAAGTTCTTCCCGCCCGGTCACCCGATGTCCGGCCAGAACGAGCGCTCCTCGCCGGTGGTCATGCAGTACAACGCGAAGGACACCTACATCGTGTGGCCCGACGCGATCAAGACCAAGGACGCGGTGCTGCCCCTTCCCAAGGGCCACGCCTACGCCAAGTGACGGCGAGCGCCACGTGCTTTCCGTCAAGGAACTGACCAGGCGGTTCGGCGGTTTCACGGCGGTCAACGCGCTTTCCTTCGAGCTCGAAAAGGGCGAGATCCTCGGGCTGATCGGCCCGAACGGATCGGGGAAGAGCACGACCTTCAACGTGATCGCCGGACTGTACGCGCCGAGCGCCGGCTCGGTGCAGCTCGACGGCCGCGAGATCGGCGGGCTGCCGCCGTACCGGATCTGCCAGCTCGGGCTGGCGCGCACCTTCCAGATCCCGCGGCCCTTTCGCAAGCTCACGATCCTCGAGAACACGGTGCTCGCGGCCCACTACGGCGCCGGCGGCCAGATCGGCCGTGCCGAAGCGGAGCGGCGCGCGCACGACGCGCTCGAACTGATCGGCCTGCCGCGCGACCCGGGTGCGAGCGTCGAGGGCCTCGGCGCCGCCGGCCTGAAGAAGCTCGAGATGGCGCGCGCGCTCGCCACCCAGCCCAAGCTTCTGCTGGCCGACGAGAGCCTCGGCGGCCTGGACGAGGCCGAGATGAACCAGGCTGCCGAGATGCTCGAGCGGATCCGCAACGAGCGAGGCATCTCGATCATCTGGGTCGAGCACATCATGGGCGTGCTCATGAAGGTCATCGACCGCTGCATCGTGCTCGACCACGGCGAGCTGATCGCCGAAGGCGCCCCGGCCGAGGTGACCCGCGATCCCAGGGTCATCGAGGTCTACCTGGGTTCCGATGCCGAGGCGGTGCACCGCCAGCTCGACCGGCAACAGTCCGCCGCGGAGGCCGGTTGATGCTCGACATCAAGGGGCTGTGCGCCGGCTACGGCGGATTCCAGGCCTTGTTCGACGTTTCCCTGTCGGTGAAGGCCGGCGAGGCGATCGCGGTGATCGGGCCCAACGGCGCCGGCAAGACCACGCTGTTGCGCGCGATCTCCCGGCTGATCAATGCCAGCGCCGGCGACATCGTCATGGAGGGGCGCCGCTACAACGCGCTTCCGGCGCACGAGGTCGTGTCGCTCGGCATCGCGCAGGTTCCCGAGGGGCGCAGGCTGTTTCCGCGGCTCACCGTCGAGGACAACCTGATGATGGGCGCCTTCACGCCCGCGGCGCGCAGGCACTATCGCGACCGGCTGGAGTTCGTCTATTCGCTGTTCCCGAAGATGAAGGAGCGGCGGCTGCAGATGGCGGGCACCATGTCGGGCGGCGAGCAGCAGATGTGCGCCATCGGCCGCGCGCTGATGAGCAAGCCCAAGTTGCTCCTGCTCGACGAGCCCTCGGCCGGCCTGGCGCCGGTGATCGTTCAGTCGATCTTCGAGCTGATGAAGCGCATCCGGGCGGAGGGTTACACGGTGCTGATCGTCGAACAGAACATCCAGCAGGTGCTGCAGGTGGTGGATCGCGGCTACCTGCTCGAGACCGGCCGGATCCGGATGAGCGGTCCCTCTGCCGAGCTGCTCGCCAGCGACGAGATCCGCAAGGCCTACCTGGGGATCTGATGGAATTCTTCGACATCTTCCTGCTCGAGGCAGTGCTGAACGGACTGCTGCTCGGCGGGCTTCTCGCGCTGCTCGCGCTGGGCCTGAACCTCGTCTTCGGCGTGATCGACGTGGTCTGGATCTGCTACGCAGAGCTGATCATGGTCGGCATGTACGGGATCTGGTGGCTGCACACGGTGCAGGGGGCGCCGCTGTGGCTCGCCTTCGTGTTCGGCATCGCGCTGGTCGCGCTGCTGGGCGCGGTGCTGCACCAGTTCATCATCCGGCCGGTGCTGTCCGCGGAGCCGATCAACCAGTTGTTGGTGACCGGCGGCGTGCTGTTCTTCCTGCAGGCGGCGGCCACCGTGACCTTCGGCGTGGAGTTCCGCAACATCGGGATCCGCCTGCCCGGCGTCAGCGTGGGCGAGATCAACCTGTCGCTGGCGCGGCTGATCGCCTTCGGGGTGGCGCTGGCCGCCATCCTGGCAACCTGGCTGTTCCTCACCCGCACCTACATGGGCACCGCGATCCGGGCGATCAGCCAGGACCGGGCGATCATGCCTCTCATGGGGGTGAATGCCGGCCGCATCTACCTCGTCACCTCGGCACTGGGCGGAGGCCTGGCCGGTCTCGCGGCCTGCCTGCTGGTGCTGCAGTACGACATCCACCCGGCGATCGGGCTGTCCTTCGGGCCGATCACCTTCCTGATCTGCGTGCTGGGCGGCCTTGGCAACCTGATCGGCGGCTTCCTGGCCGCCTTCGTGTTCGCACAGTTCATATCGGTGGGCGGCTTCGTGTTCCAGCTCGAGTGGGGCTATGTCCTGGCCTTCCTCTTCTTCATCGTCATGATGTTCTGGAAGCCCGAGGGGCTGTTCGCGAGGCGTCGCTGATCATGGGCCGCTCCGTGTTCCTGGTCTTGCTCGCGCTGCTGGCGATCGCCCCGCTGGCCGGGGTCGGCGTCTACCCGCTGCACCTGATGATCATGGCCCTGCTCTGGGGCTTCATCTACACCAGCTGGGCGCTGATGGGCCGGCTGGGCATGGTGAGCCTCGGCCACGGTGCGTTCTTCGGCATCGGCGCCTACACGGTGGTGATGCTGTGGAACCACTTCGGCCTGCCGCCGCTGGCGGGCGCCGTGGTGGCGGTCGTCGTCGCGCTGGCCGTGGCCTTCGTGATCGGCTACCCCTGCTTCCGCTTCAAGATCGTCGGCCACTACTTCGCGCTGGTCACGCTCGCCCTGGCCGAGGTCGTGCGGCTGATCATCGTGGCGCTGCGCGACACCACCGGCGGCTCGCTGGGCGTCACGCCGAAACCAGGCGTGGCCGAGGGCGCGAGCGGCTCGCTGTACGCGCTGCAGTTCTCGGACAAGCTGGTCTGGTTCTACGTGGTGCTGCTCTGCTGGCTGTTCGCCTTGTACGTATGGCACCGCGTCGATCGCAGCATGAGCCGGCTGGCCCTGCAGGCGATCAGCGAGGAGGAAGACGCCGCCGCCTCGATCGGCATCAACGTGAGCCAGACGAAGCTTCGGATCGCGATGCTCTCGGCGGTCATGACCGCGATCGGCGGCGTGCTGTACGCGCAGTACCAGCTCTACGTGAATCCCGAGACCGTGTCGGGCATCGGCATCTCGCTGCAGATGGTGTTCGGCGCGATCGCCGGTGGGATGTTCGTGATGCTGGGGCCGACCGCGGGTGCGGTGTTCCTGCTGCTGCTCTCCGAAGGCCTGCGCATCCTGATCGGCAACCAGATCCACGGGCTCGACCTGCTGATCTACGGCGCGCTGCTGATCTTCTTCATCATCTACATGCCCAAGGGGATCCTGGGCGAGTGGCTCGATCGCCGGGCGCGCCGTCGGGCCTGAGCCCGCCGCGTCCGGCCCCGTGCCTGGATCGGTGGCGCCGACGCCGCCCGCGGTCCGGCGCGACGGCTTCGCGCCGCCGGCGCAGCACCGTTTCCGTGGTCGCTCAGCGAACGTCCATCCCGCACTCCAGCTCGGCGATCGGCGGGGCTCCGGCGAGCGCCTCGACCGTGTGGCAGAAGGCGCGGCCGCCGGCGCGGAAGCGGTGGGGCAGGTCCGACGCTGCAATGCAGCATCGAATCTTCTTGACGTCGGATTCTGCTCGGTTCAGCATCCAGCCTCGAATCGTTTGTCCGACAATCGGGCAAACGCTGTGGCAAGAAGGCCGTGGCAAGAACGAAGGTCTGCCGCAAGAAGACACGATGGGCCGTGGGTGCTTCCGCGGACCGGACCAGTAAACGGGGCGAGGGGGAGACAGCGATCGTGGAGCGCCGCACTGCGTCGACAGTGTTCGCACCGCTTCGGCATGCCCCGGCCTACCGGGTGCTGTCCGACCGGATCGAGCGGCGCATCCTCGACGGGCACCTGAAGCCGGGCGATCCGCTGCCTACCGAGCAGGCGCTCGCCGAGACCTTCGGGGTCAACCGCTCCACGGTCCGCGAGGCGATTCGCCTGCTCGAGCAGGAGGGCCTGCTCGTTCGCGCCGCGGGCCGCCGGCTGCGGATCGCGCAGCCCGGGATGGGCGACCTCGCGCCGCGCGCGATGCGCGCAATGGTTCTGGAAGCGGTCAGTTTCCGCGAGCTCTGGGAGGTCGGCGTCACGCTCGAGCCGCGCGCGGCCCGGCTCGCGGCCGAGCACGCGACCGAACGCGACCTCGCCGCACTCGACGCGAACCTGGCCCGCACCGACACGGTGCTCGCCAGGGGCGAGTCCTACATCGAACTGGACGTCCAGTTCCATGCCCTGGTGGCCCGTGCCTCGGGCAACCGGGTGCTGATGCTCGCGCGCGAACCGGTCAGCCTGCTGCTCGCGCCGAGCTTCGAGCGACTGCGGCGCACGCTGCCGCAGGCGGGCGCGCGCAATCTCGAGGCGCACCGGCGCATCGTCGAGGCGATCCGCCGACGCGACCCCGACGAGGCCGAAGCCTGGACCCACCGGCATTTCGTAGACTTCAAGCGCGGTTACCGGGTGGCCCGGCTCGATGTCGAGGCGCCCGTCGATTGGCCCGAACAGGGCTTCACTTCCCACCCTGCAGCAACCACAGAGACAGAGGAGACACCGTAATGAAACGCAGCAGATTCGCGCCCACGCTCGGGGCGGCCGCCGTCGCGGCAGCCTTCGGCCTGGCCGGGCTTTCCACGGCCCAGGCGCAGGAGACCTTTCGCATCGGCGTCGTCAGCTTCCTGTCGGGGCAGGCGGCCGAGAGCTTCGGCATCCCGGCGGTGAACGGGGCCAAGCTCCTGGTCGAGGCCTTCAACAACGGCGCCGCGCCCGCACCCTACGACAAGAAGGGCTTCGGCGGCATGACGGTCGAGGCGATCTACGTCGACGAGGCCGGCGGGGCGACCAAGCAGGTGCAGGAGCTGAAGAACCTTTACGACCGCGAGAACGTCGACGTGGTGGTCGGCTACGTGAGTTCGGGCGACTGCCTGGCGGTGGCGCCGGTGGCGGAGGAGATGAAGCGTTTCCTGATCCTCTACGACTGCGGCACGCCGCGGATCTTCGAGGAGCGCGACTACGAGTACGTGTTCCGCACCGCCGCCCACGCCACGATGGACAACGTGGCGCTGGGCCGCTACCTGAAGGCGAAGAACGTCAAGGTCGACTCGATCAACTACATCAACCAGGACTACGCCTGGGGCCACGACTCGCTGAAGGACTTCCAGCTCACGATGGAGCAGCTGTATCCGAATGCGAAGACCGGCCAGGACCTGCGGCCCAAGTTCGGCGCCGGCCAGTACGGCACCGAGATCTCGGCGCTCCTGCAGAAGCCTGCGTCGATCACCCACTCGAGCCTGTGGGGCGGCGACCTGCAGGCCCTGATGCTTCAGTCGGCGCCGCGGGGCCTGATGAAGCGCTCGCAGGTGGTGCTCTCGGCCGGCGACCACGTGCTGCCTGGCCTGGGCGACAAGATGCCCGACGGCGTGATCCTCGGCGCCCGTGGCGCCTACGGCCTGATGTCGCCCGACACGCCGCTCAACCGCTGGTGGTTCTCCGAGTACGAGAAGAAGTACAACGTGTACCCGGTGCAGGCGCCGTACCGGATGGCGCAGGCGCTGCTGGGCCTGAAGCTCGTCGCCGAGAAGGCGATCGCCGCGAACGGCGGCAAGAAGCCCAGCCCCGAGCAGCTCGCCGCCGCGCTGAAGGGCTTCGAGTGGGAGTCGCCGGCCGGCAAGATCCAGATGGTCAACGGCAAGGGCCATCAGGCGATCCAGCCGACCGCGATCGGCCGCACGCAGTACAACAAGGAGAAGAAGCGGGTCGACATCGTCGACATCGTCCGCTTCCCTGCGGAGTGCGTGAACCCGCCTGCCGACATGAAGGCCGAGGACTGGATCAAGGCCGGCTTCAAGGGAGCGAAGTGCTGAGCCCTCGGGCCTGATCGCCTGGCGGCTGCTTTCGCAGTGCCTTCGCCCGAGGTCGGCAACGACCGCGGGCGCATTCGAACAGGGGGGCGCAGCCGCTGCGCCCCCCGCCCGGAATCCTCCGATGCTTGCACTCACCATCCTGATCGACGGCATCGTCTACGCGTCGTGGCTGTTCATCGTCGCGCTCGGACTGACGCTGGTCTTCGGCGTGCTGAAGATCCTCAACATCGCCCATGGCAGCTTCTACGCGGTGGGCGCCTACGCGGCCGCCTCCTTCGTGGGCTGGTTCGCCACCCTCGGGCTCGCGCCCGAGCTCTCTCCGGTGGCCATGCTGCTGGCAGCGGTCGCGGTGGCCGCGCTGCTGGCGCCGCTCACCGAGCGCGGCCTGCTGCGCGTGTTCTACGGACGCGACGAGGTGCTGCTGGTGCTCGTCACCTATGCGCTCTTCCTGATCCTCGAAGACGTCACCAAGCTGGTCTGGGGGCCCACGCCCTACTACGTGAGCGAACCCTACATGCTGTTCGGCAACGTCGAGTTCGGCACGCTGTCCTACGTCGGCTACGACTTCATGCTGATCATCGTGGCGGTGCTCTGCGGGCTGGCCGTGTGGTGGGGGCTGAACCGCACGCGCATCGGCAAGATCGTGCTCGCGGTGATCCACAGCGACGAGATCGCCTCCAGCATGGGGGTGAACGTGTCGCGCATCTACACATTCGCCTTCATGTTCGGGATCTTCCTCGCCGCGCTCGCCGGGGCGCTCACCGCGCCGATGGTGTCGGTGCAGCCCGGCCTGTCGGTGGGCGTGATCATCGTTTCGTTCGCGGTCGTCATCATCGGCGGCCTGGGCAGCATCGAGGGCGCGGCCATCGGCGCGCTGATCGTCGGGCTGGCCCGGGCGCTCGCGGTCCACACCTGGCCCGCAGCCGAGCTGTTCAGCATCTACATCGCGATGGCCATCGTGCTGGTGTTCCGGCCCGAGGGGCTGTTCCAGCGAGTTCAGGCAAGGAAGATCTGATGGACAACCCGATCCTCAAGACCGCGCTGGCCGGCGGGGCCGCCATCGTGGCGCTGCTGGCCGCCGGCTTCGTCATGCCCAAGTGGCTGCTGTTCCTGTCCACGATGGCGATCTCCCATGGCCTGGTGTCGATGGGCATCGTGCTGCTGATGCGCAGCGGCGTGGTCTCCTTCGGGCAGGGCTTCGTGTTCGCGGCCGGCGGCTACGCCGCCGCGCTGCTCGCCAACCACACCGGCATCACCGACGCAGTGGTGCTGGTGCTGGGCGGCGGCCTTGCCGCTGCGCTGCTGGCCGCGCCGTTCTCGCCCTTGCTCTCGCGATATCGCGGCATTTTCTTCGCGATGCTCACGCTGGCGATCTCGATGGTGCTCTACGGCATCCTGGTCAAGTCCGAGGCCATGGGCGGCTCGGACGGCTTCAACGTGAGCCGGCCCACGCTGTTCGGCAACGAGATCTCGTCGGAAGGCGCGAACCTCGCGCTCTACTCGGTCGCGGTGGTGCTGGTGGGCCTGCTGGCGACGGTGGCCCGCGTCTACAGCGACTCGGTGCGCGGCATGGTCTCGCTGGCCATTCGCGAGAACGAACTTCGGATCGAGTACCTGGGCGCCTCGGTGTCGGGGGCGATCGCGGTGAACTTCGTGTTCGCGGCCTTCCTGGGCGGCGTGGGCGGCGCGCTGACGGTTCTGGCGCTGGGCCACATCGAGCCCAACTTCAGCTACTGGACCACCTCGGGCGAGTTCGTCTTCGTGGCGATCCTCTCCGGCCACCACAGCATGCTGGCGGTGTTCCTGGCCTCCTTCGTGGTCGAGGTCGTCCGCTCGTTCTCCAACCTCTATTTCCCGAACACCTGGCAGCTCGCGATGGGCCTGTTCCTGCTGGTCGTGATCCGTTTCCTGCCCCGCGGGCTCGGCTCGCTCTGGATCGACCGCCAGGTCGCGCGTCGCGCCGAGCAGGAGGCCCGGGCATGACGACGATGCTTTCGGCCCGCGGCCTGATGAAGTCCTTCGGCGCGGTGACCGCCGCCGACGACGTGAACATCGAGGTCCCCTCCGGTCAGCGGGTCAGCCTGATCGGCAGCAACGGCGCCGGCAAGACCACCTTCGTGAACATGGTGACCGGCTACCTGAAGCCGGACGCCGGCACGATCGCGCTCGACGGCCGGGAGATCACCGGCCTGGGCCCGCGCCGGATCACCCGGCTGGGCGTGGCGCGCTCGTTCCAGATCCCGCAGCTGGCGCTGGACATGACCGCACTGGACAACATGCTGGTCGCCGCCGCCTGCAACGACGGCGAGCTGTCCTTCTGGAAGCCGGCCCGCTCGCCCGGGCGGCGGGCCAGGGCGATGGCGCTGCTCGAGCGATTCGACCTCGCCGCGCACGCGCAGCGCAAGGTCTCGGAGCTGCCGGGCGGGGTGCGCAAGCTGCTCGACATCGCGATGGCGCTCACCGGCCAGCCCAAGCTGCTGCTGCTCGACGAGCCCACGAGCGGCGTGTCGGTGGAGGAGAAGTTCCCGATGATGGACACGATCGCCGGCGCGTTGGCCGCCGAGAAGGTCACGGTGCTCTTCGTGGAGCACGACATGGAGATCGTGACCCGCTACGCGGACCGCGTGATCGCGTTCTACAGCGGGCGAGTGATCGCCGACGACCCGCCCGACGCGGTGCTGGCCGACGAGCAGGTCCAGCGCTACGTCACCGGCTCGTTGCGGCAGGGGGCCTGAACATGCTGAACATCGAATCGGTCAACGTGACGATCCAGTCGGTGCAGGCGCTGCGCGGCTTCTCGCTCGCGGTCGAGCGTGGGAGCATGGTCGGGCTGGTCGGGCGCAACGGCGCCGGCAAGACCACGCTGCTGCGAACCATCATGGGGCACCTGACGCCGATCGCGGGCCGGGTCTCGTGGGACGGCGTCGACCTGGCGACCGTGCCGCGGCACGCCCGCGCGGCAATGGGCGTGGGCTACATGCCCGAGGACCGCGGCCTGGTGCCGGAGCTCACCGTCGAGGAGAACATCCTCGTGCCGGTGTGGGTCTCGAAGACGCTGGACGAGCGCGAGCGCCTGGCGCGGGTCTACGAGGTGCTGCCCGAGCTGCGAGAGATGCGCGAGCGCCGCGCGCTGCTGCTCTCGGGCGGCCAGCAGAAGCTGGTCGCGCTGGCGCGCGCGCTGGCCGTCGGCACGCGGCTGCTGCTGCTCGACGAGCCTTTCGAGGGCGTGGCGCCGGCGCTCTCGCAGCGCCTGTCGGAGGTCGTGTTCGGCCTGCGCGGCAAGGACCTGACCGTCGTGATCGCGCAGTCCGAGCTCAACCACGCGGCGTCGATGCTCGACCGCGAAGTGGTGATCGAGCGGGGCGCCAACGCGAAGGAGAAGGCGGCGTGAGCGGGACAGGCAGCGCAATCGAGGCGCAGGCGGGGCAGGGCGCGGCGCGGAGCGGGCCGGGCAACTGGTGGGCCGACCGCCGGCTGCCGGCGATTCGGCACGAGGCGCATTTCGGCGATCGGGTGGTTCGCTGTTTCGTCGGGCGCGCGCGCTCGTTCCACGATCTCTTCGCCGCGACCGTCGCGGCCCACCCCGATCGCGAGGCATTGGTCTGCGGCCATCTCAGGCTCGACTGGCGCGGACTCGACGAGCGGGTCGCGCGGGTCGCCGGCGGGCTGGCGGCCCGCGGCATCGAGGCCGGTGACCGGGTGGCGCTCTTCGTGTCCAATCGCCCCGAGTTCGTGATCGCGCTGTTCGCGATCCAGCGGATCGGCGCGATCGCCGTTCCGATCGGCGCGCGCGAGCAGCGCGACGGGCTGAGGTGGATCCTCGGCCACTGCGGCGCGCGGGCGGTATTCCACGACGCGGAGCTGGCGGGCCGGCTGCCGGCGGCGGCCGAGCTGCCGATGCTGGCTCTCCGGGTGGCTTGCCCGCCGCCGGAGCACGTCGCAGGCGGTGCGCCCCAGCCGAGCGCGCCGCCAGAGGGCGCGCCCGAGGAGCGCCCCGGCGAACCCTCGCTCGCCTTCTCCGAACTGGCGTCCGCCTCGCCGCTGCGCGAGGCTGCCGCGGTCGAAGAGGAAGCGGCTGCGGTGATCCTGTACACCTCCGGCACGACCGGCCGCCCCAAGGGCGCGATGCTGACCCACCTGAACGTGGTGCACTCGGCCGCCCACTTCGTGTCCTGCATGGGCATTGCGGCCGAAGACCGCTCGCTGCTAGCGGTGCCCGCCAGTCACGTGACCGGGCTGATCGCCAACATCGCGTCCTTCGTGGCGGCCGGCGGCGCGCTGGTCGTGATGCCGGCCTTCAAGGCGGCCGAGTTCCTCGCCCTGGCCGCGCGCGAGCGCATCAGCCACACGCTGATGGTGCCGGCCATGTACAACCTCGCGCTGCTGCAGCCGGACTTCGACGTCCACGACCTGTCCGCCTGGCGGATCGGCGGCTACGGCGGTGCGCCGATGCCGGTCGCCACGATCGACGCGCTGGCCGCGCGGCTGCCGGGCCTGACCTTGCTCAACGCCTACGGGGCCACCGAGACCACGTCGCCGACCACGATGATCCCGGCCGGCCTGACTCGCGATCACGCCGACTCGGTCGGCGTGGCCTTGCCCTGCGCCGACGTGATCGCGGTGGACGACGACGGCCGCGAGCTGCCGCCGGGGGAGGTCGGCGAGCTGTGGATCTCCGGCCCGATGGTGGTGCGCGGCTACTGGAACGACGAGGCCGCCACCGCCCGCGAGTTCACCGCCGGCTGGTGGCACTCGGGCGACCTGGGGTCGGTCGACGCCGACGGCTTCGTGCGGGTGTTCGACCGCAAGAAGGACATGCTGAACCGCGGCGGCTACAAGATCTTCAGCGTGGAGGTCGAGAACCTGATCGCCGCGATGCCGGGCGTGGTCGAGGCGGCCGTGGTCGGGCGCCCCTGCCCGGTGCTCGGCGAGCGGGTGCACGCCTTCGTTCATGCCACCGATCCGGCGGTCGACGCCGAGGCCATCCGGGCCTTCTGTGCCGAGCGGCTGGCCGACTACAAGGTGCCGGAGACGGTCACGATCACGACCGAGCCGCTGCCGCGCAATCCGAACGGCAAGCTGCTCAAGCGGGTGCTGCGCGAGAGGCTGTAGGGCTGGGCGACGGGCGGGGCGCGGCACCGGCCGGCCGGAAGGCCGCCGCCCGGTGCCGGGTTATCCTTTCGGGTTTGGCACAGGATCCGTCCATGAGCATCCACGCACCCGAATACGTCCGGAAGATCGCGCCCTACCAGGCCGGCAAGCCGATCGGCGAGCTGGCCCGGGAATACGGCCTCGACGAGGCCTCGATCGTCAAGCTGGCCTCGAACGAGAACCCGCTCGGCATGCCGGAGTCGGCGCGGCGCGCGATGATGGCCGCCATGGACGAGCTCGGGCGCTACCCGGACTCCAACGGCTTCGACCTCAAGGCCGAGATCGCCCGCCGTTACGCGGTGCCCCAGGACTGGATCACGCTGGGCAACGGCTCCAACGACATCCTGGAGATCGCGGCGCACGCGCTGCTGCAGCCGGGGGAGTCGGCCGTCTACGCGCAGTACTCCTTCGTGGTCTACGCGCTGGCCACGCAGGCAGTGGGCGCCCGCGCGATCGTGGTGCCGGCACGCGACTTCGGCCACGACCTCGACGCGATGCGCGCGGCGATCGAGCCCGACACGCGGGTCGTGTTCATCGCCAACCCGAACAACCCCACCGGCACCTTCGCGCCGGCGCAGGCCATCGAGGCCTTCCTGGCCAGCGTGCCCCCGGACGTGGTCGTCGTGCTCGACGAGGCCTACAACGAGTACCTCGACCCCGGGCTGCGCTTCGACTCCACCCAGTGGGTGCGCCGCTTCCCGAACCTGATCCTGTCGCGCACGCTGTCCAAGGCCTACGGCCTGGCCGGGCTGCGGGTGGGCTTTGCGCTGGCCCAGCCCGAGCTGACCGGCCTGATGAACCGGATCCGCCAGCCCTTCAACGTGAACTCGCTGGCGCAGGCGGCCGCGATCGCGGCGCTGGGGGACGCGGATTTCCTCGAGCGCAGCTACGAGATCAACCGCCAGGGCAAGGCGCGGCTGCAGACGGCCTTCGACGCCCTGGGCCTGCAATACGTGCCTTCGTACGGCAACTTCGTGCTGGTGCGGGTGGGCGACGCGGCCGCAGTCTACGAGCGCCTGCTGCGCGCCGGCGTGATCGTGCGTCCGGTGGCGGGCTACGGCCTGCCCGAGTGGCTGCGGGTCTCGATCGGCCTGCCCGAGGAGAACGAGCGGTTCCTGGCCGCGCTGCCCGCGGCGCTCGGGCGCTGACCCGTGTCGGCGACGATCGACAAGGTCGCGGTCCTCGGCGTCGGGCTCATCGGAGCTTCGGTGGCGGCCGCGCTGCGCGCCGGCGGCACCGTGGCCGAGATCGTCGGCTATTCGCCCGGCGACGATGCGCAGGTCGCGCGGGCGCTGGGTTTCGTGGACACCGCCTGCGATTCGCCCGAGCAGGCGGTGGCGGGCGCGACTCTGGTCGTGGTCGCGGCGCCGGTGCCCGAGATGCCCGCGCTGTTCGCGCGGATCAAGGCGTCGCTCGCGCCGCAGGCGCTGGTGACCGACTGCGGCAGCACCAAGCGCAGCGTGATCGACGCCGCGCGGCGCGAGCTCGGCGAAGCTTTCCTGCGCTTCGTTCCTGGGCACCCGATCGCGGGCTCGGAACTGAGCGGGCCGCAGGCGGCCGGCGCGGGCCTATTCCGCGACCGCCGCTGGCTGCTCTGCCCGGTCGAGGCCACGCCCCGGCAGCACTGCGAGTCGGTCCGCGACATGCTCGCGCCCACCGGCGCGCGCTTCGGCACGATGGATCCGTCGCTGCACGACCGGGTCTTCGCCGAGGTCTCGCACTGGCCGCATGCAGTGGCTTTCGCGCTTTCGGCGGCCATCGCCGCAGGCGACCTGGCCGAGGAGGCCATCGAATACTCGGGCGCCGGGCTGCGCGACACCTCGCGGATCGGCGCCTCCTCGCCCGCCCTGTGGGCCGGCATCCTGCTCGACAACCGCGAGGCCTGCCTGGCCTCGGCGGCGCGCTTCCGGGGCCAGGTCGACGAGATCGTCGCCGCGCTCGAGGCCGGCGACCGCGATCGGCTGGCCGAGGTCTTCGCGGCCGCCAGCCGCTGGCGCTCGCGGCTGGGCTGAGCGCCTCCGCGCAGCCGCCGAACACCGAAGGAAACCATTGACCATGCGACAAAGCTTTCGCGCCGCCCCGGGCGGGCGCCTGTCCGGCAGCCTGCGGGTGCCCGGCGACAAGTCGATCTCGCACCGCGCGATCATGCTGGGCGCGATCGCCGACGGTGTCACCCGCGTCTCGGGCTTTCTCGAGGGCGCCGACGCGCTGTCCACGATGAACGCCTTCCGCGCGCTGGGGGTCACGATCGAGGGGCCGGCCGCCGGCCGGGTGGTGGTGCACGGCGTGGGCCTGCACGGCCTTCGGCAGGCGGCCGGGCCGCTCGACTGCGGCAACGCGGGCACCGCGATGCGCCTGATGATGGGGCTGCTCGCCGGCCAGCGCTTCGAGTCCACGCTGATCGGCGACGAGAGCCTGTCGAAGCGTCCGATGCGGCGGGTCGCCGACCCGCTGGCCCTGATGGGCGCCCGGATCGAGACGCGCGACGGCCGGCCGCCGGTGCGCATCCTTCCCTGCGATCGCCTGAAGGGCATCCGCTACGAGATGCCGATGGCCAGCGCCCAGGTCAAGTCGGCGCTGCTGCTCGCGGGCCTGTATGCCGAGGGCGAGACCACGGTGATCGAGCCCGCGCCCACCCGCGACCACACCGAGCGGATGCTCGGCGGCTTCGGGGTCCGGGTCGTGCGCGACGGTGCGGCCGCCTCGCTGGTCGGCGGGCGGCCGCTGCGCGCGACCGCCATCGACGTGCCGGCCGACATCTCGTCGGCGGCCTTCTTCCTGGTCGGCGCGGCGATCTCGCCGGATTCGGATCTGCGGCTCGAGCACGTGGGCATGAACCCGACCCGCACCGGCGTCATCGACATCCTGCGCCTGATGGGCGCCGACATCGCCGTCGAGAACCCGCGCGAGGTCGGCGGCGAGCCGGTGGCCGACCTGCGCGTGCGCGGCGGCGCGCTGCGCGGCATCGCGGTGCCGCGCGAGCTGGTGCCGCTGGCGATCGACGAGTTCCCGGCGCTCTTCGTGGCAGCGGCCTGCGCCGAGGGTCGCACCGTGGTGACCGGCGCCGAGGAGCTGCGGGTCAAGGAGTCCGACCGCATCGCGGTGATGGCCGACGGCCTGCGCGCGCTCGGCGTGAGCGCCGAGCCCACGCCCGACGGGATCGTCATCGAAGGGCGGGGCGGCGACGCGCGGGTCTTCGGCGGCGGCGAGATCGCCACCCATCACGATCACCGGATCGCGATGTCCTTCGCGATCGCGGCGCTGCGCGCCGGCGGCACGATCTCGATCCGCGACACCGACGTGGTGGCCACCTCGTTCCCGGGCTTCGTGGCGCTCGCCCGCGGCGCCGGGCTGGACATCGAGGAGACCCGGGGGTGAGCGATCGCGCCGCCCCGGTGATCGCGATCGACGGTCCGACCGCGTCGGGCAAGGGCACGGTCGCACAGCGGGTGGCTCGCGCGCTGGGCTGGCACTACCTGGATTCCGGCTCGCTGTATCGGCTGGCGGCGCTGGGCGCGCTGCGCGGGATGGCCGGGCCGATGTCGCTCGGCGACTGCGCCGCGCCGTCGCCGGACGCCGACGAAGCCGCGATCGCCGCCTTCGCCGCCCGCCTGCCCGTGCGCTTCGACGGCGACCGGATCCTGCTCGACGGCGCCGACGTGACCGACGCGATCCGCGAGGAGGCGGTCGGCAATGCCGCCTCGCGCATCGCGGTCATGCCCGCGGTGCGCGCGGCCCTGGTCGACCGGCAGCGGGCCTTCAGGCGGCCGCCCGGGCTGGTTGCGGACGGCCGCGACATGGGCACGGTGATCTTCCCCGACGCGGCCTTGAAGGTCTTCCTGACCGCGAGCGCTCGGGCGCGCGCCGAGAGGCGTTATAAACAGTTGATCGAAAAGGGGTTTTCTGCTAACCTCCCGGGTCTTTTGCGGGATCTGGAAGAGCGCGACCGCCGGGATGCCTCCCGGGCCGTCGCTCCGCTGGCGCCCGCCGAAGACGCGCAGGTCGTCGACTCCACGGCGCTCGGCATCGACGAAACCGTCGAGCGGGTGCTCGGGCTCTGGGCTCTGCGCAGGGGCCGCTGAAAGGCGGCATTTTCGCCAACTCCGCTGGGTTGTCGCTTCGGTCCGCTCAGTATCGTGCGGGCCGTCGAAACGGCCGTCCGGCGTGTCAGCAAACACTGGAACCAACGTTTTGAACACTGCAACCGAAAGTTTCGCCCAGCTCTTCGAAGAGTCGCTGTCCAAGCAGGAAATGCGGGCGGGCGAGGTGATCACCGCCGAGGTGATCCGCATCGACCACAACTTCGTCGTCGTCAACGCCGGCCTGAAATCCGAGAGCTTCGTCCCGATCGAGGAGTTCTACGACGACCGCGGCGAACTCGACGTCAAGGAAGGCGACTTCGTCTCCGTGGCGATCGAATCCCTCGAAGACGGCTACGGCGAAACGCGGCTGTCGCGTGACCGCGCCAAGCGGCTCTCGGCCTGGATCAACCTCGAGAAAGCGCTCGAGTCCAGCGAGGTCGTCGAAGGCACGATCACCGGCAAGGTCAAGGGCGGTCTCACCGTCATGACCAACGGCATCCGCGCCTTCCTGCCCGGCTCGCTGATCGACACGCGCCCGGTCAAGGACACCACGCCCTACGAGGGCAAGACCATGGAGTTCAAGGTCATCAAGCTCGACCGCCGCCGCAACAACGTGGTGCTGTCGCGTCGCGCCGTGGTGGAGCTCACGCAGGGCGAAGAGCGGGCCAAGCTTCTGGAGACCCTGCACGAGGGCGCGATCGTCAACGGCGTGGTCAAGAACATCACCGACTACGGTGCGTTCATCGACCTGGGCGGCATCGACGGTCTGCTGCACATCACCGACATGGCGTGGCGCCGCGTGCGTCACCCGTCCGAGGTGCTGCAGGTGGGTCAGGAAGTCACCGCCAAGGTCCTCAAGTTCGACCAGGAGCGCAACCGCGTCTCGCTGGGCGTCAAGCAGCTGGGCGACGACCCCTGGGTCGGCATCGGCCGCCGCTATCCGCAGGGCACCCGCATGTTCGGCAAGGTCACGAACATCACCGACTACGGTGCGTTCGTCGAGATCGAGCCCGGCATCGAGGGCCTGGTGCACGTGTCCGAAATGGACTGGACCAACAAGAACGTCAACCCGGGCAAGATCGTCGCCCTGGGCGACGAGGTCGAGGTCATGGTCCTGGAGATCGACGAGGAGCGTCGCCGCATCTCGCTGGGCATGAAGCAGTGCCGCGCCAACCCGTGGGAAGAGTTCGCCGACAACCATCGCAAGGGCGACAAGGTCTCGGGCACGATCAAGTCGATCACCGACTTCGGCGTGTTCATCGGCCTGCCCGGCGGCATCGACGGCCTGGTGCACCTGTCCGACCTGTCCTGGCACGTTGCCGGCGAAGAGGCGGTGCGCAACTTCAAGAAGGGTGACGAGGTCGAGGCGGTCGTCCTGGCGATCGACACCGAGCGCGAGCGCATCTCGCTGGGCATCAAGCAGCTCGAAGGCGATCCGTTCAACAACTTCGCGGCCACTCACGAGAAGGGCGCCGTGGTTCGCGGCGTCGTCAAGTCGGTGGATCCGAAGGGCGCCGTCGTCGAGCTGGCTGGCGACGTCGAGGGCTACCTGCGTGCCTCCGAGATCTCGCGCGACCGCGTGGAAGACGCGCGCAGCCACCTGAAGGAAGGCGAAGAGGTCGAGGCCATGATCGTCAACATCGACCGGAAGAACCGTTCGATCAACCTGTCGATCAAGGCGAAGGATTCGGTCGAGACCGCCGAGGCCCTGCAGCGCATGCAGGCCGAGAGCGGTGCCGCGACCGGCACCACGAACCTCGGCGCGCTGCTGCGCGCCAAGCTCGACACCTCGAAAGAGTGACGGGTGCGCGCGCCGCCGGGTGTCCGGCGGCGCGCGCGTTTCCCGGCGCTTTCGAGCCGTCAACGATTCTCCGCAATCCCGCGTTTCGCGACTTCGCCCCGACCATGGCCGCCCGGATCGACGAAGACCTGATCGCCGACAACCAGCTTCCGACGATGACCAAGTCGGAGCTGATTGCGCGTCTCGCCGAGCGCTATCCGCAACTCGTGGCGAAAGACGCCGAGTTCGCGGTCAAGACCATCCTCGACGCCATGGCCCGCACGCTGGCCGATGGCAATCGCATCGAGATCCGCGGCTTCGGCAGCTTCGCGCTGTCGCATCGCCCGCCCAGGGTCGGACGCAACCCCAAGTCCGGCGAAAAGGTCCTGGTGCCCGAGAAGCGGGTGCCCCACTTCAAGCCCGGCAAGGAACTGCGCGAGCGTGTCGACGCCGGGCTGCGACGCAGCCAGGACGCCGGAGACTGATCTCTCGGGGTCCCGGTTTTCCGTCTTGCGCCGGTCTCGTTCAGAATAGCGGCTGATCGAAGCGCCGAACGGAGAGACCGATGCGGATCGTTTCCTGGATTTTCAATTTTCTGCTGTTCCTGATCGCACTCGGCTTCGCGCTGTCGAACACCGAACCGGTCGACCTGCGGTTCCTGATCGGGGACCTGAGCTGGCGCGCGCCGCTGGTGATCTTCCTGCTCGTGTTCTTTGCCGCGGGCGTGGTCATCGGCCTGCTGGCCGCGGTGCCGGCCATGTTCCGGCAGCGGCGCGAGATCGCGCGCCTGGGGCGCGAGCTGCGCCACGCCACGGCGCCGCAGTCGAAGACCGACCAGCTGCCCCCCGAGGCGGCCGTCGGCCCCGGCATCGGCCTGGGCGTCTGAGCGTCGAGGGCAGATGATCGAGCTCGAGATCTGGTGGCTGCTCACGCTGCCGCTCTTCTTCGGCCTGGGCTGGTTCGCGGCGCGCTTCGACAGCCGTGAGGCGGGGCGGGGCGGGCGCCGCAGCGGACTGCCCGACGCTTACTTCCGCGGCCTGAACTTCCTGCTCAACGAGCAGCCCGACAAGGCGATCGACGCCTTCATCGACGTGGTGCGGATCGAGCCCGAGACCATCGAGCTGCACTTCGCGCTGGGCAACCTGTTCCGCCGCCGCGGGGAAACCGACCGCGCGATCCGCGTGCACCAGAACCTCGCCGAGCGCCCCGGGCTCGACGCCGCCGAGCGCGAGCACGCGCTCTACGAGCTGGGCCAGGACTTCCTGAAGGCCGGCTTGCTGGACCGGGCCGAGGACGCGTTCAACCGCCTCGAGGGCGGCCGCTATGCTGCCGCGGCCCTGCATCACCGCCTGGAGATCGCCCAGATGGTGCGCGACTGGCCGCAGGCGATCGAGCTGGCGCAGCGCCTGGAGCGCGACCTCGACGAGAACCGCAGCCGCGAGATCGCGCATTTCCGCTGCGAGCTCGCCCAGCGGGCGCTGGCCGATCCGGATGCCGGCTACGAGCAGGCCCGGCGCGAGCTCGAGCAGGCGGTGCGCGCCGACCCGCAGCACCCCAGGGCCTGGGTGCTCGCCGGCGAGGCTGCGCTGGCCGACGGCGACGCCGACGCCGCGATCGACGCCTGGCGGCGGGTCGCGGCGCAGAGCCCGGCGCACCTGTCGCTGGTCGCCGAAGGCTGGCTGCGCGCCCACGAGATCGCCGGGCGACGCGACGAGGGCATCGACACGCTCGAGGCGGTGCAGCGCGAGCATCCCTCCATCGACGGCTTCGCCGCGCTGGCCAACGCGCGCGCGGCACGCGATGGCGCCGACGAGGCGCGCAACTGGGCCGAGCAGGCGCTGCAGGCTGCGCCCTCGCTCCTGGGCCTGGAGAAGCTGCTGGCCATGAGGGCGCCGCAGGTCGAGGGGCGAGAGCGTGCCGAGGTGGAGCTGGCCCAGCGGCTGATCCGGGCGCAGGCACTTCGGCTCTCGCGCTACGTGTGCCGCAATTGCGGCTTCAAGGCACGGCAGTTCTACTGGCACTGCCCGGGCTGCAACCAGTGGGATACCTATGCGCCCAAGCGCAGCGAGGAACTCGAACGTGGCTGAGGGCGCCAGCGGAGCAAGCGCTTCCGCCGGCGGGGAGCGCTTCGCCGCAATCGATCTCTCGGGCGCGCGGGTGCTGGTCGTGGGCGACCTGATGCTCGATCGCTACTGGTTCGGCGACGTCGACCGGATCTCTCCCGAGGCGCCAGTGCCGGTGGTGCGCGTGCGGCGCAGCGAGGAGCGGCTCGGCGGGGCGGCCAACGTGGCGCTGAACGCGGTGGTCCTCGGCGCTCCGGCCACGTTGATCGGGGTGGTGGGCGACGACGAGGCGGGCCGCCGGGTGGCCGATCTGGCGCGCGCCCGGGGGATCGACGCGCGGCTCGCGGTCGACCCGGATCTTCCCACCACGATCAAGCTCAGGGTGATCGGCCGACAGCAGCAGCTGCTTCGCATCGACTTCGAGCAGGCGCCCGGCGAGCAGGCGCTCGCGCGCAAGTTCGAGTCGTTGCGGGAGCTCATCGGCCAGGCCAGCGTGCTGGTGCTGTCCGACTACGGCAAGGGCGGCCTGGCCCAGATCCGCGAAATCATCGGGCTGGCGCGCGCCGCCCGCCGGATGGTCGTCATCGATCCCAAGGGCGAGGACTGGGAGCGCTATGCGGGCGCCACGGTGCTCACACCCAACCGGGCCGAGTTGCGCGCAGTGGTCGGCACCTGGCGCGACGAAGCCGACCTGGTCGCGCGGGCCCAGCGCATTCGTGCGCAGCTGGGCCTGCGCTGGCTGCTGGTGACCCGCTCCGAGGAGGGCATGACGCTCTTCTCCGACCAAGGAGCGCTGACGGTGCCGGCCCAGGCCCGCGAGGTTTACGATGTCTCCGGTGCCGGCGACACGGTGGTCGCGGTACTGGCGGCCATGCTGGCCGCGGGCCGGCCGATCGCCGAGGCGGTGCGCCTGGCCAACCGGGCCGGCGGCATCGTGGTCGGCAAGCTGGGCACCGCGGTGGTGCTCCCCGAGGAGTTGTTCGAATGATCATCGTCACCGGCGCCGCCGGGTTCGTCGGCAGCAACCTGATCCGCGCGCTGAACGCGCGCGGCGAGCGCGACGTCATCGCGGTCGACAACCTTTCGCGCGCCGACAAGTTCCGCAACCTCGTCGACTGCGAGATCGCCGAGTACATCGACAAGCGCGAATTCCTCGACCAGATCGACCGCTACAAGGGCGTGCGGGTCATCTTCCACCAGGGGGCCTGCTCGGACACGATGGAGTCCGACGGGCGCTACATGATGGAGAACAACTACCGCTACTCGCTGGCGCTGCTCAAGCACGCCGGCGCGCACGGCATCCGGCTGATCTACGCATCGTCGGCGGCGGTGTACGGCGGGTCCGACCGTTTCGTCGAGGAACCCTCGGCCGAGCAGCCGCTGAACGTGTACGGCTACTCCAAGCTGCTGTTCGACCAGGTGGTGCGGCGCCGGATCGGCGACCGGGCCGCCACGCAGGTGGTGGGGCTTCGCTACTTCAACGTCTACGGTCCGCGCGAATCGCACAAGGGGCGGATGGCCTCGGTGGCCTTCCACAACTTCAACCAGTTCCTGGCCGAAGGCAAGGTGAAGCTCTTCGCGGGCCACGACGGCTGGCCCGACGGCGGGCAGACCCGCGACTTCGTGCACGTCGACGACGCGGTGGCGGTCAACCTCTTCTTCTACGACCACCCGGAGCGCAGCGGCGTCTTCAACTGCGGCACCGGGCAGGCCCAGCCCTTCAACGACATCGCCAGCACGGTCGTGAACACGGTGCGCAGGCTGCGCGGCGAGGCCCCGCTCGGGCTCGAGGCGCAGGTCGCGCAGGACCTCGTCGAGTACATCCCCTTTCCCGACGCGCTGAAGGGCAAGTACCAGAGCTTCACGCAGGCCGATCCGGCGCGCCTGCGCGCGGCGGGCTGCGACCACCGCTTTGCCACGGTCCAGGAAGGCGTTTCGGCCTACGTCGAATGGCTCTGGCGAAATCGAGGCTGACGGAGTTCAATCGGATGGATCGTCCGAACCCGGAGCCCGGCCATGATCCGTTCGACTGCCCTGCTGATCCTTGCGCTGCTGACCTTGCCGCCCGCCGCCGCGCTGGCGGCGCCCGGCATCGACGCGAACACCGCCACCGAGGTCGAGCTCGACGCGATCTCCGGGATCGGCCCGGCCTTGGCCGCGCGCATCGTCGAGGAGCGGCGCAAGGCGCCGTTCGCCAGCCTCGACGACCTCGAGCAGCGGGTGCGCGGCGTGGGCCCGGCCAGCCTGCGACGCATGCAGGAGGGCGGGCTGGTCGTGGACCGATCGCGCGGTCCCGGCGGCGCCGAGACCTTCGTGGGCAGCGGCGGAGCGGGGCAAGGGCCTGCGCCGGCGCGACGAGCGCCGCCGTCGCGGCCCTGACGCGGGCACCTGCGGGGGCGGGCCGGTGAGCGCGCGTTTCCGGACCCGGCGACAGGAGGCCTCGCGCGCGGCCGAAGGGCCCCCAGGGCCGCAGGCCCGCCCCTCGCGGGCGCTGCTCTATTGGCGCCTGGTGCGCATGCACAAGCCGATCGGCACGCTGCTCTTGCTCTGGCCCACGATGTGGGCGCTGCTCACCGCCGCCGATGGCCATCCCGCGCCCTACCTGGTGTTCGCCTTCACGCTGGGCACCTTGCTGATGCGCTCGGCAGGCTGCGCGATCAACGACTGGGCCGATCGCGACATCGATCTGCACGTCGAGCGCACGCGCGAGCGTCCGCTCACCTCGGGCCTGATCCGGCCCTGGGAGGCGGTGGCGGTGTTCGTGACGCTCTCACTGCTGGCCGGACTGCTCATCCTTCCGATGAACGCGCTGGTCTGGAAGCTGGCCTTCGTCGCCGTCTTCCTCGCGGCCAGCTATCCGTTCACCAAGCGCTTCTTCGCCTTGCCACAGGCCTACCTGGGCATCGCCTTCGGTTTCGGCATTCCGATGGCCTACGCGGCGGTTCAGGAGTCGCTGCCGCTGTCGGCCTGGCTGATGCTGGCGGCCAACATCTCCTGGGCGCTTGCCTATGACACCGAGTACGCGATGGTCGATCGCGAGGACGACCTCAAGCTCGGCATCCGCACCGCAGCGATCACCTTCGGGCGCCAAGACGTGGCAGCGGTCATGGCCTGCTACGCGATCACGCTGGGGCTGCTGGCCGCGGTCGGCGTCGTCGAGCAGTTCCGCAGCTGGTACTGGCTGGGCATCGCCATCGCCGTGGTGATCGCGCTCTACCACTACGCGCTGATCCGCGACCGCTCCCGCGAGGGCTGCTTTCGCGCCTTCAACCACAACAACTGGTTCGGCGCGGCGATCTTCGCGGGCGTCGCGGCCGAGTTCTGGCTGCCCTGAGCCGTGTCCGGGCCGATCAGGCCCGCCCGAACTCGTCGCCCAGCTCCACGCTGCGGCGCTCGGCTGCCCGGGTCGCCCGGGTGACCAGCTCGCGCAGGCCGGCGGCCTCGAACTCGGCGAGCGCCGCCGCGGTGGTCCCGCCCTTGGAGGTCACCCGCTCGCGCAGCGTGGCCGGTGGTTCGCTCGACTGGGCGGCGAGCTGGGCCGCGCCGGCCACCGTGCCCTGGGCCAGCGCGCGGGCCTGCTCGGGATTCAGGCCGAGCTTCACTGCCGCAGCCTCGAGGGCTTCGATGAACAGGAACACGTAGGCCGGACCGCTGCCGCTGATCGCGGTGACCGCGTCGAGCTTCGATTCGTCGTCGACCCACACGGTCGTGCCGACCGCGCCGAGGATCCGCTCGGCCAGCGCGCGGTCGCCGCTCGCCAGGTCGGCCGGCGCGGCAAGGCCGGTGACGCCCTGGCCGATCAGCGCGGGCGTGTTGGGCATGGCCCGCACGATGCGCCGATGGCCGCCCAGCCAGCGCGCCAGGTCGACGGCGCGAATGCCGGCCGCCACGCTGATGACCAGCTGGCCGGCGATGGCGGGCGCCAGCGCGCCGACCGCCTCGCGCATCTGCTGCGGCTTCACCGCCAGCAGGATCAGCCCGCTGGCGCCGATCGTGGCGGCGTCGGCGGCCGGCACCGCGGCCACGCCGAAGCGCGCGGACAGCGACTCGCGCTGCGCCTCGGACGGGTCGGCCACGAGGATGTCCGCGGCCGAGGTGCCGCGGGCGATCAGGCCGCCGATCAGCGCCGCGGCCATGTTGCCGCCTCCGATGAACAGCATCTTCATTCTGGGTCCTCGCATTTCTCAGGGAAATCGGTTGATTCGAAAGGGTCTCGGCTGCATGACCGGGTCAGTCGCGGCTGCGCCGCAGGAATTGCGCGGGCCGAAGTCCGAAGGCCGCCAGCACCGCCAGGTAAAGCAGTCCGGCGGCCGCCACGGTGCCGAGCACCAGGGCCACCCGCGTGAGCGGCTGCGCCTGCATGCCCACCCAGTCCACGCCCGGCACGAAGGACCCCAGCGCCAGCGCCATCGCCGCGCTGCCGGCGCCGGTGGCCAGCAGGAAGCGGGGCCAGCCGGGCAATGGGCGCCAGGCGCCGCGCCGCCAGAGCCCGGACAGCAGCAGCCCGGCATTGGCGAGCGCGCCGATCGAGATCGACAGGGCCAGGCCGGCATGGCGCAGCCAGGGCACGGTGACCAGGTTCAGCAGCTGCGTCACCACCAGCACGAAGAGCGCGATCTTCACCGGCGTGCGCAGGTCCTGCCTGGCGTAGAAGCCCGGAGCGAGGACCTTGATCGCGATGAGCCCGATCAGCCCGACAGAGTAGGCGGCCACCGCCATCCGCGTCATCGCGACGTCGTTGGCGTCGAAGCGGCCGTAGTGGAAGAGCAGCGCGGTCAGCGGCTCGGCCATCAGCGCGAGTCCCACCGTACAGGGCGCCGCCAGCACCACGCACAGGCGCAGGCCCCAGTCGAGCAGCGAGCGATACTCGGCCGCGTCGCCCAGGCTCCCGGCACGCGAGAGGCTGGGCAGAAGGACCGTGCCCAGTGCCACGCCGAGCAGCGCGGTGGGAAACTCCATCAGCCGATCGCCGTAGGAGATCCACGACACGCTGCCAGCCCCCAGCCGCGAGGCGATGTGGGTGTTGATGATCAGGCTGATCTGCGCCACCGAGACGGCCAGCAGGGCCGGCCCCATCTGCTTGAGCACCCGCCGGGTGCCGGCGTCGGCGAAGGCGGCCATCGGGTTCACGATGCGCGGCAGCATGCCGATCCGGGCGAGCGCAGGCAGCTGGATCGCGAGCTGCGCGATGCCGCCGATGAACACGCCCGCGGCCAGCGCGTGGATCGGCGGATCGAAATGCGAGGACAGCCCGAGCGCCGCGCCGATGAAGCACAGGTTGAGGAGCACCGGCGTGAAAGCGGGGATCGCGAAGCGCTTCCAGGTGTTCAGGATGCCGGCAGCCAGGGCGACCATCGACACGAACAGGATGTACGGGAACATCCAGCGTGTCATCGTGACCGCGGTGGCGAAGACCTCGGGCTGCGCGCGCAGGCCGGAGGCCATCGCGGTGACCAGCCAGGGCGCGGCCGCGACACCGGCAGCCGAGACGAGCACCAGCGTCCAGAACAGGGCCGAGGCCACGCGGTCGACGAAACGGCGCATGTCCCGGGCGGCCGCCTCGGCACCGGTGGCGCAGGTGGTGTCGGCGCGCGCCTTGGCCTCGCCGAGGATCGGCACGAAGGCCTGGGAGAATGCCCCCTCGGCGAACATCCGCCGCAGCAGGTTGGGCAGGCGGAAGGCCACGAAGAACGCGTCGGTGAAGGCCGAAGCACCGAAGATCGCCGCGGTCAGGTTCTCGCGGATCAGGCCGGTGATCCGGGAAAGGAGGGTCAGGCCGCTGACGGTGGCTGCCGCGCGGAGCAGGTTCATCGGGCGGGCACGCGCCGGCTTGTCATCGGGTCGCGAAATCGGTTATTATTCAAGGCTTTCCAGATATTTTCCGGTTCGAGGCGTCCGACAATGGTTGCGGGCGGCGCAACCGGATCGAACGGACACGGAATTCTCGCATGGCAAACATCGCATCGGCCCGCAAGCGCGCTCGTCAGGACGCCCTGCGCAACGCGCACAACTCCAGCCTGCGCTCGCGCCTGCGCACGGCGATCAAGTCGGTTCGCAAGGCGATCGCCACCGGCGACAAGCCGGCCGCCGCCAAGTCGCTGCAGGCGGCGCAAGGCGTCATCGACCGCATCGCCGACAAGAAGATCGTGCACAAGAACGCCGCGGCTCGGTACAAGAGTCGGCTGGCGGCGGCCATCAAGTCGATGGCCTGAAGACGTCTGGGTAGATCTACTGCGCGGGTCCGTCTCGCGCCCACGCTCGGTCTCCCCCCTGCGATGCTCGCCGTACGCCCGTACGGCTGCGCTTCTCGGCGTGACCTCGAGCCGCTCGCCACGATTTCTTCAGACGTCTCGAGTCGCCTCCGGCCGGTCGCTTCGCGCCGGCTCGATATCGGCTGACCGGCCTCTTTTTGTGGCCGGCTTTCCACTGGCCGGCCACTATCCGTGGCTTGGTTTGTACTAACCGGCCACTTTCCGTGGCTTGGTTTGTACTAACCGGCCACTATCCGTGGCCGGTGGCCGAACAGGGCTGACCCGATCCGCACGATCGTGGCGCCTTCGGCGACGGCGGACTCGAGGTCCGCCGACATTCCCATCGACAGCGTGTCCAGGGTGACGATGGCCTTGGCGTGATCGCCGGCCAGTTCGTCGCGCAGGCCTTGCAGCACGGCGCGTGCGGCGGCGAAGCGCATGCGTTGCAGCGCCAGATCCTCGGTCGGTTCCGGTATCGCCATCACGCCGCGCAGCTTCAGCCGGGGCTGGGCGGCGATCGCCCTGGCCACCGCGGGCGCGTCCTCGGGGGCGCAGCCGCTCTTGCTGGCCTCACCCGACACGTTGACCTGCACGCAACAATCCAGCGGCGGCAGGCTCTCGGGACGCTGCTCGCCGAGACGCGTGGCGATCTTCTCCCGGTCGATCGAGTGCACCCAGTCGAAGCGCTCGGCGATGGTGCGGGTCTTGTTCGACTGGATTGGCCCGATGAAATGCCATTCGAGACCTGCTTCCGGCCGCCGGTCGCGGCAGGCATCCATCTTGGCCACGGCTTCCTGAACATAGTTCTCGCCGAAGGCGCGCTGGCCCAGTTCCGCCAGCGCCAGCACGAGATCGGCGTCGAAGGTCTTGCTTACCGCCAGCAGCTTCACCGAATCCGGATCGCGCCCCGCGCAGCGAGCGGCCGCATCGATCCGCGCGCGCAGCTGGGCCAGGCGGCCGGCCAGTCCCTGCGCACCAGGCGGAACGACGCGCTCCCGCGCTTCGGATGGAACGACACGCTCCCCCGCGTCGTGCTCGCGCAACGCGGCTCGGGCAGGGTCGGGGGAAGGGCTGCCGTTCATCGTCTGGTTCTCCGTTCGTTCCGCCGGCGCTCGCCTCGCCGGGAGTCGCCCGGCCAAGATAGCAGGAACACCGCAGCATTCCGAGGGATCGAGATGGACATTGCCGAGCTGCTTGCGTTCGCCGTGAAGAACAACGCGTCGGACCTGCACCTGTCGTCGGGCCTTCCGCCGATGATCCGGGTGCATGGCGACGTGCGCCGGATCAACCTGCCTCCGATGGAACACAAGGAGGTGCACGGCATGATCTACGACATCATGAACGACTCGCAGCGCAAGGAGTACGAGGAAAACCTCGAGTGCGACTTCTCCTTCGCGATCCCGGGCCTGGCACGGTTCCGGGTCAACGCCTTCGTGCAGCAGCGGGGCGCGGGCGCGGTGATGCGGACCATCCCGTCGAAGATCCTGTCGCTGGAGGACCTGAACGCGCCCAAGGTGTTCCAGGAGCTTTCGATGACGCCTCGCGGCCTGGTGCTGGTGACCGGGCCCACCGGTTCGGGCAAGTCCACGACGCTGGCGGCGATGATCAACCACGTCAACGAGAACGTCTACGGCCACATCCTGACCGTGGAGGACCCGATCGAGTTCGTCCACGAGTCCAAGCGCTGCCTGATCAACCAGCGCGAAGTCGGCCCGATGACGCTGTCGTTCAACAACGCGCTGCGCTCGGCGCTGCGCGAGGACCCGGACGTGATCCTGGTGGGCGAGCTGCGCGACCTCGAGACGATCCGGCTGGCCCTCACCGCGGCCGAGACCGGTCACCTGGTGTTCGGCACGCTGCACACCTCGTCGGCCGCCAAGACCATCGACCGGATCATCGACGTGTTCCCGGCCGCCGAGAAGGACATGGTCCGAGCGATGCTGTCCGAGTCGCTGCGCGCGGTGATCTCGCAGACGCTGATGAAGACCAAGGACGGCAAGGGCAGGGTGGCGGCGCACGAGATCATGATCGGCACGCCGGCGATCCGGAACCTGATCCGCGAGGCCAAGGTCGCCCAGATGAACTCGGCGATCCAGACCGGCGGCGCCCTGGGCATGCAGACGCTCGACCAGTGCCTGACCGATCTGGTCCGCAAGAACAAGGTCTCGATGGCCGACGCCCGAGCCGTCGCCACCGTGAAAGAGAATTTCCCTGGATGACGCAGTCATCCTGGGAAACTCCGGCGCGGACTGACGTTGGCGCAGCCGACGTCGAGCCGGCGGCCGGAGCGAGAATCTAGGAGCACATATGGAACGCGAACAGGCCTCGAAATTCCTTCACGACCTGCTGCGCCTGATGATGACCAAGGGCGGATCGGACCTCTTCCTGACCGCCGAGTTTCCGCCGGCCTTCAAGATCGACGGGAAGCTCCAGCCGGTCTCGAACGTCGCGCTGAGCTCGCAGCACACGATCGAGCTGGCCCGCGCGCTGATGAACGACAAGCAGGCGGCGGAGTTCGAGGCGCACAAGGAGGTGAACTTCGCGATCAGCCCCTCGGGCATCGGCCGTTTCCGGGTGAACGCCTTCATGCAGCTGGGCCGCGTAGGCATCGTGCTGCGCACGATCAACACCGAGATCCCGAGCTTCGAGCAGCTTCAGCTCCCGGCGGTGCTCAAGGAACTGGCGCTGACCAAGCGCGGGTTGATGATCGTGGTGGGGGCGACCGGCTCGGGCAAGTCGAACACCTTGGCGGCGGTGGTGGGTCACCGGAACGAAAGCACCCACGGGCACATCGTGACGATCGAGGACCCGGTGGAGTTCGTTCACCCGCACCGGAACTGCATCGTCACGCACCGCGAGGTGGGCGTGGACACCGAGAGCTGGGAGGTGGCGCTGAAGAACACGCTGCGCCAGGCGCCCGACGTGATCATGATCGGCGAGATCCGCGACCGCGAGACGATGGAGCACGCGGTGGCCTTTGCCGAGACCGGTCACCTGTGCCTGGCCACCCTGCACTCGAACAGCGCCAACCAGGCACTGGACCGGATCATCAACTTCTTCCCCGAGGAGCGGCGCCTTCAGCTCTTGATGGATCTGTCACTCAACCTGCGCGCGATCGTCTCGCAGCGCCTGATTCCGATGGCCTCGGGCAAGGGCAGGGTGCCCGCGGTGGAGATCCTGCTGAACTCGCCGCTGATCGCCGACCTGATCTTCAAGGGCGAAGTCGGGCAGATCAAGGAGATCATGAAGAAGAGCCGCGAACTCGGGATGCAGACCTTCGACCAGGCACTGTTCGACCTGTTCGAGTCCGGACGGATCACCTACGAGGATGCGCTGCGCAATGCCGATTCGGTCAACGACCTGCGGCTGAACATCAAGCTGAACAGCAAGCGCACCGAGCGCGACCTGAACGCGGGCATCGAGCACCTCGGGATCGTCTGATCCGCGGGGCGCCGACGGCGGCCATCGCCGCCGCTCGATGCCGCCGGGGGCCTCGCCGTCGCTTACTTGTGGCGGAAGCGGATGCGACCCTTGGTCAGGTCGTAGGGCGAGAGTTCGAGCGTGACGCGGTCGCCTGCCAGCACCCGGATGCGGTGCTTCTTCATCTTGCCGGCCGCGTAGGCGGACAGCGCGTGGCCGTTGTCGAGCCGGACACGGTAGCGGGTGTCGGGCAGCACCTCTTCGACGACGCCTTGCATTTCGATCAGTTCTTCTTTCGCCATGTGATTTCTCCGGACGAGTGGGACAGGCGCCAGCGAGCGACGCTTGTCGTCTGGTTTGAGGGCCGGGACGAGCCGGACAGGCGTGCCGCGCGGCATTGTCGGCCGGGCTGGCTGACAGGGGCTGGTTCGGGGCGGAACCGGCGCGGCGGCGGGATGAAGTCCGATTCGTGGCGGGAACCCGGGCGCGCGACCCGGGAGCACGACGGATCCGGACGCAGCCTGGTTGCCGCCCGAACCGACAGATGCACGGCGTGTGCACGACTGCCGAATCGACGTTAGATCCGAGAAAATCGGCTTCGAATAAAAACAATTATAGCCCGATTCGAAGCAGATGTCAGCCTCTTCGACGTGCCGGCCGTCTGCCGATTTGCGTCGTCCCGGTCGATCGCCTATAAGGGGGCCTTTCCAACCGGAGAAACCCGAATGACCGCGAATCCGACGGTGGCGCGTCCGTGCCCCGCGGCCCGGGCGTCCGGCGGCACGCGGATGCTGGCTGCCTTGCTGCTCGCCGGCGCCTCGGGCCTCGCCCTGGCCGATACGGTGGTGCTGCGCAACGGCGATCGCCTGTCCGGCACGATCAAGCATCTGTCGCCCGACAAGCTGACGCTCGCCACCCAGTGGGGCGGCGAGGTCTCGATCGACCGGGCCGAAGTGGCGAGCTTCGCTACCGACCGCCCCGTCCGCTGGTCGCGCCAGTGGGGCGGCGAGCCGAATCGCGCCACCTTCGGGCTTGCCGAGGCGCCCGGTGTCGTGACCATCGACGAAGGCGACGGTCCGAAGCAGGTGCCGATGTCGCGGGTGGCGCTTCTGCGGCCCAAGCCGCACGAGACTGAGGACGGCGTCGCCTACAAGGGGCGGGTCATGCTGTCGACCGGCTGGTCCGAGGGCAACAGCGACAGCGAGCGGATCTGGGCCGAGGCCGATTTCGCGGCTCGCGCGCGGGACTGGCGCTACGACCTGGGGCTGAAGCTGCGGCGCGAGAGCGACGGCGGGCAGACCACCGCCGATCACTGGCTGGCGAGCGGCAAGCGCGACCGCTTCGTCGAGGAGACTCGTTTCTGGTACCTGCGCGGCTCGCTCGAACGCGATCGCTTCAAGGACCTGTCCTTGCGCAGTGCGGTCGGCGCAGGTTACGGCTGGCAGTTGCTCGACAGCGAGCGCACGCAGCTCTCGCTGCGCGCCGGCGCCGACGCGGTCAGCGAGGACCGGATCGCCGCGCCCGACGAGGCCTATCCCGCGGCTGGCTGGGGCGTGGACTTCAAGCACCGGCTCGACTTCGCAAGCGCCGAGCTCTTCCACGACCAGCAAGGCTACTGGAATCTGGAAGACACCGGAAAGATGACGATGCGAAGCCGCAGCGGCATCCGCCTGCCGGTGCGCGAGGGCCTGACCGCTTCGCTGCAGCTCAACGTCGACTGGGAGCGCGAACCGTCGCCCGGCCGGCGCTCGACCGACTCGACCTGGCTGCTCGGGCTGGGCTACCAGTGGTGAGCGGGGGCGTCGTGACGGATCCCAGCCCCTCGGCACTGCGCTTCTTCGCGCTGGGCGCGCTGTTCGCGATGATCGCGGTGGCGGCCGGCGCCTTCGGCGCGCACGGCCTGCGCGCGCGGGTCGATCCGGCGATGCTCGCGGTGTTCGAGACCGGCGCGCGCTACCAGATGTACCACGCGCTGGGCCTGCTGGCGGTGGCGTGGGCGATCGCCGTCGCGCCCGGGCGGCTCGCGAGCGCGGCGGGCTGGCTCTTCGTGGCGGGGATCCTGGTGTTCTCGGGCAGCCTCTACGCGCTGGTCCTGACCGGCGTCCGCGCGCTGGGCGCGATCACGCCGCTGGGCGGCGTGGCCTTCATTGCGGGCTGGGCTTGCCTGGCGGCCTGGGCCTTTCGGGCCGCTCGCCTGGCGCGAACACGTCGAACCTGAAGAAGCGGCATTCGAGCGCGCCGTTGAAGAGCGGCGTGCGGCGGTTCTCCTTCATCCCGATCTGCCGAGGCAGCGCAGGGTCGGCGCTCAGCATCCAGATCCGCCAGCCGGCCCAGTCGCTGCGCAGCGACGCGCCCACGGCGCGCATCGCCGCGTCGTGGGCGCCCGGCGCAGGCCCGGCCTCGAGCCGCTCGCCATAGGGCGGGTTGCTCACGACCAGCCCGGGCTGCGCGAAGGGCGGGCGCAGGCTCGCGACGTCGGCGACCTGCCAGCGGATCGTCCCTTCGGGCAGGCCGGCGCGCTCCTGGTTTCGGCGGGCGCGGGCGATGGCCTCGGGGTCGATGTCCGAGGCGGCGATCCGCAGGGCCGTGGCGCGCGCGATGCCGGCCTGGGCCTGCCGCACCGCCTCGCCGCGCAGTTGCGCCCACAGCACGGCGTCGTGGTCGAGCAGGCGCTCGAAGCCGAAGTCGCGCGAGAGGCCGGGTGCGATGTCGCAGGCGACGCAGGCGGCCTCGATCGCGATGGTGCCCGAGCCGCAGAACGGATCGGCCAGAGCCTGTTCCGGAGTCCATCCGGCGAGCACCAGCAGGCCGGCGGCGAGATTCTCCTTGAGCGGTGCGTCGCCGCCGTCGTCGCGCCCCGAGCGCCAGCCGCGCTTGAACAGCGGCTCGCCCGACAGGTCGAGGTAGAGGGTGGCTTCCTGCGGCTCCAGGAAGAGCCAGACCCGCGCGTCGGGCGCCCGGGTGTCGATCGACGGCCGATCGCCGGTGCGTTCGCGCAACCGGTCGACGATCGCGTCCTTGATGCGCAGGGTCGCGAAATTGAGGCTGCGCAGCGGCGAGCGGGTCGCGCTGGTGTCGACCCGCAGCGTGTGCCGGCCGTCGAAATGGCGCTCCCATTCGATGCCGGCGGCGAGCTTGTACAGGTCCTCCGGGCCGCGGTAGCGGCGCCGGCCGACCTCGCGCAGCACCCGGCTCGCCAGGCGCGAGCGCAGGTTGGCGAGATACGCGACGCGACGATCGCCGTTGAAGACCACGCCACCGGCCACCGGCCGGCTGGTGGTCGCGCCGAGCCCGGTGAGCTCGGCGGCGAGCGCCGGCTCCAGGCCTCGCGGACAGGGGGAGAACAGGTTCCAGGTCACGGGGCCGCGGGTCAGGCGGTGGCCAGCGCGCGGTCGAGGAAATCGAGCCGGTCCTGGCCCCAGAAGGGCTCGCCGCGATACTCGTACCAGGGCGCGCCGAAGACCTTGGCCTCGATCGCGTCCTGCGTGTTGCGCTCGTAGATCGCGGCGGCGGCATCGCGGGCGGCGTCGAGTGCGCCGGCGTCGAGCCCGCATTCGGCGGCGATCGCGCGCAGCGTGCCGGCGTCGGCGATGTCGCGCTCCTCCACCCAGACCGCGCGCAGCAGCGCGCCGGCAAGGTTCAGGCCGGCGTCGTTCCCGGCGACTTCGCGAGCGGAAACGATGAGCCTGGAAGCGTCATCGCCGGGTACCGGGAAGAACTTCGGATGCAGGTTCAGCGGCACGCCGAGGAACTTCGACCAGCGTGCGAGCTCGACCAGTCTGTACGCCTGGCGCTGCGGCGCGCGCTTGGCCAGTGGCAGGCCGCCCGACACCGGAAACACGCGGTTGAGGTCGGCGGGCCGCAGGTCGATCTCGGCGCCGTGGCGTTTCGCGATCGCGATCAGGCGATCGTGGCCCAGCCAGGTCCAGGGGGACTGCGGCGCCATGTAGTAGCGGATCGTCTTCATCTTCTTCTCCTAGAAAGGCTTGACGACGACCAGCACGACCACGGCCAGCAGCGCCAGCACCGGCACCTCGTTGAACCAGCGGTACCAGACGTGCGAGCGGGTGTCGGCGCCCGCGGCCAGGCGCTCGAGCAGGCGGCCGCAGGCATGGTGATAGCCGAGCAGCAGGGCCACGATCGCGAGCTTGGCGTGCATCCAGCCTGCGCCGACCCCCACGCCGTAGCCCAGCCAGAGCCAGAGCCCCAGCGCGATGGCCAGCAGCATCAGCGGCTGCATGAATCGCCAGAGTTTGCCGGCCATCAGCAGGAGCCGGTCGCGTTCGGCGCCGGGCCCGTCGACCATGGCCAGGTTCACGAATATGCGCGGCAGGTAGAACAGGCCGGCGAACCAGCTCGTCATGAAGACGATGTGGAAGGCCTTGACCCAGAGGTAGCCGGAACCCAAGGCGATCAGCCCCGCACCTGGCCGTCGCCGAAGACGACGTACTTCAGCGAGGTAAGGCCCTCGAGGCCGACCGGGCCGCGCGCGTGCAGCTTGTCGGTGGAGATGCCGATCTCGGCTCCCAGCCCGTACTCGAAGCCGTCGGCGAAGCGGGTCGACGCGTTGATCATGACCGAGGCCGAGTCCACCTCGCGCAGGAAGCGCATGGCGCGGCCGTGGTGCTCGGTGACGATCGCGTCGGTGTGCTGCGAGCCGTAAGTGGCGATGTGCTCGATCGCGGCGTCGAGCCCCGCCACCACCCGGATGGCGAGGATCGGCGCCAGGTACTCGGTGCGCCAGTCTTCCTCGGTGGCCTCGCGGCAGGCGATGCCGGCGGCCGCCAGGAGCTCGCGCGAGCGCGTGTCGCCGCGCAGCTCGACGCCCTTGTCGGCGTAGATCCGGCCGAGCGGCGGCAGGATCCGACCGGCGATGCCCTCGGCGACCAGCAGCGTCTCCATGGTGTTGCAGGGCGAGTAGCGCTGGGTCTTGGCGTTGTCGGCGATCCGGATGGCCTTGTCGGGATCGGCGGCGTCGTCGATGTAGACGTGACAGATGCCGTCGAGGTGCTTGATCGTGGGCACCTTGGCCTCGCGGGCGATGCGCTCGATCAGCGACTTTCCGCCGCGCGGCACGATCACGTCGACGTACTCCGGACGGGTGATCAGCGCGCCGACCGCGGCGCGGTCGGTGACGGCGATCAGCTGCACCGCGTCTTCGGGCAGGCCGGCCTCGGCCAGGCCGCGGCGGATCAGTTCGGCCAGCGCCCGGTTGCTGTGGATGGCCTCGGAGCCGCCGCGCAGGATCGTGGCATTGCCCGACTTGATGCACAGGCCGGCCGCGTCGATGGTCACGTTCGGGCGCGACTCGTACACGATGCCGATCACGCCGAGCGGCACCCGCATCTGGCCCACCTGTATGCCGGTGGGGCGGTAGCGCAGCTTGCTCATCTCGCCCACCGGGTCGGGCAGGGCGACGATCTGGGCCAGGCCGTCGGCCATGCCGGCGATGACCGCGTCGGTCAGCGCGAGCCGGTCCACGAAGGCCGCGTCGTGGCCGGCGGCGCGCGCGGCCTCGAGGTCCCTGGCGTTCGCGGCCTTCAGCTCGGGAGCGGCGGCGCGGATGGCGGCGGCGGTCGCCTCGAGGGCGCGGTTCTTGGCGGCGGTACCGGCGCGCGCCATGGCGCGCGAGGCGCGGCGGGCGCGGCGGCCCAGGTCGGCCACGTAGGCGTCGATGTCGATGGGGCGGGCGTCAATGTCCACGGTGTTTCCTGGCCGGCGGGCGGGCGCCGGCGATCGCGAGGGCCAGCGTCTCGAGCGCGCGCCACGCGTCGCCCGCCGCCAGACCCTTCATCATTTTATCGGTCAGCGCCGCCTGCTGCAGCGTGTCGCGCACCGTCTCGGCGTCCAGCCTGCGCAGGGCGCCCTGGAACAGCTGCTCGCGCGGACCGAACACGCGGGCGGCGCGCAGTTCGCCGGCGATCGGCCGGCCGGCGGCGAGGGCCTCGTGCAGCCTGAGCAGCGTGCGCAGCGCGTCGGCCACGCTCCACAGGATCAGCGGCCCGGCCTCGCCTTCGGCGCGCAGGCCTTCCAGCGTGCGCAGGGTGCGGGCGGCATCGCCGCCCAGCATCGGCTCGACCAGGTCGAAGGCCCCGTAGCGGGCCACGTTGAGCACGGCGGCACGGGTCTCCTCGGCCGGCAAGGGACCTTCCGGGAAGAGCAGCGCGAGCTTGCGGATCTCCTGGTGGGCGGCCAGCAGGTTGCCTTCGACCCGCTCGGCGATGAACGCCAGCGTGTCGGGGTCGGCGCGCTGGCGCTGGCGAGCGAGCCGCGCGCCGATCCACTGCGGCAGTTGCTGGCGGGCGACCGGGTAGACCGGCACCACGATCGCGTGACGATCCACCGCGGCGAACCAGGCGCTGTCGGTGACCGCGCGGTCCAGCCGCGGGCTCTGCACCAGCAGCCTGACTTCGTCGGGCAGCCGGGCGGCGAGGTCGGCGAGCAACTGGCCGATCTCCCTGCCCGGCTTGGCCGCGAGCCGCAGCTCGAGCAGCTTGCCCTCGCCGAACAGGGACAGCGCGCCGGCCTCGGCCGCGAGAGCTTCTGGCCGGAAGCCGCGTCCGCCCTCGAAGACGATGCGCTCAGTGGCGCCGGCGGCTCGGGCGGCGGCCCGCACCGCGTCGGCGGCCTCGAGCGCGAGCAAGTGCTCGTCGCCGTGGATCCAGGCGATCGCGGGCAGCCCGCGCTCCAGCGCGGCGGCCAGTCCCTCGGGGCGCACCTGGCTCACGGCCGCGGAATCGCGGCGAGCCGGCGCAGCAGCTGCTGGACGAGGTCCGACTGCATGTCGCGGAAGAGCAGCTCCTCTTCCTGCTGCTTGGCCACGACCTCGATGTCGGTCGACGTGATGTCGCGCGACAGCACCAGTTCGGTGGGGGGCAGCAGCTCGCGCGACTGCGCGTCCACCACCCGGAAGCCGAAGCGCAGGCGCAGCTGGTACTCGCGCGGCCGGCCGGTGGTCGAGAAGGCGACGACTTCGCGCTCGCGCTGCTCGCGAAGCACCTCGAGCCGCGCCTCGGCCTTCTTCGGGTCGTCGACCAGCTCGGTGTCCTCGGCCACCCGCACCAGCCGCCGGAACTCGGCGCCGATCGCCGAGGTGGGCGCGAAACCGGTGTAGAGCGTGCGGAAGGGCAGGGCTGCGGAACGGCGCAGCCGAAACCCGCAGCCGGCGAGCAGCGAGGCGGCGCCCAGAAGGCCGGCCGCGAACAGTCGCCGGCGCATGTTCAGACGACCAGGTTGACCAGCCGGCCCGGCACGACGATGGCCTTCTTCGGCGAGCGGCCTGCGGCGTGGCGGGTCCAGGCCTCGGTGGCCATCGCGGCGGCCTCGATCGCCGCGCGGTCGGCCTGCGCCGAAATCCTGACCGAGCCGCGCACCTTGCCGTTGATCTGCAGCACCAGCTCGATCTCGTCCTGCACCAGCGCGGCCTCGTCGACCTGCGGCCAGGGGGCGTCGAGCAGCGGGCCGTGCGTGTCGGCGAGGCCGAGCTGCTGCCAAAGCGCCTGGGTGACGTGCGGCACGACGGGGTAGAGCACCCGGATCAGGATGGACAGCGATTCGCGCAACACCGCCGCCCCGGCCGCCGTGGCGGCGATGTCGGCGCCGTCGATCGCATTCAGCATCTTCATCGTGGCCGAGACCACGGTGTTGTACTGCTTGCGCTGGTAGTCGTAGTCGGCCTGCCTGAGGATCGTGTGGATCTCGCGGCGCAAGGCCTTCTGCATGTCGTCGAGCGCGGCCGCGTCGACCGGGCCGGCGCCGCGAACCGCCTCGTGGCGCGCGTGCGCGCAGCCCCACAGGCGGCGCAGGAAGCGCTGGGCGCCGTCGACGCCGGCGCCCGACCACTCGAGCGTCTGCTCGGGCGGCGAGGCGAACATCACGAAGAGCCGCGCGGTGTCGGCGCCGTACTGGTCGATCAGCGACTGCGGGTCGACACCGTTGTTCTTGCTCTTGGACATCGTGCCGATGCCGCCGTACTCGACCGGCTGGCCGTCGGTCTTCGAGACGCACGAGACCGGCTTGCCGGTGTCGTCGTGGACCCACTCGATGTCGTCGGGCCAGAAGTACTCGATGCCGCCCTTCTCGCCCTTGCGAAAGAAGATGTGGTTGAGGACCATGCCCTGGCAGAGCAGGTTGGTGAAGGGCTCGTCGAACTTCACCAGGCCGCGCGAGGCGTCGCCCGGGAAGTCGCCCTGGATGTCGCGCATCACCTTGGTCCAGAAGCGCGCGTAGAGCAGGTGGAGCACCGCATGCTCGATGCCGCCGATGTACTGGTCCATCGGCATCCAGTAGTCGTTGCGCGCGTCGACCATCGCATCGGCGTTGTGGGGCGAGCAATAGCGCATGTAGTACCAGGACGAGTCGACGAAGGTGTCCATCGTGTCGGTCTCGCGCCGCGCGGGTTTGCCGCATTTCGGGCACTGGCACTTCAGGAAGGCTTCGTTCTTCGCCAGCGGATTGCCGCTGCCGTCCGGGATCAGGTCCTCGGGCAGCACCACCGGCAGGTCTTCGCAGGGCACCGGCACTGCGCCGCAGTCATCGCAGTGGATGATCGGGATCGGCGTGCCCCAGTAGCGTTGCCGGGAGACGCCCCAGTCGCGCAGCCGGTACTGCACGCGCTTCTCGCCCAGGCCCTTCGCGGCCAGGTCGGCGGCGATCGCGTCGACCGCGGCCTCGTAGGGCAGACCGTCGTACCGGCCCGAGTTCACGCAGGCCACGCCTTCCTTCAGGGCGTACCACTCCTGCCAGGCGTCGGTGGAGAAGTCCTCGCCGGCCGGCTTGCCCGCGCGCGCCACGACCTGCCGGATCGGCAGGCCGAGTTTCTTCGCGAAGGCGAAGTCGCGCTCGTCGTGCGCCGGCACGCCCATGACCGCGCCGTCGCCGTAGCTCATCAGCACGTAGTTGCCGATCCAGACCTCGACCGGTTCGCCGGTCAGCGGATGGGTGACGGTGAGGCCGGTCGGCCGCCCGTCCTTCTCGCGGGTGGCGATCTCGGCTTCGGTCGCGCCGCCCTTGCGGCACGTCTCGACGAAAGCGGCGAGATCGGGGTCGGCGGCGGCCGCGACCTCGGCGATCGGGTGCTCGGGCGCCACCGCCACGAAGGTCACGCCCATGATCGTGTCGGCCCGGGTGGTGAAGACGTACATGCGGCCGTCGTCGACCAGATTGCCCTGCGCATCACGGATGTCGTGGGTGAAGGCGAAGCGCACGCCGGTGGAACGGCCGATCCAGTTCTCCTGCATCAGCTTGACCCGCTCGGGCCAGCCCAGGCCCTCGAGCTCCGAGATCAGCTCGTCGGCATAGCGGGTGATGCCGAGGTAGTACATCGGGATCTCGCGCTTCTCGACCAGCGCGCCCGAGCGCCAGCCGCGCCCGTCGATCACCTGCTCGTTGGCCAGCACCGTCTGGTCGACCGGGTCCCAGTTCACCGTGCCGGTCTTCAGGTAGGCGATGCCGTGCTCGAGCATCTTCAGGAACAGCCACTGGTTCCACTTGTAGTAGTCGGGCGAGCAGGTGGCGACCTCGCGCGACCAGTCGATCGCCAGCCCCATCGCCTGCATCTGCTTCTTCATGTAGGCGATGTTGTCCCAGGTCCACTTCGCCGGCGCCACGCGGTTCTTCATCGCGGCGTTCTCGGCGGGCAGGCCGAAGGCGTCCCAGCCCATGGGCATCAGCACGTTGTAGCCGTTCATCCGCAGATGCCGGTACATGACGTCGTTGATCGTGTAGTTGCGCACGTGCCCCATGTGCAGCTTGCCCGAGGGGTAGGGCAGCATCGAGCAGGCGTAGAACTTGCCTTTCGGGAAACGCGGATCGTTCTCGATCGCGCGGTAGGCGTCGGTGGCCTGCCATTCGGACTGCGCGGCGGCTTCGACCGCGCGGGCGTCGTATTTCTCTTGCATGGCGCTGAAGGGCTCGGGACGGGGGCTCGGAGGGGGCCGGAAGGTCAAACGATCAAGTTTACACGGCGGCCGCTCGCACTCGGGTTCCTTCCGGATTGCAGGTACACTTGCCAGAATCCGGAAAAAACGAAACGAACGGCGCGAATAGTTTCCGAAATGAGCGATTTCACCAGCGACTACCAGGCGGACGAAGGGCAGGAGGCCCCGGCAGGATCGATCGCTTCCGGGCCCGGCGCGGGCCCCGGCGAACCGGTTCCGGCCGGCTCCGCCATCCTGAGGGCGATGCGGGTTCTCGAGGCGATCGCCGCCTGCCATGCCCCGCCGCAGCTCGCCGAGATCTGCAAGGCGGTGGACCTGCCCAAGCCGACGGTGTTCAGGATCCTCTCCACGCTCGAGCACGCCGGGCTGGTCGGTCGCGAGCCAGGCAGCAAGCGCTATCACTGCGGTCCGCGCATGAACCAGCTGGCGGGCGAAGTGCTGCTGACCTCGCCCGCGCGCTCGGCGCGCCGCGCGATCCTGGAAGAGCTGGTCGAGCAGGTCGGCGAGACGTGCAACCTGACGATCGCCAACGGCAGCACGGTGCTCTGCCTGGACCGGGTCGAGACTTCCTGGCCGTTGAAGATCACGATCACCGCGGGAACCACCGTGCCGATTCACTCGTCGGCCAGTGGCAAGCTGTTCATGGCGCACATGCCCCGGCGCAGCCGCGAACGCCTGGTGCGGCAGCTCCCCCTGGTGCGCAACACCCCGCGCACGCTGACCGAGCCGGGGCGTCTGTTCGAGGAATTCGAGCTGATCCGCGAACGCGGTTACTCGACCGAGTGCGAGGAGTACCTGCCCGGCATCTTCGCGATGGCGGTCCCGGTGCACGACGGCGACGGCCGCGTGGTGGCCGCGGTGTCGGTGCACGCGCCGGTGTCGCGGCTGCCGATGGACGAGGCCGTGCAGCTGCTGCCGGAGATGCAGTCGGCGGCCGAGGCGATGAGCCAGACGCTCGACACCTGAGCGCTCGCTCGGCTGATCGCCGGCGCGCTCTCGCTCTTTTCGTACGCCCGGTCCGGCGGAGGCTCGGCTTCGCGCGGGACAGGGTGCTGCGGCCCCGCCGTTGGCGGGGCTTCCCTCGCCCACGTCGAAATCTCGCACCCGCCTCATGCGCGCTTCGCGCGGATGAGCGGGGCCCGCGAGATTTCTTTCCGTGGCGCTCGGCTTGCACACTGTCCCGCGCGAAGCCGAGCCTCCGCCGGACCTGGATGTCGAGTCATGCGTGAGCGCGAGGGCGCTCGCCTCGCTCGCCGCCGTTTCTTCATGGCTGCGTGAGGACAGCGGGATGCCGGCGCTCGCGGCTCGGCCCGTGTTCGGCCCGCCCGGTGTCGTCGCGCTCGTCACGGCTGCGCACGTCACCGCATCCCAGGCCGGCTGGCGGGGCTTGGCTTTTCCCGGACATTCGGCAAGCGGCGGGCTTCCGAAGGAAGCGGCGATCAGCGAGGGCGCTGTCCGAGCGAGCCCGCAGGGCTCGCGAGTTGCGCCCGAGCCGCCGCTGACGAGGAAGGCGCCGGAACCCCTCGCCGCAGGCGAGGGGCGAAGCCGTCTGTCCGGGAAAAGCCAAGCCCCGCCAGCCGGGCGAGCGCCGCGACGCCCGGCCCGCCGAGAGCACGCCGCCGCGAAGTCCGAACGCGGGCCGAGCCGCGAGCGGCGTCAGTCCCCGCTGGCCGGGAGCACCTCGCCGCGGCACTCCCCGAACCCGATCCTCGCAAACCCCTTCCGCTCGCACCAGCCGCGCAGGATCACCGCGTCGCCGTCTTCCAGGAAGGTACGGTTCTCGCCGTTGGGCAGCGAGACCGGGTTCTTGCCGCCGGCCGACAGCTCGATCAGCGCGCCGGCCTCGTCGAGCGAGGGCCCGGACTGGGTGCCGGTGCCGAGCAGGTCGCCGGGCTGCAGGTTGCAGCCGCCGACCGAGTGGTGGGCCACCATCTGGCCCACGGTCCAGTACGAGTGGCGCAGGCTGGTGTGCGACAGCCGGCACGCGCCGCTGCCGTCGGCGCGCATCTTCGCGCTCTCGATCCAGGCCTCGAGCTGCAAGTCGATCGCGCCGTGCTTGCGGACGCCTTCGCCGTCCAGGTAGGCGAGTGGCTGCGGGTCCTCGGCCGGGCGGCTCCAGGCGGTCCGGTACGGCGCGAGCGCCTCGAGCGTGACGATCCAGGGCGAGATCGTGGTGGCGAAGTTCTTGGCCAGGAAGGGGCCGAGCGGCTGGTACTCCCAGGCCTGGATGTCGCGCGCCGACCAGTCGTTGAGCAGGCACAGTCCGAACACGTGCTCGTCGACCCGGTCGATCGGGATCGGTTCGCCCAGCGCGTTGCCTTGCCCCACCCAGATCCCGACCTCGAGCTCGTAGTCGAGGCGCCGGCAGGCGGAGAACAGCGGGGCGCTCTCGCCGGGCGGCATGATCTGGCCCTTGGGTCGGCGGAAGCGCTGGCCGCTCACCCCGATCGAGGACACGCGGCCGTGATAGCCGATCGGGATCCACTTGAAGTTCGGCATCAGCGGATTGTCGGGGCGGAACAGCCGGCCGATGTTGGTCGCGTGGTGCACCGAGGCGTAGAAGTCGGTGTAGTCGCCGATCCGGGCGGGCACGGTGTACTCGGCCTCGCGCTGCGGCACCAGGCAGGCGGCCAGCGAGCCGGCCTGGGCGGCGCCCTCGCGCAGCGCACGCGACAACGCCAGGCGCAGCGCCGACCCGTAGCGGGGGCCGAGCGCCATCAGGCCGTTGAACGTGGCGGCCGAGGCGTGCGCGGCGGCGACCGCGGCTTCGCCGGCAAAGGCGCCAGTCGCGTGCGCGGCGGCCAGGTCGAGGACCTGGTCGCCAATCGCGACGCCGCCTCGCCAGGCCTCGGCGCTGCCGCGACGGCGGAAGACCGCGAAGGGCAGGTTCTGGACCGGGAAGTCGGTGCCGGGCGTGTTGGCCGAGGCGACCCAGCTGCGCAGGCCGGCGTCGTGGGTTTCGTTGATCATGGCTGTCCGTTGAAGTGCTTGGCGAGTCCCTGCCAGCAGGTGAAGTAGTCGCGCTGCAATTCGGGCGCCTCCAGCGCGAAGCGCGTGGGCCGGATCGGCAGGCGCGTCTCGAACATGAAGGCCATCGTGTCGCGGATGTAGTGCGGCTGGCAGGTGTCCGCCACGCTGGCCTTGGCGAAGGTCTCCGCGTCGGGCCCGTGGCCGCTCATGCAGTTGTGCAGGCTCGCGCCGCCCGGCACGAAGCCGCCCTGCCTGGCGTCGTAGGCGCCGTGCACCAGCCCCATGAACTCGCTGGCCACGTTGCGGTGGAACCAGGGCGGCCGGAAGGTGTCCTCCATGGCGAGGATGCGCGGCGGGAAGATCACGAAGTCGATCGCGTCCACGCCCGGCGTGTCGGACACCGACTGCAGCACCAGGAAGATCGACGGATCCGGGTGGTCGTAGCTGATCGACCCGATCGCGTTGAAGCGGCGCAGGTCGTACTTGTACGGCACGTGGTTGCCGTGCCAGGCGACCACGTCGATCGGCGAGTGCCCGATCGGGGCGGCCCACAGGTGGCCGAGGAACTTGGCCACCAGCTCGAAGTCGCCTTCGCGCTCCTCGTACCAGGCCACCGGCGCGAGGAAGTCGCGCGGGTTGGCCAGGCCGTTGGCGCCGATCGGCCCCAGGTCGGGCAGGCGAAACGGCGCGCCGAAGTTCTCGCAGACGTAGCCGCGCGCGGCATCCAGCGTGCCGCCTTCCGACTTCAGGTCGGGCAGCTCGACGCGGAACCGGATGCCGCGGGGGATCACCGCGATCTCCTGCGGCTCGACCTCGAGCCGGCCCAGCTCGGTGACCAGGCGCAGCCGGCCGAGCTGCGGCACGAGCAGCAGCTCGCCGTCGGCGTCGCAGAAGAAGCGCTCGCGCATCGAGGCGTTGGCTCGGTAGACGTGAATGGCGCAGCCGGACATGGCGGCCGGGTCGCCGTTGCCGCCCATCGTGGCCAGGCCGCTCGCGAAGTCCACCGACTCGCCGGCTGCGGGCAGCGCCAGCGGGTCCCAGCGCAGCTGGTTGGGCGAGGTCGGCAGCGCGCCGAAGTCGTTGCTCAGCAGGCCGTCGTCGATCCGCGCGAAGGGGCGGTGCACCGCGGCCGGACGCATGCGGTACAGCCAGCTGCGTCGGTTGGCGCCGCGCGGCGCGGTGAAGGCGGTGCCGGAAATCTGCTCGGCGTACAGACCGTAGGGGCAGCGCTGCGGGGAATTCCGGCCGACCGGGAGCGCGCCGGGCAGCGCCTCGGTGGCGAACTCGTTGCCGAAGCCCGACTGGTAGTCGAGCGCGCCAGCCTGGGCGCCGGCGGGTCTGGCAGCGGTGGCGGAGTCTCTCGCGTTCATGTCGTCCTCCGGTCGTTCGAGGCGGGCCCGACGCGAATCCCGACCCGCCGGTGAATCCTACATGCAAGCCATGAAGGCGGCGCGCGCCGGGCCGTGGTCGCCGGCGCTGTCCTTGGGCGGCTAGCGGAACACCACCGTCTTCGAGCCGTTCAGGACGATCCGGCGCTCGGCATGCCATTTCAGCGCCCGGGCCAGCACCACGTTCTCCACATCGCGCCCGATCGCGGTCAGCGTCGGCACGTCCATCGCGTGATCCACGCGGGCCACGTCCTGCTCGATGATCGGGCCCTCGTCGAGGTCGGTGGTCACGTAGTGGGCGGTCGCGCCGATCAGCTTCACGCCGCGATCATGGGCCTGCTGGTAGGGGCGAGCGCCCTTGAAGCTGGGCAGGAAGGAATGGTGGATGTTGATCGCGCGGCCCTCGAGCTTGCCGCACAGTTCGGCCGACAGGATCTGCATGTAGCGGGCCAGCACCACCAGCTCGACGCCCTCGCAGTCGGCGATCTCCAGCAGGCGCGCCTCGGCATGGGCCTTCGTCGCGGCAGTGACCGGCACGTGGTGGAAGGGAATGTCGTAGGACGCCGCCAGCTGGTAGAAATCGCGATGGTTCGACACGATCGCGCGGATGTCGATCGGCAGCAGCCCGGAGCGCCAGCGGAACAGCAGATCGTTCAGGCAGTGGCCCAGCTTCGAGACCAGGATCAGCGTCGGCATGGGGCGGGCCGCGTCGGCGAAGCGGAATCGCATGCCGAAGCGCTCGGCCACCGGGCCGAAAGCCGACGCGAAGTCCGCCTTCGGTGCGGCGAAGTGCACGCGCATGAAGAACAGACCCGTGTCGGGGTCATCGAACTGGCCTGCTTCCAGGATGTTGCCGCCCTGTTCGAGGAGGAAGCCCGAAACGGCGTGGACGATGCCCGGACGGTCCGGACAGGAGAGGGTGAGGATGTGGCCGTCTTTCATCGTGCGGGAGGGGTCGGCGGATCGAGGGCGCAAGTGTATCCGGTCGGGTCAACCGGAGTTCCGCATGCGCGTTGAATGCATTCCGCCCAAACGGTCGCCCGACCCGAGGATCCGATGACGACTGCCTCCACCGACCCGAACCTCCTGCCGGCTGCACCGAATGATGGGCGGGCGCTTGCGACGATCGGGTCGTCGGCCCCGCCGGCCGCACCGCGGGCCGAGGCCGTCCAGGCCCTGAAGAGCTTCAGGGTCATCTTCCGCTCGGTTCGCCAGCATTTCCACGAGGTGGAGCGGCGCTGCGGCGTGTCGGGCTCGCAGCTCTGGGCGCTTTCGGTCGTCGTGGCGTCTCCGGGCATCCGGGTCAAGGACCTCGCCCAGGCGATGGCGGTGCATCAATCCACCGCGAGCAACCTGGTCGAGCAGCTGTCGCGCCAGGCCTTCATCCGACGCGAGCGCGACCGGATCGATCACCGGATCGTGCAGCTGTACCCCACCGATGCCGGCCGCACCGTGATCGCGCGGGCACCCAGGCCGCTGAGCGGCCTGCTGCCCGACGCGCTGGCCCGCCTCGAGCCGGCGCGGCTTGCAGCGCTCAACGAGCTGCTGTCCGAAGTGCTGTCCGGCATGCGCGACATCGAGCCCGAGGCCGCGCTCACGCCGCTGGCCGACATCTGATTCAGGCCCGATCGCGTCCGGTGAACTGAGCCACCGCCACCCCGGCCAGCGTGATCGCCGCGCCCGCGATCTTGATCAGCGTGAAGCGCTCGTCGGTGAGCAGCCAGGCCGCGAGCCCGGCCACCGCCGGCATCAGGTACATCAGCGGCGCGGTGCGGGCCACGCCGCGGACCGCGTTGACCCATCCCCAGACCAGCCAGCCGATGAAGGCAGAGATGATCACCGCCCAGAGCAGGCCGAACCAGGTCAGCATCGGCAGGCCGGTCCAGTCGATCGACAGGCCTACCGGCGCGGACAGCAGCACGATCGGCGCGCTGCCGAACAAGGTGGCGTAGCCCATCACGGTGATGCCCCCGTGCCGCTGGATCAGCGGCTTGGCCCGCACGGTGTAGAGCGAAAAGAAGGCCGCCGCCACCAGCAGGACCAGGTCGCCGCCGGTGGCCTGCAGGCGCCCCACCAGCAACTTGTCCGACAGGAAGACCAGCACGCCGGCCAGCGCGATCGTCACGCCGGCGATCTGTGCGCGAGTCAGCTGCTCGAGGCCGACCCAGCGCAGGATCAGCAGCGTGAAGATCGGCCCGCAGGCCAGGATCACCGAGCTCGAGAAGGGCGTCGACCAGTCGATTCCGTAGGTGACCATGCCTACGTGCAGCGCATGGCCCACGAAGCCGAGCCGGGCCAGGGCCCACAGGTCGGACGCCGGCATCCGGGGAAAGCTCGGACCGTAGGCGTGCAACAGGATGGCGAGCGCGCAGGCCGGCATGATCAGGTAGCGCGCGAACAGGAAGCCGGTCGGGGGGAGCACCTCGAAGACCGCCTTCTGGACCACGAAGTTGACGCCCCAGACCAGGATCAGCACCAGCGATGCGGCCAGGGCGATCGAATCCCGCCGCGCGTGCTCGGCGGCAGCCACCGCGGGCATGGTCATCGCGATGCGTCAGAGGCTCGCGGTCATGCCGCCGTCGACGAACAGGACGTGTCCGTTGACGAAGTCCGAGGCGCGCGAGGCCAGGAAGACCGCCGCGCCGCCCAGCTCCTCGACCTGTCCCCAGCGGCCGGCCGGCACCCGCTTCGAGATCCACGCGCTGAACTCGGGGTCGGCCACCAGCGGGCGGGTGAGCTCGGTGTCGAAGTAGCCCGGTGCCAGGCCATTGACCTGGATGCCATGCCGCGCCCAGTCCACGCACATGCCCTTGGTGAGCATCCTCAGCGCGCCCTTGGTCGCCGAGTAGGGCGCGATGGAGGCGCGCGCCGCCTCGGCGTTGACCGACAGGATGTTGACGATCTTGCCGCGCCGGCGGGCGATCATGCCCTGCACGACGGCCTTGCTGACCAGGAAGACGCTGGTCAGGTTGGTGTCGACGATGCGCCGCCAGTCCGCCGTGTCGAACTGGTCGAGCGGCGCGCGGATCTGGATGCCGGTGTTGTTCACCAGGATGTCGATCGGACCCTCGTCGCGCTCGATCCGGGCCACCTCGGCGTTCACCGCCGCCTCGTCGGTCACGTCGAAGGCTGCCCGCGAGGCCGCGATGCCATGCGCGGCGAGCTGCTCGCGGGCGCTGGCGAGGGTGGCCGAGTCGCGGCCGTTGAGCACCACCGCGGCGCCGGCCTGGCCCAGGGCAGCGGCCAGCGCCAGGCCGATGCCGCGGCTCGAGCCGGTGACCAGCGCGCGACGGCCGCTCAGGTCGAAAAGCGGGTTCGTCATGGTCTGCCCTCCACGGGCGCAGGTTGTGCCGGCAGCATGCTGGCGAACAAGGTGGCCACCGCCGAGATCGCCGCGAGCAGGACCAGCAGTGTCGTGAAGCCCGAGGCCTTGACCAGCGGGCCCAGCAGCCAGACCGCGATCGAGCTGACGCCGAAGGACACCGCCAGACGCATGCCGGTGACGCGCGAGCGCATCCGGTCGTCGACGTAACGAACGATCATCGCGTCGGTGAAGGGGATTGCCCCGAACACGAAGATCATGAAGACGATCATCAGCGTGTAGAAGACCCAGCCCTCGGCGAGCGAGGCCGCGCCGAAGAGCAGCGGCTGCATGGCCATGATGGCGATCATCAGGGTTTTCATCGGCACGCGGTCGATCAGCTTGCCCACCACCACCTGCGCGAGCGAGGCGATGCCGTAGACGCCGGCCAGCAGCGCACCCACCAGGGCCGGCTGCTCGAGCAGGAGCGGCAGCCGCGACTTCAGCAACTCGCCGTTGCCGTTGGTGGTGAAGTTGAAGATCAGCCCGCCGGTGACTGCGGTCAGCGTCATCACCAGGAAGGCCCGCCTGCGGTCGGAGGGCGCGATGTCGAGCTGCTTGCCGGCCCGCTTCGCCGGGGATTCGGTCTCGGCCGGCGCCACCTTCATGAAGAGCAGGCCGCAGGCGATCGCGAGGATCCCCGGCGCGACGAAGGCGGCGCGCCAGCCGGCGAACTGGACCAGCAGGCCGGTGGAGATCGCGGCGGCGGCGATGCCCAGGTTGCCGGCGAGTCCGTTGACGCCGATCGTGTGGCCCGGTCGTCGGGCGCCCTGGACCAGCATCGGGATGCCCACCGGGTGGTAGATCGACGCGAAGGCGCCCATCAGGGCCAGCGCGGCAGCCAGCTGCCAGGGATTCCGGGTGGCGGCCACCAGCAGTGCGGCGGCGCCGATCCCGAAGAAGAAGACCAGCATCATGGAGCGGCGACCCCAGAGGTCGCCCAGCCTGCCGGAAGGCACCGATCCGAGCCCGAACATGACGAAGGCGCCCGCGGTGTAGGGCATCAGGTCTTCCCAGCGCCCCACGCCGAAGTCGGCCGCGATCGCGCCGACCGCCGTAGCGAAGATCAGGAGGACCAGGTGGTCGAGCGCGTGGGCGATGTTCAGCAGCAGCGAGGTCATGGTCGGGGCCTGATGTTCCGGCAGCTTAAACCTTTGCGATCGGGTCAGAAATATTGCCGCAAAACGATTTGCTAAAATCGGACCTTCAAGCAGGGGAGAGTTCGCAGCATGCAGTTGAATCCAAGTCAGTCGCCCGAAACCACCCCCGGCGTCGACGCCGCGGCAGCACAGGCCCGTCAGGCCGAGCCCACCCGGATCTTCTTCGATGGCGATTCGACCGACATTCGCGACAACTATGTCGATCTGATCCGCGACCACGCCGAGCGCTTCAACACCGGCCCCGGGGGCACCCTGATCGTGTCCGGCCACGCCAATCCGGTGGAAGACCCGGAAGAGGCGGTGGCGCTGAGCATGGACCGCACCCAGGCGGTGGCGGCGCTGCTCGAGAAGTTCGGCGTGCAGAGCCACCGGATCGTCCGGGTCAGCCACGGTGCCAACGCGCCGATCGCGGACGTGGCCGACGAGCAGGCCAACTGGGCTAACCGCTGCGTCGAGATCCGCCACGGCAGCCTGACGCCGCGCCAGCCGGTCTGGTCGCAGCGCTCGCGCAAGACCGGCGCTCGCCGTTGATCGGGTTGCGCCGGACACTCGGCGCGGCACTGTGTAAAATCACAGTTTTGGCCTGTCCGGGCCGGGCGCGCCGATGTCCACGCTACTCGCGAACCTGAACGAACAGCAGCTCGCGGCGGTCACGCTGCCGCCGCAGCACGCGCTGATCCTCGCCGGGGCCGGCAGCGGCAAGACCCGGGTGCTCACCACCAGGATCGCCTGGCTGATCTCCACCGGCCAGGCCAGCCCCCAGGGCATCCTCGCGGTCACCTTCACGAACAAGGCCGCCAAGGAGATGCTCACGCGGCTCACCGCCATGCTGCCGATCAATACGCGCGGCATGTGGATCGGCACCTTCCACGGGCTGTGCAACCGGATGCTGCGCGCGCACCACCGCGACGCCGCGCTGCCGCAGACCTTCCAGATCCTCGATTCGCAGGACCAGCTCGCGGCGATCAAGCGCCTGCTCAAGACGCTCGGGGTCGACGACGAGAAGTACCCGCCGCGCAACCTGCAGCACTTCGTCAACCACTGCAAGGAGCAGGGGCTGCGCGCCGGCCAGGTCGAGGTCTGGGACGACTACAACCGGCGGATGGTCGAGCTGTATGCCGCCTACGACGACCAGTGCCAGCGCGAAGGCGTCGTCGACTTCGCCGAGCTGCTGCTGCGCAGCTACGAGCTGCTCCAGCGCAACCAGCTGCTGCGCGAGCACTACCAGCATCGTTTCCGCCACATCCTCATCGACGAGTTCCAGGACACCAACGTCCTGCAGTACAAATGGATCGGCCTGCTGGCGGGCGGGCCCGAGCGTGGCAGCGCGGCCGTGTTCGCGGTCGGCGACGACGACCAGAGCATCTACGCGTTCCGCGGGGCCAACGTGGGCAACATGGCGGCCTTCGAGCGCGAGTACCGGGTACAGAACCTGATCAAGCTCGAGCAGAACTACCGCTCGCACGGCCACATCCTGGGCTGCGCCAACGCGCTGATCGCCAACAACGCCAAGCGCCTGGGCAAGAACCTCTGGACCGAGTCCGGCGAGGGCGAGCCGGTCCGCGTCTACGAGGCCATGACCGACGGCCAGGAATCGCAGTGGCTGGTCGAGGAGATCCGGAGCCTGGTCGCGGAAGGACACCTGCGCAACGACGTGGCAGTGCTGTACCGCTCCAACGCGCAGTCCCGCGTGATCGAGCACGCGCTGTTCTCGGCCGGCATGCCCTATCGGGTCTACGGCGGGCTGCGCTTCTTCGAGCGCGCCGAGATCAAGCACGCGCTGGCCTATCTGCGGCTGCTCGAGAATCCCGACGACGACGGCGCCTTCCTGCGCGTGGTGAACTTCCCGGCGCGCGGGATCGGTGCGCGGACCCTCGAGCAACTGCAAGACGCCGCACGGGCGCGCGGCATCAGCCTGTTCGCGGCGGTGGGCGGCCTGAGCGGGGCGGCCGCCACCAAGCTGGCCGCCTTCACCGGTCTGGTCGCCCGCCTGCGCGACGAAACCCGCCGGATGCCGCTCACCGATCTGGTCGAGCACCTGATCGAGCGCAGCGGGCTCGTGGCCCACTTCGAAACCGAGAAGGAAGGCCAGGAGCGCATCGAGAACCTGCGCGAGCTGGTCAACGCGGCGGCAGCCTTTCTGGCGGAGGAAGGTATCTCGCAGGACGTGCCGGCGCGCGAGGGCGTGGCCGTCGCCGACGCGCCGATGGCGGGGGCCGGTGACGCGCAGCCCGTGGCGCCGATCGACCCGGCCGACGGCATCGAGGTGCTCGCCCCCGGGGTGTCGGCGGTGCGCCTCACGCCGCTGGCTGCCTTCCTGGGCCACGCCTCGCTCGAGGCCGGCGAGAACCAGGCAGGCGAGGGCGCCGACGCGGTGCAGCTGATGACCGTGCATTCGGCCAAGGGGCTGGAGTTCGATGCGGTCTTCATCACCGGCCTGGAAGAGGGCCTGTTCCCGCACGAGAACTCGGCCACCGAGCCGGAGGGGCTCGAGGAAGAGCGCCGCCTGATGTACGTGGCGATCACGCGCGCCCGGCAGCGCCTGTACCTGTCCTTCTCGCAGACCCGCATGCTGCACGGGCAGACCCGCTACAACCTGCGCTCGCGCTTCTTCGACGAGCTGCCGGAAGGCTCGCTCAAGTGGCTCACGCCGCGGGTCGGCGGCACGGCGCGCGGCTTCGGCGCGCCGCGCGAAGCCTGGAGCCCGCGCTGGGAGAGCGGCGCGCAGCACGCGAGCGGCGGCGCGCGCCGCGGCGAGTGGCGCGAGTTCGGTCACTCCGGCCGCGACACCGGCGACAACGGGCGCCTGTCCCAGGCCGAGCAGCGCGCGGCGCTGCGCTTCGACCGCGGCGTGCCCTGGCGGGTGGGCCAGAACGTGGCGCACGCCCGCTTCGGCGAGGGCGTCATCGTGGGCATCGAGGGCAGCGGCGAGGACGCCCGGGTGCAGATCAATTTCGGGCGCCAGGGCATCAAGTGGCTGGCACTGTCCGTCGCCAGGCTCGAGCCGGTCGGCTGAGGCGGCGCACCGCGGGAAGTCAGCCGGGCGGGGTCTGAGCGTCGACCACCGCGTCGCGGTAGCTTGCCCAGAAAGAGCAGTACACCGCGGTGATCAGCACCAGCGACAACGGCGAGAGCAGCATCGACAGCAGGACCGGACTGTCGCCGAGCAGCGAGTCGAGCAGACGAACCGCCAGCGAGGCCAGGAAGGCCACCGCGAACCAGCCGGCGCCGAACACCAGGAAAGCCCACTTGTTGCGCCAGACCGCGAAGAAGCTGAAGAACAGCGCCTTGGCCGGCGGCACCTTGTGCCAGGCCGCGAAGAGGGGCGCGTACCACATGGCCATCTGGATCGGCGTGTAGACCAGCACGAACACGATGGCCGCGTAGAGCATCGAGCTGTCGTCGGCGCCCATCTCGTCGGCGCCCGCCTGGCCGGTCGCGAGCCGCATCAGCGTGCCGCCGTCGGCCAGCGCGGCCAGCGCCAGCGCGGCCAGCGTGGCCGCGGCGTTGAAGCCGCCCAGGACCAGCAAAGGGCGCCAGGCGGTGCCGCCGGCGTCGCGAAAGCCCGCGAAGAGCAGGCCGGGCGAGGGCATCCGGCCGGCCTCGGCCGAGCGCACCGCATGCATCAGGCCCACCATCAGCGCCGGCGTGAGCACCAGCGGGCTCACCGCGCCCACCAGCGGGATCACCACCGAGAGCGAGAGCAGCATCAGGTTCAGGAAGGTGATCGCCAGCAGCGCGATCGGCTGCCTGCGCAACAGCGAAAAGCCGTCTCGAACCCAGCGCCAGCCGGTGGCGGCGCGAAGCGGATTGATCTGCATCGAGTCAGGAAGGGTTTCGGGGCCGGTCGGCCGGCCGGCTCAGCACAAGGGGGCGCTCGCCGAGTCGCGGCGCGCCGACAATATACGCTCGAACTCGGCCGGATCCTTCGGGGTGACCATTTCGGCCGGCCGCGGCAAGTGCAGGTCGAACAGCCGCGACAGCCAGAAGCGCAGCGCGGCCGCGCGCAGCATGGTCGGCCAGGCCTCGGCCTCGGCCTCGCTCGGCCGGCGCACCGCGCGATAGGCGCCGAGCAGCGCGGCCAGTTTCGCGTCGTCGAAGCGACCGTCGGCATCGACGATGCACCAGTCGTTGACCGTGACCGCCAGGTCGAAGACCCAGCTGTCGACGCCGGCGAAATAGAAGTCGATGACGCCGCCCAGCCTTGGCGAACCGTCGGCGGCCTGGTCGAACAGCACGTTGTCCCGGAACAGGTCGGCGTGCACCGCGGTGCGCGGCAGCGCGGCGCAGACCCGGCCGTCGGCAAAGCGCTGCTGGGTCGCGAGTTCGTCGCGCAGCAGCGCGGACTGGTCCGTGGAAAGGAAGGGCAGCACCTTGGGCGTGGTCTCGACCCACCAGGGCAGGCCGCGCAGGTTCGGCAGCGTGCCGGGGTAGTCGACGGCGGCCAGGTGCATCCGGGCCAGCGCTTCGCCGACCAGCGCGCAGTGCGCGGGCCCGGGATCCATCCGGGCGCGGCCGGCCAGCCGGGTGACCAGCGCCGCCGGCTTGGCGTGCAGGGTCGACAGCAAGCGGCCTTCGCGATCGGCCACCGGGTCGGGGCAAGCGATGCCGTGCGAGGCGAGGTGCTTCATCAGCTCCAGGTAGAACGGCAGCTCCTGGGGAGAGAGCCGCTCGAACAGCGTCAGCACGAAGCGGCCGCGGGCCAGGTCGACGAAGTAGTTCGTGTTCTCGATACCGGAGGCGATGCCCTCGTAGCCGAGCAGCTCGCCGAGATCGAACGATTGCAGCCAGCGCGCGAGTTCGTCGCGCGAAACGGTCGTGAAGACGGCCATGTCAGAGGTAGAGCAGGCTTTCGCTTTCGTCGGCGGTGGGCACGAAGCCGCGCGACTGGTAGAAGTCGAAGATCGCCTCGACCGCCTGGGTCGGGTCGTCGATGACCTGGATCAGCTCGAGGTCCTCGGGCGAGATCAGGCCGTTGCCGAGCAGTTGCTCGCGGATCCAGTCGAGCAGGCCCTTCCAGAAGCCGGAGTCGACCAGGATCACCGGGATCCTGCGGCCCATCCGGGTCTGGATCAGCGTGAGCACCTCCAGCGTTTCGTCCAGCGTGCCGAAGCCGCCCGGCACCGCGACATAGGCGGTCGCGTACTTCGCGAAGGCGACCTTGCGCGCGAAGAAGTGGCGAAAGCCCAGCGAGATGTCCTGGTAATCGTTGCTGAGCTGCTCGTGCGGCAGCTGGATGTTCAGCCCGATCGAGGCCGAGCGGCCGGCGAAGGCGCCGCGGTTGGCGGCCTCCATGATGCCGGGTCCGCCCCCGGAGATCACCGCGAAGCCGGCATCGGAGAGCTGTCGCGACAGCTCGACGGTGAACTCGTACCAGCGATGGCCGGGTTTGATCCGCGCGCTGCCGAAGACCGAGACGGCGGGGCGCGTGGCGGCCAGGCGCTCGGTGGCCTCGATGAACTCTGAGATAATTCCCAGGATGTGCCAGGACTCGCGCGCCTTGAGCGACGTCGAGCGCTCCTGGTCCGATATCGCGCGCAACTGCGGCACCTGCTTGCTGCTGGACATGTCTGAAGAAACGCTTCTGCTGGTCGACGGCTCGAGTTTTCTGTATCGCGCGTTTCATGCGCTGCCGGACCTGCGGAACGGCGAAGGCGAGCCGACGGGCGCCGTCTACGGCATGGTCGCGATGCTACGGCGTCTGCGCAACGACGGCAAATTGAGCGGCGGCGCCCGGATGGGGGCAGTGGTCTTCGACGCGCCGGGCCCCACCTTCCGCGACGACTGGTATCCCGAATACAAGGCCACCCGCAAGGCGATGCCCGACGACCTGCGCAAGCAGATCCCGGTGATCCACGAGCTCGTGCGGGCGCTCGGCTGGCCGCTGGTCATGATCGAGGGCATCGAGGCCGACGACGTGATCGGCACGCTCGCCCGGCAAGCCAGCGAGCGGGGCATGAAGACCGTGGTCGCCACCGGCGACAAGGACCTCGCGCAGCTGGTCGACGACAAGGTCGTGCTGGTCGACACGATGACCCGCGACAACGGGCCGCCGAAGCCGCTGGACCGCGAGGCGGTGATCGAGAAGTTCGGGGTGCCGCCCGAGCGGATCGTGGACTGGCTCGCGCTGGTCGGCGACACGGTGGACAACGTGCCGGGCGTGCCCAAGTGCGGCCCCAAGACCGCGGTCAAGTGGCTCGAGCAGTACGGCTCGCTCGATGAAGTCGTGGCGCATGCCGACGAGATCAAGGGCGTGGTAGGCGACAACCTGCGAAAGTCGCTCGACTGGCTGCCCACCGCGCGCAAGCTGGTCACCGTGAAGACCGATTGCGCGCTGCCCGGCGAGCTCGGCGTCGACGCGGCGCTGCAGCTGGGCGACGACGACGACGAGACCCTGCGCGAGCTCTACACGCGTTGCGGGTTTCGCACCTGGCTGCGCGAGCTCGAGGGCGAGTCGCCCAGGCCGCGCGCCCGCGTGGTGGGCGCGCGCGGCGCGGCCGACACCGTGTCGCCCGCGGCGAGCGCGGCGCGGGACAGCGACAACGCCGGCGCGGCCGGCAATGGCGCCGACGGCACCGCGTCCGACGCAGGATCGGCCGGCGCCCAGGCGCGCCAACCGGTCTACGAGACCGTGCTCACCGACGCGCAGCTCGATCGCTGGATCGCCCGCATCGAGAAGGCGGAACTCGTGGCCTTCGACACCGAGACCACCTCCCTCGACCCGATGCGCGCCGAGCTCGTCGGCCTGTCGCTGTCGGTCGAACCCTGGGAGGCCTGCTACGTTCCGGTCGCGCACACGTACGCCGGCGCGCCCGACCAGCTCGATCGCGGCCACGTGCTGGCCAGGCTGCGGCCCTGGCTGGAAAGCCCGAAGCATCACAAGGTCGGCCAGAACCTGAAGTACGATGCCCACGTGCTGGAGAACTTCGGCGTGAAGCTCGCCGGCATCGCGCACGACACGCTGCTGCAGAGCTACGTGCTCGAGGCCCACCGCTCGCACGACATGGACTCGTTGGCCGAGCGCCACCTGCACCGTCGCACGATCCGCTACGACGAGGTGACCGGCAAGGGCGCGAGCCGCATCGGCTTCGAGCAGGTGGCGGTGGAGCGCGCCACGGAGTACGCGGCCGAAGACGCCGACGTGACGATGCACCTGCACCGCGCGCTGTATCCGCGCATCGCCGAGGACGATCGCCTGCTCGAGATCTACCGCGACATCGAGGTCCCGGTGTCGGTGATCCTGCAGCGCGTGGAGCGCAACGGCGTGCTGGTCGACACGGGGGCGCTGGCGCGGCAGTCCGACGAGCTGGGCCGCAAGCTGATGGCGCTCGAGAAGCAGGCCTACGAGGTCGCCGGGCAGCCCTTCAACCTGAATTCGCCCAAGCAGCTCGGCGAGATCCTGTTCGGCAACCTGAAGCTGCCGGTGGTCAAGAAGACGGCCAGCGGCGCGCCCTCCACCGACGAGGAAGTGCTCGCCAAGCTCGCCGAGGACTATCCGCTGCCGCGGCTGCTGCTCGACTTCCGGGGGCTCGCCAAGCTCAAGAGCACCTACACCGACAAGCTGCCGCAGATGGTCGACCCGAAGACCGGGCGCGTGCACACCAGCTACTCGCAGGCGGTGGCGGTGACCGGCCGGCTCGCGTCCAGCGACCCGAACCTGCAGAACATCCCGGTGCGCACCGCGGAAGGGCGGCGCATCCGCGAGGCCTTCGTCGCGCCGCCGGGCGCGAAGATCGTGTCGGCCGACTATTCGCAGATCGAGTTGCGGATCATGGCGCACATCTCGGCCGACCCGAGCCTGCGCCGCGCCTTCGCCGAGGGCATGGACGTGCACCGCGCCACCGCGTCCGAGGTCTTCGGCGCGGCGCCGGCCGACGTCAGCGCCGAGCAGCGCCGCTACGCCAAGGTGATCAACTTCGGCCTGATCTACGGCATGAGCGCCTTCGGCCTGGCGCAGAACCTGGGCATCGAGCGCGAAGCCGCGAAGAACTGGATCGACCGCTACTTCGCCCGCTACCCCGGCGTGCGCGAGTACATGGACCGCACTCGGGCGCTTGCACACGAGCAGGGCTACGTGGAAACCGTGTTCGGCCGCCGCCTGTGGCTGGCAGAGATCAACAGCCCCAACGGCCCGCGCCGCGCCGGCGCCGAACGCGCCGCGATCAACGCGCCGATGCAGGGCACCGCCGCCGACCTGATCAAGATGGCCATGATCGCCGTGCAGGGCTGGCTCGACCGCGAGCGCATGCGGAGCAAGCTGATCATGCAGGTGCACGACGAACTGGTGCTGGAGGTGCCCGAAGGCGAGCTGGACGCAGTGCGCGAGAAGCTGCCGGGCCTGATGACCGGCGTGGCCAGGCTCGACGTGCCGCTGGAAGTCGAAGTCGGCGCCGGCGCCAATTGGGAGCAGGCGCACTGAGCGCGCTCACCCGGTGCGCGGCCTGGCCCTCGGTCGGGGCATGCGCCCGGGCGGCGAGTGGAACGGCTCCGACGCCGGACAGTGGCGGCGCCCCTCGCCTGCGGCGAGGGGTTCCCGCGTCTGCCTCGTCACCGGCGGGTCGGGCGCAACTCGCGGGCCCGAGTGGCCCGCTCGGACAGCGCCCTCCCTGATCGCCGGTTCCTTCGTCAGCCCGCGGCTTGCCACGAGGTCCGGCGTCGGAACCGTTCCGCTCGCCGCCCTCGACCTGACGTTCTGCATCGGGTCAGGCCGCGCAATGGGTACGCGCGCCGGGCGGAACGCGATCAGTGCACGTGCAGCTGCGTCGTGAGCAGCGCCACGATCGCCACGCCCACCATCATCAGCGCGAACTGCACCTTCCATTCGCCGCGATGCCGCGAGTGCCTGTGCAGGTCCGGCACCAGGTCGGCCAGGGCCACGTAGATGAAGCTGGCCGCGGCCAGCACCAGCACGTAGGGCAGCAGCGCGGCCGACTCGGCCAGCACGAAATAGCCGGCCACGCCGCCGATCACGGCGGCGAGCCCGCTCAGGACGTTGAACAGCAGCGCGCGCTTGCGCGTGTAGCCGGCGTTCAGAAGCACGATGAAGTCGCCGATCTCCTGCGGTATCTCGTGAGCCGCGATGGCCAGCGTGGTGAGCCAGCCCAGCTTGAGGTCGACCATGAAGGCCGCCGCGATCAGCACGCCGTCGGCGAAGTTGTGGATCGAGTCGCCGACCAGGATCATCGCGCCGCCGGGCCCGGCTTCCTCGCGGTCGTGGCCGTCGTGGTGGGCATGCCCGTCGCCCTCGTGGTGATGGCTGTGGCGCAGCACCTCGAGCTTCTCGAGCAGGAAGAAGGCGATCACCCCGATCAGCAGCGTCCACGCCAGCGCGTGCAGGTCGGCGCCGGATTCGAAGGCTTCGGGGATCACGTGGAGGATCGAGGTGGCCAGCAGCAAGCCGGCGGAGAGACTCACCAGCTGCCGGACCAGGCCGGCGAGGACGGTGAGCGACAGCGCGGCGGCAGCGAACACGCTCGCGGCGCCGCCCAGCAGCGTGGCGGCGACGATCATTGCGAGAGTCACGAAGGAAACCCCGGGGATGCGGTCAGGTGCGCGCCGCGGGACGGCGGGCCGATTGCCGGCGCGCCGAAGCGCTGTCCATCGCGGTGAGCAAGATGCGACAGTGTAACATCAGGCATCCCCATCCGATGCTCCTCCACTCGACCAAAGAACCCACGGAGACCCGCATGACGATCGAGCTCTACACCTGGAACACCCCGAACGGCCGCAAGATCAGCGTGGCGCTGGAAGAGATGGGCCTTCCCTACCACGTGACCCCGATCGACATCACGAAGGGCGCGCAGTTCGCGCCGGAGTTCCTGAAGATCAGCCCGAACAACAAGATCCCGGCGATCGTCGATCCCGATGGCCCCGGCGGCAAGCCGGTCAGCGTGTTCGAGTCCGGCGCGATCCTGCTCTATCTGGCCGAGAAGACCGGCAAGTTCCTGCCCAGGGACCTCGGTGCCCGCATTCCGGTCTACGAGTGGCTGATGTTCCAGATGGGCGGCTTCGGTCCGATGCCGGGTCAGGTCCATCATTTCCTGGGCTTGCAGAGCGAGGAAGACCGGCGCTACGGGCTCGACCGCTACATGAAGGAGACCCGCCGGCTCTACGGCGTGATGGACCGTCGCCTCGGCGGCCGCGACTGGTTCGCCGACGAACTCTCGATCGCCGATTTCGCGATCGTCGGCTGGGTGTGGCGCCATGAGCGCCACAAGGTCGACCTGGCGGACTTCCCGAACGTGAAGCGCTGGTACGAGGCGATGATGGCGCGGCCTGGCGTGGCGCGCGGCTTCGAGGTTCCGCTCAGCTGACCGTTCCCCGGCTCGGGGCAGGTTCGTATCGCCCGGGTCGGCGGCGCGGCGGCCGGATGCCGGACGAGGGCTGCGCCCCCCGCCTGCGGCGGGGGGTTCCCGCGTCTGCCTTGTCGCCGGCGGCTCGGGCGCAACTCGCGGGCCCGGAGGGCCCGCTCGGACAGCGCCCTCGCTGATCGCCGGCTACTACGGCAGCCCGCGGCTTGCCCAAAGTCCGGCATCCGGCCGCCGCACCGCCGACCCTGGAGGTCTTCGCCCTGCGCGAGCGGGGGCGTTCGCTTCGCTCCGCCGTTGGCTGACGCGGAAGCGGAGCTGGCTCGCTTGGCGGCTCGATCGCGGTCGTCGGCGTGGCTGCGCGAGCCTGCGTCGACGCGAGCGTCAGTGCGAGGGCCGTGGAGCGCGGGCCTTGCGATGCGCCGGTCGCGTCGCGCGAACACCTTCGCGCACATCGCAACATCCAGGCCCGGCGGGGGCATCGGCATGAGCCGGGACCTTGTGCAAGCGGCGGGCTACCGAAGGAGCCGGCGATCAGCGAGGGCGCTGTCCGAGCGAGCCCGCAGGGCTCGCGAGTTGCGCCCGAGCCGCCGGCGACGAGGTAGACGCCGGAACCCCTCGCCGCAGGCGAGGGGCGCAGCACCGGTCCCGGCTCATGCCGATGCCCCGGCCGGGTCGGGCATACCCGAAAAGACGAGGGAGTGACCGCGAAGCGTCAGCACAGCCGCGCCAGCAGCGCCTCGAAGCGCTCCGCCGAGCGCACCGTGTTGTCGTAACGGATCAGCGCCGGGTACTCGGCCGGATCCGGATCGAAGCGCCGCACCCGATATTCGTCCCAGTGCTCGAGCTTGTACCGGTCGCGGTGGTCGCCGCGGGCCACGATCCTGCGCTTCGCCTCGGCCTCCTCGAGCGCCACCCAGACCACGCGGATCGGGCTGCCGGCTGGCGTGCCGAGCGCGGCGGCATCGAACATCCGGCGGCTCTTCACTTCGCGCGAGAAGGGCCCCACCAGCACCACGTTGACCCCGAGCTCCAGATTCTCGCGGGCGATGTCGAGCAGGCCCGAGTACTCCTGGTCGCGCAGGTGCTCGAGGTAGGTCGGGCTGTCGCGGTCGTCGGGATCGCCGGTCAGCAGGCCCATGACCTTCGAGCTGAATGCGCCGTAGACGGTGTCCTTGTCGAGCACGCAGAAGCTCTCGCCGGTCATCGCGTGCAGACGCGGCACGGCCATGCGGGCGAGCGTGGTCTTGCCGGTGCCCGCGTGGCCGGCGAAGACGATCAGCCTCGGCGTGCCGCCTGCCACGGCTGCGGGCCGCTCAGGGCTCGGATCCGGTGGCCATCGGCCGCGCCGGGTCGGCGCACCATTCGCTCCACGAGCCGGGGTAGAGGGACGAGCCGGCCAGTCCGGCGAGTTCCATGGCGAGCAGGTTGTGACAGCCGGTCACGCCCGATCCGCATTGGTGGACCACCTGCCGCGGCGAGCGCTCGCCCAGCAGCGCCGCGAATTCCTGGCGCAGCACCTCGGCCGGCTTGAAGCGGCCATCCGGCCTCAGGTTCTGCTGGAAGGGCCGGTTGATCGCGCCAGGAATGTGCCCGGCCACCGGATCGAGGGGCTCGGTCTCGCCGCGGTAGCGCTCCGGCGAGCGCGCGTCCACCAGCAGGCGCTCGCGCGTGTCCAGGTTGGCGAGGACCGCGGCGGCGTCGACCGCGCCGGCCAGCGAGGGGCGCTCGCTCAGCTTGCCGGGGGCGGCCGGTGGCTGGGGCGCCGCGCGGGTGACCGGAAAACCGGCATTGGCCCAGGCGGGCAGGCCGCCGTCGAGCACCGCGACCGCGCGGTGACCCAGCCAGCGTGCGAGCCACCACAGGCGCACCGCGAACATGCCGCCCTGCACGTCGTACACGACCAGTTGCTTCGCGTCGGACAGGCCGATGGCCTCGAGCCGGCGGCGCATCACCGCCCTGTCGGGCAGCGGGTGGCGGCCGTTGCGGCCGTTCTTCGGTCCGGCCAGATCAGTGTCCTGGTGCATGAACCAGGCGCGGGGGATGTGGCCCTCGGCGTAACCGCGCGGGCCCGCCGTCGGGTCCATCAGGTCGTGCCGGCAGTCGACGATCACGCAGTCGTCGAGGACGGTGGCGAGGGTTTCGGCGTCGATCAGCGTGGTGTGGATCATCGTGGCGACCTGGCCAGGGGTTCGATCGAAGGGGAGGCGGGGCGGGCAGCCGTCTGCGGCGCCAGCGAGGCGCCGACGCCGCTGGCCACGATCAGCGCGATGCCGGCCAGTTCCGGCAGGTCGTGCGACTCGCCGAACAGGATCCAGCCGGCCATCGTGGCGAAGACCACACCGCTGTACTGCAGGTTCGCGGCGAGCAGGGTGCGACCGCGTCCGAACGCGCGGGTCATGCACAGCTGGCCGATGGCCGCCAGCACGCCGATCGCGAGCAGGGCCGGCAGGTCGGCGAGCGACACCGGGCTCCAGCCGCCGAAGGCGGTGGCGGCGAGCGCCGCCAGCAGGCAGTTGACCACCGAGAACCAGAACGCGGTTCGCCACTCGGGCTCGCCGGCCCGGCCCAGCGCGCGCACCTGCAGGTAGGCGGCCGCGGTGAGCAGGGCGCCGAGCAGGCCGATCGCGAACGCGAGCTCCTGTCCCTGCCCGATGGACGGGCGCAGGATCAGCAGCACGCCGGCGAAGCTGGCCGCCATCGCGAAGTGGAGCCGCCCGCGCGAGGGCTGGCGGTCGCCTCGCCACCGGGCGGCGGCAGCCACCGCCAGCGCGATGAAGATCGGCGAGGTGTAGTTCAGCGTGAACGCGGTGCCCATCGACAGCGGGCCCAGCGTGTAGAACCAGCAGAACATCGCCAGCGTGCCGACGACCGAACGCGAAGCGTGCATCCCGAACCGGCCGCTGGCCGGCGAAATCCGGTGCCAGCGAAGGAAGGCGGCCATCAGGCCGATGCCGACCACGCCGCGCCAGAAGACCAGCTCGAAGGCGCCGAAGGAAGACGCCGCGAGCAGCTTGATCACCGCCCCCATCAGGGTGAAGGCGAGCGCCCCCGCGATCATCCAGAGCGCCTGCATCAGCGCTGCCTGTCAGTCACCGACCGCCCCGAGCTGTCGGCGCAGGAACTCGTGGAAGTGCTGCATGCCGTCTTCCATCGGGCTCTGGTAGGGGCCGGCCTGGTTCTCGCCGCGATCGAACAGCGCCCGGCGGCCTGCGTCCATGCGAAGCGCGATCTCGTCGTCCTCGACCGCGGTCTCCATGTAGGCCGCGCGTTCGGCTTCGACGAATTCGCGCTCGAACAGGACGATCTCTTCCGGATAGTAGAACTCCACGATGTTGGTCGTGTGCTGCACGCCGCGCGGGATCAGCGTGGACACGACCAGCACGTGTGGATACCACTCGACCATCACGTTCGGGAAGTAGGTCATCCAGATCGCGCCGTGCTTCGGCATCTCGCCGCGATTGAACTTCAGCAACTGCTCGTGCCAGCGCTTGTAGGCGGGCGATCCGGGCCGCTTCAGCGCGTCGGCGATGCCGACGGTCTGCACCGAGTACCAGTCGCCGAACTCCCAGCGCAGGTCCTCGCAGGTCACGAAGTGGCCCAGCCCCGGGTGGAAGGGCGCCACGTGGTAGTCCTCAAGGTAGACCTCGATGAAGGTCTTCCAGTTGTAGGCGCAATCGTGGACCTCGACGTGGTCGAGCATGTAGCCCGAGAAGTCGAACTCCTGGCGAACGCCCAGCCTGGCCAGGTCCTTCGCGACGTCGCGCGGGCCCTCGAACAGCAGGCCCTGCCAGTTCTGCAGGGGCGTGCGGCCGAGGTTCAGGCAGGGCTGCTCCTCGAAGTGCGGCGCGCCGAGCAGCTCCCCCTTCAGGTCGTAGGTCCAGCGGTGCAGCGGGCAGACGATGTTGCCGGTGTTGCCGCGGCCCTTGAGCATGATCGCCTGGCGATGGCGGCAGACGTTGGACAGCAGCTCGATTCCGGATTCGCTGCGAACGAGCACACGCCCGCCGCGTTCGGCCTCGAGCGCATGATAGTCGCCGGCCTCGGGCACCATCAGCGAGTGGCCGATGTAGCCGGGGCCCTTACGGAAGAGCGTTTCGATCTCGCGCTGGAACAGCGCCTCGTCGAAATAGGCAGAAACGGGAAGCTGCGTGCGCGAGGGGGTGAGGTACTCACGACGACCCAGATCCGACATCCTGACCCTCCAGTTCAAAAAGTCGAAGGACGGAACCAAGCCCGGCCGCAGGCTGGACGCAGGACCCGGAGACGGGATCCGGCCACGGCCGACAAAAGGCGAAAGGATACCCCGTTTGGGGAACCCGGGTAAAATCAAGCCTTTGCCGAATCGCGCGCAGGATCGTCCCCCGATGGCCCGTTCCAACAGTCCCGATGCGGGACGCACCGCCGCCGACGCTGCCGGCGGCAACCCGGATGCCTTGCCCGATGCATCCGCCACGCCAGATCGCTTCGAATCCGCGTTGAGCGAGCTCGAGGGCATCGTCCAGCAGATGGAAGGCGGATCCCTGAGTCTCGAGCAGTCGCTCGCGGCTTACCGTCGCGGTGCGGAACTCGTGGGGACTGCCCGCAAGGCGCTTGCGGAGGTCGAGCAGCAGGTTCGTATTCTGGAAGCCGACGTCCTCAGGCCCTTTGACGCCCGTCAGGACGAAGAAGCGTGAGCGAGGTTTCCGACGAGGCCGGCGCCGCCGCGGCGCCTCGCGCGCCTTCAGCGATGTCCTTCCCGGACTGGATGAGCGGCCATGCCGCCTGCATCGAGCGCGCGCTCGAGACCGCGTTGCCCGCGGCGGACGCGCACCCGGTGCCCCTGCACGATGCGATGCGTTACGCGGTGCTGGGCGGCGGCAAGCGGATCCGCCCGCTGCTGGTCCTGGCGGCCGGCGAGGCGGTCGGCGCGCCGCAGGCGGCGCTGGTCGCGGCGGGCTGCGCGGTCGAGTTGATCCACGCCTACTCGCTGGTCCACGACGACCTGCCCTGCATGGACGACGACATCCTCAGGCGGGGCCGCCCCACGGTGCACGTGGTCTGGGGCGAGGCGCTGGCGATGCTGGTCGGCGACGCGCTGCAGGCGATGGCCTTCGAGGTGCTGGCCGGCGTCGACCGCCCGGGGGCTGCCCGGATGGTGGCCGAACTGGCCGCCGCGGCCGGTTCGCGCGGCATGGCCGGCGGCCAGGCGATCGACCTGGCCGCGGTCGGCGGGCCCATGACCCAGGCCGCGCTCGAGGACATGCACCGCCGCAAGACCGGCGCGCTGCTGCGCGCCTCGGTGAGGCTGGGCGCGATGTGCGGCGACGCGCCGGCGGAGGCCTTGGCGCGCCCCGGCGCCGGCGACACGCATTCGCGTCTCGACGACGCGCGCGCGCGTCTCGACCAGTATGCCGAGGCGATCGGGCTGGCCTTCCAGGTGGTGGACGACATTCTCGACGTGGAGGGCGACGCCGCCACGCTGGGCAAGACGGCAGGCAAGGATGCCGACAGCAACAAGCCGACTTACGTGTCGGTGCTGGGGCTGGCCGAATCCAGGCGAATGGCCGCCGACCTGCATGCCTCGGCGCTGTCGGCGATCGCCCCGCTGGGCGAGGCTGGCCGCAGGCTGCGCGAGCTTGCCGACCTGATCGTTCTGAGGCGCTCATGACCGACATGTCCGACGCGAACCGCGAGACGGCGCCGCACGGCACGACCTGGCCGCTGCTGGCCGCCGTCGACGATCCTTCCATCCTGCGCGCCATGGATCGCGCGCGGCTGCCCCAGCTCGCCGCCGAGCTGCGCGACTTCGTCCTGCAGTCGGTCTCGCGCACCGGCGGCCACCTGTCGTCGAATCTCGGCACGGTCGAACTCACGATCGCGCTGCACTATGTGTTCGACACCCCGCGCGACCGCCTGATCTGGGACGTGGGCCACCAGAGCTACCCGCACAAGATCCTGACCGGCCGGCGCGAGCGCATGGCCACGCTGCGCCAGCTGGGCGGCATCTCGGGCTTCCCGAAGCGCAGCGAGAGCGAGCACGACGCCTTCGGCACCGCGCATTCGTCCACCTCGATCTCGGCCGCGCTCGGCATGGCCGTGGCCTCGCGCAACAAGGGCGAGAACGAAGGCCCGAACCGTCGCCGCCACGTGGCGGTGATCGGCGACGGCGCGATGTCTGCCGGCATGGCCTTCGAGGCGCTCAACAACGCCGGCGTCACGCCGGACATCGACCTGCTCGTGATCCTCAACGACAACGACATGTCGATTTCGCCGCCAGTGGGGGCGCTCAACCGCTACCTGGCCCGGCTTCTCTCGGGGCGCTTCTACTCCAAGGCCCGCGACCTGGGCCGCGCGGTGCTGCAGAACGTGCCGCCGCTCTTCGAGCTCGCCAAGCGCCTCGAGGAGCATGCCAAGGGCATGGTGGTGCCGGGCACGCTGTTCGAGGAGTTCGGCTTCAACTACGTGGGCCCGATCGACGGCCACGATCTCGACAGCCTGATCCCCACCTTGCAGAACCTGCGCGAGCTGCGCGGCCCCCAGTTCCTGCACGTCGTGACCCGCAAGGGACAGGGCTACAAGCTGGCCGAGGCCGACCCGGTGCTCTATCACGGCCCGGGCCGTTTCGATCCGGGGCAGGGCATCGTCAAGTCGACCAAGCCCTCGCGGCCCACCTACACGCAAGTGTTCTCGGACTGGGTCTGCGACATGGCCGAGGCCGACGAGCGGCTGGTGGCCATCACGCCGGCCATGCGCGAGGGCTCGGGCCTGGTGGAGTTCGAGAAGCGCTTTCCGCGGCGCTACTTCGACGTGGGCATCGCCGAGCAGCATGCGGTGACCTTTGCGGCCGGCATCGCCTGCGAGGGACTCAAGCCGGTGGTCGCGATCTACAGCACCTTCCTGCAGCGCGGCTACGACCAGCTGATCCACGACGTGGCCTTGCAGAACCTGCCGGTCATGTTCGCGCTCGACCGCGCCGGACTGGTGGGGGCCGACGGCGCCACCCACGCGGGCGCCTACGATTTCGCCTATCTGCGCTGCGTGCCCAACCTGGTGGTCTACGCGCCGTCCGACGAGAACGAGTGCCGGCAGATGCTCTACAGCGCGTTCCGGCACGACGGTCCGGCGGCGGTGCGCTACCCGCGCGGGGCGGGCGCCGGGGCGGCGGTCGAGAAGGCCTTCACCGAGATTCCGCTCGGCAAGGCCGAGGTCCGCCGGCAGGGCCGGCGGATCGCGATCCTCGCCTTCGGCACGATGCTCGCGCCGGCACTGGCCGCCGGCGAGGCGCTCGACGCCACCGTGGTCAACATGCGCTTCGTGAAGCCGGTCGATGCCGACCTGCTGGGCGAGCTGGCTGCCGCGCACGAGGCCTTCGTGACGGTGGAAGAGCATGTCGTCATGGGCGGCGCCGGCAGCGCGGTCGCCGAGGCGATGGCCGCGCGGCGCCTCGTGCTTCCGCTGCTGCAGCTGGGCCTGCCCGACCGCTTCATCGACCACGGCGAGCAGGCGCAATTGCTGCGGCTCGAGGGGCTGGACGGCGCCGGGATCGAGCGCTCGGTGCGCGAACGATTCGGGGCCTGAGCAGCCCGCGGACCTCAGGCAGCGTGGCCGAGTCCGACCGTCATGCCGCCGCACACATAGAGCACCTGGCCGGTGATGAAGCCGGAGCGCGGGTCGAGCAGCATCGCGGCACCGTGGGCAACATCGTCGGGCGTGCCCATCCGCCGCACCGGGATCGACTCGACGATCCGCCGGGTGGCCGGGGCGTCGGGCGGGTTGACCCGCTCGAACAGTTCGGTGGCGATCGGTCCGGGGCCGATCGCGTTGACCGTGATGCCGTGATGGCCGATCTCCAGCGCCAGCGTGCGGGTCAGCCCGTGCAGGCCGGCCTTGGTGATCGAATAGACGGTGCGCAGCGGCTTGCCGAGTGCCGCGCGGCTGCTGATGTTGACGATGCGCCCGTAGCCGCGCGCCTTCATGCCGGGCAGTACCGCCTGCACGCAGCGGATCGCGGCGGCGAGGTTCACCGCCACGACCGCGTCGAGGTCGTCCTCGCTGGCATCCTCGATCGTGGCGGGTCGAACGATCCCGGCATTGTTGACGAGGTCGGTCACCGGCCACTCGCGGGCCAGCGTGGCGAGCCGCTCCCTGGCGCGCGGCGCGTCCGCCACGTCGAGCTGCTCGTAGTGCTCGCCGTTCTCGAGCTGTCCGGGCGCCTGCAGGTCCAGGTTCAGCACGCGCACGCCGTCGCCGGACAGGCGTCGTACGATCGCGCGCCCGATGCCCCGGCTGCCGCCGGTCACCAGCGCAACACGCGGTGGAGTCGTCATCGTCCTTTTCCTCCAAGCAAGGCATACAGCAGGATGGCCCCGAAGGTCGCGGTACCGATCCCGCCCAGCGCGAAACCGCCGATCTTCAGGGTGAAGTCGCCGGCGCCGAGCACCAGCGTGACCGCGGCCACGATCAGGTTTCGGTTGTCGGTGAAGTCGACCTTGTTGTCGACCCAGATCTTGGCGCCGGCCACCGCGATCAGGCCGAAGACCACGATCGACACGCCGCCCAGCACCGGCCCGGGAATGGTCGCGATCAGCGCGCCGAACTTCGGCGAGAAGCCCAGCACGATCGCCACCGCGGCGGCGACCACGAAGATCAGCGTGGAGTACACGCGGGTCACCGCCATCACGCCGATGTTCTCGGCATAGGTGGTCACGCCGGTGCCGCCCACTCCCCCGGAGAGCATGGTGGCCAGGCCGTCGCCCACGAAGGCGCGGCCCATGTACGGATCGAGGTTGCGGCCGGTCATCGCCGACACCGCCTTGACGTGGCCCAGGTTCTCGGCCACCAGCACGATCGCCACCGGCGCGATCAGCAGCATCGCCTTGGCCTCGAACACCGGCGCCGCGAATCTCGGCAGCCCGAACCACGCGGCGGCCGCCACGCCGGAGAAGTCCACCGGCTTGCCCAGGCCCATGCCGTTGGTGAGCACCGCGTAGATCAGGTAGGCCAGGACCAGGCCCGCCAGGATCAGCAGCTTCTGCAGCAGGCCGCGGGTGAAGACGGCCACGCCGCCCACGCACAGCACGGTGACCACCGCCATCCAGGCGTCGAAGGGCGTGGCGCTCGCGCCCTTGACCGCGATCGGCGCGAGGTTCAGGCCGATCACCGCGACCACCGCCCCGGTGACCACCGGCGGCATGAAGCGCTCGATCCATCCGGTGCCGGCGCTCATCACGATGGCGCCGATCAGCGTGTAGAGCGCGCCGCAGGCGATGATCCCGCCGAGCGCCACGCCGATGCCGGCGTTCGGGCCCGAGCCGGCGTAGCCGGTGGCCGCGATCACCACGCCGATGAAGGCGAAGCTCGAGCCCAGGTAGCTCGGCACCCGGCCGCCGACCACGAAGAAGAAGAGCAGCGTGCCGATGCCCGACATCAGGATTGCCACGTTCGGGTCGAAGCCCATCAGCAGCGGCGCCAGCACCGTGGCCCCGAACATCGCCACCACGTGCTGCAGGCCGAGCGCGACGGTCTGGGGCCAGGGCAGGCGCTCGTCGGGGGCGACGATGCCCTCGCGCTTGAGCTGCCAGGTCGGGAACAGCGATCCGCTCATCTTGTTTTCCTTTTCGGTCGATCGCCCGGGGGTGTCGCCTGCCGTCCTCGCGGGCGCGATCGGGTCGGCAGGCGCGACTATCTCAGCAGCGGGCGCATCGCCGCAAGTCCCGCCACCGGGCCGAGCGCGAGCAGGGGCAGCACCCAGGCCAGCGGCCAGGCGGCGGCCAGCGCGGCGAAGACCGGGATCAGCAGCGCGGTCAGCGCGAAGCCGATGCTGTTGACCAGCGTGAGCACGCTGCCCACCAGCTCGCGCGGCGCCGCGCTGGCGGTCAGCGCGCTGAACTGCGGCGAGTCGCCGACGACCGCGACGCCCCAGACGGCGAGCCAGACCACGAAGACCGTGTCCGGCGCCTGCAGCATCGCCGGTGCGATCAGGCAGCACAGGCCGCTGGTCGCGAGCTGGATGGCGGCCACGCGTGCGCTGCCGTGGCGGTTCGCGAGCAGGCCGCCGACCGCGCAGCCGAGGAAGCCGGCCGCGATGATCCCGAAGGCGGCGGCCGACACCGCGGCGCCGGCCAGCCGCGTGGCGACGATCGCGGGGACCAGGGTCCAGAAGCTGTACAGCTCCCACATGTGGCCGAAGTAGCCGAAGGCCGGCGCGCGCACCGCCGGGTCGCGCCAGATCAGCGCCAGCGTTCGCGGGTTGATCGCCGGGCTGCGGCGCAGGTGCGGGCCGTCGGGCACCGCGGCGTTCAGCAGCAGGCCGCCTGCGGCGGCGATTGCCGACACTGCCAGGATAACGCCCTGCCAGGGCAGCTCGGCGCCGAGCGCGCGCAGCCCATGGGGCAGGGCGGTGCCGAGCACCAGTGCGCCGACCAGGAAGCCCAGTGCGCCGCCCAGCCCGCGTTCGTACCAGCCCGCCGCGATCTTCATGCCCACCGGATAGATGCCGGCCAGGAAGAAGCCGGTGGCGAAGCGGATCGCCAGCAGCGGCGCCAGCCGCTCGGGCACGAGCAGGGCGGCCGCGTTGAACAGCGCGCCGGCCAGCGCGCAGAGGAGGAAGACTCGCCGCGGCGAGAAGCGATCGGCGACGGTGAGCAGGGCGAAGGCCAGCGTGCCGGCCACGAAGCCGGCCTGCACCGCCGCGGTGAGCCAGCCCAGCGCGACCTCGGGCAGCCCCCAGTCGCGCTGCAGGTCGGCCATCACCCCGTTCGTCGCGAACCAGAGCGAGGAGCCGGCCAGCTGCGCGACCGCGATCGCCGGCAGGATGTGACGCGGCCGCGTCTCGGTCACGGGATGGGGCCCTGGGCGGGGCGGTCGGCGCCGCATCTAGTCGCGGAAGTTCTGGAAGGCGAGCGGCACGTCGGTGATGTCCTTCTTCAGCAAGGCGATGGCCGTCTGCAGGTCGTCGCGCTTTGCCCCGGTGACGCGCACCGCGTCGCCCTGGATGCTGGCCTGCACCTTCAGCTTGCTGTCCTTGATGAGACGCACGATCTTCTTGGCGTGCTCGGACGACACGCCGTGGCGCACGGTGATCGTCTGCTTCATCTTGTCGCCGCCGATCTTCTGCGGATCGCCGAAGTCCAGGAAGCGGACGTCGACGCCGCGCTTGGCCGCCTTGCCGAGCAGCACCTCGCGCACCTGGCCGAGCTTGAACTCGTCGTCGGCGAAGGCGGTGAGCTCACGCTCCTTCTGCTCGATGCGGGCGTCGGAGCCCTTGAAGTCGAAGCGGGTGGAGATCTCCTTGTTGGCCTGGTCGATCGCGTTGCGGACCTCGACGGCATCGGCTTCGGAGACTACGTCGAACGAGGGCATGGATGGTTTCCTCCGTGGTCAGAATTTCTTCTCGAAGAACATCGCGCGGCCCATCGCCGGGTCGAGCGCGTAGGGCGCGAAGCCCGCTTCGCGGTAGGCGGCGATCGCGCCACGGTTGCCCTCGAGCACCTCGAGGGTGAGTTTGCAGCAGCCGCGCGCGCGCGCGCCGGCCTCGGCGGCCGCGAGCAAGGCGCGGCCGATGCCGCGGCGGCGAAACGGCGCGGACACGACGATGTCGTGGATGTTGAGCAGCGGCTGCCCGCGAAAGGTCGACACGCCCAGGAATCCGTTGAGCAAGCCCGCCGGGGTGTCGTCGACGAAGGCGAGCCAGCCGGCGTAGCAGCGGCTGGCCTGCAGCACCTCGGGCAGGCGTGCGAGCACCTCGGCCGCGAGCGCCTGGCTGCCGCCCTCGGGGCCGCGCGCGTACTCGTCGAGCAGGACGCGCAGGGCGGACTGGTGAAGCAGGTTGTCGAGATCGACCTCGACGAGGCGGGCGGCGTCGTGCATGTCCGGCATTGTAGAGCCGGGCGTGGCAATCGACCCGGCCGCCGCGCCGCGCCGCCGCGCGGCCTGGTCAGCGCCGCGCCTCGAGCGCCTCCCAGCGCTCCAGCGCGTCGAGCAGCTCGGCCTCGATGGTCTCGAAGCGCTCGCGCATCGCGCGCACCGCGTCGCCGCCCCGCTGGTAGCTGGCCGGATCGGCGAGCTGGGCTTCGAGCGCCTTCTGCTCGGCCTCGAGCGCCTCGATGCGGCCGGGCAGGGACTCCAGCTCGCGCTGCTCGCGGTAGCTGAGCTTGGCGGCGCGCGCGGTCCGCGGGGCGGCGCCTGCGCCGGCCGGTCCATCCTCGCCCCCGTCCGGGGCGCCGGCGCCGCGCGCCGTGCCGGTGGCTCGCGCCGCGCTCGCGGCTGCCTGGGCTGCGGCCTGGGCGGCATCGGCCGCCTCGCGCCCGCGCGCCGCTTCCACGTCGGCCCAGCCGCCGGCGTATTCGCGCCAGCGGCCCTCGCCGAGCGAGACGATCGATTGCGTGACCACGTTGTCGAGGAAGGCCCGGTCGTGGCTGACGATGAGCAGCGTGCCGGGATAGTCGGCCAGCAGCTCCTCGAGCAGCTCGAGCGTCTCGATGTCCAGGTCGTTGGTGGGCTCGTCGAGCACCAGCAGGTTGGCCGGCCGCGCGAACAGGCGCGCCAGCAGCAGCCGGTTGCGCTCGCCGCCCGACAGGCTCTTGACCGGCGAGCGCGCGCGCTCCGGGGCGAACAGGAAGCGCCCCAGGTATCCGGTCACGTGCAGCCGCTTGCCCTCGATCTCGACCCACTCGGAGCCGGGGCTGATCGTGTCGGCCAGCGTGGCCTCGTCGTCGAGCCGCTCGCGCAGCTGGTCGAAGTAGGCGAGCTGCAGGTTGGTGCCGCGGCGCACGGTGCCCGAGTCCGGTGCGATCTCGCCCAGGATCAGCTTGAGCAGCGTGGTCTTGCCCGAGCCGTTGGGGCCGATCAGGCCGACCCGGTCGCCGCGCTGGATGATCGTGGAGAAGTCGCGCACCACGGTGCGGCCGTCCCAGGCCTTGGACACTCCGGCCAGCTCCGCGACCAGCTTGCCCGAGCGCTCGCCCGAGTCGAGCGCGAGCGTGACCTGGCCCAGCCGATCACGGCGCGCTGCCCGCTCGCGGCGCAGCGCCTCGAGCCTGCGCACCCGGCCCTCGTCGCGCGTGCGGCGAGCCTGCACGCCCTTGCGGATCCAGACTTCCTCCTGCGCGAGGAACTTGTCGAACTTCGCGTCGATCACCGCTTCCTGCGCGAGCTCGTCGGCCTTGCGCTGCTGCCAGGCCGAGTAGTTGCCCGGGTAGGAGCGAAGCTTGCCGCGATCGAGCTCGACGACCCGCGTGGCGATGCGGTCGAGGAAGCGGCGATCGTGCGTGATCACCATGACCGCGCCCGGGTGCGCGAGCAGCAGGTCCTCGAGCCAGGCGATCGACTCGATGTCGAGGTGGTTGGTCGGCTCGTCGAGCAGCAGCAGGTCGGGCTCCGCGACCAGCGCGCGGGCCAGCGCCACCCGCTTGCGCACGCCGCCCGACAGCGCATCGACGGCCAGCGCGCCGTCGAGCCCGAGCCGGCTCAGGACCCGGTCGATCCGGTGCGACAGGGCCCAGGCATCGGCCGCGTCGAGCTCGGTCTGCAGTGCCGACATGCGCGCGAGCACGGTGTCGTCGTCGTGCGCCAGCGCGGCGCTGAGCCGCTGGTACTCGGCGAGCTTCGCCGCGTCGGCCGCCAGGCCGCCGGCGACCGCTTCGTAGATGGAGTGGCCGGGCTCGAAGGCCGGTTCCTGCGGCACCCAGGCCACCGAGATGCCGGCCTGGCGGACGATCTCGCCGTCGTCGAGCTGCGAGACGCCGGCGATCGCGCGCAGCAGGGAAGACTTGCCGCTGCCGTTGCGGCCGATCAGCGCGACCCGCTCGCCGGCATCGATCGAGAAATCGACGCCATCGAGCAGGGCAACATGGCCGAAGGCGAGGTGCGCGCCGGCGACGGTGACGAGCGGCATCGTCGCGGCGCGCGCCCGTCAGCCGCGCTTGCGCGCGGCCGGCTTGGCCGCGGCGCGCGGCGCCTTGGCGGACGCGCCCGCGCCGCGCTTGCCGGCGGCGATGCGCATGCGCAGCGCATTCAGCTTGATGAAGCCGCCCGCGTCGGCCTGGTCGTAGGCGCCCGCGTCGTCCTCGAAGGTCGAGATCCGCATGTCGAACAGCGAATTGGCCGACTTGCGCGAGACGACGATGACGTTGCCCTTGTACAGCCGCACGACCACGGTGCCGCTCACCGGCTCCTGCGTGTGGTCGATCAGCACCTGCAGCGCGCGGCGCTCTGGCGACCACCAGTAGCCGTTGTAGATCATGCTGGCGTAGCGCGGCATCAGGTCGTCCTTCAGGTGCGCGACCTCGCGGTCGAGCGTGAGGGACTCGATCGCGCGATGCGCGCGCAGCAGGACCGTGCCGCCGGGGGTCTCGTAGCAGCCGCGCGACTTCATGCCGACGTAGCGGTTCTCGACCAGATCGAGACGGCCGACGCCGTGCTTGCCGCCCAGGCGGTTCAGCTCGGCGAGCAGCTCGTGCGCCTTCATCTTCTGGCCGTTGATCGCGACCAGGTCGCCGCGGACGAACTCGAGCTCGACGTCCTCGGGCTTGTTCGGCGCCTTCTCGACCGGCACCGTCAGGCGCCACATGCCCTTGGCCGGCGGCTCGGCGGCCGGGTCCTCGAGGATGCCGCCTTCGTAGGAGATGTGCAGCAGGTTGGCGTCCATCGAGAAGGGCGCGCCGCCCTTGCGCTTCTTGAAGTCCACCGGGATGCCGTGCTTGTCGGCATAGGCCAGCAGCTTCTCGCGCGAGAGCAGGTCCCACTCGCGCCAGGGAGCGATGACCTTCACGTTGGGCATCAGCGCGTAGGCGCCGAGCTCGAAGCGGACCTGGTCGTTGCCCTTGCCGGTGGCGCCGTGCGAGATCGCGTCGGCCTTCTCGCGCTGCGCGATCTCGACCAGGCGCTTGGCGATCAGCGGTCGCGCGATCGAGGTGCCCAGCAGGTACTCGCCCTCGTAGACCGTGTTGGCGCGGAACATCGGGAACACGAAGTCGCGGACGAACTCTTCGCGCAGGTCCTCGATGTAGATCTTCTCGACGCCGAACATCTTCGCCTTCGCTCGCGCCGGCTCGAGCTCCTCGCCCTGGCCGATGTCGGCGGTGAAGGTGATGACCTCGCAGCCGTAGGTGTCCTGAAGCCACTTCAGGATGACCGAGGTATCCAGCCCGCCGGAGTAGGCGAGCACGACTTTGCGGATGTCGCTCATTTGGCGCCCTAATGATGTGTGAAGGAGTGCGGCCCGGGGTCGGGCGAACGAGCCCGGGTTCGGGCGAACTAAACCCTCAATTATAGACGGCGCGCTCGTGTTGGCGCGGGGCGCGGGAGGGCAGGCGGCGGTTTGCGCGGGCGGGCGCGCTGTCCGCTTCGCGGAAACGCTTGGTCGCGCGGACGCTCAGCCCCGTCGCGGAACGCAACTCGGCCCGCCTGCGGCGGTCCTCAGACAGCGTTCCGCTCGCGCTGCGCGCGCCGGGTCTTCGCTGCGCTCCCGCGCCAGCGCACACGCCCGCGCAAACCGCCGCCTGCCCTCCCGCGCCGGCAAGGTCGTGGCGCGCCGCTGAACTTGTCTTGGCTTCGTTCGCCCGACCCCGGGGCCGCACGAGTGGAGGCTGGCCGTTGGGGCCGGTGCCTTCGATGTGCCGTCGTTAAGGTAGTCGTCGCAGTCGCGGGGGCACGCGCGCTAAAGGGACGCGTGCGCTGAACTAACCGGCCGTGCGCAGCACGGCGCGCGGAGCGCGCCAGGTCCGTGCCAAAGTGTTGCGACCCGAGGGCGCTCGAGGTGGGGCCTACTTTCGGGCCCCTGTGCGCTGGCGCGGGAGCGCAGCGAAGACCTGGCGCGCGAAGCGCGAGCGGAACGCTGTCTGAGCCCGCCGAAGGCGGGCGAGTTGCGTTCCGCGGCCGGGGCTGAGCGTCCGCGCGACCAAGCGTTTCGCCGAAGGCGACAGCGCGCCGGGGCCCGAAAGTAGGCCCCACCTCGAACGCCCGGCGCACCGCATCACACGAGCCCGCGCCTGGCTGCCTCCAGCGCCGCCTCCGCCCGCGACGAGATGTTCAGCTTCCGGTACAGCGTCTTCACGTACCCCGCCACCGTGTGCTCGGTGAGCCCCAGCACCCGCGCCGCCTCGGCCACCCGCAGTCCGCGTCCGATGTAGGACAGGACCTCTGTCTCGCGCGGGCTCAGCGTGATGGCCTCCATCGCGGCGTCGCTGCCGGCGGCTGCCTGCTGCGCGAGCGGCGGGTCGCCACTGGCGCGGAATGGCGCCGCGCCAGCCTGTGCCGCCGCTTCGCCGCCGGGCAGGGCGCCCCGCTCGCGGAAGTGGGCGAGCATCCTGCGCGAGATCGATGGCGACAGTGGCGGCATGCCTTCGCCGATCAGGCGCAAGTGCCGGGCCAGCGCCTCGGGCTCCTGCTCCTTCAGCAGGTAGCCCTGCGCGCCCGCGGCGATCGCGGGGAACAGGTGTGCGTCGTCGTCGTAGATCGTGGCCACGATCGTCTGCACCTGCGGGAGCCGGTCCGCGATCTCCCGGACCAGGTCGACACCAGAGCCATCGGGCAGGCCCAGGTCGATCAGCGCCATCCGCAACCGGGCCGCGGCCTGCGTGTCCTCGCCCAGCGCGCCCAGCCATTCGCGTGCCTCGGCCAGCGTGCCGGCGCAGCCGACCTCGATCTCGCCGAAGGCGTGGCGCAGGGCGTCGGCGAGCCAGTCTCGGACTTCGGGCAGGTCCTCGACGACGAGCGCGAGGGGGCTTGCGCTGCTCATGGCCGGCCTCCGGCGGTCGCGATCGGCACTTCGATCTCCACGAGGGTGCCGGGCGCGGCGTCGCGCACCGACACGCTGCCCTGCAGTTCGTCGATCCGGCGGCGCAGGTTGCGCAGGCCGAAGCTGCCGTCGCCTTGCGCTTCGACGCCGCCGACGCCGTTGTCGCGGATCCGGCTGACCAGCCGGCCATCCTTCAGTTCGATGGACACCGCGAGGCGGTCGGCCTGCGAGTGGCGGAGGACGTTCGAGACGAGTTCGCGGTGCATCGAGCTCAGGTTCTTGCAGATCCGGTAGTCCACCCGCAGGCCGTCGACCCCGTCGGTGAGCGGCCAGTCGAGCTCGATGCCCGAGGTGTCGAGCCGCGATGCGGTCTCGTGCCTCAGGCTGGCGATGCAGGCGCCCAGGTCCTCGCTCTCGGAACTGAGCCCGGCCACGACCGTGCGCATCTCGGCGATCGCCTCGCGGATCGTGCGACGCGTCGATTCGAGGTCGGGCCGCTTCAGGCTGGCAAGCAGACGTGCGCCCAGGTCGTCGTGCAGGTCGCGCGCCAGGCGCAGCCTTTCCTCGGCGACCCCGCGCTCGTAGGCGTCGCGGCTCGCGTCGGCGTGCCGCATCAGCGCAACGACCTGGCCGGCGAGCTTCGCCTGCTCGACGCCGAAGAGCTGCCGCCCCTGCCAGGGGTAGCGTACCAGCAGCGCCGGCGACGCGGCCACCGGCGGCAGGCGCATGGCGAGGCCATCGCTCAGGATGGCAGGCGCGTCGGATGACGCGGCGTCGGCCTGAGCCGCCTTTGCGCGGCCAGCCGGCTGGCCCGGGCCGATCGTCTCGACCTCGAGCGGGTCGAACATCCGTTGCACCAGCGCTCGCCAGGCCTGCGCGCGTTCGTCGGGCGACGAGGTGAACGCGACCTGCATCACCGCCTGGAAGAGTTCGTCGTCGGCAAGGCGCCTGCGATCGACCATCCGCTTCCAGAGGTGGTTGCGCACGGGCAGGTAGAGCAGGCCGACGATCAGCACGGCGACGCCCAGCGACGGGGCCGGCGCCAGACGCAGGCTGAGCACCAACATCGCGTCGAGCGCGAGCAGCGCCAGCGCGCCGCCTATCCAGAGCAGGACGCGGAAGGCCCACCGGTCGAGCTCGAACAGTCGGTAACGGCGCAGGCCCAGCGCGGTGCCGACGTAGATGATCAGGAAGAAGCCGAAGGCGTAGGCCTGGTCGAGCGGCGGCAACCAGCCGAACAGCTTGGAGAGCACGATGGTGATGACGAACAGCCAGCAGCCCAGCGTGGCCGAAAGGCTCATCCAGCGCAGCGCGCCCCGCGCGCGCGGGTCGCTGCGCGTGAGCCGCCACTGCGTCGCGGCGCAGGCGAAGGCGATGACGACCATCAGCAGGATCGGCGCGCGGATGCCCCAGTGCTGGTCCGGGGCGAGCTGGAGCAGGTCCGCGGCCAGCCAGGGCACGAACACCGCCGGGATCAGCAGCAGCGTGCGCGGCGCCACGATGCGCTTCGGATAGCAGAGGAACATCGCGATCAGCGCCATGCCGAAGCCCAGCGAGCCCGTGTGGTTGAGCCCGGACAGCAGCCGGAAGGCGCCGCCGTCGAGCGCCAGCTCGCGGCTGCTGTAGACCGCGGCGCTGGCGACCGACACGAGGAACAGGGCGCCGGTGAGCGCGAACATCCGCGCCCCCCAGTTGGTGGGTCGCAGCACCCACACCCAGGCGCCGATCAGCAGGCTGGCCAGTCCGCAAGCCAGCTGGAACCAGAAGGAGGGCGGAAGGTCGGCGATCGGCCTGCTCTCGGCAGGCGGGAGCAGAACCTCCGACGTGGCCCCGCCGGCGTCCGCGACGGTCAGCGCCACGGGCGCGCCGGACAACTGCTGGTGCAGCGCGGACTGGCGGGCGAAGAAGCGCTGCATCCGCTCGTAGTAGCGGAAGAAATCGGGCTCCTCGATCAGGTCGTCTGCCTCGAGCGCGATCGGGCCCACCGATCTCAGCGCCGCCCCGGGCGCCAGCGACGCGGCCGGCCCATCCGGCGACACGGCCTCGACGACCGGGCCGCCGGAGCCGAGCACGAGCCTCAGGCCGAGCCAGGGCTGCTGCGTGCTCCAGAAGACCGCGGCCACGCAGACGAGCAGGCCAGCGAGAGCAACGCACAGAAGCTTGGCGCCCGGCGAAGCGCGCGGGCTCGATGTCCTCATCCGGTCACAGGCTCCCGACGGCCCCGTCGGGCCGCCTGTGGTGGTGTCGGACCCATTATCGGCCGCGATCAGATGAAGGTCACGTTCACGGCGTCGCCGCGGGCCCGCGAGACTGAAGGGCGCCGACCCGAACCCCGAGCAGCCGCAGCCGCCGGCTGGGCGGCACCCGCTTCAGGCAGTCGAAGGCCGCCCGCCGGATCGCGCGCTCGTCGTCCACCGCTTCGGCCAGCGTCAGCTCGCGGCTCACGATCCGGAAGTCGTCGTAGCGCGCCTTCACGCCCACGCTGCGCCCGGCGTAGCCGCGCCGCTGCAGGTCGGCAGCCACCTGGCGGCACAGCCGCGCCAGCATCGCCGCCAGCGCCTGGAAGTCGCGCGCCGGATGCAGGTCGCGCTCGAAGGTGGTCTCGCGACTCATGGACCGGGGCTCGCTCTCGAGCATCAGCGCGCGGTCGTCGTTGCCATGCGCCGCGTCGTGCAGCCAGGCGCCGTAGCTCCTGCCGAACCGGGCGACCAGGAAATCGCGCGGCGCGGCCGCCAGCTGGCCGATCGTGCGGATGCCCAGTTCCTCGAGGCGGGCGTCGGCCTTCGGACCGATGCCGTTGATCCGCTTGACCGGCAGCGGCCAGATCCGTTCCTGCAGGTCGAGCTCGTCGAGCACGGTGATGCCGTTCGGCTTGTCCAGTTCCGACGCGATCTTTGCCAGCAGCTTGTTGGGCGCCACGCCGATCGAGCAGGTCAGGCCGGTGGCCTCGAAGACGCGGCGCTGGATGTCGCGCGCGATCGACAGACCGCCGTCGATCCGTACGCCGATCAGGTCGCTGAAGTCGATGTAGACCTCGTCGATGCCGCGGTCCTCGATCCGGACGGTCACTTCGGCGATCGCGGCCTTGAATCGCCGCGACCAGAGGCGGTACTCGGGGAAATCCACCGGCAGGAACACGCAGGCCGGGCACAGCTCGGCGGCGCGGCGCAGCGCCATGCCCGAGCGGATCCCGAAGGCACGAGCCTCGTAGGTGGCGGTGGTGACCACCCCACGGCTGTTCGGGTCGCCGTGGCCGCCGATGGCCACCGGGCGGCCGCGCAGCTCCGGACGGCGCAACAGCTCCACCGACGCGTAGAAAGCGTCCATGTCCAGATGGGCGATCCGGCGCCAGGCCGGCGCCGAGGGGCGGGTTTCCACTAAGCGGACAGGGGCAGCTCGATGAAGAAGGTGGAGCCGCGGCCTGGCTCGCTTCTCAGGCCGGCCTGGCCGCCGTGCAGCTCGGCCACGCGCTTGACGATCGCCAGTCCCAGGCCGCTGGCGCCACGTTGGTCGCGCGCGCGGCTGGTCTGGAAGAAGCGGTCGAAGACCTTCGGCTGGTCCTCCGGCAGCACGCCGGGCCCGGTGTCCACCACCTCGACCCGCACCCCGGCCTTCTCCGGCCGCACCTTGACGGTGACCCGGCCGCCGGCCGGCGTGACCCGCAGCGCGTTGTCGAGCAGGTTCGAGAGCGCACGCTCGACCAGCGCCGCGTCGACACGCGTGAGCGGCAGGCCGTCGGGGTAGTCGACCGACAGCGTCACGCCGGCGCCCTGGGCGCTGGCGGCGAATCGCTGGACCACGTCGTCGGCCAGCTCGCCGATCGCGATCGGTTCGGGCTGCGCCTTGAAGTCGGGGTTGTCCAGGCGGGCCAGTTCGGCCAGCGCCTCGGTGAGGCGGCGTAGGTGCTGCGCGTTTTGCAGCGCGCGCTCGAGCATCTCGCGGCGAGCGGGGTCGGACAGCGCCTCGCCCTTGAGCCGGATGGTCTCCAGCTGGCCGATCAGCGCGGTGAGCGGCGTGCGCAGGTCGTGCGACACGCTGGCCACCATCTCGCGGCGTCGGGCGTCGGTGGTCTGCACCCGCTCCGTCTCGAGCTTGAGCCGTTCGAAGGCATCGCGGAAGGTGCGGCTGAGCCGGCCGATCTCGTCGTCGCGATCCAGGTCGGGGAAGCTGCTCTCGCAGAGCTCGTCACAGAAGCCCGCCCGGCGCACCTGCTCGGTGGCCCGGGTGAGCGCGGTGAGCGGCCGCGTGAGCAGCGCGATCATCGCGATCGTGAGCAGCACGCCGATGGCGATCGTCATCAGGGCCACCTTGGCCGTGGTGCGGATCGCGTAGCTGCGCAGCATCTCGGGCATCTGCTCGCCCAGGCTGGCCTGGCGCGGCACCACGAAGAGCCAGCCCATCGTCCGGCCGTCCTGCACCACCGGGCGGGCGGCCACCATGCACACGTCGCCCTGCCGGTCGGGGTCGGTGGTGTGGACCGGCTGGCGGGGATCGCCCCCCTGCGCCTCGCGCACCGGATCGAGATCCACCCGGAACTCGCCCCAGAACTGCCGCGGCTCGCCGGCGCTGGCCAGCACCCGGCCGTTCTGGTCGATCAGGTACAGACCCGTGTTGGGCGAGTAGAGCGTGTACTGCCTGAGCTGCTGGCCGAACGAGGCCGGGTCCGCCTCGTAGTCGCGCCACAGGTTGGGGTGCGCCTCGAGGATGCGCTCGGCGAAGCTGCTCGACTTGTCGTAGATCCAGTCGTTGTAGTACTCGCGCACCGACGCGTACATGATCGTGGCCAGCATGGTGGCCATGAGCAGGCCGAAGCCCACGATCAGCAGCAGCACCCGGGTGCGCAGCGATTTCATCGCGCGCGCTCGTCGGTGAAGCGGTAGCCCACGCCGCGCACGGTGAGCACGTAGCGCGGATTGGCCGGGTCGATCTCGATCTTCGAGCGCAGCCGGTTGATGTGCGTGTTGACGTTGTGCTCGTAGCCCTCGAAGGAGGTGCCCCAGACCGCGTCGAGCAGCTGCATCCGGGTGAAGGCCCGCCCGGGGTTGCGCGCGAAGTGGGCGAGCAGGTCGAACTCGCGGGCGGTCAGCGCCACCGGCCGGCCGTTGATCCGGACCTCGCGGCTCACGCAGTCGATGACCAGCTCGCCGACGTCGATCCGTTCGTCGATGTCGGGCGCAGCGCCGGCCGGCGCCTGCATCTCGATTCGGCGAAGCATCGCCTTGACCCGGGCCTGCAGTTCGGGAATCGAGAAGGGTTTCGTCAGGTAATCGTCAGCTCCGAGCTCCAGGCCCAGCACCCGATCGATCTCGGTGGAACGGGCGGTCAGCATCAGCACCGGGGTGGTGACCCGCTCCATGCGCAGCGCGCGAACGATGTCCAGGCCGTCGCGGCCCGGCAGCATGACGTCCAGCACGATCAGGTCGTGCCGGCCCGACCGGGCCGCGTCGTAGCCGCCCGGGCCGTCGTGGACGCAGTCCACGCGGTGGCCGAGATCGCGCAGGTGCATCGCGATCAGGTCGGCGATGTCACGCTGGTCTTCAACGACCAGGATCTTCTTTTCCATCGAATCGAGCATAGCAAAACCCCCGGGAGCTTCGTATCCCGGGCGCTTGCCAGCTTACGGCGGGTGGCAGGGGCGGCCACGGCGCCGCTCCGTGGCCGGCATTCGTTATCAAATCGTGATCTTCCCGTGATCGGGGGGTAAGGGGCGCTGGGCAGACTTCGAAGCTCCATAGAGGAGAACAGACACATGCCCCCGACCCCGATCGAACTGGCAGACCACCGCGGCGCGATGCTGCGATTCGCCCGCCGGAAGATCCGCGACGAGAATCTGGCCGAAGACGCCGTCCAGGATGCCCTGGCCGCGGCGCTCGCAAGCCGTGAGTCGTTCCAGGGGCAGTCGGCCTTGCGCACCTGGCTGATCGGCATCCTGAACCACAAGATCCAGGATACCTTCCGGCGAGAAGGGCGCTACGTGTCGCTGGGCGGCGGCGCCGACAGCGACGACGACTCCGATCGCGAGCTCGAGCGGCTGGCCTGGGAGCAGGACGACGACTACCACGACCCGCTGCGCCAGGTGGCCCGGAACCGGCTCGGCGAGGCCCTGCACAGCGAGATCGAGGCCTTGCCGCGCACGCTGAAGGACGTCTTCGTCATGCAGGTGCTCGAGGGCGCCGATACCGCCGAGGTCTGCCGCGAGCTGGAGATCACCGAGGCGAACTGCTGGGTGCGCCTGCACCGGGCCCGCAAGCGGCTCTCCGAGCGGATGAGCGCGCACCTCACCTGAGGTGGCTTGACTGACCGGTCCCGGGCGATCCGCCCGGCGATCGGCTAATGTTGCGGTTCTCCCTGACAAGAACACGGATCCCGCGACATGAAATACCGCAGACTCGGCCGCAGCAACCTCCAGGTCTCCGAACTGTGCCTGGGCACGATGATGTTCGGCGACCAGACCGACGAGAAGGAATCGGCGGCCATCCTCGACTGCTGTCGCGCGCATGGCGTGAACTTCGTCGACACGGCCGACGTCTACACGCTGGGTGCCTCGGAGGCCATCCTGGGCCGGCTGATGAAGGCCGACCGGCACGACTGGGTGCTGGCCAGCAAGGTCGGCAACGCGATGAGCGACCGCAAGAACCAGGTCCGCTACTCGCGCAAGTGGATGCTCCAGGAGCTGGACGCGAGCCTGGACCGCCTGCAGACCGACTACCTCGATGTCTGGTACCTGCACCGCGACTTCCCCGGCACGAACGACGAAGAGGCGCTGCGCGCGATCGACGACGCGATCCGCGCCGGCAAGGTCCGCTACTGGGGCGTTTCGAACTTCCGCGGCTGGCGCATCGCCGAGCTGGTGCACCTGGCGCGTGACCTCGGCATGCCGGCCCCCGCAGCCTGCCAGCCCTATTACAACCTGCTGAACCGCCAGCCCGAGGTCGAGGTCCTGCCGGCCTGCGATCACCACGGACTGGGCGTGGCGCCCTACAGCCCGGTGGCGCGCGGCGTGCTCACCGGCAAGTACCAGCCGGGCAGCGCGCCCCCCGAGGGCACGCGCGCGGCGCGCGGCGACAAGCGCATTCTCGAGACCGAGTGGCGCGAGGAGTCGCTGGTCATCGCGCAGAAGCTCAAGGCGCACGCCGAGGCCCGCGGCATCACGCTGCTGCAGTTCGCGGTGGCCTGGTTGCTGGCCAATCGCACGATCAGCTCGGTGATCGCGGGGCCCAAGACGCTCGCCCAGTTCCGCGACTACTTCGCCGCGGTCGACTACGCCTGGACCGACGCGGACGAGGCGATCGTCGACGAGCTGGTGGTGCCGGGGCATGCCTCCACGCCTGGCTACCACGACCCGCAGTATCCGTTCTTCGGTCGCCGCCGTTGAAGCTCCTGCGGCGCAGCTGGCCCTGGTGGGTGGTGCTCGGCGTGGTCCTGGCGGGGCTGGCGCTGTGGGGGCTGCAGCGCGCGCGCGAAGTCGAGGTGGTCGCCGTGACCCGCGGGCCGGTGGTGCAGTCCATCGTCGCCACGGGACGGGTGGACACGCCGGCGCGCATCACGATCTCCAGCCAGTCGGCCGCGCGGATCGAGGAAGTGCTGGCGCGCGAGGGCGATCGGGTGAGTGCCGGCCAGCCGCTGGTGCGGCTGCGCAGCGACGAGGCGCAGGCCGCGCTCGATGCGGCGCGGGCGGCGCTGCGCGAGGCCGAGGGCCGGCAGCGCCAGCTCGAGCGGGTGCAGCGGCCGGTGGCCGAGCAGCAGCTCGCGCAGGCGCGCGCCAACCTCGAGGCCGCCCGGCGCGAGCTCGAGCGCGCCCGCGAGCTGGTCGCCCAGGGCTACGTGTCGCAGTCGCGGGTCGACGAGGCCCAGCGGCAAGTCGACACCGCCCGCGCGGCCCTGGCGTCGGCGCAGGCGCAGGCCGAAGGCGCGCGCGAGGGCGGCATCGAGGCCGAGCTGGCGCGGACGCGGATCGCGCAGGCGCGCGCCAACCTGGCCAGCGCCGAGGCTCGTCTGGACACGCTGGTGCTGGTGGCTCCGGCCGATGGAATCGTGCTGACCCGCGCCGCCGAGCCCGGCGACACCGCCCAGGTGGGCCGCGCGCTGCTCACGATGGCGCGCGCCGGCGCCACCCGGATCGTGGCCACGGTGGACGAGAAGAACCTGCGCTGGCTCGCGCCCGGCCAGAAGGCTTCCGCGCTGGCCGACGCCTTTCCGGGGCGGCCCTTCGAAGCCGCGCTGACCTGGGTCGCGCCCTCGGTCGACCTGCAGCGCGGCACCGTCGAGGTCTGGCTCGCGGTCGCCCGGCCCCCCGAGTTCCTGAAGCCGGACATGACAGTGTCGGTCGAGATGGTGGTGGCGCGGCGCGACAGCGCGCTCGTCCTGCCGGCCTGGGCGATCCGCGACGCCGAAACCGGCGCGAACCCCGGCGCCCACGTGCTGCTGATGCGCGACGGCCGGGCGCTGCGCCAGCCGGTGAAGCTGGGCCTGCGCGGCGTGGGCATCGTCGAGATCGTCGAGGGCCTGGCCGAGGGCGATCCGGTGATCACGCCTGAGTCCGGCGCGCTGGCCGGCGAGCGCGTGCGCCTGCCCGGGCCGCGCGCCCGGCTGAACATGGGAGAGGCGCCGGGCACGCGCTGAGCGTGCGCGGCCGCTCGCCGACACCCCGGCGCGATGCGCACGAGCCCGCCCATGCGCCGACTTCGCCTGCCCCGCCTGCCCTTCGAGTGGCTGGTCGCCCTGCGCTACCTGCGCGAGGGCAGGGCGCAGACGATCCTGATCCTGGCCGGCGTGACCGCCGGCGTGGCGGTGATCGTGTTTCTGACCCACCTGATCTCGCAGCTCCAGGACGCGATCATCGAGCGCACGCTGGGCAGCCAGGCGCACATCGTGGTCCGGCCGCCCGACCAGGTCGCGCTGCGGTCGCTGCCCGCCGAGGACACTGCCGCGATCGTGCAGCCGCGCGCGCAGCGCCTGCGCTCGGTCGACCAGTGGGAGGCGGTGGCTCGGCTCGCCGCGGCCACGCCCGGCGTGGTGGCGGTGTCGCCGGTGGTCTCGGGCGCCGGCTTCGCGCTGCGCGGCGAGGCCAGCCGCGCAATCGCGCTGACCGGCGTGGACCCCGAGCGCTACGCCCGGATCGTGAAGATCGACGACTACCTGGTGCGCGGCGCCTTCGAGGTGTCGGGCGCCAATGCGGTGATCGGTGTCGAGCTGGCCAATGACCTGGGCGTGGGCCTGGGCGACCGGATCCGCATCCTCACGCCCGAGGGGCGCGACGAGCTGGTGACCGTCACCGGACTCTTCGACATCGGCAATCGCGACCTGAACCGGCGCTGGGTCTTCGTGACGATCCGGCTCGCGCAGACCCTGCTCGACCTGCCGGGCGGCATCTCGAACATCGACCTGGCGGTGACCGACATCTTCGGCGCGGAAAAGATCGCCGGGCGGCTGCGCGCGCAGACCGGACTCTCGGTCGACAGCTGGATGACCACCAACGCGCAGCTGCTCTCGGCGTTGCGCAACCAGAGCGTGTCCAACGGACTGATCCGCGGTTTCGTGGTGGTGATCGTGGCGGTGGGCATCGCCAGCGTGCTGGTGGTGTCGGTGGTGCAGAAGCAGCGCGAGATCGGCATCCTGCGCGCGATGGGGGCGAGCCCATTGCGCATCATGGCGGTCTTCCTGGTGCAGGGCGGGCTCTACGGGTTGATCGGCTCGCTGCTCGGCGTGCTGCTGTCGGCGGGCCTGCTGCAGTTCTTCTCCAAGGTCTATCGCAACGCCGATGGCAGCGCGCTGTTCACCGTGGATCTCGATCCCTCCATCATGCTGGGCGCCTGCGGCATCGCGATGCTGGTCGGGCTTGCCTCGGCCGCGCTGCCGGCCCGCCGCGCGGCGAAGATGGACCCCGTTCAGGCGATCCGGATGTGAGCGAGTCCATCGTCGAACTGAAGGGCGTTCGCAAGTCCTACGGCGTGGGCAGCGCGGTGGAGTCCGAGGTGCTGCACGGGATCGACCTTCGGCTGCGCGAAGGCGAGTTCGTCGCGCTGGTCGGGCCGTCGGGCTCGGGCAAGAGCACGCTGCTGAACCTGATCGGGCTGCTCGAGCGGCCGACCTCCGGACACGTGGCGATCGCCGGCCGGCCGATCGAAGGGCTCGACGAGGCCGGCATCACCGAGCTGCGCGGCCGCACGATCGGCTTCGTCTTCCAGTTCCACCATCTGCTGCCTGCGTTCAGCGCGCTCGAGAACGTGATGATGCCGGCGATCATCGAGCGCGGCGTGCCCGATGACGAAGCCGAGCGGCGCGCGCGGGAGCTGCTCGCCCGGGTGGGGCTGGCCGGCGCCGAGCGCAAGAAGCCGGGCCAGCTTTCCGGAGGCATGCAGCAACGCGTGGCGATCGCGCGCGCGCTGTCGCTGTCGCCGCGGCTGATCCTGGCCGACGAGCCCACCGGCAACCTGGACACCAAGAGCGCCGAGGACGTGTTCGAGCTGCTGCTCGAGTTCAATCGCGACACCCGCGCCGCCTGTCTGATCGTGACTCACGACCCGCGGCTCGCCGCGCGCTGCCAGCGCAAGATCGAGATCGTCGACGGCCGGATCGTGGATGGCGTGTCATTCGGGCCCACCAGCGCCGACGAGTACGCGATGCGAGGATCGCCAAGATGAGTCCAGGGAAGCATTCGGAGCAGGCCGGGCAGGCTGGCGCGGAGCAGGCCGTGCCGGCGCTCGTCAGCCTGCGCGGCCTGCTGCGCACCGACCGCGCGCGTTTCGATCGGCTGATGGCGGGCTTCGTGCGGGTCTACGATGCCGCCTTCCCGATCGCATCCGAGCGCGAGGATCCGGCCGAGTGGCCCGCGCGGATGAGCGACGTGCGGCCGGCGAACGAGCCCTGGATGGACCTGGCCGTTCTGGTCGCGGGCGAAGCTGGCGGCGGCGTGACGGGCGTGACGGGCGTGGCCGATGTCCGCAGCGCCGGCGGCAGGCGGGAGAGGGTCCTCGGCGGCGTCGCGTTCGAGTACTACCCGCAGAGCCGATGCGGGTTGCTGACCTACATCGCGATCGATCCGGCGGCGCGCGGCCACGGACTCGCGCGCCCGCTGGCCGAGCGCGCGCTGGCCGGCCTGCGCGACGCGGCGCGTGCGAACGGGGCCGCGCTCGCCGCGGCGCTCGCCGAGGCGGAGCGCCCCGAGCGGCTCGATCCGGCGAACCCGGCTGCGGTTCGCACAGCCCGGCGCCGGCTTGCGATCCTGGCCCGGCTGGGCGCGCGGCGCCTGCAGGTCGGCTACGTGCAGCCGGAACTGCCCGGCGGAGACGGGCGCGCCGATCACCTGATGCTGCTGCGGCTCGACCGCGACGCTGCGCCGCTCGACACCGCGGCGTTGCGCGCCTTCCTGGTCGAGTTCTACCGCGCGCTGGGGGTCGAGGATCCGGAGAACGACCGTGACCTCAAGGCCTGCCTGCTCGAGTGCGGGCCCGATGTGCCCGCGGTGCGCCTCGAGGCGCCGCTGCTCGAGTTCCCCGATGCCGCGGTCTGCCTTCACGTCGTGTCGCACGAACCGCGCTCGGCCGAGCCTGCCTTGCACCGGATGTGTCCGATCTTCGGTTCGATGGAAGGCGACCTGCTGTCCTATGCCTTCCAGGCGTCGCGGCCCTTCCTGAGCCACTGCATCACCCATGGCGACGAGGACGCGCCGCCCGACTCGGTGAAGCTCGACATCGAGATCCACTTTCCGACGGCGCTCGAGTACCGCTCCGAAGGCCGCCGCGAGGCGATCGCCTGCGGCGCGCCGCAGCGCCGGGTGCGCGGTTACCTGAACCGCACCCGCTACGAGGCGGCCGGGCGCACCGTCTGGCACCTCACGCTGCGGCCTGCCGATGGCGACTGGTTCGACGAGTACGACCTGATCAAGCTGATCCACCTGTACGACGGGGTGACCGAGGACACCCAGCTGCACCGGAAAATCCGCTTCCGGGTCGAGGGCGCCGAGGTGGGCACCGTGGAGGGGCTGGTGCCGGCCGCGGTTCGGCAGCTGGTCGGTATCGACATCGCGGGCGAGGTCGAACGAGAGGGCCAGGATGGCCAGGCTCGCTCGGGGGGCGGCGGGCCCCGCGGCTCGCGGCCGGTGGCCGGCACGATCGAGCTGGTCGAGCGCGCAGGCGATCCGCGTTCGCTGACCGCCGCGATCGCCGCGATGCGCGGCGGCGAGGTCGGCGACTGGAACGGCAGGCAGGCCGGACTCTTGCGCGCGGCCTGTGGCGTGGTCACCGGGATCTTCGACTTCGAGGAGATCGACCTGGCCGAGGCCGAGGACACCTTGACTGCGACGCTCGAGCGCGACGACGCCTTCACCCGCATCCATCGCCGCACGCTGTTCCACGTGACCGAGGCCGACCGCGCGCTCGAGGCCACCGTGGGCACGGTGGGCATCAGTCCCTATCTGCTGGTCCCGCACGCGGTGATCGTGCTGAACGAGGACCTGCTGCGCGAGGCCGGCGCTCGCGCGACCGAGGTCCTCGGCGACGGCAAGGTTCGCCTGCCAGAACTGGAGACCGCGCGCGAGCTGGTCGACCGCAACCTGAAGGGTCTCTGGCTGCCCAACGTGTTCCACTACGACACCGAGCGCCAGCTCTACCGACTGGGCCTGTCCGGGCGCGGCGCCGACGACCAGCGCGACGCGCTGAAGCTGCGGCTCGAGGAGATCGACTCCAGGCTGGAAGATGCCTGGCAGCACCGCCGCGACATGAGCCAGATGATCATCGCGGTGCTCCTCGCGATGGTCTCGCTGGTCCAGATCTACCAGCCGGTCGTGGACACGATCGAGCTGTTCGCCGACGACAGCCCCGAGGCGGGCGCGGCGCTGTGGCGCGGGCTCAAGTTCGCGGCCTTCACCGTCGGATTCGCGGCGCTGATGGTGCTGCTGTGGATGCTGGGGATCCGCAGGCGGAAGGCGGCGCGGGAAGACTGAGGCCGCTCGTTGAGGCCGCTCACCGAGGCCGATCAGGCCTCTGTACGTCTCGGCAAGGCGCGTGTCGCGCGCGGCGACATGTCGCTCGCCGATCCGCCGGGCGTATCGGGCGGGTGAGCCACCCGCCCGAATCCCTCAGGGCTTGAACTGATACCCCGGCCCGATTGCCGCATCCGCCGGGATCGCCGGCAGGTCGGAGAACAGCTGCGGGTACTTCTGCATCACCGCCAGCATGTGCTTGGGCTCGATGTGCTTGTTCACGTCGAAGGTCGACTTCAGGAAACCCAGCTTGTGCAGCGTCTCTTGCGCCACGTGCAGCGCGCGGTAGTTGTTCGCCGAAAGCCGGCGGTCGGCCTGCTGGATGTTGAACTCCATCGCCGCCTCGGCGATCTCCTGCTTCAGGCCGGGAATCCAACGGGTGGCGACCTGGGCGGCTTGCTTGGGATTGGCGCGCATCCACTTGTCGGCCTCGGACACGGCGGCCAGGAACTTCTCGATGGTCTCGCCGTTCTTCTCGACCCAGGCGCGGGTGGCCACGTTGAACCCCAGGTAGGAGATCACGTCGCCGCCGCGGATCACCTCGATCGCGCCGGGCACGTCCTTGATCGCCACGATCGGCCACGGATCCCAGGCCGAGAACGCGTCGATGCCCTTGGACAGCAGCGCCACCGTCATGTCCGGCGGCGGCGTATTGACCAGCGTGACATCGTTCGGCGTGAGCCCGGCCTTCTCGAGCAGCGCCAGCGCGTACAGGTGGTTGATCGTGCCGAACGAGGCGGCGATCTTCTTGCCCTTGAGCGACTTCAGGTCGCCCTTGACGATTCCCGAGTCGGCCCGTGCGATCAGCGCCATCGTGGCGTCGGAGCCCATCTTGGTGGCATTGCCGCTGTAGTTGCCCAGCGCCACCAGGTCCATGCCGCGGAGCACCGCGCCGATCATCGGCACGCCCACCTGCACGATCTCGCTCTCGCCGGCCTGCAGGGCGTTGAGCGCGTCCACGCCGGTGGCATAGGGCCGGGCGATCGTCACGTCGAGCCCGTACTTCTCGAAGAAGCCGCGCTCGAGCGCGATCGGCAGGCCCACCTGGTCGATGCCGGTGACCATGCCCGCCTTGACCTTCACCAGGTTCTGCGCCTGGACGCCGACCGCCATCAGCATCGCGCAGCCGAACAACAGCGCTCTCTTGAACATCGTCGTCTCCTCTTCTTACTGGTCGGGTGGAAGTGGCTCGACGCGCGATACCCAGTAATACCGCGCGATCGCGTTCAGACTGGCCGGCTCGACGCCCCGTACTTCGACCGAATCGTCGGTCGTTCCGGACACGCGGCCGAACTTCTGGAACATCAGAACATGAAAGCGCTCCGGGCGGAACGGCAGCCTCACGAGCAGATTGACCTTCGCCCTGCTGCGGTCGATCTCGGGCGAGATCTTGCCCGGCGCGGCGATGCCCAGCCAAGCCTGCCAGGCCAGGTAGAGCACGACGGCGCCGAGCACGATGCGGCCTCGCGTCGTCCGGAGAATGGCCCGGATCACGCCGACCGCACCTTCTGCAGCACCAGCGCGCTCAGCCCCTTGAACTGCTCGTCTTCCATCAGCGCGTCCCAGCGGCGCGGATGCGGCAGCGGCACCTCGATCTCGGTCAGCACGTGGCCCTTGCTCAGCACGACCACCCGGTTGGCCAGGAACACCGCCTCGGCCACGTCATGGGTGATGAAGATCACCGTGGTGCGCCGCTCCTGCCAGATCCGGGTGAGCTCTTCCTGCAGGGTCATTCGCGTCTGCGCGTCCACGCTGGCGAAGGGCTCGTCCATCAGCAGCACGTCGGGGTGGTTGGCCAGCGCGCGCACCACGCCGACCCGCTGCTGCATGCCGCCCGACAGCTCGTTCGGGTAGCGGTCGGCTGCGTGCGAGAGACCGGCCAGCTCGAGGAACTCGCGGGCGATGGCCTCGCGCTCGGCGCGGCCCACGCCGCGCATCTTCGGGCCGAAGGCCACGTTTTCCAGCACGGTCTTCCACGGGAAGAGCGCGAAGGACTGGAAGACCACGCCGCGGTCGGGCCCGGGCCCGTGCACCGGCTGGCCGTCGACCAGGATCTCGCCCCCGCTGGCCGGCAGGAAGCCGGCGACCATGTTCAGGATGGTGGTCTTGCCGCAGCCCGAGGGCCCCACGATGGACACGAACTCGCCGGGCTGCACGGTGAGCGAGACATCGCGGATCGCGGTGACCTGCGAGCCGGCGTACGGGTCGAAGTAGGTCTTCTGGAGGTTCTTCAGGACGAGGCTCTTCATTGCCTTTGCACCATTCCCCAACGCTGGCCGGTGGCCCGCTCGATCGGCGCCAGCACCCAGGCGTCCACGATGTACCAGAGCACGCCCAGCACGATCATGCCCAGCATGATCTCGACCACCGAGCCGGCGCGCCGCGCGTCGAACATCAGGAAGCCGATGCCGCTGGTGCCCACGATGATCTCGGCTGCGATCAGCGCGCGCCAGCCGTATCCCAGGCCGTTGCGCAGACCGGTCACGATGTTCGGCAGCGAGCCGGGCAGCACCACCTCCCATACCACCCGGGCGGGCGACGCGCCCAGGCTTCGCGCGGCGCGGTGCAGGTCCAGCGGGATCGAGCGCACGCCGAGCACAGTGTTCAGCACGATCGGGAACAGCACCGTGTACACGATCACGAAGGTCATCGTGGTGAGCCCGAAACCGAACCAGATCAGCAGGATCGGCAGCCAGGCGATGTCGCCGATCGCCTGGAAGAAGAGCAGGACCGGCCACAGCGCGGTGTGCGCCCGCTTGCTGAGCCCGACCAGCAGGCCGAGCGGAATGCCGATGGCCACGCCTGCCGCGGCGCCCACCGCCAGGCGCGTCACGCTGTCGGACAGGTATTCGGGCAGGATGCCCTTGTAGGTGAGCGTGAAGAAGGAGGCCACGACCTCGGCCGGCCCCGGGAAGAAGGCCCTCGGGAACACCTCGGCCTCGGCCATGGCCCACCACAGCGCGAGCAGGGGCAGGAACGGAACGATCGAGCGCAGCGCCGGCCAGCGCGCGGTCGCGCGCATGTAGGGGCCCCACACGCGCAGGTTCCAGGCACGGAGCACGCCGCTCATGCCGCCCGCACCATGCCCCAGCGCTCCATCGTGGCGCGCTCGAGCGGCACCAGCAACAGCCGGTCGATCAGCAGCCAGAGAACGCCGATCACGATCATGCCGAACACGATCACCTCGGTTCGGTAGAAGTCGCGCGCCACGAAGAGCATGTAGCCCAGGCCCACGTTGGTGGCGATCATCTCGGCCGCGATCAGGCCGCGCCAGGCGAAGCCCAGGCCGGTGCGGATGCCGGTCACGATGTTGGGCAGCGCGCCCGGCAGCAGCACCTGGGTCACCTGCTGCCAGGGTCCGGCGCCCAGCGATGCCGCCGCGTGGCGCAGCGGCATCGGGATGCTGGCCACGCCGAGCAGCGTGTTGTAGGTGACCACGAAGAAGACTGCGTTGAAGATCACGAACACGATCGCGCCGAAGCCGTAGCCGAACCACAGCGTGGCGATCGGGATCCAGGCGATGCCGGCCAGGACCGAGAAGAAGCGGAAGATCGGCGTGAAGAAGCTCGAGATGCCCGGGCTCACCCCCATCGCGATGCCCATCGGGATCGCGACGACCAGCGCCAGCACGGTGCCCACCAGCACCCGCCACATGCTCGCGGCCACGTGGGCGAGCAGCGAGCCGTCGGCCAGCGATTCGATCGCGGCCGCGCCGACCGCCCCGACGCCCGGAAACAGGCGAGGGTTCACGTCGAAGGCGCGCACCACGATCGCCCACAGCACGACCAGCGCGATCAGCGGCAGGGCGAACATCCCTGCCGACACGAGCCTTCGCATCGAGCTTCGTCTCCCGTCGGTTCGTTCTGGACGCCCCGGTTCTCGGCGGGGCCGCGCGCGGATGCGCGAAGGCCGCGCGCGCGAAGCGGCGGCGGAGCGGCGATGAGACCGGTTTGCCGCCGCCGTGTCAAGCGGGAGGGTTTCGCGAATCAGCTGGCCGAGATCGTGGCCACCGCCTGGCCTTCCTGGATCGGGTCGCCTTCCGCGACCAGCAACTCCGCAAGCGTGCCGTCCTCGTCGGCCACCACCGGGATCTCCATCTTCATCGACTCGATCAGCATGATCTCGTCGCCCGAGGCGATCGCGTCGCCGGGTTGCTTGAGCAGCTTCCAGACCGAGCCGGTGACCTCGGAGAGGACCTTGATGCTTTTTGCCATGGTGTGCGTTCCTGTCAGGTGTGTCGAATAGGGGGGTGCGTCAGTAGCTGGTCGGCCAGGTCCGCATCAGGTGCTCGCCCACGCCGCCCGCCATCCGGAGTCCGGCGGAGTCGAGCAGCTCGGCCAGCGTGTCGCGCGTGCGCTCGGGCATGACCACGATGTGCCCGTTGTAGGGCGAGGCCATCTCGTAGGCCGAGGTCTCCTTGGCCATCTCGTCGAGCAGCGCGTCGTAGCGCTCCGGGTCGTCGTCGCGCTTGACGCCGTGCACGATGGTGACCGCGTGCCGTGGGTCCATGAAGTTGATCTCGGCGCTGGGCCACATCAGCACGACGTCGGCGTTGCCGCCACCGCCCATGTTGAGCACCGCCTGCCCGTAGGTCTTGCGCACGATCACCGAGAACTTGGGCACCGTGACGAGCGAAATCGCGTTCATCCAGTTCATCACCCGCCCGATCGCGCCCCGCCGTTCCCCCTCGATGCCGATCAGGAAGCCCGGCTGGTCCACGAAGAACACAAGGGGAATGTTGAAGGAGTCGCACAGCACCATGAAGGAGGTGGCCTTCTCGCAGGCGTCGACGTCGATCGCCCCGCCCTTGTGCAGCGGGTTGTTGGCCACGATGCCGACGACACGGCCGTCGATGCGGGCCAGCGCGGTCACGATGTTCTTCGCGTAACGTGCCTTCATCTCGAACAGCGAGCCCCGGTCGACGATGCAGTCGAGGATCTTGCGCATGTCGTAGACCCGGGTCCGCTCGAGCGGCAGCAGCTGGCGAACCTTGTCGATGTCGGGGCGCAGCTCGGGGCCGGACGGGCCGAGCGGAGGCGCTTCCCGGTGATGCGAAGGAAGGTAGGACAGGAAGCGGCGCACCGCGTCGATCGCCTGCTCGTCGGTGTCGACCGCCAGGTCGACCATGCCGGTCACGTCGGTGTGCATGCGCCAGCCGCCGAGGTCCTCGGGCTCCATCGCCTCGCTGATCGCCATCGAGGTCAGCTTGACGCTGGACACCGCCATGACCGCGCCCTTGCGCATCACGACGAAGTCCGACAGGGCCGCGTACCAGGACGACGAGCCATAGCAGTGCCCCAGCACCGCCGACGCCCAGGGCGTCTCGCGCATGCGCCGGTACTGCGTCGGCCGGTCGCCCGCGCCGATGCCGCGCGCGCCCATCACGTCGGGCATGCGCGCGCCGGTCGATTCGCCGATGAAGACGATCGGCAGGCCGCGCCGCGTGGCGATGTCCTTCACGTGCCCGACCTTGCGGCTGTTCGTCGAGGCGCTCGACGCGCCCATGACGGTGAAGTCGTTCGAGACGACCGCCGCCGGGCGCCCGTCGATCCGGACCAGGCCGGAGATCTTGCCGTCGGCGGGGGTGCGCTCCCGATCGGCCTCCCGGGCCGACTGCGCGAAAAGCCCGAACTCGGTGAAGGAGTCGGGATCGGCGAGGCGGTCGATCCGCTCGCGCGCGTTAAGGAGGCCCGTCGCGCGCCGCGCCGCGAGCTTGGCGGGGCCGCCCATCGCACGGGCCCGGGCCGCGCGCTCCTGGAACTCCAGCTCCAGCTGGTCGAAGGTCGGGGTCGCGGCGCTCATCAGCCGAGCTCCTTCACCAGGACCGAGTTGGTCTCGTAGTCGCGCTTCAGCAGGTCGGCGAGCTGCCCCGGGGTGCTCGAGCGCACCTCGATGCCCTGCTGAAGGGTGCGCTCGACAAGCGGCTTGTCGGCGGCGGCCGCCACCGCGGCGCCGTTGAGTCGGCCGATCGCCTGCGCCGGCGTGCCCGCCGGCACGAACAGCGCGAACCAGCTCGGTGTCGGGCCGTCCACGCCGATCTCCTGGAAGGTCGGGATCTCTGGTGCCGCCGGCGAGCGCCGCGGCGCCGAAATCGCGATCGGCTTGAGCTTGCCCGCCCTGATCTGCGGCAGCAGCACCGGCAGCAGCGCGACCACCAGGTTCACGTGGCCGGCGATGGCGTCGTTGGTCGCCTGGGCGCCGCCCTTGTACGGCACGTGCAGCAGCTGGATGCCGGCGCGCTTGTTGATCGTCTTGACCTGGGTCTCGAGCGACGCCGAGCTGATCATCAGCTTGCCGGGGCTGGCCTTGGCCAGTTCGATCAGCTCCCTGGGCGAGTTCGCCGGCAGGCTCGGGTGCGCGGCCACCAGGAAGGGCATCGATGCCACCAGGCTGATCGGGGTGATGTCCTTGAATACGTCCACGGGGGGCACCGGGCCGAAGTGCGGATTCGATGCCAGCCCGCTGGTGCCGAAGTAGATCGTGTAGCCATCGGCCGGCGAGCGGGCCGCGATCTCCAGGCCGATGTTGGTCGCCGCGCCGGGACGGTTCTCGATGATCACCGGTTGGCCGAGTTCGTGAGCGAAGGGCTCGGCGAAGGCCCGCGCCAGGATGTCGGTGCTGCCGCCTGGCGGGTAGGGAACCACCAGACGGATCGGCTTGCTCGGAAAGGCCTGTGCGAAGGCTGGCAGGCTGGCGAGTGCGGGCAGGGCGCCGAGGGCGGCGGCCTGCTTCAATGCGCGGCGGCGCGAAGGTCCGGAAGTCATCGAAGTCGTCTCCTGTTCGTTGCGCGGCGGTCGCCGACGGCGAGTTGCCAATTCTAATTAATGTCGACAATAATACGCAAATGGCAAAACCGAGAACAGCCAACCTGCCCGACCTCTCGGGACTGCGCGAGCCGCCCAGCGAGTTCATGCGCGACATCCAGCGCGTGCTGCTGCGGCGAGGCGACCACGATCTGCCCTCGCTGTCGATAGCGGAGCAGGTCGCCGCCCGGCTCGCCGGCATGATCGCACTCGACCGGCTCAAGCCGGGCCAGCGGATCCTGGAGGAGGAGATCTGCGCCGTCCTGGGCGTGAGCCGGGCGCCGGTGCGCGAGGCCCTGCGCATGCTCGAGCGCGACCGCCTGCTGGTGGTCGTCCCGCGCAAGGGCGCGCAGGTGTCGGACTACAGCCTGCAGGAGCTGCACGACATCTTCGAGGTGCGCGCATCGCTGATCGCCACCACCTACGAGGGCATGGTGCGGGCGCACCCGGAGGAGTTCGCCGACGCGATCGCGACCGGCCTGGCCGAGCTCGAGACCGCGGCGAAGTCGGGGTCGCGCGACGACTACGCGCTCGCCTCCTTCCGGCTCACCACCCGCCTGCGCGCGCTGTGCGACAACGGCCTGCTCTTCGACATGGTGCAGTCGCTCGCGCTGCAGACGCTGCGCTATTCGCGGCTCGGCTTCGGCGCGGCCCGGGGGATCGAGCGCTCGCTGCGCGACTGGCGCGCCATCCTGCGCGCGGCGCGCCGCCGCGATGCGGGGAAGGCCGCCGAGCTGGTCCGCCGGCGGATCGGCGGCTCGCGGGACGCGGCCATGCACGCCCTGCAGGCGGAGCTCGCCGCGCGGGAGGCGGCCGCTTCGGAGAACGGCACTGGAGACGAGGAACGATGAGCGAACCGACGAAGGATGCACAGGACGACCGCTACGCCGAGCTCGCCGCGCGCCGCGCGAGCGCGCTGCAGATGGGTGGCGACGAGGCGATCCTCAAGAACCGCGAGCGCGGGCGCCTGAACGTGCGCGAGCGGATCGGGCGCCTGGCCGACCCAGGTAGCTTCCGCGAGATGGGCGCGCTGGCCGGCAAGGGCAGGTACGACAGGGAAGGGCGCTTCGAATCGTTCACGCCGTCGAACGCGGTGATCGGCAGCGCGCGGCTCGACGGGCGGCGCGCCGTGCTGTCGGCCGACGATTTCACCATCCGGGGCGGTTCCTCGGAGTCCACGGTTTCCGACAAGTGGGTCTACGCCGAGCGCTACGCGCACGAGATGCAGATTCCGCTGGTGCGGCTGGTCGACACCGCCGGCGGCAGCGTCAAGCTGCTCGAGCAGCAGCAGTCGACGAAGATCCCCGGCTACTCCGCCTGGCCGTCGATTTCGCTGCTCTCGCGCGTGCCGGTGGTGGGCGTGGCGCTGGGCGCCTGCGCGGGCCTGGGTGCGATCAAGGTGGCGGCATCGCACTTTTCGGTCATGCTGCGCGGCGCCTCCCAGGTGTTCGCGGGCGGCCCCCCGGTGGTCAAGCAGGGCATCGGCGTGGACATCGACAAGGAGGCGCTGGGCGGCTGGGAGGTGCACGCCAGGCAGTCGGGCGTCGTGAACAACGTCGCCGACACCGAGGACGACGCCTTCGCGCAGGTGCGCGCCTTCCTCTCGTACCTGCCGTCCAGCGTCTTCGAGACGCCGCCGAGCGCCGAGCCGCGGCCGCCGGCGCCGGGGCAGGTGGCCTGGCTCGACCAGGCGGTGCCGGAAGACCGGCGCCGCATCTACGATCCGCGCAAGATCCTCCGGGCGGTCTTCGACGAGGACAGCCTGTTCGAGATCTCGCCGCTCTTCGGCGGCTCGACCATCGCGATGCTCGCCCGCTTCGAGGGGCAGGTGGTCGGGGTGCTGGCCAACGACCCGCGGGTGATGGGCGGAGCGCTGACCTCCGCGGCCGCGCGCAAGACCGAGCGTTTCGTCGATCTCTGCGACACCTTCCATATCCCGATCGTCAACTTCGTGGACCAGCCCGGCGTGATGTTCGGGCTCGAGGCCGAACGCGCCGGGACCATGCGCGACGCGATCCGGGCGATCGCGGCCATCGAGCAGGCGCGGGTGCCCTGGTTCTCGGTGATGATCCGGCGCGCCTTCGGCGTGGGCGGCGGCATGCACGGCCCCAAGCACGGCCCCGAAGGCCGCTCGCTCAACCACCGGGTGGCCTGGCCGACCGCGCGCTGGGGCTCGATCCCGATCGAGGGTGGCGTCGCGGCCGCCTACCGGCGGGACATCGAGGCATCGGCCGACCCGAAGGCGCGGCGCGACGAGCTGGAGGCCTACTACCACCGACTCAGTTCACCCTTCCGCACCGCCGAACGCTTCGGCATCGTGGACATCATCCGGCCCGCGGAGACCCGGGACGCGATCCGGGACTGGCTGGTCGACGCGGCGCAGCTTTGCGCCCGCCAGACCGGCACCAAGCAGCGCGGCCTGCGCTGAAACCGGCCGGCGCTCGGGCGCCGGCGCTTCGAGAACGACAGGGAGACATCGACCATGACCCAATGCAATCGCGTCAGAACGGCAGTCGAGCGCGCGAGCCGGCGCGTGGCGCTGGCGGCGCTCGGCTGCCGCGCCGCCGCGGCCTGCGCGCTGATCGCGCTCGCGTCGATCGGCGTCGCGCCGGTCGCCCAGGCCCAGGGCTGGAAGCCGACCCAGCCGGTGCTCTACACGATCCCGGCAGGGCCGGGCGGCGCGCTCGACCAATCGGTGCGCATGATCAAGAACATCGCCGAGAAGCGCGGCCTGATCGACCAGCCGATCATCATCGAGAACAAGCCGGGCGGCGCCGGCCGGATCGCGATGGCGCCGCTCGAGCAGCACCCGGGCGATCCGCACTACCTGACGGTGATCACCTACTCGCTGCTCACCAACAACATCATCGGGCACGTGCCGTTCGGGCCGGCCGAGGTGACCCCGCTCGCGATGCTGTTCGGCGAGTTCGTGACCATCGCGGTCGCGAAGGATTCGCCGGTCAAGGACGCGATGGATCTGGTCGCGCGGCTGAGGAAGGACCCGACCAGCCTGTCGCTCGGCGTGGCCACCTCGCTCGGCAACCACATCCACGTCGGCGCGGCCAAGCCGCTGAAGGCCGCGGGCGTGGACATCGGCAAGATGACGGTGGTGCCGTACAAGTCGTCGCAGGAGTCGCTGACCAACCTGCTGGGCGGCCACCTCGACGTGATGGCATCCACCACGCCCAACGTCCTGGCCCAGATGAACGCCGGCAAGATCCGGGTGCTGGCCATTGCCTCGGCCGAGCGGCTGAAGGGTCCGTTCGCGAACGTGCCGACCTGGCGAGAGCTGGGCGTGAACGCCACGTACAACAGCGCGCAGGGCGTGATGACCTCGAAGGGCGTGCCGGCCGCCGCGGTCGCGTACTGGGAGGACCTGTTCCGCAAGGTCACCGACGACCCCGAGTGGAAGGCCTTCGTAGAGTCGCGCCAGTGGGCCGAGCGCTATCGCAACGCCGCCGATACCCGGGCCGAGCTCGAGAACGCCTACGCGGAGACTCGCGAGGTGCTGACCGACCTGGGCCTCGCCAAGCGCTGAAGGGCTGAGTCGACATGACGAAACGCAATTCGGGACCCTTGTCGGGCTACCGGGTCATCGAGCTCTGCTCGACGATCGCGGGGCCGGTGTGCGCCCGCCTGATGGCGGACTTCGGCGCGGAGGTGATCAAGGTCGAGCCGCCCGAGGGCGACGCGGCGCGCAACATGGGTCTGCAGGACCACGGCGAGTCGTTGTACTGCGCCAGCATGCTGCGGAACAAGCGGACGGTCTGCATCGACATGAAGACCGACGAGGGGAAGGCGCTCGTGCGCGAGCTGGCCCGCTCGGCCGATTTCCTGATCGAGAATTTCCGGCCCGGCACGCTCGAGCGGCTGGGGCTGGGCTACGACGAACTGAGCCGCGACAATCCGGGCCTGATCATGGTCCGGATCAGCGGCTACGGGCAGGACGGGCCCTACAGTCACCTGCCCGGTTACGGCGCCATCTGCGAGGCGGTGGCAGGCGTGCGGCACCTGACCGGCGATCCCGATCGCCCGCCCGCCCGGGTGGCGCTGGCGGTCACCGATTACCTGACCGCCGTCTACGCTGCCTTCGGCGCGATGCTCGCGCTCGAGCAGCGGCACCGAAGCGGCAAGGGGCAGGTGGTCGATGCCGCGTTGTACGAGACCGCGTTCTCGATGATGGAGAGCTACGTGCCGGCCTTTCCGCGGCTGGGCGTGGTGCCGAAGCGGCAGGGGCCGCGGCTGATGAACACCGCGCCCAACAGCCTCTATCGCAGCCGCGACGACAGCTACGTGCTGATCGCCGCCAACAACGACGCGATCTTCGGCAGGCTGGCCGCCGCGATGGGGCACGCCGAGTGGGCTGCCGACGAGCGCTACGCCACCCAGATCGAGCGCGGCAAGCGGGTCGACGAGATGGATGCGATGGTCGAGGCGTGGACCTCGCAGCACGACGCGGCCGAGATCGTGGCCCGGATGCAGGAGGCGGGCGTGCCGGTGGCCAAGGTCTACACGATCGCCGACATCTTCGCCGACCCGCACTTCGCGGCGCGCGGAATGCTCGCCAAGGTGCCGCACCCCAGGCTCGGCGAGGTGGTCCTGCCGGGCATCGTGCCCAGGCTCAGCGAGACCCCGGGCGAGATCCGCGAGGCGGGGCACCTGCTGGGCGCCGACACCGACTCGGTGCTCGCCGAGACCCTCGGTCTGGGCGAGGAAAGGATCGCAGCGCTCCGGCAGGCGGGCGTGGTCCGATGACTGCGGCCGGCTTGCCGTCCCTGCACAAGGGGCGGTTCGGCGCCAGCCGGCTGGTCCGGTGGTGCGCGGCCCAGCAGAACTGGGACCGCATCCACTTCGACCTGCCGTTCGCCCGGGCGTCCGGGTTGCGCGAGCGCGTCGTCAACGGCGCCCTGAAGCAGCACCTCCTGGTGCAGTTCCTCGAGCGGGCCTTCGGCGAGCACGCCTGGATCTGGCGGCTGGACTTCACCTTCGCCTCGCCCGACTGGGTCGGCGAGCACCTCGAGGTACGCGGCCGCGTGGACCGATCGGAGGTGCGCGGCGAGTTCCGCCTGCTCGAGGTCGAGCTCGAGGTCTTCAACCTGGACCAGCAGGCCGCCGGCACCCGGGGGCGGGCGGTGGTGCTGCAGGGCCTCGACGGCCGTCCCTTGCAGGACTTGCCGGCGCTCGAGCTGCCCGAGGCCTCGATGCTCGACTGCAGCATCGCGGACCCGGGCGACGCAGGGGTGCCTGCCGGAATCCGGCAGCGGATCGGCACGGTCGTCGATGCCGCCGAATCGGCCTATCCGCTGGACCTGAGCCGCCTGCGCCTGTTCGCGGAGGCGGTCGGCGACTGCCTGCCGCATCAGTTCGATCCGGTGGCCGGGCGCCAGAGCGCGTACGGATGCGTGGTCGCGCCGCCCTTGTTTCCGATCCACGCCATCGAGCTGCCGCCGGGCAGCCGCCCGCTCGACCCCTCGGACCGGGCGACCGGGCGCGAGGGGTCGAGCGAGATCGGCCGCGGCCTCGCCGCCCGCCTCGGCGTGGCGACCGGACCCGTGCTCAACGGCGGCAGCTCGGTGGAGGTGCACTCGTTGCTGGCGGTGGGCGAGCGCGTGCGCGCGGAGAGCCGCCTTGCCAGCGCGAAGAGCCGCGAAAGCCGGCGCGCCGGCCGCCTGCTGATCCTCGAAGCGCTCAACGAGTATCGCGTCGCCGGCTCCGGGAGATTGCTGCTGCGAGAGCGGAGCACGGGCATCCATCCCGGGCAAGTGAGCGGCGATTCGCCGAAGGGCGCGGCGTAGATGAGCGCGCGAGACCTCGCGAGCCGAGTGCGCGGCCTGGCACCGGGCGTCCTGACCGCGGTCACGATCGCGCTGGCCGCCAGCTTCCTGGCCCAGCGCTACGATGGCCCGCAACTGCTGTTCGCGCTGCTGTTCGGCATGGCGTTCAACTTCGCCGCCGAAGGGCCGCGCGTGAAGGCGGGGATCGACTTCGCCTCGAAGAAGATCCTGCGGTTCGGCGTGGCGCTGCTGGGTGCGCGGATCGGCCTGGAGCAGATCGCGGCCCTCGGCTTGATGCCCGCGGCCATCGTCGTGATCGCGGTCGCCGGAACGATCCTCTTCGGCTGGCTGCTGGCGCGCCTGCTCGGGCGCAAGGCGGCGGACGGCCTGCTGACCGGCGGCGCGGTCGCGATCTGCGGCGCGTCGGCGGCGCTGGCGATCTCGGCGGTGCTTCCCCAAGGCAAGGATCACCAGCGCTTCACGCTGCTCACCGTGGTGGGCGTCACCACGCTGTCCACGGTGGCGATGGTGCTCTACCCGCTGCTGGCCGAGTCGCTGGCGCTGGACGCGCGCGGCGCGGCGGTCTTCCTGGGCGGATCGATCCACGACGTGGCCCAGGTGGTCGGCGCCGGGTTCATGATTTCGCCCGAGGTGGGGGACGGCGCCACGCTGGTCAAGCTGATGCGGGTGGCGCTGCTTGTGCCGGTGGTGGTGATCTTCTCGCAGGTCTATCGCAACGTGCACGACGCACATGCGGATCCGGGAGCCCCGGCCGCCGCCCGCCCGCCCTTGCTGCCCGGTTTCCTGGTGGCATTCATCGCGCTGGTGGTGCTCAACAGCGTGGGCGTCGTCCCGAAAGCGGTGGCCACGGGGCTCGGCGACCTGTCGCGCTGGTGCCTGGTGGTGGCGATTGCCGCCCTGGGGGTGAAGACCTCCTTCCGACAGTTGGCCGAACTCGGCTGGCAGCCGGTGGTGATGATCGTCGGCGAGACGCTGTTCATCGCCGCAGTGGTGCTGGGCGGCGTGGCGCTGCTGCGCTGACCGACGACGGGGCAGGCATGGCGGTCGTGGGCGCCGGCGCCAGCAGAACCGACAACGAGGAGGAGGTGAAGATGGAAGACAGACGAGGAAACAGGCGGCGGGCACTCGCCCGCCTCGGCGCGGTCCCCGCGCTGGCTGCGGGCGCGAGCCTGGCCGCCAGGGCGACCGGCACGCAGGCCGGCAACCTGCCGCCCGACACGCCGCAGTGGATGAAGGAGCAGGGCAGGACCTTCCTGAGCCCGCCCTACGGCCTGCCGTCGCCCCACGTGAAGGACGTGGCGCGCGTGCTGCCTTCGGCGCCCGCGGCATTCCCGACCGCGACCCGCACGCCGCTCCACAGGTTGCACGGCACGATCACGCCGAACGGACTGTTCTTCGAGCGTCATCACGCCGGGGTGCCGATGATCGACCCCGACCAGCACCGGCTGATGATCCACGGCCTCGTCGCGCGCCCGCTGCTGCTCACGATGAATGACCTGATGCGCTACCCGGCCGTGTCGCGCACCTGCTTTCTCGAGTGCTCGGGAAACAGCCTGTCGCAATGGCGCGCGCCGGCCGGCAAGACCGCTCAGGAGATCCACGGCCTGCTGAGCTGCGCCGAGTGGACCGGCGTGATGCTGTCCACGATCCTCGACGACGTGGGCATCAAGCCCCAGGGCCGCTGGCTGCTGGCCGAAGGCGCCGACGCCGCGGCGATGACGCGCAGCGTCCCGATCGAGTTGGCGCTCGACGATGCAATGCTCGTCTATAGCCAGAACGGCGAGATGCTTCGCCCGGAGCAGGGCTATCCCTTGCGTCTGCTGCTGCCCGGCATCGAGGGGAACCTGAGCATCAAGTGGCTCAGGCGGCTGAAGGTGGGTGCTGAGCCCTTCCACACGCGCGAGGAGACCTCCAAGTACACCGACCTGCAGCGCGACGGCACGGCCCTGCAGTTCACCCTGATGATGGATGCGAAGTCGGTGATCCTGTCGCCCTCGGGCGGGCAGACGCTGCGCGAAAAGGGCTTCCACGAGATCAGCGGCATCGCCTGGTCGGGACGCGGCAAGATCCGCAGCGTGGACGTGTCGATGGACGGCGGACGCAGCTGGCGCGAGGCGCGCCTGCAGGAGCCGGTGCTCAGCAAGTCGATCACCCGCTTTCGCCTGCCCTGGGAGTGGGACGGCTCGCCCACGATCCTCCAGAGCCGGGCGGTGGACGAGTCGGGCTACGTGCAGCCCACGCGGCAGCGGCTGATCGATGAGCGCGGGTCGAACACCTTCTACCACTACAACGGAATCCAGAGCTGGAAGATCGGCGCCAACGGGGAGGTCACGAATGTCCACGCGTGAAGGTTTCATCGGCGCCACGATCGTCGCGGCCGTCCTCCTGGCCGGTTGCGCGGGCACTGGCCAGCACATCGCGGCGAACGGCGGCAAGCCCTTCGGCATCGGCCGAGCCCCCAGCGCGGAGGAACTGCGCGGCTGGGACATCGACGTGAGCCCCGACGGCACCGGCCTGCCCGCCGGCTCGGGCACCGTGGCGCAGGGCAAGGCGATCTACGCGCAGAAGTGCGCGGCCTGTCACGGCGCGAACGGAGAGGGCAAGCCGGCCGACCGGTTGGTGGGCGGCAAGGGCACGCTCGCCACCGACAAGCCGGTGCGTACGGTCGGCAGCTACTGGCCCTACGCCCCCACGCTGTTCGACTACGTGCGCCGAGCCATGCCGCACGACCAGCCGCAATCGCTGAGCGCCAACGAGGTCTACGCGCTGGCCGCCTGGCTGCTGCACGCCAACGGTATCGTGAGCGCCGACGCGACGATGGACGCGCGCAGCCTGCCGGCGGTGCGCATGCCGAACCGCGACGGTTTCAGGCCCGGCCCGATGAAGGCGGATTTCATCGCCGAGCGATGCATGACCGACTGCAAGTGAACCCATGTTCAAGAAAATCCTGATCGCCAACCGCGGGGCGGTGGCGCGCCGCGTCAACCGTGCCGCGCGCGGCCTGGGTGTGAAGACGGTGGCGGTGTACTCCGAGGCCGACGCGGCGTTGCCCCACGTGCGGGAGGCCGACGAGGCCCACGCGATCGGGCCGGCGCCCGCGGCGGCAAGCTACCTAGACATCGGTGCGCTGCTCGAGGCTGCGCGCCGCAGCGGAGCCGACGCGGTGCACCCGGGCTACGGCTTCCTCTCGGAGAAGTCCGAGTTCGCGCAGGCGGTGCGCGACGCCGGGCTCGCCTTCATCGGGCCGAGTCCGCGCTGGCTCGACGCGATGGGCCACAAGACGCGCGCCAAGGTGCTGATGAAGGCGCACGGCATGCCGATGTGCCCGAGCAGCGAGGTTCTGTCGGGCAGCGCGGAGGAACGCGTGGCCCGCGCGGCTGCGGTGGGCTTTCCGCTGCTGGTCAAGCCCGCTGCCGGCGGTGGCGGCATCGGCATGCTGGCGGCGCACGACGAGGCGTCGCTGGCCTCCGCGATCGAGCGCGCCGGCTCGCTCGCCGCGCGCAGCTTCGGCAACGGCGAGCTCTACGTGGAGCGCCTCCTGCAGCAGCCGCGCCACGTGGAGTTCCAGCTGCTGGCTGATCGCCACGGCAGTGCGATGCACCTGTACGAGCGCGACTGCTCGGTGCAGCGTCGCCACCAGAAGGTGATCGAGGAAGCGGGCGCGCCGGGCCTGGCCGGGCCCACCGCCGACGCGATGGCCGATCGCGCCACCGCGATCATGCAGGGTCTGGGCTACGACAACATCGGCACGGTCGAGACGCTGTACGAGCCCGAGGTCGGCTTCAGCTTCCTCGAAATGAACACGCGGCTGCAGGTGGAGCACGGCGTGACCGAGGAGATCACCGGGGTCGACATCGTCGCCTCGCAGATCCGGCTCGCGTACGGCGAGCGCCTGTCCGACGTGATCCCGATGCAGCTGCCGCGCAATGGACATGCGATCCAGTTGCGCGTCTACGCCGAGGATCCGCTGCGATTCATCCCGTCGCCCGGTCCGCTGGAAGTCTTCCGGCCGCCCGAGATGGCGGGCGTGCGGATCGAGAGCGGCTTTGCAGAGGGAGACCGGGTCACGCCGTACTACGATCCGATGATCGCCAAGCTGATCGTGCATGCGGCGGACCGGCCCGCGGCAATCCGCAAGGCACTCGAGGCGGTGCGCGCGTTCCGGATCGAGGGCCTGAAGACCAATCTGCCTTTCCTGGCCGCGGTGTTGGAGAGCCCGGAGTTCGCGGCAGGGGCCGTGCACACCGGGCTCGCGGCCGTGGTCACGCAGCGGATGCGCGCGGCGGTCTAGGCAAGAGTCGTCGAACGACGCGGAGGAACGGTGCCGTCCAGGCCTCAGCCGGGCACCGGGAATCCGTAGAGTTCGCAGGCGTTGTCGACGAGGATGCGCTTCCGGAGCCCGACGTCCGGTACCCAGTCCTCCATCAATTGCAGCAACGCGATGTAACGCGGGATGGGGCCCGGGAAGTTCACGTGAGGCCAGTCCGATCCCCAGACCAATCGCTCGGGTGCATGATCGACGAGGGCGCGGGCCATCTCACCGACATCGCGATACGGCGGGCCGGGTTCGGCCGATAGTCTCATCGGCGCGGACAGCTTGACCCAGACGTTGCCGCGGTCGAGAAGGCGCAGCAGGGCAGCGAAGGATTTGCTCGACACGGCGCCGGTCGCGGGGATTCTGGCCATGTGGTCGATGACCACGCGCCCGGGCAAGTCTGAGAGCAGGCCTTCGAGTTCCAGGATCTGGTCATGCTCGATATGCACCTGTGCGTGCCAGCCCAAGGCGGCAATCCGCCTGACCAACGCCAGGTCGATCTTCATGCCGGGTTGCGCCGATCCGGTGTAGGAGAAACGGATTCCCCGTACGCCGATTCGATCCCAGTTGGCCAACTGCTGGTCCGTCGGCAGTGCGAGCGGCGGCGTGAGCACGCCACGGAAACGATCCGGATGTTCGCACAGGGCATCGAGCGTTCGCCTGTTGTCGCGGCCACTGGCGACGGCATGTACGATGACGGCCCGCGAAATCCCTGCCGCCTTCTGCAGCGAAAGGAACTCTTCTGGCGTTGCATCCGGCACGGCATAGGCCGCCTGCGGCGCGACCGGATACCTGTCCAATGGGCCATAGAGGTGCACGTGCGAGTCGCAGGCACCTGCCGGCACTTCGGAGGGCGTCATCGAGCGCTTCCTTTTTCCGGTGCAGCGCCGGTTTGCCTGATGAGCGTTCCGTAACGCTCGTATTCCTGCCTCACGAAGGCCTCGAACTCGGATGCCGGCAAATAGCCCTGCGGAACGAGGAGTGTATTCAGGATCTTCAGGAACTCGGGGGATCTGGATGCCTGTGCGCAGGCGTCGGAGAGCTTCGCGACCATTGCTGGCGAGGTTCCCTTTGGCGCGATGAGCCCGCCCCAGCCGGCCGAGGACAGGGGAATACCTTGTTCCTTGAAAGTAGGGACGTCGGGCAATGCCGGGTTGCGCGCTTCCTCGAGGATTCCGAGTGCTCTCAGCTTCGATGACATCCGCGAGAAGGTCTGGACGCCGGCGATCCACCCGGTGATGTCCCCCGAAAGCGCGAGTGTCAACGCCTCGGAGTCACCCTTGGTCGGGACGTGCACCCATTCGTAGCCGCCCAGTTGACCCAGTTCGACCGCCGCGAGGTGAGGCAGAGACCCGATCCCTGTCGACGAGAGCGTGATCTTGCCGGAGTTCTTCCGGCCATACTCGATGAAGTCTTTCAGCGTGCGAAGCGGCGAATCGAGGGGAACGGCCAGAACCTGCGGAGTCACATGCGTTCGGCAGACGTAGTCGAAAGAGTCGATGTCGTACTGCAACTGCGTCATGTGCGGTTGCGTGGTGAGCGGGCCTACCGTGGTGATGCCCAGCGTGTATCCATCCGGCGTTGCCCTGGCGACTTTCGCTGTTCCCAGAGTCCCACCCGCGCCTGGTTGGTTCGATATGACCAGCGGGACGCCGAGGCGGGCCTGCATGTCATTCTGCAGGGCCCGGGCGATCGGGTCGACGCTGCCACCCGGCGGGAATGGCACGATGATCTGGATCGGTTTGTCCGGATACTGTGCTGCTGCCGCGCCTGCGACAAGCAGCGAAGCCACTGCCAGCAGCGATTTTCGAATCAGCGTGTTCATCCAGGTCTCCTCTCGTGCGCTTTGATCACTTCATTCCTTCCGCTCGCGCTATCGCTGAGTCGGCCGATTTGCCTCGAGTACCTCGTAGGCGTCCTCGATCCAATCGCAGAGGACCGAACGGGTCTCCCGGGGATCGATGATGTCCAGGATTCCGAACTTCTCCGCAGTGCGAAACGGTGATCCGATGCGGTGGTAATAGGCCTCGAGTTCCTGGCGTCGGGCCTCTGGATCGTCCGCTGCCGTGATCTCGCTGCGGTATGCCGCGGCGACGCCTCCTTCGATCGGTATCGATCCCCAGCGTGCGGAGGGCCAGGCCATCCGATGATTGAGCTGGGGGAAGTACTTCGGCGCGTGAAGTCCGCCAGCCATTCCGAACGCCCGTCTCAGGATCATCGACATCCACGGCACGCGTATCGTTTCGAGCGTCATCATCACGCGCACGGCACCAAGCAAGGTGCCCTGCAATTCTGCCTCCGGACCGGTGGCATTGCCGGGTTGATCCACCAGGTTGATGACCGGCAGGCCGAAGGTGTCGCAGAGCTTCACGTGGCGCTCGGTCTTCCAGGCCGAGGCGAGCGTCATCGCGCCTCCGGCGACCCTGGGATCGCTGCACAGGACGCCCACCGGATAGCCGTCCAGCCGGGCGAGCGCGGTGATCACCGACCCACCCTGGTATCGACCGATCTCGAAGATCGATCCTTCGTCGAACACCGACGCAAGAATGCGGCGGGCATCGAACACCTTGCGGCGATCCTTCGGGATGGCGTTCTTGAGCCAATCGTCGGCCCTGTCCGGCGCATCGCTGCATGCAGTGCGGGTGGGCAGTCTTGCGGCATTGCGAGGAAGGTAGGACAGGAATCGGCGCACCTGGGCAAGCGCGTCCTCCTCCGAGCTTGCCTCGTTGTGCACGAGCGCGCTGCGCCGATGGACCGTATAGCCGCCCAGATCGTTCTTGTCGATGCTGACGCCATAGGCTTGCTTGACGACTGGCGGGCCTGCGGCGAATACCTGAGCCTGGTCACGCACCATCACCGAGAAGTGCGACATGAGCACCTTTATCGCCCCGAGACCGGCGCACGATCCGAGCGCCACGCCAACGACAGGAACGGTGCGCAGGAGTTCGACGACCGGCCAGTTCGGGTACCCCGGGATCTTGCTGCTGCCCTGCTGCTCCAGCAGCTTGACGCTGCCGCCCGCTGTGTCGACCAGGCGGACGAGCGGCATCTTGAGGGTCAATGCCATGCGCTCCGCATAGACCCACTTGTCCGAGATCGTGGCTTCCGAGGATCCCGCCCGCAGCGAATAGTCGTCGGCCGACACGACGACCTTCCGTCCTTCGATCCGCCCGTTGCCGATGATTGCATTGACGGGGCTGATGCCCTGGAAGAATCCCTCGGCGTCGTACCGCCCTTTGCCTGCAACTCGCCCCATCTCGCGGAAGCTGCCCGGGTCGAGCAGAGCGGCGATGCGTTCCCGCGCGTTCATGCGACCCTGCGCCCTCATCTTCGCGAGTGCTTCCTCGCCCCCCATTGCCGCGGCTTCGGCCCGCCGCACTGCGAGCTCCTGGAGTTCCTCGGCCCATTCGCCATCGGCCGAGAAGGTCCGAGGCGCATTCCCTGCGGATTCGGCCGATTCGGCCGGCATGTCGGCCTCGGTGCTGGGATACCTGCCTGCGTGTGACACGGAAGGGCTCCTTCGTGAGTTGAGCGATTCGACTGCGAGGCTCTGCCCGGATTCAGGCCGAACCGGCCACCCGCTTGGCGACCAGATCGTCGATTTCCTGCCGGGTCACACCGAGCCTGGACAGGACTTCGCAGGTGTCGGCGCCGATGTCGTGTCCGGTGTGCCGGATCGAACCCGGTGTTCGCGAGAGCTTGGGCACCACCCCGACCTGCGTGGTGTGCCCCAGGGCGGGATGCGGGACCGACACGAGCATGTCGCGGGCCGCGAAGTGCGGGTCCTCGTAGATGTCGGCGATCGTGTAGACGCGGGAGGTCGGCACCTCGGCCTCTCGCAATCGCGCTTCCAGCGACTGCGCATCGAGCGTGGAAGTCCACGCCGCAATGATCGCGTCGAGCGCGCGCATGTTGTCTGGGCGCCCCCGGGCTTGAATCGACGCGAAGCGTGCGTCCGCCAGCAGTTCGGGCTGATCCATGAGCGCGACCAGGCGGGCAAAGATCGCGTTGCTGTTGGCCGCAATGAGGATCCAGCCCCCTTCGGAAGTCGGATAGAGACTGTTCGGCGCCATCGTGGGCAGGTTCGGTCCGACCCGGGCAGGGACGAAGCCGGTCTTCTCGTAGGCAGGCACGTAGGATTCCATCTGCGAGAAAGCGGTCTCGTAGAGCGCCACGTCGACCACTTGTCCTTTCCCGCTCCCGGTGCGCTCGTGGATCGCCATCACGGCTCCGAGGGCCGCATACACGGCGGTGAGGTAATCGGTCGTTGCGAGCGCCACCCGCGCCGGCGGGCGATCAGGGTCGCCCGTCATGTGCCGCACGCCGCCAAAGGCCTCGCAGATCGCGCCGTAGCCAGGGCGTTGCGCATAGGGCCCGGTTTGCCCGTAGCCGCTGATGCGGACCATGACGAGTCCGGGATTCGCCTCGGACAAGCGGTCGAATCCGAGACCGAGTCGTTCCATCACGCCCGGACGATTGTTCTCCACGAGGATGTCCGCGTGTCGTATCAACTCGAAGGCCAGTCGACTGCCTTCGGGAGACTTGAGGTCCAGTGCGACCGATTTCTTGTTGCGCAGGATCGTGGCGGCGTAGAGGGATACGTCCTGGAAGTGCTTGCCCATCTGCCGGACGCCATCGCCTTCGAGCGGCTCGATCTTCGTCACGTCCGCGCCGAAATCCGCAAGGAGTCGCGCGCATGCCGGCCCCGCGATCGTATTGCAGATCTCGACGACTCTCAGTCCCGACAGGGGTCCGTGCGTTTCTGGTGTCCGCTCGTCGTCCATTTCTCGCATGACCGTTCAGTGCCTCCGAAGGCGTCGGGTTGACGCTCATGACGGACTCTAGGTACGCGTCGGGCAATCTGTAAAATTGGTTTCTCTGATCAATTAATCCAAAAAACCGATGAATCTATCGACCCGGCAACTTCGCGCGTTTCTGCTGCTCGCTCAGCTGCGAAATTTCACCCGAGCGGCTGAGGCGATCCATCTGTCACAGCCCGCTTTCAGTGCGATGATCGGCGCTCTGGAAGAGAGCGTCGGCGCGAGGCTCTTCTTCAGGGACACGCGAAACGTCGAGCTCACCACCGAGGGCCGGGTCTTCGAGGCGTCAGCTCGTCGTGTCTTGCAGGAGTTCGAGTCGGCGCTGAACGACGTACGCGACCATGTCGAGCGCCGACGCGGCCGAGTCTCGGTCGCGGTGCTTCCCTCCCTCGCGGCGGGCTGGCTCCCGCCATTGCTGGCGGAATTCAATTGCACCTATCCTGGCATTCGGCTCGAGGTGGCCGACGTTCTGTCAGAGCGAGGCATCGCCCGCGTGCGCAGTGGGCGGGCCGATTTTTGCATCGCCACGGTATCGGTCGATGACAGCGAGCTCCAGTCGTCGGCATACTGCACGGATCGCTTCCACCTGGTTTGCCGTCACGATCACCGGCTGGCGTCGACATCGCGAATCAGGGTGAAGGACCTCGCCGAGGAGAGGCTGATCTATCAGGTCAGGAACAGCATCGTCAGCCGTTACCTCGAAACTGCGCTTCGTCCATATCAGGCCAATGCTGTCATGGAGGTCGAACAGCTACCGACGGTGATCGGGATGGTGCGCGCGGGGCTTGGCGTCACCGCGATCCCGGAGTTCAATCTCTACGATTTTCACCACCCGGATCTCGTTCACCGTGAGCTGAGGTTCAAGGGCCTGGTCCGGCGCGTGTTCATCGTCCGGCCGCGCGGTCGCCCGTTCTCGTTCGCGGCGCAAGCCTTGTACGACCTTCTGATCGCCAGGCCGCCCGCCTCGAGCGTGAATCGCGACATCGAGGGCAGGCGCGTGAGCGGGCGAGCGCCGGTATCACGACGGGCTTGAGAGGTCTGTCGAGCGCACCACGCGATCCCAGACGCTCTCCTGCGGTCCGGCAAGCACCCGCGCGCCGATCGCCTCGAAGCAGGCCGCGGCGCCGCCGTGCTCGCTGCGCCACTGCCACATCCGGCGGGTGAGGCGCTGCAGCGCGTATTCCTCGGTGAATCCGATCGCGCCATGCACCGCGTGCGCGGCCGCGGCGACCTCGCCGGCGTACTCGCTCGCCAGGCCCTTGGCGGTGGCCACGCGATCCGGCGAGTCGGGCGGGCCGTCGCCGGCCCAGGCCAGCATCGCGGCCGCGGCGACCAACGCCGAGTGCTCGGCCATTACCGCGATCCGGTGCTGCACCGCCTGCTGGCGGCCGATGGGCTTTCCGAACTGCACGCGATCGTTCGCGTAGCCGATCGTGAGCTCGCGCGCGGCGCGCATCGCGCCAGCGATCTGCGCGGCGCGCGTGGCCGAGGCGAGCAGGGCGGTGGCGATGCCCGCCGGGCAGTCGAGCACGGCGAGCGGCTCGGCTGCCGCGAAGGTCCAGGCCGCGCGAGGCTCGACGCCGAAGCCGCGGATGGACACCGTGGCGGGGCGGGGGAGCACGACGATGCCGTCGGAGAGGGGCGCGACAACCACGTCGGCCGCTGCGCCCCAGGGCACGCCCTGCACCGTGCCGCTCACGCGCGCGGCGCTGGCAGATCGGTCGAGCGTGAGCGCATCGCCGTCCAGGTTCCCTGCCAGCACCGTGAACGCCGGCAGGCCCTGGATCCGGCCGGCGACCAGCGACCGCGCCAGGATCGCGTCGGCCACCGGCGCCTCGGGCGCCTTCGCGCCAAGCAGCATAAAGAGCCGCGCGGCGTCGGCCCAGGCCATCGGCGGCTCGCCGTCCTCGGAGACCAGCAGGTCGAGCATGCCGGCCTCGTGCAGTTGCGCGAGCAGCGCTCGCGGGGCATCGGCGGCCTGCGTGGCATCCGTGCCTGACCCGAGTTTGCCGCCCGCGTCATCCAGCATCCGCGCCAGGCTGTCCTCGATCATTGCGTACATGGTCGTGCCTCCGGTCAGCGCAGGCCGAGGCCGCGGGCGATCATGCCGCGCAGGATCTCGCGGGTGCCGCCGCGCAGCGAGAAGGACTGCGCGAGCAGCGTGGTGTCGTGCAGCACGCGGGCCAGGTCGTCGGCGGCGTGGGCCGCCTCGGCGTCGCCCAGGTGGCGAACCGCCAGCTCGGGAATGGACTGCTCGAGCGTGGTGCCCAGCTCCTTGACCAGCGCCGCCTCGAGAACCGGTTCCTCGCCCTGCTCGAGCCGCGCTGCGATCGACACCGACATGCTGCGCAGCGCGGTCATCGTGGCCACTGCGCGGCCGACGTCGTGGCGCGCGGCCCCGCTCGCCCGCTCGGCGACCCGCCGAACGAGCATGTCCAGCAGCACGATCGACGACAGGATCCGCTCGGGCCCGCTGCGCTCGAAGGCCAGCTCCGAGGTGACCTGCTTCCAGCCGTCGCCCTCGTTGCCGATCAGCGAGTCGTCGGGCACGAACACGTCGTCGAAGAAGACCTCGTTGAAGTGCGCGTCACCGGCAAGATCGCGGATCGGCCGGATGGTGATGCCCGGCGACGCCAGATCCACGATCAGCTGGCTCAATCCCTTGTGCCGGTCCTCGGCCGCGCCGCTGGTGCGCACCAGCGCGATCATGTAGTGAGAGCGGTGCGCGTTGGTCGTCCAGATCTTGCGGCCGTCGACGATCCAGCCGCCGTCGCCGCGGCGCGCGCGGGTGCCCACCGAGGCCAGGTCCGAGCCGGAGTTCGGCTCGCTCATGCCGATGCAGAAGAACTGTTCGCCGCGGCAGATGCCCGGCAGGTGGCGCGCGCGCAGCGTGTCGGTGCCGTACTTCAGGATCAGCGGGCCGCTCTGCCGATCGGCGATCCAGTGCGCCGACACCGGCGCGCCAGCCGCGAGCAGTTCCTCGACGACCACGTAGCGCGCGAAGGCGCCGCGCCCCTGGCCCCCCCAGCGCTCGGGCAGCGACAGCCCGATCCAGCCGTGTTCCCCCATGTCGCGGCTGAATTGCGCGTCGAAGGCCATCCAGGTGCGCGCGCGCACCTCCGCCGGATAGCGACCGATGCGTTCGGCGATGAATGCGCGGATCTTCGGGCGCAAGGCCTCGTCGACGTCGGGGATCCGGGCGGGGGCGAAATCGAGTTGCATCGTCATCGCGGGTCCGGGAAGCGGCTCGGGCAGGGGGCCGGGGCGAGCTCAGTCGAGCTCAGTCGAGCTTCGCGCCGGTGGCCTTGGCCACTGCGCCCCAGCGCTGGATCTCGCTGCGCAGGTAGGCGCCGTACTCGTCGGGCGTGGAGCCCAGCGGTTGCGCGCCCTGCGCGGCGAGCTTCTCGAGCACCGCCGGGTTTTTCAGCGCCTTCGCGATCTCGGCGTTGAGCTTGTTCACGATCTCGGGCGGGGTCTTGGCCGGCATGACCACGCCCTGCCAGGCGCCGACCTCGAAGCCGGCCATGCCCGACTCCTGCAGCGTGGGCACGTCGGGCAGCACCGGCGAGCGCCTGGCGCTGGTCACCGCCAGCGCGCGCATCCGCCCGTCGCGGATGTAGGGCAGGGCGGAGTTGATCGTGTCGGTCATGAACTGCGTCTGGCCGCCAGCCAGGTCCACCAGCGCCGGGGCGCTGCCCTTGTAGGGCACGTGGGTGGCGTCGAGCCCGTTGGCCTGCAGGAACTGGAAGGCGCCCAGGTGGGTCACGTTGCCGTTGCCTGCCGAGCCGTAGACCAGCTTGCCGGGATTCTTTCTAAGGTGCTCGATGAACTCGGGCACGGTCCTGGCCGGCACGCTCGGGTGGACCACCAGCACCATCGGCACCACGGCGGTGAGCGCCACCGGCGCGAAGTCCTTCAGTGCGTCGTAGTTCAGCTTGCTGTAGAGCACCGCGCTCAGCGCGAGCGACGAGGTGTTGTACATGAAGGTGTAGCCGTCGGCCGGCGCACGCGCCACCAACTCGGCCGCGATGTTCGCGTTGGCGCCCGGCTTGTTCTCCACGATCACGTTCTGGCCCAGTTGCTCCGAAAGCGCCTGCGCGATCACGCGGCCCACCAGGTCGGTGGGGCCGCCGGGCGGGAAGGGGATCACCATCCTCACCGGCTGGGTGGGCCAGGCGGCCTGCGCGTGCAGCGCGGGCGCGGCGCCGGCGGCCAGGCCGATGGCGGCCAGCTTCAGGAGGGTGCGGCGGATCGTGGTCATCGTGCGTGTCTCCGTTGAAAGTGTCGTGTCAGGCGCCCGGCCGTCCGGCCAGCATCCGCGTGGCGGTATAGGTCAGCACCATCTCGTTGCGCTGGTTGTAGACGTCGATGCGCGACGTGACGATCGCGCGGTTGTTCTTCGAGGTGGGGCGCAGCGCGGTGATCTCGATCTCGGCGCCGATCGTGTCGCCCACCACCACCGGGCCGAGGATCTTCTTGTGCAGCTCGAGCATCGCCAGGCCGGTGCCCTGGATCATCGACTGCAGGATGAAGCCCTCGATCAGCGAGTAGGTGAGCGCCGCCGGCACCGGCCGGCCCCTGATCGCGCCCAGTTCGTAGCCCGCCTCGATGAAGATGGCCTCGAGCATGCCGGTGGTGTTGATGAAGTTGACCAGGTCGGTCTCGGTCACGGTGCGCCGGAAGGTTCGGAACTTCTGGCCCACGGAGATGTCCTGCCAGTAGAAGCCGTGGCCGAGCACGGTGGGCTTGTCGGGTGCGGGGGTGTTCATCGTTCAGTCTCCTCGTGAAGCTTGGGCGCGCTCGCGGCTCACGCCGCTTTCGGGTTCGCGAGCAGCCGCTCGATCGCGTCGGCGGTCAGGCCGGCCTCCGCCAGTACTTCGCGGGTGTGCTCGCCCAGGCGCGGCGGCAGCACCGGCGGCACCTTGCTGTCGGACAGCCGCACCGGGTTGCGGGTGAAGCGGTAGGCGCGGCCTGTTTCGTCTTCCAGGTCCTGGAACAAGCCCACCGCGTGCAAGTGCGGGTCGTGTTCCAGGTCCTCGAGCCGGTTCATCCGGGCCGCGGGGATCTCGAGTCGCACGCACAGGTCCAGCCAGTGCGCGGTGTCGCGCGCGGCCACGATCTCGCCGGTGAGCCGGTACAGCTCGGCGATGTTGCGGGTGCGCGCGGCGATGTCGGTGAAGCGCGGGTCGGCGGCCAGCTCCGAGTGGCCGGTGTGCTCGAAGAAGGCGCGCCAGTGCGCGTTGGTGTACGGCATCATGCAGACGAAGCCGTCCGCCGTGCGATAAGGCTTGCGCCAGGGCGCCAGCACGCGCGGATAGCCGATCTCCTCGCCGCCCAGGTGATGCGCGTACAGGTGCTCGGCGAGCACGAACGAAGCCATCGTCTCGAACATCGGCACCTCGACCACCTGGCCGCGGCCGGTGCGCTCGCGCTGGAAGAGCGCCGCCAGCACCGCGTGCGCGGCCACCTGCCCGCAGGTCTTGTCGGCGGCGATGGTCGGGAAGTAGGCCGGCGTGCCCGACTGGCGCTGCATCAGGTCGGCGATGCCGCTCATGCCCTGGATGATGTCGTCGTAGGCCGGCTGCCCGGAATAGGGGCCGCCATCGCCGAAGCCGTGCAGGCCCACGTAGACCAGCCGCGGGTTGCGCGCGCGCAGCGTGTCCGCGTCGAGTCCCAGCTTGGCGAGCTTCTGCGGCCGCACGCTGTGGATGAACACGTCGGCCGAGTCGACCAGCGCCAGCAGTGCCTCGCGCGCCTCGGGGCGCTTCAGGTCCAGCACCACGCTGCGCTTGTTGCGATTCACGCCCAGGAATATCGCCGAGCGGCCGCGCTCGTGCGCCGGGCCGGTGAAGCGCGTGCTGTCGCCTTCGGGCGACTCGATCTTGATCACGTCGGCGCCGTAGTCGGCCAGGGTCTGCGTGCAGTAGGGACCGAAGACGACCGAGCCGAGGTCGAGGACGCGGACGCCGGCCAGGGCGGGGGCGGGGCGGTCTGTCGAGGGGGCGGCTGGGCGCCCTGCCGGCGGGGCCAGCGGACGATCGGGGTTCGGTGACATGGCGCCGATCATGGATCCGTCGAGGTTTGCTTGTCCAATATCGAAGTAGAAACGAGCGATAATGAAAAACGATCACGCGTGGGTCACGCATCTGCCGCCATGCAACTCGAACTCCGCCAGCTCGAACAGTTCATCGCCATCGCCGAATCCGGCAGCTACCGGCGCGCCGCCGAGCAGCTCTACCTGGCCCAGCCCGCGATCAGCGTGTCGATCCGCAAGCTCGAAGATGCGGTGGGCGCGCGGCTCTTCGACCGTGGGCCGCGCGGCGTGCGGCTCACCGCCGCAGGCCAGGCATTGATGCCCGAGGCCCGGCGCGCCTTGCGCCATGCCGAGCAGGGCCGTCAGAACGCGCGGCTGGCCGCGCTGGGCGAATGGGGCGCGCTGCGGCTGGGCTTCGTGGGTTCGGCCACCTACTCGCTGCTGCCGCGCTGCCTGCCGGCCTTTCGCGAACGCTATCCCAAGGTGAGGCTGGAGCTGGTGGAGGGCACGACGCTGAGCGTGATCGACATGGTGCGCGAGGGAAGGGCCGACATCGGCGCGATCCGCGGCCCGGTGGCGGACCAGGAAGGACTGCGCATCGACCTGGCGGAGTCGGACCAGTTCGTGGCGGTGCTGCCGGCCGGTCACCCGCTGGCCGCCCGGCGCAGGCTTCGGCTGGCCGCGCTGCGCGACGAGCCCTTCGTGCTGTTCTCCGAGTCGCAGGTGCCCGGCCTGCGCAGCACGGTGGAGAAGGTCTGCCGCGAAGCCGGCTTCGCGCCGCGCCTTGGCCAGGAGGCCACCCAGGTGCAGACGGTGGTCAGCCTGGTGGGAAGCGGCCTGGGCGTGGCGCTGGTGCCCTCGGTGGCCGCCGGCTACGCCAACGACCGGGTGCGCTTCGTGGCGCTGTCGGGCGTGGACACCGCCGGGCGGCTGGGGCTGTCGGTGGTTACGCGGGAGGAGGGGGTGTCGCCGTCGGCGGAGCGGTTGCGGGAGGTGCTGTTGGGCGGCGCCCGGCCGATCGGCGACCCTCGATCGGGTGTGTGACGCTCTAGGGTGCTGGCGAAGGCTTGATGGCTTCGTAGGCGCGTCGCACCGCCCCCGCCCCGTATTTTCTTTCCAGCCGGCGAACCGCGAAGTGCCCGCGGCTCATTTCCTGGAAGTGATCGATGAACAGGTAGTTCAGCGTGGCGCCGCCGGCGGCGCCCACCAGCGGGACCGCCATCGCGGCGGCCTTCTGCGACACCTGGATCTTGAAGCGCGCGGCGATCAGCGCTACCAGTCGCACCAGCGCCGGGGCGCCGGCGTCGGTGGCCTGCCTGGTGGCCAGGTGCTCGGCCGCCTCGGAAACCGCGCGCGACAGCGCGGCGCGCATCGCGAAGTAGCTGGTCTCGGACGCGTCGTCGGACGAGGCCGGTCCGCCCAGTGCGAACACCTCCAGGCAGGCCAGGCGCGCCTCGGGTTGCTCCAGGTCTTCGCCCTCCGCGCGGGCGATGTCGGCGATCGATCGGCAGATGATCGTGGTGGACACCGGCAGCTCGAGCGCCAGGGCGCCCAGCCCGAAGGCGCCGCCCGCCGCGCCGCTCACCGTGGCCGCGAGCTTGTGCATGCGGGGGCGGGCGGCGGTCGGGCGCTCGCGCATCGAGACGAGCGCCGTCTTCAAGGCCACGTCGAGCGCCTTGTGGGTGATCTCGCCCACCTGGTCGCGCCAGCGCGGCGGCAGCATCTCGAAGCCCTTCTCGATGGGCTTGCCCACCACGTTGGCCAGCTTGACGGCGAGGCCGGGGTTCTCGAGCAGGCGTCTGGCTTGCGCGAGGGTCTGGAGGTCGAAGTCGGACAGGGTCATGGCCTCGAGGCTAAAGCGTTTCACGTGTGGACAAGGAATTCATTCTGTCTGGTACGAGAAACACGATGCCGGCCGCATCTCCCGAGTCACCGGCCGCGCGACGCGAGGATTTCCCGCATCTCGTCGAGCCCCGCCACCGCCCCGTACTTGCTGTGCATGTCGATCAGGTTGCACGGGTTGGTGCCGTGCGGGCGAGCGGTCGGCCACTCAGTCGTGCACCACGAAGGGCGGACAGCGCGCTGGAAGTCGATGACCGGCAGGGCAGGGCGATTGCCGGGGGGCAGGCTCCGGTCCAAGCCGGCGCGGAGCTCGTGGAGGTCTATCACCTTCAGCGCGCCCCCGACACGTCGACCAACGCCCCGCTCACATACGAAGACTGCGGCCCGGCCAGCCACAGGATGGTCTCGGCCACTTCTTCGGCCGAGCCCGCGCGGCCCATCGGCACGCCGCTCATGAGCCGCGTGAGGCGATCTGGCGCGCCGGCAGCGGCGTGCAACTCGGTGTCGATCAGGCCGGGGCGCACCGCGTTCACCCGGATGCCTTCGGCACCCACCTCGCGCGCCAGGCCGATGGTGAAAGTGTCGGTCGCGCCCTTGCTGGCCGCGTAGTGCACCCATTCGCCGCCGCCGCCCAGCGGCGCCGCGCGCGATGACACGTTGACGATCGCACCGCCCTTGCCGCCGCGAGCGGTCGACATCCTGCGGATCGCTTCGCGCGCGGCCAGGAAGTAGCCGGTCACGTTGAGCTCGAACACCGCGCGCAGCGTGTCGGCGTCGATGTCGGCCACCTTGCGGATCGGGCCGGTGGTGCCGGCGTTGTTCACCAGCGCGTCGGGCGCGCCGAATTCGGCATCGCAGGCGTCGAACAGCTTGCGCACGCCGGCGTCGGTGGACATGTCCGCCTGCACCGCGAGCACGCGGCCGCCGGCGCCGTGGGCGGCGGCGACCACGTCCTTGGCGCGCTTGGTGTTGCCGGCGTAGCTGAAGCACACGTCGTAGCCCTGGTTGGCGGCCAGCACCACGGTGGCGGCGCCGATGCCGCGGCTGCCGCCGGTCACGATCATCACGCGCGAGGCGTTCGTTGCGTTCATGTGGGAAGTCTCCTGGTCGGGGCTCGTACTGTAGCGCGACTGCTTGATTCGTCCGGGCGATGCAACCTAGACTCGGCCATGGTCACAACGCCGCACGAAAGGAATCGCGCCATGACCATCGAATCGATCGACTCGTCGCCTTCGCCGTCGGTTTCGCAGTCCGTGATGCCGTCCGGAATGACGTCCAGGATGACGACCGAAACCCCGTCTGTTGCGCGCCGGCGCGTGCTCGCATCGCTGGGTGGTTTCGGCGCGGCCTTGTTGTCCGCCTGCGCCTCGGGCCCGTCGTATCGAGCGGCTGCGCCGACCGACGCCTGGCCCGCGCCCGGCGACTCCGCGGCCGACGGTCCCGGCAACGTTCCCGACGAACTGGCCCGCGAGGCCGCCTTCCTGGCGCTCAGCCTGGTCGACACGCCTTATCGCTACGGTGGCAACACGCCCGACGGCGGCTTCGACTGCAGCGGACTGATCGTCTACGTGTTTCGCGAGGCTGCGGGTCATCCCCTGCCGCGCACGGTCAGGCAGATCGCGCAGGCCGGCCAGCCGGTGCGCTATCGCACCGTGCGCACCGGCGACATCGTGCTCTTCGACACGGCCGGGCGCTTCTCGCACGCCGGCATCTACGTGGGCAACGGCCGCTTCGTGCACGCGCCGTCCACCGGCGGGGTGGTCAGGCTCGACGGCGTGCACGCGCGTTACTGGCGGCCTCGGTTCTCGGGGGTGCGGCGGGTCTGATCGCGCGCTCACCCCCGCGCCAGCGACCACGCCATCCGGATCGCCAGCAGGAACATGGTGCCGGCGAACACGCGGCGCAGCGTGCGCGCCGGCACCCGGTGCGAAAGCCTCGCGCCGGCCGGCGCCAGCAGCATGCTGGCGATCACGAAGGGAACCAGGGCCGGTAGCCAGACGTAGCCCACCGCGCCCTCGGGCAAGCCGGGCTCGCCGAGCCCGCCCAGCACGTGGGCGATGGTGCCGGTGAAGGCGATCGGCAGGCCGATCGCGGCGCCGGTCCCGATCGCGCGGCGAAACGGCACGTTGAACCAGGTCAGCGCCGGCACCAGCAGCACCGCGCCGCCGGCGCCCACCATGGTCGACATCATGCCGACGGCGGTGCCCAGGGCGGCCAGGCCTGCCGCCCCTGGCAGGCCCCGGTGCGGCGCCGGGCGCAGCTCGAAGACCATCGCGGCCGAGGCGTATCCGATGAACACCGCCAGCACGATCGCGAGCCAGGCGGTGGGCAGCAGCTGGGCCACGTAGCCGCCGGCGAAGCCGCCCGCGAGCAGCCCGGGCGTGAGCCGGCCGAGCAGGAACCAGTCCACCGCGCCGTGCCGGTGGTGGGCCAGGGTGCTGGCGGCCGCGGTAAAGGCGATCGAGGCCACGCCCGTTCCCACCGCGATGTGCGCGATATGCTCCCGGGGCAGGCCGTGCGCCTCGAATGCCAATACGGTGAGCGGGGTCTGGACGGCGCCGCCGCCGATGCCCAGAAGGCCGGAGAAGAAGCCGATCAGCGCGCCGATTGCGGCGTAGACGGTGAACTGCATGGCTGCGAATTGAGTCGAAGTGCGGCCGGCTGCTTGACCGAGGTCCAATGTACCCGCGTCCGGGTAGCTAGAATGCGGGCCGAGCGCGTTCCGATGGCTCCCTGCGATCCGGCATCTCCGTTGCCGGATCTTCCTCCGCCAACCCTCATCCGGCAGGCATCGACATGAATTCCCGTTCCGTTTTTTCCGTCAAGACACTGGCCGTACTCGGCGTGTCCGCCGTGGCCTCGATCGCGCTGGCCCAGGCGCCGATGCAGCAGCACATGCAGCAGCAGAACCAGGCCGGCGCAGCGATGGCCGTAGCCGCCAAGGTCGGACAGGTGTCGATCGGCAGCCCCTGGGCGCGCGCCACCGCGCCCGGCGCAGCCGTGGGCGGCGGTTTCCTGATGCTGGAGAATGCCGGGGCCGACGACAAGCTCATGGGCGCGTCCTCGCCGGTGTCGGCCAAGGTCGAATTGCACTCGATGTCCATGGAGAACAACGTGATGCGCATGCGCGAGGTTACGGCCATCGACCTGCCGACCGGAAAGCGTGTCGAACTGCGGCCGGGCGGCCTGCACATGATGTTCATCGACCTGACGGCGCCGCTGAAGGCGGGCGAGTCCTTCCCGGTCAAGCTGCGCTTCGAGAAGGCGGGCGAGGTCGAGGTGACCTTCAAGGTCGAGTCCATGGGCGCCATGGGCGGCCCGGCCGGAAGCGGCATGCACCAGCAGGGCGTGCCGCACGGCGCAGCGATGCCCGGCTCGAAGAACTGATGACGGTGCGCGGCGGCACCGGCTCGGCGGCGATCGTCGTCGGCACCGGCATCGTCGCCGCGCTGAACTTCGGGAAGCTGCCCCCGGCGCTGCTCGCGCTGCAGGCCGAGTTCGGCCTGAGTCTGGTGCAGGTCAGCTGGATGGTCTCGCTTTTCATGTTCGCCGGCGCGCTGTTCGGCATCGCTGGCGGCGCGATCGCCGATGGTTTCGGCCCGCGCCGGGTCATGGCGGCCGGCCTGCTCGCGATGGGATCGGCCAGCGCCGCCGGCGCGATGGCCAGCTCGCCGGCGGTGCTCTTCACGAGCCGCGCGATCGAGAGCGCGGGCTTCCTGATGGCGGTGCTGCCGGGGCCGGCCCTGCTGCGCCAGTGCGTGCCGGCCTCGCAACTGAGGGGCTGGCTCGGCGCCTGGGCGGCCTACATGCCGGCAGGCATGGGCCTGGCCCTGGTGGTGACGCCCTGGCTGATGCAGGCTGCCGGCTGGCGCGCGGCGTGGTGGGGTACCGCCCTGGCAGGGATCGGCTGGGCCGCGATGATCGCCTTCGCGCTGCCGCGGGCCCAGCCGGGTACGCCGGCGGGCTCGGGGGCGGCGTCGGCAACCGGTTCACGGCCGGGGGCCGAGGCGGCGACCGGGCCCGGCCGCGCGCCGCTCGCGGCCAACGCCTGGGCCACGGTCATCCGGATCGGCCCCTGGCTGCTGGCGCTCTGCTTTCTTTTCTATGCCGGACAGTTCGTCGGCATCTTCAGCTTCCTGCCGAGCGTCTATGCGGATGCCGGCGTGGCTCAGTCCCTGGGCGCGCTGCTGACCGCGCTGGCGGTCATCGCCAACGTCGCGGGCAACCTGGCGGCGGGCCTGCTGCTGCAGCAGGGCTTCCAGCGCCATTCGCTGATCGCTTTCGCCGGTGCCTCGATGGCCCTGTGCGCCTGGATCGCCTTCGGCACCGAGGCGCCCTTCGCACTGCGCTACGCGGCCATCGTGGTGCTGTCCGTCGTGGGCGGGCTGATTCCCGGCACACTGTTCGCCACCGCGCCCTTCTATGCGCCTAATCCGGCCGCGGTGTCCACCACGGTGGGCCTGATGCAGCAGGGCTCGGCCAGCGGACAGATCCTGCTGCCGCCGGTGATCGCGGCCCTGGCCCAGTACAGCGGCGGCTGGTCCTCGACCTGGATCGCGACGGGCGTGGCTGCGGCCTGCACCGTGGCGATTGCCGCGGCGATCAGGGGTCACGACAGTCAACGCTTCGCGCGCGCGGTGTCCGCCAGCCGATCGGGTGGCGGGGCAGGCGGCGCGTCGGGCTGACGCCGCCCGCTGCCAGGCCGCGAGCGGCGCCGCTGAGAACGGGCGTGGCCGCGTCTAGCGCTCGTCCAGCAGCCTGCGGACCCGATCGATGTCGGCCGAGGTGGCCGCGCCAGCGCCTTCGACGGGCGCGGGCCGGCCCGGCGCATCGGCGTTCGCCAGCCTGCGACGCCGGTTGATCCCGATCCAGACGGCGACGCCGATGGCCAGCAGCGCGAAGGGCCCGAACCAGAGCGCCCAGGTGTTCGATTGCACTGGCGGCCGGTAGAGCACGAAGTCGCCGTAGCGCTCGACGAGGTAGGACTTGATCTGCGCGTCGGTTCGCCCCTCGACGATCATCGACTCGACCTGCCTGCGCAGATCCGCGGCCAGCGAGGCGTCGGATTCGGCCAGCGTCTGGTTCTGGCAGACCAGGCAGCGCAGCTCGTGCGCCAGCTTGTCGTAGCGGGCCTTGTCGGTCGGATCGGTGATCAGGCTCTCGGTCGTGCCGGGCGCCAGGTAAGGCTGGCCGCTGGCGGTTTGCGCCGCCGCGGGTGCGCTTGCAGCCAGCAGCGCCGGTGCGCTGCCGAGTGCCAAGGCGGCGGCGAGCGGAATGGCGGCGAGCTTCGATGCCGCGCGTTCGAACGAGGTGCCCGCCATCACGACTGCCCCTGCAGTTCCCTGACCAGCGGCAGCAGCTTCGACTGCAGCAATTCCGGCGTGACCGGGCCCACGTGCTTGAAGCGGATGGTGCCGCGCTTGTCGACGACGAAGGTTTCCGGCGCGCCGTACACGCCCCAGTCCACCCCGGCCCGACCGTCGATGTCGCTGACCACCAGCGCGTACGGGTCGCCGAAGCGGCGCAGCCAGGCGGCGGAGGCCTCGGGCTTGTCCTTCCAGGCCAGGCCCACGATGGGCACCACGCCGGACTTCGCGAGATCCTCGAGCACCGGGTGCTCGATCTGGCAGGCCGCACACCACGAGCCCCAGATGTTGAGCAGCCAGACCCTGCCGGCGTAGTCCTGCGGCGACCACTGCTGGCCCTCGCGGCCCAGCACCGGCAGGGTGAAGGCGGGCGCGGGCTTGCCGATGAGCGCCGAGGGCAGTTCGCGCGGGTTGCGGTCCAGTCCCTTGTAGAGGAAGAGCGCGATCACCGCGAACAGCGCGGCGGGCAGGAGCAGGCGGAGCATCTTCACGTGAGCGCTCCGTTCAGGCCGCCTGGCCGGCGGCGCCCGCGCGGGCGCCGGCCACGGCCGTCTTGCGCCGGTACCGGCGGTCGGCGATGGCGAATGCGCCGCCGGCGGCCATCAACAGGCAGCCCAGCCAGATCCAGTTCACGAAGGGCTTCACGTGGGCACGCACGATCCAGGCGTCCCCGCCCACCGGCTCGCCCATCGAGATGTAGACGTCGCGCAGCAGGCTGCGGTCGATCGCGGCCTCGGTCATCGCCATGCCCGAGGCGCGATAGCTGCGCTTGTCGGGGCGCAGCACCGCGATCACCTTGTCGCTGCCGGCCTTGCGCACCTCGAAGGTGCCGCGCACCGCGTCCCAGTTCGGCCCCTTGACGTCCTCCAGGCCGATGAAGCGCAGCGAGTAGTCGCCAAGCGCGATCGTGTCGCCCGGCTGGGCCCGCTGCTCGCGGTCGACGGTGTAGCTGTTGACCAGCGTCACGCCCACGATGAACACGGCGATCCCGAGGTGGGCCAGGTGCATGCCCCAGGCGCTCGCCGGATGCATCCGCGCACGGCGCAGGGCCAGCTTGCCGTCGTGGCCGCGCAGCATGTCGAGCAGCGCCACCCCCACGCTGCCGGCGATCCACAGCGCGAACATCAGGCCCAGGCTGGTCATCGGCCGGAAGCCGTCGACGGTGAGCGGCAGCAGCAGCGAAGCGACCGCGGCCACCACGAAGGCCCAGCGCAGCTTGTGAACCAGCTCGGGGATTCCGGTGCGCTTCCAGCGGGCCAGCGGGCCGATGCCCATCAGGAACAAGGCGGGCGCCATCAGCGGCAGGAAGACCGTGTCGAAGTAGGGCGGGCCCACCGAGATCTTGCCCATGCCCAGCGTGTCGAGCACCAGCGGATACAGCGTGCCGAGCAGCACCGCGGCCATGGCCACGACCAGCACGATGTTGTTGGCCAGCAGCATCGACTCGCGCGACACCGCGCCGAACGAGGGCCCGTTGCCGATCGCCTGGGCGCGCCAGGCGAACAGCGTGAGGGAGCCGCCGATCACGGTGGCCAGGAAGATCAGGATGTAGATGCCGCGGGTGGGGTCGGTGGCGAAGGCGTGCACCGAGGTGAGCACGCCCGAGCGGACCAGGAAGGTGCCGAGCAGGCTCAGGCTGAAGCCCAGGATTGCCAGCAGCACGGTCCAGCTGCGGAAGGTGCCGCGCTTCTCGGTGACCGCCAGCGAGTGGATCAGCGCGGTGGCCACCAGCCAGGGCATGAAGGAGGCGTTCTCGACCGGGTCCCAGAACCACCAGCCGCCCCATCCCAGCTCGTAGTAGGCCCAGAACGAGCCCAGCGCGATGCCCAGCGTCAGGAAGGCCCAGGCCACCGTGGTCCAGGGCCGCGCCCAGCGCGCCCAGGCCGCGTCGAAGCGCCCACCCAGCAGGCCCGCCACCGCGAAGGCGAAGGCCACCGACAGGCCCACGTAGCCCATGTAGAGCAGCGGCGGGTGGAACACCATGCCCGGATCCTGCAACAGCGGGTTCAGGTCGCGGCCGTCGGCCGGCGGCGGCAGCAGCCGTTCGAAGGGATTGGAGGTGAACAGCGTGAACAGCAGGAAGCCGATCGCCACCAGGCCCATCGTGGCGAGGATGCGCGCCCGCAGCGCCGCGGGCAGCGATCCGGAGAACATCGCCACAGCCGAGGTCCAGCCGGCCAGCATCAGCACCCACAGCAGGATCGAGCCCTCGTGCGAGCCCCAACTTGCCGCGACCCGGTAGTGCAGCGGCAGGTGCAGGTTGGAATGGGTGGCGACCAGCGACACGGTGAAGTCGTTGTTCACGAACAGCGCGATCAGGCAGCCGAAACCGAGCAGCGTGAGCGCGAACAGCGCGTGCGAGGCGGGCCGCGCGACCGCCATCAGGCGCGCGCCAGCGGTCCCGCGCATGAAGCTTCCTGCCATCGGCAGCACGCCCAGCGCGACCGACACGGCCAGGGCCAGGGCAATCGCGAAATGTCCGAGTTCGGCAGTCATGGCTGCTCCTGTTCGATGCGACGGCGGCGGCGCGGTCGGCCGCGCCCGCCGGTCACTGCTTCTTGTACTGCTGGTACTGCGGTGTCTTGTCCATCGGGTGGCCGGCGCGCTCCAGCGCCTCGGCCGCCTCGGGCGGCATGTAGTTCTCGTCGTGCTTGGCCAGCACCTCGCTGGCGCGGAAGCTGCCGTCGGGCTGGATCGAGCCCTGCGCGACCACGCCCTTGCCCTCCTTGAACAGGTCGGGAAGGATGCCGGTGTAGGACACCTGGATCGACTTCGCGCTGTCGGTGACCACGAACACCACGCTGGTGCCGTCGCCCACGCGCTTCAGGCTGCCGGTCTCGACCAGGCCGCCCACGCGGAACGGCCGACCGGCGGGCGCCTTGCCTTCGGCGATCTCGCTGGGCGTGTAGAAGAAGACCAGGTTGCTGCGGAAGGCGTTGAGCACCAGCGCGGCGGCCACGCCGATCGCGGCCAGGCCCACCAGGATCAGGATCAGTCTCTTGTGACGCGGTTTCATTCGGTTTCCGTTCTGCGAGCCGGCCGGGCCGACTCGTGTTCTTCCCGAGCTTCGTCCACGCGCTGCCATGCGGCCTTACGGCGCTGTCGCAGCGACCACATCTCGGCGGCCACGCACAAGGCCATCATCGCGTACGAGCTCCAGATGTAGAAGCCGTGGCCGCCCATCGCCAGCCATTCGCTCATTTCGCGCCCTCCGCGCGGCGCAGGTCGGCCACCCAGTCGTTGAGCGCCTCGCGCTCGATCATGATGCTGCGCACCCGGTGCAGCGCAACCGCGATCGCGTAGGCCCAGGCGGCGAAGGTCATCAGCAGCATCGCGGTGAGCATGGTCTCGGCCATCTTGGGCGCGGCGGTCATCGAGATCGTGGCGCCCTGGTGCAGCGTGTTCCACCAGCGCACCGAGAAGTAGATGATCGGCACGTTGACCACGCCCACAAGGGCAAGAAGCGCGGTGGCGCGGTCGGCCCGGCGGGGATCGTCGATCGCGGCGCGCAGCGCCATGTAGCCCAGATACAGGAAGAGCAGGATGAGCGTGGACGTGAGGCGTGCGTCCCAGACCCAGTAGGTGCCCCAGGTGGGCCGGCCCCAGAAGGCGCCGGTCCACAGCGACGCGAAGGCGAACATCGCGCCGGTGGGCGCCAGTGCCTGCGCCATCATGGCCGACAGCCGCGTGTTCAGCACCAGCGACAGGGCGCACCAGAAGGCCATCACCAGATAGATGAACATCGCCATCCACGCCGCAGGCACGTGGATGAAGATGATCCGGTAGGACTCGCCCTGCTGCCAGTCGGTGGGCGCGACGAAGAAGCCCACGTAGAGCCCGGCGATCGCGAGCACCGCGGCGGTCCAGCCGAACCACGGGATCATGCGGCCGGCCAGCGGATAGAAGCGCGCGGGCGAGGCGAACTGGAACCAGAAACTGCCTGTCATGTCATTCGTGTGCAATTCTAACCGCGAGCGCCGCGGCGAACGGGCCGAACAGCCAGGCCAGGATCAGCCCGGCGCCGAGCAGCGAAAGGTGCGCGCCCGCGCCCAGCCCGGCCATCTCCGATTCGACCGACCCGGCGCCGAAGATCAGCACCGGTACCGCCAGTGGCAGGACCAGCAGGGCGAGCAGCGAGGCGCCACCGCGCGCGCCGAGCGTGAGCGCCGCGGTGACCGCACCCAGCCAGGAAAGGATGGGCGTGCCCAGTGCCAGCGACGCCACCAGCACCGCGATGGCCTCGGGCGGCAGGCCGAACTGCAGGCCGGCCAGCGGCGCCAGCAGGACCAGCGGCAGGCCGGTGGCCAGCCAGTGGGCCAGCACCTTGCCCGCCACCAGGGCCGGCAGGGGGGCCGGCGCCAGCAGGATCTGCTCGAGCGTGCCGTCGGCCCAGTCGGCCGCGAACAGCCTGGGCAGGCCCAGCAGCGTGGCCAGCAGGGCCGCCACCCAGGCGATGCCCGAGGCGATGGCGCGCAGGAGTTGCGGGTCTGGGCTCACCGCGAGCGGAAACAGGCTGGCCACCAGCAGGAAGAACAGCAGCACCACCGCCAGCTCGGCACGCGACTGCGCGGCCAGCTTCAGGTCGCGCCGGCAGGCCCAGGCCACGGCGCCGACCACGCCGAAGATCGGGGCGTCGCGGATCTCCGGAGCGCGGCCAGCGGGCATGTCCGAAGACGAGGTCACGCTCAGGCTCCCGCGTAGTCGCCGAGCGACAGCTCGATCGGCGCGCTGCTCACCGGCAGCCGCTGGTGGGTCGCCACGATCGCGATCCCGCCGCGCGCGAGGTGGGCGTCGAGCAACTCGCCGAACAGCGTCTGGCCGGCGGTGTCGAGCGCGGTGGCCGGTTCGTCGAGCAGCCAGAGCGGACGCTGGGATGCGGCCAGCCGGGCCAGCGACACGCGCCGCCGCTGGCCGGCCGACAGCCGCCCGAAGGGCAGCTTCGCCTGGCGCGCCAGGCCCACCCAGGCGAGCAGTTCGGCGGGGGGCGGCGCGCGGTCCGCGCCGTCGAGCTCGCGCTGCAGGCGCAGGTTCTCGCCCGCAGCCAGGTTGTCCTTCCAGCCGGCCGCGTGCCCCTGGAACAGGCAGGCGGCGTGCCACTCCGGCGAGGAGACTCGGCGCGGCGCACCGTTCCAGCGGACCTCGCCCGCGATGGGCCGCACCAGGCCGGCGACCGCGCGCAGCAGGGTCGTCTTGCCGGTGCCGTTCGGCCCGGTCAGCGCGAGCCAGTCGCCGGGCGGCACCTCGAAGCCCAGCCCCGAGAACAGCGTCCGGATGCCGGCGGCGCAGGCCAGTCCGCTCACGGCGATACCGGCGGTCACTGTTCGACGACCCGGTCGACCACGAGGGTGATGCCGGTGTTGCCCGGTTTCGCCGCGACCGTCTCGCCGATCAGGTCTCCCGGCTTGCGCATCGCGTCGCCCGAAGGGCTGATGCGGGCCTCCAGCACGATCTCGCCGACGGTCGACAGCAGGCGCGAGGGATCCATCGCATTGTCGTCGCCCAGCTCGAAGGCCAGCGGCAGCGAATCGGCCGGCTGGCGCAGCACGGCGACCGGAATCCGGGGGCCCTCAGCCGCCCGGGCGATCACGAAGAGCGTGGCGCCCGCAGGCACCTTGCCGGACAGCGCCGGGGCGAGCTCCACTCGGCCGCTCAGAACGGCAGGGCCCGTCGGCGCCGCAGGCTGCCCGCCGGAGGCAGGCGTCTGGCCGCGCGCGGCGAGTTCGGCGTCGATCCGCGCCACGACCTCGCCGATCTGCGTCGCATCCTGCGAGCCGGGCGGCAGCGTGCCGAGCAACTGGGCGAGATAGCGGCGCGCCGCGGGCAGGTCGCCGGCCCGGTAGCGCGCGGCGCCCATCAGCGCGATCGCCTTGGGGTCGTTCGGGTCGGCGGCCAGTGCCTGCTCGAGCAGCTCGGTCGGTCGGCCGGAGAAGTCGCCGCCTGCGGCGAGCGCGGTGGATTCGGCGTAGTCGGCAAGCAAGCGGGCATTGGGCGGCAGCAGGCCGGTCGCCTTGCCGAAGGCCTCGATCGCGGCGCCGTGATCGCCGATCATCTTGTAGGCCTCGGCCAGCACCGCCCAGGCCTCGCCGTCCTTGGGGTTCGCGCGCAGCCGCGCCTCGATCTCGGCCACCAGCGCGTCGAATTGCGCCTGGGGGCTGCCGGCGAGGTCGCCGGAGCGGCCTTCGAGCTGGGCCAGTGCGATCTCGGGCGAGCCCACCGCGCGATAGGCGCCGACCGCGACCAGCGGCAGCAGCACCGCGAGCGCGAGGCCCGCGAGCCTCGGCGTACGCGAGCGGGATGCCTGCGCATCCTGCGGCGCCGGTTGCCCGGCGTCGGCGATCGCTTCCGGCGGCAGTTCCTCGGCCATCTGGCGAAGCAGGTCGGCCAGCGCCTGCTCGGCCTCGGCGTCGGTGAGGCGGCCGGCGTCGCGCTCGCGCCCGATCTCGTCGCGGCGGTCGCGGAACACCGCGAGCCGTCGGTCGAGATCGTCGTCGGCGACCGCAATCGACTTGCGCGAGAAGAGCGGCCACACCACGGCCGCGGTCACGACCAGGGTCAGGAGCGCGATGGAAACCCAGAGCAGCATCAGAGGCAGCGGCGGGACGGTGACGCCCCAGCGTTCCGGAAAACTGACGATTGTCGCACAGGCCGGGAAGACCTTTCCGGGGTCAGGCAGTGCGCCATGGTCATCCGCGCCGGGGCGAGCGCCTCTTCTGCCCCGGCGTCAGTTCCTGGCCATTCGCCGCTTAAGCGCGAACCAGCCCGACAGCACCCAGACGAGCACGGTGAACACGGCGAGCCCAGCCGACACCGGCCGGTCGACGAAGCCCAGAAGATTGCCTTCGGACTTGATCATCGAGGTGATGAAGTTCTCCTCGAGCATCTTGCCGAGCAGCATTCCGAGGATGGCCGGTGCGATGGGGAATCTGTGCGCCTCGAGGAACCAGCCGAGCAGGCCGAAGCCGATCAGGATCCACAGGTCGAACGGGGAATTGTTGATCGCGAACGAACCGACCACGCAGAACATCAGGATCACCGGCATCAGGATGTTGCGCGGGGTGCGCAGCAGCCGGGTGGCGGCCTTGATGCACAGCCAACCCAGCGGCAGCATGAGCAGGTTGGCCAGGATGAACACCGCGAACACCGCGTAGATGTTCTCGGGGCTGTTGATGAAGATCGTGGGCCCCGGGTTCATGTTCTTCATGTACAGCACGCCGATCACGATCGCGGTGATCGAGTCGCCGGGGATTCCGAACACCAGGGCGGGAATCCACGCGCTGGCCAGCGCGCTGTTGTTGGCGGCGCCGGCCTCGACCAGGCCCTCGGGGTGGCCGGTGCCGAACTTCTCGGGCTCCTTCGAGGTCTTCCGGCTCAAGGCGTAGGACATCCAGGCCGCCATGTCTGCGCCGGCCCCGGGCAGCGCGCCGACCGCGGTCCCGAGAAGGCTGCCGCGCAGGGTCTGCTTGCGGTACTTGATGATCATGCCGCCCATGCCGCGGAAGACCGAGCCCACCTGGGCCTTGACCGCGTCGATCTGGGTCGGCGCGACCGAAAAGCGCAGGATCTCGGAAACCGCGAACAGCCCGATCATCGCGGGGATCAGGCTCACGCCGCCCAGCAGGTCGGCATTGCCGAAGGTGAAGCGCGGGTGCGCGGCCGGATTCTCCAGGCCCACCGCGCCGAACAGCAGGCCCAGGAACAGCGTGACCATGCCGCGCAGCGGCTGGTCGCCGGCGATGAACACCGCGCAGGTGAGTCCCAGCAGCACCAGCCAGAAGTACTCGAAGGAGCTGAACTGGAGCGCGAACTCGGCCAGCGAGGGTGCCGCGAAGATCAGCACCAGGGTGCCGAACAGGCCGCCGATTGCCGAGAAGACCAGCGCGATGCCCAGCGCGGTCTCGGCCTGGCCCTTGCGGGTCATTGCATAGGATTCGTCGACGTAGGCCGCCGAGGCAGGCGTGCCCGGGATGCGCACCAGGCAGCCGGGGATGTCGCCGGCGAAGATCGCCATGGCGGTGGCGGTCACCATGACGGCCACCGCCGGGATCGGCGGCAGGAAGAAGGTGATCGGCACCAGCAGGGCGGTGGCCATCGTGGCGGTGAGTCCGGGGACGGCGCCGACGAAGAGCCCGAACAGGGCGGAGCCGAGCATCGCCAGCAGCACGTCCATGCTGGCGACCATTTGCAGGGCAGTGAGTACGGCTTCCATCGTGAGCTCCGTGGGCGCTTACCAGGCGATCGGCTGCAGCAGGCCCCAGGGCAGGGGGACCTTGAGCAGCTTGTAGAAGCCGGTGTGGATGATGAGGGTCGCCACGATCGCGACCGGAACGACCCGGGACGCGCGCACGCCGTAGCTCCACATCAGCGCGGACAGCATCAGCAGCGAGCAGACGATGAAGCCGAGCGCGTCGACAGCCAGCACGTAGAAGAACAGCGAGCCCAGCGTCACGGCGAACGCCAGCAATCCGCGGCGCGATGTCGCCTGGGCAGCGAACACCGGTTCGCCGCTGCGCAGCCCTTGCAGGAGCAGCAGCACCGAGGCGATCGCCAGACCCGCGGCAACCACGATCGGGTACAGGGCCGCGCCATAGGGCTGTCCGGGGATCGCGGGGAAATCCTTGACGTGCCAGAGCACGACGAGCGACAGCGCGAGCAGCACTGCGCCGATGACGGTATCGTTCACGCGCACGACGCGGGCCTCGGAGGGTGGGGAACGGAGAGAGCAGGGAACGGAAAGAGAGAGAGCGCGGCGGCCGTTGCGGCCGCCGCGAGGCGCTGTCAGGCGCTTACTTCGCCAGGCCGACGGCCTTCATGACCGCGCCCTTGGACTCGTCTTCCTTGGCCATGAAGTCGCCGAATTCCTTCGGACCGCCCCAGGTGGCGCCGAAGCCGCGCGAGGCGAGGAAGTCTGCGTAGGCCTTCGAGTCGTAGATCTTCTTGGCGGCGGCCGCCAGCTTGTCCACGATGTCCTGCGGCATGCCCTTCGGACCCGCGATGCCGCGCCAGGCGCCGTTGGTCCAGTTGCTGCCGGTGACGTCCTTGAGCAGCGGCACCTTCGGGAACAGGTTGTCGGGCTTGGTGTCCATCAGGACCAGCGGGCGTACCCGGCCGGCGTCGATCAGCGCGCGGGCCTCGGGCAGCGAGCACGAGACCATGTCGAGGCCGCCGGCGACCAGGTCCTGCAGGCCGGGTGCGGCGCCCTGGCTGGGCACCCAGGTGATGGCGTCGCCTGCCAGCTTGGACTCGACCAGCATGCCCGCCAGGCCCAGGTGCCAGATGCCGCCCTGGCCGGTGCCGGCCGACTTCATCTTGCCCGGATTGGCCTTGGCGGCGTCGAGCAGATCCTGCGCGGTCTTGATCGGGGAGTCGGCCCGCACGAACACCGCGTTCGGATCGTAGTTGACCAGCGCCACCGGCGTGAGGTCCTTGTAGCTCAGCTGGGTCAGGCCGGCGTGCCGCATCATCGCGATCTCGACGGTCACCAGGCCCAGCGTGTAGCCGTCGGGCTTGCTCATGGCGATGGCCTGGTGGCCGACGACGCCGCTGCCGCCGGTCCGGTTGACCACGTTGACCGGCTGGCCCAGTTCCTTCTCGAGTTCGGCCGCCATGAAGCGGGCCACGGCATCGGTGCCGCCGCCGGCGCCCCAGGGCACGATCATCTGGATGGGGCGCTCGGGCCAGGCGGCCATGGCCGGCGCGCTGGCCAGGCCGAAGCTCAGGGCGGCTGCGGTGGCGCTGAGCGCGCCGAGCAGGTTGCGACGTTTCATTTGCGGTTCTCCTCTGGGGTCGTTTGTGCTGCGATCGCTCGCGGCCGGCCTGGCCGGCGCGCAACGGGCGTCAATCGTACTGGTATACAAGTACACCAGGCAAACGGTCGGCGATCCACGGGGATGCCGGCCGGCCCTTTCAGCCCCGAAGCGAAATGCCTTGCTCCATTCGTTCGGCTAACACGAACAGGAATTTCATGCATTGCTCGAGTTGCTCGACTTCGACGTGCTCGTCCGGCTGGTGGGCCACCGCGATGCGGCCCGGTCCGCAGACGACGGTGGGCACCCCGATGTCCTGAAGGATGCCGGCTTCGGTGCCGAAGCTCACGCGGCCCGGCACGAAGTGACCGCACAGCGGCATGATCGCCTTGGCCAGGTAGGTGTTGCCGCGTTCGTCGAGCGCCGGCGTGTCGAAGACCTCCTCGATCGCGATGCCGCACTCGGGCGAGATCGCCTTCATGGCCGGCTCCAGCCCGTCGCAGAAGGCCCGGATGCGGGCCAGGATGTCGGTGGCGCGCTGGCCGGGCAGGGCGCGGATCTCGAGCAGGAACTCGCAGTCCTTCGCGGTGATGTTGTGGGCGGTGCCGCCCTGGATGCGGCCCACGTGCACGCTGGTGTGCGGGAACTCGAAGCCGTCGTGGCGGGCCGCCGCGCGCAGTTCCTGCTGCAGTTCGCTCACGAAGTGGATGATCTCGGCGGCGATCTCGACCGCCGAGACCCCGCTGTCGCGAAGCGACGAATGCACCGAGTGGCCGCGCACCTTGACCTTGAAGCCCGCCGCGCCCTTGTTGGCGACCACCACCTGCATCGAGGTCGGCTCGCCGATCAGGCAGGCGGCCGGCTTGACCGGCGCGCTGGCCAGGTGCCCGGCCAACTGCCGCATGCCGTGCATGTTCGTTTCCTCGTTGTAGGAGAGGGCGACGTGCAGCGGCTGCTTCAGTCCGCCCGCGGCAAAGCGCGGCGCCGCGTCGAGCACGCAGGCGATGAAGCCCTTCATGTCGGCCGAGCCGCGGGCGTACAGATTGTCGCCCTTGCGGGTCAGCACGAAGGGATCTGTCGTCCAGGCCTGGCCGGCCACCGGCACCACGTCGGAGTGACCCGACAGCATCAGGCCCGGCACGTCCTCCGGACCGATCGTGGCGAACAGGTTGGCCTTGCCGGGCTCCGGCGCGTGCTGGACCATGACCTTGGCGCCCACGGCTTCCAGCCGTTCGGCGGCCCAGTCGATCAGCGCCGCGTTGCTGTTGGCGCTGACGGTGTCGAAGGCGACCAGCCTTTCCAGGGTGGCGAGGGGGGCTTGCGGGCGCTTGTCGGTCATTTTTCGGGATGCCTGCGGCAGTGTCGGGGCGTTACGGGGATTGGTCGGCGCAGTTTAGCGCGCTACCATGGCGCAATCTCCGGAAGCACCGGCAATCCGGCGCCTTTTCGTCAATTCCCGGGCGGCTGCCTCAGCGTCCAGCCCGCACGCACAGGAGTCATCGATGAATGCCCCCGAGAACAAGCGCCTGACCGCAGAAGCCGCCGTCGACCTGAGCCACTGGTGGATGCCTTTCACCGCCAACCGGCAGTTCAAGGCCAATCCCAGGCTGGTGTCCTCGGCCAAGGGCGTCTTCTACAAGACGCCGGAAGGGCGGGAGATCCTCGACGCGACCTCGGGTCTCTGGTGCGTGAATGCCGGGCATGGTCGCGAGGAAATCGTCGCGGCCGCCGCCCGCCAGCTGCAGGAGATGGACTTCGCGCCCTCGTTCCAGTTCGGCCACCCGATCGGCTTCGAGTTCGCCAACCGCCTGATCGAGATCGCGCCCAAGGGCTTCGACAAGGTCTTCTACGTCAACTCCGGCTCCGAGGCCGTCGACACCGCGCTCAAGATCGCGCTCGCCTATCATCGGGTGCGCGGCGAGGCCCAGCGCACCCGCCTGATCGGCCGCGAGCGCGGCTACCACGGGGTGGGCTTTGGCGGCATCTCGGTGGGCGGCATGGTCAACAACCGCAAGGCCTTCTCCGGCGCGCTGCTGCCGGCGGTCGACCACCTGCCCCACACGCACGATCTCGAGCACAACGCCTTCTCGCGCGGCCAGCCGGCCTGGGGCGCCCACCTGGCCGACGATCTCGAGCGACTGGTGGCCCTGCACGGCGCCGAGACCATCGCCGCGGTCATCGTCGAGCCGGTGGCGGGGTCCACCGGCGTGCTGCTGCCGCCCAAGGGCTATCTCGAGAAGCTGCGCGCGCTGTGCGACAAGCACGGCATCCTGCTGATCTTCGACGAGGTCATCACCGGCTTCGGCCGGCTCGGCACACCCTTCGCGGCCGACCGCTTCGGCGTCAAGCCCGACCTGTTCACCACCGCCAAGGGGCTCACCAACGCCACGATCCCGATGGGCGCGGTGTTCGCCACCGCCAAGGTGCACGACGCCTTCATGAACGGCCCCGAGGGGATGATCGAGCTGTTCCACGGCTATACCTACTCGGGCCATCCGGTCGCCTGCGCAGCCGGCATCGCCACGCTCGACATCTACCAGCGCGAAGGCCTGCTCACTCGCGCCACGAGGCTCGAGAAGGAATGGGAAGACGCGATGCACTCGCTGCGTGACCTTCCCAACGTGATCGACATCCGCAACATCGGCCTGGTCGGCGCGATCGAACTGTCGCCGCGCAACGGCGTGGTGGGCGCGCGCGCCTACGATGCGATGGTCGCAGCCTTCGACGAGGGGCTGATGATCCGCGTGACCGGCGACACGATCGCGATGTCGCCGCCGCTGATCCTGGAGTCGGCGCACATCGAGCGCATCGTTTCGACGCTTCGGAAGGTGCTTTCGGCGCTCGAGTAAGGCTGACACGGCGCGCACTTTGCGCGGCGCGGCCGGGGGCCCGATGCCTGCGCCGGGTCCCGGGTGCGCTGTCCGCTTCGCGGAAACGCTTGGTCGCGCGGGCGCTCAGCCCCGTCGCGGAACGCAACTCGCCCCGCCTGCGGCGGGCCTCGGACAGCGTTCCGCTCTCGCTTCGCTCGCCGGGTCTTCGCTGCGCTCCCGCGCCAGCGCACACGGGACGCGGCGCAGGCATCGGGCCCCCGGCCGCGAGGCGAATCGTGCGCGGCTCGAATTGCGGTATGCCGGGTGCGGTTGACCGGGCGGCAAGCGCCTTCCTCCGCTAAGCTTGGTCTTTCCTGCTGTGCGTTTCCTGTGCCGAGCGCCGGCCGGTCTTGCCGCTTCTGTCGGCTCGCTGCCTGCAAACGAACCTTGAACGGAGGATGCGATGCCAACGATCGTGATCGACGGCCGTGAGGCCGACCTCGGTCACGGGCTGAAGGTGCGGCGGGTGCTGCCCTTCGCCAGGCGGAGGATGGTGGGGCCGTTCATCTTCTTCGACCATGCGGGGCCGGTGACGATGTCGTGCCAGGAAGGCCGCAGGGCCGACGTGCGGCCGCATCCGCACATCGGGCTCTGCACCTTGAGTTACTTGCTGGGCGGGGCGATCACGCATCGCGACAGCCTGGGCGTGAAACAGGTGATCCGGCCCGGCGAGGTCAACTGGATGACGGCGGGACGGGGCATTGCGCACTCCGAGCGCTTCGATACGCCGGATGCCTTCGCAGGGGGCGGGCTCGAACTGTTGCAGTCTTGGATCGCGCTGCCCGAGGCCGAGGAGGAGTGCGAGCCGGCCTTCGAGAATCACCCGGCTGCCGACCTGCCCGAGGCCGACGAGCCCGGAGTGCGGATGCGGTTGATCGCCGGCGATGCCTTCGGCATGCGCAGCCCGGTGGGCGTGCGCTCGCCGATGTTCTACCTGCACCTCGAGGCCGAGGCCGGTGCTCGCATCCCCTTGCCCGAGGGCCACGCCGAGCGCGCGGCCTATGTCGCCAGGGGCGAGTTCGAACTGGATGCCCAGCGCCACCGCACGGGTCGCATGCTGGTCTTCGATGCAGGCGAGCGGCCGGCGATGATCGCGCGCGAGCCGTCGACGGTGATGCTGCTGGGCGGCGAGCCGCTGGGCGAGCGGCACATCTGGTGGAACTTCGTGTCCTCGCGCAGGGAGCGGATCGAGCAGGCGAAGGCGGACTGGAAGGCCGGGCGCTTCGTGCTGCCGCCCGACGACCGCGAGGAGTTCATCCCGCTGCCGGAGTGACGCTGGCAGGCGGGGTACGTTTCGGGGCGGCGCGAGGGGGGCGGGCCGGGCTTTTTCGGACTCGACGCGCTGTCCGCTTCGCGGAAACGCTTGGTCGCGCGGCCGTTCAGCCCCGTCGCGGAACGCAACTCAGCCCGCCTTCGGCGGTCTTCAGACAGCGTTCCGCTCTCGCTGCGCTCGCCGGGTCTTCGCTGCGCCCCCGCGCCGGCGCACAAGAGTCCGAAAAAACCCGACCCGCCCCCCTCGCGCTGGATGCCTCGGTGCGCCCGCCCGACCGCGTCACCCAGTTCGCGGCGCCACCGCCGCAGCCGCGAGCCCATGCGACGGCTTCGCCGTCGCGGCGCGCGCAGCGCGCCATGGCTACGGCGAAACCGTCGCGCGTCGAGGGCCGGACGGGTGGGTGCCGATTCACGGGCCCGTGTGCGCTGGCGCGGGAGCGCAGCGAAGACCCGGCGCGCGCAGCGCGAGCGGAACGCTGTCCGAGGACCGCCGAAGGCGGGCCGAGTTGCGTTCCGCGGCCGGGGCTGAGCGTCCGCGCGACCAAGCGTTTCCGCGAAGCGGACAGCGCACCCGGGCCCGTGAATCGGCACCCACCCGACCGGCCCCCGCCCCCGCCTCAGTTGAGCTGCGTCACGAATTTCGTGTTCAGGTACCCGTCGAAGGTCTCCATCCCCCCCTCGCTCCCCCACCCGCTGTCCTTGATCCCGCCGAAGGGGGTCTCGGCCAGCGCCATGCCGAAGTGGTTGATGTTGACCATGCCGGCCTCGATGCCGGTCGAGGCGGCGTGCGCGTTCTTCAGCGAGGTGGTGAACACGTACGAGGCCAGTCCGTAGGGCAGGCTGTTGGCGCGCCGGATCACCTCGTCGGTGTCCCTGAAGCGCACAAAGGGCGCGATCGGGCCGAAGGGCTCGCTGGTCATCAGCAGCGAGTCGTCGGGCACGTTGGTCACGATGGTCGGCGCGAAGAAACTGCCGGCCTCCGAGACGCGGCCTCCGCCCAGCTCGATGCAGCCGCCGCGCATGTTGGCGTCCTCCACGAAGGCTTCCATCTGTGGCACGCGGCGCTCGTGCGCCAGCGGACCCATCTTCACGCCTTCCTCCAGGCCCGAGCCGACCTTCATTTCGCGGGTCTTCTCGATGAAGCGCGCCAGGAAGCGGTCGTAGATCTTCTCATGCAGGTAGAAGCGGGTCGGCGACACGCACACCTGTCCGGCGTTGCGGAACTTGAAGGCCTGCAGCAGGTCGGCGGCGCGCTCGACGTCGGCGTCGTCGAAGACGATGACCGGCGAGTGGCCGCCGAGTTCCATCGTGCTGCGCTTCATGTGCTGGGCGGCCATCGCGGCGAGCTGGCGGCCCACCGGCACCGATCCGGTGAACGAGATCTTGCGCACGATCGGCGATTCGATCAGGTGCTTCGACACTTCGGGCGGCACGCCCCAGACCAGGTTCAGCACGCCCGGGGGGAGGCCGGCGTCGTGGAAGGCGCGGGCGAGCGCCACGCAGGCGCTGGGCGCGTCCTCGGGCCCCTTCAGGACGATCGTGCACCCCGACGCGAGCGCGGCGGCGATCTTGCGGATCGCCTGGCTGGCCGGGAAGTTCCACGGCGTGAAGGCGGCGCAGACGCCCACCGGCTCGCGGACCACGAACTGGCGAACCTGGTCGTTGCGCGGCGGGATCACCCGGCCGTAGATCCGGCGGCCTTCCTCGGCGTTCCACTCGGTGTGCTCGGCGCAGCTCAGCACTTCGCCGACCGCCTCGGCCATCGGCTTGCCCATGTCCAGCACGATGTTGCGGGCGATGTCCTTCGCGCGCTCGCGCAGCAGGCTTGCCGCCTTGCGCAGGATCGCGCTGCGCTCGAGCGGCGACACGCGCTTCCACTCGCCGAAGGCGCGCTGCGCGGCGGCCAGCGCGCGGTCGAGATCCTCGCGCGTGGCGTGGGGCAGCTGAGCGAGCACCGAGCCGTCGGCCGGGTTGGTCACCGGCTGGGTCTTGCGCCCCTCGGCGCCGGTGAACTGTCCGTCGATGTAGAGGCTGAGCGTTTCGTACATGCCGCGGTTCTCCTGTAGTCCGGTTTCCGGATCGATCCAAAAGCGGAATTCTGACATCGACCGGCTCGCGGCCGGGAGAGCCGGGGCCGGGCCGCCGGCGAGCGGGTAAAGTCGGCATTCCGATTCCGGCTGCGGCTCGAGGAAGCAAGGCGATGACACGGGGACAAGTCGAGGACAGGGTGGGCGAGGCGATGGCCGTGCCGAACACGAGCGAAGTCGGGTGCGACTGGCTGATCATCGGGGCGGGAATCGCAGGGGCCTCGCTCGCCTGGCGGCTGGCGCCACATGGCCGCGCCGTCGTGCTGGAGCGCGAGCCGAGGCCGGGCATGCACAGCACCGGCCGCTCGGCCGCGCTCTACCTGGAGAGCTACGGTCCACCGCAGGTTCGCGCGCTGACCCTGGCCGGCCGCGAGTTCCTGTTCTCGCCGCCGCCGGGATTCGCCGACCACGCGGTGCTCTCGCCGCGCGGCGCGCTCACCGTGGCGATGGCCGACCAGCGCGAGGCGCTGCAGGCGCACCACGAAGTGGTCCGCGCGCTGTCGCCGCTCGCGCGCCGGCTCGACGCGGCCGAGACGCGCGCGATGGTGCCGGTGCTTCGCGACACGGTGATCGGCGGCGTGCTGGAGCCCGACGCGATGGACATCGACGTCGACGGCCTGCTGCAGGGCTACCTGCGCGGGGCGCGCCGGCAGGGCGCGGTCGTGGAGTGCGGCGTGGCGATCGCCTCGATCGAGCGCACCGGCGGCCCCGGCTCCGACTGGCGGGTGTCCGACGGCACGCGCAGCTGGCGCGCACCGGTGCTGGTGAACGCGGCCGGCGCCTGGGCGGACCTGGTGGCAGGAACGGCCGGCGTTGCGCCGATCGGTCTGCAGCCGAAGCGCCGCAGCGCCTTCCTGTTCGCGCCGCCGGCGGGCGTCGATGCGCGCGCCTGGCCGGCCTTCATCTCGGCCGACGAGTCCTTCTACGTGAAGCCCGACGCGGGCATGCTGCTCGGCTCGCCGGCCAATGCCGACCCCGTCGAGCCGCACGATGTGGTGGCCGAGGAGCTGGACGTCGCCACCGGCATCGACCGGATCCAGCAGTGGACCACCCTGGAGATCCGTCGCCCCAGCCGCACCTGGGCTGGGCTGCGCTCCTTCGTGGCCGACGGCGGGCTGGTCGGCGGCTTCGACCCCGGTGCGCCGGGCTTCTTCTGGCTCGCGGCCCAGGGCGGCTACGGCATCCAGAGCTCCGCCGGGATGAGCGAGGCCTGCGCGGCGCTGGCGCGCGGGCTGGCACTGCCGCAGCGGCTGATCGACCTGGGGCTCTCCGAGGCAGCGCTCGGCCCGGCCCGGCTGCGGGCGACGCGGGCATGAGGCGGCCTCGCCCGGCGGCGACCGGCGCGCCTCGTGGGCGGATTCCGGGGCCGATTCCGGATCGTCGCGGGTGACGCACCGGGTGGTCTCTGGTCAAATCGGAGTGCCCCCAGGTTCAACCGCGCAAGAGCCCCGATGTCCGACGAGTCCGCCATCCCCTCCGACCGGGTGTCCAGGCCCGTGCTCGAGTACCCCTTCGACCAGCTGCCCGAGCCGGGCGTCGCCCGCGAGATCGCGCCGGGCGTGCTCTGGCTGCGCATGCCGCTGCCGTTCTCGCTCGACCACATCAACGTCTGGGCGGTGCGCGACGGCGAACGCTGGGCGATCGTCGATACCGGTGTGCAGAGCCGCGAGATCGCCGCGGCCTGGCGCACGCTGCTCGGCCCGGGCGGAGCGCTCGAGGACGGGGTCTCGCGCGTGTTCGTCACGCACATGCATCCGGACCACGTCGGCATGGCCGGGTGGCTCACCCGCAAGTTCGACTGCCCGCTCTGGATGACCCGGCTCGAGTACCTGAACTGCCGCGTGCTGGTCGCCGACACCGGCCGCGAGGCCCCCGACGAGGGCGTGCGCTTCTACCACCGGGCCGGCTGGGACGACGAGGCGATCGAGGACTACCGCACCCGCTTCGGCCAGTTCGGCAAGATGGTCTATGCCTTGCCCGAGAGTTTCCGGCGGCTGCGCGACGGCGAGACCCTGCGCATCGGCGAGCACGACTGGCGGGTCGTCGTGGGCACCGGCCACTCGCCCGAGCACGCCTGCCTGTGGTGCCCCGATCTGAAGCTGCTGATCTCGGGCGACCAGGTGCTGCCGAAGATCTCGTCCAACGTGTCGGTGTTCCCGACCGAGCCGGAGGCCGATCCGCTGCACGGCTGGCTCAGGTCGATGGAGCGGATCCGCGACACCGTGCCCGACGACGTGCTGGTGCTGCCGGCCCACAACGAGCCCTTCATCGGCCTGCACGCACGGCTCGCGTACCTGGGCCAGGGGCATCGCGTGTCGCTGGACCGGCTGCGCCGCCGGCTCGCGCAGCCGCGCCGGGTGGTCGACGTGTTCGCCAGCCTGTTCGGCCGGGCGATCGACGAGCCGCGGCTGCTGAGCCTGGCCACCGGCGAGAGCCTCGCTCACCTGAACTACCTGCTGCATCGGGGCGAAGCCACCGTGTCGGTCGACGACGACGGCGTGGCCTGGTACCAGGCCGTCGCGGCCTGAGGCGGGTTCGCAGGGAGCCTGGACCGGACTACGCGTCCGGACCCTGGATCTCGATGTTGTCCAGAAGCCGCGGCATGCCGAGCCGCGCGGCGCCGAGCGCGACCAGCGGCTCGCTGCCCGCAAGTTGCGCGTCCGACGGCAACTGCAGGTCGCTCTGCCGGCGCACGCTCAGGTAATCGGGCCGCCAGCCGCGTGCGTGCAGTTCGGCCATCGCAGCGTTCTCCAGCTCGGCGAGCCGCGCGCGGTCGAGCCTTGCCTTCGCGTGGGCTGCTCGCGCGGCGCGAACCGCCTCGACCAGCCCGCGCAGCGCCCGATTCAGCGCGGGCGCCTCGGCGCGTTCGGCCGCGCTGAGGTATCCGTTGCGCGAGGACATCGCCAGGCCGTCGGCCTCGCGCACCGTGTCGTGCGCCACGATCTCGATCGGCAGCGCGAACTGCTCGACCATGCGGCGGACCAGCATCAGCTGCTGGTAGTCCTTCTTGCCGAAGACCGCCAGCGTGGGCCGGACGATCGAGAAGAGCTTCATCACCACGGTGCATACGCCATCGAAGTGCCCGGCACGCGCCGCGCCTTCCAGCACGCCCGCCAGCGCCGGGTCGGGCACCACGTGGAAGGTCTGGGGCTCCGGATACATCTCGCCCTCGTGCGGCGCGAACAGCAGGTCGCAGCCGGCCTCGGCGAGCAGCGCGCAGTCGCGCTCGAAGGTGCGCGGATACTTGTCGAAGTCCTCGCCCGCGCCGAACTGCAGCCGGTTCACGAAAATGCTCGCCGCCACCAGGCCGTCCGGGCCGACGCGGCGACGCGCCTCGCCCACCAGGGTGAGGTGGCCGTCGTGGAGGTTGCCCATCGTGGGCACCAATCCGATGCCCGCGCCGATGCGAGATGGCGCCATCAGTGCTTCGCGCGTGCCGGCGATGGTCGGTTCGATACGCATGACGCTCTCCGTTGCCTGATGGATTCCGATGCGTGGGGAGATGCCCCTCGGGGGGCCGAGTCTACAATCATGGCAGGCACATTAGGGTTTCGAAGATGGATTGGTCCGACTGGACTCAGGGCACCGATACGCCGTCGCGCCGGCTTGCGGGGCAGGGCTTCGTGCGGCTCGCGCGCGCCGATCTTGGGGCACTGGCCCGATTCCACGACGCCGACACCGCGCGGCTCGCGCCGACCTGGGACCGCCTCCCGCCCGACGGCTGGCTGCGTGATGGCGGGCGTTATCGACGCCGCCGGCACAGCTGCTTCGTCCACGTGCCGGCCACCGGAGTGCTCGAGCAGGTGCCGCATCGCGCGCACTGGCAGCCGGTGGACTACAACGCGCTGCACGGCGGCATCGAGCGCATGTTCGACCCGATCGAGGCCGGTGTCTGCCAGGATCCGGCCTGGCGGCGGCTGCTCGTCGCGCTGGGCGATGTCTTCGCGCAGGCCGAACGCGACGCGGGCCGCGAGCCGCCGGATCGCTGGCACGTCGAGGCCCACCAGTTCCGCATCGACACGTCCGACGGCGTGGGTCGCCCCACGCCGGAAGGGGCGCATCGCGACGGCGTCGACTACGTGGCGGTGATCCTGGTCGAGCGCGCCGACGTTCGCGGCGGCGAGAGCCGGGTGTTCGAGGCGGAAGGCCCGCGGGGCATCCGCTTCGTGATGGGCGAGCCCTGGAGCGCGCTGCTGCTCGACGATGCGCGGGTGATCCACGAAGCCACGCCGATCCAGCCCGACGGGCCGGATCCCCATCGTGACACGCTGGTGCTGACCTATCGACGCGGCGGCTTCCAGGCCCCGCCGGCCTGAGGCGAAAGCGACCTACGGGTCCCGGCGCTCCATTGCGAAGCGGGCGGCGCCCGCGCCGGCCACGCGGCCGCTCGCGAAACAGGCGGTGAGCAGGTAGCCGCCGGTGGGCGCCTCCCAGTCGAGCATCTCCCCGGCGCAGAAGAACCCTGGCAGACCGCGCAGCATCAACGCATCGTCGAGCGCCTCGAAGCGCACGCCGCCGGAGGTGCTGATCGCCTCGTCGATCGGGCGCGGACGCGCGAGCGGCAGGGGCAACGACTTGATTGCATCGGCAAGGCGCGAGGGATCCTGGGCGGCGGCGGCCAGGCCGTCCGTGCCGAGCGCCTCGCGCAGCAGGCCCGCCTTGGCGCCCTCGATCCCCGCACGCGCGCGCAGGTGATTGGCGAAGGACCGGCCACCGCGCGGTTTGGCCAGATCCGTGGCGAGCCGCTCCCGGCTGCGGCCGGGCGTCAGATCGACCCGCAGCGTGACCCCGCCGCGCGCGGCGATCGCGTCACGCAGTTCGGCCGACAGCGCATAGACCAGCGTGCCCTCGATTCCGGTGTCGGTGATCACGAAATCGCCGATGCGCCAGGGCACGTCCCGGGCCTGTGCATCGTCGTTCCGCGGATCGCCATCCCGGGCGGCGTCGGTCTCCGCCGGAGCCGGGTCGACGTCCACCGCCGCGGCAACCGTCTTCAGCGGCTGGCCGGCGAAACGCCCGACGAATTGCGCGGACCAGCCCGGCTCGCTCCGGCAGGCGAGCGTGCCGAGGTCGAAGCCGCAGTTGGCCGGCTGCAGCCGCGCCACCGGCACGCCGCGGCCCTGCAGCGGCCCGACCCAGGCGCCGTCCGAACCCAGCCGGGCCCAGCTCGCGCCGCCCAGCGCGAGCACCACCGCCCGGGCACGCAGCGCGAGCAGGCCCTGTGGCGACTCGAAGCGCAGCCGGCCGGCCTCGTCCCAGCCTGTCCAGCGGTGCCGCATCCGCAAGCGCACGCCGGCCGCGCGCAGCCGGTGCAACCAGGCGCGCAGCAGCGGCGCGGCCTTCATTTCCTTCGGGAACACGCGGCCCGAGCTCCCGACGAAGGTGTCGATGCCCAGCTCGTGCGTCCACTCTCGCAGGGCGTCGGGCCCGAAGGCCTGCAACAATGGCGCGATCCGCTCCCCGGCCTTGCCGTAGCGAGACAGGAAGGGGCCGATCGGCTCGGAATGCGTGAGGTTGAGCCCCCCGCGGCCGGCCAGCAGGAACTTGCGGCCGGCAGAAGGCATGGCGTCGAAGACCTGGACCGTGACGCCGGCGGCCGCGATCGCCTCGGCCGCCATCAGGCCGGCAGGGCCGGCGCCGACGACCGCGACGCCTTCGAGATCTTCCTCGTTCACTTCGCCTGCTTCGACGCCTCGTATCGGGCCTTGTTCTCCGCGTTGGGCGGATACAGGCCGGGCAGGGCGGCGCCGTTCTCGACCTCGCCCATGATCCAGGTCTCGAGGCGCTCCTGCTCCAACGCGATCTTCGTGACCTCCTCGACCAGCGCCGCCGGGATCAGCACCGCGCCGTCGTCGTCGACCACGATCACGTCGTCGGGGAACACCGCCACGCCGCCGCAGGCGATCGGTTGCTGCCAGCCCACGAAGGTGAGCCCCGCCACCGAGGGCGGCGCGGCGGCGCCCTGGCACCACACCGGCAGGCCGGTGCCGAGCACGCCGGTCACGTCGCGCACCACGCCGTCGGTCACCAGCCCCGCCACGCCGCGCCTGGCCATGCGCGCGCACAGGATGTCGCCGAAGATGCCGGCATCGGCCACGCCCATCGCGTCCACCACCGCGATGCAGCCCTCGGGCATCGCCTCGATGGCCGCGCGGGTCGAGATCGGCGAGCTCCAGGACTCGGGCGTGGCCAGGTCCTCGCGGGCCGGCACGAAGCGCAACGTGAAGGCGGGGCCCACCAGGCGCGGCTGGCCGGGTTTGAGCGGCCGGGTGCCGCGCAGCCAGACGTTGCGCAGGCCCTTCTTCAGCAGCACGGTGGTCAGCGTGGCGGTCGTGATCGTCGCGAGCGTCTCGCGCAGTTCGGCGGACAGTGTCATCGGCAGTCTCGGATGCGGGTTGTGTTCTTGCGCTCGGCGGGGAGCGGCCTGGTGCGAGATCGTACCGCGGAAGGCCTCGGGGGCTTCGCGGCGGCGGTTCGGCGATCTGCGAGAATCACCGGGGATCGATACGAGGAGAACCCGATGCAGATCGAGCTGTACTTCGCCCCTGGCGCCTGTTCCTTCGTGCCGCACGCCGGCCTCGAGGTGGTGAAGGCCGCCACCGGCCAGGACTTCACGCCGCACATGGTCAAGCTGCACAAGGGCGAGCACAAGACGCCCGAGTACCTGGCCATGAACCCCGAAGGACTGGTGCCGGTGCTGAAGGTCGACGGCCACCCGCTTTCGCAGATCGTGGCCATCTGCGACTTCATCGACCGCGGCTTCCCGCAGGCCGGCCTGCTGCCGGCCGACTCCTGGGCGCGCGCGCAGGCCATGTCGCGCTTCGCGTGGATGAACAACACCGTGCACCCGACGTTCACGCACGTGTTCATGCCGAACAAGTTCACCGGCGACGAGGCCGCGCAGGCCGCGATCAAGGCGCACGCGATCGAGCAGTACCGCAAGCACCTCGCGCGCATCGAGCACATGGTCGAGCACGCCGGCACGCCCTACCTGCTGGGCGACCGGGTCTCCTTCCTCGACGCCTATGCGCTGACCTTGCTGCGCTGGGGCGGCTATGCGGGCATCGATCCCGAGTCGCTGCCGAAGCTCTGGAGCCATGTCCAGCGCGTGGCCGACACGGCGCCGGTCGCGGCTGCGATCGAGCGCGAGCGGCTGCAGCTCAATGTCTACAAGCCGGCCTGACCATTTCGAGGCACGAGCCACCCTCATCCGAGGGTCAGTCGCAAATCGTGGGTTTCGCCGTCATCCACCAGCGCAACCCGGATCGGGCCTTCCGGCAGCATCGTGCCGTCGAGCTCTGCGAACACGACCCCGCGGCTGACGCCGTGCGGGTTCTGGACCGCGATTCGGTAGCGCGTCGACTGATGACTGAATGCGAGCTCGAATCCGGGCCAGGCCACGGGTATGCAGGGATCCAGCAGCAGCCAGGTGCCTTGCAGGCGAAAGCCGAGGATGCCCTCGATCCCCGCGCGGTAGAGCCACCCGGCTGCCCCGGTGTACCAGCTCCATCCACCTCGCCCGACATGTGGGGCCACCGAGTAGACATCTGCAGCCGCGACGTAGGGCTCGAGCTTGTAGCGCTGGACGTCTGCCCGCGTGCTCGTGTGGCTGACCGGGTTCACCATCCCGAACAGGCTGGCAGCCTTGTCTCCCTGGCCCAGGGCGGCAAGGGCGAGCACCGACCAAGCTGCGGCGTGGGCGTATTGTCCACCGTTCTCGCGAACGCCGGGCGGGTAGCCTTTCACGTAACCAGGATCGAGCGTTGTCCGGTCGAACGGCGGCGTGAACAGCAGCGCCAGGCCGTCATCGTCGCGGATCAACTGCTCGTCGACGGCGGCCATGGCACGCAGCGCCCGAACAGGATCCCCCGCGCCGGACAGCACGCTCCAGGACTGCGCGATCGAGTCGATCCGGCATTCGTCGCTGACGAACGACCCGAGCGGCGTGCCGTCGTCGAAGTAGCCGCGCCGGTACCAGTCTCCGTCCCAGCCATCCCGTTCCAGGGATTCGCGCAGCAGCCGGAGATGCGCCAGCCAGCGGGCGGCGCGTGTTTCTTCGCCTCGCGCCTCGGCGATCGGCACGAATGCCGCCAACGTCGCATGCAGGAACCAGCCGAGCCAGACGCTTTCGCCCTTGCCGTGCTCGCCGACCCGGTTCATGCCGTCGTTCCAGTCGCCGGTGCCGATCAGCGGCAGGCCGTGCGCGCCCACGGCGAGGCTCAGATCCAGGCCGCGTGCGCAGTGCTCGAACAGCGACGCGGATTCTTCCGAGAGCGCCGGCTGGAAGTAGGCATCGTGCTCGCCCGGCTGCAGCGACTGGCCTTCCAGGAAGGAGATGGACTCGTCCAGGACGGCGGTGTCGCCGGTGGTCGCCGCGTAGTGAGCCGCGGCATAGGCGAGCCATACCCGGTCATCCGAGATGCGGGTGCGAACACCCTGGCCCGACGGCGGTAGCCACCAATGCTGGAAGTCGCCTTCGACGAATTGCCGGCCAGCGGCGCGCAGCAGGTGCTCACGCGTCAATGCCGGCCTCGCCACGGCGAGCGCCATGCTGTCTTGCAGTTGATCCCGAAAGCCGTAGGCGCCGCTCGCCTGATAGAACGCCGACCGCGCCCACACGCGGCACGCGAGGGTCTGATAGAGCAGCCATCGGTTCAGCATGATGTCCATCGACCGGTCCGGTGTCTTCACCTTGACCGTGCCGAGTAATTCGTCCCAGTATTGGACGACCTCGCGAAGCACCGCATCCAGGTCGGCCGCCCGGTACCGGGTGATCAGCGATTGCGCGTCGGCCGCCGTCGACGCCTGGCCGAGGAAGAACACGATCTCGGCCGTACCGCCCGGCGCGAGTTCGACCGGGGCCTGCAGCGCACCGCAGGGATCGAGAGCGGCACCGACGCGCTTCGAGAGGGGGACCTTCGCGGTCAGTGCAGCCGGATTGTCGAGCGAGCCGTTGCGTCCCAGGAATTCCCGCCGGTCCGCGGTCCAGGCGATCTGTTGTCCGCACAGGTCCGCGAAGGCCACTCGCGAGCCGAAGTTCATGTTCCAGGGGTTGCGCGCGAACATCGCGCCGGTTGCGGCGTCGATGTCGGTCACGATGGAGGGGGCAGATGCGGCGCGCGACGGACCGAGCACCCACTCGACATAGGCGGTGACCGACAGCCGCCGGCTTCGCCCCGACCTGTTCCGGATCGACAGCCTGGAGATCTTGACCGGGTCCTCGAGCGGCACGTACTGGATGAGATCGAGCTCGATCCCGTGCGCGGTGTGTTCGAACCGGCTGTACCCCTGGCCGTGCGTGGCCACGTAGGGCGAGGCCGGGTGCCGGATCGGCTGCGCGGTCGGCCCCCAGAGTTCGCCGCTGTCCTCGTCGCGCAGGTAGATGACCTCGCCCGGGCGGTCGGTGACGGGATCGTTCGACCACGGTGTGAGCTGGTTCTCGCGGCTGCCGAGCGACCACGTATAGCCGCTGCCCTCGACCGCGACCTGGAAGCCGAAGGATGGATTGGCGATGACGTTGACCCACGGCGCGGGTATCGACCGGCCGCCGTCGAGGATCGTCACGTAAGCGCGCCCGTCGGCTGCGAATCCGCCGAATCCGTTGAAGTACTCGAGCGCCGGCACTGCCGGGGTGTCCTGGGGCGCCTCGACCGACGGCGCGCGCCGGGGCGCCGGCGCGCCGCTTGGCGCGGCCTGGACACGGCTCAGCTGCTCGGACAACCCGCCGCGGCGTCCGACCAGAACGACCCGGGCGAGCGCGAGAAGCAGCGCACGTGTCTGGGCGGCGATCAGATCGGTGCGCAGAACGATGACCGAGCCGCTCGTGGCGCTCGCCCGGATCGAAGGTCGGGACTGACTGGTGCGGATCTGCGTTTCCAGAGCGATCTGTAGATCCTGGGTATAGGAAGACGCGCGCTCGTTGAGGATCACCAGATCGACGGCGAGCTGCTTCATCCGCCACCATTCATGGGCTCGAAGCAATTCGCGCACGATCCCGATATCGTCGATGCTGTCGATGCGAAGCAGCACGATGGGGATGTCGCCGGAGATGCCCTGGGCCCAGAGTGCCGGTGGACCGGCGATGCCGCGCCGTATGGTGTCGGACGAGGAACGCATCGACGAATCGGCGTAGATCACGTGGCCCGCGAGGCGCTGGAAGACGATCGCTTGTTCTTCGTCGATGCCCAGGTGGTTCATCTGGACCTGTGCCTGGGTCCACGCCAGCGTGGCCGCGCGATCGTAGGCCGTGGTGTCGTTGTGGCTGTCGATAAGGTCCAGCAGATCGCTGCGCGAAGGCGCGACCACCGTCCAGAACGCAATGCGCGCCGTGCGACCCGGTGCAATTCTCAGACGGCGGCGGAGTGCGAAAACCGGATCGAGGACGGCGCCGACGGTGTTGGAAAGCGGCCGTCCGTCCATCACGGCGATTGGCGCCCGGATCTCGCGTTCGCGCCCCAGGAAACGGACCCGGTCGGTCTCGATCTGCTGGTCGCCCACTGCCTCGCCTTCGACGACCGCAAAATGGGCGGCCCAGATTTCGGGCTCGCCGGGCGAGCGACGCCGCCGCGTGGCCAGGATGGCGCCGTCCTTGACGAGATGCTCGGTTTGCACGAAGAGCTTGGAGAAGGCCGGGTGAGCCGCGTCGGCGGCGGGCGGCGCCAGCACGATTTCGGCGTAGGAGGTGAGGTCGATCTCCCGGGATCGGTTGCCGGTGTTGGAGACGGACACGCGACGAACCTCGGCGTCGCCTTCCTGCGAAACGATGACCTCGAGCGTCGTGGCGATGGTGCCGTCGTGACGCACGAACTCGGCGCGGTCCTCGTTGAACGTGACGACGTAATCGTCCGGTTCGACGCCGCTCGGCTGGCATCCGGCAGACCAGACGGCGCCGCTCGCTGCGTCGCGCAGGAACACATAGCTTCCCCAGTCGTCGCGAGTGGCGTCCTCGCGCCAGCGCGTGACCGCGATATCTCCGCAACGGCTGTATCCGGAGCCGGCAGCCGTCAGCATCACCGTGTAACGCCCGTTCGACAGCAGGTGGGACTGCGGCTGAGAGTGGTGCGGCGAGCGCAGTCGCCGCACCGCGGGAAGCTGAAGATCGCGGGCCGTGGCCGCCGTCGCCACTTCTTCCGCCCTCGGATGGGCCGGCTCGACGTTGCGCGGTGTGCGCTCCTGGAGCAGGAGTTCGGTCGCCTGGATGATCGGTTCGGCGTGAAACCGCGACCGCATGATTCCGTCCAGCAAGGCGTTCGACAGGGCCACCACGGTCATGCCCTGGTGGTGCGCCATGAATGTCCGCACGATCGTGAAATGGCTGCCCTTGGGCAGGCGGGCACGCGTGTAGTCGAGCGCCTCGTAGAACCCGAAGCGGCCCTGCGCGCCGAGGGAATCGAGCCGGGAGAAATTCCGGGTCGCCGCCTCTGCATCGACCATCGCCGCGAGCGCCGTCGCATAGGGGGCGACGACGATGTTCTCGCCGAGCCCACGCTTGAGGCCCAGGCCGGGGATGCCGAAGTTCGAGTACTGATAGGTGAACTCGAGGTCGCGGACGTTGTAGGCGGACTCCGAGAGACCCCAGGGCACGCCGCGTTCGGCGCCGTAGGCGATCTGCCGGCGAACGATCAGACGGTTGGATTGCTCGAGCAGGCTGCCGATCGGCGCTCGCATCACGAGCGACGGCATCAGGTACTCGAACATGGATCCCGACCATGAGATCAGCGCCACGCCGTGTCCAATCGTGGTGACGGCTCGCCCCAACCGAAACCAGTGCGGCGATGGGACGTCACCCTTGGCGATCGCCACGAAGCTGGCCAGATGCGCTTCGGAGGCGAGCAGGTCGTAGCAGCTCGGGTCGAGTGTGTCCTCGGCAACGCGATAGCCGATCGAAAGGAGCTTGCGGTCCGCGTCCAGCAGGAACCCGAACTCCATGGCATTGGCCATGGACCGCGCTGCCGCTTCGAGTGCCGTCAGCCGGCGCTCCAGCAGCCGGCCGTCGGGCCCGGTCGCAGCGAGATCACGGCAGTGACTCGCGATCGACCGCTGCGTCGCCTCCACCCAGAACAACATCTCCTCGCCAGCGTCGTCTCCGCGCTCGCTGGCCAGCGTCCGGGCGATATCTGCAGCGGTCGCTGCCTGGGGCGACATGCTGGCGAACGGATCAGCGGCCCTCGCGGGCTGCATGCCGTGCCGGCCGAGTTCGGCACTCAGGGCATCGAGCGCCGCTTCGAGCTGGTGTCGAGTGATCGTCTGGGTTCGTCGATCGTCGGGAAGGGCTCGCAGCGCAGCGCGCGCGAGACTCAGGTTGTCGTCGATCCCGGCGAACGAGTCGGCCAGCGCAATCGGACTCCGACTCCACTCCCGGCAGGCATTGGCAAGTGCGATCAGGTGTCCGGCCAGGTTTCCGCTGTCCACCGAGGAGATGTACTTCGGGTCCAGCGGGCAAAGAGCTCGTGTGTCGTACCAGTTGTAGAAGTGGCCCCTGAAGCGCGGCAGGCTGTTCATCGTCGCGAGCGTCGACTCGATGCGACCGACCGTGTCGGCCGTGCCGGCCCATCCGAAATCGCGGGCACTGACCGCGGAGAGCAGATACAGGCCGATGTTCGTGGGCGATGTCCGGTGCGCGATGGCCGGGTGCGGATCTTCCTGGAAATTGTCGGGCGGCAGCATGTTGTCGGCTGTCGTCACGAAGTTCTCGAAGTAGCGCCAGGTGCGGCGCGCGATCTGCCGCAGAGTGCGGACGTTCGCAAGGGAAATCTGCGGGCGTTCCGCCATGCCAGGCGACAGGCTCGACCACCGGGCGACGGCCGGCGATGCCAGCCAGGCGAACACGAATGGTGCTGCCACCGGCCATGCATCGCGCCCGGCCAGCCAGACGAAAATCGCCGCGGCGACGCCGATGGCGACCCCCCGCGACATCTGCCGGTAGAAGCCGGCGAGCTCGAGCCGTCGCCCCACCTTCGCCTGGGCTGCCGTCACCCAATCGAGCAGATGGCGGTGGCTGACGATCAGGCGAAACAGCGTCCTTCCGATGGCATCGGCCATCAGCCATGCCTGATGAGCGAGGAACACCAGCAGCAATGCCGTTTGCGACAGGGCGAGCCGGAGTTCCGTGGCCAGCGCGTGAACGCGGCTGCGTGCCGAGAGCCGGGAGTGCCGCAGCGTCAGACCGGCGAGAACCGGCAGCAGCGTCGACACCGCGATGGTCGCCGCGACGAAGCCGGTCCAGGTCACGGCGGCCCACAGCGGCAGCGCCCATCCCGCCATCAATGCGGCGAGGGCGACTGGGGCGGACAGCGAGCGCCGAAGGTTGTCGAGCATTTTCCAGCGCCCGAGCGGTGGCACCGTGCTCATTCTCCGATCGCCGTCCGCCGCGTGGCCGCGACCGAGGATCCAAGGCGCCAGCTGCCAGTCGCCTCGCGCCCATCGATGCTGGCGTGCGGTGGCCACGTCGTAGCGCGCCGGAAATTCCTCGACGATCTCGATATCGGAAGCCAGCCCCGAGCGCGCGAAGCTGCCCTCGAACAGGTCGTGGCTCAGCAGCATGCTTTCGCCGACGCGTCCGTCGAGCGCGGCTGCGAAGGCATCCACATCGTAGATTCCCTTGCCGGTGTAGGAGCCCTCGCCGAACAGGTCCTGATACACGTCGGACACCGCGGCGGCGTATGGGTCGATCCCGCCGGCGGCGGCGAAGAGCCGCTGGAAGATCGAACCTTCGTCGCCGATCGGCAGAGAGGGGGTCACGCGGGGCTGCAAGATCCCATAGCCTTCGACGACCCGGCGGGAACTGGCGTCGAAGCGGGGACGGTTGAGCGGGTGCGCCATCTTGCCGATCAGCCGGCGGGCAGTGTCCCGGGGCATCCGGGTGTCGGCGTCCAACGTGATGACGTAGCGAACGCCCGGCGGCACTGCGGGCGGCTGACCGTCGATGATCATGAAGGTCGTGTCGGTGGCGCCGCGAAGCAGGCGGTTCAGCTCGTGGAGCTTGCCGCGCTTGCGCTCCCAACCGATCCACCGTCCTTGCCCTTCGTTCCAGACCCGCCGGCGATGGAGCAGCAGAAAGCGCTCGCCGCCGGCTGCCGGCCCGTATCGGCGATTCAGGCGGGCAATGCCCGCGGCCGCCGCGTCGACGAGCGCCTCATCGCCCTCGACGTTTTCGGCGTCGGCATCGGTCCAGTCCGAGAGCAGGGCGTAATGCAGCTCGCCGTCGGGGCTCGAAAGGTGATGGATCTCCAGGGCCTCGACCAACTCCTCGACGTCGGCCCGCGTGGTAAGCAGCATCGGCACGGCGATCAGCGTGCGCAGGGTCGAATGCACGCCATCGCGCAGTTCCAGGCCGGGAAGGATGGCTGCGCCGACGGTTTGCGTGACGCCGCGATTCACCAGAGCCATTGCCGCATCGATCGCCGGGATCGCGCCGACGAGAGCGAGCAGGGCGAGATGCCAGCCGCCGATGCCCAGGCGCGCCAGCGGGAGCAAGGGCAGGCACAGGACGAGCGCGGCCACCAGCGCGACGACGGCGATGTAGCCGGGCAGGCCGGCCGCCGCACTGAAGCGGCCAGGCCGGGCCAGCAGTGGCGGGCGGTATCCGATCGTGGCCTCGAACGCGCGCCGCCCTCCGGCGATCAGGTGGTAGCCGGGATCGTTCACCCGGCGCTGCGCATCGTCGCCAATCGCCGCGAGCGCCGCATCGCTGGCAGCCTTGAGCGCGGCGCGCGCGACATCCAGTTCCGTCAGCCTGGAGCCCTGCGCGAGTTCCTCGATCGCGTCGCGATAGAGGTTGCGCGTCGAAAAATCCATGTCGGCGAATTCGCTGCCTGCGCGCAGCACGTCGTCGACCAGGCTCACGCTCTCCACGAAGTCCGCCCAGTCGACGTCGGAGATCAGGCGCATGCTGGTGATGATGTTGCGCACCGTCACGTTCGCCGCGCCCTGGCTCTGGTGTTCGTCGTGCACGATCGCGTCCGCGGTCGTCCCCTGTGCCGCCAGGCGTTCGTCGAGCCAGGCAAGCGCCGGCATGACCTTGGGATCCTGATCTCTCAGGCGCTGGACCAACTGGGCGGCAAAAGCCGCCGGCAGCGGCGCATCGTCACGACGCGCGAGAACCTCGACGATGGGCTCGGCCGGGCGTGTGTCCACGCCCAGGATCCGGTCAGCCAGGGCATCCGCCTCGCGGCGTGCGGCCCGGCTCGTCACGAGGCGTCTGGCCGAGCGCCGAAGGTTCTCGATGAGCAGGATCCGCAGCGTGATCGCGATTGCCCACAGCTCCCCGGTGGTCAGGGGCTGGATGCGCTGGTAGGCACGCACGAAACGGCGCAGCGCCCCTGGCTCGAAATGGCTGTCCGTATGCGCGACGAATGCCCAGGCCAACCCGAAAACGCGCGGAAAACCGACCAGAGGACCGTCGGCCAGTTTCGGCAACTGGCGGTAGTAGCCGGGGGGCAGATCGTTGCGGATCTCCCGGATCTGCTCGTCGACGAGGTGGTAATTGTCGAGCAGCCACTCGGCGGCCGGGGTGATCGCCTCGCCTTCGGCGGCCGCGCTTGCCGTGGTGCGATAGGCTTCGCGCAGGACCGATTCGTCGTCCGCGAGTCGAGCGGCGAGGGATCGCCCGGCCTTGGGCTTGTCCGTGACGGGCTGGCTCGCCGCAAGACTTTCGGCATGCTGCTCGAGACGCTCGATGCTGAACAGGTCCGCGCGGATCGGCGCTTCGTTGTGCCAGGGCGCGGCATGCGAATCTCTTCGGAAGGCGGGCGTCTTGGGACCGAAAGGGCGAAGCCAGGCCCGATTCGATCGCGTCTCGCGTGCTCTCGATTGATCCTCGCTCATTACGCGGGGCTGGAGGGCTCTTCAGGGGGCACGTCAGCTGGACGACGTTCCGGGCTTGCGTTTCCCGAGCCGTCTGACATTTGCCCTTGCCCGCGCGTGCATCGATTGCAGCGCCTTCTCGGCGATCCGCGCGGTCGAACCGGAGAACTGCGAGGCGGAAGCTGCCGGCCGGGTGACGCCGCGCGCCCCGAGCTGCGGGCTCGCCCGGATCATCTGCGCGATGACGGCCTGAGCCGACTCGATCGAGGCTTCGAACGTTTCCCGTCCCATCAACGCGAACTCGCGGCGATCGCTCGCGCTCGGCCTGACGCCCGTCGTGGCGATGCGAGTCGTGCGGTCGCCGAGGACCTGTGCCGACGCGCGCATCGTATCGCCGGTCTTCATCGCCAGCTCGGTCCAGAGGGGCAGTGGATCGATGACCGGCTTCGGGGCTCTTCTCTGCTTCATTCCTGTCTCCTGAGCGTCGCGGTCGAACATGGATGGGCCCGCAGGGCGCCAGCCGGATCTCACAACGCTTGCGTGGCAAGGCGTCGAATCAGTAGCTACGTCGGCAACGGGATCGCGCGAAAGAGCTTGATCCTACGAGGCTCTGGTGCATCCGGTCTGTTCGGTGTCGAACAGAGTGCCGAGTGCCGCGCGGGCCCGCGCAGGCCGGTGCTTGCCGATCGGCGCTTGTGTCCGCGACCGCACCGACGCCATGCGTTCGACCGCATACGATTTGTTCGTTCGGGTCAGGAGTTATCGATGATGAGCATGAGGCGCTTGATTCTGCCGCTCGCTTTGCTGATCGGCGTCGCGGCGTATGCGTCGCTGCTTTCGAAAATGCGTCACGGTCGTCGACGGAAAGACATCAGGCGACTGAAGATGGAGCTCGATGTCTGGGAAGGTGAGGGCGGCAGTCCGGTGCCTCCATCGACCTCGTCCTCGCAGCCGACCTGAGCGACCGAGCGCCGGCGGCCTTCACTGCATTCGCCGATGCCCGCACGAGGCGATTCAACCGCGGGAGCTCAGACGCTGCCCGCCTGCTCCACCACCAGGATCCGCGCCGCGCCGATCGGATGCGCGACATGCTCGGTGCCCACCGTGGCGTGGAACACGTCGCCGGTTTCCAGGATCGCCGAGCGCTCCTCGCCGTTCTCGCGGTAGCGCATCTCGACCCGGCCGTCGAGCACCGCAAAGATCTCCTCGCCGTCGTTCACGTGCCAGCGGTAGGGCCGGTCGGTCCAGTGCAGGCGCGCGGTGATACCGTTCATGCAGGCGATGTCCAGCGCGCCCCAGGGGCGTTCGGCGGTGAAGGTCCTGCTGCGGATGATTTTCATGGGCGTCGTCTCGCGGTAGCCTGTCGGGCGGATGGATGGTACCTGCCGAAGGCAGACGAACAGGAGGAGCGCCGACGTGATCGCAGTCATCTTCGAGGTCATGCCCGCACCGGGACAGAAGGACGCCTATCTCGCCATGGCCGCATCGCTGCGCAAGCGGCTCGAGGAAATGGACGGCTTCGTGTCGGTCGAGCGGTTCCAGAGCCTGACCGACCCGGGCAAGCTGCTCTCGCTTTCGTTCTGGCGCGACGAGGACGCGGTGCGCCGCTGGCGCGCGCTCGAGGAGCACCGGCAGGCGCAGCACGCCGGCCGCGAGCGGATGTTCGCGGACTACCGGCTGCGGGTGGCGGCGGTGCTGCGCGACTATGGCAAGAACGAGCGGGTCGAGGCGCCGGGGGATTCGCGGGCGGTGCACGGTTGAATCAGCCGAGCAGCCCGGGATTGAGCCGCCAGGTGGCCCAGGTCAGCGCGCAGGCGAAGCTCACCCAGCCGAGGTAGGGCAGCATCAGCGCACCGGCGAGCGGCCGCACGCGCCAGAACGCGACGACCGTCGCCAGGATCAGCACCCACAGCAGCAGCACCTCCGCGAAGGCGAGACCGCCCAGCCGCCAGGCGAAGAACAGCCAGGTCCACAGCGCGTTGGCCGCCAGCTGGATCACGAAGAGCGTGAGCGCGGCGCGCGCGCCGCGAAAGCCGGCCTCGCGCCAGACCAGCCAGGCGGCGACGCCCATCGTCAGGTAGAGCAGGGTCCAGACCGGGGCGAACAGCCAACCGGGCGGCGCCCAGGCGGGGCGCACCAGTTGAGCGTAGAAGTCGCCGGCGTTCGCGGAGGCGATGCCGCCGATCGCCGCCGCGGCGAAGGCGAGGGCGAGCCAGCCGGCGAGTCCGAGGAGCCCGCGGCGTATCGGCGGATCGCCTTCTTCGCGAGGCCTCGCGCCGCTCACGGCCGCGGCTCCATCGCCAGCCGGACGCCGAGCCCCACCAGCACCGCGCCGCTCGCCCGATGCAGCCAGACCAGCGCCCAGGGACGCGCGCGAAGCCAGCCCGAGAGCAGGCCCGCGAAGAGCCCCACCGGCGCCTTCACGAGGAAGGTGAGACCGGCGAACACGAGCCCCAGCGCGAGCATCGACAGCGTGGGATGCGCGGCGCCCGCCGGCACGAACTGGGGCAGGAAGGCGAAGTAGAAGATCGCGATCTTCGGGTTCGACAGGTTCGAGAGCGCGCCGTCGGCAAACAGCCTGACGGACGAGCGCGCGGACGATCCACGCAGCGCGATCTCGGCGCCGCGGGTGCGCAGCAGGCCGATGCCCAGCCACACCAGGTAGGCGGCGCCAGCCAGCTTGAGCCCGGTGAAGAGCATCTCGGAGGCGCGCAGAATCGCGCCCAGGCCCAGTGCGGCCAGGATCGTGTGGCCGACCAGCCCGATGCTGACGCCGGCCGCGGTGACCACGCCCGCCGCCGGTCCGAGCGCCACCGAGCGCGACATCACCAGGATCATGTCCTGGCCCGGCGTGGCGATCACCAGCAGCGAGGTCGCGACGAAGAGCAGCCAGGCGGCTTCGATCATGCTGCGCGGCGGGCCAGCAGCGCCCACACCCCGGCGACCGACAACAGCGACCCGCCGGCGAGCTTGAAGCGACGCTGCGCGCGCCCGGACGACAGCAGTTTGGCGGCAGAACTGGCGAAGGCCGCGTAGAGCGTCGCGTTCAGCGTGGCCAGAGCAACAAACGTGATCGCCAGGATCCACAGCTGCCGGCTCACGTCCGCGGCCGGGTCGATGAACTGCGGCAGGAAAGCCACGAAGAACACGATGCCCTTCGGGTTCAATGCGGTCACCAGCCAGGTGTTGAGGAAGAGCCGCCCGCGCGATCCGGGCGCGGCGGGCCGCTCCAGCTCGGCGCCGCTCGCGCCGGCCCGCAGGAGCTTGACCCCCAGGTACAGCAGATAGAGTCCGCCCAGCCACTTGATCACCGTGAACCAGAAGGCCGAGGTGGCCAGCAGCGCGCCCAGGCCCAGCAGCGAGAGCACCAGAGCGGTGGAGTCGCCCAGCGCCACCGCGGCGACCAGCGGCAGTTGCGCGCGCCTGCCGTGCGCGATCGAGTAGCTGATCACCGTGAGGATGGTCGGGCCGGGAATGACCAGCATCACCGCCGATGCGGCGACGAAGGCGAGCCAGAGTTCGATCGCCATTGACGGACTGCTCCTTGGCAGGGACTCGAGAACGCCCGCATTGTAGGCTTCGAGGAGGCCGCGCACTCGATGAGGGCCAGATCCGCGCACGACGGGCAGATGCGCGCAGTGCGAGTCTCGCGCGGGATCCGTCACGCCGCCGTCGCGGACTCGGTGTCGTGCGATTTGCGTCCGGTCAGCAGATGCGCGGACACCGCGAACGCCACCGTTCCATCCGGCGCCCGGTAGGACGCAAGCGCCTGTTCTGCCCCCACGAGGACCTCGGCGATCTCGTCCTCGGCCAGCACCACGCCGGTCACCGGCAGCCAGCCGCGCAGGTCGGCCTCGACCATCGTCCGGATGTCGGGGAAGCGCGCCTTTCCCTCCAGCGTGTCGACAGTGACTTTCGTCATCCCGGCCGCTACGAACAGTGCGGCAAGGCGGTCGCGGTCGCCCAGCGAGAAGGGCGAGCGGATCGCATCGGCAGCCCGCCGGCCCGCGATTTCCTCGAGAAGGGCTGCCTCGTCCTTGTAGGCAGGGTTGCTGCCGATCTCGTTCCACACGGCAACCGCGAGTCTCCCGCCAGGCGCCAGCACGCGCTGCATTTCCCGCACGGCGAGCCCGCGGTCGGCGAACAGCATCAGCCCGAACTGGCTGACGACGACGTCGAAAGCCTCGTCGGGGAAGGGCAGGGCTTCGGCCGCGCCCTCGCGCCACTCGATCGACGGAGCGAGGCGCGCGGCCACGGCCAGCATGCCGGCCGCCGGATCCACGCCGGTGACCTTTCCATGCGGCCCGGCCCGCTGCGCGGCCTCTCGAGCCAGCACGCCGGTGCCGCAGGCGACATCGAGCACCCGGTCGCCCGCAGCGATGCCCGCCGCGTTGGCGACCCTCGGCGCCCATTGGCCGAAGAGGGCGGGCACGAACAGCCGCTCGTAGGCAGATGCAGATTCGATCTGGGCCTTCAGCATCGAGTCGGGCATGACGGAGCCCTCCAGCAAGGTGGCGCGATGCTGTCCTCGATTTTCCGCGCCGCGGCGGGCCAGTCAAGCATGGCGACCGAGCCGGCCCGATGCCGGTCAGAACCTCGATCCAGGCTCTCTCAGGAAGGCGATCTCCTCGGGCGTCGATGCCCGCCCGAGAATCGCGTTGCGATGCGGATAACGCCCGAATCGGTCGACGATCGCCTTGTGCCGGCGCGCGAAGTCCAGGTTGTCGGGCAGACCGTTCCGTTCGTAGAGCGCCACCGAAACCTGCTGGATCGCCGCCGACTCGCTGTGCATGTAGGGCAGGTAGAGGAACACCCGCTCGATCGGCGTGAGCGCGGCGTCGTCGCCGCGGGCGACCGCTTCCTGTGCGAGCGCCAGCGCAAGCGGATCGCAGGCGAAGGCCTGCGGCGTGTCGCGATGGATCTGCCGCGGGAACTGGTCGAGCACGATCACTTCCGCGAGCCGGCCGCGCGGCGTGGCCCGCCATCCGTAGAGCTCGCAGCGCGAGGCGGCAGCCAGCAGGGGCGCGTAGCGCTCGGCGATCAGCGCGTCGAGCGCTGCGTCCTTGCTCCACCACTGCTTCGGCTCGAGCGCTTCGAACCAGAAGCGCAGGATGTCTTCTCTGGCGATTCCGGTCATTGCGCGCCCTGGTCAGGGTCGGCGATCCGGATCAGCCGCTTGCCGAGGTTCTCCCCGCGATACAAGCCGGCGATCGCGCCGGGCGCGTGCTCAATGCCGTCCAGGATGTCCTCGCGGTAGCGGAGCTTGCCGGCGCGCACCCAGTCGGCCAGCACCGGCCAGGCCTCGGCGTAGTGCTTCGCGTAGTCGAAGATCACGAAGCCCTGCATCCGGGCCCGCTTGACCAGCAGGTGGCGCTCGACACGCGGCCCCTTCGGCCACGGGTCCCAGCTCGCCACCGACGCGGTGCCGCAGATCACGACCCGCGCACCCACGTTCAGGCGCTTCATCACCGCGTCGCTGATCGGGCCCGAGGTGTTGTCGAAGTAGACGTCGACGCCGTTCGGACAGGCGCGGTCCAGCGCGGCATCGAGGTCGCCGGCCTTGTAGTCGAAGGCGGCATCGAATCCGAATTCGTCCAGGCACAGGGCGACCTTGGTCGGGCCGCCGGCGATGCCGACCGAGCGGCAGCCGTGGATCTTCGCGATCTGGCCGACCGCGGAGCCGACCGAGCCGGCGGCGGTGGACACGACGACCGTATCGCCGGACTTCGGCTGCCCCACGTCGAGCAGGCCGAAGTAGGCGGTCAGGCCGTTCAGTCCGAGCACGCCCAGCGCGGTCGATGGCGGCAGGTCGCTCTCCTCGATTCGCCGCTGGATTGCCTCGGGCCCGACCGCGGCGTAGTCCTGCCAGCCGAACATGCCGACGACGAGGTCGCCCTCATGGTAGCCGGCGGCCCTGGACGCGACGACGCGGCCCACCGCGAAGCTGCGCATCACCTCGCCGATGCCGACCGGCTGCGAGTAGTTGGCGACCGCGCTGACCCAGCCGCGCATGGCGGGCTCGACCGACAGGAAGAGATTGCGGACCAGCACCTGGCCGTCCGCCGGCGCCGGGGCGGGCGCCTCGACGATCTCGAAGTCTTCGGCCTGCGGGATCCCGGATGGCCGGGATTTCAGGAGCACCTGACGATTGACTGGGGCCTGGCTCATGGACTGCCTGCTGCGGGAATCGATCCGGCAAGCGTAACCCGGGAAGCGACTTTCGAGGCGACTCGAGGCCTTGGCTGCTTGCAAAGCTTGAATATGATGAATATCATAAAAAAATGAAAGAAAAGCTTGTCTGCAGCGAATCCAAGAAGGCGCGCACGCACCGGCGCATCGTGGCGACCGCGGCGCAGGCGATCCGCCGGCACGGCTATGACGGCCTCGGTGTCGCCGACCTGATGAAGGCCTGCGGCCTGACTCACGGCGGGTTCTACGCGCACTTCGATTCGAAGGCCGGCCTGCTCGCCGAGGCGGCTGCCGAGGCCGGGGAGGACGGCATCGCTGCGCTGTCGCGCGCGGCAGCGCAGGCCCCCGCCGGCGAGAAGCTCGCTGCGCTGGTGTCGGCTTACCTGTCGGATCGGCATCTGCGCCATCCAGAACTCGGTTGCCCGCTCGCGGCCCTCGGCACCGAGACGGCCCGGCAGGAACCGGCGGTTCGCGAGGCCGCCACGAGCAAGCTGCGCGAGCTGCTCGCGCTCGTCGATCGCGTGCAGGCGGACGAGCCGGTGCGGCGCGATCCGGCGGTGGTGCTCAGCGCGCTGGTCGGCGCCCTGGTGCTGGCGCGCGCCTCGAGCGACGAGTCGCTCGGGCGGACGATCCGCCGGTCGGTCGAGCGCGCGTTGGTCGGCGACGCGCCGCAATCGGGGTGAGGCGCGAACCGGCCGCACCCCCTCTCTTTTTTTTCACCAGGAATATGACGAACATCATATGCGACACGAATCCGCCCTTCTCGAGAATCCCGCGCTGGCCCCGGCGCGCCTGGAGACGCTTGCCAACGCCTTCCTGACGCCTTCGCCGCGCGCCAGACAGGCCACGCTGGACCGATTTCCCGGCGCGACACGTCGTCGTCTTCGCACGCGGCATGGCGACATCGCCATGGCCGAGTTCGGCGCCGGGCCCGGTGTGCTGCTGGTTCACGGCTGGGAGGGTGCTGCCGCCGACATGTTGGCGCTCGGTCAGCGCCTGGCCGGCGCCGGTCATCGTGTGGTCGCCTTCGACCTGCCGGCTCACGGCGAATCGGACGGTGAGCGGACGAGTCCGTTCGCGTGCGCCGAGGTCATGCAGGCGCTCGGTGCGGCGTCCGGGCCCTTCGCGGCCGTGGTCGCGCACTCGGTCGGCGCCGCCGCAACGCTCGAGGCACTGCGCGGCGGCCTGCAGGTCGGCCGCGTCGTGCTGATTGGCGCGCCGGCCCGCTACCGGGATTACCTGAATGCCTTCGGGCGGGCGGCGGGCCTTGACGACCATGGAACGGAGGCGTTGCGCGCGGCGCTGGCGAACCGCGGAATCGACGTCGCTGCGCTGGACGGTCCGAGAATCGCGGCCGGCCTGAGCCAAGCGGCCCTGTTCATTCATTCGGCCGACGACCGGGTGGTGCCGATCGGGGACGCACGGGAGAACGCGGCTGCCTGGCCGGGCGCCCGACTCCTGGCCTTTGAAGGGGGCGGACATCGCCGGGTTCTGGCGGAAGAGCGGACGCTGGCAGCGTCGGTGGCGTTCCTGGCGGCAGAAGGCCCTGCGCGCGGCGATTAGTCGGCCGCCAGGCGGTCAGCCCATCCCGATGCGCCGCGCGCCCTTGCGGAACAGGGCCGCGCCCTGCGCATCGAACTGGAAGGCCGCGAGGAAGTCGGCGAAGCGATAAGCGGGCAGCGCGCGGCGGATCGATTCGGCCTGCGCCCGCGCCTCGTCGAGCGAACCGGCAAGGGCCAGCGCGAAGGCCGCGATCGCCTGGATGTGCGGATGCGCGTTGGGGCGGGCGGCGGCCTTGACCGCCCAGCGGGCCGCTTCGTCGAAGCGGCCGAGCCGGACCAGCGCCATCGCCCGCGCGCCCAGCATCCCGAAGAGCAGCGGATCGAAGGGACTCAGGTGACGGGAGTGGTCGGAGGCCGCGATCGCGGCGGCCGGGTCGCCGTCCTGGGAGTGAATGAAGGCGAGCGTGTAGTGGGCCAGCGCGAAATTGGGGCTCAGCTCGACCGCCTGTTCCAGTTCGCCGATCGCCGGTTCGTGCCGGCCGCGCAGCCAGAGCGCGCGTCCCATGGCCCAGTGTGCGGCGGGGTCGCGATCGTCGGCCATCAGGCTGTCGTTCGCCGACGCGTAGGCGAGCTCGATGCCGGGCTCGCGCTCGGACCAGCCCTGGAAGGCGTCCTGGAAATGCGTGAACGAGAGGCCGGCGTGGGCCCGCGCGAAGCTCGGGTCGAGGCGCAGCGCGGTCTCGAAGAAGTGCCGGGCGCGTTCGTTGTCGGCCTTGTTGAAGCGGTACATGTGCCACAGGCCGCGATGGTGGGCTTCCCATGCGTTGAGCGAATCGGGTGGCTTAAGGATGGCGCGGTCGCGCTCGAGCGCCTCGATCTCGCTCGCGATCGAGGCCACGATCCGGTCGCCGATCGCGTCGAGCACGAGGAGCGCGTCGTCGGCCCTGTGGCTGAAGGTCTCGGCCCAGACGATCCGGCCGGTCCGCGTGTCGGCCAGCTCGACCGCCACGAGCAGGCGCGCATCGCCTCGCCGAACGGTGCCTCCGACCACGTAGTCGACTTCCAGCATCCGGCCGGCCCGTTCCGGGGGAATCGCGCGCTCGTGCAGGGCGAACACGGTGCCCGGTGCGATCACGAACAGGCTCCGGAGCTTGGCGAGCCGGGTGATCACATCGTGGGCCAGGGCGTCGGCGAGCCCGCCGCGCGCCTCGGGCTCGGGCGAGCCGTCGACGAAGGGCATCACCGCGATCGACGCGCGGTGCGCGGCGAGGTCGGGACCTGGTTCGTCGTTCGTGTCCGGCGCGCCGAGGGCTCGCGGTTCGCTTGCCATCGGCGGTGCCTGCGGCAGGTCGATGCTCGCCGCCCTGGCTGCCTGCCACGTGGCGCGCAGCGGCGAGCTGTCCAGCCCTTCGGCGTCGAGGAGCCGCGCGGCGGCTGCGAGCTGCGCCTCCCCCTCGCGAATCCGGCCCAGCCGGGCGAGGGTTTCGAGCAGGCGCTCGTGGGCGTCCCGGTCGAGCGGCGCGACCTGCAGCCATCGCTCGAGATGTCGCAAGCGCTCGTCTTCGTCGGCGGCGTCGCACACGAGATCCGCCAGCAGCCGGAGCTGGAGGCCGCCGAAGCGGCGCCTTTGCGCGGTCAGCCAGGCGGCGTAGGCAGGATGCCCGGAGAGCGCGAGGCCTTCGAGGAAGTCTCCCGCGAACAGCTGTGCCAGCGCCCGCCGGCGCTCCGGGGCGAGCCCCTCGAGTCCCGGCTCGGCCGAGCGGGCGACCTCGACCGCGTCGACGAAACCGTCGGACAGATCGAGCCAGACCCGGTCGTCCTCGCTGAGCAGCCTTCGCCTTCCGGGAGCATCGACCAGTCCCCGGATCTTGCTGAGGCACCAGCGCAGCTCCCCGCGCGGGTCGCTGGGGGCATCCCAGAGCAGATCGCAGAGCGTTTCCCGGGCAACCGGGCGCGGCGCGAGCGCCAGCCACCCGAAGAGGGCGCGCACCTTGCGCGAGGCCGGCAACCGCATCGGGATGCCGTTGCGATCGATCCTGAGCGTGCCGAGCAGCCGGACCTCGATCGGGGGGCCGGAAATTTCCACGCCCGCTACCACGTTCGCCTCCACGCCTGGGCCTTACGTTCGGTCACGTCGGTCGAGCGCCGCAGGTGCGGCCGGACCGCCCGATCCCGCCGTCGCGCCAGCGAGGCGGAACCCGAACGAACCCGAGGAGAAACGACATGGATACTTCCGCAGCCACCGCAAGTCAAGACCGGCCTGCCGCGACCCAGCCCGACCTGAAGGCGATCAAGGCCCGCCAGCAGGCGGCTTGGGCGTCCGGGGACTACGCGGTCATCGGCACCACGCTGCAGATCGTCGGCGAGTCGCTGTGCGAGGCGCTCGACCTGCACGCCGGGCAGAAGGTGCTCGACGTGGCTGCCGGCAACGGCAATGCCTCGCTCGCCGCAGCCCGCCGCTGGTGCGACGTCGTCTCGACCGATTACGTGCCGGCGCTGCTCGAGCGGGGCCGCGAGCGCGCCGCCGCCGAGCGGCTTGCGATCGACTTCCGCGAGGCCGATGCCGAGGCCTTGCCCTTCGCCGACGCCAGCTTCGACGCCGTGGTCTCGACCTTCGGCGTGATGTTCACGCCCGACCAGGACCGCGCCGCCGCGGAGATGGTCCGCGTCTGCCGCCCGGGCGGCAAGATCGGCCTGGCCAACTGGACCCCCGAGGGCTTCATCGGACAGCTCTTCAAGACGATCGGCAAGCACGTGTCGCCGCCGCCCGGCGCGAAATCGCCGGCGCTCTGGGGCACCCGGGAGCGGCTGGCCGAACTCTTCGAGCCGCACGCGAGCTCGGTGAAGTCGGTGCAACGCGACTTCGTGTTCCGTTACCGTTCGCCCGGCCATTGGCTCGAGGTGTTCAGGACCTGGTACGGCCCGCTGCTCAAGGCCTTCTCGGCGCTCGAGCCGGGCGGCCGGGTCGTGCTCGAGAGCGACGTGCTGGCCCTGATCGACCGGTTCAATCGGGCGGGAGACGGCACGATGGCGGTGCCCGGCGAGTATCTCGAGGTGGTGGTCACGCGGCGCTGACGGCGCCTGCCCGGGCGCCGCTCGGCGTCCGGGCACGGACAGTCACGGGCGTCGATCCGATATTTCCCGTTCCGGTCTTCGGATCGGGAAAGCTCCAATAAAATGGAGGATCCAACCCCGCGGGCAAGAAATCGAACGATGAGCGCAGGAGACGCGATCGCACCGACCTGGCAGGAGGCGATCTACACGACACTGAAGCGCGGCGGCGTGAGGCAGGCCTGCTACGTGCCCGACGCCGGCCACGCGCACGTGATCCGCAGGGTCCATGCCGACCCGGACATGCGGGGCATCGTGCTGACCACCGAGGAAGAGGGCGTGGCGCTGACCAGCGGCGCATGGCTCGGCGGCCAACGGGCGGTGCTGCTGATGCAGAGCAGCGGCGTGGGCAACTGCATCAACATGATGTCGCTGCTGCAGAGCTGCCGCTTTCCCTTCCTCACGCTGGTCACGATGCGCGGCGAGTACGCCGAGTTCAATCCCTGGCAGACGCCGATGAGCAAGGCGACGCAGGGGGCGATGGAGCTGATGGGCGTTCGCGTGCTGCGCGCGAGCCGCCCCGACGAGGTCGAGGACCTGGTCGGCGCCGCTCTCGACGCGGTTTTCGAAGCCGGCGAGCAGGTCGCGGTGCTGCTGTCGCAAAGCCTGATCGGCCGCAAGAAATGGGTGCGCGATTGATGGAAGCGAACGTGAATCCACGGCAGGCCGTCGCCGTCGATCGTCGCGAGTTCGTCGCGGCGCTGCTCGCGAAGCTGCCCGACGCGCTGGTGATCACCGGTCTGGGCTCGCCGACCTACGATGTGTTCGCCGCCGGCGACCGCGATCGCAACTTCTACCTGTGGGGCGCGATGGGCGGCGCCGCGATCATGGGCCTGGGCCTGGCGATCGCCCAGCCCGGCCAGCAGGTGCTGGTGATCACCGGCGACGGCGAGCAGCTGATGGGCCTCGGCGGCCTGTCGACGATCGGCGCGCAACAGCCGAAGAACCTGAGCGTGGTCGTGCTCGACAACGGTCACTTCGGCGAGACCGGCATGCAGCGCAGCCACACCAGCCTGGGCACCGACCTGGCGGCGGTCGCGAGGGCCTGCGGCATCGGCAAGGCGTTCCGGGTCGACGACATGGCCGGCGTCGACCGGGTCGCCGAGGCGGTGCTGGCCCGCGAGGGCGCCTGCTTCGCGCAGGTGATCGTGAAGGCCGACGACCTGCCGCGCGCGCTGCCGTCGCGCGACGGCGTTCACGTCAAGAACCGGTTCCGCCAGTCACTCGGCCTGGACCCCCTCTGATTCCACCGCGAGAGATAGGCATGACGAACAAGATCGGTTTCATCGGTCTGGGCCGCATGGGCAGGCCCATGGCCTCGAACCTGCGCAAGAAGGGCTTCGAGCTGGCCGTTCACGACATCGACCGGCAGGCGGTCGACGCGCTGGTCGCGCTGGGCGCCAGGGCCGGCGCCAGCATCGCCGACATCGCCCGCGAATGCCGGATCGTGATCACGATGCTGCCGACCCACCTCGAGGTCGAGGCGGTGGCGCTCGGCTCGGACGGCATCTTCGCCAATGCGGCGCCCGGCACGATCCTGATGGACATGAGCACGATCGACCCGCTGGCCACCGACCGGCTGAGCGCCGAGGCGGGCAAGCACGGCACGACGATGGTCGATGCGCCGGTCGGCCGGCTGGCCGAGCATGCCGATCGCGGCGAGTCGCTGTTCATGGTCGGGGCGTCCGAGACCGATTTCGCCACGGTGAAGCCGCTGCTGGAGGCGATGGGCACCGCGATCTACCACTGCGGCCCGGTCGGCACCGGCGGGCGCACCAAGCTGGTCAACAACTACATCGCGATCACGCTGTGCCAGGTGAACGGCGAGGCGCTGGCGCTGTCGCAGCGCTTCGGGCTCGACATCACGAAGACGCTGCAAGTGCTCTACGGCACCTCGGCCAGCAACGGCCAGTTGCGGATGAACTTCCCGAACAAGGTGCTGGCCGGCGACACCAGCCCGGGCTTCACGATCGACCTGGCCCACAAGGACCTGTCGCTCGTGGTGGCGGCGGCGCACGCGGCGCGGGTGCCGATGCCGGTGGCCGCGGCGGTGCACGAGTCCTTCAGCCAGGCCCGGGCGGCCGAGTTCGGCAAGATCGATTTCTCGGGCATCGCCGACGTCGTCTGCGAGATCGCGAGGATCGAAAAGCCGCGGGTGCCGGAGGGATGGAAGCCCGCCTGAGGCACGAAGCGACCCGTCGACGAGATCCAGGAGGAAACACGATGAAGCGCTACCAGCTGCGGATTGCGGGCCAGTGGGTGGACCCGGCGGGCGGCGCGTGGTTCGAGAGCCAGAATCCGTTCACCGGCGAGGCCTGGGCGGAGATCCCGCGCTGCGACGCGCGTGACGTGGACCGTGCGGTGCAGGCGGCCCACGCGGCCCTGACCGGGGGTCCCTGGGCCGAGATGACCGCGAGCCAGCGCGGCCTGCTGCTGCACCGGCTGGGCGACCTGGTCGCGCGCGACGCGAGAAAACTCGCCGCGACCGAGGTGCGCGACAACGGCAAGCTGATCGCCGAAATGCAGGGTCAGCTGAACTACGTGCCGCACTGGTACTACTACTTCGGCGGCCTGGCCGACAAGATCGAGGGCGCGGCGCTGCCGCTCGACAAGAAGGGCTACTTCGCGTTCACGCGCAAGGAGCCGGTGGGCGTGGTCGCGGCGATCACGCCGTGGAACTCGCCGCTGCTGCTGGCCGCCTGGAAGCTTGCGCCTGCGCTGGCGGCCGGCTGCACGGTGGTGCTGAAGCCGTCGGAGTTCACGTCGGCCTCCACGCTGGAGTTTGTCGAGTTGTTCGACGAAGCCGGCTTCCCGCCCGGCGTCGTCAACGTGGTCACCGGCCTCGGCAAGGACGTGGGCTCGCCGCTGGTCGAGCATCCGCTGGTGCGCAAGGTGAGCTTCACGGGGTCCGACGCCACCGGACGCATGATCAACGAGCAGGCGGCGCGCCAGTTCAAGCACGCGTCGATGGAGCTGGGCGGCAAGTCGCCGAACATCGTCTTCGACGACGCGGACCTCGAGCAGGCGGTGTTCGGCGCGGTCTCAGGCATCTTCGCCGCCACCGGCCAGACCTGCATCGCCGGGTCGCGGCTGCTGGTGCAGGACGGCATCCACGACGAGGTCGTCGAGCGGCTGGTCGCGCTGGCGAAGACCGCCCGGATGGGCGATCCGATGAGCATGGAGACCCAGGTCGGCCCGGTGACGACGCCGCCGCAGTACCGCAAGATCCTCGATTACATCGAGGTCGCGAAGAACGACGGCGCGAAACTGCTGCTGGGCGGCGGCCCGGCAACGCGGCCGGAGTGCGGCAAGGGTTGGTTCGTGGAGCCCACCATCTTCGGCGAGGTGAAGAACGACATGCGGATCGCGCAGGAAGAGGTGTTCGGCCCGGTGCTGTCGATCATCCGCTTCCGCGACGAGGCCGACGCGATCCGGATCGCCAACGACGTGCGCTTCGGCCTGGCGGCCGCCGTGTGGACCCGCGACATCGGCCGCGCGATCCGGATGTCGGAAAAGCTGCAGGCGGGAACCGTCTGGGTCAACACCTACCGGGCCGTCAGCTACATGGCGCCCTTCGGCGGCTACAAGGACTCGGGGCTGGGCCGCGAGAACGGTCAGGAGGCGATCCGCGAGTACCTGCAGAACAAGACCGTCTGGATCAACAGCGGGGCGGTGGCGGGGAATCCGTTCGTGATGCGCTAAAGCCGCGCGAGCAGCGCGCGGGCGGACCGCCGAAGAACCCTCGCCGGCGACAGCACCGGCAGAGCCTAGGGCCCGCTCGCGAGGGATCTCAGCCCGACACGAGACGGTCGAGGAGGCCGGCTCCGTCGCCCGCGAGAAGCCAGGCCAGCGCCCCGCAATTCGCGAACACCGTCAGCCAGAAGATGAGCTGGAACTCGGCTTTGCTCGACTTGTGGCGGAACATCTGCTGCGCGATCATTGCACCCGGCCATCCGCCGAGCAGCCCGATCAGGTGCAGCGTGCGCTCTGGTGTGCGCCAACGGCCTTTCTCGGCGGAGGTCTTGTCGTTTCCATAGGCCAGGATCGCGAGCAGGCTCATCGCTCCGTAGACCAGGGGAACGATCGCCGGAATCGAACCGACGGCCCACGCCAGTACCAGTGTGACGAGTGCCGCCATGCCAGCCAGACTTCGGGCCCGACCCGCGCGGTGGGATTGCGTTCTCCGCGATTCCACCGTCTTTCTCGCGAGCCGGTCGGCGGCCAATTCGATTCGCGACGCGTTGAGCCGTCCCTTGGCATCCCTCGCCGCCTCGTACACGATCGTGTCGCCTGCGACGGGGCGCCGCCTTGCTCTGACGAAGGCCTTCACGTGAACGAAGGCGCGCTCGCCGCCCCCGTTCGGCGTCACGAACCCGAATCCCCTGTCGTCGTTCCAGTCGGTGATCTTTCCTGCGTAGCGCATGCCTGACCCTGTCGCGTCATCTGCGATGGTCGGCATGATCACCGCAGAGGCATACTGCGTCGACCGGCTGCGTCGGGTGGCCGACAAGCGGCGGCCGATGGCGAACCGAAGGCTTGCTTCACCCGCGCGGAGCCAGGAAATCCGCCAGCGCCCGCGCCGTGTGCGTGACCCCACGCGCCGCAAGTTCGGCCGGCGTGCCGGCGGCCACGATCCGTCCGCCGCCGGCCCCGCCTTCGGGCCCCAGGTCCACGATCAAGTCGGCCTCGGCCCAGATGTCGAGGTTGTGCTCGACCACGACCAGCGTGTTGCCGGCCTCGACCAGCCGGTGCAGCACGCGAATCAGCTTCTCGACGTCGGCCATGTGCAGGCCCACCGTGGGCTCGTCGAGCACGTAGAGCGTCTGCGGCGATGGGGGCAGGGTCTTGCCTTCGGCCAGTGCCTTCGCGCGGGCGCGGGCGATGCGCGGGTCGTCCTCGCTGCCTTCGCCGCGGGTGCGCACCTTGGCCAGCTCGGTGACCAGCTTGATCCGCTGGGCCTCGCCGCCCGACAGCGTGGGGCTGGGCTGGCCCAGCGTGAGATAGCCGAGGCCGACGTCCTGCAGCAGCTTCAGCGGATGGGCGATGCTCGGGTGGGCGGCGAAGAACTCCACCGCCTCGTCGATGTCCATCGCCAGCACGTCGCCGATGCTCTTGCCGCGCAACTGCACGTCGAGCGTCTCGCGGTTGAAGCGCCGGCCGCGGCAGACGTCGCACAGCACCTTGACGTCGGGCAGGAAGCTCATCTCGATGGTCTGCACGCCCTGGCCCTCGCAGGCCTCGCAGCGGCCGCCCGCGGTGTTGAAGCTGAAGCGACCCGGTCCCCAGCCGCGGATCCGCGCCTCGCTGGTGTCGGCGAACAGCCGCCGGATGGAATCCCAGAACCCGACGTAGGTGGCCGGGCAGGAGCGCGGAGTCTTGCCGATCGGGGTCTGGTCGACCTCGAGCACGCGAGTGATGCCTTCCCAGCCTTCGATCTCCTGCACGCCCGCAAGCGCGGGCGCCGGCCTGCGCTGGTTGCGCGCATGAACCTGCGCGGCCACGTTGGCGAGCAGCACGTCGCGCGCCAGCGTGGATTTGCCGGAGCCCGACACGCCGGTGACCACGGTCATCCGGCGCAAGGGGATGCGGGCGTTGACGTGGCGCAGGTTGTGAAGGTGGGCGCCGCGCAGGCTCAGCCAGCCGTCCTCGGGCGCGGGCAACGGGCGCGGCGGATACAGGGGGTGCGCGAGCGGGTTCGCCAGGAATCGCCCGGTGAGACTGTCCGGATGCGCCGCGAGCGCCTCGTGGTGGCCGGTGGCGATGATGCGTCCGCCCAGCTTTCCGGCGCCGGGCCCGATGTCGATGACGTGGTCGGCGCGGCGGATCGTGTCTTCGTCGTGCTCGACGACCAGCAGCGTGTTGCCCTTGTTGCGCAGGGCCTCGAGCGTGTCGAGCAGGATCCGGTTGTCGTGCGGGTGCAGGCCGATCGTGGGCTCGTCGAGCACGTAGCAGACGCCCTGCAGGTTCGAGCCGAGCTGCGCCGCAAGGCGGATACGCTGGGCCTCGCCGCCCGACAGCGTGGGCGCGGCGCGGTCCAGGGTCAGGTAGCCGAGGCCGACGTCCTGCAGGAAGGCCAGCCGCGAGCGGATCTCGGCCAGCACGTCGCGGGCGATCTCCTGCTCCCGCCCCGCGAAGCCGACCTGCTTGAGCCAGCGCGCGCAGTCGCCGACCGCCATCGCGGTCAGCTCGGCGATCGACAGGTCGAGCAGCCTGACCGCCAGCGCGCTGCGGTTCAGGCGGCGGCCGGCGCAGGCCGGGCAGGGCTCGCTGGCGGCGCCGCCAGCCTCGCCCGATTCCGCCGCCTCGCTCTCGGCCCGGTCGGCCAGCTGGTCGGCGAGCTTCTCGGCCATCGCGCCGATCGCCTCGGTGCTCGAGTCCTCGTCGGAGCGTCGCTTCGGGTCCAGCTCGGGAACGTAGGGCAGCTTCACGCCGGTGCCGATGCAGGCCGGGCACCAGCCGATCTTCGAGTTGAACGAGAACATCCGCGGGTCGGGCTCGGGGAAGCTGGTGCCGCAGGAGGAGCAGGCGCGCTTCGTCGAGAACAGCCGCGTCTGCAACGCGGTCGCGGCGGCGGCGTAAGCCTCGGCATTGCCGCCGTCGGCGGCGGACCGCAGGCCGTCCAGCGGCGCCGCGACCATCACGATGCCCTTGCCGAGCTCGAGCGCCTGGCGCAGCGCCTCGCGCAACTGCGCTTCGTCGGCGGCGTCCACCACCAGGTCGGCCACCGGCAGCTCGATGTCGTGCTCCACGTAGCGGTCGAGCCGCGGGAACTTGTCGGTGGGCAGGAACTCGCCGTCCACGCGCAGGTGGCCGAAGCCCTTGGCCTTGGCCCACTTGGCCAGGTCGGTGTACACGCCCTTGCGCGCCACGACCAGCGGCGCGAGCAGGCCCACGTGCTGGCCGCGGTAGTCGCGCAGGATGCGGGCGGCGATCGCGTCGAAGCTCTGCGGCTCGATCTTCACCCGGCAGTCGGGGCAGTACTGCTGGCCCAGCTTCACGTAGAGCAGGCGCAGGAAGTGGTAGATCTCGGTGAGCGTGGCCACCGTGCTCTTGCGCCCGCCCCGGCTGGTGCGCTGCTCGATCGCCACCGTGGGCGGGATGCCGAACACGCCGTCCACATCCGGCCGCGACGAGGGCTGGACGAACTGCCGGGCGTAGGCGTTGAGCGATTCCAGGTAGCGGCGCTGGCCCTCGCCGAAGACCACGTCGAAGGCGAGGGTGGACTTGCCGGAGCCGGAGACGCCGGTGATGACGGTGAGCTTGTCGCGGGGGATCTCGACGTCGATGTTCTTGAGGTTATGTTCGCGGGCGCGATGCACGAAGATCGCTTCGCGGGCGCGATCCCGCAGGACGCTTTGCAGCGACGGGCCGTGGGCGGGCTCGCGGGCTTCGAGGCTTGTTGCGGCGGGGGCGTGGCCGGAGCGGGAGGGCCGTCCAAGTCGCTCCCCGATACTCGCTTGGTTGGACGGCCCTCCCGCTCCGGCCAAGTCCACCTCAGGTGCGGCCTCGAAGCCCGCGAGCCCGCTCGGGACCGACGCTGCGCCGCTTGCCGAAGGCGGGATCGCCCCAGCGAAGCGATCTTCGTTCATCGCTTTCGCGTAATCGGCCAGGGCCTTGCCGGTGTGCGTGCGGGCTTCCGTGGCCAGCTGGTCGGGGGTGCCGGTGGCGACGATCTGGCCGCCGGTGTCGCCGCCTTCGGGGCCGAGGTCGATCAGCCAGTCGCTGGCGCGGATGACGTCGAGGTTGTGTTCGATGACCAGCAGCGAGTGGCCGGCGGCGAGCAGCTTGCGGAAGGCGCGCAGCAGCTTGGCGACGTCGTCGAAGTGCAGGCCGGTGGTGGGCTCGTCGAACATGAACAGCGTGCCGCGGCGGCCGGCTTTCGCGAAGGCGTGGCCGGGCGTGGTGCTGGCGGTGAGGCCCTGGCTGGCGGCTTCGGCGAGGAAGCCGGCGAGCTTCAGGCGCTGGGCCTCGCCGCCCGACAGCGTGGGGACCGGCTGGCCGAGCCGCAGGTAGTCGAGCCCGACGTCGGCCAGCGGCTGGAGCTTGGTGCGGATGTCGTGCTCGCCGGCGAAGACCGCCAGCGCCTCGTGCACGGTGAGCTCCAGCACGTCGGCCACCGAGCGCTCGCGGCCGTCGCGGCCGGCGATCGTCACTTCGAGCACCTCGGGCCGGAAGCGCTTGCCGTCGCAGTCGGGGCAGCGCAGGTAGACGTCGGACAGGAACTGCATCTCGACGTGCTCGAAGCCGTTGCCGCCGCAGGTCGGGCAGCGGCCGTCGCCGGCGTTGAAGCTGAAGGTGCCCGCAGTGTAGCCGCGCTCCTTCGAGCGCTCCGCGGCTGCGAAGCGCTTGCGGATCGGGTCGAAGGCGCCGACGTAGCTCGCCGGATTGCTGCGCGCGGTCTTGCCGATCGGCGACTGATCGACGAAGACCACGTCGCCGATCCAGTCGTCGCCGAGCAGCCGGTCGTGCACGCCGGGCGACTCGGTGGGCTTGCCGCGCGCCTTCAGCAGGGCCGGCAGCAGCACGTTCTGCATCAGCGTCGACTTGCCGCTGCCCGAGACGCCGGTCAGGCAGACCAGCCGCTCGAGGGGGATCTCCACCGAGACGTTCTTCAGGTTGTGCTCGCGCGCCCCTTCGAGCACCAGCTTCTTCGTGGATGGGCCGACCGGCTGCGGCCGGCCGGTGTCGACCTGCTTGCGGCCCGACAGGTAGTCGCCGGTCAGCGTGTTCGCGGAACGCAAGGCCTGCGGATCGCCGTCGAACACCACCTGCCCGCCGCGTTCGCCCGGGCCGGGACCGATGTCGATCATCCGGTCGGCGGCGAACATCACCTGCGGATCGTGCTCGACCACGACCAGCGAGTTGCCGGCGTCGCGCAGCCGCTGCATCACCTCGATGACCCGGTTCATGTCGCGCGGGTGCAGTCCGATCGACGGCTCGTCGAGCACGAACAGCGTGTTGACCAGCGAAGTGCCGAGCGCGGTGGTGAGGTTGATCCGCTGCACCTCGCCGCCCGACAGCGTGCGCGACTGCCGGTCCAGCGTCAGGTAGCCGAGCCCGACCTGCTGCAGGTAACGCAGCCGCGCGCGGGTCTCGGTCAGCAGCAGGTCGGTGGCCTCGTCGAGCGGCGCGGGCAGCTTCAGCGAGTCGAAGAAGCGGGCGACGCGATCGATCGGCAACAACATCAAGTCGTGGATGCTCAGCCCGTCGATCGCCGCGAGCTGCGCCGCGCTCCAGTCCACGCCGGTGGGGTGGAAGCGCGCGTATTGCACCGTTGCGGGGCCGGAGGCCAGGGGGATCGATTCGAGTCGCTCCCCGATACTCGCTTGGTCGAATCGATCCCCCTGGCCTCCGGCCTCGGGGGGGGCCTGCGCGCCCGTGGCGGCCGGCGCGGCCTCGAGCGCGGCGCGGCTCGCGGCGTTCGACGGGCCTGGCGGGGTGGTCGTGCCATTCTCGGAAAATGGTGGCGCATCAGGCGAGGCGCGCGACGCGCTGCTGTGGCGGGTCGGCTCGTTCGCCGACGCCGCGCCACCCGTCGCTTCGCATGCCACCGCCCCCCCCGGGCCGGTGAGGCTGGGGAGGCCGGGGGCCGATTCGACCAAGCGAGTATCGGGGAGCGACTCGAATCGGCCCCCGGCCTCCCCAGCCTCACCGGCCTCGCGCAACGGTGGCACGCCGAGCGCCGCCGACGCCTCGGCGAACGAGCCCACGCGCCAGAGCAGCGCGTCGGGCTTGAGCCGCGCGCCCCGGCACACCGTGCACGGCGTATACGACCGGTACTTCGACAACAGCACCCGGATGTGCATCTTGTACGCCTTCGACTCCAGCCAGTCGAAGAAGCGCCGGATGCCGTACCACTGCGTCTGCCACTTGCCGGTCCAGTCGTCGCCGCCCTCGATCACCCAGTGCTTGTGCGCCTCGCTCAGTTCCCGCCAGGGCACGTCCATCGGCACGCCAGCGGCAGGCGCGTACTTCTTCATCTCGCGCTGGCATTCCTTGAAGCTCTCGGTCTGCCAGGGCTTGACCGCGCCTTCGGCCAGGGTCTTGCCCTCGTCGGGAATCACCAGCCCCAGGTCGATGCCGATCACCCGGCCGAAGCCGCGGCAGGCTTCGCAGGCGCCCAGCGGCGAGTTGAACGAGAACAGGCTGGGCAGCGGATCCGCGTAGGCGATGTCGCAATCGGCGCAGTGCAGGCCGGCGCTGAAGCGCCAGCGCGCGGTCTCGCTGCCGTCGTCGTCGAGCACGTGGACCGACACCCGGCCATGACCGCGGGCCAGCGCGCTCTCCACCGAGTCGGCGACCCGGGATTGCTCGACCGAGCCGAGGCGGAAGCGGTCCTGCACCACGTGCAGCAGCACGGATTCGGCGGGCGCGGCGGCCTTCGCCCCGCGGGCCTTGGCCGATTCGGCGGCATTGGCGCCACGCGGCTTCGCTGACCTGCCTTCGCCTTCGGCGGTGGCGACCCGCTCGGTCGCCTGGATCCTCGTGTAGCCCTGTGCCTCGAGGTGCGCGCGGATCTCGTCCTCGCCGAAGTTGGCCGGCACCGCGACCGGGAAGGACACGACCAGCCTGGGGTCCCCGGCGTCGGCAGCCCGGCGCGCGATCTCGGCACGCACGCTGGCCACGGTGTCGCGCCTGACGGGCCGCGCGCAGCAGCGGCAGTGCAGCTGCGCCGCGCGGGCGAACAGCAGCTTCAGGTGGTCGTTCAGCTCGGTCATCGTGCCGACCGTGGAGCGCGAGGTGCGCACCGGATTGGTCTGGTCGATGGCGATCGCCGGCGGCACGCCCTCGATGCGGTCCACCTGCGGCTTGTCCATCCGGTCGAGGAACTGGCGCGCGTAGGCCGAGAAGGTCTCGACGTAGCGGCGCTGGCCCTCGGCGTAGAGCGTGTCGAAGACCAGCGAGGACTTGCCCGAACCCGACACGCCGGTGACGACGACCAGTTCGCCGGTCGGGATGTCGAGGTCGACGTTCTTCAGGTTGTTCTGCCGCGCGCCGCGGATGCGGATCGACTGGCGGATCACCGATTGCAGCGGCCGGCCGGCCTCGTCGGAGGCGGCGTTCGGAGTGTCTTGCAGCATGGGCGCGGGGAGCCGGATGAGAGCGGCCCAGTCTAGCAGGGCGACGGCACCGGTTAGACTTGCGTCCGATCCCACGGTACTGTCTACGACGTTTCCGACCGACCTCATGAACCAGCCCCACCGCTCGAAGACCCTGGCCGGCGCCCTGGCGCTGTTCCTCGGCTGGGCCGGCGCCCACCGCCTCTATCTCGGCTCGCGTCTGTGGTGGCTGTATCCGGTGATAGCGATGCCCGCGATGGGCCTGGCCTTCGCCGCCAGCGGCGAGGCCTGGTTCCGCCACCCTGGCTTCTTCGTGGCCGCGCTGGTGGCGCTGATCGCGATGCTCGAGGCGATCGTGATCTCGCTGACGCCCGACGAGAAGTGGGACGCCCGGCGCAATCCCGGTTCCGGCATCGCATCGGCGAGCCGCTGGGGGCCGGTCTTCGTGGCGGTCCTGTCCCTGATGCTGGGGGCCACGCTGATGATGTCGGTGCTGGCGATCGCGCTCGAGGCCTGGTTCGATGCGATCCGCGCCGGCCGCCTGTGACGCTTTCCCGACAAGCCATGCCCACCGAACTGCTCTTTCGCGACGACGCCTACCTGAAGTCCTGCACCGCCCGCGTGACCGCGGTGACCGAGCGCGGCTACGAGCTCGACCGCACGGTCTTCTACCCGATGGGGGGTGGCCAGACAGGCGACACCGGCTGGCTGCGCCGGGGCGACGGCGTGACGGTGCGCATTGCCGACACCCGCAAGGGCGAGGGCCTGGACAGCGTGGTCCACGTTCCCGAGGCCGATGCGCCGCCGCTCTCGGTCGGTGACGAGGTCGGCGCCGAGATCGACTGGGACCGCCGCTACGCGATGATGCGCATTCACACCTGCCTGCACGTGCTGTCCTGTGTGGTGGTGGCGCCGGTGACCGGCGGCAACATCGCGCCCGACAAGGGCCGGCTGGATTTCGACATCGACATGGGCCTGCTCGACGCGGAGAAGATCGAGCGCGAGGTCAATGCCCTGATCGAGCGCGGCGTCGACACCGAGACCGTGTGGATCTCCGACGCCGAGCTCGATGCCAAGCCCGAGCTGGTCAAGACGATGAGCGTGCAGCCGCCGCGCGGCGCGGGCCGGGTGCGGCTGCTGAAGATTCCTGGCATCGACCTCCAGCCCTGCGGCGGCACTCACGTTCGCAACATCGGCGAGATCGGGCGGGTGAAGGTGCTGAAGATCCGCAGCGAGGGCAAGAAGAACAAGCGGGTCGAGATCGGATTCGCCTGAATCGCGTCGACAACGAAGAGGAGACAGCCGTGACAGTTCGAGCCATGTCGATCGCCGGCGCCTTCGCCGGATTCCTGGCGCTGGGCGCTTGCGCAACCGTCTCGCTGGAGGAGCCGACCGCGAGGGTCGTGATCCGGCCGGCCAGCGGCTCGTCGGTGAGCGGGCAGCTCGTCTTCGTCCAGACCGGCAGCGTGGTGAGGATCCGGGGCGAGCTCGCCGGGCACTCGCCGGGGCCCAAGGGCCTCCACATCCACGAGAATGGCGACTGCAGCGCGCGCGACGCGAGCAGCGCGGGCGGCCACTTCAACCCGCACCGGCTGCGTCACGGCGCATCGCCGGTCGGGCATCACGCCGGCGATCTCGGCAACGTGGCGTTCGACGCATCGGGCCGCGCCACGGTGGACCTCCGGGTGCGCGGGATCTCGGTCAGCCGCAGCGCGGTGGACGGGATCGTCGGCCGCGCGGTCGTGGTCCACGCGCAGCCCGACGACCTGAAGACCGATCCGACCGGCAACGCGGGCGGGCGCGTGGCCTGCGGCGTGATCGCGGGCTGAACGATTCGGGAGATCGCAGGCTCGCGCCGGGGCGCGCCGCGCTCAGGCGAAGGTGATCGCCTTGCGCCGGTCCGGGCGCATCAGGTGCGGGATCGCGTTGAAGCTGAGCATCCGCATCGCGCCGCCGCCCGAGATCAGCTCGCAGAAGCCGGTGTTGCGGAACTGCAGGTTGAACTCGATCGCGACCTTCGAGGGGCTGCCGACGATGTCGGCGATCGCGCGGCCGATCGCGCCACCGGAGCTCACCACCAGCAAGGCGTCCTCGCGCGCGGTGTCGCGGGTCGCCGTCTGAAGCGCGTCGCGCACGCGCGCGCCGAAGTCGCCCCAGGATTCCGGGACACCGGTCAGCCTGTCCTCGGACCAGGCCTCCATCGCGTCGCGGAAGGTTCGCCAGTAGGCCTTGTAGTCGGCGCGTTGGGCGGCGATCGGATCGCCGCCGCTCGTGTGCGCCGCCCAGATGGCCTCGCCCTGGTATTCGTCGAGGCCCGCGTGGGTCTCGATGGCGTCCGCGTCGGCGCCGGTGGCGGCGAGGATCTCGCGGGCCGTGTCCTGCTGCCGGACCAGGGTGCCGGCCAGCACCCGTCTGAATCGGACGTCGTGCGCGGCGAACCATTCGCCGAGCCAGCGCGCCTGCTGGCGGCCGAGCTCGGACAGCTGGTCGTAGTTGCGGCTCCCGAAGGAGGCCTGGGCGTGGCGGACAAAGTAGACGAGGGCCATGGGGGAGGGGTCCGGAAAGACGGAGCGGAATTCGCGAAGCGGGCATTATCCCCGAGCCGCTTCCGGCCCCGCCGGCAGGGGCTTGCGACGGCTCGGGGCGGGGCGAATCGCGTATGCTTTCCCGATCGGGTCGGAAGAAGACCGGGCGACAGGAGGCGGAGGCGATGCGGGTACAGGTGGCGATCATCGGAGCCGGTCCGGCCGGTTTGCTGCTGGGCCAGTTGCTGCACCGGGCGGGCATCGACGCGATCATCCTCGAGCGGCGCAGTGCCGACCACGTGCTGTCGCGCATTCGCGCCGGCGTGCTGGAGCAGGGCACGGTCGACCTGCTGGACGAGGCGGGCGTAGGCAGGCGGCTTCACGCCGAGGGGCTGGTGCACGGCGGCATCGAGCTCTGCTTCGACGGCCAGCGGCACCGGATCGACCTGCAGGGCCTGACCGGGAAGTCGGTCACCGTCTATGGCCAGACCGAGGTGACCCGCGACCTGATGGACGCCCGGGCCGCGGCCGGCGCCGAGACCGTCTACGAGGCCGAGCAGGTCAGCCTGCACGACTTCGACGGCGACTCGCCCGTCGTGCGCTATCGCAAGGACGGCGTCGAGCACGAGATCCGCTGCGACTTCATCGCCGGCTGCGACGGCTATCACGGCGTGAGCCGGGCGAGCGTGCCCTCGGGGGCGCTCGAGACCTACGAACGCATCTATCCCTTCGGCTGGCTGGGCATCCTGGCCGACGTGAAGCCGGTGTCCGACGAGCTGATCTACGCCAACCACGAGCGCGGCTTCGCGCTGTGCAGCATGCGTTCGCGCACCCGTAGCCGGTACTACGTGCAGTGCTCGCTCGACGACCGCATCGAGGACTGGCCCGACGAGCGCTTCTGGGAGGAGCTCAAGCGCCGGCTGGACCACGAGGCGGTGGCCAACCTGGTCACGGGGCCATCGATCGAGAAGAGCATCGCGCCGCTGCGCAGTTTCGTGGCCGAGCCGATGCGCTTCGGGCGGCTGATGCTGGCCGGCGACGCGGCGCACATCGTGCCGCCCACCGGCGCCAAGGGGCTCAACCTGGCGGCCAGCGACATCCACTACCTGTCGCGCGCGCTGATCGACCACTACCGCAGCGGCACCATGCGCGAGATCGACCATTACTCGGCGCGCTGCCTGCGCCGGGTGTGGAAGTCGGTGCGCTTCTCGTGGTGGATGACCTCGATGATGCACCGCTTCCCGGACACCGGCGAATTCGGCCAGAAGATCCAGGAAGCGGAGCTGGACTACGTGGTCGGCTCGACGGCCGCGTCGACCTCGCTGGCGGAGAACTACGTGGGCCTGCCCTTCGAGGTCTGAGAACGTCGGGGTGAATCGTTCGCGCCGGGCGGTCAGGGCAGCCGGGTGAGCACCGGCACGCCGGCCTCGCGCAGGCAGCTCGCGGTGCAACTGCCCGCCACCACGGTGCGCAGGGCGCTGCGGCCGTGAGTGGTCATGGCGAGCATGGCGTCGCCCAGGCTGCGCACGAATTGCGGGATCGCTTCCTTCGGGTCGCCGTGCAGGACTTCCCAGCCGGTGGCCACGCCGTAGCGCTGGGCGATGTCGGTCGCTCGGCCATGCACGTAACTGGACTCCTGGACGTCGCCGGCCGGAATGCCCGGGGCCAGGCGCGGGGAGGGGTCGAGCACCGAGACGACCACGATGCGCGCGCCCAGCCACTTCGCGAACTCGGCGGCCTGCGGAACGATCGATTCCGACTCCTTGCTGCCGTCGAGCGGCACGACGATGCGGCCGATCTTCGGAACCGGCGCAGCCGAGGTCCGCGAGTCCGGGCGGAAGACCAGGATCGGCGCGCGCGAACCGCGCAGTACGTCGAGCGCCACGCTGCCGAAGATCGCTTCGGCAGCGCCGCTGCGGCCGTGGGAGGAGAGGGCGACCAGGGTGTCCGGCACCCGCTCGGCCTCGGCCCGAATGGCGTCGGCGGCTTCGCCCCTGGCCACGATGCACAGGCCTTCGGCGCCCACGCTCTCGGCCCGCTTTGCCACGTGATCCCGGGCGTCGGCCTGGTCGGCGGCATCGGACACGATTCGCAGCAGCGTGACGCTCGCGCCGGTGGCCCGCGCGATCGCGGTTGCGTGGGGGATCATCTGCTCGGCGAACTCGGAGCCATCGACGGGAACCAGGATTCGCTTGTACATGGGACTCACCTCGGTTGACGGGGTTTCGATCTCGTCAGTCTAGGGCGCTCTGTGGAGAGCGTCTTGCGCTGGCGCAAGCTCGACCACGACCAGCCTGTCCGCCGGCAGGGCGGCGCGGGCAAGGTCGACCAGATGGCCGTGGTGGGTGAACACGATCGCCTGGCCGGTCTGCGCGAAATCCGCGAGCGCCTGAAGCATGTGGGCCGCGCGCCGGTCGTCGGAGGTCATCAGCACGTCGTCGAGCACGACCGGCAGGTCGACGCCGGCTTCCCGACGCAGTCCGAGCGCGGCGAGGCGCAGGGCCAGGTAGAGCTGGTCGCAGCTTCCCTCGCTCATGGCTTCGACGCCGATCCTGCGGCCGTCGCGCCGCTCGGCCAGCAGCACCGGTCGATCGGCGGCCGAATCGTCGGTCAGGAGCCTGGTGAAGGCGCCTTCGGTCATCCGCTCGAAGTAGGCGGAGGCGGCGCGCAGCATCGGTCCCTGGGCCCTGTCACGGAAGCGCTTCGTGGCTTCGCCGAGCAGGGCGTGGGCGAGACGGGTGCGGATCCAGTCAGGGAGATCGCCGCGGATCCGGGCTGCCGCCTGCTCCATCGTCTCGCGTGCGGCCGCCGCGGTGTCCGCACCGTCGATCGCGCGCAGAGCGTGCCGGGCGGATTCCTCGGCCTCGCGGGCGGCCCGCAATTCGTCCTCCAGGTCGGCCAGCGCGCGGGTGCAGGTGGTCTCGTCGGCGTCCAGCCGGTCGGGGTCGAGTCCTGCCAGGTGTTCGCGGAGCGCCTCGACCGGCTGCCGCGAGGCCTGCGCGAGCTGGGCGCTCGCGCCGTCGAAGGCCGCCTGCGCATCGCGCCTGCGCTGGGCGCGCGCTTCGGCCTCGGGCAGGGCGGCCGGGGACGCGACGCCTGCCGACTCGCACAGTCGGGCGAGCGTTGCTTCGTGACGGGCGGCGGTGGCGCGGTGCCGGGCCAGGTTCGCGGTCGCGGCCTCGAGGGCCTGGCTGGCCAGCGCGTGCTCGCGGGCGTCGGACTCGGCGCCGTCGAGCCGGGTGGCCAGCCGCTCGAGCCACAGGCGAAGGTCGGCCGGCGCGGGTTCGCCAAGGGACGTGGCGATCGACCCGGCGTCTCGCTCGAGCAGCGACAGGGCCTGGCGCGCACGCCGCGCGCCGGCTTCGACCGCGGCCAGGCGCTCGTGCCCGGCGAGCAGCGCATCGAACTCGGCCAGGCGGGCCCGGATCACCGCGATGCTGGACTCTCCCTCGATCAGCAGGCCGCCCAGCGGCGCGTCGAGGGCCGCGCGGGCCTCGCCGAGCGCCTTGCGAAGCGCTGCTTCGCGCGCCGCCGACTGCCGGCGCTGGAGCTCGCGTTGGGCGCGCTGGCCCCGCGCGGTGTCCAGGCGCTTCTCGGCCTGGCGGTGGCGGTCCTCGATCTCGTCGGCGATCGCCGCCAGTGCCTCGATCGGTGTCTGCGCGTCGGGGACCGCGTGTCCGGAAGCCTCGATGGCGGCGTGCAACGAAGCGGCGAGTCGGTGGGCAAGACCGCGTGCGGCTTCGTGCTCGTCGACGCGCGCCTGCAAAGCCTCGGCGGCGCTCCGCAGCCGGGCGAGCCGCGCCTGCCAGTCGCGCAGCGCCGCCGGCGAGAGCGGCGGCAGGTGCGCATCGGCGAGCTGGCGCTGCCAGCGGGCCTGTCGCGCCGCTGCCTCGCGCGCGATCTCTTCGAGCTGCCGGCGCAGTTCCGCGGCGTCGCGGTCGAGCTTCGCGATCTCGCGCAGGCTGGCCTGCAGTTGCGCCGAGCGTTCGTGCTCGGCGGCCAGCGTGTCGGCGAGGGCGTCGGCGCGGGCGACGGACTCCTCGTAAGCGAGCGGCAGAGGCCGGTCGCCGGCGAAATCCTCGGTGCGCGGGTGGGTGCGCTCCACGTAGGCGGCTCGCACCAGCGCCCAGCCGGCGTCGCGATGCGCGCGGGCGGCGGCGAGCGCCTCGCGGGTCGGGACCTCGCCCTGGGCGAGCACCGCGTCGCGGCGGGCGGTCTCGTCCTCGCGCGCCTCGGCGATCCGCGCCAGGCGTCGTTCGTGCTCCTCGCGGCGCGTGGCGTCCCGGCGGTCGGCGCTGATCGCGTCGTCGATCTGCGTGTCGAGCAAGGGGCGTGCGCGACGCAGGGCGGCCTCGTCCGGCAGCCCCGCGTCGGCCAGCGCGATCGCCAGCGCGCGCCGCGCGGCCTCGATAGCGGCGGGCAGCTCGACCAGTTGCTGCAGCAGCCTCGCGTTGCCGGCCACCGCGGCGCGCGCGATCCGGAGCGCTGCGCGCGCTTCAGGCGGCGCAAGCGAGGGCTCGGCGCCTTCGTCGGGCTCTTGCGCCTCGGCGGCAGCTTCGCGGTGCTGTTCGAGGGCCTGCTCGAGTCGTTCGACGTCGCGCAGGGCTTCCTCGATCGCGGTGCGTCCGGCGAGGGAGGGCGCACGCGCGAGCACCGCCGCCACGGCCGAGCGGGTTTCGTGCGAGTCCGGGCCGGTGGCGCCGCCCGCGAAGGCCTGCGGGTCGATGCGGCGGGCGATCTCCGCGACGCGCTGCGATTCGGTCGCGACCTCCGCGGTGGTGCTCGCGAGTTCGATGCGATGCCGGTCGATGGATTCGGCCGAGGCGAGCAACCTGCGCGCGGCCGGCGCGATGTCCAGGATTGCGCGGTCGAGCGACAGGCGGGCCAGCCGCTGCCGCTGGCGCGCGGCCTCGGCGGCGGCGTCCTCGGCGTCCTGGCGCGCGGCAGCGAGTCCGGATTCGGCGGCGGCGCGCTCGCTCGCGGCGGCGTCCGGCAGCGGCGGCACCTCGCGCAACTCCTCGAGCACGGTCCGCGCGTGGTCCAGCGCGCCGAGCAGGGGCGCGACCGCCCGCAGCTCCGCGACCTGGCGCAGCCGGCTGCCCAACTCGCGCTGGCGGGCTTCCAGCGCGGCGAGCGCCTCGGCGGCCGTGCGGTGGCGTCTGGACAGTTCGGCCCAGTGCGCGGGCCGGATCAGTGCCTCCTTCATCGCGTTCCGGTTCTCGTCGAGCGCGCGCAATGCCTCGTTTATCCGCGCGTTGCGGCCGCGCGCGCCGGGCATGAAGAAGCGGCGGGCCGACTGGTCCAGCCGGTCGAGGATGCGCGGAATGCTCTGTACGCCGGCGCTGGCTTCGAACAAGGCCGCGCCGACTTCGCCCTCGCCCTCGAGCAGCGCCTTGCCGCCCTTGCGCAGGCGCCCGTGGTCGATCGCGAAGCCGGTCTCGTACTCGTCGCGGCTCAGGCCGCAGGTGAGCAGCGCCTCGAGTTCCGGCGGGGCCGGGTCGATCGGCTGCGCCTCGGGGTCGGCGAAGTCGGTCCGGTAGAGCGTGTTGATCCGACCCTTGCGGCGCATCAGCGCGTGCCGCGCACCCGAACGGTCGACGAATTCGCCGCCCACGCGCATGTCGGGATGCGGATGGACGAAGTTGTCCGGGCTCTGCTGCGGGATGCCGAAACGCAGGTCGGTCATCGCGCGAAGGGCGGAAGACTTGCCTGCTTCGTTCGGGCCGTGCACCAGCACCAGGCCGCGCCCATCCGGTCCGAACTCGAGCACGCGCTCGGTGAACGGGCCGAAGGCCTTCAGGTGCAGGCGCAGCAGCCTCAACGCGCGTCTCCCTCGGCGGCATCGCCCGTCAGCTGGGCCAGGACCGTGGCCTCGGCGTCGCCCAGCAGCGCGCGAATCGCCGCGGCGTCGAGTGCGCGCGGGTCGGCGTCGGCGACCAGGGACGGAAGCGGGCCGAGCTCGGCGAGCTGCGCGACGAACCAGTCCCGCATGCCGGCCTCGTCGGCGGCGATCGCGTCCACCAGCCGCACGACCTCGCCGGTGGCGTCGCCGCGCTCGGCGGCGGCGGCGCGATCGAAGGGCGAGCGCAGCGCAAGCCGTACCGACTCGATCCACAACTCGGCGTCGTCGACGTCCTGGGCCGCGGCATGGATGGCGGCGGCGATCGTGCCGGGCTGCGTGGCCTCGAGGCGATGCAGCGCGGATTCCCCTTCCACGACCACGCGCACCGCGTGCAGGCGGTCGCGCGCGTCGGCGGCGAGCGCCGCGCCGCGCTCGCGGAAGCGCCGGGCCAGCGCATCGATGCCGTGCATGCCGGAAGCGTCGATGTCCACCCGGTGCCAGCGGACCACGTCCAGCGCCACGAACTCGGCCGAGACCAGCATGCCGTCTTCGACGACCACCAGCTCGCAGCCTTTCGGGCCGGTCTCGCGGGCGTGGCGGCCCTGCAGGTTGCCCGGGAACACGATCCGCGGCGAGGCCTCGCGGACGACCTCGCGGGCATGCACGTGGCCCAGCGCGAAGTAGTCGTAGCCCTTGGCGACGAGCGTGTCGGGCGTGGTCGGTGCGTAGGGGTCGTGGCCCTCGCGCCCGGTCAGGCTGGTGTGCAGCAGCCCGATGTTGAAGCGGCCCGGCAGCGGCGCCGGATAGAGCGGCACCAGATCCTCGGGCACCGCCCGGTTCGGGAAGCTTCGGCCGTGTATCGCCGCGCCCAGTTCGGGCAGATCCATCGTCTCGCTCTTCAGCGAGCTGAAGACGTGCACCCCTTCGACCTCGGGCAGCTGCCGCGTGATCTGGCTCTCGGCATCGTGGTTGCCCTTGACCGCGAAGACCCGCACGCCGGCCCGCCGCAGCCTGAGCATCTGGTCGCGGAAGAAGAGCCCGGTGCGGAAGTCGGCCCAGTCGCCGTCGTAGACGTCGCCGGCGAGCAGCACCAGGTCGACCGCCCGATCGATCGCGAGGTCGACCAGCGCGACCAGCGCCTGCCGCGTGGCGCCGCGCAGGCGCGCCACCGGCGCGCCCTCGTAGGCGTCGAGCCCGCGAAGCGGGCTGTCGATGTGCAGGTCGGCGGCGTGAAGGAAGCTGAATCTCAAGGCGGTGAGGTCCGGGGGAGAGGCGGGCGGTCAGCGATAGGCCGCGGCCGCGGTCGCCAGACGCTCGGCGATCCGCTTGCGAAGGCTGTCCGGCGACACCACCTCGACCTGCTCGCCATGACGAAGGATATCCATCTCCAGCTCGGGCGATTGCGAGTAGGGGATGCGCAGCTCGTAGCGACCGTCAGGGAGCGCGAGCCCTTCCTGTCGAGGATGCCAGACCTCGGCGCGCACCCAGCGCGCCGCGTCGGCGGAAAAACGCAGTACCGCCCAGCGAAGCTTCGTGCCGCGATAGATGCCGTAGCCCGAGCCCAGTTCGGCCTCCACCGTCTTCAGCGACAGGTCGCGGGCGCGGCGGTCCACCAGGCGGGCGTCCTCGACTGCGTCGAGCGCGAACACGCGCAGCGACTCGCTGCGATGGCACCAGGCGTCGAGGTACCAGGCGTTTCGGTAGTGGACCAGCCGCTGCGGCGAGACCTCGCGCACGCTGCGCGCGTTGCGCGAGCGCGTGTGGTAAGCGATCTCGACCCGCTGCCGCTTGACCAGCGCGCTCCCGACCACTTCGAAGCGCACCGGCGGCACCGGCCGGTTCTGCGCGGGGATCAGCCGCACGCGCCGGATGATCTCGTCCGGGTCGCCCTCCGCCGTGCCGAGCAGCGCCTTGAGCCGGGCGATCAGCGGCGCGATCTGCGGGCCGAGCATGCCCCCGGTGTCCAGCTCTTCGAGCAAGCGATGCATCGTGAGCAGCGCGAGGATCTCGCGGTCGTTGAACCACAGGCCGGGCAGCTCGTACTGCGGGCCGGTGGCGGCGCCCCCGGCGAAGCAGTAGCCGCCGCGCTCGCGGTCCCAGACGATCGGCGCGTTCAGGCGGTCGCGCAGGTAGGCCAGGTCGCGCTTGAGCGTGGCGCGCGACACCTCGAGCTCGCGCATCAGTTCGTCGAACGGAACCAGCCCGCGCTGGTTGATCAGCTGGTCGATGCGGTAGAAGCGCTCGGTCTGGTTCATTGATCTCAGGGGAATTCCTGCCCGCGATCGGGGCCACGGCGAAGTCTATGCCAGCCGCGAAAATGGTATATACGGGGCAACTTCACCGAAAGCCAAGTACATGGATCCCACGCCGCAGGATGCCGGCGGCAATGCCGGCGACGACAGGGCGGCGACGATCGAGCGCTGGCTCGCGCGCGAGCGCGAGGCGCGCCTTCTCCTCGCACAGCCCGGAAAGATTCCGCTCGACGAACTCGCCCGGACCTCAGGCCTCGAGTTCCTGCAGCGCATCGGGCGTGGCGAGCTGCCGTCGGCGCCGATCTTCCAGGCGCTCGACTTCGTGCCGGTCGAGTGCGAGGAAGGCCGGATGGTCTTCCAGGGAACGCCGAAGGCCGAGTACTACAACCCGATCGGCTCGGTGCACGGCGGCTACATCGCCACGCTGCTCGATTCGGCAGTGGGCTGCGCCGTGCAGACGATGATCGCCAAGGGCTTCGGTTACACCACGCTCGAGCTGAAGCTCAGCTACCTGCGCCCGGTTACCGACCGGACCGGGCCGGTTCGCGCCGAAGGCAGGGTGATCAACGTCTCGCGCCAGATCGGAACGGCCGAGGGGCGCCTGGTGGATGCCGGCGGCAAGCTCTACGCCCACGCGACCACGACCTGCCTGATCTTCCCGATTCCGCAGACGGCCTGAGCCCGCGATCCCCGCGCTTGCCCCGGCGCGAGGGGCCGGCCGCGCCAGGCGATCGGCTAACATCGGCGCAGTCCAACCCTCCGGGAGAGCGCCGATGCCCCGACAGATCGTTGCCACCGCCGACGCGCCTGCCGCGATCGGCCCCTACTCGCAGGCGGTTCGCGTCGGCGACACGGTCTGGCTTTCGGGCCAGATCCCGCTCGACCCGGCCACCGGCCAGCTGGTCGACGGGGACTTCACTGCCCAGGTCGAGCGCGCCTTCGCGAATCTCGCGGCCGTGGTGAAGGCGGCTGGCGGCAGGCTGGACCAGATCGTCAAGCTCACGCTGTTCCTGACCGACCTCGGGCAGTTCGGCACCGTGAACGAGATCATGCAGCGGCACTTCCGCGCGCCGTATCCGGCCCGCTCGACGCTGGGCGTGGCGAGCCTGCCGCGCGGCGCGCAGTTCGAGGTCGAGGCGGTGCTGGTGCTCGAGCAGGTCGTCTAGTCCGCCGACTTCCGGCGCAGCAGCCTGCCGATTTCATCCAGGTGGCCGAGGCTCTTCCGCTCGCCAGGCTCGGCATCCGCCGCGAGCAGGATCTGCCGCTTCACCTGCCGATCCGCTACGAGGACGAGACCCGGATCGTGCCGATCGCCCGGGTCCGCCCGGGCGAGACGGTGCAGGTCGAGGGCGAGGTCGCGCGCACCGAGATCGTCCCCCGGCCCCGGCGGATGCTGGTCGTGGCGCTGCGCGACGATGCCGGCGACCGCATCGACCTGCGCTTCTTCAACTTCTGGGGCTCGCAGCTCAAGCAGTTCGGGTCGGGCCGCCGGGTGAGGGCGCAGGGCGAGGCGCGCGGCGGCTTGTTCGGCCTGGAGCTGGTCCACCCGCGCTGGCGGCTGGTCGACCCGGGCGAGCCCTTGCCGGATCGGCTCACGCCGGTGTACTCGACCGTGTCCGGCATCGGGCAAGCCAGGATCCGCGCCGCGGTGCTGGGTGCGCTGCGCAAGCTCGCCTGGCCCGAGACGGTGCCGGCCGACGTCGTGCGCCGGCTGGGGCTGCCGCCGGCGGCCGACGCCTTGCGGGCGCTGCACCAGCCCGAGCCTGGCGTGGCGCTGGAGGCCCTGCAGGAGCGCGCCACGCCCGAGTGGCGGCGGGTGATCTTCGACGAGCTGCTGGCCCAGCAACTGTCGCTCAAGCGCGCGCGCGCGGCCCGGGCTTCGCTGGCCGCGCCGGCGCTCGGCTCGGGCACTGCGGTCGGGCGCCTGCTCGGGGCGCTGCCCTTCAGGCTGACCGGCGCGCAGCAGCGGGCCTGGGCCGAGGTGGCCGCCGACCTGGCCCGCGCGCAGCCGATGAACCGGCTGCTGCAGGGCGACGTGGGCAGCGGCAAGACGGTGATCGCGGCCCTGGCGGCGGCGCAGGCCATCGGCAGCGGCTGGCAGGCCGCGATGATGGCGCCCACCGAGCTGCTCGCCGAGCAGCACTGGCGAAAGCTCGCGCCCTGGATGAAGGCGGTCGGCGCGCGCGTCGCCTGGCTGTCGGGCTCGCTGCGCGAATCGGAGAAGAAGGCGGTGCGCGCCGCGGTCGCGGCCGGCGAGGTCGACCTGCTGGTCGGCACGCACGCGCTGATCGAGGACACGGTGGCCTTCGCGCGTCTGGGCCTGGCGATCGTCGACGAGCAGCACCGCTTCGGCGTGGCTCAGCGGCTGGCCCTGCGGGCCAAGCTCGACACGGCCGCGGCAGGCGGCCTGCTGCCGCATCAGCTGATGATGAGCGCCACGCCGATCCCGCGCACGCTGGCCATGTCCTACTACGCCGACCTCGACGTGTCGGTCATCGACGAGCTGCCGCCGGGTCGCACGCCGGTGGTCACCAAGCTGGTGTCCGAGGCGCGGCGCGACGAGGTCATCGACCGGCTGCGCGCCGCCGCCGCCGCCGGGCGCCAGGTCTACTGGGTCTGCCCGCTGATCGAGGAGAGCGAGTCGCTCGACCTGCAGACCGCGATCGACACCCACGAGCGCCTGTCCCGGGAGCTCGCGCCGATCCGCGTGGGCCTGGTCCACGGACGGATGCCGCCGGCCGACAAGCAGGCGGTGATGGACGGCTTCGTGCGCGGCGAGGTGCAGGTGCTGGTGGCCACCACGGTGATCGAGGTCGGCGTGGACGTGCCCAACGCCTCGCTGATGATCATCGAGCACGCCGAGCGTTTCGGCCTCGCGCAGCTGCACCAGCTGCGCGGCCGGGTGGGGCGCGGCACGACCGAGAGCTTCTGCGTGCTGATGTACCGCAACCCGCTGTCGGCGACCGCGCGCGAGCGGCTGCGCACGATGTACGAGACCACCGACGGCTTCGAGATCGCGCGCCGCGACCTGATGCAGCGCGGGCCCGGCGAGCTGCTCGGCGCCCGCCAGTCGGGGCAGATGCTGCTGCGCTTCGCGGACCTCGAGCGCGACTCCGAGCTGGTGGCCGTCGCGCGCGAGACCGCCGACCAGATGTTGCGCGAGGATCCAGCGGCGGTCGACGCGCACCTCGAGCGTTGGCTGGGCGGGCGCGAGGAATTCCTCAAGGCATGAAGGCCCGAGGGGCCCCAGGCGCCCGTGCCGGGCCGGCTCAGGCGCTCAGGTCGCGCTTTTTCTCCTCGTACTCCTCCTTGCCGATCTCGCCGCGCGCGTAGCGCTTCTTCAGGACATCCAGGGCGCTTTCCGCGCCGTGGCCAGTCGTTGCGGCGTCGGCGCGCAGCCACCGCGCCAGCACGAAGATTCCCATCGCGATCAGCACCAGCCAGAGCACGCCATGGAGCAGGCCCATCAGGCCCCAGCCCATGCCCCATCCCCATCCACCGTCGTACATGCCGCCCCACATCATCGAGGGCCTCCGTCTCCCGGCCCCCACCACGGCCCCCAGTTGCGCAGCTTGTCGCGCTGCTCGGGTGTGAGAACCTGGTCGACGCGGTCTGCGGTGTCGAGGGCGATCTCGAGACGCTGCCTGCGCAGCGCGCTCATCCGGTCGAAGGCAGCCAGCGCGGCGGCGCGATCCCGCTTGCCCGGGGCGGCCATCGCGTCGCGGACCCCCGCCATCTCGTCGTGCATCTTGCCGGCGAGCTCCCACTGCTTGCGGCGGGTCTCGTCCTGGATCTTCGCGAGTTCGCCACGCTGCTTCTCGGTCAGATCGGCCAGCCACATCGCGCGGCCCGCGCCGAAGCCCATCATGCCCTGGACCATTCCCCAGCCGGGGCCATGGCCGCCCATCATCCCGGGGCCCATGCCGTAGCCCGGCCCGTAGCCGCCCATCATGCCGGGGCCCATGCCGTAGCCGGACCCGTAGCCGCCCATCATGCCGGGGCCCATGCCCCAGCCAGGACCCATGCCCCAGCCGTGGCCCCAGCCGCCGGGCGCCTGCGCGTTCGGCGAGGGTTGGGCGACGGCTAGTCCCGCGGAGAGCGCGAGGGCCGAGGCAAGGATCATTCGCTTCATGTCCGTCTCCTGGATAGCGGCGCAGATCCTGGACCAAGGACCGACGCAGGCTCTCGCCGCGGCGACCGCCTGAGAGAGGGGGGTCGGATCCCGTCGGCAGTCGAAGGCGGGATAGGGCCGGCGCTGCCGGCAGGCGGTGCGTCGCACCGTGCGAGCGCTCAAGATGGCACCCGCTGTCGGCGGCGTCAATCGCATTGCCCGGCGTGCGTTGACCCAGGACAATGTCGGATTCGAGGGCATGGCCAGGCGGCCGGCCCAGGCCCGCGGAGCAAGGACAGGACGATGACGGAGGGAACCCCATCGCGGCGCGGTGTGCCGGTCATCGGGCTGCTCGCAGGCGCCGCCCTGGTCGCGTCGATCGCCGGCCTGGGGTGGTGGCAGTTCGCCCGGACGGCAGCAAGTCCCATGGACAGCACCGACCCGCGCGTGCTCGCCCTGGGCGAGCGTGTCTACCAGCGCGAATGCGCGAGCTGCCACGGCGTGCAACTCGAAGGCCAGCCCGACTGGCAGACGCGCCTGATCAACGGCCGGCTGCCGGCGCCGCCGCACGACCCTTCGGGCCACACCTGGCATCACCCGGCCGAGCAGTTGTTCGGCATCGTCAAGGATGGCGTTGAGGCCTACGCGCCGGCCGGCTACGAAAGCGACATGCCGGCCTACGCCGGGCGTTTGTCGGACGCCGAGATCTGGGCGGTGCTGGCATTCATCAAGTCGACCTGGCCCGCCGACACCCGCGGCTACCACGACGAAATCGATCGGCGCAATCGCCGGCGCTGAGCGGCGATTGCGCGGTGCGATGGCGGCGCGGCCGCCGACGGCGGCGCGCTTCAGACGCTGAATCGCCCGTTCGCTGCGTTCCAGGCCGCGACAAAGCGGCGCGCGCGCTCGCCGACCGCGCGGGCCTCGTCGCCGGGGCGGTAGAGCGCCGAGCCCAGCCCGAAGCCCGAGGCGCCGGCGGCGCGCCAGACGGCCATCTTCTCGGGGGTGATGCCGCCCACCGGCAGGATGGCCACCGAGGCCGGCACGACCGCGCGCCAGGCGCGCAGCGCTTCCGGCGGGATGCCCTCGGCGGGGAAGAGCTTGAGCGCCGCCGCGCCGGCCTTCAGCGCGGCGAAGGCCTCGGACGGGGTGGCGACACCCGGCACCGCCGGCATTCCCAGCGCTGCCGCCTGCCGCACCACCTCGGGGTCGAAGCTGGGCGACACCACCAGACCGCCGCCGGCCTCGCGGACCGCGCGGACCTCGGCGGCCTCCAGCACCGTGCCGGCGCCGACCACGCAGTCCGAGAGACGCGCGGCCAGCAGGCCGATGCTGGCGAGCGGATCGGGCGAGTTCAGCGGCACCTCGATCAGCCGGAAGCCGGCGTCGCGCAGCGCGTCGCCGATGGCCGGGGCCTCGGCGGGGGTGAGGCCGCGCAGGATCGCGACCAGCGGAAGCGCCGCGATCGCGGCGTCGAGTTCGGGGTGGCGGGGCGTCGTCGTGTTCGGAGTCGGGGACATCGCGTTCGGATTCAGGGAAATCGCGTTGCGCTTCGGAGGCGTCGTCGAGGATCGAAGGGCCGGCGCTCAGGCGACGAGCCCCGCGTGGGCGGCGATCGCGTACAGCCCGTCCCGGGCCGGCTCGCCTTGCGCGGCAGTGGCCTCGATGCCGGCCAGGTGCAGCGCGCGCAGGTAGCGGGCGGCCAGCGCCGGCGCGGCGATCACGCAGGGCGCCTGGCGTGGCGAGAAGGCGCGCAGCGCGTCGCCGATCTCCGCCCCGATCAGCAGACCGGACAGGTAGCCGGGCAGGTGATCGGGCGGGCGCTGGCCGAGCAGGCCTTCGCTGCGCACCGTGAACAGCAGGTGGCCCAGGGCGCCGGGTTCGGCCAGGCCGCGGCGCACGCCGTCGTCGAAGGCCGACAAGGGACCGGGGGCATCGGGCGATTCGGGTTCCTCGCACAGCCGCCCGAGGATCGAGTGCTGGCGCATGACCGCGTAGAGCTCGCCGGTCATGCAGGTGCGAAACCCGGTGACGACCGCGTCGCGCGTGGCGACCCACTTGCTGTGCGTGCCCGGCAGCAGGAAGAGGGCCGTTCCGCTGGCGCCGGTCCCGATCGCCCCGAACACCTGGGTCTCCTCGCCCCGGATCACGTCGGGCGATCCGCCGGGCGGCCGGGTGACCAGCCCCGGCACGATCCGGAAGGGGCGGCCGGCTTCGTCGCCGAGATCCAGCAGGCCCGAGGCCAGCGCGTCGAATCCGGCCGGGGTGGCCACGTAGGGCGCTTCGCGCCAGCCTTGCCGGCTGCCGATCATGCCGGAGGCGATCGCCGGCAGGTCGGGGCGGATGGCGAGCCACAGCGCGCAGAAGGCCCGGAAGGCCTCGGCGAAGCGGCCTTCGCGCACGTTCAGGATGCCCAGCGGCGCCTCGCGCCGGTCGAGCACCTCGCCGTTCGCATCGAGCAGCCAGCCGCGCAACGAGGAGCTGCCCCAGTCCAGCGCGATCAGGCGGGCGCGTTCGGCAGCGCCGGCGGGCAGTGCTTCGGAGTCGTGTTCCGGAACCATGATCGGGAGTATGCCCGAGCCGCGGCCCCGGCCGGGCGCCTTGATATCATCGTCCGACCCCATGACGCTCACCGAACTCAAGTACATCGTGGCCCTGGCGCGCGAGCGCCACTTCGGCCGCGCCGCCGAGGCCTGCTTCGTCAGCCAGCCTACGCTTTCGGTCGCGATCAAGAAGCTCGAGGACGAACTCGGTGTCCAGCTCTTCGAGCGCGGCGGTTCCGAGGTCGCGGTCACGCCGGTGGGCGAGCAGATCGTCGAGCAGGCCCAGCACGTGCTCGAGCAGAGCAACGCGATCCGCGAGATCGCGGCGCAGGGCCGCGACCCGCTTGCCGGGCCCCTGCGGGTGGGTGTGATCTACACGATCGGCCCCTACCTGCTGCCGCACCTGGTGCGGCGGATGATCGCCGACGCGCCGCAGATGCCGCTGCTGCTGCAGGAGAACTACACGGTCAAGCTGCTCGAGCTGCTGCGCCAGGGCGACATCGACGTGGCCATCGTGGCCGATCCCTTCCACGACGCCGGGTTGGTCACGCAGGCGGTCTACGACGAGCCCTTCATCGTGGCCGTGCCGAAACACCACCCCTGGGCGAAGCGCAGGAAGATCCGTTCCGAGGAGCTCAAGGAGCAGACGATGCTTCTGCTCGGCACCGGCCACTGCTTCCGCGACCACGTGCTCGAGGTCTGCCCGGAGCTGTCGCGTTTCTCGCAGGCCAGCGCCGGCATCCAGAAGACCTTCGAGGGCTCCTCGCTGGAAACCATCCGGCACATGGTGGCCTCGGGCATCGGCGTCACGGTGCTGCCCAAGATGGTCCGGCCCGACATGAGCGACGACGGCCTGCTGACCTATCTCCCGTTCGAGACGCCCGAGCCTTACCGGCGAGTGTCGCTGGCCTGGCGCAAGAGCTACTCGCGGCGGCCGGCCATCGAGGCCTTGCGCAAGGCGATCCTGCACGCGGGGCTGCCGGGCGTGACCATGCTGGCCGACGAGCCCGCCGTCAGCCACTGACAACCCCGGTCGGCCCTGCCCGGCCCCGATGGACGTCAAACAATGGGACGCCAAGCATGAGCGAACGCCCGACCTACCCGACGATCGAGGACACGATCGGCCACACGCCGCTGGTGCGGCTGCAGCGCCTGCCCGGCGCCGCCAACGCCGCGCGCGGCAACCTGATCCTGGGCAAGCTGGAGGGCAACAATCCGGCAGGTTCGGTCAAGGACCGGCCGGCGCTGGCGATGATCGCCAAGGCCGAGGCGCGCGGCGAGATCCGGCCGGGCGACACGCTGATCGAGGCCACTTCCGGCAACACCGGCATCGCATTGGCCATGGCGGCGGCGATACGCGGCTACCGGATGGTCCTGATCATGCCCGACAACCTGTCGGTCGAGCGCCGGCAGTCGATGAAGGCCTACGGCGCCGAGCTGATCCTGGTCAGCCAGAAGGAAGGCATGGAGGGCGCCCGCGACCTGGCCGACCGGATGCAGGCCGAGGGCAAGGGCCGGGTGCTCGACCAGTTCTCCAACGACGACAACTGGGCGGCGCACTACGAAACCACCGGCCCCGAGATCTGGGAGCAGACGCGCGGGCAGGTCACGCATTTCGTGTCGGCGATGGGCACCACCGGCACAATCACCGGCGTGTCGCGCTACCTGAAGGAAAGGAATCCGGCGGTGCAGATCGTGGGCGCTCAGCCCGCCGAAGGCTCGTCGATCCCGGGCATCCGGAAGTGGCCGGTCGAGTACCTGCCGAAGATCTATCGCCATGCGATCGTCGACCGCACCGAGTCGGTCACGCAGGCCGATGCCGAGCAGATGGCGCGCAGGCTGGCCGCCGAAGAGGGCATCTTCTGCGGCATCTCGGCCGCCGGCGCCTGCTGCATCGCCTTGCGGATCGCCGAGACCGTCGAGAACGCGACGATCGTGTTCATCGTCTGCGACCGCGGCGACCGTTACCTGTCGACGGGCGTGTTCCCGGCGTGAACGACGGCGCGCAACGCCGGCGCCAGTTCGTCGGCATCCTGCTCGTCGTCGCGGCGGTCTCGTCGTTCTCCGTCCTCGACTCCTTCGCCAAGCATCTCTCGCAGAGCTATCCGCTGCCGCTGGTCATCTGGGCGCGCTACTTCTTCCACGTGGTGATCATGGTGGCGCTGCTGTGGCCGCGGATGGGCGCGCGGCTGGTGGCCACGCAGCGCCCGGGGCTTCAGATCGCGCGCGGCGTGGTGCTCGGGATGTCCACGCTGTTCTTCGTGTCGGGCATCTCGCTGATGCCGTTGGCCGAGGCTTCGTCCATCACGATGGTCGCGCCGATCCTGCTCACGCTGCTGGCGCGCCGCTTCCTGCGCGAGAAGGCGCCCCCGGGCACCTGGTGGGCGCTGGCGGTGAGCTTCGCCGGCGTGCTGCTGATCGTGCGCCCGGGCGGCCAGGTCTTCGGCTGGCCGGCGCTCTTTCCGCTGGCGACGGCCTTCTGCTTCGCCGGCTACCAGCTGCTCACCCGCAAGCTGGCGGGCGTCGACGACGGACTCTCCACGTTGTTCCTGGGCGCGCTGGTGGCCACCGCGCTGGCCACGCTGGTGGTGCCCTGGTACTGGGAGCTGCCACGCAACTGGACCGACGCCGGCCTGTTCCTGGCCATGGGCGCGATGGGCGCGTTCAGTCACCTGCTGCTGGTGCGCGGCTTCGAGCGGGCGCCGGCCTCGCTGCTCGCGCCCTTCATCTACCTGCAGATCGTGGCCGCGCTGACCCTGGGCTGGCTGGTCTTCGGGAACTTCCCGGACCTGGTCGCGCTGGCCGGCATGGGGCTGATCGCGCTGACCGGCGTGACGATGGCCTTGCGCGGTCGCGGCCCGATGCGCCCGGAGCGCGAGACTGCGGGGGTTGCCGCGCAGCCGGAGACGCTCGAACCGGCGGCGCAGGAGCGCGCGGCGGCGATCGCCGGTCCGGTGCTGGCGCCCGACGGCGCGCCGGCGCTGCCGGCCGAGGCGACGGCCCCGGCCCGGGTGCCGGTGCCCGCGGTGTCCGTCCGCGCGCCGCTGCGCGGCGTGCTGCTCGCGGTGGGCGCCTGCGTGATGTTCTCGCTGCTCGACAGCATCGCCAAGCACTTGTCGCAGACCCACTCGCCGATGATGGTGGCCTGGGCGCGCTACGTGTTCCATGTGGTGATCATGGTCGCGGTGTTCGCGCCCACGATGGGCCGCAGGCTCTTCGTGACCCGCAGCCCCGGGCTGCAGGTGGCCCGCGGGCTCTGCCTGGGCCTGTCGTCGATCTGCTTCTTCTCGAGCATCGCCTACCTGCCGCTGGCCGAGGCCACTGCGATCGTGGCGATCGCGCCGGTGCTGGTCACCGCGGGCGCGGTCTGGTGGCTGAAGGAGCGCACGCCGCCGGGCACCTGGTGGGCGCTGGTGGCCAGCTTCGCCGGAGTGATGCTGATCGTGCGTCCGGGCAGCGCGCTGTTCGGCTGGGCGGCCTTGCTGCCGCTGCTGACCGCGGTGTTCGCGATGGGCTATCAACTGCTCACGCGGCAACTCAGCGGCGTGGACAACGGGCTGGCCACGCTGTTCATCGGCGGCGCGGTGGCGGCCCTGCTGCTGTCGCTGTTCGCGCCGGGAGCCTGGAGCCTGCCCACCGGGCCGCTCGACGCGATCCTCTTCGTGGCCACCGGGGCGATCGGCGCGGTGGGCCACCTGATGCTGGTGCGCGCCTACGAGATCGCATCGGCCTCGTCGCTCGCGCCCTACGGCTACGCGCACGCCGCGGCGGCGCTGGTCTTCGGCTTCGTGTTCTTCGGCCAGTTCCCGGACCTGCCGGCGCTGCTCGGCTTGGGGCTCATCGTGACGACCGGGGTGGTGATGGCGATCCGCAACCGGATGCCGGTGCGCGCGATCGAGGACTAGGGAGTCTGGGCGGCAGAGTGCCGCCCGGACGCCTAGCTGTGAAGCGTCAAGACGTTGTTGTCTGACGCGGCGTTGAGTCTGGAGATCGGCGGCACGCCGCCGATGCCCTGATGCGGGCGGTGCCAGTTGTAGTGGTGCTGCCACTTCGCAAGCATCTGGGTACG